>NZ_FONG01000012.1 GCF_900112845.1 Actinacidiphila alni
GCCCGCGACTCCGCCGCACAAGTCGTCAAACCCGCCAACGACGCCATCGAACTCGGCTCCCCCTACACCGAGACCGACGCCTCGGCAGGTCTGGCCGTCCTGACCGGACAGTCCTCCAAGACCCTCGCCGAACAACAGGCCGCCCTCGGCCAGGCCAAGGCCGACCAGGCCGCCAAAGCCTCCGCCCAGGCCGCCGCCCTCGCAGCCGCAGCCGACGCCGACGCCAAGGCCGCCGCCACCGCGGCAGCCGACGCCGCCGCCTCCGCCGCCAAAGCCCTGATCTCCCTCAACAAGGCCAGAGCCTCCGCAGCCGAAGCGGCCACCGCCGCCAAAGCCGCCGTCACCGCAGAACAGCACACCGTCACCTACAACCAGCAGGCCACCGACGACGCGGCAGCCGCCGCCGGCGCCTCCACCACCGCCGCCGGCTACGCCACCGACGCCCGCGCCTCCGCCGACGCCGCAGAACAGGACGCCGCCACCGCCCGCAACGCCGCCAGCGCCGCCGAAACCGACGCCGCCACCGCCCGCGGCCTCGCCGACCAAGCCGAAGCCGACGCCACCACCGCCGAACAAGCCGCCGCCAACGCCCAACAAGCCGCAAAAGACGCCCAAGACGCGGCGGCCGACGCTGAGGAAGAAAAGGACAACAAGCGGCAATCTGACCAGCTGAGCAGCGGCGTCACCAACGGTTCTAGCGGAATTTACCTCAGCTACGACCTTGACGACACGATGAGCTCAGACGGTTTCTGTTCAGGCACCCACACTGGTGATGGCATTGGTTGTGAATACACGGTCAAGCACCATGTCACCGGCACAATTATGTATTTCGTCGCCTTCTGCCCCGTCCCTGACACGCTAGTCGCAGAGTGCATCGGCGATCTCGATTTCCGGTATCTGACAATGGCGACAGTCGACATCACGCACGAGCAGAAAGAGCATGTCGATGGCCTCGAGCTGACCGAGTCTGTCCTGATCGCAATCAAAGATGCGATGCTGGGACACATTGTCGGATGCGCGCAGTCACCGAGCCTCGGCGACTGCGCCTGGGCCGCCCTGGACATCTCACCAGTACTGCTTGGGACGATTTCCAAGATCGTCGAGTCGATGCGAGCGGCGGTCGCTGCCGGCGAGTCGTTGGATGCGCTCCAAGCGGCAATGGAGGCTCAGGGCGTCGGCCGGGGCGTAGCCTCCGGAATCGCTGACGGCGCCAAGGTGTCGGAGATCGTCGCCGAGGAAATGGGCAAGGTCAAGGAAATCGCCACGGCGCGCGGGACGACGCTCAGCGCGATGGGCAAGGATCTGTGGGGCATGAAGGACGGCAGCCTCGCCCTGCGCACCGCGGAGCACGTCGCCAAGGTGAAGGAGCTCCGCTACACCAAGGACGAGATCCAGAAGATCTACGCCGCCTACAAGCGGGTCGACGAGGTCAGTCCGACCAACCCCAGTGCCAACCAGCGCTGGCAGCTCATGCAGTACATCCTCGACAACTGGGGCTGATGATGAGATTCCGAGTCCAGGCCGGCGCCGACGCGCCGACCACCGTCGTGTTCGAGCCGTGGGGCGAGGAGCATGTGCTCGCGCCCGGCGACCACCTGGAGATCGTCTTCCCCTCGGGAGTGGATGACGACGAGATCACCATGGGCGTGGAGTACGCGGCCGGCAGCGTGATCCTGCACCAAGAGGTCATCGCGACAGTGCGCGTCTGGGATTCTGCAGGGAGGGAAATCAACCTGGTCTGATTCCCTGGGCAGCTCACAGCCCCGGTGCGTGGTGCTCAACAGGCGCCACCCACCGGGGCTTGTTCACCGGGCCTTCAAGACTCCGGACCAGGACGCCCAGCGTCATATGCGGTGTCGGGCCGTGCTCCGACCTCAGTCGCACGACCACCCAGCGGCATCACGGCGCCCCGTTCATCGCACCCCATTCCGCCGCCTCCACGCCCGCCACGAAGTGGTCGAACTCCCCCGCGCGGACGCCCTTCACGAACGCCTCCCATTTGGCGGGGGTGGTCACGGCCACGATGTCCGGCTGTTCGGTCTCGCGGATGTGAATCATCCCGTCGTCGCCGACGGTCGCTTCGAGGGCCACGAACGTCCTTCCCTGGAAAGGGTGGGTGAGTGCGAGGCCTTGAGGCTACCCAGCGGACGGCCTGCTCAAGGGGCCGTGGCGGGCAGCGGACTACCCGAAGGACTACAGGTCAGAAGCGGGCGGGTTCGGTGTAGGTGCCCCATTCGGCGCGCAGGGCGTCGCAGATCTCGCCGAGGGTCGCCTCGGCGCGGACCGCGTCGAGCATCGGGGGGATCATGTTGGTGCCGCCGCGGGCGGCGGCGAGCATGGCGTCCAGGGCGGCGCGGACGGCCGCGTCGTCACGGGTGGTGCGGCGGGCGGCGAGGTCGCGGACCTGCTCGCGCTCGACCTCGTGGCTGACCCGGAGGATCTCCAGGTCGCCGGTGACCGAGCCGTGGTGGACGTTGACGCCGACGACCTTCTTGTCACCCTTCTCCAGGGCGCGCTGGTACTGGAAGGCGGACTCGGCGATCTCGCCGGTGAAGTAGCCGTCCTCGATGCCCCGCAGGATGCCGGAGGTGATCGGGCCGATCGGGTGTTCCCCGCTGGGTACGGCCTTGGCGCCGAGCGCCCGGATCCGGTCGAAGATCTTCTCGGCGTCCGCCTCGATCCGGTCGGTGAGCGCCTCGACGTACCAGGAACCGCCCAGCGGGTCGGCGACATTGGCGACGCCGGTCTCCTCCATCAGCACCTGCTGGGTGCGCAGCGCGATCTCCGCGGCCTGCTCGCTGGGCAGCGCCAGCGTCTCGTCGAGGGCGTTGGTGTGCAGCGAGTTGGTGCCGCCGAGCACCGCGGACAGCGCCTCGACGGCGGTGCGCACCACGTTGTTGTACGGCTGCTGCGCGGTCAGCGACACCCCGGCGGTCTGGGTGTGGAAGCGCAGCCACTGCGCCTTGTCGGACGTGGCGCCGTACTCGTCCCGCATCCAGCGGGCCCAGATCCGGCGCGCGGCACGGAATTTGGCGATCTCCTCGAAGAAGTCCAGGTGCGCGTCGAAGAAGAAGGACAGGCCGGGCGCGAAGGTGTTGACGTCCAGGCCGCGCGACAGGCCCAGTTCCACGTAGCCGAAGCCGTCGGCGAGGGTGTACGCCAGCTCCTGCGCGGCCGTCGCCCCGGCCTCGCGGATGTGGTAGCCGGACACCGACAGCGGCTTGTACGCCGGGATCGAGGCGGCGCAGTGCTCCATCAGGTCGCCGATCAGCCGCAGGTGCGGGGCGGGCTCGAAGAGCCACTCCTTCTGGGCGATGTACTCCTTGAAGATGTCCGTCTGGAGCGTGCCGTTGAGCACCGCCGGGTCGACGCCCTGCCGCTCGGCGGCGACCAGGTACATGCAGAAGACGGGGACGGCGGGCCCCGAGATGGTCATCGAGGTGGTGACGTCGCCGAGCGGGATGTCCTTGAACAGGACCTCCATGTCGGCGGCCGTGTCGATGGCGACACCGCAGTGCCCGACCTCGCCGAGCGAGCGCGGGTCGTCGGAGTCGCGGCCCATCAGCGTCGGCATGTCGAAGGCGACCGACAGACCGCCGCCGCCCGCGGCCAGGATCATCTTGTAGCGCTCGTTGGTCTGCTGCGCGTTGCCGAAGCCGGCGAACTGCCGGATCGTCCACGTACGGCCGCGGTAGCCGGTGGGGTGCAGGCCGCGGGTGAACGGGTACTCGCCGGGCCAGCCGATCCGCTCGAACCCGGGGACGTCCACGCCGGCCGGCGGGCCGTACACCGGCTCCACGGGGTCGCCCGAGAGCGTGCTGAAGTCGGCCTCCCGCGTGCGGGCCGAGTCGTACCGTGCCTGCCAGCGCTGGCGGCCTTGCTCGATGCCTTGGGAGTCCATACCTTCGAATTTACTAGGACGTCCTAGTAAATGTCGATGGGAACACGGCCCACCGGGTGGTGAGCCGTGTCTCAGATCACGTACGGCGCCTACGGACAGCGGCCGGGATCCGGCGTCGGGCGCCGCGGGACGCCTCAGGCGTTGACGGGCTCGGACTTCTCCGGGTGGACCACCTTCGGCGCCAGCTCGCGCGTGACGCGGCGCTCCACGAAGAACGCGGCGGTCGGGACGGTGCCGGCCAGCAGCACCCAGGCCATCCGGCCGAGCGGCCACTTCGCCTTGTTGCACAGGTCGAAGGCGAAGATCAGGTAGACGACGTACAGCCAGCCGTGGGCGAAGCCGACGGCGGTGGTGAAGGTGCCCGCGCCATTGATGTCGAGGACATATTTGGCGATGACGCCGAGGGTGAGCGCGATCAGCAGCACGCCCGTCACATAGGCCATCACCCGGTAGCGGGTCAGCACGCTGGATTTCATGGCATCGAGCGTAGCCGCCGCGAAATGCCGGGCTCATCCGGGTACCGCCAAGGCCCGGGCCCGGGCCGGACGGCCAGGTCAGCCCTCGTCCGGATCAGACCTCGTCGAAGTCGCCCGCGGCTATCCGCAGCGGCCGCAGCAGCGCGAAGATCTCCGCGCACTCCTCGTCGTCGTAGACGCCGAGGCCGAAGTCCATGGCGACCAGGTCGCGGGTGGCGGCCTCGACGATCTCGCGGCCCTTGTCGGTGATGGTGGCCAGGGTGCCGCGGCCGTCGTTGGGGTTGGGGCGCTTGGCGACCAGGCCGGCCGCGACCAGCCGGTCCACGGTGTTGGTGACGGACGTCGGGTGCACCATCAGCCGCTCGCCGATCTTGGACATCGGCAGCTCGCCCGCCTTGGAGAAGGTGAGCAGCACCAGCGCCTCGTACCGCGCGAAGGTGAGCCCGTACGGCCGGACCACCGCGTCGACCTGGCCGAGCAGGATCTGCTGGGCGCGCATGATCGAGGTGATCGCCCCCATCGACGGGACGCCGCCCCAGTGCCGGGTCCACAGTTCGTCGGCGCGGGCGATGGGGTCGAAGGGCAGGCTCAGGGGCTTGGACACGCGGCTGAGCCTACCCGTCGGTCACATAGCGGGCACAAGTGTCTCGTCAGGCGAGAGCGCTCAGCGCGCGCCACGCCTGCGTGCTCGGATTCCACTCGCCGTATCCGTTGCCCTTGTCGACGGTGGCCCGGGTGGAGCCGGAGGTGATGACGAGGTCGCCGCGGACCGACGGGTCGAAGAACCACTTGGCGTCCGCGGTGTGCATGCCGATGCAGCCGTGGCTGCCGTTCCGCACGCCCATCATCGCGTCGTTCCAGGGCGCGGCATGGGTGTACGTGCCGGAGGTGGTGATGTTGACGGCGTACTTCACGTCCTTGTCGTAGAAGTCCGCCGAGTCCTCGGAGGTGGCGATGTCGACCGACGAGGACGTCATCCGGACCGTGGACTGCTTGCCGAGGTGGGGAAGGCGGGCTTGCCGCCGGGGCGGAGCTGCCCCCGCCCTTGCCGGCGGCGCCCGCGCCGGACGGGCCCGCCTTCGACCTCGGACGCCCGCTCGGCTACTACCAGCGGCAGTACGCGGCGCTCAACGCCGAACGGCCGGGCCGTATGCGGCTGTACACCGCGCGGTACGAGGGCGAGCTGCTGGCCGCGCACACCTTGCTGGCGGCGCCGGACGGCGGCCGGGTCTGGTACCAGACGGGCGCGTCGGCGGACCACCGGCGCGAGGTGCGGCCGAGCAACGCGCTGCAGTGGCGGATGATGTGCGACGCGCTGGCGGCGGGCGCGGGCGTCTACGACATGCGCGGGGTGCCGGACGGGCTCGACCCGGACGGGCACGGCTACGGGCTGCTGCGCTGGAAGACGGGGACCGGCGGGGAGGCGGTGGAGACCGTCGGCGAGTGGGAGCTGCCGCTCCAGGGCACCGTCAACAAGACGCTGCACCGGGCGATGCACGCGTATCTCACGCGGCGCTGACCCTGCTGCGTGCCGCCTCGTACGGGCGGCCCCGGGACCTTACGTGGCCGGGCTCACCGAGCCGCCGACCGGGCGGCTGCGCCGCACCGAGCGCAGCACCGGGATCACGCTGAGCGTGCCGAGGATGCCGGCGCCCGCGATCACCGCGTACGGCGGCACCCATTCGGCGACCGCGCCGCCGACGGTCATGCCGACGCCTTGCAGCGTCATGATCCCGGCGCCCAGCAGGGACATGGCCCGGCCGCGCATGTCGGCGGGCACGTCGTGCACGAACCATTTGTCGATGCCGAGCGCGTAGGCGGTGCTCACCCCGGTGAGCAGCAGCAGCACGATCGCCAGCGGCAGCGGCGGGTGCGCCACGAAACAGATGAAGGGCAGCATCGACACCCCGGCGAGCGGGATGGCGATGCGTTCGCGGGCGGCCGGGCTGAGCAGGGTGCCGGCGACCACCTCGCCGACGACGGTGCCCGCGGGCATCGCGGCCAGCAGGATGCCGAAGCCCGCGGAGCCGGCGCCGGCCGCGTCCGCGTAGGGCGCCGCGACGCCCTCGGCGACGACGCAGAACATCGGCGGCACCCACCACATCAGCATCAGCGAGCGGATCCGCGGGTCGCGGAAGAGCCGCCCGGCCGAGCCGATCGAGTCGCGCATCATGGCGCCGGTGCCGGTGACCCGGGCGGGCCGGTCGCGGGTGCCGAAGCGCAGCAGCAGCGCGGAGCTGACGAAGGTGCCGATGGTGACCAGCAGCGCGGTGCGCGGCGACAGCCACACCAGCACCAGGCCGCCCACGCCGTAGCCGATGATCTGCGAGCTCTGGCCGACGATCCGCACCAGGGAACGGCCGAGCACGAACACGTCGCCGGTGAGGATGTCGGCCAGGCTCGCCGCCCGCGTACCGGTGAACAGCGGGGTGATCATCGAGACGGACACGCGTAGCACGAAGAGAACGGCGAGCGGTGTGGCGGGCACCGCCATCACCGCGACGAAGGCCGCGCACAGCAGGTCGCAGGCGACCAGGACGCGGCGGGTGGGGAAACGGTCGGCGATGCCGGACAGCAGGATGCCGCTGAGCGCGTAGGGCAGGAAGCCGAGGGCGAAGATCAGCGCGGTGAGGATCGCGGAGCCGGTCTGCCGGAAGACGAGGACGGCGAGCGAGACCTCGGCGAAGACGCTGCCGAGGACGGACAGGATGTGCGCGGCGAAGATCGGCCGGAATTCCCGGACGGCGAAAACGGCACCGTAACCGGTGGGGGCGCCGTTGCCGTTCCCCTTGGTGGTGGGAGCGGGCTGCGAACCGGCCGGCGTTGGCGTGCGTCCGCCTGGTGGGGGGTGCTCGCTGTCCGTTGTCATGACATCACCCTGGTGGCATGAGCACTGCATATCGTAGTGTTTCGGTCTGAGCCGAATCTTGGGGGTCGTGATGTCGTTTCGTATGCGATTTGCGGCTGAGGAGCTGTTGCGCTGCCGCTTCGCGATATCACCCCTGCGAGAGACCCAGGGAGCCATACGTACCCTGTCCCGGCCCGACCGACACGGATACCACCTGCCGTGGTTGCGGCAGGTCAGAGCCGCGGCGGCCGGTCTCGACCTGGCGCCGCTGCGGCTGCTGGCACCCGATCACGGCTATCCCCCGGATTTCCTGCACCCCGCTCCCCAGGTACCGCTCGGCACGCTCGACGACGAACTCGCGGCGGTCCGCGCGACGCCCCCCGACGAGGCGCACCGGCAGATCACCGCCGCACTTGCACAGACCCCCGGCGCGGGGACGAGCCGGCGGGGCCGCGCCATGCTGGCCGACCCGGCCGCGACCGTACGACAGCTGGCGGGGCTGTACGAGCAGGTGTGGGCGGCGCTGCTGGCGCCGCACTGGCCGCGGCTGCGGGCGGTGCTGGAGGCGGACATCGCCTATCACGCGCGGCGGCTCGCCGACGGCGGCATGCAGCGGCTGTTCACCGGGCTGCACCCGAAGCTGGTGTGGTCCGAGGGCGCGCTCACCGCGGCGGGGCACACCTCTTTCCTGCCGGAATTCGGTGACGCCGACGGGCAGGACCAGGGCGGCCTGGTGCTGGTGCCCAGCGTCTTCTTCTGGCCCGAGGCGGGCAACGCCTTCGACCCGCCGTGGCAGACCACCGTGGTCTATCCGGCGCGCGGCATCGGCGGGCTGTGGGCCGAGACCGGCCCCACCGCGTCGGCCGCGATGATCGCGCTGCTCGGCACCAACCGGGCCGCGATCCTCAGCGGCCTGGACGCGCCCAGCACCACGACGGCGCTGGCCCACCGGCACGCCCTCGCCCTGTCGTCGGTCTCCGCGCACCTGGCGGTGCTGCGCGACGCGGGCCTGCTGGCGTCGCGCCGCTACGGGCACCAAGTGCTGTACGAGCGGACGCCGTTGGGGATCGCGCTGACGACGGGCGGGCTGTTCTGAACGCCCCGCTCCGTAGCGTCGGCAGCCGCGCCGCTACTGCGACAGGAAGCGCTCGACCGTCTCGACCTTGGACGTCAGACCGTCCGTGACGCCCGGCCGGATGTCGGCCTTCAGCACCAGCGACACCCGCGGCGCGCGCTCCTCGACGGCGGCGACGGCCCGGCGTACGACGTCCATCACCTCGTCCCACTCCCCCTCGACGGAGGTGAACATCGCGTCCGTACGGTTCGGCAGCCCGGACTCGCGGACCACCCGGACGGCGTCGGCCACGTATTCGCCGACGTCCTCGCCGACGCCCAGCGGGGTGACGGAGAAGGCGACGATCACGCGCCCGCCCCCTGGGCCGCGGCCTGGTCGGCGCGGGCCGCGACGACCGACTCCTCGGACTCGCGGCGCAGCATGCGCTCGGCGAAGAAGCCGCCGGTGGGCAGCACCGACAGCACGAAGAAGAGCACACCGCGGCCGGCCGTCCACTTCGCGCGCCGCCAGGCGTCGGCCCAGAAGACGACGTAGAGGATGAACAGCACGCCGTGCACCATGCCCATGACGGGCACCGCGTTGAAGTCGGTGGTGCGCTTGAGCACCGAGCAGACCATCAGCAGCAGGAAGGACACGGCCTCCGGGCCGGAGATCAGGCGCAGCCTGCGCAGGGCGGTGGCGGTCTTCAGGTCCACGAGAACCTCACTGTCGGCGACGAGGGCGGCACAGCCTTGTGATCACGTTCACAAGGACCCTCCCATTATCACCGGACCGTATCGATGGCCCGCCCCCGGGGTAGGAAACCGCGCGGCGGGCGATAGCGTCCCTGTCCACGACACCACCAGGACACCCACCAGCGACCGAGCAGCACCCGACCACGCTCACCCACGGGGACCGAGAGACGATGACGATGGACTGGGACCGGCGGCACTGCGCCCGCAAGGGCCACATCACCTACGCGCCCGACGAGAACCACCTGCGGCGCAATCTGCACGCGAGCACCGCGGTGGGCACCGTCTGGCGCTGCCTGCGCTGCGGCGACTTCGTCCTCGGTGAGCCGCACGGCTCGGGCCCGGCCGACCGGGCGCCGCTGATGCCGCGCGGGCGGGCGCTGCGCGACCTGTTCATCCTGCGCTTCCTGGCCGTCGAGCGGGTGCTGCGCGGGCTGCTGGTGATCCTCGCCGCGTGGGCGGTGTGGAAGTTCAGCAATTCGCAGGACTCGGTGCGCCGGCTCTTCGACGACGACCTGACCGTCTTCCGTCCGGTGGCCCGCCACTTCGGCTACGACCTGGACCACTCGCCGGTCGTCGACACCATCCAGAAGACCTTCGACTACAAGAGGTCGACGCTGCGGATCGCCGCCGGCGGCCTGGGCCTGTACGCGCTGATCGAGGTGGTCGAGGGCGTCGGCCTGTGGTTCGGCAAGCGCTGGGCGGAGTATCTGGCGGTGGTCGCGACCGCGGCCTTCCTGCCCATCGAGATCTACGAACTGACCGAGAAGGTCAGCTACTTCAAGATCGGCACCCTCGCGCTGAACATCCTCGCCGTCCTCTACATCCTCATCGGCAAGCGGCTGTTCGGCATCCGCGGCGGCCACGCGGCGTTCGAGGCGGAGCGGCGCGGCGAGTCGCTGCTGGAGGTCGAGGTCGCGGCGGGCGAGACCGTGCCGCCCCTCCCGGTACGGCCGCGGTCCGCGGCGGACAGCGTCTGAACCGCCATGGCACGCTTCCGGCTCCAGGGCACCCGGGTGCTCGCCGTGGACCTGACCGGCGACTCGGTCAAGGCCAAGAACGGCGCGATGGTCGCGTACGACGGCGAGATGACGTTCAAGAAGATGACCGGCGGCGGCGAGGGCCTGCGCGGCCTGGTCACCCGCCGGATCACCGGTGAGCACATGGCCGTGATGGAGGTGAAGGGGCAGGGCACCTGCTACTTCGCCGACCGCGCCACCGAGATCAACCTCGTCCGGCTGACCGGCGAGAAGCTGTACGTGGAGGCGAGCAATCTGCTGGCCACCGACGCGGGGCTGCGCACCGGCACCACCTTCACCGGGCTGCGCGGCGCCTCGCAGGGCAACGGGCTGTTCACCACCACCGTCGAGGGCACCGGCCAGGCGGCCGTGATGTCCGACGGCCCGGCGATCGTGCTGCGGGTGTCGGCCGCGACCCCGCTGACCGTCGACCCGGGCGCGTACATCGCGCACACCGGCGAGCTGCGCCAGCAGCTCCAGCACTCGGTGGGCTGGCGCACGATGATCGGCGAGGGCTCGGGCGAGAGCTTCCAGATCCGCTTCGAGGGCGAGGGCCTGGTGTACGTGCAGCCCAGCGAGCGCACCACGATCGGGGGGCAGCTCTAGATGGCGTTCACCCGGATCAACTCCAAGATGGTGGAGGCCCGGATCGTGCCCGGGCAGCGGATGTTCAGCCAGCGCGGCGCGATGCTGGCCTACCGCGGCGCCGTCTCGTTCACGCCCAGCATCACCGGCGGGCAGGGCGGTGTGATGTCGATGATCGGCCGCCGGGTCGCCAACGAGGCGACACCGCTGATGGTCGTCGAGGGCGACGGTTCCGTGATGTTCGGGCACGGCGGCCACCACATCCACTGCGTCGACCTCGCGGGCGAGACGCTGTACGTGGAGGCCGACCGGCTGCTCGCCTTCGACGGCTCGTTGCAGCAGGGCACGATGTTCATGGGCTCGCAGGGCGGTGTGATGGGCGTGATACGCGGCCAGGTCACCGGCCAGGGCCTGTTCACCACCACGCTCCAGGGCAAGGGCTCGGTCGCGGTGATGGCGCACGGCGGGGTCATCGAACTGCCCATCACCCCGCAGGCCCCGGTGCACGTCGACCCGCAGGCGTATGTCGCGCACCGCGGCGACGTGCGCAACAAGCTGTCGGCCGCGCTCGGCTGGCGCGAGATGGTCGGGCGCGGCTCGGGCGAGGCGTTCCAGCTGGAGCTGTCGGGGCAGGGCATGGTCTACGTACAGGCGTCGGAGGAGAAGCTGTGAGCGGCGGTCCGGTGGTCGGCGGCTTCGGTGCCGCGGGGGGCGACGGCGGGCCCGTCGTGTACGACCCGTACACCCTGCCGGCGGACGACAACGTCAATCCGTACGCCTTCTCCGTCGCGCTGGACGGGCAGTGGTTCCTGCAGAAGGGGAAGATGATCGCCTATTACGGGCAGGTCGACTTCCACGCCATCGGGTACGGACCGCTGGACCGGCTGGTGGCCGCGAACTTCCACTCGCCGCTGCACGCGGCGGACTGGGTGGTGGCGCAGGGCCGCGGGAAGATGCTGCTCGCGGACCGGTCGTACGACATCAACTCCTACGATCTGGACGACGGCAATCTGACCATCAGGTCGGGGAATCTGCTGGCCTTCCAGCCGGGGCTCGCGCTCAAGCAGTCGATCATCCCGGGCTTTCTGACGCTGATCGGCACCGGCAAGTTCGTGGCCGCCTCCAACGGGGCGGTGCACTTCGTGGAGCCGCCGATCCGGGTCGACCCGCAGGCGCTGGTCGGCTGGGCCGACTGCCCCTCGCCGTGCCACCACTACGACCACGCCTATCTGCGCGGTGTGCTCGGCGGCATCCGGGCGATGACCGGGATCGGCGGGGCGTCCGGCGAGGAGCACCAGTTCGAGTTCGTCGGCGCCGGGCAGGTGCTGCTGCAGTCCACCGAGACGCTGATGGCCGAACAGGCCACCGGCGGTGTGCCCGGCCAGGCGGGGCCGGGGGTGCCGGGCGCCGGTGCCCAGGGGCCCGGCGCGGGGCCCCGCTTCGGACGGTGACCGGGTCGCTACCCTGACGATCATCCGTCGACGTACCGCCGGTAGAATTCACTCCATGGAGACCGTGACCGAGCACACCGCCACCGCCTGGCTCAGCGAGGACGAGCAGCGCGCCTGGCGTATCCACTTGGACGTCAGCCGCCTGCTCATGTACCAACTGGAGCGCGACCTCCAGGCCTTCGGTCTGACCAACAACGACTACGAGATCCTCGTCAACCTCTCGGAGGCGGAGGACCGGCGGCTGCGGATGAGCGATCTGGCCAGGTCCACGCTCCAGTCCAAGAGCCGGCTCTCGCACCAGATCACCCGGATGGAATCGACCGGGCTGGTCCGCCGGGAGAACTGCGAGTCCGACCGCCGCGGTCTGTACGCCGTACTCACCGAGCACGGCTGGGAGACCATGCGCCAGGTCGCCCCCCGCCACGTCGCCTCGGTCCGCGCCCACTTCATCGACCTGATCCCCCAGGAGTCCCTGGCCGCCTACCACGAGGCCCTCCGCCCGGTCGCCGACCACCTCCGCGCCGAACGCACCAAGTAGCCCCACCGGGGAGGGCCGCGGGCGGCAATGTGGACCACCTGTGCCTGGTGGTCGAGCCGCTGGACTGGCAGGAGGTCATCGACTCCGGCGCCCTGACCGTGGTCGACGGCCCCGGCAAGCGGTACGGGGCGCGGGGCACGGCCACGTCGGTGTACGTGCGCGACCCGGACGGCAACACCGTCGAGCTGCGCTGGTACCCGCAGGACGCCTGAGCGGCGTCAGGCCCGGAAGCCGCAGGCCGGCCCCGCGGTCAGGGCCCGGAGTCGCCGGGCAGCCCCGCGGTCAGGACCCGGAGCCGCCGTCCCCGGTCAGCCCGGCGATCAGCTCGTCGGCCGCCGCGTACGGGTCGAGGGTGCCGTCGGCCACCCGCTCGGCGAGCGCGTCGAGGCGCCGGTCGCCGCGCAGGTCGCCGATCCGCGAGCGCAGCGCGGTGAGCGCGATGTTCTCGATCTCGCCCGCGGCCCGGCGGCCGCGGCGCGCGGCGAGCACCCCGCGCTCCTCCATCCAGGCCCGGTGCTTGTCCAGCGCCTCGATGACCTCGTCGATGCCCTCGGAGCGCGCGGCGACGGTCTTGACGATGGGCGGCCGCCAGTCCCCCGGTTCGCGGGACTCGCCGAGGCCCAGCATGTGGTTCAGCTCGCGGGCGGTGGCGTCCGCGCCGTCCCGGTCGGCCTTGTTGACGACGTAGACGTCGCCGATCTCCAGGATGCCGGCCTTGGCGGCCTGGATGCCGTCGCCCATGCCGGGCGCGAGCAGCACCACGGAGGTGTCGGCCTGCGCGGCGATCTCCACCTCGGACTGTCCGACGCCGACGGTCTCCACGAGGATCACCTCGCAGCCCGCCGCGTCCAGCACCCGGATCGCCTGCGGGGCGGCCCAGGCCAGGCCGCCGAGGTGGCCGCGGGTGGCCATCGAGCGGATGTAGACGCCGGGGTCGGAGGCGTGCTCGGACATCCGGACCCGGTCGCCGAGCAGGGCGCCGCCGGAGAACGGCGAGGACGGGTCGACGGCGAGCACGCCGACCCGCTTGCCCGCCTTGCGGTACGCCGTGACCAGCGCCGAGGTGGAGGTGGACTTGCCGACGCCGGGCGAGCCGGTGAGGCCGACCACGTACGCGCCGCCGGTCAGCGGCGCGAGCGCGGCCATCACCTCGCGCAGCTGCGGCGAGGCGCCCTCCACGAGGGAGATCAGCCGCGCGACCGCGCGCGGCCTGCCCTCCCGCGCCTGCTCGACCAGACCGGCGACATCCACCATCTGCACTCCCGAGTACCCGAATCCGTAGCTACCGCCGGCCGACCGCGACCGTCAGTTGCCCGCGACCTTGATGATCAGCGCGTCGCCCTGGCCGCCGCCGCCGCACAGCGCCGCGGCGCCGGTGCCGCCGCCGCGCCGCTTCAGCTCCAGCGCCAGGTGCAGCACCAGCCGGGCGCCCGACATGCCGATCGGGTGGCCGAGGGCGATCGCGCCGCCGTTCACGTTCACCTTTTCAGGTGTGACGCCCAGGTCCTTCATCGACTGGACGGCGACGGCCGCGAACGCCTCGTTGATCTCGATCAGGTCGAGGTCGTCGACGGTCAGGCCCTGCTTGTCCAGCGCGTTCCTGATCGCGTTGGACGGCTGGGACTGCAGCGAATTGTCGGGGCCCGCGACATTGCCGTGCGCGCCGATCTCCGCGATCCAGCTCAGCCCCAGCTCCTCGGCCTTGGCGCGGCTCATCACGACCACGGCGGCGGCGCCGTCGGAGATCTGGGAGGCGGTGCCTGCCGTGATCGTGCCGTCCTTCGTAAAGGCCGGGCGCAGCTTGGCCAGCGACTCGGTGGTGGTCTCGGGCCTGATGCCCTCGTCCTGCGCGAAGATCACCGGGTCGCCCTTGCGCTGCGGGATCTCCACGGGTGTGATCTCCGCCTCGAACAGGCCGTTCTTCTGCGCGGCGGCGGCCCGCTGGTGGGACTGGGCGCCGAATGCGTCCTGCGGGGCGCGCTCGATGCCGAGCCGGGTGTTGTGGTGCTCGGTGGACTCGCCCATCGCGATGTTGTCGAAGGAGTCGGTCAGGCCGTCGTACGCCATCGCGTCGAGCATCTCGATCGCGCCGTACTTGTAGCCCTCGCGGGACTTGGGCAGCAGGTGCGGGGCGTTGGTCATGGACTCCTGGCCGCCGGCCACCACGATGTCGAACTCGCCGGCCCTGATCAGCTGGTCGGCCAGCGCGATCGCGTCCAGCCCGGACAGGCACACCTTGTTGATGGTGAGCGCGGGCACGCTCATCGGGATGCCGCCCTTGACCGCCGCCTGCCGGGCCGGGATCTGGCCCGCGCCCGCCTGGAGCACCTGGCCCATGATCACGTACTGGACCTGGTCGCCGCCGATGCCGGCCCGGTCGAGCGCGGCCTTGATCGCGAAGCCGCCGAGGTCCGCCCCGGAGAAGCTGCGCAGGCTGCCCAGCAGCCTGCCCATCGGGGTGCGGGCACCTGCGACGATCACGGATGTGCGTGCCTGGCTGGTCATGGCGCGGCCCCTTCGGCTGAAGAGAGAAGTTAACGAGGGTTATCGTCAATGTACTGACCGGTAGAGGCCGGGTCACCCGTCGGAACGTGTGACGGCGCGCACGTTGCGTGACCACATATCCGTACGGTGCACTGTGGTCATGGCTACTGGGCTGACCCGTATCGACCACATCGGCATCGCGTGCTTCGACCTCGACGCCACCGTCGACTTCTACCGTGCCACGTACGGTTTCGAAGTGGCGCACAGCGAGGTGAACGAGGAGCAGGGCGTGCGCGAGGCCATGCTCCGGATCAACGGCACCTCCGACGGCGGCGCCAGCTATCTGCAGCTGCTGGAGCCGACGCGGGAGGATTCCGCGGTCGGCAAGTGGCTCGCCAAGAACGGCGAGGGCGTCCACCACATCGCCTTCGGCACCGCGGACGTGGACGCCGAGTCCGCGGCGATCCGCGACAAGGGCGTACGGGTGCTGTACGACGAGCCGCGCAGGGGGTCGATGGACTCCCGGATCACGTTCCTGCACCCCAAGGACTGTCACGGCGTGCTCACCGAGCTGGTCACCTCGGCGGCCGTCCTGGCGGGAAATGCCCCGTCGGAGACCGCAGAGGGCTCGCAGGACCACTGACCCAACCCCCGTCCTGCCCGGTAGAGTGACCGGGCCGACCGGGGTGGGCACATAGGTACGCTCCCGCTCCGCGACGTTGATCTGACACCATTCCTCTTACAGCTCCGTCTTCGAACGGAGCGACGGGGAATCTCACCCGGTTGGCGGGTGAGAACGCCAGGAGACCGATGGGACCGCGGAGTGCGGGGCAACGACAGCTACCAGGCTGACGACCACCTCTCTCAGCTCGAAGCCGAGATGGAGCGGCTTCGTACCGAGCGGGGCAAGGCCGTCGACCACGCCGACGACCTCGGATACCAGGTCGAGGTGCTGCGCGCCAAGCTGCACGAGGCGCGGCGCAATCTGGCGTCCCGCCCTGCCTACGACAACATCGGCCACCAGGCCGACCAGCTGCTGCGCAACGCGCAGATCCAGGCCGACCAGCTGCGCGCCGACGCCGAGCGCGAGCTGCGCGAGGCCCGCGCCCAGACCCAGCGGCTGCTCCAGGAGCAGGCCGAGCACCAGGCCCGTTTCGAGGCCGAGTGGCACGCCGAGGCGATCGCCCGGCGGCGGCAGCTCGACGAGGAGCTGGGCGAGCGCCGGGCCACCGTCGAGACCCACGTCAATGAGAACGTCGCCTGGGCCGAGCAGCTGCGCGCCCGCAGCGAGTCGCAGGCCAGGCGGCTGCTGGACGAGACCAGGGCCGAGTCCGAGGCGGCGCTGGCCGCCGCCCGCGCCGAGGCCACCCGGGTCGCCGAGCAGACCCGCGACCGGCTGACGTCCGAGGCGCAGGCGGCCCGCAACGAGGCGGAGCAGCTGCTGCGCCGGGCCCGCGCCGACGCCGAGCGGCTGCTGACCGCCGCCTCGTCGCAGGCGCAGGAGGCCACCACCGAGGCCGAGCAGCTGCGCACCACCACCCGCAGCGAGTCCGACGAGGCCAGGTCCCGGGCGATCGAGCTGTCCCGGCTGGCCGAGGAGCGGATGCGGGAGGCCGACGAGGCGCTGCGCAGCGCGCGCGCCGAGGCCGAACGGCTGCGCGAGGAGGCCACCGCGGGCGCCGCCAAGCGCCTGGCGGCCACCGAGACGGAGAACGAGCAGCGCACCCGTACCGCCCGGGCCGAGATCGCCCGCATGGTCGCGGAGGCCACCAAGCAGGTCGACGCCGCCAAGGCGGAGGCCGAGCAGACCGTCGCCGACGCCACCGCGGAGGCCGAGCGGATCCGCACCGAGGCGCAGGAGAAGGCCCGCGCCGCCGCCTCCGAGGACGCCGCAGCCCAGCTCGCGCAGGCCGCGAGGTCCGCGGAGGAGATCCTCACCAAGGCGTCCGAGGACGCCCGCTCCACCACGAAGGCGGCCGGCGAGGAGGCCGAGCGGATCCGGCGCGAGGCCGAGGCGGAGGCCGAGCGGCTGCGCAGCGAGGCCGAGACGTCCGCGCAGGAGCTGCGGGGCGCCGCCCAGGACGACACCGAGGAGTACCGCGCCAGGACCGTCGAGCTCCAGGAGGAGGCCAGGCGGCTGCGCGGCGAGGCCGAGCAGCTGCGGGCCGACGCGGTCGCCGAGGGCGAGCGGATCCGCGGCGAGGCCCGCCGGGAGGCCGTCCAGCAGATCGAGGAGGCCGCCAGCCGGGCCGAGGAGCTGCTGGCCAAGGCCAAGGCGGACGGCGACGAGGTGCGGCAGAGCGCCGGCGCCGAGGCCGACCGGATGCGCACCGAGTCCGTGGAGCGCGCCTCGGCGCTGAACACCAAGGCCGAGGAGGCGCTGCGGCACGCCCGCGCCGAGGCCGAGGAGCTGCGGCAGGAGGCGGAGCGGCAGGCCGCGGCCGTCAAGGAGGAGGCCGAGCAGGCCGCCCAGGCGCAGCGCGCCGAGGGCGACACCGTCGTGGCCCGGATGCGCGAGGAGGCCGAGACCGATCTGGTCCGGCTGCGCGAGGAGGCCGAGGCCCGGGTCGCCGCCGCCGAGCAGACCGTGCGGGACGCCGACGCCGAGGCGGAGCGGCTGCGCCGGGAGGCCGGCGAGGAGGCCGAGCGGCTGCGCGCGGAGACCGCCGAGCGGGTCCGTACGCTCCAGGAGCAGGCCGAGGCCGAGGCCGTACGGCTGCGGGACGAGGCCGCCGCGGACGCCGCGCAGACCCGCGCGGAGGGCGAGAGCGTCGCCGTACGGCTCCAGGCGGAGGCCACCGCGGAGGCCGAGCGGCTGCGCGCCGAGGCGCAGGAGCATGTGGAGCGGGTCCGGGCGGAGGCGGCCGCCGCCGCCGAGCGGCTCGGTACGGAGGCCGCGGAGGCGCTGGCCGCCGCGCAGGAGGAGGCGGCGCGCCGCCGCCGCGAGGCCGAGGAGGTGCTCGGCAGCGCCCGCGGCGAGGCCGAGCAGGAGCGCGCGCAGGCCCGCAGGGAGAGCGAGGAGCTGCTGGCCGCGGCCCGCAAGCGGGTCGAGGACGCGGCGACGGAGGCCGACCGGCTGGGCGCCGAGGCCGATCAGCGGGCCGCGGAGGCGGTCGCGGCGGCCGAGGCCACCGCGCAGCAGGTGCGCGACGCGGTGGCCAATCTGCACCAGGAGGCCGAGGAGGAGATCTCCGGGCTGCGCTCGGCGGCCGAGCACGCGGCGCAGCGGCTGCGCACCGAGGCCCAGGCCGAGGCGGACCGGCTGCACGCGGACGCCAACTCCGAGCGCGAGCGGGCCTCGGAGGACGCGGCCAGGGTCCGCCGGGAGAGCCAGGAAGAGGCCGAGGCGGCACGGCAGTTGGCCGACCGTACGGTCTCGGAGGCGATCGAGGAGTCGGACCGGCTGCGGGCCGAGGCGCGCGAGGACGCCAACCGGATGCGGACCGACGCGGCGGGCCAGGCCGACCAGTTGGTCACCAAGGCCCGCGAGGAGGCCGAGCGGCTCGGCATCCTCGCCAAGGACGCGCTGGAGACCGCCGAGCGGGAGGCCGAGGAGTCGCGGACCACTTCGCAGCGCATCCTCGACGAGGCGCGCGAGGCGGCCAACAAGCGCCGCAGCGAGGCCGCGGAGCAGGCCGACGAGCTGATCGGCAAGGCGCAGGAGGAGGCCCGCAGGACCGCGGCGGCGGCCGAGGAGCAGGCCGACACGATGGTCGGCGCGGCCCGCGGCGAGGCGGAGCGGATCGTCAACGAGGCGACCGCCGAGGGCAATGGCATGGTGGAGCGGGCGCGCACCGACGCCGACACCATGCTCGGCGAGGCCCGCGCGGACGCCACGGCGATAAGGGAACGTACCGAGGAGCTGCGCGTGCGCGTGGAGTCCGAGGTCGAGGAGCTGCACGAGCGGGCCCGCAAGGAGGCCGCGGAGGCGATGAAGACCGTCGGCGAGCGGGTCGACAAGCTGGTCACCGCCGCCACCGAGCAGCTCGCCGAGGCGGAGCAGAAGGCCGCCGAGATCAAGTCCACGGCCACTTCCGAGGCGAGCAAGGTCCGTATCGCCGCGGTGAAGAAGGTCGAGGGCCTCCTGAAGGAGGCCGAGCAGAAGAAGGCCGAGGCCGAGCGCGAGGCGGAGCGGGTCAAGGGGGAGGCCCGTGCCGAGGCCGAGCGCATCGTGGCCGAGGGCAAACGCGAGTTGGAGATCCTCGTGCGCCGCAGAGAAGACATCAACGCGGAAATCTCCCGTGTCCAGGACGTGCTGGAGGCGCTGGAGTCGTTCGACGCGCCCGGCGGGGGCGTCACCGCAGGTGCCGGCGCGGGAACCACCCGATCGAGTGGCAAGCGTATCGACGATGCTCCACTCGATTGAGCGGACATTCTCCATACCTATACGGCAATGGCTCGGTGACACGCCGTCCGGGCCCCTAGGATTCCCCCTATCACCTCAACCGGTCTGAATTGACAGGAACCCCATGAGCGACACTTCCTCCCCCTTCGGCTTCGAGCTCGTGCGGCGCGGATACGACCGCGGACAGGTGGACGACCGCATTACGAAGCTCGTCGCCGACCGTGACAGCGCACTGACCCGGATCACCGCGCTGGAGAAGCGCATCGAGGAGCTGCACCTCGAAACCCAGAACGCCCAGGCCCAGGTCAACGACTCGGAGCCGTCGTACGCGGGTCTCGGTGCCCGTGTCGAGAAGATCCTCCGCCTCGCCGAGGAGGAGGCGAAGGACCTGCGCGAGGAGGCCCGCCGGGCCGCCGAGCAGCACCGCGAGCTGGCCGAGTCGGCCGCCGCCCAGGTGCGCAACGACGCGGAGGCGTTCGCCTCGGACCGCAAGGCGAAGGCGGAGGACGAAGGCGTCCGCATCGTCGACAAGGCCAAGGGCGACGCGTCGCAGCTGCGGGCCGACGCCACGAAGGACGCGCAGAACAAGCGCGAGGAGGCGGACGCCCTCTTCGAGGAGACCCGCGCCAAGGCCGCCCAGGCCGCCGCGGACTTCGAGACCAACCTGGCCAAGCGCCGCGAGCAGTCCGAGCGCGACCTGGCGAGCCGTCAGGCCAAGGCCGAGAAGCGCCTGGCGGAGATCGAGCACCGAGCCGAGCAGCTCCGTCTGGAGGCGGAGAAGCTGCGCACCGACGCCGAGCGCCGGGCCCGCCAGACGGTGGAGACCGCGCAGCGCCAGTCCGAGGACATCGTCGCGGACGCCAACGCCAAGGCCGACCGGATCCGCAGCGAGTCCGAGCGCGAGCTGGCGGCGCTCACCAACCGCCGCGACAGCATCAACGCGCAGCTGACCAACGTCCGCGAGATGCTGGCGACGCTGACCGGTGCGGCGGTCGCCGCCGCGGGCGCCCCGGCCGACGAGGAGCCGATCTCGCGCGGCGTCCCGGCCCAGCAGTCCCGCTGACCCGGCCGACGCCGACGGCCCGCTGACCGTTCGGTCCCGCTGAACGGGAGCTGAATCCCGGTCGACGCTTTGCCCGACACCCCCGTCCGTACCGGGCGGGGGTTTCGGTTTCCCGGACACCGGTTGCTAGCCTCGCCCCCATGATTGAGTTGCAGGGGCTCACCAAGCGGTACGGGGACAAGACCGCAGTCGACAATCTGACCTTCACCGTGCGCCCCGGCGTGGTGACCGGCTTCCTCGGGCCCAATGGCGCGGGCAAGTCCACGACGATGCGGATGATGCTGGGGTTGGACAATCCGACCGCCGGTAACGTGCGGATCGACGGCAAGCACTACGCGCAGCTCAGCGAACCGCTGAAGTACATCGGCGCGCTGCTGGACGCCAAGGCGATCCACGGCGGGCGGACCGCGTACAACCATCTGCTGTGCCTGGCGCAGTCCAACCGCATCCCCCGGCACCGGGTGGACGAGGTGCTGGACACCGTCGGTCTGACGGCGGTGGCGAAGAAGCGGTCCAAGGGGTTCTCGCTCGGCATGGGCCAGCGGCTCGGCATCGCTGGCGCGCTGCTCGGCGACCCCGAGATCCTGATGTTCGACGAGCCGGTCAACGGTCTCGACCCCGAGGGCATCCACTGGATCCGCAATCTCATGAAGGGGCTGGCCGCGCAGGGCCGTACGGTCTTCGTCTCCAGCCACCTGATGAGCGAAATGGCGCTGACCGCCGAGCACTTGATCGTGATCGGCCGCGGCCGGCTGATGGCCGACACCTCGATGGCGGAGTTCATCGAGAAGAACTCCCGCTCGTACGTGCGGATCCGCACGCCGCAGCCGGAGCGCCTCAAGGACGTGCTGACCGCTGCCGGGTTCACCCCGGTGACCACCAGCGACGGCACCTTCGAGATCCAGGACGGCGACGCGGCGCAGCTCGGTGAGCTGGCCGCCCAGCACCAGTTGGTGCTGCACGAACTCAGCCCGCAGCGGGCTTCGTTGGAGGAAGCGTTCATGCAGCTCACCGCGGAGTCGGTGGAGTACCACGCGGGCGGCGTCGCCCCGCCACCGGGCATCGACGGCGGTGCGGCGGGGATGCCGCAGGCCGCCGGTCAGCAGGCCCCGCAGCAGCAGTGGGGCGCGCAGTGGCGCGACTCCGGCACCGGAAAGGGGAAGTGACATGGCGTCACCTTCTGCCGTCCTCCAGTCGGAGTGGACGAAGATCAAGTCGGTGCGGTCCACGATCTGGACGCTGGCGCTGGCCTTCATCGTCACCGTCGCGCTCGGCGCGGTGATCTGTCTGGTGTTCAACAACACCTACAGCGACATGTCGGACTCGGACAAGGCCACCTTCGACCCGACGAACACCGCCTTCTTCGGCATGTCACTGGGCCAGTTGGCGCTGATCGTCTTCGGTGTGCTGGTGATCTCCAGCGAGTACAGCACCGGCATGATCCGCACCTCGCTGGCGGCGGTCCCGCAGCGCGGCATGTTCTATTTCTGCAAGGTCGCGGTGGCGGGCCTGCTGGCGCTGGTGGTGGGCATGGCCACCAGCTTCATCACCTTCTTCCTCGGCCAGTCGCTGCTGGGCTCGCACAAGGCGAGCATCGGCGACCCGGGGGTGCTGCGGGCGGTCTTCGGCGCCGGGCTGTACATGGCGCTGATGGTGCTGCTGTGCGTGGGCGCCGCGTCGATGCTGCGCAGCCCGATGCTGGGCCTGGGCATCCTGATGCCGTTCTTCTTCCTGGTCTCGCCGATCCTGTCGGCGGTGCCGAAGGTGAAGTCGGTGGCGAAGTACTTCCCCGACCAGGCCGGCCAGAAGATCATGCAGGTGGTCAACGACCCCGACAGCCACACCTCGTACGGCCCCTGGGGCGGTATCGCGATCATGGCGGTGTGGGTGGTCGTGGCGCTGATCGGCGGTTACGCGGTGCTGGCCAAGCGCGACGCCTGACGGTCGCGGGGCGCCGGCCCTGACGCCGGGCGGGCGCCGGGCCCGACTCCGGATCGTTGTCAGTGGCCCGTGGGGGGAACCAACCCCCACCGGCTACGCTTCCTCCCTCACGGGGGCGAGTCGCCTCCGTTGCAGCGAGGGGCGGAGCATGATCCAGGCAGTCGGCCTGACCAAGCAGTACGGCGGGAAGACCGCCGTGTACAACCTGTCGTTCCAGGTGCGGCCCGGCACCGTCACCGGATTCCTCGGCCCCAACGGCTCGGGCAAGTCCACGACGATGCGGATGATCCTGGGCCTGGACGAGCCGACGTCCGGCCAGGTGACCATCG
Organism: Actinacidiphila alni; assembly: GCF_900112845.1. Taxonomy (GTDB): domain Bacteria; phylum Actinomycetota; class Actinomycetes; order Streptomycetales; family Streptomycetaceae; genus Actinacidiphila; species Actinacidiphila alni. The sequence continues at coordinate 22,787 of NZ_FONG01000012.1, forward strand.
GCGGGGTGCCGTACCGCCAACTGCCCAACGCGCCACGCAAGGTGGGGGCGCTGCTGGACGCGAAGGCGGTGCACGGCGGCCGCAGCGCCCGGCAGCATCTGCTCTGTGTCGCCCAGCTCTCCGGCATCCCGGCCCGCCGGGTCGACGAGGTGCTGGGCGTCGTGGGCCTCCAGGACGTGGCCTTCCGCCGGTCCAAGGGCTTCTCGCTCGGCATGGGCCAGCGGCTCGGCATCGCGGGCGCGCTGCTCGGCGACCCCGGGGTGCTGCTCTTCGACGAGCCGGTCAACGGCCTGGACCCCGAGGGCATCCACTGGGTGCGCAATCTGATGCGCAAGCTCGCGAGCGAGGGCCGCACCGTCTTCGTCTCCAGCCATCTGATGAGCGAGATGGCGCTGACCGCGGACCATCTGATCGTGATCGGCCGCGGGCAGCTGCTGGCCGACATGAGCGTCAAGGACTTCATCGCGCACCACTCGACCGGCTACGCGCTGGTCCGCACGCCCGCCGAGGGCAGTGAGCGCGAGACCTTCGACAAGGCGCTGGCCGAGGCGGGCGGCACCGTGCAGGCCGAGCCGGACGGTGCGCTGCGGGTGACCGGCCTGGAGCTGCCGAGGATCAGCGACATCGCGTACGACAGCGGCGTCCGGCTGTGGGAACTCTCCCCGCACCAGGCGTCGTTGGAGGAGGCGTACATGCGGTTGACCAGCGGCGCGGTCGACTACCGCTCGACGCAGGACCCGCGCCGGGGCCTCCAGTTCCAGCAGCAGGCGCAAGCCTGGGGCCAGCAGCCGTACGGGCCGCCGCAGCCGCCCTACGGACAGCCGCAGCCGTACGGACAGCCGGGATACGGCCAGCCCGGACACGGTCAGCAGCCGTACGGCCAGCAGCCCGGCTGGGGCTGGCAGCCGCCGCAGGGACAGCCACAGGGTCAGCCGCCGGCCGCGCTCCCGCCGCAGCAGCCCCCCGCCGTACCGACCGCCCCGGCCGCGCCTCCGGTGCCGGCCGCGCCCACGGCCCCCGCCACCCCCGCCCTGAACCTGGACAAGTCCGACAGCGAGGACGCCCGATGACCGCCCCGGCCCAGTTCCCGGCCCCCGCGCCCTTCGGCGGTGGCCCCCAACAGCCGCAGTACACCTCGCAGTTCGCCCCGTCCTTCGGCTCGCAGCTGCCGGTCGAGCCGACCACGCTCGGGCAGGCGGTGCGTTCGGAGTGGACGAAGATCCGTACCGTCCGCTCCACGGTGTGGACGCTCAGCGTCATGCTGGTCCTGGTGATCGGCATCAATCTGCTGGTCATCGTGCCGATCAACGACGACAACGACCCGACAGTGCCGGTGCTCGCGCCGGGCCTTTTCGGGCTGCTGCTCGGCCAGTTGGCGGTGATCACGCTCGGCGTGCTGGTGATCACCTCCGAGTACGGCACCGGCATGATCCGTACGACGCTGACCGCGTGCCCGAAGCGGTCGCGGGTGCTGACCGCCAAGGCGATCGTCTTCTTCCTGCTCTCCTTCGTCACCACCACGGTCGCCTGCACGATGACCGCGCTGATCAGCTGGAGCGTGCTGTCGGGCAAGACCCCGGGCGGCTACGACCTGCACGGCGACCACCCGGGCGTCGTCATCAAGGACGGGGTGACCTCGGCCAGCGGCACCGAATGGCTGGGCGCGACCATCGGCGTCGGCCTCTATGTGGCGCTGCTCGGCCTGCTGGCGCTCGCCGTCGGCACCCTGCTGCGGCACTCGGCGGGCGCGGTCAGCGCCATGCTCGGCGTGGTGCTGCTGCCGCTGCTGGTCGCGATCTTCCTGCCCAGCGGCCTGGACACGGCCCGCGAGAAGCTGGTGAAGTACTCCGCGCCCAACTCGCTCGCCTCGCTTTACCACTTCCCGATGATCGGCGACGGCGACCAGAACGGGGTGCCGCAGCTCATCGCGCTGGCCGTCGTCACGGCGGTGCTGCTCGGCGCGGCCTACGCGGCGCTCACCACCCGGGACGTGTAGGACCGTTCACGGACGGCCACAGGCGTTCACGGACGTTCACGGGGAAACCGACACTTCGTGATCAATAACGGGGAGCGTTACGGGACCGCTGCACCCTGCTGGTGCGGCGGTCCCTCGCGTTCCAGCACGCGCGGTGCCAGTGCCGCCGGTCGTCCACTCCCCCGTGCTCGCGCCAGGCCACCACATGACCGACACCCGGCGGGATCTCCTGGTCGCAGCCGGGGCAGCGGTAGTGCTTGGCGGAGGCGCTGCCCGCGATCGGGCGGACCACCCACTCCTCGCCCTGCCACTCCTCGGTGCTGCCCGCGCCGATCCCCGATTCCCGCTGTTCCTCGCGGTCCTCGGCACGGCCCGTGCGGGGCGGGCGGTTACGTCGCGGCGACACGGGACACCTCGCGCTCTGCTGGCTTTCGCGGACTCTGCGTCAAGGGTACGCGGACGCCGCGCCCGTACCGGAACGGCTCATCCCCGTCATGACTGCCCGAAAATCATGAAAACACCTCAGAAAGCCGTGCCTTTGGCACGTGCCAAGCGTTGGTCAGGCAGGAGGGATGAGCAATGCGAGTTGGGACATTCGTGATCGCGGCGCAGTTCCCGGGGCAGGGCCAGGGAGAAGCGCTGCACCGGGCGATTACCTCGGCCGAGGCGGCGGAGGCCGCGGGGCTCGACACCGTATGGCTGGCCGAGCACCATTTCGTTCCCTACGGCGTGTGCCCGTCGGCCGTCACCCTGGCCGGGCTGTTGCTCGGCCGCACCGAGCGGATCGGCGTCGGCACCGCGGTGAGCGTGCTGCCGACCGCGCATCCGGTGGCGCTCGGCGAGCAGGCGGCGCTGCTGCACCTGGCGTCCGGCGGCCGTTTCACGCTCGGCGTCGGCCGCGGCGGGCCCTGGGTGGACCTGGAGGTCTTCGGTACCGGGATGGCCGCCTTCGAGGCCGGTTTCCCCGAGTCGCTCGACCTGCTGCTGCGCTGGCTGCGGGAGCCGGCGGTCGGCGCGGACGGGCCGCGCTACGCCTTCCGCGAGGTGCCGGTCGTACCGCGCGCGGACGAACAGTACGGCGCGACCGCGACGGACCCGGCCGCGGGCTCGGGGCCGCCGGTCGTGGTCGCCTGCACCTCCCCCGGTACGGTCAGGCTGGCCGCCGAGCGCGGGCTGCCGATGCTGCTGGGCATGCACTGCGGGGACGAGGACAAGGCCGCGATGGTGGCGATGTGGCGGGAGACGGCGCTCGCCGCCGGGCGGCCGCCGGAAGAAGTGGCGGCGGCCGGTCATGTCTCGGCCGGGGTCGCGCAGGTCGCGGACACCCGGGCGGACGCGGTGGAGACGCTGCTCAAGTCGATGCCGGGCTGGCTGGCGCGCGGTCTTGGCGCTCACCGCACGGTGGACGGCAGCGCGCGGGCGATGCGCGATCCGCACGACTACACGGAGATGCTCTGCGATCTGCACCCGGTGGGCCCGCCCCGGCTCTGCGCCGACCGGCTCGCGGCGACCGCCGAGCGGACCGGTATCACCCGGTTCGCCCTGCTCGTGGAGGGCTCGGGCGATCTCACCGCGACGCTGGAGAACGTGGCGCGGCTGGGCGCCGACGTGCTCCCGGAACTGGCCTGATTACGCGTGCGCGGCCGGTCGCGGGAGCAGGTCACATTGTGCGGATGCCAGGTGAACGGTAGGTCGGCGCGGGCCTCAGCAGTCCCGCAACTCCGGTGACTGGTTGAGGATCTGGGACCGGATCGAGGTGAATTTGCCGTAGGTAGCGGCGATGCCGGGGTCCGACTCCGTCGCGCCCAACGGGAAGACCGCCACCCGGTGGCAGTTCTGGAAGGCGAGCCGCACCCCGAAGTGCCGCTGCAGAGCGCCTCGTATCGCATCACTGGCCAGTGCGCGGAGCAGCTGGCCGCGTTCCTGCTCGCTCGGCGGCGGCACCTGGTTGTCGGCGAACGGGCCGCCGTCGACCTTGAGCTGTGCCACCAGCGAGCTGATCATCTCCCACGCGTACGGGAGGGACGTCCGGACGCAGTCGACGAATTCCGCTTCGTCGACCTCGCCTCGCTCGGCCTGTTCGAGGAGGGCCGGTGAGACGTCGAGCGACATGGGTACTCCTCTCGTGACCCCGTGGTCACACGGAGTCAGACGGACGGGGTTGCGAAGGCCGGACCAGCGTCTCCCGCACGTCGGCCTCCGCGTCAACCGTAGGGTCGTTGGTCCGACCGCACCAGGAGGTAGCGCCCTTAACCGGCCAAGTTTCCGCAGTCGTCCGGAGTCGTACGCACGGGGCGCACAGGGGCGAATCCCACCGCCCGAATCGCGTACGGGGCGGGGCGTCGAGTAGCGTTGCGCACCATGCGTCTCGTGATCGCCCGCTGCTCCGTCGACTACGCGGGCCGGCTCTCCGCCCATCTGCCCTCCGCCACCCGGCTGCTGCTCGTCAAGGCGGACGGGAGCGTCTCGGTGCACGCCGACGACCGCGCCTACAAGCCGCTCAACTGGATGTCGCCGCCCTGCACCCTCAAGGAGGGCGACAACGACGTCTGGACGGTCACCAACAAGGCGGGCGAGCAGCTCATCATCACCATCGAGGAGATCCTGCACGACTCCTCACACGAACTCGGCGTCGATCCCGGGCTGATCAAGGACGGCGTGGAGGCGCACCTCCAGGAGCTGCTGGCCGACCGGATCGAGGTGCTCGGCGAGGGCTACACGCTGATCCGCCGCGAATACCCCACCGCCATCGGCCCGGTGGACATCCTGTGCCGGGACGCGGCCGGCGCGACGGTCGCGGTCGAGCTGAAGCGGCGCGGCGACATCGACGGTGTCGAGCAGCTCACCCGCTACCTCGAACTCCTCAACCGCGACCCCCATCTCGCCCCGGTGCGCGGGGTGTTCGCCGCGCAGGAGATCAAGCCGCAGGCACGGGTGCTCGCCACCGACCGCGGTATCGGCTGTGTCGTCCTGGACTACGACGGCATGCGCGGCATCCAGGACGACAAGCTCCGGCTGTTCTGACGCCCGGCACACGGCCGGCCGCCGCTCCGCCGGACCCCTAGTCCAGGCAGAATTCGTTGCCCTCGGGGTCGGTCATGACGATGTGGCCGCCGGCCAGCGGCGGTGCGGGCTCGAACCGCTCCACCCGGCGCGCGCCGAGCGCGACCAGCGCCGCCGCCTTCGCCTCAAGCGCCGCCATCCGCTCCTCGCCCGCCAGCCCGGGCGCGGCCCGCACATCCATGTGCACCCGGTTCTTGGCCGTCTTCCCCTCCGGCACCCGCTGGAAGAACAGCCGCGGCCCCTCCCCCGTCGGATCGGTCACCGCCGAGGCGTCGTTCCGCCGCTCCTCCGGCACCCCCATCGCCTCCAGCGCCTCGTCCCACGAGGCGAACCCCGGCGGCGGCTCCTGGAGCCGATAGCCCAGCGCCCGCGCCCAGAACTCCGCCTGGGCGCCGGGGTCGGCACAGTCGAACGTGATCTGAATCTCGGTCATACGGCCACCTTGCCGTACGGGTACGACAGCCCGTACGGACGTCAGCCGGTGGTGGGCGGGGCGAACGTGCTGGACGGGTGCACGGCGGTGGTGTCGGAGGGGTTCAGGGAGGAGGGGGCGGGGGCTTCGCCGGCGGCGGGTGACGTCGTCGGCGGCGTGGTCGGGTCCGTCGGAGGCGACGTGGTCGGATCCGTGGGCGGTGTCGTGGTGGGCTCGGTCGGCGGCGTCGTAGTCGGCTTGCCCGTCGGCTTCGTCGGCGGCTTCGACGTGTGCGTATTACGCGGCGGCGTCGGCGTCGTCCCCGGAGCCGACGTCGTGTCGCCGCCCGGGGCCGTGGTCGCGCCGTAGCCCGGAGCCGTCGTCGTACCGACGGTCGTGCCCGGGGTCGACGGCGTCGGGGACGTCGACGTGGCGGACGGGGACGGAGCCGTAGGGCCGTCCGTCTCCGTCGCGTCGGACGGAGTGTCCGTCGCGGGATCGTCCTGCTGGGCGGACTCGATCGGCTGGACCTGGTTGGGCGTGGAGTTGTCGCCCTTGCCCGAGGTGGCGCCCAGGGTGACGATCGTGCCGAGGACGCCCGCGAGGACGACGCCGGTGGCGACCGCCATCAGATTGCGGCGGGTGCCGACGATCGCGAGCCGGCGCGGGCCGGGCTCCTCGTCGTCGTGGCGCGGCGCCGCCCCGCCGCCCCCCTTGCTGATCACGGTGAGCGGCGACGTGCTCGGGACGGGCGCGAGCGGCGTCGTACTGCTCATGCCGCCGCCCGGCGGGAGTTCGAGCAGGGCGGCCGGAAGGTGCGAAGTGCCGCCGCCGTCACGGTCGTTGACGAGCGCGAGGGTGCGGCGGCCGACGACGGTGCCCTGCCGGTCGGCGAGGGCGCCGCGCAGCGCGATGGACGCCTCCAGCTCGGCGCGGGCCCGGTCGGTGTGCCCGGTGCACAGCGACAGGACGCCCAACTCGTGGTGGAAGTACGCCTCTTCGGCGACCTCGCCGGACAGCCGCGCGGCCTCCTGGCCGATCCGCAGCGCCCGCTCCCAGGCGCCCCAGTGCAGGGCCGCGGCGAAGGCGGGCGCGACCGTACGGGCCAGCAGCACGGCCGCGCTGGGGTTGCCGTTGTCGCGGCAGGCGGACATCGCGGCGAGGATCGCCTCGGACTCGGCGGCGGCCCGCTCGGGCGCGACCGAGGGGTGCCCGGTCCACCAGGCGTAGTGCAGGGCGGCGGTGTGCGCCTGCACCTCGCTCAGCTCGCCGTCGGCGGTGAAGCGCGGGGCGATCTGCTGGACGACACCGGCGGCGAGCCGGAAGTGCGCGGCGACGGGGACGGCCAGGCCGACGGCGGTGAGTTCGCCGAGCGCCGCGTCCCCGTGGGTGTCACCGACGAGGGCGGGCAGGTGCGAAGGGTGCGGGCACTCGCCGTCCAGGGCCACGGCGAAGGCGAGGGCCTCGCGGGCGGATTCGCTCAGCCGGGAGGCGAGCAGTTCGGCGGGGGCGGCGCTCTCGGCGAGCGAGGGCAGCGGGACCTCGACGGGCGGACCGGCGTACGCGGCGGGTGTTCCGGGTACGGGCGCGACCGGCGGTATCGCGATGGCCGGGGTCTCACCGGTGTCCAGACCGTGCGGCAGGGCGTCGGCGGGGTCCTCGGCGCCGGGTCCGGGCGGCGCGTCGGGACCCTCGAGTATCTCGAAGCCCGTGAGGTCCGGTATCGGGGGCGTGTCCGGGCCCTGGGCGGCCGGTGAGCCGTTCTCCCACACCGAGTCGTCCCAGTCGGGCTCGGGCGGCTGGCGCAGCGCGTCCCGCTGCCGCAGCAGGGCGCCGGCCTGCACGAAGCGCAGCGGCAGCCCCTCGGACTCGAACCACAGGTCCGCCGCCCACGCCGTCTCGTCCTCGCCCAGCGGGCGGCCGGTGACGAATTGCAGCAGGTCCACGCAGGCGACCCGGGTCAGCCCCGACAGGAAGACCTCTTCGATCATCGAGTCGGCGGACGGCGCCGTGATGTCGGGCGTCGCGGACATCAGGAAGGCGCACTCGGGCGCGGCCGAGAGCAGTTCCTCCAGGGCGGCACCGCCGAATTCCAGGTCGTCGACCACGACGACGGCGCCGGTCTCGCGCAGCAGCCCGGGCAGTTCCGCGCGGTCGGGGCGGTGGCCGTCGGCGGTGTAGACGGTGGCGAAGAGTTCCTGGAGGACGTCGGCGGGGGTGCGCCGGTAGCCGGACAGCCACAGCACGCCGTCCGGGGCGAGGTCGGCGCAGGCGTTGGCGACGGACTCCAGCAGCGCGGTGCGGCCCGCGCCGGAGGGTCCGGTGACGCGTACGGAGCGGCCCCTGGCGAGCAGCCGGATCAGCCGCTCGCGCTCCTCGTCGCGCTCCAGCAGCGGCAGTTCGGGGGCGGGCGGTCCGGGCGGCGGCGAGGGGCGGCCCGCGGCCAGGTGCGCGGCGCGCTCCTCGCGGGTGCGGCGCCGCGGCACCGGGCGGTCGGCGGGCGGGCAGAGGGTGACCTCGGTGCCGTCGACGGGGTTGACGGTCAGCAGGAAGTCGGAGGTGGTGACGCGCAGCACCCGCGCGTTGCCGCCGCTGGGGGCGCCGAGGTCGGCGGCCAGCGGGTCGCGGGCGGCGCGCGGGCCGCGGGACAGCGCGAGGGTGGTCTCGGCCGGTCCCGGCTCGGGGGGCGCGAAGCCGTCGGCGGCGAACGGGTCGCGGCCCGTCTGCCGCTGCGGCTGGAGCGACTGGTGCGGCTGGAGCTGCTTGTGCTGCTCGTGCTGCGGGAGGCCGTCGGACGCCGGTATCGGGCGCTCGTCGGCCGGCTCGCCGGTCAGGTGGTCCATCTGCTCATGCCCCCAGGCTGCGTCACGTACGGGGGCCTGTACGGGCCGCCCTTGGTGTCCGCTGGCGGACCCGGCCCGTTCCCCTATTCCGGCGTACGGGGTGGCACGCCTTACTGGCAATCTGCGGCAAACTCTAGAGGCTGCCACAGATTTCATGAAGTGCCGGGGCCACTGTGCCGCCTACATCACCTTTCGGCCTCGATCGCGAGGATTCGGTGCAGCCGGGTGGCGACGAGTACGCGCTGCATCCGCGGCGGTACGCCCCGCAGTACGAGCCGGCGGTTGGCGCGGCCCGCACGGCGGTGGACGCCCATGATGACGCCGAGGCCGGTGGCGTCCCACGAGTCCAGCTCCGTCAGATCGAGCACCAGGTCCCCGCGGCCGGAGTCCACGGCGCTGTGCAGGGCCGTACGGGCGTCCGCCGCGCTGCGGACGTCGAGGCAGCCCCCGACGACCAGCTCGGCGTGGTCGCCCCTGATGTGCATAGTCGCTCCCCGGGCTCGGTCGAATCGGCCGCACGGACGGCACGGATCATCCGTATGTCTTCACACAACTGACGGTCCGTCGCATCAAGAAGTTGCCGTCCGTGAGCGAACCGATACCGAATTCACTCCTGAGAGTGACGTCGGTTGGTACGCGTAGAAGATCAGTACGTGTAAAAGCCGTTGCCGCTCTTGCGGCCGAGGTCGCCCGCGTCGACCATTCGGCGCATGATCTCCGGCGGCGCGAACTTCTCGTCCTGCGACTCGGTGTAGATGTTGCCCGCGGCGTGCAGCAGGATGTCGACGCCGGTGAGGTCGGCGGTGGCCAGCGGGCCCATCGCGTGGCCGAAGCCGAGTTTGCAGGCGGTGTCGATGTCCTCGGCGGACGCGACGCCCGACTCGTACAGCTTGACGGCCTCGACGACCAGCGCGGAGATCAGCCGGGTGGTGACGAAGCCCGCCACGTCGCGGTTGACGACGACGCAGGTCTTGCCGATCTCCTCGGCGAAGGCGCGGGCGCGGGCCAGGGTGTCGTCGCTGGTCTTGTAGCCGCGGACGAGTTCGCACAGCTGCATCATCGGGACCGGCGAGAAGAAGTGGGCGCCGACGACGCGTTCGGGGTGCGCGGTGGCCGCGGCGATCTTGGTGATCGGGATGGCGGAGGTGTTGGACGCCAGGACCGTGTCGTCGCCGACGATCGTGTCGAGGGCGCGGAAGATCTCCTGCTTGACGTCGATCTGCTCGAAGACGGCCTCGACGACGATGTCGGCGTCGGCGGCGGCGTCCAGGTCCGTGGTGGTGGTGATCCGGGCCAGCGCGGCCTCGGCGTCCTCGGCCGCGAGCTTGCCCTTGGCGACGAACTTCTCGTAGGACGCCCGGATTCCGTCCGTCCCGCGCTTGAGCGCCGCGTCGGTCACGTCCCGCAGCACCACCTCGTAGCCGGCCTGGGCCGACACCTGCGCGATACCGGAGCCCATCAGTCCCGCTCCGACGACGGCGAGCTTCTTCGCCACGACGCACACACCTCTCCATTGGGGCCGAATGCCGATCTGGCCGGACCTTAACGCCCGTTCACCACCCGGCGCAGCAGGAAGTAAGCCGAGTCACCGTGTGTCCTTGGTCGCACCGCCGGGTCCGCGCACGCCGCGCGACCGCGGGCCCGGCACGCTCTACGCTCGACGGCATGGTCAACCTCACCCGCATCTACACCCGTACCGGCGACGACGGCACCACCGCGCTCGGCGACATGAGCCGTACGCACAAGACGGACTCCCGGATCGCCGCCTACGCCGACGCCAACGAGGCGAACGCCGCGCTCGGTGTCGCGCTCGCGCTCGGCGCGCTGCCGGACGAGGTCGCCGCCGTCCTGATCCGTGTGCAGAACGACCTGTTCGACGTCGGCGCCGACCTCGCCACCCCCGTCGTGCCCGACCCCGAGTACCCGCCGCTGCGCGTCGAGCAGAGCTACGTCGACCGCCTCGAAGGCGAATGCGACCGCTTCCTCGCCGACCTCGACAAGCTGCGCAGCTTCATCCTCCCCGGCGGCACCCCGGGCGCCGCCCTCCTGCACCAGGCGTGCACCATCGTCCGCCGCGCCGAACGCTCCACCTGGGCCGCCCTCCAGGAGCACGGCGACACGATGAACCCCCTCACCGCCACCTACCTCAACCGCCTCTCCGACCTCCTCTTCATCCTCGCCCGCACCGCCAACAAGTCCCGCGGCGACGTCCTGTGGACCCCGGGCGAGAACCGCTGACGCCCTCCGGGGCTCACCCCTGACGACCCTGCTGCCCGTGGCGCTCGTGCCGCGCCCGCTGCCCCTCGACCGCGACCGGCGGGCGTTTGGGCCAGAGGGTGTAGCCGGCGGCGACGGCCGCGTTGACGGCGGTGACGGCGGCGAGGCGGAGTTGCCACTGCTGGAGGGCGTCCGCCTGGTGGCGCGCGGCGACGGCATGATCGCGCCCGCCGTGACCCGCCGCCTGATCAGTGCCTTCGCCGCGAAGGCCGCGCCCCGCAGCGACGCCGACCTGGCGGCGGTGGCCGCGCTGACCCCGCGCGAGCGCGAGGTGCTGGCCGCGCTCGGCGGCGGCCTGTCCAACGCGGAGATCGCCGCGGCCCTGTCAATGGCGGAGGCGACCACCAAGACGCATGTGAGCCGCATCCTGGCCAAGCTGGAGCTGCGCAGCCGCGTCCAGGCCGCGATGCTGGCCCAGGACCTCGGACTGAGCCGGGGGACGGAGTGAAAGGCGCTACGCCACGTTGACCCGCTGGCCGGGCGGGGCCGCCTCCAGCCACGCGAGGAAGCCGGTGAGCGCGTCGTCGCTCATCGCCAGCTCGAGACGGTCACCGCGGTGCACACAGGTCAGCACGACCGCGTCCGAGAGCAGCGCCAGCTCCTCCGAGCCCTGCGGGTCGCGCCGCCCCAGCACCTCGATCGCCGGGCGCAGCAGCACCCGGCGCGGGCGCGGCGCGTACGAGAAGACCCGGAACCACTCGACCCGGTCGCCGCTGTAGCGCGAGACCCCGTACACCCAGCCCTTGCCGCCGGGATCGGCGCCCTCCGGCGGGGCGAGCCGCAGGCTGCAGTCGAAGGTGCCGCCCGGCCGCTGGATCAGCCGTCGGCGCAGGCCGAAGACGAAGAGCCCCAGCAGGCCGGCCGCGATCACCGCGCCGCCCACCTCGAATGCGAGGATCACGTCCACCGTCCTCCTCGCCTGGGGTTGTCCGTGTCGGCCCTTGCTGTACCACCGGAGCCGCGGACCGCCCGAGAGGGCAGTCCGCGGCACCGTGGTCGTTCGTCACGCCTGGTACTTCTGTGTATACGGTTGTGGTGGTGCGGTTGTTCAGCGAGTGCCGACCCCGGTGTTGCGGGTCGGTCAGCGGGCTCCCGTCGCGGCCGCGAGCCGGACCTCGGCGCGGCGCTCGGCGCCCGCGTCGGCCTCGGACTTGGACCGCTCCAGGGCGCGCTCGGCGCGCGCCACATCGATCTCGTCGGCCAGCTCCGCGATCTCCGCGAGAATCGAGAGCTTGTCGTCGGAGAAGGAGATGAACCCGCCGTGCACGGCGGCCACCACGGTGCCGCCGTCGCTGACGCGGATCGTCACCGGGCCGGACTGGAGCACACCGAGGAGCGGCTCGTGTCCCGGCATGATGCCGATGTCACCCGACGTGGTACGGGCGATGACCATGGTGGCCTCGCCGGACCAGACACTGCGGTCCGCGGCGACCAGCTCGACGTGAAGATCGGCCAAGACGGCTCCTCGGGTTGGCATCCGCCGTTCTCGGTGGATGCGTAAGACACAGAATAAGGGGTGTGAGAGGGGGCGGGTGCCCCGGGGCTTCGCCTCGGGACCGCCCGCCCCCTCTCACGCGCGCAGCGGCGCGCGAGCCCTGCGCGTCAGTTGACGCCGAGCTTGGCGGCGTTGGCCTTGAGGTCGTCCAGGCCACCGCACATGAAGAACGCCTGCTCCGGGAAGTGGTCGTACTCACCGTCGGCGATGGCGTTGAACGCGGAGATCGACTCGTCCAGCGACACGTCCGAGCCGTCGACACCGGTGAACTGCTTCGCCGCGTGGGTGTTCTGCGACAGGAAGCGCTCGATGCGGCGGGCGCGGAAGACGGTGAGCTTGTCCTCCTCGCCCAGCTCGTCGATGCCGAGGATGGAGATGATGTCCTGGAGGTCCTTGTACTTCTGCAGGATGCCCTTGACGCGCGAGGCGCAGTCGTAGTGGTCCTGCGAGATGTAGCGCGGGTCCAGGATGCGGGACGTGGAGTCCAGCGGGTCCACCGCGGGGTAGATGCCCTTCTCCGAGATCGGCCGCGAGAGCACGGTCGTCGCGTCGAGGTGGGCGAAGGTGGTGGCCGGCGCCGGGTCGGTCAGGTCGTCCGCAGGGACGTAGATCGCCTGCATCGAGGTGATCGAGTGACCGCGGGTCGAGGTGATCCGCTCCTGGAGCTGGCCCATCTCGTCGGCCAGGTTCGGCTGGTAGCCCACCGCGGACGGCATGCGGCCGAGCAGCGTGGAGACCTCGGAACCGGCCTGCGTGAAGCGGAAGATGTTGTCGATGAAGAACAGCACGTCCTGCTTCTGCACATCGCGGAAGTACTCCGCCATGGTCAGACCGGCCAGCGCGACGCGCAGCCGGGTGCCCGGGGGCTCGTCCATCTGGCCGAAGACCAGCGCGGTCTTGTCGAGAACGCCGGACTCCTCCATCTCCGCGATCAGGTCGTTGCCCTCACGGGTGCGCTCGCCGACACCGGCGAACACGGAGACGCCCTCGTGCAGCTTGGCCACACGCATGATCATTTCCTGGATGAGCACGGTCTTGCCGACGCCGGCACCGCCGAACAGACCGATCTTGCCGCCCTTGACGTACGGGGTCAGCAGGTCGACGACCTTCAGGCCGGTCTCGAACATCTCGGTCTTGGACTCGAGGTCGTCGAACTTCGGCGCCTTGCGGTGGATCGCCCAGCGGTCGGTGACCTCGGACTCGGCCTCCGGCTCGTTCAGGATCTGGCCCAGGGTGTTGAACACCCGGCCCTTGGTGACGTCGCCGACCGGCACGGTGATGCCGTCGCCGGTGTCGGTCACCGGGGCCTGGCGGACCAGGCCGTCGGTGGGCTGCATGGAGATCGCGCGGACCAGGCCGTCGCCCAGGTGCTGGGCGACTTCCAGGGTCAGCGTCTTGGTGCCGGACTCGGAGTCCGTGTCGACGACGTCGACGTGCAGCGCGTTGTAGATCTCCGGCATGGCGTCGACGGGGAACTCCACGTCGACGACCGGGCCGATGACCCGCGCCACGCGGCCGGTGGCCGTAGCGGTTTCAACAGTGCCAACAGTGGCAGTCATAGTGGTCAGTCACTCCCCGCGCTCGCGTCGGCGAGGGCGCTCGCGCCACCGACGATCTCGCTGATTTCCTGGGTGATGTCGGCCTGTCGGGCCGCGTTCGCAAGCCGCGTGAGCGACTTGATGAGGTCTTCCGCGTTGTCGGTCGCGGACTTCATCGCACGGCGGCGGGCGGCGTGCTCGGAAGCAGCGGCCTGGAGCAGCGCGTTGTAGATCCGGCTCTCGACGTACCGCGGCAGCAGCGCGTCCAGCACGCCTTCCGCGGACGGCTCGAACTCGTACAGCGGGAGGATCTCGCCCTTGGTGATCCGCTGTTCGAGGCCGGACGCGGCCTCCTCGTCGAGCGAGAGCGGCAGCAGCCTGCGGTCCACCGGCGTCTGCGTCATCATCGACACGAACTCCGTGAAGACGATGTGCAGTTCGTCGACTCCGCCCTCGGCGGTCTCCTTGAGCACCGCCTCGATCAGCGGGGCCGCGACCGCCTTGGCGTCCGCGTAGCTCGGGCTGTCGGAGAAGCCGGTCCAGGAGTCCGTGACCTGCCGCTCGCGGAAGCCGTAGTACGCCACGGCCTTGCGGCCGATGAGGTACGAGTCGACGTCCTTGCCCTCCGCGCGCAGCCGCTCGGTGAGCCGGTCGGCCGCCTTGATCGCGTTGGACGAGTAGCCGCCCGCGAGACCGCGGTCGCTCGTGACGAGCAGGACCGCGGCGCGCGTGGGGTTCTCGGCCTCGGTGGTCAGCGGGTGCTTGGTGTTGGAGCCGGTCGCCACCGCCGTCACCGCACGGGTCAGTTCCTCGGCGTACGGGGAGGAGGCCGCCACCTGCCGCTGCGCCTTGACGATGCGGGAGGCGGCGATCATCTCCATCGCCTTGGTGATCTTCTTCGTGGCGGTGACGGACTTGATCCGGCGCTTGTAAACCCGAATCTGTGCGCCCATGCGATCAGCCCTCGACCAGCAGCGCGCCCGAGGACGTCTCGAACTGCTTCTTGAAGGCGGCCACCGCGTCGGTGAGCACCTCGACGGTCTCGTCCGGCAGCTTACCGGTCTCGACGATCGCGGTGAGCAGCGACTTGTGCTCGCGGTGCAGGTAGTCCAGCAGTTCGCGCTCGAAGCGGCGGACGTCCTCGACGGGTACGTCGTCCAGCTTGCCGGTGGTGCCGGCCCAGATGGAGACGACCTGGTCCTCGATCGCGTACGGCGCGTACTGGCCCTGCTTGAGCAGCTCGACCATCCGCTGGCCGCGCTCGAGCTGGGCCTTGGAGGCCGCGTCCAGGTCGGAACCGAAGGCGGCGAACGCCTCCAGCTCGCGGAACTGGGCCAGGTCCACGCGCAGCCGGCCGGCCACGCCCTTCATGGCCTTGATCTGCGCGGAGCCGCCGACCCGGGAGACCGAGATACCGACGTTCAGCGCGGGGCGCTGACCGGCGTTGAACAGGTCCGACTCCAGGAAGCACTGGCCGTCGGTGATCGAGATGACGTTGGTCGGGATGAACGCCGACACGTCGTTGGCCTTGGTCTCGACGATCGGCAGGCCGGTCATCGAGCCGGCGCCCAGGTCGTCGGAGAGCTTGGCGCAGCGCTCCAGCAGGCGGGAGTGCAGGTAGAAGACGTCGCCCGGGTAGGCCTCGCGGCCCGGCGGACGGCGCAGCAGCAGGGAGACCGCGCGGTAGGCGTCGGCCTGCTTGCTCAGGTCGTCGAAGACGATCAGTACGTGCTTGCCCTGGTACATCCAGTGCTGGCCGATCGCCGAGCCGGTGTACGGGGCGAGGTACTTGAAGCCGGCCGGGTCGGACGCCGGGGCGGCCACGATCGTCGTGTACTCCAGGGCGCCGGCCTCCTCCAGCGAGGCGCGCACGCCCGCGATGGTGGAGCCCTTCTGGCCGATGGCGACGTAGATGCAGCGGACCTGCTTCTTCGGGTCGCCGGAACGCCAGTTGTCGCGCTGGTTGATGATCGTGTCGATCGCCAGGGCGGTCTTGCCGGTCTGCCGGTCGCCGATGATGAGCTGGCGCTGGCCGCGGCCGATCGGGGTCATCGAGTCGACGGCCTTGAGGCCGGTCTGCATCGGCTCGTGCACCGACTTGCGCTGCATGACCGTGGGGGCCTGCAGTTCAAGGGCGCGGCGGCTGTCGGTCTCGATCTCGCCGAGGCCGTCGATCGGGGCGCCGAGCGGGTCCACGACCCGGCCCAGGTAGCCCTCGCCGACGGGGACGGAGAGCACCTCGCCGGTGCGCTGCACCGGCTGGCCCTCCTCGATTCCGTTGAACTCGCCGAGGACGATCGCGCCGATCTCGCGCTCTTCCAGGTTGAGGGCGAGACCGAGGGTGCCGTCCTCGAACTTCAGCAGCTCGTTCGCCATGGCCGAGGGCAGACCCTCGACCTTCGCGATGCCGTCTCCGGCAACGCTGACCGTGCCGACCTCCTCGCGCGAGGCGGCGTCCGGCTTGTACGACTGGACAAAGGTCTCCAGCGCGTCCCGGATCTCCTCCGGCCGGATCGTGAGCTCCGCCATCTGGGTTCCCTGCTCTCCTTGTTGGGCCCGAAAGTCTTCTTGGGGGTTTCTGGGGTCAACCCCCAGAAAGGCTCTGTTAGGCTCCGTCGGCCCAACGCGGGCCGCTCGTGGTGCGTGGTACTGCTTCTTGCGTTGGTGGCTGCGTCAGCGCGCGGTGACGGTGGTCAGCCGGCCATCCGCCGGGCCGCCTCGTCGAGGCGGTCGGAGATGGCGCCGTTGATGACCTCGTCACCGACCCGCACCCGGACACCGCCGAGGACCTCGGGGTCCACGTCCAGGTTCAGGTGCACCTGGCGTCCGTAGATCCGGGCCAGCGCGGCGCCGAGGCGCTGCTTCTGCTGGTCGCTGAGCGGCGTCGCCGACACCACTTCCGCGACCATCCGGTCGCGGCGGGCCGCGGCCAGCTTGGACAGGGATTCGATCCCCGCCTCCAGGCTACGTCCCCGCGGCGCGGTGACCAGCCGGACGACCAGTCGTTCGGTGACCGGATTGGCCCGCCCGCCGAGCAGCCGGTGCAGCAGGTCGGCCTTGGCCGTACCGCCGACCACCTGGTCGGTGAGCGCGGAGCGCAGTCCGGTGCTGCCGGAGACGATCCGCCCGAAGCGGAACAGCTCGTCCTCGACGTCGTCGAGCTGGCCGGCCCGCTGAGCGGCGGCGAGGTCGGCGCCTGACGCCAGCTCCTCCACCGCGTCCACCAGGTCGCGCGAGCGCGACCAGCGGGACCTGACCATGCCGCTGACCAGGTCGAAGCTGTCGCTGCCGAGCTGGCCGGCGAGCAGCTGCCGGGCCAGCGACGCCTTGGCCTCGCCGGACTTCGCCGGGTCCGTCAGGGCCCGGCGAAGCGTTCCCTCGCGGTCCAGCAGCGTGGTGACGGCGGCCAGCTCGTCGGCCAGCTTCGTCGCGTCGACGGACGCGATGTCCGTCAGCGCGTCGAGTCGTTCCCTGGCGGCGGCCAGTGCGTCGCGGCTCGCGCCGTTCACCGGGCCGCCTCGGCGGTCGCGGAACCGGTGGCCGTAGCGTCCAGTCCGTCCAGGAAGCGGTCGATGGTGCGGCTCTGCCGGGCGGAGTCCTCCAGGGACTCGCCGACGAGCTTGCCGGCCAGTTCGGTGGCGAGCTTGCCGACGTCCTGGCGCAGCGCGGCGGCGGCCGCCTTGCGGTCGGCCTCGATCTGCGCGTGGCCGGCCGCGACGATCTCCTCGCGCTGACGCTGGCCTTCGGCGCGCATCTCCGCGATCAGCGCGGCACCCTGCTCCTGCGCCTCCTGGCGCAGCCGCGCGGCCTCGTGCCGGGCCTCGGAAAGCTGCTCGCGGTACTGCTCCAGCGTCTGCTGCGCCTCGGCCTGGGTGGCCTCGGCCTTCTCCATGCCACCTTCGATGGCCTCACGGCGCTCTTCCAGAACCTTGTTGATGTTCGGGAGGAGCTTCTTGGCGAGGAAGATGAAGACGATGGCGAAGGCGATCAGGCCGATGATGAGCTCGGGGATCGGCGGGACGAGCGGGTTCTCCGCGTCATCGGCCGCCATCTGTACCAGGGCGATCACATCAGTGCCTTCCGTCTGAGGTTCTGTCCGTCTGCCGCGGTCAGGAGGTCGGGTAGACGAACGGCATGACCAGACCGATCAGGGCGAGCGCCTCACAGAAGGCGAAGCCGAGGATCTGGTTGGCGCGGATCAGACCGGCCGCCTCGGGCTGGCGGGCCAGGGCCTGGGTGCCGTTGCCGAAGATGATGCCGATGCCGACGCCGGGGCCGATGGCCGCGAGGCCGTAGCCGATGGAGCCGAGGTTGCCCTTGATTTCGGTGGCGGCGAGGGTCGCCTGCGCGAGAGCGGACATGCCGGTTCTTCCTTCTCTTTCACGGACCGGTGGGGGTTGGCCACCGGACATCTATCGGTTCGTGGAGGCGGGGGCTCAGTGGTGCTCGGCGAGCGCGCCCTGGACGTAGCTGCAGGCCAGGAGTACGAAGACGTACGCCTGAACGGCCTGGATGAACAGCTCGAAGCCGGTCATCACGATGGTCATCACGAAGGAGACGCCCGCGTACGCGATGCCGATGCCGTTGAGCATGTACCAGCTCGCGAGGGTGAACAGCAGCAGCAGCGTGTGCCCGGCGAACATGTTGGCGAAGAGCCGGACCGCGTGGGTGAAGGGCCGCACCAGGACGTTCGAGAAGAACTCGATCGTCATGGAGAGCGGGAGCACCTTGCCGAGCGTCGGGTCGTAGCCGGTGATGTTCTTGAGCGCGCCGACGAAGCCGTGCTTCTTGAACGTCAGGTACATCCACGTGATGTAGACGATCGCGGCCATCCCGACCGGGAAGGCGATGATCGCGGTCACGGGGAACTGGGCGACCGGGATGACCGACCAGATGTTCATGATCCAGACGAAGAAGAACAGCGAGACCATCAGCGGGACGTACTTCTCGCCGACCTTCTTGCCGAGCGTCTCGTAGACGATGCCGCGGCGGACGAAGTCGTAGCCCGCCTCTCCCACCATCTGGACCTTGCCCGGCACCACCTTGGGCTTGTTGAAGGCGGCCCAGAAGAATCCGACGACCACGATCGTGCTCAGGAACGCCAGCAGCATCGGCTTGTTGAAGTCGAAGCTGCCGATCGAGAAGATCGGGTCGAAGACGAACGAGTGCAGTCCGGGGGCCGGGAAGCCGCACCCGTCGAAGAGGTGGCAGTTCGTCTCGGAGGCGAGAACCTGGTCAGCACTCACCGCGAGCTCCTTCAGCGTGGCGCATGGGTACGGCAACCTCGATGTGTCGGCGGGCCTGGCGGCCACGGAACGGCACTGGACTGGTGGGTCGGATGTGTACGCGGCGAGTCGGCGCTGAACCGAGCGGCTGGGCGTGCCCCAGTGGCGCTCGCGGCAGCTCCGCCGCAGTTGAGTCCGGACGATAGCAAACGAGCGGCAGGGTCTTTACACCGGCCCTACCGAACCCGCCGCTCACGACGGTGTTCCCGCCGATCCGGGCTCGACGTAAAGGATCTTGGTCTTCATGTGCGCGCGGGCCTGGGCGGCGATCCAGATGATCGCGGCGGCCAGCAGCGAGAAGGCGAATGCCCGGGTGTTGAACAGGGAGGTGTGCTTGAAGACGGCCAGCACGATGGCCAGCAGCAGGATCTGCACGGTGTAGAGCACCAGACCCATCATCTGGAACAGCGACGGGTACGACTTGGCCGTGCGCTGCAGCACCACCATCCCGATCGCCATGAAGGCGATCACGACCAACGTGCCGGCGGCGGCGCCGATCGCTCCCTTGCCACCGGCCACCGCTCCGCTCACGGCGGTGGCGATGACACCGGCCGCGGCAGTGGGGACGGTGCAGTTGAGGAGTGTTCGGACGTCGTTGGACTGCATGGGGGCAGCTCCTCCGGCGGGAGTTGGGGAAAGCGGGTGTCGTCGGAGACGAGCGTAGTCCGGGGCCGAGGACGTGCCTCACGCCGGAAGACCATCTCACTACGGTCTTTCGGCTTGTTTCCCGGGTTTCGTGAACGGTATCACAAAGTATTTAGCCAGGGCTTTACCATGGAGATGTGCTGACCGTCACACGGGAGAGGTATCGACACGCCGGTCAACTGACGCCCTATTTGCCCAGTTCGGGGAAATAGCCGGTTATGTCGGAAATGCCGTTCCTATTGCTTCTTTATCGGCGGCTCTCCACCGGACGCCGGTCCGGCAGCCGGGACCGGTCGCCGATCGCGGTCGACCCGTGCAGTACCGGCGGCTCCCCCGACCGCATCTCCTGCTCGGCCGCGGCAGCGGCGGCGGCCAGCCGGCGGCGCCGCCTGCGGAAGCGCGGCGGCACGAACGCCTCGGCCCACTGCGGCGCGTGCGGCCGGAACCGCGGCAGCAGCAGGACGAGCAGACCCAGCGCGCTCAGCCCGACGATCACCATGACGATGCCGAGGCTGGAGGAATTCACCGAGAAAGCCACCGCGGAGAAGGCGAACAGCGCCGACCAGAAGTACATGATCAGCACCGCCCGGCTGTGCGAATGCCCGATCTCCAGCAGCCGGTGGTGCAGATGCCCGCGGTCGGCGGCGAACGGCGACTGTCCCTTCCACGTCCTGCGCACCACTGCGAGCACCAGGTCGGCCGCCGGAATCGCGATCATCGTCAGCGGCAGCAGCAGCGGCATGTAGACCGGCACCATGAAGTGCACGGTCTGCCGGCTGGATCCGGTGAAGTCGGTGATGGCGTCCGGGTCGACCTGGCCGGTGATGGAGATCGCGGACGAGGCCAGCACGAGACCGATCAGCATCGAGCCCGAGTCGCCCATGAAGATCCGCGCCGGGTGGATGTTGTGCGGCAGGAAGCCCACGCACATGCCGATCAGGATGGCGCTGAACAGCGTCGCGGGCGCGGCGGCCTCGACGCCGTAGCCGTACCACATGCGGTACGCGTACATGAAGAACGCGATGGCGGCGATGCACACCACGCCCGCGGCCAGGCCGTCGAGGCCGTCCACGAAGTTCACCGCGTTGATGGTGATGACGACCAGCGCGACGGTGAGCAGCGTCGACTGGATCGGGGTGAGCGCGACCGGGCCGACACCGGGCACCGGCAGCCACAGAATGGTGAGGCCCTGGAAGACCATGACGCCCGCGGCGATCATCTGCACGCCGAGCTTGACCAGCGCGTCCACGCCCCACTTGTCGTCCAGCACGCCCAGCAGCCAGATCAGTCCGGCACCGGACAGCAGCGCGCGCGGCTCGTTGGACTGCGAGAAGACGTCCCCGATGTTGGTCAGGTGGGCGGCGACCAGCAGGCCGGCGCACAGACCGCCGAACATCGCGATGCCGCCGAGCCGCGGCGTGGGCTCGCGGTGCACGTCACGTGCGCGGATGGGCGGCATGGCGCCCGCCGCGATGGCGAACTTCCGCACCGGCCCGGTCAGCAGATACGTGACGGCGGCGGCGACGCACAGGGTCAGCAGATACTCGCGCACGAGCAGCCTCCGGCGGTCATTTCGGGCGCTTCATGAACGCGGCTGGGCCGCGCGCACGTCCGGGGGATCCTCACAGCGTCACACCCTAGTGGTGGGCGGGCCGACACGGCCAACATCAAGGAAGACTCACAGGGAGCGTCCACGGTTGCGGTGGGCCGAACCGGGGAATGGTCAGGGGTTCGCCCGCCGTGCCGGACGGGCCCGGTCACGGATACGGCGGGAAGTCCCGTACGAGGCCGGCGACCGCGGCCGCGACGCCGCGCTCCTCCCGCAGCGCCCGGACGATCAGCGCCGCGACCTGCGCCATCTCGTTCTCGCCGAGGCCCTGGGTGGTGATCGCTGCGGTGCCGATCCGCACCCCGGAGCACTCGTCGGCGGGCCTGGTGTCGTACGGCAGCGCGTACTTGTCGAGGACGATCCCGGCGGCGGCGCACAGCGCGCGGGCCCGCAGGCCGCTGACGCCGAGCGGTGAGACGTCGGCGGTGACCAGGTGTGTGTCGGTGCCGCCGGTCTGCACGTCCAGGCCCTCGGCGGCCAACGCGCCCGCCAGCAGGCGGGCGTTGGCGACCACCTGGTGCGCGTACGCGGCGAAGGCCGGGGTGGCGGCCTCGCCGAAGGCGGCGGCCTTGGCGGCCACGGAGTGCATGTGCGGGCCGCCCTGGGAGAACGGGAAGACCGCCCGGTCCACCCGGCCGGCCAGCTGCTCGCCGCACAGGATCAGCCCGCCGCGCGGCCCGCGCAGCGTCTTGTGGGTGGTCGCGCACACGACGTCCGCGTACGGCACCGGATTGGGGGCCGCGCCGCCCGCGACCAGCCCGAGGGTGTGCGCGGCGTCCACGATCAGATACGCGTCCGCCTCGTCGGCGATCTCCCGGAAGGCGGCGTAGTCCGGGTGCCGGGGGTGCGCGATGCCGCCGCAGACG
Source organism: Actinacidiphila alni (assembly GCF_900112845.1). Taxonomy (GTDB): domain Bacteria; phylum Actinomycetota; class Actinomycetes; order Streptomycetales; family Streptomycetaceae; genus Actinacidiphila; species Actinacidiphila alni. The sequence goes on from NZ_FONG01000012.1 coordinate 44,795, forward strand.
ATGGCCTTGGGGCGGTGCTCGCGCGCCAGGTCGCGGACCTGGTCGTAATCGATCAGGCCGGTGTCGCGGCGCGTCCCGTAGCCGACGAAGCGGAACCAGCGGCCGGAGAAGTTGGACCGCGAGCCGTGCGTGAGGTGGCCGCCGTGCGGCAGCGCGGTGGCGAGCACCGTGTCCCCTGGCACCAGCAGCGCCGCGTAGGCGGCGAGCACCGCGGAAGAGCCGGAGTACGGCTGGACGTTGGCGTGCCCGGCCCCGAACAGGCCGGTGGCGCGCTCGACCGCCAGCCGCTCGGCGAGGTCGACCAGCTCGCAGCCCGCGTGGTGGCGGTGGCCCGGATAGCCCTCGGCGTACTTGTTGGCCAGCGGTGAGCCGAGTGCGGCCAGCACGGCGGGCGACGCGAAGTTCTCCCCCGCGATCAGCTGGAGGCAGCCGCTCTGCCGGTCCTTCTCGGCCAGGATCAGCCCGGCCAGCTCCGGGTCCTGCCGGCGCAGCGCCCCGAAGTCCGGCCCCCAGTGCTCGGCGGCGCCGGGCGCGGCGGAGACGGCTGGCGTGACTGCGGTACTTCCGGCGACCGGCATGGCGTGCTCCCGGCGGAGGCGGACATCTCGGCGGAGGCGGAGATCTCGCTTCCACTGTAGGGGCGGGGCGGTGGGACCGCCCGGGATGCGGGCGAACGCGGGACCACAGGGGGGAAGGGGTGCGCGTGGGGCGCGGGAGCGATGAGGGGTGCGGCTCAGACGGCCGCGGGGATGCCCGTCAGCGCGGTCACGACGGGGTCGAGCGCGGTGTGGATCTCCTCGCCGATGCTGCGGAAGTACGAGATCGGCGCGCCGTACGGGTCGTGCACCTCGTCGGCGTCGGGGCTGGGCGCGAGCAGCCAGCCGCGCAGCGCGGCGGCGGCGCCGACCAGCGCGCGGGCCCGGTCGGTGACGCTGCCCTCGGGCAGCGTGGTCGGGTCTATCGCCCGCACCAGCCGGGTGAACTCCTTGAGCGTGAAGGTGCGCAGGCCCGCCGCGTGCCCCATCGAGATCACCTGGGAGCGGTGGTCGCGGGTCGCGGTCAGTACGAGGTCGGCGTCGATCACATGGTCGTCGAGCAGTTCCCGGCCGGTGAAGCCCGCCGGGTCGGCGCCGTACTCCGCGAGCACGGCGGCGGCGTGCGCCTCCATCGGCGCGCCCTCGTGGCCCCAGGTGCCCGCGGACTCCACGACGATGCCGTGCTCGCCCAGGACGGCGCCGTCCCCGAGGCGGCGCGCCAGCCCATGCCGGGTCAGCCGCTCGGCCATCGGCGAGCGGCACACGTTGCCGGTGCAGACGTGGAGGATGCGGAAGGCGTCACCGCCCTGTCCGGGGACCGTCCCCGGCCGGACGGCGAGGCCCGGTATGCCACGCCCGTCGGGCGCAGTCAACGGCGCTCCTCCAGGTCGGGTACCACCTTGCGCAGCTCCTCCGCGCTGATCGCGCCGGCCCGCAGCAGCACCGGCACCTTGCCCGTCACGTCCACGATCGAGGACGGTGTGGCCGCCGGGGTGGGGCCGCCGTCCAGATAGACCGCGACGGAGTCGCCGAGCATCTCCTGGGCCGCGTCGCAGTCCTGCGGCGACGGGTGTCCGGAGAGGTTGGCGCTGGAGACGGCCATCGGTCCTGTCGCGGTCAGCAGCTCGATCGCGACCGGGTGCAGCGGCATCCGGACCGCGACGGTGCCGCGCGCGTCCCCGAGGTCCCAGTTCAGCGACGGCTGGTGCTTGGTGACCAGGGTGAGCGCGCCCGGCCAGAAGGCGTCGACCAGCTCCCACGCCTGCTCGGAGAAGTCGGTGACGATGCCGTGCAGGGTGTTCGGGGAGCCGACCAGCACCGGCGAGGGCATGTTGCGCCCCCGGCCCTTGGCCTCCAGCAGGTCACCGACGGCCTCCTTGTCGAAGGCGTCCGCGCCGATGCCGTAGACGGTGTCGGTCGGCAGGACGACGAGTTCACCGCGCTTGATCGCCGAGGTCGCCTCGCGCAGGCCGGTGACCCGGTCGGTCGCATCGGAGCAGTCGTATCGCCGTGCCATTAGCTGACCTCCAGAAGATGCTGCTGCTGTGCGGGTTGTGCCGACTGTGCGGGCTGTGCTCGCTGTGCGGGCGCCATCATGGCGTGGCCTTGCGCGCCGTAGTGAACCGGGGACGGTTGTTGAGGTCGGGGTGGTCGGCCGCGTCCGCCCACCCGGCGTCCTCCTTGAAGATCCACGGCACCTGGCCGCCCTGCGAATCGGCGTGCTCGATCACGACGACGCCGCCGGGCCGCAGCAGCCGGTGCGCGGTGCGCTCGATGCCGCGGATGGTGTCAAGGCCGTCCTCGCCGGAGAAGAGGGCGAGTTCGGGGTCGTGGTCACGCGCTTCGGGCGCCACGTACTCCCATTCGGTGAGCGGGATGTACGGCGGGTTGGAGATCACCAGGTCGACATGGCCGTTGAGGTCGGGGAAGGCGCTGAGCGCGTCGCCCTGCCGCAGGTCGACCTTGCTGCCCGCGACATTGCGGCGGGCCCATTCCAGGGCGTCCTCGGACAGCTCCACCGCGTGCACCCGGGAGCGCGGCACCTCCTGGGCCAGCGCCAGCGCGATCGCGCCGGAGCCGGTGCACAGGTCCACGATCAGCGGTTCCGCGACGTCCATGGCACGTACGGCGTCTATCGCCCAGCCGACCACCGACTCGGTCTCCGGGCGCGGCACGAACACCCCCGGCCCCACCTGGAGTTCGAGGTAGCGGAAGAAGGCGCGGCCGGTGATGTGCTGGAGCGGTTCGCGGGCCTCGCGGCGCGCCACCGCCTCCCAGTACCTGGCGTCGAACTCGGAGTCGGCGACGCCGTGCAGCTCCCCGCGTTTGACCCCGTGCACGTACGCGGCCAGTTCCTCGGCGTCGAAGCGCGGCGACGGTACGCCCGCGTCGGCCAGTCGCTGGGCGGCCTGTGCCACCTCGGCGAGCAGCAGGTTCACTCTGCCTTCCCCCTCAGCTGCCGTCACCGGCGGCGGCCAGCTTGGCCGCCGAGTCGGCGTCCACGCAGGCCTGGATCATCGCGTCGAGGTCCCCGTCGAGGACCTGGTCCAAGTTGTACGCCTTGAAGCCGACCCGGTGGTCCGAGATCCGGTTCTCGGGGAAGTTGTACGTACGGATCCGCTCGGAGCGGTCCACGGTACGGACCTGACTGCGGCGGGCGTCGGAGGCTTCCTTCTCCGCCTCCTCCTGGGCGGCGGCCAGCAGCCGGGAGCGCAGGATGCGCATCGCCGACTCCTTGTTCTGCAACTGGCTCTTCTCGTTCTGGCAGGAGACGACCAGACCGGTGGGGAGGTGGGTGATGCGCACCGCGGAGTCGGTGGTGTTGACGGACTGGCCGCCGGGTCCCGACGAGCGGTAGACGTCGATCCGCAGGTCGTTGGGGCCGATCTCGACCTCGACCTCCTCGGCCTCCGGGGTGACCAGCACACCGGCGGCGGAGGTGTGGATACGGCCCTGCGACTCGGTGGCGGGCACGCGCTGCACGCGGTGCACGCCACCCTCGTACTTCAGCCGGGCCCAGACGCCCTGGCCCGCCTCATGGCTGGCCTTGGCTTTCACGGCGACCTGGACGTCCTTGTAGCCGCCGAGGTCGGACTCGTTGGCGTCGAGGATCTCGGTCTTCCAGCCGACGCGCTCGGCGTAGCGCAGATACATCCGCAGCAGGTCGCCGGCGAACAGCGCGGACTCCTCGCCGCCCTCCCCCGCCTTGACCTCCAGGATCACGTCCTTGTCGTCGCTGGGGTCGCGCGGCACCAGCAGCAGCCGCAGCCGCTCGGTGACCTCCTCGCGCTGCTTCTCCAGCTCCTTGACCTCGGCGGCGAAGTCCGGGTCGTCGGCGCCGAGTTCGCGGGCGGTCCCGATGTCGTCGCCGAGCTGCCGCCAGGAGCGGTACGTGCTGATGATGGGGGTCAGCTCGGCGTAACGCTTGTTGAGCCTGCGGGCGTTGGCCTGGTCCGCGTGCACCGCGGGGTCGGCAAGCTGCTTTTCGAGGTCGGCGTGCTCGCCGATCAGTTCCTCGACCGCCTCGAACATCTTCGGTTCCCTAGCTGGATGAAGTGGCTGCCTGGCCTGGCTGGCCCGGGACGACAAAGCGCCGGTCCGGTCGCCCTGGGGTGGGCGACCGGGAACCGGCGCTTGCGGGTCGCTACTTCTTGGCGGACCCGGCGGCCTTGCCGAAGCGGGCCTCGAAGCGGGCCACACGGCCGCCGGTGTCGAGGATCTTCTGCTTGCCCGTGTAGAACGGGTGGCACTCGGAGCACACGTCGGCGCGGATCTGGCCGCTCGTCTCGGTGCTGCGGGTGGTGAACGAGGCGCCACAGGTGCAGGTGACCTGGGTCTCGACGTACTCGGGGTGGATGCCTTGCTTCAAGGGATGCTCCTAGGTTCGGGAGGGCGCCGGGTCGCACCGCGGGTTTGCGAGCACGTGAACCGGGGCCAGCGGTCCAGTCTGCCAGGACTGGCCGCATCTCCCAAAACGAGGGGTGGGGCCGGATAATTCCCGGCCCGAAACCGCAGGTCACAGCGGCGCCGGGGAACGTACGTGCGGGGCGGGCGCGGCCTTACGGGGTCGCGCTGTCCGAGGGCCGCGGGGTCGAGCCGCCACCGCCGCCGACGACCTTCCCGGCGTTGACGTCGTCGGCCGCTGAGCCCTTGGTGGCGGCGGCCGGGATCGGCCGGTCGGCCTTGAGCGCGGCCCACACCATGGCGGCCTGCGCCTGGATCGGCTCCACCCGGTTGGGATCGCTGACCGCGTACTGGACCGGCAGTGTCACCATGTGGACATCACTGGAGTCCAGGCCGCGCACGCTCTCCGCGAAGCCCATCAGATCGCCGACCGACGCCAGGTCGGAGTCGGTGGTGACGGCCTTGGTGGCGGTGTCGGCGACGCTGATCAGCTTGGTCGGGCTGGTCAGCAGGCCGAGGCCGCTCACCCGGTTCATCAGCGCCTTCATGAACGCCTGCTGGAGCTGGATCCGGCCGAGGTCGCTGCCGTCGGCGACGCCGTGCCGGGTACGGACCAGGCCGAGCGCCTGCTCGCCGTCGAGCGTATGGGTGCCGGCGGCCAGGTCGAGATGGCTCTTGGGGTCGTGGATCGCCTCGGTGGTGGTCAGCGGGACCCCGCCGAGCGCGTCGATCAGGTGCTTGAAGCCGGTGAAGTCCACCTCGATGTAGTGGTCCATCCGCAGCCCGGTCAGCGCCTCGACGGTCTTGACCGCGCACGCCGGGCCGCCGACCTCGTAGGCGCTGTTGAACATCGCGCTCTGCGCGGCCGGCTCCAGGCTGCCGTCGGGCTTGGTGCACTCCGGGCGCGGCACCAGGGTGTCGCGCGGGATGCTGACCACGCTGGCGGTCCTGTGGCCCTTGGCCAGGTGCACGATCATCGCGGTGTCCGAGCGGGCGCTGCCGCCGTCCCTGCCGTATTCGGCGTTGGCCCCGGAGCGGGAGTCGGAGCCGAGCACGAGGATGTCCATCGCGCCGTTGCCGAGGGCCGCGGGGCGGTCGGAGCCGAGCGCCGAGTTGATGTCGACGCTGTTGATGTTGCCGTTGAGCCGGAAGTACAGATAGCCGGCGCCCGCGCCGCCGAGCAGCACCAGGCCCGCGGCGGCCCAGGCGACCAGCCGCAGCGCACGGCCGCGTCTGGACCTCTGGTGCCGCCTGCCGCCCTTGCCGTCGGCGACGGCCGTGGCACCGGCGGGTCGCTGGTCGTCGGACATGGCTCCATCCTGCGCCCAGATTCCCCCTCCCGGCATCCGGGGAAAAACGCCGACGCCTGCGTACCCCCAGGCCAGGAGGCACGCAGGCGCCTTTTGCTTACTCTGTGCAATTGGAGTGACGCTGAGCGACGGCGATCAGCCGAAATACTTGTACGCGTTCCAGCCGGGGCCGATCTTGACCTTGGCCGCGAAGGGCCCGGACGCGGAGCCCGTGCCCTTGTACAGCCACAGATTGCCCGAGGAGTCCCGGGCGACCAGGTCGGCCTTGCCGTCGCCGGTGATGTCACCGACGGCCGCGAAGGCGTTGTAGGCGTTCCAGCCGGGGCCGATCTTCGTACGGGCCGCCCAGGGCGCCGACGCCGAACCTGTGCCCTTGTACAGCCAGAGGGTGCCCGAGGAGTCCCGGGCGATGATGTCGGGGCGCCCGTCGCCGGTCAGGTCGCCCTTGCCGTAGATCTGGCCGTTGTAGGTGTTCCAGCCGCCGCCGATCTTGATGCGGGAGCCCAGGGTGCCCTTGCCGTTGCCGGGGTAGGTCCAGGAATTCCCGCTGCTGTCGGTGGCGACCACGTCCGGCAGGCCGTCCCCGGTGATGTCACCGGGGGCGATGATCGACGCCATCGAGTTCCAGCCGGGACCGATCAGCACCGCGTCGCCGGTGTTGCCGTCGAGCGCGTAGAGCTGTCCCGAGGTGGTCCGGACGATGAGGTCCTGGTAGTCGTCCCGGTTGAAGTCGGTCTGCCGGAACAGGTTGAGCCCGCTGAAGTCGCCCATCGCGGCCTTCGGCGCGAACGCCGAGCCGGTCGAGTCGTACTCGTACGCCGCACCGCCGGACGTCACGGCCATCAGGTCGGCCCTGCTGTCCAGGCTGAGATTCGCGTCGTCCAGCCGGGGGTTGATCGCGCCGACGTAGGCGCCGACCCGGCTGAACACGCTGTACGTGCCCTGCTCGACGCAGTCCTCGACGCCCCACGAGACGACGCCGACGATCTTGCCGCCGATGACCAGCGGACCGCCGGAGTCACCGTTGCAGGTCGCCGTGGTGCCGGCGTCCGTACCGGAGGCCGGCGGGCCCGCGCAGACCATGTGCCCGGCGACGAAGGTCGGCCCGTACACCGCGGAGCACGCGGAGTTCGAGACGACCGGCAGCGTCGCCTTCTTCAGGGTCTGCGAGATGTCCTGGCTGCCGGAGCTGGTGCGCCCCCAGCCGTAGACGGTCCCATTGGTGCCGGTGACGTACGACGCGCTGTCGCCGGCCGTGGTGATCGGCAGCGGCTTGGCCGTCACCGGGGTGTCCAGCGTCAGGACGGCCACGTCGTTGTCGAACTTCGGGGTGTTGTACGACGGGTTGTTCCACTGCCGCCACACACCGGTGACGGTGCCGCCGTGCAGATTCGCGGTGCCGTCGGCGTTGGAGGTGGGCAGCTGGTCGGTGCCGGTGACGATGGCGCCGTTGGCCGCCCAGTCGTAGCCCGCGACGCAGTGCGCGGCGGTCAGGATCTTCGACGGGGACACCACGGTGCCACCGCAGAAGAAGCTGTCGCCCGACGGGTCGTCGTACCAGAGCTGGGCCATCCACGGCGCGCTGGAGATCGTCGTGGTGGTGCCGCCGATGATCTGCGGGGTGACCTTGTGGGTCGTCCCGCCCGTGCCGGGCGGGGTGGGCTCGGCGGACCGGGTGGTGCTCGACGGGCCGCTGTCCGCCGCCAGCGCGCCCGCGACGCGGGCCCGCAGTTCCGCCCCGGACGGCGCACCGGAGTGCGCGGCCGGGTGCAGAACGGGCGGCTGCGGCGTACCGGCCTGGGCCGGTGCCGCGAGGAACAGGCTCGCGGCGCCCGCGGCGACCGCGACGACGGAGACCGCCGTACGGCCGAACCGCCGGCGCCCCCGGCCCTCATGGGCAGAGAACACTCAGAACTCCTGTCGTTGAAAGGCGCGGCTGCCGCCGGCACGCGGCGGCAGCGCGAAGGATGCGCACAGGAGCGAGTTGCTGACCGGACGTCGGCCCGAAAAGGGCGCGCGGGCAGGCCGAATACCACCGGCGGCCCGGTCGGACGTCCGAAGATGGTTCCCCCCACCTGCGACTGGCAGATCATATGACTGCCAGCCGACGCAAACCAGCCTCACAGGTTGCGGCGGCCACATGTTTGGGCAAAGAAAAACTCCGCCCGCCGGAAGAACCGGCGGGCGGAGCCTCGCGTACCGCTGGAGCGGCCTGAACTGGGCGTCAGTCGCCGCTGCCCGGCGTCGTCTTCGCGATCTGCATCAGGAACTCGGCGTTGGACTTGGTCTGCTTCATCTTGTCCAGCAGCAGCTCGATCGCCTGCTGCGAGTCCAGCGCGTGCAGCACCCGGCGGAGCTTCCAGACGATCGACAGCTCGTCGCGGTCGAGCAGGATCTCTTCCTTGCGGGTGCCGGACGGGTCGACGTCCACCGCGGGGAAGATCCGCTTGTCCGCGAGCTTGCGGTCGAGCTTCAGCTCCATGTTGCCGGTGCCCTTGAACTCCTCGAAGATCACCTCGTCCATCCGCGAGCCGGTCTCGACCAGCGCGGTGGCCAGGATGGTCAGCGAGCCGCCGTCCTCGATGTTGCGCGCGGCGCCGAAGAAGCGCTTGGGCGGGTAGAGCGCGGTCGAGTCGACACCACCGGACAGGATGCGGCCGGAGGCCGGCGCCGCCAGGTTGTAGGCGCGGCCCAGGCGGGTGATCGAGTCCAGCAGCACGACCACGTCGTGGCCCAGCTCCACCAGCCGCTTGGCCCGCTCGATGGCCAGCTCGGCGACGGTGGTGTGGTCCTCGGCCGGGCGGTCGAAGGTCGAGGAGATGACCTCGCCCTTCACCGACCGCTGCATGTCGGTGACCTCTTCCGGACGCTCGTCGACCAGGACGACCATCAGGTGGCACTCGGGGTTGTTCGTGGTGATCGCGTTGGCGATGGCCTGCATGATCATGGTCTTGCCGGTCTTCGGCGGGGCCACGATCAGACCGCGCTGGCCCTTGCCGATCGGCGACACGAGGTCGATGATCCGGGTGGTCAGCACGCCCGGGTCGGTCTCCAGGCGGAGCCGGTCCTGCGGGTACAGCGGGGTGAGCTTGTTGAACTCCGGCCGGCCGCGGCCGGAGTCGGCGCCCATGCCGTTGGCGGAGTCCAGCCGCACCAGGGCGTTGAACTTCTCGCGGCGCTCGCCGTCCTTGGGCTGCCGTACGGCGCCGGTGACGTGGTCGCCCTTGCGCAGGCCGTTCTTGCGGACCTGGGCGAGCGAGACGTACACGTCGTTCGGGCCCGGCAGGTAGCCGGAGGTCCGGATGAACGCGTAGTTGTCGAGGATGTCCAGGATGCCCGCGACGGGGATCAGGACGTCGTCCTCGGAGACCTGGACCTCGCCGCCGCCGAACTCGTCCCTGCGGTTGCCCCGGCCGCGACGGTCGCGGTAGCGCCCGCGGCGCCGGCCGCGGCCCTCGCCGAACTCGTCGTCGTCCTGCGCGTTGCCGCCCTGGCCGCCCTGCTGGTTCTGGCCGCCGCCCTGCTGCTGGTTGCCGCGGTCGCGGTTCTGCCGGTTGCCGCCGTCACGGTTGCCGTCCCTGTTGCCGTCGCGACCGCCGTCGCCGTCCTCGCCGCGTCCGCGGCGGTCGCGCTGCCGCTCCCGGCGGTCGCCGCGCTGGCCGCGCTGGCGCTCCTGGCGGTCCTCGCCGGAGCCGCCGCCCTGCTGCTTGCCGTCACCCTTGGCGTCGGTCTTGCCCTCGGCGGTGTCGGCGGCGGCCTCCGCGGCGCGCTCGGCCTTCGTCGCGGACTTGGCCTCGGCGGACTTGCCCTGCTCACCGGCGGGCTGGCCGGGAATCTCGATCTGCTGGGGCTCGGCGGTGGCGGTCGCCTTCGCGGCCGCGGCCGGAGCCGCGCCGTCCGCTTCGGCGCCGGCCTCGGCCAGCCGGGCCCGCGACGTCGCGCGGCGCTTGGGCTTCTCGGCGGCGGGCGCGGGGGCCTCGGCCGCCGCGGGAGCACTGGCCTGGGCGGTCGTGCTGCCGCCGCCCGCCTGCTTCTCCTTGATGGTCTCGATCAGCTGGCTCTTGCGCATCCGCGCCGTGCCCTTGATGCCGAGACCGGAGGCGAGCTGCTGCAGTTCGGCCAGGACCATGCCGTCGAGACCGGTCCCGGACCGGCGGCGCCGTGTGGTGCCGGCGGGGGCAGCACCGGAGGCAGGCGCGTCGGCGTCGGACGCGGCGACAGAGTTCTCTGCGCGCACGCCCATCAGATCGGTGGTGTCGCTCACGAAGGGTCCTTCCCTGGAGCGGACGTCGGCCTGTCTGGCTCGGCGACCGGTCGTGCTGTCCGGTTCTGGGCGTTACCGCTGCTCAGACCCGGGGCGGTGGTCCGCCTGACGGCGGCAGAAATACATGCGGGGCTCGGCACGGAAAGATTGCTGGTGCCGACTCCGGAGCGTGCTCGACACTGCGCAGGACTGCTGCTTTTGCGGCGCCTATGCGGTGTGGGAGGCTCCCGGAAGATAAGCGGTCCCACGGAAGGGACACAGTGCATCGTGCCCAGCGGGCGTCGAATGCAGGCTTGAGGTTAACACTACCGGATCCAACAAACATTCCCCCTCTCTACGACCGGCAATCGTGTCACTGCCCTCCGGACAGGGGCAGCACACTGGCTCCGGCCGTGTCGAGCACCAGACGGTTGGCCGCCCAGCCCTCGCCCGCGAGCCGGGAGACCTTGTCGGCGGCGCCTTCCTCGGTGAACGCCAGGACGGTGGGGCCGGCGCCGGAGATGACGGCGGGAACGCCGTCGGCGCGCAGCCGGTTCACCAGCGCCAGGCTCTCGGGCATGGCGGGCCCGCGGTAGTCCTGGTGCAGCCGGTCCTCGGTGGCGGGCAGCAGCAGCTCGGGGCGGCGGGTGAGCGCCTCCACCAGGAGCGCGGCCCGGCCCGCGTTGGCCGCGGCGTCCACATGCGGGACGGTACGCGGCAGCAGCCCGCGGGCGGTTTCGGTGAGCAGCGGGGTGGCGGGCACGAACACCACCGGGACCAGCGACTTCGCCGGTTCGAGCCGGATCGCGCGGGCGGCGCCGCCCTCGGTCCAGGCCAGGGTGAAGCCGCCCATCAGGCAGGCGGCGACATTGTCGGGGTGGCCCTCGATCTCGGTGGCCAGCTCCAGCAGCGCGACGTCGTCGAGCACGGCGGGCCCGCCTATCGTCACCGCGCGGGCGGCGATGATGCCCGCGCAGATGGCGGCGGAGGAGGAGCCGAGGCCGCGGCCGTGCGGAATGCGGTTGGCGCACACCACCTCAAGGCCGCGCGGCTGACCGCCCAGCAGGTCGAAGGCGGTCCGCAGCGACCGTACGACCAGGTGTTTCTCGTCCCGCGGCAGGGTGTCGGCGCCCTCGCCCGCGATGTCCACGTGCAGTCCGGAGTCGGCGACGCGGACCACGAGGTCGTCGTACAGCCCCAGCGCCAGGCCGAAGGCGTCGAAACCGGGGCCCAGATTGGCGCTGGTCGCGGGGACGCGCACTCGTACAGCAGCGGCGCGGAACGCGGGACCGGCCATCGTTCGACGAATCTCCTTGTGCGGTTCGCCCCGCGGGCGCGGCTCCATTGCCGGGCGGCGGGGCGGGGGCGGCACTGCCCATTGGCAACTGCCGGAATCGGGCACACAACGGTGCCCGCTGAGCCAAGCCTATCGAAGGAAGGTTCTCCTGCGACATAGGGCGCACGAAGAGCGCGCGATGCGTGTCGCCCACCCGCCGTGCGCCCCTGCCTGCGGCACGCTCACGAGGAAGGTCAAGCCCCTTCAGGGGCGCGGTGTCAGGCCAGGCCGAGCCGCTCCGCGGCAGCATCGGCGTCGACGGGGACGATGATCGGCTGCGGCGCGCCCTCGACGGCCCAGCCCGGGTCCTTCAGGCCGTTGCCGGTGACCGTGCAGACGATCCGCTGGCCGGGGTCGACCTTGCCCTCGTCGCGGGCCTTGAGCAGACCGGCGACGGAGGCGGCCGAGGCGGGCTCGACGAAGACGCCCTCCTTGGCGGCCAGCAGCCGGTAGGCGGACAGGATCTGACGGTCGGTCACCGCCTCGATGAGACCGCCGGACTCGTCCCGCGCCTGCTCGGCCTGCTGCCAGGACGCCGGATTGCCGATCCGGATCGCCGTCGCGATCGTCTGCGGCTGGCGTACGGGCGCGCCGTTGACGATGGGCGCGGCGCCGTGCGCCTGGAAACCCCACATCCGCGGCCGCGCCGTCGACACCCCGTCGGCGGCGTATTCGCGGTAACCCTTCCAGTACGCGGTGATGTTGCCCGCGTTGCCCACCGGGAGGATGTGGATGTCCGGGGCGTCGCCGAGCGCGTCGACGATCTCGAAGGCGGCCGTCTTCTGCCCCTCGATCCGCGCCGGGTTCACCGAATTGACCAGCGCCACCGGGTACTTCTCGCTCAGGCCCCGCGCCAGGTCCAGGCAGTCGTCGAAATTGCCGTCGACCTGGAGGATGCGGCTGCCGTGCACCAGCGCCTGGCCCATCTTGCCGAGCGCGATCTTGCCCTGCGGCACCAGCACCGCGCAGACCATGCCCGCGCGCACCGCGTACGCGGCGGCCGACGCCGAGGTGTTGCCGGTCGAGGCGCAGATGACGGCCTGCGCGCCCTCCTCCTTGGCCTTGGAGATGGCCATCGTCATCCCGCGGTCCTTGAAGGAGCCGGTCGGGTTGGCGCCCTCGACCTTGAGGAAGACGTCGCAGCCGGTCAGCTCGGACAGCAGCTGGGCCGGCACCAGCGGGGTGCCACCCTCCAGCAGCGTGACCACCGGGGCGCCCGGGGCGACCGGCAGCCGGTCCCGGTACTCCTCGATGATGCCGCGCCACTGGTGGGTGCCGGACATTCGGGGCTGGTCAACGGTTGCGTTCATGGCCTGCTATTCCCCTTCCACACGCATGATGCTGGCGACGCCGCGCACGGTGTCGAGTGTGCGCAGACTGGCGACGGTGGCCGAGAGGGCCGAGTCCAGTGCGCGATGAGTGACGACGACGAGGGACGCCTCGCCGTCCTTCCCTTGTTGACGCACCGTGTCGATGGACACGTCGTGCTCGGCGAACACCGTGGCGACCTGAGCCAGGACGCCCGGTTTGTCCGCCACGTCGAGGCTGATGTGGTAGCGGGTGACCACATCGCCCATCGGGCTCACCGGCAGTTGCGTGTACGCGGACTCGCCGGCGCCGGTGGTCGCCGCCAGCTTGTTGCGGCAGGCGGCCACCAGGTCGCCGAGGACGGCGGAGGCGGTGGGTGCACCGCCCGCACCAGGACCGTAGAACATCAGCCGCCCGGCCGCCTCCGCCTCGACGAAGACCGCGTTGTACGCCTCGCGGACCGAGGCCAGCGGGTGGCTGAGCGGGATCATCGCGGGGTGCACGCGGGCGGTCACCGAGCGGCCGTCGGGGCGGCGCTCGCAGATGGCCAGCATCTTCACCGTGCAGCCCATCTTCTTCGCGGACGCGATGTCGGCCGCGGTGACCTCGGTGAGGCCCTCGCGGTGCACGTCGTCGATGGTCACGCGGGTGTGGAAGGCGATCCCGGCCAGGATCGCGGCCTTCGCGGCGGCGTCGAAGCCCTCGACGTCGGCGGTCGGGTCGGCCTCGGCGTACCCGAGCGCGGTGGCCTCGTCCAGCGCCTCGCTGTAGCCGGCGCCGGTGGAGTCCATCTTGTCGAGGATGAAGTTCGTGGTGCCGTTGACGATGCCGAGCACCCGGTTGACCTTGTCGCCGGCCAGCGACTCGCGCAGCGGCCTGATCAGCGGGATCGCGCCGGCGACGGCGGCCTCGTAGTACAGGTCGACGCCGTGCTCGACGGCCTTGGCGTGCAGATTCGCGCCGTCCGCGGCCAGCAGCGCCTTGTTCGCCGAGACCACGGACGCGCCGTGCTCGAAGGCGGTGGTGATCAGCGTACGGACCGGCTCGATGCCGCCGATCACCTCGATGACGACGTCGATGTCGCCCCGTTTGACCAGGGCCGTCGCGTCCGTGGTGAGCAGCTCGGCGGGCACGCCCTCGCGGACCCGGTTGGGGCGGCGGACCGCGATCCCGGCCAGCTCGATCGGCGCGCCGATCCGGGCCGCGAGGTCGTCGCTCTGCGTCGTGATGATGCGCGTGACCTCTGAGCCGACCACTCCACAGCCCAGCAGCGCCACTTTCAGCGGACGCGTACGCATCATCCGACCTCGTCTCTCGTACGTCTCATGGGATGTCCCCCTGAGTGGGGTCCAGTCTCACTCACCGGACGGGAGAAGCCACGCCCTGTCCGGTCCGTGAGACCAGGTGTTCACCCGGCGATATTTCACGTCACCGAGCGCGTTCGGCCGGTGAGATTACGCGTCACCGGCCCCTCGCACTGCCGAATCGCCTCAACCGACGTCGAGACGCAGCAGATCGTCCTCCGTCTCGCGCCGCACGATCACCCGCGCCGCGCCGTCCGCGACGGCGACCACCGGGGGTCGCAGCGCGTGGTTGTAGTTGCTGGCCATGGCCCGGCAGTACGCGCCGGTGGCCGGTACGGCGAGCAGGTCGCCGGGCGCCAGGTCGGCGGGCAGGAAGGCGTCCTTGACCACGATGTCGCCGCTCTCGCAGTGCTTGCCGACGACCCGGCTGAGCATCGGCTCGGCGTCACTCGTACGGGACACCAGCGCGACGGTGTACTCGGCGTCGTACAGCGCGGTGCGGATGTTGTCCGACATCCCGCCGTCCACGCTGACGTACGTCCGCAGGCCCTCCAGCGGCTTGACCGTGCCGACCTCGTACAGCGTGAACGCGGTCGGGCCGACGATCGCCCGGCCCGGCTCCACCGACAGCCGCGGCACCGCCAGCCGCGCCGCCTCGCACTCCCGGGTGACGATCTCGCCGAGCGCCTTGGCGATCTCCTGCGGCTCGCGCGGGTCGTCGTCGGAGGTGTACGCGATGCCGAGGCCGCCGCCGAGGTCGATCTCCGGCAGCTCCACGCCGTGCTCGTCGCGCACCTCGGCCAGCAGCGACACGACGCGGCGGGCCGCCACCTCGAAGCCCGCCATGTCGAAGATCTGCGAGCCGATGTGGCTGTGGATGCCGGCCAGCTCCAGGCTCTCCAGCTTCAGCACCCGGCGGACCGCCTCCGCGGCCTGCCCGCCGGCCAGCGCGAGACCGAACTTCTGGTCCTCGTGCGCGGTCGCGATGAATTCGTGGGTGTGCGCCTCGACGCCGACCGTCACCCGGATCTGCACCCGCTGCCGCTTGCCCTGCCGGGCCGCCTCCGCCGCGACCCGGGCGATCTCCTGGAAGGAGTCCAGCACGATCCGGCCGACCCCGGCCGACACCGCCCGCTCGATCTCGGCGTACGACTTGTTGTTGCCGTGCAGCGCGATCCGCTCGGCGGGCATGCCCGCGTCCAGCGCCACCGCCAGCTCCGTACCGGAGCACACGTCGAGATTGAGGCCCTCCTCGTTCAGCCACTTCACGACGGCCCGGGACAGGAACGCCTTGCCCGCGTAGAAGACGTCCGCGTCGTGCCCGAAGGCCGCCCGCCAGGCGCGGCAGCGGGCCCGGAAGTCCGCCTCGTCCAGGATGTACGCAGGCGTGCCGAACTCCTCGGCGAGCGCCCGCACGTCGAGCCCGCCGACCTCGGCGGCGCCGTCGGCGGCCCGGGTGACGGTACGGGACCAGACGCGCGGGTCGAGGGTGTTGAGGTCGGCGGGCGGGGCGGCGTAGTGGCCCTCGGGCAGCACGTCGGCGTGCCGGGGCCCGGCGGGGTGTGCGGAACGGCTCACGGTGGTCGTCTTTCTTTGCGGAGGTCTGGTCTTTTGCTGGGGTCTGGTTCTTTTGCTGAGGTCTGATCTTTTGCTGAGGCCCGGTCTCTTGCTGAGGTCCGGTCTTTTGCTGAGGGCGGGGGTGCCGGCCTCTCCGGGACCCTCAGATGCGTTCGGGGGCGGTGATCCCGAGGAGCTGGAGGCCGTTGGCGAGCACGGTGCCCGTGGCGTCGGCGAGACGGATCCGGGCGGCGTGCGCGGCCGAGGGTTTCTCGTCGCCCTTGGGCAGGGCGGGGCACTCGTCCTGGAACCGGAGGAAGGCGTCGGCGAGCCGCTCCAGGTGCCGGGCGAGCCGGTCCGGCGCGCGGCGCCGGGCGGCGGTCTCGACGACGCGGGGGAAGTCGGCGATCAGGCCGAGCAGTTCGGTCTCCGCCGGGTGGTGGTACGGGTCGTCCACCGTGCTCTCGATGTCCACGCCCAGGTCATGGGCGTTGCGGAGCAGCGCCCGGGTGCGGGCGTGGGCGTAACGGATACGGAAGAGAGGGTTGGCGGCGCGCTGGGCGAGCAGCGCTTCGGCGTCCGCCGGGGCCGTCGTACGAGGTGCGTCCTCGGCCGGGGGCCGGAGCAGCGCCCAGCGGGCGGCGTCGGGACCGAGGCGGCGGAAGAGGTCTTCTTGTGTTGTGCGGTCTTCCTCGGTGAGGCTCAGCGGCTCGGCCGGCCCGGGTACGGCGCCGGCGGCACGCAGCAGGTCGTTGACGGTCTCGGCGACGAGCCGGCCGCGTACAGCGCCGGCGTCGGCGGGGACCACGGTGACGGCCTCCCCCGTAAGGCCCTCGCCCCGGCCGTACTCGCCGCGCTGCGCCCGCACCTGCCGTACGACATCGGCGTACGCCCACGCGTCGAGGGTGATGTTGAGGAAGCCGGGACCGGCGATCTCGACCTGGGCGATGCCGGGCTCCGCGCTGAGCAGGCGGCTGAGGATCTCGGCGACCTGGCGGGGCGTACGGCCGGCGGGACCGGCCAGTTGCAGCGCCACATTCGTGGCGTAGTCCCCGCACCCGGGCCGCGGCGGGCGCTGCACCACCACCCGGTCCGGCACCGCGACCCGCAGCTCGTCCGCCGCGACGGCACGCCGCACCGTACCGATCACGGTGCGGGACAGCTCGGCAGGGGTCACGCGGCAAAGCCTAGGCGAGGAGTGGGTGCCCGGGTCGAGCGGGTTTTGACCCCCGCGCGGCTACGCGGGCCCTGGTGCGGAGGCGGCCCGGCCCCTCGGCTCGGGCGGCACACTGCCGCGCCGTACAAGCCGGCGGACGGTCTCCACCAGATCGGCGGGTTCAAAGGGCTTGGCGACATATGCGTCGACGCCGCTCGCCGCTTCCGGCAGCGTCCCGGCGCTCACCATCACGATGCCGACCCGCCGCATCACCGGATCCGTGTCGGCCCGCAGCCGCGCCGCCGTCCGCACCCCGTCCAGCCGCGGCATCACCACGTCCAGCGTCACCACGTCCGGCCGCACCTGGTGCACGATCTCCAGGCACTCGGCACCATCGGCCGCGGTCACGACCTCGAAGCCCTCCAGCTCCAGGTTGACCCTGATCAGTTGCCGGATCACCTTGTTGTCATCCACAACAAGCACCCGGCCGGACGCACCCGCCACACCTCGAAGAGTAGGCGCGCCCTTCGCGATGCGTCCGCGTTTTGCCCATTTCTTCCCCGCCAAGGGTGAACCCGGCCTCCCCCGGCCCCCCGCAAACCCTGTCCAACCCACCCCCTCCAACCTGCTACTGTTCTACCCGTCGCCACCACAACGGCGACGCCGCCCCCGTAGCTCAGGGGATAGAGCAACGGCCTCCGGAGCCGTGTGCGCAGGTTCGAATCCTGCCGGGGGCACCCTGTATTGGGTGCCAAAAGACCCCGCCACCAGCGTCAACGCTGAGGTCGGGGTCTTTGCGTATGCGCAGCCGCACGCGGCCCGCCGCAGCCGTTTGCCAGTGATCACGTAATGACGACGTAATGATCTTGAGGGCTCTCTCCGCAGGTCACGAGGAGCCGGCGGACATCCCTTCAGGTCACGGCGAGAAGCCGTCCGACTGATCCAGATGGAACAGCAACCCATGTGTTTCGGGCGTCCAGCCGCACATGACGGCGGCCTGCACGGCAGCGGCGACGTCTGACGGGAGCACAGGCTTCCCCGGCAAAGAGATCACGTTTCGCATGTGCGGCTGATCCGTTCTGACTGTGAGGAGTGCACCCGGGCGATCAGCGCGTTCGACCGTGTACGTGCAAAGCGTCCAGCCCATGAGCTGGTCGTACGTCGGTCTGCGCCGCAGTCGCCATCGATAGGTCACGCCATCGACCACGATCCGTCGCGAACCCTTTTCCACCCGCGCCATGCGCCCCCTCAGCGGCGCTGACACTAGCGGATCACGCACGAGGCAACGATTGGTTTCCGTGGAGGCCGAAGGATGCTTCAGCGTCTGTCGAAGCTCCGACCAGCACGAACCGCACTTCGTGGTTCTCCCGCTGCTGGAAGCCGATCCGGTGATGCGTCTCGCCGGAATCGGTCGAGGCGATGCCGGCAGAGGCCCCGTAGCAGAGGCAGCCCGAGAGCGACTGCGGCCGTCGACCGCGCGGCGCCGGTCGATGCGACCGTCGTGGCGGACGCCGGTCAGGCGGTTTACGTGCACCTGCGCAAGCCCAGGGTTCCCCGGGAATCGGCATCGACGTACACCTGGGAGAGATATCCGTGTCGCCCGTCCTTCCACAGGACGGAGTACCAGCGGTCGGAGGAGAAGGCGTACGGATTGCGCTCGATCCCGGCCGACGTGACGTCTTCGTTGGTGAGTTTCTCCCCCGTGCGCCAGCAGGACACGACGACCTTCGCGCCGCTCCACATCTCCGTACCAGCCACCTCGCAGCCTCGGGCCGCGCACCGGGAGACCGTCCGGGAGGAGAGGTAGACCGGGGTGGTGTCCTCGCTGAAGCCGGACGCTCCGAAGGCGACCTTGTTCTGGACGGTGGCGGAGGCGAAATCCACGGAAGGGGACTTGTGGCCCGAGTACAGCAGTGCCGCCGTCGTGGCCAGCGCGGCGAGGCCGCAGCTGGCCAGGGCGAGTAATCGGGTGCGCAGGCGCCAACGCGATTCCGCGGACACCGCGGTACCCGGCGGCACGGTGTCGCCTTCCTGTGCCGCGTCCCGGACGGCCGGCGGACCGGGGGGACCCGACGGCTGCCCGAGGTCAGTCGCCTCGGCGACGGTCGGCGCCACTCTCCCCGTATCGGCGGCCTCGGCAACTGCCCGGTGCGCATGGAGCCAATGGGCCCGCCACTCCTCGACGTCCGCTCCGCACGCGGTCGCGAAGGCGATGGCGACATCGAGCGTGGGCAACCGGCGTCCGGCACAAGCCTCTTGCAGCGTGCTCACGGAGTAATTGCTTCGAGCGGCAAGCTGGGTGTAGGTCAGGCCACGCGAGGCCCGCAGATCGCGCAGCCGCAGGGCGAAGTCGATCAGCGGGGTGCCGTCAGGCTCCAGCGGGCGCTCGGGACGGGCCATATCCGCTCCTTCGGTTTTCCGGCTCTTACGGAAATCATCCTGTGTGTGGACCGGAAAAACGCCCCGAACTGCGGAAATACGCCGCAGTCCGTAGCGGGTTCTCCGGGATTCAATGGACTTCGTCCGCGACGTGATCCGGACTTCCGCCCCACGGCAACACTCCTTCTCGAGCCACTGCGGCCGACGTCAGCGGCGGCGCACAGTCCCGATCCCCGCGTCGTCGGACGCGACGAGGCCGCACCGAAGCCGCACTACGAAGGAGACCTTCCGTCATGAACAACGCCACGACACGGTCCGGCAAGTCCGCCGCTCCCACGGCCTCACGCCCCGCCTCCTGGTACCGCCGGTCGGCCAGAGCTGCGGCGGCAGTCGCCACGATCGGCGTGCTGGCCCTGGGCGCACCGGCCGCGACAGCCGCGGGGAACACCTATGTCTGGGACGACGGCGCGAGTTCGGTCCCCATGTACTTCGCGCCCAACACCTCGGCGTCGAACGTGAAGATCTGGATGCCGAACGGCACCCGCTTCACCATGAACTGCTGGCTGGACAACGCAGGCCACCGCTGGTTCTACGGGCAGGAGTTCACTCACGGCTACTGGGGATACGTCACCTCAGGGCCGGTGCGGAACCAGACGGCGGTCGGGGGATGCTGACACGGCGGCCGACCGCGGGCCCGGTCACGGTCGTCCCCCGGTGGTCGGGCGGCGAGCGCGTCACGGCCGTCCCGCCACGGGTCGCCCACTCACCTCGTCCCGGACGGGGGGCACGGCACCGTGCGTGTACTGATCACCGGTGACCGGGGCTATCTCGGCACGGCCTTGCGCCGCCGCCTCCGGCGGACCGGGCACGAGGTCATCGGCCTGGACGCCGGATACTTCACCCTGGACGCCGTGGACCGCGGGAGAGATCTGCGAGACATCGGCCCGCACCAACTCGCCGGCTGTGACGCCGTGGTGAATCTGGCCGCGATATGCAACGACGCGTGCGGCGACCTCTCGGCGGACGTCACGGACGCCGTCAATCACCAGGCAGCCGTACGGCTCGCACAGCTCGCACGCGATGCCGGTGCAGCGCGCTTCGTCCAGGCGTCGTCGTGCAGCATCTACGGAGCCGGCGGCGCTACGGCCGTCGACGAATCCGGCACGCCGGCGCCGCGGACCGCATACGCCGCCAGCAAGCTGGACGCCGAGAAGGGGCTGGCCCGGCTCGCCGAACGGCATTTCACTCCGGTCATGCTGCGTTTCGCGACCCTGTACGGGCCGTCGCCCGCTTTCCGCAGCGACATCCTTCTCAACCGCATGGTCGGCACGGCAGTACGGTCCGGAGTCGTACGCGTCCACGGGGACGGAACGCTGCACCGCCCACTGCTGCACGTCGAGGATGCCGCCCGGGCAATCGAGACCGTGTTGTGCGCGGATACCGGCCTGCTCTCCGGCCAGGTCTACAACGTCGGTTCGAACGAGCACAATTACCGCATCGGTGACCTTGCCAAACAGGTCGTCGCGGTCCTCCCCGGAGCCCGAGTCGTGTACTCCGCGGCGGCCGACGACCGGAGTTACACCGTCCGTTTCGACAAATTCGGCCGGGCATTTCCCGATTGGAGTCCGGCCAACAGCCCCAGAACAGCCATCGCCCCGCTCGTCGACGCCCACGACCGATTGCGTGCCGCAGCCGGTACGGGCCCGATCGAGGCCACCGGGACTTCCCTACTCCCCCCGGTCGGGAATTCGGCCCCGGACGAGGACTGGAGTACGAGCGACCGGCGGAACCATCTGGTGAAGCTCCGCTCGCTCGGGCTGATCACTCCGGACTTCCGCTGGTCGGCAGCCGTCTCCGGGCCCTGACCGCACACAGCCCGGCCTCGACCGCGCGGCCCGTTCCCACCCCGTCGCCGTTTCCGTCCGCCTCTTCCACGACCACCTACCGACATCGCGTTCCGCTCTTTCCCCTTTCCTCTTTGGAGCAGGCCGGCCATGGATCCGGAATTGGTCACACTCACCGCGAGCGCGGCGTCGGCGGTGGCCGGCGCCATGGCCACCGACAGCTGGGCTGCCGTCAAGAGCCGGATCGTCGGCCTCTGGCGGCGGTACCAGCCGGAGCAGGCCGACGAGGTCGCCACCGCCCTCGACCGGGACACAGCACGCCTCACCGGCCCAGACGGGGCGTCGCACGTCCCCGGTCCGACCGACGAGGTCGCGGAGCAGTGGACGCGCAGGCTAACGGCCTTGCTCGCAGGGCATCCCGAGGCTGCGGCAGCTCTCACCGAGCTGATGGGCCGTCCCGGCGGTCCCCCGTCGGCCGTCATACCCCATCAGCTACCGGGCGCCATGGTGACGTTCGTCGGCCGCACCGGGGCGATTGCCACACTCGACACGCTGCTGGAGGACCCGGACCAGGACGTGGTCACGCCAGACGGGCAGCACGGACACGCGGTGGTCGTCGCCGTCGACGGCGCGCCCGGCATCGGCAAGACCACACTCGCCGTCCACTGGGCTCACATGGCCGCCGACCGCTTTCCCGACGGACAGCTCTATGTCAATCTGCACGGCTACGCACCGTCCACCGCACCGCTGGAACCGCGCGACGCCATCCGCGGCTTCCTCGACGCCCTCGGCGTATCGCCCCAAGCGGTACCCGTCACCGAAGCCGCGCAGGCCGGGCTCTACCGCAGCCTGCTGGCGCACCGCCGGCTGCTCATCGTGCTGGACAACGCCCGCGACACCGATCAGGTACGTCCCCTGCTGCCCGGCGGCTCCGGCTGCCGGGTACTCGTCACCAGTCGCAGTCGACTCACCGGACTCGCCGCCACGGACGGTGCGCGCCTGGTGACCCTTGGCCTGCTGAGCACGGACGAGGCACGCCAGATTCTCCGGCAGCACCTCGGCACGGCCAGGGTCGGGGCCGAGCCGGCCGCGGTCGCGGCGCTGCTCGACCGGTGCGCCTGCCTGCCGCTGTCCCTCAGCGTCGTTGGTGCGCGGGCCGCAACCGAGGAACATCTGACGCTGGGCGACCTGGCCGCTGAGCTGAACGACGCGGAACAGCTCCTGGACGCACTGCACGCCGGGGACTCCGCCTCTGACGTACGGGCGGTGTTCTCGTGGTCCTACCGAAGACTTTCCAGTCCGTCTGCGCGTCTGTTTCGGCTCTTGGGGCTGCCCGCCGGGCCGGACATCGCTCTGCCCGCCGTCGCCAGCCTGTCCGGGCTGCCGCGCAGGTCGGCTCGGCGCGTGCTCGGCGACCTCGTCGACGCGCATCTCGTCACCCGTAAGGGCCCCGGGCGGTACGACTTCCACGACCTGCTGCGCGCCTACGCCGCCGAGCGCGCCGAACTGACCGACCCTGAGCCCGACCGCCAGGCGGCGCTCCACCGGCTCGTCTCGCACTACCTCCACACGACGTCACGCGCCGCGCGGCTGGTCAATCCGCACCAAGAGCCGGCCGACCTGACACGGCCGATGCCGGGAGTCGTACCCGAGGACTTCTCCGGCTACGATGCGGCGGTCGCCTGGTGCGAGGCCGAGCGCGCCGTACTGATCGGCACCGTTGCCCAAGCCGTCCGCGTCGGCCTTTTCGCGGAAGGGTGGCGACTGGCCAGGTGCCTGACTGATGTCCTGGACCGCCAGGGGCACTGGCACGATCAACTGCGGGTCCAGACCCTCGGGTTGGAGGCCGCCGACCGGCTCGGTGATCCGCTCGGCCAGGCGCACGGTTGCCGCGGGCTCGCTCACGCCCTGACCAGACTGGGCCGTTTCGAGGACGCCGAGCCACTCTACCGTCGGGCCATCGCCTGCTTCTCCAGCCTCGGCCTGCTCGCTCGCGAGGCCGGGGTCGAACTCGACCTGGCCTGGATGTGGGAGGAGAATGCCGGAGCGTACGACCTTGCCCTGCGGCAAGCCCGCAGGGCGCTCGACCTGTACACGGAGACCGGTGACGAGGTGGGCCGGGCGCGGGCGCTGAACGCGGTCGGCTGGTACCAGACACTCGGTGGGGATCACGAAGCCGCGCTGCGGAACTGCGAGCGCGCCCTCGCCCTGCTGCGGACCCTCGATGTGCCGCATGACGAGGCATACACGCTGGAAAGCCTCGGCCACGCCCATCAGCACCTGGGCCACTTCGCGTCAGCGGCCGAAAACTACCGTGCATCTCTGTCTGTCTTCCACCGCCTCGGGGACTCCCTCTACGAGGCGACCATCCACATCCGCCTCGGTGATCTGCACATCGAGGGCGGCGACACCGCGTCGGCGGCCGAGGAGTGGCACCGCGCCCTGATGCTCCTGGAGCCGCTTCAGCACCCGCAAGCGGCAGGCGTCCGGGAGCGGCTGGCACGTCTGTCCCAGGGCTCCTCGCGGCGGCACCGTCCAAGGGCAGGACGGACGCCCCTGACCACCTGACGCTGGGGATGCGGAACCGCGGGCCTGAACGGGGCGCGCGCCGCGCGGAGTTCGACCGATCACGGAGAACCGCTGCGGCTCGTCACGTCAAAAAAGGGCTGTCGGGGACGACCGCTTCGGCGATATCGGCCGCCCGGCCGGGGGCGGCATTTCAGCGGAAGTTCAGTCGCCGCCGAACATGCGGCCTACGGGACCGACGCCTTTCCGCCGCCTGCGCCGACGCGGTGGCTCGTGGACGAGATCATCGCGCCGGCGGACAGCGGGGCCGGGAATGCGTGACGCCTCCCACGGCCCCCGTCGGCACGCGGATCGACGCGGTTCAGCGCAGTGTGACGACCAGCGTCGCGGCGAGAATGAGCAGGACGGCAGCCGCGAGCAGGACGCCGCGGGTGAGCTGAAGAAGGCCGTCGGGACGGCGGTGGGTTGCGGCGTGAGCGTGATGGTGATGCGGGCCGCGGTGGCTGTGGCTGCTGGGGCTGTGCGTTTCCGTGTAAGCCATGGAGTTCTTCTGACCGTTCCGCGTCCGGGTAAAAGTCCCCTTTCGGGGGGGGGGACGCCCCGAGGCATGGCGGGGCGTCGCTGTCTACGGCACCACACGAACCCCGCGCGGCCGGATCCACGTCAGCGGATGTCGTCGGGGCCGCCTGAGAACCGCGCCTCCGTCGTCGCCGGGCTTTCGCCCAGGGTGCGGGCGATGGTGTCCCAGGAGACGAGGGCGCGGCGGGCGGCGTGGACGGCGGTGCGGGTGTGGGCGGGGGCGGACTCTTCGAGGCGGGCGGCGGCGCGCAGGGCCGTGACGGGCTGGTGGCGGGAGAGGTCCTCGATACGGGCGCGCAGCGCGGTGAGCATCTGCTCGAGGTCGTACGGGATGGCGCCCTCGGTGGCGGTGACGTGGTACTCCCAGTCGGCGTAGGGGCCGGTGCGGGCGGCGGCGCCCTCGGTCGCCTCGTCGTCGCCCCGGGTGATGGGGTGGGTCTCGGCGCCGCGCCAGCCGCATACGCAGGCGCCCCTGACCCCGACGGCGCGGGGGCCGTCCGCGCCGTTGTAGGACCACCAGGGCTTTCTGCGGCCGGAGTCGTCGGCGCCCGCGGCGACCCGCGCCGGTTCGGCGCCGTCGGCCAGCACCGCCGCCACGTACCCGGTGTGGCGTCCGGTCTCGTCGACCCATTCCATGTCCATGTCTGAGCCTTCCGCATCGGCAATGTCCGGCTCGTCCATGATGGTGCGCGCGGCGCCGCGGGCGCAGCCGTCCGGCAAAGCCGGCCGGCAACCGACGGCGCCGGTCGTCGACCGGCGAGGAGCCGGCGGCCCCGTCGCCCCGGAAGTGCCCTGTCGTCACAGGTGTTTACAGCTTCTCGATCCGCTGTTAGCTTCACGAATGGGAGCGCTCCCACAACCCGGCCGCGCCCCTCCCCCCACACCGCCCCGGCCGCGGTGGGCCGCGGTCCCGGGTCGGTACCCGGAAAGGTCACCCTTGTGAAGAGAAACTGGAAACTGTCCTTATCGGCCGTCTTCGGCCTGCTGTGCTCGGCCCTCGGAATCGTCTTCCTCGGCCAGGGCTCCGCGCAGGCGCACGGCGTCGCGATGGCGCCCGGGTCCCGGACGTACTTGTGCTACCAGGATGCTCGGACGGACACGGGCGCGCTGGAACCGACCAACCCGGCCTGTGCCGCGGCGGTCGCGCAGAGCGGGACGTCGTCGCTGTACAACTGGTTCGCGGTCCTCGACTCCAACGCGGCCGGCCGGGGCGAGGGTTACGTGCCGGACGGCAAGATCTGCAGCGCGGGCGACAAGTCGCCGTACAACTTCACCGGCTACAACGCGGCCCGGGACGACTGGCCGCGGACCCACCTGACGTCCGGCGCGACGATCCAGCTGCAGTACAGCAACTGGGCCGCGCACCCGGGCACGTTCCGCGTGTACGTGACCAAGCAGGGCTGGTCCCCGACCACCCCGCTGGCGTGGGCGGACCTCGAGCAGATCGGCAACGCGACCAACCCGCCCGCGGTGGGTTCGCCGGGCACGGACGGCGGCCACTACTACTGGGACCAGGCGCTGCCCTCCGGCCGGAGCGGTGACGCGCTGCTCTTCATCCAGTGGGTCCGCTCGGACAGCAACGAGAACTTCTTCTCGTGCTCCGACATCGCCTTCGACGGCGGCAACGGCGAGGTGACCGGGATCCACAACGGCGGTACGACCACCGGTGGTACGAGCACCGGCGGCACCACCGACGGCGGTACGACCAACGCCGGCACCACCAACGGCGGGACCACTACCGGCGGCACCGACCCGGGCTCCTGCATGGCCATGTACTCCGTGACCAACGCCTGGAGCGGCGGGTTCCAGGGCCAGGTCGAGGTCATGAACCACGGCACCACCGCGTCGAGCCACTGGAAGGTCAACTGGACACTCGGTAGCGGAACACAGATCACCAGCCTGTGGAACGGCACCCGGTCCACCAGCGGCAGCGACGTCAGCGTGACCAACGCCCCCTACAACGGCGCGATCCCACCGGACGGCGCTTCCACCACCTTCGGCTTCACGGCCGACTCGGCCTCGGGCAACAACCTCCCCGCCGGCTCCATCACCTGCACCTTCGCCTAGCGCGCCTCCGCCTCCGCCTCCGACGCCACACCGGCGTCCGTCCCGTACGGTCTCCCGGGACCGTGCGGGACGGTACGCGCGACGCGGGCGGAAAACCGCAGGTGCGCGGGGAGGCGGCTGCCTATACTCGCCCGTCATGACGGAGATCGACGAACAGGGCAGGGCGGTGCCGCCCACCGCCGGCGGCGAGGCAGAGACACTGCTGGGCTTCCTGGAATTCCACCGGGCCACGCTGGCCTGGAAGTGCGCGGACCTCGACGCGGCCGGGCTCGGCGCGACGGTCGGGGTGTCCACGATGACGCTGGGCGGCATGCTCAAGCACCTGGCGTACGTCGAGGAGTGGTGGTTCTCGCAGGTGCTGCACGGCCGGCCACCCGAGGCGCCGTGGTCCACCGTGGACTGGGCCGCCGACGAGGACTGGGACTGGCACTCGGCCGCGGACGACACCCCGGAGCAGATCCGTGACCTCTGGCAGGAGTCGGTGGAGCGCTCGCGCGCGCTGACCGGTCAGGTGCTGGCGGACGGCGGCCTGGACACGCTCGCCGTCCGCGTCGGGGAGAAGACCGGCTTCCAGCCGTCGCTGCGCTGGATCCTCTTCCACATGGTCGAGGAGTACGCCCGGCACGTCGGCCACGCCGACCTGATCCGCGAGTCGGTGGACGGCCTCACCGGGGAGTAGCCCCGGGTCACTCCGCCCCCAGGTCCCGGTCGGCCAGGGCCCGGTCGACCAGGGCGCCCGCGGCGCCCGGGTAGGCGGTCGGGTCGCACAGCGCGGCCAGCTCGGCCGGGGTGAAGCGGTCGGCCAGCTCCGGGAGCCCGGCCAGCACGTCGGCGAGCGGGCGGCCGGTGGCGGTGGCGTCCCCGGTGGCGGCGGTGAGCAGCGCGCGGGCGGCGGGCTTGCCCAGATGCGGGGTCAGGACGGCGACGATCCGCTCCGAGACCAGCTGACTGCCCGTCATGTCCAGGTTGCCGCGCATCCGTTCGGCCCGCACCTCAAGACCTTCTGCCAGCTCCACCGCGGTGTGCGAGGCGCCGCCGACCAGCCGCAGGATCTCCCGCAGCAGCGACCACTCGGCGTGCCAGACGCCCGCCGAGCGCTCGTCCTCGGCGAGCAGACACTGCGTCAGACCGGCGCTGAGCACCGGGACTTGCAGCGCCGCGCTGCGGATCAGCGTGGACAGCACCGGATTGCGCTTGTGCGGCATCGCGGAGGAGGCGCCGCGGCCCGCGACGCCCGGTTCCGCGACCTCCGCTACCTCGGTCCTGGCCAAGGACTGCACGTCGACGGCGATCTTGCCGAGCGCGCCCGCGGTGAGCGCGAGCGCCGCCGCGAGGTCGGCGACCGGGGCGCGCAGCGCGTGCCAGGGCAGAACGGGCCTGGCCAGGCCCGTCTCCTCGGCGAAGGTCGTGACCAGCTCGTCCAGGTACTCCCCCGGGTCCCACGCCTGGCCCCCGCCATGGTCAGGACTGCCGCCGGAGCCACCGGACCCGCCGTAGCCGTCGATGCGGGCGTACTCCAGATAGCCCGCCAGCGTGCCGGCCGCGCCGCCGAGCGAGACCGGCAGTCCGCCGTCCAGCAGCGCGGCCAGCCGCGCGTCGGCGTCGCGTACGCCCTGCCGCCAGCCCGCGGCCTTGAGGCCGAAGGTCGTCGGCACCGCGTGCAGCGCGAGGGTGCGGCCCGCCATCGGGGTGTCCCGGTGCGCGGCGGCCAGCGCCGCCAACGCCCGGTCCACGCGCGCCAGATCGGCCCGGATCAGCCGCAGCGCCCGGGCGCTCACCAGCATCATGCCGGTGTCGAAGACGTCCTGGCTGGTGGAGCCGCGGTGCACGTACTCGGCCGCCGCCGGGTCGTGTTCCGCGACCACCCGGGTGAGCGCCGCGACCAGGCCGACCACCGGGTTGGCGGTCTCGCGGGCGGCGAGCGCCAGCGCGCGCAGGTCCATCCGGTCGGTGTAGGCCGCCGCCGCGATGGCGGTCGCCGCCGACTTCGGGAGGGTGCCGAGCCTGGCCTGGGTGCGGGCGAGCGCCGACTCGGCATCCAGCATCGCCTGGAGCCAGGCGGTGTCGCTGACCGCCGCCTCGACGGGGGTGCCCGCGCGCACCGGCGAGAGCAGCCCGGCGTCCACCAGGACGTCCGCCGCCCCGCCCCTGCTGCCGTCGTCTGCGGGCTCGCTCATACGATCACTCCGATGGTCTGGTATTCGGCCGACTCCCCTGACTCCCGCGACTGCGCGGCGTTCCCCGCGGCCGGCGCCGACCGGTCGCGGGCCAGTTCCAGCACCGCGCAGGCGATCGCCTCGGAGTCGCCGAGGGTCACCGAGTCGACGCCGGGCCTGATGCCCGCCGCCGTCACCCAGTGGACGGACTCGGTGGGCACACCGTAGGCGAAGCGGCGCGGGTGGGCGCGGCCCTGCGGGTCGATGATCCGGTACGGCCGCTCGGTGACGGCCAGGCCGCCGGTCTCGTACCCCGGGCCCTCGGTGCTGGGGATCAGATAGGTGGTGCACTGCTCGGTGTCCATCAGATACCGCAGCAGCGGCTCCGAGGTGCGCCGGACGTCGGGCTCCGGCAGCCGGGCCTCGATCAGGGCCGTGGCCCGTACCGGCGGACCGGGCACGACATGGGAGAAGGCGACGAAGGCGGGTCCCGACGGGTCGATCCGCACCTCGGTGCCGGGGCCGGTGACGACCAGCACCCCGGCTTCGATCAGCGCGATCATCTCCTCGATCCGGGAGGCGGGCGGCCCGATCGACAGGAAGGCGTTCATCGCGGTGTACCAGCCCTCCAGTTCGTCCCGGTGCGAGGCGCCGTCGAGACCGCCGTGGTCCACCGCGAGCCGTATCTCGTTGCGCAGGTCGCGCAGCACGTCGAGGGCGGCCTTCAGCGGGCCCGCGACATTGCCCGCCCTGGCCTCCCGGACGTCGCGGGCCAGGTAGTCGAGCAGCCAGCTCCGGAAGTCCTCGGGACTGCTGAAATCGCGCCCCTCGTACGGGCGTTGCAGCGTCTCCCAGTTCCAGCGGCCGGCCGGGGCGACGCCGTACGCGTCCAGCAGTTCGCGTTCCTCGCGCTCGTCGGCCGCGCCCAGGAACCGCTCGCCGAGTGCCGCGCCCTCCGCCGCGCGGCCCTCGGCCTTGAGCAGGGCCTGGTAGTAGACGCTCTGCACTTCCTTGGAGATCAGCGGCCAGAGGTGTTCCTTGAACTGCATCCGGCGTTCGCCGGCCGAACTCCCCCTCAGCATCGCGATGTGAGAGGGCGTCAGTAAGCGCGGGTTGTAACGGCCGTACGCACCCTTCTGGTTCTCGCCGCGCGCGTGGAAGGGCACACCGCGCCGCGAGGTGGCGTACATCAACGGCTCGCGTCCGGACGGCAGATAGACCAGCCCGCCATTGTCCGCGCGCCGGAAGGCGCCGCCGCGGCCGGCGGTGAGCAGCGTCATGTGGTCGAAGAAGTTCAGGCCGAGGCCGCGCAGCAGCACCGTCTCGCCGGGCTCGATGACCGACAGGTCGAGGTCGGCCGGATTGCCGGGTTCCAGGTATGTGAGGCCGTGGATGCGGGCGAGCGTCGCGGTGCGCTGCTCGCGCGGTGTCGGGCGGCGCGAGACATGGCCCTGGGCCAGGACGACGGCGGCCACCCCGTGCAGCCATTGGCCGTTGGCCAGTTGCAGGCTCTGCGGGCCGTCCGGCACCCCGGCGGCGTCGGCGATGGCCACGGCGCGGCTGCGGTGCTCCACGATCCTGACGTGGGCGGGCGCGCCGCCGCTGATCCGCCGGAAGCAGGCCCGCAGATAGCGGCCGTAGAAGGCGCGGGTCGGGTAGGAGTCGGGGTCGAGACGCCGGGCCTCGGCCAGGTCGTCCGGGTCACCGGTCCACTCGGCGAAGGACCCTTCCCCGCCCGCGCCCTCACCGCCCGGCTCCAGCAGGCCGCGGGCCCATTCGTACAGCGTCGGTCCCGGCTCTATGGGGCCGTCGATGCTCACCCGGTCGTCGGTGAAGACGGTGATCTGGGACGCGACGGTGTTCATCAGCAGGTGGCGCGACTGGTCGGTGCGCCAGACACTGCCGGCACCGGGCTCGGCGGGATCCACCACATGGACGGTCAGCGAGGTGCACGAGGGCGACTTGCGCTCATGGGCGCACAGGCGCTCAAGAACGGACAGGCCCCGAGGGCCGGCGCCGACGAGGCAGACGGCGAGATCCGCCGCAGTGCTCATGGGTCTTCTCCATCCGTTGGCCTGGTCCCCCGACCGGGCACGGGTGCGGCGCGCAGGCGTTTTCGGGCAGGGCGAAGCGTACGAGCGGCTCAAAGACGTGTCGCGAAAACGTGTACGGGTGGTGCCGGCGGCCCGGGCGGGCGGTGGGTGCCGCCCGGGCCGCCGCGGTCGGCGCTTACCGGCGGGTTCAGCTCTTGCTGGTGAACTCCCGGATGGCCTGCGCGAATTGGGCGGGCTGGTCGAGGGAGAGCAGGGAGTAGCTGTCCGCCACCTCGACGAGCCGCCCCTGCGGGAGGATCTCGGCGAGCCGGCGGCCGTGCGCGGGCGGCATGACCTTGTCCTTCTCGGCCCACACCACCAGGGCGGGCCGGTCGAAGGAGGACAGTCCTTCGCTGACACCGACCAGCAGCTTCTTGTCGGCCGCGATGCCGCGCAGCACCCGTACGGTGTCGCGCCGGATGTCGGCCTGGCTCAGGATCGGCTTGATCCAGTGCTTGCTGACCGCGTCACCGCGTTTGGTGAGCCAGCCGAAGGCGATCGGCTGCCGCCTGACCAGTTTCAGCCGCATCTGCTGCATGAAAAGGCCGAAAAAGGTCGGCGACAGCTTTCCGGTCAGCACCACCGTCTTGCCGGTGAGTCCGGGCGGGAAGTTGTCGAATGCGTCGCAGGAAGCGAGCACGATGGAACCGACGCGCGGCGCGCCTTCGTCGACGAGCAATTGCACGATCGCGCCGCCGGTGTCATTGCCGACGAGAGTGACATTGTTCAGATCGAGCCGTTCCAGGAACTCCCCGACGAGCCGGGCGATTCCGCGCGGCGAAAGGTCGGCGTCCTCCTTGACCGGCTTGGTGTGGGCGCCCATGGGCAGCACCGGCACCACGCACCGGTGGTCGGCCCGGAGGTCGGCGACCACGTCGGCCCAGAGCGTCTCGTCCATCAGGAGGCCGTGCAGCAGGACGAGCACCGGCCCGTCGCCGCCGGTGTCCAGGTAGTCGATCGTCCCTGCCGAAAGTTCGATCTGTTCCATGGTCATGCGTCAAACCCGTCTGTCGGCTCGCCGTACGGGGATTTCCGGCGGGACGCTGCGATGTCCCGTTCCGTCAGAAACCCCCGTCATGACGTCAGTTGGTGGTCAGCGGCTTGAGCATATCGAGCGGATTGCGCCCGCTCCAATGTCCGTCGACCGCGTACGGGCGGAGCCGTACGAAAATCGTCTCGTGATGGAAATCCTGTTCTTCGTGCCGCTTCATCGCCCGTACGTGACCGCCCGGGTAGGAGCCGACGGTGTACTGCCGCATTTCCTTCACGCTCCGCCAGAGCGAGAAGGTGGCGACCTGATTCGGCGGCTTGATGAGCGAGGTGCCCTCCAGGAACGCCGGGTGGTGCGCGGCGTCCCGTTCGGCGTGCGAGGCGGCGGCGACGAACGGCACCATCTTGTTCATCCGCACCCGGGCCAGGGTGAGCACCCCGACCGGGTGGTCGTCCACCGGTATCTCGCGCCGGGGAAGTTCCAGCAGCCCGGGCCAGGCGCCGATGGTGCGCACCGGCTCGAAGCGGGCCCGGAAGCCGTTGTCGTACGCGGCGGCCGAGGAGTGCGACAGGTAGCGGTCCAGCGCCTCGTCGTTGTCCCAGGCGGCCAGCAGCGCGGCGCCCGACGGCTTGACGTCGAACATCGCGCTGTCGGCGCGCAGCGGGCTCATCAGGAAGGTGCTGGCCCAGTGCAGGCCCTCGTGCTGCGCCGGCACCGGGCCGGAGCGCAGGGCGCTCATCGCCTTGCCGGGGCTCACCTCGGCAAGGTGCAGTGACATGATCATTCCCGAGGTGATCCGGGAGGTCTGCACGCTATCGGACACGGTGCCAACCGCCTTTCATCGTGCGGGTTCTTCGACGGACAGGGCGGTGGTGGACGGTCGCAGCGGGGTCGCCGGCTCCTCGCCGGTCTCGCGGCCGACGATCTCGGTCGCGACCCGGCGGCCGGAGTAGATCGCGCCGGACATCGACCCGTACTCGTGCGGCACGGACTCCGCGCCGGCCCAGTGGATCCGGCCGACCGGCTGCTTGAGGAAGGTTCCGTAGGTGGTGTACAGACCGGGCGGGGCGTAGGCGTGGTAGCAGCCGCGGGTGTACGGCTCGGCCATCCAGTTCTGCTCCAGCAGGTCGTACGGCTTGGCGGCCTTGGGGCCGAAGAAGCGCTCCAGCTCGCGCAGCACCAGGGCGCGCCGCTCGCCCACCGGCAGCTTGGCGACCTGGCGGGCCGCGGGGCCGGTGACGAAGCCGGTGAGCACGCCGGGCGTGCCGTCGGGCGGGCAGCTGTCCACCGTGGCGCGGACCGGGCTGGCGTGGCTGATCACATGGCCGGTGAAGCCCTCCGCGCGCCAGAACGGCTCGTCGTACAGCGCCAGGTACTTGATGGCGGCGCCCATCGTGAGCCGCTGGCTGACGTGGTCGCGGTGCTCGGGCAGCGGCGGGTCGTACTCGATCCGGCCGGCCAGCGGCACCGGCACCGCGACCACCACGAAGCGGCCGGCGGCCTCGAAGCCGGGGCCGCTGATCCGGACCCGGTCACCGCTGTGCTTGATGGTGCGGACCTCGGCGTTGAGATAGGTGTCGGCGAGCACCGGCTCGGCCATCTTCATCGCCAGGTTCTGCGAACCGCCGACGAAGCGGTTCTCCAGCGTGCCGCCGGTGATCTGGGTCATCGCCCGGAAACCGCCGGTGCCGTTGGAGTAGTTGAGGACGTGCAGCAGCGAGACATCGGCCGGTGCGGCGGCCATGCCCGCCTCGATCATCAGCCGCATCAGATTGCGGCCGCCCCGGGTGCGCACATTGCGCCGGGTCCAGGACCACATCGTCTCGCTGTCCCACTGCTTGGCGTGCGGGGCCTCCCAGGGGGCGTCCTGCGGCACTTCGCGGCGCATCCGCTCGATGCGCAGCGCCGCCTGGCCGAAGTCCAGCAGCGTGGCCGCGCTGACCTTGGGCGCCATGCCCTTCCAGGGCGAGATCTTGCCGTCGTCGTCGATCAGCCGGTAGCCGGTGTCGTAGACCTTGGCGGTCTCGATGCCCAGCGACTGGGCGGCGCGGTGGCTGATCGTGCCGGGCTGGCCGTAGAACTCGCAGCCGAGTTCGGCGACCTTGCCGTCGCCGATCGGCTTGCTGTACGACCGGCCGCCGAGCCGGTCGCGGGCCTCCAGCAGGGCCACGCTCTTGCCCGCCAGCTTCAGTTCGCGCGCGGCCGTGATCCCGGCGAAGCCGGCGCCGACGACGATCACATCGGCTTCTATCGATGGGTACTCGCTGATGTCGTGCAACGCCCTCTCCTACAGTTCAGGTCTCGGTCCGCGCTTGAAGGGCCGTACGAAGTGCCGTACGGATCAGCCGGGTTCAGGCGCCGTCGCGCAGCACGATCTCCTGCTCGACCGCCTCCAGGCCGCCGTTGTCCCGGTGCTTGATCATCTCGGTGAGCAGATAGCGCCGGGCCTTGACGGTCGCGGTGCGCTGCAGGTCGTCGGGCGTGACCTCCAGCGGGACGCCGAGGCCGGTGATGCCCGCCGAGGCGCTGCGCCAGACCTCGGGGTCGAGCGGCTTGCCGTCGCGCATGCAGACCACCGGGACGGGCTTGCCCTTCTCGTCCGGGACGACCACGATCTCCTCGGCGTTGGGGATCCGCTCCAGGAGCACGTCCTCGATCCACAGGCAGCTCTCGACGCCCTCGATCCGGTCCGCGATGCGGTCCAGGATCTCGATCTGGCCGAGCCGGCCGCGCCGGCCCCAGTCGCCGGTGTCGAACCACTTGCCGTGCCGCCGCTCGGCGAACTTCTCCGGCGTGCCGATGAAGGACATCGCGCGGGACGGCGTCTTGACCTGGATCATGCCGGGCTGCGACTGGTCGGAGCGGCGCTTGCCGGTCTCCGGGTCGGCGATCCGGGCCCGGATGCCGGGCACCTCCCAGCCGACGCTGCGCAGGTCGCGGCCCTTGAGCCGGGCGAAGGAACCGCGGGTGTACGGGCGGACGGAGACCACTTCGGTCTCGGTCATGCCGTAGCACTGCAGCCAGACCGGGAACTTCCGCTTGGACGCGTCGAGCATCGCCTGGATGGTGCGCGGGTGCATCGCGTCGAAGGAGTTGAAGTACAGCCGGATGCTGGAGAACGGCTCCGACGGGTCGTCGATCAGCGTCTCCCAGCCCATGAAGTTGTTGGGGTGGGACTCCAGGATCGTCGGCCGGTACTGCGGCAGCAGCCGCAGCATCGTCTCGTTGTCGGGCTTGGCGATGCCCAGCAGCGGGGTGCCGCGCGAGAAGGACGCGGCCTGGGTGATCGCGGCCCGGATGTGCACGTGCGAGATGGCGCTGGCGAACAGGTCGCCGGGGGTGTGGAAGCCCGGGAAGATCGACTCCATCAGGGAGTTGTAGCTCACGCCCTTGGCGCACGCGTCGGCGAGCTTGGACACACCGGTGGTGCTGGAGGTGTGCGTGATCATCATCGGCTCGTCGTCCTTGAGCGGACTCGGCGCCGGGATCCGCCCGCCCCACAGGTCGGCCACCGGTATGCCGCCGTCGATGTCGGCGATGGCGGTCATGCCCAGGTGCCGCAGCCGCTCGCCGTCAAGACGGGCGTACTTGGCGACCTCGGGGTCGGTGATCAGGAACTTCGCCTGGAGCCGCTCCAGCAGGATGTTGATGATGTCCGGGTCGAGGCGGGCGGACAGCAGCGCCGGGATGGCGCCGATCCTGGCCGCGGCCCAGGCCAGCGCCTGGATGTCGTAGTTGGGCGTCTTGACGATGACGACGCGGTCCCAGCGCTTGACGCCGGCCGCCTTCATCACCGCCGCCATCTGGTCGACCAGCGTGGCGAATTCGACGTAGTCGAGTTCGACGCGCTGCTCGGGGTCCCAGGTGAACGGCTGGTCGAGGTAGATCGGCACGCGGCCGTGCTTCTCGGCGGCGCGCTCGGCGACCAGACCGACGTTGAGCGGCTTGACCAGCGCGACCCGGTCGGGTGCGAACTGGGCCTTGAGCAGCTTGACGGCATCAAGCCGCCGCGCCGCCAGCGGAATCTTGGACCGGGACCGGTCCGCTGCGGTCGAAACCATACGACTCATCCCTTCGTGCGGCGCGGGGCGACACCCGTGCGATCGGTGGTTGCGTACTTGCGGCGCTCTTCCGCGATGAGTCGCTCGTACTCGTTGGGGTCCACCAGCAGGTGGCCCGAGGAGTCGTGGAACCGCTTGTCCTGGCGGCGCCTGGCGTTGCGCAGCTCCGCCCACATCTGCGCGCGCGACGGCAGTGCGACCGTTTCGGTCAGCAGGTCACCGACCCACTCCGCCTGATGCTCGGCCAGCGGCATGAGCGACATCATCGAATGCAGCAGCCCGATGAAATACAGGCCCTCGGTCTCCGGGGGCACGACCTGGTGGTAGAGCGGCGGGGCGTCGATGCCGTCGCCGACGAGGGTGTCGTCGAGGAAGGGGTAGGAGATCTTGTAGCCGGTGCAGTGGATGATCGCATCGGCCTCGACCTCGCCCTTGCCGTCGGCGAAGCGGACTGTCCTGCCGTCGACGCTCTCGATGACCGGCTTGGCGGTGATGCGGCCGTGCGCGATGGCGGGCAGCAGCTCGCTGCTGGCCACCAGCGGGCCCTGGCCGACTTTGTACGGCGGGTCGGGCAGCCCGTACGCCGACATGTGGCCGTGCACCAGCTTGATCATCAACGACACCAGCGGGCGGCGCTGTTCGACCGACAGCTTCTTCATCATCGGCGAGAGCTTGTCGATCGGGCCGCCCTCGAGGATCTTCGGCACCACGTAGTGGCCGGTGCGGACCGACAGGTACGTGGCCTCCGCGACCCGGGAAACCTCGGTGGCGATGTCCGCCGAGGTGGCGCCGAGACCGATGATCACGACCTTCTTGCCGGCGAAGTCGGCCGGGCCGTCGTAGTCGAAGGAGTGCAGCTCCGTACCGGTGAACTTGCCCTCGTAGGAGCCGTGGACGGGCAGTCCGTGCCGGCCGCCGGAGGCCACCATCACCGCGCGGTACAGGTGGCTGGTGCCGTCGGCGAAGGACACCGACCAGCCGCCGCCCGCCACCTGCTCGACCCGGGTGATCTCGGTGTCGAAGCGGATGTGCTCGCGCAGCCCGTAGTGGTCGACGTACTCGTCGAAGTACGCGGCCACCTGGGAGTGGTGCGGGTAGTCCGGGTAGTCGTCCGGCATCGGGTGGCTCGGGAAGGACATGACGGTCTTGGAGGTGTTGGCGAACAGCGCCGGGTAGGCGCAGCTCTGGCCGCCCTGCGCCGGGTAGCGCCACAGGCCGCCCAGCTCCGAGCGGCGCTCGAAGGCGTCGAAGGCGATGCCGCGCACCTTCAGCGAGCGGCACATCGCGATGCCGGCGGAACCGGCGCCGATGACGCAGACCTTGTCCCTGCGGTCCTCGGGCGCGGCGTCGCCCGCCACGGCCGACTCGTCGGTGGCGGTCATCAGAGGTCACCCGCCCGCTCGGTGGCGGACAGCGCCAGCAGGCCGAGCAGCGTCGCGGTGGCGGCGGCGCTGGTGTCGACCACGGTGGACTTCTTCAGCCGGCCCTTGCGGTGGCCGAGGATGCCGGCCGCCACGTCCAGGCCGTCGCAGAGGATGCCGGCCTTCAGCAGCAGCCTGCGGGTCTCGCCCTTGCTGGCCAGGACGCCCACGATCAGCGCGATGTTGCGGGCGGCGAACAGCCGCACCAGGTACTCGCCGTCGGCGTCCTCGTTGATGTGCAGCTTCTTCGCCCCGACCGCGGGTGCCAGGAACGCCGCCGCGCCGACGGTACGCAGGGTGCTGAGCAGGACTGCCGGCGTGTCGCTCTTGTTCATAGTGATGCGAGTTCCTCTCGCGCCTGGGCCATCGGCGTCACGCCGTGGCGGTGGGGGCCGGTGTCGGTGGGAATTCCTTGGCGAAGCCGGTCAGGCGGACGACGACGCCGGCCTGCCGCAGCATCTCGATGTCGGTCTCGGGTTCCGCGGACTGCTCGGGGAAGGAGATCCCCGGCGGG
Organism: Actinacidiphila alni; assembly: GCF_900112845.1. Classification (GTDB taxonomy): domain Bacteria; phylum Actinomycetota; class Actinomycetes; order Streptomycetales; family Streptomycetaceae; genus Actinacidiphila; species Actinacidiphila alni. Next base: position 82,079 of record NZ_FONG01000012.1, read on the forward strand.
AGGTCGCGGGCGAGCACCCGCTCGGCGGCGCGCACGGCGCCCATCGCGCTGAGGTGGCCCTGGCCGCGGGTGTCCAGCAGGTCGATGGAGACCGACCGGTTGGCGTTGTGCGCGGTGACGGTGAGCCCGCAGAAGTCGCCGGTGCCCGAGGACTGGAAGAGCGCCGCACGGACTCCGTGCAGCGCGGGCCGTGTCATGGCGCGCAGCGCCCCGGACCGCTTGAGCCCGATCATCGCGTACAGCGACGGTACGGACTGCAGCGCGATCCTGGTCTCCACCGTCGGCACGCCGAGCGTCAGCGGCACCGTGGTCTGTTCCAGGGTGCTCACCAGGGCGGCGGGCCGTTCGTTGCCGTCGGCGCAGCGCACCGGGCGGCGGCCGGTCAGCGGGTGCGTGGGGGTCCGCTTGCCGTCCCGCATCCCGTAGTACGGCCAGGCGAGCCGCTCGGCGAAGCCCCAGGAATCCGGGCCGACCTTGTCGTCGGACGAGGACAGCACCGCGAATTCGATCCGGTCGGCCTGGCCCAGCTCGCGGACCGCCGCCGCGGCCATCAGCGCGTTGAGCCCGGCGTACCAGGCACCCGACAGCAGTACGGGCGCGGTCGGCCGTTCCATGGAGACCGCGACGGTGACGTCGAGGATGCCGGCGTGGCCGGCCCGGTTGATGTCGGCGATCGGGATACCGCGGCGCATCGCGTCCACGATCAGGTGGTCGCCGGGGTCGCTGACCACGGCGAGTACGGCCGCGGGCGGTTCGGCCAGCGAGCCGAGCGGGCGTTCGGCGCGGACGTCGACGACGGCGGTGGTGGCGCCGATCTCGGCGGCCAGCGCGCGGCCCTGCTCGGGGTTGCGGCCGGCCAGCACGATCGGCAGCTCGGGGTGGCGCTGACGGAGCGTACGTGCCACGTGCTCGCCGACCACGCCGTAGCCGCCCACGATGAGCAGCGGCTGCGGCGCGGTGGCGGCGCGCTTGGCTCTAGCGGCCACGGCCCACCGCCTCGGTGATCGTGGTGTCCGGCTTGCTCTCCTCGCCGCGCTCCTCCGCCGCCCGGGCGAACAGTTCGCGGGCCACCCGGCGGCCGGAGTCGACGGCGCCGCCCATCGAACCCATCTGGTGCACACCGCTCTCGGTGCCCGCCCAGTGGATCCGGCCGATCGGCTCGCGCAGCGCGGGGCCGAAGGCGGTGTAGAGCCCGGGAGGGCCCCAGCCGTGGTAGCAGCCGCGGGTGAACTCCTCGTCCAGCCAGTTCTGTTCGACGAATTCGCGGGGCTTGCCCGCCTTCGGGCCCAGGCCCGCGACCAGTCCGTCGAGCACGGCCGTACGGCGCTCCGCGGGCGTCAGGCGGGTCAGCTTGCGGGCCGCGGAGCCGGTGACGAAGGCCGACATCACACCGGGGCTGCCGTCGGCGGGCGAGGTGTCGAAGGCGACCCGGAACGGGCCGTCGCTGCTGGTGATCTGGCCGCTGAGCCCGTCGGCGCGCCAGAACGGCTCGTCGTACACGGCCAGGCACTTCATGGCCGAGCCCGCGGGCAGCCGCTGGGTGAACTGGTCGCGGTAGCCGGGCAGCGCGGGCGCGTAGTCGATGCGCCCGGCCAGGGTGACCGGGATGGCGACGACGACCCAGCGGCCGCGGTACTCGAAGCCGGGGCCCGAGACCACGACGGAGTCCGAGCGCTGCTCGATCCGGCGGACCGGGGCGCCGGTGCGCACCTCGTCGGGCAGCTTGGCGGCGAGCCGCTTGGGGATGCTGTGCGCGCCGCCGTCGAAGCGGTAGCGCTGGATGCCGCCGCTGACCTCCAGCAGGTAGCGGAAGCCGCCGGAGGCGTTGGCGTAGTACAGCACGTGCATCAGCGACACGTCGGACGGCCGGGTGCAGAAGGCGGCCTCGATCATCATCGTGATGAAGGCCCGCGCGGTGGCGGTGGTGACATTGCGCTGCATCCACGACCAGAGCGTCTGGCTGTCCAGCTTCTCGGCGTTCGGCGCGTTCCACGGGCCGTCCGGCGGGACCTGCTTGGCCAGCCGCTCGATCTTCAGGATGGCCTGGCCGAGGTCGGCGATCGCGGCCGGTCCCATGCGCCAGGGGAACAGGCCGGAGTACGCGTGCCTGCGCCCGTTGACGAAGGTGAGGCGCTCGCCCTCGTCGTAGCTGCGGAAGCCCGTGATGCCGACGGACTTGGCGGTCTCGGCGATCATCGTGCTCTTGTCGCCGAAGTACTCGCCGCCGAGGTCCACGGCCTTGCCGTTGCCGAGGTCGAGGCCCTTGAGCCGGCCGCCGACGCGCTCGCGCGCCTCCAGCGTCTTGACCGTCCAGCCGGCGTCCTTCAGCTCACGGGTCGCCGTCAGGCCGGCCAGGCCCGCGCCGACGACGATGACGTCGGCTTCCGCGCTGGGTTCTTCCGTCACATGGAGCACGTTCAGACCTCCGCGTTCTTCTGATCGCTCTTGCCGTTCATCGCGCTCTTGGCGCTCGTCGCGGTGGCGTCCGCCGCCGGAGCCGTCACGGGCGCCGCGGGCGCGGCGGGCGCCGTCACGGGCGCGGGGACCGGGCGGACCCGGACCGGGGGCGCCGCGGTGACGTCGGAGGAGACCAGCTGCGGATGGCGGTTGATCCAGCGCCGGCGCGGCTCGCGGGCCAGCAGCTTGACCGTCTCCCGGATCAGCGGCAGCCGCTTGTGCTTGCCGGAGAGCAGCATCTTCGCGGTGATGCCCGCCATGTCGGTCAGCGGGAAGACCTCGTAGTACTTGGAGCGGTGGTGGTAGAGGTCGAGGAAACGGCCTATCTCGCCGCGGTCCACCATGCCGCGCAGCGCCTCGGGCACCGCGGAGGGCAGCGCGCCGGCCTCGCCGAGGATGTTCGCCAGCCAGTAGTGGCCCGCGAAGCGCTCGTCGCGCCACTGGGACCACAGCCGCAGCGTCTCGTCCTGGCCCAGCTCCGAGACGCCGGCGCCGGCCCGGCCGAGGGCGGCGACGATGGCGGGCGCGAGCCGCTCCACCTGACGGAAGGCGTCACCGATGCCGCGGCCCGCCGACGGGTCCTTGAAGTGGCCGGCGTCGCCGACCAGCACCCAGCCGGGTCCCGCGGACTGCCGGAAGTAGCCCTCGAACTTGACGATGCCGGAGATCTTCGTGGCGATCTTGGCGTCGGCGAGCGCCTTCGCGGTGGGCTCGCACGCCCGCATGTGGGCGAGCAGCCCTTCCTCGGTGTTGCGGCGGAAGTATTCGCGTTCGTGTCCCTCGGGCGAGACGCCGACGAGATACAGGCCGTTGTCGGCCGGTCCCGCCCACACCATCCGGTCGCCCCAGCGGTGGAACACGAAGGTGTCGTCCGAGGACGGGTCGGCGCCCTCGAAGAACGTGAAGTAGTAGGAGCGTTCGTTGGGCACCACGTTGTACTTGCGGGAGCCGACCATGTAGGCGACGGTCGAATTGCGGCCGTCGGCGCCGACCACGAGGGGCGCGCGCAACTCGGTCTCGCGGCCGTCGTGCTGGGCGCGCACCCCGGCCACCCGGCCGCGCTCCCAGATCAGTTCGACGACCTTGGTGGCCATCCTGACGTCGGCACCCGCCTCGACCGATGCCTCGTGGAGGATCATGTCGAGCAGGTGCCGACGCAGGAAGGTGGCGCCGCCCACGTCGTCGAACCGCAGCGGGAACTGCGAGACGACGTGGAAGTCGTTCAGCTTGGTGTCGGCACGCCGCATGAAACGCACACCGGTCTTCTCGACCTGGTCGAGCACACCGAGCCGTTTCAGGAACAGGAGTCCGTCCGCCTCCATGAGGTGCGAGGAGAGCACCTCACGGGGGAACGTCGCCTGTTCGACCACGACGACCTTCAGGCCTGCGCGTGCGAGCAACGTGGCGAGTGGCGACCCCGCACAGCGGGCGCCCACGATGATGACGTCGAAGTGCTCGACGTCCGTACCATTGCGCCGGATGTCGCTCCCGGCCAGGCCCTTGGTCGTCATGTTCTAGCTCCGCACCCTTTCGCCGGCCGAGACGATCTGCGAATCCAGCGGACGCGGATCACCGTCACCCCACGAGATGCCCTGGAGGTGCGTGGTGCGGAGTCCCGCGTAGTTCAGCTCTCCGTACGGTCCGCCGGTCAGGCCGTTGCCGCCGTGGGTGGAGAGGATGGAGTTGAACCCGATGTGCGAGTCGTTGACCTTGAGCAGACCGCCGTTGGTCACGCCGTCGGCGAACCGGTGGGCGGTCTCCTCGTCGGCGGTCCACACCGAATTGCGCAGCCCGTACTTGTTGGCGTTGAGGAAGTCGATGATCTCCTCGAGCAGCGCCTCGTCGTCCGTGGTCGCCTCCGGGACCACGACCGGCAGCAGCGGGAAGAAGGTCTCCTCGCGGACGCAGGACAGGTCCCGCGAATCGGTGAGGCCGTCCACCCTGACCACCGTCGGCAGGCAGAACATTCCGGTGCTGGACGTCTCGCCGTCCACGTCGACGCGCTTGCCGCCGATGAGGACCCGGGCGCCCTTGGTCTCCGCCTCCGACAGGAAGTCGAAGAAGCCGTCGACCTTCAGCACGGGGCTGAGCAGGATCTCCGGATTCTCCGGATAGCCGGGCTGGATGTCCGCCACCCGCGCCACGAAGATCTCGAGGAAGCGGTCGGCGACGTCCGGGTGCACGATGGCGTACTTGGGCACCATGCAGATCTGGCTGGAGCCGTAGAACGACTCCTCCAGCGCCCGGGCGGCGGCCTCCAGGTCCGCGTCCTTCCAGACCACGAAGCCGTCGTTGCCCGCGAGTTCGAGGATCGCCTTCTTGCCGTTGCGCAGGCACTCCTCGCCGAGCTTGAGGCCGGCCGCGCTGTCACCGAAGAACATGATGTCGTCGACCAGCGGGCTGGCCAGCCAGGTGCGCAGCACCTGTTCGGTGTGGCCGCAGATGATGTTCAGCGTTCCGGAGGGGGCGCCGTGCTTCTCCAGGATCGGCGCCAGGATCTCGCGGTAGACGAAGAACACGCTCAGCGGTGTGGTGCGCGGCGCCTTGACGACGAGCGCGTTGCCCGCCAGCAGGGCGAGCACGCCCAGCGTGGAGTTGGAACCCGCCGCGTTCTGCGGGGGGTTGACGCACACCACGCCGTCCGGCTTGCGGATGAGTTCGAGCTTGTTGCCGGCCGGGGCGAACTCCTGGTGGAGCTGGCTCTCGTACCAGCGGACCGTCGGCTCGTCGCAGCAGCGCAGCATGCCGCTGACTTCCCACTGGGCGAGCCGGCGCGGGTGCCCCTCGGCGATCAGGATGTCGATGAGTTCCTCTGCCCTTTCGGCCAGCGTCGCGTTGAACTCAAGGACGATCTGGCTGCGGGTCTCCAGCGGGAGGAGCCGGAAGGTCCGGCTCGCCCTGCGGGCCGCTTCCAGCGCCCGGTCGTTGTCCTCAGGGGCACCCACCGCACACCGGGCGACGACGTTCTCGGTCGACTCCACCGGCCGGCCGAGTTCGAGGGCCCGCTTGAGGTTGAAGGCGGGCCGGTTCTCTTTCAAGTACGCCGAGGCGCGCAGGACATACGTCCAGCGGGTGCCCTCGACGTCCTTGCCGTCGATGTACTGGGGGTAGGACCTCATGCCTTGAGGCCCTCCACCATGCTGGGCGTGGGGGCGACGAAGTCTTCCTTCTCCACGTCGCGCAGCAGGCCGTCGTTGTAGCGGCCGTACGCGCCCAGGTCCAGCAGGCCGTGGCCGCTGTAGTTGAACACGATGGTGGCCTCGCGCCCGGTCCGCTTGCACTCCAGGGCCTTGTCGATGACCGCACGGATGGCGTGCGAGGTCTCCGGCGCCGGGAGGTAGCCCTGCAGCTTCGCGAACGTCGTGCCGGCGTCGAAGACCGACACCTGCCCGTACGCCTCGGCGTCGAGCAGCCCCTCGTGCCGCATGAGACCCACGATCGGGGCACAACCGTGGTAGCGCAGGCCGCCGGCGTGGATGGGCGGCGGCACGAACTCGTGGCCGAGGGTGTAGGTGTGCACACCGGGGCCGCGGCCGTTGGAGTCGGCCCAGTCCAGCCGGTACTCGCCGTAGGTCAGCGGCGCGCACGCCTCCGGCTCCGCGGCGAGGATGGTGATGTCGGCCCCGTTGAGCTTGTCCTCGACGAAGGGCGAGGCGAAGCCGCTGAGGTTGGAGCCGCAGCCGACCGACGCGATCAGGTAGTCGGGGGTGCGGCCGATCATCCGGAGCTGCTCCTTGAGCTCCAGACCGATCACCGAGTGGTGCAGCAGGCAGTGGTTGGAAAAGGCGCCGACCGCGAAGCGGGTGCCCTCGTCCGCGTCCACGCACTCCAGCGCCTCGCTGACCGCGGTGGCCTCGCTGCCGGGGTGGTCGGGGTACTCCGCGAGGAGCTTGCGGCCGTACTCCGTGGTGTCGCCCGGGCTGGGCCGCACCTCGGCGCCGTAGGTCTCCATCAGATTGCGGCGGTACGGCTTGTTGTGGAAGCTCGCCCGCACCATGAAGACGGTGAGGTCGAGTCCGAAGATCTGGCACGCGATGGCCAGGGCGCTGCCCCACTGGCCGGCGCCGGTGTCGGTGACCAGCCGGGTGTGGCCGTCACGCTTGGCGTAGTACGCCTGCGCCAGTGCCGAGTTGAGCTTGTGACTGCCGCTGGGCGAGGTCGCCTCGTACTTGAACCAGATCTGCGCCGGGGTGCCCAGCTCCCGCTCCAGCGCGACGGCGCGGATCAGCGGGGTGGGGCGCCAGAGCTTGTACGCCTCGCGCACCGGCTCGGGGATGGTGATCCAGCGCTCGAGCGAGGTCTCCTGCGCGGCCATCGACTTGACGAACAGGCGCTCCAGCCACTCCCTGGTGACCTTCTTGCCGGTCGAGTTGTCGATGTACTCCTCGGGCAACCGGGGAAGATCCGGGATGACGTTGTACCAGCGGGTCGGAATCTTATCGACCGGAAGGTCGACACGGTCGATTAAGCCGAGAGGCTTCATACCTTGCGTCCCCTTAAGAGCGTGGTTGCGGACGAAATGCAGGACACTCGTACGGACCTGTACATGCCTGACCGGGCCGGCACTCCCCCGTGAGGAATTGTTTTCCGGCATGGCAAAGCCAGGCATTGAGCTTTTTTGGGTGCGAAAATCTCGACGCGCTGAGCATGGAGACGTGCCTCGGCACAACGATTACGCGGTGCCTTGGCTGTGCTTCAGGCTCCGGTCGAGGTCACGAGTTGTGCGAGATCACGAAAAGCGGTGAGTTGGCTCTGGCCGAACTGCGGCCGCGGTGAAGAAGTCGGCTGGGATCGACCGGCTCGTGCGGTTCCTGCGGATCCGTTCCAGCGGGCCCTGATTGCCGGGACGTCCGCGCTTCACCGGCCGAAGGGCCTGGTGGAGCAGGATCGATCAACCGTGCGCGAGAGGCCAACCCTGTGTCGGACCTCGAATATTCTCGTGCCAGCACTCGCATACCCCCGTATCAGTACTGGAATTGTTCGACAGCCTAGCGTCCGGCTCATCCGATGGCAATAGCATACTGGAGCGCGTCCCGATGACCGGAATCACCGCCGTGACCAGCGCCTTTTACCGTACGGATCGCAAAATACGCTGGTCACCGTGACACGGCCTCAATGCCGACCAGATCGGGCAAAGTGAATTCCTGTACAGCGGGGCGTGACACGGGTCTCACCCTGCTGTTCATCCGGTCCCGCGGACCCCGGACGCGGAGCGGCGGCGGACCCCGTTCGGGGTCCGCCGCCGCTCGGACGGTGCGGGTGGTGCCGGTCGGCGCCGACCGGTGCCGGCGGGTGCCGTACCTAGTGCTGCGCGGCCGGCGTCGCCTTGTCGAGGGAGGCCGGCTCGGCGCCGGGCTCCGGCAGCTCCGGCGGGATGCCGGTGAGCGCGCTCTCGTGCAGGTCCTTCTGGCGCAGCGTCAGCGCCGCGATGATGGCCGCCGCGAAGGCGAAGACCGCGCACAGCGTCATGGCGTCGTGGAAGCCCGTGGTGAACGCCTCGCGCCCGGCGTTGAGCACCTGGTCGGCCAGGCCCGGGCCCGCCGAGTGCGCGGCCTCGTCGATGCTGCCCGCGCTGACGGCGTGGGCGATCTGGTCGCTCTGCGCGTCGGTGAGCTTGGCGGCGGCGTCGGAGCCCTTGAAGGCGCTGGTGACGTGGTTCTCGAAGAACGCGCCGGCCACCGCGATGCCCAGGGCCGTGCCGACCTGCTGGAACGTCTCGCTGATACCGGAGGCGACACCGGCCTTGGCCGGTTCCGCGACACCGATGGCGAGCGCCGCACGGGTCGGGTTGAACAGGCCGAAGGCGAAGCCGATCACCACCAGGGCCGGGATCAGCGAGGTCCAGCTGTCGTCGGCGTGGCTGAGGTGCAGCAGCAACAGACCCACGCCCAGGGCGAGTTGGGAGGTCGCCACGATGATCTTGAAGGGCACCTTGCCGATCAGGCCGCCGGCCATGGCGCCGAAGAAGAACATCGCCAGTGTCAGCGGCAGGAAGCGCAGGCCCGCGGACCAGGCGGAGGCGCCCTCGACGCTCTGCAGATAGGTCGTGACCAGGAAGATCGGCGGCAGACCCGCGGCGTTGGCCAGGAAGGTCGCGCCGGACACGCCCAGGAAGGTGCGGTTGCGGAACAACTGGGTGTCGAACATCGCGTGTTCGCCACGCTTGCGAGCCACCGCGACGAAGACGGCCAGGAAGACCGCGGCCACCACGTACAGCGCGATGTTGGTGCCGGAGTACCAGCCGTCGGTGTTGCCGCGAATGATGGCCAGCACCAGCGCGGCCAGCGACAGCGTGAAGGACACCATGCCCGCGAAGTCCGGCGGCGCGGCGCTCGGCAGCCGCGACTCGCGCACGTTGCGCAGCGCGATCAGCACGGTGACCAGGCCGATCGGCACATTGAGGTAGAAGATCCAGCGCCAGCCGGGGCCGTTGGTGAGCGCGCCGCCGATCAGCGGTCCGGTGGCGACGGCGAGACCGACCGCGGCGCCGAACGCGCTGAATGCGGTGGCGCGTTCCTTGCCGCGGAACTCGTGTCCGAGCAGTGCGGGACCGACCGCGAACATGATGGCGCCGCCGACGCCCTGCACACCGCGGCTGACATTCAGAACACCGATATCCCCGGCCAATCCGCAGGCGAGCGACGCCGCGGTGAAGATGACCAGACCGATCAGGAAGAGGCGCTTGCGACCGGTACGGTCCGCCACGGAACCGGCGGTGACCAGGAATGCGGCAAGGGTCAGCGCGTAGGCGTCGAACACCCACTGCATGTCGCTGAAGCTGGCGTTCAGCGAATCATGAATGCCGGGCAGGGCCACCGAGATCACGCTCAGGTCGAGCATGAGCATGAATGTCCCGATGGATACCACTGCCAGCGTCCACCACCTTAAAGCGGCGGGGGGATGGGTCGTTTCGGTCATGCCGACTCCATAGTGGTAGAAGATCGCCCTGCCGGACGAACCGGGCCGCTGACTGTGCCGTCAAGAACGCTTCTCCGCCGAGGCGGCACCGTCGGCTCTGCCGACGGTGTACCGTGCTCGCCGATGATCGCGGTCGGTGCCGGTGCCGTCAATTGCCCTCATGGTGGTCTGAGAGACTATGTGTACAGCGTATACCCTCTCGGTGGGCGCGCGCATCCCCGGCAAGGTGTACGTCAGATGTCCACGGTGTCTACGCGGCGTCCGGACAACGGACGGGCAACGTACGGGCACACCTCGGCGCATATGCCGGTCGGCGCGCAAAGACGGCGCCATTTTTATCGGCAACTGGCGTGAGCGCGACGGTATATGGTGTATAGGCGATAGTCGCCGGCGGCCGGTGCGGTGATCCGGGTCCAGCGGCCCGCGGGCCGTACGCAGGCGCCGGGCGCCCGCAGCCACGGCGACCACACCACCTTGACGACGGTGCTGCCCGCGGCGGGCAGCCGTACGGTCAACTCCGCCTCGCCGGCCCGCCGTACGCTCGCGGGCGCGGTGGCCATCGGCGCCGGGCGGGCCACCGCGAAGACGGTCCAGTACGCGTCGTGCCAGACCGGCCGCAGCCAGCCGGGGCGGGCCGCGGGGGCCAGCAGCGCGGCCTCCGCCCTGCCGGGTCCGTCCAGCAGGCCGTGGGGCAGCACGACGTACGCCACCGCCCATTCGTCCAGCCACTCGCGGTAGGCGGCCGCCGAAAACGTCCCGTCGTAGAACAACCGGCCGCGCTCGACGTCGAGTTGACGGTTCCAGCCGCGGGCGGTCTGGACGACTCCGGCGAAGACCGTCGACTCCCGGTGGTTGCGGGCCGGGACGACCTCGACGCGGTGCCGGTCGGCGTGCAGCCGGCGCAGTGCGCCGGTGACGCCGTCGGTGTGCGTGGCCCAGCCGGGCACGGGCACGGAGACTCGCAGGTCGCCGACGGTCTTGTCGAGCAGCCAGTAGCCGTTGTCACCGAGGGCGGCGGCCAGGACGGCGACAAGCACGGCGCCGGTCGCCAGGGGCCCGCGCACGCCCGGACGGCGGGTGAACAGCCTTCTCTCCCGCCGCCATTGGTCCCAGCGCTCGCTCAACGCGGCGGCCAGCAGCGGGAGTCCGGCGATCCCGGCGAGCCGCTCGACATTGGTGCCGACCGGTGAGTCGACGCACGCGGTGAGCACCGTGCCGAGCGCGTACGCGACGGCTCCGGCGCGGACCGTGCGCCAGGACCGGGGCGCGGCCACCACCAGCGCGACGGAGGTGACCAGCGGGCAGACCGTCGTTGCCGCACTGATCGGCTGCACGCCCGCGAAGGGGAAGAGCAGCCACACCGCCCCGAGGACGAGCAGCGGCGGCAGGACGGCCGCCGCGGCGGCCACGGGGCGGCGCGCGGCCAGCAGTCCGGCGCCGGCCACCCAGAGGAAGAGCGCGGCGACCGGGCTGGCGGCGGCGGTCAGCGCCGCGAGCAGCGCGGCGGCCGCCCAGCGGTCCGGCGCCCTTTGCAGGCGGCGCAGCGCGAGCAGCCCGAAGGCGACACCGACCGCGAAGGTGGTACGGCCCGAGGCCACGTCGCACCACAGGCACACGGCGCCGAGCAGCGCCGGGAGCACCGGCCGCCGCACCCCCGACCCGGCGATCAGCGCGGTCATCGCCCAGGTCGCGACCAGCCCGGCCACGACCGAGACGGTGCGCACCCCGGCGTACGCCATCAGCGACGGGGTCAGCACGCTGTAGTTCATCGTGTGCATGCCGCCGTACCAGGACATGCTGTACGGCGCGCCCGGGTGGCGGTGCGCGAACCCGGCCCAGGCGAGCTGGGCGGCGAGGTCGTAGCCGCCGGTGGCCAGCAGCCACGCCCACAGCCCGTAGAGCGGCGTCATGACCGCGACGGTCAGCGCCGGCAGTTGCCACGCCGGCCGCCGCCGGACCGGCTCCACCGTCCTGACCTGCGGCGTCTGCCGCGGCAGCACCGCCGGGAGCACGCTCGACACGTTGTTCACACTTGCCGCCTTCCCCTGGCGCGGGGGTGCGGGGCGGACCAGCAGGGAGTCACCATACTGAGTATGTATACCGAGTATGGTGGGGTCGTGGCCACCCCGCTGTCGTCGTACGAAGTCGCGGTCACGGGTCAGGACGCGGGCGGCCGCGCCCCGGGTTGCCCCGTGCCCGGGGGCGGCATGACAGCATCGGGAAACGAATCGAAGACGCAGAAGACCTGGAAGACGTATCGGAGCGGCGTCGGGGACGGGCGGGAGGTGCCCCGACGTGGCGGGCGACCGGAGCGAGAGGCGCACAGCATGCCGTTGCAGATCAGGGCCACCGACGCGGAGCACCCGTCGGCGCTGCTCGACCTGGAGTGGGGCCTGCCGCTGGAGCAGTGGCCGGACAGCTCGCTGGTCAACCTGCCGCGCGGCATCTCCCGGCACGTCGTGCGCTTCGCGCGGGCCGGCGACGAAGTGGTGGCGATCAAGGAGGTCAGCGAGTGGGCGGCCTCCCGCGAGTACGAGCTGCTGCGCGACCTCGACCGGCTCTCCATACCCTCGGTGGACCCGATGGCCGTGGTGACCGGCCGTGTCGCCGCCGACGGCACACCGCTCGAACCCGCCCTGATCACGCGGCACTTGGGCGGTTCGCTGCCCTACCGTTCGATGTTCGAGACGACGATGCGCCCGGACACCGTCAACCGGCTGCTGGACGCGCTGGCCGTCCTGCTGGTCCGGCTGCATCTGGTCGGCTTCGCCTGGGGCGACTGCTCGCTGTCCAACACCCTCTTCCGCCGCGACGCGGGCGCCTACGCCGCCTATCTGGTGGACGCCGAGACCGGGCAGCTCCAGCACGAACTCAGCCGCGGGCAGCGGGACTACGACATCGAGCTGGCCCGGGTGAACATCGCGGGCGAGCTGATGGACCTGGAGGCGGGCGGTTCACTGCACCCGTCGGTCGACCCGGTGACCTTCGGCGAGGCGATCGTCAAGCGCTACGCGGACCTGTGGCACGAGCTGACCCGCGAGTCGGTCTACCCGACCAGCAAGCGGCACTACATCGACCGCCGCATCCGCCGGCTCAACGACCTCGGCTTCGACGTCGCCGAGATGCAGATCGAGCGGTCGCCCGAGGGCGACACCGTGACCTTCCTGCCGAAGGTCGTGGACGCGGGCCACCACCAGCGCCAGCTGCTCCGGCTGACCGGCCTGGACACCGAGGAGAACCAGGCCCGCAGCCTGCTCAACGACCTGGAGAGCTGGATGGCCGGCCAGGACGACTACGCCCCCGCGGACGGCCTGCCCGCCGCCCGCCCCGAAGTGCTCGCCCACCGCTGGGTCCGCGACGTCTTCCGCCCCGCCGTCCGCAGCGTCCCGCCCGAACTGCGCGGCCGCGTCGACGCGGCGCAGATCTACCACGAACTCCTGGAACACCGCTGGTACCTGTCGGAACAGGCCCAGCACGACGTGGGCCTGGAGGCGACGGTGCAGAGCTACATCACCGACGTCCTGCCGCACCGTCCCTGACGACTCGTCAGGACATCTTCTGACGACTCATCAGGAGCGTTCGAAGGCGTCCGGGGCGTCGCGGACGGCGACCGTGGCATGGCTTTCCTGGAAGCTCTGCTCCGAGACGACGGTGAGGCGGGCGGTGGACTGGAAGTCGGGGATGGTCAGGGCGCCGCAGGAGACCATGGTGGCCCGCATCTTGGCGATGGTGACCGCGAGGCCCTCGTTGAGGTCGCCGGCGTAGGGGACGTAGCCGTCCACGCCCTCCTCGAAGACCAGGGACTGGCCGCCCTGTTCGTAGCGCTGCCAGTTGCGGGCGCGGCCGGAGCCCTCGCCCCAGTACTCCTTGACGAAGCCGTCGCGGGTGGGGAGTTTGGCGCCCGGGGCCTGGTCGAAGCGGGCGAAGTAGCGGCCCATCATGACGAAGTCGGCGCCCATCGCCAGGGCCAGGGACATGTGGTAGTCGTGCACGAGCCCGCCGTCGGAGCAGATCGGCACGTACTGGCCGCTCTCCGCGGCCCACGCGTCGCGCGCGGCGGCGACGTCGAGCACGGCGCTGGCCTGGCCGCGGCCGATGCCCTTCTGGTCGCGGGTGATGCAGATGGAGCCGCCGCCGACACCGACCTTGACGAAGTCGGCGCCCGCGCCGGCGAGGAAGCGGAAGGCTTCGCCGTCCACCACATTGCCGCCGCCGACCGGGAGTCCGGGGAAGTGCTCCTTGGTCCAGGCGATGGCCTGCGCCTGCCAGTCGCTGAAGCCGTCGGAGGAGTCGAAGCAGAGCACATCGGCGCCCGCGGCGGCGAGTTCGGGGATCCGCTCGCGGTAGTCGTGGGTGTTGACGCCCGCGCCGACCCGCAACCTCTTGTCGGCGTCGACGAGTTGGTTGGGGAAGCGCTTGTTGTCGGAGTAGTCGGAGCGGAACACCAGATGGCGCAGCCGGCCGTCGCCGTCCACCACCGGGAGGCAGTCGAGCCGCTCGTCCCACAGCCGGGAGTTGGCCTGCGACAGCGTGATGTCGTCGGTCGCTACCGGCAGGACGTCGACCGGGATCATCCGGCTGGAGACCGGCTCGTCGGCCGGGTGCCGCTGCGGGTGGAAGTCGCGGGAGGTGACCAGGCCGAGCAGCCGGCCGGTGCCGGTGCCGTCGTCGGTGACGGCCGCGGTGCTGTGGCCGGTGCGGCGCATCAGCTCCTGGAGCGTGCTCAGCGGGTCACCGGGCCGGACATTGGTGTCGCTGACCACGAAGCCGGCCTTGAAATTCTTCACGGCCCGGATGTCGGCGGCCTGGTCGGCCACCGGGCGGTTGTGGTGCAGAAAGCTCAGGCCGCCGTTGCGGGCCAGCGCGATGGCCAGTTCCGGCGAGCCGACCGCCTGCATGATCGCCGAGGTGAAGGGCGCGCGCAGCGCGATCGGCGACGGGTCGCCCACGGCGTGCCGGACCAGCGGGGTGCCCAGGTCCACCGCTTCCGGCGAGCAGTCGGTGCGGGTGCGGTTGGGCAGCAGCAGGAATTCGTTGAAGGTGCGCGAGACCCCGTCGATGATCTGAGCCATGCACCGGGACTCTACACAGGTACGGCGCCCCGGCGCGTGGCGCCCGGCCGCAGGTCAGCCGTCCTCCGCTCGGGCGTGCGCGGTCAACTCCGCCTGGAGTTCGGCGTACGGTGTCGCGTCCGGGACCGCTCCCCCGTCGCGTACGGCCTCGGCGGCGGTCAGGGCCGCGCGCATCGCCGCCCGGTACGGCAGCGAGCCGGTGCTGATCCGCCGTACGCCCAGCTCGCCGAGGGCCGCGGGCGACAGGCCGGGCACGGCAAGGACGTTCAGGGGGACGGGGATCGCGTCGGCCAGCGTGCGCAGCACGTCGGGGTCGGTGACGCCGGGGACGAAGACGCCGTCGGCGCCCGCCTCCGCGTAGCGTGTGGCGCGCGCCACCGTGGCGGCGATCTCCGCGTCCTGACCGAACCAGTAGGTGTCCACCCGGGCGTTGACGAACAGGCCGGGGCGGCGTTCCTTGACCGCGGCGACCTTGGCGGCGTGCGCCGCCGGCGGGACGAGCCGGCCCGCGGTGCTGTCCTCGATGTTGACGCCCGCGATGCCGCCGAGACCTGCCGCGTAGTCGGCGGCGCGCTCCGGCTCGTCGGTGTAGGCGTCCTCGATGTCCATCGTCACGTACACCGGCAGCCGGCCCAGCCGCCGGGCCAGTTCGGCGTTGGCCGCCGCTGTGGCGCGGTCGCCGTCCGGCCGGCCGAGCGCGGACGCCACCCCGAAGCTGGTGGTCCCCACGGCCGGGAACCCGGCCCGTACGAAGGCCAGCGCCGACGGCACGTCCCAGGCGTTGGGCAGTACGAGCGGCAGCTCGCCGTGGTGCAGCGCGTGAAAACTCATGACGGTCCCCTCCCGGCCGGCTCTCCCGCAGCGTACGGCCTCCGGCCGGGCTCACGACAAAGGTCCGGGCCGGTCCGGCCGGGCTCACGACGGAGGCCGAATCGGTGCGGCCGGTGTCAGAGTTCGGCCAGCCGCGGCAGCAGATCGGCGGCGGCCGTCACGTCGGGGGTCAGGGCGCGGTCCTCGGTGCCGGCCGGGAGGGTGGGCTCGTCGAGGACGGCGAGGACGGGGGCGTCGGGGCGGGCCGGGAGCAGGCGCAGGGCACGGACGGCGGCGACGAGTTCGCAGGCGAGGACGAGGCGGTAGGCGTCCACGGCGCGCAGCGCCTGGCGGGCGGCCTGGGGCGCGAAGCTCGCGGCCTCCTCGACGCCGCGGGAGAGCACGGTGTGCCCGGCGGAGGCGGGCGCGGCGCTGGCGCGCAGCTCGGCGAGGGCCGAATTGGCGCTGTATTCGAGGATCATGATCCCGGAGCTGGCGGCGGCGCCGCTCGCCAGGTACGAGCGCAGCCCGGTGATCTCGGGGTCGCCGAAGGCGGTGAGCCGGGCGGCCGACAGCTGGCCGGTCTGGAGCACGGCCAGGCACAGCTGGTCGAGCGCGAGCCCCACGGGCGTGGCCATGAAACCGCCGTGGTGATACGCGGCGGGGCCGCCGTCGGCGCCGCCGTCCTCGCTGATCAGCGGATTCTCCGAGGGGCAGTTGACCTCGACGGCCACGATCCGGCGCAGCGCCCAGGCGGCTTCCAGCGCGGGGCCGTGCACCTGCGGGAAGGCACGGAAGCCGTACGGGTCCTGGATCCGGCGGCCGGCGGACCGCGGCCGGTCGGGCTCGCCGAGCAGGCGGCGCACCTCGGCGGCGGCGTGCAGCGCCCCCGGGTACGGGCGGATGGCGACGGCGGGTGCCGCGTACGCCTCCAGCGAGCCGGAGACGGCGGCCAGCGACAGGGCCGCCACCGCGTGCGAGGCGCGCAGCAGGATGTCGAGGTCGTGGCAGACCAGCGCGGCCTGCCCGAGGGTGAAAGCGCTGCTGCTCATCAGCGCGAGCGCGTCGCCCTGCTGGAGGGTGACGGGCGCGGGCACCGGCGCCGGGACGGCCCGGGGGTGCAGCGCGGCGGCCGGGTCGGCGGGGGCAGCGGGCGCCCCGGGCGTACGGTCCCGCTCGCCGGAAACGGAAGCGGAGGCGGAAGCTGAGGCTGAGGCGGAAGCCGAAACGGGAGCCGCGGCCGGGTCCTGAACCGCGCCCGACAGCCCCTCGCGCAGCCCGTCCAGCACCGACCGTTCGCCGGGCGCGGCCGGATCGGCGGGCCAGGGGCCCTCACGGAAGGCGTGCGCCGGGTCGGGCGCGGGGTCCGGGTCCTCGTGCAGCCACGGCCGTTCGCCGATCAGCGCGAGCCCGGTCTCCGCGAGCGCGGTGAGATCACCGGTGCCGACCGCGCCGTATTCACCGACCGCCGGGTGGACGCCGAGCCGCAGGGCCTCGACGAGCGCCTCGACGACGGCGGGCTGCAACCCGGAGCCGCCGGCCAGCGCCTGATTGGCGCGGACCGCGAGCGCGGCCCGGACCTGCCGGACGGGCAGCAGCGACCCGACGCCGCCGGCGTGGCTGCGCAGCAGCCGCAGGTCCTGGCCTGCCTGGTCCTCGTCGCCGACCGCGACCAGCCGGTTGGCGCCGACACCGGTGTGCCGCCCGTACATCCGGCCCGAGGCGGCGGCCTGCCGCGCGGACCGCCAGGAGCGGTCCGCGCGGGCCAGCGCCTCGGGCGGTACGGCGGGCACCGCGGCGCGATCGGCGATCCGGGTCACCGCGTCGGCGTCGAGACCGGCGCCGTCCAGCACCACGAAGGCGCCCTCCCCCACGGAGGGCGCCGCCGTGCCGTGCATCGGCGCCTCGGATGCCGTACCCACCGCGCGATCAGTGCCCTTCTGCCGGTCGGACGATCAGCGGATCAGCGGGTCAGACCAGACCGGCCGAGGTCAGCCAGGTCTTGGCCACCTCCAGCGGGTCCTTGTTGTCGCTCTGCACCTGGGTGTCGAGGTCCAGCAGGGTCTTGGTGTCGAGCTTGGCCGAGACCGCGTTGAGCGCGTCGACGCCCGCCTGCGACAGGCCGGACTTGTAGACCAGCGGGATCACGTTCTCGAAGCCGAAGAGATTCTTCGGGTCCTGGAGGACGACCCACTTCTCCTTGGTGATGGTGGGGTCCGTGGTGAAGATGTCCGCGGCCTGCACATTGTTGTTCTTCAGCGCCGCCTGGGTCAGCGGGCCGCCCGCGTCCAGCGCCTTGAAGCCCTTGGGCGTCAGGCCGTAGACCGACTTCAGACCGACCAGGCCCTGCTGGCGGGTCTGGAATTCCGGCGAGGCGCCGATGGTGATCTGGTCGCCGTACTTCGCGAGGTCCGCGATGGTGGAGTCCGCGGTCAGGTGGAACTTCGCGGCGGTCTCCGCGTTGACCGTCAGCGAGTCCTTGTCCTCGGCCGGCGAGCCCTTGAGCAGCGTCAGCTTCGGGTCGAGCTTGGCCTGGGCCGCCGCGTTGGTGGCGTCGGCCGTGGTGGGCGTCGCCTTGGGGTCGAGGTAGGCCAGGAGCGCGCCGTTGAACTCCGGGAGCACGGTCAGCGAGCCGTTCTTCAGCAGGCCGTAGGTGGTCTCGCGGCTGCCGATGTTCGGCTTGTAGCTGACCTTGATGCCCTTGGCCTTCAGGGCCTCGCCGTAGATGTCACCGATCAGGATGCTCTCGGGGAAGTTGTTGGAACCGACGACCACGGTGTCGCCGCTCGCCTTGGACCCGGCCAGCGGGTCCTTCTTGTCGGAGCCGGAGTCACCACAGCCCGCGAGCAGGGGCGTCGCCAGGGCGGCGACCACCGCGACCGCGGCGAGGCGGCGAGTGTGTCTCGGGCTTGACCAGGTGCTCTTCACGTGGGAGGTCACGATTTCCGCTTCCGTGCTCGGGGAGTTTCGGCTGTTGAACGGGCGTACTCGTGGCGCGTGCGCAGGTGCCGTACGGACGGATGAGCCATCGGACATCCATGCGTACGCACGTGCTACCCAGCGATCCAATCCAGCCGGTTCCGCACGAGTCAAGAGCAGCCTGATCACCGATCGGCATCGATGTCCGGGCGGCGGCGAAATGTTCCGCGCCTCCCGGTCCGTACGGCACCGCCCGTCACAGAATATTGATGGTCCGGACAAGTGGGCGCCGTCAAGACGAGGTAGTCTCCCCGACGTTGGACACGGTGCTCGGACAACGGCGGGGGAAATCCGGTCACTTCGTTCCGGTTACGCGCAAAAGCAATCAGTTTGCGCCATGAGTAGCCGGTGGTCGGCGAGTCGGTGGCGGTTCCTGAGGAGGCGTTGGTGTCCGTGCACGAGGTGGACGGGTCGGCACGCCCTGATCCGGCGCCGCGCACCGGAGGCGGGATCGGCGGCTTCGCCGACCGGTGGCCGTTCCGGCGCAAGCTGAACGTCCTGGTGGGTGTTCCGCTTGTCGTGGTCGCGGTGCTGCTGGCCTATGTGATCGCCGGTCTGGTCGGCCGCGCGCAGGACGCCGCCGCGTCGGCCCGGCTGGTCCGCGACAGCCGCCAGGTCGCCGAGCTGGTCGACCTGGTGGAGACCGAGCACCAGCAGGCGCTGCTGCTGTCGGTGCGCTACGAGTCGGCGACCTCGGGCAAGCGCCCCTCGCTCACCGCCTACCGGCAGTCACGCACCGCCGTGGACAACCAGGTGCGGCAGGTGCGCGACACCTTCGGCTCACGGCTGCCCGCCGCCGAGGCGCAGGTCCTCAAGGAGATCGAGGGCCTGAGCAGCCTGCGCAGCACGATCGAGCAGAGCTATCTTCCCGCCGACAACATCGACCCCGCGTACACCGCGACGGTGGACGGCCTGATCGACGGCCTCGGCCTGGACCTGAACAAGAACCTGTCGTCCACCAGGACCGGCAGCATGCTGGACTCGCTGCTGCGCGCTGAGGCCGCGCACAGCTCCTTCGAGACCAGCGTCTTCTCGGCGCAGACCGGTGACACCAACGCGCTGATCGAGTTCAACAACGCGGTCGGCTACGAGCAGCTGTACACGTACCAGGCCGCCCGCTTCGGCAAGTTCGCCACCGAGGCGCAGCACACCGAGCTGACCGGCATCGAGATGAATCCGGTGTGGAACGGCATCGCGTTGCAGTACGCGGGCCTGCAGATCGACCCGAGCTCGCTGGAGGCCACCGACAAGTCGCAGGTCAGGGCGGCGTTCAGCAAGGCGCTCCGGACGTATCCGGACTATCAGAAGCAGGCACAGCACCGGCTGGCGATCACCGGGTCGCTGATCGACCAGATCGCGCACCGGGCCGACCGGGCGTCCGACGACGCCTGGTGGCGGGCGGCGTGGCTGCTCGGCGGCGCGCTGCTGGCGTTCGTGCTGTGGCTGGGCTTCTCGGTGGCGGTCCGCCGCTCGGTGATCCGGCCCGTGCAGGTGCTCACCGGGGCCGCGACGCAGGTCGCCGAGGTCGCCGGCCTCGAACTGGCCCGGGTCGCCGACGACGAGGCGGACTTCACGGGCGCGCCCCGCCTCCAGGAGGTGCCGGTCACCGCGCACGACGAGATCGGCGACCTGGCCGAGGCGTTCAACCGGGTGCAGTCCACGGCGGCGGCGCTGCTGGAGCGCCAGGTGGTCAGCCGCCGCAACGTCGCCGAGATGTTCGGCAACGTCGGCCGCCGGGTCAGCAATCTCACCGCGCGGCAGCTCACCCTGATCGACGCCCTGGAGCGCGGCGAGACCGACGCCGCGCTGCTGGACCGGCTGTACCGGATCGACCACCTGGCGGTGCGCCTCCAGCGCAACGCGGACAGCCTGATGCTGCTGGCCGGCATCCGCGAGGCCGGGCTCGACGCGAGCCCCACCGCGCTCACCAATGTGGTGCGCGCCGCGCTCGGCCAGATCGAGGGCTACCAGCGGGTGTCACTGCTGGCCGACACCGATGTCACGGTGGCGCCGGACATCATCGCGGACCTGACGCTGATGCTGGCCGAGCTGCTGGAGAACGCGGTGGCGTTCTCGCCCGCCCGCAGCCCCGTCGAGGTGACGGTGCGCGACGGCGGCGACGGCGCGCTGATCGAGATCACCGACCACGGCCTCGGCATGAGCGCCGAGCGGCTGGCCGAGGAGAACGCGCGGCTGATCCGCCGCGAGCGGCTCGACCTGGTGCCGACCAAGGTGCTCGGCCTGTTCGTGGTCGGCAGCCTGGCGCGGCGCTGGGGCGTACGGGTCACGCTGGCGCGTACGCCCGGCGGCGGTGTCACCAGCCGGGTGACGATCCCGGCGGCGCTGCTGCTGCTCATGAGCCCGTTCGCGGAGCCGGCCGCTGGGACCACGAGCCCCGCCGGGGACACCCGCTACGCCCTGGCCGAGGAGCAGCACCCGCTGCCCGGGCGGCGCGGCCCGCAGCCCCCGGCGGAGAGCGGCGGCCCGCAGGCCCCCGCCGCCCCGGTGCCCGCGCCGCGTACGGCGGAGCCCGCCGCGCCGCACGGCCGCCCCGACCTGACCCCGCTCCCCCGCCGCGTCCCGCAGCGCAAGCAGCAGTCCGCCGAGGAGCGCGGCACGGCGGCGCACGCCGGACCGGCCGGACCGGCCGGACCGACCGGCAACGGCCCCGGGGCGGGCGCACCGCCCCAGGCAGCGGGCGGCCGCCACGCCGCCGGGTCCCGCCCCGAGCACGCCAGGACCGAGCACGACAGGACCGACGCCCGCGCCGACAGCGGCGCGCACGGCGAGCGGCCGTACGACGGACGTGCCCACGGCGCCGGCCCCGACGCCGCGCACGGCGGCACGTACGACAGCCGCGCCGGGGACAGCCGTACGCCCGACGCCGGGGCGGGTCAGGGCGCCGAGCGCGGCGCCGACGAGGGGCCGCGGCCGCTGCGGCGGCGGGTGCGCGGCGCGACCCTCGCCACCACACTCGCCGACGCGGGACGCGGCGCACGCCGTGCGCCGCGCACGGTGGACGCAGAAGAAGTCCGCTCGGAACTCGACGAGTTCGAGGCCGCAGTGGAACGGGCCAACCGTGACGTCGCGAACGGCACGGCACCCGGTACGACGAACAGCCAAGCAGGGCTTCCGGAAGGAGCGGACCAGTGACAACGCCGACAGGTGAAACCCCGGCCGGACAGGGTCCGCCCACCGACCTGCGGGCCGCGGCAGCCGATTTCACCTGGCTGCTGAACCGTTTCGCCACCGAGACCGCCGGCGTGGTCGACGCCATCGCCGTATCGTCCGACGGCCTGCTGATCGCCGTCTCGCAGCTGGGCGACCCGGCCGACTCCGAGCGGCTGGCGGCCATCGTCTCCGGCATCACCAGCCTGGCGGCCGGCGCCTCGGGCAACTACGGCCTCGGCGCGCTCAACAAGGTGATCATCGACCTGGAGGACGGCCATGTGCTGGTCTCCGCGATCGGCAGCGGCGCGGTGCTCGGCGTGGTCACCTCCAAGGAGGCCAAGCTCGGCAACATCGCGTACGAGATGACCGTCTTCGCCAACCGCGCCGGTTCCGCGCTCAGCCCGCAACTGGTGCTGGAGCTCAAGAACAGCGTCGCCGTACCGGCGCCCCGCGGCCGGTCCTGGAACTAGGCGAGGGGCTGAGGGGAGCAGGCGGAAGGAGGAGGCAGGCACATGGCGGCCGGTGATACGCCAGTCGGCGAGGAGGCCCGTCCCGGGCGGCCCGACGACCCGGTCGGCAGGGCGCCCGCGGTACGGCCGTTCCTGGTCACCGCGGGCCGGGTGGCAGGGGCCAGGTCGGGACCGCCGATCCCGGTCGAGACCCAGGTCGTGACGACAGCGGCCGGTGTCACGGCGCTCGACGGGCTCTCCTTCGAGGCGCACGACATCGTCGCGCTGTGCCGGCAGCCGCAGTCGCTCGCGGAGATCGCCGCCAAGCTGCGCCTGCACCTGAACGTGGTCCGTGTGCTGGCCGAGGACCTCAGGTCCGAGGGCCATCTGTCGGTCTACGTCCCGAACGCCGATCTCGCCCAGGACATCTCCGTACTGCGAAGGGTTATCGATGGGCTCCGCACCATCCCCGACTCCAGGGGGGCACTACGTGACACCGACTGAACCGGCGGCCCGCGGCGCCGCCGCGCCCACCGCCGTCCGGCCGCCGCTGCCGGTGAAGATGGTGATCGCGGGCGGCTTCGGTGTCGGCAAGACCACCACGGTGGGCTCGATCTCGGAGATCAGGCCGCTCACCACCGAGGCCGCGATCACCGAGGTCGCCGCGGGCGTGGACGACCTCAGCCACACCCCGCACAAGACGACCACCACGGTCGCGATGGACTTCGGCTGCATCACCATCGACAGCACGCTGAAGCTGTACCTGTTCGGCACCCCGGGCCAGGACCGGTTCGGCTTCATGTGGGACGACCTGGTGGAGGGCGCGCTCGGCGGCCTGGTCATCGTCGACACCCGCCGTCTTGACGACTGCTACGCGGCGGTCGACTACTTCGAGCACAAGGGCATCCCGTTCGCCGTCGCGGTGAACGCCTTCGACGGCCGGGTCGAGCACGCCCTGGACGAGGTGCGCTGGGCGCTGGACATCGCCGAGCAGGTGCCGGTGTTCACCTACGACGCGCGCGAGCGCGGTTCGGTGCGCGACGCGCTGCTTGTGGTGCTGGAACTGGCGCTGGCCCGCGCCCAGGGCTGACCGCCGGCCCGCGCGGAGGGGGCCGCTCGCCCCTGGTCCCCCGCGCGGGCACCGTACGTACGCTCAGCGGCCGCGCCGCACGCCGGGCGACACGGCCAGCCGCTCCACCAGGTAGAACACCCCGATGGTGACGATGGCCAGGCCCGCGACCAGCGTCGCGCCGCCGACCACCTTGCCGTAGGTGTGCTGGGCCAGGCCGTCGATGATGTACCGGCCGAGGCCGCCGAGGCCGATGTACGCGGCGATGGTGGCCGTGGAGACCACCTGGATCGCCGCGGACCGCAGCCCGCTGAGAATCAGCGGCAGGGCGGCCGGGATCTCGACCTGGAAGAGCACGGCCGCCGAACTCATGCCCATGCCGCGGGCGGCGTCCACCGGCGCCGGGTCGACGCTCCTGATCGCCTCGTAGCTGGTCACCAGGATCGGTGCGACCGCGAGGGCCACCAGCGGGATCATGGCCGGTGTGGTGCCGATCTCGCCGAGCCAGACCGTCATCAGCACCAGCAGACCGAAGCTGGGCAGGGCGCGGGCGGCGGTGGAGAAGGCGGCCAGCGCGTAGCCGCCGCGCCCGGCGTGCCCGGCGAACAGGCCGATCGGCAGTCCGATGACGGCCGAGATCAACAGCGCGAGCAGGCTGTACTCGACGTGCTCCAGCAGGCGGTGCGGGATGCCCGTCGTGCCGTGCCAGTTGGCGCTGTCCGAGAAGAAGTCATTGATGAAGTTCAGGACGTTCATC
This sequence comes from Actinacidiphila alni, assembly GCF_900112845.1. Lineage (GTDB taxonomy): Bacteria > Actinomycetota > Actinomycetes > Streptomycetales > Streptomycetaceae > Actinacidiphila > Actinacidiphila alni. Next base: position 105,761 of record NZ_FONG01000012.1, read on the forward strand.
GGACGGCGTCCTCCAGGGCCGCGCGGGCGGCGGCGGGTTCGGGTTCACGGGCCGCGGACGTCGTACGGCGGCGCAGCAGGGACGGCCGGCCGGACTTCCCCGCGCCCTTTCCTGCGGACTTTCCGCCGCGCGGGGCCCACGGGGTGAGCAGCGTCTGGATCAGGACGAGCAGCCCGTCCACCAGGATGGCCAGCAGCGCGGTGGTGACGACGGACGTCACGATGAGCGGGGTGCGGTGGTAGAACTGCCCGTCGGCCAGCAGATTGCCGAGCGCGCCCTGGTTGCCGATCAGGGTGCCGACGCTGACCAGGCTGATGCTGGAGACGGCGGCCAGCCGCAGGCCGGCGAAGATCGCCGGTACGGCGATGGGCAGTTGGACCTTGAGGTAGCGCTGCACCGGGCCGAAGCCCATGGCGGTGGCCGCGGCCATCGTGTCGGGCGACACCGAGCGGACGCCGTCCACGATCGCCGGGACCAGCAGCACGAGGCTGTAGACGGTCAGCGGGATCATCACGGTGGTCTCGGTCGCGCCGGTGTAGTCGATGAGGACGACGAAGAAGGCGAGCGACGGGATCGCGTACAGCACCGTGGTGACCCACAGCACCGGCGAGTACAGCCACTTGAAGCGCACGCACAGCTGCGCCACCGGCAACGCCACGACCAGGCCGAACAGCACGGGCAGCAGCGCCTCGCGCAGGTGCAGGCCGATCAGCCCCAGGTAGGAGTGCTGGAGGTCGCTCGGCATGTCGAAGTAGGCGTTCATCACACGGCCTTGCTCTCGGCGGCCTTGCTCTCGGCGATCGCCGGGTCCACCGCCGCCGCCTCGGCCGCGGCGGCCTTGGCCGACGCCGAGGGGCTGCCGGCGGCGCCGCGTTCGGCGTGGGCGCCGCGGATGGCCTCGGCGATCGTCGTCTGCGAGGTGACGCCGACGACCCGGCCGCCGTCGTCCACGGCGACGGCCCAGCCGGTCGGCGAGAGCACCGCGCAGTCCAGCGCGTCGCGCAGCGACTCCTTGCCGAAGACGAACGGCCGCCCGTGCGGCAGCAGTTCGGCGACGCTCAGGGCCGCGCCGCCCTTGGCCGCGGCGGCCGGCCCGGTCCAGCCGAGCGGCTTGCCGTCGGTGTCGGTGAGCAGCAGGTACGGGGCGCCGGACGCCTTGGTGCGCTCGGCGACCTGGGCGGCGCTGGAGTCGACGGCGATGATGGGCGCGGTGGTGAGTTCCAGACCGGCCGAGGTGAAGAAGGACAGCCGCCGGATGCCGCGGTCGGTGCCGAGGAAGTCCTCGACGAAGGCGTCGGCGGGGGCGGAGAGCAGCTCGTCCGGCGGCGCGTACTGCGCCAGCTTGCCGCCGGTGCGCAGTACCGCGACCATGTCGCCGAGCTTGATCGCCTCGTCGATGTCGTGCGTGACGAAGACGATGGTCTTGCCCAACTCGGCCTGGATGCGCAGGAGTTCGGCCTGGAGCACCTTGCGGACGATGGGGTCGACCGCGGAGAAGGGCTCGTCCATCAGCAGCACGGGCGGGTCGGCGGCGAGCGCCCTGGCCACGCCGACGCGCTGCTGCTGGCCGCCGGAGAGCTGATACGGATACCGCTTGGCGAGCGAGGCGTCCAGGCCGACCCGGTCCATCAGGTCGCGGGCGCGCTTCCTGGCGCGGTCGCGGTCCCAGCCCAGCATGCGCGGCACGGTGGCGATGTTGTCCACGATGGTCCGGTGCTGGAAGAGCCCGGCGTTCTGGATGACGTACCCCATCGACCGGCGCAGCGCGTTGACCGGCTGGGCGTGGATGTCGGCGCCGTCCAGCAGGATCCTGCCGCCGGTCAGCTCGACCATCCGGTTGATCATCCGCAGCGTGGTGGTCTTGCCGCAGCCGGAGGGGCCGACCAGGACGGTGATCGAGCCGTCGGGTATCTCCAGTGACAGTTCGTCGACCGCCACCGTGCCGTCGGGGTAGCGCTTGGTGACCGAATCTATCTGTATCAAGTTCCTGATCCCCTTCGGGGCTGGGCAGGGGGCTGTTCGTAAAGGACTGTTTCTGGCCGTAGCGAAGAGACTATCCCGCACGGGTGTCCGACCCGGGGAACGCCCGGAGCAGCAATCGAAGGGTGACCTTCTGGTCGTCTTGACATGGGCAAGCCACGAGCGGTGTCCTGGTCCGGACCAGTAACCCCCAACCCCCCACGCCCCCGGGTCATTCCCCCACCCCCCTCGTCGTACAGGCGGCGCCCAGGCCGCCGGAAAGCGGAGCCATGTCCGCACGCGTACGTCCGACCCATGTGCTCGTCCTCGCGCTCGCCCTGTGCTGCCTGCTGCTCGGCCTCGTGCCCGCGGCTTCCAAGGCGCATGCGGCGGCCGCGGTCTGCAACACCTACTGCGATGCCCGCGACCCGGCCGCCGCGCCGTCGGAACGGGTGCCGGTGACCGCCTCGATCTACTCCCGCACGATCCAGCTGCACATAGATGACAACGATGCCATGGGCTGGGCGTCGATCGGGAACGGCAATCCCGGTGACGAGGTCTGGCTCGACCGGTCCTTCGACGGCGGCGCCACCTGGGGTTCCGGCAGCAAGCTCGGCGACACCAGCACGCCCGCGGGCGGCAGCGGCTGGCGCACCCTGATGTACAACGTCGACGACTGGAACAACAACGGCGTCGGCGCCCTGCGCGCCTGCGGCAAGGCGGGCGACCGCCCGGAGATCGCCTGCACCGCCTGGGCCCGCTCCAACTGGAACGCCTGGAGCAGCAGCACGGCCGCCGCCACCGGCCTGATGATGAAGTGGGACCGCGGCACCGGCCTGTTCGGCGGCAACGGCTGGTGGACCGCCGCCAACGCCCTGACGTCGGTGATCGACAACATCCGCACCAGCGGCATGCCCAGCTACAAATACGCCGTCTCGCGCACCTACGACCTCAACGTCAACGCGCGCGAGGGCCAGTTCAGGAACGACTACCTGGACGACACCGGCTGGTGGGGTCTGGCCTGGGTCGACGCGTACGACCTGACCGGCGACAGCCGCTATCTGAACACCGCGCGCGCCGACGCCGATCACATGTTCGGCTACTGGACGAGCAAGTGCGGCGGCGGTGTGCAGTGGAACGAGACCAACGCGTACAAGAACGCGATCACCAATGAGCTGTACCTCCAGCTCAATGCCGCCCTGCACAACCGGATCTCCGGTGACACGGTGTATCTGGGCCGGGCGAACAGCGAGTGGAGCTGGTTCCAGGCCAGCGGGATGATCAACTCCTCGCACCTGGTCAACGACGGCCTCAACGACTCCTGCGCCAACAACGGCCAGCAGACCTGGACGTACAACCAGGGCGTGATCCTCGGCGGGCTGAGCGAGCTGTACCGGGCGACCGGGAACAGCGCGCTGCTGACCACCGCGCGCACCCTGGCGAACGCCTCGACGTCGGCCGCCGCGATCAACTCCGGCGGTGTGCTGCACGAGCCGGGCGAGGGCGACGCGTGCGACAACGACGGCGCGTCCTTCAAGGGCGCGTACGTGCGCGGGCTGCGCGATCTGGACAAGCAGCTCTCCGACCGCCCGTACAGCGGCTATCTCGACACCCAGGCGAACGCGGCGCACACCCACGACCGCAACGCGCTGGACGTCTACGGGCCGCACTGGAACGGCCCGCTGGCCGGCACCGGTTACGGCTGCCAGCAGAGTGCCTTGGACGCGCTCAACGCGTCCGAGGCGACCTGAGCCGGGACGCCGTCCCGGCTCCCGTGCGTACGCCGCCGCCCGCCCCGGATCTCCGGGACGGGCGGCGGTGTCGGCTGCTTCCGGTGCTGTCCGCTCAGCCGACCGAGATCGCGAACACGTGGAAGCCGCTGTCGTTCGGCAGCGTCACCGACGCGACGGCCTTGTCCGGGTCGAGCGCGCCCCCGGTGGTGTACAGGCTCACCGCGTGGTCGCCGAGCGTGTCACCGGGCGGGCGGTTCCAGTTGGCCGTGGTGACCGCCAACTGGCTGTTGCCGCTCGCCGCGTTGCTGTACCAGTCGGGCAGGTAGACCGCGAGGTCAGCCGTCGTCCCGTCGGTGTACGTCACCGTCACCGTGCCCGCGTGCGCGGAGCTGATGCCGGTGCCGAGCAGCCCGAGCCTGCTGCCCTGGCCCTGGACGCGGATCACCTGTCCGGCCGCCGCCACATTGTCGGGCTCGCCGGGCCGCGTGTCCGGCCAGGTGTAGTCCAGGCCGCCCGCCGTCACCGTCGCGCCGGGGGTGTAGCCGACCTTGGCGAGCTGGGTGGCGGAGAGGCTGTAGCCGCCGGGATCCAGGTCGCCGGTGCCCGGGTCGCTGTCGGCGCTGATGCCCTTGTTGTTGTACGCGGCGGCCGTGGTCGCGTACGGGACGGTGGTCGCGGCGTCGGCGGTCCTGGTCTGCCGTCCGTCGAGCAGATACGTGGCCTTGCCGGTGACCGTGGCGGGCCCGGGGGTGGCGTCGGCGGGCGCCTGGACGACCCAGGTCGCGCTGACCGAGCTGTGCGGCGCGACCGTACGGCCCGCCGCCTTGCCGGGTGCGGGCGTGGCCTTCCAGCCGGCCGGTACCGACAGGCTCAGCGACAGGTCGCGGACGGCGCTGTCGCCGGTGTTGGTGAAGGTCTGCTTCACCGGGTAGGACGCGCCGGCGTCGGTCTGCGCGGGCACCGACACGGCGGTGTACTGCGCGCCGACGGTCCTGGTGACGGTCACCGCGCCCTTGAGCGGGGTGTCGGCCGAGGACTGGCCGACGTAGACCGGGTAGCGGCCCGCGAGGACCGTCCAGTCGTGCGCGGCGCTGTCCCAGGTCCTGAAGGCGTCGGCGTCCAGCGTGAGCCGTACGGTCTTCGTCCGGCCGGGCTTGAGCTCCACCTTGGCGAAGGTCTTCAGCGCCTTCGGCGGTTCGCCCGCGCCGGCCGGGTAGCCGACGTAGAGCTGGACCACATCGGTGCCGGTGCGGCGGCCGGTGTTGGTCACGTCGACCGAGACCCGGATCTTTCCGGTGCCGCGGCCGGTGGCCTCGACGCGGTCGTCGTCGATCCGCAGGTGCGACTGCCGGAAGGTGGTGTAGGACAGGCCGTAGCCGAACGGGAAGAGCGGCGTCTGCTGCTCCTGGTCGTACCAGCGGTAGCCGACGTCCAGCTTCTCGCTGTAGTCGTACACGCCGTCGACCGCCGGGTAGCGGCCTGGCGCCGCGGCGGTCGCGGTCTGGGTGTCGGTCCTGGGGAAGCTGACCGGCAGCCGGCCGCCGGGTTCGGCGTCGCCGGTGAGCAGCGCGGCCAGCGCGTTGCCGTCCTCCTGGCCCGGGTACCACATGTCGAGCACGGCGGGCACCTGCGACAGCCACGGCATCAGCACTGGGGCGCCGGCCCTGATCACCACGACGGTGCGGGGGTTGGCGGCGGCGACCGCGCTGATCAGCTGGTCCTCGTTGCCGGGCAGCGCCAGCGTCGTACGGTCCGAGCCCTCGCTGGAGGAGTCGCCGACCACGACGACCGCCGCGTCGGCCTTCTTCGCCGCGTCGACGGCGGCCTGGATCGTCGGGTCGGGCAGGTCGGGGGCGAACCAGCCGACGGAGACCGAGGCGTTCTGCGCGCTGTCGTAGAACTCGACGCGCAGGCTGTGCGGTTCACCGGCGGTGAGCCGCACCGGCGTGCTCTTGACGGTGCTCGACCCGTGGTCGGACCAGTTGTCGACGATGAGCTTGTCGTCCAGGTAGATCCGGCTGCCGTCGTCGCTGGTGGCGGAGAAGGTGTACGCGGCGGTGGCGGGCGCGGTGAGCGTGCCCGTCCAGCGGGCGGAGAAGTTGTCGACGGGTATGCCGTCGGCCGGGGAGCCGAGCACCCAGTCGAAGTCGATGTTCGGGTCGTCGCGGGTGACCGCGGGCGTTCCGGAGAGCGTCTTGTTGGCGAAGTACTCGCCCTTGAGGCCGGTCAGCGCGGAGGCCGGGATCGCCGGGAAGCCGCCGTTGCCGCCCGCCTTCACCGAGGTGACGTCCACCCCGCTGCCCAGCCGGGCCTTCAGCCCGGAGACCGGGTCGACCTTCTTGTACGGGGTGACCGCGGAGCTGCCGCCACCACCGGTGATCGCGGTCTCGGCGTTGGGGCCGATGACGGCGAGCGATGTCAGCTTCTTGGTGTCCAGCGGGAGGGTGCCGCCGCTGTTCTTCAGCAGGACGCTGCCGTCCTCGGCGGCCTTGCGCGCGAAGGCGCTGTCGGCCTCGTAGTCGACGGTCGTCGGGGTCTTCCTGTCGAACTGCCCGGTGCGGAACTCCAGTCGGAGGATGCGGCGGGCCGCGTCGTCCAGCACGGACTGCGGGACCTGGCCCGCGGCGACGGCGGCCGGGAGCTGCTTGAAGTAGCTGGTGCCCGCGAATTCCTGGTCGAGGCCGGCGAGCGCGGAGGCGACGGTGCTGTGGTTGGCCGGGTAGTCGGTGTCGACCACGCCGTCGTACTTCCAGGTGTCGATCAGGATCTCGCGCAGGATCTGCGCGTTCTCGCAGGCGTAGGTGCCGTTGACCTTGTTGTACGCGCACATCAGGGACCAGACGTGGGCGTCCTTGACGGCCTTCTCGAAGGCGGGCAGATAGATCTCGTGCAGGGTCCGCTCGTCGATGTCCGAGCTGGACGTCATGCGGGCGTTCTCCTGGTTGTTGCCCGCGTAGTGCTTGACCTGCGCGGCGACGCCCTGCTTCTGGATGCCCTCGATCTCGGCGGAGCCGATGTCACCGGCGAGCGCCGGGTCCTCGCCGAGGGTCTCGAAATCGCGGCCGCCCAGCGGGGTGCGCACGATGTTCACCATGGGGCCGTAAATGACCTGGTATCCACGGGACTTGGCCTCGGAGCCCATCACCGTGCCGTACTGCTTGGCGAGTTCGGTGTTGAAGGAGGCGGCCAGCGAGACGGGCGACGGCAGCGCCGTGGCGGGCTGGCCGTCGCGTACGCCGCCGGGCCCGTCGGTGAACTGCAGGCCGGGGACGCCGAGTCGGTCGATGCCGGGGGTGTAGCCGGTGGCGTGCGAGCCGCTCGGCACACCGACCGACGTCATCAGCGACGCCTTCTCGGCGTTGGTGAGCTGTCCGAGCAACAGGTCGACGCGTTTCTCCAGCGGGAGACGGGAGTTGAGCCAGGGTTGCCGGGCGGTCGCGGCCGGGGTGTCGCCGGCGGACGCGGGTCCTGCCACTGCGAGGGGTACGGCGAGGGCGGCGGCAGCCGCGGCCGCCACCGCGAGACGGGCCATGCGCATACGTTCTCCAAAGGGGCGTCATTGCCGGTGGATTCAGGAGGTGAACGCAAACGCCTCGAAGTCTGCGCTCGCCCGTGGAGAGCGTCAAGAACATGAACACGGCACCGTGTGCTGAACGGATGTGATCCTTCAGTGGGGTGCGGAGTGTTTCGTCCGCGAGTCGCGCATGCCGGGTTCGCGCGTCGCGTCGCGCGGGCGCGACGGGTCAGCGGCCGAGGACGGCCGCGCGGGCCCTGGACAGCGCCTGGTGGATCCCGGCGCGCACCAGAGGGCGGGGCGGCCGACTTCTTTGGTGAGGTGGAGGACGCGATCGGGGGCGAGGTCGCCGGGGCGGTGGAGACGGGGTCGCGGTCGTACGCGTACGGGACGTCCCGCAGGTGCGGCGGCAGGAAGCCGAGCGGGTCGCCGGGAGGTCCTTCGGTGATGAGCGCCACGTCGGCCGGTGTGGCAGCGGGCCGCAGGGCGGGGCGATCATGGGCCGGTACGCGAAGCGGCGGGACGCGCGGGGAGGTCGTATGACGGCGGCGTTGGTGGTGCAGCACGGGCCCGGGGGCGGGCCGGGACGGTGGGAGGGCTGGCTCGCCGAGGGCGGGCTCGGCGTCGAGGTGGTCGCCGCCTACGACGGCGCGCCGCTGCCGGAGCGGCTGGGGCCGCGCCCGCTGATCGTGCTGGGCGGCGGCTATCTGCCGGACGACGACGAGCGCGCGCCGTGGCTGGCGCCGACCCGGGAACTGGTGCGGCAGGCGCTGGACGCGGGCACCCCCGTCTTCGGGATCTGCCTCGGCGGCCAGATGCTGGCGCAGGTCGCGGGCGGCGAGGTGCGCGGCGAGCACGGACGGCCGGAGTTCGGCAGCACGGAGCTGACGCTCCGCCAGGAAGCCGCGGACGACCCGCTGTTCACCGGTCTCCCGGAGCACCCGACCGCGATCGAGAACCATGTCGACGCCATCGTCGAGCTGCCCGACGGCGCCCGGTGGCTGGCCGAGAGCGAGAACTGCCCCTATCAGGCGTTCCGGGTCGGCGCGAACGCCTGGGGCGTCCAGTTCCACCCGGAGACCACGGCGGACCGGATCAGCGGGTGGAACGTGGAGCGCCTGGACCGGCACGGCGTGGACCGCGACGAACTGCACCGCGCCGCGCTGCGGCACGACGCCGCCGCGGCCGGTGTGTGGCGGCGCGTGGCCCTGCGGTTCGCCGCCGTCGCCTCCGCGACAGCGGCCTGAGGCCGCCGCTCGGCCCGCGACACGGCGCCGCTACTCGGCCGGGCGCAGATCCTCGGCCCACTCCAGCGACACGAGCACCGTCTCCACCCTGGAGCGCAGCCCCAGTTTCCGGGTGATGCTCGTCAGATGCGCCTTCACGGTCCGCTCGGCGATACCGAGCCGGGAGGCGAGGGCCCTGTTGCCCTCGCCGAAGCCCATGACGCTCAGCACCTCCCGCTCGCGCGGGGTGAGGGTCTGGAGCGCCGAGCGCTCGATGGGCGCCAGCGCGGCGCCGCTCCCCCGTCCCCGGTCGAGACGGCTCAATCCTTGACGGTCAGTTAGAAGCTTGTCCCCGTACACGCTACTCCCCAACTCAATGAAGAAGTTCAACCCGGATGGTGCCGCGGGGGCCGAACACACCAATCGCCCGGCCGAATTCGACCGCTCATATCGCACTCCCTCCGCCGGGCTTCATCGGTTCACCGTGATCGACCGGAAATCGGTGCTCGGCCCTCCCCCCAGACACTAAACAACGGGGGCTGTCCGCCGCCCGGTTAGCGCCAGGCAATCACGTGACCTACGCCACATCCGTGACACCCCGCGGCATGTTTGACCGCGCCGACGTGCCAAACTCCCAGGCCAGCACGGCCGTTGAGAAGCATGGTTGAAATCGCACACAATTCACCGGCGCACGGCCCTGCACCGTTTCGTGTCACACGGACGCACCGGCGGCGGCCACATCCTTCGTACGACTCCCGTACGACTCCCGGTGCCCGCAGCATATGACCGGCGTAGCACCGTATGTCCGCCGCGACCGCCTTTCCGCCGCGCGCGCGTCACCTCCCGGCAATCCGCGCGGGCCGGGCCGCAATCGGACCCCGCATAGGGATATCCCTACGGATTTCCGGCGGGTCTTACGTCCTGTGAGCGGGCTGTGCAGACTCCTGCGCGTCGAGCCCCCGCGCCCGGCCGGCCGCCACCACCCCGGCGCCGGACGGCGCCGACCCTCGGCCGTCGTATCGGTCCGTCCCCCCACCCCGAGAGGATCCGATGAGCCGATGAGAAACCGACTCCTTTCCCTGCTCGCCGCAGCGGGCGTCGTCGTCGCGGGAGGCGCGGTCGCCGCGGCGCCCGCCTCGGCCGCGCCCGCCACCCCATCGGCACCCGCCTCTCACGCCGCACCCGCCGCGTGCGCCCCCACCCAGGTCGTCGCCAACGGCGGCTTCGAGTCGGGGACTTCGCCCTGGACGGGCACCACCGGCGCGATCACCAGCGGCGGCGGGCAGAGCGCCCACACCGGCACCCGTTTCGCCTGGCTCGACGGCTACGGCTCGACCCACACCGAGAGCCTCGCCCAGACCGTGACCATCCCGTCCGGCTGCTCCTCGGCGAGCCTGACCTTCTGGCTGCACATCGACACCGCCGAGACGACGCGGACGACCGCCTACGACAAGCTGACCGCGAAGATCGGGAGCACGACCGTCGCGACATACTCCAACCTCGACGCGGCGAGCGGCTATGTGCAGCGGACGGTCGACGTGTCCGCGTACATCGGGCAGAGCGTGAGCCTCGGCTTCACCGGCACCGAGGACTCCGGCCTCCAGACCAGCTTCGTCCTCGACGACGTGGCGCTGACCACCTCCGGTGACAGCACGACGCCGCCGCCCGCCGACGACCCGACGCGTACGCCGGCCGCGCCCGCGTACACCGTCAGCCTGACCAGCGACGCGACGGGCGGCACCTGGAACGGCCACGAGAGCGTGAACTTCACCAACGCCTCGGCCACCCCGCTCACCGAGGTGTACCTGCGGCTGTGGGACAACTACCACGGCAGCTGCCCGAGCACCCCGATCACCGTCACCAATGTCACCGGCGGCACCGCGTCCGCGCTGACCGTGAACTGCACCGCGCTGAAGGTGACGCTGCCGGCCGCGCTCGCGCAGGGGCAGAGCGGCACCGTCGGCTTCGACCTGAAGATCGTGGTGCCGTCCGGCGCCGACCGCTTCGGCAAGGACGGTTCCTTCAGCTTCATCGGCAACGCGCTGCCGGTGCTGGCGATCCGGGACGCGGCCGGCTGGCACCTGGACCCGTACACCAACAACGGTGAGGCGTTCTACTCACTGGCCGCCGACTTCTCGGTGACACTCGACCACCCGACCTCCATCTCCGTTCCCGCGACCGGGACTTCGGTGGACACCCCCGGGACCTCGGGCCGTACGGTCACCAAGGCGACCGCGACCAAGGTCCGTGACTTCGCCTGGGCCGCGGGCCCGTTCAGCAAGGTGTCGGGGACGTCCCCGGCCGGGGTGAAGATCAACGTCTACGCGGTGAGCGGGATCTCCACCGCCAACTCCAACTCCATGCTCACGGTGTCGGAGAACGCGGTGGACGCGCACGCGGGCCGCTTCGGGGCGTACCCGTACGGCGAGTTGGACGCGGTGCTGGACAACAACTTCTGGTTCGGCGGGATGGAGTACCCGGGCTTCGTGCTCGACCTGGTGGACACCACCGCGCTGACCCATGAGATCGGGCACCAGTGGTGGTACGGGATCGTCGGCGACGACGAGTACAACAGCCCGTGGCTGGACGAGTCCTTCGCCGACTACTCCACCGACCTGGCGCTGGGCAAGACCGGCGCCAGTTGCTGGAACAGCGTGTCGTGGGCGTCCTCCGCCGAGAAGATCACCAACTCGATGGCGTACTGGGACGCGCACTCCTCGCGCTACGGCACGGTCGTCTACAACTACGGCAAGTGCGCACTGCACGACCTGCGGCGGCTGATCGGCGACTCCGCGATGACGACGCTGCTGCACGACTACGCGCAGGCGCACTGGTACGGCGTCTCCACGACCGCGGAGTTCAAGGCCGCGGCGCAGGCGGCGACGACGGTGGATCTGACGTCCTTCTGGACGCAGCACAGGATCGACGGCTAGCCGTCCTTCCCGGGACCTTCGCGGGTCCTCCTGATCGCCCCCGCCCGGGGCCGCGGCGGTGCCGGGCGGGGTGCCACCAGCGTGTCGATTCCGGTACGCACCGCTGTCACGCCTTCTTGACAGGTGCACGATCGGACCTGATGATCGGGGCCCACGCCGTGTCGGGAGGGTCCCGGGCATGACAGAGACGACGCGCTCCGCCGGCCGGGCCGCGGCCCGCCCCACCCCCACGGGGCGGGCCGCGGTCCACGGCCGCGCCGCGCTGCTCGCCGCCGCCCGCTCGGCGCTCGCCGCGGGCACCGGCGTCCACCTCACCGGCCCGGCCGGCATCGGCCGCAGCACCCTGCTGGCCGCGCTCGCCGACGAACAGGCCGCCGCCGGCCGCCGCGTCCTGCGCTGCGCCCCCTCCCCCGACGAGCACCACCTCCCCCACCTCGGCCTCATCGACCTCCTGTCCGCCGTCCCCTCCTCCGCCCCGGCCTTCGCCGGTCTGCCGCCGCCAGAACGGTCCGCGCTGCTCGCTGCGCTGCACCGCCCGGAACCGGACGCCGGGGCTGCCAACCCCCTTGCCACGGAGGGCGATCCGCTCGCGCTGCCCCTCGCCGTGCTCCATCTGCTCACCGCGCTGTGCGACGACGGGCCGGTCGTGCTGGTGGTGGACGACGTGGACCAGCTCGACACCGGGACGGCGGCGCTGCTCGCGTTCGCGCTGCGGCGGGCGGGCGGACGGCCGTTGCTGACGGCGACGGCGGCGCGGACGGGTGCGGGTGCCGGAGCGGGGCGGGGCGCGTGGGCCACCGGGGGCGCGGTGGCCCTGGACGTGCCCGTGATGGGCGAGCGGGAACTGGCCGGGCTGGTGGGCCCCTTGCTCGGCGGCGAGCGGTCCGCCGTGGCCCGCGTCCATGCCGAGAGCGGCGGAAACCCTTATGTGGCCCTGGAGTTGGCGCGCGCCGCCGGCGAGCCGGGAGTGCCGGCCGGCCTGCGGGACGTACTGCTCGGGCGGGCGGCCGCGCTGCCGGCGGGCCCGTGGATGACGCTGCTCGCCGCGAGCGCCGCCGAGCGGCCGACACCACGGCTGCTGCGCCGGGCCGGCCGAGACGAGGCCGCGGCCGATCTCGCCGAAGCGGCCCGGCTCGGCCTCGTGGAACCGGTGCCGGACGACGGCGGCCCGGTCCGCTTCGTACCGCCGCTGCTGGCCCGGGTGGTGTACGACGACGCCGATCCGGCGACCCGCCGCCGGGTGCACACCGCGCTCGCCGCCGCGGCCGGCGACCCCGTCGAACGCGCCCACCACCTGGCCTCGTTGACCCCCGGCTGGGACGCCGACGTGGCCGCGGAACTGTCCGCGGCGGCCGGCGCCGCCCGCCGCGGGGGCGCGCCCGCCGTCGCGGCCCGGCTCGGCCGGCTGGCCGCCGACCGCACCCCGCCGGACGACCCGGCGGCCGAGACCGACCGGCGGCTGACGGCGGCGGAGGACGCGGTCGCCGCGGGCGACTACCCGCTGGCCCGCCGGATCGCGCACGAGGTGCTGCACGAGTCGCTGACCGGTTCGGGCCGCCCGGCCGACCGGGTCCGCGCCTGGATCGTCATCGTGGATTCGTGCGGCCAGGCGATGGCCGAGGTCGCCGATGTCTTCCCGCAGGCCCTGGAGGACGCGCGCGACGACCCGCGGCTGCTGGCCCAGTTGCACCACCGGATGAGCTGGCGGGCCTGGATGGTGGAGGGCACCGCCGTCAAGGCCCGTACGCACGCGGCGCGTTCGGCCGTGCTGGCGGCGAGCGCGGGCGACCGCCGTACCGAACTGGCCGCGCTCAGCCAGCAGGCGGCCGTCGAGTTCTACCTCGGCCTGCCCGAGGCCGAGCGGACGCTGGCCGCCGCGCTGGCCGCGCCGCAGGACCCGCGGGTGCTCTTCGACCACAACGGCCCGGTCTTCCTCAAGCACCGCCGCCACCTGCTGCACGACCGGCTGGACGACGCGCGCACCGAACTGCGCGCGCTGATCTACACCGTGCGCCAGCGCGGTTCCGCCGAGAGCCTGTGCCAGTGCCTGTCGGGCCTGGCGCAGGTGGAGATCCTGCGCGGGCGCTGCGAACGCGCCCTCGACCTGGCGCACCAGAGCCTGCGCGTGGCCGAACAGGCCGGGCTCAGCCAGGGACCGGCCTGGTACGCGGTCGCGCTCGCCGAGGCCGCGGGCGGCCGGACCGATGTGGCGCTGGCCGCCGCCGACCGGGCCAGGCGGCACAGCGAGGACGACGACGACCAGCTCTTCCTGCCCAGGGCGCTGCACGCCGAGGGCCATGTCCGGCTGCTGCGCGGCGAGACGACCGCGGCGGTGCACGCGTTGCAGCGCGCGCGGCTGCTGGAGACCGGGCAGGGCCAGGGCGATCCGGCGATGCGCCGCTGGCAGGCCGACCTCGCGGAGGCGCTGGTGCGGGCGGGCGCGACGGACGAGGCCGCGGATCTGGTGGCGGCGACCCGGGCGCAGGCGGCCAGGCTCGGCCGCCGCGGGATGCTGGCCGTACTGGACCGGGCCGCCGCCCTGGTCACCGAGGCGCGCGGCGACCTCGACACCGCGGTGGGCCAACTCGACGCGGCCGTCGGCCGGTTGGCGGAGCTGCCGTATCCGCTGGAGGAGGGCAGGGGGCGGCTGGCGCTCGGCCGGCTGCACGCGCGGCGCGGCGACCCGCGGGCCGCCCGTACCGCGCTGGGCGCCGCGGCCAGGATCTTCCGCACCGCCCGCGCCCACCCCTGGCTGGCGCTGGCCGACGCCGAGGCGGACCGGGTGGAGCGGCCGGACGGGCCGTATGCCGCGGGCCGTCCGCGGGACCCGGCGGCGCCCCGGCTGACGGCGCTCAGCGACACCGAGCGGCGGATCGCGGCGCTGGCCGCGCGCGGCGCCAGCAACCGGGAGATCGCCGCGGCCCTGGTGATCAGCGTCAAGACGGTGGAGGCCGCGCTCACCCGCGCCTATCGCAAGCTGAGCGTGCGGTCGCGGGTGGACCTGGCCCGGGTGACGCTGGACCAGCCGGCGGCCGGGCGGCCGGAGGGGTGAACCAGCGGGGGGCGCCCCGCCGTTCGGCGGAACGCCCCCCGCGGCTCGGCCGCCCCCGTGAGCGGCTGCATCAGTGACGGTGTGTCAGTTCGACGACTGACGATCCGTCAGTTCGTGTGCTGACGGTACGTCAGTGCATCCAGAGCAGGTACAGATTGTTGGTGCCCAGCTCACAGATGTAGACGGGGCCGTGGATCGGGGCGTTGGCCTGGGCCTGGGCGACGCACGAGGCGTACGTCGGGAAGTAGCCCATGAACATGAAGCCGCTGCCGGGCGGCGGCGACGCCTGGGCGGCGGTGGCACCGAAGAGGCCGAGTCCGCCGAGCAGGGCGGTGGCCGCCACGGTGCCGACGCGGGCGATCAGTCGCTTGGTCATGTGCACAACTCCTTTCCGGGCAGGCGGAAGCGCCTGCGGGGGGAGGGAAGGGGCCTTGCGTGTGTACAGATGCGTACAGATCGGAGCAGGTGTGGCCGCGCGCGCCGTGATCGAACGTTAGCCGCTGACTACAGCCCGCAGCAATAGGTCTAGGCCAATGTGTGACAGCAGTCGGCATAAAGGCCCTGCTGGGGCGGCTGGGACGCGGGCCGTCGCAGGCTCAGCGCAGATTCAGCGCCGCCTCGCGCACCGCGAGGGTGTCCTCGCGGACCTCCGCGAGCCCGGGCAGCGGCAGCGCCCCGGCGTCCCCGCGCACGCTGCGCGCCCACGCCGCCAGCTGCCGGCGGAAGCCGGTGCGCCCCGGCTCCGCGGTGTACGTACGCCGGGTCGCGAGCCCGGACCCCGCGTCCCAGGTGTCGATGTGCAGCGTCGCCGCCTCGTCCCGGGCGTACGGCGAGGGCAGCGCGAGGGTGGCCACCGAGTCCTCGGCCACGAATTCCAGCGTCTCCCGGTAACGGCGGTGTCCCGGCAGCCGCAAATGGGTCAGGTCGACCAGCAGGTCGTCGTCCGGGCGCCAACGGGCACCGACCGCGCTCGTACCGCTCCAGCCGGTCGCGTCCAGCAGGCGCCCGTACAGCCGCCGGCCGCCGCCCGCGGGGTCCGGCCGCAGGATCGCGTGCACCAGATTGACCTGGTGGACCAGCGAGCCGCCGAGGCCGCGCGCGTACGCCTCCGTCTGCTCCGGCGTCGCGGCCGGGCCGAGCGCGCGGGCCAGCGCGGCCCGGGCGGGCGGCGACTGCGGGCCGAAGGGCGGCGGCGGATACGGCAGCAGGTGCTCGACCTGGTGCGGCGCGTTCGGGTCGTGGATGTCGGCGGTGATCCGGCGCGCGCCGGCGAGCCGCTCCCTGCCGTGGTCGAGGAAGCGGGCCACGACCGGGTCGTGCCGTTTCATGTAGCCGGCCGCCACCGGCACCCCCGTACGCCGCTCGGCCGCCGCCAGCTCGTCCAGCTCCGCGAGGTCCAGGGCGACGGGCTTCTCGCAGAGCACCGGCAGCCCGAGCTCCAGGCACTCCAGCACCACGTCGCGGTGCGTCCACCACGGTGTGCACACCAGCGCGGCCCGCGCCCCGGCCCGTACCGCCTCGGCCGGCGTCGTGCAGACGGCCGTCCCGGCCGGGAAGCCGGACCGTACGGCGTCGGTGTGTACGGGGTCCGGGTCGATCACGGCCGCCGGGCGCAGCAGCTCCGGCAGGTCCCGCATCTCCCGCAGGTGCGCGGCGTGCGCCACCTTCCCGGCGCCGATCACCACGACGGGCACCGGCACCGGCCGCCCCGCACCCGCCGCCGTACCCCGTCCCGCGCCCGGCTCCATCCGTTCCCGCCTCCCTGCCGCCACGGCCACGGCTCCCGGAGCGGTCGATTCCGGCCGACTTCGGCCCTCCCGGGGTGCCCTTCCGGCCGTCCCGCGGCCGTCACCCACTGCATCACACCCCGCTGGGCATCCGGTCACTGGCGTCACGCCCGGAGGTGTCCGACGATGTATCCGTGTATCCGTGGAGGTGCGACGATGCGGTGTCCGTCGGCAAAAACAGGTATTGACAGCGTGACGCGGGCCCAAGAGGATGTTTCCCACGTTGGCATACTCTGCCTCCGCACTCATTCGACAGGCTCGACAACACGGTCGGCAAAATGGCGATGTGCAACCGGAACAGCCGCACTTGCGAGCTTCCGGCCGCCGGGCCGCGCCGGAATTACCCCTCACTCCTGGCAGTACGCAGGGAAGCGGCGGCGGAGACTCGCCCGTCGGCATAGGACAGGACCATTGCTAGAGTCGTTTCCGGTGCTGTCGGAACACTGCGGTCCGGTCTGCGTGCCGGGCGCGCCGTGACGAGAGGGGGCAAGCCGTGGCGGGAGTCGTTCGGGGTGGCGGGGCGGATGCGGAAGACATCGGACTCGCCCTCTACCAGACGCTGCGCACCAACGGTTCCATAGCCCCGGAGAAGGCCGCCGCGGGCATCGGGCTGACCGAGGCCGAGGCGCGGGCCGGCTGGGCGGAGCTGGACGAACTGGGCCTCATACGCCCCGGCCGGGTGCCGGAGGAAGTCGATTCGGTCGAGCCCGACACCGCTCTCATCGGTCTGCTGGCACGACAGCGCGAGGCGCTCAGGGCGCAGCGCGACGAGCTCTCGGCGATCGTCAGGGCGGCCGAGTCGCTCATGGAGCGCTATCGCCCCGCGGTGCTGCGCGACGCGGCCGAGATCGAGGTCGAACTGCTCATAGGGGACAACAGGAAAAGGCAGTCCATCGGTGATTTCAACGCGAGGATCACCGAATCGACCGGCTCGATGCATCCGGGCCCGCTGCCACCGGCCGAAGTTCTCGTACATTCCCTGGCGGCGGACAGCGCACTTATCGAACGCGGTATCAAGGTCCGTGCGGTGTACGGACAGAGCATTAATTCGGCACCGCGTCAGCGTAAATACCTGACGGAATTGTCGGCCACCGGCGTCGAAGTGCGACTGGCTCCGCAGGTTCCTTTCGACCTGCTGATCGCGGATTCCCACAGCGCTCTTGTGTCGGCCAATCCCGACAACCCTTCCGGCCCGGCGGTGATTGTCCGCGGCGCGGCCCTCGTACGGTCGTATCTGGCGCTCTACGAGGACTGCTGGCTGCGCGCCGTGCCGTACTCGGCGAAATCCGCGGGCACCTTCGAAGCGGACGGCGAACTGACCGAGCAGCACCGCACGACGATGCGGCTTCTCGCCAACGGGCTGACAGACGAGCGGATAGCCCGCAAACTAGGGGTATCCCTGCGCACTGTGAGTCGCCTGGTGTCGGAGATCATGAGGTATCTCCAGGCGGACAGCCGCTTCCAGGCGGGAGTGCTTGCCGCGGCACACGGGTTGATTTGACCTGCGCGTTCGCGCCATGGCGCACATACGCAGAACCGGAATCTCGCCCACCGCTGTCCGATTTTGACATCATCGGCAGGGCTACGCGTATCTCATTACGCATCTGCGTTTCTGCGTTCGCCCTCCAACGAAGGATCACGATGTCGCGTATCCGGCACACGACCAAGGTTTCTGCCGTCGCCACACTGGTGCTCGCACTGTCGTCGGGTACCGGAACAGCCGTCGCGTTCGCGGACGCGGGCTCGGATTCACAGCCGACGCCCATTGCGACCGTGGACACGCCCGTCACGCCGGACAACTGGTTCCCCGGTGCTCAGCCCGCCAACTGGTTCCCCTCCGTCGCCGCGGACAATTGGTTCCCGGGCACGGAGGCGGTGAACTGGTTCCCCACCAGCACGCCGGACAACTGGTTCCCCGGTGCTCAGCCCGCCAACTGGTTCCCGAGTGTCGCCGCCACCGCCGCAGCACCGTCCGAGGTGTCGGTCTAGTATTCCCGCCCTCCGCGCAGCGCTGTACGGCCCGTGAGCGATATTCACGGGCCGTACAGCGTTTCCTGCATTGTGGGGGGAATCTGTGGGGCTCAGGGGGACGTGGAGTCCCTCTCAAGCCGGCCGCGGCTCTCCAGCCGGTCGCGGCCGAGGGTGTCCAGGACGTCCTCCTGGGCGTAGTAGACCTGGCGGCCGTCGCGGCTGCGCCGCCACTGGTGCTCGTCGGCGAGCCAGTGGACGGTGCCGGCCGGGATGCGCCAGGCGGTGGAGATCTCCCGGGCGCTCAGGCCGGTGGGCCGGGCCGGGAGGTTGCGGTAGAGCGCCCGCCAGCGCTCGGGGGGCCAGGTGTGGGTGGGGTCGGCGTCGCATTCGACGGCCGACGGGAGTGCCGAGCCCGGGTCGCGGGCGACCGCCGTGAGGCGGCCTCGGCAGCCGTTGGCGATGCAGGGGCCGACGGGGATCCGCCGGTCGTGGCGCGGGCGCGCGATCCGCAGGGACCGCTGCACCAGCGCGTCGATCTCCGTCGCCGCGTCCTCGGCTGCCGGATGTACGGCCAGCCAGCCGAGATGGCGGCGGAGGAAGGCTGCGAGGGCCGGCACCGTCCGTAGGGGGAGACGGACGGTGCGGCCCTCGACTATCAGATCGGCCCAGGAGGCGAGTGTGCCTCGTATGGCGGCGCGCGCCTCGACAGCCGGCCCGTTCAGGGGGATGCCGGGCCGGGCAGTGCCGGTCAGTCGGTCGCCGGAGTCCGGCGCCGGTACGAGTGCCACCTCCAACTCGCCGTATACCCGGGGAAGCAAGGCGAGTTGCCGATCCAACCGCTCCTGGCAGGGAACGCACAGCGCAGGATCCGTGTCGACACAAAGGTGTCCGCTACGGAAATCGATCTCCTGCTGCACTGCCGCTGTCCCTTCCTCGCCGGGGCGGTAAGAAGAGCGTTCCAGGAACAGGGTGATCCGGACAATGTCCACCGACCGGCCGGATTCTGCCATGGCGCAATCGCGCATCTACGGCGGTGTCAAGGTCACGAAGGAAGCTGCGCCTCAATCGCCCCAATGACCTCGGCAGCCTCCGGCTCGGTGGCAGGACGGAATCGCCCGACGATCTCTCCCGAGGCGCTGACCAGGAACTTCTCGAAATTCCAGGTGATGTCACCGGCCTCGCCCGCCGCGTCGGGCACCTCGGTGAGCCTGGCGTAGAGCGGATGCCGGTTCACGCCATTGACGTCCGTCTTCTCCAGCAGCGGGAAGCTGACGCCGTAGGTGGTGGAGCAGAAGGTCTGGATCTCCTCGGCGCTGCCGGGCTCCTGGCCGCCGAACTGGTTGCACGGCACGCCCAGCACCGTGAAGCCGCGGTCGGCGTAGCGCTTCTGCAGCCGCTCCAGGCCCTCGTACTGCGGGGTCAGCCCGCACTTGGAGGCCACATTGACCAGCAGCAGGGCCTTGCCGCGGTGCTCGCCGAGGGTGGTGGGCGTGCCGTCGATGGTGTGCAGCGGAATGTCGTAGAGGGTGCTCATGGGTAAGGGGTCTCCTTCATCGAGTGCCTGAGTAATCGAGTGCCTGAGTCGAACGATCGGGACAGGGCGCGCTCAGCGGTCCTTGACCGTGATGCCCAGGGTCCGGGCGAGCGCGGGGGCCAGGTCGAGCAGCTGCGCGGAGTCGATGACGGCGCCGCGCAGCGATTCGTACCCGTCGGCGAGGTCGATGGCGAGCGCGCCGCGCAGGTCGGCGTTCTTCAGCGTGGCACGGCCGAGGCGGGCGCGCTCCAGCCGGCTGCCGGCGAAGGTCACCCCGTTCAGCCTGGCCTCGCCGAAGTCGACGTCGCGCAGCACGCAGTCCTCGAAGGCCACGTCGTGCAGCGCGGTGCCGCGCAGATTCACCGAGTCCAGCTTGCAGCGGCGGAAGACCACCCGGCGCAGCACGGCGCCGTACGCCTCCACGCCGGCCAGTGAGCAGGCGGTGAGCGCGGAGTCCAGCCAGTCGCTCTCGGCGAGCGAGACGCCGGTGAGGCGGCTGCCGGCCGCCCACAGGTCGTTGATCCTGGCGCGGCGCAGGGTGGTGCCGGTGAAGGTGCAGTCGGTGACCGCGCACTCCAGGAAGCGGGCGCCGTTCGCCGCGTCCTCCCCGACCGTGAGCCGGTCGAAGTGGACGGTGTCGTAGTCCCCCTCGACGGCCAGCGGGCCGGTGTGGGGGCGCAGCAGATCGGCGTACGGGAGGTCGGCGAGTTCGTCCGGGGGCGTCACCCGGCCAGCGTACGCGCGGGGTGCGACAGGCCGGGGCGGGGCTCGGGGCTGGGCTCGGGTCGGGGCCTGGGAGCGTCCGCCGGGCCGCCCGCGCCCCACCGGCGGCCCGACTTAACGGACATACACCCCACCCCTTGCTAGGTTGCAGCCCATGAGCGCAACCAGCGCCGCGTCGGCGGACGCTCCCCCGGCCGCCGCCCGCCCGGCCAGGCGCCGCGGTGTGGAACTGTCGCTGATCGTCGCCGCGGTGCTGATCTCGGTGTACGGCTACGCGGAGGTCGGGCTCGCCAAGGACGGCGCGGTGCCGCCGGGCGCGGCCGGTTACGGCGCCGGGCTCGGGGTGCTGGCGCTGCTGGCGCACGGCGCGGTACGGGCCCGCGCGCCGTACGCCGATCCGCTGCTGCTGCCGATCGCGGTGCTGCTCAACGGCTTCGGGCTGGTGCTGATCTACCGCCTGGACCTGGAGCCGTCGCTCGGCGGCCGGGCCGCGCCGGCCCAGCTCATCTGGTCCACGCTCGGCGTCGCGCTGTTCATCGCGGTGGTGCTGGTGCTGCGCGACCACCGGGGTCCGGCGCGTTACGCGTACATCAGCGTGACCGGCGCGCTGCTGCTGATGGTGCTGCCGATCTTCTTCCCGGCCATCAACGGCGCCAAGATCTGGGTGCGGGTCGCCGGATTCTCCTTCCAGCCGGGCGAGTTCGCGAAGGTGCTGCTCGCGGTCTTCTTCGCCGCCTATCTGTCGGCCAACCGCGCGGCGCTGGCGTACGCGGGCCGCCGGGTGTGGCGGCTGCAGCTGCCGACCGGACGGGTGCTCGGCCCGGTGGTGGCGATCTGGCTGATCAGCGTCGGTGTGCTGGTGGTGGAGCGGGACCTGGGCACCTCGCTGCTGTTCTTCGGCCTGTTCGTGATCATGCTGTACGTGGCGACCGGGCGGACCGGCTGGATCGCGGTGGGGCTGCTGCTGGCCGGGGTCGGCGCGGTCGCGGTCGGTCTGCTGGAGCCCCACGTGCACAGCCGGGTGCAGGACTGGCTGCACCCCTTCGCGACGATCGACGCGGGCCTCGGCCCCAATCAGATCGCCCAGTCGCTGTTCGCCTTCGCCGACGGCGGGGTGCTGGGCACCGGGCTCGGCCAGGGGCAGTCGGCGCTGATCGGCTTCGCCGCCAAGTCGGACTTCATCCTGGCGACGGCGGGCGAGGAGCTGGGCCTGGTCGGGCTGACCGCGCTGTTCCTGCTGTACGCGCTGCTGGTGGCGCGCGGCTTCCGGTCCGGGCTGGCGCTGCGCGACCCGTTCGGGCGGCTGCTCGCGGTGGGTCTTGCCTCGATCCTGGCGCTCCAGGTGTTCGTGATCGCCGGCGGGGTGATGGACCTGATCCCGATGACGGGCATGGCGATGCCGTTCCTGGCGCAGGGCGGCTCCTCGGTGGTCACCAACTGGATCATCGTGGCGCTGCTGATCCGGGTCAGCGACAGCGCCCGCCGGCCGGCGCCCGAGGTGTCCGCCGGGCCGCAGGAGCCGCTGACGCCGCTGGAGCGGACCCGGTGATCCGCTGTGTGCGGCACGCCGCCGCCTTCTGCTTCCTGCTGCTGGTCGCGCTGCTGGTCAACGCGGGCCGGGTGCAGGTGGTCCAGGCGGGTTCGTACAACGGCAATCCGGCGAACCGGCGGATCGCGATCGCCCGCTACGACCAGCCGCGCGGCGACATCCTCGTCGGCGGCGCGCGGGTCACCGGGTCGCGGGACGGCGGCGGCCGGCTGCGGTATCTGCGCACCTACGCCAACGGTCCGCTGTACGCGCCGGTGACCGGCTTCGCCTCGCAGCTGTACGGCACGACGCTGCTGGAGGGCACCGAGGACGACGTGCTGTCCGGCCAGGCCGAGGAGTTGGCGTCGGTGCCGCTGTGGAACGAGATCACCCGGGCCCGGCAGCGCGGCGGCGATGTGCACACCACGATCAGCGCGGCGGCGCAGCAGGCCGCCTACCGGGGTCTCGCGGGCCGCAGGGGCGCGGTGGCCGCGGTGGACCCGGCGACCGGGCGCATCCTGGCGCTGGTGTCGTCGCCGTCGTACGACCCGGCACTGCTGTCGGGCACCGGCACGGACACCACCGGCGCCTGGCGGGAGCTGAACGCGGACACCGCGCAGCCGATGCTGGACCGGGCTATCCGGCAGACGTATCCGCCGGGTTCGACCTTCAAGGTCGTCACGGCCGCCGCCGCGCTCCAGTCCGGCGAGGTCACCGACCTGCGGGCGCCGACACGGTCGCCGGACCCGTACCGGCTGCCGGGGACGACGGTCTCGATCGGCAATGAGGCGGGCGGCTGCGCGAACGCCAGTGTCTACGACGCCTTCCGGGTCTCGTGCAACACCGTCTTCGCCAAGTTGGGCGCCGACGTGGGGCTCGCCGGGATGACGGCGCAGGCGCAGGCGTTCGGCTTCAACGACACGCGGCTGCGGATCCCGCCGGCGGTGGCGAAGAGCAATTTCGACACGGCCATGAGCCCGGACCAGGTGGCGCTGTCCTCGATCGGGCAGTTCGACACCACCGCGACCCCGCTCCAGATGGCGATGGTGGCGGCGGCGGTCGGCAACGGCGGGACGCTGATGACGCCGTATCTGGTGGACTCGGTGACCAATCACAGCGGCGCGACCGTCGCCGGCACCCAGCCGCGCACCCTGCACCGGGCGGTCAGCGGCGAGACGGCGCAGAAGCTCCAGCAGTTGATGGAGGCGGTGGTGAGCGAGGGCACCGGGACCAACGCGGCGATCCCCGGTGTCGTCGTCGGCGGCAAGACCGGCACCGCGCAGCACGGGGTGGACAACACCGGGACGCCGTACGCCTGGTTCATCTCCTACGCGAAGCCGCCCGGCGGCTCGTCCGCGTCCGTGGCCGTCGCGGTGGTCGTGGAGGACGCGGAGGCGGACCGGGCGGACATCTCCGGCGGCGGGAACGCGGCGCCGATCGCACGGTCGGTCATGCAGGCGGTGCTGGCGGGCGGCTAGCGGCCGGCGGCGCCGGGAGGGCTCGGGGTCGCTCCGGGAGGGTTCGGGGTCACCTTCGGAGGGGTCACTTCACCTTGGGGAAGCTGAAGGCGTAGCCCTGCTGCTTCAGCCACGGCAGCGCTTCCTTGAGCGCCTCGACGGTCTGCGAGCGGTCGCCACCGCCGTCGTGGAAGAGGATCGTCGGGCCGTTGTGGATCTCGTACTTGATGGTCTGCATGATCGTGGCGACGCCGGGCCGGGAGAAGTCCTTGGTGTCGATGTTCCAGCCGAGCGGGCGCATGCCGTGCTGGGCGGCGAGGGCGCGGCTGGCCGGGGTGAAGGCGCCGCCCGGGGCGCGGTAGTACTGCACGGGCGCGCCGCCCGCCGCGTCCTGGATCATGCCGAGCGCGTCCATGATCTCCTTTTGCTGGTACGCGAACGGCTTGTGGTCCATCGACTCGTCGTGGCTGACGGTGTGGTCGCACAGCCGGTGCCCGGCGGCGACGACCGCGCGGACGAGGTCGGGGTGGGCCTTGGCCTGCGGGCCGATCATGCAGAAGGTGGCGTGCACCCCGTTGTCCTTGAGGACCTGGAGCACCTTGGGCGTCCAGACCGGGTCGGGGCCGTCGTCGATGGTGATGTTGACGGCCTGGCCCGGCGCCTCCGGCTGGTGCTGGATGGAGTCCGGGACCGGCGCCACGGTCGGCTTGTGGGTCGCCGGGTCGGCGCCCTCGCCGGAACTGCCGCCCTTGCCGCCGGTGCCGCCGTCGACGCCCCCGTTGACGCCGGTGGTGGTGCCGCCGTGCGCCGCCGCCCGGCCCGGGTGACGGGCCAGGGTGGCGCTGGCCACCGCCGCGACCACCACGACGAGCACCGCCATGGTGATGGCCAACGCCTGCGGCATCGCCTTGAGTCGTGCCAGCGAGAATCGCCGTCCGGTCATCGTGTGTACCCGCCCGCCCTCGTCGTATCACTCGGCTGTCCGCGCGCCGTCCCGCGCGCGTCCCCCGGGTGCCGGCCGCCCGTACCGGGTTCGCACACCCGTCCGTTCTCCGTGCACCGCGACCGAATAGATGCGGGTCGGGTGGGGCCGGTTCCGCCCGTACCGTCCGGCGGTGCCGCCGTTACAGAATCCGGACGATGTACACGATCGGGGTACGGGACGGGCAGGCGGTCAGCGCGCGGGCGGCGCCGTGAGTCCGGTGCACCGGCGCAGTTGCGCGTACCGGTCGGTGATCCGCCGCCCGGCCGCGCCCTGCTGCGGCTGCGGTACGCCGGCGCCGTCCACCAGGCCCGGTGTGAAGGCGGCGCCGGTGACCTTGCCGCGGCTGACGGTCAGGGTGGTGACGCCGGTCTCGTCGGAGTTCGGGTACGGGGAGGTGCCGTACCAGAGGAAGTTGCCGAAGCCGTACGCCACATAGGTCGGGCCGAGCATGCCGGAGCCGAGCATCACATGGGCGTGGGTGCCGACCACCGCGGTGGCGCCGGCCGCGGACAGGTCGGCGGCGATCGACTTCTGGTCGGCCACCGGGCACTTCTGGCCCTCGACGCCCCAGTGCAGGTAGACCACCACGACGTCGGCGTGCGCCTTGGCGTCCCTGACCGCCTTCAGCAGCCGCGGCCGGTCCAGCGCGGAGGCGATACCGGGGGCG
Source organism: Actinacidiphila alni (assembly GCF_900112845.1). Lineage (GTDB taxonomy): Bacteria > Actinomycetota > Actinomycetes > Streptomycetales > Streptomycetaceae > Actinacidiphila > Actinacidiphila alni. Next base: position 130,830 of record NZ_FONG01000012.1, read on the forward strand.
GTGGCGGTGGCCCGGAAGTTCTGGTTGGTGATGTCGTAGACCTGGCTGGCGGCGAGCACGGCGAGGCGGACACCGTTGACCGTGGTGGTGTACGGGCGGTACGCCTCGGCCGCGTCGGCGCCGATGCCGACGACCGGGACGGGCGCGTCGTGCTGGGCCGCGAGGCTGTCGGCCAGGCCCTGGGAGCCGTAGTCGACGGCATGGTTGTTGGCCATGGTGACGGCGTCGACGCCGGAGCGCTGGAGTGCGCTCAGCGCGTCCGGGGTGGTCCTGAAGTGGTACTTCTTGGCCTGCGCGGTGCCGCGGGTGGTGATCGCGGACTCCAGGTTGACCATCGAGAAGTCGGCGGCGGCCAGCGTCCGCGACATCGGGCCGAGCGCCGGGGTGACGCCGAGCCGGCCGGCGGTGCGCTCGGTGAAGTGGACGTCACCGGCGAAGGCGAGGGTCACCGTGCCGGTGGGCTCGGCGGGGCGGGAGGCGGCGTCCACGGTGGGCTTCAGCGAAGGCATCGCGGTCGTGGTCGCGGTCGAATCCGTAGCGGGCCGGGCGCCGCTCTCCGTACGCGGGGCGGAGCCGCTGTCGCGGCCGTAGGCCGCGTACGCCGAGCCGGCGGCGGCGAGCAGCAGGACGGCGCCGCCGACCGCGGTGTTTCTTCGGCGGCGCCGCGCCCTGGCCCGGCGTATTTCGCGCCGCGACCGCGGCCGGTGTCCCTCGCTCATCGGACAAGCGTACGATCCGCTTTTCGCGGGGCGGCTGTCGACCGGGTCACAGCCGGTCGGTCACGGCCACCTGCCGGAACACGTCCGGTCGGATCGCGTCCGGCCAGGTCGCCGCCGGCCGGGGCGTGCCCCCGTTCAGTCCTGGGCGCCCTGCGCGATCATGTCGGTCACCTCCGCCACCCGCTCCCGCTCCTCCGCCGCGAAGCGTTCCGCGTCGAGCTTCTCGGCGATCTCCTCGTCCTGGTCCATCAGCAGGTCGAGATTGGAGTCGCCGAGGTCGAAGACGCCCATGTCGAGGTACGCCTTCTGAAGGCGCGGCCCCCACAGGCCGATGTCCTTCACGCAGGGCACGATCCGGCTGAAGAGCAGCTTGCGGAACAGGTGCAGGAATTCCGAGCGCTCGGTCATCTCCGCGGCCTCGTCGGTCGGGATACCGAAGTTCTCCAGCACCTCCAGGCCGCGCAGCCGGTCCCGCATCAGGTAGCAGCCCTCGATGACGAAGTCCTCGCGCTCGCGCAGTTCGGTGTCGGACAGCTGCTTGTAGTAGTCGCGCAGCGCCATCCGCCCGAAGGCGACGTGCCGGGCCTCGTCCTGCATGACGTACGCCAGGATCTGCTTGGGCAGCGGCTTGGTGGTGGTGTCGCGGATCATGCCGAAGGCGGCCAGCGCCAGGCCCTCGATGAGCACCTGCATGCCGAGGTAGGGCATGTCCCAGCGGGAGTCGCGCAGGGTGTCGCCGAGCAGCGCCTGGAGATTGTCGTTGATCGGGTAGACCATGCCGACCTTGTCCTGGAGGAAGCGGCCGTACACCTCGGCGTGCCGGGCCTCGTCCATGGTCTGGGTGGCGGAGTAGAACTTCGCGTCCAGGTCGGGCACCGACTCCACGATCCGCGCGGCGCAGATCATCGCGCCCTGCTCGCCGTGCAGGAACTGGCTGAACTGCCAGGCGGTGTAGTGCTGGCGCAGCAGCCCGCGGTCGCGCGCGTTCATCGCGTCCCAGTAGCGGCTGCCGTAGATCGACATGGCCTCGTCGGGGGTGCCGAGCGGGTCGTACGGGTCGACCTCCAGGTCCCAGGCGATCCGCTTGGCCGCGTCCCACTGCTTGTCCTTGCCCTTCTGGTAGAGGGCGAGCAGGCGTTCGCGACCGTCGCCGTACTCCCAGGAGAAGCGGGCGGCGCCCTGGGCCGGGACCTGCCAGATCCACTCGGTGGGCGGCTGGGTGTACAGACCTTCCGTCGACATCGGCGGCTCCAATCCCTGTGCGCGAGGTCTTGACGGGCTTGTTGACACAGAGTCTCATAAGACCTGTACCGCTGGTAACCCTCATGCGCCGGAGGCCACTTCACGATGGACACGAGCCTGATCGACCGCGAGAAGACCGCGGAGCGGCTGCTGGCCGCGTCCGCCAAGCACTCGTTCGACCCGGACACCGAGCTGGACTGGGACAAGCCCTTCGACGAGGGCGCCTGGTACTGGCCGCCGGAGCTGGTGTCGCTCTACGACACCCCGCTGTGGAAGGGGATGTCGCAGGAGCAGCGCATCGAGCTGAGCAAGCACGAGGCCGCGTCCCTGTGCGCGATCGGCGTGTGGTTCGAGACGATCCTGATGCAGCTGCTGCTGCGGCACACCTACGACCTGGAGCCGACCAGCGCGCACGTGCGGTACGCGCTGACCGAGATCGCCGACGAGTGCCGGCACTCCAAGATGTTCGCCCGCGCGGTGACGAAGATGGGCACCCCCACCTACCGGCCCAGCCGGCTCGACCACCAGCTCGGCCGGGTGATCAAGACGGTTTCCACCACGCCCGGCGCCTTCACCGGCACCCTGCTGGCCGAGGAGATCCTGGACTGGATGCAGCGGCTGACCTTCCCGGACGAGCGGATCCAGCCGTTCGTGCGGGGCGTGACCCGGATCCACGTGGTCGAGGAGGCCCGGCACATCCGGTACGCGCGCGAGGAGTTGCGCCGGCAGATGGAGACGGCGCCGCGCTGGGAGATCGAATTCACCCGGCTTTCCTCCGCGCAGGCGGCCAGGACCATCGCCCGATCGCTGATCAGCCCGAAGGTGTACGCGTCGGTGGGCCTGGATGTGGCGCAGGCCGTCGAGCAGGCCCGCACCAGCCCGCACCGCCGGGACGTGATGGCCCAGTCCGCCAAGCGCCTGATGGACTTCCTGGACGAGATCGGGCTGATCAAGGGCCCGAGCCGCCGACTGTGGAAGTCCTCGGGGCTGCTCGGGTAGCGCACGTCCGGTGGGGACGTGGCCGCGGACCGGCCCGCTCACCTGTGCGAGCCGTTACGCTGCTGGCATGACCAGCAGCGCGGCGCCCGCATACCGCCGGATGACCGTGGAGCAGCGCCGTACGCAATTGCTGGCGGCGGCCGTCGACCTGTTCGGCCACCGCAGCCCCGAGGACGTGTCGGTGGACGACGTGGCCGCGGCCGCCGGCGTGTCCCGGCCGCTGGTCTACCGCTACTTCCCGGGCGGCAAGCAGCAGTTGTACGAGGCCGCGGTGCTCGGGGCCGCGCAGGAGCTGATCGGCCGCTTCGACGTGCCGTCCGAGGGCCCGCCCACCGAGCGGCTCTCGGACGCCCTGGACCGCTATCTGGCGTATGTGGACGAGCACGACGCCGCGTACGGCGCGCTGCTGCGCGGCGGCAGCGTCGCGGAGACCAGCCGCACCGACGCGATCGTGGACGACGTACGCCGCCGGGCCGCCGAACAGGTGCTGCACCACCTCGGGGTGAGCGCGCCCGGGCCGCGGCTCGCGATGATGGTCCGCTCCTGGATCGCGTCGGTGGAGGCGGTCTCGCTGATCTGGCTGGACGAGGGCAAGCAGCCGCCGGTCGCGGAGCTGCGGGCCTGGCTGGTGGACCACTTCATCGGGCTGCTGCTGGTGACGGCGACCACCGACCCGGAGGCGGCCGAGGCCGCCGCCCGCGCGCTGGCCCAGGAGACGCCGGACAGTCCGGCGGGCGGTCTCGCGCGGCGGGTCGCGCCGCTGGCGGAGGCGGTCGCACATCTGCTCCCAGGGGCTTCCTGAGGGTACGGTCCCGGACCGGGGGGCCGCGGCGGTTCCGCCGTGCCATCCTGGGCGAATGCGACACGAGGACACGGAATTCGTCGGGGGCCCGCTGGACGGGCGGGTGCTCGCGGTGCTCACCGGGACGACCGGGCAGCCGCCGCGGACCTACAGCGTGCCCGTGCCCGCGCCGGAGGGCGGCCCGCCGACGGTGCACCTCTACCACCGCGAGCCGAGCCCCGGGCCGCGCGGCGCCCGCCGTACCCGCTGGGTGTTCGTCTACGACCCGGAGGGCGAGCGGCCCGACGGCCTCAAGTGGCCGTGGAGCAGGAGCGCGCACGGAAAGGCGTGACCGCGCGTGCCGTGACCTCCGGTGACGTGAACGTCGGTGAAACGTGAACGATCCGGGAGCGATCATCCTCCTTACTGGTCCGGACCATTGACATGATTGGTCTGGACCTGTTTGCTGCCCGGTGACATGCGCCGTCCTTCACCGAAGGAGCATCCCCCCATGCTCTCCACCGCACTGCGCACCAGACCCAGAACCTTCATCGCCGCCTCCGCCACGCTCGCCGCCGCGACCGCGCTCGGCGGACTCGTGGCACTGGCCCCGTCCGCCAGCGCGGGCGAATTCCTCACCAACGGCGGCTTCGAGACCGGTGGCCTGTCCGGCTGGAGCTGCGACGCGGGCACCGCCACCGTCGTCAGCGGCCAGGCGCACAGCGGCAGTTACGCGCTCCAGGGCACGCCGAGCGCGAGCGGCACCGCCCAGTGCAAGCAGACCGTCTCCGTCGCGCCCAGCACCACGTACACCCTGACCGCCCAGGTCAAGGGCTCCTACGTCTACCTCGGCGTGGACGGCGGCGCGAGCACCTGGACGCCCGGAACGGGCAGCGGCTACGCCCAGTTGAGCGTCTCCTTCACCACCGGCGCGAGCCAGACCAGCGCCGCGGTCTTCGTGCACGGCTGGTACGGGCAGCCCGCGTACCTCGCCGACGACATCTCGCTCCAGGGACCGGGCAGCGGCACCACGACGCCGCCGACCACACCTCCCACCACTCCCCCGACGACCCCGCCCACCACTCCTCCGACCACGCCGCCCACGACCCCGCCGACGACTCCCCCGACCTCGCCGCCGCCGTCCGGCGACCTGCCCACGCACGCGCTGGTCGGCTATCTGCACGAGACCTTCGCCAACGGCTCGGGCTACACCAAGCTGGCGGACGTGCCGGACAGTTGGGACATCATCGACCTGGCCTTCGGCGAGACCAGCTCGCCGACCTCCGGGCAGATCCACTTCAACCGCTGCTCGGTCAGCGAGTGCCCGTCGGTGGAGTCCGACGCCGATTTCAAGGCCGCGATCAAGGCCAAGCAGGCCAAGGGCAAGAAGGTGCTGCTGTCCATCGGCGGCGCCAACGGCGAGGTCCAGCTCACCACCACGGCGGCGCGTGACGCCTTTGTCTCCTCGGTGAGTTCGATCATCGACCAGTGGGGCCTCAACGGCATCGACATCGACTTCGAGGGCCACTCGCTGTCCCTGAACACCGGTGACACCGACTTCAAGAACCCGACCACCCCGGTGATCGTGAACCTGATCTCGGCGGTGAAGTCGCTCAAGGCCAGGTACGGCAGCGGCTTCGTGCTGACGATGGCGCCGGAGACCTTCTTCGTGCAGAACGGCTACCAGTTCTACGGCTCGGGCCCCTGGAACGGCCAGGACCCGCGCTGCGGCGCCTACCTGCCGGTGATCTACGCGCTGCGCGGCGACCTGACGCTGCTGCACGTCCAGGACTACAACTCCGGCCCGATCATGGGCCTGGACAACCAGTACCACACCATGGGCGGCGCGGACTTCCACATCGCGATGACCGACATGCTGCTCACCGGCTTCCCGGTGGCCGGCAACACCGCCAACATGTTCCCGGCGCTGGCCCCCTCCCAGGTGGCCATCGGCATGCCCGCCTCGGTCAACGCGGGCAACGGCTACGTCGCCCCGTCCCAGGTCGACCAGGCACTGGACTGCCTGACCAAGAAGACCAACTGCGGCGGCTACACCACCCACGGCACCTGGCCCTCGCTGCGCGGCCTGATGACGTGGTCGATCAACTGGGACCGCTTCAACAACGGCGAGTTCCAGAACAACTTCGACAGCTACTTCGGCTGACCGCCGAGTAGTTCCCCGCCGGGGGACCCATACGCGTACGGCCCGGCCGCCGAGGGCGGTGACCGGGCCGTACGCTTTTTGCTGCCCGCGCACGCGAGTTCAGCTCGTCGTGTCCGAAGGTCCGACCTCGTCCTCGGGTCGCCCAACACCGACCCGATCACCTCGATGCCGCTGGGCAACGGCTCGCCGGGCGTGGCCGCCTGGGCGGCCGGCGGCTTCACCGCCCCGCGCCCGCCGAGGGCGCGACCGTCACCGCGACGCCGGAGGTCACCGGTACGGCGGAGCCCGGTGCGACGGTGGCCGTGACGGACGGCGGCGCGCCGGTCTGCTCGGCCACGGCGGCCGACGCCCCCGGCCGGGGCACTGCGGCCGGAGACGGGTTACGGACAGGTGATCGGGGGGCAAAGGTCACCTTGGCGGGTGACCGGGTTGGGCGGAATCGCCCATTCCCCCTGTCGAACATATGACAGTTCGTGGCAGGATGCGGAACGCGTAGCGTGTTACCCGCCGGTTACGGGAGATGAGGGGTAGTCAGTGACCCGAGGTGCCAGGAGGTGGCTGCGCTCCGCCGCGGTCTGCGGAACCCTGCTCGCGGCGGCGGCCCTCGCCCTGCCGGCCCAGCAGGCGGCGGCCCGGCCGTACGACCCGCCGCCCGCCGCGCCCGCGGTCTCCCTGCCCGATCTGCTGACCACCCTCCAGACGCTCTACGCGCAGACGGAGAGCGCCACCGAGTCGTACAACAAGGCCAAGGAGGCCGCGGACCAGCAGAAGGCCAAGGCCGACACGATCGACGCGCAACTGGCCGACCAGCGGGTCTCGGTCGCCGACAAGCGCGACGAGGTCGGTCTGATGGCCCGGCAGATGTACAAGGACGGCAGCGTCTCGCCGTACCTGTCGATGCTCACCGGCCAGACCCCACAGGACTTCTTCGGCCAGCGGCACGTCCTGGACCGGGCCGCCGACCACCAGCAGGACGTGCTCGACGAGCTGACCAGCGGCGAGCGGAAGCTGTCCGAGCTGAACACCCAGGCCCAGCAGGCGCTCGACAAGGCGCAGAGCGCGCTCGCCGTCCAGCAGGCCAGGAAGACCACCGTCGAGCGGCACCTCAAGCAGGTCGAGTCGATACTGGCCGGCCTGTCCGGCGTGCAGATCGACCAGCTGCAGACGCTGGAGGAGAAGGGCGTCAACAAGGCGCAGCAGGACTTCCTGGACTCCAAGGCGCTCGGTGACAACGCCGACAGCCGGCTGCCGTCCGACGCCGGCAAGCGGGCCATCGCCTACGCCTTCATGCAGCTCGGCAAGCCGTACGTGTGGGGCGCGCAGGGCCCGGACTCCTTCGACTGCTCGGGGCTGACCTCGCAGTCCTGGCTGCACGCCGGGGTGCCGATCCCGCGCACCAGCCAGGAGCAGTGGGCGCAGCTCCCGCACGTGCCGCTGGAGCTGCTGCGCCCCGGCGACCTGGTGATCTACTTCTCCGGCGCCACCCATGTGGCGATCTACATCGGCAACGGCCTGGTCATCCAGGCGCCGCGCCCCGGCTCGGTGGTGAAGGTCTCGCCGATCGCCGCCAACCCGATACTGGGCGCCGTCCGCCCCGACCTCGGCAAGGCCCCGGCCAAGGACTACACGCTGCCGAAGATCCCCGAGCAGGCGGAGCAGCCGACGCCCTTCCGCCCGCAGGTGACACCGCCGGCGCCGCGCAGTACGTCCAAGGGGACCGGCGCCGGCAAGGCCAAGGGCGGCACGGGCAGCACCCCGCCCGCGCACCCGGTGACGCCGACGCCGGGCGAGAGCACCCCGCCGGTGAAGACGACCCCGACGCCGACGCCCACGCCGACCGGCACTCCGACCGACCCGGCGACCCCGCCGCCCGGCGACCCGGCCTCGCCCACGCCGACCGCCACCGACGGCGGCTGACGGCACCTGCCCGGGGCCGGGTCCCGGCGGCCGGCGACTGGTGGCCGGCGACTGGTGGCCGACTGCTACGCGGCGGGACCGGCCGCGGCCTGCACCTCGGCCAGATACGCCCCGGCCAGCTCCGGGTCGAAGAACCACCGCTCGTAGTCGGCCGGGTCGTCGAAGCCGTTGGCGAACCGGTCGGCGACCGGCTGGAGGCCGCCCGCGGCGCCGATCAGCCCGAGCACATGCTCCGGCGGCGGCGCCAGCATCGCGTTGGTCCACTTGGTGACCGGCGCCGCGTGGTTCCAGTAGCGGTCGAAGGCGCTCTGCATCCAGTCCCGGTCGAAGGGCTCGGCGCCGCGCTCCACGATGCTCGCCAGGTACGAGGCCGCACATTTGGCGGCGTTGTTGGAACCCTGGCCGGTGATCGGGTCATTGGCCACCACGACGTCCGCGACGCCCAACACCAGCCCGCCGGAGGGCAGTTCACCGATCGGCCGGCGCACGGTGGGGGCGTAGCGGCCGGCCAGCGTGCCGCCCGCGTCGGTCAGCTCCACCGAGCGGGCCCGGTCGTACTCCCACGGGACGAACCGCCGCATCAGCTCCAGCGTCAGCCGCAGGTGCTCGGCCGGGTCCTTGATGCCCTGGAAGACGTCGACCGGGCCGCCGGGCACGCCCTCCCAGAACAGGATGTCGGCGGGGCCCGAGGTGGTCAGGGTCGGCATCACGAAGAGTTCGCCGACGCCCGGCACGAGATTGCACCGCACGGCCAGGAAGTCGGGGTGCTCGGGCCGCGGCCCGAGGCCGTGCACATAGGAGACGGCGAGGGCCCGCTGCGGGGCGTCGTAGGGCGAACGCGCCGCGTCCCTGCGGAACATGGAGACGATCTCGCCCTTGCCGGCCGCGACCAGCACCAGGTCGTAGGCGCGGGCGAAGTAGTCCAGGTCGGAGACGGCCACGCCGTGGATGACCAGCTTGCCGCCGCGTTCGGTGAAGGTCTCCATCCAGCCGGCCATCTTCACCCGCTGGTCGACGGACTGGGCGTGACCGCGCAGCCTGCCGACCCAGTCGATGGCGCGGCCGGCGTCGGGCGCGGACACCGAGACGCCGAGGCCCTCGATCCGCGGCGCCTGGTCCTCCCAGAAGTTCAGGCCGAGGTCGCGCTCGTGCTGCAGCGCGGTGGCGAACATGCACTGGGTGGACATCACCCGGCCGGTGCGTATCTCGTCGGCCGTGCGGTTGGACATCACGGTGACGTCGTAGCCGTGGGACTGGAGTCCCAGGGCGAGTTGGAGCCCGGCCTGACCGGCTCCGACGATGAGTATCTTGCGCAAGGCGGCTCGCTTCGGGTCGACGGACATTCGTACGGTGTGCTGTGCACTGCGTGCTGTGCGCTGCGTGCTGCCTGCCGCGTGCTGTGAGAGGGCGGCAACAACGGCCGCTACAGGGGCTGTTCCGACAGGGCGTGTCCGACCAGCGCCAGCAGTGCCTCCACCACTGAATACCGCTTGCGAGCGTCTATCACCAATACGGGGATGTGGGTGGGTACGGCCAGCGCCTCGCAGACGTCGTCCGGGGTGTACTCGGCCGTGCCCTCGAACTGGTTGACCGCGACCGTGTACGGCAGGCCCGTGCCCTCGAAGTAGTCCAGCGCGGGGAAGCAGTCGGCCAGCCGCCGGGTGTCGGCGAGCACGACCGCGCCGATCGCGCCGCGCACCAAGTCGTCCCACATGAACCAGAAGCGCTGCTGGCCCGGCGTGCCGAACACATAGAGCACCAGGTCCTGGTCGAGGGTGATCCGGCCGAAGTCCATGGCCACCGTGGTGGTGGTCTTGTCCGGGGTGGCCGCGAGGTCGTCGACGGCCTCGCTGGCCTGCGTCATCACCGCCTCGGTGGTGAGCGGGGCGATCTCGGAGACGGCACCGACGAAGGTGGTCTTGCCCACGCCGAAGCCGCCCGCCACCACGATCTTGGTGGAGACCGGCGCCCGGCCGCGTTCCTTCTGCCAGTCCTGCAGGCCGTCCTGCTGGTCAGAGCCGGCGAAGTCCACTGAGCACCCTTTCGAGCAGCGCGCGGTCGGGACCGCCGGGCCCGTGCCCGGTTCCGTACACGCGAATCCTTCCCTGGTCGGCCAGGTCGCTGATCAGTACGCGGACGACGCCGAGCGGCATCCGCAGGAGCGCGGAGATCTCGGCCACCGACCGCATCCTGCGGCACAGTTCGACGATCGCCCGCAACTCCGGCATCACGCGTTCCGCCCAGTCGCCCCTGGTGAGGGCGAGCTGTTCACCCGGTCCGTCGACGGTGGCCACGAACGTCTCGACCATGAGCACATGGCCGAAGCGGGTGCGACCTCCGGTCAAAGCGTACGGGCGAACGCGCGCGGTGCGCCGGTCGGCTCCGCGTCGGGGCAGCGACGGCATCAGCGGGCACTCTCCAGGGCGTGGCGCAATTCGGTGCGCAGTGCGGGGGTCAGGACATGTCCGGCGCGACCGACGAACAGGGCCATGTGGTACGCGATGACGCTCATGTCGCAGTCGGGGCCGCCGTGCACGCCCAGCAGCGAGCCGTCGCTGATCGACATCACGAACAGGGCGCCGTCGGCCATCGCGACGGTGGTCTGCCGGACCCGGCCGCCGTCCATCAGCTTGGCGGCGCCGACGGTCAGCGAGGCGAGTCCCGAGACGACGGCGGCGAGGTCGCCGCGGTGGGCACCGGCCGCCTTGCCGGGGGCTCTGCGGGGGGCCGGCAGGGCGGGGTCGGCGCCGGAAGGGTCCTGTCCGGCCGCCGAGGCGGCGGAGTGCGAACTGATCAGCGGCAGGCCGTCGGAGGAGACCACGGCGACCGAGCGGACCCCGGGCACCTCCTCGACGAAGCTCTGCAGCAGCCATTGGAGATTGCGCGCCTCATGACTCAAGTCCTTCGTTTGCGTGCCGACCGCGTTCAACGGGTCGCCTCCTCAACGGTTTCGGCTGGGCCTGCGTCCCCCTGGTCGTCCCCCCGCACGTCCGGCACGTCCTGCGTGTCGCGCACGTCCTGCGTGTCCGTCGTCGTGGTCGTGGCCGCGGCGCCCTCCACCGCTGGTCCCCGTGCTCCTGTCGCCGTGCGTCCGGTCAGCTCCGCCGACAGCGGGAACGAACCGGTGCTGATCTCCTCCTCGACATCCCTGCGGCCGGCCCGCAGTCCCCGCTGCAGTCCGCCCAGTCGCTGCCGCAGTGCCTCGGCGTCGACCGGTCCCCCGTGCTGCGGCTCGCGCACCGCGGGCTCACCGGTCAGACCGCTGCTGCGCGGCGTCCGCTGCGGCAGCCCCTTGGCCGTGAGGCTGCCCCCGGCCGGCGCGACGGGCGGGTCGGCCGGGACGGGTGAGGACACCCTACGGTGCCGGGGCCGGGTAGGAACCGGTTGCTGCGTCACATCATCGCCGTCGGGCGCCGGTCGCGCGTGCTCGGCGACCGGCGCGGGCGCGAACGCGGCCGCGGCCGCGGGCGCGGGCGCGGCTGCCGGTGCTTCCCCGGCGGGCAACTCCGCCTCCACGGGCAGCGGTTCGCCCGCGAGCGCCGCCTCCACCGGGGTGGCGGGCGGCTCGTCGGGCTCCGCGGCCGGCAGCAGGACGCGGGGCAGCACGACGACGGCCGCGGTGCCGCCGAGCTTCTGCGGCCGCAACTGCACCCGGATGCCGTGCCGGTGGGCGAGCCGGGAGACCACGTACAGGCCCATGCCGGAGACGGTGCCGGGCGGCGCCGGATCGGGGTCGGCCAGGACCGCGTTCAGCTCGGCCAGCCGCTCGGGCGGTACGCCGATGCCCGCGTCCTCGACGGAGAGCATCACCTCGCCGCCCTCCAGCAGCCAGCCGGACACATGGACCTCGGCGTGCGGGGCGGAGAACGAGGTGGCGTTGTCCAGCAGTTCGGCCAGCAGGTGGCTGAGGTCGTCGGCGGCGCGGCCCGCGACCCGGGCGACGGCGAGCACCTGGATCCGGATCCGCTCGTAGCGCTCCACCTCGGATATGGCGGCGCGGGCCACGTCGACCAGCGGGACCGGGCGGGCGGCGGCGCCGTGGCTGTGCTCGGTGCCGGTGAGGACCAGCAGATTCTCGCTGTTGCGGCGTATCCGGGTGGCGAGGTGGTCCAGCTTGAAGATCGTCTCCAGCCGTTCCGGGTCCTGCTCGTTGTCCTCCATGCCCTCGATGAGGGCGAGTTGACGCTCGACCAGGCCCAGGGTGCGCAGGCCGAGATTGACGTGGGTGAGCTGGGCGGCGCCCTCGGCGGATGCGGCGGCCAGCCGCCGGGTCAGGTCGTCCTGGGCGCGCAGCAGTTCGTCCTGGCGGCGCAGCAGCGCGTCCCGCTCGGCGGAGAGCGCGCCGTGCACGCCGAGGGAGCGGGTGCGGTCGGCGGTGAGGTCGGCGGCGCGGGCGCGCAGCGCGTGCGCCTCCTGGGTCAGCGCGTTGGCGCGGCGGGCGACCGCGGCGAATTCGTCGGAGCCGATCACCTCCACGCCCTGGCCGCTGTCGGGTTCGGCGCGCGACCAGCGGTGCAGGGCGGCCAGCGGCCGGGTGACCCCACGGAAGGCGGTGACCAGGACGGCCACCAGGAGCAGCAGGCACAACGCGGTGAGTCCGGCGCGCAGTTCGAGCGAGGTGACGTGGTCGTCGCGGTCGTGGGCGGCGGCCGCGGCCTCGTCGGTGGCGGCGGACGCCTCGACCGTACGCATCAGGCCGATCCGGGCGGTCAGCGCCGCGTTGACCGGCTTGGCGCCCAGGTCCCGGTCGGCGCGGGTGAGTTCGGGGCCGTCGAGGAGGGCGGCGAGGTCGCGGTCGGCCTGCGCGGTGTCGGCGCCGGTGACGGTGCTGTCGTACCGGCCGCGCAGGCCGGCCGGGGCGGTGGCGCGGAATTCGGTGAGCGCCGCCTGCTCCTGGACGTGCGCGACCTGGGCGGCGGCGGTCAGATCCGGCTGGCCGCCGCCCGCGGTGAGCGCGGAGACCAGCAGTCCGCGCTGGACGGCGGCGGCGTCCACAGCCCGGCCGAGCGGCGAGGTGACCGGGCCCGCGGTCCTGCCGAGGGCGTCGATCAGCGGCTGGTAGGCGGTGACGACGCTCTGCGGGCCGCCCGTGCCGCCGAGCGCCCGCTGCCGGATGCCGGGCAGCGCGGCGAGCGCGGTGCGCAAGTCCGCCGGGGCGTCGGCGGTGACGTCCGCGACCTGGCGGTCCACCCGGGAGCGGCTGGATTCGGGGAGCCCGCCGCCCTTTTCGCCCTGCCGGCCGTCGGCGGCGAAGTAGGCGAGGTCGTCGCGCTCGTCGGCGAGGAAGTGGGCGAGCACGGTGGCGCGGGTGGTGAGCTGTGCGGCGTCCGCCCGGTCCTGGGCCCGGGACAGGTCGCGGACCGCCAGGGCGACGCCGGGGACGGCGGCGGCCAGGACGGTGACGGCGCAGACGAGCAGGGCGGCGAGCAGGCGCTGCCGGACCCTCCGCTGACGCGGTTGACGTCGTTCACGCAACTTCGGTGCTCGCAATCACGTATCGCCGGCGGGGCCCGGGGGTCTCCCCCCAGGGAATATGCAGAAGCTCTCCGACCCTTGCAGCCCCGCCCGGAGGGGTGCCACGCGTCGTCCCCCCGGACACTCGAACGAGTGAATCGCAACGATGAGTTGACCGACAAGTCCGGCGGCCGGGGGGACACTTCGCCCCTCCGGGACGGCACTGGCGCGGTGCGGTGAGCTTTGGCAGGATGCCCGCCCGCAGCCGATGATCAGTGCGGTCCGTACCAATTCCCGTGGTCGTGGGGGGTGCGGGTTTTCGAACGCCGACGGGCGCTCCTGCACACTGGCCGCATGCGCATCGAGACGGCCACCGCGCCCGGCACCCCCGACCGTCCGAACGAGGACTTCGTTTCCGTGGCCCTGCCCGCTTCCGGGCGGGGCGGCGCGCTGGTGCTGCTGGACGGGGTGACACCGCCGCCGGACAACGGGGACTGTGTGCACTCGGTGCCGTGGTTCACCGCGCGGCTCGGCGGGGCGCTGCTCGAACTGTCCGTTTCCCGGCCGGAGTCGGCGCTCGCCGACGTCCTGTCCGCCGCGATCGCCCGCACCGCGGCGGCGCACAGCGACACCTGTGATCTTTCTCACCCGCTGACTCCGCAGGCCACGGTGGTGCTGGCCCGCTGGGACGAGGAGCGGGTCGAGCACTTGGTGCTGTCGGATTCCGCGCTGCTGCTCCGGGCGCCGGACGGCGTGGTCACCCCGGTGCTCGACGACCGGATCGACCGGCTGCGGGCGACGGGCGTACGGGTGGGGCCGCTGCGCAATCTGGAGGGCGGTTTCTTCACCGCCGCCGCCGATCCGGCCGTGGCCGCGCGGGCGGTGACCGGCCGCACACCGCGCACCGCCGTAGGGGCGCTGGCCGCGCTCACCGACGGAGCCGCCCGTACCGTCGAGGTGTTCGGCGACGACGGCTGGACGGATGTGTTCGACCTCCTCCGCAAGGCGGGCCCCGACGCCCTGATCGCCCGCGTACGGTCCCGCGAGGACGCCGAGGAATTCCCGTCCGGGAAGCGGCACGACGACGCAACCGTCGCCCTTGTGGAGCTGTGACGTCAGGACGCCGTCCCCATCGCGGCCCGTTTTCACAGCTCGCCGCCGCGACGGCTGCGCGCGCAGTTCCTCGCGCCCCTGACAGGGCGCACCACCGGCGCAGAGCGACAGCTCTCGGGGCAGAAGCGAGCCGCAGGCTATTCCTCGTTGTTGAGGCGCTGGAGGAGGCGGGCGAGTTCGGCGACGTCGGAGCGGTCCCAGGCGGTGAGCTGGCGCAGATAGCGTTCGCGACGGGCGGTGCGGACCCGGGCGAAGCGCTCGCGGCCCTCGGCGGTGAGCCGCATCAGGAAAGCGCGGCCGTCGGCGGGGTCGGGCTCGCGGGTGACCAGGCCCAGCTCCTCCATGGCACGCAGCTGGCGGCTCATGGTGGCCTTGCCGACGCCGAAGTACGCGGCCAGTTCGGTGGCCCGCTCCGGCTCGGTCTCCTCCAGCCGGACCAGCAGACCGTACGCGGCCGGCTCCAGCTCCGGGTGGACGGCGCGGGCGAGTTCGCCCGAGGCGGCCCGGGCGCGCCGGAAGAGCACGGTCAGTTCACGCTCCAGGGCGTCCATGGCGGTGCCGGGCCCGTCCGTCCGCCCGCATCCCCCGGCCACTTCCGCCGCACGTCCCGCCTCGTTCACACCGCTCCCGCTTTCAACGCCTGAAAATTTCCTTCACTCACGGTTGTTCCCGCAGCACGTCAAGTATTTCGCAGGCGTAGACCAACGGCGGTTCCCTGGCCCTCTTTCACGCGGGGTCATCGGCCCCTTACCTTCTGCCTGTCATGGCCACTCCAAGGCCATGCCGAGTCCCCACCCTGGAGGCACGCATGTCCCACGGAGATCTCTCCGTCGTGCACGGCCCGGACTCTCTCCGGAAGAGGCTCGGCCTGCTGGCCGGTCTGTTCGTCACGATGCTCGCGATGGTGATGGTGCTGCCCGGTACCGCCCACGCGGCGGGCAAGGGCCACCTGACCCACCCCGAACTCGACTGGATGGGCTCCACCGTCCGGGCCCACGAGGGCTCCGGCGCCTCCGCGGCCCCGGCCGGTACGGTCACCCCGATGGCCGCCCAGACGCCCGGCATGGACGTCTCCGGCTACCAGGGCAACGTCAACTGGGCCTCGGCGTGGGCCAACGGCGGCAAGTTCGTCTACATCAAGGCGACCGAGAGCACGTCGTACACCAACCCGTACTTCACCCAGCAGTACAACGGCTCCTACAACGTCGGCATGATCCGCGGCTCCTACCACTTCGCCACCCCGGACACCTCGGGCGGCGCCACGCAGGCGGACTACTTCATCGCCCACGGCGGCGGCTGGTCGGCGGACGGCAAGACGCTGCCGGGCGCGCTGGACATCGAGTACAACCCGTACGGCGCGACCTGCTACGGCTTGAGCCAGGCCAGCATGGTCAGCTGGATCCACGCCTTCGCCAACGAGTACCACGCCCGTGAGGGCGTGTACCCGGTGATCTACTCCACCTACGACTGGTGGGCGACCTGCACGGGCAACAACGGCGGCTTCGCCACCACCAGCCCGTTCTGGATCGCGAAGTACTCCAGCACTCCGGGCACGCTTCCGGCGGGCTACGGCTTCCAGACCTTCTGGCAGTTCGCCGACTCCGGCACCTTCCCGGGCGACCAGGACCGCTTCAACGGCGACCTCTCCCGCCTCCAGGCCCTCGCCCTGGGGTAGCCCCGGACACGACGGTTCCCCGCACCCCTCCTTTGGGGTGCGGGGAACCGTCGTACCCAACCGTCACGCGGCCAGCGGCACCTCGGCGGCGGCGGACTCCAGGGCCAGCGCCAGCACTTGGCGGACGTCGCTGACCGGGTGGACGTCGAGGGCCGAGAGGATCTCGGCGGGGACGTCGTCCAGATCCGCCTCGTTCCGCTTCGGGATCACGATGGTGGTGATCCCGGCCCGGTGCGCGGCCAGCAGCTTCTGCTTCACCCCGCCGATCGGCAGCACCCGCCCGGTCAGGGACACCTCACCGGTCATGGCGACGTCGGTACGGACCCGGCGCCCGCTGAGCAGCGAGGCCAGCGCGGTGGTCATGGTGACACCGGCGCTCGGCCCGTCCTTCGGCACCGCGCCCGCGGGCACGTGCAGATGGACACCGCGCTCCTTCAGGTCGCCGACCGGCAGCTCCAGTTCCGCGCCGTGCGACCGCAGGAAGGAGAGCGCGATCTGCGCGGACTCCTTCATCACGTCGCCGAGCTGCCCGGTGAGCTGGAGCCCGGAACCGCCGGTCTCCGGGTCGGCCAGCGACGCCTCGATGTAGAGCACGTCACCGCCCGCGCCGGTGACCGCCAGCCCGGTGGCCACGCCCGGCACCGCCGTACGCCGCTCCTGCGGGTCCTGCGCGGACTCCGGTACGTGGTGCGGCCGGCCGATCAGCGCCCGCAGGTCGTCCGCGCCGACCGTGAACGGCAGTTCCTGGTCGCCCAGTTCGTGCCGGGCCGCGATCTTCCGCAGGATCCGGGCGACGGTGCGCTCCAGATTGCGGACGCCCGCCTCGCGGGTGTACTCGCCCGCCAGCCTGCGCAACGCGTCCTCGTCCAGGGCCACTTCGTCCGTGTCCAGGCCGGCCCGCTCCAACTGGCGCGGCAGCAGGTGGTCGCGGGCGATGACGACCTTCTCGTCCTCGGTGTAGCCGTCCAGCCGCACCAGCTCCATCCGGTCGAGCAGCGGCTCGGGGATGGCCTCCAGGACGTTGGCGGTGGCCAGGAACACCACGTCGGACAGGTCGAGTTCGACCTCCAGGTAGTGGTCGCGGAAGGTGTGGTTCTGCGCCGGGTCCAGGACTTCGAGCAGCGCCGCCGACGGGTCGCCCCGGTAGTCGGAGCCGACCTTGTCGATCTCGTCCAGCAGCACCACCGGGTTCATCGACCCGGCCTCCTTGATGGCCCGCACGATCCGGCCGGGCAGCGCGCCGACGTACGTACGCCGGTGGCCGCGGATCTCCGCCTCGTCGCGGACGCCGCCGAGCGCCACGCGGACGAACGTGCGGCCCATCGCGCGCGCCACGGACTCACCCAGCGAGGTCTTGCCGACCCCGGGCGGCCCGACGAGCGCCAGCACCGCTCCGCCGCGGCGTCCGCCGACCAGGCCGAGGCCGCGGTCGGCGCGCCGCTTGCGGACCGCCAGGTACTCGGTGATGCGCTCCTTGACGTCCTCCAGGCCGGAGTGGTCGGCGTCCAGCACGGCGCGGGCGCCGGCGACGTCGTAGGTGTCCTCGGTCGTGGTGCTCCACGGCAGTTCCAGGACGGTGTCCAGCCAGGTGCGGATCCAGGAGCCCTCGGGAGAGGCGTCCGAGGAGCGCTCCAGCTTCTCGACCTCCTTCAGGGCCGCCTCGCGGACCTTGTCCGGCAGGTCGGCGGCCTCGACGCGGGCCCGGTAGTCCTCGGACTCGTTCTCCGGGTCGCCGTTCAGCTCGGCCAGTTCCTTGCGGACGGCCTCCATCTGCTGGCGGAGCAGGAATTCGCGCTGCTGCTTCTCCATCCCCTCCTGGACGTCCTTGCGGATGGTCTCCGCCACGTCCTGCTCGGCGAGGTGGTCGCGCAGCCACTGGGTGGCCAGCTTCAGCCGGGCCACCGGGTCGATCGTCTCCAGCAGCTCGACGCGCTGCTCGGAGGTGAGATACGGGGAGTAGCCGGAATTGTCGGCGAGCTGGGACAGGTCGTCGATCTGCTGGACCCGGTCCACCACCTGCCAGGCGCCGCGCTTGCGCAGCCAGCTGGTGGCCAGCGCCTTGTACTCCTTCATCAGCTCGGCGACCGTGCCGGGCGACTCGGCGGGCACCGGCTCCTCGACGGTCGTGCCCTCCACCCACAGCGCGGCGCCGGGGCCGGTCGTGCCGGACCCGATCCGCACCCGTGAACGGCCCCGGATCACGGCCCCGGGGTCGCCGTCGGACAGCCGGCCGACCTGCTCGACCGTACCGAGCACGCCGATCCCGGCGTAGCTGCCGTCCACGCGGGGAACGAGCAGCACCCTCGGCTTGTTGTCACCCTCGCCGGCTCCCGAGCCGGCGGCGGCCTGCGCGGCTTCCACCGCGGCCCGCGCCTCCGCGTCCGACAGATCGACCGGCACGACCATGCCCGGCAGAACGACCTCGTCGGACAGGGGCAGCACGGGCAGAGTGAGCGTAGTGGGCGTCGAAGCCATGATCTCCCCTTCGGCAATCAAGTTGAGCTATGCCGACTCAATGCTCGGGAGACTCCGAATGTTCCCCACGCCGCGTTCGCTCTGAGCGATCCCGGGATCCCCCCAAGGTCCCGGTCCGCTCCGGTGGCTCCGGTGGCTCCGGTGGAAGCCCCGCCGCCCGCGGCGGTGCCGCGGACCAGCGCGCGGCGCGGATCAGCGCGTGGCGCGGATCAGCGCGTGGCGCGCAGGAAGGCCGACGTGGACACCCGGCCCAGCAGCTCGAACCGGGACTCCCCGGTCGACAGGTACTTGTCGGCCGCCTCCTGGACGCCCGGCCAGGCCGCGTCGCCGTAGTCGTCGAGCACGACGATGCCGCCGGGCGCGGCGATCTTCTCCGCCCATTCCAGGTCGGCCATGACGCCCTCGGCCGAGTGGTCGCCGTCGACGATGATCACGCCGTACTCCCGGTCGGACACCGCGGCCTGCACCTCGGGGTCGCCGGAGAAGCCCTGCTCTATCCGCGCCCGCTCGCCGGCCTTGCCGCCGAGCGCCAGATTGGCCCGGACCACGTCCATCCGCACCGGCGTGCCGGTGGGCTCGCCGATCGGCTGGGCGCCGGGCTGCAGCTGGGTGCCGGCCAGCGGGTCGACGATGGTCAGCCGGGCCTCGACGCCGGCGCGGTGCAGCATCCGCATCAGGGCGGCGGAGAAGAGGCCGTGCAGGGTGCCGATCTCCAGCACGTCCTCGTTGGGCGGGTCGAGCAGCGGCACCGTGGCGAGCTTGCCGCAGATGTTGTAGGTGGAGCCGGCGAGCCGGCCGACCGCGAGCGCCTCCAGCGCGATGACGTTGCGGAAGGCGATCGTCACATTGCGCCGGGCGTCGGCGGGGGTACGGCCACTGACCTGCACCATTTCCCGCACCAGGGTGTCGATCCTGGCAGGGGTGGGCAGCCGGCTGCCGCTGCGGCCGGTCTTGTCGAAGAGCAGTCCCATGGCGAACTGCTGATCGCCCAGCTCGGTGACGCGCTGCCGCACCGCGGCGAATTCGGCGAGCTGGGCCTTGCGGTCCTTCTCGAACTCTTTGCGGAGTTTGGAGGCGGAGCTCTGCACGCGCCGGTCCACCAGCGCGGCAGCGGGAGCGAGGACCCGCCTGGCCAGTCGGTTCTTCAATAGGGAGGACATGCGCGGAACTTACGCCGCTGTCCGGCCCACCGGACCATCCCCTGATGCAAAGAAGGTGAAGTTCTGCGGGCGCGCATATGAACGGGCCATGGCGAAGTCGCCGTTTTAAGGTCACGTCAGGGTGCCGGGTCCGCCAAACTGACCGTATGACCCTCCAATACTCCACCCTCGACGGGAGTGCCGGCGACCACCCTCCCGTCGTGCTCGACCGGCGGGAAGGCCCGTACGGCGAGGTGGTGCTGCGGCGGCACGGCGGGCTCCTCCAGATCATCGCGAACGGATGTTTCCTGATGGACACCTCCGACGGGAGGTCGGAGCGGCTCCTCGTTGACGCGGCCCTGGAATCGCTCGACGGCGACGGCGACAGCAACGACGGCGGCGACGGCGCCGGCCGCTCGGTGCTGATCGGCGGCCTCGGCGTCGGCTTCTCCCTCGCGCACGCCGCCGCGCAGCCGCGCTGGGAGCGGATCACCGTGGTGGAGCGGGAGCCGGCCGTCGTCGAGTGGCACCGCGACGGGCGGCTGGCGCCGTTCTCGGCGGGCGCGCTGGACGACCCGCGGGTGTCGGTGGTGGAGCGCGACCTGCTGGCGTACCTGGCCGAGCCGGGCGAGCGCCACGACGCGCTGTGCCTGGACATCGACAACGGCCCGGACTGGACGGTCACCGACGACAACAGCGGTCTGTACGGTCCCGCCGGTCTCGCGGCCTGCCGGAACCGGCTGGCTCCGGGCGGCGTCCTTGCGGTGTGGTCGGCGCGACCGTCGGCCGGTTTCGAGGACGCGCTGCGGTCCGCGGGCTTCTCCGGAGTACGCACTCTGGAGGTGGAAGTGACGCGTGGGGTTCCCGATGTCGTGCACCTGGCAACCAAGGCCGCATAGTCAGGGCCGCCACCTGCCCCGTAGGCTCCCCCGTAACCAGGACGACCTTGTGGGGCGGAATTGGACAGCACGCAGACGACGGGCACGCAGCGCCGGGTGCTGGTGGTCGAGGACGACCAGACCATCACGGAGGCCATCGCGGCCAGGCTGCAGGCCGAGGGTTTCCAGGTACGGACGGCGGGCGACGGCCCGTCCGCGGTGGAGGCCGCCCACTCCTGGCAGCCCGACCTGCTGGTTCTCGACGTGATGCTGCCCGGTTACGACGGTCTCGAGGTGTGCCGCCGGGTGCAGGCCGACCGGCCGGTCCCGGTGCTGATGCTCACCGCGCGCGACGACGAGACCGACATGCTGGTCGGGCTGGGCGTCGGCGCCGACGACTACATGACCAAACCGTTCTCCATGCGCGAGCTGGCGGCCCGGGTGCACGTCCTGCTGCGCCGGATGGAGCGCGCCTCCATCGCCGCCCACGACCCGCGCGGCGCCAGCATGCAGCTCGGCGACCTGGAGATCGACCACGCGCAGCGCCGGGTCCGGGTCAGGGGCGCCGATGTGCATCTGACGCCGACCGAGTTCGAGCTGCTGGTCTGCCTGGCGCAGCAGCCGCGCGCGGTGCTCTCGCGGGAGCAGCTGCTCGCCGAGGTGTGGGACTGGGCGGACGCCTCCGGCACCCGCACCGTCGACAGCCACGTCAAGGCGCTGCGCCGCAAGATCGGCGCCGAGCGGATCCGTACCGTGCACGGCGTGGGCTACGCGCTGGAGACCCCGGCGCCATGACCACGCGCGACGCCGTACGCGGCGGCCCCGTACGGCGGGCGACGGTCCGCCGGTGGTCCGCGCGGCGGTGGCGGCGGCGCTGGCGCGCGCTGTGGAACCGGGTGTGGGAGGGGCTGCGGCCCTGGGACCCGCTGCGCTCCATCAAGGCCGCGCTCCAGCTGCTGGTGATCGTCTCGGTGCTCATCACCACCCTGCTGGTGATCGTGGCCATCCACTCCGAGACCGAGCTGCGGGTCATCACGATCTTCTCGATCATCGCCTCGCTGCTGCTCACCCAGATCGTCGCCAACGGGCTGACCGCGCCGCTGCGCGAGATGACGGCCGTCGCCAAGGCGATGGCCGGCGGCGACTACAGCCGCCGGGTGGCGCGCCGCCGCAGGGACGAGGTCGGGGAGCTGGCCGAGACCTTCAACCAGATGGCCGCCGACCTGGCGGCGGTCGACCGGCACCGCAAGGAGCTGGTGGCGAATGTCTCGCACGAGCTGCGCACCCCGATCGCCGCGCTGCGGGCCGTGCTGGAGAACGTGGTGGACGGCGTCTCGGCCGCCGACCCGGACACGATGCGGCTGGCACTCCAGCAGACCGAGCGGCTCGGCAAGCTGGTGACCCAGCTGCTGGACCTGTCCCGGCTGGACAGCGGCGCGGTACGGCTGGACGCCAAGCCCTTTGAGGTGTGGCCGTATCTGTCGGCGGTGCTGCGCACCGCGAGCCTGGGTATGGAGGGCACCCGCGCCACCGGCTCGCGCTCCCGGCCGCGCGCCGACGTCCATCTGCACCTGGACGTGTCGCCCCCGGAGCTGACGGCGTACGCCGACGGCGAGCGGCTGCACCAAGTGGTGGCCAATCTGGTCGACAACGCGGTCAAGCACAGCCCGCCCGGCGGCCGGGTGACCGTACGGGCCCGGCGCGGCGGGGCGCCCGGCAGCCTCGATCTGGACGTGCGCGACGAGGGTCCCGGCATCCCCGAGGCCGACCGCACCCGGGTCTTCGACCGCTTCCACCGCGGCGCCCACCCGGGCGGCGACGGCGGTACGGGTCTGGGCCTGGCGATCGCGCGCTGGGCGGTGGACCTGCACGGCGGCCGGATCGAAGTGGCCGAATCCCCGGTGGGCTGCCGTATTCACGTCAGCCTTCCGGGTGTCTCCGCGGCGCAACCTTGACCTACGCTTGACCGGGGTCCGCACCACGTGTCCGGCGGGCCGTCCGCACAGCCGTTCGCCCACCATGCGCGCGGCTGACCGAACGACCCCCAAGAGGGATCAATTTCCCGCCAGGATCACCTCCGAAACCAGTCTTCGGGTGTGACATGCGCGACGTAAGGGCCCCAGACCTGCATCGACCCCTCCGGTAGGCGTAGCCTTTATTTCCGCTGTCCACCATCTTGTGAAGCGGAAGAGGGCGGTTGCCGCCGTGTCGCCACAGTCCCCCAATAGCTCTAGTGTCTCGACCGACCACCAAGCGCAGGGCGAAGGCCCCGCAGCGGGTTTCGGCCCGAACGAGTGGCTCGTCGATGAGATCTACCAGCAGTACCTCCAGGATCGGGACTCGGTAGACCGAGCCTGGTGGGACTTCTTCGCCGACTACAAGCCGGACGGCTCGGCCGAGCCGTCGGCCGCCCCCGGCGAGGGCGGCGCCTCCGGCGCCGCAGCCCGGGCGAAGGCTCCCGCCGAGCCCACGGCGAGCACCGCCGCCCCCGTACAGCCCGGCGCCAACGGCGCCCCCGTGGCGGCCCCCGCGCCGGCACCGGCCGCTCCCGCCGCCAAGCCCGCTCAGGTCCCGGCGCCCGCCCCGGCCGCCGCCGCGCCCGCAGCTCCCGCGAAGCCGGCCGCCCCGGCGAAGCCCGCCGCGGCCAAGCCGGCCGCAGCGGCCGAGCCGGAGACCGAGTACGTGACACTGCGCGGCCCGGCCGCCGCCGTCGCGAAGAACATGAACGCCTCGCTGGAACTGCCGACCGCCACCTCGGTCCGCGCCATCCCGGTGAAGCTGCTGTTCGACAACCGCATCGTCATCAACAACCACCTCAAGCGCGCCCGCGGCGGCAAGGTCTCCTTCACGCACCTCATCGGCTACGCGATGGTGCAGGCGCTCAAGGCGATGCCGTCGATGAACCACCACTTCGCGGAGAAGGACGGCAAGCCGACGCTGGTCAAGCCCGACCACGTCAACCTGGGCCTGGCCATCGACCTGGTGAAGCCCAACGGCGACCGCCAGCTGGTCGTCGCGGCCATCAAGAAGGCCGAGACGCTGAACTTCTTCGAGTTCTGGCAGGCCTACGAGGACATCGTCCGCCGCGCCCGCAACGGCAAGCTGACGATGGACGACTTCTCCGGCGTCACCGCCTCGCTGACCAACCCCGGGGGCCTGGGCACCGTGCACTCGGTGCCGCGCCTGATGCCCGGGCAGTCGATGATCCTCGGCGTCGGCTCGATGGACTACCCGGCCGAGTTCCAGGGCACCTCGCAGGACACCCTGAACAAGCTGGGCATCTCCAAGGTCATGACGCTGACCAGCACCTACGACCACCGGGTGATCCAGGGCGCCGCCTCCGGCGAATTCCTGCGGATCATGAACCAGCTGCTGCTCGGCGAGAACGACTTCTTCGACGACATCTTCGCCGCGCTGCGCATCCCGTACGAGCCGGTCCGCTGGCGCACCGACATCGACACCGCGCACGACGACGACGTCACCAAGGCCGCGCGGGTCTTCGAGCTGATCCACTCCTACCGGGTCCGCGGCCACGTCATGGCCGACACCGACCCGCTGGAGTACCGCCAGCGCAAGCACCCCGACCTGGACGTGCTGGAGCACGGCCTGACGCTGTGGGACCTGGAGCGCGAGTTCGCGGTCGGTGGCTTCGCGGGGAAGTCACTGATGAAGCTGCGGGACATCCTCGGTGTGCTGCGCGACTCGTACTGCCGCACCGTCGGCATCGAGTTCATGCACATCCAGGACCCCAAGCAGCGCAAGTGGATCCAGGACCGGATCGAGCGCCCACACGCCAAGCCCGAGCGCGAGGAGCAGCTGCGCATCCTGCGCCGGCTGAACGCGGCCGAGGCGTTCGAGACCTTCCTGCAGACGAAGTACGTCGGCCAGAAGCGCTTCTCGCTGGAGGGCGGCGAGTCCGTCATCCCGCTGCTGGACGCGGTCATCGACGCGGCGGCCGAGTCGCGGCTCGACGAGGCCGTGATCGGCATGGCGCACCGCGGCCGGCTGAACGTGCTGGCGAACATCGTCGGCAAGTCGTACGCGCAGATCTTCCGCGAGTTCGAGGGCAACCTCGACCCGAAGTCGATGCACGGCTCCGGCGACGTGAAGTACCACCTGGGCGCCGAGGGCACCTTCACCGGTCTGGACGGCGAGCAGATCACCGTCTCGCTGGCCGCCAACCCCTCGCACCTGGAGACGGTCGACCCGGTCATCGAGGGCATCGCCCGCGCCAAGCAGGACATCATCAACAAGGCGGGCACCGACTTCACGGTGCTGCCGATCGCACTGCACGGCGACGCGGCCTTCGCGGGCCAGGGCGTGGTCGCGGAGACGCTCAACATGTCGCAGCTGCGCGGCTACCGCACCGGCGGCACCGTGCACGTGGTGATCAACAACCAGGTCGGCTTCACCGCCGCCCCGGAGTCCGCGCGCTCGTCGATGTACTGCACCGACGTGGCCCGGATGATCGAGGCGCCGATCTTCCACGTCAACGGCGACGACCCGGAGGCCGTGGTCCGCGTGGCGCGGCTGGCCTTCGAATTCCGGCAGGCGTTCAACAAGGACGTCGTGATCGACCTGATCTGCTACCGCCGCCGCGGGCACAACGAGTCGGACAACCCGGCGTTCACCCAGCCGCTGATGTACGACCTGATCGACAAGAAGCGCTCGGTGCGCAAGCTCTACACCGAGTCGCTGATCGGGCGCGGCGACATCACGCTGGAAGAGGCCGAGCAGGCCCTTCAGGACTACCAGGGTCAGCTGGAGAAGGTCTTCACCGAGGTCCGCGAGGCGGCGTCCGCGCCGGCCGCGAGCCACGAGGCCCCCGCCCAGCAGGAGTTCCCGGTGGCCGTGCCGACCGCGGTCTCCGCCGAGGTCGTCAAGCGGATCGCCGAGTCGCAGGTCAACATCCCCGAGCACGTCACCGTCCACCCGCGGCTGCTGCCGCAGCTCCAGCGCCGCGCGGCGATGGTCGAGGACGGCACGATCGACTGGGGCATGGGCGAGACGCTGGCGATCGGTTCGCTGCTGCTGGAGGGCACCCCGGTCCGGCTCGCGGGCCAGGACTCGCGGCGCGGCACCTTCGGCCAGCGGCACGCGGTGCTGATCGACCGGGAGACCGGCGAGGACTACACCCCGCTGCTGTACCTGTCCGAGGACCAGGCCCGGTACAACGTCTACGACTCGCTGCTCAGCGAGTACGCGGCGATGGGCTTCGAGTACGGCTACTCGCTGGCCAGGCCCGAGGCGCTGGTGCTGTGGGAGGCGCAGTTCGGCGACTTCGTCAACGGCGCGCAGACCGTGGTGGACGAGTACATCACCGCGGCCGAGCAGAAGTGGGGCCAGACCTCCGGCGTCACGCTGCTGCTGCCGCACGGCTACGAGGGCCAGGGCCCGGACCACTCCTCGGCCCGGATCGAGCGCTTCCTCCAGCTGTGCGCGCAGAACAACATGACGGTCGCCACCCCGACCACCCCGGCCAACTACTTCCACCTGCTGCGCTGGCAGGTGCACAACCCGCACCACAAGCCGCTGATCGTCTTCACCCCGAAGTCGATGCTCCGGCTCAAGGCGGCGGCGTCGAAGGCCGAGGACTTCACCTCGGGCCAGTTCCAGCCGGTGATCGGCGACAGCGCGGTGGAGCCGGAGGCGGTCCGCAAGGTCGTCTTCTGCTCCGGCAAGGTCTACTACGACCTGATCGCCGAGCGGGAGCGGCGTGGCGCCGACGACGTGGCGTTCATCCGCATCGAGCGGCTGTACCCGCTGCCGGGTGTGGAGATCCAGTCGGCGATCGCGCCGTACAGCAAGGCGCAGAAGTTCGTGTGGGCGCAGGACGAGCCCGCCAACCAGGGTGCCTGGCCGTTCATCGCGCTCAACCTGATCGACCACCTGGACCTGCTGCTCGGCGCGGCCCCCGACAACGCGGACCGGCTGCGCCGGGTGTCCCGCCCGTCGTCGTCCTCGCCGGCGGTCGGCTCCGCCAAGCGGCACCAGGAGCAGCAGGCGCAGCTCATCGAGGACGTCTTCGCGATCTGAGCGATCCGACGGCCTCTGCACGGTCAACGGCCGGTGGCCCCGTACTCCAACGAGTACGGGGCCACCGGCCGTTGATGGCCGTGCCGCCGGTGCGGGCCGCTACGAGCTGAAGGGCTCGAAGTCCCAGTACGGGCGGGTACGGGAGCGGGCGGCGACCGTGTGCGGGTGCTGTGCGCCCAGGGTGCCGGCCAGCGCCGCGAGCGCCTCCTCCTCGATCTTGTCGGCCTCCTGCCGCTTGCGCAGATTGCGCAGGTCGGTGGCGAGCGCGATCCGGCAGGACAGCGTCAGCGGGTGGTGCGGGCCGAGCTGCGCGGCGGCCAGCTCCGCGGTGTCGCGGCTGAGTGCCGCCGCGCTCTCCGGGTCGCCGGAGAAATTGCGGGCGCCGCTGGCGTTGAGCGCGCAGCCCAGCGTCCACGGGTGGTCGGCGCCGACCGCCCGGGTCATGGCCGCCAGCGCGTCCTCGACGGCGATCTGCGACTGCTGCCGCTCCCCCGCCGCGCGCAGCACCAGGCCGTGGTTGCCGAGCGCGCCCGCCGAGAACGGGTGCTTGTCGCCGAGTTGGCCACGGTATTGCGCCAGCACGAATTCGCTGAGGTCCCTGGCCCGGTCGAGGTCGCCGTGCTCCCGCTCGAAGCTGGAGTAGGTGACCGCGACCCGCAGCGTCTGCGGGTCGGTGCCACCGAGCACCCGCTCGCAGCGCTCCAGCAGCCGGCCCATCAGGGCGGCGGCCCGCTGCCGGTCGCCGCCGCGGTAGTAGCACTGCGCGAGATTGTGCTCGGCGCGCAGCGTCTGCGGATTGTCGGCGCCCAGGACGGTGCGGTGGATCTCGGCGTTGCGCTCCTGCACCGAGGTGGCCTCGTCGTAGCGGCCCAGCAGCCGCAGGTCGTGCGCGAAGGAGTTCTCCGAGGAGAGCGTCGAGATGTTGCGGGCACGCAGCAGTTCGCGCCGGATCTCCAGGTTCTGGCCGTCGAGGTCGAGCGCGTCCTGGTAGCGGCCGAGCAGCCGGTAGGTGACGGCGGTGTTGTTCTTGGCGACCAGGGTGAGCGGAGCCTGCTCGCCGACCAGTCGCGTGTAGCCGTCCTGGACGAAGCGGGCCATCTCCAGGCCCTCGTCGTACCGGCCGAGGTTGCGCAGGTCGGCGGCGAGGCCGTTGGCGGCGCGCAGCGTCAGCAGGTCCTGGTCGCCGCGGTCGGCGCGCAGCCTTTCGAAGGCGTCCCGGTCGTACGCCTCGGTGGCGGCGAAGTCGCCCATGGCGCGCATCATGTTGGACCGGTTGTGCACCAGGTCCCACAGCCGCGAGTGGCCGGGCTCCATGAAGCGCGACCATTCCTCGGCCGCCGCGGCGGCGACCCGCAGACCCGCCCGGTACTCGCCCGACAGATACAGGTAGTTGAGGCAGTTGACCACCGTGAGCTGGATGTCGGGGTTGGTGCTGCGCAGCGCGCCGGACGACTCCAGGTGCGGCACGATCTCGGCGTAGCGCGGCCACAGCCGGGTGTCGGTGGGACGGCCGGGGTCGGCGGCGGCCAGGATCTTGCGGACCACCTGGGAGTACGTGTTCTGCTCGGCGGCGGGCATGTCGGCGCGCACCGCCTGGTAGACCAGCCGGTGCATCTGGAGGATCTCGGAGGCGCCGGTCGCCTCGTCGTCCTCGCTCTCCGGCGGGTCGGACTGCACGACCGCCCACTGGGCGAGCTTGCTGATCGCCGCGTTCCACAGCAGCGGGTCGTCCATCAGGCCGGTGAGCTGCTCGGGCAGGTCGCGGATCGGCAGGTCGCGCAGCAGCCGGACCGGGATCGGGCCCGGCGCGAAGAACACGCACAGCCGCAGCAGGTCGACCGCTTCCGGCCGGTCCTCGCGCAGCCGGTTCAGCAGTATCGAGAAGGCGGTGTAGTACGTCATCTGGAAGTCGGCGGCGACCTTGAGGCCGGATTCGACGTCGGCGCCGTGCCGCAGCAGCTCGATGTAGTCGTCGACCGGCATCGAGGAGTCGTTGAGCGCGCCCGCGTTCTGGTCCAGGGCCAGCGCGAGGTCGCCGAGTGCGTCGGCCAGCTTGTCGGCGTCGGCGTCGTCCAGCCGCGGCGCGCGCCGCCGTACGAAGGCGACGCTCTCCATCCGGCTGTAGACCGGGACTTCGATCAGGGCGCTGTTGTGCTCGGCCCATTCGCGGTTCTGCGAGGTGATCAGGACGTGGCCGGGTCCGGTGGGCACCAGGTCGTGCACGTCCTCCGGCTGGTCGGCGCCGTCGAGGACGACCAGCCAGCGGAAGTAGGGGTCGCCGCGGCGCAGCGCGTCGCGCACCGCGCGCAGCCGTTCGCCGTACTCGCGGCCGGTGACCAGGCCGAGGGCGGGGGCCAGGCCCGCCAGCTTCTCGCGCAGGGTGCCGCGCTCGCTGGCCCGCACCCACCACACCGCGTCGTACTCGGGGCCGAAGCGGTAGACGTACTCGGTGGCGATGTGGGTCTTGCCGACGCCGGACAGGCCGTGCAGGGTGGCCACGCCCGCGCCGGGCTCGGCCTGGCTGAGCTGGTTGTGCAGGTCGCCGAGGAGCTGTTCGCGGCCGGTGAAGCGGGTGTTGCGGCGCGGGACGCCGCCCCAGACGGCGGGCTGCTCCAGCGGGAAGCGGGGGCCCGCGGTGCCGCCGAGGGTGTCGGCGGAGGAGGAGCGGGCCGGGGTGATACCGAGCCGGCCGAGCAGCCGGCGTTCTGCCTCGGCGCTGCCCAGGCCCCACAGGTCGGCGGCGCCGAGCGAGGCGACGGCGCTGGGGAGCGCGGCCGGGGTGACCGAAACGGCGGCGAAGCGGTCGCTGTTGGGGGGAACGACCTCGCGCAGCGCGGTGTTCCACTCCTCGTTGGTGCGCGGGCCGAGCCGGAAGTACCACTCGCTGAGCACGATCAGCACACGGCCCTCGGCGAGCAGCAGGTCGCGTAACATCCGGGTGATGTCGTCCCCGGGGTTGCCGTCCCAGCGCTGCAGCGAGACCTGCTGACCGTGGCGTTCGAGTCTCCCGGCGATCCAGGCCGCCCAGGCCCTGTTGTACCCGGCGTAGCTGATCGTGACGATTCCCGGCCCCCGTGCTGCTGCGGCGGCGTTGCGCCCTCCGGCCATGCGAGCGACTCCCTCGTGATACGCGCGTAGTGCCCTGGCGGTCGACGGATCGACGGCTGCGTCAGGTGCGTCAGGTACGACAGGTGACTGCGCCAGAAAACTACACTGCTTTACTCCCCCATTGACGGACAGTCATGCCGTTTCGCACGCTGCGTCATGTCCGTGCTCCCCCCGTCCGACCTGCGGGTCAGGCGCCCTCGCGGCCGCCGGTGACGTCACAGGTGCCGGCGCCGCCAGATCACCCGGGCCGTCTCCACGTAGGCGGTGGCGCGCGCGAGGTGGCCCTCCGGCGGTGTGTGCCGTCCCAGCCGAGTGTGGTACGTCGCCATGGAGTTGACCAGGGTGCGGCCCTGCGGGGTCAGCCGGTTGGAGCCGAGCAGTTGCGGCAGCACCGCCTCGACCTGGAGGCGGCAGCGGCAGTGCGCGGCCCAGGCGGTCTCGCGCTGCGCGGGCACGGTCGCGGCGAGCGCCACGTCCAGGTGGAAGCCGGCCAGCGCGAGGTGCGCGTACGCGCCCTGGAAGACGCCGTCGAAGGGGCGCGGGTCCTGCCGCCAGGGCGCCCAGTAGCGGGCGGTGTCGTCGGCGGTGTGCAGCGCGGTGACCTCGGCGAGGGCGAGGAGTTTGGTGTGCTGGAGTTCGTGGACGAGGGCGGCGGCCATCTTCAGGCCGCCCATCGGGGTGCTGCTGAGCAGGGCGCCGAAGGCGTCGCCGAGGGTGGCGCTGTACTGCGCGGAGCCGGCGCCGGCCAGCGGCACGAAACAGTCGAGCAGCGCGGCCACTTCACGGGCCCGGTTGCCGTCGCCGAGCCGCAGCCAGGGCTGGGCCTCGCGCCAGGCCGTACGCCACCTGACGCGGTCCTCGTCGGTGAGGCGGCCGGCCGCGGCGAGGCCGTACGGATTGCCGGCCCGGCCGCCCTCGCCGCCCTCCTCGCGGTACGGGTCGGCGTCGTCGATCAGCACCGGCCGGCCGCCGGGGCGGTCCTCGTCCGGC
Source organism: Actinacidiphila alni (assembly GCF_900112845.1). Taxonomy (GTDB): domain Bacteria; phylum Actinomycetota; class Actinomycetes; order Streptomycetales; family Streptomycetaceae; genus Actinacidiphila; species Actinacidiphila alni. The sequence goes on from NZ_FONG01000012.1 coordinate 161,520, forward strand.
CACAGCGCCTGGATCGGGCGCCAGCCGGGCGCGGCGGAGCGCCACACCCCGTCGGCGCCGCGCCGCACCTCGACGGCCCGGCGCGGCTGGTCGGCGTCGGGGCGCAGCCACAGGCGGTTGCCGTCGCCGTCGACCCGGAGCGTGCCCGAGGGCTTGGGGGTGCGGTAGCCGCCGAGTGTCGGCAGTGTCAACAGGCCGTCGCGCACCGGGACTTCGGAGCTGAAGCGCAGGCCCGCGCGGGCGGCGGCCGAGGCGGCGAGGGCGCCCAGGTGCGGCAGTGCCCGTGCCGCGCGCGGCGCACCGCCCGCCAGCGCGAGCGACCGCAGGCTGCGTTCGGCCCACGCCCCGGTCAGCGGGTAGTGCACCACCCGCCGCGCGGCGGCCGGGTCGGCCCGCTCGGCCCGCTCCAGCAGCCGCCAGTCGCCGAGCACCCGCTCGGCGGTGCCCTCCGGCAGCGCCCCGGCCGGCGCGGTCCGCACCGCGTCCAGCAGGGCCCGCAGCACCAGCAGCCGCCGCCCGCGCTGATGCCCCACCAGCAGTTCCAACGCCTGCGCCCCGCTGCCGGTGCTCCCGAGGACGGGCAGTACGGCGCCCACGTCCGCGAGGGGTCCCGCGGGGGTCATGAGGCTCTCCGCGGGGGGCCAATGGCCGTGCGGGACCCGGCCGTTGACCCGGCCGTTGACGTGACCGTTGCCGCGGCGGCACGGGTGAGGCGGGCGGCGATGTGGCGGATGAGGTGGGTGAGGTCGGCGCAGTAGACGGAAGGGTTGCGGAAGCCGGTGGCGGCGCGGTAGCGGTGGGCGTAGTGGCCGCCGCCGCAGACGGTGACCAGGGAGCAGGAGCGGCAGCCGGCGGCGAGGGCCGCGAGTCCGGCCTGGCGGGCGGCGATGCCCGGGTGCGCGAGGGCGTCGTCGAAGCTGTGCCGGAAGACGTCGAGCCCGGTGGCGGCGGCGCCGTCGTAGGCGGACTTCAGCGCGTCGACCTGCTCGATGCTGCCGTCGGTCTCGACCACGACGGCGGTGAACGGCTGGAGGCCGAGCCGTTCGATGCCCGAGCCCACCCCGAGCAGCAGCGCCACGCACTCCTCGAAGAGCCGGATCCTGGTCTCCCGCCGGTCCGCGTCCCACCAGCGGTCGAAGACGGCGGTCAGCCAACGCCCGTACGGCGCCGGGTCGTCGGGCGGCGCGGGCAGGCCGGGCGGCAGCGCCGTCCAGTTGCCGTGCGGCAGCAGCAGGTCCATCCGGGGCGGTCGGAAGGCGAGCAGTGATTCGTAGACCTCGACCGGGTCGTGGCGCAGATCGGCCACGCACAGCAGTCCCGCGTACGCCTCGGGCGCGGTCCCGGCGAGCAGCCGCACCCCGGCGGAGGCGGCGGGCCAGGAGGGGCGGCCGGCGTGGTCGACGCGCGCGCCGTTGTGCGCGGCCAGGCCGCCGTCGAGGCTGACGCCGATCTGTATACGCGCGTCACGCAGGACCCGGATGCGTTCCCGGGTGAGCAGGGTGCCGTTGGTCTGCACGCTGGCGTGCACGGTGCAGCCGGCCGGCACCGTCTGCCGGATCAGCGCGACGTCCGCGGCGAGCGCCTCGGCCCCGTTCAGCAGTGGTTCGCCGCCGTGCAGCACCACGGCGACATCGCGCAGGCCGTGCGCGGCGGCGTGTTCCGCGATCCGCTCGGCGGCCTTGCGGGTGACCGCGTCGGACGCGGCCCGCGGCCGGTCCCGCCAGCCGTGGTCGGGCCCCGCGTAGAGATAGCAGTACGTACAGGCCAGATTGCACCGACTGTGCGTCTTGAGGATGAACTGCCGTAAGGGAAAGGCACGTTCGGCCGCACGGCCGCCGCTGGGCGGCCCGTCCCCGGGCGGATGCCGCAGCACCACCTCACCTCCCCCGTGACATCGAAGCCGCCCCGTCGGCCCCAGCGGTAATTCCCGCCGGACGGCCGGAAGTAAACGCAACCGGACTGATCCGGGAGGGATTTGGCCGTATCCGCCCAGGTCCGCGGCCAAAAGCGGGGCGGCGCCGGTACGGGCACGGCGCGTACGGTTCAGCGGGTGGGCTCCGGCGCCGCCGGGTCGCTCTCGAAGCCCCACAGCGCTTCCCCGCCCGCGCCGGCCGCGCGCTCCCGCAGATCGCTCACCAGCGCCGCCAGGACAGGGTGTTCGACGGTGCGCAACGACTCCAGGTCCATACCGAGCAGGTCGATGCCGGGGTCGGCCGGCGCCTGTTCGGCCTGCCTCTGTTTTGCCTGCTCCCGTTCCGCCGGGGCCTGTTCGGCGGGAGCCCGCTCAGCGACGGCCCCGTCCCCTTCGGCCGGCCCGGACACCGCCTGACTTCGCGTCAATTCCCGCTCGTCGGCGGTCGGTTCGTCGGCGGCCCGCTCGGCCCCGCCGCCGTGCGGCTGCTCGTCCATCGTCGGCCTCAGCTCTCGTCGTGCCCGTGTCCCGTTCGTGCCGTGCTCTCGTCCGTACCCTTTCAGTACCCTTTTCCTGACCCTTTCCGGCGGGCGGCCCGCGCCCCGTCCCGCCCGTACGCCCCGTACGGGTCAGGACGCCCGGGTCAGCGCCGCCAGCCGTTCGGCCGTACGGAGCCGCGCCTCGTCGTCGGCCGCGTCGACGGGCTCCGGCAGCCGCCGCCACCGGGTCTGCGCCGCCCGGTACGCCTCGGCGGCGGCCCGCGGCCGGCCGGCGAATTCGTAGACCACTCCCCGCCAATGATGCGCCAGCGCCGACAGCCGCACCATGGGGCCCGGGTCGGCGGCGCTCTCCGCCGCGGTGTCGGCGGCCTCGGCGGCGCGGCGGTAAGCGTCGGCGGCCGGGTCGAGCCGGTCACCGCGCTGCGAGTGCGCGTGCCCGAGCCGGTGCGCCTCGCCCAACTCGAAGCAGACCCGGGCCAGTTGGCCGGGCTCGTCGGCGGACTGGGCGGCCAGGCCCAGCACATGCTCGGCCTCGCGGAGGTCGACCAGATCCTGTTCTGCCCGGTAGCGCAGCACCAGCGCGCGGCCGAGCATCAACAGCCGCCCGGACAGCCGTGGATCGCTCTCCGGGGTCTCCATCCGGCAGTCCCGCAGCACCTGCACGGCGCGGTTGACGAAGAGTTCACCGCCGGGCAGCGCGGACCTGCCGAGCAGCGAGTCGCCCCATTCGGCGACGATGCCGCTGTATTCGGGCCGGTCGCGCGGGGTGAGGCGACACGCCTCCGCGAACCGCCCGGCCGCCGCCTCCAGTTCACCGGCCGGACCGCCCTCGCGATGCCTGCCGACCCTGATCCGCCCGGCCCGTACCAGGATCGCGGCCCGCAGCAGCCGGTCGCGGGTCTCGCCGAGCGCCCGGTCGACCAGCCGCTGCGCCTCCACCAGCCGCCCGCCGACCAGCAGATGGGCGTCGACCAGGGACAGCAGCGCGGCGATCCGCGCCTCGGGCCCGGCCTCCTCGTGCTCCAGCGCGTCCAGGCCCGCCGCGAAGTGCTCGGCGGCCTGGAGCGCGTAGACCTGTTCGCGGTCGCGTTCGGCCGCGGTGCCGGCCAGCCGCAGCAGCGCGCGGCCGTGCGCGAGCGCGAGGCCGCTGGGCCTTGCCTCGTCCGGCGGCCAGGAGTCGGCGAACGCCTCCAGCATCCCGACCGTCTCCTGGAGCAGCCCGGCGTCGCCGCCGAGCTGCCACTGGTCCTCCAGCACCCGAACCCGTTCCAGGGTCGCGCCGAGCACGTCCTGGGGACTGAGTCCCGGCGCGGCGCACACCGCGCTGAACTCCCGGTCGGCGCGCCGCAGCAGTTCGAGCGCCCCCCGGGTGTCGCCCTCGGCGGCCCGCTCGTCGGCGGCGGCCTGGAAGACCCGGGCGCGCACCGCGCGGGCCGGCACCGAACCGGGGTGCGCCGCGGCCGTCGCCGCCGCCTCCTGGGCCTCGCGCAGCAGGGCCGCACCGCCGCGCAGCCGCCACAGCGTGATCAGATTCTGCGCCAGCTCGCTCCACAGGTCGGGGTCGGCGCCGCGGACCCGTTCCTCGTCGGCGGCGCGCCTGAGCACCTGCACGGCGTCCAGCAGATTCTGCACCATGCCCTCTTCGGTGAAGCGGGCCACGAGCTGCCGGGCGCGCTGCACCGCCGAGGACGGCTGGCCCGCGCCCACCGCGCCGCCCTGCCGGTGGTCCTGCCCGGTGCTGCCGGGCAGCGGCATGAAGCGTTCCAGCACCCGGGCGGCGACCTCGGCGAAGGGCTGCGGCGACTCCACCACGACGGCCGTGGCCTGTTCGGCGAGCGCGGTGGCGCGGGCGGCGGTGGCGACGGCGGCGTCCGCGAGCCGGTCCTCGGGTCCCTCGGTGAGCTGGGTGATGGCGAGCGCGGGGAAGTTGGGGCCGCTCTTGCCGAAGCGCTGCTCGACGTATTCGGAGCAGTGCTTGAGCACCAGCAGCGCCTCGTCCCTGCCGAGCGGGCCGAGCAGCACGTCCCGTACGCCGTCGGCGAATTCGTACCAGCGGTGGTCCTGCGTGTCCCCGCCGGACATCCGCTTGAGCAGGCCGCTGAGCAGCACCTCGGACAGCTCCGCGGGCCCGGAGTCGGGCAGCATCGTGCGCTGCACGAGCTGCATCACGGGCAGGAAGAGCGGGGCGGCGGCCAGATAGACGGCGAGCTGGGCGGCGGCGGGCGAGGCGGCCGAGCGGAAGCGGCCGACCAGGGCGGCGGGCGGCACCGGCGACCGCCTCGCGGGCGGCGGTGTCGCGGGCTGGTCGGGGCGGACCCAGCCGACGGCGGCGGGCACCCGGGCCGCGCCGGTGCCGGCCAGCAGCCGCGCCCAGGCGCCCAACGCCTCGGCGGTGGGCGGCAGTACGGGCACCGGCAGCGCGTCGGGGGTGGGCCCGACGGCGGGCCGGCCCGTGGTCCCGGAGGAGAAGCGCGGCGGCGCGGCGCGCACCAGTCCCTCGCCGCGGTGCAGCACTCCGTAGGAGACGGGCAGCCGGGTGCGGGCCCACAGCCGGGCGGGCAGCGGCTGGAGGACGGCGACCGGGCCGTGCCGGGCGAGCCGGTGCAGCAGCCGGTGCGCCTGGCCGGTCCGCCACAGCGGCCCGGCGCAGTCGCTGACCAGCAGCGTGACGCGGCGTCCTGTGGGGTCGCTGAGCTGCTCGGCGGAGCGCAGTCCCGCGGCCTCGGGGTCGAAGCGCCCGCTGACGGCGGGGGCGCCGTCGGGGGTGGCGTGCAGATAGCGGACCTGCACCTCGTGGAAGGCGCCGAGCCGTTCGAAGACCTGGCCCAGCTCGCGGAGCATCCGCTCCCACACGTACATCGAGGAGGAGGCATCCATCAGCAGCTGCATCGAGGCGTCGCCGCGCAGCACCGGCCGGAAGACCGGCAGCAGCAGTCCGGCGGCGCGGGCACTGTGTTCCGCGGTCGCGGACTCGTCCAGCTCCTGGCGCAGCGGCCGGGCGGGGCTGCGGTAGCGCTGCAACGGCCGCAGCGACGACTGGAGTTCGAGCAGCCGGGGCAGCGAGGCCGCCTCCGGCACGGCGACGGTCAGCGCGGCGGCGGCCGGTCCGCCGCGGGCCCGGCCGGGGGCGCTGACGCCCGGGTAGAGCTGGACCACGCGGTCGTCGGCCGGTGCGGTGAGGCCGGGCGGCAGGACGGTGCCGCCGGGCGGGGTGGCGTCGCCGAAGCCGGGCAGGCCGGCGCCGTGCGTACCGTCACCGGCGCCGGGTATGCCGCCGCCGCCCTCGGCCGGTTCGGCGGCGGGCGCGGTGGGGTGGGACCAGCGGGCCAGCCACAGGGCGTCGGCCAGTTCGGTGGGGCCGGGGTCGAGCCCGGCATCGGTCAGCGCGCCGACGACCGCCGCGAGCGGATCGGCGCGCTGCTCGTCGGGGTCGGCCGCAGTCGCGTCGGCCGGAGGTTCGTCGTTCGGAGTCGCGTCATGCGGACTCCCGTCGTTCGGGGTCGCGTCGTGCGGACTCGCGTACGGGTGCGGGTCGTTCGGGGTTCCGTCGTGGGGGGTGCCGGTGGGGAACTCGGGCTGCGGACCACGGTCCTGCTCGGCCATGACCGTCCCCTCACCTGGGCCGGTCGAGTCGCTGGATGAGCATGTCCGCCAGCCGGCTGCGGGTGGGGGGCGCGGCGTGGTGGGTGAGGAAGATGGCGTTCAACAGCTGGTCGGTGGCGAGCAGTTCGCTGCGCGACCGCTCCAGGAAGCGGGTCACCAGATCGTCGCCGACGGTCGCCGCCTCGTCGCCGAGGTGCGCCCGTACCACCGTGGACAGCCGCTGGTGGTCGGGGCGGCCCAGCTCCAGGTGGATGCAGCGGCGCAGCAGCGGCGGCGGGAAGTCGCGTTCGCCGTTGCTGGTGAGGATCACGAACGGGAAGGCCCGGCAGCGGATCCGGCCCTCGCGCAGCGTCACCTTGGCGCCGTCGTCGGTCAACACCTCGACCTGCGGCTCGCGTTCGGCCAGCCGCTCCAGCTCCGGTATGCCGAACTCGCCCTCCTCCATCACGTTCAGCAGGTCGTTGGGCAGGTCGATGTCGCTCTTGTCCAGCTCGTCGATGAGCAGCACGCGCGGCTTGGCCGTGGGCAGCAGCGCGGTGCCCAGCGGGCCGAGCCGGATGTAGCTGCCGATGCCGCCGGGCGGAGCGGTGCCGGAATTCGCGGCGATCTGGGTGTCCTGGAGCCGGGCGATGGCGTCGTAGCGGTACAGGCCGTCCTGGAGCGCGCTGCGGCTGACGATCGGCCAGTGCAGCACCCGGCCGAGGCCCAGCTCGTACGCGACGGCGTGCGCGAGGGTGCTCTTGCCGGTGCCGGGGCTGCCGGTGACCAGCAGCGGACGGCGCAGGTAGAGGGCCGCGTTGACCATTTCCAGCTCTTCCGGGCTCGGCCGGTGCATCTCGGCCATGTGCCGGTACGCGCCGAGCCTGCGCGCCGAGGAGCTGTCCGCGCCCGGGCCCTGCTGGACCAGCGGGCCGCCGTCGAAGTCCCGCCAGGGCGGCGGTTCGGGGAGTCCGTCGATGCCGGTGTGCGGTTCTCCCGTGCCTCGGTAGATGAGCCACTCGCCGGCCGGGCTGGCGTCGGTCATGTCACTCACCTCGATACCTCGTCCTCATGGAGTCTCCAGCAGCTCGTCGGTTCCGGGTAGGGGTCGGCGGGTGGGGTCGTCGTAGAACAGCGTCACGCCCCGGGACCAGTACGCCTCGGGCACGCCGGCGGCCACCGCGGCGCGCAGCGCGGCCAGCGCACGGGGCAGCCGGGCGGCCGAGCGCGCGGCGTGCACCGTACGGATCACCCCGCGGTGGAAGTCGCCGCACGCCGTCTCCGGTTCGACCGGTTCCCTGCGCCACACCGCGACCGGATAGCCGCAGCCGACCAGGCGGTGCAGCTCCTCAGGGGCGGTCGCGGCACTGCGGCAGAGCACGGGCAGCGTGTCGCGCGGCCGGGCGCTCAGCTCGTCGTCGGACGGGAGCTGCCCCGGGGTGCCGCCGTCGCAGTCGAGCACCGCGGTGCGCGGCGGCTGCTGGTGCAGGGTGTGCCAGCGGGCCTGCCGGGCCTCGGCGCGCGCCGGGTCGTCGTCCGGCGGCGGGTCGGTGCGGCGGATGACGACCGGGCGGACCGAGCCGAGGGCGCGGCCGCCGGGGCCGAGCGGCCAGGTGTCGGCGGCGAAGGCCACCAGGGCGCCGGGGACGGCCAGTTGCAGCGGCGCGGGGTAACCGGGCTGGTCGCAGCGGCGGAACGCCTCGTCGAGGGAGGCGCGCAGCCGGGCCGGCAGGTCGTCCAGCGGGGTGCCGCGGAAGTCCTCCTCGACGCACTCCACTTCGCCGTTCTCCGGGACGACGCAGACACGCCAGTCCAGCCGGCCGGGCTCCCAGCCGCGCGGGATCAGCTCCAGCAGGGCCTCGGGCCGGATCCGGCCGGCCGGCGACTCCTCGCCCGCACCGCCCGGGCTCCCGCCGCCGTCCGCGGAGCCGGCCGTAGCGGCGACGTACGGGTCCGGGTCGAGGACGGCGCCGAATTCGGTGCCGAGGCCGATGGCCGGGTCGGCGCGCAGGCCCGCGCCGATCCCGGTGTGCGCGGCGGCCGCCGCCCCGGTGAGCGGATTGCCGCGGGCGCGGAGCCTCGCCTTGCGCTCGGTGACCAGGGTGTTGCGGAACAGCCGGGTCAGGCCGAACGCCCCCGCCGCGGTGTCCTGCGCCCAGTGCCACAGCACGCGTTCGGCCGCCTCGTCCACCGGGCGGGTGCGGTCGGCGGTCGCGGCGTGCACCGCGTAGCGCAGCACCGCCTCCAGTTCACCGGTGCCGCGCCGCAGGTCGTACAGCAGGCCGAGGCCGTCCCGCCAGGCGCGCGGCGCGGTCGGCAGGCCCAGCGCGGGGGTGCCGCGCACCGCGCCGACGATGTCCTGCAGGCTCCTGGTGCTGGCCGGCGGCGGCAACTGGGCGAGCATGCCGAGCAGTACGGTGCGCTGGCCGGGGGTGAGGGCGCGGCCGGCGGCGGCGCCGATCTCGGCGTGCGCGTCGGTCCAGGTCGGTTCCTGGCCGCCGACGAAGGCGTAGCGGTCGGCGTGGTGCAGGTCGTGCGCGGTCATCACCCGGTGGTAGAGGTCGTCGCCGCCGGTGCCGTGCCCGCTGGTCGGGATCCTGCGCAACTCCTGTATGCCGATGGCGAGTCCGCCGTCCTGGCCGGTGCGGCGGGCCTTGAGCACACCGATCACCTCGCCGCGCACCAGGTCCACGACCGGGCCGCCGGACACCCCGTTGGGCATCTCGTCCTCATTGCCGAGCTTGAGCAGCCCGCCGCCGCCGAGCTGGCCGCTGATGGAGCAGCGGCCGTTGTACGCGACGACCTCGCCGTCCATCGGGATGTGCCCGAAGTAGGCGACGCGATTGGTGGTGTAGCCCTTGGCGGTGCGCTCGGTGAGCCAGACGCACGGGTGGTCGACGCCGTCCAACAGCCGGATCAGCGCGAGGTCGGGCGCCGGCCAGCGGCCGCCGCCGGCGTGGCCCGCCGGGTCCGCCCACTCCACGACGCCGCTGAGCATCCGGTCGCCGTAGCCGATCGACACCTTGCGGCCGGGCCCGCCCGGCGCGGGCTCCTGCCCCGCCAGGGCGACGTGGGCGGCGGTCAGCACCCAGTTCGGCGCCACGAAGAAGCCGGAGCCGCGCAGCGGGTAGCCGGGCTCACGGCCGTGCACCCGTACGGTGGCCGCGCTGACGAGAGGGGTCAGGATCTCGGCGGGGTCGGCCGCTTCGCCCGGGCCGCCGAAGTCGCTCATGCCGCGCTCCGCGAGCCCGTGGCCCTCCCCGGTGGAAGGCGTAAGCCGGACGCCGCCGCGGCAGCGGTGCGCTCCCCCATCCCACCCCCAGTGACTGATCGTCTCCGAAGGCTAGCCCGCGGCCAGGACCGGCGCGAGGCCCTTCGGACATACTGCCTATCCTTGCCGTGTACGTCCCGTCTCGTCCCTCCCGTTCTTCCCCGCCCACCGCCCGTCCCACCCTCGTTCCGGAGCAGATCTTGTACTTCACCGACCGCGGCATCGAAGAGTTGGCCTCCCGGCGGGGGGAGGAGGACGTCACGTTCGAGTGGCTCGCCGAGCGGCTGCGGGAATTCGTCGACCTCAACCCCGAGTTCGAGATTCCGGTTGAGCGTCTGGCCACGTGGCTCGCGCGCCTCGACGACGAGGACTAGCCTCCGGCTCGGTCCCCACGACCCGCACTCCTCGGAGTACGTCCGCCCTCCCACGGCGTGGGGTGCCCGATGTCTCCCGCGGAGGACGGTGCCCTTCTCGCCTGACGGCGAGCGAGGTCTTTCAGGGGCGCGGCCCCTGTACCCGCACCTCTGCGGAAAGGGATGCCCCTTCAGGGGCGCGGGGACGCGGCGCTGCGCTGACGGAAGTGGGTGCCCGACAGGGGCGCGGGGAACTGCGCGACCAGCCCCCACCGGCCCGGTGGTCGCAAAAACAACAGCGTCTGCCCCGCTGGGGGCGGTTTTTCGCCTGAAGGCGCGCCGCGGCTGAGCGCACAGTTCCCCGCGCCCCTGATGGCTACCGTCCTCCGCAGGAGATCGAGCACCGCACTCCGCGGGAGACATCAGGCACCCCACTCCCCCGGAGGGGGACCCACTTCCGCGGGTGCGGGTAGGGGTGGGTTGAGCTTGAGCGGCACGCGATATATCGTGAGTAGCGGGAGACGCGATATGTTGCGTCAAGCTGCGCGCAGCGCATGAGGCGAAGGAGGGGCACCGTGACGTCGGAACGAACCGTGGCCGAACCGGAGAAGTTCGTGTTCGAGGAGCCCGTGGACACGCTGTGCGTCCGCATCGTGAACGGCGCGGTGAACGTCGTCGGCACGGACGACGGCGGCCCCGCCCGGGTCGAGGTCAGCGAGATCGACGGACCGCCCCTGAAGGTGTACCGCAAGGGCGGCACGCTGACGGTGACGTACGACGACCTGCCCTGGAAGGGCCTGCTGAAGTGGCTGGACCGCAAAGGCTGGCAGCGCCACGCGGTGGTCTCGCTCGCGGTGCCGCAGCACACGAAGGTCGAGGTCGGCGTGGTCGGCGCGGGAGCGGTGATCTCCGGGATCAGCGGGGACACCACGGTGCAGGGCGTGAACGGCGACACCACGCTGGTGGGCCTGACAGGACCGGTGAAGGCGAACACCGTGGCGGGCAGCGTCGAGGCCCAGTCCGTCTTGGGCAGCCTGCGGATCAACACCGTCTCGGGCGACCTGACGGTGGTCGAGGGCAGCGGCTCCGAGGTCAGGGCCGACTCGGTGAGCGGCAACATGGTGCTCGACCTCGACCCGTCGGCGGGCGCCGACGTCCGCCTCACCACCGTCTCCGGCGAGATCGCGATCCGTATCCCGGAGCCGGGCGACGCCGAGGTCGACGCCAACACCACCAGCGGCCATGTCTCCTGCGCCTTCGACGAACTGCACGTCACGGGCCAGTGGGGCGCCAAGCGCATTACCGGGCGGATCGGTACGGGGGGCGCCCGCCTGAAGGCCACCACGGTCTCCGGCGCCATCGCCCTGCTGCGCAGGCCGCCGCTGGAGGACGCGCCCTCGTTCCGGAAGGACATCTGACATGGCGCCCGTCTTCGCGCACGGCCGGCTGCGGCTGTACCTGCTCAAGCTGCTCGACGAGTCGCCCCGGCACGGCTACGAGGTGATCCGGCTGCTGGAGGAGCGCTTCCAGGGCCTGTACGCGCCGTCCGCCGGCACCGTCTACCCGCGCCTGGCCAAGCTGGAGAAGGAGGGCCTGGTCACCCACTCCACCGAGGGCGGCCGCAAGGTCTACTCCCTCACCGACGCCGGCCGCGCCGAACTGGCCGACCGGGCCGACGAGATCGCGGGCCTGGAGGCGGAGATCCGCGAGTCGGTCTCCACGCTGGCCGCCGAGATCCGCGAGGACGTGCGCGGCGCCGCGGGCGATCTGCGCCGCGAGGTGCGGGCCGCAGCGCAGGAGGCGCGCACTCCCCCGCACCAGCAGGCGCAGCAGGCCAAGCAGCAGTGGCGCGAACAGGCGGCGCGCGCCAAGGAGGAGAGCCGCCGGGCCAAGGAGGAGGCGCGCGACGCGCGCCGGCAGGCGAAGGCGGCCCGCGAGGAGATGGAGCGGATCGCCCGCCAGGTGCACGAGCAGATGCAGTCGCAGATGCGCACCGGCGACTGGCAGGCCGGGCTGCGCGACGGCCTGGCCGAACTGACCCGCGAACTGGGCCGGTTCGGCAGGGGCGGCGGTATGGACGTCCCCACCACGCCGTGGTCGCCGCCCGCGGGCACTCCCCCGGTGTGGGCCGAGGCGACCGCCGAGCAGGAGCAGGACGAGCCGGAAAAGACGGAAAAGGCGGCGCCCGGAAAGTCCGCCGCGGAAGCGGACGCGGACCAGAACGACGACACCCCGCCGTCCGCCGACCCGGCCCGCGACCTGGAGCGCCTCCTGGACCGCTTCCGCGACGACATCCGCGACACGGCCCGCGACCTGGGCGTGAACGACCGTCAACTGCGCGAGGTACGGCGCCACTTGTCGCAGGCCGCGGCCCGGATCGCGGCGGCGCTGCACAAGCCGTCGCCGTAATGCCGCGCCCGGGCCCGGGCCCAGGCCGAAGCCCCGGCTCAGACGGTCAGCACGACCTTGCCGAACAGCTCACCGGCGGCAAGCCGTTCGAAGCCTTCCCGGGCCCGGTCCAGCGGCAGCACCGAGTCGATGACCGGGCGTACTCCGGTGAGGGCGCAGAAGGCCAGCAGGTCCTTCAGCTCCTCCTTGGAGCCCATGGTGGAGCCGACCACCTTGAGTTCGAGGAAGAAGATCCGGGTCAGCTCGGCGGCGGCCGGATTCGGCCCGCTGGTGGCGCCGGAGATGACCAGGGTGCCGCCGGGCCGCAGCGACTTGACCGAGTGCGACCAGGTGGCCGCCCCGACCGTCTCGATCACGGCGTCCACCCGCTCCGGCAGCCGCGCGCCCGGCTCGTACACGCCGTGCGCGCCCAGTTCCAGGGCGCGTTCGCGCTTGCCCGCGTCGCGGCTCGTGGCGTGCACGCGCAGGCCGGCCGCGCGGGCCAGCACGATCGCGGCGGTGGCGACACCGCCGCCGGCGCCCTGCACCAGGACCGAATCGCCGGGCCGTACCCCGGCGTTGGTGAAGAGCATCCGGTACGCGGTCAGCCAGGCCGTGGGCAGGCAGGCGGCCTCCTCGAAGGAGAGTTCCGCCGGCTTGGGCAGCACGTTCCAGGCCGGTACGGCGACCTTCTCGGCGAAGGTGCCCTGGTAGCGCTCGGTGAGGATGGAACGGCGCTCGGCGGGGCCGACTCCGTGACCGGTCTCGCCGATCACCGAGTGCAGCACCACCTCGTTGCCGTCCTCGTCGATCCCGGCGGCGTCGCAGCCGAGGATCATCGGCAGGCTCTCGCGGCCGAGGCCGACTCCGCGCAGCGACCACAGGTCGTGGTGGTTGAGGGAGGCGGCCTTCACGCGGACGGTCGTCCACCCGTCCCGCGGCTCCGGCTCCGGCCGCTCCCCCAGCTCCAGCCCGCTCAGCGGCTTCTCTGCGTCAATACGTGCGGCGTATGCGGCATACATGGCGCCGACCCTACGGCCGGGTAACACCGCGAAGGAACCGCCGTACGGTGTGACGCTCGCCGCCGTACGGACCGCACCCGCCGCCGTACGCACGCGCCGTACGGCGGGACGGCCACCGTCTGACGGCCGTTACCGGCGCGCCACGCCCTCGGCCCGGGCCGCCGCCGCGACGGCCGCGGTCACCGCGGGGGCCACCCGCGGGTCGAAGGGCGAGGGGATGACCCGGTCGGCGGACAGCTCGTCGGCGACGACCGCGGCCAGCGCCTCGGCGGCGGCGATCTTCATGCCCTCGGTGATGGCCGAGGCCCGCACCTGGAGGGCGCCCGCGAAGATGCCGGGGAAGGCGAGCACATTGTTGATCTGGTTCGGGAAGTCGCTGCGCCCGGTCGCCACGACCGCCGCGTACTTGTGCGCGACCTCGGGGTGGATCTCCGGCGTCGGGTTGGCCATCGCGAAGACGAAGGCGCCGGCCGCCATGGTCGCCACCGCGGACTCCGGCACGGTGCCGCCGGAGACGCCGATGAAGACGTCGGCGCCGTCGAGCGCGTCCTCCAGCGAGCCGCTCAGCCCGGCCTTGTTCGTATACGACGCCAGCTCCCGCTTGACCGGGTTGAGGTCGTCGCGGCCGGCGTGCACGACGCCCTTGCGGTCGGTGACGGCGACGTCACCGATGCCCGCCTCGATCAGGATCTTGGCGATGGCGACACCGGCGGCGCCCGCGCCGGAGATCACGGCGCGCAGGTCGCCGAGCGAGCGCCCGGTGAGCGTGCAGGAATTGCGCAGCGCCGCCAGGGTGACGACGGCGGTGCCGTGCTGGTCGTCGTGGAAGACGGGAATGTCGAGCCGCTCCTTGAGCCGGTTCTCGATCTCGAAGCAGCGGGGGGCGGAGATGTCCTCCAGATTGACGCCGCCGAAGGACGGCGCGAGCCGGACCACGGTCTCCACGATCTCGTCGACGTCGGTGCAGGCCAGCGCGATCGGCACGGCGTCGACGCCGCCGAACTGCTTGAAGAGGATGGCCTTGCCCTCCATCACGGGCAGGGACGCCTCGGGGCCGATGTCACCGAGGCCGAGCACCGCGGTGCCGTCGGTGACGACCGCGACCACCTGGGACTTCCAGGTGTAGTCGTGGACCAGCTCGGGCTTGTTCGCGATGGCGGTGCAGACCTCCGCGACACCGGGTGTGTACGCGAGCGACAGGTCGTCGGCGTCGCGCACCGGCACGGTGGAGGTGACCTCCATCTTGCCGCCGCGGTGCAGGGCGAAGACCGGATCGATCGGAAAAGCGCCTTCTGTGCCGTCCGCACCGTTCACGGCGTGCGCGCTGTCCGTACCGGTCCGGGGATTGACGATCTCCGCTGCCACTTTTTGACCCCTTTGTCTGAATGAGGAAATGAGGGTACTCCGCCCGAACAGGGGTGGAGGTGGGCTCGGCGCCGCGTCACCGGATACGAGTGAGCATGGTGACGGCCGACGCCAGGCGTGCCGCACGCACGCCATGGGCCCCGGATGAGGGGTGAGGACCCGTTCTACCGGAAGTCTGTTTCCGTTGACGAGTGCAAATTGATCGGCATGGCCCCCTCGTGGTCCGGCCTTGGTGTGCCGGCCCGACGGGAGCCCGGGGATCGCCCGTTATCCGATTTTGACACAACGGGAACCCTGTCAGGGGGTGTCCGGATGGCAAGATGCACAGATCACACACGGTGGCGGTACTCGATGGCGTGTGCCATGTCCACTGCACGACCCCCTCACTCCCGCAGGAGGACACTGCGATGACCGCACGCACGACCCGGCCGTCGGCCGCTCTGACTCGTCTCACCGCGGTCGCCGCCGTCGCGGTCGCCGGCACCCTGGTACTGACCGGGTGCGGCGACCAGACCAAGAAGGACAAGGACACCTCCAGCAGCGTCAGCCCTGGTGCGAGCGGGTCCACGGCGGCCTCCGGCGGCGCTCCGCTGTTCTCGAAGCTGCCGAAGAAGTACCAGGACTCCAAGACCATCCAGGTCGGCACCGACGCGTCCTACGCGCCGATGGAGCAGACCGAGGGCGGCAAGATCGTCGGCATCGACCCGGACATCGGGGACGCGCTGTCCAAGCAGCTCGGGGTGACCTTCAAGTTCACCAACGGCAAGTTCGACGGTCTGATCACCTCCCTGTCCACCGGCCGGTCGGACATCGTGATGTCCGCTATGAGCGACACCAAGGCCCGCCAGGAAGGACTGGACGACAAGGGCAAGAAGATCGGCAAGGGCGTCGACTTCGTCGACTACTACACCTCCGGCTCCTCCCTCCTGGTGAAGAAGGGCAACCCGAAGGGCATCAAGACCCTCGCCGACGTGTGCGGGCAGACCGTGGCCGTCCAGCGCGGCACGATCTACGAGGACGCGTTCAAGAAGCAGAAGACCGCCTGCGGCTCCAAGGGCCTGACGATCCAGCCCTTCGACACCGACTCCGAGGCGCAGACCCGGGTCAAGGCCGGCGGCGCCGTCGCCGACCTCAACGACACCCCGGTGGCCGCGTACATCGCCCAGAAGTCCGGCAACGGCAACGACTTCGAGGTGGCCGGCTCCCCGGCCGACGCCGGCCCGTTCGGCATCGCGGTGAGCAAGGACAACGCGCAGCTGCGTGACGCCCTCAAGGCCGCCATGGACGCGATCATCGCGGACGGCACGTACGCCAAGGTGCTGCAGAAGTGGAACGCGACGTCCGGCGCCATCACCGCCGCCGCGATCAACGGCGGGTCGTGACCGTGCCGTCCGACCGTCCGGAGAAGTCCTCCCCGCCACCACCCGAGGACGCCGTCCCGGCCGCGGCGGCGACCCCGTACGAGGCGATCCGCGCGATCCCGGTGCGCCACTACGGGCGCTGGGTCGCAGCGGTCGTCGTCGTGGTGCTGCTCGGCTGGCTGGTCTACGCCTTCTCGCAGGGCGATGTCATCTGGAGCACCGTCGGGGACAAGCTCTTCGACACCCAGGTGCTCAAGGGCCTGTGGCACACCGTGCTGATCAGCGTCTGCTCGATGGCGCTCGGCCTGGTGCTGGGTGTGGTCTTCGCGGTCATGCGGCTGTCGAAGAACCCGGTCACCGGCGGGGTGTCCTGGCTCTACATCTGGTTCTTCCGCGGCACCCCGGTGTACGTGCAGCTCCTGATGTGGTTCAACCTGTCGCTGATCTTCCCGGTGATCAATCTCGGCCCGATCTACAAGAACGACACCGTCGCCGTCATGACCCCGTTCGTGGCCGCCCTGCTGGGCCTCGGCCTCAACGAGGGCGCGTACATGGCGGAGATCGTGCGGGCCGGCATCCAGTCGGTGGACGAGGGCCAGACCGAGGCGGCGCACGCGCTCGGCATGACCGGTGCCCGGACCATGGGCAGAATCGTTCTGCCGCAGGCGATGCGGGTGATCATCCCGCCGACCGGCAACGAGTTCATCAACATGCTCAAGACCTCCTCCCTGGTCTCGGTGGTGCAGTACACCGAAGTGCTGCGCGCGACCTCCGACATCGGTTCGGAGTCCGGCGCGGTCATGGAGATGCTCTTCGTGGCCTCGGTCTGGTACCTGGCGCTGACCAGCGTGTTCAGCGTCGGCCAGTTCTATCTGGAGCGGCGGTACGCGCGCGGCTCGCTGCGCAGCCTGCCGGCCACGCCGTGGCAGAAGGTCAAGGCGAATCTGTCCACCCTGCGCCGAACGAAGGTGGCCTGATGAGCACCCCCCTGGTGAAGTCCGGCGTCGAGCCGATGGTGAAGGCGGAGGCCGTCCACAAGTCCTTCGGCGCCGCGCACATCCTCAAGGGCATCGACCTGGAGGTCGCGCCGCGCGAGGTGTTCTGTCTGATCGGTCCTTCCGGTTCCGGCAAGTCCACCTTCCTGCGCTGCATCAACCACCTGGAGCAGATCAACGCCGGCCGGCTGTGGGTCGACGGCGAGCTGGTCGGCTACCGGCAGCACGGCGACAAGCTGTACGAGCTGCGCGACCGGGAGGTCGCGGCCAAGCGCCGCGACATCGGCATGGTCTTCCAGCGCTTCAACCTCTTCCCGCACATGACGGCGGTCGAGAACGTCATGGAGGGTCCCGTGCAGGTGAAGCGGGAGGCCAAGGCGGTGGCGCGGGAGCGCGCGCTGCGGCTGCTGGACCGGGTGGGGCTCGCCGACAAGGCGGCGAACTACCCGTCCCAGCTGTCCGGCGGGCAGCAGCAGCGGGTGGCCATCGCGCGGGCGCTGGCCATGGAGCCCAAGCTGATGCTGTTCGACGAGCCGACGTCCGCACTGGACCCGGAGCTGGTCGGCGACGTCCTCGACGTGATGCGCGGGCTGGCCGAGGACGGCATGACGATGATCGTGGTCACGCACGAGATGGGGTTCGCCCGCGAGGTGGGCGACGCGCTGGTCTTCATGGACGACGGTGTCGTCGTGGAGTCCGGTCATCCCCGTGAGGTGCTGGGGAATCCGCAGCACGAACGCACGAGGGCCTTTCTATCAAAGGTACTGTGACGCGCCGTCACGCTACAAGGGGGTACGGGCCACGGGCCCGTACCCCCTCAAGCGTGCCGCGCCGGGCGCTACTTCAGGCCCAGCACCGTCGCGTCACTGGGCGAGGACCATACGCTGCGGGCCTCGCCGAAGCCCGCAGCGCGCAGGGTGTCGGCGTGCCAGGCGGCCGACGGGGTGTCGCCGTCCGCGTGCTCGCCGTAGATCTCGAAGCGCCGCGCGGTCGGCTCCGCGAGTGCCGGGTCGGCGGCGGCCAACTGCCACCACTCGGTCCAGCCGAGCACGCCTTCCGCCTTGGCCCGGTCCATCCGGGCGTGCCGCTGCGCGCTGTCGGCGGCGTTGATCCGCGGGGTGTCCGGGTCCGGCATGTGGTCGGCGTTGAGGAACACCCCGCCGTCCCGCACGAGCCCGGCGATCTGCCCGTACAGCACGCGCAGTTCGTCGCTGTGCAGCCAGTGCAGCGCGGTCGCGGTGAGCACCGCGTCGTACGAGCCGTGCGGCAGTTTCTCCGGCCAGCGCGGGTCCTTGAGGTCGGCGGTGACGAAGGTGACGCGCGCGTCGCCGGCGAAGGAGCCGGCGGCGATGGTGAGCAGCGCCGGATCGAGGTCGACGCCCGTACTCGTGGCGTCCGGGAACCTCCGCAGCAGCCGGTCCGTGATACTTCCGGTACCGCACGCGAGGTCGAGCACCCTGGGGGCGGTGCCGGTGAACGCCTGGACCATGTCCAGCATCACCCGGAAGCGCTCCTCCCGGTCGGGCATGTACCACTCCTGCTGGCGGTCCCAGCTCCGCTGCCAGGCCGCCCAGTCGCTCGGCGCCGCACGCTCGGTGACATCAGACATCGCAAGCCTCCGATTCGGCCTATCCTCGTAATACCCTGTCGGCAACTTCAGTCATTACCATTACGACACCGCAGAGCCTAGACCGCACGCAGTAAGGACCACAAGTGGAACTGGCTTATTACTCGGACTACGCCGTGCGTCTCGTGAACAGCGAGGAGCCCCGGCGCGGCACCGACGCGCTCACCTCGGTCGAGGCGGTCCGGGACCTGTTCGGCGCGAGCACCCAGGCCGCCGCGCGGGCGGTGGACGCCGACGTGGCGCGGTTGCGCGCGGTCCGCGTCCGGCTGCGCGGCGTCTTCGAGGCCGCCGACGAGGGCGACGAGGTCCGCGCCGTGGACCTGCTCAACGCGCTGCTGCTGGAATTCCCGGTCAGCCCGCAGATCTCCGGGCACGACTACCTGGACGACACCACCGGCCGCCCCGACTGGCACATGCACCTGGCCGACCACGCGGTCAACGCGAGCGCCGCCTACTCGGCCACCGCCTGCATGGGCCTGGCCGTCCAGCTCACCACGCTCGGCGTCGACCGGCTGGGCATCTGCGAGGCGGCGCCCTGCCGCAACGCGTACGTCGACACGTCGACCAACCGGTCCCGCCGCTACTGCTCGGACCGGTGCGCCACCCGCGCCAACGTCGCGGCCTACCGGGCCCGCAAGCGCCTGGAGAACGACCGGTCGGGCCGCAGCAACCTGACGCAGGACGCCGCCCAGGAGGCCGCCCCGGCCACCGACCGCTGAAGCTCGCCCGGCGGCCGGAAACGGCCCCGGGCGCGGGCGACCACCAGCTCGTCCGGCACGGCGCCGAACTCGCGGCTGTCGTTCTCCACGAACGTGTTGTCGCCGAGCACCCACCAGCCGCCCTCGCGCCGCTCCACCGCGCGCTTGACGATCAGCAGGTCCTGCTGCAACGGGTGCCGCAGCACCACCACGTCCCCTTCACGCACCAGCTCGGCGCCGCTGCTGATCTTCTGGATCAGCAGCCAGTCCCCGTGCAGCAGCGTGGGTGCCATCGATGGACCAGTCACCTCGACCAACTGCCACGACAGCCTGGCCCCCTGCTCCCGCATCCTGCGCCTCCTGGTTCGTTTCTCCACCGACTCCAGAGTGGCACCAGACTTTTGTCCTAAGCCACCTGGGGCACCCGAGAAAACGACTCTCCCAGGGAGTAATGTCCCACGTGGAAAGACGATCACGAGGAAGGACAGCCATGTTCACTCGCCTGTTCGCGCCCAAGGTCAAGGTCAGCGCCCACTGTGACCTGCCCTGCGGCGTTTACGACCCGGCCCAGGCCCGCATCGAGGCCGAGTCCGTCAAGGCGGTCCAGGAGAAGTACCAGGCCAACGAGGACGCGGACTTCCGCACCCGCGCGGTGCTCATCAAGGAGCAGCGCGCCGAGCTGGCCAAGCACCACGTCTCGGTGCTCTGGAGCGACTACTTCAAGCCCCCGCACTTCGAGAAGTACCCGGAGCTGCACCAGCTCGTCAACGACACCCTCAAGGCGCTGAGCGCGGCGAAGGCGTCGAACGACCCGGCGACCGGGCAGAAGGCCCTGGACTACATCGCCCAGATCGACAAGATCTTCTGGGAGACCAAGCAGTCCTGACCCCGGTTTCGCACCGGAGCGTCAAGCGCCCGCGCCAGCCGTCACCCTTACGGCTGAGCGCGGGCTTTTTTCTACCCCTCGTCATCTCCCGGAAATGTGGGATGCGCCACATTGATGGGGTGTCACATCGCTTCGGCGCGGACCCTCTTATATGGCGCCGGAGGAAACCGGCAGGCACGCAGATTGTCCCCGTCCGTCAGGTCCCCCGTACCGGCGGGCGGGGGCTTTTTCCTGCCCGCACCCGTCTCAATACTCGCCGTCGAGTTCCTGGAGCAGCCGCCGCTTGGGGCGCGCGCCCACCAGAACCTTGACCGGCTCCCCGGCCCGGAAGAGCAGCAGGGTCGGCATCGACATCACGCCGTACGCGGCCTGGGTGGCCGGATTGGAGTCGACGTCGAGCTGCACGATCCGCAGCCGGTGCGCCTGTTCGGCGGCGATCTCGGCGAGCACCGGCGCGATCATGCGGCACGGCGGGCACCAGTCGGCGGTGAAGTCGACCAGGACGGGCAGTTCGGACGCGAGCACCTCGGCGGCGAAGGTCGCGTCGGTGACCACGGGGACGGAGGTGGCGGTGCTGCTCATGGTGAATCCCTTTCACTGACGGACGGTTCGCACATCGGGTCGGCGCCGCCGTCCGCCCCCAGCGCCTCCACCTGCGCGCGGGCGAGCTGGGCGGCGACCTGGGCCCGTACCTCCTGGAGGCGCGCCACACAGGCGTCCAACTCGGCCAGCTTGCGGCGGTAGACCTCCAGCGAGGCCGCGCAGGTGTCACCGGCCGGGTGCCCGGCGCGCAGGCACTCCACGAACGGCCTGGTCTCCTCCAGGCCGAAGCCGAAGTCCTGGAGCGTCCTGATCTGCTCCAGCAGCCGCAGATGCTCCTCGTCGTACGACCGGTAGCCATTGCCCGACCGGTCGGCCGGCGGCAGCAGGCCGAGGGACTCGTAGTAGCGGAGCGTCCGGGTCGTGGTGCCGGCCCGTTCCGCGAGTTCACCGATGCGCATACGGACGACCGTAGACCTTGACGTACGCGTCAACGCCAGGAGTATTTCCGGCCGGGACGGCAAAAAGTTTCAAGATTTACGTCCAGGTGGTTGCTTACTGCCAGTCCCGGTCGCCAGGCTGCGGCCCAGCAGTTGTCCTACCCCTGGGACCACGAAGCAGCCCCCGCCACACACGCAACGCGACGCGAGGAGCCCGGATGCACCGCCCCCTCAGACCATCCCTCAGGCAGGCGCGCGGCCGCAGGCCGCTGACGCTGGCCGCCGCGCTGGCCCTGCTGGCCGGCCTCACGGCCACCGCCGTCGGCACCACCTCCGCCACCGCGGACGACCCGCACACCGCCCGGCAGGCCGAATTCACCGCGGCGGCGCACGAGTTCGGCGTACCGCTGCCCGTACTGGAAGCCGTGTCGTACTACGAGACCCGGTGGGAGGCGCACGCCGGGCAGTCCAACGCCGAGGCCGGGTACGGCCCGATGAACCTGACGAATCTGACCACCGCGGAACTCGACGCGGACGGCCTGACCACCCAGTCGCCGCGCTACGCCGACCTGCTCAAGGCCCCCGCCGAGCACACCGCGGCCGTCGCCGCGGGACTGATCGGCGCCGACACCGCGGCCGTGCAGGGCGACGAGACCCAGAACATCCGCGGCGGCGCCGCGCTGCTCGCCTCCTACGCCAAGGGCTACGGCCACGGGCGGCTGCCGCGTACGGTCGACGGCTGGTACGCGGCCGCCGCCCGCTACAGCCAGTCCACCGAGAACAAGGTCGCGCAAGTCTTCGCCGACGGTGTGTGGGACACCATGCGCTCGGGCGCCTCCCGCACCACCCAGGACGGCCAGACCGTCACCCTCGCGCCCGTCCGCGGACTGCACCCGAACCGGGGCGACGTGCGCAAGCTCGGCCTCAAGGAGGTCACGCCGCCCAAGAGCAGCCAGAAGCCGGAGTGCCCCAAGTCGCTGAACTGCGACTTCATACCCGGCGCCTACACCCTGCTCGACCCGTCGGACCTCGCGGACTACGGCAGCCACGACCTCGCCGACCGCCCGAACGGCGACCTCGACATCCGCTACATCACGCTGCACAGCACCGACGAGACGTACGACGGCACGCTCGACCTCTTCCGCGACCCGACCTACGCGGCGGGCGCGCACTACGTCGTGCGCTCCGAGGACGGCCACGTCACCCAGATGATCCCCACCAAGGACATCGCCTGGGACAGCGCCAACCGCTCCTTCTACCAGCACTCGATCGGCATCGAGCAGGAGGGCTGGGCGACGCACGGCGCGAGCTGGTACAGCGAGAACCTCTACCGCTCCACCGCCCAACTGGTGCGCTACCTGGCCGCGAAGTACGACATCCCGCTGGACCGCGCGCACATCCTCGGCCACGACAACATCCCCGGCGGCACCGAGTCCGGCGTCGCCACCCAGCACTGGGACCCGGGACCCGGCTGGGACTGGGAGCACTTCTTCGACCTGCTGGGCGCGCCGATCCACGCGACCGCGCGGCCGGGCAGCGACGTCGTCGCCATCAAGCCGGGCTTCGCGCACAACAAACAGACCACCACCTACTGCGACGACGTCCAGGGCTACAAGCAGTTCCCCGGCCCGTACCGCTCCTTCGACTGCCCGGTGACCTCCACCGGCGACGCGTCGAGCTTCGTCCCGCTGTACACCGCGCCGAGCACCTCCGCGCCGCTGGTCGCCGACCCGTATCTGCACCCGGACGGCAGCGCCGGCACCACGGCCATGAACGACTGGGGCGACAAGGCGCCGGCCGGTGAGCAGTACGTCGTCGCCGAGCGCAAGCCCGGCTGGACGGCCATCTGGTGGGGCGGCACGAAGGCATGGCTCCAGGACTCCCCGCAGCACCCGACGACGGTGCCGGTGAAGGCGTCCCGGATCGTGCCGAAGGCCGGGAAGACCTCGATCCCCGTCTACACCACGGCCTACCCCGAGGCGTCCGTCTACCCGGCGGACTTCGTGGCCTTCGAGGGCGGCACCCCGCCGCGCGCCCAGCTCGCCCGCGCCAAGTACACGATCCCCGCGGGCCAGTCCTACGTCGAGTCGGGCCCGGCCGAGCGCACCGACTCCTACTTCGCCATCTACTACGACGGCTCCGCGCCCTACGACCAGCACGACTTCGTCGGACAGACCAAGGTCTACGAGATCGTCTACAACCACCGCGTGGCGTTCGTGGACGCGGCGGACGTGGACGTCGTCCCGGCGAAGTGACTCTCGTCCGGCAAGACAGGCCCTAGCCCTTGCGGTCACCTTCGAGCGCTTCGTGGGTGACCCGCAGGGCGTGGCTCGAGGTGTCGAAGGTCCGCTGGGCCACGCACACGAACAGGCAGTCCACGACGACCAGTTGACTGATCCGGCTGGCCATCGCGCCCGGCCGGAAGGTGGTTTCCCGGCCCGCCGACACCAGGACGAAGTCGGCGAGCCGGGCGGCCGTGGAAAGCGGGTGATTGGTGATCGCCACGGTCACCGCGCCCCGGTCGGCCGCCCGCCGCAGCGGCGCGAGCACGTCCCGGCTCTCGCCGGAGTGCGAGACCGCCAGGAAGACATCGCCCTCGCCGAGCAGCACCGCGCTGGTCAGCGCCGACTGCGAGTCGCCGTGCGCGTGGCAGGGCCGCCCGATCCTGGCCAGCTTCTGCTGGAGGTCCTGGGCGACCAGGCCCGAGGCGCCGACCCCGGCGATGTGCAGCTGGCCGCCGCCGCACACCGCCTTGACCGCGCCCGCCAGCTGCTCCGCGTCGAGCTGCGTCGCCGTCTCCAGCACCGCCTGCGACTCGGTGTGCACCAGCTTGGCGATCACCTCGGCGGGCGAGTCCGCCTCGGTGATCCCCGAGGTCAGCGTCGAGCGCGGCGCCTGCCGGGCGGCGGACGCGGCCAGCGCGAGCCGCAGCTCCGGGTAGCCGGCGAAGCCCAGCGCCCGCGCCGTCCGCACGATCGAGGACTCGCTGGTGCCGGCGAGCGCGCTCAGCTCGGAGATCGTGCTGCGCGCCACCTGCGCCGGGTCCTCCACGATCAGCGAGGCGATCCGCGCGGCGGCGGGGGTGAGCGAGGGCAGCAGACCCCGCACGGTGGCGGTGAGCGCGTCACCGGCGTCACTGCGGCCAGTGACGCCCGCCGCTGCCGTGGCCGCTGAGTTGACCGGTCGTCCCGGGGCTGTTTCACGCACGGGGAAAGGATGCACCGAGAATCCCCCAAGCGGGAGCCGCACGGACGGATTCCTCGCGCCGCGGTCCCGCCCGGCCCGATCCCCGGCGGCCCCCACCGAATGTCACACGTGCGGGTGACAATATGCCGGTGCCCCCGCCTTCTCCCCCGCTCCCGCCCGAGCCCGCCGACCGCCTCGCCGTACGGCTGGCCGCCCGGCTCCCGTCACCGCTCGTCGAGGTCGCCGACGAACGCTTCGCCGCCCATGGTGTGCGGCTGCTGTTGAAGCGGGACGATCTGATCCATACCAGTCTTCCGGGAAACAAATACCGCAAGCTGCTGCCGAATCTGGCCGAGGCGGTACGGGGCGGGCACCGGACGCTGCTGACGTTCGGCGGGGCCTGGTCGAACCACTTGCGGGCCACCGCG
Source organism: Actinacidiphila alni (assembly GCF_900112845.1). GTDB lineage: Bacteria > Actinomycetota > Actinomycetes > Streptomycetales > Streptomycetaceae > Actinacidiphila > Actinacidiphila alni. The sequence continues at coordinate 186,074 of NZ_FONG01000012.1, forward strand.
GCGGCCGGGCGGCTGCTGGGGCTGGCCACCGTGGGGGTGGTGCGTGGTGACGAACTGGCGGGGAAGCCGCTCAATGCGTCGCTGGCGCGGGCCGCGGCCGACGGGATGCGGCTGGAGTTCCTGGACCGGGCCACGTACCGCCGCAAGGCCGAGCCGGAGGTGCTGGCGGCGCTGGTCGGGCGGTACGGGCCCGCCTATGTGCTGCCCGAGGGCGGCAGCAACGCGCTCGCGGCCCGGGGCGCGGCCGAGCTGGGCCGGGAGCTGGTCGGCGCCGCGGACGTGGCGGCGGTCGCGGTCGGCACCGGCGGCACCCTGGCCGGGCTCGCGGCCGGGCTCGGGGACGGCGCAGAGGCGATCGGCTTCCCGGTGCTGCGCGGCGACTTCCTGGCCGCCGAGGTGCTGCGGCTGCAACAGGAGGCGTTCGGCGGGCGGCGCGGCCGGTGGCGGCTCGACGGCCGCTTCCACCACGGCGGCTACGCCCGTACGACCCCGGAACTGACCGCGTTCGCCGCCGATTTCGGCGCCCGGCACGAGCTGCTGCCGGAGCCGGTGTACGTGGCGAAGATGCTGCACGGCCTGCTGACGCTGACCGAGGAGGGCGCTTTCCCGCCCGGTACGCGGCTGGCCGCGGTGATCACCGGCACCAGCACCGGTCCCGGAGGTCCGGACGCTTCAGGAGGTGCCCGATGATCATCAGCCGCGCGTACGCCCACATCCCGGCCGGTGACGGCGACGACGAGTTCAGCCGGGACCGCTGGCCCTGGTCGGTGCCCGCCGTCGCCGGGCTGCTGCGCGACGGGCTGCGCTTCACCGCGCCCGTCACCTTCCTCGTCGGCGAGAACGGCTCCGGCAAGTCCACCCTGGTGGAGGCCATCGCCGAGGGATTCGGCCTGGACCCGCCCCGGACGCGGCGATCCTGGAGGTCGGCGAACGCGGGGTGCGCGCGACGGACTGGGAGGAGCTGGCGATCGTCGACCACTGGCGACGGTATCTGGCCGACCCCCGCTCTTACCTGCGTCACATCATCGAGCCGTAATCTGGTGGCATGATCCGCACCGCGACCCCCGCCGACGTCCCCGTGATCCATGCCCTGATCCGCGAACTCGCCGAGTTCGAACGGGCGCTGGAGGAGGCGCGGGCCACCGAGGAGCAGCTGCACGCGGCGCTCTTCGGCCCCGACGCGGTGGCGAGCGCGCTGATCGCCGAGGACGGCGGAAGCGAGGGCGGGGTGGCCGGATTCGCCCTGTGGTTCCGGAATTTCTCCACCTGGACCGGCACCCCCGGCCTGTACCTGGAGGATCTGTACGTCCGGCCGACCGCGCGCGGCGCGGGCCACGGCAAGGCGCTGCTGGCCGCACTGGCGGCGATCTGCGTGGAGCGCGGCTACGAACGCTTCGAGTGGTCGGTGCTCGACTGGAACGAGAAGGCGATCGGCGTCTACCGCTCCATCGGCGCCCGCCCGCAGGACGAGTGGACCGTACAGCGGCTCACCGGCCCGGCGCTGGCCGAACTGGCCGCGCGGGCCGCACCGGCCGGGCTCGGCGAACCGGCCGCATCGGCGCCCGCCGGGTGAACCGGGCGAATTCCCATGCGAATTACGTCGGCCGATCCCTACCCACGTTCCGTACCCATGCGCTTACCATGGGTGACAGAGGTACGGATCCCGTACCGTTCCCCTACCGTGCTCCGTCCGGGCGACAGCGGGGTGCGGATCGCGATAGCGTCGCTGCGAACCAGAGCAATCACTGTGTGCCACCGTGGAGGTGAGGGTGTCCCAGATCGCAGGCGAGCCCGGGTCGAAGGACTTCGTCGAGGTCCGGCTGCCCGCGGCGGGGGCCTATCTGTCAGTGCTGCGCACGGCCACGGCCGGTCTCGCGGCACGGCTGGACTTCACCCTGGACGAGATCGAGGATCTGCGGATCGCCGTGGACGAGGCGTGCGCGATCCTGCTCCAGCAGGCCGTCCCCGGTTCCGTACTGAGCTGTGTCTTCCGGCTCGTCGGGGACTCGTTGTGGGTGACCGTCTCGGCGCCCACCACCGACGGCCGCGCGCCGGAACGGGACACCTTCGCCTGGACGGTGCTGTCGGCACTGGCCGGCGAGGTGGACTCGACCGTCGCCGAGGACAAGGCCGTCAGCATCAGCCTCCACAAGAAGCGCGGCGCCGGCCCAGGGCTGTCGTGACGTTCGTGTGCGGGAAGACGGGGAATCGCCATGAGTGCTGAGCTATCCCGGGGTGAGGACCCCGGCACGCCCGCGGGGCAGGAGGCGCAGGAAGCGCGCCGGCCGCCCGCGGCGCACGGCCGCGCCTCCGTACCCGCTCAGCCGGACCCGCCGGGTCCCGCCGGGCGGCGGCACGCGGCCAGGCCGCATCCCGAACCCGGCGGGGAGACCCGTATGGACAACGGTATGGACGCAATGGACGCGGCGCGGCGGGCGGAGCAGGCGGACCCCATGGACACGCAGGACCGAGGCGAGCAGGAACGGCAGGGCGGGCCGGAGGCGACGGCCGCCCCGGAGGCGCGCGACAGCCACGAGGGGCGCGGCGCGCAGGACGTACGCGACGCCCGGGACGGGACCGACGCGCACGACTCGCACGAAGAACACGAGACGCACGACCCGCACGACCGCTCGGGCGCCCGGGCCCTCTTCGTCGAGCTGCACAAGCTCCCGGAGGGCTCCGCCGAACGCGCGGAGCTGCGCAATCAGCTGGTGCGGATGCATCTGCCGCTGGTCGAGCACCTCGCGCGGCGGTTCCGCAACCGCGGCGAGCCGCTGGACGACCTGACGCAGGTCGCCACGATCGGGCTGATCAAGTCCGTCGACCGCTTCGACGTGGACCGCGGCGTGGAGTTCTCCACGTACGCCACCCCCACGGTGGTCGGCGAGATCAAACGTCACTTCAGGGACAAGGGCTGGGCGGTACGGGTGCCGCGCCGGCTCCAGGAGCTGCGGCTGGCGCTCACCACCGCGACCGGGGAGCTGTCCCAGCGGCACGGCCGCGCGCCGACCGTGCACGAGCTGGCCGAGCACCTGAAGATCTCCGAGGAGGAGGTGCTGGAGGGCCTGGAATCGGCCAACGCCTACAGCACGCTCTCCCTGGACGTGCCGGACACCGACGACGAGTCGCCGGCCGTCGCCGACACCCTCGGCTCGGAGGACGAGGCGCTGGAGGGCGTGGAGTACCGCGAGTCCCTCAAGCCGCTGCTGGAGCAGCTGCCGCCGCGGGAGAAGACGATTCTGCTGCTGCGGTTCTTCGGCAACATGACGCAGTCGCAGATCGCGCAGGAGGTCGGCATCTCCCAGATGCACGTCTCCCGCCTGCTGGCCCGCACCCTGGCCCAGCTCCGCGACAAGCTCCTCATCGAGGAGTAGCCGGTGACGCGCGGCCCCCGGCCGCGCGTGCCTCGCGTCAGGAGGCCGTGCGGCTGATGCCGAGGGCGTCGGTGGTGGCCGGGTGGGCCAGCAGGACCAGGCAGGTCAGGGCGAGGGCGCCCAGGACGGCGCCGCCGGCGACGAAGCCGCCGCCGTCGCTGTGCAGCAGCGTCCAGGCGATCGGCAGCGACAGCAGCTGGATGATCAGCGCGGGCCCGCGGCTCCAGCGGCGGGCCTTGCGCAGCCCGTACGCGGCGCCGAGCGGGAAGCCGGCGAGGACGAGGACGAGCAGCCCGGCCAGCACGGACTTGCCGGAGCCGCCGAAGAACATGGTGACGCCCCAGACGACCACGGCCAGGCCCTCGACCGCGGCGACGGCGGCGGCGAGCGTGAGGCGCAGCGGCGGCGGTCCCGCGGCGGCGTCGGCCGCGGCCTTCTCGGCAGCGGCGGCGTCCCGTTCCTCCCGCGTGGGCTGCTCGTGCACCGCGGGCACGTACTTCTGCATCTTGGCGGCCACCCGCTGAGGCGGCTTCCGCGTCTTCTTCGAGGGCTGGCTCACACCAGTCAGGTTAGCCCGCCGTACCAGAGCGTAGGTACGCTGTCGACCATGCGCGCTCTCCTCGTGGTCAACCCCGCCGCCACCACCACCAGCGCGCGGGTGCGTGATGTGATCAGTACCGCACTGGCGAGCGACCTCAAGCTGGACGTCGCGACCACGGAGTACCGGGGGCACGCCCGCGACCTCGCCCGGCGGGCGGCGGAGGGCGGCGAGGTGGGCCTGGTGGTCGCGCTCGGCGGCGACGGCACCGTCAACGAGGTGGTGAACGGGCTGCTGCACCACGGCCCCGACCCGGACGGTCTGCCGCAGCTCGCGGTGGTGCCCGGCGGCTCCACCAATGTCTTCGCCCGCGCGCTCGGGCTGCCCAACGACGCGGTGGAGGCGACCGGCGCGCTGCTGGACGCGATGCGCGCGGGGTCGTCGCGTACGGTCGGCCTCGGTCTGGTGAGCGGGACGCCCGGCACCGAGGACGAGGGGGTGCCGGCCCGCTGGTTCACCTTCTGCGCGGGCCTGGGCTTCGACGCCGGGGTGGTCGGACGGGTCGAACAGCAGCGGGAGTTGGGCAAGCGCTCCACGCACGCGCTGTATTTGCGCCAGGTCGCACGGCAGTTTCTGGCCGATCCGCACCGCAGGCACGGCACGATCACGCTGCAACGGCCGGACGAGGACGCGGTGTCGGGGCTCGCGATGGCGATAATCTGCAACACCTCGCCGTGGACGTATCTCGGCAACCGGCCGGTGTACGCCTCCCCCGGCGCGTCCTTCGACACCGCGCTCGATGTGCTCGGCGTGACAAAGATGTCCACCGCTTCTGCCACGCGTTACGCGGCGCAATTGCTCCGTTCCACTCCGGAACGGGGGCCGCACGGAAAGAACGCGGTGGCCCTTCACGACCTGACCGACTTCACCTTGCAATCGCAGGCGGCACTGCCCTTCCAGGTGGACGGTGACCACCTGGGACTGCGTACGAGCGCGACCTTCACAGGCGTACGCCGTGCACTGCGTGTGATTGTGTAAGTGGAAGAGCCTAAAGTCCTTTTACTCGAACGTTTAGACTGCCCTGCACCCCATGGAAGTACGGCTGTGACCGAGGCGACACCGAGGAATCCAAAAAAACTTCTCTGAAGGGGTTGTATCTCCAGCCCAGGTTTGCGAGTCTCTAGGTGGCGCTCGGGACGGTCCGAACAACGACCCCCTTGAGAGCCCGAATCTTCTACCTCACAGCAGCGGGACGGCTCAGTGAAAGCTGGGCGGCGTCCCGTTCCCTGCGTAGGGATTCGTGAAAGCGTTCACATTCACAAGCAACGTGCTTGTCACACAAGGAGTTGGAGCAGCCATGGACTGGCGTCACCGCGCCGTTTGCCGCGAGGAAGACCCCGAGCTCTTCTTCCCCATCGGCAACACCGGTCCTGCGCTGCTGCAGATCGAGGAAGCCAAGGCCGTCTGCCGCCGCTGCCCCGTCATGGAGCAGTGCCTGCAGTGGGCGCTGGAGAGCGGCCAGGACGCCGGTGTCTGGGGTGGCCTCAGCGAGGACGAGCGCCGCGCGATGAAGCGCCGCGCCGCTCGCAACCGGGCCCGCAACGCCAGCGCCTGACGCGTACCGCCGCTTCCCCCCGAGCCGCAGCGCGCAGCACCCACCAACACGCGCAGCACACAGCATCACGAAGGGCCCCGACCAACCAGGTCGGGGCCTATTGCTTTTCAGGAGCGAACCGTCAGTTGTCCAGGGGGAGTTCGAGGATCACGCGGGTGCCGCGGGTGTCGGCGGGGATCATGTCGAAGGTGCCGCCGAGTTCACCGACCACGAGGGTGCGGACGATCTGGAGACCGAGATTGCCGGCCTGCTGGGCGTCGAAGCCGTCCGGGAGGCCGCGGCCGTCGTCCTGGACGCTGATGGTGATCCGGTCCCTGGCGCGGGTGGCGGCGACGTCCACCGAGCCCGACTCCCCCGGCCCGAAGCCGTGTTCGAGCGCGTTCTGCAGCAGCTCGGTGAGGACCATCGACAGCGGGGTGGCGATCTCGGCGGACAGGATGCCGAAGCGGCCGGTACGGCGGGCGACCACCCGGCCGGGCGAGATCTCCGCCACCATCGACAGCACCCGGTCGGCGATCTCGTCGAACTCGACCTGCTCGTCCAGGGTCTGCGACAGCGTCTCGTGCACGATCGCGATGGAGCCGACCCGGCGCACGGCCTCCTCCAGCGCCTCGCGGGCGTTGTCGGAGTCCATCCGGCGGGCCTGGAGGCGCAGTAGCGCGGCCACCGTCTGGAGATTGTTCTTCACCCGGTGGTGGATCTCCCGGATGGTCGCGTCCTTGGTCATCAACTCGCGCTCGCGGCGGCGCAGTTCCGTCACGTCGCGGAGCAGCACCAGCGAGCCGGTGTGGACGCCCTTGGGCTTGAGCGGGATCGCGCGCAGCTGGATCACGCCGTCCCCGCCCTCCACCTCGAACTCGCGCGGCGCCCAGCCGCTGGCCAGCTTCACCAGCGCCTCGTCCACCGGGCCGCGCTCCGGGGCCAGTTCGGCGGTCGCCTTGCCCAGGTGGTGGCCGACCAGGTCCGCGGCCAGCCCCAACCGGTGGTAGGCGGACAGCGCGTTGGGGCTGGCGTACTGCACCACACCCTCGGCGTCCAGCCGGATCAGCCCGTCGCCGGCCCGCGGCGAGGCGTCCATGTCCACCTGCTCCGCCGGGAACGGGAAGGCGCCCTGCGCGATCATCTGCGCCAGGTCGCTGGCGCTCTGCAGATACGTGAGTTCCAGGCGGCTCGGGGTGCGGACGGTCAGCAGATTGGTGTTGCGGGCGATCACGCCCAGCACCCGGCCGTCCCGGCGCACCGGGATCGACTCGACCCGCACCGGCACTTCCTCGCGCCATTCCGGGTCGCCCTCCCGGACGATCCGGCCCTCGTCCAGCGCCACGTCCAGCAGCGGCCTGCGCCCGCGCGGCACCAGGTGGCCCACCATGTCGTCCTGGTACGACGTCGGCCCGGTGTTCGGCCGCATCTGCGCCACCGACACGTACCGCGTCCCGTCCCGCGTCGGCACCCAGAGCACCAGGTCGGCGAAGGACAGATCGGAGAGCAGCTGCCACTCCGACACCAGCAGATGCAGCCACTCGAGGTCGGAGACGTCGAGATCCGTGTGCTCGCGTACGAGGTCGTTCATGGAGGGCACCCCGCGAGCCTACCGGCCGTGGGGATAAGGATGCCCCGACGCCTGCGGCTGGGCACAACACCGCCACCCCTGGACGCTACGCATCCGCCCCCGGCCGCCCCGATGTAGCCATCGAGCCAAAGGCGGCGCCGGTGTCGAAAGAGACGATGAGCAGGGAGTGAGGAACGAGCGACCGTCGAAGAGGAATGTCGACACCGGATCTAAGCCGCCGGAGGCAAGAGGGCGGCAAAAAAATAAAGCACACTTCGGGCCGCGGTGCTCGGCGAGGACCCTCAACCTCGCCGGCACCGCAGCCCGGAGCAGCCGTCGGCGCCCGGCCGGCGGGGTGTGCGGTTCCCCCCGGCACGTGTGGGGCCGACCTTGAGGCCAGGGCGTAGTCAGGGCAGAGAACGCCTTGCCTCGATCCGTCCTCCTGTGCGGGGAGGACGGAGGTCGGAGCACCGCGCTGAGCACGGTGTCACGCTTTATTGTGGACTAGACCATTCACCCTTGTCCATGGTCCGCGTCAGCGGGTTTGCGTCACCTTCGCCATCGCGCGCGGGGAGTCCGGGTCCTGGCCGCGGGCGATGGTGACTTCCCAGGCCAGCTTCTGGAGGGGGAGGATCTCCAGGATGGGCTGGATCTCCTCGGGGACGCCGTCGGTGGGGAGCAGGAAGCCGCCCGAGGCCGCGGCGACCTGGGCCTGCGGGCCGACCACCACGAGGTCGGCGCCGCGGCCGCGCAGCCGGTCGAGGACGGGCTGGAGGGCCGCCCCGCCGCGGCCCTCGGTGACGATGGCGATGACCGGCGAGATGTTGTCGACCATGGCCAGCGGCCCGTGCAGCAGATCGGCGCCGGAGTAGGCGAGCGCGGGGATGTAGCTGGTCTCCATGAGCTTGAGCGCGGCCTCTTTGGCCGTGGGGTAGCCGTAGCCGCGCGAGGTGATGACCATGCGCTCGGCGAAGCGGTAGCGGCCCGCCAGCTCACGGATCTCGGCGCCGCGGGCGAGGATCTGCTCGGCGAGGTCGGGCAGCAGCGCCGCGGGGGCGCCGTCACCGCCGCGCAGGCCCTCGACGAAGAGGTAGAGGGCCAGCAGCTCCGCGGTGTACGTCTTGGTGGCGGGCAGCGCCTTCTCGGGCCCGGCCAGCAGGTCGAGGTGGAATTCGGAGACCTCCGCGAGCGGCGAGTCCGCGTTGTTGGTGACCGCGAGCGTGATCGCGCCGGCCTCGCGGGCGGCCTTGGTGGAGGCCGTGAGGTCGGGCGAGCCGCCCGACTGGCTGACCGTGATCAGCAGCACGTCGTCCAGGTGGGGCTCGGCCCCGTATGCGGTGGTGGTGGACATCGAGGTCAGGCCGCACGGCAGGCCGAGCCGTATCTCGATCAGGTACTTCGCGTAGAGGGCGGCGTTGTCGGAGGTGCCGCGGGCGCAGAGCAGGACGAAGCGCGGGCGCCGGGCGGCGATCCGCTGCGCGGTGGCGCGGATCGCGGGCGCGCCGTCGGCGAGGATGCGCCGCAGGACGGCGGGCTGCTCGGCCATCTCGCCGGACATGATCCAGCCGGGGCGGCTCCGCCCGGGGGCCGGGGACGCTGTGCTGCCTGCCATCTCCAGGACCTCCCGTCAGGTCGACCCAACCCTCACAGTCGACCACAGGAGGTGCCGCACCGCACTGTCGGCGGGGCCGCGCTCTGCTAGATTGGTCTATACCACAAGAGTCCCCTCCAGAACGGCAGGCCCAGCGTGGAAGTTGTCATCGTCCCGGACGCCACGGCAGGCGGCGAGCTGATCGCGGAGGCCATGGCCACCCTGGTACGCCGCAAGCCCGACGCCCTGCTCGGCGTGGCCACCGGCTCCACCCCGCTGCCCATCTACCAGGCGCTGGCGGCGAAGGTCCGCTCCGGTGCCGTGGACGCGTCCCGGGCCCGGGTCTGCCAGCTCGACGAGTACGTCGGGCTGCCCACCGGCCACCCGGAGTCGTACCGCTCGGTCGTGCTGCGCGAGGTCGTGGAGCCGCTGGGCCTGTCGGAGAAGTCCTTCATGGGTCCCGACGGGGCCGCCGCCGACGTGCAGGCCGCCTGCGAGGCGTACGACGCGGCGCTGGCCGCGGCGGGCGGCGTCGACCTCCAGCTGCTGGGGATCGGTACGGACGGGCACATCGGTTTCAACGAGCCGTGCTCGTCGCTGGCGTCCAGGACCCGGATCAAGACGCTCACCGAGCAGACCCGGGTGGACAACGCCCGCTTCTTCGACGGTGACATCGAGCAGGTGCCGCACCACGTGATCACGCAGGGCATCGGGACCATCCTGGAGGCCCGCCACCTGGTGCTGCTCGCCACCGGCGAGGGCAAGGCGGAGGCCGTCGCGCAGACCGTGGAGGGTCCGGTCGCGGCCGTCGTCCCGGCCTCCGCGCTCCAGCTGCACCCGCACGCCACGGTGGTGGTCGACGAGGCCGCCGCCTCCAAGCTGAAGCTCGCGTCGTACTTCCGCGCCACCTACGCGGCCAAGCCCGCGTGGCAGGGCCTGTAGGCACGTCGGACCCCCGCGTACGCGCGAACGGGGGCCGGGGCGATACCGCCCCGGCCCCCGTTCGCGTTTCCGGAGCTACACCGCGCCGACGATCGCCTCGGCCGCCGCCGTACCGCACACCCGGGCCGCGCCGTGGGTGGCGATGTGCAGGGCGCCGGTGGCGGGGGCCTGCGGGACGCCCATCTCGACCACGACCGTGCCCGGCCTGCGGGCGGTCACGGCGGCCAGGGTGTCGGCCATCCAGCGGTGCCGGTGGGCGTCGCGGACCACCAGCACGACCGTACGGTCGCCGGCCTCCTCGATCAGACCGGCCGCGAAGGCGTCCGCACCCTGCTCCTCGACCTCACGGGCCGGGTAGGTGCCGGTCACCGTGCCGGGCAGCAGCTTGGCGAGGTCGGCGGCGATGCCCCACGGGGTGACGTCGCCGACGGCGATGTTCGCCACCGGGGTCAGGGCCGCGACGTACGGCGCCTTGGTGAGCGGGGTGAAGGCGGCGGTGCGGGTGATCCGCAGCGCGCGCCGGGCCGCTTCCAGGCCGATGTCGCTGCCGGCGTCGCCTCCGGTGTCCCCAGGTTCCGTCCCGGACGGGGCGGCGGGTGCGGTCCCCTCCGCGGCACCCGACCGCTGCGCCGCCCAGGCCGCGAGGTCCCGCACGCGGGCGGCGGCGTCCGCCAGCCGCTCGGCGGGGAGGTCGCCCTCGCGCACCGCGCGCACGATGGCGTCGCGGAGGTCGAGCACCGTCTGCTCGTCGCTGAGCCCGCCGCCGACGCAGATCGCGTCGCAGCCGGCGGCCAGCGCCATGACGGTGCCGCGTTCGAGGCCGTAGGTGCCCGAGATCGCCTGCATCTCGATGCCGTCGGTGACCACGAGCCCGTCGTAGCCGAGGCCGCCCTCTTCCCGGGGCGCGCGCAGCAGACCCATCAGGACGGCGGTGCTGAGCGTGCCGGGCAGTTCCGCGTCCAGCGCGGGCACCAGGATGTGGGCGCTCATCACGGCCTTGGTGCCGGCCGCGATCGCGGCCCGGAAGGGGACCAGCTCGCGCTCGCGCAGCGTCTCCAGGTCGACGTCGATCAGCGGCATCGCGTGGTGCGAGTCGACGCCGGTGTCACCGTGGCCGGGGAAGTGCTTGACGCTGGTCGCGACGCCCGCGGACTGCATGCCCTCGATGTAGGCGGCGGTGTTGCGGGCCACCAGCTCGGGCTCGGCGCCGAAGGAGCGCACGCCGATCACCGGGTTGTCGGGGTCGGAGTTGACGTCGGCGGACGGCGCCCAGTTGAGGTTGACGCCGCAGGCGGCGAGCCGGCGGCCCAGTTCCGCGGCGACCGCGCGGGTCAGCTTGACGTCGTCGACCGCGCCGAGCGCGAGATTGCCGGGGAAGGAGGAGCCGCCGCGGGCTTCAAGCCGGGTGACGTCACCGCCCTCCTCGTCGGCGGCGACAAGGATGTCGGGCCGTACCGCGCGAAGTTGCGCGGTGAGCCGGGCGACCTGTTCCGGCGACTCGATGTTGCGGGAGAACAGCGCGACCGCGCCGAGGCCCTCGCCGAGCAGCCGCAGCACCCAGTCGGGCGCCTCCGTGCCGCGGAAACCGGGCTGGAGGACGGTGAGCGCGTCGCGGGTGAGGGTGTCCGCGCTGGTGTCTGCGGTGATGACGGTCATCCCTTCACCGCGCCCGCGGTCAGGCCGGAGGCCACCTTGCGCTGCACGAACAGGAAGAAGATCACCACGGGCAGGGCGATCAGGATGGAGCCCGCCATGAGGGCGCCGTAGTCCGTGCCGCGCTGGCCGGTGAACTTCAGCAGCCAGATGCTGAGCGTGTACTTGTCGTTGTCCTGGAGGATCACGTACGCGAACAGGTACTCGTTCCAGGCGGTCATCAGGGCGTAGATCGAGGCGGCGACCAGGCCGGGGGCGAGCAGCGGCAGCACGACGCGGCGGAACGCGGTCATCTGGCTGCAGCCGTCGACCATCGCCGACTCCTCCAGCTCCTTGGGGATGTTGACGATGAAGCCGCGCAGCATCCAGACGGCGAAGGGCAGGGTGCTCGCCGCGTAGACGACGATGACGCCCCAGTACTCGTTGAGGCCGCCCATCTTGTTGAGCTGGATGTAGATCGGGATCAGCATCGAGGTGGCCGGGATGAGCTGGATCACCAGCAGCGCGATGATCAGGCCGCGGCGGCCCCAGAACTTGAACCGGCCGATGGCGTACGCGGCGAGCAGGCCGATGCCGATGGCGATCACGACGCTGAACGCCGAGATGATCACGCTGCTCTTGACGTTGTCCCAGAAGTTGGGCATGTCCATCGCGCGCTTGAACTGGCTGAACGTGACGGAGCTGGGGTACAGCTTCTGGTGGTAGCTGAGGATCTCCTGGCTCGGGCGGAGCGCGGTGATGATCATCCAGTACACCGGGAAGCCCATCAGCACGGTGACGACGATCCCGAGGACGTTCCAGCCGGAGCGGTTCTTCTTCGGAGTGCGGTAGGTGACTCCGGCCGAATCCGTGGCGGCGGGGCCGCTCTTGACAGCGGTGCTCACTCGACCTCTCCGATCTTCAGAAGCTGGCGCAGGTAGTAGACGGCGATCCCGGACAGCAGCAGGACGGTGACCACGGAGATGGCCGCGCCCCGGCTGAAGGAGTTCACGGTGAACGCCTGCGTGTAGGAATAGAGGCCGAGCAGCTGGTAGTCCTGCTCCGGCTGGCCGTTGCGCATCAGCAGGATCTGGCCGAGGACACCGAAGTCCCAGATCACCGACAGCGTGCTGGTCATGATGAAGACCGGCTTGATGATCGGGAAGGTCACATAGCGGAAGATCCCGAAGCCCTTGGCGCCGTCGATCCTGGCCGCCTCCTCCAGTTCCTTGGGGACCTGGGTGAGCGCGGCGTGCAGGCTGATGGCGATGAAGGGGATGGCGCCCCAGATGACCAGCAGGGCGATGATCCCCATACCGGTGGTCGGGTTGAGGAACCAGTTGTGCCGGGTGTAGTCGACGCCGGGCAGCCGGGTGAGCAGCTGGTTCACCAGGCCGTAGTCGGAGTCGAACATGAACTTGAAGACCGAGGTGGCCACCAGCAGCGGCATCGCCCACACGGCGATCATCACGCTGCTCATGGTGACCCGGACCCAGTTGGAGACGCGCTGCATCAGCAGCGCGATCAGCAGGCCGGCGGCCATGGTGCCGACGACACAGACGATCACGAAGACGACCGTGCGCACGACGACGGTCCAGAACTCGCTGTCGCCGAGGATCGAGGTGTACTGGTCGAAGCCGACCCAGGGGGCGGCGACGCCGTTCCACAGGTTGTTGCGCCGCTCGTCCTGGAAGGAGAGCACGATGGTGTCGACCAGCGGGTAGCCCAGCACCCCGATCATGACCACCAGTGCCGGGGCGATCAGCAGGTACGGCAGCGATCTGCTCTGCCTGCTGCGTCCGGCGGCGCGGCCCGTTCTCTTCGCCGCGGGCCGGGTCGTGAGCGGCGACGGGAGCTGCGGGCGGCCTCCTGTCACCGGCTCGGTGGCATGCGTGTCGGCGGCACTCATCTGCGCTGACCTTTCTTCGGTGTCCATGCCGGGATACCGGGGCGGGCGGCCCGCACAGCGCGGACCGCCCTCCCCTGGTGCGACCGCCGTGTCAGGAGGCGGTGTTGATCAGCGAGTTGATCTTGTCGTCGGCGGCCTTGGTGGCGTCGGCGACGGACTTGCCCTTGAGGATGTCGAGCAGCATCGTCTTCAGGATGCCCTGCTTCTCGATGGCCGCCCAGCCCGGTGCGATGGGCGTGAACCAGGCGTCCGGCACCGCGTTGGCCGCGGCGGCGGTGGCCGGGTCGGCCTTCATCGGCTCGAGCTGCTTGGTGTTGTTCGGCAGCGTCTGCTTGGTGACCAGCGCGGCCTCGTTCTTCTCGTCCGTGAAGTCGGCGATCCACTCCTTGGCGAGGTCCTTGACCTTGGACTTGTTCACCACGGCGAGGTCGGAGCCGCCGATGAAGGACGGCAGCGCCTTGCCGTTCGGGCCGGGCATCGTGGCCGTCTTGATGACGTCCTTCAGCTTGGCGTTGCCGTTCGGCGGGGTGATGACCGAGCCGGCCTCCCAGCCGTTGCCGTAGATGACGCCGGCCTTCTGGTGCGCCATGACGTTGGCGTGGTCGGCCTCGTCCTTGGTCTGGTCGCCGTGGTTGTACTTCTTCACCAGGTCGATGAAGTGCTGGATGCCCTGCTGCGCCTGCGGGCTCTCCAGGTCACCGGTCCACTTGGTGCCGTCGGTCTTGGCGATCTGGCCGCCGTACGCCTTGACGTACGACATGGCCGCGTACCAGTACTGACCGGGCAGGTACAGCGGCGAGTAGGTCTTGTCGCCGCCCTTCTTCGCCTCGATCTTGTCCAGGGCGGCGGTCAGCTCGTCCTCGGTGGCCGGGAAGGCGTCGGAGCCGGTTCCGGCCTTGAAGTCGGCGGTGTTGTAGATCGCGACGCGGGCGCCGGCGTAGTAGGGCGCGCAGTAGAGCTTGCCCTGGTAGGTGCAGGTGTCCTCGAGGCCCTTGATCCAGGTGTCGCTGTTCTGGAAGGACTTCTTGTCCAGCTCGGCGAGGGCGCCGTTGAGGATGTACGTCTGGGTCTCGGTGTTGCCCAGTTCGACGACGTCGGGGGCGCTGGAGCCGGAGAGCGCGGCGTCCAGCTTCTGGACCTTGTCGCTCCACTGCTGGTACTGGATCTTGACGTTGACCTTCGGGTACTTCGCCTTGAACTGGGCGGTGGTGTTCTGGACCAGCTCGGGCCAGGCGGTCTGCGCCTCGGCCATCAGCCAGACGGTCACCGTGCCGGTCTGGTCGGCCGGCTTCTCGGCCGCCTTGTCGTCCTTCTTGTCCGACCCACAGGCCGCAATACCAGCAATCATGGTCGCGACGCCGATCGCCGCGATGAGCTTGCGCTTCACGCCACCCTCCTCAGGATGCCCGAAACTCCCCCCACCGCCCGGAATGCCGGTTCCCGCGGGACACGAGTGCAGTCGTATCTCGCTTGTGGGTCTGGGATTTGGTCGTTAATGGTTTAGACCAGTACCCGGAGCTTGGCCTAGACCTTTAGGGGTGTCAAGGGTGTATAAGAACCCATGTCGGCTCTGTTATCGGACCGACACCTGAGGGGGAGGCGACCACTACGACCTCCCCGTGCCAGGTCAGGCCGTGCCACGATGTGAGCCGCATGTAACGGAGGAGCCGGTGACGGCAGCACGACAGCAGTCGGGAGTAGACGTCATGGACAGCGACGCGGGCAGTGGCGCGGAGAGCACGGCGGGCACCGCGGGCCGCACCGCACGCGTGCCCAAGTACTACCGGCTCAAGCGGCATCTTCTGGACATCACCCAGACCATGCCGCCCGGCACTCCCGTACCGCCGGAGCGCACCCTTGCCACCGAGTTCGACACCTCGCGGACCACGGTCCGCCAGGCGCTCCAGGAACTCGTCGTCGAGGGCCGGCTGGAACGCATCCAGGGCAAGGGCACCTTCGTCGCCAAGCCCAAGGTCTCCCAGGCGCTGCAACTGACCTCGTACACCGAGGACATGCGGGCCCAGGGCCTGGAACCGACCTCGCAACTGCTGGACATCGGCTACATCACCGCCGACGACCGGCTCGCCGGGCTGCTCGACATGAAGGCCGGCGGGCGGGTGCTGCGGATCGAGCGGCTGCGGCTGGCCAACAGCGAGCCGATGGCGATCGAGACCACCCATCTGTCGGCCAAGCGCTTCCCGGCGCTGCGCCGCTCGCTCGCCAAGTACACCTCCCTGTACACGGCGTTGGCCGAGGTCTACGACGTGCGGCTGGCCGAGGCCGAGGAGACCATCGAGACGTCGCTGGCCACCCCGCGCGAGGCCGGACTGCTCGGCACCGACGTCGGCCTGCCGATGCTGATGCTCTCCCGGCACTCGATCGACACCACCGGCGAACCGGTGGAGTGGGTGCGCTCGGTCTACCGCGGCGACCGCTACAAGTTCGTGGCGCGGCTGAGCCGTCCGGCCTCGGAGCTCAGCTCGATGCTGGAGAAGTGAGGCCCGCGCAGTGAGGCACCGCTCCGGAGGATTCCCCCCTCCGGCGGGTGAGATCGCTGCACACATGGTGACGTGCACGGCTCCCCTCCCCTAGATTCCCGCGAGTCACACTCGTAGCTCTAGGGGACGGGAGCCGCACGTATGCCCGACGCTCAACTCCATGAACAGGCCCCACGGCAACCGGTCGTCACCCCCTCACGGGTGATCGCCGGCCTCTGCCTGCTCGCGCCGTTCGTCGCCCTGCTCTGGGTCGACTCCTACTCCAGGATCACCCCGACCTTCATCGGCATCCCGTTCTTCTACTGGTACCAGATGGCCTGGGTGCCGGTGGCGGCGCTGCTCACCTACATCGCGTACGTCCTGGTCAGGCGCGAGGAGCGGCAGCGCAAGGGGGGTGCGGCCAAGTGAAGAACGACGTGAACGGCGTCGCCCTCGGCGTCTGCATCTTCTTCTTCGTCGCGGTCACCGTGATGGGCTTCCTCGCCGCCCGCTGGCGACGCGCGGAGAACGCCCTCCACCTGGACGAATGGGGCCTGGGCGGCCGGAGTTTCGGCACCTGGGTGACCTGGTTCCTGCTCGGCGGCGACCTCTACACCGCGTACACCTTCGTCGCGGTCCCGGCCGCGATCTACGGCGCGGGCGCGGCCGGCTTCTTCGCGGTCCCGTACACGATCATCACCTATCCGCTGGTGTTCCTCTTCCTGCCGCGGCTGTGGTCGGTCTCGCACAAGCACGGCTACGTGACCTCCTCGGACTTCATCCGCGGGCGGTTCGGCTCCAAGAGCCTGTCGGTGGCGCTGGCGCTCACCGGCATCGTGGCGACCATGCCGTACATCGCGCTGCAACTCGTCGGCATCCAGGCGGTGCTGGACGTGATGGGCGTGGGCGGCGGCGACTCCACCAACTGGTTCGTCAAGGACCTGCCGCTGCTGATCGCCTTCGGCGTGCTGGCCGCGTACACCTACTCGTCGGGGCTGCGCGCGCCCGCGCTGATCGCCTTCGTCAAGGACGCGCTGATCTACATCGTCATCGCCGTCGCGATCATCTACATTCCCTACAAGCTGGGCGGATTCGACGACATCTTCGACAAGGCCGGCGCGGCCTACAAGGTGACCAACCCGGCCACCGGCAAGCCGCGCGGCTCGCTGGTGACCGGGCCGCAGGCCCAATGGGCGTACGCCACGCTCGCGATGGGCTCGGCGATGGCGCTCTTCCTGTACCCGCACTCGGTGACCGCGGTGCTCTCCGGCAAGAGCCGCAACACCATCCGCCGCAACACCACGATCCTGCCGCTGTACTCGCTGATGCTCGGCCTGCTGGCGATGCTCGGCTTCATGGCGCTGGCCGACGGCGTCGGCAAGGGGATCAAGGGCTACAACGCCCAACTGGCCATCCCGCAGCTCTTCGAGAACATGTTCCCGTCCTGGTTCGCCGGGGTGGCCTTCGCGGCCATCGCGATCGGCGCGCTGGTGCCGGCGGCGATCATGTCCATCGCGGCGGCCAACCTCTTCACCCGCAACATCTACAAGGACCTGATCCGGCCGAACGCGACCCCGGCCGAGGAGACCCGGGTCTCCAAGCTGGCGTCGCTGGTGGTGAAGGTCGGCGCGCTGATCTTCGTGCTGTCGATGGACAAGACGGTCGCGATCAACTTCCAACTGCTGGGCGGCATCTGGATCCTGCAGACGATGCCCGCCATCGTCGGTGGCCTGTTCACCCGCTGGCTGCACCGCTGGGCGCTGCTGGCCGGCTGGGCCGCGGGCATGGCCTACGGCACCTGGAAGGCGTACGAGCAGACCAGCCCCACCCAGTCGCACTTCGGCGGCAACTCCGCGAAGATCCCGGGCATCGGCGAGCTGGGCTACATCGGCCTCACCGCCTTCGTGCTCAACGTGGCGGTCGCGGTGGTCCTCACCCTGGTCCTGCGCGCCTTCAAGGTCGCCGAGGGCGAGGACGAGACGGCGACACCGGACTACACGGTGGAGGCCGGCGAGGAGGGTGTGACCGCGGACCTGCCCGCGCCTGCGGGGGCGTAACAGGCCGTCGGGGTGCCGGAGTCCCCGGGCTCCGGCACCCCGACGGTCCTCACCGGTCGGCGAACGTCCGGCGGTACGCCTGCGGGGTGGTGCCCGTCCAGCGGGTGAAGTGGTGCCGCATCGTCGCCGCGTTCCCGAAGCCCGCGCGGAGCGCGACGGCGTCGATGGTGTGGTCGGTGCCCTCCAGCAACTCCCGTGCCAGCAGCACGCGTTGGCCCAGCAGCCAGCGGTACGGAGTGGTGCCGGTCTCCTGCTGGAAGCGGCGGGCGAAGGTGCGCGGCGACATATGGGCGCGGGCGGCCAGCTCCTCGACGGTCACCTCGCGGTCCAGGTGCCGCTCCATCCAGGACAGCACCCCGGTGACGGTGTCGCTCTGGGCGCGCGGCAGCGGCCGGTCCACGTACTGCGCCTGGCCGCCCTCGCGGTGCGGCGGCACCACCATGCGGCGGGCGATGCCGTTGGCGACGGCGCTGCCCTGCACCTTGCGGACCAGGTGCAGGCAGGCGTCGATACCGGCCGCCGTACCGGCGGAGGTGATCACGCCGCCCTCGTCGACGTACAGCACGTCCTGCTCGACCTTGACCTGCGGGAAGCGGCGGCCGAGGGCCTCGGCGTGCCGCCAGTGGGCGGCGCAGCTGCGGTTGTCCAGCAGCCCGGCGGCGGCCAGCACGAAGACGCCGGAGCACACGCTGAGCACGGTCGCGCCGCGCTCCACCGCGCGGTTCAGCGCGGCCAGCAGATGCGGCGGGAAGTCGCGTTCGACGTAGGAGTCACCGGCCGGGACCGCGATCAGGTCGGCCTCCTCCAGGCGGTCCATGTCGCAGGAGACGGAAAGGCCGAAGCCGGCGTGGGTGCGCAGGGCCGGGCCTTCGGCGGAGACCACGGCGAAGTCGTACGTGGGCAGGCCCTCGTCGCTCCGGTCGAGGCCGAAGACTTCGCAGATCACGCCGAGTTCGAAGGGGTGGACGCCTTCGAGCAGCACGGTCGCCACGTTCTTCAGCATGGTTCCGAGGATGCCACGTGGCAGGATGTTGCGGTAGTACGTCAGTCCTGCCACTGTTCCGGCGTAAGCGGTACGCGCACGATTGACCCATGACCGTTCTCCTTGACATCGCCGCCCTTTCCGCCCTCCTCCTCGTCCTCAGCTTCGTCCCCGTCCTGGGCCTGCGCGCCGAGGCGAGGATCACCCGGCAGATCCGCGAGGCCGACGCGGCGCGCTCGGCGTCCGCCGCGGAAGCCCCACCCGACCCGGCCCCGCACCCGGCCCCAGCCGAACCGGCGCCCCTCCTCCACGTCTGACCCGACCCGACCGCGGCCGGCCCGCCCACCTCCGGTGGGCGGGCCGGCCGCAGTTTTATTCCCGGGACACGACGCCGACACAACATCTGGGCTTCCGTGCGAGAGGCGGCACTACATGTATGCTCAACATCGCTGTCGAGCAGGGGAAGTCGGTGCGAATCCGACGCTGCCCCGCAACGGTGAGCGGACGCGTGCCCGAAGCGCGCCCGCGCAGTCCGAGGACCTGCCGACCGCGCGCCCGCGCAGCGGAAGAAGCGGTGGGCGCAGTTGTGTCCGGGCCTCGCGGAGTGGGCCGGCGGACGCGGTGCGGCGCGCCCACGCCCAGCAGGAAGGGCGCGGCTTCCGCATGCGTACGTGACCCTCCCCGCGTGGCCGCCGCCGCGTTCGAGGGAGAGAGCACCACCGTGACCATCGCGCCCGCAGACCCCGCATCGGTCGAAACCGACCCGCGCCCCGCCGCCACGCTGCCGGGACAGCCCGGCGCCGACGACGGCCCCGGCACCGACCTGCTGCGCACCCTCGTCCGGCTCACCGCCGACCTGCCCGACACCGACCCCGGCCGGGTCGCCGCCGCCGCGCTGCGCGGCCGCAACGCCGGCTCCGACGCGGCCGAACTGCGGTCGCTGGCCACCGAGACCGCGGCCGGCCTGATCTCCGAGGACCCGGCGTACTCCCGGCTGGCCGCCCGGCTGCTCACCGCGGCGATCGCCGAGGAGGCCGCGGGCCAGGGCGCGGTGTCCTTCTCCTCCTCGGTCGCCGTCGGCCACCGCGAGGGCCTGATCGCCGACCGCACGGCCGCCTTCGTGCTGCGCCACCGGGAGCGCCTGGACGCGCTGGTCACCGAGGCGCTGAACGCCGGCGCCGACGACCGTTTCGGTTACTTCGGCCTGCGCACCCTGCACAGCCGCTACCTGCTGCGGCACCCGATCACCCGGCAGGTCGTGGAGACCCCGCAGCACTTCATGCTGCGCGTCGCCGCGGGCCTGGCCGAGGACGACTCGGCCCGCTCGGTCGACGAAGTCGCCTCGCTCTACCGGCTGATGAGCGCCCTGGACTACCTGCCCAGCTCCCCGACCCTGTTCAACTCCGGCACCCGGCACCCGCAGATGTCCTCCTGCTACCTGCTGGACTCGCCGCTGGACGAGCTGGACTCGATCTACGACCGCTACCACCAGGTGGCGCGGCTGTCGAAGCACGCGGGCGGCATCGGCCTGTCCTACTCCCGGATCCGCTCGCGCGGTTCGCTGATCCGCGGCACCAACGGCCACTCCAACGGCATCGTGCCGTTCCTGAAGACCCTCGACGCGTCGGTGGCCGCGGTCAACCAGGGCGGCCGGCGCAAGGGCGCCGCCGCGGTCTACCTGGAGACCTGGCACTCCGACATCGAGGAATTCCTGGAGCTGCGCGACAACACCGGCGAGGACGCCCGCCGTACGCACAATCTGAACCTGGCGCACTGGATCCCCGACGAGTTCATGCGCCGCGTCGAGGCCGACGCCCACTGGTCGCTGTTCTCGCCGTCCGACGTGCCGGAGCTGGTCGACCTGTGGGGCGCCGACTTCGACGCCGCCTACCGCCGCGCGGAGAAGGCGGGCCTGGCCCAGCGGACGCTGCCGGCCCGGGAGTTGTACGGCCGGATGATGCGCACCCTGGCGCAGACCGGCAACGGCTGGATGACCTTCAAGGATGCCTCGAACCGTACGGCCAACCAGACCGCGGAGCCCGGCCGTACCGTGCACTCCTCGAATCTGTGCACCGAGATCCTGGAGGTCACCGACGACGGCGAGACCGCCGTCTGCAACCTCGGCTCGGTCAACCTCGGCGCCTTCGCGGTGCCCGGCGGCGCGCCGGGCGAGGAGATCGACTGGGCGCGGCTCGACGCGACCGTCCGCACCGCCGTGACCTTCCTCGACCGGGTCGTGGACATCAACTTCTACCCGACCGAGCAGGCGGGCCGCTCCAACGCCAAGTGGCGCCCGGTGGGCCTGGGCGTGATGGGCCTGCAGGACGTCTTCTTCAAGCTGCGGCTGCCCTTCGACTCCCCCGCCGCCCGCGCGCTGTCCACCCGGATCGCCGAGCGGATCATGCTCGCCGCGTACGAGGCGTCCTGCGACCTCGCCGAGCGCAACGGCCCGCTGCCCGCCTGGGAGCAGACCCGTACCGCCCGCGGTGTGCTGCACCCCGACCACTACGGCGCCGAACTGCACTGGGCGCGGCGGTGGGAGGCGCTGCGGGCCCGGATCGCGAAGACCGGGCTGCGCAATTCGCTGCTGCTGGCGATCGCCCCGACCGCGACCATCGCGTCCATCGCGGGCGTCTACGAGTGCATCGAGCCGCAGGTCTCCAACCTCTTCAAGCGCGAGACGCTGTCCGGGGAATTCCTCCAGGTCAACTCGTACCTGGTGGCCGACCTCAAGCGGCTCGGCGTGTGGGACGCGCAGTCCCGCGAGGCGCTGCGGGACGCCAACGGCTCGGTGGCGGGCTTCAGTTGGATCCCCGCCGAGATCCGTGAGCTGTACCGCACGGCGTGGGAGATCCCGCAGCGCGGCCTGATCGACATGGCGGCGGCGCGTACGCCCTTCCTCGACCAGAGCCAGTCGCTCAACCTGTTCCTGGAGACGCCCACCATCGGCAAGCTCAGCTCGATGTACGCGTACGCCTGGAAGCAGGGCCTGAAGACCACGTACTACCTGCGGTCCCGGCCCGCGACCCGGATCGCCCGCGCCGCCCAGGCGCAGCCATCCGCCGCGACCGCCCCCGTCCCCCTGATCGGCGACGCCGAGGCGCTCGCCTGCTCCCTTGAGAACCCCGAGTCCTGCGAGGCCTGCCAGTAATGTCGACCCCTGCCACCACCTTCGAGAAGAACCTGCTCGACCCGGGCTTCGAGCTGACCCTGCGCCCGATGCGCTACCCGGACTTCTACGAGCGCTACCGCGACGCGATCAAGAACACCTGGACGGTGGAGGAGGTCGATCTGCACTCCGACGTGTCCGACCTCGCCAAGCTCACCCCGGCCGAGCAGCACATGATCGGCCGGCTGGTCGCCTTCTTCGCCACCGGCGACTCGATCGTCTCCAACAACCTGGTGCTCACCCTCTACAAGCACATCAACTCCCCCGAGGCGCGGCTGTACCTGTCCCGCCAACTCTTCGAGGAGGCCGTGCACGTCCAGTTCTATCTGACGCTGCTCGACACCTATCTGCCCGATCCGGAGGACCGGGCGGCGGCCTTCGACGCGGTCGAGGAGATCCCGTCGATCCGCGAGAAGGCGCAGTTCTGCTTCCGCTGGATGGACTCGGTGGAGAAGATCGAGCGCCTGGAGACCAAGGCCGACCGGCGCCGCTTCCTGCTCAATCTGATCTGCTTCGCCGCGTGCATCGAGGGCCTGTTCTTCTACGGCGCCTTCGCGTACGTCTACTGGTTCCGCTCGCGCGGCCTGCTGCACGGCCTGGCCACCGGCACCAACTGGGTGTTCCGCGACGAGACGATGCACATGAGCTTCGCCTTCGACGTCGTCGACACCGTGCGCAAGGAGGAACCGGACCTCTTCGACGAGGAGTTGCAGCGGCAGGTCACCGACATGCTGCGCGAAGCGGTCGACGCGGAGCTGCAGTTCGGCCGCGACCTGTGCGGCGACGGCCTGCCCGGCATGAACACCGAGTCGATGCGCGCCTACCTCGAGTGCGTCGCCGACCAGCGGCTGGTCCGGCTCGGCTTCCCGCCGGTCTACGGCTCGGAGAACCCCTTCTCCTTCATGGAGTTGCAGGGCGTGCAGGAGCTGACCAACTTCTTCGAGCGCCGCCCGTCGGCGTACCAGGTCGCCGTGGAGGGCTCGGTGGCGCTGGACGAGGACTTCTGACGGTCGCGCGACGACCGTTTCGTGATCCACCGGTCGGCCCGGGGGCTCCGTACACGATCCCCCGGGCCCGGACGGCGGCGGTTCAGCCGTCGGGGACGTCAGTCGTTGGGGACGGTCTCGAACTTCGGGGTCGCCTCGGCCATCTGCTTCATGACGTCCTTGCGGTCGCGCTTGGACAGGCGGTCGATGTAGAGCCGGCCGTAGAGGTGGTCGGTCTCGTGCTGGAGGCAGCGGGCGAAGTAGCCGGTGCCGTGCACGACGATCGGCTCGCCCTTGGCGTTCTGGCCGCGGACGACCGCGTAGTCCGGTCGGGCCAGCTCCATGTAGGCGCCGGGCACGGACAGGCAGCCTTCGTTGGAGTCGTCCAAGTGGCGCCGGTCGGCGGGCAGTTCGTCCAGTACGGGGTTGCAGACGACGCCGACGTGGCGCTGCTCGTTGTCGTCGGGGCAGTCGTAGACGAAGACCTTGAGGTCGACGCCGATCTGGTTGGCGGCCAGGCCGACGCCCTCGGCGGCGCGCTGACTGGCGAACATGTCGGCGATCAGCGCGTCCAGGTCGTCGTCGAAGGACGTGACGTCCTTGCACTCGCGGTGCAGGACCGGATTGCCGACGACGGTGATCGGGCGGACGGTGCCCCGCTCTCGGTACGCCTGCTCGCGGGCCGCGGCGTCCGTCACGTCGTCGAGGAAGTCCTCGGCGGGCCCGCCGTGGTCGTGCGCGTGGTCGTGGTCGTGACCGTGAGGGTGGTGGTGACCATGGCCGTGCTCGGTGTGCTGCTGGGACATCTCCGCCGTACGCCTTCCCGGAACCCGTGAACGAACCCCCCTAGATTACGGGCTCTTGCCATGGGGCTCGACTCGCCTCTTCAACGCGGCCCGCCCCGCCCCGGGACAGCGGGGTCAGCCGGGTCAGCACACCTCTTCGAGATCCCGCCAGTCGCGGGAGTCCGGGCTGTCGGCGACCCAGCTGTCCAGCAGACCGCGGACCAGGCTCGCGGGAGCGGCGATGCCGCACTCGCGCTCCGGGGACCAGCGCACGCCCGCGCTGTGGTGGCTGAGGTGGCCGGGGTGGCCCGGCTCGCCCTGGTCGTGCGGGTCGCGGCCGGCCGCGGAGCCGTCGTCGGTGGGCATCCGGCTCTCCGAGCACGTACGGCACAGCAGCCGCACCGACGAGGACCAGTCCTCGGCCGCGTAGCCGGCCTCGGCGGCCAGCCGCTCCAGGGCGTCCCGGTCGGCGGCCGTGGCCGCCTCCAGCAGCACCAGCCAGGTCGGCACCGGGGACGGCGCCCACAGCTCGATCTCGTCGAAGACCGGGTAGACGGCGCCGCCGCTGCCGTCGGAGGTGGCGCGCTCGCCGTGCGGGACGCCGTCGTGCAGCACGACCTCGCCCCAGCGGCGGCCGGAGGACGGCAGCGGGATGGAGAGCACCTCGACCCGCGCCGGGTCCAGCCGGCGGCCCCACACGACCTCGGCCTCGCCCTCGGGCGAGAGCCGCACGGCGGCGCTGCCCAGCGGCAGGCGTACCGATTCCTCGCCGTTGTGGCTCGCGGTGCCGACCGGCATCCGCAGGCCGTACGCCTGCCAGGCGCGGCGGGCCAGCGGCCAGTCCTGCACGGCGGTGGCGGCGATGCCCAGATTCCACCAGTCGGGCGACCCCACGGGCCGGTCGAGCAGGGCCACGGCGCGCAGTCCGGCGATCCGGGCCTGCGCCCAGTCGTGCCGGAACTTGTGCAGCAGCGCCAGGTTGTACCAGGACTCCGAGAGCCACGGCTCCAGGTCGGCGGCTCGGGTCAGCAGCGCTCCGGCGTCCTCGTAACGGCCGTCGCCGATCAGCGAGAACGCCCGGTCGGTGGCCTGCCGCCAGGTGGGCGACGGCCGGTGCCGCACTCTTCCGAAGATGTTCAACGTCGTTACCCGCCTGCCCGCTCAGCCGACACTGCCAGGACGTCGCCTTTCCGCACCACCACGTTCGCGTCCCCCCGTACGACTCCAACCTTGCACACTTTGGCCGTTGTCTCAGCCCGGCCGCCGGCTCCGTTCCCGCCCGGCCGCGCGGCCGTCCGTACGGCCCGCGGGCTCCCCGGTGAACGCGCGGCCCCTACTCGACACCCTTGCCACTCCCGTGGGCATCCAACCATGCCCAGGTGGGGCGTCGTGCCAGCACCCTGGTGAGTGCGGCCACGACCTGCGGATCGTACTCACGTGCGGTCGCAAGCCGCAGCCGTTCCAGGGCCGCGAGCCGCCGGTCCAGGGCCGCGCCCGGCTCGCCGGTGAGGTCCTCGTAGGCGTTGACGGCCCGTACGATCCGGCCGGCCAGGGGCTGTTCGCGGTACGGGTGCGCCTGGCGCTCGACGATCAGCGCGACTTCGGCGGGGGCGCCGGTCTGCCGCACCACCTCGCCGCCGAGCGCGGCGATGGTGCGCCGCCGTTCGCCGTCCAGCGGTTCGGTGGCGCCGCGCGGCACCGGGTCCACCAGTGAGAGCTGGCCGATGTCGTGCATCAGGGCCGCGTACTCCAGCAGCATCAGGTGGCGGGCCGGCAGGCCCAGCTCGCGGCCGACGGCCGCCGACAGTTCGCTCACCCGGCGGGCGTGGCCGGGCGGTGTGTAACCGGCCACCTCGGTGGCGCGGGCCAGCGAGCCGATCGTCTGGCGGTACGTGGCCCGCACCGCCGCGTGGCCGCGCAGCGACAGCTGCGTCAGGAGCAGCGGCACCGCGACGACCGGCACCGCCCACAGGCCGGCGGCGGTGACCGCCAACGCCATCACGGCTGCGCCTGCGCAGACCGCGGACCCGATGCCCGGGAGGGCCCGCAGTTCGTCCCGGAGCACCGGGGCGTACGGGTGGCCCGTGCGGGCGGCCTCGATGGCCGCGGCCAGTGCGGCGTCGCACAGCGCCGTCAGGCCCAGCACGGCCAGCACGGCGCCTTCGGCTCGTTCGGCTCCGCCGAGGGGTTGCACGCATATCGCGGCGAACGCCGCCGCCGTCACCCGCCTTACCTCCGCATCGCCCCGGCCCCCGACGCCGGCATGCCTGTGCGGCTTCCGCCGCGGAGAAGGGTGCTCCCGCTCCTGCGGAGTGCGGTACCCGACGTCCTGCCCCCGGGGCTGCGGAAGTGGGCGCCCCTCAGGGGCGCGGGGACGCGCGCTGCGCTTGCGGAAGTGGGTGCCTGACAGGGGCGCGGGGAACTGCGCGCTCAGCCACATCCGTGGCGCGGCTAAAAAGCCGCCCCAGTGGGGCAGACGCGGTCTGTTTCGCGACCGCCGGGCGAGTGGGGGCTGAGCGCGCAGTTCCCCGCGCCCCTGAGGGACCTGGTCCTCCGCATGCGCGGGCAGCGGGCCGCGCCCCTGAAGGGCAACCTCCTCCGCGGCTGCGGGCCCGGCGTGGGCGGCGTGGTGGGGGGTCACCGTGTGGGCGAGGGCGGCGGAGGCGGCGACGACGGCGACGGTCTGGGAGACGGAGTGGGAGCCCGGGGACAGGAGCGCGTACGCGAGGGAGGCGGCGGTCGCGAGGGGCGCGGCATCACGGTCGGACAGGTAGGTGTCGGAGGCGCCGGCGGGGAGGCGGAAGGCGACACCGAGGGCGACGACGAGTCCGAAGGCGAGAGCGGTGCCGGGCCCGGCGAGACCGTGCAGGGCGGTGCGCAGCACCGCGGCCAGGGTCAGCGCGAGCACGACGCCGCGCCCGTACCGCAGCATGCGCCCCCTCACCGGGTCACCCCGCCGTCACCGGCGCGAGGAGCGGCCCGCGGGCCGCCGCGGTGGGCCCCGCGGGCTGCGCGGGAGCCGCACCGGGCCAGCCGTGCTCGGCCAGCGCCCGCGTGAGGGCCGCGACCATCGCGGGGTCGAAATGGGTGCCCGCGCAGGCGTGCAGCTCGTCGAGCGCGGCGGGCACCGGCCGGGCCCGCCGGTAGGACCGGGTGGACGTCATGGCGTCGAAGGCGTCGGCGACGGCCACGACGCGGGCGAACTCCGGGATGCGGTCGCCCGCGAGCCCGTGCGGGTAGCCGCTGCCGTCGAGCCGTTCGTGGTGGTGCAGCACCGCGTCCCTGGCCTCGCCGAGGAAGGCGATGCCGCGGACCATCTCGTGCCCGTACTCCGGGTGCAGCTGGATCAGCCGCCGTTCCTCCGGTGTGAGCGGGCCGTCCTTGCGCAACAGGCGGGTGGGGACGCCGAGTTTGCCGATGTCGTGCAGGATCCCGGCGAACCGCAGTGCCTCGACGCGGGGTTCCGCCATGCCCAGCTCGCGGGCGATGAACACCGAGGCGCGGCCCACCCGTTCACTGTGCCCGCGGGTGTAGGGGTCCTTGATCTCGACGGCCTGCACCAGTGCCCGTACGGTCGCGTCGTGCGCCTCGCGCTCCCGGCGGGCGCGGGCGAATCCCCAGCAGGCGACGTACATCGGGACCGGGACGAGGACGGCGGCGAAGGCGCCGTCGTGCGCCTGCCACAGGACGGCGGTGATCAGGGCGACCAGACCGTAGGTGAGGTGCGGGGCGAGCGCGCCGAGCAGCGGGGCGCCCCAGGCGGCGGCCGGTCGGCGACCCTCGGCGGTGACCAGGACGGCGCCGGTGAGCGCGGTGGCGGTGAGGCAGTACACCAGCGCCGCGACGGCGGCGGGCAGCAGCGCGTACGGCAGGTCGGCGGCGGCCAGGGCGCGCGGCCCGTCCAGTTGCCGGGCGGCGAGCGCGGCGGCCCAGACGGCGACGGCGGGGTGCGCGGCCCGCCACAGCCGCCGTACGCGGCGCGGCTCCTGCTCGGTGCGGGCCGCGAGCGCCCCGGGGACCGGCACCAGCGCGGCGGCGGCCGGGGGCAGCAGCAGCGCGGCGGCCAGCAGGACGGGCACGAAGGGGCCGATCGCGGCGGCCGGGTGCCGTCCGAGGACCCGGTCGGGCAGCACGCCGGGCTCGCACAGGGCGTACAGCGCCGCGAGGACGGCGACGGTGCCCCACGCGGTGCCGGGGCGCAGCGCGGGCGCGGCGCAGAGCGCGCCGGCGGCGCACACGGCCGCGACGGTGACCCGCGCGGCGGGCGGCAGTGCGGCGGGCCGGGTGCGGGGCGCGGCGGCCCCGTGCGGCACGGCTGTCACGGCAGGCGGCCTCCTCCGTACGCGTGCGCGCGGCGGGCGTACGGATTCCCGTACGCGGAAACGCGCGGCGGGCGCGGCCCGATCGGCTCCCGGCCCGCTGAGAGTCAGGAGGATAGGGCCGCGCCCGCCGTGGAGGACGCGATTGTCGGCGTTGGTCCGTCAGTGGAGGCCGACGCTCACCCGTCCGGGTGACGTACGGCGTAGACGGGCTGACGCAGATGTCCGACGCCCGTGCGGACGGGCGCCGGCATCCGGCAGGGTGTCAGCGGGCCTCGGCCTCGGTCGGCGTGCCGAGCAGGTCGGCGCCCTGGTCGGGCACCGGCGCGGCCTCGCCGGAGCGGATCAGCTCGATCCGCATCATGACCTTGGAGCGCAGGTCGGTGGGCACGTCGTCGGAGCCGCAGCACCGCTTGACGAGCTTCTTGACCGCCTGCTCCAGGCCGTACTTCTCCAGGCACGGGTGGCACTCGTCGAAGTGCTCCTTGAACTTGGCGCAGCTCTCGTCGGGCATCTCGTTGTCGAGATACTCGTAGAGGTGGTCGAGCACCTCCGAGCAGTCCGTCTCATGTGCGTCGCCGCAACTCATGAATCCGCGCCCTTCTCATCCGCCGCGCCCGCGGGTACGAGCCCGCGGTCCCTCGCGTAGTCCTCCAGCAGCTCGCGCAGCTGGCGCCGCCCGCGGTGCAGCCGGGACATCACCGTGCCGATGGGTGTTCCCATGATGTCCGCGATCTCCTTGTAGGCAAAGCCCTCGACGTCCGCGAGGTAGACCGCGATGCGGAACTCCTCGGGGATGGTCTGGAGCGCCGCCTTCACGTCGGAGTCGGGCAGGTGGTCGAGCGCCTGCGACTCCGCGGAGCGCAGAC
Source organism: Actinacidiphila alni (assembly GCF_900112845.1). Taxonomy (GTDB): domain Bacteria; phylum Actinomycetota; class Actinomycetes; order Streptomycetales; family Streptomycetaceae; genus Actinacidiphila; species Actinacidiphila alni. Next base: position 214,868 of record NZ_FONG01000012.1, read on the forward strand.
CCGTCGACATGTGCGACTCCGCACGCGCGAGCTGCCAGTCCTCGATCTCCTCCGACCCGCTGCGCAGCGGCTCGCGCTGCTTCTTGCGGTAGGAGTTGATGAAGCTGTTGGTGAGAATGCGGTAGAGCCACGCCTTGAGGTTGGTGCCCTCGCGGAACTGGTGGAAGGAGGCGTACGCCTTCGCGTACGTCTCCTGGACGAGGTCTTCCGCATCGGCCGGATTGCGGGTCATCCGCAGCGCGGCCGAGTACATCTGGTCGAGGAAGCCAAGGGCGTCCCGCTCGAAGCGCTCCGTGCGCTCGGCGCTGCTCTCCTGTGCCGCCTCACCGGACGCACCCGCGTTTTCCGCCGTGCTGTCGTCGGTGCCGGTGACCGCACCCACCTCCTCAGAAACTCCAGCGCGCCCAAAAGCGGACACGCTCGTTTCGGAGGATATCCCGCGGGAGATCGGCGTGCCGGATGCGCCCTTGCCGTCGTCCTTGACCGGCCACTCGGCCCAGTTCAGGTAGGGCGCGGCTGCGTCCGGCCGGGCGGTGGCCTGTGCGGCCTCGGCGCGGGGCCGGCAAGCGGCTGAAACCATGCGGCTGCCTTTCTCACCAGATGCTTCGTTCACTGCTGGAACGTTCTGACGATTCGCACAACGCCTGCCGTGCGCGGCTCATTCCCGGCCGTCCCTTGCGCCGTACGGGCCGCGCCCCGGCCGGCGCCTCGGTCGGCACCTCGGCCGACAGCAGCGCAGTGATGGCAACCACGTTTGCCGCCGTGGCAAACTCGACGGCATGAAGAACGCCGCGCGGAAGATGGAGCCGAACGGGTCGGACCGCACCGACGAGGGCGTCGAGCGCACGCTCGCCGAGGTCGGGCCGCGGCTGCGGGCGGCGCGGCTGGAGCGCGGGGTGACGCTGTCGGCGCTGGCCGAGGCGACCGGGATCTCGGTGAGCACGCTGTCCCGGCTGGAGTCGGGGCAGCGGCGCGCGACCCTGGAACTGCTGCTGCCGCTGGCCCGCGCCCATCAGATGCCGCTGGACGAACTGGTGGGCGCGCCGGAGGTCGGCGACCCGCGGGTGCGGGCGGTGCCGCGGAAGATGGAGCACATGACCGTCCTGCCGCTGACCCGGCAGCCCGGCGCCCTTCAGGCGTACAAAATGATCATCGAGCCGGGCAAGCCGTGTGACGGACAGCGCACCCACGAGGGTTACGAGTGGATCTATGTGCTCTCCGGGCGGCTGCGGCTGCTGCTCGCCGACAAGGACCTGGTGATGCGGGCCGGTGAGGCGGCGGAGTTCGACACCCGGCTGCCGCACTGGTTCGGTCCCGCCGACGACGCGCCCGTGGAGGTGCTCAGCCTTTTCGGCCGCCAGGGCGAGCGGATGCATGTCCGAGCCCGGCCAGCCAGTCGCTGACCGCGTCCGTCAGGACGGCGAGCGCCGCGTCCTGCGTCAGTTCGGCGCGCTTGGGCACGGCGAAGGAGTGGTCGCCGTACGGCACCTCGGCCGGCGCGTACCCGGGCGGGAATTCGGCGGGCCGCCCGAAGGTGTCGTTGCCGCCCTGCACGATCAGCAGCGGTCCCGCGGCCGCGCCCAGGTCCAGTTCCGCCGCCCGTGACTTCTCGGGCTTGCCCGGCGGGTGCAGCGGGAAGGACAGCGCGAGCACAGCGGCGGCGCCCAGCTCCTTGGCCGTACGGCAGGCCACCCGGGCGCCCGCGCTGCGCCCGCCCGCGATCACCGGCAGCCCGGGCTTCGCCAGTGCGGGCCACAGCCCGGCCCAGCCGGCGTCCAGCGTCTTCGGCGCGGGCGCCAGTTTCCTGCCCGCGACCCGCCAGGGCTGCTCGACCAGCGCCACGCTGACGCCGAGCGCGGGCAGCGCGGCGGCGAGCGCGACCAGATCGCGCGCCTCGATCCCGCCGCCCGCTCCGTGGCCCAGCGCCAGGACGCTGCGGGCGGCGCGGGGTGCCCGGTGCCAGGTGACGCGGGCCTCGCCCGCGGGGGTGTCGACCGTTTCCGTGGCCGAGGGGGCCGTCCGTGCTGTCTGTGAACTGGTCATCAGAACAGCGTCTCCTCCTCGGGTGCCTCCAGCTCGGCAAGCAGCTCCGGGCCGTTGTTCTTCACACTGCTCACACCGGTGCCCACCGGATAGGCGCGCATCAGTCCGCCCGGCGGCGGCGCGAGCAGCGCGCCGATCGCGTCGGGGTCGGTGGTGGCCGGGTCGAGCCAGGCGTCCCAGCGGTCCGGCGTCATCATCAGCGGCATCCGCGGGTGGATGTCGGACAGCGACCGCGGGCCGTGCCCGGCGAATCCGGCCAGCGGGTCGGTCTCGGCCGCGGTGGTGATCACCGTGCAGGTCGCCCACCAGGCCAGCGGGTGGTCGTCGGGCAGCGTTCGGTCCCGCCAGAATTCGTACAGTCCGGCCATCGCCATGACCGAGCCGTCGGCGGGTGTGACGAAATACGGCTGTTTGCGGGACCGCTTCTTGCGGCCCTGCTCCTCCAGCGCGCGCTCCTCGGGGGCCGTGACCCACTCGTAGTAGCCGTCGGCCGGTATCAGGCAGCGCCGGGCGGCCAGCGCGCGGCGGTAGGACGGCTTCTCGTGCACCGTCTCGGCCCGCGCGTTGATCATCTTGGCGGCGCCGTCGGGTGATTTCGCCCACGACGGGACCAGGCCCCAGCGCAGCACGCGCATTTGTCTCACCGGTTCCGTGGAACCGGAGTCGCGCACCGGACGGTCAAGAACGGCATAGACGTCCTTCGTCGGCGCGACGTTCCAATCGGGGGCGAGGGTCTCGGTGGAGTCCCACTGACGGACTTCGAAGAGTCCCGCGAGGTCCTCCGGTTTCCGGCTCGCCGCGTATCGACCGCACATAGGTGCCAGACTGCCACGACCGTGGACCCGAATGGCCCAACAGCCCCCGTCGGTTCCCTGGAGCGAGGACCGAACCGAGTCATGGAGGACAGAGTCATGGAGGACCGAACCGAGTCATGAACGTCGCGAGCATCACCGAGATGTGGGACCGGCTGACGGGGACGCAGCCCGATCCGTCGCGCTGGCTGATCGGGGCGACGGCGCTGCTGGCGCTGGCCGCGGTGCTGGTGCGCGGCGTCTGGCACGTCACGCGCAATGCGGTGACCATCGCCCACGAGGGCGGCCACGGCCTGCTGGCGCTGCTCACCGGCCGCCGTCTGGAGGGCATACGCCTGCACTCGGACACCTCGGGCCTGACCGTCTCGCGGGGCAGGCCGCGCGGTCCCGGCATGGTGCTGACGGCCGCCGCCGGGTACACCGCGCCGCCGCTGCTCGGCCTGGCGGGCGCGGCCCTGCTGGCCGCCGGGCACATCACCGCGCTGCTGTGGGGCGCCACCGCGCTGCTGCTGGTCATGCTGGTGATGATCCGCAACGCGTACGGGGCGCTGACCGTGGTGATCACCGGCGCGCTGTTCCTGCTGGTGTCCTGGCTGACCAAGGCGCAGGTGCAGGCGGCCTTCGCGTATCTGGTGGTGTGGTTCCTGCTGGTCGGCGGCGCCCGGCCGGTCTTCGAGCTGCAGAGTACCCGGCGCCGCGAGCGCTCGGGCACCTCGGACGCCGACCAGCTCGCCCGGCTCACCCACACCCCGGCGGCGCTGTGGCTGCTCCTCTTCTACGCGGTCGCCATCTGCTCCCTGATCGGCGGCGCCCGCTGGCTGCTGCTCCAGTAGGCGCCGGACGGGTCCTGCGGCTGCGACCGGCCGCGCGAACGGGGCCCGCGGGCGGCGGGTCCCGGGCACACGACTGGCCGAGAGTAGTGGCACCCCGTTACCGGCAGGTTTCCGCGCTTTCGCCGTCCTATCTCCCCGTACCCGAGCCACTACGCTTGGGCCCCATGAGCGACAGCACCGCGCAGACCACCCTCTGGCCGGCCCCGACCGCGCCCCGCGCCGTGGACGCGACCGTCACGGTGCCCGGTTCGAAGTCGGTGACCAACCGCGCGCTGGTGCTCGCCGCCCACTCCACCGAGCCCGGCTGGCTGCGCCGCCCGCTGCGCAGCCGGGACACCGTCCTGATGGCCGACGCGCTGCGCGCCATGGGCGTGCAGATCGAGGAGACGGTCAATCCGGCCGGCGGCGAGGCGTGGCGGATCATCCCCACCGGGCTGCACGGCCCGGCCACGATCGACGTCGGCAACGCCGGCACCGTGATGCGCTTCCTGCCGCCGGTCGCCGCGCTCGCCGACGGCCCGGTCCGGTTCCGGGGCGACGCGCGGGCGTACGAGCGCCCGCTGCACGGCGTGATCGACGCGCTGCGCGCGCTGGGCGCCCGGATCGACGACGAGGGCCGCGGCGCGCTGCCGCTGACCGTCAACGGCGCGGGCTCGCTGGCCGGCGGCAGCGTGTCCGTGGACGCGTCGGACTCCTCGCAGTTCGTCAGCGCGCTGCTGCTGTCGGCGCCGCGCTTCAACCAGGGCCTGGAACTGCGGCACACCGGCCGTACGCTGCCGTCGCTGCCGCACATCCGGATGACCGTGGACATGCTGCGCAAGGCCGGCGCCAAGGTGGACGCGCCGCAGGACGGCGGCGAGAGCAATGTGTGGCGGGTGGCGCCGAGCGCGCTGCTCGGCCGGGACCTGACCGTGGAGCCCGATCTGTCGAACGCGGCGCCCTTCCTGGCCGCCGCCCTGGTCACCGGTGGCCGGGTGACGATTCCCGGCTGGCCGCGCCGCACCACCCAGCCGGGTGACGCGCTGCGCACCCTGTTCACCGCGATGGGTGGCTCGTACGAGCTGACCGACCGGGGGCTGACCTTCACCGGCGGCGGCCGGGTCATCGGGCTGACCGCCGATCTGCACGAGGTGGGCGAGCTGGCCCCGGTGATCGCGGCGGTCGCCGCGCTCGCGGACGGCGAGAGCGTGCTGTCCGGCATCGGGCACCTGCGGCTGCACGAGACGGACCGGCTGGCGGCGCTGGCCAAGGAGATCAACGAACTGGGCGGCGACGTCACCGAGACCGAGGACGGCCTGCGGATCCGCCCGGTCCCGCTGCACGGCGGGATCTTCCACACCTACGAGGACCACCGGCTGGCCACCGCCGCCGCGGTGCTCGGCCTGGCCGTCGACGGTGTGCAGATCGAGAACGTGGCGACGACCGCGAAGACGCTGCCCGAATTCCCCGACCTGTGGACGGACATGCTGGCGGGCGCCGCTCCCGTGCCGGGGCGGGGCTGAGGGACCGTCATGCGCCGCTACGGAAAGAACCCCGACGAGGACGACGTCAGGATCCGCCCCAACAGCAAGGGGAACCGGCCGCGGTCCACGATCCGCCCCAAGCACGAGGACGCCGCCGAGGGCATGGTGCTGACCGTGGACCGCGGCCGGCTGACCGTCCTGGTCGAGGACCGCGAGGTCGTCGCGATGAAGGCCCGCGAACTGGGCCGCAAGGCGACCGTGGTCGGCGACCGGGTGGCGGTGGTCGGCGACCTGTCCGGCGCGAAGGACACGCTGGCGCGGATCGTCCGGATCGAGCCGCGTACGTCGGTGCTGCGGCGGACCGCGGACGACACCGACCCGTTCGAGCGGGTGGTGGTCGCCAACGCCGACCAGCTCGCGATCGTCACCGCGCTCGCCGATCCCGAGCCGCGCCCGCGGATGATCGACCGCTGCCTGGTCGCGGCCTACGACGCGGGCCTGACCCCGCTGCTGGTGCTCACCAAGTCCGATCTGGCCTCGCCGGAACCGCTGCTGGAGACGTACGGCGCGCTGGACCTGGCGTATGTGGTGACCACCAGGGACGACTTCCTGACCGGTGGCGTCGACCAGGTGCGCGAGCGGCTGACCGGGCACGTCACCGCCTTCGTCGGGCACAGCGGGGTCGGGAAGACCACGCTGGTCAACGCGCTGGTGGAGCGTCAGCGTACGACCGGCTCGGTGAACGCGGTGACCGGCCGCGGCCGGCACACCACCACCTCGGCGCTGGCGCTGCCGCTGCCGGGCGACACGGGCTGGGTGATCGACACCCCGGGCGTGCGCTCGTTCGGGCTGCACCACATCGACCCGTCGCGCGTCATCCACGCCTTCCCCGACCTGGAGCCGGGCACCGAGGAGTGCCCGCGCGGCTGTTCGCACGACGAGCCCGACTGCGCGCTGGACGACTGGGTGGCGGCGGGGCACGCCGAACCGGCCCGGCTGGACTCGCTGCGGCGGCTGCTGGCCACCCGCGAGCGCCGCGAAGGGGACTGACGGCCCGTCCGCCGGGTACGCGTACGGCGTGTCCCTGGAGCTGCCACGGCGCTTCCACGGCGTGTCCCCGGAGCTTCCGCGTCCCTTTGGGCAACCGGAGGGGCGGTTTCCGGGCAGGCTGTGTGATGATCGACACCGCACACAGGGTCCGGAGACGGAGTGGGAACGGGAGGCATCCGATGGCCTGGCTGCTCGTGGTGGTCGCAGGCATCCTCGAAACGGGGTTCGCGGTCTGCCTCAAGCTGTCGCACGGCTTCACCCGGATCTGGCCGACCATCGCCTTCTGCCTGTTCGCGCTCGGCTCCTTCGGCCTGCTGACGCTGTCGCTGAAGAAGCTGGACGTCGGCCCGGCGTACGCCGTGTGGACCGGCATCGGAGCGGCCGGCACCGCGATCTACGGCATGGTCTTCCTCGGCGACATCGTCTCGACGCTGAAGATCGTGTCCATCTCCTTCGTCATCGTCGGCGTGATCGGCCTTCAGATCTCGGGCTCCGCGCACTGACGCCGCACCCCGCCGTTACGTCCCGTCCCCCGTCGCGGGCCACGACAGCAGGCTCCGTACGAGCTGCGCCACCCGCAGGCACGCCTCCTCGTCGCTGGCGGCGGGCGCGATCACGTACGACAGGGTGAGCCGGATCGCCGCCTCGCAGGCCCAGCCGATGTCCTGCGGCCGCAGCCGCGGATAGCCGCGCACCAGGGCGTCGACCGTACGCCGTTTGAGTGCTTCGACCAGGCCGCCGTCCGCGTCGGTGAGGGCGGTCTGCACCACCGGGCTGCGCCGCGCGGACCGCAGGGTCCAGCCCGCGGCGCCGGCGAAGCACTCCCCCGCGTCCGCGCCGACCCGGCCGGCCGCCGCCAACTCCCGGTCCACGCCCGCCAGATAGCCGTCGGTCTCGCGCCGGGCCAGAGCGCGCGCGAGCCCTTCCTTGCTGCTGAACTCGTTGTAGAGAGTCTGCCGCGACACCCCGGCCGCCGCCGCCACCTCGACCATCCGGACGGCTTCCCACGGCCGTTGGCCGAGCGCGGCGAAGGCCGCGTCCAGAAGGGATTCCCGCGCTGTCGGCATCATTGCCTCCAAGGCGCCACGAAGTGTCCGCGACGACGCGCGCGGACAGCGGCCGTCCGGAAAGAATTGACGCGCTGTCCGGGTCTGTCAAGGTTGCGCGCACGTCCGAGATGGCCGGGGACCAGGCGGGATCGCTACTGTTCGGCTCATGCCCGAATTCAACGACGATCTGCGCCTCGCCCATGTGCTGGCCGATGCCGCCGACGCCGCCACCATGGCCCGTTTCAAGGCGCTCGACCTGAAGGTCGAGACCAAGCCCGACCTGACCCCGGTGAGCGAGGCGGACAAGGCGGCCGAGGAGCTGATCCGCGGCCAGTTGGGCCGGGCCAGGCCGCGGGACGCGGTGCTCGGCGAGGAGTACGGCAGCCTGGGCGGCGGACCGCGGCGCTGGGTGATCGACCCGATCGACGGCACCAAGAACTACGTCCGCGGGGTGCCGGTGTGGGCCACCCTGATCGCGCTGATGGTGCGCGGCGAGCAGGGCGACGAGGGCGTGGTCGGCGTGGTGTCGGCGCCCGCGCTCGGCCGCCGCTGGTGGGCGGCCAAGGGCGACGGCGCGTACACCGGGCGCAGCCTGTCGTCGGCGACGCGGCTGCACGTGTCGGGCGTCTCGCGCCTGGAGGACGCCTCCTTCGCGTACTCCTCGCTGAGCGGCTGGGAGGAGCAGGGGCGGCTCGACGGCTTCCTCGACCTGACCCGCAGCTGCTGGCGGACCCGCGGCTACGGCGACTTCTGGCCGTACATGATGGTCGCCGAGGGCTCGGTGGACATCTGCGCGGAGCCCGAGCTGAGCACCTGGGACATGGCGGCCAACGATGTCATCGTCCGCGAGGCGGGCGGCCGCTTCACCTCGCTCGACGGGGAGCCGGGGCCGTACGGCGGCAACGCGGCGGCGTCCAACGGGCTGCTGCACGAGGAGCTGTTGTCGTACCTGGGCCGCGCGTAGCGGCATCCGGCCGGCCGGCGCGGGCTTCGCGCGCCCCCTTGCCCACGCACCGGGTGCATGTGAACATGAGAATGCCCCCGCTTGTGAACTTGTGAATCCCTTCACGCGGGAGTCCCGCCCGGGCGAGAACCCGGCCCGGGGCTCCGCGGCGCGACGGCTTCACACAAGGAGGTGCCCGCCCATGCTGGTCCGCGACGCCATGAGCACGGTGGTTCTGACCATCGGCCCCGCCCACACACTCCGCCAGGCCGCCCAACTGATGTCCGCCCGCCGGGTCGGTGCGGCCGTCGTCCTCGACACCGACACCTGCGGTCTCGGGATCCTGACCGAACGCGACGTCCTCGACGCGATCGGCGCCGGACTCGACCCCGACCACGAGCCCAGCCACGCCCACACCACGACCGACGTCGTCTTCGCCGCCCCGCAATGGACCCTCGACGAGGCCGCGGCGGCCATGCTGCACGGCGGCTTCCGCCATCTGATCGTCCTGGAGGGCCGCGATCCGGTCGGCATCGTCTCCGTCCGCGACATCATCCGCTGCTGGTCCGCGCAGCGGGCGCCGGCACCCACGGCGCTGACCGCCTGAAGCACTGGAATTGTCCATTGATCGACAAGGTGACGAAGAGGCCGGAGCCCTGTGGCGTCCGGCCTCTTCGGTCCCGCGGCGGCGACGGGCCGGGCGCGGAGGGCCTTGGACCGCGGCCTCCCGTCGTGCGCCGTCTCCGATCCTAGCCTGGACTTTGTCCAAGTCAAGAAGAGAGTCAGGTGACGATGGAATCCGAGTGCCGATGCGTTCTCAGCACGGACTCTTTCGAAGCCCGATCCCCCGCTGTTACCCTGACCGGCATGAGTGACCTGCTGGAACGACTGCGCGGACGCGGCTGGCGGCTGACCGCCCAGCGGCGCGTGGTGGCCGAGGTCCTCGACGGCGACCACGTCCATCTCACCGCCGACGAGGTGCACGCGCGCGCCATCGAGCGGCTGCCGGAGATCTCCCGCGCCACCGTGTACAACACGCTGGGCGAGATGGTCAGCATCGGCGAGATCATCGAGGTCGCCACGGACGGCCGCGCCAAGCGGTACGACCCCAACGCGCACCGCCCGCACCAGCACCTGGTGTGCTCCGGCTGCGGCACGATCCGCGACGTGCGCCCGCAGGGCGACCCGCTGGCCGCGCTCCCGCCCGCCGAGCGCTTCGGCTTCGCCGTCACCGCGGCCGAGGTCACCTACCGGGGACTGTGCCCCGACTGCTCCTAGGCACGTCCGCCAGGTCGCGCCCGGCCGCCGCGCCGCCCACCGGCGCGGTCCGCTCGTACGTCCGGCCGCCGATCCGCTCGGCCGCCCTGCGCACCGCCGGTTCCGTACGGGTCCTGCCGATCCACAGCGTCTCGACCGGCACGTCGTCCGGCACCCGGCCCAGCGCCTCGAAGACCTCCCTGGCCACGCCCGGATCCTGGTCGGCGGCCAGCGGGCCGAGCAGCCCGACGAGGTCCGCGGGCTTGGCGAGCCTGCCGACCGCACGGACCGCGGCCCTGCGCACCATCGGCGGCCACGGCTCGGCCCGGTCCCGCTCGCGCGGACCGAGCAGCCGCATCAGCAGCGGCGCGTCCGCCGCGTCACCGCACTCCCCCAGACCCGCGGCCAGACCCGCGGCGAGCCGCGGCGGGGTGGACCTGCCGACCTTGCGGAGCTGCTTGCGGTAGACGTCGGCGGGCGGCTCACCGCGCCGGTAGAGCTGCCAGCGGGCCTGCGCCCGTACCATCCGGGCCCGGTCGGCCAGCGGCGGGACCAGCCGGGTGGCGGGCACGTCGCCGGGCAGCGCCGCGACCGCCAGCTCGCGGACGCCGGCGCCGCGCGCCCACATCAGCCGGCCCGCCTGGTCGGGGTCGAGCTCCAGCAGCCGCTGGGCGCACAGCCTGCGGCAGACCTGGTCGCGGTCGTGCAGCGCGGTGCGCAGCAGATCCCCGCGGACGTACGAGCCGAGGTCCAGGGCGAGCTGGACGCCGAAACGGCGGGCCAGCGGGTCGGTGTCGGCGGCCAGCGCGCGGACCGCGCGGCGGTGCGGCGGGTCGCTGAGCACGGTGCGGTAGGCGGCGACCAGGCCGCCGGCCCGGCTGCGTCCGTCCAGCCTGAGCAGTACGCGGACGGCGGCGGCCACCTCGTCCGGTGCGTTGCGCGCGACCAGGGCGGCGGTGGCGCGCTCGCGCACCTCGGGCACCCAGTCGACGGTGCGCAGCGCGAGCGCCGCCACGGCCAGCGGTCCGCCGACGCCGGTCAGGCCCTCCACGGCCGCGCCCCGCACCCTGCCGTCCTCGTCGAGCGAGCCGAGCAGCAGGCGCAGCGGGTCGGCGGCGGGGGCGGGGACCGCCCCGCGCGCGGGCGGGGCCGCGCGGTGGGCGCCGCCGCCGGACCGGGGACGGGCGTGCCGGTCGAGCAGCAGCAGGAGTTCGGCGGGCGCCGAGGTCAGCGCGTCCAGCGCGGCGGCCCGGTCGTACGGCGGTCCGTCGTCCAGTGCCGCGCGCAGCCCGGAGAGCAGGGTCACCGCGTCCTCGCGCCGCCCGCTCAGCGCCGCCTCGCACCAGCGCTGCCAGCGCCCGGTGTCCGCCACCGTGACGCCCGCTTCGGATCGCCCTCGCCGTCTGCGCAGCAATCCCGCCTCCTCGCCCGTCGTACCCCACCAGGATCGCGCCTGCACCGGCCGGAACCCAAGCCGGTTTGGCGGGACTTTGCCCGAATAAGAGGCCGGCATGAGGGGCGGTACGGCGGGGTCGTGCGGGAGGCGGCCGGGCGGCGCCCGTGCGGAGCCTGCGCCGGACGGGCCAGCGGGCCGGACGACGGACAGGGCGGCGGACAAGAAGAAGGCCCGGAAGCCGTGGCTTCCGGGCCTTCTCTTCAGTAGCGGGGACAGGATTTGAACCTGCGACCTCTGGGTTATGAGCCCAGCGAGCTACCGAGCTGCTCCACCCCGCGTCGTTGTGCCCTCACTGTAGACCAGCGTTCTTGACCAGCGCAAATCCATGGGGTCGCGGCGCCCGTGCGGGGTGTCCTCAGCGGAGGACACCCCGCACGGAAATGCGAAGGACCCGTTCGGATCACGCGGTCAATTCGTGCTTGACCGCGGCCGTCAGCCGGGCCGCGCGCTCGGCGACCTCGGCGGGGCCGCAGGCGACGGCGCGCGCGCACCAGCGCTGGGCCTCGGTCAGGTCGCCGTGCCGGGCGGCCAGCAGCGCCATCCGCAGCGCGGCCCTGCCGTGCCCGGCGTCCGCGGCCCGCGTCCACCACAGGGCGGCCTCGGGCTCGGCGCCCTCGCGGGCCAGCAGCAGCCCGAGGTTGAAGGCGCCGTTGCGGGAGCCCGCCTCGGCGGCCTGCCGGTACCAGTGCGCCGCGTCCACCACGTCACCGCGCTTGGCGGCGCGCATGCCGAGCCGTACCTGCGCCCGGCGGTGCCCTTGGCGGGCGGCCCGCTCGTACCACTCCCCGGCCTCGACGCTGCCGGCCGCCGCGTCGTCCTCGTCGACGGACAGCCCGGCGACGGACCCGGCGGCCTCCTCGCCGTCCCCGGCCCGCTCGCGCTGCCTGCGCTCCAGGAGCGCGCCGAGCCGGAAGGCGGCCTCGGCGCTGCCGCCGCCCGCGGCGCACCGCAGGTGGCGCTCGGCGCCGTGGTGGTCGCCGTCGTGCTGGAGCGCGATGGCCACCTGGAGGGCGGCCTCGGCGTGCCCGGCCGCGGCGGCCCGCTCGTACCAGGCGCGCGCGGCGTCGGCCTCCTCGCGCCCGGCGTGCAGGATGCCGAGGTTGAAGGCGGCGTCGATGCTGCCCGCCTCCGCTGCCTTGGAGAACCACGGCTCGGCGCCCATCGCGTCACCGCGCTGGAGCAGCAGCACGGCCAGCGCGTTGGCGGCCTCGCGGTGCCCGGCGTAGGCGGCCTTGCGGTACCACTGCTCCGCCTGCGCGTTGCGGCTGCCGCCCGCGCAGAGCAGGCCGAGGTTGTAGGCGCCGTTGATGTCGCCCGCCTCCAGAGCCGTGCGGTACCAGCGCTCGGCGGTCTGCGTCTCGCCCTCCTGGGCGTGCAGCGCGCCGAGCGCGTTGGCGGCCTGGCCGTCGCCCGCCTGGGCGGCGCGCCGCCACCAGGTGGCGGCCTGGTCGATGTCGCCCGCGTCGCGCAGCAGGAACGCCAGCGCGCAGGCGGCCCGCGCCTCGCCGTCCTTGGCGGCCGTCAGATACCAGCGGCCCGCCTCCGCGGTCTCGCCGCGCTCCTCCAGGAGCGTGCCGAGGCGCAGCGCGGCCCGCCGGTGGCGGCGCGCGGCGGCCTGCCGGTACCACTGCTCGGCCTCGTGGCTCTGCCCGCGGTCGGCGCAGATCCTGGCCAGCCGGTACGCGGCCTCGCGGTGGCCGTGCTCGGCGGCGGCGCGGAACCACCGCTCCGCGCCGGCCTCGCGCCGGTGGTCGAGCAGGTCGGCCAGCGCGTACGCGCCCAGCGTGTGGCCGGTCTCGGCGGCCTGCCGCAGCCAGTACTCGGCGGCGGGCTCGTCGCCGCGCTCGCGGTAGTGCCGGCCCAGCGCGTGCGCGGCGGGCGCGGAACCCGCCACGGCCGCGGTCCGCCACCACTCGGCGGCCTCGTCGGTGTGGCCGCGCTGGTACAGCAGCAGGCCGAGGTTGTTGGCGGCTGCGCGGTCCCCGTGCGTGACGGCGGCGCGCAGATACGGCTCGGCGCCGTCGAGGTCGCCGCGGCGCAGCAGCAGGGTGCCGAGCGCGGTCATCGCGAACGGGTCGCCGAGGTCGGCGGCGTGCCGGTGCCGTGCCTCGATCTCGGCCTCCTCGCGGAGCGCGAGGCCGTCCTCGTCACTGAAGTCGCCGAGCCCGGCGATCTCGCTGGTCGCGCCGGTCGTGCCGACGGTGCCGGACGCGCCGGTCCCGGCGATCGGGCCGGATGCGCCGGTTCCGGCCGGCTCGGGCAGCGCGTCCGACGGACGCGGCGCGGGCAGCAGGACGGACGCGGTCCCGGGCACGTCCGTCGGCGTGGTCCCGGGCGTCGTGGCCGACATCGGACCCGTATCCGAAGTCGACATGTCGATGTCGCCCGCCGCACCACGCTGCTCGTGGTTCTGACGAGTGTTCAGCAGCCTTGCACCATCCCCCATAAGGTCCATCGTCGCACCGTCCGCTACCGGCGTACACCTGGTATACCGCAACCCGCTTGGTCACTTCAGCGTTTTGTCGACTTCCCGACATGACGGCACGCGAAACCCTGCTACCCCAATATCCCCCGTATAAGCGAAGAGGGCCAAAGTCGATTGACTTTGGCCCTCTTCATACAGTAGCGGGGACAGGATTTGAACCTGCGACCTCTGGGTTATGAGCCCAGCGAGCTACCGAGCTGCTCCACCCCGCGTCGTTGTGTGATCAACCGTACCACGACGCGGGGGTTCATCCGATCAGCCCGCTACGTCCCCTTGGCCGCCTTCTCCGCCTCCTGCGCCTGCTTCAGGGCCGCAGCCAGCCGCTTCTGCGCCTCGCCGTACGCCTGCCAGTCGCCCTTCTGCAACGCCTTCTGGCCGTCGTCGTACGCCTTCTGAGCGTCGGTCAGGGCCTGTTCCAGGGTCGGGTCGCCCGCGCCCGTCGTCGGTGGCGGTGGCTTGGTGGTGGTGCCCGTCGGCGGCGGTTTCGTCGTCGAGGAGCCGCCGTCCTTGCCGAACACCTCGTCGAGCGCGGCCGCGAGCGTGGGCTGGAAGCCGATCTTGTCCTGGTACAGCACCGCCACGCTCTTCATCAGCGGGTAGTTGTTGTCCTTGCCGCGGACGTAGACCGGCTCCACGTACATCAGTCCGCCGTCGAGCGGCACGGTCAGCAGATTGCCGTACTCGACCGACGAGTCCGAGCCCACCGTCTTGAGCTGGTTGATCTGTGGACCCGCGCCCTTGTCGGAGTTCAGCTTGGCCTGCACCTGATTGGGCCCGGCGACCGTGGTGTTGGCCGGAAGTTGCAGCACTCTGATGGTGCCGTAGTCGGGGCTGGACGCGTCGGCGTCGACCGCCATGAAGGCGCTCAGATTCGTCCGGTCCTTGGGTGTGAAGGTCGTCGTCAGCGAGAACGACTGCGCCTTCTGCCCGGGCATCGTCAGGCTCAGGTAGTACGGCGGCACCGCCTTGCCGGTCTTGGCGGCCGGGTCGTCCGGCACCTCCCAGACCTCACTGCCGCTGTAGAAGGCGGCGGCCTTGGTGACGTGGTACTTGGTGAGCAGCTGCCGCTGCACCTTGAACAGGTCCTGCGGGTAGCGGAAGTGGTCCATCAGCGCGGCGCTGATCTCGCTCTTCGGCTTCACCGTGTGCGGGAACGCCTTCATCCAGGTCTTGAGCACCGGGTCCTGGGTGTCCCACTGGTAGAGCTTCACCTCGCCGGTGTAGGCGTCCACGGTCGCCTTCACCGAATTGCGGATGTAGTTGACCTGGTTCTGCTGCGCGACGACCGACCGCTGGTCGTCGGTGAGCGAGTCGGTCGTGGTGTCACCGAGCGTGGTGCGCGAGGCGTACGGATAGCCGTTGGTGGTGGTGTACGCGTCCACGATCCACTGCACATGGCCGCCGACCACCGCCGGGTACGGGTCGCCGTCGATGGTCAGCCAGGGTGCGACGGCCTCCACCCGCTCCTTGGGGGTGCGGTTGTAGAGGATCTTGGAGCCCTTGCCGATCGCCCCGGAGTACAGGATCTGCGGCTCGCCGAAGCGCACCGCGTACGCCGCCCGTGTCACCGGGTTGGACAGGTTCACCCCGCTCTTCCCGGTGTACGTGAAGGGCTTCTCGCCGCCGGAGTCGGTGTAGTCGATCTCCTGGGTCGGACCGCCGACGATCGAATACTGCGTCGTCCGCTCGCCGTAGTAGATCCGCTGCTGGTAGTCGCCGAGCTGCCCGGTGCTCGGCAGGTTCTTCTCGGTGAAGTCGGGCGATCCGTCGTCGGCCACGTCGGTGCCCTTGGCGGCGACGATGCCGTAGCCGTGGGTGTACTTGAAGTGGTCGTTGATCCAGTTGTTCTCGGGGATGCCGTTGATGTTCAGCTCGCGCAGGCCGACGACGGTGTCCTGCTCCTTGCCCTGGTCGGTGTAGCGGTCGACGTCGAGCGTGGAGGGGAAGGCGTAGTAGCCGCGGATCTGCTGGATCTGCTGGTACGCGGGCGAGACCACGTTCGGGTCCAGCACGCGTACGCTCGCGGTGGTGTTCGCCGCGTCCCGCAGCGTGGCGTCCGAGGACCCGCTGATGCCGTTGTACGCGGTGACGTCGGTGCCTTTGATGCCGTACGCGGCCCGGGTCGCGTCGATGTTCTTCTGGATGTAGGGCGCTTCCTTGGCCGCCTCGTTCGGCTGCACCTGGAACTTCTGCACGATCGCCGGGTAGAGGCCGCCGATCAGGATCGCCGAGAGCACCATCAGGCCGAAGCCGATCATCGGCAGCGACCACGTACGCCGCCACAAGGTGGCGAAGAACAGCAGCGCGCAGATCACGGCGATGCAGAACAGGATCGTCTTGGCGGGCAGATACGCGTTCGCGTCGACGTACCGCAGGCCGGTCCAGTTGTCGGTGGCCTTGAAGTCACCGGACTTCACCGCGAGCCCGTAGCGGTCCAGCCAGTAGGCGACCGCCTTGAGCGAGATGAAGACGCCCAGCAGCACCGACAGGTGGCCGGTGGCGGCGGCGGTGGCACGCCCGCCGGGCGAGGTGATGCGCAGCCCCCCGTAGAGGTAGTGCACCAGCGCAGCGGCGACCAGCGAGAGCACCACGGCCGCGAAGCCGAAGCTCAGCAGGAAGCGGTACCAGGGCAGGTCGAAGGCGTAGAAGGAGACGTCCTTGTGGAACTGCGGGTCCTTGACGCCGAACTTCGTGGCGTTGGTCCACAGCAGCCACAGCCGCCACTGCCCCGAGGCCGATCCGCCGGCGATGAGCCCGACCACCGCGCAGATCCCGAGCAGCACCCACTTCTTGTACGGCGCGATACCCATCCGGTAGCGGTCCAGGCTCTGCTGCTCCAGCGACATCGCGCTGAGCGGCGGCCGGAGCCGGTGCGCCAGATAGATGTTCACCCCGACCGCCGCGGCCATCAGCAGGCCGAAGACGAAGAACAGCCCCACCTTGGTCCAGAGCGTGGTGGTGAAGACCGACGAGTAGTGGACCGACCGGTACCAGAGCCAGTCCGTCCAGAATCCCGCGAAGATCACGAACGCGATCATCAGGACGGCGAGCACGCCGATGGTGATGAGCAGCGTCCTCGTCCCGCGGGACGGACGGCCGACTCTGATCCGTGGCCCCGACGGTCCTCCGCCGCGGTCCGGCATCTCGAATACCAAGGTGCGCACCTCGAATTGTCAGTGTTTGCAGGGTGTCCCGGGTCGGACTCCCACTGGTGCAACTTACTCACGCTTTGGCCGGTTCCCGATTCCGGCGGGGGAAGAGGCAGGATATTGACCATGTCCAACATTGCGACCGATGGTGCACCGCTCGCGGCGAACCCGCTGACCCGTGCCGTACTGGAAATCGACGAGTACGCCTCCGGGCTCGGCTGGGACCGGCCCGCGCGGCTGTTCGCCCTCGTCGACACCGCGCGACTGCGTACGCAGGAACCCGGCCTCGCCGATCAGCTCGGCCTCGCCGACGGGGACGCGGCGGGGGCGCTGACCCCGATCGAGCAGGACGAGCTGCCGTCCGGTACGGCGCTCGACGAATTCCTGGCGACCATCGCGTGGCCCGAGGTGATCTCGGGCTGCGCGCTGACCGTGGAACGGCTGATGCTGCCGCCGGCCGCCGAGGCGACCATCCCGGACGACCTGGATGACGCGGCGCTGGCCGCCTGGGTTGCCCGGCACCCGGAGCGCCAGGAGGTACGGATGACCGTCGCGGTGCTGCGGGACGGCTCGCGCGAGTCGGCGGTGCGGCTGCGGGCGAAGGACACGCCGTCGGAGGTGCTGACCGGCGCCGGTCTGGTGCCGGGGCTGGCCGAGGCGCTGGCGGCGACCTTCGAGGTCTGACGCGCCCCGACGCTCCCGGAGGCGCTGCCGCGCTCAGCTCTTCGAGCAGCTCGGCAGCGCCGAGTCGTCGCCCGCCTTGATGTCCTTGAGCGCCGCCAGGGCGTCGTCCAGGGTCTTCACCTTCACCAGGGTGAGGCCGGAGGGGATGTCCTTGGCGGCCTCTTCGCAGTTGTCGGCCGGGGTGAGGAAGTATTTCGCACCCTTGTTGCGCGCGCCGATCGTCTTGAGGCTGATGCCGCCGATCGGTCCGACCGTGCCGTCGTCCGCTATCGTCCCGGTGCCCGCGACGAACTTGCCGCCGGTCAGGTCGCCGGGCGTCAGCTTGTCGATGATGCCGAGGGCGAACATCATGCCGGCGCTGGGTCCGCCGACGTCGGCGAGCTTGATGTCGATGGTGAACGGGAACAGGTGCTCCACGCCCGCCTGGATGCCGACCACGGCCCGCGCGGGCCCGTCGTCGTGCGACGTACGGGTGGTGACCGACACCTGCCGCGTGGTGGTCGACTTCTTCTTCGCGTCGGCGGCCGGGACGATGGTGAAGACCACCTTCTCGCCCGCCTTGTGCTTGGTGACCAGACCCGCGACCTGCTCGGGCTTGGTGATCGCCGTGCCGTCCACGTCCTTGATGACGTCGCCCGCGTGCAGCAGCCCCTCGGCCGCCCCGCCCTTGACGACGGCCGCCACGATCACCCGCGAGGGCACCGGGATCTTCAGCTCCTCCAGGGCCGCCACCTTGGCGCTGTCCTGCGACTCGGTGAACTCCTCGGCATTCTGCTGGTCGGCCTCCTCGGCCGTCTGCCCCTGCGGGTAGAGCGTGTCGTGCTCCACGACCTTGTCCGAGCGGCGGGCCCAGCCCAGCAGCGACTCCACCAGGTTCATGGAGTAGTCGGCGCCGGTGACGCGCACGGTGGTCATGTTGAGATTCCCGGCGGCCGGATACGTCTTGTGCCCGGTGATCTGGATCACCGTGTCGCCCTCGTAGTCCCCGAGCGTGTTGACCGTCGGTCCCGGCGACATCTCCGAGTACGGCGCGGGGGCCAGCAGCGCGATGCACAGCAGCGCTATCAGCGTCAGGGTCGAGGCGAGCAGCGTCGCGGTGCGGCGGGGCATGCCCCGACCCTACGGGAACGGTCGGACAACCGGCCCGCGGGGTGAGCCCGGACGGGTTCGGGACCGCCGCGTTCCGGCCTCAGACGGGCTCGGTGTCGGTCTTGTCCGCGGGCTCGGTCTGCATCGCCTGCCGGAACCGCTCGTATCCGGCCAGCGAGGCGCCGTCCCCGGTGGCGCGGGTGTGCGACGCCCAGCGTGCCCACACCGCCGCGAACACCGCGCCGATCAAAGGAATGAGCAACCACGCGAGTGCTGCCACGTCGAACTCCCGACCCCATGTACACCAAAACGGACGTATGAGCAGATTAACCACTCTGCACACCAACGGTCCGATGGGGTACGGGGTTACGCAAGCGGAGCTTCCGGAAGCGGCGGGCCCGCGCGGGCTACGCGCCGACCCACTCCTCGGTGCCGTCGGTGAACGTCTGGTGCTTCCAGATCGGCACCTCGCTCTTGAGGTCGTCGATCAGCCGGCGCGAGGCGGCGAACGCCTCGCCGCGGTGCGGGCAGGAAACGGCCACGACGACCGCGATGTCACCGACCTTCAGGTCGCCGACCCGGTGGACGGCGGCCAGCGCGCGCACCGGGAAGTCGGCGGCCACCTTCTCCGCGACCCTGCGCAGCTCCGCCTCCGCGCTGGGGTGGGCCGAGTAGCCCAGACCGGTGACGGCGGCGGCGGAGTCGCCGTCGTGGTCCCGTACGGTGCCGACGAACAGCGTCGTGCCGCCCGCCGCGTCGTCGCCGACCGCGGCGAAGACCTCGTCCACCGACAGCGGGGTGTCGCGGATCGCCAGCAGCCGGATCGGGCCGCCGCTCGCGTGCGGTCCTGCCGCGGGGCCGGTACGGCCGGTGGGGTCGTCGTGCGTGGGTGCCATGCGGCACATGCTGCCTCATATGCCCGCGATACGGAAAGAGGCTTCCACGAACGGCCACCGCGGGATGCGGCACCGTACAGGACGTGCCAGCACAGGACGTGCCGCCCAAGGGCGTCCCCCTACAGGCCGCGCCGCTTGCGGGCCCTGCGGACCAGCGCCGCCGTACCGACCAGGGCGACCGTGGCGCCCGCCGCGCCCAGCGTGGTGGCGTCCTTGCGGCCGAGCCTGCGGCCCGCGAGCGAATTGCGGCCCTCGACCTCGGCGAGCAGTTCGGCCAGCACCTCCTCGTTGGACCACTGCGGGCGCCAGCCCGCCTCGTGCAGCCTGCTGCCGCTGACCACCCACGGGTGCATCGTGTACGCGAGGTCGCCGGCCGGCGACGGGGTCAGGCCGAGCCGGTGCAGCCGGGCCGCGGCGCCGAAGGCGATGGCCGCGGGCAGCTCCATGCGCCGGATCCCGGTCAGCTCCTCGACCTCCTCCTGCTCCAGCCAACCGTCGCAGCCGACCGCCATCTCGCCGTCGACCTTCTCCAGGACGGCGTATTCCAGCGCCGTCACCAGGTCCTCGACATGGCAGAACTGCCAGCACGGCCGGCTGCCGGCCACCACCAGCAGCCGCGGCGACTCGAAGTAGCGGGTCAGCGCGGTGTCGGTGCCGCCGACCAGGACGGCGGGGCGCAGGATCGTCACATTGAGGCCGGGATGGGCGCGCGGGGCGCGGCGCCCGAGCCGCTCGATCTCCAGCAGGTCGTCGACGAAGCTGGCCTCCGAGGTGGCGCGCAGCGGCGCGTCCTCGGCGAGCGGCACGTCATTGTCGGCCTGGGCGCCGTAGACCATCGCGGACGTGCACAGCACCACGCGGTGCACACCGGCGGCCGCCGCGGCGGTCAGCACCGTCTGCGTACCGCGGACGTTGAAGGCGGACCGCGCCTTGGCGTCGGACTCCAGGTCCATGTCGAGCGCCAGGTGCACGACGACGTCCGCGCCGCGCAGCTTGTCGGCGATCGCCGGGTCGCGCACGTCCAGCACCCGCCAGGTCGCGCCGGGCACGTCCGCGCGCCGCTCGTCGATGGCCACGACCTTCTTGATCCGGTCGGACTCCACGAGCCGCAGTGCCAGCTGCAGTCCGACGCCGGACGCGGCGCCGGTGATCGCGACCACCGGGCCCGACGCGGCCCTGCCGGCGCTCCGCTCTGGGCGAACGTGTCCTTCTGGGGAACTCACCGGGTGTCTCCCACGGTTGTTTCAAGTACGGGGTGCGGCTGCCGCGCACCATCGGCGTGACGTCGGTACGCAGCCATCCTGCCCCACAGGTGTCTAGGCTGGAGGTACAGCCCGCACACCGTGCGCGTGACAAGAGTGCCGCTGGTAGGAGTGCCGGTGGTCCGAAACCGGCACGACCCCAGCCCATCCCAACACAGAGCCGAGGAATCCCGTGAGCGACATCCCATTCGGATTCGGCGTCCCTCCCGAGGAGCCCGAGGACGGGGACGAGGGCCGCAAGAACAAGGGCGCAGGTGGCCAGGGCGGAGCGCAGAATCCGTTCGGCTTCGGCGGCGCCGGGGGCGGTGACAATCCGTTCGCGGCGATGTTCGGCTCCCTCAACCCCAACGACCTGGGCGCCGCCTTCCAGCAGCTCGGCCAGATGCTGTCCTACGACGGCGGCCCGGTGAACTGGGACATGGCCAAGGACATCGCGCGCCAGACGGTCGCGCAGGGCACCCAGGACGGCGTCAAGGACTCCAGCGTCGGCCGCGCCGACCGCGCGTGGGTCGAGGAGGCCGTCCGGCTCGCCGACCTGTGGCTGGACGGTGTGACGTCGCTGCCGTCCGGCGCCGGCACCGCGGTGGCCTGGAGCCGCGCGGAGTGGGTCGAGGCGACGCTGCCGGTGTGGAAGGAACTGGTCGACCCGGTCGCCGAGCGGGTGGCCGGCGCCATGGGTGATGTGCTGCCCGAGGAGATGCAGGCCATGTCCGGCCCGCTCCTCGGCATGATGCGCTCGATGGGCGGCGCCATGTTCGGCTCGCAGATCGGGCAGGCCCTGGGCACGCTGGCCGGCGAGGTCGTCGGCTCCAGCGACGTCGGCCTGCCGCTCGGCCCGGCCGGCAAGGCGACGCTGCTGCCCGCGAACATCACCGCTTTCGGCGAGGGCCTCGGCATCCCGCAGGAGGAGGTGCGGCTGTATCTGGCGCTGCGCGAGAGCGCGCACCAGCGGCTGTTCGCCCATGTCCCGTGGCTGCGGGCGCATCTGTTCGGCGCCGTGGAAGGCTACGCGCGCGGCATCAAGGTCGACACCGCCCGGCTTGAGGAAGCCGTCGGGCAGCTCGACCCGTCGCAGCCCGAGCAGCTCCAGGAGGCGCTCCAGCAGGGCATGTTCCAGCCCGAGGACACCCCGGCGCAGAAGGCGGCGCTGGCCCGGCTGGAGACGGCGCTCGCGCTGGTCGAGGGCTGGGTGGACGCGGTGGTCCACGAGGCCGCCGCCCCGCACCTGCCGTCCGCGGGCGCGCTGCGCGAGACGCTGCGCCGCCGCCGGGCGACCGGCGGCCCGGCCGAGCAGACCTTCGCCACGCTGATCGGTCTTGAGCTGCGCCCGCGCCGGCTGCGGGACGCCTCCCGGCTGTGGGCGTCGCTGACCGACGCGCGCGGTGTCGACGGCCGCGACGGCCTGTGGGCGCACCCCGACATGCTGCCGACCGCCGCCGACCTGGACGACCCGGACGGCTTCGTGCACAGCGAGGCCGTGGACTTCTCCGAGCTTGACAAGATGCTCGGCGAGGCGGCGGGCGGCGGCGCGGACAAGGGCGACGCGACCGATGGCGGATCGGCCGCGGACGGTTCGGCCAAGGGTGACGACGAGGACGGCGACAGCGCCAAGTGAGCGGTCCCCTGTACGCGGACGCGGTCGGCGTCCTGCAACGCTGGAGTGCGCCCGACGAGGGGCAGGAGCGGCTGCGCGAGGAGTATCTGGCGCATCTGGCGGCGCACCCCGAGGGGATGTGGAAGGCGTGCAAGGCCGGGCACATCACCGCGGGCGCGCTGGTCGTCGACCCGCCGCGTGAACGGGTGCTGCTGACGCTGCACGCCAAGCTGCACATGTGGCTGCAGATGGGCGGCCACTGCGAGCCGCAGGACGCCACCCTGGCCGGTACGGCGCTGCGCGAGGGCGTGGAGGAGTCCGGGATCGCCGGGCTGCGGCTGCTGCGGCCCGAGCCGGTCAATCTGGACCGCCACCTGACGCCCTGCGCCTGGCACTTGGACGTGCAGTACGCGGCGGTCGCCCCCGAGGGCGCGGTCGAGGAAATCAGCGACGAGTCGCTCGACCTGCGCTGGTTCGGCTACGACGAGGTGTCGGCGGTCGCCGACGCCTCGGTCCGCACCCTGCTGGCCCGGACGCGCGCGCTGCTCGCGGACGCGCCGGGCTAGGGCCTGTCGTCCGAATCAGGCCGGATCAGGCCGGATCAGGCCGGATCAGGCCGGATCAGGCCGGATCAGGCCGGATCCGGACGACAGACCTTGGCCGGGGGCCTGTTCAGCGGTTGGACCAGATGTTGCCCTGGTTCTGGCCGTGGGCGCCCTGCCCGCCCATGCCGTACTGTGCGCGCACACCGTTGCCGATCACCGCGTTCTGCGGCGGCATCAGCTCGCTGGGCTGGACCAGCACATGGCCCTGGCCGACGAAGTTCAGCTCCCAGCCCTCGCCGGTGTTGCCGCGCCGGCGGAAGACCGACGAACTGCTGGTCTGCGCCTGCATCTGCACCCGCAGGCTGGTCGACCAGGCGACGACCGCGTCCGCGTCGCACGACACGTACTTGTCGGGCGTGACCGGCATCAGCAGCGGCTTGCCCGACGTCATCAGGGCGACCTTGCCGCGCCCGGAGATGTTGAGGTTGTACGCGCCGGTACCGGACAGGCCGAACTGGCTGTCGACGGCGATGACCTCCCAGTGCAGCCCGGAGTCGAGCGCGAGGACGTACGCGCTGTCGACGATCAGCCCCTCATGGTCGACGTCCAGGATGTGGATCTGCTGGGCGAGGTTGGCGAGGTAGACGGTGCCCTGGCCGGAGCAGCGCATCAGGTCCAGGCCCTCGCCGGTGTGCCGGCGGCCGCTGCGCTGGTGGTGCGACTGGTACTCGCCGTCGAATTCGATCATGCCCTGGTAGGCGACCATCGAGCCCTTGCGGGCCAGGCAGTCGGGGCCGGTGTTGCCGTCGAGGCGGACCCGGAGCAGATAGGAATTCTGCAGGCTGTAGTGGTCCTCGTTCTGGACCTCGGTGAACGCGAAAAGCGGGCTCTGCATGATGTGTCGCTCCCCCTCAGCCCCGGATCCGGAGGCGGTCAGTGCTGTCCTCGCTGGGCTGGACGACCACGAAGCCCTGTCCGGAGAAGGCGATCTGGAACGCCTCCCCGCTGCCGCGGCCGATCAGCGCCCCGGCCCGGAAGCTGCGCTTGGCCTTCATCTTCAGCCCCGACGACCAGGCGACCAGCGCGTCCGGGTCGACGTACGTCTCGTCGGCGCCGCTGCCGCAGTCGACCACGATCGGCGTGCCGCGGGAGGTCACCGCGACCCAGCCCTGGCCGCTCACCCCGACGTTGAACAGGCCCTGCCCGGCGAATTTGGCCAGGCCCTTGACCCGCTCGACGCCCCAGGTGAGGTGGGCGTCGAAGGCGAGCAGATTGGTGCCGTTGACGGACACCGACTCGTTGTTGAGGTTGAGGCAGACCACGTCGGCGCCGTAGTCGGCGAGGTAGAGCAGGCCGTCACCGCTGCACTTCATCAGCGGTGCGCTCTCGCCGGTCAGCCAGGCCGACGCCATCTGCCGGACGGCGGGCGGATTCGGCTCGTACTGCACGAAGCCCTCGTAGGCGACCATGGAGCCGGAGCGCGCGAAGACGTCCTGGCCGGTCACCATGGCGATCTTGAGCATCGACGAGCCGTGGTTCTCCATCCGGGCGGCGACCGGTGCCGGTGCGTAGCCCGCGATCATCTGCTGGTCCATGGCGGGTCACACCTCGTAGGGCTGGACGACGATGAAATTGCCGGGAGCGCCGCGGAACTGGAGATTCACGGTCTCGCCGCTGTGGCCGGGATACGCGGTCCTGCGCAGCCTCACCTGGCTGGAGATGATCACCTGTGAGGCGGCGGACCAGGCGACGATCGCGTTGCTGTCCGCGTAGGTGGTCGGGGTGACGGGCAGCACCACGGGAGTGCCGTGGGTCTTCACGACGACCGTGCCCGTGCCCTGGAACTGCATCGTGAACAGCGCGCCGCCGGGGATGCCGTGCCCCTCGATCCTGCGCACCTCGTGCTGCAGGGACTCGTCGAAGGCGAGCACATTCTCGGCGGAGACGCAGATGGCGTCGCCCTGCAGCTCGATCGGGTGCAGATAGGCGGCGTTCTCGGCGAAGAAGACCTGACCGCCGCCGGTGCAGCGCATCAGCTGCATCTCCTGGCCGGTGGCGTTGCCGACGATGCGGCCGGTGAAACCCGCACCCTTGTAGCCGAAATCGACTTTGCCCTGGTAGAGCACCATGCTGCCCTGGCGGGCGAGGACCGGCTGACCGCCGCCCTGGCCGAGGTCGGCGCGCATCATCTTGGGATTCTGCTGCGTCCAGCGCTGGCCGGTCGGGGTCTCGCGGTACTTCTGCATGGCGGCGGCGAGGCCGGCGCCCTGGGCGGGGACGGGCGGCTGCCCGTATCCGGCGCCGGGGGCCCCGGGCTGGCCGGGGAACTGGCCGGGCGCCTGGCCCGGGACCTGGCCGAACGGCGGCTGGCCGCCGAAGCCCGGGGCCGCGGGCGGAGCGCCGGGCGGCGGGACCTGGCCGAAGGGCGGCTGGCCGGGCGGGGCCTGGCCGGGGGGCGCGGTCATGGGGGCGACCATGGTGGGCGCCTGGTGGATCGCGGGGTCGCCGCCCTGTCCGGGCGGCGCGCCGAAGGCGGGGGCCGGCAGCGGCGGCGGTGTGGCGGCGGGCTGCGGTACGGGAGCGGGCGCGGGTGCCGGGGCCGGGGCGCCGAAGGCCGGCGCGGGAGCCGGTGCCGGGGCTGGGGCCGGTCCGCCGGGCGGGGGCGCGAACCCGGGTACGCCGCCGGGCGGCGCGAAACCGGGGGCCGCGGCCTGCTCGGGCGCGGCGGGCTCCTCCTCGGCGACCTCGCCGCCGAAATTGCGCAGCAGCGCGTCGAGGCCGCCGTCGAAGCCCTGGCCGACGGCGGCGAAGCGCCACACGTCCTTGAGGTAGATGTCGGCGACCATGATGGCCCGCTCAGTGCTGAATTCGGCGCCGCTGAAGGAGTAGCGGGCGACTTCCTCGCCGCCTGCGACGACCCGCAGATAGCCGGGCGCGATCTGCGACATCTGGCCGTTGCCGTCGATGGTCGCGGTGAAGGAGAGCTTCTTGATGCTCGCCGGAATACGGTCGAGGGTGACGCGGAACGACTCGGTGTCCCCGGACTGCGCGCCGAGCAACTGGAGGGATTCCTCCGGCGACTTGGGCTGGTTGAAGAAGATGAAGTACCGGTCGTCCGACAGCTGTTCCTTGTCGTCCAGTCCGAAACAACTGATGTCGAAGGTCATGCCGGGGCCGGTGATCTGCACACCGACATACAGATCCGTCCCCGCCGTCAGATCACTGATCTTGGCCTTGTGGCCACGCTGGAATTCCCTGGCCATGGATACGACCGTCCCCCATCCCCTCATTGCTCCGTGCATTGCGCCGTGCGGTGCGGGCTGCGCGCTCGCGTTGCGACAGGCTAACCGGTCGGGGCGACAGCGGCTATTCCTCCCGGGTGCCGGGCGGATGCGGCAGCCGGTCGGCCGCGACGACGCCCTCCAGGAAGCCGCGGGCGCGCTCGGTACGCGCGTAGCTCTCCAGCAGCCGCCAGAAGCTCGGGCCGTGGCCGGGCACCAGCAGGTGCGCCAGTTCGTGCAGCAGCACGTAGTCGATGACGTACTCGGGCATGCCCTGGAGCCGGTGCGAGAGGCGGATGCTGCCCTCGGAGGGCGTGCAGGAGCCCCAGCGGGAATTCTGGTTGGTCACCCAGCGGACCGTGTCGGGCACGGCCGCTCCGAGCAGATACTGCTCCGACAGGCGTTCGGCGCGGGCGGCCAGCTCGTCGTCGCCGGGCATCCGGCGGCTCTCCTGGGCGGCCAGTTTCTCCAGCATCGTGGCGACCCAGCGCTGCTCCTCGGCGGCCGACATACGGGCCGGGATCAGCACGACCGTCCGGTCGCCGTCGCGATACGCCGAAACCGTTCGGCGCCTGCGGGCACTGCGGCGTACTTCCACCGCACTGGTCCGGAGGCCGCTGGCGGGCTGGCTGGAGAGACTACGCGCAGGATCGGCGGACACGCCTTCGACGTTACCCGCTGGATGTGCGGGAAGTCCCGTCCCCCGGCCGGTTCGCACGGGAATCACCTCGCTTCGTACGCATATTGAACGACTATCCCCCACAACCTGTGGATAACTCTCCCGGTGTTTCCTCGTCAAATGCCATCCTGAGTTCTGTCGATTACGGAGAGTCACGGGCGCGTAACTGCGGACTCATGACGTTGGACTCATGAATGGGTGCGGGTGAGGAAATGACGAAGACGACTGCGACGACGGTGCTGCGTCCTCTGCTCAAGAGCGCGCTGCGCCGCAGCTGGCGGGACCGGGAAAGCGTGCAGTTCGGGGTCGATCCCGCGCACGCGGTGGTGCTGGAGCCCGTCGACGGCGCGGCGGCCGGATTTCTCGACCTGCTCGACGGCACGCGCGGCGCCGACACGCTGACCCGGGACGCGGGCGCGCTCGGGCTCACGCCAGCCCAGGTCAGACGGCTGCTGGGGCTGCTCGCCGAGGGCGGTGTGCTGGACGACGCGGCGGCGCACGGCGCCCTGGCGGTGGCGGTACGGCACCGCGCGGAGGCGATCGACCGGCTGCGGCCCGACCTGGCGGCGCTGTCGGTGCTGCACCCGGGGCCGGGCGGCGCGGCGGACCGGATACGGCACCGGCGGACGGCGCGGGTGCGGGTGCACGGGGCGGGGCGGGTGGGCGCCGCCGTGGCCGCGGTGCTGTCGGCCGCCGGGGTCGGCACGGTGGACGTGCTGGACAGCGGACGGGTCGAGCCGTGGGACGTGGGCCCCGGCGGTATCCCGGCCGAGCACATCGGGGACCGCAGGGACGCCGCGGGGCGGGGCGCCGCGCGGCGGGCGGCACCGGGACCGCGGGCCGGCGCCCGGGAGCGGGCCCGCCCGGGAGCGACGGTGGTGGTGCTCGCGCCGCGGGACGGCCTGGACGCCTGGGCGCCGGACCCGGGCGAGTCCCGGCGGCTGGTCGCCGCGGGGGTGCCGCACCTCTATACGGGGGTGGTCGAGGGGACGGGTGTGGTCGGGCCGCTGGTGCTGCCGGGGCGGACGGCGTGCGGGGAGTGCATGGGGCTGCGGCTGGCCGACGAGGATCCGGCGTGGCCGCGGATGCTGGCCCAGCTCAGGTCGGGGCGGCAGCCGGCGGTGCCCGCGTGCGACATCGCGCTGGCCACCACGATCGCGGGCCTGGCCGCAAGCCATGTGCTGGCATACCTCGACGGCCGGGTGGCACCGGCGGTCGGCGGCCGGCTGGAGGTGTCGCTGGCGCGGCTGTCCACCCGGGTCAGGGCGCTGCCCGGGGACACCCGGTGCGGCTGCGGCGCCGGGGCGCCGCGACGGCCGCGGGACACCCGGGACACCTGGGGCGACGCAGAGGGGGGCAAAGCGGCGGCAGCGGCGGGAAGGAGCGCTCGCATGGCCGGGGCGTCGGCGGCGGGGGGCACAATGGCCATGTGACCGACGGGAAATGAGGGGCGCATGTCTGATCTTCCGCGCAAGGCTGTGACCCGTACCGCGAAGCTGGCCGCGCTCCCTCTCGGGTTCGCCGGACGGGCCACCCTCGGGCTGGGCAAGCGGCTGGGGGGCAGACCTGCCGACGAGGTCGCCACCGAGCTCCAGGAGCGGACCGCGGAACAGCTCTTCAAGGTGCTCGGGGAGCTGAAGGGCGGGGCCATGAAGTTCGGCCAGGCCCTGTCGGTCTTCGAGTCGGCGCTGCCGGAGGACATCGCCGGGCCCTACCGGGCGGCGCTCACCAAGCTCCAGGAGGCGGCCCCGCCGATGCCCGCCCGCACCGTGCACCGGGTGCTGGCGGAGCGGCTGGGCAAGGACTGGCGGTCGCTGTTCGCCGAGTTCGAGGACACCCCGGCCGCGGCGGCGTCCATCGGGCAGGTGCACCGGGCGGTGTGGAGCGACGGGCGCAAGGTCGCGGTGAAGGTGCAGTATCCGGGGGCCGGGGACGCGCTGCTGTCCGACCTGGTCCAACTGGGCCGGGTGGCGCGGCTGTTCGGGCCGCTGGTGCCGGGGGTGGACGTCAAGCCGCTGCTGGCCGAGCTGCGTGAGCGGGTCGCGGAGGAGCTGGACTACGAGCTGGAGGCGGGGGCGCAGCACGCCCACGCGGCGGAGTTCGCCGACGACCCGGACATCCTCGTGCCGGACGTGGTGCACCAGGCCGATCAGGTGCTGGTCACCGAATGGATGGACGGTGTGCCGCTGTCGGAGGTGATCTCCGGGGGCAGTCAGGAGATGCGGGACCGGGCGGGGCAACTGCTCGCGCACTTCCTGTTCGCCGGGCCCGCCCGCACCGGGCTGCTGCACGCCGACCCGCACCCGGGCAACTTCCGGCTGCTGGTCGACGACGGGCCGGCCGAGGGCTGGCGGCTGGGCGTGCTGGACTTCGGCACCGTGGACCGGCTCCCCGAGGGGCTGCCGCTGCCGATCGGCACCGCCCTGCGGCTGGCGCTGGAGGGCGAGGCGGAGGAGGTCTACGCGATGCTCCGGCAGGAGGGCTTCGTGAAGCCCACCATCAAGCTGGACGCGGACGCCGTGCTGGACTATCTGCGGCCGATCATCGAACCGGCCGGGCGCGAGGACTTCGCCTTCGACCGGGCGTGGATGCGCGCGCAGGCCGCCCGGATCGCCGATCCGCGCTCCCCCGCCCATCAGCTCGGCAAACAGCTCAATCTGCCGCCGGCCTATCTGCTGATCCACCGCGTCACGCTGAGCACCGTCGGCGTGCTGTGCCAGCTCGGCGCGACGGTCCGGCTGCGCGACGAACTGGAGGAGTGGCTCCCCGGTTTCGACCCGCGCGGCACGGCGGAGTCCGCCTAGGTGTCTTGATCATGAGCGTTGTTGACGCTCGTGGGTCTTGATCATGGCGAAGACCTCCGGTGTGGTGGAGCTGTCTAGGAACGCACCGCCCGGAGGTCTTCGTGTCTCACCGTAATGCCCGGCTGACCGTTCATGGCAGACGAATCCTGATCGAACGTGTGCTGTCGGGTCGGCCGGTCACCCATGTCGCTGCTGAGATGGGCATCTCACGGGCGACCGGGCACAAGTGGGTGGCCCGCTGGCGGGCCGAGGGGGATGCGGGCCTGGCCGACCGCCCCAGCCGGCCGCATACGACACCGCACCGCACCCCGGCCGCAGTGGAGGCCCGGGTCTGCGAACTGCGCCGGACACGCAAGCTGGGCCCTGCCCGGATCGGGCCGATCCTGGGTCTGCCCGCCTCG
>NZ_FONG01000006.1 GCF_900112845.1 Actinacidiphila alni
TCACCCTCGTCCCCGACCACCACATCTGCGTCATCCACACCCCCGACCAGATCGTCGACTCCGTCCCCCAAGCACTCCCCCGCCTCACCCCCCACCACCCACAAACCTGGATCTCCGGACCCTCCGCCACCAGCGACATCGAACTCGACCGCGTCGAAGGCGTCCACGGCCCCCGCACCCTCGACGTCATCCTCGTGGAGTGACGGCTGCCTTTGTGTGATCGCACAAGCCAAGCGAGTGGCGGAATCGTATGGCTTATGCAATGTGACAGGAGACTTACTCCTCGCAGATGCGTCACTATGATCGTCACATCGACCTCGTGACATTCACCTTGTGCGCGGCAGAGAGAGAGTTCCCGTGATGATCCGTACCGAACGGCGCCGCACCCTGGTGGCGGCCGTCGGCGCCGCCGCCGTCCTGCTGACGCTCAGTGCCTGTTCCTCCGACTCGGACAAGAAGGACGACGCGTCGTCCTCCGCCTCCTCGTCGCCGTCCGCGTCGGCGTCGGCCTCGGCGACGCCGAAGATCACCGGCTCGGTGACCGTCTTCGCGGCCGCGTCGCTGAAGGAGAGCTTCACGACGCTCGGCAAGCAGTTCGAGGCCGCGTATCCGGGTACGAAGGTGACGTTCAACTTCGGCGGCAGCGACGTCCTCGCCGCGAGCATCACCTCCGGCGCGCCCGCCGATGTCTTCGCGGCGGCCAGCACGAAGACGATGAAGATCGTCACGGACGCCGGTGACGCGGCGGGCACGCCCGCGACCTTTGTGCGCAACCAGCTGGAGATCGCGACGCTGCCCGGCAACCCGGACAAGATCGCGTCGCTGAAGGACCTCACGAAGTCCGGTCTGAAGGTCGCGCTGTGCGCGAAGACGGTGCCGTGCGGGGCCGCCGCGCAGACCGCGCTGACCGCGAGCGATCTCAAGCTCACCCCGGTCAGCTACGAGCAGGACGTCAAGGCCGCGCTGACGAAGGTGGAGCTGAAGGAGGTCGACGCGGCGGTGGTGTACAAGACGGACGTGAACGCGGCCGGCGGTAAGGTCCAGGGTGTGGACTTCCCCGAGTCGGCCAAGGCGATCAACACGTATCCGATCGCGACGCTGAAGGACGCGCCGAACGCGACGGCGGCGCAGGCGTTCGTCGCGTTGGTGCAGTCGGCCGAGGGCCAGAAGGTGCTCACCGGGGCGGGCTTCCTCCAGCCGTGACCGGGTCGAGTCGGCCGTCCGCCGCGGCCGGGCTGCCGGAGTTTCCGGACGCCCGGCCGCGGCGGCGTTTGGCCGGGGGCCGCGGCGGTGCGCCGCTGCCGCTGCTGCTGCCCGCGCTGATCGCGCTGGTCTTCCTGCTGCTGCCGCTGCTGGCGCTGCTGATCAGGGCGCCGTGGCGGAGCCTGCCGTCGCAGCTGACGAGTTCCGCGGTGTGGCAGGCGCTGCGGCTGTCGTTGCAGACCGCGACGACGGCGACGGTGGTGTCGCTGCTGTTCGGGGTGCCGCTGGCGTGGCTGCTGGCGCGCACCACGTTCCCCGGGCGCAAGCTCGTACGGGCGCTGGTGACGCTGCCGCTGGTGCTGCCGCCGGTGGTCGGCGGTGTGGCGCTGCTGCTGGCGCTCGGCCGCAACGGTGTGGTGGGGCGCTGGCTGGACTCGGCCTTCGGCATCACGCTGCCGTTCACGACGTCGGGTGTGGTGGTGGCCGAGACCTTCGTGGCGATGCCGTTCCTGGTGATCACCGTGGAGGGGACGCTGCGGGCGGCCGACGCGCGGTACGAGGAGGCGGCGGCGACCCTGGGCGCGTCCCGCTTCACCGCCTTCCGCCGGGTCACGCTGCCGATGATCGCGCCGGGGGTCGCGGCCGGCGCCGTCCTGGCGTGGGCGCGGGCGCTCGGCGAGTTCGGCGCCACGATCACCTTCGCGGGCAGCTTCCCGGGGCGGACGCAGACGATGCCGCTGGCGGTGTACCTGGCGCTCCAGGACGATCCGGCCGCGGCCATCGCGCTGAGCCTGGTGCTGCTCGCGGTGTCCGTGGCGGTGCTGGCCGGGCTGCGGGAACGCTGGACGGCCGCCGCATGACACGACTCGACAACGCCGGTCCCTCCCCCGCGGCGGGGGTGTCCGACGGGCTGGACGCGCATCTGGTCCTGGACCGCGGCGCCTTCCGGCTCGATGTGCGGCTGACGGTGGCGCCGGGTGAGGTGCTGGCGCTGCTCGGGCCGAACGGCGCGGGCAAGACCACCTCGCTGCGCACACTGGCCGGCCTGACGCCGCTGACCGACGGCCATCTGCGGCTCGACGGCCGGACGCTGGAGGAACCCGCGCTGCGGCGGCGGGTGCCGACCGAGGACCGGCCGGTCGGCGTGATCTTCCAGGACTATCTGCTGTTCCCGCATCTGACCGCGCTGGACAATGTGGCGTTCGGGCCGCGCTGCCACGGTGTGCCGAAGGCGGACGCGCGGGCGCGGGCCGCGGAGCTGCTGGCGCGGATGGGGCTGACCGACCACGCGGGCGTCAAACCGCGCAGGCTGTCCGGCGGGCAGGCCCAACGGGTCGCACTGGCACGGGCGTTGGCGACCGGCCCGCGACTGCTGCTGCTCGACGAGCCGCTGGCGGCGCTGGACGCCCGCGCGCGGCTGGACGTACGGGCCGAACTGCGCCGTCATCTGGCCGCGTTCGAGGCGGTGGCGGTGCTGGTGACGCACGATCCGCTGGACGCGATGGTGCTGGCGGACCGGCTGGTGGTGATCGAGCACGGCCGGGTGGTGCAGGAGGGCACACCGGCCGAGATCGCGCGGCGCCCGCGTACCGACTACATCGCCCGGCTGGTGGGGCTCAATCTCTACCAGGGCGAGGCCGACGGGCACGCGGTCACGCTCGGCCACGGGGTGACGGTGACCACCACGGAACGGCTGACCGGACCGGCCTTCGTCGCCTTCCCGCCGAGCGCCGTCACGCTCTCGCCGGACCGGCCGGACTCCAGCGCGCGCAACGCCTGGCGGGCCGCGATCACCGGCCTGGAGTCGCACGGCGACCAGATCAGGGTCGCGCTCACCGGGCTCGCCGACGGCATGCCGCTGACCGCCGATCTGACGGCGGTCTCGGTCGCCGAACTCGGCCTGCACGAGGGCGCGCAGGTGTGGGCGACGGTCAAGGCCGCCCAGACGCACGCCTACCCGGCGTGAGGTCCTGCGGCTCGACCGGGGACCCGGTGGTCCTGACGGCCAGCAGATTGCGCGCGATGGTCAGCAGATAGGCCCGTACGGTGGCGCTGCCCGGTTCGATCCGGCCCAGGTGCAGCCAGGCCCGCAGCAGTGTCTCGTGGGCCACGTCCTCGGCCTGTGCCCGGTCGTGTCCCTGGCCGAGCGCGAAGGCCACCAGCATGTCGAAATGCTCGGTGCGCAGTCCCGCCTCGCGTTCCTCCGGTGTCACCGGTCGCCCTCCCTCCCCTGGGGCGTCCGGCGTGGCGCCCCCTGTGCGGGTAGGTACGTCGGCGGTGCGCCGCGCGTTCACCCGCTCCGTGAGAATGCGACAAGCGGTGCCCGGGCGAAACCCCGGGCACCGCTTTCGTTCATCCGGATCGGGTCAACTCGGCAGATTCCACTGCTGATTCGCGCCGCTGCCGCAGGTCCAGATCTGCAGCCGGGTGCCGTTGGCGCTGCTCGGTCCCGTCGCGTCGAGGCACTTTCCGGAGCCGGCGTTCACCAGGGTGCTGCCGCTGCGCGTCCACTTCTGGGCGTTGCTGCCGTTGCAGTCGTACAGCTGCACCTTGGTGCCGTTGGCGGTGCCGGCGGCGGTGACGTCCATGCACTTGCCGAGCGCCTTCAGGGTGCCGTCGGAACCGACCGTCCAGTTCTGGGCGTTGGTGCCGTTGCAGTCGTAGAGCTGGACGGCGGTGCCGTTGGCGCTGTTGGCGCCGGCGATGTCCACGCACTTGCCGCCGTAGCCGGTGATCGCGCCGGTCGGGCTGCCGGAGGGCGGGGTGACCGGGCCGCTCTGTCCCGCCGCCCAGCGGATCTCCTGGATCAGCAGCTGATTCTGCTGGGCGCTGGCGAAGGTGGAGGACAGCGCGGTGTTGGTGTCGTAGTTCATCGCGTTGTGCCCGAAGTTGTTGTAGACCATTCTGTAGTTCTTGTTGGTCCACACGATCGGGTAATAGCCGCTGTACCAGGTCTGGTTGGGGTCGGTCCCGATCGGGAAGGTCGACTGGTCCATCGACGCCAGGATGTCGATGTTGGGGTTCTGCCGCAGGTCGTTCTGCCAGCTGTACCACTCGCTGACCGACGAGGCGATCGTGCCGGGCAGGCCCGCGGTGGCCGGGTGGTTCGGGTCCTCGATCTTCAGCGTCTCGGCGGTCGGGCCCCAGCTGTTGGACTTGAAGGTGCCGGTGCCGAGGAAGGTCTGGTGGTACCAGGACCAGCCGTTGGACGACGCGTCGTTGTAGGCCGCGACATGGAAGCCGATCCAGCCGCCGCCGTTGTTCATATAGGTCTGGAAGGCACTCTGCTGGGCTGCTGTGGACGGGTAGTTGTCCAGGAACATCACGACCTTGTACTGGGCCAGATTCGCGGCGTTGAGCTGGCTCCAGTCGTTGGTCGAGGTGTACGAGAAGCCGTACTCGGCGGCGTGCTGCGGGAACCATGCGTTCGCTTCATGGACGAAGCTGATGTGCGCCGCGTCGTACGTGCCGTCGTAGAAGGCGAGCACCTTGAAGTCGGGTGCCGCGTGCGCGGAGTGGGCGGGGGCCGCCTGGAACCCGAGCACCACGGCGAACAGTGCGAACAGTCTCAACAGGGTGCGTGACCAGGGTATTTGCCGGTGGGAACTGACCATGTGGAGGACCTTCCTCGTGCGCGACGGTGGGGACGTGCGCCTGTACCGAGGATTGAATGGTCCGGACTATGTTCATGTCAATGACCTGTGATCGGCTCCTTGACCTTGTAACAGCATGGAACACATGCTGAACCGATTGACGTTCATCTCCTTGACCCAAGGCATGCCTCAGCCCTTGACTCAGGGGCCCCGCACCGCGATCCTTCCGAACCAAAGGACAGGAAGTTTTCCTGTCCGGCACCACTGCGTACCTCCCCCGTACCACCGTCGCGCACTCCCCCTGCCCGCGGTCCACAGGAGCCCCCCATGCGCAGCTTCCTCCGGAGCGGACTCGCTCTGCTGGCCACCACCGCGGCGGCGGCCGTCACCGCGCTGGCCGTCCCCGGTTCGGCCCCGGCCGCCTCCCCCGCCACCGCACCGGCCGCCGTGTCCGCCGCGGCCCCCACCTCCTTCGTCCACCCCGGTGTGCTGGTCAGCCGCTCCCAACTCGACTACGTACGCGCCAAGGTGCAGGCCGGCGCCGCGCCCTGGGCGGCCGCGAACTCCCAGATGATGGCCAGCTCCTACGCGTCGCTGTCGCGCGTCCCCAAGCCGCGGGCGAATGTCGAGTGCGGCTCGTACTCCAACCCCAACAACGGCTGCACGGACGAGCGCGAGGACGCGATCGCCGCGTACACCGACGCGCTCGCCTGGTACATCACGGGGAACGCGGCGTACGCGCAGGAGTCGATCAGGCTGATGGACGCCTGGTCGGCGACGATCACGCAGCACACCAACAGCAACGCGCCGCTCCAGACCGGCTGGGCGGGCTCGGTGTGGCCGCGGGCGGCGGAGATCATCCGCTACACGTACTCCAGTTGGCCCAACCAGGCGCGCTTCGGCACGATGCTGCGCAACGTCTATCTACCCGAGGTCATCAACGGCTCCAACAGCAACGGCAATTGGGAGCTGACGATGATGGAGGCCGCGGTCGGCATCTCCATCTACCTCGACGACACCGTCTCGTACGGCAAGGCGATCACCCGCTACCTGAACCGGGTGCCCGCCTACGTCTACCTCAGCTCGGACGGCGCGCTGCCGAAGACCGTGCCGGGCAGCGGTCTCACCACCGCGGCGCAGATCATCAACTACTGGCAGGGGCAGTCCACTTTCGTGGACGGCCTGACGCAGGAGACCTGCCGGGACTTCACCCACACCGGCTACGGCATCGCGTCGATCTCCGACATCGCCGAGACCGCGTACATCCAGGGCCAGGACCTCTACCCCCAGGTCGGCCCGCGCCTCCAGCAGGCGCTCGGCTTCCAGTCGACGTACGAACTGGGCACGGCCCCGCCGTCCTGGCTGTGCGGCGGGCACCTGACGCTGGGGCTCGGCCCGGTCACCGAGATCGGCTTCAATGCGCTGCACAATCGGCAGGGCATCGCGATGACCCACACCCAGACGCTCACCGAGTCGCGGCGCCCGGCCGGCACCAACAACCTCTTCGTGGCCTGGGAGACGCTGACCAACGCCGACAACCCCGATGTGGCGCCCGGCGGTTCGACCCCGCCGGCCGGCGGCGGCACCGGTCCCGTCACCGGCATCGGCGGCAAGTGCGTGGACGTCGCGGGCGCGAGCAGCGCCAACGGCACGGCGGTCCAGCTCTACGACTGCAACGGCACGGGCGCCCAGAGCTGGACGGCCGGCTCCGACAGCACGCTGAAGGCGCTCGGCAAGTGCCTGGACGTGACGGCGGCCGGCACCGCCAACGGCACCCTCACCCAGCTCTACGACTGCAACGGCACCGGCTCACAGGTGTGGCAGCCGGGCGCGAACCACTCCTTGGTGAACCCGCAGTCCGGCAAGTGCCTGGACGCGACGGGGAACACCTCGGCCAACGGCACCCGGCTGCAGATCTGGACCTGCACCGGGGCCGCCAACCAGTCCTGGAATCTGCCGGGTTGAGCATGCGGCAGCAGAAGTGCGGTGCCACAAGCGCGATGCCGGGCGTGCGGCAACGGACGTGCGATACCGGGCGTGCGGTGACAGACGTGCGGTGACGCGAGCGCGGTGACCACGGACCGCGCCGCCGCGGGGAATGGTGCGCCCCCGCGGCGGCGCACGCCACTCCGGCTGGGGGCCGGGGGGCCGCGGGCCGGGCGCCGGGTGTCCGATTCGTTCAAGACACCCGGCGCCCGGCCCGCCTAGCGTGCTGCGTATGACCGCACACACCGCACCGCCCGCACCCCGTCTCGATCTGATCGGCCTCGTCGTCGCCGACATGGCCGCCTCGCTCGCCTTCTACCGCCGGCTCGGCCTCGACCTGCCGCCGGAGGCCGACAAGGAGCCGCACGTGGAGACCGTGCTCCCCGGCGGTCCGCGGCTGGCGTGGGACACCGTGGAGACCGTCCGTTCCTTCGACCCGGGCTGGTCGCCCGCGACCGGCTCCCGGATCTCCCTCGCCTTCGACTGCGGGACACCCGAAGGGGTGAACGCGCGGTACGCCGAGCTGACGGGCGCCGGGTACCAGGGGCATCTGGCGCCGTGGGACGCCTTCTGGGGCCAGCGGTACGCCGTCGTGCACGACCCGGACGGCAACGGCGTCGACCTCTTCGCCGCCGCGCCCGGCGCTGCGGCAGGTCCTACCGCCGGGTGACCGGAGCCTCGGCCGAAGGCGCGGGCGGCGGGGCCACCAGCCGCCCGAGCGGCACCCCGGCGAGCGCCTTCACCTCGCGGGACAGATGGGCCTGGTCGGCGTAGCCCGCGCGCACCGCGACGTCCGCGAAAGCGGTGCCGCAGCGGGCCAGTTCCAGGGCCCGCTGCATCCGCAGCACCCGGCCCAGCGTCTTCGGGCCGTAGCCGAAGGCGGCCTCGCAGCGCCGCCGCAACTGCCGCTCGCCGAGCCCCGTCCCGGCCGCGATGCCGGCCACCGGGCGGCCCGCCGCCAGTTCGCGGGCGACCACGAAGGGCAGCCGGTCCACCGGCCCGGCCGTACCGGTCCGCGCGACCACCCACGCCTCCAGGACGGCCGCCGCGTCGGTGCCGTCGACCCGGTCCGCGAGCCGTCCGGCGCGCGCGGCGGGCCACAGCGCGTCCAGCGGCACCCGCTGGTCGCGCAGTTCACGGGCGGGCACGCCCAGCATCAGCGGTCCGAGCCCGGGCGCGAACCGCAGTCCCGCGTACGAGCCGCCCGGCGGGTCGTCGGCCAGGTACGCGCGGGTATCGGGGCCCGCGATCAGCAGCCGGCCGTCGTGCCAGATGAGGTCCATGCAGCCGTCGGGCAGCACCCGGTAGGAACCGCCGCCGTTCACGCGGGTCCACAGGGTGACGCCGGGCACCGCGGCGGCACGTTCCTCGTACATGCCTCCATGGTGCACCGGCGGCGCCGGGCAAGGGACGCCGTCAGAAGCCGCCGTCGAGGTCCGACGGCCGGTGCGGGGGCCTGACCGGGGGTGGCAGGGGCGGCACGGCCGGCGGTGCCACGGGCCGCGGCGGGGCGGGCTGCGACGGGGGCCGGGTCGGCGGCACCACCGGGGTGATCGGCTGCCCCGCCGCCGGGCGGCGCAGGCCGCGCAGCCGGGCGCGTACGTCGCGGTGCGGCAGGAATTCCGCCCACCGCTCCGGGTACTCCGACGGCGGGTCGTCCTCGTCGGCGCCGTCGTCGTCCTTGGCGTGCCGGGCCCTGCGGGCGGCGGCCTGCGCGACGACCTCGGCGGCGGCGGCCTCCCGGCGTCTGGCGTTCTCCTCGCGGGCGGCGGCGGTGGCCAGCGACGGCCACACCCGGTCGACGGCCGCGTTGACCGCCGCGCCGACCAGGACGGCGAAGGCGGAGACACCGATCCACAGCAGGACGGCCACGGGCGCGGCCAGCGAGCCGTAGATCGTCGGGCCCTCCACCGCGTGCGTGAGGTAGATCCGCAGCACGAAACTGCCGACCACCCACATCAGCAGCGCGACCAGCGCCCCCGGCACGTCCTCGTACCAGGGCGAACGCACCGGCACCGACACGTGGTAGAGCGTGGTGAGGAAGGCGATCGAGGAGAACAGCACGACCGGCCAGTACAGGACCTGAATGGCGCCCTGGCCGCCGGGCAGCACGTCGACCACCGCGTCCGGGCCCGCCACCACCAGCGGCAGCACGGCCGCGCCGAGGATCAGCGCGACGACGTAGAGCACCAGCGACATCAGCCGGGTCTTGACGATGCCGCGGCGGCCCTCCAGGCCGTACATGATCGTGATGGTGTCCACGAAGACGTTCACCGCGCGCGAGCCCGACCACAGGGCGATCAGGAAGCCGAGCGAGATCAGGTCCGGGCGGCGGCCGTGGAAGACGTCGTCGACCAGGGGTTTCACCAGCTGGTTGACGCCCTTGTCGGACAGCACGGTCGCGGACGCGGTGAGGATGTTGTGACGGATGTGGTCGATGGTGTCCAGGCCGACGACCGTGTCCACATAGCCGAGCGCGCCGACCAGGCCGAGCAGCAGCGGCGGCAGCGACAGCAGGACGAAGAAGGCCGCCTCGGCGGCCAGGCCGGTCACCCGGTACTCCATGCAGGAGTTGACGGTGTCCTTCAGCAGCAGCCAGCCGACCTTGCGCTTGGAGACGTTGCGATAGACCGCCCGAGCCCGGCGCCAGCGGCTCGGGCGACGGTGGCCTCTTTCTTCGGCTGCTTGCACCCCCTTACGTTAGCTGCCATGAGCACCCTCACTCACACGGTGACCAACCAGGCTCCGCCGCTGGTCGGCCACGACGTCTACCGCACCGACAGCGCCCTCACCGAGGCCGTGGCCCGGCACGCCGATCCGGCCCGGCTGGCGGAGATCACCGACGAGCTGAGCGAGCTGGGCCGGGCCGCCGGATCGGCCCAGGCGCAGCGCTGGGGCGAGGAGGCGAACACGTACTCCCCCGTGCTGCGCACCCACGACCGCTACGGCAACCGGATCGACGAGGTGGACTTCCACCCCTCCTACCACCGGCTGCTCGGCCACGCGGTCTCCGCCGGGCTCACCGACGCCTGGTCGCGGCCCGACGGGCACCTGCGGCGGGCCGCCGGATTCCTGGTCTGGTCGCAGACCGACGCCGGGCACGGCTGCCCCGTCTCGATGACGCACGCCGCCGTGCCCGCGCTGCGCACCGACCCGGCACTCGCCGCCGAGTGGGAGCCGCGGCTCGGCTCCCGGGTCTACGAGCCGCGACTGCTGCCGCCCGGCGAGAAGACGGGCGCACTGTTCGGGATGGGCATGACCGAGAAGCAGGGCGGCTCCGACGTCCGGGCCAACACCACGCACGCGGAACCCCTCGCCGAGGAGGGCACGTACACGCTCACCGGGCACAAGTGGTTCTGCTCGGCGCCCATGTCGGACGGCTTCCTGGTCCTCGCCCAGGCTCCCGGGGGACTCACCTGCTTCCTGCTGCCGCGCGTCCTGCCCGACGGCACCCGCAACGTCTTCGCGATCCAGCGGCTGAAGGACAAGCTCGGCAACCGCTCCAACGCCTCCTCCGAGGTCGAGTTCAGCGGTACGTGGGCGCGACGGGTCGGTGACGAGGGGCGCGGGGTCGCCACCATCATCGAGATGGTCGCGGCGACCCGGCTGGACTGCTCGCTCGGCTCGGCCGCCCTGATGCGGCAGGCCGTCGCCCAGGCCGTGCACCACGCCACCCACCGCAGCGCGTTCGGCGGCCCCCTCGTCGACAAGCCCCTCATGCGCAACGTCCTGGCCGACCTCGCCCTGGAGTCCGAGGCGGCCACCACCACCGCGCTGCGGCTGGCCGCCGCCTGCGACGCCGACACCGAGCAGGAACGGCACC
Organism: Actinacidiphila alni; assembly: GCF_900112845.1. GTDB lineage: Bacteria > Actinomycetota > Actinomycetes > Streptomycetales > Streptomycetaceae > Actinacidiphila > Actinacidiphila alni. The sequence goes on from NZ_FONG01000006.1 coordinate 10,606, forward strand.
TGCGGCGGCTCGCCGTCGCGGTCACCAAATTCTGGGTCACCAAGCGCTGCCCCGCGGTCGCCGCCGAAGCCCTCGAATGCCTGGGCGGCAACGGCTACGTCGAGGAATCGGGCATGCCGCGGATCTTCCGCGAGTCCCCGCTCAACTCCGTCTGGGAGGGCTCGGGCAACGTCCAGGCCCTCGACGTCCTGCGCGTCCTCCAGCGCGAGCCCCTCGCCCTCAACGCCTTCCTCACCGAACTCGGCCTCGCCCGCGGCGCCGACCACCGCCTCGACGCCGCCGTCAAGGACCTGCTCACCGAACTCGCCGACCTCGACGCCATCGAGACCCGCGCCCGCCGCGTCGTGGAACGCATGGCCCTCGTCCTCCAGGGCACCCTCCTGGTCCGCTTCGCACCCCCCGCCGTCGCCGACGCCTTCTGCGCCTCCCGCCTGGGCGGCGACTGGGGCGCCACGTTCGGCACTCTGCCCGCGGGCCTGGACCTGGCCACGATCGTCGACAGGGCGAGGCCGATAGACCGCTGACCCGAGCCGGTGGGTGACGACTGCGTCGTGCGGCAGGCCGGTGTAGCCGGCGAGCCAAAGGCGGCGCCGGTGTCGAAAGGGAGAACGCGCACAGGCCCCCGAGGAACGAGGGGGGCGAGCACGATCGACCGTCGACACCGGATCTAAGCCGCCGGAGGCGAGAAGGCGGCAAAAAAAAGGGGCAGTTACGGCGCCCCCACGGAAACCGGCGCCCGATCACGGCACGCCGTCACCAGTCACGCGCGTTTCACGGCGCCCGATTCCTCAAAAAATAACGGCGCGGCAGCAGAAAGGTTTCCGCCGCCGCGCCTGCGGGGGGTGGTGCCGCGCCGACTCGGCACCACCCCCGGTCCGTCGGGCCGTCAGGCCACCCGCGGGCGCCGGGTGGGCCACCCGTGACGCCGCGTCACTCTCCGTCGAAGTCGCGTACGCTCGCAATGGTTGCAGTTCGTTGCACAACGCGTCAGCCCCTGCCGCAAGCCGTGGGCGGCCGGACGGAAAACCCGGCGGCCGGGCGCGTACGGGCGGCACCATGGGCAGCACAAGGCACAAGTACAAGCACCAGCAGCACAAGCAGAGTTCGCAGGGCGGGGGCGACGTGGCACACTTCCCGATCCAGGCCGGCCGGCCGGACGCGATGGACGTCCGCACATCGGCGCAGCTGCTCGCCACGGTCCGGGAAGCCACTCTTGCGGGTGACGTGCCGCCCAAGCCGCCGCGGCCGGTGATCGGCGCGTCGTGGCGGCGGGCGCTGCGCGGCGGCGTCGATCCGGAGACCGGTCTGCACGACGTGCCGCTGGGCACGGACGAGCTGGAGTACCGGCGGCAGTCGACCCCGCTGGGCGACGTCCTGCCGCTGCTGCGCGACGGGCTGCACTCGGTGGCGGACGGCGCGGGCCACATCATGCTGGTCACGGACCCGGAGGGCCGGGTGCTGTGGCGGGACGGCGGGCTCGCGGCCCGCAAGTCGCTGGCCGACCGGCTGGGCTTCGTCGAGGGCGCGACCTGGGCGGAGGACGTGGTCGGCACGAATGCGATCGGTACGGCGCTGGTGACGCGTTCGCCGCTCCAGGTGCACTCGGCCGAGCATTTCGTGCGCAGCCTGCACGGCTGGACGTGCGCCGCCGCGCCGCTGCACGATCCGCGCGACGGGCGGCTGCTCGGCGTGGTCAATGTGACCGGTCCGGCCGCGACCGCGCATCCGGCGAGCCTGTCGCTGGTGTCGGCGGTGGCGCAGGTCGCCGAGGGCGAGCTGCGCAGCAGGCACTGGGCGGCGGTGGAGCGGCTGCGGTCGGTGGCGGCGCCGCTGCTGGCCCGGATGGACGGCCAGGCGCTTGCGGTGGACCGCAACGGCTGGGTGGCCGCGGTCACGGGCATGGCGCCGCCGGACCGGCTGACGCTGCCGGTGGCGGTGCGGGACGGGCAGGTGTGGCTGCCGTCGCTGGGGCTGTGTTCCGTGGAGCCGCTGCCCGGCGGCTGGCTGGTGCGGGTCGGCGGCCGGGAGCGGGCGCCGGGCGCGAGCCAGGTGGTGCTGGATGTGAGCCGCCCGCGCAATTGGGCGGTGACGGTGACGGGCGCCGCGGGCAGTTGGGCGCAGCAGCTCAGCCCGCGCCACGCGGAGCTGCTGTTCGTGCTGGCAGTGCACCGCGAGGGCCGGACGGCGGCGGAGCTGGCGGGCGATCTGTTCGGCGACCCGAGCCGTACGGTCACGGTGCGCGCGGAGCTGTCCCGCCTGCGGCGCAATCTCGCGGGGGTGCTCGCGCACCGGCCGTACCGCTTCGCCGACGGGGTGGACGTCCAACTGGTGCGGCCGCACCATCCGTTGGACCTGCTGCCGCACTCGCACGCGCCCGCGGTGCTCGCGGCCCGCGTCTGACCTGGGCTCGGGCGCCCCGGGCCGGGGCGCGGCACACCCTAGGCTGGGCCGTATGAGCACGCCCGTGACCACCTGGTCCCTCGAACTGACCTCGCCCGACGAGCTGCGGCCGGCCGCCGACGCGCCCGCCGGGGCGGGGGTGCGGATCATGCGCGCGGAGGTGCCGTCGGCGGAATTCGGCCGCTTTCTGTATACGGCGGTGGGCGCGGACTGCGCGTGGCGGGACCGGCTGCCGTGGCCGCCGGAGCGGTGGCGGGCGCATCTGGAGCTGCCGGGCACCGAGGTGTGGGTGGCCTACGAGCGCGGGACGCCGGCGGGTTACGTGGAGCTGGGGGCGCAGGACGCGGGCGTGGTGGAGATCCTCTACTTCGGGCTGCTGCCGGACTTCCGCGGCCGGGGTCTCGGCGGCCGTCTGCTGTCGTTCGGTACGCGGCGGGCCTGGGACCTGGCGGACCGCTGGGAGGGGCGGGAGCCGACGAAGCGGGTGTGGGTGCACACCTGCTCGCTGGACGGGCCGTACGCGCTGGAGAACTACCGGCGGCGCGGCTTCCGGGTGTTCGACACGGTCACGGAACCGGCGGCCGGGACGGGATCGGGAGCGGCGCCTGGAACGGCATCCGGATCAGTGTCCGAAACTGCATCCGGAACGGCGGAAACGCCCGCCACGTGACCGGGGACACAGTTTCTCATTAGATGAGATGATCTGGTCCACATAGTGGATGACGGTGGACTCGCCCGAGACCCGCATGCCACGCTTTCGTCATGTCACGCACTGGAATCGCCTTGGTAGGTCGGCCGCACGTCGACTTCTGCCGCGTGTCCAGCGCCATCTGTCCGGCGGCCTGACCGTACCCGCACCGTCCCCGCCATCCCCGTCGTCGTGGATGCACGGGAGTTCCCGGCCGCCCCGCTGTGCTTGACAGCCTTGCGTTTCCCCAGGCCATAGGGTGCTTCCGCGCGTAATCGACCGTATTCGAGCCTGCCCGAAGGACGCATCGCCATGGCCTCCACGCCCGACCAGAACCGGACTCCCGCGGCCGGCGCTCCCGCCGCCGCGGCGGCCGCCCCCCGGAAGACCAGGCGCCACCGTGGTGAGGGCCAGTGGGCCAAGGGCCACTTCACTCCGCTCAACGGCAACGAGCAGACCAAGAAGGACGACGACGGTCTCAACGTACGGACACGTATTGAGACGATCTACTCCAAGGCCGGGTTCGACTCGATCGACGGCGCGGACCTGCGCGGGCGGATGCGCTGGTGGGGGCTGTACACCCAGCGCCGCCCCGGGATCCACGGCGGGCGCACCGCCATCCTGGAGCCGGAGGAGCTGGACGACCGCTACTTCATGATGCGGGTCAGGATCGACGGTGGCCGGCTGACCGTGGCCCAGCTCCGGGTGATCGGTGAGATCTCCCAGGAGTTCGCCCGCGGCACCGCCGACATCACCGACCGGCAGAACATCCAGTACCACTGGATCAGGATCGAGGACGTGCCGGAGATCTGGCGCCGCCTTGAGGAGGTGGGCCTGTCCACCACCGAGGCGTGCGGCGACACCCCGCGCACCATCCTCGGCTCGCCGGTGGCCGGCATCGCCGCGGACGAGATCATCGACGGCACCCCGGCCATCGAGGAGATCAAGACCCGCTACATCGGCAGCAAGGAATTCTCCAACCTGCCGCGCAAGTTCAAGACCGCGGTCTCCGGTTCGCCGTTGCTGGACGTGGTGCACGAGATCAACGACATCGCCTTCGTCGGTGTCGAACACCCCGAGCACGGCCCCGGTTTCGATGTGTGGGTGGGCGGCGCGCTGTCCACCAACCCGCGGCTGGGCGAACGGCTCGGCGCCTGGGTGCCGTTGGCCGAGGTGCCCGACGTGTGGGCCGGTGTGGTGGGCATCTTCCGCGACTACGGCTACCGGCGGCTGCGGTCCCGCGCGCGGCTGAAGTTCCTGCTCGCCGACTGGGGCGTCGCCGAATTCCGCCGGGTGCTCCAGGAGGAGTACCTCAAGCGGGAGTTGATCGACGGTCCGGCGCCCGAGCTGCCGCAGGCGCAGTGGCGCGACCACATCGGGGTGCACCGGCAGAACGACGGCCGTTTCTACGTCGGCTTCGCGCCCCGGGTCGGCCGGATCGACGGCACCACCTTGACGAAGATCGCCGAACTCGCCGGACAGCACGGCTCGGACCGGCTGCGCACCACTACCGACCAGAAGATGCTGGTGCTGGACGTCGAGGAGGCGCAGATCGAGGCGCTGGTCTCGGGCCTGGAGTCGCTGGACCTCCAGGTCAGGCCGTCGCCCTTCCGGCGCGGCACGATGGCCTGCACCGGCATCGAATTCTGCAAGCTGGCGATCGTGGAGACCAAGGCGCGCGGCGCCTCGCTCATCGACGAACTGGAGCGCAGGCTCCCGGACTTCGACGAGCCGGTAACCATCAACGTCAACGGCTGCCCCAACTCCTGCGCCCGTATCCAGGTCGCGGACATCGGTCTCAAGGGGCAGTTGGTCACCGACGCCGACGGCGAGCAGGTCGAGGGCTTCCAGGTGCATCTGGGCGGCAGCCTCGGCCTCACCCCGGGCTTCGGCCGCAAGGTGCGCGGCCTGAAGGTCACCGCGGCCGAACTGCCGGACTACGTCGAGCGGGTGCTGACCCGTTTCCGGGACGAGCGCACCGACGGCGAACGCTTCGCCCAGTGGGCGGCGCGCGCGTCCGAGGAGGCCCTCTCATGAGTGAGCGGGCGGCGCCCTTCTACTGCCCCTATTGCGGGGACGAGGACCTGCGTCCTTCGGAGGAAGGCCATGGCGCGTGGGAATGCCGGGCGTGCAGTCGCGCATTCACGCTGAAGTTCCTCGGGCTGCTGTCCCGGGAACGGCATGCCAACTCCCCGCATGGAGGCGCCTCGTGACCACCGCACCGCACACCGCCGAGGACTTGCGCGTACTGGCCGAGCAGGCGGGCCGCGACCTGGAGGAGGCGTCCGCGCTCGACGTGCTGCGCTGGGCGGCGGACACCTTCGGGCCGCGCTTCTGCGTCACGTCCTCGATGGAGGACGCCGTCGTGGCGCATCTCGCGTCCCGGGCGCTGCCCGGTGTGGACGTGGTGTTCCTCGACACCGGCTACCACTTCCCGGAGACCATCGGCACCCGGGACGCGGTCGCGGCCGTGATGGACGTCAACGTCATCACGATCGGCCCGCGGCAGAGCGTCGCCGAGCAGGACGCGCAGTACGGGCCGAAGCTGCACGACCGCGACCCGGACCTGTGCTGCGCGCTGCGCAAGGTCGCCCCGCTGGAGGAGGGCCTGCGCGGCTACGACGCGTGGGCGACCGGTCTGCGCCGCGACGAGTCGCCGACCCGGGCGAACACCCCGGTGGTGGCGTGGGACGCCAAGCGGCAGAAGGTCAAGATCGCCCCGATCGCGCGCTGGACGCAGGACGACGTCGAGGCGTACGTCGCCGAGCACGGGGTGCTCACCAATCCGCTACTGATGGACGGTTACGCCTCGGTGGGCTGCGCGCCCTGCACCCGCCGGGTGCTGGAGGGCGAGGACGCCCGGGCCGGCCGCTGGGCGGGCCTGGGCAAGACCGAGTGCGGGATCCACCTGTGACGAACCATCAGCGAATTGATGCCGCGCCGAGAAGTGACGCCGTGACGACCAGTCAGGAGAGCGGGATGACCACCGGGGCCACCGTCTGGCTGACGGGTCTGCCGAGTGCGGGCAAGACCACCATCGCGTACGCGCTGGCCGAGCGGCTGCGCGCCGAGGGCCGCGCGGTCGAGGTGCTCGACGGCGACGAGATCCGCGAATTCCTGTCCGCGGGGCTCGGCTTCAGCCGCGAGGACCGGCACACCAATGTGCAGCGGATCGGCTTCGTCGCCGAACTCCTCGCCTCCCACGGCGTGCTGGTGCTGGTGCCGGTCATCGCGCCGTACGCGGACAGCCGCGAGGCCGTCCGCAAGCGCCACCAGCAGCAGGGCACCGGCTATGTCGAGGTGCATGTCGCCACGCCGGTCGAGGTCTGCTCGGTCCGCGACGTCAAGGGCCTGTACGCCAAGCAGGCCGCGGGTGAACTCACCGGTCTGACCGGCGTGGACGACCCGTACGAGGCCCCGCAGGACCCGGATCTGCGGATCGAGACGGAGGGCCGCACGGTCGAGGAGTCGGCATTGCTTGTGCACGCGTTGCTCGTCGAGAGGGGTCTCACGATATGACCGCCACTGTCGCTCATGCCGGAGCCACGGACAGTCCTTACGCGCTGTCGCACCTGGACGCGCTGGAGTCCGAGGCCGTGCACATCTTCCGGGAGGTGGCGGGCGAGTTCGAGCGGCCGGTGATCCTCTTCTCCGGCGGCAAGGACTCGATCGTCATGCTGCACCTGGCGCTGAAGGCGTTCGCGCCGGCCGCGGTGCCGTTCTCGCTGCTGCACGTGGACACCGGGCACAACTTCCCCGAGGTGCTGGACTTCCGGGACCGTACGGTCGCCGAGCACGGGCTGCGGCTGCACGTGGCGATGGTGCAGGAGTACATCGACGACGGGCGGCTGCGGGAGCGCCCCGACGGCACCCGCAATCCGCTGCAGACGGTGCCGCTGACCGACGCCATCAGGCACCACCGCTTCGACGCGGTGTTCGGCGGCGGGCGCCGCGACGAGGAGAAGGCCCGGGCCAAGGAGCGGGTGTTCTCGCTGCGCGACGAATTCTCGCAGTGGAATCCGCGCCGCCAGCGCCCCGAGCTGTGGCAGCTCTACAACGGCAGGCACGCGCCGGGCGAGCACGTCCGGGTCTTCCCGCTGTCCAACTGGACCGAGCTGGACGTGTGGCAGTACATCGCCCGGGAGCGGATCGCGCTGCCGGAGATCTACTTCGCGCACGAGCGCGAGGTGTTCAACCGGTCCGGGATGTGGCTGACGGCGGGCGAATGGGGCGGCCCGAAGGCCGGCGAGCCGGTGCAGAAGCGGACGGTGCGCTACCGCACGGTCGGCGACATGTCCTGCACGGGCGCCGTCGATTCCGACGCCACCACGCTCGACGCGGTGATCACCGAGATCGCCGCCTCCCGGCTGACCGAGCGGGGTGCCACCCGGGCCGACGACAAGATGTCGGAAGCCGCGATGGAAGACCGCAAGCGCGAGGGGTACTTCTAACCATGACCGCCACCACGGGGCCCGACAGTCCCCTGACCGCCGAGCAGTTGTCGGCCACGACGCTGCTGCGCTTCGCCACCGCGGGCTCCGTCGACGACGGCAAGTCCACGCTGGTGGGCCGACTGCTGCACGACTCCAAATCGGTGCTGACCGACCAACTGGAGGCGGTGGAGCGGGCGTCGCTCGGCCGCGGCCAGGACGCGCCCGATCTCGCGCTGCTCACCGACGGCCTGCGGGCCGAGCGCGAGCAGGGCATCACCATCGACGTGGCGTACCGCTACTTCGCCACCGCCCGCCGGCGGTTCATCCTGGCCGACACCCCGGGCCATGTGGAGTACACCCGCAACATGGTCACCGGCGCCTCGACGGCGGAGCTGGCCGTGGTGCTGGTCGACGCGCGCAACGGGGTGATCGAGCAGACCCGGCGGCACGCGGCCGTCGCGGCGCTGCTGCGGGTGCCGCACGTGGTGCTGGCGGTCAACAAGATGGACCTGGTGGACTACGCGGAGCCGGTATTCGCCGCGATCGCCGAGGAGTTCACCTCCTACGCGGCCTCGCTGGGCGTCCCGGAGATCACCGCGATCCCGATCTCGGCGCTGGCCGGCGACAATGTGGTGGAGCCGTCCGCGCACATGGACTGGTACGGCGGCCCGACCGTCCTTGAGCACCTGGAGACGGTTCCGGTCAGCCACGACCTGACCGGCTGCCCTGCGCGTTTCCCGGTGCAGTACGTGATCCGCCCGCAGACCGCGGAGCACCCGGACTACCGCGGCTACGCGGGGCAGATCGTCTCCGGTCTGCTGCGGGTCGGCGACGAGGTGACGGTGCTGCCGTCGGGGCGTACGACCACGATCTCCGGGCTCGACGCGCTGGGACAGGCGGTGGACACCGCGTGGGCGCCGCAGTCGGTGACGGTGCTGCTCACCGACGACGTGGACGTCTCGCGCGGCGACATGATCGCGCCGACCGCGACCGCGCCCGCGCTCACCCAGGACATCAGGGCCACGGTGTGCCATCTGCACGAGCGTCCGCTGCGGGTCGGCGAGCGCGTGCTGCTCAAGCACACCACCCGGACGGTCAAGGCGATCGTGAAGGAACTGCCGTACCGGATCGACCTGTCGGCGGGTCTCGCGCACGAGAACGCGCCGGCCGAATTCGCGGCGAACGACATCGGCGCGGTGGTGCTGCGCACGGCGGAACCGCTGCCGGTGGACGCGTACGCGGACTCCCGGCTGACCGGTTCCTTCCTGCTGATCGACCCGGCGGACGGTACGACGCTGACCGCGGGCATGGCGGGCGAGCCGTTCGCGGCGCACAAGGAGCATCTGGATCAGGCCGCGGACAGCGCGGCCGAGGACGAGGGCTGGGATTTCTGACGATGACTCAGGATGCCTTCTCGGGTTTCGCGAAAGAGGGTGGCCGCGTCGGCAGCGGCGCGCTCGGCGCGGGTACGGGCGGGGTCGCACGATGTGTGCGCTGACGCTCCCGGTCGCGGGCCACGTGCAGCACGTGCCCGCCGCCGTACCCCAGCGCCGCGCCACGCGGCCCCCGCTGCACCGCTTTCGAAGACCTGACGACTTTCCGGCCGCGCCCTGAACGAGCGCGACACGCCGGGCCTTACGAGAGGACACCCACGTGTCTGCCCAGTCCAGCCCCGCATTCCGCGCCTCCCGCCGCCGTAGATACCTCGCCGCGGCGGCCGCCCTGCCGATCCTGATCGGCGCGCTCGCCGCCTGCGGCTACGGCTCCGACGACGACAACAAGTCCGACGACGCCACCAGCGCCCCGGCCGCCAGCGCCGGCGCGAGCGGAACCGCGAAGAAGCTCTCCGCCGACGAGGTGAAGATCGGCTACTTCCCGAACCTGACGCACGCCACCCCGCTGATCGGGCTCAAGGAAGGCATCTTCCAGAAGGAGCTGGGCGCCACCAAGGTCAAGCAGCTGACCTTCAACGCGGGTCCCGCCGAGATCGAGGCGCTCAACGCCGGGTCCATCGACATCGGCTGGATCGGCCCCTCCCCCGCGATCAACGGCTACACCAAGTCCGAGGGCAAGAGCCTGCGGATCATCTCGGGTTCGGCGTCCGGCGGTGTGAAGCTCGTCGTCAACCCGAAGAAGATCAAGACCCTGGACGACGTCAAGGGCAAGAAGATCGCCACCCCGCAGCTGGGCAACACCCAGGACGTGGCGCTGCTGAACTGGATCAAGTCCAAGGGCTGGAAGGTCGACGCGCAGAGCGGCAAGGGCGATGTGTCGGTGGTCCGCACCGACAACAAGATCACCCCTGACGCCTACAAGCAGGGTTCCATCGACGGCGCGTGGGTGCCGGAACCCACCGCGTCCAAGCTGGTGTCCGAGGGCGCGAAGGTGCTGCTGGACGAGAGCACGCTGTGGCCGGACAAGAAGTTCGTGATCACCAATGTGATCGTGTCGCAGAAGTTCCTCACCGCGCACCCGGACGTCGTCGAGGCGGTGCTGCGGGGTTCGGTGAACACCAACGCGTGGATCACGGCCAACTCCGACAAGGCCAAGGCCGTCGCGAACGAGCAGCTCAAGGAGCTGACGCAGAAGGCGCTGCCGGCCGACATCCTCGACCCGGCCTGGCAGTCCATCCAGGTGCTGGACGACCCGCTGGCCAAGACCGCCAACGAGGAGGCGCAGCACGCGGTGGACGCCGGTCTGCTCAAGGCGCCGAAGCTGGACGGCCTGTACGACCTGACGCTGCTGAACAAGATCCTCACGGCGGACGGCAAGCCGACGGTGGACGCCGCGGGCCTGGGCACCCAGTGACCGGCCCGGTGACCAGCGGCACGTACTGACCATCCATCCGCCCCGTAGGACCCCCAGGAGGTGACATCCATGGCCGACACCCTCACCGCCGCCGGCGAGCGGACCGCGGAGCCCGCCGCGCACGCGGCGCGGATTGACCATGTGTCGAAGGCGTTCGGCAGGCCCGGCGCCCGGCAGCTCGTGCTGGACGACATCACGCTCGACGTGCGGCCCGGTGAGTTCGTCTGCCTCCTGGGGGCCTCCGGGTGCGGCAAGTCCACCCTGCTCAATCTGGTCGCGGGACTGGACGAGCCGTCCGCCGGCGAGATCGGCACGCCCGGCGGGCGGCCCGCCCTGATGTTCCAGGAACACGCGCTGTTCCCGTGGCTGACGGCGGGCAAGAACATCGAACTGACCCTGCGGCTGCGCGGGGTGCCGCGCGAGCAGCGCCGCGCCGAGGCCGAGCGGCTGCTGGAGCTGGTGCGGCTCGGCGGCGCCCACGGCAAGCGGGTGCACGAGCTGTCCGGCGGCATGCGGCAGCGCGTGGCGCTGGCCAGGGCGCTCGCCCAGGACAGCCAACTGCTGCTGATGGACGAGCCGTTCGCGGCGCTGGACGCCATCACCCGCGATGTGCTGCACGACGAGCTGACCCGGATCTGGTCCGAGACGGACCTGTCGGTGCTGTTCGTGACGCACAACGTGCGGGAGGCGGTACGGCTCGCCCAGCGGGTCGTGCTGATGTCCTCGCGGCCGGGCCGGATCGCCCGGGAGTGGACCATCGACATCCCGCAGCCGCGCCGCATCGAGGACGCGGCCGTGGCGGACCTGTCCGTCGAGATCACCGAAGAACTGCGTGGGGAGATCCGCCGCCATGGCCAGCACTGAGACGTCCGCGCAGGACGCCGTACCGCTGCGGAAGTCCGGCGCCGGGGACGGCGGGGACGGGCAGCAGCAGGACGACCGGCACGACCTGTCCGGGCTCGAAGCGGGCCTGGACGCGCTGGAGACCGTGCAGGTCCGGCGGGCCCCGGTGTGGGAGCTGCTGGTCAAGAGGGTGCTGCCGCCGCTGTCGGCGATCGTGCTGGTGCTGGTGGTGTGGCAGCTCGCCGTGTGGGGCGGGGTCGCCGATCCGACGAAGCTGCCGAGCCCGCACGCGGTCGGCAAGGCCCTGGCCGACCGCTGGAACGAGGGCGACCTCTTCTCCATCATCTGGACCAGCGTGGAGCGCGGCCTGCTGGGCTTCCTGGCGGCGCTGGCCATCGGCACCCCGCTGGGGCTGCTGGTGGCGCGGGTGCCGTTCGTCCGGGCGGCGATCGGCCCGATCCTGTCCGGGCTCCAGTCGCTGCCGTCGGTGGCGTGGGTGCCCGCCGCGGTGATCTGGCTGGGCATCAACGACTCGGCGATGTACGCGGTCATCCTGCTCGGCGCGGTGCCGTCGATCGCCAACGGCCTGGTGTCCGGCATCGACCAGGTGCCGCCGCTGTATCTGCGGGCGGGCCGTACGATCGGCGCGACGGGGCTGCGCGGCGCCTGGTACATCCTGCTGCCGGCCGCGCTGCCCGGCTACGTGGCCGGCCTCAAGCAGGGCTGGGCGTTCTCCTGGCGCTCGCTGATGGCCGCCGAACTCATCGCGTCCTCGCCCGACTTGGGCGTGGGCCTCGGCCGCTATCTGGAGAACATGCGCGAGGGCTCCGACATGGCGGGGGTCTTCCTCGGCATCCTGCTGATCCTGTTCGTGGGCATCGCCATCGACCAGATCATCTTCAGCCCGCTGGAGCGCTGGGTGCTGCGCAGCCGCGGCCTGACCGCGGGGAGCCGGCGCTAGTGCGCCCGGCCGCCCGGCTCCGCTCCGTACCGGCGCCGCGGGACGCGCCGCCGCTGCTGCTGATCGCGCACGGTTCGCGCGATCCGCGGCACGCGGCAACGGTGCGCGCGCTGACCCGGCGGGTACGGGCGGCCCGGCCGGGCCTGCGGGTCGTCACCGGCTTCCTGGACTTCTGCACGCCCTCGGTTCCGCAGGTACTCGACGGTCTGGCGCGCGACGGCGTACGGGAGGCCGTCGCGCTGCCGCTGCTGCTGACCCGGGCCTTCCACGCCAAGTCCGACATCCCGGCGGTGCTGCGGGAGGCGCCCGCCCGGCTGCGGGTCACGCAGGGCGAGGTGCTGGGCCCGTCGCCACTGCTGATCGCCGCGCTGGAGCGGCGGCTGGCCGAGGCGGGGCTGCGGCCCGGCGACCGCTCGTCGACCGGTGTCGTCCTGGCCTCGGCGGGCTCCACCGATCCGGAGGCGGGCGCGGTGATCGCAGAAATCGCGCGGGAGTGGCGGCACACCGGCTGGTGCGCCGTGCGGCCCGCGTTCGCCTCCGCCCTGCTGCCGCGCACCGAGGACGCCGTCCGCGCGCTGCGCGCCGAGGGCGTCCGCCGGATCGCGGTCGCACCGTACGTCCTCGCGCCCGGCTTCCTGCCGGACCGGATCGCGGGCGGCGCGCGCGAGGCGGGCGCCGACCTGCTCGCGCCGGTCCTCGGCGCGGCGCCCGAGGTCGCGGAGTTGCTGCTGCGGCGGTACGACGAGGCGCTGCTGCCCGCGCGGCGGCTGATCCCGGCCTGAGGCCGGCACACCCTTCGGCACCCTTCCAGCCTCTCTCGCACCCTTTCGTGTAAGGGCCACCTTCCGCGGCATGGTGGGGTTGTCCCCACCCTTGAGGGGGAGAACGCCCTCCCGGAAGTCACCAGCAGGCCGGATGGGTCGGTGGCCCCGCTCCCCATAGCGTCATAGGCAGACAGAGCGGCCCCTGATCACCGGGTCCGGCCGCCACCCATGACGATCCTTCAAGGGGGACACCGTGAGTCGCGCACGCGCACACGGCAGCAGGATGGGCATCGCCGCGGCGATGGGCAGTTGGAGTGCCCGGCACCGCTGGGCGGCGGTGGGCGGGTGGCTGCTCTTCGTCATTCTCGCCATGTTCATCGGGCAGTCGGCGGGCCGCGTCGACCTCGACCAGGACAAGTCGATGGCCGGCGAGGTCAATCAGGCCGCCACCATCAACGACAGCTCCGGGCTGAAGAGCGCGGCCGGTGAAATGGTGCTGATCCAGGGCAAGGGCTCGGTCAAGGCGACCGACCCGGCCTTCCGTACCGCGGTCAGCGATGTGATCACCGCGGTCAAGGGCACCGGCAAGGTCACCGCGGTGACGTCCCCGTACGACACCAAGGCCGTCTCTACCGACCAGCGGTCCGCGCTGGTCAGATTCGACATGCTCGGGTCCGAGGACGACGCGCCCGACCATGTGCAGCCGGTGATGGACGCGGTGAAGAAGGTGCAGTCCGGCCACCAGGACCTGAAGATCGAGGAGTTCGGCGACGCGAGTGCCGGCAAGGTGCTCAACGACGCCTTCGGCAGCGACTTCAAGACCGCCGAGTACTCCGCGGTGCCGGTGGCGCTGGGCATCCTGCTGATCGCGTTCGGCGCGCTGGTCGCGGCGCTGCTGCCGGTGGCGCTGGCGATGACGGCCTTCCTGGCCGCCGGCGGTGTGGTGGCGATGGTCAGCCACTCCGTACCGATGAGCGACACCGCCAACTCGGTGATGCTGCTGGTGGGTCTCGCGGTCGGTGTCGACTACTGCCTGTTCTACCTGCGCCGCGAGCGTGAGGAACGGGCGGCGGGACACGACCGGATGACCGCCATCAAGATCGCGGCGGCCACCTCGGGGCGGGCCGTGCTGATCTCCGGCATCACCGTGATCGTGGCCATGGCGGGCATGCTCTTCACCGGCATCGGCGACTTCAAGGCGATGGGCCTGGCCACGATGATCGTCGTCGCCATCGCGATGTTCGGCTCGGTCACGGTGCTGCCCGCGCTGCTGTCGCTGCTGGGCCACCGGGTCGAGAAGGGCCGTATCCCGTTCCTGAACCGCGGCCGCAAGAACGCCGCCCGCCGGTCCCCCGACAGCGGCAGCCGCTTCTGGAAGACCGTGCTGCGGCCGATGCTCTCCCACCCCAAGGCCGCCACCGTGCTGGCCGGCGGCACACTGCTGGTCATCGCACTGCCCGCCTTCGGCATGAAGACCGCGAATCTGTCCATGCAGCAGGAGCTGGGCGACGGTCTGCCGATCATCCAGACCTACGAGCACATCAACGAGGCGTTCCCCGGCGGTCCCGACCCGGCGCACGTGGTCCTCAAGGCCGACGACATCAACGCCCCCGCGGTCAGGAAGGCCATCGCGGACTTCCGCGCCGAGGCGGTCTCCTCCGGCGCGAGCAAGGGCCCGGTCACCGTCACGGTGCACGCGAAGCAGAATGTCGCGCAGATCGACGTGCCCCTGGCGGGCGGCAGCGACCGTGCCAAGGCGGAGTCCGACCTGAAGACGCTGCGGAACGACGTACGGCCCGACACGCTCGGCAAGGTCGACGGGCTCCAGGCGCCGATCACCGGTGAGACGGCCGGTTCGATGGACTTCACCCACAAGATCACCAGCAGTGTGCCGCCGGTCTTCGCCTTCGTGACCGTCTTCGCCTTCCTGCTGATGCTGCTGTCCTTCCGGTCGCTGACCATCGCGCTGACCTCGATCGCGCTGAATCTGCTCTCGGTGGGCGCGGCCTACGGCATCCTCGTGGCGGTCTTCCAGCACGGCTGGGGCGCGTCCCTGGTGGGCGCCACCGGTACGGGCGCGGTGGTGGCCTGGCTGCCGCTGTTCCTCTTCGTGATCCTGTTCGGCCTGAGCATGGACTACCACGTGTTCGTGGTCTCCCGGATCCGCGAGGCCAAGATGCGCGGGCTGAGCACCAAGAACGCGATCGAGCACGGCATCACCACCACGGCCGGCGTCGTGACCAGCGCCGCGGTCATCATGGTCGCCGTCTTCGCGATCTTCGGAACGCTGTCCATGCAGAGCATGAAGCAGATGGGTGTCGGCCTGGCCTTCGCGGTGCTAATCGACGCGACGATCATCCGCGGGGTGCTGCTGCCGGCCGTGATGAGCCTGCTCGGCGAGCGCAACTGGTACCTGCCGCGCTGGATGAACCGGCTGCCCGACATGACGCACGACGAGTCGGCGCTGCCGCTGCCGCCCGCTCCCGCCGCGCCGGCCGGCGGACCGCAGGGGCCGCACGACCCGCACTACGGCCAGGTCCCCGACCGGGTCTGAGGATTCCGGGCCGCCGGCCCTGAACCCGTACCGTCCGCCCGGAGCCCGTATCACCGCAGGTCACGGTGCCCCCGTCCCGCCCGGGACGGGGGCACCGGCGCGTCCGGCACGGAACGTCCGCGTCCTTCTCCTCGCCCGTTGTCAGTGGGCGGGCCTAGTGTGGAAAAGGTGACCGTACGAGAGAGCGAGAGCGCCGGGAGCGGTACCGCCCTGGCCGCCGACGAGGTGGAGCTCCGTCTTGAGGAGCACCGGGCAGAGCTGACCGGCTACTGCTACCGCATGCTCGGCTCGGTGTTCGAGGCCGAGGACGCCGTCCAGGAGACCCTGGTCCGTGCGTGGCGCAGCCACAGCGGCTTCGAGGGGCGGTCGTCGTTCCGCTCCTGGCTGTACCGGATCGCGACCAATGTCTGCCTGGACAGTCTGAACGCGGGCAAGCGCCGGGCGCGCCCGATGGACCTGTCCCCCGCGTCGCACGCCGACGCGACGCTGCCCGCCGCCTCCCCGGAGAGCGTGTGGGTCGAACCGGTGCCGGACGTCCGGGCGCTGCCGTCGTCCGGCGACCCGGCCGATGTGGTGGTCTCCCGCGAGACGATCAAGCTGGCGTTCGTCGCCGCGCTCCAGCACCTGCCCGCCCGGCAGCGGGCCGTGCTGATCCTGCGCGAGGTGCTGGCGTGGAAGGCCAGCGAGACCGCCGAGCTGCTCGGCACGTCCGTGGCGTCGGTCAACAGCGCGCTGCAGCGGGCCCGCGCCACCCTCAGTGACGCCGGGGTGAGCACCTCGGGCGCCGACCATGCGAAGGCCGCGGCCGCCGCGCCGATGGACGAGGCGCAGGAGAAGCTGCTGGCGCGCTATGTGGACGCCTTCGAGCGCTACGACCTGGATTCGCTGACCGCCCTGCTGCACGAGGACGTCACGCTGTCGATGCCCCCGTACGCGCTGTGGCTCCAGGGCCACCAGGACATACGCGACTGGTTCCTGGGCACCGGGATCGAGTGCAAGGGGTCGCGGCTGGTGCCGGTGGCGGCCAATGGGTCGCCGGGCTTCGCCCAGTACCGCTCGAACGGTGAGGGCGGCGGCCACCACGCGTGGGCGCTCCAGGTGCTGGAGATCACCGACGGCCGGATCACCGGTATCAACGCCTTCCTCGACACCGCCCACCTATTCCCGCTCTTCGGCCTCCCACTCGAACTCCCCGGCTAGCCCGGCGAGTTCCAGCAGTTCGCGCAACTCGGCGGTGGCGCCGCGCAGCCGTACGCGATGACCGGTACGGCGCGCGGCCAGCCGCAGCCGGGCCAGCGCGCCGATCGTCCCGGCGGAGTTCGCCGGGAGGTCCGTCACGTCCACGACCAGGGGTTCCATCGGGCCCGGTGCCGCCGTCACAGTCGTTCCCGCCTTTCCTGGGCCCGGCCCCCTGACGGGCCTTCATGGATACCGACCGGCCGGGCGGCCCGGAATCATCGCCGCGCGGCGGGCGGATTCGCCGGGTGTGGCGGGACTCACCGTCGTATTCGGGGCGCATTCTCGACCGGTGTCACTCCTGCGGGGGGCGCGCGGATGCGACACTGGCGTAGTTCCGCACTGGTGAGCGATGCCGTCGGCATATGCGGGGACGGAAGCGGCACGTCGACGGGGCGGCGCGCGGCACCGCGCGGGCGCACGGGGGCGGTGTCCGCGGGGGCGCGGTGGTGCGGTGACACCGCGGTGCGGGACAGTGGACGATTCGGGACTGCGGCGATCGGCGAAGGGTTCGGTTCGGCATGGCGGACACGGTGGTGTTCACGCAGGAGCGGGCGCGGGCGGTGCTGGACGCCGCCGGGCATCCCGAGGCCGAGCTGCTCGCCTTCGGCGAGAACGCGGTCTTCGCCGCCGGCCGCCTGGTGATCAAGATCGGCCGCGGCGCCGACCTGCTGGAGCGGGCCCGGCGCGAGGTGCGCACCGCCGACTGGCTGGCCAAGCACGATGTGCCCGCGGTGCGCTCCGCGGAGTCCGAGGTACGGCTGGTGGACGGCCATCCCGTCACCTACTGGCAGCGGCTGCCCGATCCGCTGCGGCCGGCCGAGCCCGCCGATGTGGCGCCGCTGCTGCGCCTGGTGCACGCGCTGCCCGAGCCGGACTTCGGGCTGCCGCCGCGCGATCTGCTGGGCGGCGTCGAGCGCTGGCTGCGGCTGGCCGGGGACGCCATCGACCCGGCGGACGCGGCCTATCTGCGCAACCGGCGGGACGGGTTCGCCGCCGCCGCGGCCGAGTTGGAGCCGTATCTGGAGCGCGGACCGATCCACGGGGACGCGCTGCCGCGCAATGTGCACATCGGACCCGACGGCCCCGTCCTGGTGGACCTGGAGACCTTCTCCTCCGATCTGCGCGAGCACGACCTCGTCGTCCAGACGCTCAGCCGGGACCGCTACGGGGTGCCCGCGGCGGCCTACGACGCCTTCACCGCCGCCTACGGCTGGGACGTCACCGAGTGGCCGGGCAACACGGTGCTGCGCGGCGCCCGGGAGACGGCCGGCTGCGCCTGGGTCGCCCAGCACGCCCCGGCCAGCCCCGCCGCCCTCCATGAATTCCGCCGCCGCGTCGCCTCCCTGCGGGCGGACGACGCGACGGTCCGCTGGTATTCGTTCTGACGGCGGGTCACCGCCGCGACCGGAGCCGGGGGCAGGTCGCCTAAGCAGCCACCCGCAGCGGCCAGGCCCGGTCCACCGACGCGGCGTCGGCCGACCCCTTGCGGCGCAGCCAGGAGGCGAAGTCGTCGGCCCAGTCGGCGTACCAGCCGCGCTGGTCGTCGTAGAGGTCCCACAGATCGGCGTCGCCGACCTCGGGGAAACGGGCGGCCAGCGCGCGGGCGACACGGACCGCGGCGAGCGCGTCGGCGCCCGCTTCGTGGGCGCCGTCCAGCACGACGCCGTAGACGGCGCAGGCGGCTTCCAGGGTGCGCTTGCCGCGCCGGTACTTGTCCAGGGCGCGGTCCATCACCAGCGGGTCGATCACCGGCCCGGGGCGGGTCCCGGGCGCGGCCAGCGACGGCAGCGCGTACCGGCGCAACTCCTCGTCCAGCAGGGTGAGGTCGAAGGGCGCGTTGTAGACGACGACGGGCACCCCGGCCGCCCAGTAGCCGCGCAGCGCGTCCGCGATCTCGGCGACGACCTCGGGCGCCGGACGCCCTTCCGCCGCCGCGCGGGCGGTGCTTATGCCGTGGATGGCGGTGGTCTCCTCGGGGATGGCGACCCCGGGGTCGGCGAGCCACGCCCGGTGCCGCACCGGCTCACCATCCTTCACCTCGGTGACCGCGGCGGTCACGATCCGCGCCCGCAGCGGATCCGTGCCCGTGGTCTCCAGGTCGAACCCGACCAACAGCTCCTGGTGCCATGCCATGGCGAGCATCCCTTCCCACCCAGTTCCCCGTAACCCCCGATTGCCCTGCCATCATCGCGCGGGCCACTGACAACGCCGGACGCCGGGGTTCCGCTTCACCCGTGCGGCCCTGCCCGCCGGGTGCCGTCGACAGCCGTACGGACAGGCGGTCCTTCACCCGGCCGTACGTACGGTCACGACACCGGCCGCGAGTCCGTCCAGATGCCCTCGAACTCCTCGCGGTAGACCTCGAACAGCCCGTGCTCGGCGGGCCCGTCCTCGGCGACCACCTGCCGGGAGGCGCCGCGCAGCAGCAGTACGGGCACCTCCATGCCGCGCGCCCGCCGCAGATAGGACTGGACGACGGCCAGGCCGTCGCCGGTGTCCCCGTCGACCAGGTAGGCGGTGAAGCGCGGGGTCTCGTCGAAGACCCGGATCTCGAAGGCGTCGGGGTCGCGCAGCCGGGCGCGTACCCGGCGCATGTGCATGATGTTCATCTCGACGGACCTGGCCAGCTCGCCGCGGCCGAGCCCGAGTTCGCGCTCGCGGCGGCGCACCGTGCTGCTGGCCGGGTTGAGGAAGAGCAGTCTGATCCGGCAGCCGGATTCGGCGAGCCGCACCAGGCGGCGGCCGGAGAAATTCTGCACCAGCAGATTGAGGCCGATGCCTATCGCGTCGAGCCGGCGCGCGCCGGAGAACAAGTCCTCGACGGGGAGCTGCCGTTGCAGCCGCACCCGGTCGGGATAGACGCCGATGACGTCGGAGTAGCGGTCGGCGACCAGGTCCTCGACGGCGTCCACCGGCAGTCGCTGGGCGGCGGTGCGGGCCGGGCCCGCGCCCAGCAGTTCCAGCAGCCGGGCGGCGGCCCGCTCGGCCTGGTCAAGGACGGTCCTGGACAGCGCCCGGTTGCGCGAGACGACGTGCCGGGCCACCTCCAGCTCGTCCAGCGCCAGTTCGAGGTCGCGGCGGTCGTCGAAGTACGGCTCGAAGCACGGCCAGTGCTGGACGACCAGCTCGCGCAGCTGGGGCAGCGTCAGGAAGCTCAGCACATTGTCGTCGGCCGGGTCGAGCAGGAAGCCCTTGCGGCGGCTCACCTCGCGGACGGCGACGGCCCGTTGCACCCATTCGTGTCCGGCGGGCCCCGCGGCGGCGACCACCCACTCCTCGCCGTGCACGGGCTCGTAGATCGGGCGCAGCACCGCGTTGACGACGGCGCGCAGGCGCTGTTCGACAAGGTTCAGCCATACGTAGGCCCGCCCGGCCCTGGTGGCGCGGGTGCGCACCTCCGACCAGACCTCGGCGCCCCAGTCCAGTTCCGCTCCGATCTCCAACGGCTGGGCGAGGGTGACCGCGTTCTGCACCGTCGTCTCCGCGACGGCACCGTCCGCGACCTGCCGGTCCTCCTGATCTCCACCACCCGGGAGCATCAGACCTCCGGACGTCTCCACGCCACCCGCCTCCCACCCCCGTCCACGATCAAGGAAGGGTACTGCGGTGCAGGGTGCGTCGCAGCCCTGTTGACCCTACTTGACTACTACCGGACAACCTCATCACCCTTGCGGTCGCTGCCTGTTGTGGCGTTGTCACCCTCGGGTGGGCCTCGACGCGCGGATGCGCCCCCGGCGGGTGGCCCAGGTGGGAGGATGCACCTTCGGCAACGAGTCTGGCCGGGTGCGCGGAATGGGTCCGCGTCGGCCCCGGTCCGGGAGTGGAAGAGTCACGAGATGCAAGTCTGGCCGGGTCAGTCGTACCCCCTGGGTGCCACCTTCGACGGCGCGGGCACCAATTTCGCCGTGTTCTCCGAGGTGGCGTCCCGTATCGAGCTGTGTCTGCTGCACGACGACGGCTCCGAGACGGCGGTCGAGCTGCGCGAGGCGGACGCCTTCGTCCGGCACGCCTATCTGCCGGGGGTGATGCCGGGGCAGCGGTACGGCTTCCGGGTGCACGGGCCGTACGACCCGGTGCGCGGGCACCGGTGCAACTCCGCGAAGCTGCTCCTGGATCCGTACGCCAAGGCGATGAGCGGCACGATCGACTGGGACGAGGCGGTCTACGGTTACCGCTTCGGTCAGCCCGACTCGCGGAACGACCTGGACTCCGCCCCGCACACCATGACGTCGGTCGTGGTCAATCCGTACTTCGACTGGGCGGACGACCGGTCGCCGCGGATCGATTACCACAAGACGGTCATCTACGAGGCGCACGTCAAGGGCCTGACGATGACTCACCCGGGTCTGCCGGAGGAGATCCGCGGTACGTACGCGGCGCTGGCGCACCCGGCGGTGATCGGCCATCTGGTGGAACTCGGGGTGACGACCCTGGAGCTGATGCCGGTGCACCAGTTCATCCAGGACCACCGTCTGGTGGACGCGGGGCTGACCAACTACTGGGGTTACAACACCATCGGATTCTTCGCGCCGCACCACTCGTACTGCTCGCTGGGCGACCGCGGGCAGCAGGTGCTGGAGTTCAAGACCGCGGTGCGCGCGCTGCACCAGGCCGGTATCGAGGTGATCCTCGACGTGGTCTACAACCACACGGCCGAGGGCAGCCACCTCGGGCCGACGCTGTCGCTGCGCGGCCTGGACAACGCCTCGTACTACCGGCTCGGCGGCGACAAGCGCTACTACACGGACACCACGGGCACCGGCAACAGCCTGCTGATGCGCAGCCCGCACGTGCTCCAGATGATCATGGACAGCCTGCGCTACTGGGTCACCGAGATGCATGTGGACGGCTTCCGCTTCGACCTGGCGGCCACACTGGCCCGGCAGTTCCACGAGGTGGACCGGCTCTCGTCCTTCTTCGACCTGGTGCAGCAGGACCCGGTGGTCTCGCAGGTGAAGCTGATCGCCGAGCCGTGGGACGTCGGCGAGGGCGGCTACCAGGTGGGCAACTTCCCGCCGCTGTGGACCGAGTGGAACGGGAAATTCCGCGACACCGTACGGGACCTGTGGCGCGGCGAGAGCGCCACGCTCGCCGAGTTCGGTTCCCGGCTGACCGGCTCCTCCGACCTCTACCAGGACGACGGCCGCCGCCCGCTGGCCTCCATCAACTTCGTGACCTGCCACGACGGTTTCACGCTGCGCGACCTGGTGTCGTACAACGACAAGCACAACGAGGCCAACGGCGAGGGCAACCGGGACGGCGAGAGCCACAACCGGTCGTGGAACTGCGGCGTCGAGGGTCCCACCGAGGACGAGAAGGTGCGGGCGCTGCGCGGCCGGCAGATGCGCAATTTCCTCGCCACCTTGATGCTGTCCCAGGGCGTGCCGATGATCTCGCACGGCGACGAGTTCGGCCGCACCCAGAAGGGCAACAACAACGTCTACTGCCAGGACAACGAACTGGCGTGGGTGTCCTGGCCGGGCAAGCCGGACGACGGCGGGCCGAACGACGAGGCGCACCAGCTGCACGAATTCCTGCGCACCATGGTGTGGCTGCGCCGCGATCACGCGGTGTTCCGGCGCCGCCGCTTCTTCCACGGCCGGCCGGTCGAGGGCACGCACGACGAGCTGTCCGACATCGCCTGGTTCACGCCCGAGGGGCAGGAGATGGCGCAGCGCGACTGGCAGGCGGCGCACGCCCGCTCGATGTCGGTGTTCCTCAACGGCATGGCGATCTCCGAGCCGGGGCCGCGCGGCGAGCCGGTCACCGACGACTCCTTCCTGCTGATGGTCAACGCGGCGCCGAAGGCCCAGGAATTCGTCGTGCCGGTCAACCACGGCAAGGAGTGGCAGCTCGTGGTGGACACCGAGCGGGCCGAGGGCGTCCCGCCGGGCACCGGCCAGAAGGTGCGGGCCGGGGACAGGATCGAGCTGGCCGACCGCACCATGGTGGTGCTCCAGCGGCCCGCCTAGCGGCGCACCCGGCGGCGGCGCGGCGCTTTCCGTGGCGCGGCGCTTTCGGCGATACGGACGGCATCAGGGACGGCGTACGGACGGCGCCCGGGGACTCCCGGGCGCGTTCGTCCGCTTCCCCGGCCGATCCGGGGTAGAGAAGACGTCATGAGCGCACTTCCCGCGACGCCCACCGCCACCTACCGGGTGCAGGTGCAGCCCGGTTTCACCTTCGCCGACACCGCGCGCTGGGTGCCGTATCTGGCCACGCTCGGCGTCTCCCACCTGCATCTGTCCCCGGTGCTCGAAGCGGTGCCTGGCTCCACGCACGGCTACGACGTGGTGGACCACTCCCGGGTGCGGGAGGAGCTGGGCGGCGAGCAGGGGCTGCGGGCGCTGTCCCGCACCGCCCGCGAGCACGGCCTCGGGCTGATCCTGGACATCGTCCCCAACCACATGGCGGTGCCCGCGCCCGAGCACCTCAACGGCCCGCTGTGGGAGGTGCTGCGCGACGGCCCGGAGTCGGCGTACGCGCACTGGTTCGACATCGACTGGGCGGCGCTGGACGGCAAGGTGCTGCTGCCGGTGCTGGGCGACCCCCTGCCCGACGTCCTCGGACAGCTCACCGTCGGCACCGACAAACGGGCCGACGGCAAGGTGCTGCGCTACTACGACCACGCCTTCCCGCTGCGCGCGGGCACCGAGGACCTGCCGCTGCCCGAGCTGCTGGACGCGCAGTGGTACCGGCTGGCGTACTGGCGGGAGGCCCGCACCGAGCTGAACTACCGGCGTTTCTTCACCATTTCCGACCTGATCGCGATCCGCGTCGAGCGGCAGGACGTCTTCGACACCACCCACGCGACCGTGCTGCGGCTGCTGGAGGAGGGTGTCGCCGACGGCCTGCGGATCGACCACCCGGACGGTCTGGCCGACCCCGCCGGCTATCTGCGGCGCCTCGCGGAGGCGAGCGGCGGGCGCTGGACGGTGGTGGAGAAGATCCTCCAGCGCGACGAACCGCTGCCCGCGGACTGGGAGTGCGCGGGCACCACCGGTTACGACGCGCTCGACCGGATCGACGGGCTGTTCACCGATCCGGCCGGCGTCGGCGAACTGACCGACTTCTACCGGGAGTTCACCGGCGCCGAGGACGACCGCGGCGGCCGGTGGGAGCCGACCGCGCGGCGCGCCGCGCACCGCATCGTGAGCCATGACCTGACCGCCGAGGTCGAGCGCCTGCGTCGCGCGGCCGAACGCGCCCGCGCGACGCTGCCGGACGAGCACCCGTACCGCCCCGAGGTGCTGTCCGAGGTGCTGCGCGAACTCCTGGTCGCGATCCCGGTCTACCGGCCGTACGTCGTCCCCGGCCGGCCCGCGACGGACGCCGACACCGCTCTGCTGGAACGAGCCGCCGACCAGGCCCGTACGGCGGTGGCGCCGGAGCTGTCCGGCGCCGTGTACTTCCTCCGCGACCTGGCGCTCGGGCGCGCGGCGCAGGGTCCGGACGCGGCCGACTTCGCCGTCCGCTTCGCGCAGGTCGCCTCCGCGCTGCACGCCAAGTCCATTGAGGACACCGCCTTTTACCGCTACACACCGCTGCTGTCGCTGTGCGAGGTCGGCCGCAGCCCGGCGCGTCCGGCGACCACGCCGGAGGAATTCCACGCCTACTGCGCGGACATCCTGCGCGACCGGCCCACTACCGGCACCGTGCTGTCGACGCACGACACCAAGCGCAGCGCCGATCTGCGGCTGCGGCTGGCCGTGCTGTCCGAACTCCCTTCCCAGTGGCGGCACTGGATGAACGAACGCCCGGCCGTCGCCGAACGCCACGGCGACGCCGCCGCGCCCGATCCGCATACCGCGTACACCGTCTTCCAGACCGGGGTCGGCATCGGCTTCTGCCACCCCGACCGGCTGGTGCCCGCCGCCCTCAAGGCGGTCCGCGAGGCGGGCCTGCGCACCGCCTGGACGGCCCAGGACGCGGCGTACGAGAAGGCTGTCGCCGACTTCACCGAGCAGGGGCCCTGTGGGCCGCAGATCTACGAAGTCGGGGAATTCGTCAACCAGTTGCGGCCGTACGCCGAGGCGAACGCGCTCGGCGCGGCGCTGCTGCACCTCACGATGCCGGGGGTGCCCGACGTCTACCAGAACACCGAATTCCCGGTGTACACCCTGGTGGACCCCGACAATCGCGGGCCCATGGACGCGCCGGTCGGCGGCACCCAGCGGTTCGGGATCGACCGCACGCTCGCCGCGCTCCTGGACGGGGCGGAGCCGCACTCCTTCGACGAGGTGAAGCTGCGGCTCACCGCTGTGGCGCTGCGCCTGCGCCGTGACCGCCCCGACTGCTTCGGGCCCACCGCCGCGTACGCCGCTCTCGCGGCCGAGGGTCCGGCCCGCTCCCACTGCGTCGCCTTCCGGCGCGGGCCCGCCGCCCTCACCGTCGTCACGCGGCTCTCGCGCCGCCTCGCCGAGGCCGGTGGCTGGCGCGAGACGCTTCTCCCCCTCCCCCCGGGCCCCTGGACCGACCGCCTCTCCGGCACCACCTTCGAGGGCCGCGTCCTCCTCTCCGACCTGTTGTCCACCTCCTCGGTGGCCCTCCTCACGCAGGGCGCGTGATGCCTCCTGCGGAGTGCGGTGCCTGATGTCTTTGGGGGCGCCCCCGGCAGGGGATCACGCACCCCTCTCCGGAGGAGAGCCGTCATGACTGTGCCGTCGGCAGGACGATGAGCTGGCGGAGATTGACGCGGGCCGGCCGGGTCACCGTGAAAGCGATCAGATCGGCCACGTCCTCCGACGTGAGAGCGGGAATCGCCGCGTGCATCCCGTCGAGCTGAGCGGCCAGCGAAACGTTGTCGATGTGGTCGCCCAACTCCGTCCCGGTCAGGCCGGGTTCGATGTTGGTGACGCGGACGCCGAGGGGCCCGAATTCGGTGCGGAGGATCTCCGAGAGGTGGGTGAGCGCCGCCTTGGTGGCGCCGTAGACGGCGTAGTCCGGGAAGGACAGGTGCGCGCCGATGGAGGAGATGTTGACCAGGTCGGCCGGCCGGTGCGCGGCCCCGGCGGCGGCGAGGTCGGCGCGGAAGGCGTCGATGACGTGCAGCGCACCGCTGAGATTGGTGTCGATCATCCGCGCCCACTCGTCGGAGCGCCCGGCCGCGACGGGGTTCGGCAGCATGACACCGGCCGCGTTGACGACGAGGTCGGCGCCGCCGAAGGTCTCCCGGACCCGCGCGGCGGCGGCCCGTACGGACGCCGGGGCGGTGACGTCGGTGGTGACGGCCAGCGCCTGCCCGCCGTCCGCGGTGATCTTCGCGGCGAGGTCGTCGAGCCGGTCGGTGCGGCGGGCCAGCAGGGCGACCCGGGCGCCGTGCGCGGCCAGAAGCCGGGCGGTGGCGGCGCCCATGCCGCTGGCGGCTCCGGTGACGATGGCGGTACGGCCTGCGAGATTGTCGTAGCTCATGGTGACGGTGCTCCCTGGTGGGTCCGGTGCGGACGGTGTCCGCCGCGATCTGTCACCACTGTGCGGCGGCCCGCGCACCCCACCCAGGGCACCGCTTTACCCTGGGTCCACCAGTACCAGGATCGGCGCCGCGGGGCCGCCCCCGGCCAGGCCGTAGGCTCGTGAGCATGGACAACACGCTCGGTGGTTTCCTCCAGTCGCGCAGGGCCCGGATCCAGCCGGAGGACGTGGGGCTGCCGCCGTACGGCAGGCGGCGGGTGCCGGGGCTGCGGCGCGAGGAGGTCGCGCAGCTCGCCGGGGTCAGCGTGGACTACTACATCCGGCTGGAGCAGGGCCGCGGCAGGCATGTGTCGGACGCCGTGCTGGACGCGGTGGCGCGGGTGCTGCGGCTGGACGCGACCGAGCGGGCCCATCTGCGGGACCTGGCAAGGCCGGGGCAGGCGCACACCGTGGCGCCGGTGCCCGGCGCCGTCCCCTCCCCCGCGGTGCGCCCCGGGGTCCGGCTGATGCTGGACAGCTTCCACGACACCCCGGCCTTCGTCCTGGGCCGCCGGATGGACGTACTGGCGTGGAACGCGCTCGCCGACGCGCTGCACGGCTTCTCGACGCCGGGCGCGTCCCGGAACATGCTGCAAAGGGTCTTCCTGGACCCCGCGGCCGGTGACATCTACCCCGACTGGTCGGCCGTCGCCGCGGAGTCCGTCGCGTACACCCGGTTGCGGGCCGGACGGCACCAGGACGACGAGGAGTTGGAGGCGCTGGTCGCCGAACTCTCCACCAAGAGCGCCGACTTCCGGCGGCTGTGGGACGACCACCTGGTGAAGGAGAAGACGTACGGGGTGAAGCGGCTGGTCCACCCCGTCGTCGGCCGCATGGACTTCGGCTACGAGACGCTGGCGCTGCCCGGCGACCCCGAGCAGACGATCGTCGTCTACACCGCGCCGCCGGGCTCCGCGAGCGAGGAACGGCTGCGGATGCTGGCCAGTTGGACGGCGAAGAGCACCGCCGGGGTCGGCGGTCACGGCGGCCGGGACTGCCCGGGCCAGGGCGCGGACCCGGCGCCCGACCACCGCTGACACACCGCCCCGCCCCGCCCGTACCGCGTCAACCGCCGTACGCATGCGCCGCCGCCTTACGCATGCGGCGCGTCGTTAATTCGGTGGACCCCGGTGCGCGCCACGCCTAGGGTGGCGATCACGCCCGTGACAGGACCGGAAGGAGGCGAGAGCGATGACGTACACCACTGTGCCGCGCTCCCGCCCCGCCGCCGGGCGTCGTCCGTAGGGTCCGACAGGCCCACGGGGAGATCCACGGGAGCGCTCCGTTCACTCCCGAAGGACACGTATCACCATGTCTGACCTGGTCATCCGCCCGCTCGTCGCGGGCGAGTCCGCCCTTTTCTCCTCCCTCACCCCCGACGCCCCGGGCGCCGAGGTCGGCCGCGTGCTGCTCGGCCACTCCTTCGCGACCACCGACGAGGGCGGCGAGTACCGCCCCGAGTGGTCGTGGGTCGCGCTGCGCGACGGCAGGGTCGTCGCGCGCGCCGCGTGGTGGGCCAAACCCGGTGACGCCGAGCCGCTGGCCCTTGACTGGTTCGACTTCGCCCCGGGCGAGGCCGACGCCGCCGCCGAACTGCTGCGTACCGCACCGCTGTACGCCGAGTACAGCCTGCTGCTGCCGCCCGACTGGCGGGAGCGCCCCGCCGTCACGGCAGCGGCCGAGGGCCGGGCGGCGGCCGTCGAGGCGGCCGGGCTGCGCCGGCTGGTCGAGCGCTACCGCTACGAATGGACGGCCGCGGACTGCCCGCTGCCGGAGCGCACCGGCCGCCTGGAGTACCGCCCCGAGCCGGACGACGTCGCCTTCCGTGCCGTCATGGCCCGCATCATGGACGGCACGCTCGACGCCCACGACCGCCGGATGGCCGAGCGGCACGGCCTGGCGGCGGCGCTCGACGAGGCCATCGGCTTCTTCGACTGGTTCGACTCGCCGAACGACTGGCGGCGGGTGGCGTACACCCCGGCCGGCGAGGTCGCCGGGCTGCACGTCCCGGCGCGCAATCCGGGCGGCCCCTGCATCGGCTTCATCGCCGTCGTTCCCGAACAGCGCGGCCACGGCTACGCGTACGACCTGCTGGTGGAGTGCACCCACGATCTGGTCGGCCACGGTGCCACGAAGATCGCGGCGGCCACCGACCGGACCAATTTCCCGATGGCGCGGAATTTCGCGAAGGCGGGGTATCCGGTCACCCAGGAGCGGGTGGATTTCGTGCGCGACACCGACTGACGCGCGCAGGCCGCGCCCACCGATCGGCGCCGGGGTGATGCTCCGGGCCGTTCGGTGGGCATGCATGTGCCCGGGGTCCGTGGCGCGGCCACGGGGCCCGGGCACGCGGGACGATGGACGCTGACCGATCCGGCCGGGACCGAACGGGCCCGTACGGAACCGTGTGGGACCGGACGAGACGGGAGTCGTGGGTGCTGTTCGAGGTGTGGGCGCCGCAAGCCCAGCAGGTGGAGATCCTGATCGACGACCGCACACGGCACTCGCTCGGCCCCGACCCGGCGCGGGCCGGCTGGTGGCGCGCCGACCTGCCGGCGGCGCACGGCACCCGTTACGCGTATCTGCTCGACGGCGGCCCGCCGCTGCCCGATCCGCGTTCGCGCCGCCAACCGGACGGTCCCGACGGCGCGAGCGCCGTCGTGGACCACGACGCGTTCGACTGGACGGTGCCGTGGCCGGGCCGCGCGCTGCCCGGCGCGGTGGTCTACGAACTGCACGTCGGCACCTTCACGCCCGAGGGCACCTTCGACGCCGCGATCGGGAAGCTGCCGCATCTGGCCAGGCTCGGCATCACGCACATCGAGCTGATGCCGGTCTGCCCCTTCCCCGGCACGAACGGCTGGGGCTACGAGGGCGTGTCGCTGTGGGCGGTGCACGAACCG
This sequence comes from Actinacidiphila alni, assembly GCF_900112845.1. Taxonomy (GTDB): domain Bacteria; phylum Actinomycetota; class Actinomycetes; order Streptomycetales; family Streptomycetaceae; genus Actinacidiphila; species Actinacidiphila alni. The sequence continues at coordinate 39,649 of NZ_FONG01000006.1, forward strand.
TACGGCGGGCCCGAGGCGATGAAACGATTTGTCGACGCGGCACACCAGCACTGCCTGGGTGTCGTGCTCGACGTGGTGCACAATCACCTCGGCCCGTCCGGCAACCATCTGCCGCCCTTCGGCCCGTACTTCACCGACCGGCACCACACCCCCTGGGGCGACGCGGTCAATCTGGACGCGCCCGGCTCCGACGAGGTGCGGGACTTCCTGATCGGCAGCGCGCTGTCCTGGCTGCGCGACTACCGGCTCGACGGGCTGCGGCTGGACGCCGTGCACGCGCTGGTGGACACGCGCGCGCTGCACTTCCTGGAGGAGCTGTCCACGGCGGTCGACGGCCTGTCGGCCGCGCTCGGCCGCCCGCTGTTCCTGATCGCCGAGTCCGATCTGAACGACCCGCGCACGACCGCGCCGCGCGAGGCCGGCGGCCTCGGCCTGCACGCGCAGTGGAGCGACGACTTCCACCACGCCCTGCACGCCGCCGTCACCGGCGAGGCGCAGGGCTACTACGCCGACTTCGCCGCCGCCGGGCCGGCCGCCGTCGCCAAGACCCTTACCGGCGGCTTCTTCCACGACGGCAGCTGGTCGTCCTTCCGCGGCCGGCACCACGGCCGCCCACTGGACCGTAGGGCCGTACCCGCGCACCGGCTGCTCGGCTACGCGCAGACGCACGACCAGATCGGCAACCGGGCGACCGGCGACCGGCTCACCGCGGACCAGCTCACCGTGGCCGCCGCGCTCGTGCTGACCTCGCCCTTCACCCCGATGCTCTTCATGGGCGAGGAGTGGGGCGCGGGCACGCCCTGGCAGTTCTTCACCGATCACGACGACCCGGAGCTGGGCGCGGCCATCACGCGCGGGCGGCGGCGCGAATTCGCCACGCACGGCTGGGCCGAGGAGGACGTGCCGGACCCGCAGGCGCACGCGACCCGCGACCGGTCCTGCCTGGACTGGGCCGAGCCGGACAAGGCCGGGCACCGCGATCTGCTCGACTGGTACCGCGGGCTGATCGCGCTGCGCCGCGCCGAGCCCGCCCTGACCGACCCGCAGCTCGACACGGTGGCGGCGACCGCGGGCGGGCGCACCCTGCGGCTGGCCCGCGGCCCGATCCGTACGGTGGTGAACTTCTCCGACGCGCCCGCGCGCGTACCGCTTGACGTGCCGTGCGAGGTGCTGCTGGCCCGGCCGTCGTGCAAGGTACTGCCGGGGCCCGACCCGGCGGTGCAGCTCCCGGCCCGGGGCGCCGCGGTGCTGCGCGCGCGGGAGGCGGCGGGCGCTACGGTGAACGGGTGACGCAGACGCCAGCACCCGAATCCGCGCCAGAACCGGCGGCCGGTACGCACCAGGTGCGCGAGGAGGCCGACGCGGCCCTCGCGGACTGCGTGCTGTGCGGCGAGCCGACCGAATATCCGGCGAGCACGCGCGGCGCGACGTACTGCCCGGTGTGCGAGTGGCAGGAGGCGCAGCGGACGGCCTGCTCGGGCTGAGCGGGCCGCCCGCCGGCCATGTCACGTGGCGGGTGTCGGGCGGCGGGTGTCAGGTGGCGAGCAGTTCCGTCCTGCTCCGCTCGACGTCGAAGTCGGCCTTGGGATAGGCCGGGTCGATCAGTTCGAGGTGTTCGAGCAGCAGCTTGGCGACCGCCCAGTTCCGGTACCACTTCCGGTCGGACGGCACGATGTGCCAGGGCGCGGCGTCGGTCGAGCAGCGCTCAAGGGCGGCCTCGTACGCCTCCTGGTACGCCGGCCACAGCGCGCGCTCGCTGATGTCGCCGGGGTTGAACTTCCAGTGCTTGTCCGGGCGGTCGAGCCGCTCCAGCAGGCGTTCGCGCTGCTTGTCGTAGCTGATGTGCAGGAACGCCTTGACGACGGTGACGCCGTCGTCGGCGAGCGACTGCTCGAAGCGGTTGATGACGCCGTAGCGGCGGCTCCAGGTGGCGCGCGGCACGAGGTCGCGCACCCGGGCGATCAGTACGTCCTCGTAGTGCGAGCGGTCGAAGACGCCGAGTTCGCCGGGGCGCGGCAGGGCCTGCCGGATCCGCCACAGGAAGGGGTGCTGCCGTTCCTGCTCGGTGGGCGCCTTGAACGCCTTGACGCGGATGCCCGCCGGATTCAGGCCGTCGGACACGTGCTTGATGGTGCCGCCCTTGCCCGAGGTGTCCATGCCCTGGAGCACCAGCAGCACGCAGTGCGGGTCGCCCTGGGTGCTCTGTGCGAACAGCCGTTCCTGGAGTTCGGCGAGCCGGAGCCGGATCTCGGCGGTCGCCTCCAGCGCCTCGGCCTTGTTCCGCGGGCCGCCGGGGGTCGCGGAGGGGTCGTGCGCGCGCAGGTTGACCGGGCCGCTGCCGGGCGGGACGCGCAGCATCGTGCGCAGGGGCCGTTCCTTCTGGCCCTTGCGCTCGTCCTGCCGCTGCTTGTGCTTCTTCTTCTGCTGGTCCTGCTCGTGCTTGTGCTTCTTGCCGTCGCCCTTGGCGCTGTGCCTGTCGCCGCTCTTGCTCCCGGTCTTCGCCATGCACCGATCCTGCGCCCGATCGGCGGCAGCCGCCAGTGACGGGCCGGGCGGTCCGGTGCCCAGGGTCAGCCGTTCTGCCGCTCCGTCAGCCGCTCGGCGTCGCGGGCGAGCGCGGTCAGCCGGGAGACGGCGCGGAAGTACTTCTTGCGGTAGCCGCCGGCGAGCATCTCCTCGCTGAAGAGGCGGTCGAAGGGCACGCCCGAGGCGAACACCGGGATCTCCCGGTCGTAGAGCCGGTCGGCGAGCACCACGAGGCGCAGCGCCGTGGCCTGGTCGGTGACCGGCTCGACACCGCGCAGGAAGACGGCGCGGACACCGTCGCAGAGCGCGCCGTAGCGGCTGGGGTGGACGGTGGCCAGATGCGCGGCGAGCGCCGGGAAGTCGTCGAGGGCGGCGCCGGGGGTGGTGGCGGCCGCGGTGGTGACCTCGTCGTCGATGTGCGGCTTCGGCGCCTCGGGCAGGCCGCGGTGCCGGTAGTCCTCGCCGTCGATCCGCAGGCTGGTGAAGCGGGCGGACAGGCCCTGGATCTCCCGCATGAAGTCGGCGGAGGCGAAGCGGCCCTCACCGAGCCTGCCGGGCAGTGTGTTCGAGGTGGCGGCGAGCCGTACGCCCGCGTCGGCGAGCTTGCCGAGCAGCGTGGAGACCAGCACGGTGTCGCCCGGGTCGTCCAGTTCGAATTCGTCGATGCAGACCAGGCGGTGGCCGCTGAGCGCGGTCACGGCGTGCTGGAAGCCGAGCGCGCCGACCAGATTGGTCAGCTCCACGAAGGTGCCGAACGCCTTGCGCTCGGGCGGTGCGGGGGTGGCGTGCCACAGCGAGGCCAGCAGGTGCGTCTTGCCGACGCCGAAGCCGCCGTCGAGGTACATCCCGCCGGGCCCGGCGGGCGCGGGCGCCTCCCGGCGGAACCACCGCCTGGCCGGTTCGGCGGCGGTCAGCGAAGCGGCGAAGCCGGCGAGCGCCCGTACGGCCGCGGCCTGGCTCGGTTGCCCCGGGTCCGGCACATACGTCTCGAACCTGACGCCGTCGAAGCGCGGCGGCGGCACCATCTCGGCGACCAGCCGCTCCACGGGCACGTGCGGCATACGGGAAGCGAGCGAGACGGGTGCGCCGCCGTCGGTCGGGGCGCTCTCGGACGGTACGGCGGAGGTCGACACAACTCCCCAGAGTAGTGCGTCCGGCCGGGCCGCCCGCCCCGGTGTGTCCGGCCTCACGCCGGATGCGGGGCCTGTCCGCCGGGCGGTGGACGTGGCCGCGCCGGGGATCCGGCGTGGTGGCAGACTGCGGGCATGCAGCGCCTGTATCCCACGGCGGAAGCCGATGGTTCAGCCGGTCTCGGCACCCCGCTCGGCCTGGCGGAGGCGTACGCGTACCCGGAACGGGCGGCGGGGCCGTATCTGCGGGCCAACATGGTGTCGTCGCTGGACGGGGCGGCCCGCTACGACGGCAGGTCGGCGCCGCTGTCCTCGGAGGCGGACATGCGGATCTTCGGTGTGCTGCGGGCGCTGGCCGATGTCGTCCTGGTGGGTGCGGAAACGGTTCGCCAGGAGGGTTACCGGCCCGCGAAGGCCCGCGCGGCCTTCGCGGCGCGGCGGGCCGCCGACGGTCAGCCGCCGGCCCCGGCCATCGCGGTGATCAGCCGCCGCCTCGACCTGGACTTCACGGCGCCGCTGTTCACCGAGCCCGCCACCCCCACGCTCGTCCTGACCGGCGCGGCCACGCCCGAGGACCGGATCGCCGCCGCCCGCGCTGCGGGCGCCCAGGTGGTGATCGCGGGTGACGGCGACGGCGTCGACCCGGTCCGTACGGTGCGTGAACTGGCCGCGCTCGGCCATGCGCGGCTGCTCCACGAGGGCGGTCCGCGGATCCTGGCGCAGTTCGCCGCCGCCGGCGCGCTGGACGAACTCTGTCTGACCGTCGCCCCGCTGATCGGGGGCGGCGACGCGCCCCGGATCATGAACGGCCCCAGTGTCCCGGGACCTGCCCGCTTCGTCCCCCGTTCCGTTCTGGAGGAGGACGGCTTTCTGTTCACCCGTTATGTCAGGGCCTGACCAGCGGTGAAGCACCGGTGAAAAAAGCGGATTCTGTCGTTCCGTTTCGCTTCGTGCGGGAACACTTACCCGAGTGCCCCGCGAAGATCGGGGCAGGATGGTTCCAACGCCGGCCCGGTGGCCCGACGATGCACGAGAAAGAAGGATGCGTCCGTGTTCACGACCGTACTCATGATCGAGAAGCCGCTCGCACCGGCCGACGTGGAGCTCGTCACCTCACTCCACGGCGACGAGCAGGTCTCCTTCGTCGTGCTCATGCAGCCACGCGGCGATCAGGACAGACTCTTGCGGGCCGTGGACGACGTGGCGCTCGGATATCTGGAGGACGCCGCCCACGAGGACCGCGAACCCGAGGGGGACGACGCCGCCCCCGCCGCCGAACGGGCGCTGGCGCACTCCCTGGACGCGCTGCGCGCCGCCGGCTCCGAGGCGGTCGGCGAGGTCGTCGACAGCCACCCGCTCGACCTGCTGCGCTCGGTGGTCGAGCAGACCCACGCGGACGAGGTCATCGTGCTCACCGCGCCGCACTTCGTGGAGGAGTTCTTCCACCGCGACTGGACCTCGCGGGCCCGGCACAAGGTGGGCGTGCCGGTCCTGAAGCTCTTCGCGCAGCACGACTAGACCGGCCCGACCGCCGGTCGCCGTACACGGTTCCGCCGTACACGGTTCCGCCGTACGCGGTCCGCCGTACGGTCCCGGCCGGTCCGCCCGCCGCCCCCGTGCAGAAACGTCTCGCCCGACGGTGGGGGACGGTACGGGCAGCCCGTGCGCGACGGCGGCGCGGCGGCGCGCGGGCGGGGCCGTACGGGCCGGGCCGGAGGTGCGAGAATCGGCTTCCGACCTATGTGAGAGCACGCCCAGGAGTCCGTATGAGCCCGTCCGCCCCGTCCGTTCCCCCCGCCATGGACCGACCGCACTTCATCGGCATCGGCGGCGCCGGGATGTCGGGGATCGCGAAGATCCTCGCGCAGCGCGGGGCGCGGGTGGCGGGCAGCGACTCACGTGAGTCGGAGACCGCGGCGGCGCTGCGCGCGCTCGGCGTGACCGTGCACATCGGCCACGACGCGGCGCACCTTGCGCCGGACGCCACCTCGGTGGTCGTCTCCAGCGCGATCCGGCCGGAGAATCCGGAACTGGCCGCGGCCCGCGAGCGCGGTGTCCCGGTCGTGCACCGCAGCGACGCGCTGGCGGCGCTGATGGACGGCACCCGGCCGATCGCGGTCGCGGGCACCCACGGCAAGACCACCACCACCTCGATGCTGGCGGTCGCGCTCACCGCACTCGGCTCGCGCCCCTCGTACGCGATCGGCGGCGACCTGGACGCGCCCGGCTCCAACGCCCACCACGGCGACGGCGAGATCTTCGTCGCCGAGGCCGACGAGAGCGACCGCAGCTTCCACACATACGCGCCCGAGGTCGCGATCATCCTCAACGTGGAACTGGACCACCACGCCAACTACGCCTCGATGGACGAGATCTACGACTCCTTCGAGACCTTCGTCGGCAAGATCCGCCCCGGCGGCACCCTGGTGATCTCCGCCGACCAGCCGGGCGCGGTCGAGCTGACCTCGCGGGTGCGGGACATCGGCGGGCTCACGATCGTGACGGTCGGCGAGTCCGAGGATGCCGACCTGCGGATCACGAAGATCAATCCGCGCGGGCTGACCAGCGAGGTGACCGTCGTCCTGGACGGCCGCCCGCTGACCTTCACCGTCTCGGTGCCCGGCCGGCACTACGCGCACAACGCGGTCGCCGCGCTGGCGGCCGGCATCGCGATCGGCGCGCCGGCCCGCAATCTCGCCTCGGCGCTCGCGAAGTACACCGGCGTCAAGCGCCGCCTCCAGCTCAAGGGCGAGGCCGCGGGCGTCCAGGTGATCGACTCCTACGCCCACCACCCCACCGAGATGGCCGCCGACCTGGAGGCGATCCGCGGCGCCGCGGGCGACGCCCGGGTGCTGGTGGTCTTCCAGCCGCACCTGTTCAGCCGGACCCGTGAGCTGGGCACCGAGATGGGCGGCGCCCTCGCCCTGGCGGACGCCTCGGTGGTCCTGGACATCTACCCGGCGCGCGAGGACCCGATCCCGGGGGTCACCAGCGACCTGATCATCGACGCGGCGCGCGCCGCGGGCGCCGACGTCACCGCCGAGCACGACAAGCAGGCGGTGCCCGAGGTGCTGGCAGGAATGGCGAAGCCGGGTGATCTCGTTCTCACCATGGGCGCGGGCGACGTGACCGACCTCGGTCCCCTGATTCTCGCCCGCCTCGGCAGCTGAGGAGAACTCCATGTCCTACGAAGTCAGCAAGTCCGACGAGCAGTGGCGCGCCGAGCTGTCGCCGCAGGAGTACGCGGTCCTGCGGGAGGCGGGCACGGAGCGGCCGTTCGTCGGTGAGTACACCGACACGAAGACGACCGGCGTCTACTCGTGTCGGGCCTGCGGGGCGGAGCTCTTCCGCTCCGACACGAAGTTCGAGTCCCACTGCGGGTGGCCGTCCTTCTACGACCCGGCCGACACCGACGCCGTCGAACTCATCCAGGACCGCTCCCTCGGCATGGTCCGCACCGAGGTCCGCTGCGCCCGCTGCGGCTCCCACCTGGGCCATGTCTTCGAAGGGGAGGGTTACGGCACCCCTACGGATCAGCGGTACTGCATCAACTCCATCTCCCTCAAGCTCACCCCGGAGGAGTAGCCCTGGGCCCGTACCCCGGGGCCCGGCCCCTGAGCCCGCGCGTGCGGTGGACGTTGCGCCTCAGGGGCGCTGGGGGTGAACGTCCTCCGCAGGGTGCCCGGGGGGCTCAGTCGGTGCCGCCGAGTCGGGACACGAAGCGGCAGGAGAGCCAGGCCGCCGCCGCGGCCAGGACGGCCGCCGCCACCAGCGGCAGCACCGGATAGTGCACGGTGCCGGTACGGGAGCCGGTGACCAGGCCGCCGACGGCGGCGTTGGCGGGCGACCCGGCGGCCACCAGAACGGCTCCGGCCACCAGGCACGTCCCCAGGATCGACCAGCCGCTGCCGCGGACGAGCGGCGGATTGGTCAGCGCGCCCACCGCGCAGCCGAGCAGGACGGAGACGGCCGCCGCCAGCAGTCCGGCCACGGCGGCCGGGCCGACCGGCACCGATCTGCGCAGGTCGTCCGAGTGCGGCCCGCTGATCGCCACGACCAGACCCGTACCGGCCGCGCCCAGTACCGCCGACGCTCCCAACGCCGTCGCAAGCGCGCCCAGTTGGGCGCGGCCCGCACCGACCGCCGAGGCGACGCAGGCCCGCGCCGCCCCCGGTTCACCGCGTACGCACACCCGTACCAGCCAGGCCGCGACCGGCAGCAGCAGAGCCGTCTCGTATCCGAGCGAACCGAGCAGGGGCTCCCCCGTGGAGACCCCGATCGCCAGCACGGCGCCGTAGAAGAGGAGCGGCGCCAGCCAGCGGTGCGAGCGCAGCAGCAGGTCGGCCTGGTACGCGAGCACCGCCCGGCCCGGGCGTCGGGGGGAGGGCGGTGCGGGCCGTACGGCAGGGGCAGGGGTCGTCACGGCCGCAGCGGCGACGACCGGCTCCTGGGTGCGTACGGAGACGACGTGCCACGCCGGTTCTGCCGCCACCAGGCCGAGCAGCACCCGGTCCGACTCCCCGGCCCCCGCCACAACGCGTACCGTCCCGTCGTCCTCCCGGCTCACCGTCCCGGGCACGGCGGGCACCTCCCCTTCCCCGACGGCCTCGATGACCACGGCGGCCGCCGCGTCCCGTTCGGCCGCGCGCGGCGCGACGGTGACGGAGCCGGGCGTCATATGGAGGACCGTCATCGGGACGCCGGCGAGGCGGCGCGGGTCGTGGTCGACGAACAGGACGGTGCCGCCGGCGGCGGCTCGGGCGCGCACGGTGGTGTCGAGGAGGGCGCGGGAGGCGTGGTCGAGGCCGGTCCACGCCTCGTCGAGGACGAGCAGGGCGGGGTCGGCGAGCAGCGCCTGGATGACGGCGACCTTCTGGCAGGTGCCCTTGGAGAGTTCGTCGAGCGGGGTGCGGGCGTAGCCGGCGATGCCGAAGAGGTCGAGCCAGTAACCGGCCCGCTCGCGGGCGTCCTCGCGCGACAGGCCGCGTACGGCGCCGAGGTGGGTGAGATAGCGCAGGACGGGGAAGGGCAGCGCGGCCGGGAAGCGCTCGGGCACATAGGCGGTGGAGCCGGCCGGACGGCCGGTGATCCGGCCCGCGGTGGGCCGGTCCACGCCGGCGATCAGTCGCAGCAGCGTGGACTTGCCGGTCCCGTTGGCCCCTTCGATCCGGACGAGGCCGCCGCGCGGCAGGTCGAGGGTGACATCGCGCAGCACCCAGCGGGCCCGCGGGCCGTACCGGCGTCCCACGCCGTCCAGCCCGATCCCCGGTCTCCCGGCCGTCTCCGTCTGCTCACCGATGGTGTCGCGCACGCCCACCATCCTCGCGTACGGCCGCGGCCGCGGGCCACGGCGGTGTACGCGTCAGGGCCACGGCGGCCCGCGAGGGCCGGCCGCGGCGGATGGCAGACTGGGGCGGGTGACCAGCCCCTTCCAGCACCAGGCCGCCGAGCGCGACGCGGCACCGCAATTCGTCCTCCCGCTCGTCGTCCGGATCGAGCGGGACGCTCCCCCGGCGCGTACCGACGCCCTGGAGACGGCGGCCCGCGCCGTCCTCACCCTGCTGTCGGACGAGCGGGCGACGGCCGACGACGGCGAGTGGACGCAGGCGGTACGCGACTGGCAGGACGCCAGGATCCGCAAGGTGGTGCGCAGGGCGCGCGGCTCGGAATGGCGGCGGGCGACGGAACTGCCCGGCATCACGCTGACCGGGACGGCCGAGACGTCCCCCGCCGAGGTGCGGGTCTTCCCGCCGGTGCCGCTGGACGGCTGGCCCAAGGAACTGGCCAAACTCCAGGTCTCCGGCACCGAGTTGGCCGATCCCGAGCCGCCCGCGCCGCTCCCGTCCGACCATCAGGGGCCGGTGCTCTGGATGAATCCCGAGGTCACCATGTCGGCGGGCAAGGCCATGGCCCAGGCCGGCCACGGCGCCCAACTCGCCTGGTGGGAACTGTCCGACGCCGACCGTGCCGCCTGGCGCGCCGCCGCCTTCCCCCTCACCGTCCGCACCCCGTCCCCCGACGCTTGGTCCCAACTCGTCGCCTCCCCCCTGCCGGTGGTCCGCGACGCCGGCTTCACCGAGATCGCCCCGGGCTCGGCCACCGTCATCGCCGACCACCCGTCGCTGCGCGCACGGTTCTGACCGGGGCGCCCACGCGGGCGGGCACGCACGCGCGTCGTCGGGTCGGTGACCGACCACCGGTACGGATCGCCCACGCGTGGGCTTTCCACGGAACCCGTCCGGCCGTCCCGCGCGTCACGCGCGCTGGGCACCGACGCCCGGGGAGCGGACGGGCACGCCGTTTCGGCGCGACCGCCCCGCCGGGCACACCCGCTGCCGGCACCCGCCGGAGCCGGCCGCCGGGCCGCGTTGCCCGGCCGCGTTGCCCGGCCGCGTTTGCCGGAGCCGGCCGCCAGGTACGACCGGCCGGGAGTTATCCACAGGGCGGCGGAAAGGGCGGGCACGGGGGTGGCGGGGGCGAGTAGAAAGTCCGTATGTGGATTTTGCTGCTGCTCGTCGCGTGTGCCGCGGCGGCCTCCGCCGGTGCGCGTCTGTGCCTGGCCGGGGTCGCCGCCGGTGGCGTGCCCGGGGAGCGGCGGGGTCCGGCGGCCGAAGTCGGCCTGTACGAGACGGCGTTCCTGGCCGGTGGCCCGGGTCGGGTGACCGATACGGCGCTGGTGGCGCTGGTCGGCCGACGCCGGGTGCTGCTGGCGCACACCGGTTGGGTGACGGTGGTCGCGCCGGATGACGAGGACGGCCTGGACGAGGTGGAGTGCGCGCTGATGGCGGCGGCCGGGCCCGACGGGCAGGCGTCGTTGGCCGCGATACGCGCCGCGCACGCCGCCACCGATGCCGTGCGCGCGCTCGGCGAGCGGCTGGCGGCGGCCGGTCTCGCGGTGCCGTTGGCCGCCCGCGAGCGCGTCGCGGCGGGTGTCCGCCAGGTGCGCGGCGCGACCGCGCTCACCCTGGCGATGGCGGCGGCCACCCTCGCGCTGAACGGTTCGCCCCGGACGGCCGGCGGCACGCCCGCGCTGCTCTGGTACGTGCTGCCGCTGCTGCTGACCTGCTCGTGCTGGGCGGTGGCCGGGGTGGAGTTCTACCCGTACACGCGGTGGGCGTCGGCCGCGGGCCAGGACGCGCTGCGGGCGATACCCAGGGCCGCGCCGCCGCTGCTGGCGCTCGCCGCGCGGGGGCCGCGCGTGCTGCCCGACCCCGGCATACGCGCGGCACTCCGCGGCCGGCACCGTCCGTGACCGGGGGCGGCGAGGGCCGCCCCCTCACCTCCCCGGCCGGAGGTCCGGCCGCAGGCCAGACCGACGACCCGGCCTCAGGCCAGGCCGGCGACGAGGTCGGCGATCGCGCGGCGGCGGCCGGTGAAGAAGGGGACTTCCTCGCGGACGTGGCGGCGGGCCTCGGAGCCGCGCAGGTGCCGCATCAGGTCGACGATGCGGTGCAGTTCGTCGGCCTCGAAGGCCAGGATCCACTCGTAGTCGCCGAGCGAGAAGGAGGCGACGGTGTTGGCGCGCACGTCGGGGTAGCCGCGGGCCATCTTGCCGTGGTCGGCGAGCATCCGGCGGCGGTCCTCGTCGGCCAGCAGGTACCAGTCGTAGGAGCGCACGAAGGGATAGACACTGACCCACTCACGCGCCGTCTCGTCGGCGAGGAAGGCCGGAACATGCGACTTGTTGAACTCTGCGGGGCGGTGCAGCGCCATGTTGGACCACACCGGCTCCAGCGCCCGCCCGAGCTTGGTGCGGCGGAAGCGGTTGTAGGCGTCCTGGAGTTCCTCGGCGGTCTCGGCGTGCCACCAGATCATCAGATCGGCGTCGGCGCGCAGCCCGGAGACGTCATAGGTGCCGCGGATCGTGATGTCCTTCGCGGCGAGCTGGGCGAACAACTCCTCGACCTCGTCCGCGTAGCCCGTGCGGTCCTCGGGGAGGAGGTCGCGCAGCCGGAAGACCGACCAGAGGGTGTAGCGGATGACCTCATTGAGGTCCTTCGCCTTCTTGCCCGCGTTGGGGGCCTTGGCGAGCGCGGCGGCGGCGGTGTCGAGGGCGTGATCAGCAGTCGAGTCGGTCATGCCCCTATTCTCCCGCGCCCTCCCCCGCCCCCGGCACCAGGGGTCGGTCGGCGCCGGGAGCCCCGGTGCCGCGGCCGGTCAGGACCCGGCCGCCACGATTCCCGGCAGGATGTCGGCCGCCGCGCGCTGCCCGCTCGCGATGCAGGCGGGGATGCCGACGCCCTCGTAGACGGCGCCGCACAGGGCGAGGCCGGGGAGCTTGGCGACCTGTTCCCGGATCCGGGCGACCTTGTCCAGGTGGCCGACCGGATACTGCGGCAGCCCGGCGTCCCAGCGGGTGACCCGGGCCGCGACCGGGGCGGCGCGCAGCCCGACGGCGGCCTCCAGGTCCTCCCGGGAGAGCCGGACGAGGTCGGTGTCGTCCCAGGCCAGATCGGCCTCGTCGCCGTGGCGGCCGACCGAGGTGCGCAGGACGAAGGTGTCGCCGCCCGCCTCGCCGAGCCAGCCCCACTTGCGGCCGGAGAAGGTGGACGCCTTGATCGTCCGGCCGTCGACGGGCGGTACGAGGAAGCCGCTGCTGTAGGGCAGCCGGGTCATGTCGCGGCGGCGGTAGGCCATGGTGACCAGGGCCATGCTCGCGTATTCGACGCCGCCCAGTTCGGCCGCGGCGGCGGGCGACTCGGCGGCGAGCAGCCGGGCTGCGACGGGCGCGGGCGCGGCGAGCACCACGGCGTCGGCCGCCAGTGCGCGGCCGTCGAGCACGACCTGCCAGCCGTGCGGGGTGCGGCGCAGTTCGCGCACCGCCGTGTCGGTCTCGATGGTGACGCCGAGCGCCCGGCACGCCTCGGCGACCGCGAGCGGCAGCCGGCCGACGCCGCCGCGGATGCCGTTGAAGACCGGTCCGCCGCCCGCGCTCGCCGCGGCCCGGCGCTGGATGCCGCGGGCGGCCTCGATCAGCGAGCGCCCCTCGCGCATGGCGGCGAAGAGCTGCGGCACCGCGGCGCGCAGCGAGATCTCGTAGGCGTTGCCCGCGTAGACGCCGCCGAGCAGCGGTTCGACGAGCCGGTCCACGACCTCGTGGCCGAGCCGGGCCGCGACGAAGGCGCCGACGGCGACGTCGTCGCCGATGTCGGTGCGCGGCAGCACATGGTCCAGCGGCAGCCGGGCCAGTCCGGCGGCGGACAGCACTCCGGAGGATGCGAGCGGCCCGAGGTCGCCCGGCACGCCCATCACGTGCCCCTTGGGCATCGGCCGCAGTTTGCCCCGGGTCCACAGCGCGGCGCCGAGCACGGCGGGCGGTTCGAGGTCGTCGCCGAGCCCGACCTCGCGGGCGAGGCCGGTCGCCTCGGGGCGGCGGGCGAGCAGCGACTCGGCGCCGAGGTCGACGGGCACCCCGGCGATCTCGTCGGCGTACAGCTTCCCGCCGAGCCGCGACGACGCCTCCAGCAATGTGACGCGGACGCCCGCGCCCGCCAGCCGGTGCGCGGCGGCGAGTCCGGAGATCCCGCCGCCGATGACGATCACGTGCTCCGGAGCGTTCACCGGGGCGCCGGTGGCGTCCGTGCCGCTGTGCGTCTGGCTCATGCCTCCACTGTCTCAGACTCCGTTCCGAGTTCCGAACGTGATCCCATCGCTACCGCACGGCCGAAACCCGTGGCGCCCCGCCGACGTCAAAATCTCACTACAGGTCACTGCACGGGCCCGAAGCGGCCCGATCCTGGGGGGAGTTGACGTGATGAAGCACAGACCCGAGGTGCGGCGCGGCGGCATTCGCGGCGCTGCCGGAGCCCGCCGACGGCGCCTGGCGGCCGTCCCGTTCGCGCTGCTGCTGGCGGCGTCCGTGGCCGTCGCCGGGTGCAGCGCGAGCGACCACGCGTCGTCCGACAAGGCCGCCGCGCCCGCGGCGCGCGGCCAGAGCGATACGGGCAACGGCGATTCCGGCAGCGAATCGGCGGCCAATGGCAGCAGCGGTACGGACGCCACGCGCGCCCCGTCGGGCGCGCCGAGCACGGGCAAGGGTGCCACCAGCGGCGGCTCCGACCGGCGGACGACACCGGCGCCGACGTATCTCGTCCGCACCGCGAATCTCACCGTGCGCACCCCGACCGTCGGCGACGCCCTCGACAAGGCGCGCGCGATGGCGGCGGACGCGGGCGGTTACGCGGGCGACGAGGACACCTCGGTGGACTCCGCCGGGCACGAGCAGTCCACGATCCAACTGCGGGTGCCGCCGGCCGCGTACGACGGCATGCTGACCCGGCTGGCCGGGCTCGGCAAGCTGCTCGACCGCAAGGTCAGCGTGGAGGACGTCACCGGGCAGGTGGTCGACGTCGAGAGCCGGATCAAGTCCCAGCAGGCCAGCGTGGCGCGGGTGCGCAAGCTGATGGACCAGGCCGGATCGCTCGGTGACGTGGTGTCGCTGGAGAGCGAACTGAGCACCCGCGAGGCCGATCTGGAGTCCCTTGAGGCCCAGCAGGCGGCGCTGCGCGCCCGGACGGATCTGGCCACCGTGACCCTGCGGCTGGTGGAGCCGCCGGTGAAGCCGGCCGTGCCGAAGCCGAAGCCGGTGCACCACGACGGTTTCTGGACGCAGGTCGGCCACGCGCTCGGCGGTGGCTGGCACGCCTTCTACGTGACGATGCGCGGCATTCTCGTCGTCGTCTCGGCCGCGCTGCCCTTCCTGCTGGTCGCGCTGTCCGTCCTGGTCGGCTACCGGCTGTTCCGCCGCTACCGGCCGCGTCAGGAGCCGCCGACGATGGCGCCGCCGGCGTGGAGCCCGACACGTTTCCCGACGCAGGACGGCCCGGCCGTACGCACCGGCGGCGCGCCGCCCACGGCCGGCGCTCCCGAGCCGCCGGCCCCGGAGCGCCCGGCCGACTGACCGTCACGCCCCGCTGCCGGGTGCGCGGCCGGCGAAAGGCCGCGCACCCGGCAGCGGGTCACGAACGACAACGGGTCACACCCGGCAGCGGGTCACACCTGGGTGCTGCGGTGCACGAAGTCGACCAGCCGGGTCAGCGCGTCCGGGTCGGTGGTGGGCAGCACACCGTGGCCGAGGTTGAAGATGTGGCCGGTGGCGGGCGCCGCCGCCAGCACCTCGCGGGTCTTGGCCTCGACGGCCGGGGTCGGCGCGAAGAGCACCGCCGGGTCGAGGTTGCCCTGCAGCGCCTTGCCGGGGCCGACCCGCCGGCCGGCCTCGTCCAGCGGCACCCGCCAGTCGACGCCGACGACGTCCGCGCCCGCCTCGCCCATCAGCCCGAGCAGTTCGCCGGTGCCGACGCCGAAGTGGATGCGCGGCACCCCGTAGTCCGCGACCGCGTCGAAGACCTTCACCGAGGACGGCATCACATACCGCCGGTAGTCGGCGGGTGCGAGCGCCCCGACCCAGGAGTCGAAGACCTGGACGGCGCTCGCGCCCGCCTCGATCTGCACCTTGAGGAAGGCCGTGGTGATGTCCGCGAGCCGGTCGAGCAGGTCGCGCCACAGTTCGGGCTCGCCGTACATGAGGGCCTTGGTGCGCTCGTGGTTGCGCGACGGGCCGCCCTCGACCAGGTAGCTGGCCAGGGTGAAGGGGGCGCCCGCGAAGCCGATCAGCGGGGTGCTGCCCAGTTCCGCGGCGAGCTGTCCGACGGCCTCGGTGACGTACGGGACGTCGCCGGGCTCCAGGGGCCGCAGTCGCTTCAGGTCCTCGCGGGTGCGGATCGGGTCGGCGACCACCGGGCCGACGCCGGGCTTGATGTCCAGGTCGAGGCCGATCGCCTTGAGCGGGACGACGATGTCGCTGAAGTAGACGGCCGCGTCGACCTTGTGGCGGCGCACCGGCTGGAGGGTGATCTCGGTGATGAGATCGGGCCGCGTGCAGGACTCCAGCATCGGGATGCCCTCGCGCGCCTTCAGGTATTCGGGCAGCGAACGCCCCGCCTGCCGCATGAACCACACCGGCGTATGCGGGACCGGCTCTCGCCGGCAGGCACGGATGAACGGGGAAGCAGCGGTCTGCTGATGCGCACTCACGCCGAGCATCCTCCCACGGCGCGCACCGGCCCCTCGGCCACCCCGCGACGGGGCCGCGCACCCTCCGGCGCAAGGGTGCCCCCGCAGGTCGGCGCGGGTGCCGCGCGGCGCCCGTTCACGGGCGGGAAACGGGTGTTGGTGCGCGCACGGAGCGCTTACGGCGCTTAGTCTTCCGGGCATGGCAGCGGTTCACGGGCACCTCGGCGACGGCAGTGACGACGTCCCCCTCCCCTTTCGACGCTCCGTGGACGTGCTGCGCTCGGCGCGGGTGCGGTCCGAGGTGCGCATCGACGAGACGGCCGCGCCCAAACGGCTCGCGTCGTACGCGTACGCGCTGGAGGCCACGGTGCTCTCCGACGGCGAGGAACTGGCGGACGGACGGCTGGTGCTGCTGCACGAACCCGACGGGCACGAGGCATGGCACGGCGCCTTCCGCCTGGTGACGCTGGTGCGGGCGGAACTGGAGCCGGAGATGGCGGGCGATCCACTGCTGCCCGAGGTGAGCTGGTCGTGGCTGACCGGGGCGCTGGCGACGCGCGGCGCCGCGTACAGCGATCCGAGCGGTACGGTCTCGCGCGCGTCCTCGCACTACTTCGGCGCGCTCGCGGACCGGGTGGACGACACCCAGATCGAGATCCGGGCGTCGTGGACACCGCGCGAGCGGATGGGCGGGGCACCCGAGGTGGCGGCGCATCTGGCGGCGTGGTGCGATCTGCTCTGCGCGTGCGCCGGGCTGCCGCCCTCCGAGGGCCCCGAGCCGCTGGTGCGCGGCGGCAGCGGTGTGGTGCCGATGCCCAAGCGCAGGACCTGAACCGCCGAACCGGCCACCGCGCCCCCGCGGTAAGCCCTCCGCGGTACGGCTCCCGCCTGCGGAGACGTACCGCTCACGCATTTCCGGCGCACGGTTCGCGCAGGTCCGGCGCACCCCGCTCCCTCGTGTGCGGGGCCCTGGCGCCCGCGTCCTCCGCATGTTCGATTTACCGTCCGATTTGCCGGAAATCGTCCTCAATAAATCGTGATCTTTCCCTAAAGCCGGGCGCAATTGCTGCCGAAGGAGACTGTGACCGTTTCAGTCCCCTTTGCCACAGGAGGCCCGGTGTCCGTTCTTCTCGAGCAGCCCACGAGCCTGGTCGCCTATCGCCCCAGCAAGCCGACGGCCATGGTCGTCGTGGCCGACCCCCGCGTACGCTCCACTGTCACCCGACACCTGTGGGCTCTCGGGGTTCGCGATGTGATCGAGGCCTCGTCCATCGCGGAGGCCCGGCCCCGGGTCGGTAATCCCCGCGACATCTGCGTCGCCGATGTCCATCTCCCCGACGGCTCCGGCCTCACCCTGCTCGCCGAGACCCGTGCGGCAGGCTGGCCCAACGGCCTCGCGCTCTCCGCCGCCGACGACATCGGCGCCGTGCGCAACGCCCTGGCCGGGGGTGTGAAGGGGTACGTCGTGACCGGTACCCGCAACAGCCCCGGCGGCCTCGGCACCCGCCCGGGCCTGGCGCCGCTGGGCGCCACCGCGGCCCGTATGCAGCGTCGTCCGCCGGGCGCGCCCGGCCACCCCAGCGGCTACCGCGAGCTGTCGGGGCGCGAGGTCGAGGTGCTGCGGCTGGTCGCGGAGGGCCAGTCGAACAAGGCGATCGGCGTGTCGATGGGTCTGTCGGCGCTGACCGTCAAGAGCCATCTCGCCCGGATCGCCCGCAAGCTCGGCACCGGTGACCGCGCGGGCATGGTCGCGGTGGCGCTGCGGACCGGCATCATCCACTGACCCGCGGCTCGCGCGGAGCGCCCCCGGCGGAACGTTCCGCCGGGGGCGCTCCGTCGTCCATCACCGGGGTCGCTCCGTGTCCGTGGACAGCGGGCGCCCGGCCCCCTCGGACCGGGTCGCTTCGTATACGGGGCCTGGCCCGCCGTCGTACCGGCGCACGCCCGTCGCCGTAGCCGCGCCGCGGCCTTTCGCCGTAGTGCGCAGGGGGCGCGTACGGTACGCCCTGTCCGCCGGATCTCCACCGGACACGCCGTACCCGGCTACCCTTAACAAGTGACCGACGCCAGAGAGACCGCAACCCCTGCAGGCCCGGCGCCGGTCCCGCTGCTGGACCCGCGCGAGGGAATCCCGCCGGTGACCGCCAGCCCGGAGGCTCTCGCTGATGTCGTCGCGGCCTTCGCCGCGGGTTCCGGTCCGGTCGCCGTCGATGCCGAGCGCGCCTCCGGCTACCGCTACGGGCAGCGGGCCTATCTGGTCCAGCTGCGCCGCGCCGGAGCAGGGACCGCGCTGATCGACCCCACGGGATGTCCCGACCTTTCCACCCTGGGCGACGCCCTGTCCGGCACCGAGTGGGTGCTGCACGCCGCGACCCAGGACCTGCCGTGCCTGTCCGAGATCGGCATGCACCCCACCTCGCTGTTCGACACCGAACTGGCCGGGCGGCTGGCCGGCTTCCCCCGGGTCGGGCTCGGCGCGATGGTCGAGAATGTGCTCGGCTTCGCCCTGGAGAAGGGCCACTCGGCGGTCGACTGGTCCAGCCGCCCGCTCCCCGACCCGTGGCTGCGCTACGCGGCGCTGGACGTGGAGCTGCTGGTGGACCTGCGGGACGCGCTGGAGGAGGAGCTGCGCACTCAGGGCAAGCTGGAGTGGGCGCTGCAGGAATTCGCGGCCATCGCCGCCGCTCCCCCGCCCGCGCCGCGCGTCGACCCCTGGCGCCGTACGTCCGGCATGCACAAAGTACGGCGGCGCCGGCAGATCGGGGTGGTCCGCGAGCTGTGGCTGGCGCGGGACCGCGCCGCCCGGGAGCGGGACGTGTCGCCGGGCCGGGTGCTCAGCGACGCCGCGATCGTGACGGCGGCGCTGGAGAGCCCGCCGAACGCGCACGCGCTGGCCGCGCTGCCCGGCTTCGGGCACCGGATGGGCCGCCGCCAGCTCGAACAGTGGCAGTCGGCGATCGACCGGGCCCGCGCGCTGCCGGAGCGGGAGCTGCCGCAGCCGGCCGCCGCGTACACCGGTCCCCCGCCGCCGCGCGCCTGGGCCGACAAGGATCCGGCTGCCGCCGCCCGGCTGTCGGCGGCCCGCGCGGCGGTGACCGCGCTCGCCGAGGAGCTGAATCTCCCGCAGGAGAACCTGATCACGCCGGACACGGTGCGCCGGCTGTGCTGGTCACCACCTGCGGAGATCTCCCCGGCGGTGGTGTCCGCCGCGCTCGCGGAGCTGGGTGCGCGGCCCTGGCAGGTCGAGCTGACCGCGCCACTGCTGACGGTCGCGCTGACCGTTCGGCCCGCGGACCCCGCACCCAGCGAGTAACCTCCGGTAACACGCGCGGTGATGTGAGCTGCACCGCTTCCGCGGGGGAAGGTGTGCACGTCGGTTACCGGCGAGTAGCATGATGGGGAGTGCCGCGATCCTGGCGAGCCGCGTTCCACCGTCGCGCGTTCGGTCGCCGCGTTCCGCCGCGTTCCATCGTCAAAGAGGGAGACCCACCGTGCCTCGTACCGGAAGGGACGTCGTTTTCGTCGACGGCGTCCGCACCCCGTTCGGCAAAGCGGGCCCGAAGGGCATCTACCACGAGACCCGGGCCGACGATCTGGTGATCAAGTGCATCCGTGAGCTGCTGCGCCGGAACCCCGATCTCGACCCGGCCAGGATCGACGAGGTCGCGGTCGCCGCGACCACGCAGATCGGCGACCAGGGCCTGACGCTCGGCCGCACCGCGGGCATCCTCGCCGGACTGCCGACCACCGTGCCCGGCTTCTCCGTCGACCGGATGTGCGCGGGCGCGATGACCGCCGTCACGACCACCGCGGGCGGTATCGCCTTCGGCGCGTACGACGTGGTGGTGGCCGGCGGTGTCGAGCACATGGGACGGCACCCGATGGGCGAGGGCGTCGACCCCAACCCGCGGTTCGTCTCGGAGAAGCTCGTCGACGAGTCGGCGATGTTCATGGGCATGACCGCGGAGAATCTGCACGACCGCTTCCCGCAGCTCACCAAGGCGCGCGCCGACGAATTCGCCGTCCGCAGCCAGGAGAAGGCGGCAAAGGCGTACGCCAACGGCCGGATCCAGCAGGACCTGGTGCCGATCGCGGTGCGCCGCACCAACGCGGAGGCCGGCGAGACCGGCTGGGGCCTGGCGACGGCCGACGAGCCGATGCGCCCGGGCACCACGCTGGAGCAGCTCGCGGGTCTGAAGACCCCGTTCCGTCCGCACGGCCGGGTCACCGCGGGCAACGCGGCCGGGCTCAACGACGGCGCCACCGCCTCGCTGCTCGCCGCCGAGGACGTCGCCCAGGAGCTGGGCCTGCCGGTGAAGATGCGCCTGGTCTCGTACGCCTTCGCCGGTGTCGAGCCCGAGGTGATGGGCATCGGCCCGATCCCGGCGACCGAGAAGGCGCTGGCCAAGGCCGGGCTGTCGATCAGCGACATCGGCCTGTTCGAGATCAACGAGGCGTTCGCCGTCCAGGTGCTCTCGCTGCTCGACCACTACGGCATCGCCGACGACGACCCGCGCGTCAACCAGTACGGCGGCGCCATCGCCTACGGCCACCCGCTGGCGTCCTCCGGCGTCCGGCTGATGACGCAGCTGGCGCGGCAGTTCGAGGAGCAGCCGCACGTGCGCTACGGCATCACCACCATGTGCGTCGGCTTCGGCATGGGCGGCACGGTCATCTGGGAGAACCCCCACTTCGACGGTAACGGGAGCGCCAAGTGAGCAGCACCACCGACTTGTTGAAGGGTGCGGCCGAGCGGTTCCCCGACGAGGTCGTCACCCAGGCCCAGGTACGCCACATCGAGCTGCCGGGTGCGGGCCGTTTCGCGCTGATCACGCTGGACAACGGCTTCGACCACACCAAGCCGACCACCTTCGGCCCGCAGTCGCTGGCCAACCTGGACGCGGCGATCGACCAGGTCGAGAAGGAGGCCGCCGAGGGCACCATCACCGGTGTCGGCATCACCGGCAAGCCGTTCATCTACGCCGTCGGCGCCGACCTCAAGGGCGTCGAGGTGCTGCGCACCCGCGACGAGGCGCTGACCATCGGCAAGAGCGGCCACGACGTCTTCAAGCGGCTCCAGACCCTGGCCGTGCCGACCTTCGCGTACTACAACGGCGCGGCCATGGGCGGCGGTGTCGAGGTCGGTCTGCACTGCACCTACCGCACGGTGTCCGCGTCGGTGCCGGCCTTCTCGTTGCCCGAGGTCTTCCTCGGTCTGGTGCCCGGCTGGGGCGGCTGCGTGCTGCTGCCGAATCTGATCGGCGCCGACCGCGCGGTCGGCGTGATCATCGAGAACTCGCTCAACCAGAACCGCCAGCTCAAGGGCGCCCAGGTGTACGAACTGGGCATCGCCGACGCGCTGTTCGAGGCCGCCGACTTCCTGGAGCAGTCGCTGGCCTGGACCGCGGCCGTCCTCAAGGGCGAACTGGAGGTCGTACGGCCCGAGGTGGACCGCGGTGAGGGCTGGGACCAGGCGGTGGCCCGCGGCCGGGCGATCGCCGACAGCAAGGTGCACGGCGCGGCCCCGGCCGCCTACCGCGCGCTGGACATCGTCGCCGCCGCCAAGAACGGCGACCTGCGGCACGGCTTCGACGCCGAGGACGCGGCGCTCGCCGACCTCATCATGGGCGGCGAACTGCGCAGCGGCATCTACGCCTTCAACCTGGTGCAGAAGCGCGGCAAGCGTCCGGTGGGCGCGCCGGACAAGGCCCTGGCGCGCCCGGTCTCCAAGGTCGGCGTGGTCGGCGCCGGCCTGATGGCCTCGCAGTTGGCGCTGCTGTTCGCCCGCCGCCTGGAGGTGCCGGTCGTGCTGACCGACATCGACCAGGAGCGGATCGACAAGGGCGTCGGCTACGTCCACGGCGAGATCGACAAGCTGCTGGCCAAGGGCCGGGTCGGCCAGGACAAGGCGAACC
Source organism: Actinacidiphila alni (assembly GCF_900112845.1). Lineage (GTDB taxonomy): Bacteria > Actinomycetota > Actinomycetes > Streptomycetales > Streptomycetaceae > Actinacidiphila > Actinacidiphila alni. The sequence continues at coordinate 61,232 of NZ_FONG01000006.1, forward strand.
GCCTGAAGTCCCTGGTCTCCGGGCACCTGGACAAGGCGACCGCCTTCGGCGACGCGGACTTCGTCATCGAGGCCGTCTTCGAGGAACTGGGCGTCAAGCAGCAGGTGTTCGCGGAGCTGGAGGCGGTGGTCCGCCCGGACGCGATCCTGGCCACCAACACCTCCTCGCTGTCGGTGTCGGAGATGGCCGCGAAGCTGGAGCACCCCGAGCGGGTCGTCGGTTTCCACTTCTTCAACCCGGTCGCGGTGCTGCCGCTGCTGGAGATCGTGCGCGGCGAGCGCACCGACGACCCGTCGCTGGCCACGGCCTTCGCGGTGGCCAAGAAGCTGAAGAAGACCGCGGTGCTGGTCAAGGACGCCCCGGCGTTCGTGGTCAACCGCATCCTGACCCGCTTCATGGGCGAGATCCAGAACGTCATCGACGAGGGCACCCCGGTCGCGGTCGCCGAGCAGGCGGTCGAGCCGCTCGGCCTGCCGATGTCCCCGCTGGTGCTGCTGGAGCTGGTCGGCCCGGCCATCGGTCTGCACGTCTCGGAGACGCTGCACCGCGCCTTCCCGGACCGCTTCACGGTCTCGGAGAATCTGGCCGCCGTGGTGAAGGCGGGCAAGCGCGGCTTCTACGTCTACGACTCCGGGAAGCCCGAGCTGGACCCGGAGGTCGCGGCGCTGCTCAAGCAGGGCGACACGGTGCTCACCGAGGCGCAGGTGCGCGACCGGGTGCTGGACGCGGTGGCGCAGGAGATCGGCCTGATGCTGGACGAGGGCGTGGTCGCCGAGGCGCAGGACATCGACCTGTGCCTGATCACCGGCGCGGGCTGGCCCTTCCACTTGGGCGGCATCACGCCGTACCTGGACCGTGAGGGCGTCTCGCAGCGGGTGAACGGCAAGCCGTTCCTCGCGCCGGGCGTGGCGAGCGTGCCGGCGTAGCACCGGCAGCGGCCCTTGGGCCGTACGGAACGGCGAAGCGCCGGGTGGGCCCCGAGGACATGGCCCGCCCGGCGCTTCGTCATACCGGCGCGCGGTGCGTCGCCGCCACTACTTCTTCGGCAGCGTCGTCGTGCTCAGCGCCACGGTCAGGTCGCGGACCAGCGCCTTGCGTTCGTAGTCGTCCAGCTGCACCAGGCCGCGTTCGGTGATGCCGCGCACGGTCTCGGCGACGGTGGCGAGCACGTCGTCCAGGACGGCCCTGCGGTGCTTGGCGTCCAGGGCGGCGATCTGGGCGCGCCGCATGGCCGCGGCGACCTCGGGCGCGTAGTCGAGACGGACCGGGGTCGCGGAGAAGACCTCGATGCCGACCGGCCGCTGGTCGGCGGCGATCAGCCGGGTGAGGTGGTCGCCGAGCCGTTCGCTGTCGCGCAGGGTGGGGGCCGCGCCGCGGAAGTCGTCGGCCGGGTGCCGGGAGACGGCGAGCGCGACGGCCGCCTCGACCTGCTCGCGCAGAAAGCGGTCGTAGTCGTCGACGGCGAAGGCCGCCTTGGCGGTGTCCCTGACCCGCCACACCAGCAGCACGCTGATCTGGAGGGGCGTGCCGTTGGCGTCGACGGCGTCGATCGGGCGGCTGCGCCAGTGCCGCAGCGCCACGTCGAGCCTGCGCCGGGTGAGCAGCGGGCTGATCCAGATCAGGCCGGTGCGGCGCACCGTGCCCTGGTAGGCGCCGTGCCGGGTGAGCACCCAGACGCTGCCGTTGCGGCCCCGGGTGAGGCCGCCGGCGGCGAAGGCGGCGACCGCGGCGAGCAGCAGGATGCCGCTCCACAGGCCGCTGGCGGAGCCACCGCCGGGCGGCGGGGGCAGCAGGGTGCGGCCGTCGATCTCGGCGGGCAGCACACCGGCCCGCCACAGCAGCCAGACGATGCCGCCGGTGGCGGCGGTCAGGGTGAGGCCCGCGGTCCAGCCGGGCAGGCACGGGCCCGGACGTTCGACGAGTTCGGCCGGGGCGGCGGGGAGCGCGGAGCCGTCGGTGCTGTGCGCCCCGGGGCGGGTCTGCTCGGGCAGGCCCGTCCCGGCGGCGGTGGATGGTGTCGTCACGTGAACAGTCGTCTCCAGGTCTCGGGGCCGGGGTAGCCGTCGGCGTCGCGCCCGGTCCAGCCCTGGGCCCGCTGGAACGCCTCGACATTGCGCCGGTCGGCCTCGCCCCAGGTCCGGCTGGGGCCCACCGTGTAGTTCTTGCCGTAGCCCTTGGCGACGAGCTGTTTGCCGAGGGCGAGGACGGAGTCATTGGTCTGTCCGGGCCGGAAGGCGCCCGCGCCCGGGTAGGCCGGGGCCTTGGCGGGGGTGCCGCCGGAGGAACGGGCGGTGCCGCCGGGGATGTCGCGGCCCTTGTCGAGCACCAGGTACGACCAGGTGGTCGGGCCCGGCAGCCCGTCGGCGTCGCCGCCCGACCAGCCCTGGGCGCGCTGGAAGGCACTGGTGGCCTTGCGGTCGGAGTCGCTCCACTTCGGTCCGGGACCGACCTTGTAGTACGCGCCCGCGCCGCGGCCGACCAGCATGGTGCCGAGCCGGGTGACATTGGCGTTGTTCGCGCCGGGACCGAAGGCTGAGGCGCCCGGGAAGGCACTGGACCCCGACGACCCACTCGACCCCGATCCCGAACTGCTGCCGCCCGCCAGATACTTGTACCGATAGGGAATGTATTTCCCGGAATTCGACCAGTATGCGTACGGCGTGGTCTGTACCCGGGTGGCCGGCACGGTCTGCTCGTAGCCGGTGTACGCGGTGTGGGCGTCGTCCACCCAGCCGCCGAAGATGATCGTGTGCGAGCCGTGCTCGGGGTCGGCGGCGTTGTGGAAGAGCAGGATGTCGCCGGGCGCCAGCTCGGACTTGGTGATCCGCACCCCGTAGTCGGCGAGATTGCCGGTCCAGGCGCTGGTGCCCAGGCCCCAGGCCATGGAGACGAAGCCGGAGCAGTCCTGCCGGTAGCCGTCCTTCCAGTACGCGGTCATGCTGTACGGCACCTTGGCGGACGTCCAGGTGCGGGCGCGCTGGATGATCTGATCGCGGGTCAGCCGCAGCGGCGCGACGGCGGGGGCCACCCCCGGGGCGGCGGCGAGTACGGCGTGCCCGGTGGTGAAGGAGGTGGCCTCGGCCGGCAGCGGCGCGGCGGCGACCGTGCCGGCGGCGCCCAGCGCGGTGCCCGCGGCGGCGGCCACGACCACCACACGGGCGGTGGCGCCGGTGGCCGGTCCACCGGTGTCGCGCGCCATCGAGTCGGTGAGCCGCCGCCTGGCGCACTCCTCGCAACCACAGGCGGGCAGCGGTTCGACGTCATCGAACACCGGTATGGACATGCACACCACTCCTCCGTGATCGGGTGTCACATGCCTTCAGTACCCGATTTCGCCTAAAAGTTGACGAAATCCGACATACTGATCATTCGCGGCGTGACGCGCCCGACCGCGGGGAGCGGTGCGGAAAATCTGTCGAACCGTAAGAACCGACTGGTCGTCAGCCCCGCGGCGTCAGCCCAGCAGGGTCGAGGTGGCCGACGGAGTGGCCTGGACGGCGATCACACGCTTGGCCTCGTCCAGCACCATCTTGCGCAGCTTCTGCGGGGTCAGCGTGGAGTGCACGTCCTTCACCGCCTTGCCGTTGATCTCCAGTACCGGGACCTGGCCGAGCCCGGAGGCCGCGAACGCCTTCTGGGACTGCGTCACCCACCCGTTGTGGTCGCCCTGTTCCAGGCACGGCTCGAAGTTGCCCATCTTGATCTTCCCGGCCTTGCGGGCCATTTCCTTGAGGAAGTTCTTGTGGGACAGGGTGCCGCTGCTCGGGTCCGGCTGGTGCTTCCAGACCTCCCGCATGAACTGCGAGAAGCGGCCCTGGTCCTGGGCGCAGGCCGCCGCGTTGGCCGCCTCCTTGGAGCCGGAGCCGCCGTACTGCTTGTCGGAGGCCGTCACCAGGCGGTACTGCAGCTCCACCTGGCCGGTCGTCAGCAGTTGCGTGAGCGTGGCCTCGTACTCGTCGGCGAACGCCTTGGAGTCCGGGCTGCGCAGGTCCACGTAGACGGTGAGCGTGACCGGGATCGTCGGGCGCACCGGCAGGCCCAGCTTGGGGCCGGGACTGGCGCTCGGGCTCGGCGTCGCGGTGTCCGCGGGGCCGGTCGGCACCACCGGGGCGGCGGCCACACCGGAGGGTTCGCGCACCTTGTCGTCCTTGGTGCTGCGCACATGCTCACCGATCAGCGCGGACCCGCCGAAGACGACCACGATCGCGGTCGTGCCGACCGCGTACGGCCGCAGCCGGTCGAGGAAGCCCCTCTTGCGCTTGGGGGTGCCTCCCCCGCCCGCCGCTCCGCCCTCGTTACCGGGTCCCTTGGACTCCGCCATGACAACGCCACCTCGATATTCCCGCACCGGCTCTCGCGCATTTTTACCATCGTCCCCAGGGGCCCCGTCACGCCGGTCCCCCGTCGGCGCGCACGTACAGCACCGCCCCGTCCACCGTCCCGGCCCGCCGGTAACCGGAACCGAGCAGCTCACGCAGGGTCGGCGTGCGGTCGACCGCGTACGGGGCGCCCCGGGAGTCGTCGACGACCAGGGCGGGAGGATGCGCCGCGAAGTCGGCGGCGAAGGTCCGCCAGGTGCCGGGGACCGCGTACCGCTCCCCCACCCGTACCCCGCCGCGCCCGCCGCTGAAGTTGGTGAGGAAGCCCGCGGTCGGGTAGCGGACGGCGGGCGGTCGGTCGGCGAACCACAGCTCCTCGGGGTGTATGCCCCACACCAGGACGTGGTCCCGCGGCCCGGTGTGCTCCCGCACCGCGGCCGCCACCGCACGGGCGTGCTCCGCCTCACCGGCCGGCGCGGTCAGGTCCCACGCCAGGAAGCCGGCGCAGGCCAGCGCCGTCCAGCAGGCGACGGCGGTACGCGGCCGCGGCAGCGCGCGCAGTGCCGCCGCGCCGGTCAGCGCCAGCGGCGGCACGAGCTGGAGGAAGTAGTGGCCGAAGAACTGGCAGCCGGAGGCCACCGCAAGACCCGAGGCCGCCAGCCACACCCACAGGTCGCCCGGGACCGGCCGGTCCCGCACCGCCCAGGCGGCGCCCACGGCCAGCAGCAGGCCCGCGGCGGCCACCGCCAGGATGCTCGCGGCGCCCGCCGCCCGGGACAGCGCCGTCAGCCAGGCGCCGCGCGGCGAGACGTACTCGGCGGAGCCGGTGACCGTCCAGAAGAGGAAGCGGCCGGGTCCGGTCAGCAGCGCCACCGCCGCGACCGGCGCCGCGCATCCCACGGCCAGCCGGGCGGCGCCGGCACGCCCCCGGGTGCGGCCGGCGCGCGCGGCCCGCCACAGCGTCCAGGCGACCGGGAGGAGTGTGACCGCGCCGGTCTGCTTGGTGAGCGCGGCGCCCGCGACGGCCAGGCCCGCCGCCGTCCAGCGGTGCCGGTCGGCGCACCAGACCGCGGCGGCCGTCCACGGCAGTATGAAGACCTCGAAGGCCGCGGCCTGGGTGTCCTCGGGAGCCAGCCCCACCGACAGCAGCAGACAGATCAGGCCCGCGGCCGTACCGCTGCCGGCGCCCCAGCGGCGGTGGGCGACGGCGGCCACCAGCAGCGCGGTGGCGGCCGTCGCCAGGACCGCCGCCACCCGGACCGGCCACAGCGAGCCGTCCCCGAAAAGGGCGAACAGCCCCTGGTACAGCAGCGGCAGCAGGGGCGGCTTGCGGTCGACGACCGTGTCGTAGAGCACCCCGCCGTGCGCCAGCAGCCGCGCCTCGACGGCCAGATAGCCCTCGTCGGGATTCCACACCGGCCGGGTGAAGGACGGCAGCCGCAGCAGGAAGGCGAGCGCGGTGAGCACGAGGGCGAGCCGGAGCCAGTACGTCCGCGACGCCGGGGCGGGCCGCGGTGCGTCCAGGGGCGCGGGCACGAGCACAGATGCGGGCGGCGGGCCGGCCTCCCGCACCGCGGTCGTCGTGGGCGGCACCTAGCGACCGCGGCCCAGCCTGCTGTGGGAGCGGCCGTAGCCGAAGTAGATGGCGAAGCCGATCACCATCCACACACCGAAGCGGATCCAGGTCTCCACGCTCAGATTCAGCATCAGCCACAGCGACGCGCACACCGACGCCACCGGCAGCACCGGCACCCACGGCGCCCGGAAGGCGCGCGGCAGGTCCGGCCGGGTGCGGCGCAGCACGATGATGCCGAGGGCGACCACGACGAAGGCGAACAGCGTCCCGACGTTGACCATCTCCTCCAGTTCCTCGACGGAGAAGAAGCCCGCGATCAGTGCCACGACCACACCGAGCAGCACCGTGGTGCGGTAGGGGGTGCCGAACTTCGGGTGCACCTGGGAGAAGGCCCGCGGCAGCAGCCCGTCGCGGCTCATCGCGAAGAACACCCGGGTCTGGCCCATCAGCAGGATCATCACCACCGAGGTCAGGCCGACGGCGGCGCCGAAGCTGATCAGGCCGGACCAGAAGGGGGCGCCGACCGCCTTGAAGGCGCTCGCCAGCGGCGCCGAGGTGTCCAGCTCCGAATACTTCTGCATGCCGGTGACGACCAGCGACACCGCCACGTACAGGATCGTGCAGACCACCAGCGAGCCGAGGATGCCACGGGGCATGTCCCGCTGCGGGTTCTTGGTCTCCTCGGCGGCGGTGGCCACGATGTCGAAGCCGATGAAGGCGAAGAAGACCACGGCGGCGGCGGAGAAGATGCCCATCACGCCGAAGGACGACGGGGTGAAGCCGAAGATGATCTGCACCAGCGGGGCGTGCAGGTCCGAACCGCTGCCCGCGTTGGACTTGGACGGCGGCAGGAACGGGTGGTAGTTGCTGCCGGTGATGTAGAACAGCCCGGCGAAGATCACCAGCAGCACCACGGTGATCTTGACCGCGACGATCAGGCTGGTGATCCGCGCCGAGAGCTTCATGCCGACCAGCACGATGCCGGTGAGCACCAGGACCAGGACGGCCGCCAGCAGGTCGAAGCCGAAGCCGCTGCCGTCGTGGGTGAGCACTTTGGGCACGTCGATGCCGAAGTGCGAGAGCAGTTCCACCATGTAGCCGGACCAGCCGCCGGCCACCACGCCCGCGCCCAGCGCCAGTTCGAGGATCAGGTCCCAGCCGATGATCCAGGCGGGCAGTTCGCCGATCGAGGCGTAGCTGAAGGTGTACGCGGAACCGGCCACCGGAACGGTCGAGGCGAATTCGGCGTAGCAGAGCCCGGCCAGGCCGCAGACCACCGCCGAGACGACGAAGGCGAGCGCGACGGCGGGGCCCGCGTAGTCCTTGGCCACCGAACCGGTGATCACGAAGATGCCGGTGCCGACGATGACGCCGACCCCGTAGACGACCAGGTCGAGGACCGACAGCTCCTTGCGCAGGCCGTGTTCGGGGTCCTCGGTGTCCGCGATCGACTGCTCGATGCTCTTGGTGCGGAACACCCCCTCGGACCGCCGGTCCGAGTCCTCCCGCATGCCGGTGTCCATCGTCGCCGCACCTCCAGATCGTCCGGCGGCCGGTCCGCTCCGGTCGGATCCGGTCGGGTCCTGCCGGTCGGCAGCCGCTACAGCGCTACTGCACTCCGGAGGTCCGCCTCACCCGAATAGGCGCGCCTACGCGTACGCCGATGGAAGAGGGGGTCCACCCGGATGGGTGGACCCCCTGCGCCGTACGGGGCGCGCCGCGGGCCCTGGGGCGTGCGCGGGCGTGACTCGGTGACGCGGTCAGTCGCGGGCGATCTCCGAGGCGTGGTCGGCGTCCTCGGCGAACCGGCCGTCGATGGTGGCCACCAGGCCGGTCACCTGGCGGGCGATGGCCGGCGCGGTGAGGCCGATGTCGGCCATGACGTCCTTGCGGGAGCCGTGGTCGAGGAAGCGCTGCGGGATGCCGAAGTCGCGCAGCGGCACGTCCACCTCCGCGTCGCGCAGCGCCTGCGCGATCGCCGAACCGACGCCGCCGACGCGGCCGTTGTCCTCGACGGTGACCACGACGCGGTGCTTGGCGGCCAGGCCCGGCAGCGCCTCGTCCACCGGCTTGACCCAGCGCGGGTCGACGACGGTGGTGGTGATGCCCTGCGCGTCCAGCAGCGCGGCGATCTCCAGGCACATCGGCGCCAGCGCGCCGACCGACACCAGCAGCACGTCGGGGCGTTCGCCCTCGGACGGCTCGCGCAGCACGTCCATGCCGCCGATCCGGCCGACCGCGGCGACCGCGGGGCCGACCGCGCCCTTGGAGTAGCGCACCACGGTCGGCGCGTCCTCGACGGCGACGGCCTCGCGCAGCTGCGCGCGTACCTGGTCGGCGTCGCGCGGCGCGGCGATCCGCAGGCCCGGCACGACCTGGAGGATCGACATGTCCCACATGCCGTTGTGGGAGGCGCCGTCGCTGCCGGTGACGCCGGCCCGGTCCAGGACGAAGGTGACGCCGCACCTGTGCAGGGCGACGTCCATCAGGACCTGGTCGAAGGCCCGGTTGAGGAAGGTCGCGTAGACCGCGAAGACCGGGTGCAGGCCGCCGGTGGCCAGGCCGGCCGCCGAGGTGGCGGCGTGCTGCTCGGCGATGCCGACGTCGTAGACCCGGTCGGGGAACGCCTTGGCGAATTTGTCCAGGCCGACAGGCTGGAGCATGGCGGCGGTGATCGCCACGATGTCCTCGCGCTCCTTGCCGAGCGCGACCATCTCGTCGCCGAACACCGAGGTCCAGTCGGCACCGCCGGTGGCGATCGGCAGGCCGGTGTCGGGGTGGATCGGGCCGATGCCGTGGAAGCGGTCGGCCTCGTCCTGCTCGGCCGGGCGGTAGCCGCGGCCCTTCTCGGTGATGCAGTGCACGATGACGGGGCCGCCGAAGCGCTTGGCGCGCTGCAGCGCGGACTCCAGCGCCTCCACGTCGTGGCCGTCGATCGGGCCGACGTACTTCAGGCCGAGGTCCTCGAACATGCCCTGCGGGGCGATGAAGTCCTTCAGGCCCTTCTTCGCGCCGTGCAGCGTCTCGTAGAGCGGCTGGCCGATCAGCGGGGTGCGCTCCAGGAGGTCCTTGGTGCGGGACAGGAAGCGCTCGTAGCCGTCGGTGGTGCGCAGGGTCGCCAGGTGGTCCGCGAGGCCGCCGATGGTCGGCGCGTAGGACCGCTCGTTGTCGTTGACGACGATGATGAGCGGGCGGTCCTGGGCGGCGGCGATGTTGTTCAGCGCCTCCCAGGCCATGCCGCCGGTCAGGGCGCCGTCGCCGATGACGGCGACCACGTGGTCGGTGCGGCCGAGCACCTCGTTGGCCTTGGCCAGGCCGTCGGCCCAGCCGAGGACGGTGGAGGCGTGGCTGTTCTCGATGACGTCGTGCTCGGACTCGGCCCGCGACGGGTAACCGGACAGGCCGCCCTTGCTCTTGAGCTTCGCGAAGTCCTTGCGCCCGGTGAGCAGCTTGTGCACGTACGCCTGGTGCCCGGTGTCGAAGAGGATCCTGTCGGCGGGCGAGTGGAAGGTCCGGTGCAGGGCGATGGTCAGCTCGACCACGCCCAGGTTGGGGCCGAGGTGCCCGCCGGTCTTGGACACCGCGTCGACGAGGAAGGTGCGGATCTCGGCCGCCAGCTCCACGAGCTGCTGCTGGCTGAGCCGGTCGAGGTCGCGCGGTCCGTTGATACGGGTCAGCACTGCCACCCGATCCTCCCTCTGCTGCCTGTCGGTACGAGGCCGGATCGCTGCGATGCGGCCGATCCGACGAGTCTAATCTTCTGTTTCCCAGGCGGTGGGGCGCCCTGTGCGACGAATGTCACGGCGTGGCGACGGCCGGAGGCGCGAAAACCGCCGGGCGGACCTGGATTCCCAGGTCCGCCCGGCGGTTCGGGGGTACTTCGGTGCCGCGCGCGGCGGCGTGTTCCCGGTTTTTCGGTGACGAGCTGTTACGCGCGACCGGAGGTCTTCTGCGTACGGCGCGAGACCGAGTCGATGACCACGGCGGCGAGCAGAACGGCGCCGGTGATCATGTACTGGATCGAGGTGTTCATGTTGAGCAGGTCGAGACCGGTCTGGATGGACTGGATGACCAGCATGCCGAGCAGCGCCGACCAGACGTTGCCGCGACCGCCGAAGAGGCTGGTACCGCCGATGACCGCGGCCGCGATGGCCAGCATCAGCAGGTTGCCGCTGCCGGCGGCGAGCGTGGCGGTGTAGGTCTGGGCGGCCAGGAACAGACCGCCGATGGCCGCGAAGCCGCCGGAGATCGCGAACACCGCGATCCGGATCAGCGCCACGTTGATACCGGCACGGCGGGCGCCCTCGATGCTGCCGCCGACCGCGAAGACCTTGCGGCCGAAGGTGGTGCGGCGCAGGACGAAGTCGCAGATCACCAGGGCGACCAGGAAGATCACCAGCGCGTTCGGCACACCCGCGGACTTGTTCAGCACGTACGCGGCGACGTAGGCAACCACCGCGAGCGCGATGGCCCGCAGCGCGATCTCGCTGGTGGGACGGAACGGGACGCCGGCCTTGCGGCGGCGGGCCTGCTCGACGAGCGAACCGACCAGCAGCGCGGCGACACCGACGGTGGCCAGGATGTAGGCGCCGGCGATGTCCTGGTCCATGAAGAAGGAGCGCTGGCCCAGGATGTGCATCGGGCCGGTGTCCTGGATGGAGAGGCTGCCGGTCGAGCCGAGCAGCCACAGCATCAGACCGTTCCAGCCGAGGTTGCCGGCCAGGGTGACGACGAACGCCGGGACGCCGATCTTGGCGAAGAAGAAGCCGTGGATCGCGCCGATACCGACACCGGTGAGGATCGTGAGGATCAGCGCCAGCCACACGTTCATGCCGTGCGTGGTGGAGAAGATCGCGAAGATCGACGCGGACAGACCGCTGACCGACGCCACCGACAGGTCGATCTCGCCCAACAGCAGCACGAAGACCAGGCCGAGGGCGATCATGCCCGTCGCGGCCAGGAAGAAGCTGATGTTGACCATGTTGGTCGAGCTGAGGAACAGGCTGTCCTTGATCTGGAACACGGTCCAGATGATGATCAGACCGACGATGACGGGCAGCGAGCCCAGTTCACCGCCCTTGAGCTTGCGCTTGAACTCCGTGAGGTAACCCTTGAGGCCCTCTTCACGGATGAGCAGCCGCGGGTCGACGACCTCGACCGCGGCGGGCGCCATCTCGTCCACCGGAGGCTCGTCGTCGGCCTTCGAAAGGGTGGTCTTGTCGCTCACTTCGCCGCCTCCACATTGCGCGCCTGCCGACGGGTCACGGCGTTGTCCGTGGCACCGGTGATGGCGGCGACGATCTGTTCGTTCGTGGTGCCCTTGACCGGGAAGGAACCGTTGTTCCTGCCGAGTCGCAGGACGTGCACGGTGTCGGCGACCGCCGTGACGTCGGCCATGTTGTGGCTGATCAGAATGACGCCGAGGCCGCGCTCGCGCAGCCGCTCGACCAGGTCGAGGACCTGCGCGGTCTGCTCGACACCGAGGGCGGCGGTCGGTTCGTCGAGGATGACGACCTTCGGCTCACCGATCAGTGCGCGGGCGATGGCCACGACCTGGCGCTGACCACCGGAGAGACTCGCGATCGGGATCCGCACGCTGGGGATCCGGATGGACAGCGTGTTCAGCAGCTCACGCGCGCGCTTTTCCATCGTGACCTCGTCGAGGACCCCGACGCGCAGGATCTCCCGTCCGAGGTAGAGATTGCCGACGACGTCCAGGTTGTCGCAGAGTGCGAGGTCCTGGTACGTGGTGGCGATACCGAGGGCCTGGGCGTCCTGCGGCCGGTTGATGTTGACCGCCTTGCCCTCCCACTCGATGACGCCTTCGTCGATGGGGTGCACACCGGCGATCGTCTTGACCAGTGTGGACTTACCGGCACCGTTGTCACCCACCAGGGCGACAACCTCTCCGGCGTGGACCTCCAGATCGACATCGGTGAGGGCCTGGACCGCACCGAATCGCTTGGAGACTCCGCGCAACGCCAGCACGGGCGTAGCGGACACGTGAACCATCTCCTTCGCCGCCTGACCGGCGGGGATGCCGCGGGCTGGTGGGACAGCCCGCGGGGGACGTGCAATAAAGCACAGGATTACAAAGTCAACGGGGAACGGGTCATACCCCTTCCCCGATCGCTCTACCCCGCAAGCGTTTCCGTCCGGTGCCCCGCCCCGGCAGCGGGGTGGAATGGTGGGGGCGGGGCACCGGACAGGCTCTTACGGGGTCGGGCCGAAGCCCTGGGTGTTACTGGATGCCGGCCGCCTTGCACGCTGCGGCGAACTCGGCGGTGCAGATCTGGTCGACCGTGTACAGCTTGTCCTTGATGACCGTGTCCTTGATGTTGGCCTTGGTCACGGCGGTGGCGCCGATCAGGTGGGCCGGGACGGTCTGGCCGGAGCCGCTGGTGGCGGTCGTGTCGGCGATGGACTTGAAGTCCTTGCCGGTCAGCAGGTCGACGGCGATCTCGGCGGTGGCCTCGGCCTCGGGCGCGTACGCCTTGTAGATCGTGGCGGCCTGGGTGCCCGCGAGGATCCGCTGGATGCCGGGGAGCTCGGCGTCCTGGCCGGTCAGCGGCGGGTTGATGCCGGCGCCCTTGAGGGCGGTGGCGATACCGCCGGCCATGCCGTCGTTGGCGGAGTAGACGCCCTTGATGTTCTTCGCGCCGAGGGAGGTGATCGCCGCGGTGACCTTCTGGTTGGCGACGGTGTCCTTCCACAGACCCGACTGCTCGTAGGCGATGTTCACCTTGCCGTCGAGGATCTTGTGGGCGCCCTTCTTGAAGTCCGCCGCGTTCGGGTCGGCCGGGTCACCGTCGATCATGACGATCTTCGAGGTGGGCTTGGCGTCGGCGCCCATGGCGTCGAGCAGCGCCTGGCCCTGCAGCTCGCCGATCTTCTCGTTGTCGTAGGAGACGTAGGCGGAGACGGGGCCCTGCGCGAGGCGGTCGTACGCGACGACCTTGATGCCCTTGTCGACCGCGGCCTGGACCGAGGACTTGATGCCCACCGAGTCCTGCGCATCCAGGATCAGCACCTTGACGCCCTTGGCGATCATGCTGCTGACCTGCTGCGTCTGCTTCTGCGGGTCGCCGGCGGCGTTCGCGTAGTCGACGGTGCAGTCGGAGCACAGCTCCTTGATCTTCGCCTCGATCAGGGGCTTGTCGAACTTCTCGTACCGGGTGGTGGCGTTCTCCGGGAGCAGCAGACCGATGGTCTTGCCGCCCGCGCTGCTGCTGGAGCTGCTGCTGTCGGACTTCTTGTCGTCGCCCGCCTTGCCACACGCGGCCATCGTGAGCGCGATCGAAACAGCGACCGTCCCGACGGCGATTCGACGCGTCATTGCGTTCATGTGAGGTTGCCTCCCTGACAGGGCCGCAACACCGCGGCCGAGGTGGTCGTGAGTCAACTCCGGCTGACGCCGTGTCGTCAAGAAGTAAACACTTAACGAGATGGCAACGACCCGTTTCGTTAGCTGTGTGAACGCTCAGTTATGCCGAAAAGGCGGGTGTATCAACCGGAGTATTACCATCCAACAGTGTAGAATCGCCCATCTCACTCAGCACCAGGGCAAGTGCCCCCAAAACCTCCGCCCGGGCCCCCAGGGAACCGGGGACGACGGACAGCCGCTGGGCGGCGCTGGGGATCGCGTACCGCGACACGGACTCCCTTATCGGGCCGAGCACCAGCTCCCCCGCCTCGGCCAGATCCCCGCCCAGGACGACCCTGCTGGGGTTCAAGAGGTTGCAGAGACTGGCCACGCCCATGCCTATGTGACGGCCCACGTCGCCGATCACCCGACGGCACCCGGGGTCCCCCTCACGGGCCAGCTGAACCATCTTCGGGACCGTTAGGCCGTCCCCGTGACTACCGCGCAGCAGTTCGAGCACATAGCGCGCCGCGGTGAAGGTCTCCAGGCAGCCGCGGTTGCCGCAGCGGCAGACCGGACCGGACTCGTCGAGCGTGATGTGGCCGATTTCACCCGCCGTGCCACCGGGTCCGCGGTAGATCCGGCCGTCTATCACCAGGCCGGCGCCGACTCCGCTGGCGACCTTGATGTACGCCAGGTCCTTCACCCCGCGCCCGCCGCCCCAGACCAGTTCGCCCAGCGCTCCCAGATTCGCGTCGTTGTCCACCTGGACCGGCACGCCGAGCCGGTCGGACAGCTCCTGGCGCGGGTTGATACCGCTCCAGCCGGGCAGGATCGCGGTCGAGCCCAGCGCGCCGGACTCCACGTCGATCGGTCCCGGCACACCGAGGCCGACCCCGAGCACCTTGTCGGGGTGGATGCCGGTGGACTCCACCAGGCGTGCCACCAGTTGCTCGGCCCGGTCGAAGCCCTGCGAGGCGGAGGCGTCCACGTCGATCGGCTCGGACTGCTCGGCGAGCACCTGGTGGGCCAGGTTGCCGACCGCCACCCGCAGGTGCGAATGGCCGAAATCGACTCCTACGACGATTCCGGCGTCGCCGGACAGCGCCACGCTGCGGGCCCGCCGACCGCCCGAGGAGGTCGACGTCACCTGCACCGTGCCGTTGTCCCGCAGTTCGCGCACGATGTTGGAGACCGTCGCGGCCGACAGGCCGGTGCTGCGCGCGATCTCCGCCTGGGTGAGTGACCCGGCCAGCCGTACGGCACGCACGACGCGTTCCAGGTTGGCCCGGTGCAGCGACGACTGCGATCCCGGAGTCTCGACCACGACATCCACTCCTGCCCGGCAGCCGGAGCGTCCCGACTGCCCGCACGGACGGGGACCCGTGCCGATGCCGTTACTGCCACACCGGTGAGACCCCGTCGTCTACAACATGTGAACTCTAAGTTGAGTGTTTGGGGTGATGTCCCGTCAAGGGGGAGAGCCACACCGTTATGGGAATCGGTCGGGAACGCCGAGGAGCGGCTCCGCGCCGTGGCGGAGCCGCTCCGAGCCGTTGACGGCCGACCGGCCGGGTCCGGTTACTTCAGGGTGCCCGCCGTCAGACCGGCCTGGACCTGGCGCTGGAAGGAGAGGTAGACCACCAGCACGGGCAGCATCGCGATCACCATGCCGGCGAACAGCGCCGGGTAGTCGCCCGAGTACCCCTGCGACAGGGCGAGGTTCACCAGGCCCTGGGCCAGCATGGAGTGGTCCTTGTCAGTACTCGACTGCTGCTGCATCAGCGTCACCGGCAGGATGTACTGGTTCCACTGGCCGAGCACGTTGAAGATGCCGACGCTCAGCAGGCCCGGCTTGGCCATCGGCATCATGACCTGGAAGAAGGTCCTGGTGTGCGAGGCCCCGTCGAGCACCGCCGCCTCATGGATGGCGGTCGGCAGCGTCTTGAAGAACGAGTGCATGAAGAACGTGGTGAACGGCAGCGAGTAGGCGACGTACACCAGGATCAGACCCTGGTACGTGTTCAGCATGCCGAGGTTCTTCACCATGAAGAACAGCGGGACCAGCGCCAGGAAGTACGGGAACATCGCGCCGCCGACGAACAGGTAGTAGATGAACCTGTTGCCGGGGAACTCGTACCTGGCCAGCACGTAGGCGACCATCGAGCCGAAGAGCATGGTCAGCGGCACCGAGAACACCATGACGATCACGGTGTTCAGGAAGAAGTCGCCGATGCCCTTGTCCCAGGCGCGGCTGAAGGCGCCGAAGCTCCAGTGGGAGGGCCAGGACCACGCGCTGGAGCCGATCTCGGCATTGTTCTTGAACGCGCCGAGGATGATCCACAGCAGCGGTACGACGATCATGATCGCCCAGATCGCCAGGAATCCGTGCGAGAAGACATTGAGCACCCGGCCGCCGGCGCCGTCGCCCGCCTCCTCCGGGCTCCTGCGCTTGCTGCCGGGTCCGCCCTGAGCGGGTACCTGGCCCAGCAGTCCACCGGACTGTGCCTCGGTGATGGGTGAGGTCATGGTGCTTCCCCGCTCAGAACTCGATGCGGTCACGCCGGGAGACCCGCAGCGTGACGGCGGAAACGATCAAGGTCACCAGCATGATGATCACGCCCTGTGCACAGGCGTAACCGCTCTTGCCGAAGGACAGGAAGTTGCGCATCAGGTAGGTCGCCATGACCTCGCTGTGGTGGTCGGGACCACCGCCGTAGCCGGTTCCCGGGGTCAGGCCGGAGACCAGCGCGAAGAAGTCCATCGCGAAGATCGAGATGTAGACCCACGAGGTCTGCACGCTGTCCCACAGCAGCGGCAGGGTGACCTTGAAGAAGGTCTGCCCGCGGCCCGCGCCGTCCAGCAGCGCGGCCTCGTAGATGTCCTTGGGGATGGACTGCATGGCCGCCGAGAACAGCACCAGGTAGAAGCCGACGCCCGCCCAGACCTGGATCGCCAGCAGGCACCACAGCACCAGGTTGGGGTCGTTCAGCCACTCGATGGGGTTGTTGGCGTCCTCCAGGTGCAGCTTGACCAGGATGCCGTTGAGCAGACCGGCCGAGTCGCTGCGGTAGACCGCGCCGAACAGCACGATCAGGATCGCGACCGACAGCACCTGCGGGAAGAAGTAGACGACCTTGTAGATTCCCGCACCGCGCACACCCTGGACGCCGCCCGCCGTACTGCGGCCGCCCACGTTCACCATGAAGGCGAAGAACAGCGCCAGCAGAATCGTGATCACCGGCAGGAAGATCAGGAGCAGGATGTTGTGCCACAACGCGGTCCTGAAGACGGAGTCGTGGAACAGGGCCGTGTAGTTGTCCAGGCCGATGAACTTGAAGTTCTGGGACTCACCCGTCCAGTTCGTGAGCGAGTAGCCGAACGTCTGCAGGTACGGCCAGATCACGAACGTGATGTAGAGGACGAGCGGAACGATGAGGAACCCCACAATGAAGGGGTATTTGCGATGCTGCATGGATCCCTGCTCCTGATCGAAGGGCTATGGCGGTGCGGGGACCGGACGGATCCGGCCCCCGCACCGCGCGAAGTCGCTGAGGTCAGGCCTTCTTCGCCTTGACCGCGAGCGCCTTGGCCTTCGTGATCCACTGCGCCGGGGTGAGGCGCTTGGCCATCAGCTCGGCGCTGAGGTTCTGCAGGGCGACGTCGAACTCGCTGTTGGTGTTCGGGTAGTTGTAGTTGAACGTGTTCGAGCCGGCCGCGGACAGCGCGGTCACGGTCGACGCGGTACCCGGACGCAGCTGCACGTCGGAGCCGACACCGTCCTTCAGGACGGTGAGCGAGTTGGCGGCCGAGGCGAACTTGCCGGACGCCTCCTTCGTCAGCATCATGCGCAGGAACTCCATGCCGCCGGCCGGGTTCTTGGCCTTCTTCGGCACGATGAAGGGCTCACCGGCACCGGCGCGGATGGCGTCGAAGGGGAGCTTGTCGCCGTCCAGCGAGGGCATCGGCATGAACTTCATGTCGAAGTCCGCCGGGGTGGCCTTCATCTGCTCGTTCTCCAGCCAGGAGCCACAGGGGATGAACGCGGCCTTGTACTGGTTCCACTTGGTCTGCGACTCGATGTGGGTCAGACCATTGGT
The DNA here is from genome assembly GCF_900112845.1 of Actinacidiphila alni. GTDB lineage: Bacteria > Actinomycetota > Actinomycetes > Streptomycetales > Streptomycetaceae > Actinacidiphila > Actinacidiphila alni. The sequence goes on from NZ_FONG01000006.1 coordinate 78,590, forward strand.
GCCGGGGAGCAGGTAGCCCTTGTCGACGATCTCGTAGATCGCCTCGATGCCGTTCTTGACGGCCGGGTCGTCCCACGCGGTCGGGTCGAAGGTGTCGATCCGCTTGGCCAGGTCCAGACCGCCGTTCTTGGCGATCAGGTCCATGATGGCGACGTTGATGTAGTACGGGTACTTGCCCTGGTGGGCGAAGGGCGCGATGCCGGCCTTCTTGATCTCGCCGGACAGCGAGATGAAGTCCTTCCAGGTCTTCGGCTCGGTCCAGCCGTGCTCCTTGAAGAGCTTGCCGGAGTACCACAGACCCCACACCGTGTAGATGTACTGCAGGGTGACGAACTTGCCGCCGATGTTGCCGACCTCGATCGTGCCGGGCTGCAGCACGTCGCGGATCTTCTTCGTCGGGTCGTCGATGTACGGCGCGTCCAGCAGCGCGGTCAGGTCGCTGAGCTGGTCCGACTTCTGCAGCACGTCCAGCTTGATCTGCTGGGCGCCCGAGTCGTCGATGACGTCCGGCGGGGTGCCGCCGTTGAAGCGGGGCTGGAGCTTGCCGGTGATGTCCTGGGTCCAGGCCACGCTCGCCTTGGAGCCGCTGTGCTTGGTCTCGTACAGCTTGCCGAGGGCAGTGGCGTAGTCGTGACCGTAACCGCCGTCGAACACCATGATGTCCAGCGGGGCCGAGTCGTTCACGCCGAAGGGGTTGTCCTTCGAGGCGGCGGACGCGCTCTTGGTGGGCTTGTCGCTGCTGCTGTCGTCGCCGCCGCTGGACGCGCAGGCGCTCAGCAGACCGGCGGACGGAATGGCCACCAGGCCCAGCGCCGCGGAACGCTTGACCAGATCCCGGCGGTTCATTTCGGATCCCATGCTCAAGTCCTCGCTCTCATCAGGACTCATGCGGTGCAGCGGAATCCGCCGACGACCGCGAACAGTTGAAGCTTGAGTGATGCCGTGCATCCATCGAGGAGGGGTACGTCACCGTAGGCCGCCGGGTGTTTCTGCCCGACGTTCCCCCCCGCCCCGCCCCGCTGTGAGCGGGTTCCTTGGACGCCGACAGGTATAGTCCACTTGCGTCCGGCAGGGCAAGATCGAATGGGGATTTGGACGGCAAGCTTTCCCGAGTTGAGACCTCCGCGAAACGTGGGACGTTTGACCGCTCATGAGAGCGCCGTGGCTTGTATTCACTAGTCAACGCGACCGTCATCCAGGTGTGTTCAAGTAGTGAACGCCGACCTGCCGCGAGGTCCGGACATAACGGGACGGGCCGCACTCCCCGCGAGGGAGTGCGGCCCGTCCGTGGTTTCCCGAAACGTATCCGCCGTAGCGGAACGTCACTTGATCGTTACTTGCGAATCAGCGACCTCAGCACGTACTGCATGATGCCGCCGTTGCGGTAGTAGTCCGCCTCTCCGGGCGTGTCGATCCGGACGACCGCGTCGAATTCCACGCCGGTGTCGGTGCTGACCTTCACCGTGCGCGGGGTGCTGCCGTCGTTCAGCTCGGTCACCCCGGTGATGGAGAAGGTCTCCTCGCCGGTGAGGCCGAGGGAGGCCGCCGAGGCGCCCTCGGGGTACTGCAGCGGCAGCACGCCCATGCCGATCAGGTTCGAGCGGTGGATGCGCTCGTAGGACTCCGCGACGACCGCCTTGACGCCGAGCAGCGCGGTGCCCTTGGCCGCCCAGTCGCGCGACGAGCCGGAGCCGTACTCCTTGCCCGCGAGGACCACCAGCGGGACGCCCTGCTCGATGTAGTTGCGCGAGGCGTCGTAGATGAACGCGACGGGAGCCTCGGCGGGGGTGGTGCCCTCCGTGAAGTCGCGGGTGTAGCCGCCCTCGGTGCCCGGTGCGATCTGGTTGCGCAGCCGGATGTTGGCGAAGGTGCCGCGGATCATGACCTCGTGGTTGCCGCGGCGCGAGCCGTAGCTGTTGAAGTCGCGACGGCCCACACCGTGCTCGGTGAGGTACTGGCCGGCCGGGGTGTCGGCCTTGATGGCGCCGGCCGGCGAGATGTGGTCGGTGGTGACCGAGTCGCCGAGCTTGGCCAGCACCCGGGCGCCGGTGATGTCGGTGACCGGGGCCGGCTCCATCTCCATGCCCTCGAAGTACGGGGGCTTGCGGACGTAGGTGGACTCCGCGTCCCACTCGAAGGTGTCACCGGTCGGGATCGGCAGCGCCTGCCACTGCGCGTCGCCCGCGAAGACGTCCTGGTAGGACTGGCTGAACATGTCCTGGCCGATGGCGTTGGCCACCACGTCGTTGACCTCGGCCTCGGTGGGCCAGATGTCCTGGAGGTAGACCGGCTTGCCGTCGGTGTCGGTGCCCAGCGCGTCCTCGGTGATGTTGACCTTCATCGAGCCCGCGATGGAGTACGCGACGACCAGCGGCGGCGACGCCAGGTAGTTCATCTTGACGTCGGGGTTGATCCGGCCCTCGAAGTTGCGGTTGCCGGAGAGCACCGCGGCGACCGCGAGGTCCGCGTCGTTGACCGCCTTGGAGACCTCCTCGGGCAGCGGGCCCGAGTTGCCGATGCAGGTGGTGCAGCCGTAGCCGACCAGGTTGAAGCCGAGCTTGTCCAGGTACGGCGTGAGGCCGGCCTTGTCGAAGTAGTCGGTGACGACCTTGGAGCCGGGGGCCAGCGTGGTCTTGACCCACGGCTTGCGGGTCAGGCCGCGCTCGACGGCCTTCTTCGCGACCAGCGCCGCGGCGACCATCACGTACGGGTTCGAGGTGTTGGTGCAGGAGGTGATCGCGGCGACGGTGACGGCGCCGTGGTCGATCTCGTACGTCGATCCGTCCGGGGCCGTGACCAGGGTCGGCTTGCTCGGGACGCCGTTGTGGGCGGCCGGGGAGTCGGAGGCCGGGAAGGACTCCTTGCCCGCCTCCTCGTCGTCGGTCACGTAATTGCGCACGTCACGGGCGAACTGCTGGGCGGCGTTCGCCAGCACGATGCGGTCCTGCGGGCGCTTGGGGCCGGCGATCGACGGGACGACCGTGGCGAGGTCCAGCTCCAGCTTCTCGGAGAAGTCCGGCTCGGCGGCCGGGTCAAGCCACAGGCCCTGCTCCTTGGCGTACGCCTCGACCAGCGCGACCTGCTGGGCGTCGCGGCCGGTCAGCCGCAGGTACTTCAGCGTCTCGTCGTCGATCGGGAAGATCGCGGCGGTGGAGCCGAACTCCGGCGACATGTTGCCGATGGTGGCGCGGTTGGCCAGCGACGTGGCGCCGACGCCCTCGCCGTAGAACTCCACGAACTTGCCGACGACGCCGTGCTTGCGCAGCATCTCGGTGATGGTCAGCACCAGGTCGGTGGCGGTGGTGCCGGTGGGCAGCTCGCCGGTCAGCTTGAAGCCGACGACCCGCGGGATCAGCATGGACACCGGCTGGCCGAGCATCGCGGCCTCGGCCTCGATGCCGCCGACGCCCCAGCCGAGCACGCCCAGGCCGTTGACCATGGTGGTGTGCGAGTCGGTGCCGACGAGGGTGTCCGGGTACGCCTGGCCGCCGCGGACCATGACGGTACGGGCCAGGTGCTCGATGTTCACCTGGTGGACGATGCCGGTGCCGGGCGGGACGACCTTGAACTCGTCGAACGCGGTCTGGCCCCAGCGCAGGAACTGGTAGCGCTCCTTGTTGCGGCCGTACTCCAGCTCCACGTTCTGCGCGAAGGAGTCCGGGGTGCCGAAGCGGTCGGCGATCACCGAGTGGTCGATGACCAGCTCGGCGGGGGCCAGCGGGTTGATCTGCGCCGCGTCGCCGCCCAGCTCCTTGACGGCCTCGCGCATCGTGGCCAGGTCCACCACGCAGGGCACGCCGGTGAAGTCCTGCATGATCACGCGGGCCGGCGTGAACTGGATCTCCTGGCTGGGCTGGGCCTGCGAGTCCCATCCGCCCAGCGCCCGGATGTGGTCGGCGGTGATGTTCGCGCCGTCCTCGGTGCGCAGCAGGTTCTCCAGCAGCACCTTCAGGCTGTACGGCAGGCGGGCGGAGCCCTCCACCTTGTCCAGCCGGAAGATCTCGTACGACTCGTCGCCCACCCGCAACGTGCTGCGGGCGTCGAAGCTGTTCGCCGACACGACAGTCTCCTCCATGCGTTTTCTTGCGTCATTGCGCGCGTACCACCGCGAGCGCGCGACATGCCTCCATGTCGATCCGCTAAGGTAGGGATCTGGTTAGGTAACCCTTACCTCGCGGTGCGGTCGTCGTACGCCTCGGCAGATATCTCGATGTCGAGATAACTCTAGTACATGACCGCCGCTCGGTCATGCCCGGCCCGCCCTGTCCGGGTTCCGTTCGCCTGCCCCGTTGACGGACCACGCGACAATGGTGCAGACGAATACGGACCGGGGGAGGCCGGGGTATGCGGTACGGGGCGGGGGACGAGGTGCGGCGGCAGGTGGCCGAGCTGGCACGGCGGGTGGCCGCGCTGCGGGAGGCGATGCCGTTTCGGGTGCTCGGTGCGGTCGGGGCGGCGCCGGAGCCCGCGTGGCTCGCGGAGGGCCACCGGGTGGACGAGCGGTGGCAGCGGATCACACTGCTGCACGGGCGGCTCGACGCGGCGCCAGCGGTGTGGGTGACCAGCGCCGTGAACGACGCGGAGCCGGTCGGCCTGGCGGAGTCGCTGCGGTTGGAGCGGGACGGATATCCGGCCTTCGACGCGGGTGCGTCGCCGACGCCGGACGCGTCGGGGCAGCAGGTGGCCGGCCGTACGGCGCGCGCGGACCTGGTCGTGGACGGCGCCGCGCTGGTGGCGGAGGTGCTGACCGAGGGGACGTGGTGGGCCGCGCGTGTGGTGCTGGACACCGTCACGGTGACGGCCGTCGGGCACCGCTTCCCCTTGAGCGAGCTGCGGTTGGCGACGGTGCCCGGCCTCGGGCCGTATCTCGACGGCAGGGAAGCGGAGTTGGCCCGGCGGCGCGGACGGTCCTAGGCACGCAGTGTTCGGGTCCGCGGATCCACAACGGCAACCGGACGTGATACCAAGGGGAGTGACGCAACGTCACACAACCGGGGGTGGACGGACGATGCAGCACGGCGGGGTCGAACTCACCGCGTATCTGGTCAACGAGTCACGCGCACGCAAACCCGACCTCGCCGAGGACCCGCTCGCCGGCGCCTGGATTCCGGACGGTGACCGGTCCGCGGTCCGCACGCTGTGGCGGGAGTTCGCCGACGCGGTCTATCCGCACGACGACCTGGTGGTGTCGCTGCGCGGCCGGTACATCGCCGACACGCTCACCCGGGCACTGCGCGCCGATCCCGACACCGTCCTCGTGGTGTGCGGCGCGGGCTTCTCCTCCTACCCCTGGCTGCTGCCCTTCCCGGCCGCGCTGGAGGCCGACCTGCCCGCGATGGCCGCGGCCAAGCGGCGGCGCGCGGCGGAGCTGACCGCGTCGGGCGCCGTGCCCGAGCGGGAGGTACGGCACCTGGCGGTGGACCTCACCACAGCCGAGGGCCGCGCCGAAGTGACGGCGGCGGCACGGGAGTTGGCCGATGGTCGGCCGGTGGCGTACGTCGCCGAGGGCGTCGTCTTCTATCTGCCGCCGGACGCGGCGCGCGCGGTGGTGACGCTGGGCGCCGGATTCGGCACCACCGCCGTCACCGCGGTCAGCTACTGGCCGGCCGCCGCCGCGGGCTGCCGGGTCCTCGCCGAGCAGCGCGACTGGTTCCTGCGCCGCGACGTCCCGGCGGACGCGAGCCATCTCACCCACGACGAGTTGGAGTCGCTGTTCGGCACGCCGGTCGAGGACCGCGGCCCCGAGGATCTCCAGCGCCGCTACCTCGGCGAAGTGTCGGTGTCCGAGGCGGACTTGATCCCGGAGTACGTGGCGGTGTCCTGGGCCGCCGCGTCCCGGGCCGCCGACCGCGCCGCGGCACCGGGCAGCGGCGCGTGACGGGAACACCGGCGGTCCTGCACCTCCAGAGCCGCGCGTATCCGCTGCACCACAGCTCCCCCGGCGCCGTCCCCGACCTGGTGACGGTGCCGGACCATGGCGAACTGCGGCCGGTCGCAGGGACGTTGCGCTCGCTCGCGTACAACCCCGACGCCACGATCGAACTGGACCTGACGGCGCTGGTCGGCTCCGCGATCAGCCTGCCGGGCACCGAGATCGTCGCCTGCCACGCGCGGATACTCACCGCGGGCACCGTCCTGGTGGTCTACGCACTGCGGCACGAGGCGGATCTGCGCCGGATGGCGCTGCACGACCTCGACGCGCTCGACTCGGCGGTCAACCGCGCGCTGCGCGAGGCGGACAGTCCGGTCCTCACCGCCGTCCTGGCCGCGGCCGTCAGCAGCGGACTGGTCAGCGGGGTCGCGCTGCGGCCGGACCTCGCGCCGGCCGGTGCGCGCGCCCCGATCGACCGCCAATCGGCGCGCTACAACTGTCACTTCGTCACCCTGGACCCGCCCTGGGCGGCGGACGCCCGGGTGCCCGCGGTGACCCCGGGCCCCGGCTGCCGAGTGCTGCTGCCGTACACCTACGCCTGGGACCTCGACCCGGCGACGGCGCTGCCCGATCTGCTGACCGCGACCGAGCCCACCGATATCGCGGTGGCGCAGCAGTCGTTGCTGGTCGGCGCGCTCATCGCCGGGCGGTGGGTGCTGGCCGATTTGGCGCACGGGCACCCGGAGAGCACGGATGTGCATGCCTTCCGGCGCTTCCTCGACGGTCTGTGGGCCGACTTCCACCATCTCGACGGCTACCGGATCGAGTCGACCCAGGCCCACCGGTCGAGCTATCTGTCCGCGCGCCAGGTGATCGGTCTCGACGACACCCAGGAGCGGGCCGACAAGCTGCTCGGTTACGTCAGCAATTCGCTGCTCGCGGCCTCCTCCGAGCGCGCCGAGGCGCTGGACGCCCGGCTCAACCGGGTCGCCGCCGCCCTCACCGTCGTCAGCGCCGCGTCCTTCGGCCTCGACATCGCCGTCTTCGTCCTGCCGGAGGTCACGCTCGCCACCAAGCTCGGTGTCGTCACCGGGCTGCTGGGCATGGCGGTCTCCTGCCTGCTGGCCGTGGTCCTGCCGCGCACCCCCCGCCGGCGGGCGCGCCGCCGCATCCCGGCGCAGCGCGCGGCGCCCGACGACCGGGTGCGGCGGGTCGCGCCGCAGGGACCGTGACCGCTCCCGCTGCCTGCTACCGGCCGGCCGCGGTCTTCCCGCCGCCCGGCAGACCGTCCAGCTTCGTCCAGGAGCCGTTGAGGCAGAAGTACGTGGTGCCGCGGTGGTCGCCCAGGTCGAAGTCGACGCAGGGCGCGGCCGGGTCGATCGCGGGGTAGACCTCGTGGCCCGAGACGCACCAGCGGTTCGGGCTCTCCCGGGTGGGGCACTTGTGCGCCTCCGAGCTGAAGCTCGGCGAGCCCACCGGGGTCGCGCCCGCCGCGCGGGTCGGGAGGTCGTCGAGCGAGAAGGTCGACCCCTCGGTACGTGAGGTGCCGCTCGTGCCCCCCGTGCTGCTCGTGCCGCTCGGCCGCGCCGTGTCCGCCCCCGTCGTCCCGCCCCACGTCGGCGGCGTGTCCGACGGTCCGCTCGGCGACCACCCGAAGGGCAGCTTCGGCGGATCCTGCGCCGTACTCCCGGCACCGCACCCGGCGAGCGCACCCCCGGCCAGCGCGAGAACCACCACGGCGAATGCGGCGACCACGGGCCGCCGCCCGCGGGAAGACGACGGCCGAGCCGACCGTATGAGCGTGCGCATGATCGGAAGTGTGCCCTATGCCGACCCCCTGCTCCGCCCCGCGTCCCGGGCCGAGTTGCGCGGGCCCGGGCCACGGGTACGGTGATGGCGGTCGCCGGTGTGGGTGCGGTGGCGTGTGCCGGGGTACTCGCGGTGGGAGTGGGGTCCGTCACGGACGGCGGATCACCGCTTGCCGCATCTCATATCTGAGATAGCCTCGGCCTTATGACCGACGACTATCTCGGACGTATCGGCAGGCTCATCCGCGACGCCCGGCAGCATCGAGGCTGGACACAGAGTCAGCTCGCGGAAGCGCTCGGCACCAGCCAGAGCGCGGTCAACCGTATCGAGCGCGGCAATCAGAACATCAGCCTTGAGATGATCGCCCGCATCGGCGAGGCGCTGGACAGTGAGATCGTCTCCCTGGGCTACGCGGGCCCGATGCACCTGCGGGTGGTCGGCGGGCGCCGCCTGTCCGGCGCCATAGACGTCAAGACGAGCAAGAACGCGTGTGTGGCCCTGCTGTGCGCGACGCTGCTGAACGCCGGGCGCACCACGCTGCGCCGGGTGGCCAGGATCGAGGAGGTCTACCGGATCCTGGAGGTGCTGGGCAGCATCGGGGTGCGCACCCGGTGGATCAACGACGGCAACGACCTGGAGATCGTGCCGCCGGCCACGCTCGACCTGGACGCGATGGACACCGAGGCGGCCCGGCGCACCCGCAGTGTGATCATGTTCCTCGGCCCGCTGCTGCACCGCACCGACCGCTTCCGCATCCCGTACGCGGGCGGCTGCGACCTCGGCACCCGTACGGTCCAGCCGCACATGAACGCGCTGCGCCACTTCGGGCTCGACATCACCGCGACGGACGGCACGTACCACTGCGAGGTGGAGCGCGGCGTCGCCCCGACCCGGCCGATCGTGCTGACCGAGCGGGGCGACACCGTCACCGAGAACGCGCTGCTGGCCGCCGCCCGGTACGACGGCGTCACCGTGATCCGCAACGCCAGCTCCAACTACATGGTCCAGGACCTGTGCTTCTTCCTGGAGGAGCTGGGGGTGCGAGTCGACGGCATCGGCACCACCACCCTCACCGTGCACGGTGTCTCCGCCATCGACCGCGACGTGGACTACGCGCCGTCCGAGGACCCGGTCGAGGCGATGAGCCTGCTGGCCGCGGCCGTCGTCACCGAGTCGGAGCTGACGATCCGCCGGGTGCCGATCGAATTCATGGAGATCGAGCTGGCGGTTCTGGAGGAGATGGGGCTCGACCACGAGCTGACCCCGGAGTACCGCGCGGACAACGGCAGGACCCGGCTGGTGGACCTCACCGTCCGCCCCTCCAAGCTGCGCTCCCCCATCGACAAGATCCACCCGATGCCGTTCCCCGGGCTCAACATCGACAATGTGCCGTTCTTCGCGGCCATCGCCGCCACCGCCCAGGGCTCGACCCTCATCCACGACTGGGTCTACGACAACCGGGCCATCTACCTCACCGAACTGACCCGCCTCGGCGCCGCCGTCAAACTCCTCGACCCGCACCGCGTCCTGGTCGAGGGCCCCACCCGCTGGCGCGCCGCCGAAATGATGTGCCCGCCGGCCCTGCGCCCGGCCGTCGTCGTCCTGCTGGCGATGATGGCCGCCGAAGGCACGTCCGTGCTGCGCAATGTCTATGTCATCAACCGCGGTTACGAGGACCTCGCGGAGCGGCTGAATTCGATCGGCGCGCAGATCGAGATCTTCCGCGACATCTGACATGAGGATGCCGCCGCACCTCGCCTGACCTGTGTTTCAGCAGACCGGGACGGGGTGCGGCGGCATCTCCGGGACTTCTCCGGGACTTTTGGCCTGCGGTGGGCGACGCCCGCAGCGTGAAACCGGGGTCGCAGTGCCCGGGCCGGCGGGCCGGGGAGACGATCGATTCGCCGGCCTCCGGATCCGGTTGACGGTTGACGGCTTTCCGCTCGCGTCCCGTCACCAGGCGCGGGCATCCTCGCCGAACGCGTCGAGCGGCTCGCCGTCAAGGAAGGGCGGGCCCCTGCACCGGCTCGACAAGATCACCGCGCGGTGCGGTCCATGCTCGATCACGCGGACCTCGCTGCCCGTCCGGTGGTCGGCATCGGCTTCGGGCTGCCCGCACCGGTCGACCACGAAGCCGGCCGCGTCCTCGGCCGGTCGATCATGTCCGGCTGGGGCGACTACGACATCCGCGGCCGCCTGCGCCGCTCCTGACGGTCCCGATCCGCATCGACAACGACGTCAATCGGCTCGCTCTCGGATGGCCGGCATCCGCGAAATCATCTGCCGGCGCTCACTCACGCTCCCCTCCGGGGATTCCCCTTTCGCCGTGCTGTGAACGCCGCTGCCCGTTCCCGCCGCGGTCGTGCCCGGTTCGCTCCGCGGTGACGGGAGCGGTCCGCCGACCGTGAATACGGCGTGCGGCACATGCCTCCGGACAGGGGCCGCCAAGGCCGCCTCGACGAAGGACGAATTGCTCTACCCAGATCGTCCGCCGGTTATGCGTTCCAGGGCGCATTGGGCATACACGCACTTCTATTTCCCGCCTGTGCACCTCGATGACCAGCGGCGTTGGAATGTGACGGCCTCCACTGAGGCAATATCCAGAACTACTTGTTGCGGCATCTCCTGATTCCCTATAGTCGCTTTCGCAACAGCCCGCATGTACACCTCAATCGGGAGGGCGGCCTTGAGCACGAGGCAGGTGAGACGGTCACCGCGCGCGGAGGCGCCCCAACTCCCGGACGCGCAAGTGGAGCTGGCCGAGCCGCCGGTTCTCGGGGAGCCGGCCGGGGCCGATTTCGGTTCCGCTCTCATGTACCTGCCGATGGGTCTGGGCGCCGGCGCCATGGTGCTGATGTTCAGCGTGCGCGGCATGGGTCCGACGACCTACATGATGTCCGGCATGATGGGCGTGGCCATGATCAGCATGACGCTGACCCAACTGGGCCGCGGTTCGGCGGAACGCCGTCGCCGTATGCGCGCCGAACGCCGCGACTATCTGCGGTACTTGAGCCAGAAGCGGCGCCAGGCGCGGACCGCCGCCGAGGAGCAGCGCGCGGCGCTGCTGTGGGACAACCCCGCTCCGGACGCCCTGTGGGCCTTCGCCATGGGCCCCCGGCTGTGGGAACGCCGCCCCAGCCACGAGGACTTCGGCCGGATCCGCATCGGCATCGGTGTCCGCCGCGCCCAACTCGGCTTCCTGCCGCCGCAGACCAAGCCCGTCGAGGACCTGGAACCCCTCACCGCGATCTCGCTGCGCCGGTTCACCAAGGCCCACCAGGCCGTGCCCGGCCTGCCGATCCCCGTGGCGCTGCGGCGCTTCAGCCGGGTGGAGTTCGCGGGCGCCGGCCAGGACGTGCTCGCGCTGATCCGGGCGATGGTCGCGCAACTCGCCGTGCTGCACGCGCCCGACGAACTCCGGATCGCCGTCCTCGGCGACACCACGGGCGCCGCGGAATGGGACTGGGTCAAGTGGCTGCCGCACAACGCGCATCCGGCGGAACAGGACGACGCGGGCGCCGCCCGGCTCGCCGCGGCCGACCTCGACACCCTGATGGCGCTGCTCGGCCCCGAAGTGCGGGACCGGCCCGACCACGATCCGCAGGCCGCTCCCAGCATCGCCGAACCGTATGTGGTGATCATCGCCCAGGGCGCCGAACTGCCGCCGGGCTCACGGCCGGCCGGCGAGGGCCTGCGCAACACCCTCGTGCTGGACGCGACGGGCACGCTGCGCGGGGGCGACAACGTACTGCGGCTGTCGGTCCGCGAGGGCGTCGTGATGTACCCGGCCGGAGACGGCGACTCCGCCTCGGCCACCGCCGACGGTCTCGGCCGCGACGCCGCCGAGCGCCTCGCCCGCTACCTCTCCCCGCTGCGCGCGGGCAGCGCCCTCGACCTCACCGAGCGCCCGCTCGACTCGGACTTCGAACTCACCTCGCTGCTCGGCATCCGCGACCCCCGCGGCTTCGACGTCGCCGCGGTGTGGCGGCCCCGGCAGGCGCAGGCGGCGCGGCTCGCCGTGCCCCTGGGCGTCACCGAGGACGGCGAGGTCGTCGAACTCGACCTCAAGGAGTCCGCGCAGGGCGGCATGGGGCCGCACGGTCTGCTCATCGGCGCCACCGGCTCGGGCAAGAGCGAACTGCTGCGCACCCTGGTGATGGGGCTCGCCGCCACCCACTCCTCCGAGGTGCTCAATCTCGTGCTGGTCGACTTCAAGGGCGGAGCGACCTTCCTGCACATGGACCGCCTGCCGCACACCTCGGCCGTCATCACCAACCTCGCGGACGAGATCCACCTGGTGGACCGGATGCGGGACTCGATCAACGGCGAGATGATCCGGCGTCAGGAAGTGCTGCGGAAGGCCGGTTTCTCCTCCCTCTTCGACTACGAGAAGGCCCGGCTGGGCGGGGCCGGTCTCACCCCCCTGCCCTCGCTGCTGATCATCGTCGACGAATTCTCGGAACTGCTCGCCAGCAAGCCGGAGTTCGTCGACCTGTTCGTCTCGGTGGGCCGGCTCGGCCGCAGTCTCGGAGTCCATCTGCTGCTCGCCTCGCAGCGGTTGGACGAATCCCGCATCCACAAGGTCGAGGGGCACCTGTCCTACCGGCTGGCCCTGCGTACGTTCTCCTCGATGGAGTCCCGCGGCGTCATCGGCGTCTCCAGCGCCTACGAACTGCCCTCCGCCCCGGGCAACGGCTACCTGAAGGTGGACACCACCAACCTGGTGCGTTTCAAGGCCGCCTACGTGTCCGGGCCCGCGCCGCAGCCGGTCGCCGAGGCGGATCCCGTGCAGCGGCTGCGCGCCGTCCAGGAGGTGACGCCCTTCGGCCTCGACCGCCGCGGGGCGCTGTCCTCGGAGCGGGAGAGCGAGCCCCAGGCGCCGGCGGAGGTGCCGGTGCCGAGCGCCGACGGCGAGCCGGTGAACGAGGAGAGCCTGCTCGAAGTGCTCATCGACCGCCTGGAGGAGGCCGGACCGCCGGCCCGTCAGGTGTGGCTGCCGCCGCTGGACTCCTCCGTCAGCCTCGACCAGGTGCTGCCCGCGATCGTCCCCGACCCCGTCCGCGGCATGAGCGCCGCCGACTTCCCCGCGCTCGGCGCGTTGCGCGTCCCGCTCGGCATGGTCGACAAGCCGTACGAGCAGGCCCGCGAACTGCTGGTCGCGGACCTGTCGGGCGCGGAGGGGCACATCGGTCTGGTGGGGGCGCCGCAGACCGGCAAGTCCACCATGCTGCGCACCCTGATGCTCTCGCTGGCGCTCACCCACACCGCGGAGGAGATCCAGTTCTACTGCCTGGACTTCGGCGGCGGCGGTCTGGTCTCCACCTCAGGGCTGCCGCACGTCGGATCGGTGGCGACCCGGCTCGACCGGGACCGCGTGCAGCGCACGGTCGCGGAACTGACTCAGCTCCTGGAACGGCGCGAGGCCGAATTCGCCGCCAAGGGGCTGGAGTCGGTCTCCGACTACCGCGCGCTGCGGGCCGCCGGGGAGATCGACGACCCGTACGGCGACGTCTTCCTCGTGGTCGACGGCTGGGGCACGCTGCGGGGCGACTACGACGACATCGAGCCCCGGGTGATCGACCTGGCGGCGCGCGGACTGTCGTACGGCATCCACGTCATGGGCTCGGCGGTGCGCTGGTCGGAATTCCGGCCCCGGCTCCGGGACCTGCTGGGCTCCAAGTTCGAACTGCGGCTCGGCGACGCGCTGGAGTCCGAGGTGGGCTCGCGCGTCGCCGCCACCGTCCCGCACCAGCCGGGCCGCGGTCTGACCAGCGGCGGGCACCACTTCCTGGCCGCGCTGCCGCGGCTCGACAGCGCCCCGCGCACCGAGGACCTGACCACCGCCACCAAGGAGGCGGTCGCCGAGATCAGCACCTTCTGGACCGGCCGCACCGCGCCCGGCGTACGGCTGCTGCCCAGCCGCCTGCCGGCCGCCCGGCTCCCCCGGCCCGAGGGCGATCTGCGGGTCTGCCTCGGATGGGACGAGCAGCGGCTGGCACCGGCCTGGCACGACTTCTCCGTCAATCCCCATCTGCTGGCCTTCGGCGACGGGGAGACCGGCAAGACCAATGTGCTGCGGCTGATGATCGAGGCGATCACCGCGCGCTACACGCCCGCGCAGGCACGCATCATGGTCGCCGACCCCGGTCGCGGACTGCTCAGCGCGGTGCCCGAGGAGTACCGGGTCGGCTACGTGGTGGACAGCGACGCGCTCGGCCAACTCGCCGCGAGCGCCGCGCTGTCGGTCGGCAAACGCGTGCCCGCCGCCGACATCTCGCCGGAGAACCTGGCCCGCCGCGACTGGTGGAGCGGCCCGCTGCTCTTCGTCCTCATCGACGACTACGACCTGTTCTCCGGTGCTCCCGGCACGCCGTCCCCGATGACGCCGTTGCTGCCACTGCTGTCCCAGGCGCCGTACATCGGGCTGCACCTCGTGGTCGCCCGCAGTACGTCGAGCGCCATGCGGGCGATGATGGACCCGCTGCTGCGCCGCCTGTGGGAGCTGGGCAACCCGGCGCTGGTGTTCTCCTACCCCAAGGAGGAGGGCAAGTTCATCGGCGAGGCCAAGCCGCGCGCCCTTCCGGTCGGCCGGGCCCAACTGGTCACCCGCCGCTCGGTGAAGCTCGTGCAGACCGGACTGGTGGACCCGCCATGACCGTAGAAAACCGCGCCATCGATGTGCCCCATTCCGACGACAACGTTGTCCGCCGTCCGTCCGCCGACCGTGCGCGCCGCACGGCGGCGACCGGCCGGCCCACCGGCAGGACAGGAGCGTGCAGATGACCACCACCCCCGTAGCCGCCGGCGCCGGGACGGGCACGGAGTTGTGCCGGCTGACCGTCGCGGGGCCCGACGGACAGGCCGACCTCGCCGTGCCGGTGACGCTGCCGCTGTCCGCGCTGCTGCCGGTGCTGGTCGAACACGTCGTCACCGACCCGCGCGACCGGGGCGCGCCGTGGAGCCTGCAACGGCTCGGCGAGGACCCGCTCGACCCCGACGGCACTCCGGCCGGGCTCGACCTGCACCACGGGGACGTGCTGTATCTGCGGCCGTCGGCCGAACCGCTGCCGAGCCTGCACTTCGACGACATCGCGGACGGCGTCGCCCACGTCGTGCGCACCCTGCCCGGCCGCTGGCGCCCGGCACTGACCCGCGGGCTCTGCCTGACCCTGGCGGCGGCGGGCGCGGTCGCGCTCGCCCTCGCCCTGGTCGGCCGGGGACCGGGCGACTTCGCCGGGTACGGCGCCGGCATCGCCGCGGTGGTGTTCGGCGCGGCGTGCGTCGCCGGTGACCGGTTCGGCGCGGACCGCGGCACCGTGCTCACCTCCGGTCTCGCCGCGCTGGCGATGGCCGCGCTGGCCGGGCTCGCCTTCCGGTCCGCGCCCGGCGGCGGCTTCGACCCCGGTGTGCCCGGCATCCTCACCGCGGCGGGCTGCGTGACCGCGGTCGGCTGCGCCCTGGTCGCGCTGCGGGCGGTGCCGCTGCTGCTGCCGGGCACCGCGACCGTCGTCGCCGCGGCCACCGCGGCGGCCGTCGGTCTGCGGCACGCCTTCGACTGGCGCACCGGACAGGCCGCGGCGGTGACGGCCGCGGCGCTGTTCGTCATCGGCCACTTCGGGCCCAGGCTGGCCCTGCGTGTCGCCCGGCTGCGTGTTCCCCAACTGCCGCACAACGCCGAGGAATTGCAGGAGGACATCGATCCGGAGCCGCAGGAGCGCGTGGAGCGGCGGGTGCGGACCTCGACCGCGTTCCTCGACACGCTCAGCCTCGGTTTCGCCCTGTGCTACGGGGCCGCCTTCTGGTTCCTGATCCATGAACACGGCTGGACCGGCTGGGCGTTGCCGCTGGTCTTCGCCGGGGCGATCCTGCTGCGGTCCCGCGGCCTGACCGGCGCGCTGCAACGAGTGCCCACCGTCGTCGTCGGGTCGGCGGGGCTGGCCGCGCTGCTGCTCCAGCAGTGGTCGACCGGCGGGCCGGCGCAGCGCGGTGTGGCGGCCGCACTGCTGCTGCTCACCGTGCTCGGGCTGCTCGCCGCCTCCTGGCGGCTGCCGACCACCAGGCTGCTGCCGGTGTGGGGACACAGCGGCGACATCGCCGAGACGCTGACGGCCACGGCGCTGCTGCCGTTGCTGCTCCAACTCCTGCACGTCTACGCGCGGTTGCGCGCGTGGGCGAGCTGACGGCGACGGACACCGGAAGGAGGGACGGACGATGCAGACACGACGGGACCATCTTCACGCCTACCAGTTCGCGGTGGACCGGCTCGCCACCTCGTTGACCACGGGCGACGCGAGCCGCGGCGAGAACCCCACGCGGCGCTCGGCGTTCGGCACCCTCTTCGGCACCGGCGTCGTGATCCTGCTGTGCATCGGCTTCAGCGTCTACGGTCTGATCGCCCCCGTGCCCGACCACTCCTGGCGCACGCCCGGCTCGTACATCGTGGAGAAGGAGACCGGCAACCGCTATCTGCTCATCGGCGGTGAACTCCGGCCGGTCCGCAACTACTCCTCGGTCCTGCTCTACTCGCGCGGCGCCGTCGCGCACAGCGTCTCCCGCGCGGACCTCAACGGCATCACGCACGGGTCCGAGATCGGTATACCGGGGGCGCCGGACCAAGTGCCCACCCCCGACCGGGTGCTGGGCGGCTCATGGACCCGCTGCCTGCGGCCCGGCCTGGCGCACGGTCAGAGCGTGGGCTTCGGCACGGCCGCCACGGGCAGCCTGTCCGTCGCCTTCCCCTCCGACCGCCAAGTGCTGCTGGAGAGCGGTGACGGCGACCGCTACCTGCTCTGGCGGGGGAAGAAGTACCCGGTGCCGGGGCTGCCCGCGCTGATGGCCCTCGGTCTCGACGGCGACCGGCCGCTCGCCGCCCCCGACGACTGGCTGACGGCCGTGCCCACCGGGCCCGCGCTGAGCGCGGTGCTGCCGGCCGGCCGCGGCGAGCCCGCCGGCCGGGTGGCCGGACGGCCGGTCGCCGTGGGCCAGTTGTTCAGCACGACCACGGCGGGAGAGCGCCACTTCTATGTGATGACCCGTCAGGGAGTGGCCCGTACCAACGCCACCGAGTACTCGCTGCTGGCCGCCGACAAGGCGAGCCCGGAACCGCGCTCGGTGTCGCCGTCGGCGCTCGCCGCCGCGCGGGTCTCGGCGGACGACGCCCTGCTGACCGCGCTCCCCGACGTGGCGGGAGCGCCGGCCCTGCCGGCCGGCGACCACGCCGTCTGCCTGGCCCAGCGGGTCGCCGGTTCCTCACTGCGGACCGACGTGGTCGTCGCGGGCGGAGCGGTGGCCGACGGCGACCTGACGGCCGTCGTACCGACCGGTCACGGCCTGGTGGTGCGCAGCCGGGAGGCGGTGCTGCACAAGGTGCCGGACCCCAAGACGTATCTGATCACCGACGACGGCACCGCGTACCAACTGGCCACCGACGACGTCACCGCCGCGCTCGGCCTGTCCGGGCTGGTGTCCGTCCTGCCCGACCAGGTGATCGCGCTGCTGCCGCGCGGGCCGGTGCTCGCGATGCCCGCGCCCGACGAGGGAAAGGGCGGTACGTCCCGTGCTTAAGGGCATACGGTCGATCGTGCCGATCGGCAGGCCGCTCCAGCGGTCGGTCGCGGGCAACGCGCTGCTGCTCCATCCCCGGGGCCGGCGCGACCCGGCAGCCTGGCGGTTCGCCGCTTGTCTGGCGCGCGACGAGCAGCACACGCTGGTGGTCGTCGACATCCCGGACGACACGGTCGGCGACGCCGCGGAGGCCGTGACGCACGCGCTGTCCGACCGGCCGGGCAGTCTGCGGCTGGTGCTGGGCGGCGGCACGTCGCAGGACGTACGGCGCACCGGGCAGCGCATCGCCGACTCGCGGGGCGCCCTCGTCGTGGTGCCGGACGGGGAGCTGCTACCCACCGCGGGCGGCGGTCTGTCGGTGCCGGGCGGCCGGGGGTCGGGCTGGCTGCGGATGCGGCCGGGCCGGCCGCCGGAGCACGACTCCATGCACTTCCCCAAGCCGCACTGGCAGTTCTCCACGATGGACCGCCCCTGGGCCACCAGCCCGTACGGTGTGGTCGAGCCGCTGCCCTGCGGGGTGTGGCTGCGCGGTGCGCGGCCGGACGCCGCGGCGGAGAACAGGCGCTGGCTGTTCGACCGGCTGTACGCCGACCCCGATGTGATGACCGTCGTACTCGGCTGCCCCGGCGGTCCTGCCGTACCGCTGGCGGACGTGGCCGGTTTCTGGGCCACGGTGATGCCGTCCGTACGGCGCCGCACCCGCTTCGTGCACTTCGGACCGGTGGCGCTCCCGCAGGAGGGCGAGGCGCTCGGCCAGCAGCTGGCGGATCTGCTGGACGCGCAGGTCGCCGTGCTGGCCGGGGTACCCGTGGAGGCGCGGACGGCGCCCGACCTGCCGCCGCGAACGGCCCCTCGGCTGGCGGACGGCCGGCTGGGGGATCCGGCGTTCGCCGCTGAACTGCGGTACGCCCCGCGCGGCGCCGCCACGGCCGCGCCACCGCCCGTGCTGGTCGGTGTGCGGGAGCCGCTGTCGGGCTACCGACCCCTCGGCACGGGCGTCTACGAGTACACCCTCGACGCGGTGCTCGAAGTGGTCCAGAGCGGGCTGTGGGTCCGCCCGCACCAGGAACCCGCCGACGGCGACGACGTACGCCGCATCCCGCCCGCTCCCGGCGAGACCCTCGTCCTCTTCGACCGCGGGGCGCCCGGCATGGCGTCGCGCATGCACGCGCTCGCCGAGGACATCGTGTGGCGGCTCGGCGCCGACGGCCGCACCGGTCTGGTGGTACGCCCCGCCGACGATCCGGCGCTCGACACGAGCGCGTGGTCGGCGGAGCCGGTGGCGGTCCCGGACGCGCGTGACGCCGTCGCCGCGGCGATTCCGGCGCCCGCCAGGCCCGCGGGCGTGCCGCCCTGGGCCGCCGAGGCCGCGGCGGAGGCCGTGACCGAGGTCCCGGCGGAGCCCGCGGCGGCGGGGGAGAACGTACGGGCCGCCGGCGGCGCCGTCGCGCCGGTGCCAGTGCCGGTGCCGGAACCCGCCCGGACGGACGACGCCCTGCTGTCGGCGACGGCCGCCGCGGACCTGTCGGAACCGCCGGTCCGCGGCCTGCGGGAGGAGAGCGCACCGCCCGCGGAACGGCCTTCCGCGCCACAGCAGTTGACCGCCCTGGACTCCGACGGCATGCCGTCGCCGCCGACCGCGGCGACGGTCATGGCGGAGGCGGGCGCGGCGGAGGCGGGCGCGCTCGAAACCCCGGTGTCCGGGACGGCGGTGGCGGAGCCGGACGAACCCGCCGACGGCGTCGGGACGGCCGAGGGCGCGACCCGGTCCGGGGTCACCGTCCAGGCGGCGACGCACACCGCTCCGCCGGAGTCGGCCGCGCCGCGGACACCGGCGGCGACAGCCGAGCCCGGCCCGCTGCCGCTGCCGGGCGCGGACCGTCCGGCGCAGCCGCACGCCGCTCCCCCGGCCACCCCGGCCCCGGCTCTTCCGATTCCCACGAGCACCGAGCCGAGCCCAACGCCACCGACCGCCGTCCCCACGCCGGCCCCGGCATCCCCGGCGCCGAACCTCCCCACGAGCACCGCCCCGGACACGACGCCTCCGGCCACTACCCCCTCTCCGGTCGCCACCCCGGCCCCGGCCCTCCCCTTCCCGACAAGCACCGACCCGAGCGCGACACCCCCGACCGCCGCCGCCTCTCCGACCGCTCCCGCTCCCGCGGCCGCCCCGGCGGCCGTGCCTCCGGTCAACGGGATCACCCGCGCCGCGCCGGGCGGACCGGCCGGCGCTCCGGCGGCTCCGCGGCCGGTCGGACTGCGCCTGGAGTCCTCGGAGCCCGTACCGTCGGCGGGGGCGGACCGTACGTTGCCGGAGGCCGTACCCGACGCGCCGTCCGCGACGGCGCCGACGGTCGCCGCCGGCGCCCGGGTGCTCGTACAGCCGGTGCCGAAGGGCGCGGCGTGCGCGGTGCCGCCGGAGCGGGGCATCGAGCGGGAGCGCGAGTGGGTGCGCAAGACCTTCCGCGCCCAGTACGACGCCCTGGCCGGAACGGTGGCCCGCGTGATGTCGCAGGTGCCGGGGCTGCGGGACGTCACGGGCGGCGGCGCGGTGGACGCGGAGACCGACCTGGTGGCGCTGCGGCTGTATCTGTCCGGCAATCACGCCGAGGTGGACGCCGCTGTCCGGTCCGCGCGGACCGGGCCGCACGTTCCGCTGGCCCGCTGCGTGGCGTCCGGGCTGCGCCGGCTGCCGTCCCACCGCGGCCCCACCCTCTTCGACGCCGAGCTGTCCGCCGCGCAGCGCGCCTGGTACACCGAGGGCCGGCTCGTGACGGAGTGGGCGTTCTGCGCCGCCTCGCTGCTGCCGGCCGGCTCCGCCCCCGCCGTCGCGGCGCCGTCCTTCCTGATGTGGTCGATGACGGCCCGCCGTACGGGTCCGCTCGACAGCGGCGCACCGGACCGGGTGATCTTCCTGCCAGGCACCGCCTTCAAGGTGCTGCGCCCCGCCGAGGGGCCCGAAAGCCCGGTGCTGCTACGGGAGTTGACGCCGCAGGAGGTCGGCCCCGACGGCCGCGTCGCGCCCGGCCGCATCCCGCTGGACGACCTGGCGCTGGAGAGCCTGACCCGGGCGGCCGACTCCTTGTCCGCGAAGCCCGCTCCGGTCGCCCCCGGGCCGAGGAGTGGTCCCGCGGCCGTTCCGCCGGGCCTGCTGTCCGCCAACGGCCGGCCCCGTACCGGGGTCCGGCCGCCCGCCCCCGCCGAGAGCACACCGCACAAGGGAGCGACGCTGTGAACCGTCAGGTACTTGTGGTCTCCCCCGACCGGCCGGGCGCCTACCGGTCGCCGGCCGAGGCGCTCGCGGACGCGGCGGACGGCGCGCTGATCACCATAGGTCCCGGCCGTTACGACGGGGCGCTGCACGTGGTCCGCGCGGTGACGCTGGCCGCCGAGGACCGCGGCGGAACGGTGGAGCTGCACGCCGCCACGGGCAGCACCGTCGTCGTGGACGCCGAGGCCGTGCAGATGTCCGGACTGACCCTCACCGGCGCCGACCCCGAGGCTCCGGTGCTCGACGTACGGCGCGGCCAGGCCGCGCTGGACGGCTGCCGGGTGACGGGCGCGGCCTGGACCTCCGTCCTGGCCTGGGACGCCGGCACGGTCGCGTTGCGGGACTGCCACATCGGCAACACGCGGGGCGCGGGCGTCGTCGTCACCTCCGGCGGCGGCAACATCATCGAACGCAGCACGGTCGCGGAAGCGGGTTCGTCCGCCGTGGTCGTGGCGGAGCAGGGCCGGCTGGTCCTGCGGTCCAGCACCCTGGACCGGCCGACGGGCAACGGACTGTGCGTCAACGGCCAGGGCTCTGCCGTGGTCGAGGACACCCGGATCACCGGCAGCCGCAAACCCGCCCTCGCGGTCGAGCAGCAGGGCTCGGCCACCTTGACCAAGGTCGCGATCTCCGGCAGCGGCGCCCTGGACGCCTTCCTCGCCGGCAGCGGCGCGATCTCACTGACCGACTGCTCGCTGACCGGTTCCCTGGGCGGCTCGGTCTACGTCAAGGAGAGCGCGCCCGTGCTGACGGGCTGCGTGGTCAGCGGCGCCGCCCAGGGCGGTATCCAGGCGGCGGCGGAGGCCCGGCTCGTGCTCGAACGCTGCCAGGTCGCGGACGTCCCCGTGGGACTGATCGCCGAGGACGGGGCGGAGGTCAGCGCCGTCGACCTCACCGTACGGAACGCGGCGACCTGCGCCGTCCGGCTGACCGGC
The DNA here is from genome assembly GCF_900112845.1 of Actinacidiphila alni. GTDB lineage: Bacteria > Actinomycetota > Actinomycetes > Streptomycetales > Streptomycetaceae > Actinacidiphila > Actinacidiphila alni. Next base: position 100,041 of record NZ_FONG01000006.1, read on the forward strand.
GGCGCCGCCAGGTTCGAGCGGCTGTCCGTCAGCGAGGGCGGCGGCGTGCGGGCCGCGGGCGGGGCCCGTCTTGAGCTGAGCGGGGCCGAGATCACGGCTGCCGGTCCGCACTGCGTCGATCTCGACGAGAAGGCCGTGGCCCGGCTGTCCGGAGTACGGCTCAGCTCCGGCGGCGGTGCCTGCCTCAGCGTGGCGGGTTCGGCGCGGGCCGAACTGGACGACTCCACGCTGCACGGCGGCGCGGCCGTCATCGGCACGGACGGCGAAGTGAGCGCCCGGGACAGCGAGTTCAGCGGCTCGGACGGCGACGGCGTGCTGCTGACCGGAGGTTCACTGACCGCGGTCGGCTGCCGGGTGCACGGCGCCCGGTCCAACGGCGTCAAGGTGGCGTCGGGTTCGCGCGCGGAACTGAGCAACTGCACCATCCGTGATAACGGCGGCGAGGCCATCGCGTCCGACGACGACACGCAGGTCGCCGTGCACGACTGCGATCTGCACGACAACGGCGGCGGCTCCTCGCGGGGCGGCGGGCCCCGGACGGCCGTGGCGTCCGCGGGAGACGGCGGCGGCTCGGGGCCGCGGCCGGCGGCTCCCGCGGAGTTCCGCGACGGCGCGGTCGGCGGCGGCCCGCTGTCCGAACTCCAGGCGCTGGTCGGCCTGGAGAGCGTCAAGCGCGAGGTCACCGGGCTCATCGACCTGAACAAGATGACCAACCGGCGGATGGAGATGGGCCTGCCCATGCCTCCGATGAGCCGCCATCTGGTCTTCGCGGGACCGCCCGGCACCGGCAAGACCACCGTGGCGCGGCTCTACGGCGCTGTACTGGCCGAGTTGGGCGTGCTGCGCGAGGGCCACATCGTGGAGGTGGCCCGCGCGGATCTCGTCGCGCAGATCATCGGCGGCACGGCCATCAAGACCACCGAGGTCTTCAACCGCGCGCTGGGCGGCGTGCTCTTCATCGACGAGGCGTACACGCTGACCAACCAGTCCCGCGGCACCGGACCCGACTTCGGTCAGGAGGCCGTGGAGACGCTGATGAAGCTGATGGAGGACCACCGCGACGAGATCGTGGTGATCGTCGCCGGCTATTCGGCGCTGATGGACCAGTTCCTGTCGTCCAACCCCGGTATGGCGTCCCGTTTCGCGCGGACCGTGGAGTTCCCCAACTACGAGCCGGACGAACTGGTCACGATCGTCCGCGGGTTGTGCGCCAAGCACTACTACGAGCTGGACGAGGGCGCGCTGGAGGCGCTGGACCGCTATTTCGTCGAGATCCCGAAGGGCGAGACCTTCGGCAACGGCCGGGTCGCCCGGAAGGTGTTCGAGGAGATGATCGGCCGTCAGGCGACCCGGCTGTCCGGACAGTCGCAGCACGACGACAGCGCGCTGAGCATCCTCACCGCCGAGGACGTGACGCCGCCGCCCGGCGGCTCCGCGGGCGCCGGCGGGGAACCGGAGCTGCCCGATCTGCCGGGCCTGCGGCGGCTGGCGGGACTGACCGGTCTTGACGGCGCCCGCTCGGCGCTCCGCGCGCGGCTGCGTGCCCTGGCCGCGGTCGGGAGCCGCCCGGCCGGGCCCGAGCGGGTCGAGCCGTTGCCGGTGCGCGCCAACGTCGTCATCGAGGGCGCCGCGGGCAACGGCCGGCGGGCGCTGGCCGCGCTCTACGGGCGCTGCCTGGCCGAACTGGGGCTGCTGCCCACCGGAGCCACCCGGCACGTCCGGCTGTCCTCGCTGCCGGCCCGGTGGCCGGAACAGCCGCTGCTGCGGCTGGCGTCGGCGCTGGAGGAGACCGCGGGCGGCGTGCTGGCGCTGGAGTGGACCGAGGCGTTCGAGCAGCGCAGCCCGCAGTCCCGCGAGGCGGTGCTCGCCGCCCTGGGACGGGTGGTGTCGGCACCGGGCGACACCGTACTGGCCCTGCTCGGCACTCCCGAGCATCTGCTCGGCCTGATGCGGGAACGGACCGACGTCGCCGAGGGGTTCGCGGAGTACGTGCGCCTGGAGCCGTACACACCGGAGCAGTCCGTCGAGCTGGTCAGGCGGCGGCTGCGCGACTACGGCTTCCAGTTCGACGAGGAGGTGGCCGTCTCGCTGCGCGAGACCTTCGGACGGTCACCGTTCCCCGTCACGGCCCATCAGGCGCACCGGCTGGCCGAGAATCTCGCGGCCACCGCCAAGTCCCGTGCCGTCACCCTCGCGGACCTGCCGCGCCGCGCGCCGGAGTCGTCGCCGGTGCTGGCGCCGGACGAGGCGTCGCAGGCGCCCCGGCCGCAACCCCCCTCCCAGCGCCCGGAACCGCTGGTGAGCACCTGAGTTTCCCGCCTGCGCGGCACCGGAGAACGGGCCGCGGCGGGCGGGGATACGAGCACCACCCCACAGGATCGACACCACAACGGAAGGAAGTCCGGCAATGGCTCTGACGTCAGTCGAACTCCAGGGAATGACGGCGGCCCAGGGAACGTTCCAGACCGCCCTCGACCACGGCGCCACCTCGTACGCGCAGATGGCCGGGCAGATCGAGGGTCTCAGCGCCAGCTGGACCGGCGACGCGTCCAGCATCTACTCCGGCGCCATGCAGGCGTGGCTGGACGACTTCAACAAGGTCAACCAGGCGCTGCGCACGATGCTCGAGAAGCTCCAGCAGAACACCCATGTGTACGCGAACACGCATGAGGAGACCCAGCAGACCGCCCACCAGGTCGCGCAGAACATCGCGTCGGGCGTCACCGCCCTGCCCGGTTTCTGACCGGACCTGACCGACCAGCGCCTCCCCCGATCACAGTCAAGGAGCAACCACCATGGCGACGTACACCGTCCAGATGGAACAGGTCGACACGATCGTCGGCGAGATGAACGCCATCACCCAGCGCATCAACCAGACGCTGGCCGACCTCGACAACCAGGCGAAGGTCAACCTGGCCGAGTGGACCAGCGACGCGCAGGCCACCTACGCGCAGGTCAAGGCGCAGTGGGACGCCGCTGCCGCGGACATGACGCAGAAGGCCGCGCAGGCCACCCAGCAGCTCGGCAACATCAACGAGTACTACTCCCAGGGCGAGCGGGCCGGCGTCCAGCTCTGGAGCTGATGAGCCATGACCTACGGCACCCTGGACGGCACGCTGCCGCCGGATCCGCCCAAGCCCAAGCACAAGCTCGAGGAGTACGACGGCGGAACCACGCTGCCGGACGGCAGCGGGGTCTACTCGGACGGCACGCCGTTCGACCCGCCGTCGGTGCCGGGCGGCAGCGGCGGCGGCAAGGGCACCAGCGTGGACACCCCGTCGATGACGCTCTTCGCGGACAACATCGGCAAGCTCGTCCCGCCCACGCAGGCCGCGTCCAAGAAGCTGGAGCCGATCTCCGTGGCTCCCGGCGCCTTCTACCACGCCGACCAGATCCGCACGAAGGTGAGCGGGCTCAACGGCGACGCCGGTCTCAAGTCGCAGTACGTCAAGGTCCTCGCGGACCTCGCGCAGGGGCTCGGCGACCTGCGGGACGGCGTGACCCAGCTGGCGGCGAAGTACACCTCGCTGGAGGACGCCAACTCCATGACCGCCACGGATCTCCAGACCGCCATGCAGTCGGCGACGGGCGACTTCACCGCGCTCCTCACCGATTCCGGCGGGGCGGCCGCATGACGGCGCGCCCGCACCCGGGCGCATGAGGCCCCGGCGGGACCGGCCACGGTCCCGCCGGGGTCGCCGGCACCACCCCGGTCCAGGGGCGTCCACGGCGGACGTCCGTACCACCAGCGCGGCGGCCGGGACACCAGTGATGGCTGATCGACGGAGGACACCTTCGACATGGGTACCGACTACAACGGCGGCGGCTTCACCCAGAACGACGACGGTGCGGTCTTCGGCGACCCCTCGGGGGCCGGCTCCGTCGCCGACTACGACAGCTGGGACTGGAAGCAGATCGAGGCCGCGATCAACGGCATGTCCGCCGGGACGTCGGACTCGGAGAACGCCGACCACGCGGCGGCGGTCTCCTCCCCGCAGAGCCTGCAGGACGCCGCCGACGCCTTCTACCACGTGCAGAACGTGCTCGCCGGAGTGGCGAAGGCCATTACGGACCAGACGAACGCGCTGACCGGCGAGAACGGTCCGTGGAAGGGGGACGCGGCGGACGCGTTCCACGACATGATGATGACGTTCGCCAAGCAGGTGACCGCCACCGCCAACGTGCTGGCCGGCGGCGACGCCGACGGCAACACGAGCGGGACCGGCCACTCGGTGCCGCAGCAGCTCGCGGACAACGCCGTCAATCTCGCCAACGCCCAGCAGAAGATCCACGACATCGACGTCTGGTACGCGCACCAGGCGTCGTTGATGGGTGTGACCCCGATGAGCAACGGCCTCATCCCGGTCAGCAAGAAGCCCGAGATCGTCAAGATGCTCAACCGCGACATGCGGGCGGTGCTGAAGAATCTCGCCGGCCACTACCAGGTCACCATCGACTCGGTGCGCCCGCCGGGCCCCATCACCAGTCCCACCGGCGGCGACCAGCCGGGCGTCGACGATCCGCCGCCGACGGACACGCCGCCCGACACGCTCAGCCCCACCGACATCACGCCCGCGCCGGTGGCGCCGCTGGCGAACACCGATCTGACGGGGACGCCGACGCTCACACCGACGCCCTTCGGCACGGCCGCGGACTTCGATCCGTCGGGCAGCGGCTCGCCGTCCCCGTACACCGGCAGCCTGGACAGCAACGGCCCCGGCTCCGGGCCGGGTTCGGGCGACACCGACGGGCTGGGCGGCCTCGACTCGCCGAGCGACCTCAACGCGCTGGGCAACCCCAACGACACGTTGGATCCGACCGCCCTGGACAGCATGCTCAACCCGGGTGCGGACGGCTCCCCGACCGGCTTCGGCGGTGGCACCGGTCTCGACGGTACCGGCACGCTGGGCGACGGTCCGGGCTCGCCCGACAGCGCGTTCAGCGGCGATCCGGGCGGTTCCGGCGGCCCCGGCGCGCTGCGGAACGCCGTGGTGTCGCCGTACGGCGACACGGGTCTCGACGGTCCCGGCACGGTGGGCGGCGACGGCGGTTTCGACGGGCTCGGCGGCGACTACGGGCCGGGCGGCGGCGTCACACCGGCCGCGTTCGCGCCCTCGGCGTTCGGCGGGGGCACCGGGCTGAACGGCTCCGGTACGCTCCCGGACTCCGATCTCGTCGAGGATCCGTCGGCGTGGACCGGGCAGACGAACCCGGCGGCCTACCCCGGCGGCTCCGGCCTCAACGGCAGCGGCGTCAGCGACCTCGCGGGTTACGACCCGGCGGCCTTCCCCGGCACGAGCGACCTCGCGGGCTACGACCCGGCGGCCGTCGGCGGTGGCGCCGGCCTGCACGGGTTCGACCCGGCCGCGAACGGTTTCGGTCTGGAGTCGGATCTGCCGAGGACCGGGGCGGCGCCGTTCCCCGGCACCACGGAGACCGGCGCGACCGGCACGACCGGCGGGGGTATGCCCTTCCTCCCACCCATGACCAACGCTGGCACCACCACACCCACCGGCGAACGCAGTGACGCCAGCGGACTCCTCGACCCCACCACCGAACCCTGGAACGGCACCACCGACCTCGACGGCACCGGCCTCCCCACCACCGGCACCCCCCACCCCCACGCCGACACCAGCCTCGACCTCCCCACCACCACAACCACCCCGTATCCCGGCACCACCGACACCAACGGCGAGACCGGCACCACCGGGACTGCTGGCGGGGGCATGCCCTTCCTGCCGCCCATGACCAACGCCGGCACCACCACACCCACCGGCGAACGCAGCGACGCCAGCGGACTCCTCGACCCCACCACCGAACCCTGGACGAGTCCGGAGGGGGACGACGACGCGGTGGCGGGCGTACCGGTGGCGGGAGCCGCGGGGCTGTCCGGGCTTCCGGGGCCGGTGGCCGAGCGCTCGGAGCCGGTCGGCGAGGTCCAACCGGCCGCGTCGGAGGAGGAGTTCACGCAGCCGGCCGCACCGGCGAGCGCCGTGCAGACACCGGGGACGGCCGGCATGCCGTACCTGCCGATGAGTCCCGGCGGGGCGCCCGGCGGCTCGGGCCGGTCCGAGGACGACGAGCACGGCGGGCTGGTGGAGCGGGGCGACGAGGAGTTCGGCGGCGCGCCGTCGCAGGCGGAGGTCGCGGGCGAAGCGCTCGCCGCCGGGATCAATCTGGCGCCCGCGTCGTCGCCGGCCGCCCCGGCTCCCGGCGAGGCCGTGCCCGCCACGGAAGAGGTCGCCGCCGCGCCCGAAGGCGGTGCGGAGGCGGCGGCCGAGCCGGGCGATCCGCTGGTCGTCCTGCGCCCCTCCGACGACGACCTGTCGGAGGTGGATGTCGCGGCCTGGGGCCTGGCCGGAGCCTCGTTCGTCCCGCTGCTGCTGGCGCGCGGTCAGCGCGACGAGGAGTCCGAGATCGACGCTCCGGACTATGCGACGGCCGACGACGGCACCTGGGGCCCGCACGCTCCGGCGACCGGCGGCGAAAGCGGTGCGGAAGGAGCGGACGGCGCGGAAGGTGACGCCCCGAGCCTGGTCACCTGGCGCCCGCAACGCGCCGCCGCCACGTCGGCCGGATCCGCCGCCGTCTTCACGAGCGCCGGCCCCGGCTGCGCCGCGGCGGGCGATGAAGAGGCCGAGGAGGAGGAGTCCGGCTGGGACGAGGAGCCGGAGACGGCGCGGGCCGAGGGAGCCGCCGAGGAACCGCCGTCCCGGGGCATCGCCGACCTGCTCGTCCAGGAGGGCGACGCCACATGGGGCGCGCCCGCGGGCGACACGACGGGCCAGGTGATCTAGGCCGTGTCCCGAGCCCCCCGGAGGTCCGGTCCACGGACCGGCCCCGCCCCCGCCCGCACCACCGTACGGACCAGGAGGATCCCGTGAGCACGCCGTACGACCGGAGCATCGAGGAATTGCTCGCGCTCTACCGCAGGCAGCGCGAAGAGGCCGTCGAGACGCGGCGCAGGATCAACGAGGTGACGGGCACGGCCACCGCGCCGCGGCAGGCGGTGAAGGTGACCGTCGGCGCGCAGGGCGAGGTGACCGCGCTGGAGTTCCCCACCGGCGCCTACCGCCGCATGGCGCCCAAGGAGTTGGCCGACCTCCTCGTCAGCACGATCGCCGAGGCCCGTGCCGACGCGCTGGACAAGGTCTCGGACGCCGTTTCGCCCGGCCTCCCCGAGGGCGTCACCGTCGGCGGCCTGCTGCGCGGCGAGGCGGACCCCCTCGCCTTCCTGCCGGAGGACCCGGCGATGCCCGATCAGGTGCGCGACTACCTCGACAACGGACGCCCCGAAGGGGCTCCCCACCTCTGACCGGCACCGATTCACCGTCCCAGGGAGTTCCCATGGCAGATACGTTCTCCGTCGACACGGAAGGTCTGGACGGCCAGCTTCCGTACATGCAGCACCTCGCGGAACGCTTCAACAGCGTGCACAGCACGCTCCAGGCGCGGCTCGGCGCCGTGGGCGAGTGCTGGGGCGACGATTCGAGCGGCAGGCAGTTCCTGAACCAGTACGCCCGGCCCAAGGAGGAGATCCTGGAGGCCATGGAACAGGCCGGGGAGGTGCTGCGCAGCACCGGCGACGGGCTGCGCACCATGGCCCACGGCTACGAGGTGATCGAGGAGGAGAACGCCGCCGCGTCACGGCAGTTGAACGCTCCGTCGGTGGACCCGGACGTACCGGGCGACACCGGTGGCGGCCGGAGGGGTTCCACCCACTCGTGAGCATCAATCTGCCCCCGGAACTCGGCTGGGTCGCCCGCCTGGCCGTCGGCACCTCCTGGCCCAAGGGCGACGAGGACAAGCTGCGCGAACTGGGCCTGGCCTGGGACGAGGCCGCCCAGGCGCTCGCCGCCATCAGCCGGGAGATCTCTCCCGCGACCCGAGGCGTGCTGAACAACATCGGCGGATCGGTCGCCGAGGAATTCTCGTCCTTCGTGAGGCAGTTGCAGAAGAACGTGCCCGAGATGGCCACCGGCGCCGGCCAGTTGGGGGCGCTCGGCAAGAACACCGGGGTGCAGCTCGAATACGCGAAGTACATGATCCTGGTCCAACTGGTGTGGCTGGCCGCCGAGATCGCGCAGCTCGCCTTCTGGGCGCCCGAGGCGATCCCGGCGATGATCACTTCGGTGCGGCTGATCGTGCAGATGCTGCTGCGGCGGCTGCTGACGTCGATCGCCACGGGCGTCGGCATGATGCTCGGCATGGACGCGGTCATCCAGAGCATCCAGATGCTCAAGGGCGACCGGACCTCCTGGAGCGTCGAGAACACCGTCGACGCGATCATCGGCGGCGCCATCTCGGGCGGTATCAGCGGCCTCGGCTTCGGCCTCGGCGGCGCCTTCGTACCGAAGTTCACCGGCTCGCTGATCGGCAAGGGCATCATCGGCGGCGTGACCGGGCTCGCCGGCACCGCCGCCACCAACGCCGCCTTCCACAGCGGTGAGCCGGAGGATCTCGCCTTCGGCGCGGCGGCCGGGGCGCTGGGCTCGCTCGGCGGCGGTGGTCGGCGGCGCGGCGGAGGCGGCGACGACACGCACGTCGACGACCTCCATCTCCACCTGCCGGACACCATGGACCTCCCCGATCCCGGCGGCCTCAAGCCGCCGACGTTCGACATCGGCGGGGCCGGCGATTTCGGCGGGTCCAAGGGCGTCGGTGGGACCGACGGCTTCGGCGGTACGGACGGCGTCGGCGGTACGGGGACACCGCCGGGCACGTCGCGGTCGGCGGTCCTCGGGGACGGCGAGCACCTGGCCGTGGACCACCCCGCCGACGCGCCCGCGACATCGACGGACTCGGCCGCCCCGCCCGCCGTCGCGCCTCCCGGCAGCACCGGTGACGGCTTCGTCCCGACCGAGTCCGGTCCCACCGATCTCGTCGGCGGCCGCCATGGCTCGGTCGACCTCCCGGCCGACACCGCCGGGGGACCTGTCACCACGTCCCCGGCAACCGCCGTTCCCACCGGGGGCGACACCCGGCAGCGCGGCGCGACCGGCAGCGGCGGCGGACACGCAGCGCCGGGCGGACACGACGTGAACGCCCGGGCCGAGGCCCCGGTCACCGACCGCCCGGCCCCCACGAGGTCGGAGGCGTCGTCCGGAACGCGAACGGGCGGCGGCGGGGAGTCGACCGTACCTGTCGCACCGGTCACGTCGGCCGCGTCCGTGGCACCGGCCGGACCGGACACGGTCGGACACAGCGGTTCGGGCCGGGGCGACGGACCGGCCGTCGACAGCCACGCGGCCCCGCCCGCGCCGCCTGCCGAACTCCGGGATTTCACCACGGAGTTCACCGCTCACGGCGATACGGCGCCCCGCCCGGAGACCGTCTCGGCCCCGGAGACCGTCTCCGCCCCGCAGCCCGCCGCCGCACCGGCCGCCTCCGGCACGCCGACCACGACGTCCGGCCACGGCGGCGGCTCGACCGCCACCGCCCCACCGCCCCGGACCGACGCACCGCACGGCGGGGAGGAGGTCGCGCCCCGGGCGCCCCGCCCGGTCACCTCCGTCACCGGCGGGAACGACGCCCCGGCCGTCCACGGCGCTCCGGCGGGCGGCCCGAACGTCGGCCACACGGTTGGCGGCGGTGGCGAGAGCGTCCGTACTCCCCCGGCCGCCACCGCCACCTCCGGCGCCCCCGACGTACGGACCACCGCGCCGTCCACCCCGCCGCCCGGCGTACCCACCGCGCACAGCACGCCCGTCGGGCAGGCCCCGCCCCACACGGTGGAGTCATCGGCGCCACCGGTCACTCACGGCGGACCCGACACGCCTGTGGCGGCTCCGGTCCCGCACCCCGTCACCTCCCCCACCGGGCCCGTGACGCACGCACCGGCCGCCACCGGTTCCACGCCTCCGCCGTCGCACGCCTTCCCCGAGGTGCCCACCCACGCCCCGGGCACGCCCGCCCCGCAGACCGCCACCCCCGCCTTCCCGGAGGTGCCGACTCACGCCCCGGCCACCCCCACCCCGCAGACCGCCGCCCTCCGCGAGGTGCCCACCCACACACCGGTCACCCCCGCCCCGACAGGGGCGACCGCGTTGCCCGATGTCCCCACGCACGGGCCGGAATCCTCGGTCGTCGTCCACGCCCCGGCCGACCCGGCGACCCACGACGTGCCGGAATTCCCGGCCGTGCCCACGCACGTGCCCGGCGGTGGCACGGGCGAGGTCGGCGTCCTGGGCGACGGCAGTGGCAACGGCCCCGCCGGGCACGACGGCACGCAGACACCGCTCGACTCCGGCGGCTCGCAGCACGGCACGTCGAACGGGCCCGGACGGACGACGGCCGAGGACTTGGCGAATCTGCCGTCGCCCCCGCACGACCTCCCCGTCCCCGGCGGCGCCGGCCACCCCCTCGGTGACGCGCCGGACGCGCCCACCGCGCCGCCCGTCTCACCGCTGGTCCACGTCGGCCCGCGCGTCGACGCGCTCGACCGGGCGGGACGCGCCGCGGGCATGCCCGGCGATCTGCGCGAGCAGTACCGCGACGCGATCGGCCGGGCCGCGGACAAGGGCGACCTGTCCGGGGTGACGCGCGGGCTCTCCCAGTTCCGCGACCACGTCAACCTCAGCTCGGTCAACCAGCGTTACGAGGCGTTCCGCAAGCACTCCGGCGCGGGATTCGACGCGATCGACGCCCCCGAGTCCTCCCGGGACGGCTGGCGGAATCTGGTGGACTCCGTCGAACAGGCCCGCCGGAGCGGCGATCCGGATCTCCTGGACAGCCATCTTCGTGAGTACACCAACTTCGTCGAGAACCACACCTCGCCCGACCGCCTCACCGGCCAGGACGCCCCCCAGCCCTACCATCCGGACGTCGAGCGCATACGGCGGCAGTTGCTGACCGACGGCGGTCCGGACTCCGACGCGTTGCGCTCCCAACTGACCGAGGCGCAGCAACTCGCCGACTTCCAGGACCGGATCGACCGGCTCCGGCAGGAACCGCCCGGTGGCGACGGCACGCCCCCCGCCGATCGCCCGGAGCCCCCGCCCACCGACGACGCGCTGCTCGACCGCCTCCGCGACCTGAACGAGAACGACCCCCACGAGCGGCTGCTGACGCAGTGGCTCGACGCGACCGACGACCCCGCCGATGCCGCGCGTGTCATCCAGGACCTGCACGACTACCGGGACCAACGCGGCCTCGAACAGCGGCTCCAGGACCTCCGGACCCCGACCGGTCCCGCGCCGCACACCGGGGACGGCGAGCCGGCCGGCGCGCGTCCGCACGAGGACGGGCCGCACGGCGACGGCCGGGAGGGGAACGGGTCCGGGGACCGCCATGTGCCGACGGAGGAGGAACTGCGCGACCGGCTCGCCGCGCTCGACCCCGACCGCCCGCGTCCGCACGAGGGCGAATCCGCCGAGGACGCCGCTCGCGCGCTGGACCGGCGCCTCGCAGAACAGAGCCGGGCGGAGGAGGAGTTGCGGCACCGGATCGACGGACTGCGGGAAGAGATCGACCGGGCGCAGGCGGATTACCACCAGGCGCTGCTGACGGGTAATCAGGGTGCGGCGGGCCAGGCGTCCCGGCATCTCGACGGCCTGCGCGAGCAGTTGGACCGGACACTGCCGTACGACGAACGCGCGTCGGACCTCCGGCGGGAGCTGGGCCAGGACATCCTGAACCAGCCGCACGACGCGGACCACCTCGGCCGGATCAGCGGCGGAGGGACGACGGCGGGGACCGCCACGGACGGTCCCGTACGGCACGGTCCGGTGACCGGGCAGCCGTCGACCGACCGGCCGACGCCCCATGAGCCGATGACCAACGGTCCGGCGACGCACGAGCCGACGACCGACCACCCGGTCACCGGCTCCGACGCCCGCACCGGCACCGGCAATCCGTCGACGAGCCACGACACGCCGTCCCCGGACCGCACACCACCGACGCGGAATCCGTCGTCGCAGCCGGGCTCGGAACAGATGCCGCTCCAGGAACGGCCCCGCCCGGCCGAGCCCACCGGCGACGGTCTGCGCGGCCCCGAACGCGTCAGCGGCCCCGTCCCCGACACGCGCGGCCTGGACGAACTGCTCTCCCCGCCGCCGTCCCCGCAGGTCCACCGGCCGCCGACCATGGCGGTGGACCACACGCCGCGGTTCGTCGTGCGTTCCGGCTTCGACCAGCGCAGCTTCGACGTCGGCGGACAGCGTTACACCGACCTGACCGTCAAGGTCGCCTTCAATGCCGAGCACCTCGGCCCGCAGGAGGTCGCGGACGCCTGGAACCGGGCGCGGGAGGGCGTGGACACGTACTTCAACTCCCCCGGATACCGGCTGCCGGGCGGCGATCTTCTGCATGTCACCCTTGAACAGGCGGCGCCCGGCGAGCAGTCGCACCTGACCGTCAATCTGTCGCACGGCGACGGCAGCGGGCTGACGGACCAGCGGAACTGGACCACCGACGCACCGCCGATCACCTACGCGCACGAGATCGCCCACCAGTTGGGACTGCGTGACGAGTACCGGGAGCCGGACGGCTCCGGCCGCGCCTCGGTGCCGGGCGGTCTGCTCGGCAATTACCACGAGCCCGCCGAACACGGCCTTCCCCAGGGCGGGTTGGGGCAGCGCCACCTCGCCCTGCTGGGCGCGCTCACCGGTGGCGGAGGCGACGGCGTGCACCACGCGGGCACGGACACGGAGACGCAGACGCGCGGCGCCGACACCCACAGCGCCGCATGGCAGGACGCGCGTGCCGGAACCGCACCGGTCACCCGCAGCCACACATGGGTCGATCCCGTCTCCAACCCTCTTCAGGAACACACCCCGCCCCCGCACACCGCGCCACCGCACACCTCCGACACCCACACCGCCGAACCGGCCACCACCAACACGCACACCCCAGACACCCACACCGCCGACCCGGCCACCTCCGACACCACCACCCCCGTCCACGACCATCACCCCCCTGCGGAGGACATCGCGGACGACACCAGGGACGGCACCAGGGACGATTCCGCGGACGACACCGCACCCGTCCCCGTCCCGGCGCCCGCCGACGGGCCCCGGGAAGGAAGCGGCGTCCTCACGGAGCCTCCCGAGGATCCTCCGGCGGGCGTCCTCGGGAACGATCCGCACCATGCCGCGCTGATCGGCAAGCGCATCGTGGAGGCGCCGGGCCCGGAGGCCGTCCGGGACGCCATCGTCCGCAGGCTCGGCGACGCGGCGCAGCACCCCGAGGTGGCGCAGCAGTTGAACGGCATGCTGGATCCCGCCAATTTCCGCAAGCAGTACCCGCGGATGGCGGACAACGGCTGGCGCTTCACGCTGTGGGCCGACGGCAAGGAGTTCGAGGTCAGGATCGGCGCGGACCTGACGCCGTGGCACCTCGACCCGGCGCACTCCCCGGCCAAGGAGAACGACGGCGACGGGCTGGAGTTCGGCTCCGGCGGGAGTCACGAGCCGCCGAAGGACAAGACTCAGCTCGTCGCCGCCGCGGCGGGGATCGACGTCAGCCCGAACATCCCGATTCCGGTCAATCCCCGCGTGACGGTGATCGTCGGCGGCAGCGGAAAACTGGGCGGCGTCACGACCGACGTCGAGACCACGGCGGCCACGAAGACCTCGACGGACGACGCGGTCAAGCTCACGTCGAAGACCGACAGTTACACCACCCAGGTGACGTTCGACGTGTCGGTGTCCGACAGCAAGGGCCGCCCGCTGACCGACGGGGGCGCCGCGGGCCCCCTCGGCGGTCGGATGCGCGCCGACGTGCCCCGTACCCGGCCCCCCGCCGACGGCGTGAACACCTGGCAGGGGTGGAACAGGCCCCCCGCCACCGCCACGGACTCCGGGCACAGCACCGCCACCGGCCACCCGCTGACCGCCACCGGCCTCGACGACGTCCGCACCGCCGTCTTCGACGCCCTGCCCGCGGAGAGCACGGTCGGCGGCAGCGCCCACCGTGACATCGTCGACTTCCTCGACCACGACCACGTCGTGAAGAACTTCGAGCAGGTGTCCAGCCGCGGCGGCCTGATCTCGGACCCGATCGAACTCTCCGACGGCAGCACCGCCCGTCTCACCCTGTCCGCGGCGCCGCAGGACACGACCGTGCTGCGCACCACCGACGCCACGACCACGGTCGGCACGTCCGCCGGCGGCGAGCAGGTACGGAACCGCTCGCAGACCAGCGGCTGGGGAGTCGGCGCCAGCCTCGGCGCCTCGGGACAGGTCCACAAGAACAACGACACCGGCGAGGCCACCTTCCTGACCGGGAGCGGCGGCTACTCCTACGGCCGGACGACGGCGCACGGCGGCAAGAGCACGCACTCCCACGAGGCGGGCGGTTCCGTGGAGCGCACGTCCCCCGTCGACGTCGTCTCCACCCGCGTCCAGTGGCATGTGTCGCTGACCCGGCAGCACTTCTCCCCCGGCGGCGACGGTCTGCGCGCGGTACGGACCGAGGAGATCACCGACCACACCCCTCCACCGCCGCCGCCGGACGGCGCCGTCGCGATCCCGATCGAGCCGCCGCACCGCGCGCCGACCGGCGACGTCGTGCGCGCCCTCCCGCGACCGGCCACGGCGGCGGAGCCGGTGACGGCCGCCCCGCCGGCGCCGCTGCCCGCGGACCGCCTGCGAGCGCCGGACACCGCACCGCGTGTCACCTTCTCCGACTTTCCCCACACGGAGCAGTTGGTCGACCACATCGTGGCGACCGCGCACCAGTCGGCTCCGGGACTGCTGCCGCCGCCCGAGGCCGTCCACCGTCCCGGTACGGGTACGGGTACGGGTACGGGTACGGGTACGGGTACAGGAACGGGAACAGGCACGGGAACGGCCACCGGTCCGCAGCCGCGCGTGACACCTCAAGCCCTGGAGAATCTGCGGCAGTTGCGAACGCAGCTCACCGGTTCCCGGCTGCGCGGCGGCGGTCAGCAACTCCTCGACGGCACCTACCGCGTCAGCCTCGACAGTTCGCACCTTCCGCTGCTCAAGACGAAGACGTACGACATCCTGGTCCGCGCCGGCCTCGGCCCGGGAGTGCACGAAGGCACCCAAGCCGTCACCGCCAAGGGCGCGTTCAAGCAGACGACGGCCAACGACCGCGCCATCACCGAGGCCGTCAAGCACACCGGAACCCTCACCGGAAACCTGCGCGGCTCGCTCGACCACACCTCGTACAACCAGGGCTTCCTCAATCTCAACGGCGAAGGCAGCCTCGCGCCGTCGAAGAACGTCACGGTGAGCGACAGCATCGAGGTGAAGCGGACCTTCAGCGTCACGGGAGACCAGGACCGCTCCACCCATCCCGTCACGTACGACACGCTCCTCGTGCCCAGGACCGGCGATCACCCGGCCGAGGGCTTCCCCGCGCTCGCGGGCGAGCCGCACCACAACGAGATCCGGCGGCTCGACACTGGCGGCAGCGTGTCCGTGGGCGTGACCAGGACCAGGAACGACGCGGACGTGCCGAGGACGCTGGACGTGACGGCGACCGGTCTGCCCGCCCACCACTTCGTCCAGCGCGTCGACGGACGCGACGGTCTCAAGAACGCCATGGAGGAGTCGCTCAAGAGCGCCTTCACCACCCGCCACGACGACTCGCGCGTCTCGCTCCGGCCGGACACGCCCGATCTGCACGACGTCGTCACGTCGTTCGCCTCGCAGGACAGCGCACGCGACCTGGTCTCCTCCTCGCACGCGGGATGGCGCAACACCGCGGAGCAGCACGTCGGTTCCGGCCGGCACCGGGACGCCGTCGGCCTGTCGGTGCGCACCCGCTTCGGCCGGCTGACGTACGAGCACACGCTCGCGGGCGACGGCAAGCTCGAACTCGAGACCACCGCGGGCGTCTCGGCGAAGACCCAGGGCAAGACCGCCGTGGGCGGAAAGGGCGGCGTCGGGGGCGACTTCGGCCGTTTCCCGAGCGCGCCCAAGGACCCGCACGTCTCCTCGTACCAGATCCGGGGCGGGGTGCGGGCCAAGGGCGGCTACGGGGGGAACACCGCCGAATCCGTCAAGCACACGGCCACCTCCAACCTCAAGACCGGTCGCACCGGCTCTCTGCACGTCTACTCGGCAGAGGTCAGGACGACCGTCCAGGGCCATGTGACCGACGCGGGCGGCAGCGTCACGTACGGCGATCCGCAGACCGCCACCCAGCACGTACGCCTGCTGCTGTCCGACGACGACGTACGCTCCCTCACCGGCCCGCGGCCTGCGGCCGATCCGCCGCCGCAGCGCCGGGCGGTGCCGCTGGAGGACGGGCACAGCGCCGGCACCCGGATCGAATTCCCGTCGACGGACGCGATCCACCGGGAGATCGACCGCCAGTTGCGCGGCGACACCCGCCCGCCCGACGAGGAGGCGCGCCCGGACCTCGACCGGATTCCCGTCGAGGCGCTGCCGTTCGCCGACCTCATCACCCCGGACGTCCTGTCGTCCCGCTACGACGAACTCGTCAGCACGGGCATCCTGGTGCACGCGGTGCACAACTGGCGTGGTATGCGCACCGTGACACAGGTGCTGGTCAAAGGTACGCCCGAGGGCTGGCACGACGACGGCCGGCGGATCACGTCGGACGCGACGCGCAAGGTGTCCTCGGCCGACGAGGTCACGGGCGACCGCGGCCACAACCACTCGTGGGGCGGGGACGGCAACGTACGCGTCTCCTATCGCGCGCCCGCCGACCAGGCCCACCTGAACAATGTGACGTACGCCGCCACCGGGAGTTCCGAGGCGTCGGGGAACGACTCGCACGCGGCGGCCCAGAAGAACAAGGTCGAGTACAAAACGCCGTTCAAGGGCGACCAGCACCGGTTCAGTACCCGTATGACCTTCGACGTCACGGCCACCCGCCGCAATCCGGCCGGACGTTTCACCAACCTCCCGGCGCCGCGCCCGGTCCGGCTCGACGGCGATGTCGTCGGATGGGTTCCCGAGTCGATGACGACGACCGGTCCGGTGACCGCTCACGACGCCGTGACCCATCCCGGGACCGGGACGGCCACGGGTACCGACGCCGGAACCGGAACCGGGACAGGGACAGGGACCGGACGGCACCAGCCGCCCGCGTCCGCCGAGAACGGCATCGAGCTGGGGCCCGTCCGCGGCGGCACCCCCGAACAACAGGCCCAGTGGCGAGCCGACTTCGGCTCGGGTCACGAGCTGATCGGCGTCACGCACCCCGAGCGGCTCCTCGACAGCGGACGGGAGTTGCTCAGGACGCCGCGGCCGTGGGGGCCGGGACCGCTCGGCCGGCTGGGGTCGGTGAGTTCGACGATGCTCGACTCGGCCACCGGGGCGGTCGGGCACGCCGCGTGGAGCCTGACGCCCGAAGCGGCACGCCGGCACCTCGACACGTACATCCACCCGCCGAACGTGGCCCCCGGCCATCGGCAGTACCACGACCAGACCCTGCCGCTCTCCGAGCAGGTGGCCCTCCGGCAGGCCCTCTCGGAACCGGTTCTCCAGGCCGTCTTCCACGACCTCAAGGACTCCGGGACCGGCTACCGCACCGTCCCGATCGGACAGGACGGCAGCACGGGGCTCCAGGTGACGATGCGTCCGACCGGCGACGCGCAGGTGATCACGCGCCGCCAGGACGCACAGGACCAGATCACCGTGACGGCCGAGAGCTCGCTGACCCCGGGATCGGGAAGAGGGTTGTCCTACAGCATCACGCCCATGGACGTCTCCTTCCTGACCAGGAATCCGAACTGGACGATTCCGGTGGCCCCGCTGAATGCCGTGCAGATCAGCAGGGACCAGTCCTTCCCCGGTGACTCCTCGGTGACCTCGGCGCCCGGCGTCCCGGGCCGCACCCTTCCGCCCCGGGCCGTGCCGCACGATCTCACCGGCGACAAGCCCGGCGAGGGCGCCACGAAGGGGACCCAGGTACTCGTGCGCCAGCCCGTCGAGATCACCGTGCGCAAGTACGACTCCGGTGGCGCGTACGGCGGCACGGTCACCACGGAGCACCACATCTCGTACTGGAGGACGGAGCAGCCGGCCGCCGATCCCGGCGACGCGGTCACGGTTCCCGGGACGGACGCCGTCGTCGTCGACGGCGGCGGCGGCGACACTCCGCAGCACGCTCCCGAGGTTCCGGTGGCCCCGGCAGTCCCGGTGGTCCCCACGACCGGCGCGCCGGTCGCGCGCTGGGACCTGCCGGCCGACGGGACCGGGAGTGACGGCGGTCCGTCGTTGAGCCGGCCCCAGACCGAATGGCTGCGGCAGCGGGCGGCCGATGTGGCCGATCAGGTGGTGGCCGCCGTCCGCGGCGGCCGGCCGGTGCCGACCGTCGCGATCCGGGCGCAGAGCCTGGTCGAGACGGGTGGCGCGCCGCACTTCGGGAAGTCGCTGGCGCTCTCCCGCCTCCGCGCGGACGCCGCCGCGGCCGTCTTCGACGGTGCCCTGGCGTCCGCTCTGGCCACGCTCGGCGCGGACGGGCCGCCGGTGCCCGCGGTGACGGTCGAGACGATCGCGGGACCGGCGGCCGTATGGCCTCCCGCCGCGTCCGGGGAAGGGCCCGCGAACGGCATCTCCGTCGTGCTGACGCGGGCCCCGGGGATCCCGGTGCCGGCCGGTCCCGCGCCGCACGACGTCGGCCGATCCGTCGCCGGTCCGGCGTCAGGATGAGCGCCTGCTCCAGGACCCGGCGGCCGTTTCCGAATGGCGTGCCGTGCCGCACACCGCACCCCCCCGCTCGTGGAGGACTTCCGGGGCGTGTGCCACCTGCTCCGGCCCCTCGGCACCGCCGCCGGAGGCTGACGAGCCGCACTGTGCCAGGGGTCACTCGAAAAACTTGAGGCCGTATCCCGTATTGCTCGTTGCGCCGGGGACGTTAGCGCGGGTGTAGGTGGTGCTGCCCCACCACACGGCTGTTCCGGTGTACCAGACGCGGTTGGACCAGGAGTAGGCGGTGCCTTTGGGCACGGCATGGAACATGGTGGGGAACCTGTTCCCGGACGGCGGACTGGAGTTGATGTCGCCGTTGGGCAGGACGAAGCTGTGGCTGCCGGGGCCGTTGACGTAAAGGGTGGGGTCCCAACCGGACATCATCGTGGCGGCGTGCGAGCCGAACAGGCAGCCGTTGGACTTGTACCAGTCCCACACGTACGTGGGGTCACCGCCGGCCCGCAGCCGCAGATCGGCCATGCAGTACTGGTCGCTCCAGCTGCCGTTGGCCGAATAGACGATGTGCAGCTGCCCGTTGGGATCCTTGATCGCGGCCGGCGCCTCGTTGATGTACGGATTGCCGACCACACGCTCCCAGCTCTCACGCGGCTGGGAAATGATGAAACGGGCACCGGTCGGCGTGGTGGGGCTGCTCATCCGGGCGAGGTAGAGATTCTGCTCGACATTGGTGTCACCCGCCCAGCCGGACCACACGAACCAGCGCTGCCCGTTGAAAGTGAAGAGATTACCGTCGATGGCCCACTTGTCGTCCGGCAGCGCCAGCTTGACGGCGGCACCGTAACCACTGTCGGCGCTGGCCGAACTGATCACATACATACGGTGGGCCGCACCGGTACCGGCCGTGAAGTAGATGTAGTAACGGCCGCCGTCGACCACGATCTCCGGCGCCCACACCTCCCCCCGCCCCGCCGTGTCCGACCAGACCTTCTTCGCAGTCGCGGACGCCACTCCGCTCAGGGTCGACGACTGCCGCACGATGATGCCGCCCTGTGCGGACTTCACGGCGATATAGGTGGTTCCGACCTTGATCACACTGGGA
Organism: Actinacidiphila alni; assembly: GCF_900112845.1. GTDB lineage: Bacteria > Actinomycetota > Actinomycetes > Streptomycetales > Streptomycetaceae > Actinacidiphila > Actinacidiphila alni. The sequence goes on from NZ_FONG01000006.1 coordinate 119,733, forward strand.
TCCGCGCCTTTGACGCCGGTCGAACTCTGCGGGACGGCCACGTGCGCACTCTGCGGGACGGCCACATGCGCAGCCGGGGGCGTCGCCCGGGCGGCATCCGGCAGTGCGAGTGACAGCGGGACGGCGCATGCGCCGACCAGGGCAAGCACGCCAAATTTCAACGACTTGAAGGATTTCACGGATTCCTTCCGTTCTGGGGTCATCGCGCGCATTGGTGGTGTGCTGGGCCAACGTCGGAAACTGCGCACATCCGGAAGGGCGCCGGAGCTGCGAGAAACCGCGTGACGCCGGACGGCGCCAACCAGCATGCGCGAGGCGGTCAACACCCCACAAGAGCGCCGTCATTCATGAACGCCGCCCGGATTCCCGCTGTCGAATCCGCGGGAGGCCGGCGGGACTCCGGCCGGCCCCGTGGACGGCGCGGAGCTTCGCGCCCGTATGCCGCCGCCGGCGGACTAACCGTCGGCGCCGCCGCGCGGATCCCGGCGCGATGAGGTAGTCAGGAAAGGTGAGCAAGGAATCGATCGACGCCTTCGTACGTGTCCGGGGCGCCACTGAGAACAATCTGCGGAACGTCGACGTCGACGTTCCGCGGGACGCGATGGTCGCTTTCACCGGCGTCTCCGGTTCCGGAAAGTCCTCGCTCGCGTTCGGCACCCTCTACGCGGAGGCCCAGCGGCGCTACTTCGAGTCCGTGGCCCCCTACGCCCGGCGGCTGCTGCAACAGGTCGGCGCGCCGCACGTCCAGGAGATCACCGGACTGCCGCCCGCCGTGGCCCTGCAGCAGCGACGCGGGTCGCCCGGCTCGCGCTCGACGGTCGGCACCCTCACCACGCTGTCCAATCTGCTGCGCATGCTGTACTCCCGGGCCGGCACCTATCCGCCCGGGGCCGACCGGCTGGAGGCCGAGTCGTTCTCGCCCAACACCGCGGCCGGCGCCTGCCCGCGCTGCCACGGGCTGGGCGTCGTGCACGACGTCACCGAGGACCTGCTCGTCCCCGACCCGTCGCTGAGCATCCGCGAGGGGGCGATCGCCGCCTGGCCGGGCGCCTGGCAGGGCGCCAACCTCCGCAGTGTGGTGAGCGGCCTCGGGATCGACATCGACCGGCCGTGGCGCAGGCTCAGGAAGAAGGACCGGGACTGGCTGCTGTACACCGACGAGCAGCCCTCGGTGTACATCGAGCCGGAGGAGGACCGCGTCGACCACGGCTACCAGGGCAGATTCTGGAGCGCCCGCAAGCACGTCATGCACGTCCTGGCCGACTCCAGGAGCGAGAGGATGCGCGAACGGGCGCTCCGGTTCGTCAGGAGTGTGCCCTGCCCGGTGTGCCGGGGCAGCGGGCTGCGGCCCGAAGCCCTGGCCGTGACCTTCGCCGGACGCTCCATCGCGGAGATCAACGCGATGCCGCTCACCGAGGTGGCGGCGCTGCTCCGGCCCGTCGCGGAGCGGTCCGAGGCCGACGCCGCCACGTCGACCGCCCGGTCCGGGGAGACGACCGAGGTCGCGGTCCGGATCTGCGGCGACCTGGTGGCGCGGACCGACGTCCTGCTCGACCTGGGTCTGGGCTATCTCGGCCTCGGGCGCCGCTCGACGACCCTGTCGCCGGGCGAGGCGCAACGCCTGCGGATCGCCACCCAGCTGCGCTCGGGGCTGTTCGGCGTCGTGTACGTCCTCGACGAACCCTCCGCGGGCCTGCACCCGGCCGACGCGGAGCCGCTGCTGGACGTGCTGGACCGCCTGAAGGCGGTGGGCAACTCGCTGTTCGTCGTGGAGCACGACATGGACGTCGTACGGCGGGCGGACTGGGTGGTCGACATCGGGCCGGGCGCGGGCGAGGGCGGCGGACGCGTGCTGTACAGCGGTCCGGTAGCCGGTCTGGAGCGGGTCGGGGAATCCGCGACGGGCCGGTACCTGTTCGGACGCGCCCGGCCGCCCGAGCACCGCCCGCGCACCCCGTACGGCTGGCTGCGCCTGCGCGGCGTCTCGCGGCACAATCTGCGCGACGTGTCCGTGGAGGTGCCGCTCCGTGTGCTGACGGCCGTGACGGGTGTGTCGGGTTCCGGGAAGTCGACGCTGGTGACGCAGGTGCTGGCCGAGGTCGTCCGCGGCCGCTTGGGGCTCGCGCCCGAGGAGCCCGACGAGGCGCGGCTGGAGGTCGACGTCCAGGACGCGTCGGGAGTCGAGTCGTTCGACCGGCTGGTCCGCGTCGACCAGCGGCCCATCGGCCGGACGCCCCGGTCGAACCTGGCCACGTACACGGGGATGTTCGACGCGGTGCGCAAACTGTACGCGGCGACGGACGCGGCCGGGGCGCTTGGCTACTCGGCCGGGCGATTCTCCTTCAACGTGCCGGAAGGGCGGTGCGAGACCTGCCAGGGCGAGGGTTTCGTCGCGGTGGAACTGCTGTTCCTGCCCGGCACCTACGCCCCCTGCCCGACCTGCCGGGGCGCCCGGTACAACGCCGAGACGCTGGAGGTCACCTACCGGGGCAAGAACATCGCCGAGGTGCTCGCCATGTCCGTCGACACCGCCGCCGCGTTCCTGTCCGGCGTTCCGGCCGCCTCCCGAAGTCTGGAGACGCTGCGCGAGGTCGGACTGGGGTATCTGCGTCTGGGCCAGCCCGCCACGGAACTCAGCGGTGGCGAGGCGCAACGCATCAAACTGGCCACCGAGCTGCAGCGGGCCCGCCGCGGGCACGCGCTCTACCTGCTCGACGAGCCCACGGCGGGGCTGCACCCCGCGGACATCGCCCTGCTGCTGCGCCAGCTCCACCGCCTCGTCGACGCCGGCAACACCGTTGTCCTCGTCGAGCACGACCTCGACACGATCGCCACCGCCGACTGGGTCATCGACCTCGGGCCGGGCGGCGGTGACGCGGGCGGCCGGGTGGTCGCGGCGGGCCGGCCGGCCGAGGTGGCGAAATCCCGCCGCAGCACCACCGCGCCCTACCTCGCGGCCCGCCTGGCCCGCTCCTGACGCCGGCGTGGCGGACGGACCCGGCTCACGCTGCCGGGCGCCCCGCCCGGGGTCGATCGGCGTTCAGCAGTCCGCTTCGCCCGGTGCGAGCGACTCGCGCGGGGCGGTTGTGGCAACGCGGGACAGCAGGGCTCGCAGGTGGAGAGGGCGACCTGGACGAGGTAGCCACGGGCTCCACCGGAGAGGGCGACCAGGACAAGGTGCCGCGGGCTCCGCCGGGCAGGTCGGCGACAGATTCGGTGGCGACGGGGCGGAATGCGGTGGAGACCGGGCGGATCGCCCACCCCAGGTCCGGAGCGACCTCGGGCATCGGCAGGGCCGTCGCACGGAATCTCGCCCGGCAGGGCGCGGAGGTCGTGCTGCACGGACGTGACCGGGCCCGTGGCGAGGCCCTGGTGAAGGAGATCGCCGCCGAGGGCGGCACCGCGCGCTTCGTCGCCGCCGACCTCACCGACGCCGAGGACACGCTGCGCCTGGCCGCCGAGGCGGGACCCGTCGACATCCTGGTCAACAACGCGGGCCTGTTCGAGTTCACGCCGACCGCGCTGACCGACGCGGCGAGTTTCGACCGGCACATCGCGGTCAACACCCGCGCCCCGTTCCTGCTGGCCGGCGCGCTGGCGCCGGGCATGGCCGAGCGCGGCCACGGTTCGATCGTGATCGTCGGCTCCAGCGCCGCCCGGCTCCCCGCGCCGGTCGGTGCCGCCTACGGCGCCTCCAAGGCAGGTGCGGAGGTCCTCACCCGTTACTGGGCCACCGAGTTCGGCCCGGCCGGTGTGCGCGTCAACACCGTCTCCCCCGGCCCTGTCGTCACCGAAGGCTCCAAGGCGATGCTCGGCGAGAACATCGGCCTGATGGACGGCTCCAACGCCCGCGGCAAGGCCGGAACGCCCGAGGAGATCGCCGAGGTCGTCTCGTTCCTGGCCGGCCCGGCCAGCTCCTACGTCAACGGTGCGGTCCTGTTCGCCGACGGCGGCGAACGCAGCGCCCTTCCCTCCTGAGGACAGCCGCCGTGGGCGCATTCGTCATCGGCGCCGCCGGGTTCTGCCGTTCGCGGTCGTCCCGTTCCCCGGCGGCCGGCGCGACCGTCGGCCGTGAACAGGACCGTCACCTTGTCCATCGGTCGGCTGCGCCGGTACCGACCCGGCCCGGTGGCCGGCGCGACCCCGCACGCGGGCGCCGGGAACGCGTCAGGCCAGGTGCCCGGTCAACTCGGCCACGATGCCGTCGAACGCGTTGAGCATCAGCGAAAGGTGGCCCTCGGTCGGCTCGAGTTGGACGGTGGCACCGGGCAACCGGCTCGCCAGCCAGCGGCCGTGGGCGTAAGGCACCATCCGGTCCTCGGCGCCCTGCCAGACCGAAACCGGAGGCTCGACGGCGCCGAGATCGAAGCCCCAGTCGCCGACGAAGGCCAGGTCGTCGTCGCGCCAGCCGGCGATTCCGCTGGACACGGCCGCCCGGAACATCGCCGCCGTGTACTCGGCGAACTCGTCGGTGAGCGCCTCGCGGTCCACGTCGGACACCAGATCGCCCAACGCGGCCGCGATCTGGCCGGCTTGCACCTCGGCCAGGCCGGGGACCTGAGCGTTCAGGAAGGCGGTCAGAGGCCCCTCGCCGGCCGCGGCCGCACCGAACTCCTCGATGTTCTCCGCGCCCATGCCGCCCAGCCAGTCGAGGCCCTCGGCGCCGTGCGGGGCGACACCGGCCACCGTGGCGGCGGCGAGGCACCGTCCGGGCAGCAGCGCCGCGCAGGCCAGGGCGTGCGGGCCGCCGCCGGACCAGCCGACGGTCAGGAACCGGTCGGCGCCCAACTCGTCCAGGACGGCGGCGACATCGACGGCCACCGCGGCGACCGTACGGCCGGGCTGCGGCGACGAACCGGCGTATCCGGGCCGGCTGTGGACCACGACCCGCAGCCCATGCCGCACAGCGGTCGCGACCATCGGCTCGAAGAGCACCGCCGCGGACGGCGTGCCGTTGTGGAGCACCAGGGGTGTGCCGTCCGCGGGACCGGCCACCACGTATTCCAGCGTCCGGCCGTCGTCGAGGTGGAGGTTCGTCATAGGGACGAACCTACGTCAGAAACGCGCAGACCCGCCGGGGGCGGGCTCCCCCGGCACACCGCCCAGCGCGTCACGGCGGGTCGCCCTCGTCGACCTTGCGAGAGTGTCGGGGCTCCCGGCGGATCGGGCCGCCGGGAGGGTGTTGCCGGGCGGCACGGGAACCCCGCCGCACTGCCACTCGGGGCCGGTATTCGGCGATGTCGTCCACTACCGGGCGGGGAACAACCGGGACGGCATTCCGGTGCGCTTCGTGGCGATCATGATGTACGGGCATGATGTGCGGGACGGCAGGCCGGCGCTCCTTTTCGTGGACGACGGCGAACCGCGCGAGCGGCGGCGTCCGCGGGTACCGCGCCCCGCGAACGCCCGCTTCCGAGGCGTACGGACGGGACGGGCGCGCGGCGAACGGGACCGGAGCATATGCCGAATAGGCGCGATTGCCGAAGAGCACTGTCCGATTGTGAACACTCGGTAAAGGATCATTTCGGAAAACCCGCGCGGGATTCCGCGCGAAGAAGCCGGTAACTGAAATTTCATCGGCATCCGGGTGTCCACAGCACTCATCCGGGGGCGGAAAATTGGCGGTTTGCCGTGGTGGGGGCGGGGTTGCGGCCGGAGAACGGCGGAGTGCGCGGCGGCGGACGGGCCGCCCCAAGGGGGACATAACCGATTTGTGTCCGCCGGGTCACCGCGCGTAGCGAAATGGCGGCCGAGGCGGCCGCACGGGCGGATGCGGCGAGGCGGGACGGGGCGGAAGCAGGCGGGACACCAACGGTCGGTACGCGGGCGGTGACTGTCACGAGAGGGCCGCCGCCGCCGGGAGAGTGACACGCTCACGTCACACCCGCCTCACTCGCCTCATTACTTCTCCCGATAATCAGCGGTACACGCTTTGACCGTCTTGATTTGTGGTGCGCAATCAATCAGAATTCGTCCAATTGAGCAGCGCCGAGGGTAACTAATAGAGGCCGCACCACCGACCAGGGCCTCGTACGGCGGAGCATCGGACTCGTCCGCTCCGCTACGGATAGTAGTCGGGGGTAAACCGTTGGAGTTCTGCATACTCGGGCACCTAGAAGTCTCTGCGAACGGGCGCCCGGTGCAGCTCGGCGGTGCGCGGGAGCGGACTGTCCTGGCGATGCTGCTGCTGGAGGCCGGGCATGTGATCCCGGTGGAGCGCCTCATCGACGCGGTGTGGGGCGACGACCCGCCGGCCACCTCGCGCGGGCAGATCCAGATCTGCATCTCCAACCTGCGGCGCCGGATCCTGGCCGGTGGCGGCGAGGACCTGATCGAGACCCGCAGGCCCGGCTATCTGCTGCGGGTACCGGCCGGGACGCTGGATCTGCACCGCTTCGAGACGGAGGTGCTGGAGGGTCAGGCCGCGCTCGCGGCCGGTGATCCGGCGGGATCCGCACGGATTCTGCGCGAGGCGCTCCACCTGTGGCGCGGACCCGCGCTCGCCGATGTGGACAGCACCCTTGTCCAGCAGGGCGTGGGCCGGCTCAACGAGCGGCGGCTCGCGGTGCTCGGCGAAAGTCTGAAGTCCGGTCTGATCGCGGGTGAACAGCACCGGCTGATCGGTGAGTTGACATCGCTGACGGCCGAGTATCCGCTGCACGAGCACTTCAGGGCGCTGCTGATGATCGCGCTCTACTCCGCCGGCCGGCAGGCGGAGGCGCTGGACGCGTACCGCAAGGTGCGCGAGGTACTCCAGAGCGAACTGGGCATCGACCCGGGCACCGAACTGCGCAATCTGCACCGGGCGATGCTGGCAGGAACGTTTTCGCTGCCGGGCGCGAGCCCCGATACGACGACGTCCCCGGCCACGTCACCGTCGTCCGCACCGTCGTCGGCCGCGTCGCCGTCCTCGGCCGCGGCACCAGGAACGCACGCGGCCCCCGGCCGGGACGACGGCGGCCGGAGTCACGACGAGCACGGCCGCGACGACCGGTACGGCGGCGAATACGGCGGTGCGCCCGGTGGTGCGCTCGGCGGTGAGTACGCCGACGGCTACGGGGACGGTTACGGCGACCGGGACCATCGCCGCCGGGCCGACCGGGACCGGGATCCGTACCAGGGCCGCGAGCCGGAGCGGGACCACGGTGCCGAAAGTCCCGCCGGGGACGCCGGGTCCGGCCGGCCCCGTACGGCCCACGCCGCGCCCGGGAGCGCCGCCGACGCCATGTCGGGACCGCCCGCGCCACAGCAGCCGCAGCACCACACCCCGGCGGAGGAGCCCAAGCGCCGCGCCCCGAGCCTGCTGCCCGCCGACATCCCCGACTTCACCAGCAGATCCGAGACCGTGGACGCCATCGTGCGCCAGGTCGGCGCCGGCGACGAACGGCTGCCGGGCGACCAGGCGGTACGGGTCTGCGTGATCGTCGGCCAGGGCGGCGCGGGCAAGACGACGCTCGCGGTGCATGTCGCGCACCTGCTCACCCCGGACTTCCCCGACGGCCGGCTCTTCGCGCATCTGCGGGTCGGCGACCGCCCGGCGAATCCGTCCGACATCCTGGAGCGCTTCCTGCGTGCGCTCGGCGTCGTCGGCCCGAGCCTGCCCAAGTCGCTGGAGGAACGCGCAGAACTCTTCCGGGACCTGGTCAGCGGGCGGCGCGTCCTGGTCGTGCTGGACGACGCCATGACGGAGCGTCAGGTCGGCTGGCTGCTGCCGGGCAGCGCCGACTGCTCGGTGATCGTCACCAGCCGGCAGCGGCTCACCGGGCTGCCGAGCGCCGGCCGGGTGGAGATCGGCGCGCTCAGCGAGCGCGGCGCCGCGGCGCTGCTCGCGCGCTACATCGGCGAGGACCGGGTGGTCGCGGAGGCCGAGAGCGTCGCCGAACTCTCCCAGCTGTGCGGCCGGTTGCCGCTGGCGTTACGGATCTGCGCGGCGCGGCTGGCGGCCCGCCCGCACTGGAGCGTCGCCGACCTCGTGGACCGGCTGCTGGACGAGTCCCGCAGGCTGGACGAGCTGAACCACGGCGAGATGCAGGTCAGGGCCAGCATCTCGCTGACGTACGACAGCCTGCCGGACGACGCCCGGCTGCTCTTCCGCCGGCTCGCGCTGCTCGACGTGCCCAACTTCGCGGCCTGGGTGGGCTCTCCGCTGCTCCAGGTCGATGTACTGCGCGCGCAGGAGGCGCTCGAAGTGCTGGCCGAGGCGTATCTGATCGACGCCACGCCGGGGCCGGGCGGCCATGTCCGCTACAGCTTCCACGACATCATGCGGCCGTTCGCGCAGGAACGGCTGGCGGAGGAGAGTTCGGAGGAGCGGCTGGGCGCGCTGGAGCGGTGGCTGGGCGCGATGCTGTCGCTGACCGGTGAGGCGCACCGCCGCGAATACGCGGGCGGTTTCCTGGAACGGCGCAGCCCGGCGAGCCGTTGGCGGCTGCCGGACCGGCTGGTCGACCGGCTGCTGTCCGACCCGCTGTCCTGGTACGAGCAGGAGCGCACCTCGATCGTGTCGGCGGTGCGGCAGGCGTCGGCGGCCGGTCTTGTCGAGCACTGCTGGGACCTGGCGCTCAGTTCCGTCACGCTCTTCGAGGCGCATTCGTACTTCGGCAACTGGCGCGAGACGCACGAGATCGCGCTGAAGGCGTCCTGCCGGGCGGGCGACCGGCACGGCGAGGCGGCGATGCGCTATTCGCTGGGCTCGCTGCACATGTTCGAGCAGAGCACGGACCCGGCGATGCGGCAGTTCGAGCGGGCGCACGCGCTCTATCTCGAACTCGGCGACGAGCACGGCGCGGCGCTCGTGCTGCGCAACATGGCCTACCTGGACCGGCTGACCGGTGACATCGCCTCGGCGCAGCGGCGCTGGGAGGAGGCGCTCGGTGCCCTCCAGGTCGCGGGCGATCGCATCGCCGAGGCGCATGTGCTGCACAACATGGCGCAGGTGCACGTCGACTGCGGTGAGACGGCCACCGCGCTGCGGCTGCTGGAGCGCGCCGAGGCGATCTGCCGCGAGGTCGGCAACCGCCGGGTGACCGCGCAGGTGCAGAACCGGCTGGGCGCGCTGCATCTGCGCGCGGGCCGGCTCGACGACGCGTACGCCGCCTACACCAGCGTGCTGGACAGTGTCCGCGCGACGGGCGACCGGGTCGGCGAGTGCTATGCGATGCTCGGTCTCGCGACGGTCGACCTGCGGCGCGGCGAACCGGGCGCGGCGCGGGCGATGCTCACCGAGGCGCTGGAGCTGGCGGTGGGCGCCGGGGCGCGGATGGTGGAGAGCCGGATCGCGCTGGCGCTCGGCGAGGCACTGCTCACCTCGGACCTGGACGCGGCGCCGGAGTACGTGGAGCGCGCGCTCACCGGTTTCGAGGCGATCGGCGCGACGCTGGACAAGGCGCGCGCGCTGGTGCTGCGCGGCCGGGTGCACGCGGCGGCGGGCGACGCGCGGGGCGCCAAGGACGACTGGCAGGCCGCGGCCGGGATGCTCTCCGGGCTGCGGACGGAAAAGGGCGGCGTGGCGCTGGTCGAGGAGGTCCGCCGGCTGCTCGGCACACTGGCCGACGGGGGTGCGGCGGGCGTGACGGCGCCTGACCGGCTGATGGTGGAAGCGGCCGGATCGGTGGACGTGGCAGGCGCGGAACTGCTCTAGCCGATGGCCGGTTGGCCCGCCACCTGCGGTAACCACCTCATCCCGTAAGGGAGTTGGTGCGCGGGCGTGGGCGTACGGCTGTGGCGTGTCGACGTACGGGGGATGCGCTCCCGGCGCGCTGCGCCCCGGCAGGGGTGGCCTGCCGGGTCGGCGCTGTCTCCGGTCGGCACGTAGCTGCCCGCCGACCGGGCGTCGTGGAGCGGGAGTTGCCCAGGCGCGGGCAGGATTCGCCGGAGTTTCCGGGTGCGCGGGAGCCGCGGGCATGCGATGCCCGGTGCGCGGAACACGGGGGTGGTGCCGGATCTCCGACGGAGTGGAACACCCGATAACACGGGTTTCGGGAAGCGACGTCTCGCCGGGACGGGCCGGGCGCCGTACGAAAGGGGCTCATCCGGCCGACCGAGCGGCGGTCGTCGTCAGGTGCTGCGGGGTGGTGCGGTGCTGCGGGTCCTGCGGCGGTGCGCGGTGGTGCGGGAGGTCAGTCCCAGATGGTGTTGTCGGTGGAGACGGTGGGCGTCGGGGTCGGGGCGGCGGCCGGGTTGGTGCCGTCGACCCGCACGACCGCGGTGTGGTGCTGGGTCGGCGTGCTGTCCGCGGAGGCGACCGCGACGGTGACACCGCCGGCGACGGCGACGAGCAGGGCGGCGGCGGTGATGCTGCTGCGGAAGGCGCGAACCGTCATGATGCCATCTCCAAGTCTGGGGTGGCCGCCGGTCGTTGTGTCCGTCGGCCTCGATGACTTCATGGTTCGGTGGACCGCTTTCGGTCCGTCCTCGCCCGGCTATCACGTCCGCTATCGCGCCGCTCTCGCCGGCCGGCCGCGGGGCGGCGCAGGTCATGGCTTCGACGACGCCCTCTCGTCCCGCCATCGTTCCGCTATCGTCCGGGCCGCGTGGACCGATGGCCGGACGATAGGGCCCTCCCCCACCGTCGTGGGCACCGACGCGCGCCCGCCGCCAAGGGGCGCGTCCCGAACACCGAGGCAGGACCCCGTGAGTCTTAGCGTGCACATCGTGGACAGTGCGTTCGGCGTACCGGCCGCGGACGTCGATGTCCAGCTGCGCCACGCCACCGGGGACGACTGGCGCGAGCTGGTCCGCGGCCGTACCGGCGCCGACGGCCGGCTGGCCGTGCTCGGCGACCGGGACGTCCCGCCCGGCGTCTACCAGGTGATCTGCGACCTGGACGCGTACTACGCCGCCCTCGGCGCGCTGCCCCTGAACCCCAGGGCCGTCGTCGAATTCCGGGTGAGCGAGTCCGACGCCGACATGCATCTGTCGATCGTCGTGTCCGCGCACTCCTTCATGAGCTATCGCGCCGCCTGAATCAGCCCTGCGCCAGGGCAGGTTCGCGCGGGAAGAGGCTCACCTCCAGTTCCGCGCCGCCGCCGTCGGCCGCGTCCGCCGCATCCGCCGCGTCCTCCAGGAGTCGGCCGACCGTGCCGTCGGGTGCGGTGACCGCGCGCCGCGCCCCGAGGACGACGGTCCGCAGGACGGCCCCGATCTCCCGCTCGCCGAGCAGATCGGGGTCGGCCCGTACGGTCAGCTCCACCCAGTTGGCGCCGTCGCCGTTGACCCGGAGATAGAACGGGTGGCCGGCGTTGCGGGCCGGCGGCGTCCACGTCAGCGTCGCATCGGGCGCCTCCTCAAGGGATGTTGACGGTACGTCAGGGCCCGCGGCGGGCTCCGTCACGTAGTTGAACCAGCAGTCGTGGACGAAGAGCGAGCCGTCCTCGCCGGGCGCTTCGGCCGCGAGCCGCTCGACGGCGTCCACGTCGTAGCTGCCGTGCCGGTAGGCGAGCAGCGAGCCGAGGTGGGTGCGCTTGAGGAAGCCGGACAGCGGCGCGTCCAGGTCCACCGAACACACCAGTGGGATCAGCTGGTTCATGGTGCTGACGATGGACTGCCAGCGCGGGTCGAAGCGGTTGGCGCACATCAGGCTCAGGGTGATCCGGCGGCGCGCCAGCACCCCGGACAGGGCCGCGCCGGTCAGCGCGGTCAGCACGCTCTGCGGCGAGACGCGGTGCAGGGCGGCGGCCTCCCCGACCAGCACGGCCAGCCGGTGCGAGCGCAGGGTCGCCTGGACGCGGCGTTCGTCGGGGCGCGGCGGGAGCGCGGGCAGATTGCTCAGTGGGCCGCCCGTGAGCAGCTTCTTCCAGTACTTCTCGGCGCCGCGGCGGTGGGCCGCCCATGCCTCGCCGTGCTGGAGTCCGGCCAGTTCCCGCGGCGCGGCGCCCGGGCCGCGGCCGTCGCCGGCCGCCGCTCCGGACGCCAACTCCACCAGCTGCGACTGGAGTTCACGGATCGCCCAGACGTCCACGACCATGTGGGACATCGACACGGCCAGATAGCGGGGCCGGCCCGCGGCGCTCATCAGTGTGGCGTGCCAGCCGGGATCGCCGACGACGGGAAAGGCCCGCGCGTACAGCTCGCGCAGCACCCGGGCGCCGTCCTCGGCCGTCACCGACGGCAGGTCGAGGCGCTCAAGACGGACCGGCACGTCGGGGTGGACGCGCTGGAAGGGCAGCCCGTCGGCGCCGATGTGGAAGGTCGTGCGCAGGCTTTCGTGCCGCCGCACCAGGACGCGCAGCGCGTTGTCGATCGCGGCGGCGTCCAGGCCCGTGACGTCCCACAGCGCGGGGACATTGACCTCCATCAGCCGGTCGGCGGCGAAGGTCTCGATCGAGCGCCAGGTCGACAACTGGCCGAAGGTGAGCGGGGCGTCGACGGGCATGGTCCCTCCGTGACATCGGGTGGGGCGGAGTGAGGTGGCGAGGTGGCGGCGCGTGATGTGACGTGCCGGTGCCGGACGTGCCGGTGCCGGACGTGACGTGGTGGCACGTCGCGGTGGTATGTGGCGGGTGGCCCGCGCCGCACCCGTCGACGTACGGGGGGAAGGGGCGACGGGCGCGGCGCGTGGACGTGACGGCTCAGCGGCAGACGGTGCCGCGGGCGTGGCTGACGGCCGTGCAGACCACACGGGTGCAGGACTCCCGCGTACAGACCACCTTGCGCATACGTGTCACCTCCTCCCGTACTCCTCGGTCCGGGGTTTTCCCGGTGCCGGCCGCATACTCCCGGGCCGCACCGGACTCCGTGTCCCCGGCGGCTTTTCGCCGCAGTACACACTTATCCACGGGCCGCTTCTCCTTGTCCATACGCGCGCGTTGGCATCAAGTTCCGGGTATTCCCTGCCACCGCGTACGGGCCGAAGTTCCTTGACCCGGAAGGTGCGCGGGGGCCACGCTTCTGCCATGCCCGCAGCAGCCGGGACCCGCTGGTGAACACCACAACGGCCGGGCCGGCGCACTGCGCGACCAGCTTTCCCGGCAGTTTTCCCGACAGCTTTCCCGTACGGCCACGGCACGCGGGAAACGAATTCCTCGGAACCGTGCACGGCAAAAGCACCACGTGACACCGAGCAATTCCCAGAAGTGCGCTCAGGAATGTCCGATCCTTGAAAGGTGGGTCATGTCCGCTTCGACTGAACGGTCTTCGGCCGCGGAGCCGGTCGCCGTCATCGGCATGTCCTGCCGGCTGCCCGGCGCACGGGACCCCGAGGAATTCTGGCGGCTGCTGAGCGAGGGCCGGGAGGCCGTCGCCGAGGCGCCGGCGGACCGGCGTCCCGCGGACGGCACCGGCCGGAACAGGCGCGGCGGATATCTCACCGATGTCGACCGTTTCGACGCGGGCTTCTTCGGGCTCTCGCCGGCCGAGGCCGCGGCGATGGACCCGCAGCAGCGGCTCGTCCTGGAGCTGGCGTGGGAGGCGATCGAGCACGCCCGGATCGTCCCGTCGGCGCTGCGCGCCACCGCGACCGGTGTCTTCATCGGCGCGATGAACGCCGACTACGTCATGGTCCACGACCGGCTCGGCGCCGCGGGCCTGAGCCGGCACAGCGTCACCGGCACCCACCGCAGCATCATCGCCAACCGGGTCTCCCACCTGCTGGAACTGCGCGGCCCCAGCCTCACCGTCGACTCCGGCCAGTCCTCGGCGCTGGTCGCCGTCCGGCTGGCCTGCGAGGAACTGCGGCGCGGCACCGTGCGGCAGGCGCTGGCCGGCGGCGTCAATCTCAATCTGCTGGCCGAGGCCGACCAGGCGCTGGAGCGGTTCGGCGCGCTGTCGCCCGACGGCCGCTGCCGCCCCTTCGACAGCCGCGCCAACGGTTATGTGAGGGGCGAGGGCGGCGGCGCCGTCCTCCTCAAGCCGCTGTCCGCCGCGCTCGCCGACGGCGACACCGTGCACTGCGTGATCCTCGGCGGCGCCGTCAACAGCGGTACGGGCGAGCATCTGACGGTGCCGGACGCCGAGGCGCAGCGCGATGTCGTCCGGCTCGCCTGCCGGGACGCGGGTGTCGCGCCCGCCGATGTCGGCTACGTCGAGCTGCACGGCACGGGGACGGCGGTCGGCGACCCGGTCGAGGCGGCCGGGCTCGGCGCCGCGCTGGAGACCGACAGCCGTACAGCGGACGGCGGTTCGCCGCTGCTGGTCGGCTCGGCCAAGACCAATGTCGGCCACCTGGAGGGCGCGGCGGGCATCGTCGGCCTGCTGAAGGTGGCGCTCGGCCTGAGCCGCGGCGCCCTGCCGGCCACCCTCAACTTCCTTGCCCCGCCCCCGGAGATCGCGGCCGGACAGCCCGGCATCAAGGTGGTCACCGAGGCCCGGCCCTGGCCGGCCTCCTCCGACGGCCGCCCGGTCGCGGGCGTCAGCGCCTTCGGCATGGGCGGCACCAACTGCCACCTGATCCTGACGACGGCGCCCAGCGCCGTATCGGCCGCCGACTCCACGCCGGACGAGGCTTCCGAGAAAGACGACGAGACCGCCGCGCCGACACCCTGGCTGGTCTCGGCCCGCACGACCGGCGCGCTCGCCGCCCAGGCGGAGAAGCTCGCCGCGCACCTGGCCGCGCGCCCCGGCGTACCGGCCCGGGACGTCGCCCTGTCCCTGCTGCGTACGCGGACGGCTTTCGAGCACCGCGCGGTCGTCCTCGGCGCGGGCCGGGACGAACTGACCGCGGGGCTCGCCGGGTTGGCTGCGGGACGGCCGGGGCGGGGCGTCGTCACCGGGCGGGTCGTGGCGGACGGCGCCGGCCTGGTCTTCCCCGGCCAGGGCTCCCAGTGGCCGGGCATGGCGCGCGAACTCCTGGACGTGCCGGGCCCGTTCGCGGACCGGATCGCCGAGTGCGCCCGCGCGCTGGCCCCGTTCGTCGACTACGACCTGCTGGACGTCGTGCGCGGCGCGCCGGGCGCGCCCGGCTTCGACCGGGTGGACGTGGTGCAGCCGGCGCTGTGGGCCGTGATGGTCTCGCTGGCGGAGGTGTGGCGCGCGGCGGGTGTCGAACCGGCCTTCGTCATGGGTCACTCGCAGGGCGAGATCGCCGCCGCGACCGTGATCGGCGCGCTCACCCTGGACGACGCCGCCCGGGTGGTGGCGCTGCGCAGCCAGGTGCTGCGGCAGGTCACCGGCGGCCGGATGCTGTCGGTGGCCGCGCCCCGCGAGGTGGTCGAGGCGCGCATCGCCGGCTACGACACGGTCAACGTCAGTGTCCTCAACAGCCCGCGCTCCACGGTGGTTTCCGGCCCGCTGGAATCGCTGATCGAGCTGGCCGCGGCCTTCGAGGGCGACGAACTGCGCACCAGCGTGGTGAAGATCGACTACGCCTCGCACTCCCCCGCCGTGGACATGATCCGCGAGCAGGTGCTCGACGTGCTCGCGCCGATCCGGCCCGTCTCCGTCGCCACCCCCTTCTACTCCTCGCTGGCCGGCGGCCGGGTCGAGGACACCGCGACGCTCGACGCCGACTTCTGGTACCGCAATCTGCGGCACGCGGTGCGCTTCTCCGACGCGACCCGCGCCGCGCTCGCCGACGGGCACGGCCTGTTCGTCGAGTGCAGCCCGCACCCGGTGCTCGGCCACGCCGTCGAGGAGACCGCCGAGGACGCCGGATACGACGCGGCGGCCGTCGGTACGCTGCGCCGCGCGGAAGGCGGCCCCGAGCAGGTGCTGCGGGCGCTGGCCGGTGCGTACGTACGGGGCGCCGCCGTCGACTGGTCGCCGCTCGCCGCGCCGGCCGGGGCCAGGACGACGGACCTGCCGACGTACGCCTTCCAGCGCGAACGGCACTGGCTCGGCGGCGGCCCGATCCTCCGCGAAGCGGCGCCCGCCGCTGCCCCGCGCACTCCCCGGGCGCCGCGCCCCGCCGCCCGTAGCGGTGGCGCCGCCCGCACCGCCGAGGCCGTACGCGCCCTGGTCACCGCGAGCGCGGCCGCGGTCCTCGGGCACGCCGACGGCACGGCGATCGACCCGCGGCGCAGCTTCAAGGACCTGGGGCTCGACTCGCAGGGCACCGTCGAGCTGCGCAACCGGCTCAAGGACGCCACCGGTCTGCGGCTGCCGACGACGCTGCTCTTCGAATTCCCGACGCCGAAGCGGCTCGCGGAGCGGCTGGCGGAGCTGACGGCGGAGGCGGGTGCGGAGGACGCTCAGGACCCCGCGGACGCTTACGCCGAGGCCGACGGCGAGTTCAGCGAGACCATCGAGGCCGCCGACACTCCCGACGCCGCCGAGAACGACAGCGCGGAACCGATCGCCATCGTCGCGATGAGCTGCCGCTACCCCGGCGGTGTCAGCACCCCCGAGGAGCTGTGGCAGCTCGTCGCGGCCGGCGGCGACGCGGTCACCGGACCGCCCACCGACCGCGGCTGGGACCTGGACGCGCTGCTCGGCGCGGGCCCCGACCGGCCCGGCGCGCTGACCACCACGGGCGGCGGATTCCTGCACGAGGCACCGGAGTTCGATGCCGCCTTCTTCGGGATCAGCCCGCGCGAGGCACTGGCCATGGACCCGCAGCAGCGGCTGCTGCTGGAAACCTCCTGGGAGGCCGTCGAGCGCGCGGGCATCGACCCGGCCACGCTCGCCGGGCAGCCGGTCGGCGTCTTCGTCGGCTCCATGGCGTCCGACTACGGCCCGCCGCTGCACCGGCCCAACGGCGGCGGCGACGGCCACCTGCTCACCGGTACGGCGCTCAGCGTCATCTCCGGCCGCATCGCGTACACCCTGGGTCTGCGCGGCCCTGCGCTGACCGTCGACACCGCCTGCTCGTCCTCGCTGGTCGCGGTGCACCTGGCGGTACGGGCGCTGCGCGGCGGCGACTGCCCGCTGGCGCTCGCCGGCGGTGTGACGGTGATGTCGACGCCCGGCAATCTGGTCGAGTTCAGCAGGCAGCACGGGCTGGCCGCCAACGGCCGGGCCAAGGCGTTCGCCGCGGACGCCGACGGCACCTCCTTCTCCGAGGGCGCCGGGGTGCTGCTGCTGGAGCGGCTCTCGGACGCCCGCCGCAACGGCCACCCCGTCCTCGCCGTCATCCGCGGCACCGCCGTCAACCAGGACGGTGCGAGCAACGGCCTGACGGCCCCGGACGGACAGGCCCAACGCGCCCTCGTACGGCAGGCGTTGGCCGACGCGCGGCTGACCGCCGACGACATCGACGCGATCGAGGCGCACGGCACCGGCACCGCGCTCGGCGACCCGGTGGAGGCCAACGCGCTCATCGACACCTACGGGGCCGCGCCGGAGGACGGCGACCCGGCCGGCACACGGCCGGTCTGGCTCGGCTCGGTCAAGACCAACATCGGGCACACGCAGGCCGCGGCCGGCGTGGCCGGTGTCATCAAGATGGTTCAGGCGCTGCGCCACGAGACGCTGCCGCGCACCCTGCACGCCGACGAGCCGACACCGCGCGCCGACTGGGACGCCGGGCGGATCAGGCTGCTGACGCGGGCGCGGGACTGGCCGCGCGGCGAGCGGGTCCGCAGGGCCGCCGTCTCCTCCTTCGGTATCAGCGGCACCAACGCGCATCTGCTGGTCGAGGAACCGGCCGCCGCCGACGTCGACATGACGAGCCGTCAGGAAACTGTGGCGGACGACCTGGTGGCGTGGCCGGTCACCGCCCGCACGCCCGAGGCGCTGCGGGAGCAGGCCGGACGGCTCGCCGGGGCGACGGACGGCCACCGCACGGCGGACGTCGCCCGCACTCTCGCCGGACGCTCGGTCTTCGAGCACCGCGCCGTCGTCCTCGGTACGGACGCCGGTGAGCTGGTCGCGGGGCTGCGCGCCCTGGCGGACGGCACGGCGGCGGACGGCACGGTGACCGGTACGGCCAGGGGCCGGGCCCGTACCGCGCTGCTCTTCACCGGGCAGGGCGGCCAGCGGCTCGGCATGGGACGCGAACTGCACGCCGCCTTCCCGGAGTTCGCCGCCGCCTACGACGAGATCTGCGCCGCCTTCGACCCCTATCTGGACCGGCCACTGCGCGATGTGCTCTGGGCGGAGCCGGACGGACCGGACGCGGTGCTGCTGGACGAGACCCGCTACACCCAGCCCGCGCTCTTCGCCTTCGAGACCGCCGCGTGGCGCCTGCTGCGTTCGCTCGGCGTCGAGGCGGACGTCGTCGCCGGGCATTCGGTCGGTGAATACGCGGCGGCCTGCGCCGCCGGGGTGTGGCGGACGGAGGACGCCGTACGGCTGGTGGCCGCGCGCGGCCGGCTGATGCAGGAACTCCCGCGCGGCGGTGCGATGTTCGCCGTCGCGGCGAGCGAGGCGGAGATCCGCGGCACGCTGGCGGAACCGGCGTACGCCGCACGGGCGGTGGGCCTGGCGGCCGTCAACGGGCCGGTCAGTTGCGTGATCTCCGGCGAGGAGGCGGCCTGCGAGGCGATCGCCCGGCAGTGGGCGGACGCCGGCCGCCGCACCAAGCGGCTGACGGTCAGTCACGCCTTCCACTCGCCGCTGATGGAGCCGATGCTCGACGCCTTCCGGCGGGAGATCGCCGCGACGGCGCTCGCCGAGCCGGACCTGCCGTACGAACCGGCGCTCGGCGCCGGGCGGTCCTGGACCGATCCCGCCTACTGGGTGGACCAGATCCGCGACGCGGTGCTCTTCGCGCCCGTGGTGGACCGGCTCGCCGGCGCGGGCACGGGCGTGCTGGTCGAGGTGGGGCCGCGGGCCGTGCTCACGCCGATGGCCCGGGAGAGCCTGGCGGGCCGGGCCGGCACCGTCGTACCGCTGGTGCGGCGCGGCCGGGACGAGCGGGAGTCGCTGCTGCGCGGGCTCGCCGAGGCGTTCACCGCCGGTGCGGCCGTGGACTGGGCGGCGACCGCCCCGGGCGGCGCGCGGGTCGAGCTGCCCACCTACGCCTTCGACCGGCGGCGCTTCTGGCTCACCGACGGCGAGGCGGACGGCGCCGGGACGACGGCCCGCGGTTCGCTGCTGCGCCGCGCGACCGCCGTGGCCGCCGACGGTGGCCAACTGCTCGGCGGGCGGCTGTCGTTGCGCTCCACGCCGTGGCTGGCCGATCACGCCATCGGCGGCACGGCTGTGGTGCCCGGCACGGCCTTCGTCGAGTGCGCGCTCCAGGCCGCCGAGCTGGCCGGTGCCGACGCGGTCGGCGGGCTGACGCTGCTCGCGCCGCTCGCGCTGCCGCCGCTGGGCGCGGTGGAGGTCCAGGTCGCGGTCGGCGGCGAGGACGCGGACGGGCGGCGCGCGCTGACCGTGCACGCCAGGCCCGCCGACGACGCGGACGCGCCGTGGACGGCGCACGCCACCGGTCACACCACGGCCGCCGCCGAGGACACGGCGGACGGCGGCTGGGCCGCCGTCTGGCCGCCCGCCGGCGCCGAGGCGGTCGACCTCACCGACCTCTACGGGCGGCTCGCCGCCGCCGGTTACGGCTACGGTCCCGCCTTCCAGGGCCTGGCCGGGGCGTGGCGCGCGGACGGCGACCTCTACGCCGAGGTGCGGCTGCCCGAGCACGTACGGCAGGCCGCCGGGGACTTCGCCGTCCACCCCGCGCTGCTGGACGCGGCCCTGCACATCCTCGTCCTGGACGCCCAGGACACGCCCGGCGGTGGCCGTCCGGTCCCCTTCTCCTTCACCGGCGCCGCCGTGACCGCCACCGGGGCGGACGCCCTGCGCGTACGGCTGACGGCGGCGGACGCGCCCGGCGACGGCGTACGGCTCGCGCTCGCCGACACCACCGGCCGCCCGGTCGGCGAGGTCACCGTCGCCCTGCGCAACGCCCCGGAGGGCTTCGGCCTCCCGACCTCCCCCGCCGACACCGGCCTCTACGACCTGACCTGGCACCCCGCCGGCCTCGCCCCGTCTCCCTCGGACGACACCCCCTGGGCAGTCCTCGGCACGGGCCCGACCGCCGAAGCGGTCACCACATCCCTCCGCACCACCGGCCGCCCCACGACCCTCCTCCCCGACCTGCGGTCCGCCACCCCGGCCCCGGCGGTCCTGGTCGTGCCGACCCCGGAGGCGTCGGGCTCCGCGCCCGCGCCGAACAGCGACGGCACCCGGCCCGCTCCCGACGGCGCCACAGCCGCCGGCCTGACCCCCCAGGGCCCCACGCCCACGTCGACCGAGATCGGCGACCAGGCCGCGTCCGGCGGATCGGCGACCATGCCGACCCCGGCGGCGACCGACAGCGCGCCCGCACGGCGGGCGGACGGCGGCGAGATCGGCGACGTGCCGGACGCCGTGCGTCATGTGCTGCTGGGGGCGCTGGAGTTGATCCGGCGCCGCGCCACCGATCCGGCGCTGGCCGGGACGCGGGTGCTGTTCCTCGCCGACCCCGACACGCTGACCGGCGGCGCCCTGTGGGGGCTGGTCAGGTCGGCCCAGACCGAACACCCCGACGCTTTCGCGCTGTCGGACGCCACCGGTACCGACGCGGCCGAATGGCCGCTGCTGGCAACGGCGTTGGCCCACGACGAACCCCAGTCGGCGGTCCGCGACGGCGCCCTGCTCCTCCCCCGCCTCACGGTCCGCGCGGCGGACCCGGCCACCGGCGCGGCCGACGACGCCCCCCTCCCCGGCGGCTCCCGGCCCGCCGACGCCCACGCCCACGCCACCGATCCGGCCCACCCCGCACCCGCGCGAGCAAACGCCACCGACGCCCGGGACACCCGGCCCGGGGGCCGCCGCCTCGGTGACGGCACCGTCCTGATCACCGGTGGGACCGGCGGTCTCGGCGGGCGGCTGGCCGCGCATCTGGTCGCGCGGCACGGGGTGCGGGATCTGCTGCTGGTGTCGCGGCGCGGCCCGGCCGCGGAGGGCGCCTGGGAACTGGCCGCCGGGCTGGAAGCCGCCGGAGCCAGGGTCCGGGTCGCCGCGTGCGACGTGGGCGACCGGGCGGCGCTGACGGCGCTGCTCGCCTCGGTGCCGGCGGACCGGCCGCTGACCGGGGTCGTGCACACCGCCGGTGTGCTCAAGGACGGTGTGGCCGCGCAGTTGGACGGCGATCGGCTGGCGGCGGTGCTGCGGCCGAAGGCCGACGCGGCCTGGCTGCTGCACGAACTGACCGCGGACCTCCCGCTGGCCGCCTTCGTGCTCTACTCCTCCGTCGCCGGGGTGCTCGGCACGGCGGGCCAGGCGGGGTACGCCGCCGCCAACGGCTTCCTCGACGCACTGGCCGCGCACCGCAGGGCGGCGGGGCTGCCCGCGACTTCGGTGGCGTGGGGCCTGTGGTCCGACGAGGCCGGGATGGCCACCGCCCTCACGGCGGTGGACCAGGCGCGGCTCGCCCGGATCGGCACCCTGCCGCTGGACCAGGAGCACGGACTCGCCCTGTTCGACGCGGCGTTGGCCGCTGATCCGGCCGACGGCCGTACGGTGGCGGCCCGTTGGGACCTGGCGGGGCTGCGGTCCCGCGCCGCGTCCGGCGCCGCCGCCGTACCGCCGCTGCTGCGCGGCCTGGTGCCGGCGCCGCGCCCGGCCCGTGCCAGGACGGCGAAGGCCGCGAGCATCACCGCACAGACCGCGACCCCCGCCGCCGGCGGCATCGCCGAGCGCCTCGCGGGCCTGGACCCGGACGCGGCGCACGCCGTGCTGGTCGACCTCGTACGGGACCGCGCGGCCGTCGTCCTCGGCCACGACCGGGCCGACCGGATCGAGACCGACCGCCCCTTCACCGAGCTGGGCTTCGACTCGCTGGCCGCCGTGGAGCTCCAGGAGGGCCTGGGCAGGCTGACCGGCATCCCGCTCCCGGCGACCCTCACCTTCGACCACCCGACCGTCGACGACGTGGCCGCCCGGCTCGCCGTCGACCTGGCGCCCGCCGTTCCGGCCGCCGCCGTACCGGACACCGGCCGGCCCTGGGACGCCCTGGACTCGGCGCTGTCCGCCCTGCTCGACGGCGCCGACCGGGAGACCCCGGCCGACCTGACCCGTACCGAGGAGCTGCTGCACGCGGCACTGCGCCGCCTGCACGAGAGCGGCCGTACCACCGGCTCCGACCGGCCGCAGAGCGCGGCACTCCCCGACGGCGGCCTGGAAACGGTCTCCGACGAGGACCTCTTCGACTTCATCGACAACCAACTCTGAGCCCGGTAACGGCCCCCCGATCCCCACTCCCGCCTCCGGCATTCGCGACGACGACTTCTCGTACTGAAGGGACACGGCTATGGCAAGCGAAGAGCGGCTTCGCGAATATCTGAAGAAGGTCGTCGGCGACCTGAGCGACGCCCGGCAGCGGCTGACCGAGGCCGACGACCGGGAGCACGAGCCGATCGCCGTGATCGGCATCGGCTGCCGCTACCCCGGCGGGGTGGCCGCCCCCGAGGACCTGTGG
Source organism: Actinacidiphila alni (assembly GCF_900112845.1). Classification (GTDB taxonomy): domain Bacteria; phylum Actinomycetota; class Actinomycetes; order Streptomycetales; family Streptomycetaceae; genus Actinacidiphila; species Actinacidiphila alni. The sequence continues at coordinate 142,006 of NZ_FONG01000006.1, forward strand.
GAGCTGGTGGACTCCGGCACCGACGCCACGAGCCCGTTCCCGACCGACCGCGGCTGGGACCTGGACAAGCTCTTCGACCCGGACCCCGACACCCCCGGCACCAGTTACAGCCGCCGCGGCGCCTTCCTGCACGACGCCGGCGACTTCGACGCCCCCTTCTTCCGGATCAGCCCGCGGCACGCGCTGAGCACCGACCCGCACCACCGGCTGTTCCTGGAAGCGACCTGGGAGTCCTTCGAGCGGGCCGGTCTCGACCCGGCGACGCTGCGCGGCAGCGACACGGGTGTGTGGGCCGGGATGATGTACGAGTTCTACTCGGCGCGCTTCCTGGGCGGCGTGCCCGAGGAGGTCGACGGCTCGCTGCTGGTGGCGAGCACGCCGAGCATGCTGTCCGGCCGGGTGTCGTACAGCTTCGGCCTCGAAGGCCCCTCGGTCACCCTGGACACCGCCTGCTCCTCCTCGCTGGTCGCGGTCCACCAGGCCGTGCGGTCGCTGCGCGGCGGCGAGTGCTCGCTCGCGGTGGCGGGCGGCGTGACGGTGATGGCCGAGCCCGATCTCTTCGCGGAGTTCTCCCGGCAGCGCGGCCTTGCCCCCGACGGGCGGTGCAAGCCGTTCTCGGCGGACGCCGACGGCACGGTGTGGGGCGAGGGCTGCGGTGTCCTGCTGCTGGAGCGGCTGTCGGACGCGCGGCGCAACAACAGGCCGGTGTACGGCGTGATCCGCGGCACCGCCGTCAATCAGGACGGCGCGAGCAACGGCCAGACCGCGCCCAACGGCCGTGCCCAGGAACGGGTGATCGCGCAGGCGCTGGCCGACGCGCGGCTCGCGCCCCGCGACATCGACGCGGTCGAGGCGCACGGCACCGCGACCCCGCTCGGCGACCCGATCGAGGCGAACGCGCTGCTGTCGGCGTACGGCAAGGACCGGGACGCCGAACGGCCGCTGCTGCTCGGCTCGATCAAGTCCAACATCGGGCACACGCAGGCCGCGGCCGGCGTCGGCGGCATGATCAAGATGATGCTGGCGATGCGGCACGGCAAGCTGCCGCGCACCCTCAACATCGGCACCCCGACCCCGCGCGTGGACTGGTCGACGGGCACCGTACGGCTGTTGACGGACGAGGAGCCGTGGCAGCCGCGGACGGACGCGCCGCGCCGGGCCGCCGTGTCGTCCTTCGGGATCAGCGGCACCAACGCGCACGTCATCCTGGAGGAGCCGGTCACCGACGACGTGCCGGTCACCGACGACGCACCGGTCACCGACGACACACCGGCCGCCGGCGAGGCTTCGAGTGCCCCGCTGGCGTGGGTGCTCAGCGCCCGCGGCGCCGACGCGCTGCGCGGCCAGGCCGACCGGCTCGGCCGGCATGTCGCCGCCGACCCGGCGCTGCGCCCGGTCGACGTCGCCTACTCACTGGCCACCACCCGGGTCCGCTTCGACCACCGCGCGGTGGTCGTCGGCCGCGACCGGGACGAACTCCTGGACCGGCTGGACGGTTTCGCGCACGGCAGGGACGGCTCGCCGGTCACCGCGGGCGTCGCGTCCGGCACCGCCAGGACCGTCTTCCTCTTCACCGGACAGGGCGGCCAGCAGCCGGGCATGGGCCGCGGACTGTACGAGGTCTTCCCGGTCTTCGCCGCCGCGCTGGACGAGGTGTGCGCGGCGCTCGACCCGTACCTGGACCGGCCGCTGCGCGAGGTGATGTGGGCGCAGGGCGGCACTCCGGAGGCCGCGGAACTGGACCGGACCTGCTACACGCAGCCCGCGCTCTTCGCCTACCAGGTGGCCGCCTTCCGGCTGCTGGGCTCGCTGGGCCTGGCCCCCGACCGGGTCGCGGGGCACTCCGTCGGCGAGATCGCCGCCGCGCACGTGGCCGGCGTCTGGGATCTGGCGGACGCCGCCCGTATGGTCGCCTGCCGCTCCCGGCTGATGCAGCAACTCCCCTCCGGCGGCGCGATGTTCGCGATCTCCGCGACGGCCGAGGAGGTCGCGGGGACGCTCGCGGGCAAGGAGCACCTGGCGCAGATCGCCGCAGTCAACAGCCCCGGTGACGTGGTGGTCTCCGGCGACGAGGAGACGGCCGCCGCCGTCGCCGCGCACTGGGCGGAACAGGGCCGCCGCACCAAGCAACTGACGGTCAGTCACGCCTTCCACTCGCCGCTGATGGAGCCGATGCTCGACGCCTTCGGGGCGGAGCTGGAACGGATCACCTTCCGGCAGCCGGTGCTCGGCCACGCCGTCAACCTCGGCGCGGACCGGGAGTGGACGGACCCCGCGTACTGGACCGACCAGGTCCGCAGGGCCGTCGGCTTCGCCGACATGACCGCCCGGCTGGACGCGGCGGGCACCGACGTCTACCTGGAGATCGGGCCGCGCCCGGTGCTCTCCGGCATGGTCCGCGCCTGCCTGCCCGACAGCAAGGCCGTCGTGACCGCCGTCGCGCGCCGCACGCTGCCCGAGCCCGAGGGGCTGCTGACCGCGCTCGCCGAGGCGTACGCAGCCGGCGCGCCCGCCGACTGGAGCGCCGCCGCCCCCGGCGGCCGGCCCGTGGAGCTGCCCACCTACGCCTTCGACCACAGCCGCTACTGGCTGCTGCGCACCCCGCCGCGCGCCGACGCGCAGGCGCTCGGCCTGACCGAGCTGGCGCACCCGCTGCTGAACGCGGCCGTCACCGTCGCCGACGGCGGCCTGGTCGCGACCGGCCGGCTCACCGCCGACGAGCTGCCCTGGCTCGCCGACCACGCCGTGGCCGGCGCGGCGATCGTGCCGGGCACCGCGCTGCTCGACATGGTCGTGGAGGCCGGGGTGCGGGCCGGTTACGACCGGGTCGAGGAGCTGACTTTCGAGGCGCCGATGCCGCTGCCGGTCACCGGCGCGCTGGACCTCCAGGTCACCGTCGGCGCCGACGGATCGGTCGGGGTGCACGCCCGGCGGTCCGGCGAGGAGGGCTGGACCCGGCACGCCGCGGGCAGCCTGGCCGCGGGACCCGGCGACCCGGACGGCTGCGCCTGGGCCGCCGCGTGGCCGCCCGCCGGTGCGACACCGGTCGACCTGGACGCCGTCTACGAGCGGCTGTCCGGCCTCGGTTACGGCTACGGCCCGGCCTTCCGCGGACTGCGCGGCGCCTGGCGGACCGCTACCGAACTCTTCGCCGAGGTCGAAGTCCCGGACAGCGCCCGCACCGAGGGCTTCGGGCTGCACCCGGTGCTGCTGGACTCGGCCTTCCACCCCTACGCGGCCGAGGGCGAAGGGGACGAGCTGCGGCTGCCGTTCGTCTTCCGCGGGGTCCGTCCCGCCGCCGTCGGCGCGTCCGCGCTGCGGGTCCGTATCGTCACCGAGAGCGCCGACCAGCTGTCGCTGACCGCCGCCGACGAGAACGGCGGACTGGTCCTGGAGGCCCGCGACATGCGGGTACGGGCCGTCCCCGCGGCCGCGATGCGGGCGCTGGCGGGCAGCGCGGCGGCCCCCGAGGGCTACTTCGGCCTGGAGTGGACCGAGACGCCGCTGACCGCCACAAGTCCCGGCACCTGGGCGGCGCTCGGCGCCCCCGTCGCCGAACTCCCGCTGTACGCCGACGCCGACGCGCTGGCCGCGTCCGGGGCCCGGCACGATCACGTACTCCTCGACTGCGAGGCGCTCTCCGTCACGGCGGGCGCCGAACTGCCGGACGCCGTACGGGAGGTGACCGGGCAGGTGCTCGGGCTGCTCCAGCGGTGGGCGGCGGAGCCGGCCTTCGCCGCCTCCCGGCTGGTGCTCGCCCTCGACCCCGGTTCGCTGCGCACCGCGGGTGTGTGGGGTCTGGTGCGGGCGGCGCAGGCGGAACACCCCGGGCGTTTCCTGCTCGCGGGCGCCGCGGGCGGCATCGGCCCGGTGCTGGCCGGGCAGAGCCGGGCGGGCGCGCTGCTGGCCGCGGCGGCCGACGCCGACGAGCCGCAGGTGCTGCTCGCCGACGGCGGCCGGGTGCTGGTGCCGCGGGTCGCCCGCCGGGTGCCCGCGCCCGCCGTGGAGCCGGCCTTCGGTGACGGCACGGTGCTGGTCACCGGCGGTACGGGCGCGCTGGGCGCGCTGGTGGCGCGCCGGCTGGTCGGGCGCTTCGGCGTACGGCACCTGCTGCTGACCTCGCGGCGCGGCCCCGACGCCCCGGGCGCGGCCGAACTGGCCGCGGAGCTGGGCGAGTCGGGCGCCAGCGTACGGATCGCGGCGTGCGACGCAGCGGACCGCGCGGAGCTGACCGCGCTGCTGGCCTCGGTGCCGGACGCGCATCCGCTGACGGGTGTGCTGCACGTGGCCGGGGTGCTGGACGACGGGCTGCTCGCGGGCCAGTCGCCGCAGCGGCTGGCGGCGGTGCTGCGGCCCAAGGCGGACGCGGCCTGGCTGCTGCACGAGCTGACCGCCGGCCTGCCGCTGGCCGCCTTCGTCCTCTTCTCCTCCGTCGCGGGTGTGCTGGGCAACGCCGGGCAGACCACGTACGGCGCCGCCAACACCTTCCTCGACGCGCTCGCCGTCCACCGCAGGGCGGCCGGGCTGCCCGCGGTCTCCGCGGCCTGGGGCCTGTGGTCGACGGCGGGCATGGGCGCCACGCTCAGCGCCGCCGACGAGGCGCGGCTCGCCCGGATCGGCGTCGCGCCGCTGGACGAGGCGCAGGGCACCGGCCTGCTGGACACCGTGCTCACCGACCCCGACGCCGAGGCCGCCGTCGTGGCGTCCCGCTGGAGCCTGAGCGGGCTGCGCGGCGCGCTGGACTCCGGCGAGCGGATCCCGCAGATCCTGCGCGGCCTGGTCCGCGCCGGCCGGCGCACCGCCGAGGGCGGCGCCCGGCAGACCACGGGAAGGACCGGGGGCGGGCTGGCCACGGCGCTCGACGGTCTCACCGGCGATGCCGCGACGCTCGCGGTCGTCACCGCCGTACGCCGCCATGTGGCCGCGGTCCTCGCGCACGGCGCGCCGGACTCCCTCGACCCCGACCTCCCCTTCATCGACCTCGGCTTCGACTCGCTGACCGCGGTCGAACTGCGCAATCGGCTCCAGGCGGACTCCGGTCTCGACCTGGCTCCGACGCTCGTCTTCGACCACCCGACCATCGGCGCGCTGGCCGGGCATCTGGCCGCCGCGCTGGTCCCGGCCCCGAAGGATGACGTGAGTGCCATGGAAGAAGCCCTCGCCCGGATCACCGGCGAACTCAGCTCGGCGGCGCCCGCGTTGCGGGACCGCATGGTCGTAGCCCTCCAGGAGGCCCTGGGCCGCCTCGGGGTGCCGATGGAATCCCCCACCGCGGCGCTGGACGGGGCCTCCGACGAGGAGATCTTCGCCTTCATCGACGCGCAGCCCTGAGCGCGGGCCGAGCGCGTGCCCGGGTTCCGGCCCGGGCACGGCCCCGGCCACCGCGTACCGCGCATCCCCGTCCACGAACCGGTTCACCCATCGGCTGAGGAAAAGGCAGAGGCAGGAAGATGGCAGGCGAGGACAGACTCCGCGAATACCTCAAGAAGGCCACGGTCGACCTGGGTGACGCCAGGCGCCGGCTGGCCGAGGCACAGGCGCAGACGCACGAGCCGATCGCGGTCGTCGGCATGTCGTGCCGCTTCCCCGGCGCCGGTTCGGTCGACGCCTACTGGGACCTGCTCGACCAGGGCAGGTCCGCGGTCCTGGACGAGGTGCCCGGCGGGCGCTTCGACCTGACGCCGCACGTCGAGAACGACGGCGTCTACACCACGCGCGGCGCGTTCCTGGAGGACGTGGCGGGCTGGGACGCGCAGTTCTTCGGCAGCTCCCCGCAGGAGGCGCTGCGGATGGACCCGCAGCAGCGGCTGCTGATGGAGCTGACGTGGGAGGCGCTGGAGGACGCGGGCACACCGCCGCCGAGCCTGGCCGGCAGCCGCACCGCGGTGATGGTCGGCTTCTCCGACATCCTCCAGTACCTGCGGCTGGAACAGGCCGACGAGGGCCAGGGGGTGCTGCGCGACCCGTACGGCGGGCAGGGCGGTTCCGCCAGTGTCGTGGCCGGCCGGCTCGCGTACCACTTCGACCTGCGCGGCCCCGCGGCCACGCTGGACACCGCCTGCTCGTCGTCGCTGGTCGCGGTCCACCAGGCCGGTACGGCGCTGCGCCGCGGCGAGTGCGACCTCGCGGTGGCCGGCGGCGCCTTCCTGCTGCTGCACACCGACATGTACGTCAACGCCTGCGCCACCTCGATGCTCGCGCCCGACGGGATGTGCAAGACCTTCGACGAGAGCGCCGACGGCTATGTGCTCGGCGAGGGCGCGGGGGTCGTCGTCCTGGAGCGGCTGTCCGACGCCGTACGGGCCGGGCACCGGGTGCACGCCGTCATCCGCGGCAGCGCCGTCAATCAGGACGGTCGCAGCAACGGCCTGACCGCGCCCAGCCGGGGCGCCCAGGTGGACGTCATCCGGCGGGCGCTGACCGCCGCGCGGGCGACACCCGACGACATCGCCTACGTCGAGGCGCACGGCTCCGGCACCAAGCTCGGCGACGCCATCGAACTGGGCGCCCTCACCGATGTGTTCGGCCGCCGGCCGGAGGAACGCCCGCTGCACGTGGGCGCGGTGAAGACCAACATCGGCCACACCCAGGCCGCCGCCGGCATGGCGGGCCTCATCAAGGCCGTGCTCGCCCTCAAGCACCGCACGGTGCCCCGCAACCTCAACATGACCACGCCCTCCGAGACCGCCCTCGCCGCGGGCGCCCTCCGCCCGGCCGCCGGTCCCCGTCCGCTCCCGGCGGACGAGACGCTGCCGCAGCTGGTCGGCGTCAGCTCCTTCGGCTGGTGCGGGACGAACGCGCACGTGGTGCTCGGCGCGGCGGACGGGACGGGTCCGGCGTCCGCGCCGGGCGCGGGGGTGACGGTCGGCGGTGCGGAGAAGGCCGCCGGTGCCAATGATTCGGACGGCGGCCCGTCGCCGCGCGAGGCCAACGCCCTTTCAGGTGCAGCCGGTTCGGGTGCCGCGTTCGGTGCACCCGAACTGCTGCCGGTGTCCGCCGCCGACCAGGACGCGCTCGGGGCGCGGCTGACGGCGCTGGCCGGGGCGGCCGGCGGGACCGGACTCGGGGACCTGGCGTACACCTTGCAGAGCGGGCGGGCCGGGCTGGAATTCCGCCGGGCCGTGGTGGCCGACGACGCCGCCGGGGCCGCGGCGGCGATGGCGGACGGCGGCCCCGGGGTACGGCGGGTGAAGGGCCGGCCGAAGGTCGCCTATCTGCTGCCCGGCACCGGCGACCACTACCGGGGCATGGCCCGCGAACTGCACGGTACGGAACCGGTGTTCGCCGCCGCGGTCGAGGAGTGCCTGGGTCTGGCGGCGGAGCGCTGCGGCGCGGACCTGCGCGAGGCGCTGCTCGGCGAGGTCGAGCAGGCACCCGCGGGCGGCGGCTTCATGACGCGGCCCGGCAGCGGTCCCGACCCCGCCGACGACCCGGACAGCCACGCCGAGATCGCGCACCTGTCGCTGTTCACCGTGGAGTACGCGCTGGCGCGGCTGCTGGCGGACCGCGGGGTGCGGCCGGATCTGCTGATCGGCTACAGCCTCGGCGAGTACGTCGCCGCGACGCTGGCCGGGGTCTTCGAACTCTCCGACGCGCTGGGGCTGGTGGCCACCCGTGCCCGGCTGATCGAGGCGGCGCCCGCGGGCCGGATGCTCGCGGTGGCCGCCGACGCCGAACGGGTCGCGGCCGAACTGGCCGCCTGCGGCGCCCCGGTGGACGTCGCCGCCGCCAACGGCCCCACCATGACGGTGGTCAGCGGCGCGCCCGAGGCGGTGGAGACCGCCGCCCGACACCTTGCCGAACAGGGCGTCGCCGCACGGCAGTTGCGCTCAGCGCACCCCTTCCACTCGGCGCTGCTCGCACCGGCCCGCGAGGCGCTGGCGGCGGCTGTCGCCGCCGTCCCGCGGCAGGCGCCGCGCGTCACGGTCGTCTCCAATGTCACCGGCGCCCCGCTCACCGCCGAGCAGGCCGCCGACCCCGGCTACTGGGCCGACCACCTGACCAGCCCGGTGCGCTTCGCGGACGGCCTGGCGGCCTGCGCGGAGCTGGGCGTGGACGGCTATGTGGAGCTGGGCCCGGGCCAGACGCTCGGCGGTCTGCTGCGGCAGAACGACAGCGGCGCCGCCGTCACCGTGCTGGGCACCCTCCCGGCCCGGTGGTCGGCCGGCGGCGTCTGCGACGACCGCACCCGGCTGCTGGAGACCTGCGGCCGGCTGTGGGAGCTGGGCGTGGCCCTGGACTGGGCGGCGCTGCGCGGCGACCGGCCGGGCACGCTGGTCGGGTTGCCCAACTACCCCTTCCAGCGCACCCGTTACTGGCCGCGTACGGGTACGGGTACGGCTTCGACCACTGCGGCGGCCGGTACGCCCGGCGCCGTACGGCCCGACGACTACTGCTACGCGCCGTCCTGGCAGCAGGACGTCACCTCGCCCGCGCCGGTCGCCGCAGAACCGACCGCGCCCGTGCTGGTGTTCGGCGAGGGCGACGGCACCGGTTCCGTCGGTTCCCGCCTCGCGGACCTGCTGGCGGCCGACGGCGCACCCGTCACCGAGGTAGTGCCCGGAGCCGGCTGGCGGCGCGAGGGGCGCCGGGTCGTCATCGACCCGGCCGACCCCGAGCAGTACCGCCGCGTCGTCGCGGAGGCCCAGGCCGGTACGGAGGGGCCGCTGCGCGTCGTCCACCTGTGGAGCCTGCGCGAGCCCGCCCGTACGCCGCTGTTCGCGGACGACGCCGAGCTGGTCCGCGCGGTACGGCTCGGCTTCGACAGCCTGCTGCTGACCGTGCAGGCGCTCGCCGGTCCCGCTGCCGAGCGCGGGGTGCGGCTGCTGACCGTGACCGCGGGCGCCGCCCAGGTGCACGGCGGCGACTGCACCGCGCCGGACCGCGCCCTGGCCCACGGCTTCGCCCGTATCGCCCACGCCGAACAGCCCGGCACCGCCTGGCGCGGCGTCGACCTCGACCCGGCCTCCCCCGCCGGCCTCTCGGCCGCCCACCTCGCCGAGGAGGTCGCCCACCGCGACTGGCACCCCGCCGACCCCGCCACCACCCCGTCCCTGATCGCCTGGCGCTCCGCCCGCCGCCACCTGAAGGACTGGCGCCTGGTGCCCCTGCCCGCGCCCCCCGCGGGGACCGACACCACGACCTCGATCGCGGCAGGGGCCGACCGTACGAGCGGCACCACGCCCCCGGCCGGGACCGGCCGCACGGCCGACCGCACGCCCGCGAACTTCGTCCGCGCCGACGCGACCACCGGCGCCACAGGTCCGGTTGACGCCACCGGCACCGTCCCGGCCGGGGCCGACCGCACGCAGGACGGCACGCCCGGCGGCAGCGCCGGCGCCTTCCCCGTCCGCGCCGACGGCGCGTATCTGGTCACCGGCGGGACCCGCGGTCTGGGCCTCGGGGTGGCGCGGGAGCTCGTACGGTCCGGGGCCCGGCGGCTGGCGCTGGTCGGGCGGACCGATCTGCGGGCCGCCGCGGTGGCGGAGCCGGACGGGGCAGCGGCGCAAAGTCTGCGTGACGTCGCGGAGTTGGAGGCGGCGGGCGCCGAGGTGCTGCTGCTGACCGCGGACGTCGGCGAGCCGGCGCAGCTGCGGGCGGCGGTCCGGGCGTGCCGGGAGCGGTTCGGCACGCTGACCGGTGTGCTGCACGCGGCGGGTGTCGCGGCGGGCGGCATGGCCGTACGGCTGACGCCCGCGACCGCCCGGAAGGTGCTGGCGCCCAAGGTGCTGGCGATGGGCCCGCTGGCCGAACTCGTCGGCCCGGGAACACCGGCCGAGCAGCGGCCCGAGCTGATCGTCCTCTACTCCTCCGCCGTCAGCGTCTTCGGCGGCCTCGGCGAGGGCGACTACAGCGCCGCCAACACCGTCCTGGACGCCTACGGCGCCGCGCTCGCCGACGCCGCCGCGCCCGCCACGCGGGTGCTGAGCGTCGCCTGGGGACCGTGGCGGCACGACGCCTGGCAGGCCGAGGCGGGCGGCGGGGCACTGGCCGAGCGGGTGCGCGAGCACCGCGCGGCGTACGGCTTCTCCGAGGCCGGCGGCAACGCCCTGCTCGGCCGTCTTGCGGGCGCCGCCCGCGGCAGCCTGATGGCGGTGCGGATGCCGATCGCCGAGGGGCTGCGCGAGTGGGCGGGCCTGACCGACCTGGACGCGCTGGTCGCGGCGGGCACGCCCGCCGACACCGAACGGCCGCGCTTCCCGCGACCGCGGCTGCGGACCGAATTCGCGGCCCCGCGCACCGAGTTGGAGACGGTGATCGCCGACAGCTGGGGTCGCCACCTCGGCATCGACGGCATCGGGGTGCACGACCCGTTCTTCGACCTGGGCGGCAACTCCCTGGTCGGCATGGCGATGGTCGCCGACATCGAGAAACGGCTCGACCGCAGGATCGCCCCGGCCGTCCTGTTCGAACACCCCACGGTCGCCGCCTTCGCGGCGGCACTCGACGGCGGTACGGCCCGGCCGACCGCCACCACCACAGCACGCGACTCCGGCCTCGCCCGGGGCGAGAGACGGCGCCGCGCCCGCGGTGCCCAGCCTTCCACGACCCGGAACTAGGAGGACGGATCCATGCCACGCATACCCACCGAGGTGTCACCGATGGACATCGCCATCGTCGGCCTCGCAGGGCGGTTCCCCGGCGCCGCCGACGTCACGGAACTCTGGTCCGCGCTGCGCGACGGCCGCTCGGGCATCACCCGCTTCACCGACGACCAGCTGCGCGCCGCCGGTGTGACGCAGGAACTGATCGACGACCCCGCCTACGTCAAGGCGGGCGCCCGGATCGACGGGATCGACCGCTTCGACGCGGACTTCTTCGGGATCAACCCGAAGGAGGCGCAGATCCTCGACCCGCAGCACCGACTCTTCCTGGAGCACAGCTGGCACGCGCTGGAGGACGCGGGCTGCGACCCGGCGAGCTTCGACGGCTCGATCGGTGTCTTCGCCGGCTGCGCCATCAGCACGTATCTGACCCGGAACGTGGCGCCGTCCGGCATCGGCCGCAGCGTCGGCGAACTGACCGTCGGCCTGGCCAACGACAAGGACTCCCTCACTCTGCGGGTCGCCCACACCCTGGGCCTTTCCGGCCCGGCCTACGGCATCCAGAGCTACTGCTCGACGTCCCTGGTCGCGGTGTGCGCCGCCGCCACCAGCCTGGCCGCCTTCGAGTGCGACCTCGCGCTGGCCGGCGGCGCCGCGATCGGCGTCCCGGACGACACCGGCTACCTGTACCAGCCGGGCGGCATCAGCTCCCCGGACGGCGAGTGCCGCGCCTTCGACGCCTCGGGCCAGGGCAGCCTGGTCGGCAACGGCGTCGGTGTGGTGGCGCTGCGCCGGCTGTCCGACGCGCTCGACGACGGCGACCAGGTGTACGCGGTGATCCGCGGCTGGGCCGTCAACAACGACGCGGGCCGCAAGGTCGGTTTCACCGCGCCGGGCGTCAGCGGCCAGGCCGAGGTGATCGCCGAGGCGCTCGCCGCGACCGGTCTCGAACCGGAGGACATCGACTACATCGAGGCGCACGGCACCGGCACCGCGCTCGGCGACGCGGCCGAACTGGCCGCACTCCAGCAGGTGTTCGACGGCAAGGAGGTGCTGATCGGCTCGGTCAAGACCAATGTCGGGCACCTGGACCGCGCGGCCGGTGTGACCGGCCTGATCAAGACGGCGCTGTCGCTGCACCACGGTGAGATCCCGGCGACCCGCAACTACACGGCGCCGAACCCGCAGTTGGAGTCCGGTTCGGCCCGGCTGACGGTGCTGACGGAGCGTCACCCGTGGCCGCAGGGCGAGCGGGTGCGCCGGGCGGGCGTCAGCGCTTTCGGTATCGGCGGCACCAACGCCCATGTGATCCTGGAGGAGGCGCCGCCGCTGGCCGCCCGCAGCGGTGAGCCCGGCGCGGGCCGCCGCAGCGAGCTGCTGGTGTGGTCGGCGCGGACCGCCGAGGCGGCCGACGAGGCGACCGCCAATCTGACGGCGCACCTGGACACCGTGGACGACGCGGACACCACGCTCGGCGCCGGTCTCGCCGATGTCGCCTACACGCTCCAGACCGGGCGGCGGCGCTTCGCGCACCGGCGCGCGCTGGTCGCGGACTCGGCGGCCGGCGCGGCGCGCGAGCTGCGTGCCGGGTCCGCGATCGGGCGGGCCGACGGTACGACGGAGCGCCCGGTCGCCTTCCTGCTGACCGGCACCGCGGAGCCGTATCCGGCCGCGGCGGCCGAACTCTACGACTGCGAGCCGGCGTTCCGGGCCGCGCTCGACGAGTGCCGGGCCGCCGCCCAGGCGGTCGGCGGCGCGCCGCTCGCCGGGCTGCTGGCGCCCGACCGGACCGGCGGCGGCGACCAGGACGGCCACCGTGCCTTCGCCGTCGGCTACGCGCTCGCCGCGCTGGTCCGCTCCTGGGGCGTCGAGCCGGGTGCCGTTCTCGGGCACGGGGTCGGCGAATACGTCGCCGGGTGCCTGACCGGGGTCTTCTCCCTCCAGGACGCCTTCCGGCTGCTGCGGCTGCGCGCCGAGGGCGGCGCGGGTGACGCGATCGCGCTCGCCGCGCCCACCACGACGCTGCTCTCCGCCGCGACCGGCGGCGCCCTCACCGCGGCCGAGGCCACCGACCCGGCGCACTGGACCGGCCCGCGCTCCGGCGGGGACGACGGGCGCGACGCCGCCTTCGACGCGCTGCTCGCGCTCGGCGACCACGCGCTGCTGGAAATCGGTGACGGCTCTCTCGGGGACGCCCTGCGCGCCCATGTCTCCTTCACCGCCGGCCACGGCGACCTCCTGGTCCCCGCGGTCCCCGGCGGCGACGACCCCCGCGAGGCGGGCACCGTCCTCGCCGAGGCCATCGGCCGCCTCTGGCTGACCGGCGTCGACATCGACTGGTCCGGCTACCACCAGGGCCGCGACGTGCTCCGCACGAAGCTCCCCGGCTACCCCTTCCAGCGTTCCCGCTACTGGATCGACGCCCCGACCGCTGCCGCTCAGGCCCCCACGACCCCGACCCGCACTGTCGCCTCAGCCGGCAACGTCACTACGGCGCCGGACTCGGCGGACCACGTCCAGCTGCTGGACCGGGTGTGGACCCCTGCGGGGGGCAGCTCCACTACGGCCGAGCCGAAATCGGCCGGTGGGCCCGTCACCGGGCGGTTCCTGGTGTACGCGGACGCGGGTGGGGTTGCCGATGCGCTGGCCGGGCGGCTGCGGGGCAGCGGCGCCGAGGACGTGACCGTACGGTCGGGTGCGGGTGCCGGTGCGGGTGATGTTCCCGACGGGGACGGTCAGTTGACCGTGGTCGTGCTGTCCGCGCTGGACGCGGACGGGGTGGACGCCGATCCGGCGCGGGTCGTGCTGGATGTGTCGCGGGTGATCGCCGCGCATGGCGACGCCGCCGGGGTCGTCGTGGTGACGCGCGGCGGGCAGACGGTTGGTGCGGGCGAGCGGGCGGTGCCCGCGCAGGCCGCGGTGGCCGTGCTGCCGGTGGTGGCGGGGCAGGAGTACCCGGGGCTCGACGCCCGGGGCATCGACCTCGACCCGGCGGACGGCCCGGCGGAGGCGGCGGCGCAGGTCGCGGCCGAACTCGCCCTGGCCGAGGGCCCGGTGCTCACCGCCTACCGGGGCGGACGGCGCCACACCCCCGGCTACCGGCCGCTCGACAGCGCCGACAGCGGCACGGCCGCGGATGCCCCGGTCCGGCCGGGTGGCGGGACCGACGCCGTCGCCGACGACACGGCCGTGGTCGTGCCCGGCGGAAGCTACCTGATCACCGGCGGCCTCGGCGACGTGGGCCTGATGGTCGCGGAGCACCTGATCCGCGACGGCGCCGGGCGCGTGGTGCTGGCCGGCCGCACCGGCCTGCCGGCCGACCCCGCCGACCCGCGCCGCCAGGCGGTCGTCCGGCTGCGCGCCCTCGGCGCGGACGTCGAGGTCGCCCGGCTGGACGTCACCGACGCCGACGCCGTGAGCGCCCTGCTCGACGCCGAGGGCACCGCGACCGGCTTCGTGGCGGGCTTCGACGGCATCGTGCACGCGGCGGCCGACACCTCCGAGGACACCTTCCTGCCGCTGAGTGCCCTTCAGGACACCACGGTGGCACGGCACTTCGGGGCCAAGTACGAGGGCGCGCGTGTGCTGCGCGCCGCCGTCGACGGGCTCGCGGCCGACCACGCGCCGCGCTGGGTGCTGCTGTTCTCGTCCACCTCCGCGCACCTGGGCGGCCTGGCCTTCGGCAGCTACGCGGCGGCCAACGCCGCCCTCGCGGCCCTGGCGGGCCCGGGCACGGGCCCGACCCGCTGGACGTCGGCCGCCTGGGACACCTGGGCGCCGACCCTGGCCAGGGTCGAGGGCCGCACGGGCGCGTCGATGGCGGCGCACGCGATGACCGCCGAGCAGTCGCTGACGGCGCTGGACCGTGCGGTGGCCCAGCCGCTGCCGTCCGTGGTCGTGGCGGCCGGCGGCCTGACCGACCGGCTGCCCTCCCGGCCGGTGCCGGTCACCGCGGACGCGGGCGGTACGGGCGGTACGGGCGGTACGGACGACGCGGCCCCGGTGGCGTCCTTCCCCCGGCCCGACCTGCCGCAGCCGTACACCGCGCCGCTGACCGCGACCGAGCGCGAGCTGTGCGCGCTGTGGACGCAGACGCTCGGCGTCGAACCGGTCGGCACCCGCGACAATTTCTTCGACCTGGGCGGCAGTTCGCTCTTCGCCCTCCAGATGCTGGCGACCGTCAAGACCCGCTTCGGGGTGACCGTGCCGACGGTGACGCTCTTCGAGGCACCGACCGTGCACCGGCTGGCCGCCGTCCTGGACCAGGACAAGGCGCCGGCCAAGGCGCCCGCCCCGGCCCGTACGCAGTCGCCCGCACCGGCCCCCGCGCCCGTCGCGGCGCCGGCCCCGGCACCCGTACCGGCTCCGGCAGCTCAGGCTCCGGTTCCGGCTCCGGCGCCCGTCCCCGTGTCCCCGCAGCCCGTCGCCGCCCCCCGGCCGGTCGACGGCCCGGAGACCCCCGACCTGGACCGCCGTATCGCCGTCGTCGGCATGGCGGGCCGCTTCCCCGGCGCGGGCGACATCGCCGCCTTCTGGCGGAATCTGTGCGACGGCGTGGAGTCGATCCGCTTCTTCACCCCGGAGGAACTGATCGAGGCCGGTGTCGACCCGGAGACGGTCAACGACCCGGAGTACGTGCCCGCGCGCGCCGTGCTGGACGACATCAGCGGCTTCGACGCCGGCTTCTTCGGGATGAGCCCGCGGATGGCGGCGCTCACCGACCCGCAGCAGCGGCTGTTCCTGGAGGTCTGCTGGGAGGGCCTGGAGCACGCGGGCTACGCCAACGAGGCGTACCGCGACCGGATCGGCGTGTTCGGCGGCTCCAACCTGAGCACGTACCTGTTCGGCATGACCTCGCAGCTCGCCGCGGGCGACATCAGCCCGTACGAGATCATCATGAGCAACGACAAGGACGCGCTGACCACGTCCGTGTCGTACCTGTTCGACCTGCGCGGTCCGAGCGTCGCGGTGCAGACCTTCTGCTCGACCTCGCTGGTCGGCGTGCACCTGGCGGTGCAGAGCCTGCGGTCCGGCGAGTGCGAGATGGCGCTCGCGGGCGGGGTGTCGATCAGCGTCCCCGACCGGGTGGGCCACCGCCGCCAGCAGGGCGGCATGGAGTCGCACGACGGCCATGTGCGGACCTTCGACGCGCAGGCCAGCGGCTCGATGTTCGGCGACGGCGCGACCGTCGTGGTGCTGAAGCGGCTGTCGGACGCGCTGCGCGACGGCGACACCGTGCACGCGGTGATCCGCGGCTCGGCGATCAACAACGACGGCGCCCTGAAGGTGGGTTACACCGCGCCGAGCGTGGCCGGGCAGGCCCGTGTGGTGCAGGACGCGCTCGCCGACGCCCGGGTGCGCCCGGAGGACATCGGCTACGTCGAGGCGCACGGCACGGCGACCCCGATCGGCGACCCGATCGAACTGACCGCGCTGAACCGGGCGTTCGGCCCGGCCGGCGGCCCGGCGAGCATCCCGATCGGCGCGGTGAAGACCAACATCGGTCACCTCAACCACGCTTCGGGCACCGCGGGACTGATCAAGACGGTGCTGACCGTACGCGAGCGGGCCGTTCCGGCGACGCTGCACTTCACCGCGCCCAACCCGCAGATCGACTTCACCGACAGCCCCTTCTACGTCAACACGGCGCTGACCGAGTGGCCCGAGCGGGACGGCAGGCCGCGGATCGCCGGACTCAACTCGCTGGGCATGGGAGGCACCAACGTGCATGTGGTCGTGGAGGAGCCGCCGTCCCGGCGGTCGGGTCCGGGCGGCGCCGCGGGCGGCAGGCGGCACCACTTCCTGCCGGTCTCGGCCCGTACCGGGGACGCCGCCGATCAGGCGGTGCGCAATCTCGGCGAGCACCTGGCCGCCACGTCCGGCGCCGCCGTCGCCGATGTGGCGTACACCCTCCAGGTCGGCCGCAAGACCTTCGAGCACCGCAGGGCCACGGTCGTCTCCGGCGTCGAGCAGGCCGTGACGGCGCTGGCCGGCGAGGACGACGGCGCGCCGCTGACGGGCCGGGTGGAGACCGCGCACGGCCGCCCGGTGGCGTTCCTCTTCGCCGGGGTCGGCGAGCAGTATCCGGGTCTGGTCGGTGAACTGCACCGGCACGAGCCGGTGTTCCGCGCCGAGCTGGACCGCTGCCTGGCGCTGCTGGCCCCGCACCTGCCGGGCACCGACCTGGCGGGGCTGCTGACCGGCGACCGGCCGGGCGGCGGCATGGACCTGGCGGCGCTGCTGGGCCGGGCGACCGGCGCGGCCGACGACCGGGCCGCGGAGCTGGAGCGCACCGAGGTGGTGCAGCCGCTGCTGTTCGCGGTGGACTACGCGCTGGCCTCGACGCTGCTGGCCTGGGGCGCGACGCCGTCGCTGATGCTCGGCTACAGCCTCGGCGAGTACGTCGCCGCGTGCCTGGCCGGGGTGCTGTCGCTGGAGGACGCGCTGGCGCTGGTGGCGTACCGGGCGAAGCTGATCTCCGGGGTGGAGACGGGTTCGATGGCCGCGGTGCCGCTCGCGCCCGAGCAACTGCGCGACCGCTACCGGCTGGAGGCGCGCGGCCTGGACATCGCCGCGGTCAACGGCCCGCAGACCGTCGTGGTGGCCGGCCCGTCCGACGCGCTCACGACGCTCGCCGCCGACCTGGAGCGGGACGGTGTGCCCAGCCGCGCGCTGCGCACCACGCACGCCTTCCACTCCCGGATGCTGGCGCCGGTCGCCGACGAACTGACCACCTGGGTCGCGGAGAACATCACGCTGCGGGCGCCGAAGCTGCCGTACCTGTCGAATGTGACCGGCGGTGTCGCCGACGCCCGGCTGGTGCGCGACCCGGCGTACTGGGCGGCGCACATGTGCCAGCCGGTGCGGTTCGCGACGGCGGTGGAGACGCTGCTGGCCGACCCGGAGCTGGCGATGGTGGAGATCGGTCCCGGCCAGTCGCTGGGCGCGATGGTGCGCGGGGCGGGCTGCCCGCCGCAGCGCTGGCCGATGATCACCGCGACGCTGCCGGCGCAGAGCGACCCGCGCCCGGCCGACCTGGTGCTGACCGAGGCCGTCTCCCGGCTCTGGCTGACCGGTGTCGACCTGGACTGGGCGGCCTACAACGGCCGTTCGCCGCGCACCGCGGAGCTGCACGGGGACACCGCGCCCGGCAGGGTGCCGCTGCCCACGTACCCCTTCCAGCGGCAGCGCTACTGGATCGAGCAGACCCCGCTGATCGGTGCGAAGAAGGCGCCGCAGGCCGTCACCGCGTCGGGCGCCCCCGGCGTGCCGGCCACCTTCGAGGACATCGACCGGGTGCCGAAGCTGCCGGAGGAGCAGTGGGTGTGGCAGCCGGTGTGGCGGCAGACCGCCGTGCCGGCGACCGCGGGGAAGCAGCCCGCGAGCTGGCTGGTCTACGCCGACGGGTCCGAAGCCGACGCCGTACTGGACGAGTTGGTGCGGACGGCGGCGGCCGAGGAGGCGACGGTCAGTGTGGTCAGGCCGGGCGCCGGCTGGTCGGTGGACCCGGCGACGGGTTACACGGTGCGGCCGGGCAGCGCGGGTGACGCCCAGGCGGTGCTGCGCGATCTGAAACAGCGCGGGCTCGCCCTGGAGCGGGTGGTCCATCTGTGGACGCTCGCCGAACGGCCGGGCGGCACCGACGAGTCCGTGGCGTACGGTCTGCACACCTTGGTGGCGCTGACCCGCGCGGCCGGTGAACTGGGCGCTGGAGACTGGCAGTTGGACATGGTCACCGCGGGCGCCCATCAGGTGCTCGACGGCTCCGAGGTACGCCCGGAGGCGTCCACGCTGATCGGTCCGACGCTCGTGGTGCCGCTGGAGTACCCGAACGTCACCACCAGACTGCTCGATGCCGAGCCGGACACCCCGGCCGCCGCGATCGTCGCCGAACTGCGCAGGCCGCGTACGGACGCCGCCGTCGCGCTGCGCGGCAGCAGGCGGTGGGTGTGCGGGTACGACCTGCTGCCGGCGCCGGACGACGAGAGCGCCGCGGCGGTGCTGCGCGAGCGCGGGGTCTATCTGATCACCGGTGGTCTGGGCGGTATCGGCCTGGGCATGGCGGAGCACCTGGCCCGTCAATGCCGGGCCAGGCTGGTGCTGTTCGGCCGCAGGGGCCTGCCGCCGCGCGAGCGGTGGGAGGGCATCGCCGCGGGCACGGAGCCGGCCGAGGAGGCCGTACGCGACCGGGTGCGGCGCGTGCTGGCCGTCCTGGAGCTGGGCGCGGAGATCGAGATCGTGACGGGTGACGTGGCGAGCGCGGACGACGTCCGGCGTGCCGTTGACGTGGCCGGCGAGCGGTTCGGCGCGCTGCACGGCATCCTGCACACCGCCGGTGTGCCCGGCACCGGTCTGATCCAGTTCAAGGAGGCCGACGACTCCGAGATCGTCCTCGCGCCGAAAATTGCCGGCGTCCGGGCTATGGACAAAGCACTACGTATCGGTCAACCTGATGAGGTCGCACTGGACTTCCTGGTCCTGTTCTCCTCGATCACCGCGGCCACCGGCGGCGGCCCGGGCCAGGTCGACTACTGCGCGGGCAACGCGTACCTCGACGGGTACGCCGCCCAGCAGGCCGCGGCCGGCCGGCGGATCCTCTCCGTCGACTGGGGCGAGTGGACCTGGAACGCCTGGGACTCGGGCCTGTCGGGTTACGACGAGGGTCTCCAGAATTTCTTCCGCGCACACCGCGCCGCCTTCGGCATCAGCTTCGCGGAGGGCTGGCGGTCGCTGCTGCGGGCCCTGGCCTCCGGCGAGTCCCGGGTCGTGGTCTCCACGCAGGACCTGCCGACGATGGTCAGCTACAGCACCGGCTTCACCGTCGAGGCCGTGATGGCCCCGGCCGACGGCGCCGGTCAGGCAGGCGACCGGCACCCGCGGCCCGAGCTGCTGACGCCGTACCGCGAGCCGGCCGGACCCACCGAGGAGAAACTGGCCGCGGTGTGGGGCGACATGCTCAAGCTCGACAAGGTCGGCGCCCGCGACAACTTCTTCGAACTCGGCGGCAATTCCCTGCTCGGCATCGCCCTGCTGGCCGCGCTGCGCCGGGCCTTCGAAGGCGCCGAACTCCCCCCGCACATCCTCTACGAGGCCCCGACCGTCGAGGCCCTCGCCAAGGTCGTGGACGGCCCCGCCGCGGACGCGGCGCCCGTCCCGGAGCCCGACGGCCAGGAGCAGGCGCGGCTGCGCCGCTCCGGTCTGAAGACCGCCGCCCGGCGCCGCCGGAGCTGACCACCCGTCAGCAGCACGGCAGCGCAACCCCGTACGGCACCACCCGCACCAGGCCCCGCGCACCGCGTGCGGTCGAGCACACCCGAAAACAGCCAGCACAAACCACCAAGGAAGCGGAGAGATCATGACCGTCGTAGGAGTCGTCGGTGCCGGGGTCATGGGCATCGGAGTCGCACACAATCTCGCCCAGTCCGGTTACGAGACCGTCCTCGTCGACATCGACGAGCAGATCCTCACCGACGCCAAGGCGGCCATCAGCCGCAACTGCCGGCTCAGCCGCCTGATGGGCGGGCCGGCCCTGGACCCCGACGAGATCCTGGGCCGGATCACCACCGCCGTCGGCGTCGAGGCGCTCGCCAAGGCCGACTTCGTGATCGAGAACGTCACCGAGAACTGGGACATCAAGCGCGAGGTGCACGCCGAACTGGACCGCGTCCTCAGCCCCGAGGCGGTCGTGATCGTCAACACCTCCGCGATCCCGATCACCCGGGTCGCCGCCGTCGGCAGCCACCCGGAGCGGGTCGTCGGGGTGCACTTCATGAACCCCGTGCCGGCCAAGCCGGTCGTGGAGCTGATCCCCGGCTTCCACACCGCGCAGGAGACCGTCGAGGTCACCCGCCAGCTGCTCAGCGGCATGGGCAAGAAGGCGGTGGACGTCAAGGACGCCTCCGGCTTCGTCTCCAACCGGGTGCTCATGCTCACCGTCAACGAGGCCGCCTACCTCGTGCACGAGGGCGTCGCCACCGCCGAGTCGGTGGACGAGGTCTTCCGCGGGTGCTTCGGGCACCCGATGGGTCCGCTGGAGACCGCCGACCTGATCGGCGTCGACACGATCCTCTACAGCGTCGAGGTGCTCTACGAGCACTACGCCGACAGCAAGTACCGGCCCTGCCCGCTGCTCAAGCAGATGACCGACGCCGGACTGCACGGCCGGAAGACCGGCCGTGGCTTCTACACCTACGACAACAAGGGATGACGACCATGTCCGAGTACACCACCGCCCAGACCCAGATCCTCTCCTTCATCGAGGCCCGCTTCCCGCAGGCCAGCATCGAGACCGGCCAGGACATCTTCTCCCTCGGCTACATCAACTCGCTCTTCGCGATGGAGCTGGTGATGTTCATCGAGAAGACCTTCGGTCTCACCATCCCCAACGACGAGCTGCGCATCGACAACTTCCGCACCGTCGAGGCCATGGCGGACCTGGTGGCCCGCAGGAGCGTCCCCGTCTCCGTCGACTGAGGAGCCAGACATGACGAGCTTGACCGCGGCGCCGCCCGTACAGGCGGCGCCGGCGGGGGCCCGGATCGACCGGGACTCCGTACGCGCGTTCGTCGACACCCACATCATGCCGGTGGCCGACGCGTACGACCGGCGGGGCGCGGTCCCCGAGGAGATTCAGGAGCGGATCGGCGAGGCGGGCCTGTGGGCCCCCTTCTACCCGGCCGCACTGGGCGGCCAGGACCTTGACCTGGTGACGCTCGGCCAGGTGCACGAGGAGGTGGGCCGGGGGTGTTCCTCGGTCCGGTCGCTGCTCACCGTGCACACCATGCTGTCGTGGGCGCTGCTCCGCTGGGGCAGCCCCGCCCAGATCGAGCAGTGGGCGCCGTCGCTGGCCACCGGCGCGGTGCGCGGCGCCTTCTGCCTCTCCGAGCCGGCCGGCGGCGGCAGCGACACCGCCGGCATCCGTACCACCGCCGTCCAGGAGGCCGGCGGCTGGCGGCTCAACGGCCGCAAGAAGTGGATCACCGGCGGCCAGCGTGCGGATCTGTTCCTGGTGTTCGCCCGCACCGAGACCTCCGTGATCGCCCTGCTCGTACCGCGCCGGTCACCCGGCGTGCGGGTGATCCCGCTGGAGGACGTGCTCGGCACCCGGGCGTCGCTGATCGCGGAGCTGGAGTTCGACGACGTGCGGCTCGGCCCCGACGCACTGCTGGGGCCCAGCTCCTTCGCCTCCGGGATGGTGCTCAGCGGCACCCTGGACCTGGGCCGTTTCTCGGTCGCGTCCGGCTCGGTCGGCATCGTCCAGGGCTGCCTGGAGGCGTCGGCCTTCTACACCGCGCAGCGCACCGTCGGTGGCAGCAAGCTCCGTGAACTCCAGCTCATCCGGGCGAAGTTGACGGACATGGTGACCGATGTACGGGCCGCCAGGCTGCTCTGCCACCAGGCCGGACTGCTCAAGGACGCCGGGGACCCGGCGACCATCATGGCCACTTGGGTCGCGAAGTACTTCGCGTCGACCGCGGCGGCCCGGCACTCCACGGAGGCCGTACAGATCCACGGCGCCAACGGAATGAGCGCCGACTTCCCGGTGGCACGTCTGTACCGGGACGCGAAGGTCATGGAAATCATCGAGGGCAGCAACGAGATCCAGCGGATCACGATCGCTGACGAGGCGTACCGGGAGTGGGCACTGTGAGCACACTGACGCAACCGCTGGCCACCGCGCCGGCCACGGATCCGGCGTCCGCGCCGGACCCGTACCGCAAGCCCAAGCAGGGCAAGATCAAGTGCGTGGTCTGGGACCTGGACAACACGCTGTGGGACGGGGTGCTGCTGGAGGACGGCGACGTCACGCTGCGCCCCGGGGTGGTGGAGCACATCCGCCGCCTGGACGGCCTCGGCATCCTGCACTCGATCGCGAGCAA
The DNA here is from genome assembly GCF_900112845.1 of Actinacidiphila alni. Classification (GTDB taxonomy): domain Bacteria; phylum Actinomycetota; class Actinomycetes; order Streptomycetales; family Streptomycetaceae; genus Actinacidiphila; species Actinacidiphila alni. The sequence continues at coordinate 164,429 of NZ_FONG01000006.1, forward strand.
GAACGACCACGACACGGCGGTCGCGAAGCTGCGCGACTTCGGCATCGAGGACCTGTTCCTGTACCCGCGGATCGGCTGGAACGCCAAGTCGGAGTCGGTGAAGCAGATTTCGGCGAAGCTCAACCTGGGTCTCGACGCCTTCGCGTTCGTCGACGACCAGGACTTCGAGCTGGCCGAGATGGAGTTCTCGCTGCCCGAGGTCACCCGGGTCAACGCAGCTGACGTCGACACCGAGCTGCACAGGACCGAATTCCGGCCGCGGTTCGTCTCCGACGAGTCGGCGCAGCGGCGCGGGATGTACCAGAGCCAGCTCGCCCGCGACGAGGTGGAGGGCGACTTCGTCGGCACCAACGAGGAATTCCTCGCCAGCCTGGGCATGACCTTCACCATCGCCCCGGCCGCCCGCGAGGACCTCCAGCGCGCCGAGGAACTCACCATCCGCACCAACCAGTTGAACGCCACAGGCCGCACCTACTCCTACGACGAGCTGGACGAGCTGCGCGAGTCCCCCGACCACCTGCTGCTGGTCGCCACGCTCACCGACCGGTTCGGGTCCTACGGCAAGATCGGTCTCGCGCTGGTGGAGACCGGGCAGCCGGACTGGCAGCTGCACATGATGCTGATGTCCTGCCGGGTGATGTCCCGCGGTGTCGGCTCCGTGCTGCTCAGCCACATCATGGAGCGCGCCGCGGAGGCCGGCGCGGGCCTGCGGGCGGACTTCGTGGAGACCGGCCGCAATCGGATGATGCAGATCACCTACGCCTTCAGCGGTTTCCGCGAGGTGGCGCGCGAGGGCGACCGGCTGGTGCTGGCGGCCGACCTGGAGCAGATCCAGCCGCTGCCGGGCTATGTCGACGTCCGGGTGACGCGGTGACCACGGCGGTGCGGGCGGCGCCCAGCACGGCCTGGCTGCCGTTCGCGGAGCAGCCCGGCTGCGACGGTGTGCGGCTGTACTGCCTGCCGCACGCCGGGGGTTCGGCCTCGGCGTACCGCTCCTGGTTCGGGCGGCTCGGGCCGGTGTCGGTCCGCCCGGTCCAGCCGCCCGGCCGGGAGACCCGGCTGCGCGACACCCCGTACGACCGGATGGACCGGCTGGTGCCGGACCTGACGGACGCGGTGCTGGCCGACACCTCCCCCGACGGGGGGACGCGGCCGTACGCGGTGTACGGGCACAGCCTGGGCGCGCTGGTCGGCTTCGAGCTGGTGCGGGAGATCCGGCGGCGCGGCGGTCCGATGCCGGTGCACCTGTTCGTGTCGGGGTGCGCGGCGCCCGACCTCCAGGAGGACGGTGAGCCGCCGGTCGCCGGGATGACGCAGGATCAGGTCGTGGCGCTGCTGCGGCGGATCGGCGGCACCCCGGAGTGGATGCTCACCGACCCGACCGTGCTGCGGATGATCCTGCCGCCCTTCGTCGCGGACTTCTCCGTCCGTGATTCCTACTCCTACGAGCCGCTGCCGCCGCTGGACGTGCCGATCACGGCGCTGGCCGCGACCGACGACCCGCGGGCCGGCACCGCCGACGTGGCGGGCTGGCGGGACCAGACCACCGGGCGGTTCACCACGCACACGCTGACCGGCGGGCACTTCGCGGTGCTGGAACAGGCCGCGGTCACCCACCGCTATGTCGACCGGGCGCTGCGCGGCGCGTTCGGCCCGCAGTTGCCGGGCCTGTCGGCAACGGACGCCAGGGAGGCACCAGTTGCTCACCACTGACTGTGTGCGCCGCCCGGCGTACGAGGGGACGCGCCGGCCGCCGGGCGCGGCGGTCCCCGCGGGCCGCACCCTGACCGACTGGTTCCGGCACGGCCTGGCGCTGGACCGTTCGGCGCGGGCGCTGCGCGTCGGCGCCGAGTCCATGGACTACGGTCAGCTCGAAGAGCTGGCGCTGGCGCTCGCCGGGACGGTCGTCGCGGCGGTGCCCGGCGGCCGGCCCCGCCGGGTGGGCCTGCTGGCCTCCCGTACGGTGACCGCCTACGCGGGGCTGCTGGCCGCGCAGTTCGCGGGCGCGGCGGTGGTGCCGCTGCACCCCGGCTTCCCGGCCGACCGCACCGCCCGCATGATCGGCGCCGCGGGCCTCGACGCCCTGATCGCCGACGAGCGCGGCGCGGCCGTCCTGCCGGAACTGGCGTCCCTGGAGGGCGTGTTGGACGGCATCCCGGTGGTCACCGGGCCCGGCGGCCCGCCGCTGGAGCAGCCGCTGCCGACGCTGCCCGACGACATCGCCTACATCCTGTTCACGTCCGGTTCCACCGGTACGCCCAAGGGTGTGCCCGTCCTGCACCGCAATGTCGACGCCTATCTCCGTTTCGTGCACGACCGCTACGGATTCCACAGCGGGGACGTGTTCTCGCAGACCTTCGACCTCACCTTCGACCTGGCGATGTTCGACCTGTTCACCGGCTGGGGCAGCGGCGGGACGGTGGTGAGCGTGCCGCCGACGGCGTACGCGTCGCTGGAGCGGTTCGTCGCCGAGCAGGGCATCACGGTGTGGTTCTCCGCGCCGAGCCTGGTGTCGCTGCTGCGCCGACGGCCCCGGGGGCTGCCCGCGGGCAGCATGCCGAGCCTGCGCTGGAGCCTGTTCTGCGGGGAGCCGCTGCTCGCGCACGACGCGGCGGACTGGCTCGCGGCGGCGCCGGGTTCCATGGTGGAGAATCTCTACGGCCCGACCGAGCTGACCATTTCGTGCAGCGTGCACCGCTGGGATCCGGCGACCTCACCGGACTCCTGCGTCAACGACGTGGTGTCGATCGGCGTCCTGCACCCGGGGATGCGCGCCCTGCTGCACGAGCAGGCGGCGGACGGCACCGGTGAACTCTGCGTCACCGGCGACCAGATGTTCCCCGGCTATCTCGACCCGGCCGACGACGAGGGCCGCTTCCTCGACCAGGACGGCGAACGCTGGTACCGCACCGGTGACTTGGTGCGCTATCTGCCGGGCGGCGAGCTGGCCTATCTGGGCCGGCGCGACCACCAGGTGAAGATCCACGGGGTGCGGGTGGAGCTGGCCGAGATCGAATGGGCGCTGCGCAAGGTCGACGGCGTCAAGGAGGCGGTGGCCGTCGCGGTGGACGGTGAACTGACCGCCTTCCTGCTCGGCGAGGAGCGGCCGCCCGCGGCGCTCGCCGAGGACCTGGCGGCGTTCCTGCCGCGCGCGCTGGTCCCGCGCCGCTTCGTGCGGGTCGAGGAATTCCCGCTCAACGCCAACCGCAAGGTGGACCGCAAGGCGCTCACCGCGCGGGCCGCGGCGGACGCCCGGTGACGACCGGCCGCCACGGGACGGCGGAGCCGGGCGTGCGCCACGCACGCGGAGGGCGGCCGACGCGGAAGGTCCGCGACGGCCGCCCCGGCGGCTCTCCACCCGCGACGGGCACGGGCGTCCTGCGCTCTGCTGTGACGGATCGGCGCATCAGCTCCCGATGAAACGCGCGAGACGGCGGACGGTGGGGTGTTCCAGCAGGTCGGTCGCGGCGAGATCGCCGGGGAAGGCCGCGCGGACGCGCGCCGAGAGCTGGATGGCGATCAGCGAGTGGCCGCCCAGTTCGAAGAAGTCGTCGTTGGCGCCGACTCCTTCGACCCCGAGCACCGCCCCCCAGATGTCCGCGAGCACCGCCTCCGTGCCCTCGGCGGGCTCGGCGTACGGCGTCAGCAGCTCCGGCCGCGGGTGACGTTCCCCGTCGTCGGCGGCGCGCTGTCCTGCCGACGTGCCGTCGCCGGTCACCCACTGGGCGAGCCGCGGCGCCAACGGCCCCGAGGAGATCACCACGTGGGCGAACCGGTCGGCCCCGGCGAGCGCCCGCTCCAGGATCGTCAGGCCCTCCTCCGGCGCCATCTCGTACGCCCTGACCGTCGGATTGTGGTGCGCCTCGAGGCGCTCCGCGTCGATCGCCCAGGTGTCCCAGTCGACGGTGACCCAGCGGCCCTCGCCGCGCAGCCGCGCCCTGCGGGTGTACGCGTCCAGCGCCGCGTTGGCCGCCGAGTAGGGGCCGAGCGCGATGCCGCCGAGCACCGCGGACACCGACGACAGGGTGATCCTGCGGTCCGTGGCCCGCTCCCCCAGCACCGCCTGGAGGGTGTGGAAGCCGGCGACCTTGGCGTGCAGATGGGTGGCGCAGGTGTCCCGGTCCGACAGGTGGGCGAGCTTGAACCAGCTCTGGTCCTGCACACCGGCCGCGTGCACCACGACGTCGATACCGCCGAAGCGCTCGTCGGCCGCCGTGACGACCGCCCGCATCGCGCTCTCGTCGCCGACGTCGGCGCCGATCGCGATGACCTCGGCGCCGCGCGCCTCCAGGTCCAGCACGTTCCTGATGTGCCGGGCGACCCGGTCCTCACCGGCCGACAGCTCCGACCAGCGCTCGCGCGGCGGGAGTTGGCTGCGCGAGGTGAGCACCAGACGGCAGCCGTAGCGCTCGGCGAGGTGCCGGGCGAGTGCCAGGCCGACGTCGCCGAGGCCGCCGGTGATCAGGACGGTCTCGCCGGCCCGGAACACCGGGCGCTCCGGGTCGGTCTCCTCCAGCGGGTGCTGCTGGTAGGTGCGGGTCCACAGGTCGTCGGCGCGTACGGCGGCCGGGCCCAGGTGCGGGTGCACGATCGCGGCCAGCGTCTGGTCGGTCGCCGCGTCGGAGACGGCGCCCTCGACGGGGTCCAGGTCGAGGTGGCGGCAGGACAGTTCGGGATTCTCCTGCGCGATGGTGGGGGCGAGCGCGGCGAGCGCCGCGTGCTCCGGGTGCCGCAGGTCGGCGCCCGCGACGGTGGCCGCGCCGCGCGTCAGCAGCGTCAACTGCGCCTCGGCGGGCTGCGGATCGGCGGCCAGCGCGCCGACCAGGGCGAGCGCGGAGTGCATGCCGCGGTCCTGCTCGGCGGTGAAGTGCGCGGTGCCGTCGCCCTCCGGCGAGGCGAGCGAGAAGCCGTGCACCAGGGTGCGCGGTGCGACGAACTGGCCCGCGAGCAGCTCTTCCAGATCCTCCTTGCTGTCCACCCGTACGGTGAAGTCCCCGGCGTCGTCCTGCCCGAATTCCGTCCCGGGCCTGGCCGTCACCACTTCGGCGCCGGCCCGCGCCAGCCGGCGCACCAGCGCCTCGCCGCGGTCCTCCGCGGCCAGCACCAGCCAGGGACCGGCGGCGCGCAGCCGCTCGTCCAGGTCGCCGGTGGGCAGCGGGCGCTGCTGCCACGCGGGCAGGTACGTCCACTGCGCCAGGTCGTCCACCCGGCCCTCGACCTGCGGCTGTTCGCCGCGGGCCTTGGGGCGCGGCGCGACCCAGTAGCGGCTGCGCCGGAAGGGGTAGGTGGGCAGTTCGACGCGGCGGCCCTCGCCCCGGTGCAGCGCGGCCCAGTCGATCTCCGCGCCCGCCAGCCACAGCCGTCCGACGGTGCCGATCAGCCAGTGCGCCGCCGGTACGCCGTCGGGGCCGGGCGGCAGGCCGACCGTCTCGTACGGTCCCGGGTCGGTGTCCTCGGCGCCCTTGACGCGGACGCCGATCGCCCGAAGTCCCCGCTCCAGTACGGGAATCGGCCGGTCGCCACCGCTCTCGACGGCGCCGGGCAGCAAGGTGGCCGCCGCGTCGGCGAGTTCGGTCCGCCACTGAGGTGAGAGGCCGTCACCTTCGGTCAGTCGTACGGCGGGGCCGCGTGTGGTCGTCTCGCCGTCCACCCAGCGGGCGGGGTCGGCGAGCGCGGCAACCGCGTCCGCGAGGTCGTCGCAGACCACGAAGCGGCGCAGCGCGAAGTGGCCGCGCGAGACCTGGAGGGTGAAGGCGACGTCGGCGACGTCGAGTTCGGGGTGCGCGACGAGGTGGGCGCGCAGCCGCTCGGTGACGTCGTCCAGGGCGGTCCGGTCGCCGGCCGAGAAGGCCAGCAGCTGCGGGCCCGCGGCGGTGGTACGGGCCGGGCGCGGCGGTGCCTGCTCGATCACGACATGTGCGTTCGTGCCGCCCAGGCCGAAGGAGCTGATGCCCGCGCGGCGCGGTTCCGTGCCCTCGGGCCACGGCTGGTTCTCCGGCAGGACGGTGAAGCGGTCGGCCGCCGCGGCCAGTGCCGGGTTGGGCCGTTCGAAGCCGGGGATGGCCAGCTTCACACCGTCGCGGACGCTGAGCGCGGCCCGGATCAGTCCGGTCACGCCGGACGCCCGGTCCAGGTGGCCGACGGCCGGCTTGGCCGAGCCCAGCACGATCGGGGTCTTCGGTGTCGCCTGGAACACCCGTGCCATCGCGGCCAGTTCGATGCCGTCGCCGAGTCCGGTGCCGGTGGCGTGGCACTCCACGTAGCCGACCGACTCGGGCTTGACGTCGGCGACATTGAGCGCGGTGCGGATCACCGCGGCCTGGCCGTCGACGCCCGGCGCGGTGTAACCGACGCGCTCGCGCCCGTCGTTGTTGACCGCGGAGCCCAGGATGACCGCGTGGATCACGTCGCCGTCGGCGAGTGCGTCGGTCATCCGGCGCAGCGCGACCACACCGACGCCCGCGCCCATCACGGTGCCGTCGGCCGCCGCGTCGAAGCTGCGGACCGTGCCGTTCGGCGAGGTGATGCCGCCGGGCTCGTACCGGTATCCGGCCGGGTGCGGCAGCGGCAGGAAGGCGCCGCCGGCCAGCGCCAGGTCGCTTTCGAAGGTCAGCAGGCTCTGGCAGGCCAGATGCACCGCGACCAGCGACGTGGAGCAGAAGGTCTGCACGCTCAGGCTCGGCCCGCGCAGGCCGAGTTTGTACGCGACCAGGCTGGTCAGCGAGTCGCGTTCGTTGCCGACCGCGACGAGCAGGCCGCCGCCGGGTTCGTCCACGACGTGCGCGACATTGTCCAGCAGGTAGTCGGGGAAGGCCGAGCCGCCGAAGACGCCGACCTGTCCGGGCGGCCCGACCGGCGGATAGCCCGCGTTCTCCAGCGCCTCCCAGGCGCATTCCAGGAAGAGCCGGTGCTGCGGGCCCATCGTCTCGGCCTCGCGGGGCGAGAAGCCGAAGGCGGCGGCGTCGAAGTCGGCGAGGCCGTCGACCGGGCCGCCGACCCGTACGTAGTGGGGGTCGGCCGCGGCCTGCGGTGAGATGCCGGCCGCGGCCAGCTCCTCGTCGGTGATCTCGCGCAGACCGCTGACGCCCGCGAGGGTGTTGCGCCACAGCGTGGCCACGTCGGGGGCGCCGGGGAAGCGGCCGGACATGCCGACCAGGGCGACCGCGGAGTCGTACACGTCGTAACCGTCGTCGGGATCCGGGCCGTTGACGATGTCGGCGCCGGGGGTATCAGGGGTATCAGGTGTGCCGGGCATGATCGCTCCTCACAGCAGGTGGCTGCGGCCCCAGCCGCGGGACAGTCGGTAGGTGGCGAAGGCCCCGCAGACCAGGCCGATCGCCAGGCAGACCAGCGCCGGGCGGACCATGCCGGAGGCGTCGCCGCCGATGGCGGCCCGCAGCAGGGACATCGCCCAGTAGCCGGGGGACGCGGGCGCGATGTGCTGGGCCCAGGCGGGCATCAGGCTCACCGGCACCAGGGCGCCGCCGAGCGCGCTGACCAGCATCGCGCCCAGGTCGGAGACCATGCCGAGGTCGCCGCGGCTGCGCACGATGGTGGCGAGCGCCGAGCCGAGCGCGAGCAGGGTGAAGCCCCACACCGCGACGGCCAGCATGATCCAGCCCATCGTCGGCGGCACCGGCAGGCCGATCACCAGGCAGCCGAAGATCAGCAGCACGCACTGCTGGAGCAGCAGGATCACAAAGGCCGGCAGCGTCTTGCCGAGCAGCAGTTCGGCGCGCGAGGAACGGGTCACGCGCAGCCGGTCCCAGGTGCGCCACTCGCGCTCGACCATGATCGAATTGCCGACGATGGAGAGGGCGAAGACGGAGAACATCACCAGCGGTCCGGTGACCGCCTGGAGGGTGCCGCTCTTGAGGGCGGTGACGTACAGCGGCTTGAAGACCAGCATCAGCAGCATGGGCATCACGATGTAGCTGATCAGCTGGCCCGGGTCGCGCAGCCGCAGCAGGGTGTTGTGCTTGGCCATCAGGCCGGTCCGGTAGAGGGCGTCAGTCGCCATCGAGCACCGCCAGGGATCGGTAGAGGTCGTCGAGATCGGGCTTGCGGACGTCCACCGAGACGACCGGCTGCCCGGTGTCGGCCAGCAGCCGCATCAGAGCGGCGGTCGGGTCGGTGGTCGACTCGTGCAGTTCGGTGCCGTCGGCGAGGGTGACGCGCACCTCGCCGGGCAGGCCCTCCAGGAGCTGGGCGCTGGTGCCGCGGGCCACGACGCGGCCGCGCTTGGCGACCGCGAGGGTCGCCTCCAGTTCGGTGAGTTCGGTGAGGTAGTGGGTGGTGTAGACGACGGCGGCGCCGTCGGCGGCGCGCAGCTTCACCGCGTCCAGCAGCGCCTGCCGGGTCTCCGGGTCGGCGCCCGCGGTGGGCTCGTCGAGCAGCAGCAGGGCGGGGCGGTGGATCATCGCGACGGCCGCCTGCGTACGGCGCTGCTGGCCGCCGGACAGGACGCCGGCCGGGCGGTCGAGGAATTCGGTCAGCCGCAGGGCGGCGGTCAGTTCGTCGATCGCGTCGGTGAGCGCCTTGCGGCGCAGGCCGGACAGGCCGCCGAACAGTTTCAGGTGCTCGCGGACGGTGATCGGCGGGTACAGCGCGATGTTCTGCGGCGAGACGCCGATCCGGCCGCGTGCCTTCGCCGGCTCCTCGCCGCCGATGAGCGCGGTGCCGGAGTCGGCCCTGATCAGCCCGGAGACGATCTCGACGAACGTCGACTTGCCCGCTCCGTTGTGCCCGACCAGGCCGACGATCTCGCCCGGCCGCGCCGTCAGGTCGAAGCCGTCCAGCGCCTGCACGTCGCCGTATCTCTTGCTGAGCCCGGCCACCTCCAGCATCGCCCGCCCGGCCCTGGCCTTGCCGCGGCCCACCACCGGCAGAGCCTTGGGCGCCGGTTCGTCCTCACGTCCCGCCGGCGGCGCGGGAGTCCTCAAGCTCATTGCTCCTCCAGGGAATCGGTGTGCTGGGTGCGACGGATGAGGGTCTCGGCGTAGGCGCTGCCCGCCGTGGGGTACGTCCGCTGTGCGCGGCCGACGACGTCCGCCGCCGGGCGCCCGGGCCGTACGGGCCCGCGGACCGGCCACTCCGGCAACCCGGGCCCGGCCGGGCACACCGTGACCGGCGTGGGCGCCACGGGCCGGACCGACAGCGGCAGGCAGCCCACGCCCGTCGAGATGTCCGACGAACCCGCGGCGGGCGGTGGCGTCAGGTGAGCGCGCCGCAGGCGCGGGGTCACAGCTCCTCCACGGATTCGGTGCGGCGGCGGGTCGGGAAGGGGGCGGCGGGGCGCTGGCGCGGTGCGGGGGTGCGGGCGGCGGCGCGGGCCGCGGCCGGGGTCGCGGGGGTGGCGCCGGTGCTGGCCGCCAGGCCGTAGCGGCGCTGGGTGGCCGGGGTGGCGGTGCCCGTGGTGCGGGCCGGGGCCGTGGCCGGGGCGGGGCGGCCGGGGCGCGAGGCGCGGCCGTCGGCGGGCTGCGACGTCTCGCGGGCGAGCCGCCCCAGCGCGACGGCCGCCGCCTCGTACCAGGACGCGGCGCCGAGCCGTTCGAAGACGCCGAGCGCGCCGCGCAGCCGTGCGGTGGCCTGCTCGTAGCGGCGCTCGCGCAGGTCGAGGGTGCCGAGCGAGTACAGGATCGCGGCCTCGCCGAGGGAGTCGCCGGCCTTGCGGGTCGCGCGCAGCGCGTCGGTGCCGACGGTCCGCCAGTCGTCGTGCGCCCGCTGGACGGCGGCCAACAGGCCGACGGAGACGGCCAGTTGCCAGCACGCCTCGGTCTCGCCGATGTCGCCGGCCTGGCGTACGGCGGCCAGCAGCGTCTCGCGCTCGGTCGCGTACCACTCGCCGGTGTCGCTGAGCACGGCCCGCAGCACGGGCAGGTCCATCGGCCAGCGGGTGGGGTGCTGCTGCTCGGCGGCCGGGGTGCCGCCCTGCCGCAGCAGCGCCTCGTCGGCGAGGGTGAGCCAGGCGCCGAGCATCCGCCGGCGCGGGGTCCGCTCGTCGTGCTCGTCGGCGAGCGCGGCCAGGCACTCGGCGGCGTGCAGCCGGACCAGGCCGCCCATCCGGTAGCGGGCGGTGACGCCGCTGCCGCCGACCAGGTCGACCAGCCGCGCGTCGGCGAGCGTCTCCAGGACGTCCACCGCCGCGGCGGGCGCCGCGTCGAGCAGCGGCGCCGCCGTCCACGCGGGGAATTCCGCGGTCGGCAGGCCGCCGAGCCGGGCGAACAGCCGTTGCGCGGGCGCGTCCAGCAGGTCGTACGTGCCGCGCAGCGCCGCCCGTACGTCCTGGCCCTGGTGGGACAGCTCGTCCAGCCGGCGGCGCTCGTCGCGCAGCCGCGCGGTGAGCTGGCCCAGGCTCCAGTGCGGCCGGGCGGACAGCCGGGCGGCGGCGGCCCGCAGCGCCAGCGGCAGCCCGTCGCACAGCTCGGCCAGTTCGATGGCCTCGCTGGGCTCGGCGGCGACCCGCTCGCGCCCGGTCATGGCGGCGAGCAGTTCCACCGCCTCCGGGATCGCCGGCACCGCCACGTCGACGGTGTAGGCGTCGGCGGGCGCCGACAGCCGGGTCCTGCCGGTGACCAGCAGCCCGCAGGTGGGCGCGCCGGGCACCAGCGGGCGCAGCAGCGTCTCGTCGGCGACGTCCTCGACGACCACCAGCATCCGCCGCTCGGCGAGCGCGCTGCGGTAGAGCGCCGCCCTGCCGTCCAGGCTCTCCGGCACGGCGGTGCCGGTGAAGCCAAGGGCGCGCAGGAAGCGTTCGAGGACGTCGGAGACCTCGCGCTGCCCGGCGCCCGCGGGCAGCCTGGCGTAGAGCTGGCCGTCGGCGAAGGCCGGGGCGAGCGCGTGCGCGGCCTCGATCGCCAGCGCGGACTTGCCGACGCCCGCGCAGCCGGTGATCAGCGCCATCGGCGCGGCGGCGCCCGAGAGGCTGTCGGCCAGTTCGGCCAGCACCTCGGTGTGGCCGGTGAAGTCGGTGAGCCGGGCCGGGAGCATCCGCGGCAGCGGCAGCGGCGCGGTGCCGTCCAGGGTGACGGGCGCCTCGGCCTCGGGCAGGTCCAGATCGGCGGAGCCGTTGAGGATGGCCCACTCCAGGCGCAGCAGCACCGGGCTGGGCTCCAGGCCGAGTTCCTCGATGAAGGTGCGCCGGGTGCGGTGGTACGCCGACAGCGCCTCGGCCTGCCGCCCGCAGCGGTAGAGCGCGGTCATGAGCTGCACGGCGGGGCGCTCGCGCAGCGGGAATTCGGCGGCCAGCGCGCTGATCTCACCCAGCACCTCGTGGTGCAGGCCGAGCCGCAGCTCCGCGTCCAGGCACTCCTCCAGTGCCTCGAAGCGGCGCTCGGCGATCCGCACCAGCTTCGTCTGCACGACGGGGCTGTCCACCTCGGGCAGCGGATCGCCGTTCCACAGGTCGAGCGCCTCGCGGAAGGCGGTACGGGCGGCCGCGGGCCGGCCGTCGGCGGCGGCGAGCCTGCCGCGCGCGGCCAGTTCGTCGAAGACGTGCAGATCCAGCTCACCCGCGGCCAGGTCCATGGTGTAGCCGAGGCCGCCGCTCATCCGGATCCGCTTGCCGAGCCCGGCGCGCTCCATCCCCTGCCGCAGCGCGGAGACCGCGGTCTGCACCTGCGAGCGTGCGGTGGCCGGCGGGGTGCCGCCCCAGACCGCGTTCACCATCGTCTCCAGACCGACACCGTGGCCGGTCTCCAGCAGCAGCAGCGCCAGCACGATCTGCTGCCGCCGGGCCGTGACCGCCATGGGCTGCGACCCGCGCACCTCCAGCGGGCCGAGCACCCGGAACCGTATGCCGGCGCCCGACGGCGCGTCGCCGGGCGCCGGCGGGTCCGCGGTGGGGTCCGCCGTGCTCCCGGCGGGGAGGGGTGATGCGATCGCCATGTCCGTCAGCCTTCCTTGCAGCGTGGGGCTCGCGGGGCCGGTGCCGCCGCGGCGGGGTGGAGTCAGATCAGGACTTCGTGGGGTGCCGGGTGGCCGAGGAAGCCGACCGGACTGGCCGTCAGGCCGTAGGCGCCCGCCTGGAACACCGCGACGAGGTCGCCGATCTCCGCGTGGGGCAGTGACACGTCCTTGCCGAGCAGGTCGAGCGGGGTGCACAGGCAGCCGACCACGTCCACCGTCTCGGTGGCCGGCCCGGTGGCAGAACCGGCCACCGCGATCGGGTAGTTGCGCCGGATGGCCCGGCCGAGGTTGCCGGTGGCGGCGAGCTGGTGCTGGAGGCCGCCGTCCACGACGAGGAAGGTGGTGCCGCGCGAGACCTTGCGGTCCACGACGCGGGTCAGATAGACGCCGGCCTCGCCGACGAGGTAGCGGCCCAGTTCGATGACGGGCCGGACCTGCGGGAAGGCCGGGCGGATGGCGGTGTCGAGGAGCTTGCCGAGGTTCTCGCCGATCGGGCCGAGGTCCAGGGCCCGGTCGCGGGCGGCGTAGGGGATGCCGAAGCCGCCGCCGAGGTTGAGGTAGCGGACGGGTGCGGGCGCGTGGTCCGCCAGGCCGGTGACCAGGTCGACGGTGGCGCGCTGGGCGGCGCAGATGCTCTCCGCGTCGAGATTCTGCGAGCCGGCGAAGACGTGGAAGCCGTGGAAGTCCAGGCCGGCCGCGCCGATCGCGGCCAGCAGCTGCGGTGCCTGCTCGGCGTCCACCCCGAACTGCTGCGGCCCGCCGCTCATCTTCATACCGGAACCACGTACGGCGAAGGGCGGGTTGACGCGCAGCGCGACGCGGGCGGTGATGCCGAGCTGTTCACCGGCCAGGCGGACCCTGGCCAGTTCGGTGGCCGACTCCAGCTCGATCAGGACACCGGCGGCGACGGCCTGCCGGATCTCGATGGAGGTCTTGCCGGGCCCCGCGAAGCCGATCCGTTCGGCGGGGACGGTGGTGTCGAGCGCGCTGAGCATCTCACCGGCCGACGCGACGTCGAGTCCGTCGACGAGGCCGCTCATGTGGTGCAGCAGCGCGGGCATCGGATTGGCCTTGACGGCGTAGTTCAGCTCCACGCCGTCGGGCAGCGCCGACCGCAGCTCGGCGACCCGGCGGCTGATCAGCCCCCGGTCGTAGGCGAAGAAGGGGGTGGAGCCGACGCGTTCGGCCAGCCGCGCGACGGGCACGCCGCCGACCGCCAACTCGCCGTCCACGACGGCGAACCGGCCGTGCCGGCCGAAGCCGCCGAAGGCGTCCGGGTCGGCCGCGGGGTGTACGGGGGCGGCGGCTTCCTCTACGTGTGCCGCCGGTACATGTGCCGGTACGTCCGCCGCCGGGGTGGCCGTCCCGGTGCCCGCGCCGCTCATCGGGTGCCCTCCACGGTCTTGCGCAGCTCGACCCGGTCGAATTTGCCGTTGACCGAGCGGGGCAGCACGTCCAGGACGACGGTGCGGCGCGGCAGCATGTACGGCGGCAGCTCGCGGGCGAGCACCTGGTGCAGCCGCGCGGTGTCGCAGGCCCCGGCGACGACCAGCACGACGTGCTGGCCGAGCCGTTCGTCGCCAACGCCGAGCGCGACCGCCTCGGTGGCCAGGCCGCTGGCATACACGGCCTCCTCAATCTCGGTGGGGCTGATCCGGTAGCCGGAGGACTTGATCATGTCGTCGGTGCGGCCGACGAAATACAGGAAGCCCTCCTCGTCGCGGTAGACGGTGTCGCCGGACCAGACCGCCAACTCCGTTCCGCCGTACGGGACGGCGCCGGGGACCGGGCGGAAGCGTTCGGCGGTGCGCTCGGCGTCGTTCCAGTAGCCGAGGGCCACCAGCGCGCCGCGGTGCACCAACTCGCCGTGCTCGCCCGGCTCGCAGGGCGTGCCGTCGGGGCGGAGCACCATGATCTCGGCGTTGGGGATGGCCTTGCCGATGGAGTCGGGGCGGCGGTCGGCCTCGTCCGGGTCCAGGTAGGTGGAGCGGAATGCCTCGGTCAGCCCGTACATCAGATACGGCCGGGCCTGCGGGAAGATCTCGCGCAGCCGCCCCAGGGTGGCGCGCGGCATCCGGCCGCCGGTGTTGGCGAAGTACCGCAGCCGCTCGGTGGCGTCCTGCGGCCACTGCTGGGCGGTCAGTTGCAGCCACAGCGGCGGTACGCAGGTCAGCGCGGTCACACCGTGCCGGGCACACAGCCGTACGACCTCGCGCGGCAGCAGGTAGTTGGTGAGCACCAGGTGGGCGCCGGTGATCAGGGTGGTGGTGAGCTGGCTGAAGCCGGCGTCGAAGCTGAACGGCAGCGCGGCCAGTACGACGTCGTCCTCGGTGTGCCCGAGGTAGGAGGCGACGCTCTCGGCGCCGGAGAGCAGATTGCGGTGCGAGAGGACGACGCCCTTGGGGCCGCCGGTGCTGCCCGAGGTGTAGAAGACGGCGGCCACATCGGTGTCGACGACGGCGTCCGCGCCGGGCACCGGGAGCGGTCCTTCGGCGCGCAGCCGCTCCCACGGCACCGCGGTCCAGCGGTCGTCGGCGGGCAGTACGGTGCCGGTGTCGCCGATCAGCACCAGGTGGCGGACGGTGGTGTCCGGCGGCAGCGCCGCGCGGACCGTCTCAAGACGCTCGGCGGTGGTGATCAGCGCGGTCACGTCGCAGTCGGTGGTGATACCGGCCAGGTGGCGGCCCTTGAAGAGCGGGTTGACGGGGACGAAGACGGCGCCGGCCGCGGAGGCGGCCAGCATCGACACGACGGTCTCGACGCGCTTCTCCGCGTAGACGGCGACCCGGTCGCCGCGCCGCACGCCCAACGCGTGCAGGCCGTACGCCACTTCGGCGACCTGCCGGGCGAGTTCGCCGTAGCTGACGGTGCGGTCCTTGAACGTCAGGGCGGGGCGGCGGGCCGCGCCGCGCGCGATCAGCCGGTCAAGTCGGGTCAGCGGCGCGGCGGCCTGCCGCGCGGCCATCGTCGGCTCGGTCATCGCCGGCTCACTTCTCGCCGTCGGACTCGGCGGCCGCGGCGTCCGGCTCGACGAATTCGGCGACGGTCGCCCACAGCGAGCCGACCGTCGCGAACGTCTCCTCGGTCAGCAGCTCGTCGTCCAGCTCGACCCCGAAGTGGTCCTCCAGGTCCGCGAGAAGCTGGACGACGCCCATCGAGTCCAGTCCCAGCGCGGCCAGATCCGCGTCCGGCGACAGTTCGTCGCCCTCGGCGTACGGCAGTCGGGGCAGCAGTACGTCCTGAAAGGTGCGCGGAATCTTCCGCATCTCCCGCGTCGTCTCGGCCATGGCGGTCGGTCCCCTTGTCTTCTCGCCTCGTCTCCCGGCGCGTCCGTCTCCGTCCGCGTCCGGGGCGCGGGGTCCGCCCGCGCACAGCGATTACTTGACCGCCGGTCCCTCTCGAACCGCCATCGCCGCGCTCTCGCCGCCGGCCGCGGACGGGCGTCGCGGGGGCCTTCGGCGGCGGTGCGGGCAAGCGGGCCGATAGCGGTTCGATAGTCCGCCGGGAGCGGGTATCGGCGGGCCCGGCCGGGCGGTGAGAACGGCGTGATGGCGGCCCGACGCACCATGGGCGGAACACATACGGAACCCGACCCGCCGCGGCACCGCGTTGATACACGAAGGGGAGGAACCCTCCATGCTCACGGGGATATCGGACCTCGCGCCGACACCGGACCGCCCGCCCGAGTACCCGCTGCCCGCCGTCCACGACCGGCACCACGCGGCCGACGGCCACGACAGCGGCGACCTCGTCGCGGTGTACCAGTACGCGACCCGGCGCGGCGCCGTCACCCCGGGCTCGATCGAGCTGGTCGCCCTCGAACTCGGCCTGTCCGCCGGGGAGGTCTTCTCGGCCGCCGCCCGGCTGGTCGAACTGCGGCTGCTGCGCACCGACGAGGTCGGCGGCACCGGCCTGGTGCCGGTCGACCCGCACTCGGCGGCGACGCTGCTGACGTCGCCGATCGAACGGGCCATCCTGCAACAGCGGGAGCTGGCCGACCGGCTGCGCGCCCGGATCGATTCCATCGCCGGCGGACCGAGCGGTGCCGACGGGCCGCTCGGCGTCATGGACACCGTCGAGGGCGAGGCGGAGATCCGCGGTCTGCTGCGGCTGGCCGCCGTCGACTGCCGGACCGAGGCGATCGTGCTGCGGCCCGGCCACGACGAACGGATCGCGCCGGACGACCTCTTCGACGCCTGCTACGACGCGCTCGGGTCCGACACGGACGTACGGGTGCTCTCGCCGCACCGCGACCGGGCCGATTTCGCGTCCCGGGCCCGCGCGAAGAAGCTTGCCGAGCGGGGGGCGGCGATCCGTACGATCCGGTCCGTGCCGCAGACGGCGGTGGTCTTCGACCGGGCGCTCGCGGTGGTCGTCACCGCGGGCGAGAACGGCGGCCCGCCGACCGCGCGGCAGGTCCGTGACGAGACGATGATCCGGTGCATGGTCGACATGTTCGACCTGCTCTGGGACGGGGCGGCGCCGTTCGCCCTCGACGAGGCGGGGTACGCGGAGGACATCAACGACGATCTTCAGCGGTCGATCGCGCGGCTCATGGCGCAGGGGCTGACCGACGAGGTTGTCGCGCGGCGCCTCGATATGTCCGTACGGACGTGCCGGCGCCATATCGCCGCTCTCTTGCGGAGCCTCGGGTCCGTCAGCCGGTTTCAGGCCGGCGTCCAGATCGCGCACCGCCTCTCCGCGGAGGAGGCTGCCGCCTGACCTGGCCTTCTCCCCCGGACGCCGTGGGGCCCATCCCTGACAGGGATGGGCCCCACGGCGTCCGGCACTGGGTGCCCGATGCGCCACGCGGCGCTTGCGGTGGAGGGTGCCCCTTCAGGGGCGCTGGGGGCACCTCCCAGCGGTAGCTGGGGGAGGAACTGCGCGCTCAGCCCACGCGGGGCCACAGGCAAAAAACCGCCCCCAGCGGGGCAGACGCTGTTGTTTTCGCGACCACCGGCCCGGTGGGGGCTGAGCGCGCAGTTCCCCGCGCCCCTAAAAACATGACTCCCGCCCTCCGCAGGAGACCTCAGCCACCGCACTCCGCAGGAGGACTCACCGTTCCCCGGAGGGGGTGAGGGTGCGGGCGAGGCCCGACAAGGGGCGGGGGCCGGAGAGGTCGGTGAGGTCAAGACCTTGCCAGCCACGGGAGCGGAGGACGGAGAGGACGCGCGGCCCGCGCAGGAGACGGCCACCGGCGGCGACGTAGGAGACGTCGGAATCGACGGAGGCGAGGCCATTGACCTCGGCGACGACGGCGGCGAGGTCGGCCGCCCCCGGCGGCACCGTACCGCCGGGAGAACCGCACTCCGGGGGAAGGCCGACAAATTCGTCGGGGCAGCGCGCCCCCGGCGCACCGGGAACCGCGTCCAGGCAGTGCAGCCGCAACTCCCCCTCGGACAGCGCCCCGTGCGCCTCGACGGTGGCGAGCAGCCGCCCGCCGGCGACGGACACGACGGCGGACCGTACGGCAGGATGCGCCCGCACCACCCGTTCCGTGGCGTCGAGATCGACGGTGTCGGGCCCGAGCCGGGCGAGGCGGAGCGCGGCGGGCGGGGCGAAGCCGAAGAGGCCGGCGGCCTCGCCGAGGCGCAGGTCGGCACCGGGCTCGCGGTGCGCTTCGAGCAGCCGCGCGTACCCGCGCAGGACGCGCTCGACGCCGTCCGCGTCCATGAGAGCGGCCGTGGCGTTGAAGGCGACGGTGACGCCGTCGTCCCACTCCCCGACCCGGAGGTAGGTGTCGGTGCCCGACCGCGCCCAGGCCGTCGGCTCGGGTATCCGCAGGAAACGTTCCTTCCGCGTCCCGCAGCTCGTCCCGCCGTGGCTGAGGAAGTTGACCTCGGAGGAGGCCCGCAGCGGTGTGCCGCGCCGGAAGCCGTCGCGCGCGACGATCTCCATGACCTCGTCGTACGGCGCGTACGCGTGCTCCTGCGCGGTGTCGACGGCGCGCGCGACCCGCGCGACCACCTCGGCGAAACCGGGGTCGCCGCCGAGGTCCACCGAGACGAGCACCGGCGAGAACATGCAGGTCATGACCGACATGCGGGGCCCGTCCTCGCGGTGGCTGGTGAGCCAGCGGAAGGTGACCGCGGGCTCCCCCGCGTACGTCGCCATGGCCACCGCGTACGCGGCCAGGTGCACCACCGAGGGCCACACCCGCAGCCACCCGGCGATCTCGCGGACCGCGCCGAGCAGCGTCGGCGAGGTGAGTGTGGCGCCGTACGCGGCCGGTCCTTCGGGCGGGGCGGGCGTACGGCGCCGCGCGAAGGTGTCGGCGGGCAGCGCGGGCACGGTGTCCTGCCAGTACCGCAGGACCGCCGTGCGTTCCGGTGTCGGCAGCGCCTCGGCCGCCGCGAGATCGGCGGGCTGGTACGCGACCGCCGGCAGCTCGACACGGCGGCGTTCGGCGAGCGCGCCGAGCAGCGCCTCGAAGTCCCGCTGGAAGAGCTGGATGCTCCAGTCGTCGAAGGCCAGGTGGTTGAGGACCAGCGCGAGCCTGCGCGGCACGCCGCCGGTGGTGACCGCGCACGCCCTGATCGGCCACTCCCGCGCCAAGTCGAACTCGGTCACCGACATCTCGCTCACCACGGCCGCCGGCGCGGGCGTGCCGTCCTGCTCGGTGCTCGCCACCCGCAGCGGCAGCGGCCGGGGCGGTTCGACCCGCTGGCGCGGGCCGGGCGCCGCGTCCGCGTCGAAGACCGTGCGCAGCCCCTCGTGCCTGCGCACGAGATAGCCGAGCGCGGACTTCAGCCCGGCCAGCGAAAGCCCGTCCGGCAGTGGGGTGTTGACGACGATGTGCGCGTCGTAGCGGGTGCCCGCCGGCACCTGCTGGTAGCGCAGCCAGTGGTACCGCTGGCCCCAGCAGAGGTCCGCGCTTCTCACCTCGGGCATCCCGCCCTCCTCTGATTCCGCGTGGGTTCGACTTCCCAGGATCCGGCTCCCGGCGGAATAACGGCAGCGTTTCGCGGTGGCCGATTGTGGACGGCAAAAAGCTGCCACCGGGATTCAACCGCCCACCGCCGGGCGAGGGTTGACGGGGCAGCGGCCGTCCGGGAATCTCGGTGATGTCGGAGAAACCTGGTCCGGCATCCGGGATCCCACCCGGGGCCCGGAATTCCTTTCACGGAAGGTGTGATTTCTTTGTCGTCCAAGATCGCTGTGAAGGCCGCCGTCAAGGCCGCGTCCAAGGCTGCCTCGAAGGCCGCCTCCAAGGCCGCGAGCAAGGCGGCCGTGAAGGAGTCCTCGAAGGCGGCGAGCAAGGCCGCGTCGAAGGCTGCTTCCAAGGCCGCGTCCAAGGCCGCGAGCAAGGCGGCCGTGAAGGCCGCGTCGAAGGCCGCCTGACCTCGGACTCAGTACCGTCCGAGCGTACGGCCGGCTGATCCGTCGCCGGCAAGGCGCCGCGACCGCCCGCGAGGCGGCCGGCGCCCTGCCGGCGGACCCGCCGGGCCCCGCACGGGACCCGGACACCGGCACCGCCGTTCGGAACCGCCCGCCCAGTAATAAAAGGGGAAGCCCGGTGGAACACGCCGAGATCATCGATCACCTTCAGCATTCCCTCTCCGTGATCCTGGACCGCCCGCTCCCCGAATTCAGCGCGGACACCAGGATTCTCGAAGACCTGGAGATCGACTCCATGCGATTCGTCGAACTCCTCATGAGCCTCGAGGACACCATCGGCCTCGAAGTCGACCCGGAATCCCTCGAACCCGAGGTTTTCCAGTCGGCGGGCTCCTTTGCCGACTACATCAAAATCCGGCTCGACCTCTCCCGGGTCGCCGGATAGCCGGACCGCCGACCACGGCACGGCCCAACGGAGGATTCGATGAGGGACACGCTCATGGCGTGCGAAGCGGCGGCCCACGACGGCGGGTTCACGCCCGGCCTGGAGCTGGCGCTGCGCACGGTGGACACCGCCGTTCCTCCGGGACGCGTCACCGCCCTTCCGGCGGACCGGGTGCCCGCGGGCGCCGTCGTCGTGCCGCACCGCCTCGCCGCGCTGGAAGGCGTGGCCTTCGTGACCTCCGCGCCCGCCGGGCCGGAACCCGCCCACGCCCAGGGGGACCACCGCACCGTGTTCGCCGCGCTGCTCGGCGCGGTACGGGTGGGTGTGTCCCGCAGGCTGCTCGACGACGCCGTCGCCCATCTGTCGGGCCGGGCGGCCGGCGGCGAGCCCCTGATCCGCAAACAACTCGTGCTCGGCACCGTCGCCGATGTCATCACCGCGCTCGACGCCGTACGCCAACTCCTGTGCGTCGCCCACCGCGTGCCCCGAGCGGTGACCGACGCGCACGACCGGATCACCGCGCTCGACTGGGACACCGCCAAGCTCTTCGGGGCCTCCGGCTTCCTCGCCGACGGCCCGGTGCGCGGTGCGTATGTCGGCCGGCTCGCGGCGGACTGCTGGACCGACCGGGAGGACGTACAGCCATGATCCCCCTCGACACTCCGCTGCGGGAGCTGCGCGAGCAGTGCCGGGAGGCGGGCGCGGAACTGCGCGCGCACGCCCTGGCCGTCGACGCCGACCCGGCGGGCACCGCCCACCTCGACCTGCCGATCCTCGCGCTGGTCAGGTCCGCCTCCACGCCCAAGGATTTCCGCACCGACTCCGCCGTGGACGACGGCGGTTACTCCGACAGCTGCCTGTCCCGGGTGGTCGCGGGCGTCGAACTCGCCCGCGGCGACGCGGGGGTGCTGTGCGCCAACACCGGCCCCTCGCTGGCCGGGGTCGCCGTCGACACCCTGGGCAGCCCTGAGCAGCGCGAGCTGTTCTACGAGACCATCGCCGACGGCCGCGCCTGGACGTTCTTCGGCATGACGGAGCCGGCGCACGGCAGCGACGCGACCGCCATGGAGAGCAGGCTCGACGCGGCGGGCGACCCCGCCGACGGTTATCTGCTGTCCGGCACCAAGCGCTATGTGGGCAACGCCTCCCGCGGCGCTATCGGCGTGGTATTCGCCCGCACCGGCCGCACCCCGCTGTCCATCCGCGGCGCCCTGATCCGGCAGCCGGCGCCCGGTTTCCACGGCGAACCGCTGGACATGATCGGGCTGCGCGGCGCCCGGATCTGCCGGCTCGCGATGGACGAGGTGCCGGTGCCGCGCGAGATGCTGCTCGGTGCCCATCTGCCCGCCTCCCGGCGGGGGTTGTGGGGCATCAGCCGCACCTTCAACGCGATGCGGCTGCAGATCGCCGCGCTGGCGCTGGGCACCGCGCTCGGCACCCGTGACTACGTGGTCGAGCAGCGGCCCAACTGGTCGGGCCACGAGGTGATGTCGGCCCGGCTCGACGCGGCGACCGCGCTGCTGTACGAGTCCGCAGCGGCCGTGGACCTGCAACCCGACGCGGTGCGGCCGCCGTCGACGGCCAAGCTGCACATCACCGACCTCGCGGTACGCACCAGCCGGTGGGCGGCGCGGGCGCTGGGGCCCGGCGCGCTGCTGGAGCACCCGCTGCTGGAGAAGTGGAGCCGGGACGTGCTCGCCTTCGAGTTCATGGACGGCACCAGCAACATCCAGCGGCTGCACATCACCCATGACCTGTCCTCGCGGAAGGTGCGGACATGACCACGACCACGGACATGACCGCCGCCGGCACGGGAACCGGCCTCGCGACCGGCCCCGACACATACGCCGCCGCCGATCCCTCGACGGACCTGAGCGGCGCCGCCCCGGAAGGCACCGGCTTCCGCTGGTCCGCGCGCCCGGTCACCGCGGCCGACCACGCCGCCGTACTGGACCTCTTCACCGAACCCGACTTCTACTTCCGCACCCACCGCCCCGACACCCGCCCGCAGTGGGAGGTCCTCTCGCTGCTCGACGAGGACACCCGGCTGCTGAGCGCGGACGGCCGGCCGGTGGGCCTGTACGCCCTGGAGGTCAGCGGCGGTGAGCACGCCTGCCACTTCTTCCTGCACCTGCGGCTGACCGCCCGCCTGCGCCCGGACGCCTGGGCGTCGGCGTACCGCGAGCTGATCAGGGCGCTGCGCTGGCAGCGCGAGGTGGTCCGACTGGCCGTCGTCGTCGGCGAGTTCGACGACCGAGGGCTGACCGCCGCCCGGCTGGCCGGCTTCGCCGAGGAAGGCGTCCTGGCCGGGAACATCGTCCACGACGGGCACCGCCGCGGTTCCGTCTTCCTCTCCCGGATCTGGGAGCCCACGTCATGATGCTGCGCGGATACCGGGACTCCGACCTGCCGCTGCTCAGCGGCGACTGGCTGCCGGGCGAGCTGCTCGGTCTGCCCGTGCCGGGCCGGCCCCCGCTGGCCGAACCCGCCCGGGTGCCCGCACCCCGCGATCCGGCGGAGGACGGGGCCACCGGCGAGGACGACGAACTGTGCGTCGTCCCGGGCGCCGGCTTCGTCCGGCTGGCCGCCGTGGACTGGGTGCACCGCAGGGCGCGCCTGGAGATCGGGCTGCGGCCCGGCGCGGAGGGCGGCGCCGAGCCGCTGCTGAAGGCCGCGCTCGACCACGCCTTCCGGGCGCTGAATCTGCGCCGCGTCTTCGGCTGGGTGACACCGGCCGTACCACTGCCGTCCGGGCTGCCGCGCGACGCGCTGCTGCGCGACGCGGGCCTGGCCCCGGAGGCCGACGTCCCGCGGGCGCTGTGGCTCGACGGCCGCCCGGTGGCCCGACAGATCTGGGGAGCGACCCGCCATGGCTGACCTGAGCCTGCTCGGCACCGCCGAGGCCGCCGCGCGGCTGAGCGCCGCGCCGCAGACCGCCCGCGGCTTCCTCGGCCTCGACCCGGTCACCCAGAACGCCGCGCTGCTCGCGCGCGAGCTGACCCGTACCGGGGCGCAGGTGCTCAGCGCCGACGGCGTGCTGCTCGGCTACGCGCCCAACTCCGTTCAGCCGCGCCAGGGTTGGGTCGCCACCACGTCCGCGGATCCGGCGCCGCTGGCCGCGCTGCTTGACTTCCTGCGCACCTATCGCCGCTGCACCTCCTACGTCGCGGAGGTCCCCGAGGGCGCGCCCGCGGTGGCCGCGCTTGAGGCGTGCGGTTTCACCGGCGCGGGCCGGCTGCCCGGTCATGTCTTCCACTCCGGCGGCTACCACGACGTGCTGGTCTACAGCGCCACCCAGGAGGGCTGAGCCATGCCGTTCGTGACCGTCCGGCACTTCACCGAGGACGACATCCCCACCCGTACCGCCCTGTTGCGCGAGTCGCGCTTCCAGGCGAATCTCACCGACTTCGCGGTCGTCAGCGCCGACGACGCCCTGACCGCCAACCAGCGCCGCACCATCGAGCGGGAGCACGCGGTCAAGCGGATGTTCACCCTGTGCGGCAGCGGCGGCGGCACCGTCGGCTTCGCCTGGATCACCTCGATCGACTGGCCGGGCCAGACGTGCGAGCTGTCCTTCGGCGTGCTGCCCGAGTGCCGCGGCCGGTACGGCGCCGCCGCCGTCGCCGCCGCCCACGCCCACATCCGCGCGGAGTTGAACATGCGGGTGGTCGTCAACCAGGTCCTGGAGCACAACACGATGCTCGTTCCGGCCGAACTCCTCAGTGAGCAGCGGCGGGTCCGCTGCGCGTACGACTCCTACACCGTCGGCGAGTGGCGCACCGCGTGCTACTGGACCGAGAGCGAGCAGGACGTCGCCCGGCAGCGCGAGCAGGCCGCGCAGCGGCGCCGCGCGATCGCCGACCGTATCCGCACCGCGTCCGCGTCACCCCTGCCGTCATGAACGCCCGTACCGCGGAAGGCGGTTATCTGCACCACGCGACGATCGCGGGCGACACCGTGGCGTTCGTGTGCGAGGACGAGCTGTGGACGGTGCCGGCGGACGGCGGCACCGCGCGCCGGCTCACCGCGGGCAGCACCGCGTGCGCGGGGCCGCGGCTGTCGCCGGACGGCCGGCGGATCGCGTTCACCGGCACCTTCGACGGCCTCACCGAGGTGTGCCTGACGTCGGTGTCCGGCGGTCCGGTGCGGCGACTGACGTACCAGGCGGGCCGCTGCGCGGTCGCCGGCTGGCACCCACTGACCGGTGAGGTGCTGTACGCGAGCACCGCGGGCCAGCCCGAGGGCTTCGGCTTCCGGCTGTTCGCGGTGCACGCCGACGGCGGCCCGCCGCGGCTGATCGAGGCGGGCCCTGCCGCGGCCGTCTCGTACGGCCCCGGCGGGGGCTGCGTGATCGGCCGCAGCATCGCCGACCCGGCACGGCGCAAGCGCTACCGGGGCGGCGCGGCGGGCGAGTTGTGGGTGGACGCGGACGGCACGGGCGACTACCGGCGGCTCGACCTGCCCGCGGGCAACCAGGCCGACCCCTGCTGGGTGGGCGACCGGATCTACTTCATCAGCGACCACGAGGGCATCGGCAACGTCTACTCCTGCCACCCGGACGGCACGGGTCTGACCCGGCACACCGACCACGACGAGTTCTACGCCCGCGGCCTGTCCACCGACGGCCGCCGGCTGGTCTACCACAGCGGCGCGGTGCTGCACGTGCTGGACCCGGCGCGCGGCGGCAGCAGGCCGCTGCCGACCGACCTGGCGCCCGCGGGCGTCCAGCACCAGCGCCGTATCGTCTCGGCGACCGGCTTCCTGGACGGCGCGCACCTCAACCCCGACGGGACGGGCCTGGCGATCACCGCGCGCGGCAAGGCGTTCACGCTGGCCCCCTGGTCGGGTCCTGTGCGCCGGCACGGCCGCGCCGACGGCGTCCGCTACCGGCTGCTGAACTGGCTCGCGGACGGCGAACGGCTGGTCGCGGTGGCAGGCGACGACGGACCTGGCGAACGGCTCGCGCTGCTGCCCGCCGAGGGCGGCGCCGAGCTGCTCGGGGTGTCGCTGACCGACCTCGGCTACGTCACGGCGCTGGCCGCCTCGCCCGCCACCGGGCAGGTCGCCTTCGCCACCAACCGGCAGGAGCTGTGGAGCGTCGACACCGACCGGCCGCGCCTGGAGCCGCGGCTGCTCGACACCAGCGCGCACGAGCGGATCGAGGACCTGGCCTGGTCGCCGGACGGCCGCTGGCTCGCCTACACCTATCCCGACACGCCCCGAAGCACCGCGATCAAGGTCGCCGAGGTCGACACGGGGCAGACCTTCCGGGTCACCCGCCCGGTGCTGCGCGACGCGCTGCCCTGCTTCGACCCGCTGGGCCGCTATCTGTACTTCGTCGGGCAGCGCGATCTGACGCCCGAGCACGACCAGGTGCAGTTCGAGATCGGCTTCCCCTTCGGCGCCCGGCCGTACGCGGTGCCGCTGACCGCCGGCCAGCAGCCGCCGTTCGTGACGCCGGGGCCGTCGGACGACGCGGGCGGCTTCGACGGACTGGGCGGGCTGGGCGAGCTCGACGTGCTGGACCGGCGCGGCGGACTTGACCCCCTCGACGGGCTGGACGGCCTCCTGCTGGACGGGCCCGGCGCCCCGGATGCCGCCGACGGCCCGGACGGGGAAGCGTACGGCGACGGAGCCGGGTACGAGGACGGCGATCAGGAACACGGCCGGGTGGCGATCGACTTCGAGGGCATCGAGCGGCGGCTCGTCCCGCTGCCCGTGCCCGAGGGCCGGTACGCGACGGTGCTCGGCCTGCCCGACTGCGTGCTGCTGCTGTCGGTGCCGCTCAGCGCGCCGGAACCCGACGACCCGCCGCAGCAGCAACAGGAGGGCAGCGTCACGCTGGTGGACCTCGCGACAGGCGACGTCACCGAGGAGTACCTCGGCCCGGTCGACGAGATCAGCACCGACCGGGCGGGCACCTCACTGCTCTACCGGCACAATCACCGGCTGCGCGTCGTCCCGGCGGGCGCCCCCAAGGAGGCCGTCGAGGACTTCGACACGCCCATCGCGCCGCCCGGCCGGCCCACCGGCTGGATCGACCTGGACCGGGTGAAGATCCCGTTCGTGCCGGCCGCCGAATGGCGGCAGATGTTCCGCGAGGCGTGGCGCCTGCAACGCGAGAGCTTCTGGAACGCCGACATGTCGGGGATCGACTGGGACGCGGTGCACAGCTGCTATCTCCCGCTGCTCGACCGGGTCGCCACCCGCGCCGAACTCTCCGACCTGGTCTGGGAGTTGCACGGCGAACTGGCCACCTCGCACGCGTACGAGCGGGGCGGCGACTACGGCGAGCGCGGCGGCGAGGCGCAGGGTTTCCTCGGCGTCGACTGGGTGCCGGCGCCCGAGGCCGACGGCCGCTGGCGGATCGCGCAGGTGCTGCGCGGCGACCCGTGGAATCCGGACGCCACCTCGCCCTGCGACCGGCCCGGTGTCGACATCCGCGCGGGCGACGAGATCGCCGCGGTCGACGGCAGGCCGGTCGGCCCCGGCGGCCCCGCCGAACTGCTCACCGGACTCGCCGGACGCGAGGTCGAACTGACGGTGCTGCGCTACGGCGCCCGGCCGCGCCGGGTCGTGGTCAGGGCCGCGCGCAGCGAGGCCCGCGCCCGCTACCTGGACTGGGTCGCCCGCAACAGCGCCTACGTGGACGAGGTGTCGCACGGCCGGCTCGCGTATCTGCACGTGCCGGACATGTTCCGTACCGGATACGCCGATTTCGTCCGGCAGTTCCTCGGCGGCCTGGACCGCGAGGGCCTGGTGGTCGACGTGCGGTACAACGGCGGCGGGCATGTCTCCCCGCTGCTGCTGGACCGGCTGGCCCGCAGCAGGACCGGCGCCGAGCACGGCCGGTGGAGCGGCGCGGTGCCGTATCCGCTGGAGTCGCCGCGCGGACCGATGGCGGCGCTGATCAACGAACAGACCGGTTCGGACGGCGAGATCTTCGGCCACATGTTCCGCGAGCGCGGGCTCGGCACCCTCGTCGGCACCCGCACCTGGGGCGGCACCATCGCCACCTGGCCGCGGCACGGCCTGGTCGACGGCACCGTCACCACGCAGCCGGAATTCTGCTACTACTTCCGCGGTGTCGGCGCGGGCCTGGAGAACCGCGGCGTGGAGCCGGACATCACGGTCTCCGTCGTCCCGGCCGGCCCCCGCCCGGGCCTGGACGCCCAACTCGCCACCGCCGTCAGCCACTTGCTGACCGTCGTCGCGGGCGCCTCCCCCTCACCTGGTTTCGGCGAACCGGAGACGGCGGCCTCCGGCCCGGTGGGTGTCGGCGCCGGCTCCCCGGCGGCCCCGCGTACGGCACCGGCCCGCCCCGCCCGCACCCGCACCACGGGAAGCACCGGCACCCGCAAAGCCGCGGACACGGGCGGCGGCCCGGACACGGGAGGGACCAGCGGATGACCGGGACACGGCCGGCCGCGGCAACGCGACCGCCGACCGGCACGGCGGACCGTACG
Source organism: Actinacidiphila alni (assembly GCF_900112845.1). Lineage (GTDB taxonomy): Bacteria > Actinomycetota > Actinomycetes > Streptomycetales > Streptomycetaceae > Actinacidiphila > Actinacidiphila alni. The sequence goes on from NZ_FONG01000006.1 coordinate 191,585, forward strand.
ATGCCGGATCCGGTCAGCAGGACCGGCCACGCGGTGCCGGATCCCGATGGCACGACGGGCCGTACGGCCACCGGCGTGGCGGTGTTCGCGCCGCCCGCGCGCGGCGTCTGCGATGTGTGGCTGGTGCCGGTGCGGCGGCGGGCGGAGTGGGTGGGGCTGCTCGGGTCCGAGGAGCGCGCGCGGTGGCGGACGATCGGCGCGGGGCCGGCCGCGGACACGCTGCTGACCTCGCGGGCCGCCCAACGGCTGGTCGTGGCACGCTACTTGGGCGTGTCCCCGGAGGAGGTGACGGTCGAGCGGAGTTGCGCGCTGTGCGGCGCGCCCCGGCACGGACGGCCGCGGGTGCCGGGCGCCGCCGTCGACTTCTCGGTGTCGCACACCGACCAGTGGCTGCTGATCGCGGTCGTCGGCGGCGCGGACGGAAGCCTGGTCGGCGCCGACCTCGACCGCCTGGACCCGGGCCGTGACGCGGACGGCCTCGCGGCACTCACCCTGACCCCGGCCGAGCACGCCGCGTACGTCCAACTCCCGGATCCGGAACGGCCGGTGGCGTTCCTGGACGCCTGGGTGCGCAAGGAGGCGGCGATGAAGCTGACGGGCCACGGCCTGTCCGCTCCCCCGGCCGCCATCGACGTCCGCACCCCGCTGGCCACCGCACCGGGTGTCACGACCTGGCCGCGGACGGCGCTGCACCTGACCGCGCTCGCGGCGCCACCCGGCCACCGCGCGGCCCTGGCGACGACCGCGCCCCTGACCCGGGTCGAACGGCACACGCTGCCGGAGTGAGCGGTCAACCCCGGCGACCCGAAAATTGACGTGCCGTCAGACCTCGGAGCCGCGGCCTGAACCGGGCTGGTCGAGCCAGGACTTGAGCTGGTCGGCGAGCCGCCGGTGCGCGCGCCTGACGCGCGACTCCACGATGCCCGGCGGCACTTCGGTGATCCGGGCGACCTCGTCGACCGACAGATTCTCGACCTCGACGAGGTAGAGCGTGACGCGGACGATCGGCGCGAGGGCGTCCTTCGCGTCGCGGATCACCTCGTCGGGACTGGTGGGAGCCGACGGCACGGACCGCGGCGCGCCGCCGCGCAGCTCCTGCGAGTCGAACCAGGCGCCGACCAGATGACCGTAGAGCCAGGGAACGACACCGCCGGCCGGCCGCGCCCAGTGGAAATCGCGCACCGCCCGCTCGAAGGTCCGCCCCACCAGCTCCTCGGCTGCGGCCTGACCGGAGGTCATCCACCGGGCGCCTGCGTAGACGCGGTCGAGATGGACGAGCACGTCGCGCTCGAAACGCCGGTCCTCCGACGGAGCGTCGCCGTAGGACGGCCGGACCACCATGGTGCTCATATCGCTCTCCTCGCCGACGACGTCCCGCATCGATCGATGATCGATCAGACCACTTACGGGAACCGCCTGTCCAACACCGAGTCCGAATGATGGCGATAGGCAGGGGCTATGGAGGCTGACCACAGGGCGCGGGACCCGGAACCGGGCGGCGGACCGCCGCCGCCACCCATCGATCCCCCTCTGGACAACGTTGTCATTTCCGGCAATTTAAAGCTTTACGACTCCTTGGTGAACCCATTGGTTCGTGCGCTACCATCCCCCCACCTCCAGCGCGGAACCCGCACTTCCGCGCTGTGACGCAGCCCCCACGCAACGCGACCGCCAGCAGCGGAAGGACGAGGATGACGCGTACATCTGTCGAGTCGATCTCCTGGGAACGAGTGCACCTCACCCTGGATGTCGCTCTCAGAGGCTTCTCAGGAAACGCTAACAGTCTTCGCTTCCTGCTCATTGACGACGATCGCGAACTTCCGGTGAACAGTAGGCAAATCACCGCGGAACAGCACAGGCTGGAGATCAACGTCACCAACTTCGCGGACCGCCGTCAGGTGCCCAACGGCACCTGGCGCATCGTCCCGACCTGCGACGACGAAAAGTTGCCTGCAGCCACCTTCGACCTCGACGCGGCGGACCGCCTCGACATCGATTCCCGGACCTTCCTGTACGACCGCAACCGCACGGCGTACGTCATCGGCTTCGGGATATCGGACGACGAGGACAGCCCCGAGTTTCTGATGCGGACGTATCAGCTCTTCCGCGGCGCCGGGCCGGCCAAGAACCCGGTGAAGAAACCGCTCGGCAAGCGGCTGGCGCTGAAGGTGCTGCCGCGGGCCCGGCGCCGGAAGATCGCCCAGCGCCTGTACTGGACGGCGCGGCGCGTCCGGCCGCCGAAGGGCGACCGCATCCTGTTCGCCTCCGAGATGCGCACCTCGCTCGGCGGCAACCTGGCCCGCGTGCACGACCGGATGATCGAACGCGGCCTGGACAAGAAGTACACGTTCAACCACTCGTTCCGGGTGCCGGCCACGGCCAACAAGTGGAGCACGCTGCGCCTGATCTACTTGCTGGCGACGTCCGACACCGTGCTGATGGACGACTATTTCGGCCTGCTGGGCAATCTGGAGGTCTCGCCCGACACCAAGATCATCCAGCTCTGGCACGCCGGCAGCGGCTTCAAGGCGGTCGGCTACAGCCGGTTCGGCAAGTACGGTTCGCCGAAGCTGTCCAACGCGCACCGCAAGTACACCTATGTCATCACCGGCTCCAAGCACCTGGTGCCGGTGTACGCCGAGGCGTTCGGCATCGAGGAGTCCGCGGTGGTGCCGACGGGCCTGCCCCGGATCGACACCTTCCTCGACGAGGAGCGGTCGCAGAAGGTCAAGGACGACTTCTTCGCCGCCCACCCGGAATTCCGCGGCAAGAAGATCGTGCTGTTCGCGCCGACCTTCCGCGGCAAGAGCATCGGGGACGCGCACTACCCGTACGAGCGGATCGACTTCGCCAAGCTGCACGAGGTCTGCGGCGACAAGTACGTGGTGCTCTTCCGGATGCACCACTTCATACCGGACGCCCCGCCGATCCCGGACCAGTACCGCGACCGGCTGGTGGACTTCGCGGCCTTCCCCGACACCAACGACCTGCTGCACGTCACCGATGTGCTGGTCACGGACTACTCGTCGGTGATCTACGAGTACACGCTGCTGGACAAGCCGATCCTGTTCTACGCGTACGACAAGGACACGTACTCGGTGATCCGCGGCTTCCACCGCGACTACGACAGCGTCGCGCCCGGCACCATCTGTGTGACCTTCGACGATCTGCTCAAGGCGCTGCAGGACGAGGACTTCGACCTGTCGAAGGTCGAGACCTTCCGGCGGGAGAACTTCGACTACGTCGACACCAATTCGGCGGACCGGGTCATCGACTGGCTGATCGTCGGCGGCACCGACCCCGAGCACATGCCCGGCGAGCACAAGTGGCTCGCGTCCGTCCCGGAGGAGCCGGCCGTGGCCGACGAGCCCCTCAGCGATCAGTCGGAAGCGTGACCATGAACGTCGCCATGCTCTTCGCCGGTGGCATCGGCTCGCGCATGAACTCCCGTGCGCTCCCCAAGCAGTTCCTGGAGATCCACGGCAAGCCGATCATCATCCACACCCTCGAACGCTTCGAGACGCACCCGGAGATCGACGCCATCGCGATCGCCATACTCCCGGAGTACCGGGAGTACATGGAGAAGCTGCTCAAGCGGTACGAGATCCAGAAGGTCAGGTGGATCGTGGACGGCGGCAGTACCGGCCAGGAGTCGCGGCACAACGCGCTCAGGTCGGTCGCCGCCGACTGTCCCGACGACACCGTCGTCCTCATCCACGACGGTGTACGGCCGCTGATCGACGCGCAGTTGATCAGCGCCAACATCGCGATGGTGCACGAGCACGGCTCGGCCATCACCTGCACCAAATTCAACGAGACCGTCGTGTCCAGCGCGCGGGACCACATCGACGACGTGATCCCGCGGGACAACATCTACGCGGCCCAGGCCCCGCAGAGCTTCCACCTCGGCGAGATCCTCGCGCTGTACGACCGGGCGGTCGCCGAGGACGAGCACGACACCATCGACTCGTGCTCGCTGATGCACCGCTACGGCCACAAGATCTACCGGGTGGTCGGACCGCGCTCCAACATCAAGATCACCACGGCCGAGGACTTCTACCTCTGCCGCACGTTCTTCGAGATCATTGAGAACCAGCAGATCGTAGGTATGTGATACCCGTGCCCACCCCGTCCACCGACTCCAGCCCGGTCGTGCAGCACGACCTCCACGAGATCCTCGACCGCGACCTGCCCTGGGAGGAACTGTCGGGCGCCGCGGTGCTCGTCACCGGTGCGAGCGGCATGCTGCCGTCGTACGTCGTCCGCACCCTGCTGGCGCTCAACGACCGTGCGGGGGCCGGCATCACGGTGCACGGTCTGGTGCGCGACGGGGACAAGGCCCGCCGGCTGCTCGCCGATGTGCTCGACCGGCCGGACTTCCACCTCCTCGTCCAGGACGTGACGGCCCCGGTCGACCTGCCGGGTCCCGTCGACTACGTGATCCACGGGGCGAGCGCCGCACGGCCCGCGCTGCACGGCAGCCGGCCGGTGCTGACCATCAAGGCGAATCTGCTGGGCACTTTCAATCTGCTCGACCTGTGCGTGGACAAGGGCAGCCGCGGCTTCGTGCTGATGTCGTCGGCGGAGGTCTACGGCGCCCAGCCCGACGGGACCGAACTCATCGGCGAGGAGAGCTACGGCGGCTTCGACTTCCTCAACCCGCGGGCCTGCTACGCCGAGGGCAAGCGCGCGGCGGAGACGATCTGCACGACGTATCAGGCGCAGTACGGCGTGACCAGCCGCGTCGTCCGGTTCGGCCATGTCTACGGTCCCGGCATGGCGCTGGACGACGGCCGAGTGCAGGCGGACTTCGCGGCGAGCGTGGTGTTCGGCAAGGACATCGTGCTCAACAGCGACGGTTCCGGTGTGCGGACCTACACGTATGTGGCGGACGCGGTGGCGGGGCTGTTCTACGCGCTGCTGCGCGGGGAGGAGACCGCGTACAACGTGGCGGACCCGGCGGGCCTGGTGTCGATCCGGCGGCTGGCGGAGCTCTTCACCGAGGTGCGTCCGGAGCGCGGGCTGCGGCTGCGCTTCACCAATGAGTCCGACGCGCGGTCCTACAGCCTGGTCAAGAAGCAGGGCCTGGACAGCGCGCGGCTGGCGGCGCTCGGCTGGCGCCCGGTGGTGGAGCTGTCGAACGGGCTGAACCGGATGGTGACGCATCTGGAGGCGGACGCGGCGGCCGGCTAGCGCCCCGGGGGACGAAAAAAGCTTCGGGTGCGGAATTCCCCTCCGCGCCCGAAGCAATTTCCTTGTGCCCGCTCCGCCGTCAATTCACCGGCGGCCCCGCGGGATCAGGACGACCGCATTTTCCTGATTTTCCGCCGCGCCGGCGCGGGCAGGAGTCCGGCCGCGCGCCGCTTCATTCCCCCGCCCTGCTTCCGCACCACCGGATTGTCCGGCACGGCGCGGTCGTCGGTGAGATTCCAGTACTGCGACGATTTCTCGCCCTTGCGCGGATATTCCTCGTTCGGGCGGCGGGGCACGACCTCGGGGCGCTCCCACGCGATGTTGCGCCGCACCACACGGGCCGGTGCTCCGACGGCGACGCAGTTGTTGGGGATGCGGGAGGTGACGATGCTGCGGAAGCCGATCACCGACCCGTCGCCGATGGTGACACCGCCCATCACGACGGCGTGCTTGGCGATCCAGACGTGCTCACCGACGACGATGGACCGGGACGGGTTCACCCGCTTCTCGGTCCGCACGTCGTAGATCGGGTGCGTGTCGTCCCCTCTGACCTCGATGTTCTTGGCGAACATCACATCGGCGCCGATCGTCACGGACACGCCCTCGACCGCGCTGATGAAGGCGCGGCCGGCGCAGCCCACGTTCTCCCCGATCCGGATCAGGGACTCGTGCCCGCAGCGCAGCTCGAAGCGCAGCCCGGCCCGCTTCTTCGTCGTCCGCTCGATCTCGATCCGCCCGTTGTCGCCCGTGAAGGTGACGAGCAGATCCTTGACGTCCGCCTTGGAGTCGATGACGAGTGTGTTGTTCGACCCCTTGAAGCGGATATCGATCTTTTCCTCGATGGGCTCGCCGTCGTAGATGATCTCGTTTCCCTGATCGTCCTTGTGGCGTTGCAGTGTGCGCACTTGCAGCATCGCGAATCGAGGGGCGTCTTCGATCGACTGCGATCGTCTTCGAGCGGTTCGAAGTGGGCCCTGCCCCTCGCACCTCCATTCCGGCCTGAGATTTCCGTCAAGCTATCAGATGGAGTTGTGCCTGAATATTGGTGCGGCCGAACCGATCACCGGCTCTTCGGGATGCGGACAGCCCCGTTCGGGGTGTGGACACCCCGGCCGCTGACTGGCACATTATTCATGGATGAACCCATGATTCACATATGCGACCCGAGATGACCCAGGTACACCCGAGGTACAACCCAGGCACGACCGAGGTACGACCCAGGAGGTCCGCGTGATGAGCACTCCGCCCGCCGGTGACCGGATACGTACGGTCCGGTTGTCGTCCGTCGGGCTGCCGCTGGCGGTGCCGGTCAGTGACGCGAAGGTGCTGACCGGGGTGCAGGCGCCGATGACCGAGGTGGTGCTGCTGTTCGCGGAGATCACCACCGAGGACGGCCACGAGGGGATCGGCTTCGGCTACGCCAAGCGGGCCGGCGGTCCCGGGCAGTTCGCGCACGCGCGGGAGATCGCGCCGGTGCTGGTGGGCGAGGACCCCAACGACATCGGGCGGCTGTGGGACAAACTGGTGTGGGCGGGCGCCTCGGTGGGGCGCAGCGGGCTCGCGACACAGGCGATCGCGGCCTTCGACATCGCGCTGTGGGACCTCAAGGCCAGGCGCGCCGGGCTGCCGCTGGCCAAACTGCTGGGCGCGCACCGGGATTCGGTGCGCTGCTACAACACCTCGGGCGGCTTTCTGCACACCCCGGTCGAGCAGGTGATGGAGAACGCGACCGCGTCGCTGGAGCGCGGGATCGGCGGCATCAAGATCAAGGTCGGCCAGCCGGACAGCGCGGCCGACCTCAAGCGGCTGGCGGCGGTGCGGGCCCATCTCGGCGACGACGTACCGCTGATGGTCGACGCGAACCAGCAGTGGGACCGGCCGACCGCCGGGCGGCTCGGGCGGGCCCTTGAGTCCTTCGGGCTGACCTGGATCGAGGAACCGCTGGACGCCTACGACGCGGAGGGGCACGCGGCGCTGGCCGCCGCCCTGGACACCCCGATCGCCACCGGCGAGATGCTGGCGAGCGTCGCGGAGCACATGGCGCTGATCGACGCGCGGGCCTGCGACATCATCCAGCCGGACGCGCCCCGGGTCGGCGGCATCACGCAGTTCCTGAAGCTGGCCGCGCTCGCCGACCACCACCGGCTGCAACTGGCGCCGCACTTCGCGATGGAGGTCCATCTGCACCTGGCGGCGGCGTATCCGCGCGAGCCGTGGGTCGAGCACTTCGAGTGGCTGGAGCCCCTCTTCCACGAGCGGCTGGAGATCAGGGACGGCCGCATGCACCTGTCCGACCGCCCGGGCCTCGGCATCACCCTCACCGACCGGGCCCGCGCCTGGACCAGGGAGCACTACGAGACCGGAGCCTGATCCGCGGGACCCGATTCCAAAGGGCCCGATCCGCGGGCCCGGTCCGCGGGGCGGGCCCTAGGAGCGCCGGCCGCGCAGTCGGAGCCAGACGTCGCGGGCCTGGCGGCCCGCCGCGGTGCGGCTGCGGGCGACCAGCCGGCGGGCCTGGCCCGGTGTCTCCACCATGGCCCGCGAGCCGGACAGCGGCTGGCCCGCCGTCTCGTAGAGGAAGACGGTGGAGATCAGTCCGATGACGCCGGCCACCATCAGGTAGTAGGCCGGGACCATGTCGTTGCCGGTGGCCGCGACGAGCGCGGAGGCGAACAGCGGGGTGGTGCCGCCGAAGAGGGAGACGGAGATGTTGAAGGCGATGGACAGCGCGCCGTACCGCATCCGGGTCGGGAAGAGCGCGGGGAGCGTGGCCGCCGAGGTGCCGGCGAAGGTGACGAGCAGCAGTCCGAGGATCGCGCAGCCGACCGCGGGCAGCGCGATGCCGCCCTGCCGGATCAGCAGGAAGGCCGGAATGGACAGCGCGATCAGCGCGACGCTGCCCGTCATGAAGACCGGCCGCCGCCCCCAGCGGTCGGAGGTGCGGCCGACGAGCGTGATGGTCAGCACCACCAGCAGCATTGTGCCGAGCACCAGCAGTTGTGCGGTGGTGTCACCCATGTCGAGGGTGTCCGTCATGTAGGTCGGCAGGTAGGACGTGACCATGTAATTGGTGACGTTGTAGAGCAGCACCAGACCCATGCAGATGAGCATCGCCTGCCAGTGGTCGGTGAAGATCTCCTTCAGCCGCCCGCCCCCGGACTGCCGGGCCTCGTCCACGGCGGTGCCGCCCGGCGCCGCGCGGGCGGCCTGGGCGGCCTCCTCCTTGAAGGCGGGGGTGTCCTCCAGCTTCAGCCGCATGTAGAGGCCGACGACCCCCAGCGGCCCGGCGACCAGGAACGGGATCCGCCACGCCCAGCTCTCCAGGCCGTCCGAGCCGACGGACAGGGTGAGCACGGTGACCAGGCCGGAACCGAGCGAGTAGCCGACGAAGGTGCCGAAGTCGAGCCAACTGCCGAGGAATCCGCGCCGCCGGTCGGGCGCGTACTCCGCGATGTACGTGGTCGCGCCCGCGTACTCGCCGCCCGTGGAGAAGCCCTGCACGAGGCGGCAGACCAGCAGGAGCAGCGGCGCGAGCAGGCCGACGGAGGCGTGCGAGGGCAGCAGGCCGACGGCGAAGGTGCTCGCCGCCATCATGATCATGGTGATCGCGAGGACCTTCTGCCGCCCGATCCGGTCGCCCAGCGGCCCGAAGACGAATCCGCCCAGCGGCCGTACGAGGAAGGCGGCGGCGAAGGTCGCGAAGGTCGACACGACCTGCGTGCCGGGCGAACTGGAGGGGAAGAAGACCTTGCCGAGGGTGCCCGCCAGATAGGCGTAGACGCCGAAGTCGAACCACTCCATGGTGTTGCCGAGCGCCGCCGCGCCGACCGCGATCCGTACCTTCGGCAGATCGGCGACGGCGACGTCCTCGGCGCTCAGCGCGCGCTTGCGGCGGCGCAGCAGCGTGCGGTAGAGCTGGTCGACCCGCTCCCCCGAGTGCCCTTGGCGCACCCGGTCCGATCGGTCCCGCGCCCGTTCCGGCTTGTGCTGTGTCCGGTCCCGCTTGCCACGCGCCCGTTCCGGCTTCTCGCGTCCGCGCTCGCGCCGGGGCCCGCCCGTTCTCCGGCCGTGCGTGTCCATGACCCGTCCTCCTCGTCGGCTTCGCTCCTTCCTATCCGGCCGACTTGCCGACGGGCCCCAGGCACAGCGGCCGTTCACTCCAGGAGCGGAGCGTACGGCCCAGTGCCGACGGTGCGGACCGGGCCGGATCAGGCCGGACCGGGTCGGATCAGGACGGATCAGGCCGGATCACCGGGAGAACGGATCGCAGGGCCGCGGGGCGGGTTACGGCAGGACGGCGATGCCGTCGATCTCCACCAGGGCCTGCTCGTCCCAGAGCCTGACCGCGCCGATCACCGCCATCGCCGGATAGTCGCGGCCCGCCGACTCCCGCCAGATACGGCCGAGTTCGGCGGCGTGCGCGCGGTAGTCGGCGACGTCCGTGGCGTAGACGGTGACCCGGGCCAGATCGGCGGGGGTGCCGCCGGCCGCGCGCAGGGCGGTGAGGAGATTGCCCAGCGCGCGCCGGAACTGCGCGGGCAGGTCGTCGCCGACGACCGCGCCGGAGGCGTCGAGCGCGGTCTGGCCCGCCAGCATGACCAGGGTGCGACCGGTGGCGCTGACGGCGTGCGAGAAACCGCTCGGCGGGGACAGTTCCGCGGGGTTGATACGGCGCAGGCTCATCGGTACAACTCCCTGGCGATGATGGTGCGTTGCACTTCGGTGGCGCCCTCGTAGATCCGCGGCGCGCGGACCTCGCGGTAGAGGTGTTCGAGCAGGTGGCCGCGGCGCAGGGCGCGGGCGCCGTGGATCTGGACGGCGGCGTCCACCACGTACTGCGCGGTCTCGGTGGCGAAGAGCTTGGCCATCGCCGCCCGGGCGGTCAGATCGGCGGCGCCGGTGTCGTACGCGGCGGCCGCCGCGTACACCAGCAGCCGGGCCGCCTCGGTGCGGGTGGCCATTTCGGCGAGCGGGTGCGCCACCGCCTGGAGGTCCTTCAGCGGGCCGCCGAAGGCGGTGCGTTCCCCGGCGTGCGCGACGGCGGCGTCCAGCGCGGCCTGCGCCATGCCGACGGCGAAGGCGCCGACGCTCGGCCGGAACAGGTCGAGGGTGGCCATCGCGGTACGGAAACCGTGGTCGGGCACGCCGAGCAGATCGTCGGCGCCGACCGGGACGCCGTCGAAGACCAGCCGTCCGATCGGGTGCGGCGAGAGCATGTCGAGGTGCTCGCCGGTCAGCCCCGGCCGGTCGGCGGGGACGGCGAAGGCGGTGACGCCGCGCGCGCCGCTGCCGCCGGGACCGGGGCCGGGCGCTGTGCGGGCGAAGACGGTGAGGATGTCGGCCTCGGGCGCGTTGGAGATCCAGCACTTCTCGCCGGTCAGCCGCCAGCGCCCCGGGCCGTCCGGCTCGGCGGCCAGGGTCAGCGCGGCGGCGTCGGAGCCCGCGCCGGGCTCGGTGAGCGCGAAGGCGGCCACCGCCCGGCCGGCCGTCACCTCGGGCAGCCAGCGGGCGGCGACCGCGGGCGCGGTGAGCAGCGGATGGGCGCCCAGCCCCTGGAGCGCGAGCGCGGTCTCGGCCTCGGTGCACTCGCGCGCGAGCGATTCCCGCAGTACACAGAGATCGAGGGCGGACACGGGCGCGCCGTCGCCGGGCAGCACCCGGGCCAGCAGTCCGAGGGCGCCGAGTTCGGCGAGCAGCGGCCGGTTGACCCGGCCGTCCGCGCCGGCCTCGGCCAGCGGTCGCAGCCGGTCCGCCGCGAGCGCTCTGATCCGGTCCGCCCAGGCCGACCGTTCCGGATCGAGGGTGAACGACATCGCCCGCCTCCCACCTTTATCGCGTCCTGTTGACTGCCGTCATGAACACGTTACGCTGAAACCCCTGCCGCCAGGTGCTTACTCGTCGAGGGGCATTGTCGCCATGGACCTGCTGCCTTCAGCCCATGTGGACACCTTCGCGCGCGACCATCTCCCGCCGCCCGAGCAGTGGCCGCACCTGGACCCCCACGACGCGGGCGCCGGCCCCGGCTATCCCGACCGGCTCAACTGCGCCGCCGAGCTGCTGGCCGGCGGCCGGCCCGGCGCGCCCTGCCTGCGGCTGCCCGACGGCTCCGAATGGACGTACGCGGACCTGCGCGCCGCCACCGCCCGGATCGCCCATGTGCTGACCGACGAGCTGGGCGTGGTGCCCGGCAATCGGGTGCTGCTGCGCGGGCCGACCACCGCCTGGCTGGTGGCCTGCTGGCTCGCGGTGCTTGAGGCGGGCGCGATCGCGGTCACCGTGCTGGCCGCCCAGCGGGCGCACGAGCTGGCGGCGGTGGGCCGGATCGCCCGGGTCTCGCACGCGCTGTGCGACGCGGGCTGTCTCGACGAGCTGGTCGCGGCCGAGCTGCCGGACCTGCGGATCACGCCGTTCGGCGGTACGGGCGAGGACGATCTGCTGCGGCTGGCCGCGGGCCGCCCCGAGACGTACGACCCGGTGCCCACCTCGGCCGACGACGTGGCGCTGATCGCCTTCACCTCGGGCACCACCGGGCTCCCCAAGGGCTGTATGCACTTCCACCGCGATGTGCTGGCGATAGCGGACACCTTCTCGGCGCGGGTGCTGCGGCCGGTCGCCGACGACGTCTTCACCGGCAGCCCGCCGCTGGGCTTCACCTTCGGCCTCGGCGGCCTCGTCGTCTTCCCGATGCGCGCGGGCGCCTCCACGCTGCTGCTGGAGCGGGCCGGGCCCGAGGAACTGCTCACGGCGATCGAGAAGCACCGCGTCACCGTGCTGTTCACCGCGCCGACCGCGTACCGCGCGATGCTCACCGACCTGGCGTCGTACGACGTGTCCTCGCTGCGCCGCTGCGTGTCGGCGGGCGAGAATCTGCCGGCCGCGACCTGGATGGGCTGGCACGAGCGGACCGGGCTGCGGCTGATCAACGGGATCGGCGCGACGGAATTGCTGCACATCTTCATCTCCGCCGCCGACGAGGCGGCCAGGCCCGGCGCGACGGGTGTGCCCGTGCCCGGTTACGACGCGCGGATCGTGGACGAGCGGCTGCGGCCGGTGCCGGACGGCGAGCCCGGGCTGCTGGCCGTCCGCGGACCGACCGGCTGCCGCTATCTGGCCGACGAACGGCAGACGCAGTATGTGCGCGACGGCTGGAATCTGACCGGCGACACCTACGTCAGGGACGCCGACGGCTACTTCCACTACGTGGCGCGCGCCGACGACATGATCATCTCGGCGGGCTACAACATCGCGGGCCCGGAGGTCGAGGAGGCGCTGCTGCGCCATCCGGACGTGCGGGAGGCCGCGGTGATCGGGGTGCCGGACGAGGAGCGCGGCCAGATAGTGCGGGCCTTCGTGGTGCTGCACGACGGGGTGCAGGGCGGCGAGCGGGCGGCGGTCGCGCTGCGCGACTTCACCAAGAGCGTGATCGTGCCGTACAAGGCGCCGCGCGACATCCGTTTCCTGCCCGCGCTCCCCCGCACGCCGACCGGCAAGCTCCAGCGCTTCCGGCTCCGCGACCTGGACTGAGCCCCCGGCCCGGACCGGTGGGCCGGGTCGGTGGGCCGGGCAGGATCCGTACGACAGGCCCTAGGGTGATCACCGTGACCGAGCAGCACACCCCGGGTTCCCTGATCCTCAGCTTCTACGGCGCCTACGGGCGCGCGGAACTGGCCGGGCGGGTCCCGGTCGCCGTGCTGATCCGGCTGATGGGTGCGGCGGGCGTCGACGCGCCGTCGGTGCGCTCGGCGGTCTCGCGGCTGAAGCGGCGCGGGATGCTGGTCTCCGAGCGGGTCGGCGGGGCCGCGGCGTACGCGCTGTCGCCGGACGCGCGACTGGTGCTCGCGGACGGCGACGGCCGGATCTACGGCTCGGGCGCGGCGGCGGAACCCGATCCGGAGGACTGGCTGCTCGCGGTGTTCTCGGTGCCGGAGTCCGAGCGGCACAAGCGGCACCTGCTGCGGTCCCGGCTCGCCGGGCTCGGCTTCGGCACGGCAGCGCCGGGGGTATGGGTGGCGCCGGGCGCGCTGCACGAGGAGACCCGGCACATGCTGCGGCGGCTCGAACTGGCCCCGTACGTGGACCTCTTCCGCGGCGCGCACCTCGGTTTCGCCGCGACCGCGGAGGCGGTACGGCGCTGGTGGGACCTGGAGGCGCTGGCCGCGCTGCACCACGCTTTCCTGGCGGCGCACGAGCCGGTGCTCGCGCACTGGTCGGCCGCCGCTCCCCCGCCGCCGGACCTGGCCTTCCGCGACTATCTGCGGGCCCTGGACTCCTGGCGCAGGCTGCCCTACGCCGACCCGGGGCTGCCGCCCGCGCTGCTGCTCGCGGACTGGCCGGGCGCCCGCTCGGCGGCGGTCTTCACGGCGCTGCACGTACTGCTGCGCGACGCGGGCGCCCGCTTCGTGACCTCGGCCTGACGAGCCGTCAGGAATCCAGCGTGAGGCGGGGCTTGGGCGCGTCGGTGCGGCCGGTGGGCGGCGGCCTGCGGCCGGCGAGGTACGGCGCGGGCCAGGGCGCGGCCGGGCCCGCATAGGACTGCTCGGCGGCGGCGTGCAGCGTCCAGTGCGGATCGTACAGATGCGGGCGGGCCAGCGCGCACAGGTCGGCGCGCCCGGCCAGCAGCAGCGAATTGACGTCGTCCCAGGAGGAGATGGCGCCGACCGCGATCACCGGCAGGCCCGTCTCGTTGCGGATCCGGTCGGCGAAGGGCGTCTGGTAGGAGCGGCCGTACGCGGGCCGTTCGTCGGCGACGACCTGGCCGGTGGAGACGTCCACGATGTCGGCGCCGTGGTCGGCCAGCGCGCGGGCGACGGCGACGGCGTCGTCCCCGGTGGCGCCGCCCGGCGCCCAGTCGGTGGCGGAGATCCGCACGCTCAGCGGCTTGTCCGACGGCCACATCTCCCGTACGGCGTCCAGGACTTCGAGGGGGAAGCGGAGCCGGCCCGCGAGGTCGCCGCCGTAGCGGTCGGTGCGCCGGTTGGTGAGCGGGGACAGGAAGGAGGAGAGCAGATAGCCGTGCGCGCAGTGCAGTTCGAGCAGGTCGAAGCCGGCCCGGGCGCCGCGCTCGGCCGCCGCCGCGAACTGCTCGCGGATCCCGGCCAGTTCACGGTCGGTGAGGGCGTGCGGGACCTGATTGACGCCCTCGCGGTACGGCAGCGCCGAGGGCGCGACCAGCGGCCAGTTGCCGTCGGGCAGCGGCTGGTCGATGCCGTCCCACATCAGGCGGGTGGAGCCCTTGCGGCCGCTGTGGCCGAGCTGGAGCCCGATCGCGGTGCCCGGCGCGTCATGTCCCGGGCTGTCCTGGCCTGTGCCGCCCTGCTGGTGGACGAAGTCGGTGATCCGCCGCCAGGCGGCCTCCTGTTCGTCGTTCCACAGGCCCGTGCAGCCCGGGGTGATCCGGCCGTTCGGACTGACGCACACCATCTCGGTCATCACCAGTCCGGCGCCGCCCAGCGCCCGCGCGCCCAGGTGCACGAGGTGGAAGTCGCCGGGCACGCCGTCGCGCGCCACGTACATGTCCATCGGCGAGACCACGACGCGATTGCGCAGCGTCAGGCCGCGCAGGGTGAAGGGCGTGAACATCGGGGGTGTGCCGGGCGGTGCCCCGAAGCCGCGCTCCACGCCATCGGTGAACTCCCGGTCCCGCAGCCGCAGATTGCCGTGCGTGACGCGGCGGCTGCGGGTCAGCAGATTGAACGCGAACTGCGTCGGCGGCTGGTCCACATAGCTGCCGAGCCGTTCGAACCACTCCAGGCTGGCCAGCGCCGCCCGCTGGGTGCTCTCCACCACCGGCCGCCGCTCGCTCTCGTACGCCGCCAACGCCGCGTCCACGTCCGCCTGTTCGCGCAGGGCAGCGGCGAGCGCCAGGGCGTCCTCCATGGCCAGCTTGGTGCCGGAGCCGATGGAGAAGTGCGCGGTGTGGGCGGCGTCGCCGAGCAGCACGGTCCGGCCGTGCCGCCAGCTGTCATTCGTCACCGTGGTGAAGGACTGCCAGCGCGAGCGGTTGCCGTGCAGCGCTCGGCCGTCCAGCACCCCGGCGAAGAGTTTCTCGCAGGAGGCGATGGCGCCCTCGGCGCCGTCCGGCAGATCCCCGGCCTGTTGGTCGAAGCCGGCGCGCCGCCAGACCTCCTCGGCCATCTCCACCACGAAGGTGCTGGCACCGCGCCGGTACGGGTAGGCGTGCGCCTGCATCACCCCGTACGGGGTCTCCAGGATCTCGAAGCGGAAGGCGTCCAGCGGGAGGTCGGCCGACAGCCAGATGTAGCGGCAGTCGTGCGCGGTCAGCCGCGGGCGGAAGACGTCGGCGTGCGCGGTGCGGGTGGCGCTGTGGGCGCCGTCGGCGGCCACCACCAGGTCGTGGCCCGCGGCGAGTTCGGCGGCGGTGGGCGCGCTCGTGCGGATCCGTACGTCGACGCCGAGGTCGCGGCAGCGCGCGTACAGCAGGGCCAGCAGCCGGCGCCGGTCGAGGGCGGCGAAGCCGTGGCCGCCGGAGCGGGTGAGCCGGTCGCGGTGCCGGATGTCGATCGCGTCCCAGCGCACGAATTCCTTCCGCATCCCCGCGTACACGACCGGGTCGGCGCTCTCGATGCCGCCGACGGTCTCGTCGGAGAAGACCACGCCGAAGCCGAAGGTGTCCTCCGGAGCGCCGCGCTCCCACACGGTGACCGAGCGGCCGGGGTCGAGGCGCTTGAGCAGCGCGGCGGCGTACAGCCCGCCGGGGCCGCCGCCGATGACGGCGACGCGCTCGGCCACGCGGTCGCGGCGGCCGGGCACGGCTAGCGGCCTTCCCAGCGCGGCTCGCGCCTGCCGGTGAAGGCGGCGTGGAATTCGGCGTAGTCGGCGCTGGTCATCAGCAGTGCCTGGGCGGCGGCGTCCATCTCGACGGCGGCGGCCAGCGGCATGTCCAGTTCGGCGGTGAGCAGCTTCTTGGTCTGCTGGTGGGCGAGCGCGGGGCCGTCGGCGAGCCGGCGGGCCAGCGCGGCGGCGGCCCCGTCGGCGCCGCCGTCCGGCGCGGTGACGCTGACCAGGCCGATCCGGTCGGCCTCGGCCGCGTCGATGGTGTCGCCGAGCATCAGCAGCCGGGTGGCGTGGCCGAGGCCGACCAGCCGGGGCAGCAGATAGGCGGCGCCCATGTCGGCGCCGGCCAGGCCGACCCGGGTGAAGAGGAAGGCGAAGCGTGCGGTCGGCTCCACGATCCGGAAGTCGGCGGCGAGCGCGAGAACGGCCCCGGCGCCGGCCGCGATGCCGTGCACGGCGGCGAGCACGGGGAAGGGCGCCTCGCGGATCGCCCGGACGACCTGGCCGGTCATCCGGTTGAAGTCCAGCAGTTCCCCGGTGCCCATGGCGAGGGTGGCGCCGATGATCTCGTCCACGTCGCCGCCGGAGCAGAAGCCGCGCCCGGCGCCGCCGAGCACCAGGGCCCGGGTGTCGCCCTCGCGGGCCAGCTCGGCGAGCAGGTCGCGCAGGTCGGCGTAGGCGCCGAAGGTCAGCGCGTTGAGCCGGTCGGGCCGGTCGAGGGTGACGGTGACGATCCCCGCGGAGCGGTCGACGCGCAGATGGCGCCAGTGACCGGTGGGGCTCGCGGAGCTGGGATACGGACTCATGCGCGGCCTCCTGGACTCGTACCGACGTTATCACCTGTTCGTGACTGTCGTCAGGAGGGCGAGATACGGCAACGCGTCGGGCCGCGGGCTCGGCGGCGCGCCCGGCAGGCGCGCGGACCCGGGTAAAGGCGGTGTCGGACCGGTGGGACTTTGGTCCCCGGGACCTCCGTCCGGACGCCTCTGCTGCCCGGAGTGTCCGATTCCTAAGGTGGAGAACACCAAGGCGATCGACGCCGCGGAACCGCACCGCCGGACCGGAGCGGAACCGCCCACCGGACCAGAACGGAGCCCGCCATGACCAGCGCCAGCCGCACCGCCGGCGAATTCCCCGACCGGCCGACGGTCTGGCGGATCGACCTGCCGCACTCCCCCGCGGCCGTCCCGCTGGCGCGCGCCATGATCCGTACCGTGCTGGTCGAGCTCGGCCAGGACACCGGGCCGGACACCGACACCGCCGAACTGCTCACCGCCGAGGTGGTCGCCAACGCCGTGGAGCACACCCCGCACGGCCCGATCGAGCTGTTCGTGGAGCTGCTGCCGTCCGGTTTCCAGGTGGAGGTGCACGACCAGGGCCTGGACTTTCCCGTCGGCCTGAATCTGCTGATCCCGGCCCAGCCGGACCCGCCGGAGACCGGCGACCTGGACGAGCACGGGCGCGGCCTCATCCTGATCCGCGCGCTGAGCGCGGACTCCGGCTGCCGGCTGACCGGCTCGGGCAAGGCGGTCTGGTTCACCCTGCGCTGAGCCCGGACCGCCGGGCCGCGCCCCGGCTCAGGCCAGCGTCGCGACCAGCACCGCCTTGATGGTGTGCATACGGTTCTCGGCCTGGTCGAAGACCACCGACCGGTCGGACTCGAAGACCTCGTCGGAGACCTCCAGATACGTCAGCCCGGTCCGCTGGTGGATCTCCCGCCCGACCGCCGTGCCGAGGTCGTGGTACGCGGGCAGGCAGTGCATGAAGCGCACGTCCGGATTGCCGGTCGCGGCCAGCACGTCGGCGGTGACGGCGTACGGCGCGAGCAGCGCGATCCGCTCGTCCCAGACCTCCTTGGGCTCGCCCATCGACACCCACACGTCGGTGTGCACGAAGTCCGCGCCGCGCACGGCCTCCGCCACGTCCTCGGTCAGCGTGATCCGTGCGCCCGACGCCTCGGCGAGCCGCCGCGCGTGCGCGACCACGTCCTCCCGCGGCCACAGCGTCGCGGGCGCGGCGATCCGTACGTCCATGCCGAGCAGCGCGCCGGTGACCAGCAGCGAATTGCCCATGTTGGAGCGGGCGTCGCCGAGGTAGGCGTAGGAGATCGCGGTGAGTGGCTTGGAACTGTGCTCGGTCATGGTGAGCACGTCGGCGAGCATCTGGGTGGGGTGCCACTCGTCGGTGAGGCCGTTCCACACCGGGACGCCCGCGTATGCTGCCAGCTCCTCGACGACCTCCTGGCCGTTGCCCCGGTACTGGATGCCGTCGAACATCCGGCCCAGCACCCGGGCGGTGTCCCTGACCGACTCCTTGTGGCCGATCTGCGAGCCGGAGGGGTCCAGATACGTGGTGGACGCGCCCTGGTCGGCGGCGGCGACCTCGAAGGAGCAGCGGGTCCGGGTGGAGGTCTTCTCGAAGACCAGCGCGATGTTCCGGCCGGTCAGCAGCCGCTCCTCGGCGCCGGCCTTCTTGGCGGCCTTCAGCCGCGCGGCCAGCTCCACCAGGTGGCGGAACTCCTCGGGCGTGAAGTCCAGCTCCTTGAGGAAGTGGCGGCCCTTGAGGTCGACGGCCATGCGGAAGCTCCTGGGATCGGGCGGACGGAGAACGCTGGAAGTCTATACGTAGATCAGCATTCTTATACAGCCCCGCTTATACAGCCCCGTCGCGTTCGATCGGGCAGCTCATGCAGCGCGGGCCGCCCCGGCCCCGGCCCAGTTCGCTGCCCGGGATCTCGATCACCTCGATGCCGCGCTTGCGCAGGAAGGTGTTGGTGGTCGCGTTCCGCTCGTAGGCGACCACGACGCCCGGCTCGACGGCCAGTACGTTGCAGCCGTCGTCCCACTGCTCGCGCTCGGCGGCGTGCACGTCCTGGGTCGCGGTCAGCACCTGGACCGAGTCCAGGCCGAGGGCCGCCGCGATGGCCCGGTGCATGTGCTCCGGCGGATGGTCGGTGACCTTGAGGTCGCCTGTGCCCGAGCCCGGCTCAATGGTGTACGAGGGCAGCATCCCCAGGCCCGCGTACTGGGTGAAGGTGTCGCCGTCGACCATCGTCATCACGGTGTCCAGGTGCATGAACGCCCGCCGCTTGGGCATGTCGAGCGCCACGATGGTGCGCGCGGAGCCCGCCTCGAACAGGCCCTGCGCCAGCATCTCCACCGCCTGCGGGGTGGTGCGCTCGCTCATCCCGATCAGCACCGCGCCGTTGCCGATCACCAGCACGTCGCCGCCCTCGATGGTGGAGGGGTAGTCGGCCTGCCCCTTGGACCAGAGGTGGAAGTCGCCGCCGGCGAACAGCGGGTGGTGCCGGTAGATCGCCTCGAAGTGCACGGTCTCGCGCTGCCGGGCGGGCCAGCGCATGGCGTTGATGCTCACCCCGTCGTAGACCCAGGCGGAGGTGTCGCGGGTGAAGATGTGGTTGGGCAGCGGCGCGAGCAGGAAGTCGTCCAGGTCCATGGCGTGGAAGCGGACCGAGACCGGTTCTGCGAAGCGCTCCAGGAATTCCCGCTTGGTCATGCCGCCGATCAGCGCCTCGGTCAGCTCGGCGATCTCCAGCCGCTCGAACGCCTCCCGCAGATGGGGCGTGGCCAGCGGCCCGTACTCCTTGGCCTCGAAGACCCGGTCGAGGACGAGTTCCCGGGCCTGCGGCAGCAGCAGCGATTCACGCAGCAGGTCGCCGAAGAGGTGCACCTCCACACCGCGGTCGCGCAGCACGTCCGCGAAGCCGTCGTGCTCGGCGCGCGCCCGACGCACCCACAGCACGTCGTCGAAGAGCAGCGCGTCCTTGTTGCTGGGGGTCAGGCGCTTCAGTTCGAGGTCCGGGCGGTGCAGTATGACGCGGCGCAGCCGCCCGGTCTCGGAGTCGACGTGGAATCCCATGCCCCCATCCTGACCATCGCGCCCGCGATTCACGCGCCGTATCGGCGGGACGCGCCGGGCGCGGCTCCCACCCACCCCTTCATTTCGTCCCCTTGACGATAAGGGGATCCCTCGATATCGTCGCAGTGACGAAAACAGGAGGGGTTCTCATGGCCGACATCACCAGGCGCTTCGGCTGGCGCCATCTGCGTTCCGCGCCCACCGCGCACATCTGCCACCACTCGCGCGGCACCCTGGTGCACGACGGGCCCGGACTCAGCTTCTGGTACCGGTCGTTGACCGCGGCGCTGTCCGAAGTGCCGGTCGACGACCGGGAACTGGCGATGTCCTTCCACGCCAGGACGTCCGACTTCCAGGACGTCAGCGTGCAGTCCACGGTGACGTACCGGGTCAACGCCCCGGCCACCGCCGCCGCCCGGCTGGACTTCTCCATCGACCCCGACACCGGCATCTGGCGCGGCGCCCCGCTGGAGCAGCTCGCCACCCTGCTGACCGAGACCGCGCAGCAGCACGCGCTGGACGTCCTGGCCAGGACCGCCCTGTCGGCCGCGCTGGTCGACGGCGTGGCGGCGGTACGGCAGCGGATCGCCGACGGGCTGGCGGCCGAACCGCGGCGGTCCGCCACGGGCATCGAGGTCGTGGCGGTGCGGGTGGTGGCGATCCGGCCCGAGCCCGAGGTGGAGCGCGCGCTGCGCACCCCGGCCCGCGAGCAGATCCAGCAGGAGGCGGACCGGGCGACGTACGAGCGCCGGGCCGTCGCCGTCGAGCGGGAGCGGACCATCGCCGAGAACGAGCTGGCCAGCCGGATCGAACTGGCCCGCCGCGAGGAACAGTTGGTCGAGCAGCACGGGACGAACGCGCGCCGCGAGGCCGAGGAGGCGGCCGCGGCCGACGCCGTACGCGCCGAGGCCGAGGCGGCCCGGCTGGTGCGGCTGGCCAAGGCGAAGGCGGAGGCGGCGCGCGAGGCGGGCACGGCGCGCGCCGAGGCGCAGGCCGGCTGGTTGCGGGTGCACGCGGACGTGGACCCGAAGGTGCTCCAGGCGCTGGCGCTGAACCGGGTCGCGGAGAATCTGCCGCGGATCGACAGCCTGACGCTCACCCCCGATGTGCTGACCGGACTGCTGGAGCGGCTCGGCCGCGGTGGCGCCCCGGGTGCCGGCGGCGCGTCGGGCGCCGGTGGTGAGCGGCGGTGAGCCTGGCCCCGCGGGCGGTGCTGGTGCACCGGGTCAGCGAGTACGAGGAGTTGCTGGCCCGGCACGGCACCCACGGCCAGGCGGCGTTCTTCCTGTCCTCGCGCGGCCGGAGCATCCAGGAGGTGCGGGAGCGGCACGAGCGGGCGCGGACCGCGCTCGCCGAGGTGGCCGCCGCCGTGCCGTTGCAGTGGCGGCAGGCCCGGGTGGAGCGGGCCGACCTGGACCGGTTCCTGTTCGCGCCCGAGGACGTGGTGGTGGTGATCGGCCAGGACGGGCTGGTCGCGAACGCCGCCAAGTACCTGTCGGGGCAGCCGGTCGTGGGGATCGACACCGACCCCGGCCGCAATCCCGGTGTGCTCGTACGGCACCGGCCCGCGGACGCGGGCAAGCTGCTGGACTCGGCGGTGCGCGGCGGCCGGGCCGACGACCTCACCATGGTGGAGGCCGTCGCCGACGACACCCAGCGGCTGCTGGCGCTCAACGAGATCTACCTCGGGCCGCCCGGACACCAGACCGCCCGCTACCGGATCGGCCCGGACGACGACGCGGCGCCCGCCGAAGCGCAGGCGTCCTCGGGTGTCCTGGTCGGCACCGGCACCGGCGCCACCGGCTGGCTGCGGTCGCTGTGGCAGGAGCGGGGCAGTGGGCTGCCGCTGCCGTCCCCGACCGAGCCGGACCTGCTGTGGTTCGTCCGCGAGGCGTGGCCCTCCCCCGCGACCGGCACCTCGCGGGTCGGCGGTGTCCTGGCCGCCGCCGACCGGCTGCGGCTCACCGTCGAGTCCGACCGGCTGATCGCCTTCGGCGACGGCATGGAGTCCGACGCGCTGGAGCTGACGTGGGGTCAGACCGTACGTCTGGGGCGGTCGTCGACGGCGCTGCGGCTGCTGGGCTGACGCGCCGGTCCGTGCCCGCGGACGCGTGCCGGGGCCGGGGCCGGTGCCGGTGCCGGGCTCAGGTCAGCAGCAGGGTCCTGGGCTGGGCGGAGAGCGTGCTGTCCAGGACGAGGGAGGCCGCCCCCACCGCCGCCACATTCGCGCCGAGGGTCGTGGAGACGACCGCCGTCGGGTGGGTGGCCTTCACGAACGGCGAACCGGCGACCATGGGTTCGATGGTCGGCAGCAGCCGGTCCGCGAGCAGGTGCCAGGTCGGGCCGCCGAAGACGATGGTGTCGATGTCCAGCAGGGTCGCCGCGGTGCAGACACCGCGGCCGATGCGGATGGCGAGGCGTTCGAGGATGCCGTCCGCCCGCGCGTCGCCCTCCGCGGTCATGGCCGCCAGCCGTTCCACCCCGCGCTGCGCGTCGGCCGGATTGGTCACCGCGTATTCGGTGCCGAGCACCCCGAGCGCGACCGCCTCCTCGACCAGGGTCCTGGTCGAGCACCCGGCGCCCAGGCCGCCGACCTCGCCCGCGTTCCCCGAGACGCCGCGCAGCACGGCGTCGTCCACGACCATGCCCATGCCGGTGCCCGTGCCGAAGTAGAAGAAGAGCAGATTGCGGCTGTCGGTGGCCGCGCCGGTCCAGCGCTCGGCGACGACCGCGGCGGTGACGTCCTTGTCGAGGACCGCGGTGAACCCGGTCGCCTCGCTGAGCCGGTCGCGCAGCGGATAGCGGCCCCAGCCGTGGAGTTCCGGCGGGTCGACCACCCAGCCGGCCGTCGCGTCGATGGGGCCGGGGGCGGCGATGCCCAGGCCCAGGATGCGGTCCCGGTCGGCGCCCGATTCGGCGACGAGGCCGGAGACCGAGGCCGCCATGTCGGCGGCGATCTTGTCGGTGTCGCCGCCGCGCGGTGTGGCCCGGCTGCGCTGGGCCACCACGGTACCGAGCAGGTCGACCAGCACACAGGTGATGACGGCCGGGTCGAGGTGCACGCCGAGCGCGTAACGGGAGGCGGGCACGATCTCCAGCAGGGTGCGGGGCTTGCCGTTCCCCATCGGCTGCTTGCCGGACTCCCGTGCCACACCCTGGTCGAGAAGCCTGCGGGTGATGTTGGAGACGGTCTGCGAGGACAGGCCGGTGGCACGGGCCAGTTCGACCCGGCTCAGGCCGGTGGGGTGCCGGCGGATGGCGTCCAGGACCACGGACTCGTTGAAGTCGCCGACGCGCGGCAGATTGGCGCCGCGCCGGATCACGGACGCCGTCCCCCGGTCCTTCCCGCCGGCCGTCACCCCGTCCCCTCCGCGCACCGTCACCCCCGCCTCTTCGCACACCGTCTCACGCGCCGCCTCACGCACCGTCCGGGTCCTCGCCGCGCGGGATGCGGACGGTCACCATCTGGAAGGGCCGCAGCGCGAGCCGTACGTCGCCCTGCCCGCTGGCCGGCGCGGGCGCGTCGGGAAGCGGCCGCTCCAGCAGGTCGGTCAGTACGGCACGTCCGGTGGCGTAGCCGTCGGCCACCGAGACGGTGGCGCGGGCCCGGCCGCCGTGCGCCTCGTAGAGCCGGACGACCAGGTCGCCGCTGCGGTCGTCGGCCAGCTTGACGGCGCTCACCACGACCGCGTCCTCGTCCACGGTCACCAGCGGCGCCACCGGAGCGGCCCCGGTCACCCGGCGTTCGGGGAGATTGGCCCGGTAGCCCTCGCGGACCGCGTCGTCGATGGCCGCCCCGGGCACCAGCGCGTGGTGGAAGCGGTGCACGCCCTGGTCGGTCTCGGGGTCGGGGTAGCGGGGAGCGCGCAGCAGGGAGGCCCGTACGGTCGTGGTCGTCCCGCCGTCGGCCCGCACCGTACGCGTCACATCGTGCCCGTACGTCGCGTCGTTGACGACGGCCACGCCCCAGCCGGGCTCGTCCACGTGCACGAAGCGGTGGTTGCACGCCTCGAACTTCGCCCATTCCCAGCTGGTGTTCTGGTGGGTGGGCCGGTGGACGTGGCCGAACTGCGTCTCGGCGGCGTACCGGTCGGCCTTGACGTCCAGCGGGAAGGCGAGCTTGAGGAAGCGTTCGCGCTCGTGCCAGTCCACCTCGGTGTCGATGTCGAGGCGCCCCACACCGAGCGGCACGGACAGCAGTTGGGTGACGCGGGAGGCGCCGAAGGCGCGTTCCACGCGGACCGCCGCGCCGTCCACGGCCAGTTCGGTGACCTCGGTCAGGTCGCGGCCGGTGTTGCGGTAGAAGGCGTCGACGTCCCACGCGTCCCACTGGTTGGGGAAGTCGGGATGGAGCTGGAGGAGGTTGGCCGCCCGGTCCGGGGCGATCGCCTCGCGGCCGGACATCAGGTCGCGGGCGGAGACGACCAGGCCACGGGCGTCGACCTCGACCCGCAGCAGGCCGTTGTCGAGCACGTAACCGCCGCCCCGGCGCGCGACGGGGGGCACCGCGCCGGCCCGGGACTCGGCGTCGGGGGTGGTGGCGCCGCCCGCGGGGACGCCGCCGCGGGCGTGCGGGGCGCCGTTGAAGGCCAGCGGCACCGTCCCCTCACCGGCCAGCGCGCTCTGGGCGGCGGTGATCAGGCCGTCCAGCTCCCCGGCCAGCCGGGCGTAGGTCGCGCGGGCCTCGCGGTGCACCCAGGCGATGGAGGAGCCGGGCAGGATGTCGTGGAACTGGTGCAGCAGCACCGTCTTCCAGATGCGATCCAACTCGTCGTACGGGTACGGGAATCCGGTACGTGCCGCCGCCGTCGCCGACCACAGCTCGGCCTCCCGCAGCAGGGATTCGCTGCGCCGGTTGCCGCGCTTGGTCTGCGCCTGGCTGGTCAGGGTCGCACGGTGCAGTTCCAGATACAGCTCGCCGACCCAGACCGGCGGATTCGGGTACTCGGCCTCGGCCTTGTCGAAGAACGCGGCCGGCGCCTCCCAGCGCACCGTGGGCGAGCCCTCCAGGCTGCGCAGCCGCGCCGCCCTGGCCACCATCTCGCGGGTGGTGCCGCCCCCGCCGTCGCCGTAACCGGTCGGCGCGAGCGAGCGCGTCGCGACGCCCTTCTCCTTGAAATTCCGTGCCGCGTGCGCGAGTTGGGCGCCCTGGATCTCGCAGTTGTACGAGTCGACCGGCGGGAAGTGGGTGAAGACCCGGGAGCCGTCCACGCCCTCCCACAAGAAGGTGTGGTGCGGGAAGCTGTTGGTGCGGCTCCAGGAGATCTTCTGGGTCAGCAGCCTGCGCACGCCTGCGGCCCTGATGATCTGCGGGAGCCCGGCGGCGAAGCCGAAGGTGTCCGGCAGCCACGCCTCCTCGCTCTCGATGCCGAATTCGTCGAGGAAGAAGCGCTTGCCGTGCACGAATTGGCGGGCCATCGCCTCGGAGCCGGGCATGTTGGTGTCGGACTCCACCCACATACCGCCCACCGGGACGAAGCGTCCGTCGGCCACGGCCGCCCTGACCTTTTCCCAGACCTCGGGCCGGTGCTCCTTGAGCCAGGCGAACTGCTGCGCCTGCGACATGGCGAAGACGAACTCGGGCTCGTCCGCCAGCAGCGCCGTCATGTTGGAGGCGGTCCTGGCGACCTTCCGTACCGTCTCGCGCAGCGGCCACAGCCATGCTGAGTCGATGTGGGCGTGGCCGACCGCGCTGATCCGGTGCGCGGCGGGGGCGGCGGGCGCGGCCAGCACACCGGCCAGTTCGTCCCGCGCGGCCTGCGCGGTGCCGCCCACGTCCTGGAGGTCCACGGCGTCCAGTGCCCTGCTGACGGCGCGCAGGATCTCCCAGCGGCGGGCGCCGTCCACGGGCAGTTCGGCCATCAGCTCGCCGAGCACCTCCAGGTCGGCGACCAGGTCCCACACCGTCTCGTCGAAGACGGCCAGCCGCATCGCGCCGAGCACGTACTGCGGCGCGTTACCCGCCGTGGACAGGTCGCCCATCGGCGTCGGCCGGAAAGGGACGCCGCTCGCGTCGAGATCGGGGTTGGAGGCGGCCTCGATCCGCCACTCCACCCGCTCGCCGCCGGCCACCGGGGAGCCCACCCGCACATAGGAGTTGCGCGGGTGGAGTCCTTTCACGGGGGTGCCGTCGGGCCGGTAGACCAGGCCCTCGCACTGGAAGCCGGGAGTGCGCGGGGTGAAGCCGAGGTCCAGTACGGCCTCGACGGTGTGCCCGGCCCAATCGGCGGGGACCTCTCCGGTGACCTTGAACCAACTGGTCCCCCACGGCGAACCCCACGGGGTGCCTTCGGCGATCGGCCGGGTCGGCGCCGCCAGACCTTCGGCCACGGGGACGGGTTCGCCGGACGCGGACCAGATCTCGACGTCCAGAGGCGCGGTCCGCGGGTGGACGGCGGGGCGGATGCGCTCCCTCAGGACACGTTCGAGGCGCGCCTCGACCAGCTGACGGTCGTCGTGCATGGGGTGAGGTCTCCTGTCGCTGCCGGCGGGTGCGGGCCCGTGCCCTGAGAACCTACGAATGCGCCGGAATGTTTGTCAATACGTTGGATTAACCGGTCGGCGGCCGGTCGTTGGGTGTGAGCGCCGGGTCCGTGGCCATGGTGGCCGGTTGTCCGCCGGGCCCGTCCGGCACCCGTTTCCGCTGGGCCGGCCAACTCGAATCGATGGATTTACGGTCACGACCACGCCGGGGTCTCCGGCTCGCGCAGCGGCCGGGTGAAGAACCAGCCGATCACCGGCAGCGCGATCAGCGGCAGCAGGGCGACCCGCAGGGAGGTGGCGTCGGCGAGGGCGCCGAAGAGCGGGGTGGCGACGCCGCCGACGCTGACGGCGAGGCCGAGCGTGACGCCGCTGGCGGTGCCCACGCGGGAGGGCAAGTAGTCCTGGCCCAGGGTGACCTGGAGGGAGAAGGGGACGTAGAGGCCGGCCGAGGTGAGCGCGACGAAGAGGTACAGGGCGGGGCCCGGCACCAGCAGCACCCCGGCGACCGCGACGGCGGAGACCACGTACGACCGGCGCACCACGCACGCGCACCGCGCCCATGGCGAGCTGCGGTTGCACACCATCGGTCTGCCCGCGTCGGTCAATCCGCTCGGTCTCGCGGCGCCCGCCGCGCTGACGGTCAATCCGCTGCTGCGCGAGCTGATCCTCACTTACACGCGGGAGCACGACGACGCCGAGGCCGGAGGCGGGGGCGGGGCCCGGTCGGCGGGCGGCGCGGGACGGCCGGAGCACCGGCGGATGCGGGCCGTCCTCCTGGACCAGCTGCGCGCCTCGCCGCAGCAGCCGGTGCATCTGCCCACCCCCACCGACGCCCGCCTCGCGGCGGTCTGCGCGATGCTGCACCGCGACCCCGCCGACCCGCGGACGCTCGCCGCCCTCGGGGCGCAGGTCGGCGCGAACGAACGCACCCTCAGCCGGCTCTTCCGCACCGAGGTCGGGATGACCTTTCCGCAGTGGCGCACCCAACTGCGCCTCTACCAGGCGCTGGTACTGCTCAGCGAGGGGCATTCGATCACGCAGGTGGCGCTGCGCTGCGGCTGGTCGTCGGCGAGCGCCTTCATCGACGTCTTCCGGCGGGCGTTCGGCCACACGCCCGGCGGGCACGCCCGCATCTGAGGTGCCCCCGGTCCGGGATGCCCGGGGCGCCGGCGCGGGGTGCGCCGGTGCCCCGGGTCCGGTGCTCCGGGACGGGTCCGCGCACGGGGCGGTGCGCGGAGGGGTCAGAGCCGGGGGTCGACCGGCTCGGACTCCAGGGCCAGGACGGCGAAGACCGCCTCGTGGACGCGCCACAGGGGCTCGCCGCCCGCCAGCCGGTCCACGGCCTCCAGGCCGAGCGCGTACTCGCGCAGGGCGAGCGAGCGCTTGTGGCCGAGGAAGCGGGACCTCAGCCGCTCCAGGTGCTCGGGGCGGGTGTACTCGGGACCGTAGATGATCCGCAGATACTCCCGTCCCCGGCACTTGATGCCCGGCTGCACCAAGCGGCCCTTGGCGTCGCGGACCAGCGCGGCGAGCGGCTTGACGACCATGCCCTCGCCGCCCTCGCCGGTCAGCTCCAGCCACCACCGCACACCGGCCGCGACCGACTCCTCGTCGGAGGTGTCGACCAGCAGCCGCCGGGTCGTCCTGAGCAGCCCGCTCGGGTCGGCCTCCACCAGCCGGTCGATCAGCGCCAACTGCTGGTCGTGCGGCAGCCCGGTGAGGCTGCGGCCCTGCACGGCGAGCAGCTGGAAGGGTGCCAGCCGCACACCCTCCAGGCCGTCGGTGGTCCAGCAGTAGCGGCGGTAGGCGTCGGTGAACGCCGCCGCGTCCGCGGCCCGTTCGCGCTGCCTGCCGAGCAGGCCCCCGACGTCGGTGCCCCGGGCCGCCGCCGCGTCGAGCGCGCTCAGCGCGGCCGGGAAGACGGCACCGGCCGCGGCGCCGACCGCCGCGTACTGCTTGCGCAGCAGACCGGACGCCTTGAGCGACCAGGGCAGCAACTCGGCGTCGAGCAGCAGCCAGTCGGTGGACAGCTCCTCCCACAGGCCGGCCGTGGTGACGGCGGCCCGCAGCCGGGCCAGCACCTCCTCGGTGACGGCCGCGTCGTCGAAGAACGGCCGCCCGGTACGGGTGTGCAGCGTCCCGGTCGGGCCGCCGGTCACACCGAAGTGCTTCTCGGCGGCGACCTCGTCGCGGCAGACCAGGGCGACCGCGCGGGAGCCCATGTGCTTCTCCTCGCAGACGACCTGCTCGACGCCGTCCTCCCGGTAGGCGGCGAACGCCTCCGCCGGGTGCTCCAGATAGCCCTCCTGGCGCGAGGTCGCGCAAGGCGCCATCGTCGGCGGCAGGTAGGCCAGCAGCCGCGGGTCGACCGCGAAGCGGCTCATCACCTCCAGGGCCGCCGCCGCGTTCTCCTCGCGCACCGCGAGCCGCCCCATCCGGCTGGTCTCCACGATCCGCCGGCCGGTGACGTCGGCCAGGTCGAGCGGGCGCCCGTCGTGACCGCCGGGCGCCTCGGTGACCAGCGGCTTGGCGGGCTCGTACCAGACCCGCTCGGCGGGGACGTCGACGATCTCGCGCTCGGGCCAGCGCAGGGCCGTCATCCTGCCGCCGAAGACCGCTCCGGTGTCGAGGCAGATGGTGTTGTTGATCCAGGACGTGTTGGGGACCGGTGTGTGGCCGTAGACGACGGCGGCGCGGCCCCGGTAGTCCTCGGCCCACGGGTAGCGCACGGGCAGGCCGAACTCGTCGGTCTCGCCCGTGGTGTCGCCGTACAGCGCGTGCGAGCGGACCCGGCCGGAGGTGCGGCCGTGGTACTTCTCCGGCAGGCCCGCGTGGCAGACCACCAGCTTGCCGCCGTCCAGCACATAGTGGCTGATCAGGCCGTCGATGAAGTCCGCGACCCGCTTGCGGAACTCGGGGTCGCGGGCGTCCTCGCGCTCCAACTGCTCGATGGTCTCGGCCAGTCCGTGGGTGTGCTGCACCTTGCGGCCCTTGAGGTAGCGGCCGAGCTTGTTCTCGTGGTTGCCGGGGACGCACAGGGCGGTGCCCGCGGCGACCATGCCCATGACGCGGCGCAGCACACCGGGGCTGTCGGGGCCGCGGTCCACCAGGTCGCCGACGAACACGGCGGTGCGGCCGTCGGGGTGCGCGCCGTCCACGTAGCCCAGTGCGGCCAGCAGCGTCTCCAGCTCCGAGCTGCATCCGTGGATGTCGCCGATGATGTCGAAGGGGCCGGTCAGATGCGTCAGGTCGTTGTAGCGGCGCTCGGTGACGATCTCGGCGGCCTCGATCTCCTCGGTGCCGCGCAGGATGTGCACCTTGCGGAAGCCCTCGCGCTCCAGGCCGCGCAGCGAGCGGCGCAGTTCGCGCTGGTGCCGCTGGATGACGTGGCGCGGCAGCGCCGCCCGGTCCGGGCGCCCGGCGTTGCGCTCGGCGCACACCTGCTCCGGTACGTCCAGGACGATGGCGATCGGCAGCACGTCGTACTCCCGGGCCAGCGCCACCAGGTGCTTCCGGCTCTCCGGCTGCACATTGGTGGCGTCCACGACGGTGCGGCGGCCGGCCGCGAGCCGCTTGCCGGCGATGTAGTGCAGTACGTCGAAGGCGTCACCGGTCGCGCTCTGGTCGTTCTCGTCGTCGCTGACCAGGCCACGGCAGAAGTCGGAGGAGATCACCTCGGTCGGCTTGAAGTGGCGTGCGGCGAAGGTGGACTTGCCGGAGCCGGTGGAACCGATCAGGACGACGAGCGACAGATCGGTGACGGGCAGGGTACGTGGTGCGGTCATGCCGCCACCTCCTTCTTCTTGTCCTTGGTCGTGTCGTGGGTGGTCGCGCTCGCGGTCGTGCCGAGGGTGAACACCGCCATCTGGGTGGGCGGGCCGACCTCGGGGTCGTCGGGGCCGATCGGTGCGAGGCCGACGTCGTAGCCGTGCCGGGCGGCGACGGCCGTCGCCCAGTCGCGGAATTCGGCGCGGCTCCACTCGAAACGGTGGTCGGAGTGGCGCGCGTGGCCCGCGGGCAGCGTCTCCCACCGCACGTTGTACTCGACGTTCGGCGTCGTCACGACCACGGTCCGCGGCCGTGCGGAGCCGAAGACCGCGTATTCCAGGGCGGGCAGCCGCGGCAGGTCGAGGTGCTCGATCACCTCGCACAGCACGGCCGCGTCGTACCCCTTGAGCCGGGCGTCGGTGTACGCCAACGAGCCCTGGAGCAGCGTGACCCGCGACGCCTGCCGCTCGCTCAGCCGGTCCAGGCGCAGCCGCCGGGCCGCGATCTCCAGCGCCCGCGCCGATACGTCCACGCCGACGATGTCGGTGTACCGCACGTCCTTGAGCAGTGCCGCCACCAACTGGCCCTGCCCGCAGCCCAGGTCAAGCACCCGCGCGGCACCGGAGTCGCGCAGCGCCGCGAGGATCGCCTCGCGCCGCTGGACGGCGAGCGGCGCGGGCCGTTCCTCGGTCTCCCCGTCGGGTCCCGTGCTGTCGTCCTCGACCGCGTTGTCGATCTCCTCGACCTCGATGTCGTCGGCGTCGGCCAGCCGGGCCAGCTCCAGCCGCTCGTTCGCCTGCCGGGTGAGCGCCCAGCGCCGGGACAGATAGCGCCGGGTGATCAGCTTCTGCTCGGGGTGCTCGGCCAGCCAGCCCTCGCCGAAGCGCAGCAGCTTGTCCACCTCGTCCGCCGACACCCAGTAGTGCTTGGCGTCGTCGAGCACCGGCAGCAGCACATAGATCTGCCGCAGCGCGTCCGCCAGGCGCAGCTCGCCCTCCAGCACCAGCCGCACATAGCGCGAGTCGCCCCACTCGGGGAACCGTGTGTCCAGCGGCACCGCCTCGGCCTCCACCCGCCAGCCGAGCGGCTCGAAGAGCCGGGCGACCAGGTCTGCGCCGCCCCGGGCGGACACCGCCGGGATCTCGACCCGCAGCGGCAGCGGGGCCGCGGCCCGCTCGGGCAGCGTCCGGCACTCTCCGCGCAGCGCCGTGGAGAAAACCGTGCGCAGCGCCACCGCGAGCAGTGACGACGCGGCGTAGGGCCGGTCGTTCACATACTGCGCGAGCGCGGCGTCGGGCGCGCCGCCCCTGCCCTTGCCCTTCCCGCGCCGCACGAGTGCGGGCGGATCGACCTCCAGCAGCAGCGCGGCCGTCGTCCGCTCCGCGCTCGCCTCGGGGTAGAAGACGTGCGCGGTGCCGTAGGAGGTGGAGAAGGTCTGCGCCTTCTCCGGGTGCTTGTGCAGCAGGAACCCCAGGTCAGTGGCCGGGGCGGCCGCGGTGCCGGTGGTGGAGATCGTCAGGAACACCTGACCGAGTATTCCCTCACCCCTCCCCCGCCGACTACGGAATTTGTCCCGCAGACCGGCCCTCGCCGCCGCCCAGCACCGCGGCCAGCGCGCCGATCTCCGCCGGGCCGACCCGGCAGCAGCCGCCGATCAGCCGGGCGCCCGCCGTCCGCCAGGCGGTCACCCGCGCCGGGTCGAAGGTGCTGCCGCCGCGCCAGCGCCGGGTCCCGGCGTCCCACCGCTCCCCGCTGTTGGGGTAGACGACGGCCGGTTTGCCGGTGACCGCCGCCGCCACCCGCACGGCGTGCTCCGCGTCGGCCGGGGCGCAGCAGTTGACGCCCACCGCGGCCACCTCGTCCCTGCCCGCCGCCACCGTGAACGCCTCCGCCAGCGGCTGGCCCGCCCGCGTCCGCTCGCCTTCCACGGTGTAGGAGAGCCAGACCGGGACCCCGGCTCCCTCCGCCGCCCGCAGCAGCGCTTCCGCCTCGTCGGCGTCCGGCACCGTCTCCAGGGCCAGCACATCGGGGCCGGCCGCCGCCAGCGTCTCGATCCGCGGCCGGTGGAAACGCTCCAGCTCCCGCACGCTCAGCCCGTACCGCCCACGGTATTCGCTGCCGTCCGCGAGCATCGCCCCGTACGGTCCCACGGACGCCGCGACCCGCACGTCCGTGCCGCCGGCCGCCGCCCGCCGGGCCAGTTCCACGCTGCGCGCCAGCAGCGCGGACGCCTCGGCCCGCCCGGTCCCGCGCCGGGCGAACCCCTCGTACGTGGCCTGGTAGCTGGCGGTGATCAGCACCTGGGCGCCGGCCCGCACATAGGCGGTGTGCGCGGCCTCGATCTGCTCCGGCGCGTCGGCGAGCAGCCGCGCGGACCAGAGCGGGTCGGACAGGTCGCAGCCCTGGTCGGCGAGCTGGTTGGACAGCCCGCCGTCCAGCACCAGCGCCCTGCCGCCGCCCGTGGCGGAACCCGCGCCGGCACCCGCCGCCGGGAACAGCGGTGCGGGCGGAGGTACGGGCGGCGGGGACATCGCGGCCTCAGCCCACCTGGGTGCGGACCTGGGACGAGATCAGCTCCAGGTGGTCCAGGTCGGACAGGTCGAGGACCTGGAGGTAGAAGCGGGTGGCGCCCTGTTCCGCGTACTGCCCGATCCGGTCCACGACCTCGGCGGGCGACCCCGCGAGACCGTTCGCCTTCAGCTCGTCGACCTCCCGGCCGATCGCCGCCGCCCTGCGCGCCACCTCGGCGTCGTCCTTGCCGACGCAGACCACCAGGGCGTTGGAGTACACCAGGTCGTCCGCACCGCGCCCGGCCGCCTCCGCCGCGGCGCGGACCCGGCCGATCTGCTGCCCGCTGTCGGCCACCGAGGCGAAGGGGATGTTGAACTCGTCGGCGTAGCGTGCCGCCAGCTCCGGGGTCCGCTTGGCGCCGAGGCCGCCGATCAGGACCGGGATCTTCGCCTGCGCCGGCTTGGGCAGCGCCGGCGAGTCCTTGAGCTGGTAGAACGTCCCGTCGTAGTCGAAGGTCTTGCCGACCGGCGTCTGCCACAGGCCGGTGATGACCGCCAACTGCTCTTCGAGACGGGCGATCTTCTCCTTGGGGAAGGGGATGCCGTACGCGGTGTGCTCCTCCTCGAACCAGCCCGCGCCGAGCCCGAACTCGATCCGGCCGCCCGACATCCGGTCCACCTGCGCGACCTGGATCGCCAGCACACCGGGCAGCCGGAAGGTGCCAGCCGTCATGAGGGTGCCGAGCCTGATCCGACGGGTCTCGCGGGCGAGGCCGGCCAGTGTGATCCACGCGTCCGTGGGTCCGGGCAGGCCGTCCGTGTCGCCCATCTTCAGATAGTGGTCCGACCGGAAGAAGGCGTCGAAGCCGAGGTCCTCGGTCGCCTTGGCGACGGTGAGGAGGGTGTCGTAGTCGGCCCCTTGCTGGGGCTCGGTGAAGATTCGGAGATCCATTCCTCCATCCTGCCCCCACCGCGCGGGAGCGTGCGAAAGACACCTCCGGGAAAGGTCCGCCGTCCGCGCGGGGCGCGGCTGTCGTCCGCGCCGCGACCGGTTCCGTCATCGCCCCTCCCCCCTGGTCTCCCGGGTCAGCGCGCGCACCCGGTCCTTGGCCTCGTCGACCGCGTCCAGCGCTTCGATGCAGTTCCAGTAGGCCGCCTCGTCCTCGGCGGTGCAGGTGACCGCGACCAGGGCGAGGCCGATCTCGCCGAGCAGGGTCCGCAGCGCCCGCAGTGTGCCCTCGGGGTCGCGCACCCCGGTCAGCCGCACCGCCCTCGGCGGATCGCCACCGGCGGCCCCCACCACGGGCCCCGGCCCGGCCCGTACCACCGGCCGTTCGTGATCGGCCGTGAGCAGCCGTCCTACCGCCTCGGTCAGCTCGAACGCCTGCCACGCCTCCGCGATGATGTCGTCCGGCTGCGGTGCCCCGCGCATCGTCTGCTCCGCCTGGGCCACAAGTCGTGCCGCGTCCATGGTCCGCACCCCCTCTGTCCTGCGGCGATCCCTTCGCCATAACTCAGAGTGACAGAAACGGGCCGGGCCGTGAAAGGCCCCTCGGGAGATCTGTGGACAACCGGCCGCCTGTGGAAAACCTCCGGGAAACCTGGTCAGCCGGAGGAGCCGGGAGCCCCGCCGGAAGCGCCCGAGGAGGGCTCCCGCGGCCCGTCCTTCCGGGGGAAGCGCAGTTCGTTGCGGTCGATCTTCGCCGCGAGCGCGGCCAGCACATCGATGCCGAGCACCTCGCAGAACTGCAGCAGATACGCCATCACATCGGCGACCTCGTCCCGCACGCGGTGCGCGGTGCCCTCGTCCGCCATCACCTCCGCCGCCTGCTCGGGGGTCAACCACTGGAAGATCTCCAGCAGTTCGGCGGCCTCCACGCTGAGGGCCGCGGCCAGATTCTTGGGTGTGTGGAAGGGCTGCCAGTCGCGGGCCGCCGCGAAGGCGGCGAGGCGGCGCTGGAGCGCCGCCAGATCCATGTCGTCGGTCACCCCGACTGGTCTACCGCATCCTCGCGGCGCCGGGGCCGCGGTACACCGAGTGCCGTCACCGAGACCCCGCCGAGCCCCTCCGCGAAGCCGGCGTCCTGGACGGTGCCCAGCAGCCTGATGTGCCCCCGCTCGGCGGCGGGTCCGGCCAGCCGCAGCAGTTCGCCCAACTGCCGCCGGTCCAGGCCGTGGTCGAGCCCGTCGCCCAGCACGGTCAGCACCTGACTGGCGGGCAGCAGCTCCGTACTCGTGTCGACGTCCAGCACTCCCGGCCCGGTGAGCAGCACCAACGCAAGGGCCAGGAAGCGCAGTTCACCATCACCGAGGCGGTCGACCGGCACCAGACCGAGCGGGCCGCGGTCCACCGCGGCGATCACCGAGTCCACCGGGCCCGACGCGACCGAACCGCCCGACGTACCCGACGCGCACGCGGCGCTCACCACATTCACCGCGCCCGGGGCCACCTCTCCCCCCGCCGCCGCGCGCAGCGCGGTGATCCCCTCGACCGGCGGACTGCACACCGCCCGTACCGCGTTGACCAGTGCAGCGTGCCGCGTCCCGCACTCGCCCTCGGTCCTGGCCAGGACCGCCGACAGGTTGTCGCAGGAGGCACGCAGCCGGCCGTCGCCGACCGGTACCGGCGCACGCATCAACTCCGGCCGCGGCGCGATCGGGAAGACCCCGCGCAGCGCGACGACCATCTGCTCGGCCGCGGCCAGCACCAGCCGCTGGCCGTCCGTCCGCCCCGCGACCCGCAGCGGCAGCAGCGCGGTCGCCAGCCGGTCGTCCGGGAGCGGCGCCCGGGTCACCGCGACCAGGCCCGCGGTGTGCCAGGCAGCCTGCACGGTGCGCCGTTCGGGATCGCGCAACGCCGTGGTCAGCAGCGTCTCGCCCGCGCCGGTGAGCCGCTCGCCGACGATCCGCAGCGTCGGTTCCGCCTGCACGGCCACGTCCAGCCGTACCGGACCCACCGGGCCCGTGACCGTACAGCCGATACGGAAGCCGCGCCGCCCCTGGGCGTCGGGCTGCGCGTCCTGCGGCACGCACGCCGCCGCGCCGCCGCGCACCGCGGAACCGAAGACCTCGTCGAGCCCGTCCCCGCACGCCAGCCGGCCGAGCGCGGCCAGCGCCTCCAGCACGCTCGACTTGCCGGTGCCGCTGGCGCCCGACAGCAGGGTGATCGGCCCGAAGCCGAAGGAGGCGCCCCGATGCGACTTGAAGGCGGACAGCCGCAGTTCGGTGACGACGGGCCTGTCATGGATGCTGGTCATATGCCCGAACGTAATCAGACCCGGCCCTGCCGAACCGTTCCGGCGACCGACCCGTCCTCCGAACGAGCGACACCGCGCATGATCCGTGCTGACGCCGAACCGCCCCCCTTTCTCCGGATTGTCGGTGCCGACCGCTAGCGTGACCACCGTGACGACCCGCGCGAAGACGAACACGGACACGGACACGGACACAAGTACAGGCAAGAGCACGAGCTATGTCGCGCTGCTGCGCGGCATCAATGTGGGTGGCAAGAACAAGCTGCCCATGCAGACCCTGCGCGACCTCCTCGCCGACCTCGGCGCCACGGGCGTCCGCACCCATCTCCAGAGCGGCAACGCCGTGTTCACCCACGAGGAGGCCGATCCGCTGCGCCTGGCCGCCGACCTGGAGCAGCGCATCGCCGACGGGACGGGGCTGACCGTCGCCTGCCTGGTACGCACCGGAGCGGATCTGCGACGCGTCATGGAGTCCAACCCCTTCCCCATGGACGGCGTCAACCCGTCCCGCTTCATGGTGACCTTCCTGTCAGGACCGGTCCCCCTGGACAAGCTCCCGTCGCTCGACCCGGCCGCCTACGCGCCGGACGAATTCCGCCCCGGCGAGCGCGAGATCTACGCCCATTTCCCCGACGGCGTCCGCGACTCCAAGCTCGCCCCGCTCTTCACCGACCGCCGCCTCGGCCTGACCGCCTCGACCCGCAACTGGAACACGGTCACCAAACTCGTGGAGTTGAGCGACGGCGCGACCTGACCCGCGAGGGCGGCCGGGCCGGGGAACGACCTTGCGGGCAGTCTCGTCAGCCGCCCAGCCAGGCCGTGTCAGCCGCCCAGCCAGGCCGCGCCGAGTCCGGCCAGGCCGAGGGCGGCGAGCGTCAGGCTCGCCCGGAGCAGCGGCGGCCCGTGGCGGAGCCACCACCGCACCCGGGGCAGGGCGGCCGACGGGATGAGGTCCCAGTCCACCCGGCGCAGCGCCGCCCGGTGGATCAGCAGGGCGACGGTGCCGAGGCAGCCCGCCTCGGCCAGTGGCGCCGCGATCGAGCGGAGCGTCTCGCTGTCCGTCTCAACCACCGCCTGGAGCAAGGGATCCGGGCCGCCTCACGCGACCACCATCACGATCAGATAGGCGTTCATCGCGATGATCAGCGCCGCCGCGACGACCGCCGCCACCCGGGTCACCCGCCGGTTGACCAACTCCCCCATCAGCGCCGGATCCCCGGTGAACCGCAACAGCGGCACGAGGGCGAAGGGCACCCCGAAGGAGAGCACCACCTGGCTGAGCACCAGCGCGAGCGTCGGGTCGACGCCGAGACAGAGCACGGCCGCGGCGGGCAGCAGCGACACCAGGCGGCGCTGCCAGATGGGGACGGAGCGGCGCAGGAAGCCCTGCATGACGATCTGCCCGCTGTAGACGCCGACGCAGGACGCGGCGAGCCCGGAGGCCAGCAGGGCGATCCCGAAGACGGTCGCCGCGAAGCCGCCGAAGATCGTCCCGAAGGCGCCGTACGCGTCGGTCAGCGAGTCCGCGCCCGAACCGTGCAGGGACGTCGCGGCCATCAGGATGGACGCGTTGACCACGGCGGCGATGCTCAGCGCCGCCACCACGTCCAGCGCGCTCATCCGTACACCGGCCCGCCGGGCGGCGGCGAGCCCCGTCCGGGCCGACCGTCGCCCGTCCAGCCCCGTCCCGGCCGACCGTCGCCCGTCCGACCGTCGCCCGTCCGAACGTCGCCCGTCCGAGCCGGGTGCCGCCGAATCCCGCCCGGGCCGCACCAGTTCCTGCGTGAGCGCCGAGTGCAGATAGATCGCGTGCGGCATGACGGTGGCCCCGACGATGCCGACCGCGAGCAGTGCGCTGTCCCGGCCCGGCAGGCTCGGCGCGAGCCCGCGCACTGCCGCGCCGCCGTCGATGTGCGCGCGGAAGGTCTGGTAGACGAAGGCCACCAGCACCACCGCGAGCAGCGCCGTGATCACGGCCTCGAACTGCCGCCGGCCGCGCTGCTGGAACAGCAGGACCAGCAGCATGCCGGCGACCGTGAGCGCGCCGCCGGCCGGCAGCGGCACGCCGAACAGCATGTTCAGGGCGAGCGCGCCGCCGACCACCTCGGCCAGGTCGGTCATCATGATGACCAGTTCGGCCTGGACCCACAGGCCGATCCGCAGCCGGCGGCCGTACCGCTCCCGGCACATCTCCGACAGGTTCATGCCGGTCGCGATGCCGAGCTTGGCCGACAGGTACTGCACCAGCATCGCCACCGCGTTGGCGACCAGCACCACCCACAGCAGGGCGAAGCCGTAGCGGCTGCCGGCCGTCACATTGGTGGCGAAGTTGCCGGGGTCGACATAGGCGACCGCGGCCACGAACGCCGGTCCGACGAAGTGCGCGGACTGCCGCCCAGGAGTGCGGCGGCCGGTCCCGGGGGGCGTGCGGACCGCTACCGGACCCGGTCTCGCCATGAACACGGCCGCCTCCTCTCGGTCGTGGGGGTTGTCGGCACGGGTCGCGTCAGTAGATGTTGGAGGGCCGGACCATGCCCTCGGCCAGGTCGCCGAAGCCGGGTGCGACGATCGCGCCCGGATTCTGCACGATCTCCTCGACCACCAGCGTCTCCGTGGTGAGCAGCAGCGCCGCGATGGAGGCCGCGCTGCGCAGCGCGGAGCGGGTGACCTTCAGCGGGTCGATCACACCGAGCGCGAACATGTCGCCGAATTCGCCGGTCAGCGCGTTGAAGCCGTGCCCCGCGGGCAGTTCGGCGACCTGGTCCAGGATCCGCTGGCCGTCGTATCCGGCGTTGATGGCGATCCAGCGCAGCGGTTCGCCGAGCGCCCGCCGGACGATGTCGCGCCCTGCGCCCTGGTCGCCGGCCAGGTCCAGGGCGGTCAGCACCGCGGCGGCCTGGGCCAGGGCGGTGCCGCCGCCCGCGACGATGCCCTCCTCGATGGCCGCGCGGGTGGCGGACAGCGAGTCCTCGACGCGGTGCTGCTTCTCCTTGAGTTCCACGCCGGTGGCGGCGCCGACGTGGATGACGGCGACACTGCCCGACATGCGGGCGATACGGAGCTGGAGATTGTCCCGGTCGTGCTCGTTCTCGGCGCGTTCCAGCTCGCGCTTGACCTGCTCGATCCGCGCCGACACCGCCGCGTCGTCGCCGGCGCCGCCGACCAGGGTGGTGCTGGACTCGGTGACGGTGATCCGCCGGCAGCGGCCCAGCTGGTCCAGCCGGACCGCGTCCAGGCTGAGGCCCGCGTCGCCGGTGACGACCTGGCCGCCGGTGAAGACGGCGAGGTCCTCCAGTTCGGCGATCCGCCGGTGCCCGAAGCCGGGCGCGCGCACCACCACGGACTTGAAGGTGTCGTGCACATTGTTCGCCACGAGCATGCCGAGCGCGGGCCCGTCGACGGTCTCGGCCAGGATCACCAGCGGGCTGCCGCTGCGGGTGACCTGTTCCAGCAGCGGCATCAGCAGCTGCACCCGGGAGATCTTCTCGTTGGTGAACAGGATGTACGGGTTCTCGAAGACCGTCTCCATACGGTCCTTGTCGGTGGCCATGTACGGCGAGATGTAGCCGTGGTCGAATTCCACGCCGTCCACGAAGCTCACGTCGAGCCCGAAGGACGGCGACTCCTCGACGGTGACGACGCCGCTGCGGCCGACGCGGCCCATGGCGGCGGCGATGGTGCCGCCGATCTCGGCGTCGTTGTTGGCGGACAGCGTCGCCACGTGCGCGAGGTCCTCCGGTCCGGTGATCTGCCGGGTGCCCGCGGCGAGTTCGCCGAGCACGGCCGCGACCGCCTGCTCGATGCCGGACTTGAGCAGCATCGGGTTGGCGCCCTCGTCGACCGCGCGCAGGCCCTCGCGGACCAGGGCCTGGGCCAGCACGGTGGCGGTGGTGGTGCCGTCGCCCGCGACCCCGTTGGTCTTGTTGGCGACCTCCTTGACGAGCTGGGCGCCCATGTTGGCGAACGGGTCGCGCAGTTGGATCTCGCGGGCGATCGTCACGCCGTCGTTGGTGATGGTCGGCGGTCCGGTCAGCTTCTCGATGACGGCGTTGCGGCCCTTGGGTCCGAGCGTCACCTTGACCGCGTCGGCGAGGGCGTTCACCCCCGATTCGAGCAGCTGCCGCGCCTCGACGTTGAAACGCAGGTCCTTTGCCATCTCCGTAGTTGCCCTTCTGCTCAGGGGACGAGGATCGCCCGGCCGCGGACCTTGCCCCGGTCCAGGTCCTCCAGGGCGGTGGCGTATTCGCCGAGCGGATACGTCGTGGTGTGCAGCGCGACCTTGCCGCGCGCGGCGAGCACCATGAGTTCGGCCAGGTCGTTGTAGGAGCCGACCAGATTGCCGATGAAGTTGATCTCGGTGGAGATGACGTCGATGGTCGGCACCTGGAGGGCGCCGCCGTAGCCGACCACGTAGTAGTTCCCGGCCCTGCGCAGCATCGCCACGCCCGCCTCGACCGCGCCGCCCTCGCCGACGAAGTCGATGACGGCCTCGGCGCCGTGGCCGCCGGTGAGTTCCAGCACCGCAGCGACCTGCCGGCTGTCGGCCCGCACGATGTGGTCGGCGCCGAGCTGTTCCGCGAGTGCGAGCGCGTCCCAGGAGCGGTCCACGACGACGATCTCGGCGGCGGTGAGCGCCCGCAGCACCTGGACGCCGATGTGGCCGAGGCCCCCCGCGCCGATCACCACGACCGTGTCGCCGGGCCGCAGCAGCCGGGCGGCCTTGCGTACGGCGTGGTACGCGGTCAGCCCGGCGTCGGCGAGCGCGGCCACGTCCGCGGGTTGCAGCGCCGGGTCGAGCTTGACCACCGCGCGGGCGTTGGTCCTGATCAGCTCGGCGTAGCCGCCGTCGGTGTCGATCCCGGGGAAGGCCGAGGCCGTGCAGTGCACGTCGTCTCCGTCGCGGCAGGCCCGGCACAGCCCGCAGGTGGCCAGCGGGTGCAGGATGACGGGGTCGCCGACCTCGATGCCGGTGACGGCGGAGCCCACCTCGTGCACCCAGCCGGCGTTCTCGTGGCCGAGCGTGTAGGGCAGTTCCACGCCGGATTTCGCCTGCCACTGGCCTTCGATGATGTGCAGGTCGGTGCGGCACACCCCGGCCCCGCCGACGCGGACGACGACGTCGAGCGGTGAGGTGATCCTCGGGTCGGGGACGACGACGAGGTCCGGGGTGTTGTCGTACTTGCTGAGCCGTACGGCCTTCATCGTGCGTCCTCCTCGTCCGGTGACGGGGCGGCGCTGGCGCCGTCGGTGCCGTGTTCGTCGGCCGCCGGTACGCCGTAGCGGGTCTCCAGCAGGCCGCGGCACATGGTGGCGTTGCCGTCGACGCTGACCCGCACCGCCCGGGCGAAGCGCAGCCGGGCGGGCAGGTCGTCGGCGGACACCGGTGTGCCGTCGTCGTGCACGACCAGGGGCGCGTCGTGGTCGGTCGGCAGGCCGAGGTCGGCGCGACGGCGCAGCAGGCTGTCCCGTTCC
The DNA here is from genome assembly GCF_900112845.1 of Actinacidiphila alni. Taxonomy (GTDB): domain Bacteria; phylum Actinomycetota; class Actinomycetes; order Streptomycetales; family Streptomycetaceae; genus Actinacidiphila; species Actinacidiphila alni. The sequence goes on from NZ_FONG01000006.1 coordinate 232,938, forward strand.
GGGGAGGCGGGCAGGTCGGACAGCCGCGCCCGCGTCAGGTCCTCGACCTGCCAGCCGTCCTGGCGCAGCCGTCGGCAGGCCCTTTCCAGGCAGGCCAGATGGGCCTTGCGCAGGAAGGCCAGCCGCAGCTCGGCCAGCTCGCCGCCCGCCAACTGCGGGAAGGTGCCGGCGAATCCGCCCTGCGCGGCGACGCCGGCGTTGATCTCGTCGGCGGCGAAGTGGTCCTCCAGGCGGATCTCGACGGCCGTGACGCCGGGCACCGCGCGTACGGCGTCGTGCGCGTCGGCGACCATCAGGAAGGCGAAGTTGGGGGCACAGAAGTAGGTGGGCAGCCGCAGCCGGACCAGGACGGCGCTGCCGGCCGGCCCGTGGTCGCGGACCACCGCTTCGGTGACGAAGCACAAGGCGGTGATCGGCTGGTCGAGTTCGGGGTCGCGTACGGTGCCGAGCGCGGCCCAGACCCGCTCCTCGACACCGGTACGGGTCCGGTCGGGCGGCCGGGTGACGGTGGTCATGCCACGACCTCCGCTGCGGGCAGCGACAGTTCGGCCGGCACCTGGAGGTCGTACAGCCGGGCCGCGTTGAGGCCGAGGATCTTCCGCTTGACCGTGGTGGTCAGCTCGCCGTACTCCGACCGCATGTCCTCGGGGATCTGGAAGTCGACGAACTGCTCGACCAGCCACTTGGGGTGCCAGATCGCGTAGTCGCTGCCGAACAGGATGCGGTCCTCGTCCAGCCAGTACAGCAACTCGCCGATGATCTGGGCGAAGTAGCGCGGCCTGGTGTGCATCAGCGGGATGGCGACGGCGAGTCCGCCGTAGACGTTGGGCTCCTGGGTGGCGATCCAGCAGAAGTCCTCCAGGCGGGGCAGCCCGACGTGCTCCACGACGAAGTTGAGGTTCGGGAAGGCGCTCGCCACGTCGTCCACGTCGGCGACGTCGAAGGCGTCCCGGTTGAGCGGGTAGACGGTCGGGCCCTTGTGGATGTGGATGTTGCGGATGCCCAGCTCCTCGCACTTGGCGAGATAGCGGTACGACCACTCGTCGGTGAGCTTGTAGCCCTTGGAGTCGCCGCGCCATTCCGCGGTGTAGAGCTTGACGCCCTTCAGTCCGCCGTCGACCGCGGCGAGTTCTTCGAGGCGGTCGAGCCCGGCCTCGCGGTCGCGCGGGTCCCAGGCGTCGTTGAGCACCAGTTTGTCGGCGTGTTCCCGGGTCAGCGCCAGCGCCCTTTCGCGCTGGTGGAATCCGGTGGTGTAGAAGTCGCTGAGATACGCGGGCTGGAAGATCGCCCGGTCGACGTGGCCGGTCTCGAAGAGGTCGTGGATCAGGTCGGCCTCGGAGTACTTCTCGAACTTGTCCAGCGGCCAGAGCCATTCCTTCGGGCTGAGGTTGCGGTGGTAGTCGTAGAAGCACTCGATGAAGCCCTTGCCGTACCGGTTGGCCTGATTCTGCGGGCTGCCGTCCCACAGGGCCACATGGCTGTCGACGACGAAGTAGGACGTGCCGTCCTTGGTGTACATGTGCGTCCTCTCCTGGCGTTCTAGCCGACGGGCTTGAGGTCGAAGTCGATGTATTCGGCCGCCGCTTCCGGGCTGGAGAAGAGCATGGTGCGGTCGTCGAAGTGCACCATGCGGCCGTAGTGGGTCGACATGATCTCCTCGAAGTCCGACTGGTCGAACTCGAAGCCGATCGCGTCGGTGATCTCGGCGAAGTCGAAGAGCAGGCTGCCCTTTCCGTCGACGCGGATCATCGACGGGAGTTCCTCGACGGTCACCCCGGTCTTGCCGCGCATGATCTCGGCGACGACATGGCCGTTCTGGTTGTTCATCAGCGTCACGCCGCACATGTCGGAGAAGGTGCGGTCACTGGCGAATTTCGTCACTGGGCAAGTCCCTTCGGCTCGGAGAGGTCGAGGTCGGACAGCAGGCCGCGGAAGCCGCTGACCGCGTGGGCCCAGGAATCGGCGAAGGTGACCACCCTGTCCTGGGGCTGGGACCAGATCGGCTGCAGTTCGTGCGCGGCCCTGACGCTGCTCGGCACCCACTTGTCGAGCCAGCCCTGCAGGACGTCCCGGTTGGCGGCGCCGTACGTCTCGTCGCCGGTCAGCAGCCGGAACAGCGCGCGGGTGTAGCGCAGGTCGCGGTCGTAGTCGTGCTCGCCGGCGCCGACCAGGGTGGGCGTCACGTAGTCGCCGTTGCGCGCGGAGATCTGCATCACCAGGTGGCTGCGGAAGAGGACGCCGACCAGGGATTCGAAGACGACATTGGCGGCGAAGAGGGATTCCGCCCAGTCGCCGATGGCGGTGAGGCGTTCGACGTTCTCCCGGACGCCCTGCCATACCGGGTCCTGCTGCCAGGTGCGCTTGTGCACACCGCCGTCGAAGGCGATGTCGGACTCGGACAGGTCCAGGTTGTACAGCGCGAGATCCTGCGCGAAGCGGAGTTTGTGGGCGCTGTTCACCGCGATGGCGTTGTTGATCATGTTGGTGGGCGCGGACCGCTGTTCTGAGAGGAACACATGCATGCCCAGGCCGTGTTCCGCGTGCATCCAGGCGCCGAGATTGCGCTCGACGAAGGTGACCCAGCCCGACGACCAGCCGGCGTACGCGTCGGCCTTCCTGGCGTTCTCCAGATTGAGCTGGATCTGCCGGACGACGCTGGAATTGTTGCGGTAGATCGTCTGCTCCCACTCCTCGTTGGGGTCGAGGAAGCGGTGCCAGTCGCTGGATTTGAGCAGCGTCCAGTCCTTGGGGTAGCCGCCGGGGCCGTCGGCGAATCCGTAGATCCAGCCCTGGCTGAGGTGCCGTTCGGGGTCCGGCTGGACGTCGAAGGTGACGTCCTCGTACATCGTGGCGCGCAGTTTCTGCGGGGTGAAGTAGTTGTACGCGCGGCTCCTGGAGCCGGGGAATTCCCGCAGGCCCGCTTCCGCGCCGGTGAATTCCAGCTGCGGGAAGGTCCGTTGCGGGGTGGTCTCCGCACTCGCCATGACGCACACACCTTTCTCTGGTCAGGGGGCGTTCTCAGTGGCGGCCGTCAGTCCTCGGCCGCCGCGGTGATGGTGAATTTGTCGAAGAAGACCTGTTCCTCGGGCGCGCCAAGGCTCTCCAGCAGCGGCAGGGCGGCGTCGATCATCGGCGGCGGGCCGCAGAGGTAGACGTCGCAGTCGGCCAGATCCTGTTCGCGGGCGGCGAGCGCCGTGGTGACCAGGCCCGTCTCGCCGTCCCCGGCGGCGCCCGGCCAGCCCTCCGGCCAGCTCTCGGACAGGCACGGCACGAAGCGGAAGCCGGGGAGCCGGTCGGCGATCGCGGCCAGTTCCTCCAGGTGGAACAGGTCGCGTTCGGTCCTGGCGCCGTAGTAGTAGACGGCCTCACGATCGGTCCCGCTGTCCGCCATCTGCCGCAGCAGCGCGAGGATCGGCGCCATGCCGGCGCCGCCGCCGACGAAGACCAGCCGCCGGTCGGAGCCGGCCCGCAGGGTGAAGGTGCCGAATGGGCCCTTCAGGTCGAGCCGGTCGCCGACCGTGAGCCCGTCCTCCAGCAGGCCGGAGAAGCGACCGCCGGGATACCGCTTGATGATGAACTCCAACTGCCCGTCGGCCGCCGAGGTGTTGGCCATCGAGAACGAGCGGTGCTCATCGGTGCCGGGCACCCCGATGTCCACGTACTGGCCCGGGTGGAAGCGGAATCCGGACTGCTCGGGGAGCGTGAGGCGGAGCAGCGAGATGTCGTGGGTGAGGTCGTCGAGGGCGGCGACGCGCGCGGTCACGTCGAGCACCGGCAGGCCGGACCTGATCATGTCCTCGTCGTAGTTGACGAGTTCGATCTCCACGTCGCTGTAGGCGTGCGACCGGCACAGCAGCACGTACCCCTCGTCGCTCTCGTAGTCGGCGAGCGCGAAGGTGGAGTACCGGCGCATCTGGATGTCGCCGTCGAGTAGGAAGGACTTGCACGCCGAGCACTGGCCCTCCTTGCAGCCGTGCATCAGCGTGACGCCCTGCCGGAAGGCGGCATCGAGCACCGTCTCGTCCTCGGCGGCCTCGATCTCAATGCCCACCGGCTCGAATCGCACCTTGTGGGTGTCGGACATGACGTCGCTCCTCCAGTCACACGGGGGTTACGGGTCCCCGCCGCGCGGTCGGGGCGCGGCGGGGACGCGGACGGCCGTAGGTCAGGCCGCCGGGGTGACGTTCGGGTTCGCCCGGTACGCGGCCACGTGCGCCTCGCGCTCGGCGTCCGACATCTGGTTGAGCAGCACATTGGGGCTGTTGAAGGTGATGCCGCGGACGTCGTCCAGGGTCCACAGCTTCTTCGGGTCGTCCAGGTCCAGGTGCGGCTGCGGGACCAGGGTCCGCCCGTCGTCGCGGACGTAGCCGAGGTCGGTGATGATGTCGGCGAGGTCCTGACCGTGGTAGAGCGTCTCCCACTCGCGCTTGCCGGTCAGCCGGCCCATGTTGGGCGTCGGCCTGCCCTCGTACTCCGGCCGGAAGGCCACCTTGTCGGTCCAGGCGCAGGTCTCCGAGCAGTACGTGCGCCACTGGCCGTCGACCTTGTCGGTGACCATGTCGGAGCGGATCAGGCAGGGCACCATGCAGCTCCAGCAGCGGTGCGGGTACTCGTAGCCGACGTTCTCGAACGCGATCGGCTTGTTGGCGCCCGGGTGCCGGAGCCGGCTGTACTCCTCCCACCAGCGGCCGAACTGGTTGTACCAGCCGGGGTACTTCTCCTCGAACCACTCGAAGTCCCGGTCGGTCATCGGGTCGATCCGCCAGTAGTTGACGGGCCAGCCGGTGGCGAAGAACTGGGCGACGCGGTGCACGTAGTGCTGGTTGTAGATCCGGTCCCACGCCTCCTCGACCAGGTCGTGCGGGATGGTGAGGCCGTACTTCTCCAGCGGGATCAAGTAGCTGCGGTAGTAGTCGTCGTAGATCCACCGGCGCCACATCTCCGCGTAGCTGTCCCGGTCCTTGCGGCGGTCCTTGGTGCCGTACTCGATGAAGGTGCCGATCGCCGCGTCGACCACGCAGTGGTTGTTCCACCAGGCGTAGCGCAGGTCGCGCTCCAGCAGCTTGCGGTTGTCCTCGTCGGCGAGCGCCATCAGCAGGATCGAGTAGCCGTTGGAGATGTGCCGCGACTCGTCGGACTGCACCGAGTGGAAGACCGTCGGCAGCAGATAGTCGCCGTTGGCGGCGGCCTCGGACGGCATGGCCACGAACAGCGTGTTGGTGAAGGCGGTCTCGGCGACGACCGTCAGATAAATGTTGGCCGCGGTGATCGCGTCGCCGGTGATGAAGCCCTCGCCGAACTGGCGGCCGATGGTGCCGCAGTAGCTGTTGGAGAACGCCTTCTCGGTGATGTCGAACCCGGCGGGGTCGATGTAGTGGTTCATGTAGAGGCGCTTGAGGTTCATCTGGATCGTCGAGTGCCGTACCTCGTCGATCATCTGCACGGCCAGGCCGTTGTGGATCTCCGGGTTGGGCACCGCGTCGATGGCCATCGGCATGGCCCGGGCGGCGGAGATCTCCGGGAACGGGATGATCGACAGGAACAGCTTCTGCCACTCCATCCAGCGCTCCTGCACCTGCCGGAACATGTTGCCCCGGATGGCGCCGTCCATCGCGCCGAAGACCCGGTTGTCCTTCTCCTCCTCCATCGGGAAGTAGGACCGCAGGATCTGCTTGAGCGGGTCCTTCTTCGGCGCCTTGTCGAACGTGTAGTCGGTGCCGAAGCGCTTCGCGGGTGTGGCGAAGGTCGGCTCCCACGACAGTTCGGTGATCTTCTTGTGAGCCTTGCTCAGACTCTGTCGGCTCATGCCTTGCCTCCGGTGGATCTCTCCAGTGGCCGGATCTCTCCGGCGGTCGGGTGGCCCACGGCCATGGCGCCCGCGACTGCGCCTCGGCCGGGCTCGATTCACACGTTCTGGTGGGAGGAATCACACGGCACGGGACCGGTGGCGGCGGTCTCAATATGAGACGAAGCGCGGTCTTCCTCTCGTCCCGGCCCGGTCACATGATGGACGCGTGCCTGAAATGGGCACGCCGTGAGCCGGGCAGGGGAGACACATCGTGCCGCCGACAGACTCCGAGCTATCGCGTCCGCACCGTCCGCCGCCGGAACGGCCGTCCGACCGGCCGTATGACCGGCCGTCGGAACGCCCGTCGGACACGCTGGCCGCCGCGCGCGAACGCTTCCTGACGGTCGGCACGGTCGATTCCGACAAGGTCAGGGAGACGATCGCCGCCTCGTGGTGGCGCTCGCGCACCTGGAACATCGCCGCCGACCACGTGCAGTTGGCGTACGACAAGGACCCGGATCTGGAGACGCCGCTCGTGCACGGCGCCGCGCCCGTGCTGCGGCGGCTGCTGGAGCAGCTCGGCGACGACGCGGTGAGCATCGTGCTGACCGACGCCGACGGCGTCGTCCTCGACCGCCGCACCGGCGACCGCCGGCTGGAGGCGCACCTGGACCGCGTCCAGCTCGCGCCCGGTTTCAGCTACGCCGAGCAGTACGTCGGCACCAACGGCATCGGTACGGCGCTGGAGGGCGGCCGGGCCACGGGCGTGTTCGGGCACGAGCACTACGCGGAGAATCTGGAGGAGCTGGGCTGCGCGGGCGTGCCCGTACGGCACCCGGTCTCCGGTCATCTGCTGGGGGTGCTGGACCTGACCTGCTGGAGCCGGGACGCGGGACCGCTGCTGCTGGCGCTGGCCAAGACCACCGCGGGGCACATCGAGCGGGAGCTGACCACGCTCACCGGGCTGCGCGAATTCGCGCTGTTCCAGGAGTATTTGCGGGCCTGCCGTCGCGGTACGAGCATCGTCTTCGCGCTCAACAACAACGTCGTGATGATGAACGACCACGCCCGGCAGCTGCTCGCGCCGCAGGACCAGACGGCGCTGCTGGGCGCGGCGGCCGAGGCGATGTTCGGCAGCCGGCGGGCCACGCTCGACACCGATCTGCCCAGCGGCGCCAAGGCCCGGATGTTCTGCACTCCGGTGCACACCGCGTCGGGACCGGCCGGCGGGGTGGTCAGGGTGCGGCTGACCGAGGCTGGCGCCGGGGTGCCGCTGCTGCCGTCACCGCGGCCGGCGCTGCCGGGCATCGCCGGTTCCGGCGCGCTGTGGCAGCGTGCCTGCGACGACGTGGCCGCCCGCTACCGCGAGCGCGAGTGGATCACCGTGCACGGCGAGGCGGGCGCCGGGAAGCTCGCCGTACTGCGGGCCGTGCACCGGCGGCACGACCCGGCCGGCCGCTTCCATGTGGTCGACCAGAGCGATCCGCGGCTCTTCCTCGCCGAAGTGCGGCGGGAGCTGACCGAGGAGACCTCGGGCGCCCTGGTGCTGCGCCGTATCGACCGGCTGCCGCCGGTGACCGCCCAGGAGCTGACCGTCCTGCTGCGGCAGCACCGCAAGGACGCCGAACGCACCGGGGAGCGCCGCTGGGTGACGGCCACTCACCAGCCACTCGACCGCGAGGGCGTGATCGCCCCGCTGCTGCGCACCTTCCCCGGCGCGGTCGAGGTGCCGCCGCTGCGCCACCACATCGAGGACGTCCGCGAGCTGGTGCCGGTGCTGCTCGCCCAGGTCGCCTCCCAGCCCGTGCCGACGTGCTCGCGCGCCGCCCTCCAGCTCCTCATGCGCGCCGCCTGGCCCGGCAACATCGGCCAGTTGCGGGCCGCCCTCGCCAAGGTCGTCCGCAACCGCCGCTCCGGCGTCATCGAACCCGCCGACCTCCCCCCGGAGTGCCGCGCCGTCGGCCGCCGCGTCCTGAGCCCGCTGGAATCCCTCGAACGCGACGCGATCGTGCAGAGTCTCCTGGACGCCCAGGGCCACAAGAACGAGGCCGCCCGCGCCCTCGGCCTCTCCCGCGCCACCATCTACCGCAAGATCCGCGACTACGGCATCGACCTCCCGCAGACCTGACGTCCGGACCTGACCGTCCTCCGGCAGTCCTCCGGCACCCCGTGCGCGGCTCAGCCGCCCTGGCGCTCCGGCTGGAGGATCGCCACGCACTCCACGTGGTGGGTGAAGGGGAAGAGGTCGAAGGCGCGCAGGGTGGTGGAGCGATAGCCGGCTTCGGCGAAGTAGGCGAGGTCGCGGGCGAGGGCGGCGGGGTCGCAGGCGACGTAGGCGATGCGGCGGGGGGACAGCGAGGCGAGGTGGTGGACGGTCTGCTTGCCGGCGCCGGCCCGCGGCGGGTCGAGGACGATGAGGTCGGCGGAGTCGATACGGGTGCGCGGCAGAACCTGTTCGACCTTGCCCTGCTCGATGCGGACCCGGTCGAAGTCCTGGAGATTGTGCCGGGCGTCCTCGACGGCGCGCTTGCCCGATTCGATGCCGAGGACGGCGCCCTGGTCGCCGACGCGTTCGGCGAGCGCGCCGGCGAAGAGGCCGACACCGCAGTAGAGGTCGAGGGCCATGTCACCGCGGCGCGGCATCAGTCCCTGCATGACGGCCTCCACGAGCAGGTCGGCGGCCTTGGGGTGGACCTGCCAGAAGCCGCCGTCGCCGACCCGCCAGGTGCGGCCGGCGGCGCGTTCGCGGACGAAGGGGCGGCCGTGGACGCGGTGCACGGCGTGGTCGCGTTCGCCGATCCGCTGGACGGAGACGGGCTGGTCGAGTTCGACGATCGGCAGCCGACCGCCGGGGCGCGGGGTGAGGATGACCTGGCGGTCGTGCGAGCCGGTGGCGGCGATGGCCTCGACGGTGGCGATCTGCGGCCAGGTCCTGGCCTCGACGCCCAGCTCGTCGACCTCGGGCGCCGCGATCAGGCAGTGGTCGATGACCTCGACCTCGTGCGAGCGGTGCTTGCGCAGCCCGGCGCGGCCCTCGGCGTCGACCGCGTACTGCACGCGGGTCCGCCACGCGGGCACCTCGCCCTTGGCGACCTTGTCGCCGGGGGCGGGCATCACGGTGCCGTCCCAGCCGGCCTGTTCCGGGGTGAGCCCGGCGAGGCGTTCGAGCTGTTCGGCGACGACGGCGGCCTTGAGGCGGCGCTGCGCGCCGGGCGCCGCGTGCTGCCAGTCGCAGCCGCCGCAGCGGCCGGGTCCTGAGAAGGGGCACGGCGGCTCGACCCGGTCCTTGGAGGCGGTCAGCACCTCCACCGCGTCGGCGCGGACGAAGCGCGCGCCCTCCTCGCCCTCGGTGACCCGGGCCACGACCCGCTCGCCGGGCAGCGTGTGCCGGACGAAGAGCACCTGCCCGGCCTCCGTACGGGCGACGCAGTGGCCGCCGTGCGCCACCGGGCCGACCTCGACCTCGTACTCCTTGCCGACCAGGGACGCGGCGGAGGGGGCGGATTCGGACTGCATGGGCGCGGCGCTCCAGGGCTTCAGGGGACGACGGGGTCGTTCCGGGGGACGACGGGGTCGTCAGGACAAGCCACTGAGTCTACGGCCCCGCGGCGCACCGGCCGGCCGCGCTACTTCTGCTTCGCGCTGTGTTCCTTGTCCCGGCGCGGCGGGGCGACGGGGCCGCGCCGGATGGCGCCGGGGGCGTTCCAGTCCGCGCGCCGCCTGGCCCGTACCTTGGCCGCCTCGGAGGATTCGAGCTGCCAGGGCACCGAGGTGACCATCACACCGGGGGTGAACAGCAGCCGCCCCTTGAGCCGCAGCGCGCTCTGGTTGTGCAGCAAGTGCTCGTACCAGTGGCCGACGACGTACTCGGGGATGTAGATGCTGACCACGTCGCGCGGCGAGCTGCGGCGCAGGCCGCGGACGTACTCGATGATCGGCCGGGTGATCTCGCGGTACGGCGAGTCGAGGATCTTCAGCGGGACGTCGATGCCGCGGCGCTGCCACTCGCTCTGCAGCGCCTTGGTGTCGTCGGGGTCGACATTGATGCTGAGCGCCTCCAGGGTGTCGGAGCGCATCAGCTTGGCGTACGACAGGGCCCGCAGGGTCGGCTTGTGCAGTTTGGAGACCAGCACGATGGAGTGCACGCGGGACGGGCGTACGTAGTCGTCGCCGGGCTCGTCCGCGGCGGCGATCTCGTCGGCGACCCGGGTGTAGTGGCGGCGGATCGCGGTCATCACCGCGTAGAAGACGACCATGCCGAGCACCGCGACCCAGGCGCCGTGGGTGAACTTCGTCAGCAGCACGATCACCAGCACCAGGCCGGTGAGGAAGGCGCCGAAGGTGTTGATCGCGCGGGAGCGGATCATGTGGCGGCGCTTGGCCTGGTCGGTCTCGGTGCGCAGCTTGCGGTTCCAGTGCCGGACCATGCCGGTCTGGCTGAGCGTGAAGGAGACGAAGACGCCGACGATGTAGAGCTGGATCAGCCGGGTGGAGTCGGCGCCGTAGATGTAGACGAGGACGCAGGCGAAACCGGCCAGCATCACGATGCCGTTGGAGAAGGCGAGCCGGTCGCCGCGGGTGTGCAGCTGGCGCGGCAGGTAGCGGTCCTGGGCGAGGATCGAGCCGAGGACGGGGAAGCCGTTGTACGCGGTGTTCGCCGCGAGGAACAGCACCAGCGCGGTCACCGCGGCCAGGAAGACGAACGGGATCGAATTGTGCCCGAAGACCGCCTCGGCGACCTGGGCGATCACCGGGTCCTGGGTGTAGCCGGAGCCGACCGGCTTGCCGTTGTTCAGCAGGTCGGTGGCCGGGTTGGAGGCCATGTGCACCTTGGTGTTCATGGCCAGCGCGATGATGCCGCAGAACATGGTGACGGCCAGCAGGCCCATCGCCGCGAGCGTGGTGGCGGCGTTCTTGGACTTGGGCTTCTTGAACGCGGGGACGCCGTTGCTGATCGCCTCGACACCGGTGAGCGCGGCGCAGCCGGAGGAGAAGGCGCGCAGCAGCAGGAAGATCAGCGCGAAGCCGCCGAGCCCGGAATTCTCCGCGTGGATCGTGTAGTGCGCGGTGGGCGCGTGCATGTCGTGCCCGGTGGCGATCTTGAGGATGCCCCAGGCGATCATGCAGAAGACGCCGAAGACGAAGGCGTACGTCGGGATCGCGAAGATGGTGCCCGACTCGCGTACGCCGCGCAGATTCATCAGCATCAAGATGATGATCATGCCGACCGCGCCGAGCTGCTTGTGCTCGGCGAAGAACGGCACGGCGGAGCCGAGGTTCTCGATGCCGGAGGCGACGGACACGGCAACGGTGAGCACGTAGTCGACCAGCAGCGCGCTGGCGACGGTGAGTCCGGCCCTGGGCCCGAGGTTGGTGGTGGCGACCTCGTAGTCGCCGCCGCCGGAGGGGTAGGCGTGGACGTTCTGCCGGTAGGACGCCACCACCGTGAACATCAGCACGACGACCGCGACCGCGATCCACGGGCTGAAGTGGTAGGCCGACGCCCCCGCGATGGACAGGACGAGCAGGACCTCGCCCGGCGCGTACGCGACGGAGGACAACGGGTCCGAGGCGAAGACGGGTAGGGCGAGCCGCTTGGGGAGGAGCGTCTCCCCCAGTTTGTCGCTCCGCAGCGCCCGGCCGATCAGGATCCGTTTCGGCAGGTCGGTCAGTTTGGACACCCCGCGATGTTAAGGGATCGTCAATACCGACGCTCCCCCCACTGCCCTACGGAGTGCGGTCGAGTCGGTGACGGGCCGGGTGGCCGAGGTGGCGAACTTGTGCGACCGCCCGGCGCAACCTTCTCGCCCGCCGCACGCGTGTGTAGCTTTGGCCGCGGTCTGAGACGCTTGAGTGGCTCAGCGACAAAGGTTGTGACAGCCGGAAGGACGGTCGTGCACGTCGTGATTATGGGATGCGGGCGAGTGGGCTCCACTCTCGCGCACTCCCTCGAACAGCAAGGTCATACGGTCGCGGTGATCGACCAGGACCCGACGGCGTTCCGCCGCCTGGGCTCCGGTTTCGCCGGGCGCCGGGTGACCGGAGTCGGGTTCGACCAGGACACGCTGCGCGAGGCCGGAATCGAGGAGGCCGGCGGCTTCGCGGCCGTCAGCAGCGGCGACAACTCCAACATCATCGCGGCCCGGGTGGCCCGCGAGATGTTCGGCATCGAGAACGTGGCGGCCAGGATCTACGACCCGCGCCGCGCCGAGGTGTACCAGCGGCTGGGCATCCCCACGGTGGCCACCGTGCGCTGGACCTCGGACCAGATGATGCGCAGGCTGCTGCCGTCCGGCGCCGAGCCGCTGTGGCGCGACCCGAGCGGCGGTGTGCAGCTCGCGGAGGTGCACACCTCCGTCGCGTGGATCGGTCACAAGATCAGCACGCTCCAGGAGGAGACGGGCGTCCGTGTGGCGTTCCTCACCAGGCTGGGCGAGGCGACGGTGCCGACGTCGCAGACCGTCCTGCAGGAGGGCGACCTGGTGCATGTGATCATGCGCACCGACGGGGTCGCCGAGGTCGAGGCGGCGTTCGCCAAGGGTCCCGAGGAGACGCACTGATGAGGGTCGCCATTGCCGGGGCCGGTGCGGTCGGCCGGTCCATCGCCGGCGAGCTGCTGGAGAACGGGCACGAAGTGCTGCTCGTCGACAAGAACCCGACCTCCATCTCGGTGGAACGGGTCCCGCAGGCGGAGTGGCTGCTCGCCGACGCCTGCGAGATCACCTCGCTGGACGAGGCGGCGCTCCAGCGCTGCAATGTGGTGATCGCCGCCACCGGTGACGACAAGGTCAATCTGGTGGTGTCGCTGCTGGCGAAGACCGAGTACGGGGTGCCCCGGGTGGTCGCCCGGGTGAACAACCCGAAGAACGAGTGGCTGTTCAACGAGTCGTGGGGCGTGGACGTCGCCGTCTCCACCCCGCGCCTGATGTCGGCACTGGTCGAGGAGGCGGTGAGCGTCGGCGACCTCGTACGGCTGCTGCGCTTCAGCCAGGGCGACGCGAATCTGGTGGAGCTGACGCTGCCGGAGGAGGCGGCGCTGGTCGGCACCCGGGTCGGCGACGTGGAGTGGCCGCAGGACACCTCGCTGGTCACCATCATCCGCGGCAACCGCGTCCTGACACCGTCCAAGGACGACGCGCTGGAGGCGGGCGACGAGCTGCTGTTCGTGGCCGCGCCGCACCGCGAGGAGCAGTTGGAGGACCTGCTGTCGGTGCAGGGGCCCGGCCAGGACGCGGGCGGCGACGCGTAGTCGACCGGCGGGTGATCCACCCGCGCCGTACGGGAAGCGGCCCCGTACCCGACGCTCATGTCGGGTACGGGGCCGCTCTCCGTGCGGTGGTCAGGGGCGCGCGTGCTTCGGCGGGCCGCTGGACTTCTCGGCCTTCTCCGGCTGTCCGGTCTGCTCCGCCTGCTCGGCCTTCCGCGCCTTCTCGGCGGCCTCGGCCGCCTCCATCTCCGCGATCACGTCGATCGGCGGCGGCGCCTTCACCAGGAAGATCCAGGTCAGGTAGACCGACAGCAGGAAGGGCGGGATGCCGAGGGCGACCTTGACCCAGCCGAGCTGGGTGGCGTTCCCCCACCAGTACAGCGGGAAGAGGATCGCGGACTTGGCCAGCAGGATCAGGCCCCAGGCCCAGCTCGCCTTGGTGTACGCGCGCAGCCGGCCCGGGTTGCGCTTCCGCCAGGACAGATTCTCCTTGAAGATCGGCCCGAGGATCAGGCCGAGCAGCGGGAAGCCGGCGGCGGCGGAGACCAGATACGCGATGGCCAGGCCGAGCGTGTAGAGCATGCCGGGCAGGTAGAAGTTCTTCGCGTTGCCCGACATCATCGCGAAGACCGCGCCGAAGGCGACACCGAAGACACCGCTGAAGGCGTGCTTGAGGGTGTCCTTGCGGGCCAGCCTGGCCGCGCCCATCAGCACCGACAGGGCGAGCGCCGCGATGGCCGAGCTCTTGATGTCCTTGTTGACCGTGTAGATCGCGACGAAGACCAGCCCCGGCACGGTGGTCTCCACCATGCCGCGCACCCCGCCGAAGGCGTCGAAGAGCGCGGCCTCGGTGACCGCGCGCGCCTCGTCGGTGATGGTCCCGTCGCCCGCGACCGCCTGGTCGTCGGGGCCTGTCCGGTCACCGGGGACCGTCCGGTCGTCCGTGACCGTCTGGTCCGTGTTGTCGATCGACGCCACCTGTTACTCCTGTCCGACCGGACGCAGTTCGTACTTGGGGTTGAACAGCACCGGACGACCCCGGTTCATCGAGATCCGGCCGGAGGCGATGATCCGGCGGCCCGGTTCGATGCCGTTGATACTGCGGCGGCCGAGCCAGACCACGTCGAGCGCGGCGGACCCGTCGAAGAGTTCCGCCTCCAGCGCGGGCACACCCGCCCGGGGACGGAGGGTGACCGTACGCAGCGTACCGGTGACGGACACTATCTGGCGGTCGGAGCAGTCACTGATCCTCGTGCAGCCCACCGCCAGGGCGTCCTTGCGCAGCTCCTCGGAGTGCAGCTCCTCCTGCGAGGAGGACAGGCGGTCGAGCATGCGGCGGAAGCGTCCCGCGGGTCGGTCCGAACGGATGGCACCACTCATAACCTCCAGCGTACCGGGCGGGCACGGCCCGGTCATGGCCCCGAAGGCGGCCTGTGGACAACGCCGCTACGACACGGCACGGCTACGGCTACGGCTACGGCTCGAAGCGGTAGCCCATCCCCGGCTCGGTGATGAAGTGCCGGGGCCTGGCCGGGTCCGCCTCCAGCTTGCGGCGCAGCTGGGCCATGTAGACCCGCAGGTAATTGCTCTCGGTGCCGTAGGCGGGCCCCCAGACCTCCTGGAGCAGCTGCTTCTGGCTGACCAGCCGGCCCGGGCTGCGGACCAGCACCTCCAGCAGGTGCCATTCGGTCGGCGTGAGGCGTACGTCGGCGCCGCCGCGGTTGACCTTCTTGGCCGCCAGATCGACGGTGAAGGTCTCCGTCTCGATGACGGCCGCGTCGTCGTCCGGTCCGGTGGGCGTGGCCCTGCGGACGGCGGCGCGCAGCCGGGCCAGCAGCTCGTCCATGCCGAACGGCTTGGTGACGTAGTCGTCGGCGCCCGCGTCCAGCGCCTCCACCTTCTCGTCGGACGCCTGCCGGGCGGACAGCACGATGATCGGCACCCGGGTCCAGCCGCGCAGGCCGCGGATCACCTCGACGCCGTCCATGTCGGGAAGGCCGAGGTCGAGGACCACCACGTCGGGGTGGCGGGCGGCGGCGACCCGCAGCGCGGTGGCGCCGTCGTGCGCGGCGTCCACCTCGTAGGCGCGGGCCCGCAGATTGATGACGAGG
This sequence comes from Actinacidiphila alni, assembly GCF_900112845.1. Classification (GTDB taxonomy): domain Bacteria; phylum Actinomycetota; class Actinomycetes; order Streptomycetales; family Streptomycetaceae; genus Actinacidiphila; species Actinacidiphila alni. Next base: position 248,044 of record NZ_FONG01000006.1, read on the forward strand.
GCGCGGACGATCTGCGGCTCGTCGTCGACCACGAGCACCCGGTACATGTGCGTCCTCTTCTTGTTCTTGTCGTTCTTGTCGTTCTTCTCGGTGCCGATGTCGTTGGGGCCGGCGGTGCCGCTGATCCGGGGGCCGGTCCCGGGAGCCGCCCTCATGTGACGGCCGTCGCGGGCAGGTCGGGTGCGGTCGTACGGCCGCCGCCGCCCGCGTCGCCGGGCGCCGCGGGGAGATTGAGCACCATGGTCAGGCCGCCGCCCGGTGTGTCCTCGGCCACCAGCGTGCCGCCCATCGCCTCGGCGAAGCCGCGGGCCACCGCGAGGCCGAGGCCGACGCCGTTGCCGCGCGGCGCGTCGCCGTACCGCTGGAACGGCTCGAAGATGTGGTCCCTGGCGCTCTCCGGCACCCCGGGGCCTCGGTCGACGACGCGCAGTTCGACGCGGTCGCCGAGGACGCTTGCCGCGACCAGCACCTTCTGTCCCTCGGGGCTGTACTTGACGGCGTTCTCGACGATGTTGGCGACGCTGCGTTCCAGCAGGCCGGGGTCGACGGCGACCATCGGCAGCGTCTCCGGTATGTCGAGCGCGACGCTCTGCTCGGGCACCCCGCCGAGCGCCATCGGCACCACCTCGTCCAGGTCCAGCTCGCGGATCAGCGGCGAGACGGTGCCGGTCTGCAGCCGGGACATGTCCAGCAGATTGCCCACCAGGTGATCGAGGCGGTCGGCGCCGTCCTCGATCCCGGCCAGCAGCTCCGCCTCGTCCTGCGGCGACCAGGCGACGTCGGCGGAGCGCAGCGAGGACACCGACGCCTTGATCCCGGCCAGCGGGGTGCGCAGGTCGTGCGAGACGGCGGCGAGCAGGGCGGTGCGTATCCGGTTGCCCTCGGCCAGCTCGCGGGCCTGCGCGGCCTCGTCGGCGAGCCGCTTGCGGTCCAGGACGACGGCGGCCTGCGCGGCGAAGGCGGACAGCACACGCCGGTCGGAGGCGGGCAGCACGCGGCCGGTCAGCGCCAGGGTGAGCCGGTCGTTGACCGGCACCTCCACGTCGGCGTCCTCCGGCCGTACGCAGGGCCGGCCGCCGACGCTCTGCGCGCAGTGCCAGGCCGCGTGCTCGCTGTCCCGTTCCAGCAGCACCACCGCGTCCATGCCGAAGGTCTCCCTGACCCGCTCCAGCAGGGCCTCCAGCGAGCTCTCGCCGCGCAGCACACTGCCCGCCAGATACGACAGGATCTCCGCCTCGGCGCGCAGCCGGGCGGCCTGCTGGGTGCGGCGGGCGGCGAGGTCCACCACCGAGGAGACGGCGGCGCCGACCACGATGAAGATCGCGATGGCGATGATGTTCTCGGGCTGGGCGACGGTGAAGGAGTGCGTCGGCGGTGTGAAGTAGTAGTTCAGCAGCAGCGAGCCGAGCAGCGCCGCGGCCAGCGCGGGCAGCAGGCCGCCGACCAGCGCGGCGGCCACCGTCATGGTCAGGAAGACCAGCATCTCGGTGCCCTGGCTCATCCCGGGGTGCCAGTTGGTGAGCAGCACCGCGAGCGCGACGGGTCCAGCGACGCCGGTCAGCCAGCCCGCGACGATCCGCGAGCGGCCCAGTTTCGCGCCGCGGGCGGTCGGCAGGCCGCGGCCCTTGGCGGCGTGTTCGTGGGTGACGATGTGCACGTCGATGTCGCCGGACTCGCGCGCCACGGTGCTGCCGACGCCCGGCCCGAGCACGTACTGCCACGTCTTGCGGCGGCTGGTGCCGAGCACGATCTGGGTGGCGTCCACGCCGCGCGCGAAGTCCAGCAGCGCGTCGGGCACGTCGTCGCCGATGACGTGGTGGAAGGAGCCGCCGAGGTCCTCGACGAGGGTGCGCTGCACCGCCAGTTCCTTGGCCGAGCCCGACGCCAGGCCGTCGCTGCGCACGATGTGCACGGCGAGGATCTCGCTGCCCGAGCCCTTGGCCGCCATCCGGGCGGCGCGGCGCAGCAGCGTACGGCCCTCGGGGCCGCCGGTCAGGCCGACCACGATCCGCTCCCTGGCCTGCCAGGCAGCGGATATCCGATGGTCTGCGCGGTACTGCTGGAGGTATTCGTCGACCCGGTCCGCGGTCCACAGCAGCGCCAGTTCGCGCAGCGCGGTCAGATTGCCGGGGCGGAAGTAGTTGGACAGCGCCGCGTCGACGCGGTCGGGCGCGTAGATGTTGCCGTGCGCCATCCGGCGGCGCAGCGCCTGCGGCGACATGTCGACCAGCTCGATCTGGTCGGCCCTGCGCACCACCTCGTCCGGCACCGTCTCGCGCTGCCGCACCCCGGTGATCGACTCGACCACGTCGCCGAGTGACTCCAGGTGCTGGATGTTGACGTTGGATACCACGTCGATCCCGGCCCGCAGCAGCTCCTCGACGTCCTGCCAGCGCTTGGCGTTCCGCGAGCCCGGCACATTGGTGTGCGCCAGCTCGTCCACCAGGACCACTTCGGGCGCCCGTTCCAGCACCGCTGCCACGTCCATCTCGGTGAACGCGGTCCCCCGGTACTCGATCTCCTTGCGCCTGACCTCCTCCAGGCCCGCCGTCATCACCTCGGTGCGCGGCCGGTGGTGGTGCTCCACGTACCCGACGACCACGTCCGTGCCGCGCTCGGCCCGCCGGTGTGCCTCGGAGAGCATGGCGTACGTCTTCCCCACCCCGGGCGCCGCCCCGAGATAGATGCGCAGCTTCCCGCGTGCCATAGCTCCATCGTCCCGCTCAGCCGCGCCCTTCGCCCGGCCGGCCCGGGAGGCGCACACTCCGACTCTAGAACGGCGGAACCCGGCATATCGGGCGCCGGGGCTCCCCGGGGGGCGACCTTGACGGCGTCTTGACGCCGTGGGGCCAGGAGCGGGCCGCGCGCTCCCGGCAAGGTTTCCGCAAGGGTTTGGCATGCCTTCCGCCAGCGGGCCGGGGAATGCCGTCCTACGCGGCCGGGCGCCGGTCGCTGGACGTCGTTTCGACGGGGGGTTTCACCCATGGCAACGGTGAGCGGGCCGAGCGGCCCGGTCATACGCGACCCCGGACAGTGGGCCACACTGTCCGACTGCAAGAAGGTCCTGGTCGTGGTCCACACACTGGTGTACGGCCAGCGGCTGGAGGACGTGTTCGAGCTGCTCCGCTCCGATCTGCGGATCCATGTGATGTTCACAATGGCCCCGCACGCCTTCAACCCGCGGGTGCTCCGCTATCTGGAGGCGCTGGACGGACAGGTGCTGCCCTGGTCCAAGGCCGTCACCACCGAGTTCGACCTCATCCTGGCCGCGGGCTCCCAGGGCCTTGAACAGCTGCACGGCCCCGTGCTGCGGGTGCCGCACGGGGCGGGGCACACAAAGCTGTCCCGGCCGGGCGACGCGCCCTCGCGCACGGTCGGCGGGCTCGGCAGGAATTACCTGATGTGGGGCGACAGGGTCGTGCCCGCCGCGTACGCGCTCGCCCACGACGACGACCTCGCGCAGTTGTCGCGGACCTGCCCCGAGGCGCTGCCGATCGCCGAGGTGGTCGGGGACGCCACGTACGACCGGATCGCGCGCAGCCTCCCGCTGCGGGAGGACTACCGGCGGGCCCTGGGGCTGCGCGACGGCGAGAAGCTGGTGCTGGTCTCCTCCACCTGGGGCACCGGATCGAGCTTCAACCGGATGGAGTCGCTGCTGCCGCGCCTGCTGACCGAGCTGGATCCGGTCGCGGGCTACCGCACCGCGCTGCTCCTGCACCCCAACGTGTGGTCGGGACACGGCGGTTGGCAGATCCGGGCCTGGCTGCGGGAGAACGGCCAGGGCGCCGTGCCGCTCGTCACGCCGGAAGCCGACTGGCGCCCCTTGCTGGTCGGCGCGGACTTCGTCCTGGGCGACCACGGTTCGGTCACGCTGTACGCGTCCATGTGCGACGTACCGATCGTGATGACCCGGTTCCCCGGGCAGGGCGTCAATCCCCGCTCGCCCGCGACGGCCCTCGCGTCGCTGGCACCCGCGCTGTCGCCCACACACCCGCTGCCGCGACAGCTCGCGTACGCGCGGGACCACTACGAGTCGCGGGCGTACCACGGCATCGCGGACCGGATCTCGTCCGAGCCGGGGCGCTTCAACCGGAACATGAGAAAGCTGCTGTACCGCTTACTGCGGATCGGGGAACCGGCGCACGAGCCGTCGACCCGGCCGCTGCCCCTGCCCGAGCCGCTGCCGACCGCCCTGGTGTCCGGCGGTGACGTGTGAGACCCGCCCTCGGTCGCCGGCAGGTCGGGGTGGCTCTGTGGCTGCCCGGCGGCTCCGCCGTCATCCGCGACGAGCATCTGAGTGTCTGCCTGGACGGCGCGCAGGACGTGCGGTGGCAGGGGTGCGCCGACGTGCTGTGGTCCGCCGGGCCGGCGTCCGGCCGCGCCGCGGCCGTCGAACGGGCCGGCATCGCACGCCGGATCCGGCCCGGGGCGCTGGTGGTCTGCGTGGGCTACGGGCAGGGGCTGTGCGTGGCTCTGTGCGCCGCGATGCCCGCGGTGGTGTGGGCGGCACGGTTCACGCCGGGTCCGGGTCGGGGGCTCGCGCGCTCCGCCTGGCCCGCCGCCGCGGCTGTCGGCTCGCTGCTGCACGCGTGGGCGGCGGCGCGGCTGCCGGTGGACGGCCCCGTGGACGTCCTCGCCCGCGGCCTCGGCCGGGTCCGGATGACGCCGGAGACCTATGAGGCCCGGGGGCCGGGCGGCGGAGTGTCCGGCGCGTCCGGCCCGTCCGTCATCGGGGCGGTACCCGCCTCAGGGTGCCCATCCGGCGCAAGGTGTCCCTCCAGCCGGACGACATCGGGGGCGCCGACACCCTCGTAGAGCCGCAGCGACCGCTCGAACGCCTGGCGGGCGTCGTCCGGGCGGTCGGAGCGCCGGTGCACCAGGCCGAGCAGTTCGTACGACCGGGCCTCCCAGTGCACGGAACCGGCCGTACGGAATTCCTCGGCCGCCTGGCGCAGGCAGCGTTCGGCGAGGTCGGTCCTGCCCTCCTCGCCGTGCGCCCGGCCGAGCAGCGCCATGGACCTGGCGGCGTCGTACGTGTCCGACGCCGCCAGCAGCTCGGCCCGTGCCCGGCCCAACTCCCGTACCGCGTCGCCCGGCCGTCCCGCCGACAGCGCGACATCGCCGAGGGACAGCCGGCTCAGGGCCGCGCCGCGGGCGTATCCGATCTCCTCCCTGATCGCCAGGGCCTCGGTGAACCAGCGCACCGCCTCGGTGGGCCGTCCCGCCAGGTGATGCGACTGGCCCAGGCCGTGCAGGGCCTGGGCCTCCATCCGACGGTTGCCGTGCCGACGTGCCAGGGCGAGCGCCTGGCCGAACCAGCCGACGGCCTCCTCCGGCCGGCCGGCGTTGCGCAGCCCCGTCCCGCCGGACGTCAGCATCCGCATCTCGCCCTCGACGTGCGCGGCCCGGCGGGCCGCGTCGAGGCCGATGCGGTGGGCCTCCACCCACGCGTCGTAGGGCCGCAGCCGCAGGAACAGCGGACACATCGCGTCGGTGAGCTGCCAGGCCAGGCCGTCCCATCCGGCGTCCACGGCCGCGCGCAGGGCGATCATCAAACGGCTCTGCTCGCGGCCCAGCCAGCCGAGCGCGTCCTGCTCCCCGGCGAACGCGTCGCCGGTGGGTGTGACCGGCGGGAATTCGTAGTCGCGGTCGAGAGTGCGGTGCGAGGGCAGGATCAGCGCCTCGGCGGCGGTGGCGGTCGCCAGGCACCATTCCAGCGCGCGGCGGACGGCCGCGCGACGCACGGGGACGGGATCGACGGTCTCGGCGAGGCCGCGGGCGTGGAGCCTGACCAGGTCGTGGAAGCGGTAGTGCTCGGGCCCGTCGTCGGTCTGCTCCAGCAGGCTCACCTCGGCGAGCGCGTCGATCCGCCGGACGGCGCCGTCCGGCGCCGGTCCGCAGGCGGCCGCGGCGAGTTCGGGCGGGAAGTCCGCGAAGGGCAGCACGCCGAGCAGCCGGTACAGCGCGGCGGCGTCCTCCGGCAGGAAGCGGTACGAGGCGTCGAGCGCGCTCTGCACGGCTATCCCCTCTCCGGCGCGTAATACGGTCAGCCGTTCCGCCCCGCGGTCGAGCGCCTCCGCGGTGACGGCCAAGGGCTGGCCCGGCCGGGCCGCCATCCGTGCCGCGGCCACACAGACCGCGAGCGCGAGGCCGCCGCAGCGTTCGATCACACGGCGGGCCGCGGCCGGCTCGGCCGCCACCCGTCCCGCGCCGAGCCGTTGCCGGAGGATCTCGGCGGACGCGTCGGCGTCCAGGAAGCCGAGGGGCCGGAAGGCGGCGCCCTCGAGGCCGAGGCCGGTCAGCCGCCTCCGGCTGGTGACGGCGACCACGACGTCGGGTGCCGCGGGCAGCAACGGCCTGACCTGCGCGGCCGACACGACGTTGTCCAGCATGAGGATCAGCCGCCGGCCGGCGGTGACCGAGCGCCAGAGCGCGGCGGTCTCGGCCAGTCCCGACGGCACGGATGTCACGCCGAACGCGCGCAGGAACATCCCCAGCACCTCGGACGGTTCCGCCGGCCCCTCCGGCGCGTACCCGCGCAGATCGGCGTAGAGCTGTCCGTCGGGGAAGTCGTCGGCCTTGCCGCGCAGCCAGTACGAGACGAGGGCCGTCTTGCCCACGCCCGCGGGGCCGTTGACGACGGCCACCAAGGGGCCGTCGCGTCCGGTGTCGAGGAGCAGCGCGTCCAGAGCGGCCAAGTCCCGTGCCCGGCCCACCAGTCGGCGCGGACCTGCGATCAACTGCCGGGGCACCGGCAGTTCCACGGGAACCGGCGCCGCGGGAGCCGCGTGCCAATGGATGTCGCCGACGCTGCCGGCCTGTACGACGCCACCGTGCAGGACACCGCCGGAGATCGCGTTGTGATGGTCGCTGTGAGCGGGATGCGAGGCACGTCGTGATTCTGCGTCCACGGTTCGTTCCCCCGTCGCTCCAACTGGCCGCATATATCAGATGAAGTTGTCACCTGTGGACAGTATGAGCTATTTCCCGCGCACAACGAAGCACAGTGGTATGGCACGGTGACGCACCGTCGTGCCATGCTCACTCGTGGGGACGGCGTGACAAGCAGCCGGAGGGGCAGCGATGGAGATTCATCTCCTGGGCGCGATCGGACTGTCGGCGAACGGAACGGTCCTGCCGCTCGGTTCCGACCGCGAACGCTGCCTGCTCGCATCGCTGGCCCTCGACGTCGGCCGACCGGTCGCCCGGGACGTGCTGGCCGCCCGATTATGGGACGACGAACCTCCCGAACGTGCCCGCGCGAATCTGCACACCTACATCTCCCGGCTTCGACGCGTCATCCGGGAGTCCGCCGCCGCGACCGGGCAGCGGCCCGAGGCGGCCATCTCGCTGCGGGCGCACTCGTACACCCTGGACGCCGAGCCGGAGATCATCGACTGGCACCGCTACTTGCGGCTGGCGGACGAGGCCAGAGCAGCCGCCGAATCCGCTGCGGGGGCCCCGGACGAGCCGGACCGGGACCGGGCGGCCCACAAAGAGGCCGCCGCCCTCGCCCTGTTCAAGCAGGCGGACGGACTGTGGTCGGGCGAGGCGCTGTCGGGGCTGCCCGGCGTCTGGGCCCAGGCCGCCCGGACGTCCATGGCGGAGCGGCGGCTGACGGCGACGCACGCTCGCGTCGAACTCCTCATGAGACAGCGGCAGTTCGCCGACGCGGTGTCCGAACTGACCGAGCTGTCCGAACTCCACCCGATGGACGAGACCCTGACCAGGCACCTGATGGTGGCGCTGTACGGATCCGGCAGGCACGCCGACGCGCTCGCGGTCTACCAGCGGGTCAGACGGCTGCTCAGGGACCGGCTCGGCACCGACCCGGGAGAACGGCTCGCCCATACCCATGGACTGGTCCTCCGTCAGGTCCCGCTGACCGACCTCGTGCCGGGCCTGCGGCCCGAGGCACCGAGCGGCCCCTCGCCGAGCGCGCCCGGTCCCCGCAATCTCCCGCGCCGCCAGCGGCTGGTCGGCCGTACCAGTGAACTGGGCCGTCTGCTGGCGGAGAGCACCGGCGGCTCCGCGGGACCGGTCATCACCATCGAGGCCATCTCCGGCATGGCGGGGGTCGGCAAGAGCACGCTCGCGCTGCACGCCGCGTACCGCCTCGGCGACCGCTTCCCGGACGCCCAGATCTTCATCGACCTCCACGCCCACTCCGTCACCCGGGCGCCGCTCACCCCCGCCGCCGGCCTGGTCGCCCTGTTGCGCGCCTTCGGCATACCGCCCACCGGGATTCCGCACGATCTCCAGGAACGCACCGCCTTGTGGCGCACCGTTCTCACCGGAAAACGCGCGGTGATCGTCCTCGACGACGCGCAGAATTCGGAGCAGGTCGCGCCGCTTCTCCCGGACGACAGCGACTCCCTCATCCTGATCACCAGCAGGCGCCGGCTCACCGAACTCCCTTCCGCACGACCGGTGTTCGTGGATGTTCTGCCGCTCGACGACGCGGTCGACCTGTTTCGCAGACTGGTGGGAACGGAACGCGCGGGCGATACCGACAAGATCAAGGCGGTGGTCGAACGGTGTGCGCTGCTCCCGCTCGCCGTGGAAATCGTGGCCAGCCGTTTCAAGGCGCGCCCCTCCTGGAATCTCGATCACCTTCTCGAACGCCTGTCACGCGAACCGGGCCGGCTCCGTGAAATCCGGGACGGCCACCAGGAGATGGCGGCCGCCTTCGAGATGTCGTACAACGCGTTGACCACACCCCAGCGGGCCGCCTTCCGCCGGCTCAGCCTCCACCCCGGTCCCGACTTCGGCGCACACGCCGCCGCCTCGATCATCGGCGAGCCGCTCGACCGCACGGAGCGGTTGATCGAGGACCTGCTCGACTGCCACCTCCTGCAGGAGCCCCGGGCGAACCGCTACCGCTTCCACGACCTGCTGGCCGAGTACGCCATGCTGCTGGCCGAGTCCGAGGGCCGGGCGAACACCGACGCGTTCCTCCGCCTCGTGGAGCACGCCCTGCGGACCGCCGACAGCGCCGACCGGTGGCTGCGCCCGCACCGCTCCCGCCTCGACCTGCCCGCCCCCGCGCGGGACGTGTGCACCCCGGCCTTCGCGGACGCCGACGAAGCACACGCCTGGGTCGTCGAGGAGATGGAGTGCCTGCTCGCCGTGGAGCAGCGGGCGCGACGGCTGGGCCACACCGCGGAGGCGGCCTGGCTGGCGCACGTCCTGGCGGAGTTCGCCGACTCCGAGGGCTACTGGCCCGAGGCGGTCGACATGCACCGCGCCGCGGCCGACCACTGGCACACCGCGGCGTCACCGCACGCCGAAGCCTGGGCGCTGCTCGCGCTGGCCGGTGTCCATGCCCGGGCCTCGCGCTATCCGCTGTCCGCGGAGGCCGCGGAGCACGCCCTGGCGCTCGCCCGCGCCTGCTCCGACAGGCCGAGCACCGCGGAGGCGCTCAATCAGCTCGGCGTGCTGCACTGGCACGTGAGCGAATACGACGCGGCGGTCACGATCCTCAAAGAGGCGCTCGCGCTCCGTGGCGACGACCCGTGGAACCGCGCCCGGACCTTCAACAATATGGCGATCACATATCTCCACATGGGCGACCACAAAAACGCGCTGGATTCCTTCTCCCGGGCCTCGCACGACCTGCACCTGTCGGGCGACCGCCGCCTTGAAGGAAAATTACTGAGCAATATGGGAGATCTGCACCGCCGGGCCGGCGCCACCGAATCCGCGCGTTCGGCATATCAAGAAGCACTCGCCCTGAGCGCCGATTCCGGAAGCGAGAACGACCGCGCCGTCATCCGTATGAACATCGCCGGCACGATGCGGATTCCCGCCGAATTAGACACGGCCGTGGAATTCTACGCGTCGTCGCTCGCCGTATTCCGCCGACTCGGTGACCGGAAGAACGAGACGAGCGCGCTCAACGGCCTGGGAACGGTGTACCGGACGGCGGGCCGTCACACGGAGGCGGCGATCCATCACGACGCCGCACTGCGCCTGGCGCGCGAGCTGGGAGTGGGCGACGACGAGGCCGCCGCCCTCCGCGGCCTCGGGCTCGCCGCTGCCGCGGCGGGCCAGTACGACCGGGCCCGTGCGCACCTGGAAGAGGCTGCCGCGCTGGCCCTGCGGATCGGCGTCCCGGAGGAAGAGGCGCTCGCCTGCGAGGCGCTCGCGCAGCTCCTGCACGACGAGGGCCGTCAGGAAGAGGCCCGGGGTCTGTGGCAGCGGGCGCTCACCCTCTTCGAGCCGTTCAACAATGTTGCAGCGGAAAGAATCTGGGAACGCGTGATCGAATTTGATCAGAATCGGTCGCGCGCGTGGCGGCGAGAAGCGTAGCGGCGACGCCGTACACCCCCTCCACACCCCCGTCGAATTTGGCATATGCCAATGATCAAGCAAGTCTCGACGTGGTCCACGTTCACCCGTAATGCTTCATCCCTTACCAACGAACTCGGGATTTGAGGCACAACACTTATGCGGTATACCATCGCCGCCATCGTCGTCGGCGTCGCCATATTCCTCGCGCCCGGACAAGCCCTGGCAGAGAATTCCGCGCCGCGGGCGGACCACGGCATCAGTCTCCAGGCATTCATGCATAAGCAGGTCTGCATGCCGATGTGAATCGGACCCGGTGTCCGCCCCGCGGGACGCGGGGCGGACGGCGACGTGCGGCGACCGGGAGAGCACGGGACGGATCAGGTGTCCGAGACGATTCGGCCGTCGCGGAGTTCGAGGACGCGGTCGGCGAGGGCGAGGAGTTGGGCGTCGTGGGTGGCGACGAGGGCGGTGACGCCCTCGCTGCGGACGACGGCGCGCAGGAGTTCCATCACGGCGAGGCCGGTGTCGGCGTCGAGCTGGCCGGTGGGCTCGTCGGCGATGATCAGGACCGGGCGGTTGGCGAGGGCGCGGGCGATGGCGACGCGCTGCTGCTGGCCGCCGGACAGCTCGCCGGGGCGCTGGGCGGCGTGGTCGGCGAGGCCGACCAGGGCGAGCAGGAGCTGGACCCGCTCCTCGCGCTCGCGCGGCGGGACCTTGCGCAGCCGCATGGGGACGCCGACGTTCTCCGCGGCGGTCAGGATCGGGATCAGGCCGAAGGACTGGAAGACGAAACCGATACGGTCGCGACGCATCGCGAGCAGGTCGTCGTCGCCGAGCCCGGCGAGGTCGGTGCCGTCCAGGGTGATCCGGCCGCCGTCGGGGCTGTCGAGGCCGCCGACGAGGTTGAGGATGGTGGTCTTGCCGGAGCCGGAGCGGCCCTTGAGGGCGACCAGTTCGCCGCGCGGCACGGTGAAGGAGACCCCGCGCAGCGCGTGCACGGCGGTGTCGCCGCTGCCGTAGGTGCGGCGCAGATCCTCGACGACGACCATGTCGCCGGACGGCGGTCCGTCCGCGACCGCCGTCGCCGCGTGCCCCGTGGACTGCTCGCTCATGCTTCCTCCCCGTCCTGGCCCGTGTCTCGGTCGGGCCGCACCCCGATGTGGTCGTCCTCCGCGGTGAGCCGCACGCGGCGGCGCAAACCGTAGCGTTCGGTGTACCCCTTCGGGAGCCGCAGCCGCCCCACCCGGTCGAGCACCGCGCACTCCTCGCCCGTGCCGGGCCCCGAGCCGTCCCCCGGCCGCGGCGCTTCGGTCGCCGTTCGGCCGTCGCGTATCCGTACGGTACGCCGGACCTGCCCGGAAACCAGCGGCCCCGTGGGTAACGATCAGGACCGGCCGCGGGGCCGGCCGGAAACGCCGCGCGGCCCGGACCCGTCGGTACGGGTACGGGCCGCTGCGCCGTACGCGGTACGGCTCGGGCGCGACGCCTCAGTGCAGCTCGGTGATCTCCGGGCCGCGCCGCATCGGGTCGATGCCGTCGCCGAACTTCGACGGCTCGCCCTGCTCGGGGGCGGCGGCGCCGTCCGGCACCATCTGCGCGTCGTTCGGCAGCTTCAGCACGATCGGGTCGCGCGGCGCCATCGGGGTCTCGCCGCGCAGCACCACGGTGTCGCGGAAGACGGACTCCAGCACGCCGGCCGCGGCGGGCTGCACCGCGCCCTGGCCGGAGATCACCCCGCGCAGGAACCAGCGCGGGCCGTCGCAGCCGATGAAGCGCACGAGCTGCACGCCATTGGTGCCGTCGGGGAGCTGGACAGGCACCTGGGCCCGCAGTTCCCAGCCGAGCGGCCCCTCGACCTCGTCGACGATGCCGCCCTGCTGGGTGATGCCGGCGGCGATCTCCTCGCGGACCTCGCCCCAGATCCCTTCGGACTTGGGCGCGGCGAACGCCTGGAGCTGCACGGCGCTGTCCCGCAGCACCACGGTCGCGGCGACGATGGACTCGCCCGCCACCTCGACCCGCAGTTCCATTCCCTCGACTCCGGGCACGAACAGTCCGCCCAGGTCGACCCGGCCCTCGCCGGGCTCACTGACCTCGCTCACGTCCCACGGGCCGTCGGGCCTGGGGGCGGGCGGAAGGTTGTACCGGAGGGACTCTTCGGAGTCGTCCGACTCCGCGGCGTCCTCGGCCTGCTCGTCAGGGCCTGCGGCCTCGTCGAGCTCGTCGAGGTCGTCTTCGCGCTCCTTGCGACGACGGAACACGGTCACTGTCCTTCCCGGTCTGCTACGACCGATGCGTATCCGTAGGTGGACGTGTCGGCCGACGGCGTCTCCACCGCGGCATGACCCCCCGTGGAGCCGAAGCCCCCCGCGGCCCTGGCAGAGCCGGGCAGCTCCGCCACTTCGTGGAAGCGGACCCGCTCGACCTGCTGGACGACCAGTTGGGCGATCCGGTCGCCCTTCTCGAAGCGCACGGGCTCGCGCGGATCGAGGTTGACGACGATCACCTTGATCTCTCCACGGTACCCGGCATCCACCGTTCCCGGGGCATTCACCATGGCCACACCGCACCTGGCGGCCAGCCCGGAACGGGGGTGCACGAAGGCGGCGTAGCCGTCGGGGAGGGCGATCGAGATGCCGGTCGGCAGCACCGCCCGCTCCCCCGGCGCCAACTCGGCGGCCTGCGTCGTGATCAGGTCCGCGCCCGCGTCCCCGGGGTGCCCGTAGGACGGTACGGGGACGGACTCGTCGAGCCGCCGCAGCAGGACGTCGAGGGGCGGACGGACGGCGCTCATGGATTCACCTCGAAGGCGCGGGCGACCTTGACCTGGTCGGGGTCCGACATGGCCGCGCGGATCTCCTCCGGGCGGCCGTTCTGCGTGAAGTGGTCGAGCTTGACCTCGATGAACAGCGCTTCCGCGCGGACCGCGACCGGCCCGTCGGGGCCGCCGATCCGGCCCTCGGCCGAGCTGTAGATCTTGCGCCCGGCGACCGCGGTGCAGCGCGCCGACAGGTACAGGACAGAACCGACGGGTACCGGGCGCAGGAAGTCGGACTCCAGCCGTCCGGTGACGGCGATGGCCCGCCGCAGCCAGTTCAGCGAGCCCAGCGTCTCGTCGAGCGCGGTGGCCAGCACGCCGCCGTGGGCGAGGCCGGGCGCGCCCTGGTGGGCGGGCTGCACGGTGAACTCGGCGGTGACGCTGACGCCCTCGTCGGCCCTGGCGGCGAGGTGCAGGCCGTGCGGCAGTCCCTCGCCGCAGCCGAAGCACTGGTCGTAGTGCGCCCCGAGCAGCTCGCCCGGCGCCGGGGCGTCGGGGTGCCGCGCGGGCGCGGTGGCGTCGGGCGGCGGCGTCAACGACGGCCGTCCGGCGCTCTCGGGTCGGTTGGTGGCTCCACTCACGCCGGAGACCCTACCCTTCCGCGGGATCCTTTCCCTGCCGGTGTCCGTTGCCTGTGCGGGTCCCCTCGCCACGTCCCCTCCCCGTGAACACCCCTGGTAGCACCGGAGCGCGCATGTCCGCAGGAGTAGGCCAGTCCGTCGTCGTCACCGGAGCGGGCCGCGGCATCGGCCGCGCGATCACGCTGGAGCTGGCGCATTCGGGCTTCGACGTGATCGGCACGGTACGCAGCGACGACGACGCGCGGGCGCTGCGCGCGGTGGTGGACCGCAGCGGCGCCGCGGTGCGCACGGCGGTGCTCGACGTGGCCGATCCGACGTCCTGCGTACGGGCGTTCACCGAGATCGCCGGGATGACGGACGGCGGTCCGTGGGCGGTGGTGAACAACGCGGGCTTCGCGCAGCCGGGCGCGGTGGAGGACGTGGACGACGAGCAGGTGCGGCGCCAACTGGAGACCAATCTGGTGGCGCCGGCCCGGATCGCGCGGCTGGTGCTGCCGACGATGCGGGCCCGGCGGTCGGGCCGGATCGTCAATGTGTCGTCGATCGCGGGACGGGTGTCGCTGCCGATGCTCGGCTGGTACTGCGCGAGCAAGCGGGGTCTGGAGTCGGTGACGGACGCGCTGCGGATGGAGACCGCGCCCTTCGGCGTCCGGGTCTGCCTGGTCGAGCCCGGCTCGTACGACACGGGCATCTGGGAGACCGCCGCCAAGCTGCTGCCGGACGAGCGGACGTCGGCGTACCAGGAGCAGTATGCGGCGGCCGAGGACGTGCTGCGGGGCAGCCGGGACCTGCCGGGGCCGCGCCCGGTGGCGCAGGCGGTGCGCCGGGCGCTGACCGCGCGCAATCCGCAGCCACGCTATCTGGTGGGGAACGCGGCGCGGTCCACGGCGGTGCTGGACGCGGTGGCGCCGACGGCCGCGTCGGACTGGGCGAAGCAGCTGGCCACCGGGCTGCGCCAGGCGCCGCCACGGGTGTCAAGGGCGCTGGCGCGCCTGCGCGGCAGGTAGCGGCGGCGCGCGCAGCGGCGCATGGCAGTCTGGTGCCATGTCTGGTGCAATGTCTGGCGCGCCGTCGGGCGCAACGTCCAGCGCGACACAGCCGTACGACGAACGCCTCACCGTGCCGCGCTCCTGGTGGTTCCTCGCCTTCGGCGTGGGGGTGGCGATGGCGCTGATCATGTTCCCCTTCGGCCCGCTGCCGATGCTCGCGGGGCTGGCCGGCGGCACGGCCGTGGCCATGATGGCGGTCAGCTCCTACGGCTCCGCGCGGATCCGGGTGGTGGCGGGCTCGCTGGTGGCGGGGAAGGCCCGTATCCCGGCGACGGCGCTGGGCGAGGCCACGGTGCTGGACCCGGCGG
Organism: Actinacidiphila alni; assembly: GCF_900112845.1. Taxonomy (GTDB): domain Bacteria; phylum Actinomycetota; class Actinomycetes; order Streptomycetales; family Streptomycetaceae; genus Actinacidiphila; species Actinacidiphila alni. Next base: position 263,093 of record NZ_FONG01000006.1, read on the forward strand.
AGACGGTCGCCTGGCGCTCGCACAAGGCGGATCCGCGGGCGTACATGCTGATGCGCTCGTACGTGCCGACGGCGCTGAAGGTCGACGTGACCGATCCGCAGGACCCGACGCCGTACGTCTATCTGTCGACGCGTTCGCCGAAGCGGCTGGCGGAGGCGCTGGCGGCGGTGCGGACGGCGCCGTAGCGGCGGGCCGGGTGCCCGGGGGCGCTCAGGACTCGACGGCGGGCGGCTGCCACAGGGTGCCGGTGACGGCGGCACCGGGCGGGGTGGGGGCCTCGGGGAGCTCGGGCCACGGCAGTTGCGCGGCGCGCAGGTCGTGGCGGACCCGCTTGGCGAGCTTGCGGGTGTCGCGGCGGTTCATCACGGCGCCGACGGCCGCGCCGACCATGAACGGCGTCAGGGTCGGCAGATTGCGCAGGGTGCGGCGCAGCAGGCGCTGCCGCATCTCCTTCTTCATGGTGCTGCCCAGGGCCACGTTGACCGTGGACAGTTTCAGTACGTCGATACCGCGCTGCTCGGTCCAGGACCACAGATAGGCGGTGGCGCGCTCGCGGGCGCTGCCCGGCACGCGCAGTCCGTAGACCTCGTGCAGTTCGGCGATGAGTTTGTACTCGACCGCGGCGACGCCCAGCGTCTCGGCGGTCAGCTCGGCCGGCATGGCCGGCGGCGTCGGCAGCATCGCGGCGGCGCCCACACCGGCGCCGACGGTCATGGTGCCCTTGACGGCGGTGGCGATCAGCCGGTCCGCGATGTCCTCCGGGCCGAGCCCGGGGAACTGCTCGCGCAGTGTCGCCAGGTCGCGTACCGGGATGCGCGGGGCGACCTCGATCAGCCGCTCGGCGACCGAGCCCATGCCCGCCATCGCCTTCCTGCCGCCGTAGCGCGCCCCGCTGCGCACTCCGCGTGCCCCACGTGCGGTCGTGGCCGCGAGCGAGGCCCTGCGGCCTCGCTCGTCGCCTTCTCGGCCGTCCTGCGAGCCGGTCACGGCGCCCGCGGATCAGGCCGCGCAGTCGCGGCAGATCGGATTCCCGTTCTTCTCCGACGCGAGCTGCGAACGGTGGTGCACGAGGAAGCAGCTCATGCAGGTGAACTCGTCGGCCTGCCGGGGCAGGACGCGGACCGACAGCTCCTCGTTGGAGAGGTCGGCGCCGGGCAGCTCAAGGGACTCGGCCTGGTCGAACTCGTCGACGTCCACCGCGGAGGTGGACTTCTCGTTCCGCCGGGCCTTCAGTTCCTCGATGCTGTCTTCGTTGACGTCGTCGTCGGTCTTGCGTGGGGTGTCGTAATCCGTAGCCATTTTCGCTCTCCCCCTATGGGTGTCTGTGGTCTCTCCAGCGCACGTAACGCGCGGGAGGCCGGACTTGTGCCCGACCCGAGGCGGAGATTTTGCCTCACATCAAGGCCTGTTACTCAATCGACACCCAACCTCGCCCCCGAAGGGGTGAGTGCGCGGGTGGCCGATCGTCGTCCGCGACGGTCTGAAAGTCATATGTCGCGGATGTCATCACGTGTACTTCCCGTGATCATGACCAGGGGAAACATGGATTTTCCGGTCTTTTTCCCAAAATCTTGATCACTGACTGTAGGCATACTTCCGATCACATGTGCGGTCGATCACAACGGTTCACGACAGGGCGCGGACCGAAAAATTTCTCGCACAGCGAACACGCGTCGGCCGTGCCGTGTCTGCCGGACGAAGCCGGAGTGACACGCTTCACAGCACTTCACGGCATTTCACCGCCCTGCCCCGCGCGATCACCACGCGGCACGGCGGATGGAACGCGGCGCACCCTACATCGGAATCGCGACCCGCATGACCAGGCCCCCGCCTTCGCGCGGCTCCGCCGCGATGGTGCCGCCGTGCGCCCGTGCCACCGAGCGCGCGATCGACAGTCCGAGTCCCACCCCCTTGTCGCTGCCGGTCCGCTCCGTACGCAGACGCCGGAAGGGCTCGAAAAGGTTGTCGACCTCGTAGGCCGGGACGACGGGACCGGTGTTGGACACCACCAGCACCGCCTGGCCGCTCTCCACACCGGTGGCGACGTCCACCCAGCCGTCCTCCGCCACGTTGTACCGCACCGCGTTCTGCACCAGATTCAGCGCGATCCGCTCCAGCAGCACGCCATTGCCCTGCACCACGGCGCCGTCCAGCCGGGAGCGCAGTTCCACGCCCTTGGCCTGCGCCTCGGTCCTGGTCTGGTCCAGCGCCTGGGAGGCCGCCTCGGCCAGATCGACGGCCTTGCGGTCCACGATCTCGTTCTCGCTGCGGGCGAGCAGCAGCAGGCCCTCCACGAGCTGTTCGCTGCGCTCGTTGGTGGACAGCAGCGTCTTGCCGAGCTGCTGGAGGTCCGCGGAGGCTTCCGGATCGGACAGCTGCACCTCCAGCAGCGTGCGGTTGATCGCCAGCGGGGTGCGCAGTTCGTGCGAGGCGTTGGCCACGAAGCGGCGCTGCGCGTCGAAGGAGCGCTCCAGCCGGTCCAGCATCCCGTCGAAGGTGTCGGCCAGTTCCTTCAGCTCGTCGTCCGGGCCGTCCAGCTCGATCCGGCGCTTGAGGTCGGAGCCGACCACCGCGCGGGCGGTCCTGGTGATCCGGCCGAGCGGCGAGAGCACCCGGCCGGCCATCACGTAGCCGAAGGCGAAGGCGACCACGGCAAGACCGATCAGCGCCAGCAGGGACCGCTTGAGCAGTTCGTTGAGCGCCTGCTCGCGCTGGGTCGCGGTGCAGCGCGCCAGCGTGGAGTTGAAGCTCTCCGAGGTGGTCGCGTTGATCAGGTCGGGGCATTTGTTGCTGACGATGCTGACCCGGCCGGTGGTCACGGTGAACAGCGGATCGGTGCCCAGGTGCAGGGCCTGCGCCGCGAGCATGTAGATGATCCACAGCAGCAGCACGCCCGCGATCAGGAACATGCCGCCGTACAGCACCGTCAGCCGTATCCGGATGGTCGGGCGGAGCCAGGGCACCTGGCTCTCGCCCGGCAGCGGGTCCCACGGCGGCCTGGGCGGTGCCGGCGGGGTCGCGGGGGGCGGCGGCGAATCCGCGGGCCCGGAAGGGCCCGTGGGGCCCGAGGGGGAGGTCGAGGACGCCACGGGGATCAGATCCGGTAGCCGGAGCCGGGCACGGTGACGATCACCGCGGGCTCACCGAGCTTGCGGCGCAGCGTCATGACGGTCACGCGCACCACATTGGTGAACGGGTCGGTGTTCTCGTCCCACGCCTTCTCCAGCAGCTGCTCCGCGGAGACCACCGAGCCCTCGCTGCGCATCAGCACCTCGAGGACGGCGAATTCCTTGGGCGCCAGGTGGATCTCGGTGCCGTCCCTGAAGACCTCGCGGCGGTTGGGGTCGAGCCTGATGCCGGAGCGCTCCAGGACCGGCGGCAGGGCCGCGGTCGTCCGGCGGCCCAGCGCGCGCACCCGGGCGGTCAGTTCGGTGAAGGCGAACGGCTTGGGCAGGTAGTCGTCGGCGCCCAGTTCCAGGCCCTCGACGCGGTCGCTGACGTCGCCGGCCGCGGTGAGCATCAGCACCCGGGTGGGCAGGCCCATCCCGACGATCTCCCGGCACACCTCGTCGCCGTGCACCACCGGCAGGTCGCGGTCCAGGACGACCACGTCGTAGTCGTTGACCCCGATCCGCTCCAGGGCGGCGCCGCCGTCGTAGACCACATCGACGGCCATGGCCTCGCGGCGCAGCCCGGTGGCTACCGCATCGGCGAGCAGTTGCTCGTCCTCGACGACCAGTACGCGCAAGGCGCTTTTCCTTCCAGGAGCGGGGGGACACGTGCGGTCCGGCGGCGGCGCGGGGCCGGCCGGGGCAAGGCACGCGGGAACGGCATGAGCTGTGCGAATGCTCCCCCATCCTGCACCGGAAGACCGTAAATCGGCGGTAAGGGAGCCGACGGCGGAATTTCCTCCTGCCGAGGGAGGTTTCCGCTCCGGAAAGCGTGGGGATGACGACTGCACACCCACCCACCACGCCTCGCCACGCGTTTCCCTTCGCGTGGTGACCGGCTTGACACACCCCGTGTCAACGACGACGACGAGGGGGCGCCTGATGGACGCGTTCACCACCGGAATCCTGCAACGCATACGGAGCACCGAGTCCGATCTGCGGCGAGCCCGGGAGACGGGCGACGACTTCCTCGCGGACGTCGAACTGGCGGAGCTCGAAGACCTCCGCCGGCTCGCCTCCGAGAACGGCGTACGTGTCGAGACCGTGGACGTACGGCCGAAGGTCGCCTGATCCGCTTCGGCCGACCCACGAGCCGCACGCCCCGGACACCTGCACAGGTGCCGGGGCGTTCGTATGTCTACGCGCGGATAACCGCAGGGTGGGCGGCCGCGGGTGGCAGCGGCCCGGGCGGGACTCAGTCGTGCCAGGCGCCGAGCCCCTCCAGCCGCTCCTGGAGGGGCTCGAAGAGCCCGGGCGGGGCCGCGATGGTCAGCTCGCCCGAGGCGGCGGCTCCGGGCCGTCCACCGGTCAGCGCGCCCGCCTCCCGGGCGAACAGCGCCCCGGCCGCCAGGTCCCAGGGGTTCAGGCCGCGCTCGAAGTACGCGTCGAGCCGCCCGCAGCCCACGTCGGCCAGGTCGATGGCGGCCGAGCCGCCGCGCCGGATGTCGCGGACCGTGGGCAGCAGCTCCGCGACCACCGCGGCCTGGGCGGCGCGCCGCTCGGCGAGATAGCCGAAGCCGGTGCCGACAAGGGCGTGCGAGAACTCCGGCGCGGGCCGGCAGTGGGCCGGCTCGCCGTTGACGAAGGCGCCGCCGCCGCGGAAGGCCCGGTAGGTCTCGCCGCGCATCGGCGCCTCCACCACGCCGGCCACCACCTCGCCGTCCACCTCGGCGGCGATGCTGACCGCCCAGGACGGCAGGCCGTAGAGGTAGTTCACCGTGCCGTCGAGCGGATCGATCACCCAGCGCACCCCGCTGCTGCCCTCGGCGCTCGCGCCCTCCTCGCCGAGGAAGCCGTCGTCGGGGCGCCGGCCGGCGATGAAGGTGGTGATCAGCTTCTCGGCCGCGATGTCCATCTCGGTGACGACGTCGATCGGGCTGGTCTTGGTGGCGGCCACGCCGAGGTCGGCGGGGCGGCCGTCGCGCAGCAGCTCACCGGCCCTGCGGGCCGCTTCGAGGGCGATCTCCAGCAGGTCGGCGGGCTCGGGCGCGGTGGCGGGGTGGGCGGTGCTCAACTCGGGGCTCCTCAGTCGGTTCCGGCGGCGGCGGGCAGCGGCGTCCTGGCCGGGCAGCAGCCGGCGGGGCAGATGTCGTGGCTCGGGCCGAGCGCGCCCAGGGCGCAGCGCTCGGGGGTGCGGCCGCGTTCGGTGGCGGCGCGCTCCAGCACCAGGTCGCGGACGGCGGCGGCGAACCGCGGGTCGGACCCCACGGTCGCGGCCCTGCTCACCGGCAGCCCCAGTTCCGCGGCCTTGGCGACGGCCTCGGTGTCCAGGTCGTACTTCACCTCCATGTGGTCGGAGACGAAGCCGATCGGCACCATGACGACGGCGGGCGCGCCCTGCGCGTGCGCGTCCGCGAGGTGGTCGCAGATGTCGGGTTCGAGCCAGGGGATGTGCGGGGCGCCGCTGCGCGACTGGTAGACCAGCTCCCAGGGCAGGCCGGCGCCGGTCGCGGCGCGGACCGCGTCGGCGATCACCCGGGCGGTGTCCAGGTGCTGCGCGACGTAGGCGCCGCCCTCGCCGTGCCCGGGCACCGGGCCCGAGGTGTCGGCGGCGGCGGTCGGGATGGAGTGCGTGGTGAAGGCGAGCCGGGCGCCGGCGCGGACGTCCTCGGGCAGCGCGGCGAGCGCGGCGAGGGTCGCGTCGACCATCGGCTCGACGAAGCCCGGGTGGTTGAAGTAGTGCCGCAGTTTGTCCACCCGCGGCACCGGGCGGCCCTCCTCGGCGAGCGCGGCCAGCGACGCGGCCAGGTTCTCGCGGTACTGCCGGCAGCCGGAGTACGAGGCGTAGGCGCTGGTGGCCAGCACCAGGACGCGGCGGTGGCCGGCGTCGGAGATCTCCCGCAGGGTGTCGGTGAGATACGGCGCCCAGTTGCGGTTGCCCCAGTAGACGGGCAGGTCGAGGCCGTGCTCGGCGAAGTCCTTGCGGATCGCGTGCAGCAGCTCGCGGTTCTGCGCGTTGATCGGGCTGACACCGCCGAACAGGAAGTAGTGCTGCCCGACCTCCTTCAGCCGCTCTCTGGGGATGCCCCGGCCGCGGGTGACGTTCTCCAGGAAGGGCACGACGTCGTCGGGTCCTTCGGGGCCGCCGAAGGAGAGCAGCAGCAGGGCGTCGTACGGGCCCGCTTCGTGGGGGTCGTGCTGGGGTGGCTGATCGGACATGCCATCGATCCTGCCACCCCCGGCCCGCCGGGCCGCGCTCCGCCTCCCTGGTCCGGCCGCCGTGGCGGGTCGGGTACGCCCGGGTGGTGGCGGGAACCGGTGGGCACGCGCTAAGTGGCGTCCGGTGGGCACGCTCCGATGTGGCGTCCGGTGCGCCCGGCAGGTGGCGAAAACCGGTTGCGAGCGCTCGTAAGCTGTATCCGCCAGCTACGTTCCTTACCGACCATGCGGCGAAACCGCCGGGGAGCGCCCCTTGTCCAGCCCGTACCGCGCGATCTTCGCCGCGCCCGGAACCAAGGCGTTCTCCGCCGCCGGCCTGATCGGACGGATGCCGCTGTCGATGATGGGCATCGGCATCGTGACGATGATCTCGCAGGTCACCGGCCGGTACGGGCTCGCGGGCGCGCTCGCCGCCGCGCTGGCGCTGTCGGGCGCGGCGATCGGGCCGCAGATCTCCCGGCTGGTCGACCGCTACGGGCAGCGGCGGGTGCTGCGCCCGGCGACCGCCGTGACGGTGGTGTCGGTGGCCGCGCTGCTGATCGGGGTGCGGGCCGGGGCGCCGGACTGGACGTATTTCGTCTGCGTGGTCGGCGCGGGCTGCACCCCGAGCCTGGGCGCCATGGTGCGGGCCCGCTGGTCGCGGATCCACCGCGGTTCCCCCGAACTCCTGCACACCGCCTACTCCTTCGAGTCGGTGGTCGACGAGGTCGTCTTCATCCTCGGGCCGATCCTGTCGATCGGCCTGTGCACGGTCTGGTTCGCCGAGGCCGGGCCGCTGCTGGCCGCCGCCTTCCTGGCCGTCGGCGTCCTGCTGCTGACCGCGCAGCACGCCACCGAGCCGCCGCCGCACCCGCGCGACCACGCCGACCGTTCGGTGCTGCGCGAGCCGGGGTTGCGGGTGCTCACCGCGGTCTTCGTCGGCACGGGTTCGCTGTTCGGCGCGGTGGACGTGGCCACGGTCGCCTTCGCGGACGAGCGCGGGCACAAGGCCCTGGCCAGTCTGGTGCTGGCGACGTACGCCCTCGGGTCGTGCCTGGCGGGCCTGGTGTTCGGGCTGCTGACCCCGCGCGGCACGGCGACCGGCAGGTTCCTGCTGGGCATCGGGCTGATGACTGTGAGTATGATCCCGCCACTACTGGTCGGAAACTTGCCGTTTCTGGCCGTGGCGCTGTTCTTCTCGGGCCTGACCATCGCTCCGACGATGGTGACCGCGATGGGCCTGGTCGAAGGGTTGGTACCGCGGGCGAAACTGACCGAGGGCATCACGTGGACCTCCACGGGGATGGCGGTCGGGGTCGCCGTCGGGGCCTCGGTGGCGGGTCGGGTGATCGACGCGCACGGGGCATCGGCGGCCTTCGCGGTGCCCGCCGCCTCGGCGGTCCTCGCCGTGGCGGTGGCGTTTCTCGGGTACCGCCGGCTGCGGCCGGCGCCGGAGCGGGAGGGGCCGCGCGGTGAGCACGACGGGCAGCACGACAAGCAGGACCGCCGAGAAGGCGTGGCGTAACTGGGCGGGCAATGTCTCGGCCCGGCCGCGGCGGGTGGTGGCACCCGCCTCAGCGGCGGAACTGGCCGCGGTGCTGCGGGAGGCCGCCGAGGACGGCCTGACCGCCAAGGCGGTCGGCTCCGGGCACTCCTTCACCGCGGCCGCGGCCACCGAGGGCGTACTGATCCGGCCCGAGGGGCTGACCGCGGTCCGGTCGGTCGACCGCGCGGCGGGCACCGTGACCGTCGAGGCCGGTGTGCAGCTCAAGCAGTTGAACGCGGTGCTGGCCGCCGAGGGCCTGTCGCTGACCAACATGGGCGACATCATGGAGCAGACGGTGGCGGGCGCCACCAGCACCGGTACGCACGGCACCGGCCGTGACTCGGGGTCGATCGCGGCCCAGATCACCGCGCTCGAACTGGTCACCGCCGACGGCTCGGTGCTGACCTGTTCCGCCGACGAGAATCCCGATGTCTTCGCCGCCGCCCGGATCGGGCTCGGCGCGCTGGGCGTGGTCAGCGCGGTCACCTTCGCCGTGGAGCCGGTCTTCCTGCTGACCGCGCGCGAGGAGCCGATGGCCTTCGACCGGGTGATGGCCGAATTCGACCAGCTGGCCACGGACAACGAGCACTTCGAGTTCTACTGGTTCCCGCACACCGACAGCTGCAACACCAAGCGCAACAACCGCAGCGAGGGTCCGGCCGCGCCGGTCCCGGCCGTACGCGGCTGGATCGACGACGAGTTGCTGTCCAACGGTGTCTTCCAGGCCGCCTGCGCGCTCGGCAGGGCTGCGCCCGCCGCGATCCCGGGCATCGCGAAGCTCTCCAGCCGCGCGCTGTCCGCGCGGACGTACACCGACATCCCGTACAAGGTCTTCACCAGTCCGCGCCGGGTGCGCTTCGTGGAGATGGAGTACGCGGTGCCGCGCGAGGCCGCGGTCGACGCGATCCGGGAGCTGAAGGCCATGGTGGAGCGCTCGGACCTGCGGATCAGTTTCCCGGTGGAGGTACGGGTGGCGCCGGCGGACGACATCGCGCTGTCCACGGCGTCCGGGCGGGACAGCGCGTATGTGGCGGTGCACATGTACCGCGGCAGCCGCTACCAGGAGTACTTCACGGCCGTGGAGAAGATCATGACCGGGCACGGCGGGCGGCCGCACTGGGGCAAGATGCACAGCCGCGACGCCGAGTACCTGGCGGCGGCCTATCCGCGGTTCGGGGAATTCACCGCGCTGCGGGACCGGTTGGACCCGGACCGGCTGTTCGCCAACGACTACCTGCGGCGGGTGCTGGGCTCGTAACTGCTTCGTGCGGGAACGTCCGCATTTGCCCCGGGCGCGCGACCCTTTCGTGTGAGCCGGGCCACTCAACTGCCGCGCCCCCGGCCCAGATTCGACGGCGCGGCAGCCCACCCCGCTGGCCCAAATGGAGTACCGTGACGAATCCCGGCTCCCGGTCGCCCGTCCGGGTCGGTCGGCAGTCGGACCGGCACAGCGGGAGGGGAGCCGACGGCACTCGTCCCGGGGTGCCGCGGTTGGTCACACTGAGTGGCCAATCGACCACCGTCCCATAACGGCGTGTCACCATGTCACCCCGACACGCCGGGTAACTCTGCAAGGTTGTGGCACGCTGCACCCGGGCAGGCCACACTCGTCCAACGGGAGCAGCGACGCACGTGACGTCGGCAGGCACCACCCGGGAGGTAACCGTGCCCGAACTGCGGGTTGTGGCCGTCAGCAATGACGGCACACGACTGGTGCTCAAGGCTGCCGACAGCACGGAATACACACTCCCCATCGACGAGCGGCTGCGCGCCGCGGTGCGCAACGACCGTGCGCGTCTGGGGCAGATCGAGATCGAGGTCGAGAGCCATCTGCGGCCCCGCGACATCCAGGCGCGGATACGCGCGGGAGCGTCCGCGGAAGAGGTCGCGTCGATGGCCGGCATCCCCGTCGAACGGGTGCGGCGCTTCGAGGGACCCGTGCTGGCCGAGCGGGCCTTCATGGCCGAGCGGGCCAGGAAGACGCCGGTACGCCGCCAGGGCGAGAGCACAGGGCCGCAGCTCGGCGAGGCGGTGTCCGAGCGGCTGCTGCTGCGCGGCGCCGAGAAGGACACCGTGCTGTGGGACTCCTGGCGCCGCGACGACGGCACCTGGGAGGTCCTGCTGGTCTACCGGGTGGCCGGCGAACCGCACTCGGCGAGCTGGACCTACGACCCGCCGCGCCGCCTGGTGGCGGCCGTGGACGACGAGGCCCGCGCGCTGATCGGGGAGAACGCGGCGCAGCAGGAGAGCGCCAAGGAGCCGAGCTTCCCGTTCGTGCCGCGGATCGCCAGGCTGCCGCGGGACCGCCCGCTGGACCGGGCGCTCGACCGGCAGTTGGAGCGCACCGACCGGCCGGACCGGGAGGCGCGGGCCGAGGAGCGGCCGGAGCCGGAGGAGCGGGACTCGCTGACCAGCCTGCTGGAGGCGGTGCCGAGCTTCCGCGGCGACATGGTGGTGCCCGCGCCGCCGCCGGGTCCGCCCGGGCCGCCGGACACCGAACCCGCCACGGCCGCCGCGGAGACGGCGGAGGAGACCGAGGAGGAGGCGGCTCCGGCCGCCAGTGCCGGGTCCGCCTACGCGGACGTGCTGATGCCGCGTGCCGTCGCCGGGCATCGCGACCGGCTGGTCGGCACCACCGACCGGCAGGCCGAGGCGGACGGCGTCCGGCCGGGGCGGCGTGCCACGGTGCCGAGCTGGGACGAGATCGTCTTCGGCAGCAGGCGCAAGAAGCAGGAGTAGCGGCGGGACGTCACCGCCTCTGCCGTAAGGGGCAGCCACCTGGGTGGCTGCCCCTTACGCATGCGCGGTGCTGCGGGTCAGCCGGGCTGCGGCCCGGTGGCGACCGGGCGGTCCGGGTCGGACGACCACTCGCTCCAGGAACCGATGTAGAGCGCCGCCGGAATGCCCGCGGCGGCCAGCGCCAGCACCTCGTGGGCGCCGGAGACCCCGGACCCGCAGTAGACGCCGACCTCGGCGCCGGAGCCCGCGCCGAGGGCCGCGAAGCGGTCGGCGAGCGCGGCGGCGGGCAGGAACCGGCCGTCGGCGCCGGTGTTCTCGGTGGTGGGGGCGCTCACGGCGCCCGGGATGTGCCCGGCGACGCGGTCGATCGGCTCGGTCTCGCCGCGGTAGCGCTCGGCGGCCCTGGCGTCCAGCAGCACCCCCCGGCGGGCGAGTTCGGCGGCGGCGTCGGCGTCCAGCAGCGGTACGGCGCCGGGCGCGGGGACGAAGTCGCCGTCGCCCGGGGCGGGTTCCGTCCGGCTCAGCGGGTGGCCCGCCGCCCGCCAGGCCGCCAGGCCGCCGTCCAGGACACGCACCCGCGGGTGCCCGGCCCAGCGCAGCACCCACCAGGCGCGGGCGGCGCCCCAGCCCTGCCAGTCGTCGTACACCACCACGTCGCGGTCGGCGCGCACCCCGGCCCGGCGCATCGCGGCGCCGAAGTCCTCGGGGGCGGGCAGCGGGTGCCGGCCGCCGGACCCGGCGTGCCCGGCCAGGTCGGCGTCCAGGTCGACGAAGCGGGCGCCGGGGATGTGCCCTTCCAGATACTCCGGGCGGCCGGGCGGGCCGCCCTGCCGCCAGCGCACGTCGAGCAGGGTGACGGTGTCCGCTTCGAGCGCGGCCGCCAGGTCGGTGACGGGGATGAGGGGTTCTTCCATACGCACATTGTGGGCGACCGGGGGTGGACGCCGTGCGGATCATCGAGGTGCCGCAACACCCCCGCAACGGAGCCGACATGCCATTTCCGTGACGGGACGGCACCAGGGTGATGAATGCGGCCCGGTCGGGGCGCGCGCCGCCGTGGGTGGTGCGACGATCGGCTGTGCCGCACCCCCGACCGGTGGAGCGCGCCGTGCGGCGTGCCCGCCAGGAGACCGCATCCATGACCGACGTACCGAGCCGGCGACCGCCGGGCACCCCCTGCTGGGTCAGCCTCATGGCACACCGGGCCGACCGGGCGCGGGACTTCTACGGCGCCCTGTTCGGCTGGGAGTACGTCCCCGGGCCCGAGCAGCTCGGCGCGTACGTGCTCGCCGAGCTGGACGGGCGGCCGGTCGCGGGCATCGGGGAGGGGCCGCCCGCGCCGCACCGGCCGGTGTCCTGGACCACGATGCTCGCCACGGACGACGTGGACCGCGCCGCCGAGCTGGTCCGCGAGTGCGGCGGCACCGTCGGGGTCGGGCCGCTCCAGGTCGGGCCCGAGGGGCGGCTCGCCCTGGCCGTCGACCCCTCCGGCGCCGTTTTCGGCATCTGGGAGGCCGGCACTTTCGGGGGTGCCGAGGCCGCGGGGGCGCTCGCGCTGAGCGAGTTGGTGACGCGGGGTGCGGCGGTCGTCGGCTTCTACGAGGCCGTCTTCGGCCTCGAAGCCGTCGCCGACGGGTCCGGTCGCTTTCTGCTGCGGGCGGGCGGGCGCTCCGTCGCCGTCGTCCGCGACGTCGGGGCGCGGCTGCCCCGTGAACGCGGGGCGCACTGGACCACGCCCTTCGCCGTCCGCGACGTCTCCCTCACCACCGCCCGAGCCCTCACCCTCGGTGCCCACACCCTCGGCTCCGCCGCGGATTCCCCGTCCAGCGTCACCCTCGCCGACCCCGAGGGGGCGGCCTTCACCCTTGTGTCCCTCACCTAACCCCGCTCCCGCGGAAGGGGGTTTCTCTGCACCTCTTCGGACGAGGGGTGCCCCTCCAGGGGCGCGGGGACGCGGCGCGGCGCTGGCGGAAGTGGGTGCCCGATAGGGGCGCGGGGAACTGCGCGCCCAGCCGTAGCGCGCCTTCAGGCAAAAAACCGCCCCCAGCGGGGCAGACGCTGTTGTTTGTGCGACCACCGGCCCGGTGGGGGCTGAGCGCGCAGTTCCCCGCGCCCCTAAAAAGACCTCCCTTGCCGTCAGGCGAGAAGGCACCGCACTCCGCGGGAGGTGGAGAAGGGCACCCTTCTCCGGACGAGCTGACCGCAGGTCAGGCGGCTCCGGCTAGGAGAGAAGCGGCGTCGGCGAGGACGAGCCCCGCGGCACCGCGGACCTCGGCGCCGTCGCCGAGCCCACCGGTGACGATCTCGACGCCCTCCGCGGCGGAGGGCAACGTGTGGCGAAGGACCCCGGCCCGCATGGGTTCGAGAATGTCGGCGCCCGCGGCGGCAAGATCCCCGCCGACCACCACGAGGCTGGGGTTGAGGAGGGTGACGAGGGTCGCGAGGGCGCGGCCGACGGCGTCACCGGCGTCGCGCACGGCGCGCAGGGCGCCGGAGTTGCGCTCGCGGATGAGGGCGGGCAGGTCGCGGGGGGCGACGGTCTCGCCCCAGCTCTCGGAGAGCAGGCGGGCGATGGCGACGGGACTGGCCACCGTCTCCAGGCAACCGCGGTTGCCGCAGCGGCAGATGAGCCCGTCGGTGATCAGCGGGAGGTGCCCGATCTCGCCGGCGAGCCCGCGGGCGCCGAGCAGCAGCCGACCGTTGGAGACGATGCCCGCGCCGATGCCGGCGGAGAGCCGGACGTAGACCATGTCGCCGGCCTGCCGCCCGGCGCCGTACATGCGCTCGGCGAGCGCGCCGGCGTTGGCGTCGTTGGTGACGCGCACGGGCAGCGAGGTGCGGCGGCGCAGTTCGTCGGTGAGCCGCAGGCCGACCCAGCCGGGCATGATGCCCTCGGCGCCGAGGGCGCCGCTGCCGATCTCGACCGGGGAGGCGATCCCGGCGCCGATGCCGAGGACGCGTTCGCGGCCGACCCCCGTCTCCTGGAGGGCGCGGCCGACCAGGACGGCCACCAGGTCGAGGGTCTCGTCGGGGGCGCGGTCCACGTCCTTGGCGACCCAGTGCTCCCACAGCACCTCGCCGAACAGGTCGCACAGGATGACCCGGACGTGCTGGTGGCCGATGTCCGCGCCGATCGCGTAGCCGGCGCTGGGCACCAGGGACAGCGACTGGGCGGGCCGTCCGGTGCGGCGCGGCTCCTGCTCCTCCGGGCTCTCGTCCTCGGTGACGAGGCCGACGGTGATGAGGTCGGCGATCAGCGAGGAGACGGTGGCCCTGGACAGGCCGGTGACGCGGACGAGTTCGGGCCTGCTGCTGCGCGGGCTGGTGTGCAGGGCCTCGAGGACCCGGAGCCTTCCGACCTCGCGGAGATTCACTGGAGCGTCGATCTTTACCCCCCGGGTCCATGGCGTGACGGCCCTCGCACGGTGCCGTGTTGCCGTTGCCGTCGTCAAGAGCCTTGACTTATGACCAAGTTCAGGCAGAAACTCGCGAACTGTTCTACCCGGCACGGCGAGTTTCAGTCGATGCCGGATGAATAACGATTCGTGGCCCGTACTGGACGTACCAAGAGCGGCATTCCGCCGGGAGGACGTACGTGACGACGACACCACCTCCCGCTCTGCGTGTCGGCATGGTCGGCCATGCCTTCATGGGCGCGGCGCACTCGCACGCCTGGCGCACCGCGGGCCGCTTCTTCGACCTGCCCGTACGCCTCGAACTCGGCGCTGTCTGTGGGCAGGACGAGGACCGGGTGGCGCGGGCGGCACGGCGTTACGGCTGGGAGTCGTACGAGACCGACTGGCGCGTCCTGGTGACCCGTCCGCACATCGACGTGGTGGACATCTGCACGCCCGGCGACAGCCACGCGGCGATCGCGGAGGCGGCGCCGGCCGCGGGCAAACATGTGCTGTGCGAGAAGCCGCTGGCCAATTCGGTGGCGGAGGCCGAGGCGATGGTGGACGCGGCGCGCAAGGACCGCGCCGGATCGGGGGCGTTGGGCGACCTGGGCACGCACAGCGTCGACGCGGCGCAGTATCTGACGGGTCAGCGGATCAGTTCGGTCGGCGCGCTGCTGGAACCCGATCCTGGACGTCTTCGACGAGGTGGGCGTGCGCTTCGCGCACGAGGTGCACCCCAGCGAGATCGCGTACGACTACTGGTCGACGGTGCGCGCGCTGGAGGCGATCGGGCACCGCCCGGCCTTCGGCCTCAATTTCGACCCCAGCCATTTCGTGTGGCAGGACCTGGACCCGGTCGGTTTCCTCTACGACTTCCGCGACCGTATCTACCACGTCGACTGCAAGGAGTCCGTCAAGCGCTTCAACGGGCGCAACGGCAGGCTGGGTTCGCATCTGCCGTGGGGCGGACCTGCGGCGCGGCTGGGACTTCGTGTCGACCGGGCACGGCGATGTGCCGTGGGAGCCGGTCTTCCGGATGCTCAACAGCATCGGCTACGCCAGGATGGACCGGATGATCGGCGCGCCCGCCGCGCTCGCGTACGTACGGGAGCCGGCCGCGATCGAGCCTCCTGCCGCATCCTTCGACGCGGCGTTCAGCTCCTCTTCATGATGGCGTGATTGCGTGAGCACGCCCTTCGGCTCCACCCGGTCGGCCCGGTCCTGACAGACAGGCCGGCCGGGCGGCGCCCGGCGCGCCGTCCCGCGCAGCGGGGGGACGGCGCGCCGTTGCGTGTCAGCCGCCGATCGCGACCGAGAACAGGTGCATCGCCACCTGGTGGTCGACCTGGGTCCTGCTCACGTTCGGCAGGGTGATCGCCTGGACGGTCTTGCCGGGCAGCAGGTCCACGGCGGCCGCGGAGATGTGCACGGTCTGCTGCTGCTGTCCGCCGCCGTTGTTGAGATAGGGCGTGCTGGCGGCGAAGTCGCTGCCCTGGGACGGCGATCCGGACCACCAGTCCGAGAGGGCCAGCGCGTACGTCTGTGTCGTCCCGTCGGTGTAGACGATGGTGCCGGTGCCGGACGTGGCGCCGAAGGCGCTGGTGCCGACGAAGCCGAGCTTGTTTCCGCTGCCGGTGATCTCGATGGCCTGGCCGCCGGCCACCGCGTTGTCGGGGTCGCCGGTGCCGGCGCTCGCGGGCCACGGGAAGGAGATCCCGTCGTGGTCGGTGCTCTCCCCCGCGTGCCAGCCCTGGGCGGCGAGCGCCTGGAGCGAGAGGCTGGCGCCCTCGCCGTCGAGACTGCCGGTGGTGGTGTGGTCGTCGTCGCTGATGCCGGAGTTGTTGAAGGCGGCGGTCAGTGACGCGTACGGCACGGTGACCGGTGCCTGTGCGGTGTGCTCGCCGTCGGGTGTGGTGACGGTGGCGTCCAGGGCGAAGCCGTCGGGGTCGGTGCCCGCCGGGACGGTCACCTGCCAGGTGGTGCTGACGTGCTGTCCGGCGCCGACCGAGGCGAAGGTCGCCGGGGTGGTGGCGGTGGCGGTCCAGCCCTCGGGCGCCTTGAGCGCGACGGACACGTTCCGTACGGCGTCGGCGCCGCCGTTGGTGTAGGTGGTGGTCGCGGTCAGGGTGCTGCCGGCCTTGGCGATCGGCAGCGCCTTGAGGGTCAGGGTGTTGCGGACCACGACCGGGGTGGAGCCGGTGACGCCGCCGACGGTCGCGGAGATCGTGGCGACCCCGTCGGCGACGGCGTGCACGAGGCCGTTCCTGTCCACGCTGGCGACCGTGGGGTCGCTGCTGCGGTAGGTGACCTTGGCGGTGGACAGGTCCACGAAGGACTGGTCGTTGTTGACGGCCTCCACGACGTGGTCGGCGGTGACGGACAGGTCGCGCCGCTCCTTGGCCGGGTCGGTGTCGTCCTTGATCCACTTGTTGGTGCCGGTCAGCGAGAAGGTGTCGCCGGCGTCGTGGACGACGTCCTCCGGCTGCACGGTGACGTACCGCACCTTCGGGGTGAGGGTGCCCTTGATCTTCACGGTCGCGGTGCCGGCCGCGTGCGCGGAGTCCGGGCCGAGCCGGAATTCATAGGTGCCGTTGTAGACGGTCTGCCGGCTGTTCTCCGCGTCCCAGAAAGACAGGTCGGCGGCCTTGACGGTGATCGTCAGGTGCTGGGTCGCGCCGGGCCGCAGGACCTTGGTCTTGGCGAAGCCGACGAGCCGCTTGGCGGGCAGTTCGACGCCGGGGACGGTGAACGGCGTGGCGGCGTACAACTGGGCGACGGTGGCGCCCGCGGCCTTGCCGGTGTTGGTGACGTCCACACCGATCTTCACGCTGCCGTCCGGCGTGATCTGCGACGTGTTGGCATCGACGCCCTTGAAGGAGAAGCTGCTGTAGCTGAGCCCGTAGCCGAAGGGGTAGGTCGGGGTGCCGGTGAAGTACTGGTACGTACGGCCGAGGCCGCCGGTCGCACTCGGCGTCAGACCGTAGTCCTGCTTGTCGGGGAGCTGCGAATCGTCCTTGTACCAGGTGAAGTTGAGGTGCCCGGAGGGGTTGACCTTCCCGAAGAGCACATCGGCGAGCGCGGTGCCCTGGGACTGGCCGTTGTAGCCGCTGAAGACGATCGAGGAGACCGGCGAGTCCGCGGCGGTCTCCTTCTGGATGTCCACCGGGCCGTCGGACTGGATGACCAGCGCCAGTTTGTCGGTGCCGAGCGCCGACGCCTGGTCGATCAGCGACTGGTAGTTGCCCGGCATCTTCAGATTGTCGCGGTCGTTGCCCTCGTCGCCGTTGGCCTGGGTGGTGCCCACGAAGACGATCACGAGGTCGGCGGCCTCGATGTCGGCCTTGATCTTGTCGGAGAGCACCGCGTCGGTGGTCCCGGTGGACGAGGTGCCCGCCGCGTCGTAGACGACCGAGGCGGTCGGGTCGGTGGCGTGGATCTCGTTCTGGATACCGCGCAGCGGGCTGGTCCGGTAGGTGGGGTCGCCGGAGTAGAGGCCGAGCGTGGTGGTGCCGGCGAGGTCGCCGAGGACGACGACCTTCTTGGTCTTCGCCGGGTCGGCGGGCAGCAGCTTGCCGCCGCCGGAGGTCGGCTTGCCGTTCTTCAGCAGCACCAGGGAGTTGTCGGCGACGGTGGTGGCCAGCGCCTGGTGGGCGGGGCTCTCGATCTGGTCGGCCGTGATGCCGGTGTACGACACCGAGCCCGCCGGGTCGAACTCACCGGTCTCCATGCGGATGGTGAAGACCTTCACCAGTGCGGTGTCGACGACGCCCTCACTGAGCGCGCCCGCCTCGATGGCCTCCTGGATGTTGGCGGTGGTGGCCTCGTCACCGGTGCAGTTGAGGTCGGTGCCGGCCCGCAGCGCGTACGCCTGGCCGCCCGCCTGCCCGGACATGGTCGTGCCCGTGGCGGTCTCGGTCCAGGTCGGGCTGTCCTTGTGGTCGGTGGTCCAGCCGGGCGGCGCCCAGTCGTGACCGCCGGGGAACTGCCGCCAGTTGGTGCCGACGGCGCCGCAGTCGGAGGTGATGTAGCCGTTGAACCCGTAGGTGCGCTGGGCGAGTTGATTGGTGGTGTAGGTGTCGGAGACCGACGGGGTGCCGTTGATCGCGTTGTACGACGTCATGAGGCCCGCCACATGCGCGTCCTCGATGAGCGTGCGGAACTGCGCGGTGTAGTAGTCGCGCAGGTCGGTGTCGTTCACGTCGGAGCTGATGCCGGTGCGGTTGTCCTCGACATTGTTGAGCGCGTAGTGCTTGGCGGTGGAGGCGACCTTCAGATAGCCGGTCCTCGAACTGCCGTCGGGGTTGTTGCCCTCGTAGCCGTCGACGAACTGGCCCGCCATCCGGCCGACGAAGTACGGGTCCTCGCCGAACGCCTCGTCGGTACGGCCCCAGCGCGGGTCGCGGTCCAGATTGACGGTGGGCGCCCAGAAGGTGAGGGAGCCGTAGTCGTCGGCGGACGGGCCGAGGTTGTTCTGGCCCTTGCCGAAGAGCGACTTGTCGACGAAGCCGCGCACCTCGTCGGAGATCGCGGTGCTCTCCTGATAGAGCAGCGCCGGGTCCCAGGACATGGAGGAGGCGAAGTTGGTGGGGAAGCTGGTGGCGTGGATGCCGCCCTGCGCCCCGCCGTTGTTCTGGTTGGCGCCGAGCGTGTTGACGCCGTGCTGGCCCTCGCTCCAGTACGTGTACTGCTGGACGCCGAGCCGCGGGATCGCCGGACCGCTGTTGGTGCTGAGCTGCTGCACCTTCTCCTGCAGGGTCATCCGCGACACCAGGTCGGCGGCCCGCTCCTGGAAGGTGTAGTGGGTGTCGAGGTAGATCGGGGTCGCGGCCGCCGTGTCGCGCGGCGTCGCCGCCGCGGCCGCGGGGCCGCCCGCCGCCGCCATGCCCATCGCGCAGGCCATGGCGCAGACCGCGGCCAGTCCCGCGCGTCGGCGCTTTCGCACGTTCATCCTGCCTCCGTCGTCGTCGAACAGATCCGAGCGGTACTGAGTAGGGTTCGGTGCAACTCCGAAGAAACTCCGGGTCCTGCGTCACCAATGGGGCAGTGTGTTGCCAGCTTTGACGGAGCGTCAAGACAGCCGACCGGATTGGATCGACTCTTTTTGACTGCTACTGACGGAAGTCGGCGGCTGCCCGCTCCAGCTGCCGGTACCGGCTCAGGGGCGCTCGCGACCGCGCAGCCGGGGGGTGAAGGTGGCGTGGAAGATGGTGGACGCGGCGCTGAGCACCGAGCGCTCCACCTCGGCCCGGCGCAGCCGCCGTGCGGTGGGGAATCATTGACCGCGCGGCCGATCTCGTCCAGGGAGAAGTCGGCTACGTCGTCGGTGAAGAAGGGGCCGCCGAGCACGATCGGGTCGACGTCCAGCAGGTCGACCAGGCCGAGCGCGCCGGGGTCCGCGGGCGCCGCGGGCCGCATGCCGTCCAGCACCCGGACCAGCCCGGCCAGGACGTCCTCACCGATCACGGTCGCCGCGGCGCCCGGCGCGGGGGCGGCGGCCCGGGTCCCGGCCAGCAGGACGGCGCCGTGCGCGTCGGCGTACAGGCCCATCACCCAGACGTCGGTGCCGGGCAGCGGCGGTCCGGTCGGTACGTGCGGGGCCGGCATCTCGTCCGCGGCGAGCTGCCAGCGGCGGCGGACCGACGCCACCGTGGCGTGCAACAGGCCCAGTTCGCGGGCGGCGGCACGGTGTGGCTGGGCGCGGGCACGTACCGGATCACCGACACCGTGGAGGTCCCGGCCTTCTGCTCGCTGATCGGTGACCGGCGCGACCCGGACCACGGGTCCGGGAGCTACGGCACGGTGATCCGCGCCGATCTGCCCGGCGTCGACTGCCCGGCGGGCGGGCCCGGTCGACCCTGTCGCGTACGGGGCCGGCCGGGCCCGGCGCCCGCGGTGTCAGGGGTGGGTGACCGGCAGTACGTCGGGCGAGATCGTGCCCGCGCCCGCCGTCGCGCTGGTCATCCGCCGCCGGTGGTGGCGGCGGCACAGCACCTCGTAGCCGACCTCGCCCGCCGCGCGGTCCACGTCGCCGATCACCACCTGCGCGCCCTCGACCACCATCACCCCGCCGACCGTACGGGCGTTGTGGGTGGCGCGCTCGCCGCACCAGCACAGGGCCTCGACCTGGAGCGCCTCCACCCGGTCGGCCAGTTCGATCAGCCGCTGCGAGCCGGGGAAGAGCCGGGTGCGGAAGTCGGTGGTGATGCCGAACGCGTGGACGTCCAGGTCGAGTTCGTCCACCACCCGGGCCAACTGGTCGACCTGCTCAGGCGCGAGGAACTGCGCCTCGTCCACGATCACGTAGTCCACCCGGCCGCCGCGGCTGATCATCGCGACCAGATGGCCGTACAGGTCCATGGTGTCGGTGACCTCGACCGCGTCGGTGACCAGGCCGAGCCGGGAGGACAGCTTGCCCTCGCCCGCCCGGTCGTCGCGGGTGAAGATCACCGACTGCAGGCCGCGAGCGGTGCGGTTGTGCACGATCTGGAGCGCCAGGGTGCTCTTGCCGCAGTCCATCGTTCCGGAGTAGAAGGCCAGCTCGGGCATGGGAAGGACGACGGCCTTTCGGTCGGGGACGGAAAGATCAACGGGCGGTGGCGGACGGAGGGCGACCCTCAGGAGCGTACTTCGAGCAGGGGGACCAACTGCTCGGCGGGCACCATCGAACCGTGCAGGCCGACCATCTTGGACTCCCCCACTTCCGTCCTGGTGGCCACCACCGCGATGTCGTCGCGGGCCACCGCCACCACGTCGCCGATCCGGCCGTGCACCCGCTCGTCCGGCGGCGGCCCGAACCAGCCCGCCTCGATCGCCTCGGCGCGGCTCGCCACCCACATCTGCTCGCCGAGCACCTCGCTCCACACCGCGTGCACGTCGTCTGCGGCGCCGGGCACCGCGTAGACGTGCCGGGCGCGGGCCTCGCCGCCGAGCAGCGCGACCCCGGCGCGCAGCTCCCAGTCCTCGTCGAAGTCGATCCTGGACCGCTCGTCGAAGGGGATGTCGATCATGCCGTGGTCGGCGGTGACGTAGAGGACGCCGCGCGGCGGGAGCTGTTCGGCGAGCCGCTGGGCGAGCCGGTCGACCAGCATCAACTGGCCGCGCCAGGCGTCGGAGTCGACGCCGTGCCGGTGGCCCATGGCGTCCAGTTCGCTGTAGTACGTGTAGACCAGGGTGCGGTCGGCGGCGCCGAGCCGCTCGGCGGCCAGGTCCATCCGCTCCTCGCCGGTCAGCCGCCCGTGGAAGGTGCCGCCGGACAGCGCGACCTTCGTCAGGGGGGTGTTGACGAAGGCGGGCGAGGAGACCTGGCAGGTGGCGATGCCGGCGGCGTCGGCGAGCCGGAAGACGGTGGGGTGCGGCTGCCAGACGGCCGGCGCCGTCCAGGGCTGCCAGCGCAGCTGGTTCATCAGCTCGCCGGTCGCCGGATTGAGCGTGGTGTAGCCCGCCAGGCCGTGCGCGGACGGCGGCAGGCCGGTGCCGACCGAGCCGAGCGAGGTCGCGGTGGTGGCGGGGAAGCCGGCGGTCAGCGGCCGGCCGCTGCCGTTCAGCGACGTCGGCAGCAGTGAGGTGAGATACGGCGCCTCGGCGGGGTGCGCCTCGATCAGCTCCCAGCCGAGGCCGTCGACGAGGAAGACGCAGACCCGGTCGGCGGGCGCCAGCGCCAGGCCGGTGGCGGGCATGCCGGGGATGCCGAATCCGGCGACGGCGGCCGGGATGAGGTCGCAGAGCGCGCCGCTGCCGTAGGCGGGGACGGGCGCGGTGCGCGGATCGAGCGGCGCGGGGCCGTACCCGCTGTGCAGCGGCTGGACCATCAGTCGACGGCCGCTGTCGCCTCGGAGAGCGCCTGGGCGAAGGCGAGGGTCTGGCGGACGGTGTCCGGGCCGTCGCCCGCCTCGCTGACCCGCAGCGACAGGTCGTCGGCGGTGGAGGAGCCGGTGTAGCCGTGGTCGGCCTCGCAGTTGGGGTCGCCGCAGGCGGCGGGCTCCAGGTCGAGCCGGGAGACCGCGCCCCAGCCGATGGTCAGCACCACTTCGCGGGGCAGCGTGCCGGGCGTGTACGCCTCCGGGTTGGCGACCACCCTGCTGACCACCACCGAGGAGATCCGGCCGATCTTCACCGACTCGGTGGAGGTGGTCGCGTACGGCGACGGCGAGGTGTCGTCCGCGGCCTGCTCGTCGGTGTGGCTGACGATGAACCGGCTGTCGGTGAGCACCAGCACCGTCACATGGCGGCGCACCTCGTTGGCGTCGAAGGTGGTCTCCTGATGGACCAGGTACGAGGAGACCGGTTCGCGTCCGACCGCGGCCTCGACGGCCTCCGCCACCAGGGCGGGGTAGTAGCCGCTGCGCTCGATGGCCGTGCGCAGGCCCTGAGTCGTCGTACCGGTCTTCGCCATGACGACCATCCTAAGGGCCATGGCTGACAGCGACGTGCCGCCTGCCGGGTGTGCCGTCGGTCGCGGGGGGGGCCGTTCAGAAGAAGGACAGCGCGCGCGGGCCGAGGTCGGTGCGGGCGGGCGGCCTGGCCAGCCGGACCGAGGCGCCCAGCACCGTCAGGCCGCGGGCCGCGACGACCACCGGTTCGAGGTCGACCGCGACGACCTCCGGGAGGTCGGCGGCCAGCAGCGACACCCGCAGCAGCAGTTCCTCCAGCGCGTCGGTGTCCACCGGTTCCGCGCCGCGCCAGCCGAAGAGGATCGGCGCGGCCCTGATCGAGCGCACCAGCTCCGCCGCGTCCCGGTCGGTGGCGGGCACCAGCCGGTGCGCGGTGTCGCCGAGCAGTTCCGAGGGGGCGCCGGCCAGGCCGAAGGAGAGCACCGCGCCCGCGGCCGGGTCGACGCCCGCCCTGATCACGGTGTCCACCCCGCGCGGCGCCATGGCCTGCACCACCGGCAGCAGTTCCGCCGGTTTGCCGAGCCGGGCGGTCAGCTCGTCGTAGGCGCGCCGCAGGTCGCCCTCGTCGGCCAGGTCAAGGCGGACGCCGCCGAGGTCGGCGCGGTGCCGCAGGTGCGGCGCGGTGGTCTTGAGCGCGACCGGGTAGCCGAGCCGGGCGGCGGCGGCCACGGCGCTGTCGGCGTCGGGCGCGGCCAGCGCGCGGCGGACCTGGATGCCGTAGCGGCCGAGCAGCGTCGCCGCGTCCGCGTCGCCGAGCGCGAGGCCGCCCTCGGGGGCCGCGCCGGGCGGCAGCAGCCGGCGCACGTCGTCGGCCGCCGCGGCCTCCTGGATGTCGTCGAATTCCGGGATCCGGCCGGGCTCGGCGGCGGTGGCACGCCAGGACGCGTACGCGGCGGCCTCGGCGAGGGTGCGCACCGCCCGGTCGGGCGCGGAGTAGGCGGGGATCCGGGTGCCGGGCGTGTCGGAGGGTGCGCCGAGCCGGTCGGCCATGGTCTCCAGGGCGAGGTGCACGACGACCACCGGTTTGCCGCCGCCCGCGGCGGCCGCGGTGGCGCGCAGCGCCTCGGCGAGCGCCGGGTCGTCGCCGGACTCCTGGTCGGGCGCGTCCTCGGAGCCGACCCGCGGGATCGCGGTGACGACGACGGCGTCGCTGCCGGGGTCGGCGAGCGCGGCGGCCAGCGCGGCGGCGAAGTCCTCGGGCCCGGCCGCGGTGGTGAGGTCAAGGGGCGCCGCGGGCCGCATTCCGGCGGTGAGCGCGGCGTCGTAGGTGAGCAGGCCGAGCGATTCGGAATTGCCGAGGACCGCGATCCGGTCGCCGGCGGGCAGCGGCTGGAGGGCGAGGAAGAGTCCGGCGTCGAGCAGTTCGGTGACGGTGTCCACCCGGATCACCCCGGCCTGCCGGAAGAGCGCGGAGACGGTGGAGTCCGGGATGCGCGTGTCGGGCACGGCGTGCCCGGCCGGCACGGAACCGCTGTGCAGGGCGCCCTTGACGACCACGACGGGCTTGGCGGCGGCGGTGCGGCGGGCGAGCCGGGTGAATTTGCGCGGGTTGCCGAAGGACTCGAGGTACATCAGCACGGCCTCGGTGTCCGGGTCGTCCTGCCAGTACTGGAGCAGGTCGTTGCCGGAGACGTCGGCGCGGTTGCCCGCGGAGACGAAGGAGGACGGGCCCGCGCCGCGCCGGTGCAGCCCGGACAGCAGGGCGATGCCGATGGAGCCGGACTGGGTGAACAGGCCGAGCCGTCCGCTGCGCGGCATCCCGGGCGAGAGCGAGGCGTTGAGCCGTACGCCGGCGGCGGTGTTGAGGACGCCGAAGGCGTTCGGGCCGATCACCCGCATGCCGTGGCCGCGGGCCTGCCTGACCAGTTCGCGCTGCCGGGCCCGGCCCTCCTCGCCGGCCTCGGAGTACCCGGCGGCGACCACGACCAGGCCCTGGACGCCGGCGGCGCCGCAGTCGGCGACGGCCTCGGGCACCCGGTCGGCGGGGACGGCGATCACGGCGAGGTCGACGGGCTCGCCGATCTCCCGGACCGAGCGGTGGCCGGGGACGCCGTCGATGTCGGTGCCGTCGGTGAAGGAGGTGTTGACGGCGAAGACCCGGCCGGTGAAGCCGCCCTCGACGATGTTGCGCAGCAGGGTGCGGCCGACGCCGCCGGGCCTGCGGCCGGTGCCGATGACGGCGACCGAGCCGGGGCGCAGCAGGCGCTGCACCGAGCGGGCCTCGGCGCGGTGTTCGCGGGCCCGCATGACCTGGACGGATTCCTCGGTGGGTTCCAGGTCGAGGTCAAGGTGGACGACGCCGTCGGTGAAGCTGCGCTGCTGGGTGAAGCCCGCGTCGGTGAAGACCTTGACCATCTTGCGGTTGGCGGGCAGCACTTCCGCGGTGAAGTGCAGGATGCCGCGCTCGCGGGCGACGGCGACGATGTGTTCGAGCAGCGCGGAGGCGACGCCGCGGCCCTGGTGGGCGTCCTGGACGAGGAAGGCGACCTCGGCGCGGGTGCCGGTGCCGTTCGTACCGCCGGGCCCGTTCGTACCGCTCGTACCGCTGCCGGAACGTGACACCGCGCGGCCGTCGTCGTCGGTGCGGTCGTAGCGGACGGTGGCGATGAACTCGCCGCCGACGGTGGCGGCCAGGCCCACCCGGTCGTCGTAGTCGTGGTGCGTGAAGCGGTGCACGTCGCGGTCGGACAGCCGGGGGTAGGGCGCGAAGAAGCGGTAGTACTTCGACTCGTCGGAGACCTTCTCGTAGAAGTCGACAAGTCGTCCCGCGTCGTCCGGGCCGATCGGCCGGATGTGGGCGATCCCGCCGTCCCGCAGCACGACGTCCGCCTCCCAGTGCACGGGGTACGGATGCGCCTGCTGCTCGGTCATGGCTTCAGCGTAAGCGCGCCGGGGCCGTACCGGAGCGCGGCGGACCCGCGGACCGGGCGGGCGCGTCCCGCTCGCGGAGCGGGTCCCGACGGGGCAGTCTGGACGCAGCCGCGATGGTGCCGACGTGTCGGAGCAGCCCTCGGGCCGTGCGAAACTGGTCTAGACAACTGGAACGACCTGAAGGGCAGCACCATGGTTGAGCGCCGTGTCAACGTCGGCTGGGCGGAGGGCCTGCACGCCCGCCCCGCGTCCATCTTCGTCCGCGCGGCGACCGCCGCCGGCGTGCCGGTGACGATCGCGAAGGCTGACGGCAACGCGGTCAACGCCGCGTCCATGCTCGCCGTGCTCAGCCTCGGCGCGCAGGGCGGCGAGGAGGTCGTGCTCGCCTCCGAGGCGGACGGCGCCGACGCCGCGCTCGACCGGCTGGCGAAGCTGGTCGCCGAGGGACTCGAAGAGCTTCCCGAGACGGTCTGATTCCGCGCTCCCGATATCCGGGGACGGATTCACGGCGCCGGACCGGCCGCCGGGGAATCGTCCCCCCGGAATCAGGGCAGGCGAATAGGGCGGGGCCGGGCGATCCCATGGATTGCCCGGGCCCCGCCTTTATGTATTCACGGGAGCCGCAATTCTCTTCACTTGTATACGGTGCGATTGTTAATTGCGACGCCGCGCCGCGTTGACGGGATGTTTCAGGATCCTCACCGCGGCCGAGCGCTCCACGTGTCCGGCGGCCAGTTTCCTGGCCCGCTCGGCGTCACCGCGCGCGACCGCGTCCACGATCGCCGCGTGCTCCTCCCACGACTCCACCGCGCGGCTGCGCACCTCGTCGCCGTACACCCAGGCGATCTTGTGGCGCAGCTGCGTGAGCAGGGCCGCGAGCGTCGGGCTGCCCGACGCCTGCGCCAGCGTCTCGTGGAACCAGCCGCCGAGTGACGGCAGGTCGGACAACTGCCCCTGCACCGCCCGCTCCTGGCCGAGCCGTACGAGGCCGCGCAGCACCTTCAGGTGCGCGTCGGTGCGGCGCTGGGCGGCGCGCGCGGTGCCCAGCGGCTCCAGCAGGCCGCGGATCTCCAGCAGATCGGCGGCCTCCTGCTCGGTCGGCTCGGCCACCGACGCACCCGCGTGCCTGCGGGTCCGCACGAAGCCCTCGGACTCCAGGGTGCGCAGCGCCTCGCGCACCGGCACCCGTGACACCCCGTACCGCTGCGCGAGCAGTTCCTCGGTCAGCCGGCTGCCCGGCGGGAAGAATCCGCCGACAATGTCGTCGCGGATGGCCGTACACACCACCTGGGCCGAGATACGCCGGCCAGCGCCGTCCGCCCCGTTCACTGCCGATTCCGCATCATCGCAGGACCCCAACCCGTTCCGCGCATTCCGCCCGCACATGCATTCCGTCCCGCACATTCTGCGGCAAGCCTATTGCAGCACACCAGGGATTCCGGCGGCAGACCGGAAAGGCAAATTCATTGCCGCACGACGAAGGCCCCGGCGGGGGGGAGCCGGGGCCTTCGTGTTCTGGGGGGTGCGCCGCCGCGGCGCGCGGGGTGCTTGTCCGGGTCAGACGGACAGGCCGTGCGACCGCAGGTAGGCGATCGGGTCGACGTCCGAGCCGTAGTCGGGTCCGGTCCTGGCCTCGAAGTGCAGGTGCGGCCCGGTGACGTTGCCGGTGGCGCCGGACAGGCCGATCTGCTGGCCGGGCGTGACGCTCTGGCCGACCGAGACCTGGATCGAGGACAGGTGACCGTACTGGGTGTACATCCCGTCGGCCATCCGGATCACGATGTTGTTGCCGTACGCGCCGCCCCAGCCCGCCTCGACGACGGTGCCGGAGCCGACCGCGTGCACCGAGGTGCCGCTGGCCGCGTGGAAGTCGATGCCGGTGTGGTAGCCGGAGGACCACAGACCGCTGGAGGCGCGGTAGCCGGTGGAGACATAGGAGTTGTCGACCGGCAGCACGAAGGAGCCGAGGCGCTTGCGCTCGGCGGCGGCGCGGTCGGCGCGGGCCTTGGCCTCGCGGGCGGCCTTCGCCTTGGCCGCCGCCTCGGCCTTCGCCTTCGCCGCGGCGGCGTCCGCCTTGGCCTTGGCGGCCTTGGCACGGGCGGCGGCAGCGGCTTCCTTGCGGGCCTGCTCGGCCTTGGCCTTGGCGATGTCCGCGGCCTTGTGCTGGGCGGCGGCCTGCGCGGCGAGGGAGTCGGCGAGCGAGCCGGTCACGTCGGCGGTCTGCGCGAAGACGGTGTTCGCGGTGTCGACGGGGGCGCTGTCGGCGTGCGCCGAGCCGGTCATCGCGGTGGCGCCGAGGGCGCCGGTCGCGGTGAGGACGGCGACCGAGGCGAGCCTGCCGCCGCCGGTCGCGGGGCCGCGGCGGGCACGGCGGTGCTTCCCGCGGGGCGCGGGCAGAACGGTGAACGCCATGAAAGGCGTCGCTCCTTTCCTTCCTTCTCGCCTACCGGGTTAGCTGACGGGTTCGGAGCAGGAAGGTCTCCTACGGGGCCGCCGCCGCTGGGCGGACGGTCCCGATTCACCCCAAGGGACTGCTCCCTCGCGAGAGGGCTGGGTCCCCGGCTCCCCTGACGGGGACTCGGCGATCTGCGGCCCGCGTGCCGCCGGACGCGGCTGCTGCTGACGGGCAACGAGCGAAGACGCTAGCCGCGGGCCCGCTCATCCACCAAACAGATCAGCCGATATGTTGCGGACGCCACACTTCCCCGACACGTGCGCGCACACCCCCGCACAGCCACGCACAGTGCCCCGAATGCGCCCGGGAAACGGCCGGGAGAGGCCCGGAAAACGCCCGGAACCCCGGCGCCGCAAGGGCTGCCGGGGTTCCGGGACCGGGTCCGCACCGCCATGGGGCGAGCCGTCCGGCGACCCGCCGTCAGGCGACGACGCTCACCGGGCCGATGCCCAACTCGCGTACCGGCTCGGCGATCACGGACGCGTCACCGACCAGGATCACCACCAGCCGGTCCAGCGGGAAGGCGTTGACCACCGCGGCGGTCGCCTCCACGGTGCCGGTCTCGGCCAGCCGTGCGTAGAGGTCGGCCTGGTAGTCGTCCGGGAGCTGCTGCTCGACCTGGTCGGTCAGCGTGGCCGCGACGGCCGCCGCGGTCTCGTAGCGCAGCGGCGCCACGCCGACCAGATTCTGCACGGCGACGTCCCGCTCCTCGTCGGTCAGGCCCTGCTCGCCGAGCGTCCTGATCACCTGCCAGGTGTCGGCGAGCGCGGGCCCGGTGACCTCGGTGGCCACCGAGCCGCTGATGCCCAGCAGCGCCGCGCCCGTACCGTCGGCGGAGCCGAGCAGCACCTGTCCGAAGGCGCGGACGCCGTAGGTGTAGCCCTTCTCCTCGCGCAGCACCCGGTCCAGGCGCGAGGTGAGGGTGCCGCCCAGGCAGTAGGTGCCGATCACCCGGGCCGCCCACACCGGGTCGTGCCGGTCGGCGCCGGTCCTGCCGATGAGCAGCTGGGTCTGCACCGCGCCCGGCCGGTCCACGACGACCACGCGCGCGGAGTCGTCCGAGGTGATCGCGGGCCGCGGGCGCGGCTCGGCCTTCGCGCCGGTCCAGCCGCCCAGCGTGTCGCCGAGCAGCGCCGGCAGGTCCACGCCTGTGAGGTCGCCGACCACCACGACGGTTGAGGTGGAGGGGCGTACGTGCGCCCGGTAGAAGGCGCGGACGGCCGCCGCGTCGATCCGCCGTACGGTCTCCTCGGTGCCCTGGCGCGGCCGGGAGCAGCGCAGCTCCGGCGCGAACAGCTCCTTGGACAGCGCCATGGCGGCCCGCCGGGAGGGGTTGGCCAGCTCGTGCGGGATCTCGTCGAGCCGGTTGGCGACCAGCCGCTTGACCTCGTCCTCGGGGAAGGCCGGGGCGAGCAGCGCCTCGGCGAGCAGCGCGAGCGCCTTGTCCAGGCGGGAGACGGGCACTTCGAGGGAGACCCGGACGCCCGGGTGGTCGGCGTGCGCGTCCAGCGTGGCGCCGCAGCGCTCCAGCTCGGCCGCGAACTCCTCGGCGGTGTGCTTGTCGGTGCCCTCGGACAGCGCCCTGGCCATGATGGTGCCGACGCCGTCCAGGCCCTCGGGCTCGGCGTCCAAGGGCGCGTCCAGCAGCACCTCGACGGCGACGACCTGCTGGCCGGGCCGGTGGCTGGTGAGCACCGTCAGTCCGTTGCCGAGCGTGCCGCGCTCCGGGGCGGGGAACGCCCAGGGCTTCGGCTCGCCGGCCTGCGGCTGCGGGTGGAATTCCATGACGGCCGCCTGCTCGCTCACAGCTCGCCCTCCTGCTCGGTCGAAGCGTCGTTGTCCCCGGCATCACCGGCGCTGTCGTCGGCTTCCTCGGCCGCGTCGCCGCCGGTCGGCTCGTACACCAGCACCGCGCGGTTGTCGGGCCGCAGCCGCGCGGCGGCCACCGCCCGCACCTGCTCGGGCGTGACGGCCAGCACCCGCTCGACCGCGGTCAGGGCGAGCTGCGGGTCGCCGAAGAGCACCGCGTAACGGCACAGCTCGTCGGCGCGGCCGCCGACGGTGGCCAGCCGGTCCAGCCACTCGCGCTCGATCTGCGCCTGCGCGCGCTCCATCTCCTCCGGGCTCGGCCCCTCCTGCGCGAAGCGGGCCAGCTCCTCGTCCACCGCGGCCTCGATGTCGGCCAGTTCGACCCCGCTGGACGCCTTGACGTCCAGCCAGCCGAGCGACGGCGCGCCGGCCAGCCGCAGCAGGCCGAAGCCGGCGGCCACGGCGCTGCGGTCGCGCCGTACCAGCCGGTTGTGCAGCCGGGACGACTCGCCGCCGCCGAGCATGGTCAGCGCCAGGTCGGCCGCGTCGCCCTCCACGGTGCCGTCCTCCGGCAGCCGGTAGGCGGCCATCAGGGCGCGCGAGGGCACGTCCTCCTCGACGACCTCGCGGAGCTGACCGCCCATCACGTCCGGCAGCGATCCGTCACGCGGAACGGGCTTGCCGTCGTGGGCGGGGATACTGCCGAAGTACTTCTCGATCCACGCCAGCGTCTGCTCGGGGTCGATGTCGCCGACCACGGACAGCACCGCGTTGCCCGGCGCGTAGTACGTACGGAAGAACGCGCGGGCGTCCTCCAGCGAGGCCGCGTCCAGGTCGGCCATCGAGCCGATCGGCGTGTGGTGGTACGGGTGCCCGTCGGGGTAGGCGAGCGCGGTGAGCCGCTCGAAGGCCGTGCCGTAGGGGACGTTGTCGTAGCGCTGGCGGCGTTCGTTCTTCACCACGTCGCGCTGATTGTCCAGGCTCTCCTGGTCGAGCGCCACCAGCAGGCTGCCCATCCGGTCGGCCTCCAGCCACAGGGCCAGTTCGACCTGGTGGGCGGGCATCGTCTCGAAGTAGTTGGTGCGTTCGAAGCTGGTGGTGCCGTTCAGCGAACCGCCCGCGCCCTGCACCAGTTCGAAGTGGCCGTTGCCCTTGACGCTGGCGGAGCCCTGGAACATGAGGTGCTCGAAGAGGTGGGCGAGACCGGTGCGGCCCTTGACCTCGTGGCGGGAACCGACGTCGTACCAGAGGCAGACGGCCGCGACCGGAGTGAGGTGGTCCTCGGAGAGCACCACCCGCAGGCCGTTCGCCAGGCGGTGCTCGGTGGCTGTCGGGCCGCTGGAGTGTGCCTCCGGCGTGGCCGTGTGACCCATGGGCAAGCTGTCCTTCCGGTCGCTGCTGCGTTACTGCGTAGAGTGCTGCCACTCTAGGCAAGCGAGCCGACCGTCCGCGATGTCGGTGGCACGGTCCACAATGGTCGGCGTCGCCCCCGCGCCCGACCGGCCCGCCCGGCCGACCGCACGACCGTACGACCAGATGACGAGTAGTTGCCGCGTCCAGATGAAGGAGCAGCCGCCGAGATGGCCCGCCGCACCGCGAAGACCCCGCCGCCCGACGATTTCGAGGAGCGCATCCTCGACATCGACGTCGTGGACGAGATGCAGGCCTCCTACCTCGAGTACGCCTATTCGGTGATCTACTCGCGGGCCCTTCCCGACGCGCGCGACGGCATGAAGCCGGTGCACCGCCGGATCGTCTACCAGATGAACGAGATGGGCCTGCGGCCCGACCGCGGCTTCGTGAAGTGTGCCCGCGTGGTCGGCGAGGTGATGGGCAAGCTTCACCCGCACGGGGACGCCTCGATCTACGACGCGATGGTGCGGATGGCCCAGCCGTTCTCGCAGCGGCTGCCACTGGTCGACGGGCACGGCAACTTCGGTTCGCTGGACGACATGCCCGCCGCGATGCGCTACACCGAGGCCCGGATGTCCGGCCCGGCGCAGCTCATGGTGGAGTCGATCGACGAGAACACCGTCGACTTCGCGCCCAACTACGACGGCCAGGAGCAGGAACCGGCGGTGCTGCCCGCCGCCTACCCCAATCTGCTGGTCAACGGCGCGTCCGGGATCGCGGTCGGCATGGCGACGAACATGCCGCCGCACAATCTCGTCGAGGTGATCTCCGCCGCCCGCCACCTGATCCGCTACCCCAACGCGGATCTCGACACGCTGATGCGGCACGTGCCGGGCCCCGACCTGCCGACCGGCGGCCGGATCATCGGCCTGTCCGGCATCCGGGACGCGTACGAGACCGGCCGCGGCACCTTCAAGATCCGCGCGACGGTGTCGGTGGAGGACGTGACGCCGCGCCGCAAGGGCCTGGTCGTCACCGAACTGCCGTTCACCGTCGGCCCGGAGAAGGTGATCTCCAAGATCAAGGACATGGTCGGCGCGAAGAAGCTGCAGGGCATCGCCGACGTCAAGGACCTCACCGACCGCGAGCACGGCCTGCGGCTGGTCATCGAGATCAAGAACGGCTTCAACCCCGAGGCCGTGCTGGAACAGCTCTACAAGCTGACGCCGATGGAGGACTCCTTCGGCATCAACAACGTCTGCCTGGTGGACGGCCAGCCGCTCACCCTGGGCCTGCGCGAGCTGCTCCAGGTCTATGTCGACCACCGTTTCGACGTGGTGCGGCGGCGCAGCGAATTCCGCCGTGCCAAGCGCCGCGACCGGCTGCACCTGGTGGACGGCCTGCTGGTGGCGCTCGTCGACATCGACGAGGTCATCGCGATCATCCGGGCCAGCGACAATTCGGCGGCGGCCAAGGACGCCCTGATGGAGCGCTTCGGGCTGAGCGAGGTCCAGACCCAGTACATCCTCGACACGCCGCTGCGCCGGCTGACCCGCTTCGACCGGATCGAGCTGGAGTCCGAGCGCGACCGGCTGAACGCGGAGATCGCCGAGCTGACCCGGATCCTCGACTCGGACGCCGAACTGCGCAAGCTGGTCTCGTCCGAACTGGCCGCCGTCGCCAAGCAGTACGGCACGGAGCGGCGTACGGTGCTGCTGGAGTCGGCGGGCGCGCCGGTGTCCGCGGTGCCGCTGGAGGTCGCCGACGACCCGTGCCGGGTGCTGCTCTCCTCGACCGGCCTGCTGGCCCGTACGACCAATGGCGAGGACTTCACCGACGGCGGTGCCAAACGCACCAAGCACGACGTGATCGTCTCCGCGGTGCCCACCACCGCACGCGCCGACATCGGCGCGGTGACCTCGGCCGGGCGGCTGCTGCGGCTGACCGTGATCGATCTGCCGATGCTGCCGGACACCGCGGGCGCGCCGTCGCTGGCGGGCGGCGCGGCGCTGTCGGAATTCCTGTCCCTGGAGGACGGCGAGCGGGTGCTCTGCCTGACCACGCTCGACGAGTCCTCGCCGGGGCTCGCGCTCGGCACCGAGCAGGGTGTGGTCAAGCGTGTGGTGCCCGACTACCCGCCGAACAAGGACGATCTGGAGGTCATCGGCCTCAAGGACGGCGACCGGGTCGTCGGCGCGGTGGAGCTGCGCACCGGTGAGGAGGACCTGGTCTTCATCACCGACGACGCGCAGTTGCTGCGCTATCCGGCCTCGCAGGTCCGCCCGCAGGGGCGGCCGGCCGGCGGTATGGCGGGCATCAAGGTGGCCGACGGCGCCAAGGTGATCTCCTTCACCGCCGTCGATCCGGCGGTGGACGCGGTGGTGTTCACCGTCGCGCGCGCCGAGGGCACGCTGGACGACTCGTCCGAGGGCACGGCCAAGCTGACACCCTTCGAGCAGTATCCGCGCAAGGGGCGCGCCACCGGCGGTGTCCGCTGCCAGCGGTTCCTGCGCGGCGAGGCCGGGCTCGCGCTGGCCTGGGCGGGCCCGACGCCCGCCCGCGCCGCGACCGCGGCCGGCGCACCGGCCGAGCTGCCGCCGAAGGACCCGCGGCGCGACGGGTCCGGTGTGCCGCTGGCGAAGCCGGTGGCCGTGGTGGCGGGGCCGGTATAGCCAGCCGGGTCAGAACGGACGTTCCCTCCGGAGGCCGGGTGGCTGGAATTCGCCGCCCGGCCGGGAGGCAATAGGCTCGGCGGTGTGAGTGTGAGCACCTGCACAAGCGCCTCGCTGGCCCTCGGCGAACCGGTGGCCGCCACGGCGGCCACCGCCACCACCTGGCTGCTGATCGAGCAGCCGGGACCCTGGGGCGCGAAGGCGCTGCGGGCGAGCCGGCTGGACCCGGCGACCGGCGGCGCGCTGGAACGGCTCGCCGAGGGCACCGGCGTCCGGGTCGCCCTGATCCGCCGGCCCGGCCGGCACGCCGACCTGCACCGACCGCGCAGGCACCGGGTGTACGTGGCGCACACCGCGCCCGGCGCCTCCTGGATCCGTACCGCGGAGGTCACGGATCCGGCCGAACTGGTCCGCCTGGACTTCGCGGCGCTGGGCGCCGGCACGCACTCCGGTTTCGGCGAGGCGTACGACGGCGCGCCGCTCGCCCTGGTGTGCACGAACGGCAAGCGGGACCAGTGCTGCGCGGTGCGCGGCCGGCCGCTGGCGGCGGAACTGGCCGCGTCCGGCGGCAGCGAGGTCTGGGAGATCACCCACCTCGGCGGCCACCGTTTCGCACCGACCATGCTCGTCCTGCCGTACGGCTACACCTACGGCCGGGTGGACGCGCACCACGCGAAGGGCGTGCTGGAGGCGGCGCGTACCGGACGGGTCGTCCTGGAGGGCTGCCGCGGCAGATCCGCCTGGGACCGGCCGGGACAGGCCGCCGACCTGGCCGTACGGGAGCTGACCGGCGAGGACCGTACGGCCGTCCTCGTGGTGGATTCGGTGGCGGCGGGCGAGGGCTCCTGGAGTGTGCGGGTGGCGCACACCGACGGGCGGGCGTGGCGGGTGGCCGTGACACAGGTGGCGGGGCTGCCGCCGCGCCCCGAGAGCTGCGGCGCGGCCCTCGGCACACCCGGCCGGATGGAGGTCACGGGGATCGAGCGGGTGGCCGGGGGCCGCGCGGACGCTGCCAGGTCCTAGGCACTATTTGACTACTTGACGTTCTTCACGAACTCGGTGGTGTAGGTCTTGTCCAGGTCCACCGTGGCGTGCTGGAGGTTGGGGTTGAACGCCTTCAGCACGGCCTCCACCGTGGCGGGTCCGTCCGGCGGCATCACCCCGTCGGTGGTGAACATCGGCAGCGTCGCCTTGATCGACTCGGCGTAGAGCTTCGCCCCGCCCTGCGCGTAGTCGGCCGGCATCTTGGCGGCGATCTCCTCGGGGCTGTGCGTGGACATCCACTTGAGGGTCTTGACGAAGGCGTTGGCCAGCTTCTGCACGGTCTCCTTGTGGCCGTTCACCCAGTCGGTGTTCATGTAGAGGCTGGAGGAGGGGTAGAGGCCGCCGAGCGCCTGCCGCGAGCCTTCGGGGGTGCGCATGTCGTACAGCACCTTGCCCGCGCCCTTGTCGAGGATCTGCGCGACGGTCGGGTCGGTGGTCATGCCGGCCTGGATGGAGCCCTGCTGGAGCGCGGCGATGAAGGTCTGGCCCGCGCCTACGGTGACCGGGGTGAAGTCGCTGACCTTGAGGCCGTTGTGCACGGCCAGGTATTTGGTGAGGAAGTCGGTGGAGGAGCCGAGGCCGGTCACGCCGAGCTTCTTGCCCTTGAAGTCCTTGGCGGAGGTGATGTCGCCCGCGGCCTTGGTGGAGACCACCTCGACCTCGCCCGGCGCCTGCGCGAACTGCACCACGGACTCGACCATCTTGTGCTTGGTCTGGAGGTCGAGGGTGTGGTCGTAGAAGCCGACGGCGCCCTGGACGTCGCCGGAGACCAGCGCGGTGGTGGCCTGCACACCGGCGGGTTCGCTCATCAGCGTCACGTTCAGGCCCTCGGCCTGGAAGTAGCCGAGCCGCTGGGTGAGCATCGCGGGCATGTAGATGACCTTGTCCAGGCCGCCCACCATGATCTTGACCTTCTCGGCGTTCTTGGCGGCGGGCGGGGCGGAGCCGGCGTCGGCGACGCTGTCCGAGCCGGAACCGGAGCCGGAGGAGGCGTCGTCGGCGCAGGCGGTGAGGGTGGTGAGGGCGAGGGCTCCGGCGAGGGCGAAGGCGGGGAGCTTGGCGTATGTGGGCATGGTCACGTCCTTGTAAGGAGGTGGGGCGGGGGCGGGCTTGCGCGGGGGCGGTCTTGCGCGGGGGCGGTCTTCGGAACGGGGAGGCGGGGGTCAGCGGTTCGTGCCGGGCTGGGCCGGCTTCCAGCGGAAGAGCCGCTTCTCCAGGAAGGTCAGCAGTCCCTCGGCGACCAGGGCGACGACGGCGAGGATCACCATGGCCGCGTAGACGCCGGCGGCGTTGAAGGTGCCCTGCGAGGCGGAGACGAGCAGGCCGATGCCCTTGGTGGCGCCGATGTACTCGCCGACGATCGCGCCGATCAGCGCGAAGCCGAAGCTGACGTGCAGGCTGGTGAAGATCCACGACGTGGCGGCGGGGATCACCACCTGGAAGGTGACGCGGCGGTTGCTCGCGCCGAGGATCCGCGCGTTGGCGACGAGATTGCGGTCGACCTCGCGGGCGCCCTGGAAGGCGTTGAAGAACACCGGGAAGAAGACCAGCACGACCGCCGAGGCCACCTTGGAGGCCGGGCCGAGGCCGAACCAGATCAGGAAGATCGGCGCCAGCACGATCCGCGGCAGCGCGTTGAGCACCTTCACATACGGTCCGAAGACGTCGGCCAGGAACCGTACGCGGCCGAGCGCGATACCGAGCACCACACCCGCGACGACCCCGATGATCCAGCCGAACAGGGCCTCGTAGAGCGTGTACCAGATCTGCTCGCCGAGCGGGCCCTGGGCGGTGCCGTGCAGTGTCCACTGCTTGATCTGGTCCCAGATCTTCGACGGCATGGAGAAGTTGAACGGGTCGATGACCCCGGTGCGGGCGAACCATTCCCACAGGCCGAGGACGAGCGCGAGCACCGCGAGCCGGCTGCCGTACACCAGCAGCGTGCGGTGGCGTACGGCGCGGGCCCTGGCCTTGGTGCGGTCGGCGGCACCGG
Source organism: Actinacidiphila alni (assembly GCF_900112845.1). Lineage (GTDB taxonomy): Bacteria > Actinomycetota > Actinomycetes > Streptomycetales > Streptomycetaceae > Actinacidiphila > Actinacidiphila alni. Next base: position 299,671 of record NZ_FONG01000006.1, read on the forward strand.
TCTTGGCGGCGCGGGTCCTGACGGCCGGGGAGACGAGTTCAGGCGGCATGTCCTGCGCCCCTTTCACGGGTGATGCGGACCTCTTCGCCGAGCGACGACCAGATCTCGCGGTAGATCTCGACGAAGCGCGGCTGGAGCCGGACCTCCTCGACCTTGCGGGGGCGCGGCAGGTCGATGGTGAAGACCTCCTTGACGGTCGCGGGTCCTGCCGTCATCACCACGACCTTGTCGGCCAGCGCGATGGACTCCTCCAGGTCGTGGGTGACGAAGACGACCGAGGAGCCCGTACCGGCCCACAGGTCCAGGAGTTCGTCGGACATCAGCGCCCTGGTCTGCACGTCGAGCGCCGAGAAGGGCTCGTCCATCAGCAGGATGTCGGGGTCGTTGACGAAGGTCGCGGCGAGCGCGACGCGCTTGCGCTGGCCGCCGGAGAGCTGGTGCGGATAGCGGTCGGCGAAGGCGGTGAGGCCGACGCGGGCCAGCCAGTCGCGGGCCCGCTCGCGGGCCTCGGCCCTGGCGACGCCGCGGAAGCGCGGGCCGGCCATGACGTTGGACAGCACGGTCCGCCAGGGGAAGACGGCGTCCTGCTGGAAGACGAAGCCGACGTCGGGGTTGATGCCGCGGACTGCCTCGCCGGCCACCAGCACCTCGCCCTCCGTGGGCTCCTCCAGGCCGCTGACCAGGGTCAGCGTCGTCGACTTGCCGCAGCCGGTCGGCCCGACGACCGCGACGAATTCGCCGCGCCCGACGGTCAGGTCCAGATCTCTCACGGCGGTGTGCAGGGCGCCGGACGGGGTCCTGAACGCCTTGCCCGCCCCACGCAGTTCAATGGCGGGGCTGCTCGTATCGCGGCTCGGGGCGCTTTGCGGCGCGCTTTGCCGGGCGCCGCTCGGGTCACTGCTCGGGTCACTGCTCATGGCGGTGGAGGCTAGGAGCGGCCGGCCGGGCACCGGCAGTCTTGTGGGCGCAAGGCGCCTTCTGCGCACAAGCCGGTGTTCTGCTCGTTTTGCTCGCCCCCGCGCAACGAAAACGAAACGGACTCTGCCCATCCGCTCGTCCAGCGTTTACGTTGCGTTGACGACAGGGACGACGGGGCCGTCAGGGACGTCGTCCGGCAGGCAGGACAGTCGGGTCGTCGGCGAAGGAGCCCCACGATGCGGATCGGATGGCCGCGCCGCGTCTCGGCGCAGGTTCTGCTGATGCAGCTGGCCAGCGTCGTGGGCGTCACGGCGCTCGCCACCGGCCTCTTCCTGGCGCCGCTCAGCCACCAGCTCGACGAGCAGGCGATGCGCAGGGCGCTGGCGATCGCGCAGACCGTCGCCCTCAATCCGCAGGTGGAGGCCGACCTGGTGTCCTCGCGGCCGACGCCGGACGGTCCCGTGCAGGCCGAGGCCGAACGGGTCCGGCTGGAGACCCACGCCCTCTACATCGTGGTGATGGACACCCACGGCATCCGGTGGTCGCACACCGATCCGAAGGAGATCGGCAAGACCGTCTCGACCGATCCCAGCGTGGCGCTCCGCGGCGAGGAGATCATGCAGATCGACAGCGGCACGCTGGGGCGCAGCACGCGCGGCAAGGTGCCGCTGTACGACGCCTCGCACCGGATCGTCGGCGCGGTGTCGGTGGGCATCGCCTACGACGGCATCCTCGACCGGGCGCTGCGGCTGGCACCGAGCCTGCTGATGTACGCCGGTGCCGCGCTCGCCGTCGGGGTGCTGGCGGCGGTGTGGGGGTCGCGGCGCCTGCAACGGGCCACCCATGGTCTGGCCTTCGCCGACATCTCGGCGCTGCTGGACGAACGCGAGGCGATGCTGCACGGCATCCGGGAGGGCGTCGTCGCGCTGGACCGGGACGGGCGGGTGCAGCTGGTCAACGACGAGGCGCAGCGGCTGCTCGGCCTGGCCGAGGGCACGGACGCGGACTCGGGTACGGGTACGGGTACGGCTGCGGGCGGGGAGAAAGCTGCGGCCGAGGACGTCACGGGGCGCCTGCTGGACGACGTCCTGCCGCCGAGCCGTACGACCGACGTGCTGGCGGGGCGGGTCGAGGGCGCGGACCTGCTGACGGTGAGCGGGGGCCGGGTGCTGGTCGCCAACCGGATGCCGACCGGCGACGGCGGCGCGGTGGTCACCCTCCGGGACCGTACGGAGCTGGAGCTGCTCGGCCGCGAACTGGACTCCACGCACGGCCTGCTGGACGCGCTGCGCGCACAGGACCACGAGCACGCCAACCGGCTGCACACCCTGCTCGGCATGCTGGAGCTGGGTCTGCACGACGAGGCCGCGGGCTATGTCGCGGAGGTCGCCGACACCCACCGGGCGTCGGCGGAGGAGATCGCCGACCGGGTACGGGACCCGCTGGTGTCCGCGCTGCTGGTCGGCAAGACCGCCATCGCCGCCGAGCGCGGTACGGCGCTGCGGATAGCGCCCGGCACGCTGCTGCCGGACCGGGTGGTGGACCCGCGCGATGTGGTGACCGTCCTGGGCAATCTGATCGACAACGCGCTGGACGCCGCCGGCGGCCACCGTACGGTCCCCGCGCCCTTCGTCGAGGTCGAGCTGCGCGCCGAGGACGACACCACCCTGCTGCTGCGGGTCTCGGACACCGGGCCCGGGGTGCCGCCCGACGCGCGCGAACTGATCTTCACCGAGGGCTGGTCCACCAAGGAGCGGCCTCCGCACCGCGGTCGCGGTCTCGGCCTCGCCCTGGTGCGCCGGCTCGCCGAACGGTACGGGGGCCTGGCCCGCGTGACGGCGCGGGCGGGCGGCGGCGCGGTCTTCACCGTGGTGCTGCCCGAGGCGCTGGCGCCCGGTGCCGCATGCGCGGAACCGGTGGCGCCGGAGCCGGTGTTCGCGGTCGCCGGGGAGGCGGCCCGATGATCGACGTACTGGTGGTGGACGACGACTTCCGGGTGGCGGAGATCAACTCCGCGTACGTGGGCAAGGTGCCGGGCTTCCGGGTCACCGAGCGGGCACACACCGCGGCGCACGCCCTGTCCGTACTGGAGCGCACCAGGATCGATCTGGTGCTGCTCGACCACTATCTGCCGGACGAGACGGGGCTGACGCTGGTCCGCCGGATGCGGCAGCAGGGGCACCACGCGGACGTCATCATGGTGACGGCCGCCCGGGACGTCGCCACTGTGCAGGCGGCGATGCGGCTGGGGGCGCTCCAGTATCTGGTGAAGCCGTTCAGCTTCTCGGGGCTGCGGGCCAAGCTGGAGGGCTATGCGGCGCTGCGCCGCACCCTGGACGGCGTCGGCGGGCGGGGCGAGGCAGGGCAGGAGCAGGTCGACCGGATCTTCGGCGCGCTGCGTACGGCGGGCGCCGCCTCGGCCGAACTGCCCAAGGGCCACTCCGCGCCGACCGCCGACCTGATCCGCCGCGTCCTGCACGAGGCGGGCCGGCCGCTGTCCGCCCACGAGGTCGCCGAACGCGCCGGGCTCAGCCGCTCCACCGCCCAGCGCTACCTCAAGTATCTGGAGCAGGCCGGCCGGCTCCGGCTCACCCTCAAGTACGGCGACACCGGCCGCCCGGAGCACCGCTATGTCTGGGCGGCGACGGACTGAGCCGTGGCGGTGCGTTCCTCACGCGGCCCCGGCGCCGGTCAGCGAACGGACCTCCGTCTCCGCGTACTTCCCCGCGTCCGCATCCTCCGGCGAGAGCACCGTGCCGAGCCAGCCTGCGAGGAAGCCCAGCGGGATGGAGACCAGGCCCGGGTTCTCCAGCGGGAAGAGGTGGAAGTCGACGCCGGGGAACAGCGCGTCCGGCCGCCCGGAGAAGACCGGCGACAAGATCACGAGCACCAGGGCCGGTACGAGGCCGCCGTAGATCGCCCAGACCGCGCCGCGGGTGGTGAAGCGGCGCCAGAACAGCGAGTAGAGCAGGCCCGGCAGATTCGCGGAGGCGGCGACGGCGAAGGCCAGGCCGACCAGGAACGCGATGTTCTGGTCCTGGGCGAAGAGGCTGATGCCGATGGCCGCGGCGCCGATCCCGACGGCGGCGAAGCGTGCCACCCGCACCTCGTCCTCCTCCATCTCCCCTTCCTCCTTCGCCGCGTCGGCCGTCGCGCGGCGGCGCAGGGTCGCGTACAGGTCGTGGGCCACGGAGGCGGAGGAGGCCAGCGTGATCCCCGCGACGACGGCCAGGATGGTCGCGAAGGCCACGGCGCCGACCACCGCGAACAGCACGGTGCCGCCCGTCGTTCCCGCGCCGCCGCCGAGGATCTCGGCCAGCAGCGGCACCGCGGTGTTGCCCGCCTCGTTCGACGAGCGCACGGTGTCGGAGCCGACGACGGCCGCCGCCCCGAAACCCAGCACGATCGTCATCAGGTAGAAGGCCCCGATCAGCCCGATCGCCCACACCACCGAACGCCGCGCCGAGCGTGCCGTCGGCACGGTGTAGAAGCGCGACAGGATGTGCGGCAGCCCTGCGGTGCCCAGCACCAGGGCGAGGCCGAGGCTGATGAAGTCCAGCTTGGACGTCCAACTGCCGCCGTACTTCAGCCCGGGGCCGAGGAAGGCGTCGCCGTGCCCGCTGTTCGCCGCCGCAGCGTGCAGCAGGCTGTTCGGATTGCCGTGGAAGCGGACCAGGACCATCACGGTGAGCGTGATGGTGCCGCCGATCAGCAGGACGGTCTTGACGATCTGGATCCAGGTCGTCGCCCGCATCCCGCCGAAGGACACGTAGAACACCATCAGCGCGCCGACGCCGATCACGGTCCAGGTGCGGGCCGCTCCGTGCCCGCCGAGCAGCAGTCCCACCAGGCTGCTCGCGCCCACCATCTGCGCCACCAGATAGAGGATGGAGACCACCACGGACGAGGTGCCCGCCGCGATCCGTACCGGCCGCTGGCGCATCCGCGCGGACAGCACGTCCGCGAGGGTGTACCGGCCGCAGTTGCGCACGAGTTCGGCGACCAGCATCAGCACGACCAGCCACGCCACGAAGAAGCCCACCGAGTACAGCAGGCCGTCGTAGCCGAACAGCGCGATCAGCCCGGAGATGCCGAGGAAGGACGCCGCCGACATGTAGTCGCCGGCGATGGCCAGCCCGTTCTCCATCGGGGTGAACAGCCGTCCCCCGGCGAAGAACTCCACCGACGAACTGCGCCGCCGCCCCGCCCACGCGGTGATCGCCAGCGTCACCGACACGAAGAGCGTGAACAGGACGATGGCCAGGCCCTGGTGCTCCCCCGCTCCCGTCGCATCCGCCAGGTAACCGCCGCTCAGGCTTCCGCCGTTGAACCCGACCTCGCTCAACGCACCCGCTCCTGCCCGGTCCTGGTCGCCAGCGACCACCGCAGATCGAGCGCCGCCCGGTCCCGGCGCAGCCGGGCGTGCCGCGCGTAGGCCCAGGTCAGCAGGAAGGTGGTGGCGAACTGCGCCAGCCCCGCGACCATCGCCACGTTCAGGTCGCCCGCCACATGGTGCGCCATCAGGTCCGGTGCCGCGGTGGCCGCCACCACATAGAGCAGGTACCAGACCAGGAACGCCGCCACCGCCGGGAAGGCGAAGCCCCGGTACCGCGCGCGCACTTCCTGGAACGCCGCGCTGTCCTGCACCTCCAGATACACCGCCGACCGGTCCACCGCCCCGGTCTCCAGGTCCTGTCGCGGCGCGCCCTCCGGCCGGGTCCGCTCCGGCCCGGCCTCGGGGGCCGTCTGATCCGGGATCCAGAGGCCGGCTCCCGCCGTGTCCTGCCACGGATCGTTCATCCGCAGCGCCCCGGGGTCGACCCCGTCCTGCTTGTCCACCGGACTCTCCTCGTTCCACCGGCCGAGCGGCCGGTGCGCCCAATCATGGACAGAGTGGGAAGATCCAGAACGAACAAGCAGAAACCTTCACCCCATCAGGTGATGCCGTGCCGGTAGGCATATCCGACCGCCTGTGCGCGGTCCCGTACCCCGGTCTTGGCGAACAGGTTGTTGATGTGCGTCTTCACCGTCGCCATGCTCACGTGCAGCCGCCCCGCGATCTCGGTGTTGGAGAGCCCGTCGGCCACCAGCGCCAGCACTTCCGCCTCACGTGCCGTCAGCCCGTCAGGCAGTCTCCTGTGTCCGCCGTTCTCCTCTCCCCCGGTCCGCCCTCCACGGTCCTGCGACGGTCGTCCGCCGCCCTGCCCCTGCGCCTCTGCTCCCCCTTCCGTCCGCCGCTCGGGTCCCGTCCCGGCCAGCGCGTCCAGCACCCGGCTCTGTACCGCCGGCGACAGTCCCGCCTGCCCGGCCGTCACATCCGCGATCGCCCGCGCGATCTCGTCCCCTCCCGCGTCCTTGGTCAGATATCCCCGCGCCCCGGCCCGCAGCGCCGGAAAGAGCGAGTCGTCGTCCGCGTATGTCGTCAGCACCACCACCTGCGTCGCCGGATACTGCGTCCTGATCCGCCGTGTGGCCTCCACGCCGTCGCAGCGCGGCATCCTCAGATCCATCAGCACCACCTCCGGCCGGTGGTCCCCCACCAGCCGTACCGCCTCCTCCCCGTCCGCCGCCGCACCCACCACCTCGATGCCGGGCAGCAGCCCCAGCAACATCACGATCCCTTCGCGCACGACCGTCTGGTCGTCCGCGACCACCACCCGCGTCACGCGGGCACCCGCAAGCGCACCACGAAGCCCTCCTCTGCCGGTCCGGCATCGAGCGCGCCGCCCAACAGCTCCGCGCGCTCCCGCATCCCACGAAGACCGTAGCCCGATCCGGATGCCTCCAGAGAGTTGTCCACAGGCGCTCTGCCGCCGAAGTCCCGGAACTCCAGCTCCACCTCGTCGCTCCGGTACTCCAGCCGCAGCGCGACCCTGGCCCCCGGCGCGTGCTTGCGCACATTGGTCATCGCCTCCTGCGCCACCCGCCGCACCGCGAGCCCGGCCTCCGCCGGAAGGCAGCGCGCGTCCCCGCACACATCCAGGTCTGCGCCCTCCGACGCGACCAGCTCACGCAGGAACTCCTCCACCGGCGACATGTCCCCGCGCAGCGCCGACAGCGCCTGCCGCGTCTCGGCCAGCCCTTCCCGTGCCATCCGCCGGGCCGCGATCACCCGTTCCAGCACCACATCCTGCTCGGCGCCCCGCTCGATCAGCAGCCGCGTCGCCTCCAGATGCACCGTCTGCGCCGACAGGCTGTGCGCCAGCACATCGTGGATCTCCCGCGCGATCCTGGCCCGTTCCGCCAGCGCCGCCGACTCGGCCTCCGCCGCCCGCGCCGCCCGCTCCTGCGCCAGCAGCTGCTGCGTCTGCCCCCGGGCCTCCGCGTCCAGCCGCACGATGTACCCCGCGAGGCTCAGCCCCGCCACCGTCAGCACGGTGACCAGCCAGTTGTCGGACGTCCCGAGCAATGCGTAGGCGACCAGGGCCGTCCCGCTCGCCGGCACCGCCACCACCAGAGGCAGCCGTTCCATCGCCAGCACCGCGCAGGTGCACCACACCACGGTCGCGAACGTCCTGTGGTCGAACGCCTGGAGCACAAACGCGGCGGCGAGCATCGACACCAGCACGGCGAGCGAAGGCCCCATCCGGTGCCGCAGCGTGAATCGGAAGAACGCCCACACCGCTGCCACCGTCGCCGCCAGACCCGCGACGGCGACAGCCGTCTGCCAGCGGTTCAGGTGGGCGCCGGCCAGGATCGCCCAGAGCGCCCCGCTCACGATCAGCAGCCGTACGAGCTTGCCGATCCCCTGCCGGACGATCGGCCGGTTCTCCCTGGACAGCGCCTCTTTCGAGGGCCAGGACGTCCAACTGCTCATGAAACGGTACGGTACGACGGCTCCACGCTCTGGGCCCGCCAGACAAGGACCCCGGTGCGTATCAGCAGGGTCGCCGCGAGACCGATCATGAAGGAGCCGGTCTCCTGGTGTATCCCCATGGCGGCGCCCACCCCGTACAACGCGACCCTCGCCCCCACACCGGCGACCCACACCCCGATCGTCGCCTTGCCGCCCTGCACCCAGACCGCACCGTCCTTCTCGGTCCAGACCCGCGTGCTCCACGCCCACGCCACACCCATGGCCGCGGCGATCAGCAGCTCCACGGCCATCAGCCCGATCGCGCCCTGCCGGTGCTCGGGATCGATCAGCCCGTGCTGCCGCAGCCCCATGAACACCAGCACGGCCGGTATCAGCCACCACCGCCGGCCGCCCGTGACCTTCCTGGGCCTGAGCTGGCGGACGACCACCCACGCGACGACCGCGACGATCACCACCGCGTCGACCGGACCGGACATGGCGGCCCCCTCCGTAGCGAGTTCTCGGACATCGGCACCCTGCCGACACCCTCAAAACTACGGAAACCCGCAGGTCAGCGGATCAAGCCCCGGGTTGAATCTCCCTCTCCACCCCCAGGTGGAGACCCACCCACCCCACCCCGCCCGACCTCCACCCGCCAGACCTCAGACGTCGATCCTGGCCCGGTCCAGCGTCGAGGCCGAGTTGGTGATGAACTCCTTGCGCGGGGCGACCTCGTTGCCCATCAGGAGGTCGAAGGCCAGCTCGGCGGCTTCGAGGTCGCTGATGTTGATGCGGCGCAGGGTGCGGTGGCGCGGGTCCATGGTGGTTTCGGCGAGCTGGTTGGCGTCCATTTCGCCGAGGCCCTTGTAGCGCTGGATGCTGTCCTTGTAGCGGACGTTGCGGCGCTGGAGGTCCAGCAGGGTCTGGCGCAGCTCGTTGTCGGAGTAGGTGTAGAGGTACTTCTCCTGGCCCTTCTTGGGCTGGACCAGCTCGATCCGGTGCAGCGGCGGGACGGCGGAGAAGACCCGGCCCTGCTCGACCATCCGGCGCATGTAGCGCTGGAAGAGGGTGAGCAGGAGGCAGCGGATGTGGGCGCCGTCGACATCGGCGTCGGCGAGGAAGATGACCTTGCCGTAGCGGGCCTGGTCGATGTCGAAGGTGCGGCCCGACCCGGCTCCTATCACCTGGATGATCGCGCCGCACTCGGCGTTCTTGAGCATGTCCGAGATGGACGACTTCTGGACGTTGAGGATCTTGCCGCGGATCGGCAGCAGGGCCTGGAACTCGGAGTTGCGGGCGAGCTTGGCGGTGCCGAGGGCCGAGTCGCCCTCGACGATGAACAGTTCGCTGCGGTCCACGTCGTCGCTGCGGCAGTCGGCGAGCTTGGCCGGCAGGGAGGACGTCTCCAGGGCCGTCTTCCTGCGCTGCGCCTCCTTGTGCTGCCGGGCCGCGATCCGGGTCCTGGCGGCGGCGACGGTCTTCTCCAGCACGGCGCGGGCCTGCGCCTTGGCGTCGCGCTTGGTGGAGATCAGGAATTCCCGCAGTTCCTTGGCGACGACATTGGCCACGATGCGGTTGGCGGCCGAGGTGCCGAGCACCTCCTTGGTCTGGCCCTCGAACTGCGGCTCGGCCAGCCGTACGGTGACGACCGCCGTGAGGCCCTCCATCGCGTCGTCCTTGACGATGTCGTCCTCGGCGACGCGCAGCAGCTTCGCCGAGCGCAGCACCTCGTTCATCGTCTTGGTGACGGAGCGCTCGAAACCGGTCACATGGGTGCCGCCCTTGGGGGTGGCGATGATGTTCACGAACGACTTGGACGTCGTCTCGTAGCCGGTGCCCCAGCGCAGCGCGATGTCGACGCCCAGCTCGCGGGTGACCTCGGTGGGCGTCATGTGGCCGCGGTCGTCGAGGACCGGCACCGTCTCCTTGAAGGTGCCGGAGCCGGACAGCCGCAGGACGTCGCAGATCGGCTTGTCGGGGGCGAGGAAGTCGCAGAATTCGCTGATGCCGCCGTCGTAGTGGAAGACCTCCTCGACGGGCTTGTCCGAGTCGATGCCACGCTCGTCGCGCACCGCGATGGTCAGGCCGGGCACCAGGAAGGCGGTCTGCCGTGCGCGCTGGTGCAGGGTGTCGAGGGAGAGCTTGGCGTCCTTGAGGAAGATCTGCCGGTCGGCCCAGAAGCGGACCCGGGTGCCGGTCCGGGTCTTGGGGATCCGCTTGGCCTTGGTGAGCCCGCCCGCGGGGTCGAAGGGCGCGTCGGCGCCGGACTCGGTGAAGATGCCGGGGACGCCGCGGCGGAAGCTCATGGCGTGCGTGTGGCCGCCGCGGTCGACCTCGACGTCCAGCCGGGCGGACAGCGCGTTCACCACGGACGCGCCGACGCCGTGCAGACCGCCGGAGGCCGCGTACGAGCCGCCGCCGAACTTTCCGCCCGCGTGCAGCTTGGTCATGACGACCTCGACGCCGGACAGGCCCGTCTTGGGTTCCACGTCGACAGGGATGCCCCGGCCGTTGTCCCTGACCTCGACCGAGCCGTCCTCGTGCAGCAGGACCTCGATGCGGTCGCAGTGGCCGCCCAGGGCTTCGTCGACGGAGTTGTCGATGATCTCCCACACGCAGTGCATCAGGCCGCGACTGTCCGTCGACCCGATGTACATGCCGGGCCGCTTGCGGACCGCCTCCAGCCCTTCCAGGACGAGCAGGTGCCGCGCGGTGTAGCTGGAGCCGTCGCGATCTGAACCCGTCAGCAGCGCAGAGGTCGGCGCGGATGTTTCGGCGGTCACGCGGGCAACTCCTCGATCAGGAAAGTTCTGAAGTTTTTTTCAGCCGTGTCGGTGAGAGGGTACCGATGCCGGGAGGGGTGACAGCGCCGCGACCCGGTATCCGGGCCTCATCACGGCCCTCGCCCCGGTCTCCATGCTAGCCCTCTTCGAGCACGCGTTCGATAACCCGCACGAGTGATACACATGTCACGTTCCCAAAGAGGCATGAACCATTTAGGCTCCGGGCACGTCCTCAGCAACAACCGGCAAGCCAGCCGGGAGCAAGTCCGGACAACAGCTCCATAAGCGACATCTGACGCAACTGACTCCTATTCGCCGCCAATCGGTAACATCCAGTCACTCCGAGGTCGGTTTTCGAGGAAAAGCCGAGAGCGGGAACGTTTTCGGCCTGGTTGGATGTTGACCCTGGTACGACAGCTCGTCGAGCTAGAGAAGAGGCGACGTGACTACTGTTCTGACCCCCGCGAGTCCGCTGACAGCGGCAGACCGCTGCGACCGTTGCGGCGCTCAGGCATACCTGCGCGTTGTCCTCATCAGCGGTGGTGAGCTGCTCTTCTGCGGACACCATGGACGCAAGTTCGAGCCGGAGCTCAAGAAGATCGCTTCGGAGATACAGGACGAGACCGGACGGCTGACCGACACCCCGGCAACGGCGGGAGACGACGAGCGCTGACACATCGCATCAGCGACGAGTTCGAGCCGGCGGGCGGACAGACCCCTTGAGGGGGTGTCCGCCCGCCGTCTTCCGTCGGAGCCCTCTGCCGGTCGGCCGAACCCGGCCCCGTACGGGCTCCAGGGCCCACGAGTCCCCGTAATCAGCTGTGCGCGGCCACCAGTGACGCCACGGCCGACACACGCGTGTAAACGCCCGGGTACGCCGCCTCGGCGCAGCCGCTGCCCCAGGACACCAGACCGATCACCCGGTCCGCCACGACCAACGGACCGCCGCTGTCGCCCTGACAGGCGTCCTTGCCACCCCCCTTGGCGCCCGCGCACATCATCGACGCGCGCACATAGGTGCCGTCGAAACTCCCCGGATACGCCTGCGCGCACGCCGTGTCCGAGAAGACCGTGACCGTCGCCGTACGCAGCGTGTCCGAGTACGTGCCGCGGCCGGTCGTATCGCCCCAGCCGTACACATGCGCCTGCGTACCGGCCCGGTAGTCGTCCGTGTCGGACGCGTCCGCCATCGCGATGGTGGCCTCCTTCGGCAACGCGGACGCCAGGGTGATCACAGCGATGTCGCCGGCGTTCGTGTCCGGATCGAAGGACGGGTTGGCCCACACCTGGGACAGCTTCAGCTCCTGCCCCGCGCTGCCGCTGAGGTCGGTGCGCCCGGCGATGACACGCAGATCAGGCAGCTGCCGCCAGTCCCCGACGCCGAGCGCTTCCCGGCCGAAGCAGTGCGCGGCGGTGATCACGGTGCGGGGCGCCACCGCCACCGCGCCGCAGAATTGGCCGGATCTGCCCGACCCGAAGCGTTTACGGCTGGCCAGCGCCACGACCCAGGGCGCACGGTCCGTGCTGGTCGGGCTGCCGCCGACCACGACGCCATTGGCGGCCGCCGGCGTCGCGGGGGCGACCAGCGGCACCGCGACGGCCGGCAGCAGCGCGGGCAGCAGGGCCGCGGCCAGGGAACCGACCCTGGCCCGTCGGCCGAGCACGGTGCGACGGCGCCCGGCGGCGGCACGACGGCGGCCTGTGACGGCACGACGGCGACCTGTGACGGCACGGAAGGGGAAACGCATACGGCCTCCTGACCCTGTGGATCACTCTGGACACCCAGAGTGATCGATGGGGCCGGAGGCCGCATCCGCAATGGCGCCATGTCCGGGCGAACTCATCCGCACCGGCGACGCCGCGAAAATCCGTTCAGTCGAGAATCCGCTTAGTCGAGGTAGTCCCGCAGGACCTGCGACCGCGACGGGTGGCGCAGCTTGGACATCGTCTTGGACTCGATCTGCCGGATCCGCTCGCGCGTGACGCCGTAGACCTTGCCGATCTCGTCCAGCGTCTTCGGCTGCCCGTCGGTGAGGCCGAAGCGCATGGAGACCACGCCCGCCTCCCGCTCGGAGAGGGTGTCGAGCACCGAGTGGAGCTGTTCCTGCAACAGCGTGAAGCTGACCGCGTCGGCCGGGACGACCGCCTCGGAGTCCTCGATGAGGTCACCGAACTCGCTGTCGCCGTCCTCGCCCAGCGGGGTGTGCAGGGAGATCGGCTCGCGACCGTACTTCTGGACCTCGATGACCTTCTCGGGGGTCATGTCGAGTTCCTTGGCCAGCTCCTCCGGGGTGGGCTCGCGGCCCAGGTCCTGGAGCATCTGGCGCTGCACACGGGCCAGCTTGTTGATGACCTCGACCATGTGCACCGGGATACGGATGGTGCGGGCCTGGTCGGCCATGGCGCGGGTGATCGCCTGCCGGATCCACCAGGTGGCGTAGGTGGAGAACTTGAAGCCCTTGGTGTAGTCGAACTTCTCGACCGCGCGGATCAGACCGAGGTTGCCCTCCTGGATCAGGTCCAGGAAGAGCATGCCGCGGCCGGTGTAGCGCTTGGCGAGCGAGACCACGAGGCGGAGGTTGGCCTCCAGCAGGTGGTTCTTGGCCCAGCGGCCGTCCTCGGCGATGATCTCCAGCTCGCGCTTGAGCTTGGGGGCGAGCTTGTCGGCGGCGGCCAGCTTGTCCTCGGCGAACAGACCGGCCTCGATGCGCTTGGCGAGCTCGACCTCCTGCTCGGCGTTGAGCAGCGGGACCTTGCCGATCTGCTTGAGGTAGTCCTTGACCGGGTCGGCGGTGGCACCGGCGACGGCGACCTGCTGGGCAGGCGCGTCGTCCTCGTCGTCGTCGGAGAGCACGAAGCTCTCGGACTCCGACTTCTCGCCCTCCTCCTCGCCGCCCTTGCCGGCGGCGGCCTCCTCGACCGTCTCCTCCGCCTCGACGGCCTCGTCCTCGCCGGTGGCCGACTTCTTGGCCGCCACCTTCTTGACCGGGGCCTTCTTGGCCGCGGTCTTCTTGACGGCGGCCTTCTTCGCCGGCGCCTTCTTTACTGGGGTCTCCGCCTCCACCGATGGCTCCACCGTGGTCTCGGCCTCGACCTCCGCCTGCGGGGCGGCGGCCTTGGGCGCAACGGTCTTCTTGGCAGGGGCCGCCTTGGTGGCGACCGTCTTGGTGGCAGTACGCTTCGCCGGGCTCTTGGCTGCGACGCTCTTACGGGTGCGCTTGGGCGCCTCAGCGGAAGTCACCATCAGCGTCACACCCTCCTCGTCGAGGACCTGGTTGAGGCTGCGCAGAACGTTCTTCCACTGGGTTGCCGGAATCTGGTCCGCTTCGAACGCCCGACGCACATCGTCGCCGGCGATCTGCCCCTGGGCCTTACCCTGCTCGATGAGCGCCATCAGAGACTCGGACTCGGCGATCTCGGACGGGAGCGTACGGGATGTGCTGGCCGACACGAACAACCTCTCGGAACGATGGGAACGACTCGGTGGAACCGCACAGGCACTCAGCGTCAGAATCGACGCCGAATATTCCTCGTGCCGTGGCCACCTCTTAAGTCATCGCGCTGCCTCGCCAAGCGTTACGCCCAGCTTACGTGGCCCGAGTCACACCCTAAATCGTGCAGATAGGCATTAAATCCGGACACTTGCCGCGCGGGGGGTGCGACGGCGGCTGTCACGCTTGCGCCGGCGCTCACATGGAACCGCCGCCGACCCCGGGATTCCGGGGCCCGCGGCGGACGGCGGGGCGGTCAGTGCTGCTCGCGCGGACCGGGGACGACGTGGTCGGCGGGAGCCGACTCGGGCTGCTCGGGCTGGACCGTGAGGAGCTGGCGCATCGCGGCCTCGGCCGTGACGCCGTCGCTCTCGGCGAGCGCCTCGACGATCCGCTGGTGCAGGCCGACCGACGTGTCGCCGGGCCGGTCGCAGCCGGTGGCCGGACCGCCGGAGACGTGCAGCGCGGACGAGACGATCCCGGACAGGTGCTCCAGCATCCGATTGCCCGCGACCTGGAGCAGCAGGGCGTGGAATTCGGCGTCGGCGCGGGAGAAGGTCAGCGCGTCGCCCTGGGCGGCGGCGTGCGCCATGATCTCCGCCATGTCGGCGAGGCGCTGCTGCACGTCCTCACGGCCGTGGCCGGCGGCGAGCCGGGCGGCAAGCGGTTCGATCGTCCAGCGCAGTTCGAGCAGTTCGCGGCGCTGGTCGTCGCGCTGCGGCCCGAAGGCGCGCCATTCGATGATGTCGGGGTCGAGCAGATTCCAGTCGCTCACCGGCCGGACCCGGGTACCGACGTTGGGCCGGGCGCTGACGAGGCCCTTGGCCTCCAGCACCCGCAGGGACTCGCGCACGACGGTGCGGGAGACCTCGAAGCGCTGGCCGATCTCCTCGGGGACCAGCGGGCGGTCGGCGCCCAGATCGCCGGAGACGATCATCTGACCGAGCTGCTGGACGAGTTGTCCGTGCAGTCCCCGGCCGCGGCTGCCGCCGGCCCGGCGGCCCATCCGGCCCATGTCCGGCTCCACGCCTTCCCAGGACGGCAGTCCTGGTCGGTCGGTGCCGGGGGCTTCGGCGTACGAGTAGCGGTCCAGCTCGCCCGAGCCGGCGATTGCGGAGTCGGCAGAACGAGCCGCGGTCATCATTGTGTGCGCAAGGGTACTCACGCATCCTTTGTCGGCGATGCCGATGCGGGCCTTGAGGGCTTTGCTGAAAAGCACACGAAAGGGTGAGCGCTCATCACCTCATAATTGACGTCTTATGGCGATGAATCATCCCTTTTTGCTGGTGAGTGGCCCACTTCGGCCGACTCGGGCGGCAGTTGGGCGGGGCCGGCGCCGTCGGCCGCGCAACGCGGCTGCGACATAGGCGCAGATCAGCACCCCCAGTGACAACACCAGCGCGGACACGACCGGTTGTGCGGCGAAACGCAGCACGTCCCTGGCCGCTCCGCCGCCGCCCTGCGAGACACCGGTGAGCACCGACCACAACGCTCCGCCCGCGTCCACGAGTTGTCGCGCCACCGGCCCACCGAACAGGCCCCGCACGGCCGGTGCGACGAGCAGCGGTACCGCGAGGACGGCGGCGACGCCGAGCGCGGTGGTACGGAACACGCCGGCGGCGAGCAGTCCCGCCCAGGCGCAGCCGACGGCGATCGCCGCCCAGCCGGCGAGTGCGGCGGGCAGTGCCGCGAGGTCGGGCGCGTGTCCGGGGCCGAGGGTCAGGCGCAGCGCCACGGTGTCGGCGACGGCGGCGACCGTGGCGAGCAGCAGCGCGCAGACCCCGCTCACGGCGAGCTTGGCGCCGAGCAGGCGCAGCACGCGTGGTTCCGGTCCGTATCCGGGTGCCAGGGCGGGGTAGCGGAACTCCTGGCCGTAGGCGAGCGCGCCCAGCGCCCCGGCGCCCACGGCGGCGGCCGGCAGCGGGATCCGGGCGGCCCATCCGGAGATCAGCCGCAGCGGCGGTGTGGATCCGGTGCCGGCGCGTGCCATCAGTACGGTGCTGACCACCGAGCCGATCAGGGCCGCGCCGGCCACCGGCCACGGCGTGAGCACCCCGAACGCCCGCCGCAGTTCGTACCGCAGAGGATGGACCGGGCCGTGCTGCCGTACGGGGTGCCGGCGCGGGGCGGCGGGCGTCGGCGGTACGCGGCCGGCGTCGGCGTCGGTGCCCGTACCGGTTGTGCCGGTGGTTTCGACGCGAGCGCCGGTCCTGGGGTCCCGGTCGTCCGGGGCGGATCCGTCGCCGCGTTCCTCGGCGAGGTGGTGCAGCAGGATGCCGTGGCGGTAGGCGGTCTCGCCCACGGCGGCCGAGTTGGTGCCGTAGACGGCGATACGACTGCCGGTCGCGGCGATCACCTCGGCGCCGCTGTCGGCCAGGAGCGCGCCCAGCCGCTGCGCGTAGGGCGAGCGGACGGCGACGAAGGGGCGCATCCGGGTGCGGGCGAAGTGCGCGGACGACTGGTCCGCGACGAGGCGGCCCTTGTCCAGGACGATGACATGGTCGGCGGTGCGGGCCAGCGCCTTGGAATCGCGGCCGGTGAGCAGGACGGCACCGCCGCCGGCGGCGTGCCGCCGCACCAGCGCGTGCACCCAGGCGGCCTCGCGGGCGGGGAGGTCGCGTACCGGGTCGTCCAGGATCAGCGCTCGGGGCCCGGCGAGCAGCGCGGCGGCGAAACCGAGCCGCCGGTCCATGCCGAGCGCGTACGTGCCGAGCCGCTGGTCGGCGACCTCCGCCAGGCCGACCTCATCAAGGACTTCGTCGGCGCGGGTCGCCGGCAGGCCGAAGGCGGCGCAGAGCATACGGAGATGGCCGCGGGCGGTGCGCCCGGGGTGTCCCGGTACATCGCCCAGCAGGGCGCCGACCGCGCGGGCGGGGTGGGTCAGGTCGCGCAGCGGGCGGCCGTCCACAAGCGTGGCGCCGCGTCCCGGTTCCAGGCCGAGCAGCAGCCGCAGCGCGGTGGACTTGCCGGAACCGGCGGGACCGAGCAGGCCGGTGACCTCGCCCGGCCGGATGTCGAACGTGAGGTCGGCGACGGCGGGCGGGGCGTTGCGGCGGGGCATGCTGGTCAACCCGATGGCCTGGATCACCCTTGAACCATAGCTCCGCATATGGGCGATTTGCCGAAAGAGCTAGACCTCGGGCCGCAGCATCGGCGGATTGAGCAGAGTGGCCCCGCCCGCCCTGAACAACTGTGCGGGACGGCCGCCCTGACGGGTCGTCGTCCCCCCGGTCGGCACGAGGAAGCCGACCGTGCCGGTCACCTTCCGGTGGAAATTGCGCGGGTCCAGCGCCACGCCCCACACCGCCTCGTAGACCCGCCGCAGCTCCCCCACGGTGAACTCGGGCGGGCAGAAGGCGGTGGCCAGCGAGGAGTACTCGATCTTGGACCGGGCCCGCTCCACCCCGTCCGCGAGGATGCGGTCGTGGTCGAAGGCCAGCGGCGCCGTCTCCCCCGTGTGTTCCTGGCCGCCCTCGGCCACCAGCGAGCCGACCGGCGCCCAGCGCGCACTGCGGGCGTCACCGCCGGCCCGTGGCGCCGGAAGGTCGGGGGCCAGCACCAGATGAGCGACGCTGACCACCCGCATCCGCGGATCACGCTGCGGGTCCCCGTAGGTGGCGAGCTGCTCCAGATGGGCACCGTTCTGCGCCCGCAGCCCGGTCTCCTCCGCCAGTTCCCGCGCGGCGGCCTGCGACAGGTCCTCGTCCTCCCGGACGAATCCCCCGGGCAGCGCCCACCGCCCCTGGAACGGCGGTTCTCCCCGCCGTACCGACAGCGCGCACAGCTCATGATGTCGCACGGTGAGTACGACCAGATCGACGGTGACGGCAAAGGGCGGGAAGGCCGACGGGTCGTAGGGCGACATGGCGCGATCATAGTCGTCTGCCTGACGATAATCAGCCGGATCTGAAGCTTGATCCCTATCGGATCGATAGGTTTTCCGGTCCCTTTCCCTTCCCGTGGTCAGCTGCCGAGCCGCAGTCCCGGCGCCGCCTCCTCGATCATGGCCATTCCCATCCGGCTGACCCGAACGGAGAACGGCTGCTCCGCGACGCGCAGTCCCGACAGCCGGAGCGCTCCGAGCGGTGCGGTGCCGACCGGCCGTACCGCCACCGTCCCGCCCGGCGCGTCCGGACGCACGCCCACGAGTGCCATCAACAGATGGACGGCACCGGCCGCCGCGACCGCCGCGGGGCGGCACGCCGTGGGATGCGGACAGGGCGCGGCTCCCGGCGAGCGCCGCTCGCCGCCGTACATCTCCGGCAGCCGCAGCCCGAATCCGGCCGCCGCGTCCAGCACCCCGCCCACGAGCGCGGACGCCTCCTTCCCCAGTCCCGCCGCCGCGAGGCCCGACACGGCCAGCGCGGTCTCGTGGACGCGCACCGCGCCGCTCCGGTGCCCGAACGGGCTGAAGCCGGGGATTTTCCCCGACATCGTCCGCAGACCCCAGCCGGAGTCCAGGTCGGGTGCGGCGAACAGCCTGCCGAGTTGTTCCGTCTGTCCCTTGTCCAGCAGTCCGGGAGCGAGCGCGCCCCCGTCGAGCAGGCCCGTGTCGAGCAGGTGCGCCAGCGACGACGTCAGCACGGGCACCGGCCGGCCGTCCGCCGCACGGGCCGACAACGGCCGCCCGCCGCCCGCGTCATCGGCCCACAGGCTCCGCCGAAAGCCCGCGCGCAGCGCCGACGCGTGCGTCCGCCAGCCGTCCGCGCCGGTCCGTCCGAACGCGTCGAGCAGCAGCGCCCCCTGGAGCGCGGCCCGGTGCGCGTACGCCTGCACCTCGGACCTGAGCCAACCGTCCGCCGTGGGATCCGTGACGAGACCCGCGTCCGTCGTCGCCGCGCGCAGCCACCCCAGGCAGCGTTCCGCGGCCGGCAGCAGCGGCTCCACCTCACGGTCCGGCAGACCCCACCGATGGGCCTCCGCGAGCACGGTCACGAACAGCAGCGTGGCCTCCACTCCCGAGCACAGCGGCGGCAGATGCGGCCCAGAGTGCCGGGGTACCCCGGGCACCCGGCCCGTCGCCGGATCCTGCACCCGGGCGAGCGTGCGTAGGGTGCCCGCCGCCAGTCGCGTACCGAACGGCAGCGCCATCCGTGCCGCCCACAGCGCGTCCGCGGGCGCGAGTCCGATCCGCCAGGGAGCCCCGGCCGCCACATAGCTGTCGCCGGGATGGTCGGGTGCCCGCAGCAGCAACGCCTGGAGGTCGCCGAGCGACGCGTCGAGCAGCGGCCCGGCCCGCGGGTCGTCGCTCTCCAGCCGTGCCTGCGCCCACATCGGCGGCGGGCGGTCACCGGTCGGTGTCCGGGCGCCGTCGGCCGTCGTGGGTGCCGGCGCGGGTTCCACCCGCAGTTCGATCGTCCGTGCCGCGCCCGGCGGCAGTTCGAGCTCCCAGCCGAGCACACCCGACGAGGCCAGTGCCACGTCCGGCGCCGGCGTCGCGGCGACCCGCGCCGTGTCGTCTCCGTTCGCCCAGCGCAGGCCGGAGCCGCTTACCGCGCACGGCACTTCGGGACCTGGCTGTCCCGCGGCCACCGCCGACAGCGGCGCGAGATCCGTGCCGAACCCGATCTCCACCGGCAACCGCAGCCCGACCGGGCCCGCGTTGGCGAAGGTGATCCGCTCGCCGCCGTCCGCCGATCTGATCCGCTCCACCGTGACGGCCGGATCGGGGCCCCGGTCACCCGGCGTGCGCACGACGGCCGTGAAGCGTGCCCGACCCGCGTCGAGCGTCCTGGCCTGCACGGTCACCGGTTCGGCTCCGGCGACTCTCAGCTCGCACCGGCTCAACAGCCGCCTGCCGTCGCGGTAGAAACCGTCCAGTCCCTCGGCGCGCAACTGCCCGTGCGGCGCGGACACCGCGAGCGCGGGAGCGGCCACACAGATCACCGCGTCGTGCACCGGCACCGGGCCGGGCGCCGCCCGCCGCTGCCGGCCCGCGGTCGGCGCGCTCACGGATGTGCTCACCGGTCCGCTCCCCCGGACACCGGGGCGCGGTCGACCCGGGCGGTGGCCGGGACCGGCGGCCGGGCGTACGGGATGCGTCTTGCGGGAGAGCGCTGCACGTCGGGTGAACGCCCCGCCGAGCACGCAGGTCACGGCACGTCTACCGTTCCTGGACGGGAGCCCCGATTCCCCGCGCGACCCGTACCTCCGGAAAGAGAGTCCATGACCGTCCTCCGCCAGCCCGGCACCGTCCTCACCGACCACACGTTCGCCGTACCCCTCGACCACGCGGTCCCCGACGGGGAGCGGATCGAGATTTACGCCCGGGAGGTCGTGGCGGCCGGGCGTGAGCGTGACCCGTTGCCCTGGCTGGTCTATCTGCAGGGCGGGCCCGGGTCCGGGTCGCCGCGTCCGCTGGGCAGGGACGGCTGGCTGCCGCGCGCGCTGGACGACTTCCGGGTGCTGCTCCTCGACCAGCGCGGCACCGGCCGGTCGACGCCCGCCACCCGTCAGACGCTGCCCATCCGCGGCGATGCCGCCGCCCAGGCGGAGTACCTGGCGCACTTCCGGGCCGACTCGATCGTCCGGGACTGCGAGTTCATCCGGCGCCGGCTCCTGGGCGAGGACGGGCGCTGGAGCGTGCTGGGCCAGAGTTTCGGCGGCTTCTGCTCGGTCGCCTACCTCTCGACCGCCCCGGAGGGGCTGCGTGAGGTGTTCATCACCGGCGGTCTGCCGGGTCTGGACGTGACCGCGCAGGACGTCTACCGCGCCGCCTATCCCCGGATCGAGCGGAAGAACGCCGGTCATTACGCGCGCTACCCCGACGACGTCGAGGCGGTGCGCACCATCGTGCGCCGCCTTCGCGACGCGCCCGCCCGGCTGCCGGGCGGCGGCCTGCTGACGCCCGAAGCCTTCCAGTCGCTCGGCCTGATGCTGGGGTCCGGTACCGGCTCGCACACCCTCCACTACCTGGTGGAGGGTGCCTTTGTGACGGGCCCTACCGGTCCGGTGTTCGCGGACTCCTTCCTGGCCGAGGCCGAACAGCATCTGTCCTTGGCGGGGCATCCGCTCTTCGCGGTGCTGCACGAGTCGATCTACGGTCAGCGGTCGGTGTCGGCCGGCGCCACGGGCTGGGCCGCCGAGGCGGTGCGCCGGGAATTCCCCCGGTTCGACGCCGACCTCGCGCTGGCCGGTGACGCTCCGGTGCTCTTCACCGGGGAGACCATCCACCCCTGGATGTTCGAGACCGATCCGGCGCTCGCACCACTGCGCGAGACAGCGGAGCTTCTCGCGCAGCGCGAGAAGTGGCCCGACCTCTACGACCCGGCGCGGCTCGCGGCCAACGACATCCCGGTGGCCGCGGCGATCTACCACGACGACATGTACGTCGACACCGCTCACTCGCTGGCCACCGCGCGTGCGGTGCGTGGCCTGCGCACCTGGGTCACCGACGAGTTCGAGCACGACGGCCTCCGGGTGAGTGGCGGCCGGGTCCTCGACCGGCTGATCCGGCTGGTCCGCGGCGAGCTGTAGCGGAGCCGACCACGCGCTCCCGTCTGTCCTGCCGCAGACGGCTCCGCAGCAGCTCGGGGTCAAGGCCCTCGCAGACGGCGTAGTGCAGCAAGCGCGCGTAGCCGCAATGGGGTTCCAGGTCCAGGGAGAGGCCGAGGGCGATCCGCGCCTCGGCCTCGTCCCCCGAGGACCAGGCGACCCATCCCGCGAGGGCCAGCATGGTGGCGGCGTGGTCGGCGTACGGTCCGGCGCAGCGTCGGGCCAGGGCCCGCCACAACCGCAGTGCTGCGTCGGCCTGTTCGGGCGCCGTCCATTCCGACACGCGGTCGCGCGTCGTGCGGTCCTGGAGTCCGAGGATCATGGCCGCGGCTTCGTGGTCGTCGAGCAGCCGGTCGTCCTGCCGGTCGGCTCGCGCGGGATCGTCGGTGCGCGGCGCAGCGCGGAAGCGTTCGAGTGCCGCACGGGCCTTGGCGAGCGTGCGCTGCCTGACCCTTTCGCAGGTGTCGCCGTCGAGCATGCGCGGCACCAGTTCGGCGCAGGCCGCGTCGAGCGCGATCTCATGTTCCCGGTTCCGCGGCTGCGGCGGCTTCAGCCGGGCTTCGATGTCCAGCATCGGCCGGGGCGCCGGGAGTCCCGCGTACGCGGTGGCCGCCGCCATCACCGACCGGCCGGGCGGAGCGAGCGCGCTCCCCTGTTCGGGGACGGCTGCCGCGGGCCGGCAGTAGGACCACCACCGCCCGCCCGAGACGCACAGCGCCTCCACGACGGGCACGTCGAGTGCCCCGCAGGCGATCCGGATGTGCTGGGCGAGCGGTCGGAGCCGCTCCATCACGTCGGAGGGGCGCTCCGCGTCGCGCGGATCCCGGCTGAGGAACAGCACCATCGCGTCCGGCCGTCCGCGCCGCCGGATGCTGTTTCTCACCAGGCACTCGGCCAACTGGTCGGCCATCGCCGGCCACTCACGGGGATCCTCCGGCAGACCGAGGCGCAGGCGGCCCCCGAACCGGCTGTGCTCGCCGTGCAGCGCCACGAGGACCGCGCTGTCGCTCGGCTGGTAGCCCATCAGGTACGGAAGCGCGTCGGCCAATTCCGTGGCGCTGCGCAGGGTGACCTGATCCATCGGCCCGAATGGTGACTCTTCGTATTGAACTTCGTCGCTCTGTGTCATGAGATCGACGATGCCCTACCGGAGCGAACCGCACCAGACCCCCCAAAAATCTGTGGATAACTTTCGCGGGAGTTATCCACAAGCCGCCGACCGGAGTTGGCGCGATGTCGGTGCGATCGGGTTGCATGGGGACATGACCGAGACCTCCACCACGCTGCGTACCGCGGCCGACACCGTACTGAGCCGACTCGTCGGGGCCGAGCCCGGCGCCGCCCGGCTGCGCGAGGACCAGTGGCTCGCCGTCGAGGCGCTGGTCGCGCACGGCCGCAGAACGCTGGTCGTCCAGCGCACCGGCTGGGGGAAGTCCGCCGTCTACTTCGTGGCCACGGCCCTGCTCCGCGAGCGCGGCAGCGGTCCGACGGTGATCGTCTCGCCGCTGCTCGCGCTGATGCGCAATCAGGTGGAGGCCGCCGCACGCGCGGGTATCCGCGCGCGCACGATCAACTCGTCCAACACCGAGGAGTGGGGCGAGATCGAGGCGGAGGTGGCGGCCGGCGAGGTGGACGTGCTGCTCGTCAGCCCCGAGCGGCTGAACAACCCGGACTTCCGGGATCAGGTGCTGCCCAAGCTGGCCGCCACCACCGGCCTGCTCGTCGTCGACGAGGCGCACTGCATCTCCGACTGGGGCCACGACTTCCGCCCGGACTACCGGCGCCTGCGGACGATGCTCGCCGATCTGCCGTCCGGCGTGCCCGTCCTGGCGACCACCGCCACCGCCAACGCGCGGGTGACCGCCGATGTCGCGGAACAGCTCGGCACCGGCGCCACCGGAGCGGACCAGGACGGGGCGCTGGTGCTGCGCGGGCCGCTGGACCGCGAGAGCCTGTCGCTCGGCGTGCTGCGGCTGCCCGACGCCGCCCACCGGCTGGCCTGGCTCGCCGACCACCTCGACACGCTGCCGGGCTCCGGCATCATCTACACCCTCACCGTGGCGGCCGCCGACGAGATCACCGCTTTCCTGCGACAGCGCGGCTTCACCGTCGCCTCCTACTCGGGCAAGACCGAGAACGCCGACCGGCAGGCCGCCGAGGCGGATCTGCTCGCCAACCGGGTCAAGGCCCTGGTGGCGACATCGGCGCTCGGCATGGGTTTCGACAAGCCCGATCTCGGTTTCGTCGTCCACGTCGGCTCACCCTCGTCACCGATCGCCTACTACCAGCAGGTCGGCCGGGCGGGCCGCGGCGTCGACCACGCCGAAGTGCTGCTGCTGCCCGGCCGGGAGGACGAGGCGATCTGGCGGTACTTCGCGTCCCTGGCCTTCCCGCCCGAGGAACAGGTGCGCCGCACGCTGGAGGTACTGGCCGCCGCCGACCGGCCGGTATCGGTGCCCGCGCTGGAAGCCCGCGTCGATCTGCGCCGCTCCCGCCTGGAGATCATGCTCAAGGTGCTGGACGTCGACGGCGCTGTGCACCGGGTCCGCGGCGGATGGACGGCGACCGGCCGGCCGTGGGCGTACGACACGGACCGCTACGCGTGGGTGGCGCGCCAGCGCGAGTCGGAGCAGCAGGCGATGCGTGACTACGCGACCACGACCGCCTGCCGGATGGAGTTCCTGCGCCGCCAGTTGGACGACGAGCAGGCAGCGCCCTGCGGTCGCTGCGACAACTGCGCGGGCGCACGCTTCCCGCTGGACGTCTCGGCCGCCGCGCTGGACGCGGCACGCGCGGCGCTCGGACGGCCCGGAGTCGAGCTGGAGCCGCGCAAGATGTGGCCGACCGGCCTCGAAGCGATCGGCGTCGCCCTCAAGGGGCGCATCCCCGCCACGGAACAGGCGGCGACAGGCCGGGCCCTCGGCCGGCTGTCCGACATCGGCTGGGGCAACCGGCTGCGTCCGCTGTTCGCCGAGGGCGCCGCGGACCAGCCGGTGTCCCCGGAGGCCGTGGACGCGGTGATCCAGGTGCTCGCCGACTGGGCGAAGGGACCGGGCGGTTGGGCCAGCGGCGCACCCGACGCACCGCAGCGCCCGGTGGGCGTGGTCGGCGTCGCGTCCCACCGTCACCGTGTCCTGGTCGACTCGCTCAGTTCCCGGATCGCCGAGGTCGGCAGGATGCCGCTGCTGGGCAGGGTGGAATACGCCGACGACGGCGACCCCGGCGGTGTACCGCGCAGTAACAGCGCACAACGCGTGCGCGCCCTCCATGACGCCTTCGTCGTACCGCAGGAGCTGGCCGCGGCTCTCCAGGCGAATCCGGGACCCGTACTGCTGGTCGACGACCTCTCGGACACCGGCTGGACGCTGGCCGTGCTGGCACGGCAGTTGCGCAGGGCCGGGGCGACGGCGGTCTTCCCGCTGGTCCTGGCCGTTCAGGGCTGATCCGGGCAGCGCGTGCATGACCGGGCGGCGAACGGGAGAGGATCTATCCGGCGGACAGGTCCATACCGGTCGGCGACGTCAATTGCCCGTTGCCGCAAGGCAATACGGGAGCGAGAATTGATGCCGGATCCCCTATCGGCTCATCGAGCCACCTGACCGGCGTGCGCCCGCGCCCGGTCTACGGGTGCATCCGTGAAAGGAGGACCGTGACCATCGGCTTCGTTCCGGAGACGGCCTCCGCCGCAAACTCCCTCGCCTCGCGCACGCTCGAACCGGCGGACTGGATCGGTATCGGCGTTCCGCTGCTGGCCAATCCGCGCGATGTGATCAAGGACCTGCACTCGCGGCACCTGCCGTCCCCGTCCACTGCCGTGATAGCGGTGTACGACCCCGACGGCCGGATACGCGCCAGCGCCTCCTTCGCCGGCCGCAGCGGCGTGGTGGACGGCTGGGAGCGGCGCAATTCCCTGCTGTCCCACCTGCGCCGGGTGCTCCCGCACGATCTGCGGCTGCGCAGACCAGTACGGACGGCGGTGCTGATGGTCTGCCGGGAGGGCGCTCCGGGCTGGACCGAGGAGGACGGCGCCTGGATGTGGGGACTGCGCGACGCCTGCACCCTCCACGGGCTGCGCTCCGGCTCGTACGTCACCCTCACCGCGGACGGCTGGAGTGTGATCGGCGAGAATCGCGCCGGCCGCACACCGAACGCCGTCTCCCGGGCGCGCGGCGCGGCTCGCGAGGTCCCCGGCGGGACGACGCAAGGGATGCGCCGCGCGATCGCGCGCTGAGCCTCAGGCGCTGGCGCCCAGCAGCGCGTTGATCCGCGCCGGGTCACCGCAGACGATCAGCAGCACGCCCGCACGGCCGAGTGCCCCGGCGAGCGCCCGCGCCATGGTGTCGTCGCTGCCGCCGTTGACCGCGACGACCACCACCGGTCGTCCGGTGGCGCGTTCGGCGGAGATGTCGGCGTAGAAGACGTCGTCGGCCGCGTCGTGCTGCGCCCAGTAGGACGCCTCGCCGAACGAGAGTTCGTGGACTGCCCACGGGTGCTGTTCACCCGTGGTGAGGACCAGGATCTCGCCGGGCGCGCGGCCGGTGTCCAGCAGCAGGTCGACCGTCTCGTCGGCGGCGTCGAGGGCGCCGTCGGCGGGTGCCGGGATGAGCTGCAGCTGGGCGGCGACGGGCTCCGCGGCCCGCTGCTGCGGTACGGAGGGAGGGGTCGCTGCCGCGGCCGGGGTCACCGGGCCGGTGGGAGCAGCGGGACCAGGGGTACCGACGGGACGGGCGGGGCCATGACGGCCGGGCCCGACGCCTGCGGTGGCTTCCCTCGGCGGCGCGGGGCGGGGTGCTGCGGGCCGCGGCGGACCGGGGACAGGACGGGGGGTCGACGCACTGCGGCCGGTGGCCGGAGCTGTACGGGGACCCGGGACGCTCTCGTGAATCTGAGGCTCCTCGGGGATGAGAGGCATGAGTTGATGTCTATCAAATGCCGCACGAATGCGCAGCGGGGGGTGGCGTGTGAATCAGAAATCGAAACCGAGTTGTTCCCCTGACTCGACCGGCTGCCGGACCTTCTTGAGGTGCTGCCAGCGCGGCAGCGCGTCGAGATAGGACCAGGACATGCGGTGCAGCGGTGTGGGGCCCAACTCCTCCAGGGCCGCACGGTGAACGGGAGACGGATATCCGGCGTTGTCGGCGAACGCGAACGGCGCGTATTCCGGGCCGAGTTCGGCCATCGCCGTGTCCCGCTGGACTTTGGCGATGACGGAGGCGGCGGCCACCGCGACACAGGACTGGTCGCCCTTGATCACGGTTCTGACCCGCCAGGTGCCGCCGAGGTAATTGTGCTTGCCGTCGAGGATCACCGCGTCGGGCCGCTCGGGCAGGCCCTCCAACGCGCGGACGGCCGCCAGCCGGAGCGCCGCCGTCATGCCCAAGTCGTCGATCTCCTCGGGCGATGCGTGCCCGAGGGCGTACGAGGTGACCCAGTCGCCGAGCACGGCCGCCAGCCGCGCGCGGCGCTTGGGGGTGATCAGCTTGGAGTCCGTGAGCCCCTCGGGGGCCCGGCGCAGTCCGGTGACGGCGGCGCACACAGTGACGGGTCCGGCCCAGGCACCGCGGCCTACTTCGTCCACGCCCGCGACGGTCCGCGCTCCGAGGGTGGCGCGAAGGGACCGTTCGACGCTGTGGGTGGGTGGTTCGTACGGCATGGCGTTCTCAGCGTACCTCGCGCCGCCGCGCCGTCCCACGGCGGTCGATCAGTCGGACAGCGCCCAGTCCGGGAGGACTTCGGTGCGCTCGGCCCAGGTGGCGGGCGGCGCGCCCGCGGGCCGGGACGCGACGATGCCGCCGACGATCGCGCAGGTCGTGTCGATGTCGCCGCCGGCCCGCGCGGTGGTCCAGAACGCCCGCTCGTAGTCGTCGAGATGCCGGGCCGCGGCCCACAGGGCGAACGGCACGGTGTCGTGGGCGCTGGTGCGCCTGCCGCAGCCCAGGACGGCGGCCACCGTGGCCACATCGGCGTAGTCGAGCATGTCGCGGGCCCGCCGGACACCGGCGTGCACGGCGCTGCGTGGGACCAGGTCGAGCACGGCGCCGAGGAGGTCGGACGGCGTGGCCGGGCCCGCGGGGTCGGCCACCAGGGCCGCCGCGGCGGCCACCGCCATGGCCCCGACGACCGCTTCGCGGTGCTGGTGCGTGGTGTAGGCGGAGATCTCCGCCTGGTGGGTGGCCTGGACGGCGTCGCCCGCGTACCAGGCGCCGAGCGGTGCGACCCGCATGGCTGCTCCGTTCCCCCACGAGCCCTGCCCGTTGAACAGGCCCGCGGCCAGTTCCCGCCAGTCGGCGCCTTCCTGGCGGATCAGCCGCAGCATCCGGTTGACGGCCGGGCCGTAGCCCCGGTCGAAATCGTGGTGCTCGGCGAAGGAGAGTGCCAGGGCGTCCTGGTCGATCCGGCCGTGTTCGGCCAGGACGGACAGGATGGAGCAGGCCATCTCCGTGTCGTCCGTCCACCCCCAAGTGCCGGGCGGCAGTTGGCCGTCCTGGAGGGCCGGGTAGTTGGCGGGGACGAAGAACTGGGAGCCCAGGGCGTCTCCCACGGCCAGCCCGCGGAGGCTGGCGAGGGCGCGTGCGGCCCGGTCGGTGTCAGTAGTGTGAGGGGTCATGGCGTCGGAAACTCTGACATCGCGGATGATCCCGGTCAATCTCCTTGTGCCCAATGTCACCGCCGCCGGCGGGCGTCACCATGAACCGCCGCCGGGTGGGCCGGGAGTCCGCCACCTTTCGAAGGGGCGGTCCAGCGTGTAGCCGCCAGAGGGATCGATCAGCAGTGACCGGGTCTCGGCGTTGTCGGGGTTGGACAGCGCCTCGAACTCCTCCACCGTCCAGTGGAACCAGCGCATACAGAACAGCCGCATCGTCAGTCCGTGGGTGACCAGCAGCACGTTCGGCGGGAAGTCCTCCTTGTCGAAGGCGCGGTACAGCGTCTCCAGGAATGCGCCGACCCGGTCGTAGACATCCGCGCCGCTCTCCCCCATGGCGAAGCGGTAGAAGAAGTGCCCGTAGGCGTCACGCGCCTTGCGCTGGCGCTGGATGTCCTCGACGTCCTGCCAATTCCCCCAGTCCTGCTCCCGCAGCCGCGGCTCCTCCTTGGCCTGGGTCAGCCGGGGGTCGAGCCCGAGCGCACGGAAGGTGTGCCAGGTACGGCGGTACGGGGAGACGAACGCCTGGACGCGTTCGTCCCCGAACAGCTCCCGCAGCCGTGCTCCCGCGTCCGTCGCCTGCCTGAGTCCGGTCGCGGTGAGTTCCAGGGCGTGGTCCGGCACCCGCTCGTAAATGGTGTCGTCCGCGTTTCCCTGGGACTCGCCGTGCCGGAGGAGCACGATGCGGCGAGGGCGTCCCATGCCCCTCAGCCTAGGGCTCGGCCGCCGCTCCGGCGCGCCGATGCGAGGGTCGTACGGCTCACACTCGGCATGGCGCTACGCCTCAGACCCGACATGGTCCTACCGCCCGCACCCAGTATGGTCCTCCCACTCACACCCGGGCCGTCAGCTCCTCTGACAGCTCCCGCAGCCGGCGCCGGGCGTCGGCGTCGTAGGCCTGCCGGTCGGCCCGGGCCTCGCGCGTGCCGTTGAAATACCTGCCGGTGCCGATGTCCGTGCCGTCGATGAGCCGCAGCGTCGCCTCACCGCCCTCCCGCACCGAACTCCACGGCGCGATTCCTCCTTCTCTGACCATGGTGGTGTCCATATAGGTGGCCGGGTGCAGCGCGTTCGCCGTGACGCCCGTGCCTTCCAGCGACCGCGCGAGATCGAAGGTGAACATGATCTGCGCGAGCTTGCTCTGGGTGTACGCCCGGCCGCCGTCGTACCCCTTGGTCATCATCGGGTCGGCGAAGTCGATGGCCTGCTGGCCGGCCGAGGAGACATTGACGATGCGGGACGGCGCCGACGCGGTGAGCAGGGGCAAGAGCCGATGTGTGAGGCGGTAGCCCGCCAGGTAGTTCACGGCGAAGCGCCGCTCGACACCGCGCTCGTCCACTTCCCGCGCCCCACCCGGTGAGGCCGCGCCTATGCCGGCGTTGTTGACGAGGACGTCCAGCCGGTCCGTACGGGCGAGCACCTCGTCCGCGAGCCGGTCGACCTGTCCGAGGTCGGACAGATCGGCGAGCAGGATCTCGGCCCGGTCCTCCCCCGCGGCCTCCCGGACCGCACGCCGTACATCCTCGGCGCGCTCGGCACTGCGGCCGTGCACCAGGACGCGGGCGCCGTCCGCGGCGAGGCGGACGGCGAGCCAGCGACCCAGCCCGTCCGTGGACCCGGTCACCAGGACCATGCGCCGACCGACACGTTCGTTCATCGCGAGCTCCATTTACGAGACATGCTGACTCGTAAAGAGTATGCGAGACACGGTGCCTTGTAAAGTGCATTCATGGACGAGACACCCAGCCGTGGCAGACCCCGCAGCGAGACCGCCCGCAGGGCAGTCCTCGACGCGGCGCTGCGGCTCTGCCAGGACGGCGGATACCAGGCCCTCACGATGAAGGGCATCGCGGAGAGCGCCGGCGTCGGCCGACAGACCGTCTACCGCTGGTGGCCCGCGAAGCAGGACGTGCTCATCGACGCCCTGCGCGACCTCGGCCTGCGCGAGGCGGAGCATCTGGACCCGGACTCCGGTGACACGCTGCGCGACGTACGGTCACTGATGGACGCCACTTTCGCACTCACCCGGCAGCTCACCGGCAAGGCGCTGATCGGGCTGATGGCCGAGGCGCAGCACGACCCCGGCCTCTCCGACCGGCTCCAGACCACCGTGATCGGGCCCCGGCGCCAGGCGCTCCGCACGATCCTCGCTCGTGGAGTCGCACGCGGCGAACTGACCGCGGAGGACTGGGCGCTCGACCTCGCGGTCGACTTCGCCTTCGGCACCATGTGGTATCGGCTGATCAGCCATCACGCGCCGGTCGACGCGCGCCTCGCGGAGCAGATCACCGCCGCTCTCGCCACGCTGCTGGGGTCGACCGCGGCGGACGGGGCGCGCGCCGCCGTCAGTCCGCCGGCCGGTCCGCCGCCGGCCACTGCCCGTTGACGAAGACCAGCCGCCCGGGATCCGCCACCGTGCGGATCCCGATCAGCCCCAGCGGGCCGAATTCCGGCGCCACGACGCCCACGACGGTGTCCCCGGCCGTGGCCGGCAGCGTCGCGTCGCCGTCGATCTCGGCGATCCGGCCGCGTGTGCCGGGCTGTGCCCCGGTGATCAGCCGAGCCAGGACGCGCCCGACCTTCGCGGCGCCGAGGCCGGCACGCGCTGCCGCGCCCGGCGGGGTCTCGCGCCGGTGCCGTACGGCCTGTTCGGGTACGGAGAGAGGGCGCGGCCGAAGATCTCGCGGATCAGCGACTGCGGTGCGTCGGCACCGCCGGTATCGGCCGTACGGGTGAGCGCGTCGCGTACCGATCCGAACATCCGATAGGCGGCCGAGAAAAGCCGCGCCTGGTGCGCGAAAAGCCTTTCGGCAACCGGCACACCGTCCGTTCCGGCACCGTCCAGGCTCACACCTTCCGCCTCACACCGTCCACGCCTGCAC
Organism: Actinacidiphila alni; assembly: GCF_900112845.1. Classification (GTDB taxonomy): domain Bacteria; phylum Actinomycetota; class Actinomycetes; order Streptomycetales; family Streptomycetaceae; genus Actinacidiphila; species Actinacidiphila alni. The sequence continues at coordinate 330,678 of NZ_FONG01000006.1, forward strand.
CACATCCACCACGTCGCCCGCTACGGACAGCACATCGGTGTCGAGTTCGGCGCGTTCCGACAGGCGTTCCACCGCGCCCTCGCGGTACTTGCCGCGTTCCGTCGCCGAATTCCACATCGACAGCACCAGGAAGTCGTTTCCCGTGCCCTGGCCGAAGACCCCGCGGAGCATGCCGGGAGAGCCGGCCATGGCGGGATTCCACACCCGCTGCTGCATCGTTGTGAAGTGGTCGACACGGTCCGGTCGCACTTTGCACAGCGCCACCCGCAGCACGTCGGCGTCGGTGAAGGTCGGTTCGAAGCCGACCTTCACGTCCTGCCGGTGCTCGAAGAGGTGCGTCGCGAGCATCTCGTAGGTGCCGCTCTGCGCCGCGGCGATCCCGTCGTGCGGGCCCGCCATGAAGGCGTCGTAGGACCGCCGGCCGTCCCAGAAGGCGAAGAGGTGTGCCATCCCCGGCTGCGCACGGCTCCAGCCACCGCCCTGGCCCCGGAAACCGGGCTGTTCCTTCAGCGCCGCCCACCTGCGCTGCCCCCGGTCGAACCCGGCCTGATCCACGATCCCGCAGCGCATCCACTTCACCAACACCGCGCCATCGTAGTGGCGTTGACGGCGGAGATCGTCCCGCACGACGGAGTCGGTTCGGTGACGGTACGGGATTCGGCCGACGGCGGCGCCTTCCACCGCCTGACCTGGCGCGAAGGGGCGCCGGCACAAGGCCGGCGCCCCTTCCCCTCAGGCGTGCTTCACCTGCTCATGCGCGCTGCCGGTGTCAGCTGCAGCCGCTGGTGGAGCCGCAGCCCTCGCACAGGTAGCAGCTGCCCGCGCGACGCATCTTGGTGCCGCAGGAGAAGCAGAGCGGGGCGTCGGCGTTGAGACCGAGCTGGATCTCCAGCAGCTCCGTGCTGTTGTGGGCCTCCTTGGGCGCGGGCGCGGCGGCGGCCTCCGTCTCCGGCTTGGCGACGGCCAGCGGCTTGCGCGCCTCGGACTCGCGCACCTCACGCGGGGCGGACTGGGCCAGGCCCTCGACGTCGACCTCGTCCTCGGCCGCCTCGTAGGAACCGGTGTCCAGGTGCCGCTGCCGCTCCGGCGCGGAGTGGATGCCCAGCGCGGAACGGGTCTCGAAGGGCAGGAAGTCCAGCGCCAGGCGGCGGAAGATGTAGTCGACGATCGACTGCGCCATCCGTACGTCCGGGTCGTCGGTCAGACCGGCCGGCTCGAAGCGCATGTTGGTGAACTTCGAGACGTACGTCTCCAGCGGGACGCCGTACTGCATGCCGACCGAGACGGCGATGGAGAAGGCGTCCATCATGCCTGCGAGGGTGGACCCCTGCTTGGACATCTTCAGGAAGACCTCGCCGAGGCCGTCGTCGGGGTACGAGTTGGCCGTCATGTAGCCCTCGGCGCCGCCGACGGTGAAGGACGTGGTGATCCCGGGACGGCCCTTGGGCAGCCGCTTGCGGACCGGGCGGTACTCGACGACCTTCTCGACCACGGCGGGCGCCTCGACGGCGGCCTCGGTCTCCTTCTCGTCCTTCTTCTTGGCCGAGAGGGGCTGGCCGACCTTGCAGTTGTCGCGGTAGATCGCGAGCGCCTTCAGGCCGAGCTTCCAGCCCTCGAAGTAGACCTCCTCGACCTCCTCGACGGTCGCCGACTCCGGCAGGTTCACCGTCTTGGAGATCGCGCCGGACAGGAACGGCTGCGCGGCGGCCATCATGCGCACATGGCCCATGGCGGAGATCGCGCGGTCGCCCATGGCGCAGTCGAACACCTCGTAGTGCTCCTGCTTCAGACCGGGCGCGTCGATCACATTGCCGTGCTCGGCGATGTGGGCGACGATCGCCTCGACCTGCTCGTCCTGGTATCCGAGCCGCTTGAGGGCGGTCGGGACGGTGTTGTTGACGATCTGCATCGAGCCGCCGCCGACGAGCTTCTTGAACTTGACCAGCGCCAGGTCGGGTTCGACGCCCGTGGTGTCGCAGTCCATCATCAGGCCGATGGTGCCGGTCGGCGCGAGCACCGACGCCTGCGCGTTACGGAAACCGTTCTTCTCGCCGAGGCGGACGACGTCCTGCCAGGCTTCGGTGGCCGCGGCCCAGACCGGGGTGTCCAGGTCGTCGATACGGGTGGCGGCGCCATTGGCGTCGGAGTGCTGCTTCATGACGCGCTTGTGGGCGTCCGCGTTGCGGGCGTAGCCCTCGTACGGGCCGACGACCGCGGCGAGCTGCGCGGAGCGCTTGTAGGACGTGCCGGTCATCAGCGAGGTGATCGCGCCGGCCAGGGCGCGGCCACCGTCGGAGTCGTACGCGTGGCCGGTCGCCATCAGCAGCGCGCCGAGGTTGGCGTAGCCGATGCCGAGCTGGCGGAAGGCGCGGGTGGTCTCGCCGATCTTCTGGGTGGGGAAGTCGGCGAAGCAGATGGAGATGTCCATCGCGGTGATGACCAGCTCGACGACCTTGGCGAAGCTCTCGGCGTCGAAGCTCTGGTTGCCCCGGCCGTCGTCGCGCAGGAACTTCATCAGGTTGAGCGAGGCGAGGTTGCAGCTCGAATTGTCGAGGTGCATGTACTCGCTGCACGGGTTGGAGGCGGTGATCCGGCCCGTCTCCGGCGAGGTGTGCCAGAGGTTGATCGTGTCGTCGTACTGGATGCCCGGGTCGGCGCAGGCCCACGCGGCCTCGGCGAGCTTGCGGAACAGGCCGCGCGCGTCGACCTCCTCGATGACCTCACCGGTCATCCGGGCGCGCAGGCCGAACTTCGAGCCGGACTCGTACGCCTTCATGAACTCGTCGTTCACCCGGACGGAGTTGTTGGCGTTCTGGTACTGCACCGACGTGATGTCGTCGCCGCCCAGGTCCATGTCGAAGCCCGCGTCGCGCAGGGCGCGGATCTTCTCCTCCTCCTTGACCTTGGTCTCGATGAACGCCTCGACGTCGGGGTGGTCGACGTCCAGGACGACCATCTTGGCGGCGCGGCGGGTGGCGCCGCCCGACTTGATGGTGCCCGCGGAGGCGTCCGCGCCGCGCATGAAGGAGACCGGACCCGAGGCGTTGCCGCCGGAGGAGAGCAGCTCCTTGGAGGAGCGGATGCGGGAGAGGTTCAGGCCGGCGCCGGAGCCGCCCTTGAAGATCATGCCCTCTTCCTTGTACCAGTCGAGGATCGACTCCATGGAGTCGTCGACGGACAGGATGAAGCAGGCGGAGACCTGCTGGGGCTGCGCGGTGCCGACGTTGAACCACACCGGGGAGTTGAAGCTGAACACCTGGTGCAGCAGGGCGTAGGTCAGCTCGTGCTCGAAGATGTCGGCGTCCGCCGGGGAGGCGAAGTAGCCGTTGTCCTCGCCCGCCTTGCGGTAGGTGAGCACCACCCGGTCGATGAGCTGCTTCAGGCTCTTCTCGCGCTTGGGGCTGCCCACCGCGCCGCGGAAGTACTTGCTGGTGACGATGTTGACCGCGTTCACCGACCAGGAGTCGGGGAATTCGACGCCACGCTGCTCGAAGTTGATCGAGCCGTCGCGCCAATTGGTCATGACGACGTCACGGTGCTCCCAGACCACCTCGTCGTACGGATGCACGCCGGGGGTGGTGTGGATGCGCTCGATACGCAGACCCTTGCTCGCCTTGGATCCCTTGGTACGGGAACCGCGTGCCGGGCCGCTCGTCGTCTCTGTCATTCCGCCTCCCTATACGGGCAAAACGCCCTAATGCGCGCGGATCTTCCCGCGTCACGGTGTTGTCTGCCGCCTCGGCGCGCCAGGCGCTCCGGCAAATCTGTGGTCCCGGCCGGTCCGCTCAGTCGGCGGCGGCAGCGGGCGCGGGGACTCCGAGGTCCTCGTCGAGCCCGCCGGGAGTGGTGGGTGGCAGCTGCTCGCGCAGCTCAGTGATGGCCGTCTCGAAGTCCTCGAGCGAGTCGAACGCCCGGTAGACCGAGGCGAAGCGCAAATACGCGACCAGGTCGAGGTCCTGGAGCGGACCGAGTATGGCCAGTCCCACGTCGTGGGTCGACAGCTCCGCGCTGCCGGTGGCCCTGACCGCCTCCTCGACGCGCTGCCCGAGCTGGGCGAGGGCGTCCTCGGTGACGGGGCGACCCTGGCATGCCTTGCGCACGCCGGCGATCACCTTGCTGCGGCTGAACGGCTCGGTCACCCCGCTGCGCTTGATGACCATCAGTGACGCGGTCTCGACGGTGGTGAACCGGCGGCCGCAGTCCGGGCACTGCCGACGGCGGCGGATCGAGGTGCCGTCATCGGTGGTACGGCTGTCGACGACGCGGCTGTCGGGGTGCTTGCAGAAGGGGCAGTGCATGGATCCCGGCTCCCTTCCTCACCCGCGGTGAGCGCACGACAAAATGGCCTCCGAGGGGCCGTACGGGCCCCGCGAAGCAGTCCCAAGCATAGGCGATCTCGCGGAGATTGGGGCCGTCGGGCCCCCGCGAAACCACTACGGGTGGTGGCTGCGGCATATACAACCACTAGATCTGGTGCCGGTGCGTCAGCTCCGCCGTTCCGCGTGTCGCGTCCGCGGCCGGAGGCGAGCCTAGGGGAAGTGTCGCTGCGGCCCGGCACCGGGGGCGGGGTGGCACACTGGCCGGGCGGCCGCGAGTCCGCCCGTCCGGCCGTATTTCACCCTTCGGCCGCTCCCGGGTCGCCCTCGGACCGGTCGGCCGGGCCGGCCGCCGCCGGAATTTCGGACGGGACTCCGACGGGACTCGGACAGAGCGCCGGTCATCGAACTTCCATTCGATCAATACACCCGATACCTTGATCGCGTCAGCAGATTTACGCAGATTCACTCGAACGTGTGTTTGGCGCAACCTTTCGAAACTCGCTACCGTTGTACTAACTGCCCGCGACTGCGAAGCGGGCCGGCCGCAGTCCATGCGGTGGGAGAACATCGAAAAGGGGCCGCCGTGACGACCACCGCAGACAGCGCGACATTGACCGCCCATGACCGCTCCCAGGATCGGATCGGCCCGTTGGACGTGACAGGCGAGGACCACAGCCAGAAGCCCACGCGCTCGCTTCCCGGGCGGCCCCCCGGCATCCGTGCCGACAGCTCCGGCCTCACCGAGCGGCAGCGGCGCGTCATCGAGGTCATCCGGGACTCCGTGCAGCGGCGCGGATATCCGCCGTCCATGCGCGAGATCGGCCAGGCCGTGGGGCTGTCCAGCACCTCCTCGGTGGCGCACCAGCTCATGGCGCTGGAGCGCAAGGGCTTCCTGCGCCGCGACCCGCACCGCCCCCGGGCGTACGAGGTCCGCGGTTCGGACGGCGGCCACCCGCAGCCGACCGACACGGCGGGCAAGCCGTCCGCCTCGTACGTGCCGCTCGTCGGCCGGATCGCGGCCGGTGGTCCGATCCTCGCCGAGGAGTCGGTCGAGGACGTCTTCCCGCTCCCCCGCCAACTGGTGGGCGACGGCGAGCTGTTCGTGCTGAAGGTGGTCGGCGACTCGATGATCGAGGCGGCGATCTGCGACGGCGACTGGGTCACGGTGCGCCGCCAGCCCGTCGCGGAGAACGGCGACATCGTCGCCGCGATGCTGGACGGCGAGGCGACCGTCAAGCGTTTCAAGCGGGACAACGGCCATGTGTGGCTGCTGCCGCACAATGCCGCCTACCAGCCCATCCCCGGTGACGAGGCCACGATCCTCGGCAAGGTGGTGGCGGTGCTCCGCCGGGTCTGAACGGCCCAGGGTCCGAACGACCCCTACGACCGGGCCCCGGGACCTCTGCGCCGGTTCCGGGGCCCCGCCATGTCCCGGCCGCATAATGGTCCCGGCCCCGCCAATCCTGACCCCTCTGGGCCCCGATCCGGCCCGCGCGGGTGTCAGCCCGCGACGGCCGCCGTCGCCGCCGCGTCGATCGCCGCCAGCGAGCGCCGTACCTGATTGCGGTCGGTGGTGTACCAGAGGTCGGGCATCGAGGACCGCAGGAAGCCGCCGTAGCGGGCGTTGGCCAGCCGCGGGTCGAGCACGGCGACCACACCCCGGTCCCCCATCGCCCGGATCAGCCGGCCCGCGCCCTGCGCCATCAGCAGCGCCGCGTGCGTCGCGGCGACTGCCATGAAGCCGTTGCCGCCGTGCTCCTCGACCGACTTCTGGCGCGCGCTCATCAGCGGGTCGTCCGGCCGCGGGAACGGAATGCGGTCCATCACCACCAGCTGGCAGTTCACGCCCGGCACGTCCACGCCCTGCCACAGCGACAGCGTCCCGAACAGGCACGTCTTCGCGTCCTGCGAGAACGTACGGATCAGCTCGCCGAGCGTCTCCTCGCCCTGCAGCAGCACCGGGTGGTCCAGGCGTCCCCGCATCGCCTCGGCGGCGGCCTGGGCGCCGCGCATGGACGAGAAGAGCCCGAGCGTACGGCCGCCCGCCGCCTCGATCAGCTCGGCCAGTTCGTCGAGCATGTCCTCCCGGTTGCTGTCGCGGCCGGGCTGGTTGAGGTGCTTGGCGACGTAGAGGATGCCCTGCTTGCGGTAGTCGAAGGGCGATCCGACGTCGATGCCCTTCCACTGCGGCACGTCCTCGCCCTCGGTGCCCTCCGGGGCCAGGCCCAGCGACGCGGCCACGCCGTTGAAGTCGCCGCCGAGCTTCAGGGTCGCGGAGGTGAGGACGACCGAGCGCTCGGTGAAGAGCTTCTCGCGCAGCAGACCGGACACGCTCAGCGGGGCGACCCGCAGCGACGCGCCGAACCGGTCGTGCCGTTCGCACCACACCACGTCGTACTCCGAGCCCTGCACCAGGCGCTCGGCGACCTCGTGGATGTGCTCGACCGAGGCGAGCGCCTGCTTGCGGACCGCGTCCTCGTCCTGCACGGACTTGTCGCGGGTCTCGCCGATCGCGGTGATCACCTGGCGGCAGGCGTCGCGCAGCGCCGCGAGGACATAGCCCAGGTCTTCGGGGATCTCCTCCAGGCGTCCCGGCAGCGCCAGCTCCATCACGCGCTCGAAGCCCTCGGCGGCGCTGAGCAGGGCGTCCGCGGCCTTCTCGTTGACCAGCCGGGATGCGCGCTTGACCGCGCGGTTGACGGCCCCGGGGGTGAGTTCGCCGGTGGCGACGCCGGTGACGCGGGAGACCAGCTCATGTGCCTCGTCGATGATCAGCACCTCGTGGCTCGGCAGCACGGGGGCGCCCTCGATCGCGTCGATCGCCAGCAGCGCGTGGTTGGTCACCACCACATCGGCGAGCTTGGCGCGCTCCCTCGCCGCCTCGGCGAAGCACTCGGCGCCGTAGGCGCACTTGGTGGCACCCAGGCATTCGCGCGAGGTGACCGACACCTGGCTCCAGGCCCGGTCGGAGACGCCGGGGGTGAGGCCGTCGCGGTCGCCCGTCTCGGTCTCGTCCGCCCAGTCGCGAAGCCGCAGCAGGTCCTGGCCGAGCTTGCTGGTGGGCGCCGCGGCCTCGAACGGGTCGAAGAGGCCGTCCTCCTCGTCCTGCGGCACGCCCTCGTGCAGGCGGTGCAGGCACAGGTAGTTGGACCGGCCCTTGAGCATCGCGTACTGCGGCTCGCGGCGCAGCAGCGCCTTCAACGCCTCGACGGTGCGCGGCAGATCGCGCTCGACGAGCTGGCGCTGGAGCGCGAGGGTGGCGGTGGCCACCACGACGCGCTCGCCATGGGCGAGCGCGGGCACCAGATAGCCGAGCGATTTACCGGTGCCGGTGCCGGCCTGGACGAGCAGATGGGACTGGTCGTCCACGGCGGCCTCGACGGCTTGGGCCATGGTGACCTGACCGGCCCGCTCGACACCTCCGACGGCGGTGACGGCGGCGTGCAGCAGGTCGGTGAGCGCGGGTGGGGGCGTGGCAGTCATAGGGAGGCAAGCCTAGAGGTCCGCACTGACATCGCCGTCCCCGCACGGCACCGCCGATCGTTCGCCGGACCCTTCGGGCCGGGCGGTGATAGCTTCTGGACACATGCCGTTCGAGCGTCGCCTGACTCTGGATGCCTCCGCCGCGGAATATGTGATCGACGTCGCGAATGTGGTGCGCGAGCCGGCGCTCGGCGGGGAACGGCCGGCGGATCTGGGCCGCCTCGCGGGCCTGTTGGAGGCGCTGGCGGAATTCACCCGCGATCCGGCGGTCCAGGTGTACGCGATCACCGACCGCTCGCTGCTGACCGACGGACGGCTGACACACGAGGAGCGGCAGCGCCTGGAGGGCTGGTATCTCGACGGTCTGCTCGAAGTCCTGCCCAGGGCCGACGACCGCATCCTGGAGCTGGCCGACGCACTGGAGCTGCGGGTGGTCAGTGCCGACAATTTCCTGGACTTTCACCGCGCCTATCCCTGGATCCCCGGCGACCGCGACCATTTCCTGCGGCCTTTCCTGCGGCCCGACGGCGTGATCGGCGTGCGCCCGCGCATCATGCCGGTGCCCGCGGAATGGCAGGTCTCCCGCAAGGAGGAGGAAGGGCTGCTCCTGGAGGCGGGGGTGCTGCGGCGCTGGGACCGTTCGGCGCACCGGGCGGTCCTCAGCCGTGACTGGCGGTGTCCGGAGGCCGGCTGCCCGCTGTTCGGTGCCGGTGACCGGCCGAACACCGCGCTGCCCCGGCGCCGCAAGTCGCAGGTGCTCTGCCCGACGCACGGTCTGCCGCTGACGGACGCCGGTCCCCGGCCGCGGCGCGCCCAGGTCAAGGTCGTGATGGACGGCACCGTGCGCGGCCGTTTCATGGTGACGGCGGGCGAGCCGCTGGCGGTCGGCCGGGCTCCCGCCGACGGCGGCGTCGTCCTCGGTACCTGGATCGACGACACGGCGGTCGACTCGGTGAGCCGCACCCATGTGGTGCTGAGTTACGACGGCACCGGGCTGAGCGTGGTGGACGAGCGCAGCGCGAACGGCACTCGGGTACGGCGCCGCCGCCCGGCCGGCGACCAGGTGGTGCCGCTTCCGCACGGCGAGCTGTGGCATCTGCGGCAGGGCGACTCGGTCGTGCTGCACGACCGGCTGGAACTGCTGCCCAGCGGCCGTCAGTTCGTCTTCGAGGAGGACCCGGCGGACGGTACGGTCGGACCCCGGGCGGGCGCGGAGGCCGCGGGGCCCACCATGATGGCCGTGCCGTGGCCGCCGGAGTCCGACGGTACGGGACGCGGCGACGGGTGAGCGGGGGGCGAGGACGGAGTGTCGGGCGAGATCGGGATCGGTACGGTCCTCAGCGACCGCTATCTCCTGGAGGAGTCGCTGGGCGGCGGCGGGTACGGGCAGGTCTACGCGGCCCTGGACCGGTCGCTCGGGCGGCGCGTCGCGGTCAAGGTGCTGACGCTGCGCCCCGACTGGGCCGACGGTGAGCGCGACGAGCGGCAGGGCCGCTTCCGCAGGGAGGCGATGGCCGCGGCGGCGCTGAGCCACCCCAATGTGGCGACCGTCCACGACGCGGGCGAGCACCGCGGCAGGCCGTTCATCGTCATGGAACTGCTGCGCGGCTCCGACTTCCGCCAGGTGCTGCTGGACCGCGGCGGGCTGCCGGTGGCCGACGTCGTCTCGTACGGCGCGCAGATCTGCGCGGGCCTGCGGCACGCGCACGAGCGCGGTCTGGTGCACCGCGACGTCAAACCCGAGAATCTGATGCTTCTGCCCGACGGTGTCGTGAAGATCTGCGACTTCGGTCTCGTGGCACACCGGGACGACAGCGTCACGCGGTACACCGACCCGCGTGCGGTCATGGGCTCGCCGCCGTATTTCTCACCCGAACAGGCGCAGGGTCTCGATGTGACCGAGCGGTCGGACCTGTACTCGCTCGGCTGTGTGCTGTACGCGATGCTCGCCGAGGGGCCGCCCTTCTCGGCCGGTACGACGGTCGGATACGCGTATCTGCACGTCCACGAGGCGCCCGAGCGGATCGAGCGGCGCCGCCCCGAGGTGCCCGCGGAACTGGCCGACCTGGTGCACCACTTGCTCGCCAAGGACCCGCACGACCGGCCCGCGGGCGCCGGGGAGGTGGCCGACCGGCTGCGCGGCCTGCGGCGGCCCACTCCCGTACGGCGCAGCCCGACGGTGCTGGACCGCAACGCCCGCCATGTGCTGTGGGCGCTGCTGGAGGAGGCCGAGGGGCTGCTGGCCGCGGACCGCTTCACCGAGGCGGACGAGCGCTATTGGCAGGCGCTTCAGCAAATCGTGCGCAAGGGTGCGGAAAACGAGGCCGCATCATATGCGGCGCTTTTCGGCAGGGCGCGAGCGCTGGAGGGTCTGAACGGCGCCGCCGCGGTGGCGCGCCGTTTCGAGGACCTGTCGGCGGACGCCGCCGGGGCGTTGGGCCCCGAGCACCCGCTGGCCCGCTGCATCGCCGCCTATGCGGAGGTCAGGGCAGGAGGCGGACGGTGACGTCGGCGGCGAGCCTGATGGAGTCGCCGGGACGCAGCGGCGAACGTTCTCCGGGTGCGAGCCGGTAGCCGTGCGCGAAGGTGCCGTTGGTCGAGGACTCGTCGGCGACCCAGGCCGAGCCGTCGGCCTCGACGCCGATCGTGGCATGGATACGTGACAGATTGTCGTGCGCCGCGAGGAAGGGGACGGCGGGGCAGCGCCGGGGATCCCGCCCGAGGCGGATCATGTGGCCGGGCTGGACCGGGACGGTCTCGCCGCCGGGAAAACGCAGATGCAGCGCCCGCGACGGCGCCTCCTGGTGGTCCTCGGCCGGCCGCGGCAGCCCTCCGCGGATCGCGTTGAGCACGCGGGTGTGCTCGGGCTCGGCGTCGGCGGCGGACCGGCGGTGCGGCAGCAGCACAGCGGCTTCCGGCACGGCGACTTCGGGCGCGGCGGGCGGCCGGTCCCGGGGCGTCCCGGAGGCGGGCGTGCCGTGCATCCGCGAGGTGCCGGGCAGCACGGAGTTGCCGGGCATCAGCGAGAAGGGGACGAAGCAGCCCTGGCACAGCAGTTGTCCCGGCCTGACCTCCACGCCGCACTCCGGGCAGGCCGTTCCGCCCGCTCCCTCTCCCATGCCCGCCCCCACCTCCCCGCGGCAGCTTCCGCACGGCACTCCCGTACGGCGTTCGCGTACGCCGTTCGCGTACGGAATCCGGCGCGGATTCCCGTCCTGAAGCGCGTGTCGGCGCCCGTGCCGGGATCGTATCCGGCTCCCGGCGCCGGGTTCAGAGCCGGTCGCGCAGCGAGCGGTCGCGGATCATCAGGGCGGCGCGTTTGCCGGGCAGCCGAAGCTCGGCGGAGAGGCGGAATCCGCCGCTGAGGAAGGCGGCGACGGAAGGGGTGTTGCGCAGGTCGGGTTCCGCGACGACGCGGGGGCAGCCGGGGAGCTGGTCGAAAACGAGGTCGGAGACAACGCGCAGCAAGGCGGAGCCCAGGCCACGGGCGCGGTCGGCGACACCGCCGATGAGCAGGTGGACGCCCGTGTCGTGCGGCCGTGCGGGGTAGAAGCGGGCGACCGGGTCGAGGTCGGCCCGGTAGATCTCCCAGTAGCTCATCGGGACGCCGTCGAGCACCCCGAGGCACGGCACACTGCGGCCGTCGCCTTCGGTCTGGCCGCGCAGATGGCGCTCGGTGACCCCCGCGTCGCCGTCCAGCTCCCAGAATTCGGCGACGGCCGGATCGTTCATCCAGCGGGCCAGCAGCGGCAGGTCGCGCTCGACGCGCACCGGGACGAGCCGGAAGGAGCCCGCCGGGGTCCGCACGGCGGGCCAGGAGGCGACGGCACCGAGCAGGCCGGGCGCGGCGGTGTCCGCCGGTTCGTCGGCCCCCGTCTCGGCCGGGCCGGGCTCCGTCGCGGCGAAGAGGGCCAGAACCTCGGGCGGAAGCTTCAGGTCGAGGGTGTCCTCGGTACTGGAGTCGGCGGGTGTCGCCGATGGCACGGGTGTGGCCGGTGTCGCGGGTGTCACGGAGGCTCCTTCCCCTGGGCGGGGGCCGGTGGACGGGGCCCGGCGGCGCCGCGCGGTACGGCGGCCGGACGGGGTCCGGCGCGTACGCGGGCGGGCCCGGGCGGCCCGCTCAGACGGTCAGCGGATTGGGCATGGTGATGTAGACCGACTGGGTGTCGACGGGGCCGGCGAGTTCGTCCATTCCGTGCAGCCTGGTCAGCAGATTGGCCTTGCCGCGCAGTTCGGGGGCGTCCAGCAGCCGCGCGGGCAGATTGCTGCGGCCGCCCGCCGCCGCGGCCAGGAAGCGCCGGAAGGCGGCGAGCAGCACCTGTTCGTCGGCCAGCCGCTGCGAGCCGAAGGCCCCGATGAGGCCGAGCACATTGTTGATGCCGAGGTAGTAGGCGAAGCGTTCGTCCGCCACCTCGTCGGCGACGAAGGTGTCGCTCGCGGCCCCGATGCCCGGCAGTCGCCGTTCCAGCTCCGCGCGGCGCGACGCGCGGAAGTAGTACCCCTGGTTGTCGCGGTAGCGCCCGCCGTGGGGCCAGCCGTGGGCGTCGAGCAGGACGAGGGTGTTCTGCTGGTGCGCCTCCAGGGCGATGCCGGCCTCGCCGTCCAGCCACAGCACGGGCCGTACGACGGCGTCCAGATAGCGCAGGAACCATTCGGTGGCGACCGCCGTCGCGGGCCGCCCGCTGCGCTCCGCCAGCCGGTTGACCAGGACGGCGAGCCGGGACCGCAGGGCGGGTGCGGGGACACCGGGCCAGGGGCGCGGCGAGGTCAGACCCGCCACGCAGTGCGCCTGGTCGCCGGGGCCGAACGGGCTGTGCCTGAGCACCACGTCGAGGCCCGCCACCGGTGTGCCGTCCGGCGTGTCCACGCCGGTCCAGGCCGGGTCGCGGACGATGTCGAAGCCCGGGTGGACCGCGTGCCACTGCGCGGCGAGGCCGCTGCGCAGCAGGCGGTGCACCTCGGTGCCGCGCTTCAGCTCCTTGCGGAGGTTGTCCCGGCGGGAGTTGGTGATGCGCAGGCCCAGCGAGAGCTTGAGCATGGCCGGTGCGTCGGGCCGGTAGACCGTGCGGACGGACGAGGTGGGGTGCCACGGTTCGCCGAGCGGTCCCAGGTCGCGCAACAGCCCGGCGTCGAACAGCTCCCGTACGGCCGGCCGGTGCGCCAGGTCGCGGGCCTGCCAGGGGTGCACCGGGAGCGGCACCGTGCCGGCGGGGAGGTCGAGTTCCGGTCCGGCCATCGCCGCCAGCAGGTCGGCGGCGGGGATGGGCCGGCCGCGGTCGGTCCACGCCGAGTCGGTGGCCAGCACCGCGGTGTCCACCGCGAGCCAGTGCAGCACGCAGGAGCCGCGGGTCTCGGGCGAGTACGCGGCGCTCTCACCGTCGCCGAGCCCTTCGCGGCTCTTGGGGGCGGGATGCGCCGGATGGCCGAGGATCAGGGCCTGTTCCGAGTCGAGGAAGGGCAGTTCGGGTTCCGGCCTGCCGGGCCGTACGCGGCGCTCCGTGACGAAGACGGCGGTGCGCCGTACCGAATCGGCCACCCTGGCCACCAGGTCGTCGCCGTCGGCCGCCGGGCCGCCGCCCTCGCGGGCCAGCAGCGCGGCCAGCGCGACGGCGGTCAGCGGGGCGCCGGCGGCCGTGGTGAGGCGGACGGGGCCGAAGCGGTGGTGGCCGGTGGCCGACCAGTGCAGGACGCGGGTGTGCGCCTCGGTGCCGCTGGCGGGCAGCGGGATCCGCAGGTGGCCGTCGGCGGGTTCCGGAAGGCCCGCCTCGCGGACCCAGCAGCGCAGCAGGTTCTCGGCGCCCGCGGCGTCGGCGACGCGGTACGGGTCGGGGTCTTCCAGCGGGTCCTGGGGCTGGTCCCGGCTCTGGTCCCGGTCCTGGAGCTGGTCCTGGAGCTGGGGCTGGGGCTGGTGCTGGGGCTGGTCCCCGCCCAGGCCGTCGGCCGCGCTCGGGCGCCGGTCGGCGCCGGCCGTACGGGGCCGCTGGGCGGGTACGGCGCCTGCCGGGGGCGGCGCGGACACGGCGGGTGGCACGGCCGGGGCGAACGGCGCGGCGGCGTCCCGCGGTGTCACGGCGCCGGGATCGAGGTGTGCGGTCATGCCGGGGCTCCACTCGTCGGGTCCGCGCCATGGCGCGGCCTCTCGCGGTCGTTCGCCGGGTCGTACGGCGCCGTGCCGACGTCCGCCGGTGTCATGCGGCGCCGCCTCGTACGGCGGTGCTCGCGGTCGCGACGGCGGCGGCGAGCCGGTCGAGGACGGCCTCCGCCTGTTCGTCGGTGATGGTCAGCGGCGGCAGCAGCCGGACCACCGCGCCGTGCCGGCCGCCGAGTTCGACGATCAGGCCGCGGCGCAGGGCCTCCTGCTGGACGCGGGCGGCGAGTTGCGGCGCGGCCGGGAGCGCGCCGTAGTCGTCGGGGTCGGCCTCGGTGTCGACGAGTTCGACGCCGATCATCAGTCCGCGTCCGCGGACGTCGCCGATGCAGGGGTGGTGCGCGGCCAGGCCGCGCAGGCGGCTGAGCATGCGCGCGCCGACGGCCTCCGCGCGCTCGTGGAGGGCGTTCTCGCGGACGTAGCGGAGGGTCGCGGTCCCCGCGGCCATGGCGAGCTGATTGCCGCGGAAGGTGCCCGCGTGGGCGCCCGGCCGCCAGACGTCCAACTCGTCGCGGTAGACGATCACGGCCAGCGGCAGGCTGCCGCCGATGGCCTTGGACAGCACCATGACGTCCGGCACGATGCCGCTGCGTTCCACGGCCCAGAAGGTGCCGGTGCGTCCGACACCGGTCTGCACCTCGTCGACCACCAGGGGAATGCCCCGGGCGGCGGTGATCTCGCGCATCTTGCGCAGCCAGTCGTCGGGCGCCGGGATGACGCCACCCTCGCCCTGGACGGCCTCCAGGAGCATCGCGGCGGGCGGCTGCACCCCGCCCTTGGGGTCGTCCAGCAGGTGCGCGGTCCAGCGGGCGGACAGCTCGGCGCCGCGGTCGCCGCCGACGCCGAACGGACACCGGTAGTCGTACGGGTACGGCAGCCGCGTGACGCGGGCGTCCGGCTCGCCGACGGTTCCGCGTACGGCGGTGTCACCCGTCGCGGCGAGCGCGGCGGCGGTCATGCCGTGGTAGGCGCCGGAAAAGGCGAGCAGCCCGCCGCGCCCGGTGGCCGTACGGGCCAGCTTGATCGCGGCCTCGACCGCGTCGGTGCCCGCGGGACCGCAGAACTGGATCCGGCCGTGCTCGGCGAGCTCCGGCGGCAGGGTCTCGAACAGGGCGGTGGTGAAGGCGTCCTTGACCGGTGTGGCCAGGTCGAGGACGTGCAGCGGGGCGCCGGAGTCCAGGACGCCCCTGATGGCTTCCAGGACAACGGGATGATTGTGGCCGAGGGCGAGGGTGCCCGCGCCCGACAGGCAGTCCAGGTAGCGGCGGCCGTCGGCGGCCTCCACGGTCATGCCCCGCGCGCGGACCGGCACCACGGGCAGCGACCGCGCATAGGTGCGCGCCGCCGACTCGCGCTGCGCCTGCCTGCGGAGAATCGCCTCCCCCGCCGTGATGTCCGCGGCCGATTCCGCCAGTTGTCGCTCCGGCGCGCTCGAAATGGCGGCCACGTGCTCACTCCTCCGGTCGGCGTCAAGGCAGTCGTCCCCCGTCCGTACCAACGACCGGACCACAGCTCGATCACGGTCGGCACCGAGACTTTCCGGCCGGAACCGCGGAACAGCCCCGGCCGTCCCTCACACCGGCGGCATAGTGGGGGCCACCGCGCAGCGGGCGGCGACCGCCGCGCAGCCGAAGACATCTCAGGGGGAGCAGTCCATGTCGTCCAAGCGGTCGTCCCGTCCGGCGCGCGGGAATTCGCGCGAGAGTTCGCGCGGTAACACCCGCGGGAATACGCGCGTGAAATCGCCCAGCCGGTCGTCCATACGCAGGCCCTTCGTCGCCGCGGCGACCGCGGCCGTTCTCCTCGCGGGCGGTGCCACCGCGTGCGGGTCGTCCGGCAGCTCCTCCGACGCCAAGCCGCACGCGTCGGCGACGGCGGGCAACGACCTCGGTCTTCCGACGTCCTTCCCGACCAGCCTCAACGACCTGAAGCAGTGGGAGAAGGCGTACAAGAAGGGCGGCTGGAAGAACTGGGACAAGGCGAAATGGCTGCGCAAGGCGGCGGATTTCGTCAACCCGGTGATCGACGGCCTGTGGAGCGACGACCGCATGAAGGGCGCGGACCAGAGCGACAAGAAGGTGCCGACCGATGTGCCGGCCGATCAGGGCCAGAGCGACCCGGCACCCGACCCGGTGCAGGCGAGCCGGGTGACGGCGCCGTATCACAAGGCCGCACCTGGTGTCGGAAAACTCTTCTTCGACGGCCCCAAGGGGTCGATGGTGTGCTCGGCGACGGTGGTCGAGGATCCGGCGCATCCGGGCAAGTCGAATCTGGTGTGGACGGCGGGGCACTGCGTGCACGCGGGGAAGGCCGGCGGCTGGTACCGCAACATCGCCTTCGTGCCCGCCTACAACGACACGGGCAGGAGCGCCGACGAACTGCAGGGCGCGTCGCGTGACGTCCTGGCGCCGTACGGCGTCTTCTGGGCCGACTGGGCCAGCACCTCGGACGAGTGGATCAGCACCGGCGCCGAGTCCGGCGGCAGCGGTTCGCCGTACGACTTCGCCGTGCTGCATGTGAAGCCGGAGGACGGTGCGGGGTCCAAGTCGCTGGAGGAGACGGTGGGTTCGGCGATGCCCGTCTGGTTCGACGCGCCGTCCGCGACGAAGATCGACGCCATGGGCGCCTGGGGCTACCCCGCGGCGGCGCCCTTCAACGGCCAGCAGATGTACGACTGCGTGGGCAGGCCGGGGCGGCTGTCGCTGGACGCCGACGCGCCCACCGAGTACCGGATCGGCTGCACGATGACGGGCGGTTCCTCGGGCGGTGGCTGGTTCGCCCAGCGCCCCGACGGTACGACGGCGCTGGTCAGCAATACGTCGATCGGTCCGGTGACCAACACCTGGCTGGCGGGGCCGCATCTGGGCACGGAGGCGAAGAAGGTCTTCGACGGGGTGAGCGAGAAGTTCAGCTGACGGCCGCTCATGGTCGCCGGCGCATGAGTAAGGGGCCGCCTCCTGGAGGCGGCCCCTTACTGTTTATCGGGCTGTTTACCGGCTCAGTGCCTGACGAGGGTGAACGGGGCCAATTCCGCGGCCAGTTCCTCGTGCACCCGTACCTTGAGCAGCGTGCCGTCGCCGGTGTGCTCCTCGGAGAGCACCTCGCCCGAGGCGTGCACCCGCGAGACGAGACCGCCGTGCGTGTACGGCACGAGCGCCTCGACCTCGACGTCGGGCCGCGGGAGTTCCTCGTCGATGATCTCCAGCAGCTCGTCGATGCCCATGCCGCTGCGGGCCGACACCGCGATGGCGTGCTTCTCGTTGCGCAGCAGCCGCTGGAGGACCAGCGGATCGGCGGCGTCCGCCTTGTTCACCACCACGATCTCGGGCACGTCGAGCGCGCCGACGTCGCGGAACACCTCGCGGACCGCCGCGAGCTGCTCCTCCGGCACCGGGTGCGACCCGTCGACCACGTGCAGGATCAGGTCGGCGTCCGCGACCTCCTCCATCGTGGAACGGAACGCCTCGACCAGGTGGTGCGGCAGATGCCGCACGAACCCGACGGTGTCGGCCAGCGTGTAGAGCCGCCCGCTGGGCGTCTCGGCCCGCCGTACGGTCGGGTCCAGGGTGGCGAACAGCGCGTTCTCCACCAGGACGCCCGCGCCGGTAAGGCGGTTGAGCAGCGAGGACTTGCCCGCGTTGGTGTATCCGGCGATGGCCACCGACGGCACCTTGTGGCGCTTGCGTTCCTGGCGCTTGAGGTCGCGGCTGGTCTTCATCTCCGCGATCTCCCGGCGCATCTTGGCCATCTTCTCGCGGATGCGCCGCCGGTCGGTCTCGATCTTGGTCTCACCGGGACCGCGGGTGGCCATGCCGCCGCCCGAGGAGCCGGAGCCACCGCCACCCATCTGCCGGGACAGCGACTGGCCCCAGCCGCGCAGCCTCGGCAGCATGTACTGCATCTGTGCCAGCGAGACCTGCGCCTTACCCTCCCGGGACTTGGCGTGCTGCGCGAAGATGTCGAGGATCAGGGCGGTCCTGTCGACCACCTTGACCTTGACGACGTCCTCCAGGTGGATGAGCTGGCCAGGGCTCAGCTCACCGTCGCAGACGACGGTGTCGGCGCCGGTCTCCACGACGATGTCGCGCAGCTCCATGGCCTTGCCGGAACCGATGTACGTGGCCGGGTCCGGCTTGTCGCGGCGCTGGACGACGCCGTCGAGGACGACGGCACCGGCGGTCTCGGCGAGTGCCGCCAGCTCGGCCAGCGAATTCTCGGCGTCGTCGACGGTCCCGGTGGTCCACACGCCCACGAGCACCACACGCTCCAGGCGGAGCTGCCGGTACTCGACCTCGGTGACGTCCTCCAGCTCGGTGGAGAGTCCCGCGACCCGGCGGAGCGACGCACGGTCGGAGCGGTCGAACTGGTCGCCGTCCCGGTCCTCGTCGATCTCATGACTCCAGGCCACGTCCTCTTCCATCAGGGCGTCGGCCCGAAGGCTCTCGGGGAGGCGCTGGCGGTTGTTCGAAGAGGAAGAAGAGGTGGAGGTCATTGGATCCTTAGGTCGTACGGTCAACGGCTCGGCGGTGTTTCCGCCGCTACTACGATGGTCGCACGCCGGACACCGGTGGTCACGCGGGTTTCGCCGCGGGTGTCCCGCGCGGGCCCGCCGCCCGGACCGGACACGCCGCCGGACAGCCGTTTCCCGCGGGTCAGGGACGGGCCGCGGCCACGGTGAGCCGCGCGCGGTAGACGTCGTAGACGCCCGGCACCGACCGCATCGCCCGCATCAGGGCCGTCAGGGCCCCGGGGTCGGGCAGCTCGACGGTGTACGTGTGCCGCACGCGGTGCTCCTGCGGGGGTTCCACCGCGGCCGAGACGATCCCGACGCCCTGGGCGGCGATGGCCTCGGTGAGGTCGGCGAGCAGCCGGGGCCGGCTCAGCGCCTCGGCGAGGACGGTGGCGCGGTAGGCGTTGGCGGAGCCGCCGTCGCGCCAGCGGACCGGTACGGGGGTGCGGCCCGCCGCGGTCATCCGGGCGGTGCTCGGACACTCCACGCGGTGGACGGCGACGGTGCCGCCGCGGATCACGAAGCCGGTCACGCCGTCCGGCGGCACCGGCGTGCAGCAGCGGGCCAGCCGTACGGTCGCGTGCGGCAGGTCGGTGACGGCGACCGGCTCCGCGGTCGGCGGCTCGTCCGCGGTGCGCTCCGGGCGTACGGCCGGTGCCGCCGTCTGCTGGTCCTCGTCGTCCGCCGCCGGGTGCTGGGCGAGCCACCGGGTGATGGCGATCCGGGCGGCCGGGGTGATGGCGCGCTCCAGCCAGTCGGCGTCGGGGCCGGAGGCCGCGCTGTCGGCCATCAGCAGCTGAAGGGTGTCGCCGTCGCGCAGCCGGGTGCCCAGCGGGGCCAGCCTGCCGTTGACCCGGGCGCCGACGCACCGGTGGCCGGCCTCGCCGTGCACCGCGTAGGCGGCGTCCACGCAGCTCGCGCCGGCGGGCAGCCGCACCGTACCGGTGGATTCGCCGGACTCCCCGGACTCGGCGGCGAAGACGGTGATCTCGCGGTCCTGCGCGAGGTCGTCCCGCAGCGCGGACCAGAAGGTGTCGGCGTCGGGCGCGTCGCGCTGCCACTCCAGCAGCCTGGCGAGCCAGCCGGGCCGGGTGGGGTCCACGCGCGTCCCGGGCTCGCCCTCCGCGGTCTGCGGGGTATCGGCGACGGCGTGCGGATCGCCGAGCGCGATCACCCCGGCCTCGGCGACCCGGTGCATCCGCCGGGTGCGCACCAGCACTTCGGCGACCCGGCCGCGGTCGTCGGCGACGGCGGTGTGCAGCGACTGGTACAGGTTGAACTTGGGGGCGGCGATGAAGTCCTTGAACTCCGCGATGACCGGGGTGAAGCAGGTGTGCAGCTCGCCGAGGACGGCATAGCAGTCGGCGTCCTCTGCGACCACGACGAGCAGCCGGCCGAAGTCGCAGCTGCCGAGTTCCGCGCCGCCGCGCTTGAGCAGGACGCGGTGCACGGACACCGCGTGGCGCGGCCGGATGGCGATCTCGGCGGCGATGCCCGCCTCCCGCAGTACCCTGCGCAGGTCCTCGGCGACGGCCGCGAGCAGGTCGGGCCCGTCGGCGTTCGCAGCGATCATGGCGCGGGTCCTGGCGTGCTCCTCGGGATGGAGGATCGCGAAGACCAGGTCCTCCAGCTCGGTCTTGAGGGCCTGCACACCGAGCCGTTCGGCGAGCGGGATCAGCACGTCCCTGGTGACCTTGGCGATCCTGACCTGCTTCTCGGGGCGCATCACGCCGAGCGTCCGCATATTGTGCAGCCGGTCGGCCAGCTTGATCGACATCACCCGTACGTCGTCGCCGGTGGCGAGGAGCATCTTGCGGAAGGTCTCGGGTTCCGCGGCGGCGCCGTAGTCGACCTTCTCCAGTTTGGTGACGCCGTCGACGAGGTAGCCGACCTCCTGGCCGAACTGCTCCCGCACCTGATCGAGCGTCACATCGGTGTCCTCGACGGTGTCGTGGAGCAGTGACGCGGTCAATGTGGTGGTCTCCGCGCCCAGTTCGGCGAGGATCAGGGTGACGGCCAGCGGGTGGGTGATGTACGGCTCGCCGCTCTTGCGCATCTGACCGCGGTGCGAGGACTCGGCGAGCACATAGGCGCGGCGCAGGGTCTCGATCGCCTCGGGGCCCGCCTCGGGGTGGCGGGCGCGGTGGACCTTGGTGAGGTGCTCGATGGCGTCCGGGACCCGGTCGCGGCCGCCGGTGCCGAGCAGTGCCGCGCGGCCGAGCCGGAGCAGATCGATGCGGCGCAGTCCTCGTCGCGGGGTCCCGTCGGTGCGGGCGGCGTCCACCGCGTTGTCTGCACTCATCGGGCACCTCCAGCAGCGTCAACCGGCTGCGGACGCTTTCCACGCCCCGTGGGGCCGCGCCGGTGATTGATGCTACCGAGCCCACCACGTGCGGCAGTCACGCTCTCGCCGAGAGTGATCCCCATCACCCGTTCGAGCGAACGTGTGCGGGAATGACGGTCGGACGCGGCCGGTCGGAGGACGTCGGTCCGCCGCCTCGGAGGCTCGCGGTGCCGCGGGGGTCAGCGGGACGCGAGTCCCAGCCACTCGGGGTCGATGACACCCTCCGCGACGATCACCGCGGGTCCGGCCATCTCGATCTGCCCGTCGACGGTCTCGGTGATCACCAGCCGGCCGCCGGGGACGTCGACGGTGTACGTGACCGGGCGGCCGGTCACGGCCGGGTCGGCGCCGTCCCGGCGGGCGGCGGCGACCATCACCGCGCAGGCGCCGGTGCCGCAGGACCGGGTCTCGCCCGATCCCCGCTCGTGGACGCGCAGGGCCACATGGCGCGGCCCGCGGTCGACGACGAATTCGACGTTGGTGCCCGCCGGGTAGGCCGCGGCGGGGGCGACGGCGGGGGCCTCGTCAAGGGTGCCCGCCTGGTCGAGCGAGTCGACGAAGGCGACGGCGTGCGGATTGCCCATGTCGACATGGCGCGCGGGCCAACTGCGGTCGCCCACCGTGACGGTGACCTCGTCCTCGGGCAGACCCGCGACGCCCATCCGTACGGTGACATCGCCGGGCGTGCCGTCCTCGGCGTCCTTGGCGATGTGGACCTCCCGCACCCCTGCGCGGGTGGCGACGGCCAGGTCGCCCGCGTCGGTGAGTCCGGCGCGCTGGAGGTAGCGGGCGAAGACGCGGACGCCGTTGCCGCACATCTCGGCGATGCTGCCGTCGCTGTTGCGGTAGTCCATGAACCACTCGGTCCGGTCCGCGTACGCGGCGGCCTCGGGGTGGGCGGCGGAGCGGACCACGCGCAGCAGGCCGTCGCCGCCGATCCCGGCGCGGCGGTCGCACAGCCGGGTGACGTCGGCCGCCGACAGGTCGAGCCGGCCGTCCGGGTCGGGGAGGATCACGAAGTCGTTCTCGGTGCCGTGGCCCTTGAGGAAGGCGAGCGGTGCGGTGTCGTGGTGCGTGTCGGTCACGCCCTCGATCGTACGCGGACGGCGAGACGTGGCGGCGGCGCGGGCCGCTGGGTGCGGTCGTACGGACCACCGGGTGCGGCTTGGGAGGGGTGCCCTCAGCGCAGGCGGGCGACGCGCCAGACGGCGAGCACCGCGAGCAGGACGATCAGCGCGGTGTAGCCCGCCACGTAGCGCCAGTCGATACGGGCGCCGGAGCCGCGGGCGGGCATGCCGGGCCAGGTGTAGCCGACCCGGCGGGCGGCCATCAGACCCCACCCCGCCGAGCACGAGCACAACAGCAGCCCGAGCATGGCGACGACGGGACCGGCGTCACCGGACTCGAAGGCGAGCGGGAAGGCGAACATCAGTGAGCCGGCCACCGCGAGGGCGATGATCGGCGCGAGCTGCCAGATCCGCAGCCTGCGCTGGGGGCGCAGCTCCCGGAAGGACGCGCCCTCCTCCATCGGCGGAATGGGCTCGATCGGCTCCAGCGGATCGAGGGATTCCAGCGGCTCGAAGGACTCCAGTGCGTTCCGGGAATCGGGGAACGCGCCACCGCGCTGCGACTGCCCGGGAATCTGGGATTCCGCCGCGGGGTCGCGCCCGGCTGGGGTGTCGCGTGGGCCGGCTTCCATCGCCACGCGCCCTCCCGATTCTCCGACACCGTAGCTAGATGCTCGATGATGGCACGGCCCGGAGCGTGGTCCGGAACGCCGGAGCGTCCCGATGCCATCACGTGATCAGGCTGTGACCGCTTCTTGGAGCAACGTCAGCGCCTGGTCGGTGAGTTCCGTGCCGCGCGCCGTGAGCCAGTGCACACGCGGGTCACGGCGGAACCACGAGTCCTGGCGGCGGGCGAACCGTTTGGTGGCGCGGACGGTGGTGGCGCGGGCCTCGTCCTCGGTGCACTCCCCGGCGAGCGCGGCGAGCACCTGCTGGTAGCCGAGCGCGCGGGAGGCCGTACGGCCCTCGCGCAGGCCGACCGCCTCCAGGGCGCGGACCTCGTCGACCAGGCCGGCGTCCCACATCCGGTCGACCCGCAGGGCGATCCGCTCGTCGAGTTCGGGGCGGGGCACGTCGACACCGATCTGGACGGTGTCGTAGACCCCTTCTGGGCCGGGGAGGTTGGCGGCGAAGGGACGGCCGGTGATCTCCACCACCTCGAGGGCGCGGACGATGCGGCGGCCGTTGCTGGGCAGGATGGCACGGGCGGCCTCGGGGTCGACGGCGGCGAGCCGGGCGTGCAGGGCGCCGGAGCCGCGCATGTCGAGTTCGGCCTCCAGGCGGGCGCGTACGGCGGCGTCGGTGCCGGGGAATTCCAGGGCGTCGATCGCGGCGCGCACATAGAGACCGGAGCCACCGACCAGCACCGGGACGCGCCCTTCGGTGTGCAGCCGGTCGATCTCGGCGCGGGCCAGCCGCTGGTAGTCGGCGACATTGGCGGCCTGTGTGACGTCCCAGATGTCCAGCAGATGGTGCGGGACGCCGCCGCGTTCCTCCGGCCGGAGCTTGGCGGTACCGATGTCCATCCCGCGGTAGAGCTGCATGGAGTCGGCGTTGATCACTTCGCCGCCCAGGGTCTGTGCCAGGGCCACGCCCAGATCGGACTTCCCGGCCGCGGTCGGGCCGACGACGGCGATCACACGGTTCTTCACAGGGCCAGTCTCGCAAAGATTCGGCGCTGACCTCGATCGATCGGCGCGACGCGGGACACCGGGCCCGCGGGTATGGTCGGGAACAGGGCGGGATGTTCTTCGATGCTTCGGAAGGTGCCAGATGGGCTTCATGGACTCGTTCAAGGACAAGCTCAGCGTCGCGAAGACCAAGGCCGGCGACCTCGCGCAGCAGCACGGCGGCAAGATCGAGTCGGGTCTGGAGAAGGCGGCCCACACCGTCGATTCCAAGACCGGCGGCAAGTACAGCGAGAAGATCGGGTCAGGCGTCGACAAGGCCAAGGGCGCGCTGGACAACCTCAAGGACAAGGGCAGCGAGACGGCGTCCGGACCTGACAGCGCCGCGGGGCCCGCCACCGGCACCGACAGCGCCACGGGGCCCGGCAGCGGCACGGGCTCTGGCACCGGCGCCGGCACCGGCACCGGCATGACTAAGGACGACGGCCCCTCGGCCTGACCGACTGACCGACCGGGAACGGCCGGTGCGGCCCGGCGCCCGCCGACGGGCCGGCTACGTCCAGGCCGCCACGGCGTAGCCCACCCCGTACGGCGCCGACGCGTACAGCAGCTCGCCCCCGAGCCCGGCCCCGTCGGCGGCGCCCGCCAGCACCTGCCACGGCGCCCGCCCCGACACCTTCAGCGCGTCGGCCAGCTCCGCGTCGAGTGCGGCCAGCGCGCCCGTGTCGGCGGCTCCCAGGGCGGCCGTCACGGCAGCGTCGAAGGGTTCGGCGCGCTCGTCCAGATAACCGGGTGCCTTCAGGGTCCGGCAGGCGCTGCCGTCCCCCATGACGAGCAGGGCGACGCGGTCCGCGTCCGCCGCCAGGGCGCGGCCGGCGTCGACGCACCGCGGCTGCTCCAGTTGCCCGCCGACCCCGAGGCCCTCGACGGGTGCCGCCGTCCAGTCGCGCAGCAGCCACGCGGCGACGGCCAGCGACGGCGGGAGAGCCCGTACGGGCTCCGTGGCGGCCCGATCACGGTCCGCACCGAGCCGGACGTCGACCGGGACGCCGAAGGGCCGGAAAGAGCCGCCTGTGCCCTCGGCATAGGCGGCACGGTGCTCAGGGCCGGCCGGGCCGACCACCACCAGCCGGTCGGGCCGGGACGCGGCCAGGACGCCGATCGCGTCGGCGCAGGCGTCCCGCAGCGCGTCCAGTTCGGGAGCGGCGCCTGCCGCCACCTCCGGGACCAGCAGCGGCGGGCAGGGACAGACGGCAGCGGCGACCAGCATGATCGAAATCCTACCGGCGCGACCCCGCGGAAGAACGGCCCTCCCGCGGACCGGACCCCGGCACGTACGGCGCCGTGCGCCGCCGTCGCCCGACGCGGGCGGCCCGTCACTCGACGCTGCAACCGCCCTGGACGGCCATGGGCACGGGGGCGGGCGCGCCGATCGTCGGCAGGCCCAGCATCACCCCGGCCGGGGTCGCGGGGGCGGCGGTGCGCCGCTCCCACGCGTCGCCCGCGCGGGTGCGGCGGACGGCGAGCGCGGGCTTCTCCGCGAGCAGGTGGTGCGGCGCGGCGTAGGTGATCTCGACGGTCACCATGTCGCCGGGCCTGACCGGCTCGTCCGGGCGCTCGAAGTGCACCAGCCGGTTGTCAGGGGCGCGGCCGGACAGCCGCCGGGTGGCGTCGTCCTTGCGGCCCTCGCCCTCGGCGACGAGCACTTCGAGGGTCCGCCCGACCTGCTTCTTGTTCTCCTCCCAGGAGATCTCCTCCTGGAGGGCGACCAGCCGCTCGTAGCGCCGCTGCACGACCTCCTTCGGGATCTGCCCCTCCATGTCGGCGGCGGGGGTGCCGGGCCGCTTGGAGTACTGGAAGGTGAACGCCTGCGTGAAGCGCGCCTCGCGGACCACGTGCAGCGTCTGCTCGAAGTCCTCCTCGGTCTCGCCGGGGAAGCCCACGATGATGTCGGTGGTGATGGCGGCGTCCGGCATCGCGGCGCGCACCTTGGCGATGATCCCGAGGTAACGGTCCTGCCGGTACGACCGGCGCATCGCCTTCAGCACCCGGTCGGAGCCGGACTGCAGCGGCATGTGCAGCTGGTGCATCACATTGGGCGTCTCGGCCATGGCGGCGATCACGTCGTCGGTGAAGTCGCGCGGGTGCGGCGAGGTGAAGCGGATCCGCTCCAGGCCGTCGACACCGCCCGCGGCGCGCAGCAGCTTGCTGAACGCCTCGCGGTCGCCGATGTCGGAGCCGTACGCGTTCACGTTCTGGCCGAGCAGGGTGACCTCGATGACGCCCTCGGCGACCAGCGCCTCGACCTCGGCGAGCACATCGCCGGGCCTGCGGTCCTTCTCCTTGCCGCGCAGCGCGGGGACGATGCAGAAGGTGCAGGTGTTGTTGCAGCCGACGGAGATCGCGACCCAGGCGGCGTACGCGGACTCCCGGCGCGACGGCAGCGTCGAGGGGAAGGTCTCCAGCGACTCGACGATCTCGACCTGGGCCTCTTCCGCGATCCTGGCCCGCTCCAGCAGCACGGGGAGCTGTCCGATGTTGTGGGTGCCGAAGACGACGTCGACCCAGGGCGCCCGCTTCACGATCGTGTCGCGGTCCTTCTGCGCCAGGCAGCCGCCCACGGCGATCTGCATGCCGGGCCTGGCCGCCTTCTTGGGCACGAGCTGGCCCAGATTGCCGTAAAGACGATTGTCGGCGTTCTCCCGCACCGCGCAGGTGTTGAAGACGACGACATCGGCGCCGTCGGCGTCTGCGGGTGCGCGGACGTACCCCGCGTCCTCCAGCAGGCCGGACAGCCGCTCGGAGTCGTGGACGTTCATCTGGCACCCGTAGGTGCGGACCTCGTATGTACGCGCGCTCATAACAATCATCCAGAGTACGTGGTCGCCGCGGCCCGCCGCCCCCGCCTTCCACAGACGGGGCCCGGCCGCGGGGCGGCTCGGCCTTCCCCTGGTCACGCCCGGCTGGCAGGATCCCGGTGCATGGACCTCACCCACCTGGCCGAACGCCTGCGCACCGCCGTGCGGGCGCCCGTGCGCGGGCCGGGCGGGAGGCGGGCGCTCCAGGCGCTGCTCGCCGGGTCGTCGGTGCTGGCGCTGCTGCTGTGGTGGCTGCTGCCGAGTTCGGGCCCGTCGTATCCGCGGGCGCCGATGTCGCTGGCCACGGGCGTGGCCAACGGGGTGTACGAGAAGTACGGAATGCTGCTCAAGGGCGATCTGCACACGGCGCTGCCTGGGGTGCAGGTCAATCTGCTGCACACCCAGGGCTCGGTCGACAACATCAAGCGGGTGGTGTCGGGCCGCGCCGACTTCACCATCGCCGCGGCCGATGCCGTCGCCAATTACCAGGGCCCGGGCAAGGACGAACTGCGCGCCTGCGCCCGGCTCTACGACGACTACATGCAGCTTGTCGTACCGAGCGACTCCACGGTGCGCTCCGCACGTGACCTGCGCGGGCTGCGCGTCGGCGTCGGCCAGGCGGACTCCGGGGTCAATCTCATCACCAGGCGGCTGTTCGCGGCGGCGGGCCTGGACATCACCAAGGACGTCGACGCGATACCGGTCGGCATCGACCAGGCACCCTCGATGCTGCGCGAGGGCCGGCTCGACGCCTTCTTCTGGTCCGGCGGGCTGCCCACCGCGGCCGTCACCGAGATGGCCCGTACGAAACCGGGCATCAAGCTCGTACAGCTCGGCGACCTGGTGGCGAAGCTGCACGCCATGGGGCCGCAGATGGCCTACTACCGGCAGGCCGTGATGCCCGCCGACGCGTATCCGCAGGCGCAGAAGGGGCAGGCCGTCGCGACCATCGCCGTCGCCAATCTGCTGGTCACCACCGATCACGCGAACACCGGTCTGGTGGAACGCCTGACGCGTGCGGTGATCGACAGCCGGGACGCGATCGGCAAGGAGGTGCACGCGGCGCAATTGGTGGACCTGCGGACCGCGGTGTTCACCGATCCGCTGCCGCTGCACGTGGGCGCGGAGCGCTACTACCGGTCGGTGAAGCCGTAGCGGAGCTGCCTGGCCGGCCGCGGCCCCGGTGGGGCGGTCAGACGCCGACCGGCGCCGTACGGGGCACGGTGAGCGTGACCTCCAGTCCGTGCGGCTCGCGCCGCCCGTAGGTGATGTCGCCGCCGCCCTGGCCGAGCAGGGCGCGGGCGATGGACAGGCCGAGTCCCGAGCCGTGCACATTCTGGTGGCGGGCGCTGCGCCAGAAACGATCGCCGATCCTGGCGAGTTCCTCGTCCGTCAGGCCGGGGCCGCTGTCGGCGACGGTGATCGCGGCGCGTTTGCCGTCGGTGCCGACCCGCACGTGGACGGCCTCGCCGCTCGGCGTGAATTTGATGGCGTTGTCGATCACCGCGTCCAGGGCGCTGGACAGGGCGACGGCGTCGGCCCAGCCGATCACCTCGGGCACGGTGTCCGCGGACTCGCCACCTTCTTCGTAGGCGTCGGCGTCCTCGGCCGCACCATATGCGGCGAATTCCACGGTGATCCCCGCCCGGTCGGCGACCGGCCGCCACGCGTCGGCGCGGGTACGGGCCAGCGCCGCGAGGTCGGTGAGCGCCAGGTGGCTGCCGGCGCGCTCGGCGAGCGCCAGGCCCAGCAGATCGTCGAGCACCTGGGCGAGCCGGTGCCCCTCCTCCTTGACCGCCAGCGCCTCGGTGTGGCCGTCGGGCAGTTCCAGGCCGAGGAGTTCGATCCGCAGCAGCAGGGCGGCCAGCGGATTGCGCAACTGGTGCGAGGCGTCCGCGACGAAGGCCCGCTGCTGGTCGAGCACTTCCTCGACATTGTCGGCCATTTCGTTGAACGACCGCACCAGGCGGCGCAGTTCCGGGGGGCCGCCGGCCGTGCCGACCCGGGACTTCATCCGGCCGGTGGCGATGTCGTGTGCGACCCGGTCGAGCCGGGCGACCGGCAGCAGCACCCAGGCGGTCAGCCGTACCGCGCACAGGACGGCGATGGCCATCGCCGCCAGTTCCCCCGCCGCCAGTAGCAGCCAGCCGTGCAGGATGCGCGAGCGCAGGGCGCCGGTCGGCGAGTCGGTGACCACGACGGCGACCACGTCACCGTCCCTGACGATCGGCGAGGCGATGGCGAGCTTGCGGTGCTGCCACGGCCACACCTGGCGGGGGTCGTGGGTGCGGCGGCCGAGCAGCGCCGAGTTGTAGGCGTCGTAGAGCTCGCCGGTGTCCGGCACCTGCCAGTCCCCCGGCGCCGAGGCCATCGCGGTGCGGTCGCGGTAGAAGACACCGGCGTCGATGCCGTACAGGTCCTTGTAGCGGGCGAGTTCCGTGCGCAATGTGTGCAGCCGTTCGTCGTCCGCGCTGTCCTCGGCGGACTTGTCGTCGCGCGAGGTCTGCTCGTCCCTGGCCGTCACATATTGGGCGAGGGCGGCGAAACGCGTGGTGTCGTCGATCCGGTCGACCACGACGCGCTGCTGCTGGGACGCGGCCTGGCTGGCGGCCAGCGGGAAGCCGAGGGCCAGCAGGACGCCCGCCATCAGCACGATGAGCAGCGGGAGCAGACGGGTGCGCAAGGTGACGGCCTCGGCGGGTCAGCCGACCGGGACGACGAGCCGGTAGCCGACTCCGCGCACCGTCTCGATCATGGCGGGCGTGCGCAGTTTGGAGCGCAGCGACGCCACATGGACTTCGAGGGTGCGGCCCGTGCCCTCCCAGGCGGTGCGCCACACCTCGCTGATGATCTGTTCCCTGCGGAAGACGACACCGGGCCGCTTGGCGAGCAGCGACAGCAGGTCGAATTCCTTGCGGGTGAGGGCGATCAGCGCGCCCTCCACGGTGACGCGGCGCGTGGACAGCTCGATGGTGACCGGGCCGAGCAGCAGCTTGGCGTTCTCCTGCGGTCCAGGACCGCCGCGCGGGCTCTGCTCGGCGCCGGTGACGTCGGCTCCGCCGGTGGGCTGCCCGGGGGCGCCCTGCGGGCGCAGCGGCGGGCGGCGGCTCACCGCGTGGATCCGCGCCAGCAGCTCACCCGTGTCGTACGGCTTGACCACGTAGTCGTCCGCGCCCAGGTTGAGGCCGTGGATCCGGGAGCGTACGTCGGCCCGCGCGGTCACCATGATCACGGGTGTCGCGGTGCGCCGCCGGATCCGGCTGCACACCTCGAAGCCGTCCTGGTCGGGCAGGCCGAGGTCGAGCAGGACGCAGTCGTACGCGGGTCCCTCGCCGGGCAGCAGCGCCTGGATCGCCTCCTCGCCGCTGCGGGCGTGCCGCACGTCGAAGCCGTGCTTGCCCAGGACCGCGGAGAGGGCGGCGGCGACACGGTCGTCGTCTTCCACGAGGAGCAGTCGCACGGTCAACCTCCCTGTTCATCCGGTATTACGGTCATTCGGGCCGATCTGACGGGTGTGTGATAGCGGTGCCTGTGCACGGAATCCACGCCGATCGGTACGGGGTGCGTCAAGGGGCTACCGGCCCGCGCGGCGGACCGTTACCGACCCGGTACGCATCGGGGTGTCCGCAGGCGCGCACGGAGCACGTGGGGCGCGCGGACCGGCGCACCGCGCCGAGGGCCGACCGTCGCTTGACGTGGGCAGGCGCAGTGGGTTGCATACGCTTTGTGACCGCACTTCTTCCGGGGACCTGTTCATGGACCCGGTGATCGTCGCGGGGGCGGGCCCCGTGGGCCTGACCCTCGCTCTCGCACTGGCCCGCCGCGACGTCCCCGTCATCGTCCTCGACGAGGCGGAGGCGTTCGCCGACTCCGATGAGCTGCGGAGCCCGCGCACCGCGGTCCTCGGCCCCGACACGGTCGCACTCGTCGAACGGCTCGGCTACGAGGGCATCCGCCGGGACGGCGCCTCCTGGTCGGCCTGGCGGACGGTGCGCCGCCGCGCGGAAGTGCTGCGGGTCGACTTCGGGCCGCGTGACGCCCCCCTGCACATCGCGCAGCACCGGCTGGAACGCGGCCTGCGCGAGGCCCTGCTCGCCTGCGGGTCGGTGCGGATCGTGGCGGGCGTGCGGGTGGACGCCTTCGAGCAGGACGGGCCCGGGGTCACCGTGCACACCCGAGGGGCGCACGACACCTGGTGGCGCGGCAGCTTCCTGGTCGGCTGCGACGGTCCGCGCTCGACGGTCCGCAAGCTGGCGGGCGTCCGCTTCCCCGGCCGTACGGCGGTGGACCGGCACGCGGTGGCGGTGATCCGTGCCGAACTCCCGGAGCCGGGCGTGGCGTTGCTGCACCGCGACCCGCCGGGCGCTCCTGCGGGTCAGGAAGTGACGGGCCGGCCGCTGCCGGACGGCTTGTGGCGGCTGGACTGGCTGCTGCCGCCGCAGGGGCGGCTGCTCACCTCCGACGCCCTGGTGGAGCGGCTGCGTTCCACGCTCACCGCGTGGTGCGGCAGCGTCGTCCCGTACGAACTGGTCGGCTCGGCCGACTATCCGGTGCACCAGCGGCTGGCCAGGCGCTGGCGCAGGGGGCGGGTCTTCCTCGCGGGGGACGCCGCACATCTGATGGGCGCGCTGGGGGCGCAGAGCGTCGAGGAGGGGCTGCGGGACGCGGAGAATCTGTCCTGGAAGCTCTCGCTGGCCTGGCACGACGGCGCGTCGAGAATACTGCTGAACAGCTATGAGGCGGAGCGGCGCGGCGCGGTCGGGGCGCGGCTGCGCGCCACCGATCAGGCCCTTCCGCTGCTGCGGGCCAACAGCGCGTGGCAGACGGTGCGGCACGCGGTGCTGTCGGGCTCGGCCCGCGGACAGGCGGAGCTGCTGACCGACAGCCATCTGGGCCGGGGGTCGGTCGCCGCGTCCGCGGTCTACGGGCGTTCGCCGCTGGCACTGCCGGCGCCGCGGTCGGGCGGGGGGAAGTCCGGGCCCTCGCCGCTGGTCGCCGGGTGCGACACCCCGCCGGGCGGGGTGGTGACCGATGTGCCGGTGACCGCCCTCGACGGCACTGTCGGCCGGCTGCGGGACCGGCTCGGGCGGGGGCTGATCGTGGTGCTCGTCGCCCCGGGCACCGGGGTGTGGGACAGCCGCCACTGGCTGACCGCCGGGCTGATGCCCCGGCTGGCGTCGGCGGTCGCGGCGCTGCCGACTCGCGCCGAACTGGTCGTCACCGAGACCTATCCCGGGGCGACCGCGCACAGCGTGCTGCTGGTACGGCCGGACGGCCGGCTGGTGACGGCGATGGTGGGCTGCCGCCCGGCGGAGCTGTATTCGTACGCCGATCTGGCCCGCGGCGGTCCGCCCGTGCCGGTCGGCAGCGACGGCGAGGAGCCGGGGGCGGACGACGGCGACGAGGGCGGTCACGGCGGCGGGCCGGGCGGCGCGGCGGGCACCCGGGTCAGCGGGCACACGCGCTGAGAGGCGTCCCGGGAGCGCGGGTGCGGGCGGATGTGTCCCGCCCGCGCTTTCCGGCGCCGGGTGCCGGGCCTCCCCGCCGGGGCGCCGCCGGCGCCCCGGTCAGTCCCACGGCTCGTCCCCGGAATCCGCTTCCTGGCCCTCCGCGGTGAGAGCGTCGCGCACAACACGCAGGGCCAGGCCCTCGGAGTAGCCCTTGCGGGCGAGCATGCCCGCGAGGCGGCGGATCCGCTTGTCGCGGTCCAGCCCGCGCGTGCCTGGCAGCCGGCGGGCGACCAGTTCGCGGGCGGTCTGCTCCTCCTGGTCGTGGTCGAGCAGCCCGACCGCCTCGTTCACCAACTCCGCGTCGACCCCGCGGTGGCGCAACTCCTGTGCGAGGGCACGGCGGGCGAGGCCCCGGCCGCGGTGCCGGGACTCCACCCAGGAGTTGGCGAACGCCTGGTCGTCGATCAGCCCGACGTCCTGGAAGCGCTCCAGGACGTGCTCGGCGACCTCGTCCGGGATCTCGCGCTTGCGCATGGCGTCGGCGAGCTGCTTGCGGGTGCGGGGCGTCCCGGTGAGCAGGCGCAGGCACAGCGCCCGCGCCTGCTCCTCGGGACTGAGCGGCGGCTCTCGCGAGGCCCTCGACTCGGAAGAGCCGCCGCGTTCTGTGGACCTGCGCGCCACGGCGTCAGGCCTTGGCGGCGGTCGCCTTGGTCGCCTTCGCGCCCTTGGGCGCCGGGACCTCGGCCTTGGGCGCGTCGGCCTTGGCCGCCGCGGATCCGGCCGCGTCCGCACCCGGCTCGGTGCCGGGCGCGTCGGTCTTCTGCACCCCGACGCCGAGCTTCTCCTTGATCTTCTTCTCGATCTCGTCCGCCAGGTCGGGGTTGTCCTTCAGGAAATTGCGCGCGTTTTCCTTGCCCTGACCGAGCTGGTCGCCCTCGTACGTGTACCAGGCGCCGGACTTGCGGACGAAGCCGTGCTCGACGCCCATGTCGATGAGACCGCCCTCGCGGCTGATGCCCTGGCCGTAGAGGATGTCGAACTCGGCCTGCTTGAACGGCGGCGCGACCTTGTTCTTGACGACCTTGACGCGGGTGCGGTTGCCGACCGCCTCGGTGCCGTCCTTGAGCGTCTCGATCCGGCGGATGTCGAGCCGGACGGAGGCGTAGAACTTCAGCGCGCGGCCACCGGTGGTGGTCTCCGGCGAGCCGAACATCACACCGATCTTCTCGCGGAGCTGGTTGATGAAGATGGCGGTGGTCTTCGTCTGGTTGAGCGCGCTGGTGATCTTGCGCAGTGCCTGGCTCATCAGCCGGGCCTGGAGACCCACGTGCGAGTCGCCCATCTCGCCCTCGATCTCGGCCCGCGGCACGAGGGCTGCCACGGAGTCGATGATGATGAGGTCGAGGGCGCCGGAGCGGACCAGCATGTCGACGATCTCCAGCGCCTGCTCGCCGGTGTCCGGCTGGGACAGGATGAGATTGTCCGTGTCGACGCCGAGGGCCTTGGCGTAGTCGGGGTCGAGGGCGTGCTCGGCGTCCACGAACGCCACCACACCGCCGGCCCGCTGGGCGTTCGCCACCGCGTGCAGGGTGAGGGTGGTCTTTCCGGAGGACTCAGGTCCGTAGACCTCCACCACACGGCCGCGCGGCAGTCCGCCGACGCCGAGGGCCACGTCGAGAGCGGTCGATCCGGTGGGGATGACCTCGATGGGGTCGTTCGGCCGGTCGCCAAGGCGCATGACCGCGCCCTTGCCGAACTGCCGTTCAATCTGCGCGAGTGCGGCGTCGAGCGCCTTCTCGCGGTCGTTTCCTGCCATGGGCTCCACCCGGGATGTCTGGTTCGATCGCTTCACGTCCACGACGCTAGCGCCTGGCACTGACAACGCGCCCGGCCGTCGCCCCGTGCTGTGGATAACTCCGGCGGAAACGTACGTCGTCGCCACGGAAATCCACCCCGCACAAGCCATATGAATGGATGTTCGATTTTCGTGTCAAGCGACCCGCCGGGGCGCGCGGCCGGTTGTCAGACCAGCCGGGAGTCCGTCACGTCGTAGCGGCGCACGTAGGCCGCGAGGAATCCCTGGAGGGTGGCGGTCGCCGGGATCGCGATGAGGGCGCCGACCGCGCCCAGCAGCGCCGTGCCCGCGATGACCGAGCCGAAGGCGACCGCCGGATGGATGTCGACGGTGCGCGCGGTGATCCGCGGCTGGAGCATGTAGTTCTCGAACTGCTGGTAGACCACGACGAAGCACAGCACCCACAGCGCGTCCCACGGGTCCTCGGCGAAGGCGATCAGCACCGGCAGCGCGCCCGCCAGATAGGTGCCGACGGTCGGGATGAACTGCGAGACCAGCCCCACCCAGACGGCCAGCGCGGGCGCGTACGGCACACCGAGCACCTGGAGCAGGACGTAGTGCGCGATGCCGGAGATCAGCGCCATCAGGGCCCGCGAGTAGAGGTATCCGCCGGTCTTGGCGACCGCGATCTCCCAGGCGCGCAGCACTTCCGCCTGGTGGGCGGGCGGCAGCACCGAGCAGAGCGCGCGGCGCAGCCGCGGTCCGTCGGCGGCGAAGTAGAAGGTGAACAGCAGCACGGTGAAGAGCTGGAAGACCGTGCCGATGACGGTGGCGGACAGCCCCCACACGCTGCTCGCGCCGTTCGCCAGATAGGTGCGCGCCCAGTCGGAGTGCAGGACGTTGTCGCGGAGATTGTCGGTTTCGAGCTTGGTGTGGAAGTGGTCGTTCAGCCAGACGACGACGTCGTCCACGTAGTTCGGGAAGTCGCGCACGATGGTGCGGATCTGGTCGATGAGCAGCGAGCCGAGGGCCAGCAGGAAGAGCCCGGCGGCGGCCAGGACCACGATGATCACCACGCCGGTGGCCAGGCCGCGGCGGACCCGGCGCCTGGCCATCCAGTCGACGGCGGGCTCGATGGCCAGCGCGCAGAAGAACGAGATCAGGATGTTGACCAGCAGGCCGACGAGCCGGTCGAAGACCCAGTGCGCGAACTGGTAGCAGGCGACCAGGGCCAGGGTGAGGACCAGCGCGCGCGGGAGCCAGCGCGGCATCCGGGCCCGGGAGGGCGGCGGGGGCGCGGCCGGTGCTGGGGTGTCGTCGGTTCCTGCCACGGGCCAAGTCTGACCTTTTGCGGCGCGAAGTCCCGGTATCCACCCGTTCGCGGGCCCGGCGGCGGTCGCCCTATTGGTTCAGTGCCCGCCCTGTTGGTCGGCGCCTGCCCGCGTATTGGTCAGCGGTTGGCGGCGGGCACGTCCATCGCGGTGCACACCGCGCGCCAGACGTCCTTGGCCTCCCAGCCCTCGTCCAGCGCCTGGAGCACCGTACGGCCGCCCAGTTCGGCCATCACATAGTCACGTGCGAAGGAGTCCGCGTAGGAGTCGCCGAAATGCGCGCGCATCCGCTCCCAGAAAATCGTCAACCGCATGACCGCCAGTATCCCGCGCCGGCGGGCACACCGTCACACAGCCGGGTGGCTCCCGGGCGCGGCCGTTTGCAGGCGGCCGGGCACGCCCTAGGGTGCGCGCATGCCAGCAACCACGCTAGGTCGTGCCGAACAATTCGTGTGGCTCACCGCCAGGGTGCTCGAACAGCGCAGATTCGCCTTCCACTTCCTCGACGGCGGCGGCGACCCCGTCGAGACCGCGCTCGACGCGTACCGCAACGACGACGGCGGTTACGGGCACGCGCTGGAACCCGATCTGCGCGGCCCGGTGAGCCAGCCGCTCCATGTGGCGTACGCGCTGCGGGTGCTGGACGAGATCGACCGGTGCAGGGGTGCACGGGCCGAGCGCGTCTGCCGCTATCTGTCGGCGCATTCGACGCCGGAGGGCGCGCTGCCCGCGGTCGACGCCTCCTTGCGCGGCTATCCGTACGCGCCCTGGATGCCGGTTTCCGACGATCCGCCGGGCGATCTGCTCGCCACCGGCCCCGTGGTGGGGCTGTTGCGCCGCAATGAGGTGTGGCACGCGTGGCTGTTCCGGTCGACGGACTTCTGCTGGGCGGCGATCGACGCCATGGAGCGGACGCACCCTTATGAAGTGCTGGCCGCGCTGGCGTTCCTGGCGTCCGCGCAGGACCGGGCGCGGGCACGGGCCGCGGTGGAGCGGCTCGGGAGGCTGGTGCGCGAGCAGCAGCTGGTGCTGCTGGAGCCGGAGCGCGCGGAAAAGGCCGCGGTGCCCGAGGGATACGCGCCGGGCGAGCACCATTACGCGCACGACTTCGCGCCGTCCCCGGACTCGGCCGCCAGGGCGTGGTTCACGGACGCGGAGCTGGAGCGGTCGCTCGACCATCTGGCGGCGCAGCAGACCGACGACGGCGGCTGGCCGGTCACCTGGCGCGAATGGGCGCCGGGCACCGCGCTGGAGGGGCGGCCCATGGTGACGATCGAGGCGCTGCGGACGCTGCGCGCGTACGGGCGGGCGGTCTGAGACCTCGGGTCACAAACCGGCCACCGCCCGCACGGCCGCCGTCACGACCACGGCCGCGGCGACCACGACGAGGAAGGGCGCGCGCAGCAGCAGGGCGACGGCCGCCGCCGCGAGCCCGGCCGAGCGCGCGTCCACGGCGAGCCGCAGCCCGGTCGTGCCGAAGGTCTGCAGTGCGGTGAGCGCCGCGAGGAGCGCGATCGGCACGAGCGCGGCGAGCCGTTTGACCAGGGGCCTTTCCAGCAGCCCGGCCGGCACGGAAAGGCCGAGGAGCTTCACCGCGTAGCAGCCGAGGGCGGTCACGACGACGGCGATCCAGGTGCTCGTTCCGCTGCTCATCGCGCTGCCTCTCCATTTCGCCGGTGCGGCAGGGCGTCTTCTTCCTGCCGGGCCTGCCCTTGCTGGCCCTGCTCCTGCGGGGGCTGATCCCGCTGATCCCGTTCCCGCCGATGCCGTTCCCGCTGGTCCTGCTCCCGCTGGTCCGGTACGGCGCCGGGCGCGGCCTTGCGCGCGGGCCACGCGCGGCCGGTGGCCAGGACGAGTGGCGCGGCCAGGGCGGCGATCAGCACCGGGACGCCGGCGGGGAGCAGTGGCAGGCACACCAGGCCGAGCAGGACGGCGAGCGCGGCCACCGAGCGTTCCGTGCGCCCCTTGACCATGGGGGCGAGCAGCGCCAGGAAGACGGCAGGCCCCGCCGCGTCCAGGCCCCAGGCGTTGGGATCGCCGAGCGCGGAGGCGCCCAGCGCCCCGACCAGGGTGGTCAGATTCCACAGCACATAGAGGCTGGCGCCGGTGACGGTGAAGCCCAGCCGGGCGGCGGCCCGGTCCTTCTGGGCCAGGGCGACCGCCGAGGTCTCGTCGATGACCCACTGCGCGGCCAGCGGACGTACCGCCGCGGGCAGCCGCAGAAGCTGCGACAGCCGCAGGCCGTAGAAGGCGTTGCGGGTGCCGAGGAAGAAGGCCCCCGCTGCCGCCGCGAACGGGCCACCACCCGATCCGAGGGCGCTGACCAGGGCGAATTGCGAGGCTCCGGTGAACACCAGCAGGGACAGGGCGCAGGTCTGCCCGAGCCCGAGCCCGGCGCCGGCCGAGGTCACGCCGAAGGCGAAGCCGGACAGCCCGACCGCGACGCCGACGCCGAGGGCGTCACGGACGACCTGGGCGCGCGGCGAGCGGGACGGCGCTCCCCCGGAGTCGGCGCCGGGCGCCGCGTCGGCGGGTCCTGAGGATTCGGTGGGTATCGGTGGTGCGCTCACCCGGACGAGGCTAGGGACCGGCCGGCGGCGGGTCTTGTACGTTCTTGCGTTCCCGCCGGTAGGCGCCGGGCGGGACGCCGACGATCCGGGTGAAGTGCCGGTTGAGGTGCGGCTGGTCGGTGAAGCCGACAGCGGCCGCGGTGTCGGCGGGGGTGACGCCGGCGTCGAGGAGCCGTTTGGCGGCCCTGACCCGCTCGCCGGTCAGCCAGGCGTGCGGCGGCAGGCCGTAGGCCGCTTTGAAGGCACGCAGCAGGGCGAAGGAACCGGTGCCGATCTCGCGGGCCAGTTCCTCCAGGCTCGGCGGGTCCACCAGCCGGGTGGTCAGCAGGTCACGGGCGCGCGCGGCGACGGCCGCGCCGCCCGCGGGCGCGGGTCCCGCTGCCGCGGGGGCGCCGTGGCGGGCGAGCAGCCGGGCCACGACCAGGCGCAGGAGCGTGTCGGCGGCCAGCGCGTTGTCCTGCTCGGCGGCGCGGTGGACGTCGGCGATCATGCGGGCGGTGGCGGGATCGTCCAGGACGGAGGCGGTGAAGGAGGGGGTGCCGCGCAGCGCGCGGGTCTCGGCGGCCACGGCGGCGACGACAGCCGGGGAGGGGTAGAGCACCCGGTAGCTCCAGCCGTCCTCGACGCCGGCGTACGCGGAGTGCGGGGTCTCGGGGTTGATCAGCACGACACCGCCGGCGCCCGCCCGTTCGGGTCCGCCCGGCAGGCCGATGCCCTCGACGCCGCCGGTGACCGCCGCGATCACATACGTGTCATGAGCGTGCCGGGGGAAGGTGTGCCGGACATAGCGGGCACGCAGCAGGTCGACCCCGGGCAGCCCGGGGTGTTCCCAGTATCTGGCCTGCTCGCGCGGTGTCACCCGGCCATTGTGACCCGGCGGCGGACCGGGGCGTCCAGCGAGTTATCCACAGGCTGGGACGTCGGCCGCCGCGCGCTGTCGGTGCGGCGAGGCAGGATGGATGCCATGTCCAGTCGCAGCAGTCTCGACGCGTTCTCCCCGGCCACCCGCGCGTGGTTCACGGGGGCGTTCAGCGAGCCCACCGACGCCCAGGCCGGGGCGTGGACGGCGATCGCCGAGGGCTCCGACGTGCTGGTCGTCGCACCGACCGGCTCGGGCAAGACGCTGGCCGCCTTCCTCGCCGCCCTCGACCGGCTCGCCAGCACCCCGCCGCCGGCCGAGGCACGGCGCCGCTGCCGGGTGCTGTACGTCTCGCCGCTCAAGGCGCTCGCGGTGGACGTCGAGCGCAATCTGCGCAGCCCGCTCGCCGGACTGCGGCAGGAGTCGGTGCGTCTCGGGCTGCCCGAGCCCGAGGTACGGGTCGGCATCCGGTCGGGCGACACCCCGCCCGCGGAGCGGCGCGCGCTGGTGACGCGACCGCCGGACATCCTCATCACCACCCCGGAGTCGCTGTTCCTGATGCTCACCTCCGCGGCCCGCGAGGCGCTGAGCGGGGTGGAGACGGTGATCCTGGACGAGGTGCACGCGGTGGCGGGCACCAAGCGCGGCGCGCATCTGGCGCTGACGCTTGAGCGGCTGGACGAGATCCTGGACCGGCCCGCCCGCCGGATCGGGCTGTCGGCGACGGTCCGGCCGGTGGAGGAGATCGCCCGCTATCTGTCGCCGCAGCGCAAGGTGACCATCGTCCAGCCGCCGTCGCAGAAGCGCTTCGACCTGTCCGTGGTCGTGCCGGTCGAGGATCTGGGCGAGCTGGGCGGCTCGCCGGTGGCCGACCACACCGGGCCCGCGGCCGGTCCGGCCGAGCGTGCGTCGATCTGGCCGCATGTGGAGGAGCGGATCGCCGACCTGGTGCAGGCGCACCGCTCCACCATCGTCTTCGCCAATTCGCGCCGGCTGGCGGAGCGGCTGTGCAACCGGCTCAATGAGATCGCCTACGAGCGGGCCGAGGGCGAGCCGCCGCCCGAGGCGCACTCCCCCGCTGAAGTCATGGCCCAGTCGGGCGCGGCCAAGGGCGCGCCGCCGGTGCTGGCCAGGGCCCATCACGGCTCGGTGTCCAAGGAGCAGCGGGCGCTGGTCGAGGAGGACCTGAAGGCCGGGCGGCTGCCCGCGGTCGTGGCGACCTCCAGCCTGGAGCTGGGCATCGACATGGGCGCGGTCGACCTGGTGGTGCAGGTGGAGTCGCCGCCGTCGGTGGCATCCGGTCTCCAGCGGGTCGGCCGTGCCGGACACCAGGTGGGCGCGGTCTCCACGGGCGTGGTCTTCCCCAAGTACCGCGGTGATCTGGTGCAGTCCGCGGTGGTGACCGAGCGGATGCGGGAGGGCGCCATCGAATCGCTG
This sequence comes from Actinacidiphila alni, assembly GCF_900112845.1. Lineage (GTDB taxonomy): Bacteria > Actinomycetota > Actinomycetes > Streptomycetales > Streptomycetaceae > Actinacidiphila > Actinacidiphila alni. The sequence goes on from NZ_FONG01000006.1 coordinate 370,477, forward strand.
CGGGTGCCCGCCAATCCGCTGGACGTCCTGGCCCAGCAGATCGTGGCGATGACCGCGCTCGACACCTGGGACGTGGACGATCTGCTGGCGCTGGTACGGCGGGCGGCGCCCTTCGCCTCGCTGCCGCACTCCGCCTATGTGGCGGTGCTCGACATGCTGGCCGGCCGCTATCCGTCGGACGCCTTCGCCGAATTGCGCCCGCGCCTGGTGTGGGACCGGGTGGCGAACACGGTGACCGGCCGGCCGGGCGCGCAGCGGCTCGCCGTCACCTCGGGCGGCACCATCCCGGACCGCGGGTTGTTCGGGGTGTTCCTGGCGGGCGCCGACCCGAAGAAGGGCGGTGGGCGCGTCGGCGAGCTGGACGAGGAGATGGTGTACGAGTCGCGGGTCGGCGATGTCTTCACCCTCGGCACCACCTCCTGGCGGATCGAGGACATCACCCGCGACCGGGTGCTGGTCTCACCCGCGCCCGGGGTGCCCGGGCGGCTGCCGTTCTGGAAGGGCGACCAGCTCGGCCGGCCGCTCGAACTCGGGCGCGCGCTGGGCGCGTTCCTGCGTGAGGTGGGGGCGCTGGAGCCGGAGCCGGCCCGGCAGCGGCTGACCTCGGCCGGCCTGGACACCTGGGCGTCGGACAATGTGCTGTCGTATCTGGCCGAGCAGCGGCAGGCGTGCGGGCACGTGCCGGACGACCGGACGATCGTGGTCGAGCGGTTCCGTGACGAGCTGGGCGACTGGCGGGTGGTGATCCACTCCCCCTTCGGTGCGCAGGTGCATGCCCCGTGGGCGCTGGCGCTCGGCGCCCGGCTCCAGGAGCGGTACGGCCTGGACGCGCAGGCGATGCACGCCGACGACGGCATTGTGCTGCGGCTGCCGGACGCCGATCTGATGGGCCTCGATCTGCTGGACGCCGATCCCGTGCAGCGCGGGGCGGAGTTCGACCCCGAGCAGTCTCCGGTCGGCGCCGCCGATGTCGCCTTCGACAAGGGCGAAGTGGAGCAGTTGGTCACCGAGCAGGTGGGCGGCTCCGCGCTCTTCGCCTCCCGGTTCCGGGAGTGCGCCGCGCGCGCCTTGCTGCTGCCGCGCCGCGACCCGGGCAAGCGCACCCCGCTGTGGCAGCAGCGTCAGCGCGCCTCGCAACTGCTCCAGGTGGCCTCGGAATTCGGCTCTTTCCCGATCGTCCTCGAAGCGGTCCGCGAGTGTCTCCAGGACGTCTTCGACGTGCCGGGCCTGGTGGAGCTGATGGGCGACATCGAGGCGCGCCGGGTGCGGCTGGTCGAGGTCACCACACCCGAGCCGTCGCCCTTCGCGCGCTCGCTGCTGTTCGGTTACGTGGCGCAGTTCCTCTACGAGGGCGATTCTCCGCTGGCGGAGCGGCGGGCTGCGGCGCTGTCGCTGGACTCGCGGCTGCTGGCGGAGCTGCTCGGCCAGGCGGAGCTGCGGGAGCTGCTGGACGCCGATGTGCTGGCCGAGTTGGACCGCGAATTGCAGTGGCTGACCGAGGACCGGCGGATCAAGGATGCCGAGGGTGTCGCGGACCTGTTGCGGGTGCTCGGACCGCTGACCGGCGCGGAGTTGACCGCGCGGGGCGCCGAACTGCCGTGGGCGCAGGAGCTGGAGGCGGCCCGGCGGGCGATCCGGGTGCGGATCGGCGGGGCGGAGCGCTGGGCGGCGGTCGAGGACGCGGGCCGGCTGCGGGACGCGCTCGGTACGGCCCTGCCGGTGGGGGTGCCAGTGGCGTTCACCGAACCGGTGAAGGACCCGCTGGGCGACCTGCTCGCCCGGTACGCGCGCACGCACGGGCCGTTCACCACCAAGGAGGCGGCCGAGCGCTTCGGCCTGGGCAGCGCCGTGGTCGACGGCACGCTGCACCGGCTGACGGCGGCCGGCCGGATGGTGCAGGGCGAATTCCGGCCGGGCGGTGCGGGCCAGGAGTGGTGCGACGCGACAGTGCTGCGACGGCTGCGGCGCCGCTCACTGGCGGCGCTGCGCGAGGAGCTGGAGCCGGTGCCGCCCGCCACGCTCGGCGTCTTCCTGCCGCAGTGGCAGCACGTCGGCACCCATGGTCTGCGCGGTATGGACGGTCTGGTGCGGGCCGTGGAGCAGTTGCAGGGCGCGTCGGTGCCCGCGTCGGCGCTGGAGAAGCTCGTCCTGCCGTCCCGGGTGACGGGCTACAACCCGGCGATGCTGGACGAGTTGACGTCGTCCGGCGAGATCCTGTGGGCGGGGGCGGGCGCGCTGCCGGGCAAGGACGGCTGGGTGTCGCTGTATCTCGCGGACAACGCCCCGCTGCTGCTTCCCGAACCGCAGCCGCTGGAGCTGACCCCGCTCCACCAAGCCGTGCTGGCGGCGCTGTCCGGGGGCTACGGCCTGTTCTTCCGGCAGATCGCCGAGCAGGTGCGGGCCGCGGGCCAGGACCCCACCGATCCCCAACTGGCCGACGCCGTATGGGATCTTGCCTGGTCGGGGCGGTTGACCAATGACACGCTCGCGCCGCTGCGGGCGCTGCTCGGTTCCGGGCGCACGGCCGGGTCCACCGCGCACCGGGCGCCGCGGGCGGTGCCGCGCGGCCGGTACAGCTCACTGGCGACCCGGGCGCCGCGCGCCACCGCGTCCCGCACGGGCCCGCCGACCACCGCGGGCCGCTGGGCGCTGGTGCCGCCGGCGGAGCCGGACGCCACACTGCGGGCGCACGCCCTGACCCATACGCTGCTCGACCGGCACGGCGTGGTGACCCGGGGCGCGGTGGCGGCCGAGGGGGTCACGGGCGGATTCTCCGCCGCCTACCGGGTGCTGGCGGCCTTCGAGGAAACGGGCCAGGCCAGACGCGGCTATGTGGTGGAGGGGCTGGGCGCCGCCCAGTTCGCGATGGACGGCGCGGTCGACCGACTGCGTTCCCTGAGCACCGCGCGGGAGCGCGAGGAGGAGCGGGCCGGCCGGGCCCGTACGGTGGTGCTGGCCGCGGCCGACCCGGCGAACGCCTACGGCGCCGCGCTGCCCTGGCCCGAGCAGCCCGCGGGCGTCACCCACAAGCCCGGCCGCAAGGCGGGCGCGCTGGTGGTCCTGGTCGACGGCGAGCCCGCGCTCTATGTGGAGCGCGGCGGGAAGACGCTGCTGGCCTGGCCCGAGGACGAGATACGCCTGCAGGCCGCGGCGGACGCGCTGGCGCTGGCCGTCCGCGAGGGGGCGCTCGGCCGCCTCACGGTGGAGCGGACCAACGGGGAGTCGGCTCTCACCTCCCCGCTCGGCCGGGCCCTGGAGGCGGCGGGTTTCCACGCCACCCCGCGCGGCCTGCGCCTGCGGGACGGCGGCTGACCGGGCACCCCGCGACGCGGCGCGCCGGGCGGGACCACGGCCATCGGGCGGCCCGGGACCAGCAACCGGGAGTCCGGACCCAGGGACCGGGAGCGGGCGGAAACACGCGGGCACGGCGCCGCGCGGGTGTCGCGCGACGCCGTGCGGTGGGGACGGGGTGCGGGGCGATGCTGGGGGTGCCGCGCCCAGCCCGGCGTTCTCACACGGCCCGCCGCCTCAGCCCGCCGCGCGCAGTTGCCGCGCGATGGCGTCGAAGCCGCGGCGTTCGGCGTGCTGGAGCGGGGTGACCCCTTCCTTGTCGGCGAGGGCGGGGTCGGCGCCCGAGGCCAGCAGGAGTTCGACGATCTCCTGGTGGGCCCGGCCGCCGTCGCCGAGGATCACGGCTTCGAGGAGGGCGGTCCAGCCGAGCCGGTTGACGTGGTTCACGTCGATGTCCGTCTCGTCGAGCACGGCCCGCACATAGGCGACGTGGCCGCGTTCTGAGGCGGGGATGACGGACACGCCGCCGTAGCGGTTGGTGAGCGTCAGGTCGGGGTGCGCGGGCAGCAGGGCCCGCATCATCTCCACGCTCCCCGTCACGCCGGTGACCAGCCAGGGGGTGTCCTGGCGGTAGTCGCGGGCGTTCGGGTCGGCGCCGGCCGCGACGAGCGTGCGCGCGGCCTCGACGTGGTCGGCGAGCGCGGCCAGCAGCAGCGGGGTGCGCTGCTGGTCGTCGCGCGTCTCGATGTCGGCGCCCGCGCCGAGCAGGGCGGTCACCGCCGCCGCGTCGCCGCTGTGGGCGGCGTCCAGCAGCCTGGTGTTGAGAGCGGCCATGCCGGTGCTTCCTCCTTCACCCGCCCGCTTGTGGGACGGGGACGTCCCGCGCGGGCCGGTCTTCGCCGATTTCTCGGGCGTCCGCGGTGTGTCGTGCCTCGGGGGCGCCGGGGTGATCATGCCCCCGCCCGTCGGCCTTCAACGGTCGAGCGTCGCCGCACCCGCCCGCGCGAACTGCTCGTCCTGGTCGCCGCTGGGCGCGCCCGCGACACCGACCGCCGCGATCGGGCCGCCCTTGGCGGTGACCGGGACGGCGCCGGCCAGGAACAGCGTGTCGGGGATGTCCTTGAGCTGCGGGGCCTGCTCCAGGCGCTTGGCCAGCTCGGAAGTGGGGGCGTTCCAGGACACGGCGGTGTACGCCTTGCGCTCGGCGGACTCGTACGACTGCGGGCCCGCGCCGTCGCCGCGCAGCGTCACCACGGTGTTGCCGTCCCGGTCGACGACCGCGACGGTGACGTGCTGGCCGGCCCGGTTGGCGGCGTTCAGCGCGGCCTCGGCGGCCTTGGTGGCGGCGGCCGTGGTCAGCCGGTCGACCTGCCGGGTGTCCTTGCCGGACGCTGCGGCGGGGGCCGCGGCGGGAGCGCCCTTGCCGGACGACGCGGGAGCGGCGGCGGTCGCGGAGACCGCGCCGAAGGTGGCCGCGCCCACGGCGGCGAGGGTCACGGCACCGGTCAGGACACGGGTACGCGGCGACATCTTCTTCATGGACGATTCACTCCTCGGATCTGTGGGACCGCCTTCGCGTTCCCGCCTCTGCCATCGATCCTCGGGCCGGATCAGGGCCGCGCCGGTCCCCGATACGGATCGCGCTCGCGGGCATGATGGACGACGGGCGGGTCATCCGATCGGTTGATGCGCGGCCCGTTCCGGCAGGTCAGGCTGCATATGACGGCCGCCCACCGGTCCACCCGCCGGTCCGGCCACCGGTCCGCCCGCCGGTCCGCCCACCGGTCCGGCCGCCGACCGTCCGCGCCGCCCCTCGCGGGCGCCCGCCCGATCCGATCCGCCGACCTGGAGCCCCGATGCACAGCCCTCCGCCGCCCGGCCAGGACCGGGACGCGCCGGGCCCCAGCCCCGACCCGGACGGCTGGTGGCTGGCGGCGATCATGAACGGCGCCTTCGTCGTCCTGCTCGCGGGCGCCCTCATCCGTTTCGTCGACCGGCATCCCGACAGCGGCCGGCTGCCGTGGGTGATCGGGCTGAGCGCCGCGCTGGCGGTCCTCCAGTTCGCCGGCCGCCGCCCCGGCCGCCGCCGCGAGCCGCTCCCCCGCCGCTGGGAGCTGGCGCGGCTCACCGCGCTGGTCGCGTGCTGGATCGTCGTGGTGCTGCTGGCGCCGAGTTTCGCGTGGTGCGCCGTCCCGCTGATCTACACCGGCCTGCGATCGCTGCCCACCCGCGCGGCCGTGGCGCTGGTGGCGGTGCTCGCCGTCCTCGTCGTGATCGCCGAGGTGCGGCTCGCGGACGGCACGGACCCCAATCTGGTGCTGCTGCCGCCGGCCGTCGCCACCCTCGCGACCGCCGTCTTCGTCCATATGCGCCGCCAGACCGGCCGTCAGCAGGCGCTCATCGACGACCTGATCCGTACCCGCCGCGAGCTGGCCGCCACCGAGCGCCGCGAGGGCACCCTCGCGGAACGGCAGCGGCTGTCGATGGAGATCCACGACAGCCTCGCCCAGGGCCTGTCCAGCCAGCGCATGCTGCTCCAGGCCGCCGACCGGATCTGGGACACCGAGCCCGGCACCGCCCGCGGCCATGTCCGTACCGCGACCGCGGTGGCCGAGCAGAATCTCGCAGAGGCCCGCCGCTTCGTGCACGATCTGGCACCCGCGGCGCTGGTCGGGCAGGAGCTGGACGACGCCTTGCGCGCGCTGGCCGCGCACCGGTCCGAGCAGCCGGGCCTCACGGTCCGCTGCCATGTGGAGGGCGCGCCCGTGCCGCTGCCGGACCGTACGCGGTCGGCGCTGCTGCGGATCGCCCAGGGCGCGCTCGCCAACACCGCGGAGCACGCCGCGGCCGCCCATGCCACCATCACGCTGACCTATCTCGACGACCAGGTGCTGCTCGACGTGTCCGACGACGGGCGCGGCTTCGACCCGGCGGCGGTCTCCCCCACCGGGGTCCGCGGCCACGGGCTGCCCGCGATCCGCGCCCGGGTGCGGCAGCTCGGGGGCACGCTGACCGTCGAGTCCGCTCCCGGCGAGGGCACCGTCCTGTCCGCCGCCGTCCCCCTGGAGGCCGCGCCATGACCGAATCCGCCACCGGACCGAGCGACGCGGCCGCTCCCGGCATCCGGCTGGTGGTCTGCGACGACCACGCCGTCGTCCGGGCCGGGCTGCTGGCGCTGCTGTCCAGCGCGCCCGGCATAGAGGTGGTGGGCGAGGCGGGCAGCGGCGAGGAGGCCGTCGCGATGGCGGCGAAGCTGCGGCCGGACGTGGTCCTCATGGACCTCCAGCTCGGCGCCGGGATCGACGGCGTCGAGGCCACCCGCCGGATCGCCGCGGCGGCCACGGAGCCCGGCGGCGGGCCGTACGTCCTCGTCCTCACCACGTACGACACGGACGCCGACATCACGCGCGCCATCGAGGCGGGCGCGACCGGCTATCTGCTGAAGGCCGAGCGACCGGACGAGCTGTTCGCCGCGATCCGTTCCGCCGCGCAGGGCCGCACCGCGCTGTCGGCGCCCGTCGCGGGCCGGGTGATGGCGCACATGCGGGCGCCGGGGCCGCAGCTGACCGCCCGCGAGCGGGACATCCTCGGCCAGCTCGCCCGCGGCCTCGGCAATCGCGACATCGCCCGCGCGCTGTTCATCAGCGAGGCCACCGTCAAGACGCACCTCGGCCGGATCTACGACAAGCTCGGCGTCGACACGCGCGCGGGCGCGGTGGCCGCCGCCACCGAACGCCGCCTGCTCGGCTGACGGCCCGCGGTTCCCGCCCGCGCCCAGCGTCCTGATCCGGCGTCCTCACTCCTCGGGCCGCCCGCCCCGGCCTGGCCCGCGCTCCACGCGCGGGCCATCATGGACGGGTGCCCGAGGGAGACACGGTCTGGCTTACGGCCCACCGGCTGCATGACGCGCTGGCGGGCCGCGATCTGCTGCGGGCGGACCTGCGGGTGCCGCAGCTGGCCACCGCCGATCTCGCCGGCCGCCGCGTACTGGAAGTCGTCGCGCGCGGCAAACACCTGCTGACCAGGCTCGACGGCGGCGCGACGCTCCACTCCCACCTGCGGATGGAGGGCTCCTGGCACCTCTACGCGCCCGGTGAGCGCTGGCGCGGTGGCCCGGCCCACGAGATCAGGGCCGTCCTGGAGACGGACCACAGGACCGCCGTCGGCTACCGCCTCCCCGTCCTCGCGCTGCTGCCGACGGCCGAGGAGGCCGAGGTCGTCGGCCATCTGGGGCCCGATCTGCTCGGCCCGGACTGGGACGCGGCGAAGGCGCTGGCGCGCCTGACGGCCGAGCCGGGCCGCGAGATCGCCGAGGCCCTGCTGGACCAGCGCACGATGGCGGGGCTGGGCAATGTGTACGTGGTCGAGCTGTGTTTCCTGCGCGGGGTCACGCCCTGGACGCCGGTCGGCGAGGTCCGGGCGCCGGAGAAGGTGGTCGCGCTCGCGAAACGGCTGCTGGAGGCGAACAAGGCCCGCCCCGGCCACATCACCACCGGTGACACGCGACGCGGCCGTACGCATTGGGTGTACGGCCGGGCGAACCGGCCGTGTCCGCGCTGCGGCACCACCGTCCGTACCGCCCGGCACGGCGCGGCCGACCGCAGCCGGGTCGCGTACTGGTGCCCGAGCTGTCAGAAGGGCCCGTCCCCGCACGGCGATTGACGGCCTCCCGGCCGTGCTCCCGCCCCGACTCGGGACGCCCCACCTCGCCTCGGACGCCCGCCTCGTCTCAGCCGCCCGCCTCGCCCCGGACTCCTGCCCCGCCTGAGTCGCCCCGGCCCTCGTCGCCGGTCGGATCGTCCACCGCGGCGGCGGAAAGTCCAGGCCCTGCCGGTCCGGGCGCCGGCGCCACCGGCGGATCACCGCCCCGGCCGCGCCGCCGGGACCGACGACGGGACCCGCGCCGGTGCACCGCGGGCACCGCGTGCAGCGGTATCAGCCCGAGACTCCAGCCGCCCGCGGCCATCGCGCTCTGCCACGGCCCGGCCGCGTCCGGCCGTATCGCCAGGCCCAGCACCGCCCACCACCACGCCAGCCCGCAGGCCAGCGCGAACACCACGGCGACCGGCGGCACAGGCCGGACGGACGACAGATTCGACAAATACGACAGATACCGGAGTTTCCGTAGAGCACGCATGGCCGCCTCCTTCGGACCCCCGAAGTCACGGCGGGAGGCCGCCCGCGGCGGTTCCCGTACTCAGATGCGCTGCCCCGACCAGAAGATCGGTAGCCGCGGGCCGGCGGTCCCCGGGCGACGTTCACCCGAAAGAGGGACCGCCCACCGGCACGGCCGCGCGGCATTCGCGCACACGCGTCACACGTTCTCGGCCTGGAACATCCAGTGGAACTTCTCCAGGTCGGCGGTGATCCCGATCAGGAGGTCCTGGCTGACCGGGTCCGGCTCGTCGGTCGTCCCGATCCGTTCGCGCATCCGCACGATCACCGCGTCGAGGGCCGCGACCATGATCTCCACGACCTCGGTGTCCTTGACCCAGCCGTCCGTGACGGTGTCGATGCCGCTGGTCTCGGCGACCGTACGGGCCCGTCCGTCGGGCGTGACGCCGATCGCGGAGGCCCGCTCGGCGACGGTGTCGGAGTGGGTCCGTGCGGTGGTCACGACCTCGTCGAGCTGGAGGTGGATGGAACGGAAGCGGGGGCCGACGACGTTCCAGTGCACTTGCTTGGCCAGCAGCGACAGGTCCACGAGGTCGACGAGAGCGCCCTGGAGGGCGTCTCCCACCGTCTTGCGGTCCGGGTCGGCCAGCGAGCTCTTGACGACAGTCATTGCGGTTCTCTCCCTGCGGATCGACGCCATGAGGTCCGTTTCGCCCCTCCTTGACCCTCCACGCCTACCCTGCCCCGGGCTCGTACACATGGCAAAAGGACGGGACCGTGTTCGAGCGGGTACGGAGCCGGACGTGTTCGAACGCGTACGGAGCCGGACGTGCGACGGCCCCGACCGGGAGCGAGCCGGTCGGGGCCGTCGGTACGAGCCTGACGTCGTACGGAACCGCTAGGCGGCGACCACGTCCACGGCTTCAGCCGACTTCTTCGGCGCCTTGATCGTGATCCGTTCATCCGGTGTGGACGTCATGGACGTGACGGATGTGACCGCACCCAGCAGGGGCCGCCTCGGTGCGGCAGTGGTCTCGGACGCCGCCGACTGTGCCAGCTCGGCGAGCGACAGATCGTCGCTGACCTCGCGCATCACCTCGGACATCGGCACGTCCAGGGCGTCGCAGATCGCCGAGAGCAGCTCGGACGACGCTTCCTTCTGCCCCCGTTCGACCTCTGACAGATAGCCCAGGGAGACCCGGGCGGACGAAGAGACCTCACGCAGGGTGCGGCCCTGGCGCTGGCGCTGCCGACGCAGCACGTCACCAAGCAGGCGACGGAGCAGGATCATCGGTGGCTCCCTCCTCGGACCGCGAAACCGCATCCTCTTCGCCCCACCGTACCGCCTCGGACACCGGCCGTGCGGGGAGCGAAGTCGTGTTCACTCAGGGCTGCAAACATCACTTCCCCCCGTGTTCTTCCCTATCCTTCGCTCCCGGACTCTTCTTCCCGCTGTTCCCGGTACTCTTCCCCGCCCCGGTGCTCCGCAGCCGTACGATCAGCAATTCGATGACGGCGGCCACGGTCGCCCGGCGGATCCCGTCCCGGTCGCCGGTCAGCGCGAGTGCCTCGGCCTCGGCGCCCCCGGGGCCCGCGACGGCCACGAACACGGTGCCCACCGGCTGCCCGTCCTGGGGGTCGGGCCCGGCCACACCCGTGGTCGCGGCGCCCCAGTCGGCGCCGAGCCGGTCCCGTACGCCCTCGGCCATCTGCCGCGCCACCTCGGCGTCCACGGCGCCGCGCTCGGCCAGCAGGGCGGCGTCCACGCCGAGCAGCCGGTGCTTGAGCGGCGTCGCGTAGGCCGTCACGGAGCCGCGGAAGGTGCGGGAGGCGCCGGGCACCCCGGTCAGCTCCGCGGCCACCAGACCGCCGGTGAGGGACTCCGCGACGGCCAGCGTCCAGCCGTGCTCGTCCAGCAGCCGCAGCGCCTCGGCGGCTCGCGTCATACGCCCTGGGACCGCTCGACCCCGGTGCCGGCACCGGTCTCCGACGCCGCAGCCGCCTCCTCGGGAGCCGGAGCCACAGCCGGAGCTGAAGCCGGAGCCGCAGCCGAGGTCGAGGTCGAGGTCGAGGTCGTCGCCGGAGCCGAGGTCGATGCAGGAGCCGCCGCGGAGGCCGCCTCCGTCGCCGCCTCCACCGCCGCGCCCGCCGCCTGCGTCGCGGCACCCGCCTCGGCCGCCACCGCCCGCTCCGCGGCCAGCCCGGCGCGCCGCAGCACGACGGCCTGCCGTACGTAGTCGAGCCCGGTGACGACCGTCAGGACGACCGCGACGCCCATCATCCAGGCGCGGACCGAGGCCAGCGGCCCGGTCAGGATCAGCACGTACATGCCGACCGCGATCCCCTGCGTGAGCGTCTTGAGCTTGCCGCCGCGGCTGGCCGGGATCACCCCGTGCCTGATCACCCAGAAACGCAGCGCGGTGATGCCCAGCTCGCGGAAGAGGATGACGACGGTGACCCACCAGGGCAGGTCGCCGAGCGCGGAGAGCCCGACCAGCGCCGCGCCCATGATCGCCTTGTCCGCGATCGGGTCGGCGATCTTGCCGAAGTCGGTGACCAGGCCGTAGCGGCGGGCCAGCTCGCCGTCGAAGAGATCGGTGATCATGGCGACGGCGAAGGCGGCCCAGGCGAAGGAGCGCCAGGCCGGGTCGTGGCCGTCGCCGTGCACCAGCAGCAGCACGAAGCCGGGGACCAGGACGAGGCGGGCCATCGTGAGCAGATTCGCGATGTTCCACAGGTCGGCCTTGGGCAGCACCGGGTCCCCGAGGTGGTCGGGGGTCGAGGCGGCGGGCGCCGCCGACGCGGGGGCTCCCGTCATCTGCCCACCTCCTGCAGCCCGCGGACGGCGCCCGGCCCGTCGCCGGGACCGGCACCGTCCTCGACAGTCCCCAGCGGCTCCGCGACCAGGTCCACGCCCTCCGTCGCCGTCACCTTCGCCAGGACGAAGGTCCCCGGCAGTGGCGCCCGCGCGCCCTCCGGCACGGTCAGCACGACCTGGCCGTCGGTCTCGGGCGCCTGGTGGTCGGCGCGGCCGGTCACCTCACCGGTCTCCTCGTCCACCGCCTCCACCAGCACCCGCACCGTCGAGCCGAGCCGTTCCTCGGCGCGCTGCGCGGTCAGCTCCTCGGCCAGCCGGGAGACCCGGGCCAGCCGCGCGGCCACCACGTCCTCGTCGAGCTTGGCCTCGAAGCCGGCCGCCTCCGTGCCGTCCTCGTCGGAGTAGCCGAAGACGCCGATGGCGTCCAGCCGCGCCGAGCCGAGGAAGCGCTCCAGCTCCGCCAGGTCCTCCTCGGTCTCGCCGGGGAAGCCGACGATGAAGTTCGAGCGGACACCCGCCTCGGGCGCCTTGGTCCTGATGGTGTCCAGCAGTTCGAGGAACCGGTCGGTGTCGCCGAAGCGGCGCATCGCCCGCAGCACGGCGGGCGCGGAGTGCTGGAAGGACAGGTCGAAGTACGGGACGACGCCCGGGGTGCCGGTCAGCGCGTCGATCAGACCGGGCCGCATCTCGGCGGGCTGGAGGTAGCTGACCCGGACCCGCTCGATGCCGTCGACCGCCGCCAGCTCCGGCAGCAGCGTCTCCAGCAGCCGGATGTCGCCGAGGTCCTTGCCGTACGAGGTGTTGTTCTCGCTGACCAGCATCACCTCCCTGACGCCCTGTCCGGCCAGCCAGCGGGTCTCGCCGAGGACGTCGGAGGGGCGGCGGGAGATGAAGGAGCCGCGGAAGGACGGGATCGCGCAGAAGGTGCAGCGGCGGTCGCAGCCGGAGGCGAGCTTCACGGAGGCGACGGGTCCCGAGTCCAGGCGGCGGCGTAGCGGGGCGCGCGGTCCCGAGGCGGGCGCGACGCCTTCGGGCAGGTCGGCCGGCACGATGTCCTCGGCGGGCGGCTGCCCGGTGTTCGCGGCTTCCGGCGTCTCCTGCGCGTGGCCGGGCAGCGCCACCGCCGCCGACTGCCGCTGCGCCGGACTGATCGGCAGCAGCTTGCGCCGGTCGCGCGGGGTGTGCGAGGCGTGGACGCCGCCGCCGAGGATGGTCCGCAGCCGGTCGGAGATGTCCGCGTAGTCGTCGAAGCCGAGCACGCCGTCCGCCTCGGGCAGCGCGTCGGCCAGTTCCTTGCCGTACCGCTCGGCCATGCAGCCCACCGCGACGACGGCCTGGGTGCGGGCCTGCCCCTTGAGGTCGTTGGCCTCCAGCAGCGCGTCCACCGAGTCCTTCTTGGCCGCCTCGACGAAGCCGCAGGTGTTCACGACCGCCACATCGGCGTCGGAGGCGTCGTCGACGAGCTGCCAACCGTCCGCCGCCAGCCGGCCGGCGAGTTCCTCGGAGTCCACCTCATTGCGGGCGCAGCCGAGCGTGACAAGAGCGACGGTACGGGGTTCGGGCATACGCTCAGCGTACCCGGCCGTATGGCCGCCGCCCCGCGCCGCCGGGACGACCGGTGGCACGGGGCGGCGGGACACGCGCGATTTCAGCCCTGCGTCGGGTCACCCGGGGTGTACGTGAGCCGCACCACCTGGCCGTCGGTGCCCGCGGCGCCGAGGTCCTTGCCGTTGACGAAGAGCTTCACGGCGCCGGCGTTGCCGACCACGAGCTTGATCTTCTTGTCGTCGGTGAAGGTCTGGGACTCGCCCTTCTTCAGCGACTTCTGGAAGAGCTGCCTGCCGTTGCTGTCGGTGGCCTGGACCCAGCTCGTGCCGCTCTCGGCGCTGATCTTGACGGTGACCTTGCCGGGCGGCGCGGCGGCGATGGCGCTGTTGGTGGGGTCGGTCTTGGGATCGGCGCCGTTGCTCTGCGGCGACTGGGTGACGGACGGGGCGCTGGTGGTCGCGGTGGGGCTCGGCGACGACTGGGCCGAGGTCTTGTCGCCGTCGCCGCCGCCGGTGAAGACGGTGAAGCCGACGAACCCGATGACGGCGACGATGGCCGCGACCATGGCCGCCGTCCAGTTGGCCCGGCGCGGCTCCGAGCGGATCTTCTGCGCGTCGTACAGCGGCGCGACGGGCACCTGGGTGCTCTCGGCGTGGTGCTCGGCCGCGTACTGCGCGATCAGCGGTTCCGGGTCGACCCCGACGGCCCGCGCGAGGCTCCGGATATGCCCGCGCGCGTACACGTCGCCGCCGCACCGCGAGAAGTCGTCCTGCTCGATCGACTGCACGATCGGGACGCGCACCCGGGTGCTGGTGCTGACCTCGTCGATGGAGAGCCCCGCCGCGATACGGGCCTGGGCGAGGGCGTGACCGACCGAAGGCCGGTCTTCGGAGGGCGAGTTGCCGACGGACACGAGGGCGCCTTTCGAGGGTGCAGCCACCTGCTGGAAGTTCAGTCTAGGGGGGGTGTGAAACGCGACGGCAACCGGACGATCACTTTTTGTCCGCCATCAGGATTGCCGCCCGGATCGCCGGTACGGGCCCCCCTGTATCAACTTGACGTACGAACAGGAGAAACGGTTGCCCCAGAACATTCCCCACGTCCCGCGACTTACGCATCCGGCGCCGGCCCCTACCCCTCGCCGCCGCGGATCTCGGTGATGACGCCGTCCAGTTCGTCGGCCTTCACCAGGACGTCGCGCGCCTTGGAGCCCTCGCTCGGGCCGACGATGCCGCGCGACTCCATCAGGTCCATCAGCCGGCCCGCCTTCGCGAAGCCGACCCGCAGCTTGCGCTGGAGCATCGAGGTGGAGCCGAACTGAGTGGAAACCACCAGCTCAGCGGCCTGGCACAGCAGGTCCAGGTCGTCGCCGATCTCCTCGTCGATCTCCTTCTTGGGGCCGCTGCCGACCGTGACGTCGGAGCGGTAGGTCGGGGTGAGCTGCGCCTTGCAGTGGTCGACGACCTTGGCGACCTCGTCCTCGGTGACGAAGGCGCCCTGCATACGAATCGGCTTGTTCGCGCCCATCGGCAGGAAGAGCCCGTCGCCCTTGCCGATGAGCTTCTCGGCGCCCGGCTGGTCGAGGATGACCCGGCTGTCGGCGAGCGAGGAGGTCGCGAAGGCCAGCCGGGAGGGCACATTGGCCTTGATCAGACCGGTCACCACGTCGACGCTGGGGCGCTGGGTGGCCAGCACCAGGTGGATGCCGGCGGCGCGGGCGAGCTGCGTGATGCGGACGATGGAGTCCTCCACGTCGCGCGGCGCGACCATCATCAGGTCGGCCAGCTCGTCCACGATCACCAGCAGGTACGGGTACGGCGCCAGCTCGCGCTCGCTGCCCTCGGGCGTCTTGGCCTTGCCGGAGCGCACGGCGGCGTTGAAGTCGTCGATGTGCCGGAAGCCGTACGCGGCGAGGTCGTCGTAGCGCAGGTCCATCTCGCGCACCACCCACTGCAGGGCCTCGGCGGCCCGCTTGGGGTTGGTGATGATCGGGGTGATCAGGTGCGGGATGCCTTCGTACGCGGTCAGTTCGACGCGCTTGGGGTCGACCAGCACCATCCGGACCTCGTCCGGGGTGGCGCGGACCATGACCGAGGTGATGAGGCAGTTGATGCAGGACGACTTGCCGGAGCCGGTGGCGCCGGCCACCAGGACGTGCGGCATCTTGGCGAGGTTGGCCATCACATAGCCGCCCTCGACGTCCTTGCCGAGCGCGACGGTCATCGGGTGGTCCTCGCCCGCGGCGTCGGCGGAGCGCAGCACGTCGCCGAGGTTGACCATCTCGCGGTCGCTGTTGGGGATCTCGATGCCGACCGCGGACTTGCCGGGGATCGGGCTGATGATCCGTACGTCGGGGCTGGCGACGGAGTAGGCGATGTTCTTGGCGAGCGCGGTGATCCGCTCGACCTTGACCGCGGGGCCCAGCTCCACCTCGTAGCGGGTGACCGTCGGGCCGCGGGTGAAGCCGGTGACGACCGCGTCGACCTTGAACTCCTTGAAGACCTGGCCGAGCGAGGCGACCACCGCGTCATTGGCGGCGCTGCGCGTACGGCCGGGGCCGCCGCGCTCCAGCAGGTCCAGGGAGGGCAGCGCGTAGGTGATGTCGCCGGAGAGCTGGAGCTGCTCGGCGCGCGGCGGCAGCGGCGAACCGGTCGATTCCAGGCTCGGCTTGGTGAGGTCGGGGACGCCGCCGGACTCCTCCGGCTCCGGTACGTCCTCGGCGCGCGCGGCCGGTACCGGCTTCCTGATCCGGCTGGTCAGGTCGGCGACCAGGGGGGAGGGCTGCACGCCGTGCAGCACCGCGCCGTCCAGCGCGGCGGCAGCGGCGGCGGCCACGTCGACCGCGTCGGGTCCTTCCCCGTCGCCGGGCTGCTTCTCCGTGCGCCGCTTGGGGCGGCGCCGCGGCTTGGGCTCGTCCTCGGCGTCGGTGTCGGCGATCGCGGCGGCCGAGCGGTTCGCGGACCGCTCGTCGGGGTCGGTGTCGCGGTCCACGTCGTACGGCTCGGCGGCGGACTTGCCGAAGCGCAGCGGCACCCGGCGCACCGGCGACTCGTCCTCGGGGTCACGGCGGCCCGCGGGCTCGTCGTCCTCGAAGAACTCCTCCAGCGGTACGGCCTCGGGGTCCGGCGGCGCCTCGTACAGGCCGAGCCGGGACCCGGCCTGGCGCAGCCGCTGCGGGATGGCGTTGACCGGGGTGGCGGTGACCACGAGGAAGCCGAAGCCGGTGAAGAGCAGCAGCAGCGGCACGGCGAGGGCGGAGCCGACGGTGTAGACCAGCGGCGAGGCGGCGGCCCAGCCGATCAGGCCGCCCGCGTCGCGCAGCGCGGTGGCGCCCTCGTCGCGGCCGGGTGCGCCGCAGGCCAGGTGGACCAGGCCGAGCGTGCCGATGACGAGGGCGGACAGGCCGATCACGATCCGGCCGTTGGCCTCGGGCTGCTCGGGGTGCCGCATCAGGCGCACGACGATCGCGCCGAGCAGGAAGGGCACCAGCAGGTCGAGCCGGCCGAAGGCGCCGGTGACCAGCACCTCGACGAGGTCACCCACCGGGCCCTGGAGGTTGGACCAGGTGCCGGCCGCGACCACCAGGGTCAGGCCGAGCAGTCCGAGCGCCAGGCCGTCCTTGCGGTGGGCCGGGTCGAGGCCGCGTGCGCCGTTCCCTATGCCGCGGAACACCGCGCCCACGGTGTGCGCCAGGCCGAGCCACAGCGCTCGGATCATGCGGTAGAGACCGCTGGTCGGCGACGGGGCGGGCCTGGGCGCGGGTCTGGCCGCCGCGGCCTTCTTGGCGGGCGGTCTTCCCGCGGCGCTCTTGGCGGCGGCGGGCTTCTTCGCCGCGGTCTTCTTGGCCGCAGGCTTCGCCGGGGCTTTTTTGGCGGTGCCGGACGTACGTGAGGCCATGGTGCCGAGGTTACCGCCCTTGCGATCGGGGAACACGCGTGCCTGGGGATACGCCCGTTCGTGTCGCCCCGCGCGGGCCGGGGACTGACACGCCGTCACATGCGGTGCGCGGCCGTCCCCGTACGGCTCATTCCTGGTTCGGCAGCTTGACGACACCGTTTCCGGCGCCGGGTTCCAGCGCGTCCAGCGCGCGGCGCAGCCCGTTCAGCTTGCGCTCCAGATGGGCGGCGGTGGCCACGGCCGCGGCGTCCGCCGACTCGTCGAGCTGCTTGCTGAGCGCCTCGGCCTGCTCCTCGACGGCGGCCAGCCGCGCGGACAGTTCGGCCAGCAGTCCCGCGGGCTCGGCGGAGCCGCCGCCCGAGCCATTGGCGCCGGCCGCGGCCGGCACGCCCTGTTCCAGCTGGAGCCGCAGCAGCGCCGCCTGCTCCCGGAGCTGGACGTTCTTGGTGTAGAGGTCGACGAAGACCGACACCTTGGCGCGCAGCACCCAGGGGTCGAAGGGCTTGGAGATGTAGTCGACCGCGCCGGCCGCGTAGCCGCGGAAGGTGTGGTGCGGGCCGTGGTTGATCGCGGTGAGGAAGATGATCGGGATGTCGCGGGTCCGCTCCCGCCGCTTGATGTGCGCCGCCGTCTCGAAGCCGTCCATGCCCGGCATCTGGACATCGAGCAGAATCACCGCGAAATCGTCGGTGAGCAGCGCCTTCAGCGCTTCCTCCCCGGACGATGCCCGGACCAGCGTCTGATCGAGCGCCGAGAGGATGGCCTCCAGCGCCAGCAGATTCTCCGGCCGGTCATCGACCAGGAGGATCTTGGCCTTCTGCACCATGGCCCGCCCTCCTCGCCCCGGCAATACGCCGGTCGCCGCCCCCGGGGACGACTCCGTCACGCCGCCCGTCCTTGTGCCGGTCATGGTAGCCGCACCCCGCCGTTCGCCACACCCTGTCACCGCCAGGTCACTCACCACGTACCGCAAACGCAGGCGGAGTCCAGAAGGTTCCCCTGATTCGGCGCCCTCACACCTCAACAGGAACGGCAGTCGGCGAACGGGCCCTCCGAATCCCGCAGGGCCCGTCCCGCCGCGCCTGTGTCACCCGCGCAGGGCACCGCAGCCCGGTCACCACATGGTCACCTGGCGTGCATCCACTCCTCCATCAGCGTCAGCAGATGGTCGGTGTCGACCGGCTTGGTCACGTAGTCCGACGCGCCGGACTCGATGCTCTTCTCCCGGTCGCCCTTCATCGCCTTCGCGGTGAGCGCGATGATCGGCAGCCCGGCGAACTGCGGCATCTTGCGGATCGCCGTCGTCGTCGCGTATCCGTCCATCTCGGGCATCATGATGTCCATCAGCACCACGGCGATGTCGTCGTGCTGCTCCAGCACCTCGATGCCCTCGCGGCCGTTCTCGGCGTACAGCACGGTCAGGCCGTGCTGTTCCAGGACGCTGGTCAGGGCGAAGACATTGCGGATGTCGTCGTCCACGATCAGCACCTTCTCGCCGCTGAAGCCGCCGGAGAAGCCGGTGTACGCGTCCGGCTGCGCCTCGTCGGCCCAGGACTCCGGCTGCTCCGGTTCCTGTGCCCCGGACCCGCGCCGCCCCGCCGAGCCGTTGGCGGAAGCACTGCCGTTGGCGGATGCGCCGCCGTTGGCGGATCCGTTCGCGCTCGGGCCGCTGCCGTTGGCGGAGCCGCCCTCGGTGAGGGCCGGCGGCTGGGCCGAGCGGCGGCGCAGCCGGGACAGGCTGCTGCCGGGCCGGTTGCGGCCCCCGGACGCGCTCTGCTCGACCTCACCGCCCGCGGGCAACTGCGGTACCGCCTGCGGGTATTCGCCCAGCGCCAGCGGCAGGTACAGCGTGAAGGTGGAGCCGCGGCCGGGCTGGCTGTCGGCGTGGATCTCGCCGCCCAGCAGCCGGGCGATCTCGCGGCTGATCGACAGCCCCAGGCCCGTACCGCCGTACTTGCGGCTGGTGGTGCCGTCGGCCTGCTTGAACGCCTCGAAGATCACCCGCATCTTGCTGGCCGCGATGCCGATGCCGGTGTCGGTCACCGAGAACGCGATCAGCGGCTGGTCCGGCTCGCGCAGCGTGCCCGCCTCCAGCAGCTGCTCCTTGATCGACTGCGGCACCTCGGTACCGGCCGGGCGGATCACCAGCTCGACCGAGCCGCTGTCGGTGAACTTCACCGCGTTCGACAGCAGATTGCGCAGCACCTGGAGGAGCCGCTGCTCGTCGGTGTGCAGGGTGACGGGCAGTTCCGGCGAGACCCGGACGGAGAAGTCCAGGCCCTTCTCCGCGGTCAGCGGCCGGAAGGTGGCCTCCACGTAGTCGACCAGCTGCACCAGCGCGATACGGGTCGGCGAGACGTCCATCTTGCCGGCCTCGACCTTCGACAGGTCCAGGATGTCGTTGATGAGCTGGAGCAGGTCGGAGCCCGCGCCGTGGATGGTCTCGGCGAATTCGACCTGCTTGGGCGAGAGATTGCCGTCCGCGTTGTCGGCGAGCAGCTTCGCCAGGATCAGCAGCGAGTTGAGCGGGGTGCGCAGCTCGTGCGACATGTTGGCGAGGAATTCCGACTTGTAGCGCATGGAGACCGCGAGCTGTTCCGCGCGCTCCTCCAGCACCTGGCGGGCCTCCTCGATCTCGGTGTTCTTCACCTCGATGTCGCGGTTCTGCCGGGCCAGCAGCTCGGCCTTCTCCTCCAGTTCGCCGTTGGACAGCTCCAGGGCACGCTGCCGGTTCTCCAACTCCGCCGACCGCTCCTGGAGTTGCTCGGTCAGCTCCTGCGACTGCTTGAGCAGGCCCTCGGTCTTGGTGTTGACACTGATGGTGTTGACGCTGATCGCGATGATGTCGGTGATCTGGTTGAGGAAGTCCTTCTGGATCTGCGTGAACGGCTGGAAGGCTGCCAGCTCGATCACGCCGAGCACCCGGCCCTCGAAGAGCACCGGCAGCACGATCACATGCGACGGCGGCGCCTCGCCGAGCCCCGAGGTGATCTTCAGATAGCCCGGCGGCACGTTCTCGATCAGGATGGAACGCTTCTCCACCGCCGCCTGCCCGATCAGCCCCTCCCCCGGCAGGAACACCGTCGACATCGTCCGCTTGGAGAAGCCGTACGCGCCGATCAGCCGCAGCTCGTACTCCTCGCCGACCTCCTGGGTGTCCTCGGCGAGGAAGAAGGCGCCGTGCTGGGCGGAGACCACCGGGGTCAGCTCGCTCATGATCAGCGCGGCCACGTCGCCGAGGTCGCGGCGCCCCTGCATGAGGCCGGAGATCCGGGCGAGGTTGCCCTTGAGCCAGTCCTGCTCCTTGTTGGCGAGCGTGGTCTCGCGCAGGCGCACGATCATCGTGTTGATGTAGTCCTGGAGCTCCAGGATCTCGCCGGCCGCGTCCACGTCGATCCGCAGATTGAGATCGCCGCGGGTCACCGCGGTGGCGACCTGGGCGATGTTGCGGACCTGGCTGGTCAGATTGTTGGCCATCAGGTTCACCGATTCGGTGAGGTCCTTCCAGATGCCGGAGACGTCCGGCACCCGGGCCTGGCCGCCGAGCCGTCCCTCGGTGCCCACCTCGCGGGCCACCCGGGTCACCTCGTCACCGAAGGCGGAGAGCTGGCCGACCATCGTGTTGATGGTGGTCTTCAGCTCCAGGATCTCGCCGCGCGCGTCCACGTCGATCTTCTTGGACAGGTCGCCGCGGGCGACCGCCGTGGTCACCTGGGCGATCTGCCGCACCTGACCGGTCAGGTTGGACGCCATGCCGTTCACCGATTCGGTGAGGTCCTTCCAGGTGCCCGACACGCCCGGCACGCGCGCCTGGCCGCCCAGGATGCCCTCGGTACCCACCTCGCGGGCGACACGCGTGACCTCGTCACCGAAGGCCGACAGCGTGTCCACCATGGTGTTGATGGTCTCGGCAAGCTGCGCGACCTCGCCGCGCGCCTCGACGGTGATCTTCTTGGTCAGGTCGCCGTTGGCGACGGCGGTGGCCACCGAGGAGATCGACCGCACCTGGCTGGTCAGATTGTTGGCCATCAGATTGACGTTGTCGGTCAGGTCCTTCCAGATGCCGGACCCGTTGCGCACCCGCGCCTGGCCACCGAGCTGGCCCTCCGTACCCACCTCGCGGGCCACCCGCGTGACCTCGTCACCGAAGGCCGACAGGGTGTCCACCATCTGGTTCACGGTGGTCACCAGCGCCAGGATCTCGCCCTTGGCGTCGACGGTGATCTTCCGCGACAGGTCGCCCTGCGCCACCGCGTTGGTCACGTCGGCGATGTTGCGGACCTGGCTGGTCAGGTTGTTCGCCATGAAGTTGACGGACTGGGTGAGGTCCTTCCAGGTGCCGGAGACGCCCTGCACCTCGGCCTGGCCGCCCAGGATGCCCTCGGTACCCACCTCGCGGGCCACCCGGGTGACCTCCGCGCCGAAGGCGGAGAGCTGGTCGACCATCGTGTTGAGGGTGTTCTTCAGCTCCAGGATCTCGCCCCGGGCATCGACGTCGATCTTCTGCGACAGGTCACCACGGGCCACCGCTGTGGCGACCTCGGCGATGTTGCGGACCTGCGCGGTCAGGTTGCCCGCCATGCCGTTCACGGAGTCGGTCAGGTCGCGCCACACACCGGCGACGCCCGGCACCTGCGCCTGGCCACCGAGGCGGCCCTCCGTACCCACGTCGCGGGCCACCCTCGTGACCTGCTCGGCGAAGGACGACAGCTGGTCGACCATCGTGTTGATGGTGTTCTTCAGCTCCAGGATCTCGCCGCGCGCGTCCACGTCGATCTTCTGCGACAGGTCGCCGCGCGCCACGGCGGTGGTGACCTGGGCGATCTGCCGCACCTGGGAGGTCAGATTGCCGGCCATGAAGTTGACGGAGTCCGTCAGGTCCTTCCAGGTGCCGGCCACGCCGTCCACCCGCGCCTGACCGCCGAGCCGGCCCTCGGTGCCCACGTCGCGCGCCATCCGCGTCACCTGGGCGGCGAAGGAGCCGAGCTGGTCGACCATCCGGTTCACGGTGTTCTTCAGCTCCAGCATCTCGCCGGAGACGTCCACCGTGACCTTCTGCGTCAGATCGCCGTTCGCGACCGCCGTCGTGACCTGCGCGATGTTGCGGACCTGGCCGGTCAGGTTGCGGAAGGCGGTGTTGACCGAATCGGTGAGGTCCTTCCAGGTGCCGGCCGCGCCGGGCACCTGCGCCTGGCCGCCGAGCACACCCTCGACGCCGACCTCGCGGGCCACCCGGGTCACCTCGGCGCCGAACGCCGAGAGCTGGTCGACCATGGTGTTCACGGTGTTCTTCAGCTCCAGCATCTCGCCGGAGACGTCCACCGTGACCTTCTGGGACAGGTCGCCGTTGGCGACGGCCGTCGTGACCTGCGCGATGTCCCGCACCTGACCGGTGAGATTGCGGAAAGCGGTGTTGACCGAGTCGGTCAGATCCTTCCAGATGCCCGCGGCGCCCGGCACCTGCGCCTGACCGCCGAGCTGTCCGTCGGCGCCGACCTCCCCGGCCACCCGGGTCACCTCGTCGGCGAAGGTGCGCAGCGTCTCGGTCATCGCGTTGATCGTCTCGGCCAGCTGCGCGACCTCGCCGCGCGCGCCGATGGTGATCTTCTGCGACAGGTCGCCGTTGGCGACGGCCGTGGTGACCTGCGCGATGTCCCGCACCTGGGCGGTCAGATTGCCGGCCATCAGGTTCACCGAGTCGGTGAGGTCCTTCCAGACCCCGGCCACGCCCGCCACCTGCGCCTGACCGCCCAGCTCGCCCTCGGTGCCCACCTCGCGGGCGACGCGGGTCACCTCGGAGGAGAAGGAGGACAGCTGGTCGACCATGGTGTTGACGGTGTTCTTCAGCTCCAGCATCTCGCCGGAGACGTGCACGGTGACCTTGCGGGACAGGTCGCCCTTGAGGACCGCGTTGGTCACCATCGCGATGTCCCGCACTTGCGCGGTCAGCCGGTACGCCATGGTGTTCACGGAGTCGGTGAGGTCCTTCCAGGACCCCGACATGCCCCGGACCTTCGCCTGCCCGCCGAGCTTGCCCTCGGTGCCGACCTCGCTGGCCACCCGCGTCACCTCGTCGGTGAACGCGGACAGCTGGTCGACCAGGCCGTTGACCGTACGGCCGACCTTGAGGAATTCGCCGCGCAGCGGGTGCGCGGACCCGTCCGCGTTCTGCGAGCGCAGGTCCATCCGCTGTTCCAGGTCGCCCTCGGCCACCGCCGACAGCACCCGTCCGACCTCGGACACCGGCCGTACGAGGTCGTCGACCAGGGCGTTGGACGCCTCGATCGCGGCGGCCCAGGCGCCCTCGCAGGCGCCCGTCTCCAGCCGTTCGGTGAGCTTGCCCTCTCGGCCGACCACCCGCCGGACCCGGGCCAGCTCACCGGTAAGGTGTTGATTACGGTCCGCGACCTCGTTGAAAACGGCCGCGATCTCCGCCATCACCCCGTCCCCTGACACGGTGAGCCGCTTGCGGAAGTTGCCGTCCCGCATCGCGGCCAGCGCTCCCAGGAGCTTGGTCAACGCGGCCGCGTCGACCTCAACGGTCCCACTGGCGCGGGATCGCCCGTTCTTCGTGCGCGTGTTCGTGCCCCGCGCCGATGCGCCAGACTCCACCGTGTCCCTCCTGGAGGGTCGACCGACCTGCAAAGTGCAAGATTGCTGCCTTGAGAGCATGCCCAGTGTTTCACCATGGCCCCACCCGGCCATAACAGTTCGGCAGCAACGCATATGACCCGTGGCACGTTAGGGGTGGAAACACCCACAACCGGCGCACGCGCCGACCTCGTGGGTAAGTAACCTGGCTCCTGTGTCGGCGGCGCCGCCGGCTGCCGGGCGAAGACCACTGGGGAGCCGCCGATGAGGGCAGAGCAGGGCGGCGGTACGACGACGGGTCCGGTTCCCGGGCCGGTGCAAGGACCCGTTCACGGACGAGCAACGAGGAGACCGGTGATCACGGCGCGCGCGGCGGCCAGCTTCGAACCGGTGGGGCGGTCGGTCGCCGTCGCGCGTGCCTTCGTGCGCGACACCCTGCACGGCTGGGGTTTCGCCGATGTCGTGGACGACGCGGTCGTCCTCACCAGCGAACTGGTGACCAACGCGGTGGTGCACGCGGGCACGGCCGCCGACGTGCAGTGCCTGCGGTACGAGACGGCCGTCCGGATCGAGGTCGCCGACCACTATCCGGAGCGCGAGATCCCGATCCAGGGCCGCGGCCGGCAGTTCCGCGACCCCGACAACGAAGGCGGCCGCGGCCTACTGCTGTGCGCGGCCCTGGCCAGCCGCTGGGGCGTGGAGTACACCGGCGCGGGCAAGCACGTCTGGTTCCAGCTCGACCTGCCCGAGCGCCCGGCCGGCACCCGCTCCGCCGGGCCCGTGCTGCCCGCCGCCGAGCTGCCGCTGGCCGACGAGTCGGTCCGGGTGGCCGTCGTCCAGGTCGACCGCCTCGGTGTGATCACCCGCTGGAACGACGACGCGGCCGAGCTTTTCGGCCACCCCGCCGCCGATGTCGTCGGCAAGCCGCTCGCCGACCTCACCGCGTGGCCGCAGACCCCAGGCACCGGCATCGGCCTCGCCGAGGCGCTGCTGCACTCCCGCTGGGAGGGCACCTACGGCCTGCGCGGCGCCGACGGCCGCGTCCTGCCCGTCTACGGCTCCCACCTGCGGGTCCGCGACAGCGAGGGCGAGCCGTCCACCGTCATCCTGCTGGTGCGCTCCGAGGAGCGGGCCGTGCTCCAGACGCCGTCCCGCGGCTCCGGCGGCGCGGAGTCCGGTCTCGGCCAGCGCGGCAAGACCACGGACGCCTTCGAGGTCTTCATCGGCTCCCCCGCCCCCGACGACCTGGACAGCCTGCTCCAGCGCACCGTCGAGCGGGCCCGCGACATGCTCGACGGCGACGCCGCCTATCTGCTGCTGGCCACCGACGACGAGACCGAGCTGGAGGTCCGCGCCTCCACGGGCCTGCCGTCGGCCCGGCAGCGCTTCGCCCGCGTCCCGGTCGAGGCGGGCACCGGCCGGTACGGCAGCGCCCGTATGCCGGCCGTGCACGAGGACCTCACCGCGGTGCCGGGCGCCGTGCCGCTGCTGTCCGGCACCGGGATGCGCTCGGTGGTCACCGTGCCGCTGAAGGTCGAGGGTCGGCTGACCGGGTCGCTGGGCGTGGCCGCCGAGGCCCCCGGCCGCTACAACAACCAGGAGGCGCTGCGGCTGCAGTTCGCCGCCGACCGGATCGCGCTCGCCGTGGAGAGCGCCCGGCTCACCGAGCTGGAGCGGCTGCGCCGCGGCTCGCTGTCCTTCCTCGTGGAAGCCTCCGACCTGCTCGCGGGCACTCTGGAACGGGACCAGACGCTGGCCCTGATGGCCCAGATGACGGTGCCCACGCTGGCCAGCTGGTGCGCGGTCTACACCATCGCCGAGCAGTCCGAGCCGGAGCTGGCCTTCGTGCTGCACGAGGACGAGGACCGCATCGACGGCATCAAGGCCCTGCTGTCCCAGGTACGCCCGCCGGAACCCGATCCGACGCCCGGCGCCCGGGTGTGGACGGCGCCCTCGGACGCGGCGCACTCCAGCGCGCTGCGGGCCTCGCTGCGCAGCCTCGGTGTCGGCGCCCGGTCCGCGGCCTCCTCGTCCGCGCCGTCCGCCGCGTCGGCCGCGGGCAAGGGCGGCCGGGCGCCGAGCGCGCCCGGGGTGGCGCTCGCCACGGCCGCGGCGGTCGGCGGCGAGACGGTCGTGCTGCCGCTGGTCGCCCGCAACCGCGTGATCGGCATGCTCACCCTGGGCAAGCCCGCAGACGAGCGCTTCCGCCAGGAGCTCCTGGAACTGGCCGAGGACCTCTCCCGCCGGGCCGCCCTCGCCCTGGACAACGCCCGCCTCTACAGCGAGCGCACCGCCATCAGCCAGGCGCTCCAGCGCAGCCTTCTGCCACCGGAGCTGCCGCACGTCCCCGGCGTCGAGATCGAGGTCATCTACCAGGCCGCGGGCGAGGGCAACGAGGTGGGCGGCGACTTCTACGACCTCTTCCCGATCCGCGACGGCTGCTGGGGCTTCGCCATCGGCGACGTCTGCGGCACGGGCCCGGAGGCCGCGGCCGTCACGGGCCTGGCCCGGCACGCGCTGCGCCTGCTGGCCCGGGAGGGCTTCGGCGGCCCCGCGGTCCTGGAACGCCTCAATGCGGCGATCCTCGACGAGGGCGCCCGCAGCCGCTTCCTGACGCTCCTGTACGGCGAGCTGTGGCCGCAGCACGACGGCAGCGCCGTCCTGCGCATGGTCTGCGCGGGCCATCCGCTGCCGCTGCGGCTGCGCCCGGACGGCACCGTGGAGCCGGCCGCGGAGCCGCAGCCGCTGCTCGGTGTCATGGACGACCTGGAGCTGTACGAGCAGAACGTCACGCTCGACCCGGGCGACGTCCTGCTCTGCGTCACGGACGGCGTCACCGAACGCCGCGAGGGCACCCGCATGCTCGGCGACGACGGCCTGGCCGAGGTGCTCTCGACGTGTACGGGGCTGACCGCGGGCGCGGTGGCCGCCCGGATCCAGCGGGCGGTGGAGCGTTTCGCCTCGGACGCGCCGTCGGACGACATGGCGATCCTGTCGATGCGGGTGCCGATGCCGGAGGCGTGAGCAGGAAGCGTGAGCAGGACGTGTGACCAGGAGTCCCGAACAAGAAGAAGGCCCCCACCAATTGGTGGGGGCCTTCTTGTGCCGAGCCCCAATACGGAATCGAACCGTAGACCTTCTCCTTACCATGGAGACGCTCTACCGACTGAGCTATTGGGGCGCGTCGATGGGAAGATCCTATCCCATGGATGCGGGTGCCAGAGCCTCACGCGGAGGCACCGCCGGGGCGACGGTCAGAGCAGGCCGCCGAGCGCGTTGCAGGCGTCCGCGATGTGCGTCAACTCCCGCTGGGTGATGCCCGGGTGGACCGGTAGCGACAGGCTGTCCGCGGCCACCAGTTCGGTCTGCGGCAGGACGGCTCCCGACCGGTGCGCGGGCATCCGGTGCACCGGTACGGGCACGCTCACGGTCGCCCGTACGCCTCTGCTCGCGAGCGCCCCGGCGAAGGCGTCCCGGTCCGGCCGGCCGTTGCCGGGGATCCGTACGGTGTACTGCCGGTAGAGGTGGCGCGCGCCCGGCTCCGCGTACGGCACGACAACGCCTTTGAGCGCGGAGTCCAGGAACCGCGCGTGCGCCCTGCGCCGGGCGATCACGCCGGCGTCCTCCTCGACGCCGCCCTCGGCGCCTTCCTCGACCAGCGCGAGTCCGCAGCGCGACGCCAGCTCGGTGAGCTGCGCCATCGGCGCGGGGTGCCCGAAGACGTGCACGGGTACGATCGCGGCCGTCCGCGCGGTGACGCCGGCGGCGACGGCTTCGGGAGACAGGCAGAACGTCCGGGGGTCGATGTCCGCGAACACGGGCGTGGCGCCCGCGAGGCGTACGGCGTCGGCCGGTGCGCCCGGTCCGAAGGACGGGACGATGACCTCGTCGCCGGCCCCGATCCCCAGCTCCTGGAGCGACACGCGCAGCGCGGCGGCCGTCGCGTCCGAAGCGATCCTGTGCCGTCGTCCGGCAGTCGTCATCTGCTGCACGTCTCCACACCTCCGCCGATCGGGAGGCCAGAGTCTCGGCACGACGTGAACGGAGGGTAACGGAAAGCAAAAATGCCTTGGCCCCCGAGCGGAAGCTCGGGGGCCAAGGCATTTTATAAGAATTGTTCGGCGGTGTCCTACTCTCCCACAGAGTCCCCTCTGCAGTACCATCGGCGCTGAAAGGCTTAGCTTCCGGGTTCGGAATGTAACCG
>NZ_FONG01000007.1 GCF_900112845.1 Actinacidiphila alni
CGCGCCGGATTCCGCCGGCCCCGGAGCGGAACAGGCACTGGCCTCCCTGCTGTTGCTGCGGCAGGTGCGCGAGCGGCTCGCCGGATGGGAGAACGGCCTGATCGAGACCGCCCGGGACGCGGGCGCCAGTTGGGCCGACCTCGCCTCCCCGCTGGGCGTCGCCAGCCGCCAGGCCGCAGAACGCCGCTATCTGCGCGGTCGGCCCGGCCCCGCGGGGACCACCGGGGAACAGCGTGTCCAGGCCACCCGGGGCCGCCGCGCCGCCGAACGCACCACCGCCGCCTGGGCCCGCCACAACGCGGCCGACCTGCGCCGCCTCGCCGGCCAGATCACCGCGCTCACCGATCTGCCCGCCGCCGCCCGCCTGCCGCTCAGCCGGATCCGGGCCGCCCTCGCCCACGACGACCCCGCCGAGCTGGTCCACCCGCTCAACGCCGCCCGCCCGCACCTGACAGCGGGACACCACGACCTGGCCGCACAACTCGACGCCCTCACGCCGCCCTGAGAGCCGCGGACCCCGTCGGCGCACCGGGGCGAGGTCCGTCTCCTCCGGCTACAGCAGTGACCGCAGCCGCTGCGCCAGCAGGTCCCAGCGCCAGGACTCCTCGACCCAGCGGCGGCCCCGCTCGCCCATCCGGCGGCGCAGCTCCGGGTCGTGCAGCAGGGTGAGGACGCGGTCGGCGGCCTGGGTCGGGGAGCCGCCCGCGACCACCCAGCCGGTCTCGCCGTCCAGCACCGCGTCCGGCGCGCCGCCGGAGTCGCCCGCGACCACCGGCAGGCCGGTGGCGGACGCCTCCAGGTAGACGATGCCGAGCCCCTCCACGTCCAAGCCGCCGCGCCGGGTCCTGCACGGCATCGCGAAGACGTCGCCCGCGCCGTAGTGCGCGGGCAGTTCCTCCCATGGCACCGGGCCGGTGAAGCGCACCGCGTGGCTGACCCCGGTCCCGGCGGCCAGCTTCTCCAGGTCGCCGCGGTACGGGCCGCCGCCGACGATCAGCAGCACCGTGTCCGGCACGTCGTGCAGGATCCGCGGCAGCGCCCGGATCAGCGTGTCCTGGCCCTTGCGCGGCACCAGCCGCGACACGCACACCACCACCGGGCGGTCGGCGAGGCCGAGCCTGGCCCGTACGACCGCGCCGCCCGAGCCGGGGTGGAAGGTCTTCTCGTCGACACCCGGCGGCAGTTGGACCATGCGGGCGGCGGCGGCCGGGGTCAGCACGGGGGCGATCCGGGAGCGGGTGTACTCGCCGAGGTAGGTGAGGGTGTCGGTGCCCTCGCCGATCCGGCGCAGCAGCCGGCGGCTGCCGGGCAGCTGCGCCCAGCCCGCCTCGTGGCCGTGCGTGGTGCCGACCAGCCGGCGCGCGCCGGCCTCGCGCAGCGCGGGTCCCATCAGGCCGAGCGGAGCGGCGGCGCCGAACCAGACCGAGGAACAGCCGTGCCGGCGCAGCAGTTCGGCGGCCCTGCGGGTCACCCGGGGCGTGGGCAGCAGCATCGAGGTGCGGTCGCGGACCACAGGGAAGGGCTGCTCGGCGTCGAAGGCCGCGACCTCGCTGCCGTCCTTCCACGTGGAGGCGTAGACGACCACCTGCCCGGGGTCCATGCGCAGCGCCATGCTGTGCACGAAGGACTGGATGCCGCCGGGGCGGGGCGGGAAGTCGTTGGTGACGATCAGGGTCTTGTCCATCCCCGCCGACAGTACCCGTCCGGTGGCCGGGTCCGCGGTTCACCCGGCTGGCGGCGCGGGGGCGCGTCCGTCCGGCGGCGGCACCGCCGTTCACCGCATGATGCATATCGTGACAAACACACATATCAGCAGTCGGAGCTGGGCTGTCATCGTCTGGGTCCTCACCCGCACCGCGTTCCTGCTGTTCGTGTTCGAGGTCGTCCGTTTCCCCGGTCAGTACATCGCCAACGACGTCTCGTCGATCTACCACGGCTGGTACGGGGTGCTGCGCGGCGGCACCTTCCCGCTGCACGACGTGACCTGGCAGTATCCGCCGGGCGCCGCGCTGGTCGTGCTCTCCCCCGGCCTGCTGCCCTTCCTCGGCTACAGCGCCGCCTTCTTCTGGCTGGCCTTCCTCGCCGACGCCGTCGTGCTCGGCGTGCTGCTGCGCGACTCGGCGGTCCGCAGGTCGGGGCGGCTCGCCGCGGTGTGGGTGTGGGTCGGCGGTGTCACCCTGCTCGGCCCGATCGTCTACGCCCGCTACGACGTGATGGTGACCGCCGTCGGCGTGCTCGCGCTGCTCCGCTTCCCGCGCCGGCCGCGGGCCGCGGGACTGCTCGCCGGGTTCGGCGCGATGCTCAAGGTGTGGCCGCTGCTGCTGCTCATCGGGGCGCCGCGCGGCCGGTCCACCCGGCGGTCGTGGCTGACCGCCGCGGCCACCATGGCGGTGCTCGCGCTCGCCTTCCACCTGGCGATGCCGGGCTCGATGTCCTTCCTCACCTTCCAGCGCGAACGCGGCACCGAGGTCGAGTCGCTGGGCGCGATGGTCTTCCACCTCGGGCGGCACCTGGGCTGGCACGGCACCGTGCGGATGAACTACGGCTCGATGGAATTCCTCGGCCCGCACGTGCACCTGGTCAGCACCGCCGCCATGGCGCTGTCGGTGCTCGCCTTCGGCTGGCTGCTGCTGTGGCGGCTGCGGGCCCGGACGTTCACCGTCGCCACGCCGTACGACGCGGCCTTCGCCGCGCTGCTGGTCTTCACCACCACCAGCCGGGTGATCAGCCCGCAGTACATGGTGTGGCTGATCGGCATCGGCGCGGTCTGCGTGACGCTGCGCGAGTCGGTGATGCGGCGGCCGGTCGCGCTGGTGCTGGCGGCGACGCTCTTCACCACGCTGGAGTTCCCGGTCTTCTTCTCCGACGTCGTGGCCAGCGACAAGCTGGGCGTGGCGCTGCTGCTGGTGCGCAACGGGCTGCTGGTCCTCGCCTCGCTGAGCGCCTGCCGCCGGCTGTGGGCGGCCACCGTGCCGCGGCGGGCGGCGCGCGGTCTGCCGGAGCGCGGGATGCCCGCCGCGCGGGACGACCGTACGTCGGTACTGACCTCGACCTCGCGCTGAAACCCGGTCTCAGCCGGGCACCCGCCAGGCGCGGGCCGCGGCGATCCGCTCGGCCGGCGCGGGGTGGGTGCCGAAGAGCAGGTGGAGCGCGCGGGGCGGGCTGGGCTCGCCGACGTTGACGACGGTGAGCCGGCGCTGCATCGCGATGAATCCGGCCGGGTCCGCGGTGAGTTCGAGGGCGTGCCGGTCGGCGCGCCGCTCGACGCGGCGGCTGACGGCCGCGCCCAGCGGCGCGGCGACGGCGCCGCCGACGGAGGCGACCGCCGCGAGCAGCCAGGCCGAGCGCGGGTCGGCGAAGCCGTCGGCGCCCGCCAGGTCGAGCAGCGGCCGCCAGGTGACCACGGCGGCCAGTACGCACACCCCGGCCGCCGCGCCGAGCGCGCCGAGCGCGGTGCCGCGCGGCACGTCCCGGTGCACGACATGGCCGAGTTCATGGGCCACCACCAGCTCCACCTCGCGCGGGTCGGCCGTGCTCAGCAGGGTGTCGTAGACGACGATCCGGCGGGTGCGGCCGAAGCCGGAGACGTACGCGTTGAGGGCGGTGGTACGGCGGGAGGCGTCGGCGACGAGGACGTCCTCGACGGTGACGCCGTCGCGCTCGGCGAGCGCCAGCAGGGCGTCCCTGAGCGGTCCCGGCGCCATGGGCGTGAAGCGGTTGAAGAGCGGTTCGAAGACCAGGGGCGCCGCCCAGGACAGCAGGACGGTCACGGCGGCGGCGCCGAGCGCGGCCCACACCCACCAGTGGCCGGTCACGCCGGCCAGGGCGTAGACGGCGAAGAGGGCGCCGGCGGTGAGCGGCAGCGAGATCAGCAGGCCGCGCAGCACATCGGCCCACCAGCCGCCCCAGCCCTGGGTGATCAGGCCGAAGCGGCGCCGCACCACCCGCCCGCGCGCCCCGAACGGCAGCCCCAGCGCCTCCGGCAGCAGCACCAGCGTCACCGCCGCCCCGGCCACCCGCGCGGCCCACGCCCCGCCGAATCCGGCCACCAGGCCCGCTCCCCCGCCGGTCAGACCCAGGGCCAGCACCAGCCCGAGCCCGGCGGCCCGCCCCCCGACGGCCACGGGCCACACCCCGCGCCGCAACTCCCGTGCCCGCGCGACGTATTCGGCGCTGAAGTCGTCCCCGGGACCGCCGGACACGTCGCCCGGCACATCGGCGGGGACGCGGTCGGGTGGAGGGGTCATGCCAGCTCCTGCTGAAGGTAGGCGCGCCAGCGCGCGGTGAAGGCGGGGAGGGTGAGGCCGAGGGTGGCCCGCAGGTGGCTGTCGACGGAGCCGCCGGCGGCGACGGCGCGGTAGAGATCGGTGAGCCTGGCCGGGGACCACTGGTCCGCGACCATCCGGCAGGCGAGCCAGCCGCCCTCGTAGGCGCGGGAGAGAGCGGCGGCGTCGGTGGCGTGGAAGTCGGCGTCGGCGGGCAGCGCCGCCGGGACCCGGCCCGCGGCGACGGCGGTCGACAGCTCGGCGGCGATCTCCCGGGCGGTGCGCCCGGCGGTGCGGTACGCCGTCCAGTCCGCGACCCCCTCCGACAGCCACAGCGGAGTGTTCGCCGTGGTCGTGGCGCGCGTCGCGACATGCGTCGTCTCATGGGTGAGCGTGGTCTGCCGCCCGAACTCCGACAGCCCCGCGAACGCCTCGGGGTTGATGATCACCCGGTCGGAATGGAAGGTCGCGGTCCCGCCCGCCTCGCCCGCCGTGACGGCGGCGAAATTGCGGTAGTCCGCGGGCTCCGCCCCGAGCAGCGCGGCCATCCGCGCCAGCGACCCCGGCACCTCGACCACGACCTTGCCGGTCCAGCCGTCCGGCCAGGCGTGCCGCACCTGCGGCACCGCCTCGTCCGCCTCGTCGGCGTAGCGGCGCAGCGCCGTGACCGACCCGGGCCCGAGCACCAGGCTGTACCGGCCGCGCACCACCGTCACCGGTCCCTGGTCCCACAGTTCGACGGCGCTGTGCTTCCCGGCCGCCGCGCCGTCGTCGTCACCGGCGACGTACCAGCGGCCGTCCCGGTGCGCGAAGGTCAGGTAATACGTCGCCGAGACCGGCTGGGTGTCGAAACCGGTGAGGCGGTAGCGGAGTTCGACCTGCGCCGCGGTCCGCACGGTGCCGTCCGCGGCCGGCGGCAGCGGGAAGGCACCGGTCGCGACGAGCCGGTAGGACCAGGCCGCCAGCGGTACGTCCGCGAGGTCGTCGAAGACCTTGCGCTGCCGGGTCAGATAGCCGGTCGCGCGCGGGTCGACGGCGGCGAGGAACGCCGGCCGGTCGCGGTGCAGCACGGCCGCCGCCTGCCGGGTGAGCAGCTGCCGCATCCCGGCCTCGGCGGCGTCGGCCGCCGTCGCGGTCGCCTTCGCGGGGTGCGACGAGGGGTGCACGGTGCACTGGAAGAGCAGCGCGAAGAGCGCGGCGAGCACCGCCACCCGGACCAGGGAGGCGGTCAGCGAACGTCTCAGCTGCGCCGCGGCCATGCGCCCGATCGTACGGCCCCGCGCCGCCCCTCACGGCCCCCGCCCACGGGCCGTCCCGCGGCCCCTTACGGCCGGGTCACCGCCGTGATCGGCATCATGCCGACCGGGTCGTAGCGCACCCGCGCGCCGGGGTACGGCGCGTGGATGACCTGGCCGCCGCCGACGTACATCGCGACATGGCTGGCGTCGCTGCGGTAGATCACCAGATCGCCGGGCCGCGCCTGGTCGAGCGGCACCCGCTGCCCGGCGTTCATCTGCTCCTGCGAGGTCCGCGGCAGCGACACCCCGGCGCGCGCGTACGCGTACTGCATCAGGCCCGAGCAGTCGAAGGAGTTCGGCCCCGTGGCGCCCCAGACGTAGGGCCTGCCGATCATCTGCCGGGCGGCTGCCACGGCCATCGCGCCGCGCCCGGAGGCGGCGGGCAGATCCGGGATGTCGGGGGTGGCGCGGTCGCGGGAGGCCCGCTCGCCCATGCCCGGGCGGTAGTCGGCGCGCTGCGCGGCGGGCATCGCGTTGAGCAGCCGCCGCGCCTCGGCGAGCGCCTGCTGCACCGACCGCTTGCGCTTCTGCAGTTCGGTGCGGTTCCGGTCGAGTTCCGCGAGCTTGCCGGTGGCCTGGGCGCGTTGCTGGAGCAGCAGCCGCTCGGCCTCCTGCAACTGCCGCAGCCGCTCGGTCTGCTGGGCGCCGAGCCGGTCCAGGGTGGTGGCCCGGTCCAGGTACTGGTCGGGCTCCGAGGTCATCAGCAGCGCGAGCGAGGGGTCGATGCCGCCGCTGCGGTACTGCTCGGTGGCGAGCGCGCCCATTTCGTCGCGCATCTCGTTGACCTGCTGCTGGCCGCGGGCGGCCCGGTCCTGGAGGGTCGCGAGGTCGGCCCGCAGCTGCTTGGCGTGCTCCTGCGCCGCGTCGTACTTCTCGGTCGCCTGCTCGGCCTGCTGGTAGAGCCGGTCGAGCCGGGACGCCTGGTCGGGCGGGCCGCCGCCGGGGTCGGCCGCCGCGACCTGGGCCGCGGTGCCGGACAGCGCCGCGGTCGCCGCGGCGGCCGCGGACAGCACGGTGACGCGGGTGGTGCGGGCGGCGAGGCCCGGCTGCGTGGAGCGTCGATGGGAAGCCACGAGCGCTGACAGTAGTCAGCAGGACGCGGAGAGTTCAAAGAACCGGGCACACCGGGCTTCGCGCGCCCCGCCTCCGCCGCAGGTCACGTGCCCGGCGCGAGGCGGTGCGCGCAGGTGTTCATCACCCGAACGCCGTAGGTGTCCGAGCCCGGTTGGCGTCCGGACGCCGTGTCGGCTCCGGACGGCGGGTGTCAGATCCGGACGCCGAACTGGAACGGCATGTTGCCGATCGACTCGTAGCGCACCGACGCGCCCGGCTTCGGCGCGTGCAGCACCATGCCGTTGCCCGCGTACAGGCCGACGTGGTGGGCGTCGCCGTAGAAGATCACCAGGTCGCCGACGGCCAGCTGGGACTGGGAGTAGATCCGGGTGCCCGCGTTGGCCTGCGCCTGCGAGGTGCGGGGGATGCTCACGCCCGCCTGGTTGTAGGCCCAGGAGGTGAGGCCGGAGCAGTCGAAGGAGCTGGGGCCGGAGGCGCCGTAGACGTACGGCATGCCGATCCGGGTCTGCGCGGCCGAGAAGGCGGCGGCGGCCCGCTGCGAGGCCGGCTTCGCGTCGCCGAGGTCGACGCGGGTGGTGGAGCGGTTGGCCCGGGCGTCGGCGGCGGCGATGGACGCGCGCTGCGCGGCGGTCAGCGAGTTGAGGATCCGCTGCGCCTCGGCGAGCTTGTCCTTCGCCTCGGCCTTGCGCTTGGCCAGTTCGGTCCGGGTGGACTGCAACTCGGTGAGCTTGGCGGTCGCTTCGGCCCGCTGCTGGTCCAGGGTCCGCTTGGCGTCCTGGAGTTGGCGCAGCGAGTCGGTCTGCAGCGACGTCATCTGGTCCAGGCGGGTGGCCTGGTCCAGGTAGCTGTCCGGGTTGGCGGAAAGGAAGAGCTGCAGCGTCGGGTCGATGCCGCCGTTGCGGTACTGCGAGGCCGCGATGGTGCCGAGGCCGTCCCTGAGCTGGTTCAGGTGCTGCTGCTGGCGCGCCACCTGGTCCTGGAGCGTGCCCGCCTCCTTCTGGAGGGTGTGCAGCTTCTCGTTGGCCCCGTCGTACTTCTCGGAGGCCTGCTCCGCCTGCTCGTAGAGCGCGTCCACCTTCGCCTTGGCGTCCTTGACGGTCGGCTTGGCGGGGGCGGCCTGTGCGGCCTGGGCCGTGAGGGCCACGGCGGCAGCGGCGGTGGCGGTCAGCACGGTGACGCGCGTGCGGTTCGCCGGCTTGGGACGACGGTGGGACGCCACGAAGGCGAGCTCCTTCTTCCTTCAGCCGCCTACCGGTTGACTGGCGGGCGGCCCCCGACGCGCCATCCGGATTGGATGATCGACTGCGCGGAGGTTCGACGCCTGACCCTAGTGACCTTCCTGTGATCGGTTCAAATCCTTGTAGGCAAAATCTCGACCGGTTCGCACATTCTTTACGACCTTCGTACGCGCAGTGAGGGTCGATCAACGCTGGGTTGACGCTGGTGCGTTCGTGAAACGCGCAGGTGTACGAAGCGGGGCCGCAGGTACACGGAGCGGGCCGACGCGGCCCCCGCGGCCCCGTACGGTCCGGGTCGGTCAGACCCGCGCGAGCCGTTTCAGCAGCAGCACCGAGGCGACCGGGCGGGCGCCCGCCTTGGCCACGCCGTCGGCGACCTCGCGGTCGGCGGAGACCACCACGATCTGCCGGCCCGGCGGTTCGGCGCGCACCAGCCGCCGGATCAACTCGTCCGCGGTCTCACCGGCCTTGCTGAACAGCACCCGTACGCCGCGCGGCGGCGCGAGCAGTACCGGCATGTCCAGGTCGGCGCCGTCGAAGACACAGGTGACCTCGGCGCCGCTCTGCGCGGCCAGTGCCGCGAGCCCGCCCAGCAGCCGCAGCCGCTGCTTCTCCAACGGCATCGACGGATAGCCGGTCTTGGTGACGTTGTAGCCGTCCACGACCAGATGCGCCTGCGGCAGCGCGAGCAGCTGGTCGAGCAGCGCCGGGTCGGTCTCGGACAGCGCGCGGGTGGCGATGTCGCGCGGGCTGAAGGCGCCGGGCGCGACCGCGTCCACGGTGTCCGCGGGCCGTACGCCCATGGACTCGCGCGGCGGCAGGGCCAGTTCGCGGCGCAGCCCGGAGGCCGCGTCGAGCACGGTGTCCAGCAGCAGCCGCAGCCGTACGTCCTCGATGCTGCGGCCCTCGCGGGCGGCGCGGCGGCCGGACTCGACGGCCGCCTCGGCCTCGGCGACCCGGGTGCGCAGTCGCCGGGCCTCGGTCTCGGCGGCGGCCCTGTCCCGGTCGGCGGCCGCCCGCGCCTCGTCCAGTTCCGCCTGGATCCGGCGCTGCGCGGCCTCGGCTCGTTTGACGTCGCTGAGCGCGCTGCGCAGTTTGCGGTGCGCCACGTCGCCCTCCTTGCGGACGGCGTCCAGTTCGGCGCGGGCGCGTACCGCCTCGGAGCGGAGCTGGGCGTGCAGGCTCTGCACCTCCTCGCGGAGCTTGGCCAGTTCGCGCAGCGTCTCCTCGTCGGCCCGCTCGGCGTGCGCGCGCTGCGCCTCCTCGCCCGCGGTGGCGACGAGCTTGGCCCAGCCAGCCGGGCGCAGCAGATACGCCGCGGCGGCCACGTCCAGCGGGTCGGCGGCGGGCGGCGGGGTGCCGGCGTCCAGCGCGCCGGTCAGCTCCGGCTGCGCCTCGCGGAGTTTTCCCGCGACCTTGTGCCGGAAGGCGGGGTCGCTCTCCAGAGCGGCGGCCAGTGCGGTGGCCGCGTGTTTCGCCCGTCTTGAGGGGGTGAAACGGGCGTACGGCCGCAGTGGCAGCGGCAGTTCGGCGAAGGTGAAGCTGCCGAAGGCGTCGGCCGCGACGGCGACGACGCGGTGCCGTACGCCTTCCGGCAGCGGCCGGTCGAGCGTCGGCTCCTGGGCGTCGTCGGCCGTCCCGTCCGCCGCCGTGCCGGGTGTCCCGTCCCCCACTGCGTCCGGTGCGTCGGTGACAGCCGTGTCCGGCGCGCCGGTGGCAGCCGTCGGCTCGGCGGCACCCGTCTCGGGCCCGTCCGCCTCGGCCCGTAGATTGCCGCCACTACCGTCCACCAGTCACTCCCGTCGGGTTGCGCGGCGCCTCCCCGGCCCCCTTCGATCCCTCCGGCCGCCGCCTCTTGCATCCATTGTCCCCGTAAGGAGGCTCAACCCTGCCCCGGACCCGCTTCCGTGTCCGTACTGTCGTCCGCGCCGTCGCCGGCCGCCGCCGTACCGTCCTCGGTCCCTGCCGCGCCGGGCCGGTCGACCAGTTCGATCCGGTCCGCGGTGTTGCACCAGCGGCAGCGCACCGACTCGACCGTCTCGCTGAGCACCTCGGTCTCCTCGATCCGCGGCTCGCCGCCGAGGTCGAGGTGGACGTACTCGGTCAGCCGGGTGGACCGGGTCACGTCGAAACGGGTCAGATTGCCGCACTGCGTGCAGCGCCAGCGGGTCGTCGTGGTCGGCATGGGCACCGGCATCGGTCCTGCACCTCTTCCTCGGGGAATTCGGGACTGTCGGGCGTACCTGCGCTGACGGGCGTGTGTCGGGGTCACCCTACGGCCTCGGGCCCGCGACGCGCTGCGGCGAGGCGGCCTATGTCCGTTACGCCCGCTGCGTCATCATCGGTCCATGGTCATCCCGGTGTACGACAAGAACCCCGTCCGCCGCACGCCGGTCGTGACGTACGCGCTGATCGGTCTGTGCACCGTGGTCTTCCTGCTGGGGCCGCTGTCCGGCTTCAACGCCGGTTACGGCACCGGCGACAAGCTGCAGTGCGCGCAGGCCGTCTACTTCGCGCACTGGGGCGTCATCCCGAGCGAGCTGTTCCACGGACAGCTCCCGATGGACCGGCTGGAGCTGCCCACGGGCTGCGCGGCGCCGCACGCGTACACCAAGTCGCCGCTGCTGTCGGTGCTCACCGCGATGTT
Organism: Actinacidiphila alni; assembly: GCF_900112845.1. Classification (GTDB taxonomy): domain Bacteria; phylum Actinomycetota; class Actinomycetes; order Streptomycetales; family Streptomycetaceae; genus Actinacidiphila; species Actinacidiphila alni. The sequence continues at coordinate 10,523 of NZ_FONG01000007.1, forward strand.
CCTGCACGGGAGCTGGCTGCATCTGATCGGCAACATGCTCTTCCTCTACGTCTTCGGCGACAACGTGGAGAACCGCATGGGGCGGCTGCGGTTCGCGCTCTTCTACCTGGTGGCGGGCTGCCTGGCGACGTACGGTTTCGCGCTCGCCAACCCGGAGTCGACGCAGAGCCTGGTGGGCGCGTCGGGGGCGATCTCGGGTGCGCTCGGTGCGTATCTGTACCTCTACCCCAAGGCCCGGGTGACCAGCCTCTTCCCCTTCCTCTTCTTCATCCCGCTGCGGTTCCCCGCCTGGATGGTGCTGGGCTTCTGGTTCGTCCTCCAGTGGCTCGCGGCGCAGACCGGCGGCAACGGGCCCGGGGTCGCGTACCTGGCGCATGTCGTCGGCTTCGCCTTCGGGTTCCTGTGCGCCTGGGTGTGCTACCGGCCGCGTCGTAAGCTGAGCGTCGTAGTCGGGTCGACCCAAGGAGACATCCAGCCGTGATCACCGCGATCGTGCTCATCAAGACGTCCGTCGACCGGATTCCGGAGATCGCCGAGGCCATCGCCGCGCTGGACAACGTCAGCGAGGTCTACTCGGTGACCGGCACCTACGACCTGGTCGCGCTGGTGCGCGTCGCCCGGCACGACGACCTGGCCGACATCATCCCCGGCCGGATCTCCAAGATCGCCGGTGTCGAGGCGACCGACACGCACGTCGCCTTCCGTACGTACTCGCAGCACGACCTGGAGGCCGCGTTCGCGATCGGTCTCGACGCCTGAGCCGTACGTCTTCGCCCGGTCCCTACGCGCGCGCCGCGTCCAGCAGCGGGCCGAGTTCGCGGGCGGCGGTGGTGAGGGCGCGGGTGTCCTGTTCCGCCCGGGCGATCAGGATCGCGCCCTCCAGGGTGCTGATCATGAGGGTCGCCAGCGGTACGGACCGCTCCCGCGGGACGCCCATGGCGGCCAGGGCCTCGGCGAGCGGCGCGGTCCAGGCGGCGAAGGCGGCGGCGGTCGCCTCCCGGGTGGACTCGGTGGCCCGCGCGCAGTCCACGGCCGCGGCGGCGACGGGGCAGCCGCCGTCGAAGCCGATCGCCGCGTATTCGTCGGTCCACTGGGTGACCATGCCGGCGAACAGCGCGCTCGGGGCCGGCTCGTCGAGCGCGGCGAGGAAGCGGGCGACGCGCTTGGCCGCGTAGCGCCCGCCCCAGGCCACCGCCTCGTTGACCAGCTGTTCCTTGCCGCCGGGGAAATAGTGCTGGAGCGAGCCGCGCGGCGCGCCCGCGTGGGCGGCGACCTCGCGCATGCCGGTCGCGCCGACGCCCTCGCGCCGGATGAGCTGGGCCGCGCTGAAGACCATCCGCTCGCGCGGTCCGCGGTCGGTTCCCGTCATCGCCGTCCTCCACCGGGCCCGTCGTCCCACTGTTCTCGCTGACACCGCTGACACTGCCGGCACCGCCGCGCGTCCCGTACGGCCGACCCCACGTCCACGCCCACTTCTATACGGTCGGCTATACGGTCGGCGCCAGCTTATAGACGCCGGTGAGGCCGTCCCCGGTGAACGACGCGCGGACCGGCTCCAGTCGGCGGCCGAGGGCCGCCAGCAGCCCGTGCCGGCCCGGCAGCACATTGGCCACGACCTGCTCGACGCCCCGCGCCCGCGCGCGGGCCAGCAGCAGGCCGATCATCGCGGTGCCGACGCCCTGCCGCTGCCACGCGTCCACGACCAGCACGCCCAGCTCACCGCTGCCGGGCCGGCCGTCCGGCCCGGCGGCGAAGCCCGCGATGCCGACCAGCTGGTCCCGGCCGCCGCGGTGGGCGACCACCGCGTCGTGCTCGGCGGGCGGCCCGGCCAGCAGCGCGTCCAGGTGGTCGCGGGGGAATTCGCGGCGGCCGCCCCAGAACCGCAGCCGGACCGTCTCGGCCGAGCAGGCCGCGAAGAGCCGGGCCACGGCGTCCCGGTCGGTGGGCCGCAGCACGTCGATCCCGTCCGGTGCCGCGGGTTCACCGCCCGTGACGACCGGCTCCCCATCCACTATGACGACTGTCATAGCGACCAGTATTATGACGGCTGTCATAAACGGCAAGTGCGGCCCGCCGATCGACCGGCACGGGCCGCGGAAGGCGGTGGCGCGGTGGACATCGGTTTTCTGGGACTCGGGGTCATGGGCCGGCCCATGGCGCTCAATCTCCTGCGGGCCGGCACCCCGCTGACGGTCTGGAACCGCAGCGCGCCCGCCGCCGACGCGCTGCGGGCCGCCGGGGCGAAGACGGCCGACAGCCCGGCCGACCTCCTCGCCCGTACCGACACCGTCTTCGTGATGCTCGCCGACGGTGCCGCGATCGACACCTGCCTCGGCCGCGGCACCCCCGCCTTCGCCGAGCGCGTCGCGGGCCGCACCCTCGTCCACATGGGCACCACCGCGCCGGACTACTCGCGCGCCCTGGAGGCCGACATCCGCGCGGCGGGCGGCCGTTACGTGGAGGCGCCGGTCTCCGGCTCCCGCGTCCCCGCCGAGCAGGGGCGGCTGGTCGCGATGCTGGCGGGCGATCCCGAGGCGGTCGAGGACGTACGGCCGCTGCTGGCGCCGATGTGCCACGAGACCTTCGCCTGCGGGCCGGTGCCCGGCGCGCTGCTGATGAAGCTGTCGGTCAATCTCTTCCTGATCACCACCGTGACCGGGCTGGCCGAGGCCTTCCACTTCGCCGAGCGGCACGGTCTGGACCGCGGCCGGTTCCTCGCGGTGCTGGACGCGGGGCCGATGGCCAGCGGGGTGTCGCGGATGAAGGCGCCCAAGCTGCTGGCGCGCGACTTCGGCGTCCAGGCCGCGGCCGCCGACGTCCTGATGAACAACCGGCTCATCGCCGAGGCCGCCCGCGCCTCCGGGACGGCGACACCGCTGCTCGACATCTGCCACGCCCTGTTCGCCGAGACCAGCGCGGCCGATCCGGCCGCCGACATGATCGCGGTGCTGCGGGCGATCGAGTCCCGCACGGCGGCCGTCGCCCCTGCCGGGTGACCGCCGCCCGCGGCATCAGCCCCGGTCGGGCACGCAACGGCCGTCCTCGGTGCGGTAGCTCCACCGCGCGCCCTCGCGCACCAGGGTGCGCACCGCCGTCAGGAAGCGGTCGATGTGCTCCTCGGGGGTGCCCGCGCCGAAGCTGACCCGGATCGCGTTCAGCGACCGCTCCCCCGGCGCCGCCTCCGGCGCCCCGCACTCCCCCGGGTCGTCGCTCTCGCCGCCGAGCAGCGTCCGCACCAGCGGGTGCGCGCAGAACAGCCCGTCGCGCACCCCGATCCCGTACTCGGCGGACAGCGCGGCGGCGAAGTGCGAGCTGTTCCAACCGCTCACGACGAAGGACAGGACGCCGACGCGGGGCGCGTCGTCGCCGAACAGCGACAGCACCCGCACCTCGGGCACCTCGGCGAGCCCGGCCCGCAGCCGGGCCAGCAACTGCTGCTCGCGGTCGACGAGTTCACCGAAGCCGGCCTCGGTGAGCGCCTTGCAGGCCGACGCGATGGCGTAGACGCCGATGACATTGGGCGAGCCCGCCTCGTGCCGGGCCGCGGTGGTGTGCCACTCCACGTCCACCCCGCCGTCCGCACGCCGGGCGACCTTGCGGCTGGCGCCACCGCCCGCCAGGTACGGCTCGGCCTCGCGCAGCCAGTCGGCGCGGCCGGCCAGCACACCGGAACCGAAGGGCGCGTAGAGCTTGTGGCCGGAGAAGGCGACCCAGTCGACGTCCAGCGCGGCCACGTCCACCGGGTGGTGCGGGGCCAACTGCGCCGCGTCCAGCACGATCCGGGCGCCGTGCCGGTGCGCGGCGGCGGCCAGTTCCCGTACCGGCCACAGCTCCCCGGTCACATTGGAGGCGCCGGTGACGCAGACCAGCTTGGGGCCCTTGGCGGCGCCGTGCAGCGCCACGTCAAGGACGGCGACGGCCTGTTCCGGCGTACGCGGCGCGCTCAGCACGGTCACCCGCACGTCGTCGCGGGTCCGCCAGGGCAGCAGCGAGGCGTGGTGCTCGGTCTCGAAGACGAAGACATGAGTGCCGGCCGGGACCACGGCGGCCAGCAGATTGAGCGAGTCGGTGGTGGACCGGGTGAAGATCACCTGGTCGCCGTCCCGGCAGCCGAGGAAGTCGGCGACGGTGTCGCGGCTCTGCTCGAACAGGTCGGTGGACAGCTGGGAGAGGTAGCCGGCACCGCGGTGCACGCTGCCGTAGTAGGGGGCGTACGCGGCGATGTCGTCCCACACCCGCTGGAGCGCGGGGGCGCTGGCGGCGTAGTCGAGCGCGGCGTACGGCACGGTGCCGCCCGTGACGAGCGGAACGAGGACGTCCCGGCCCAGAACGGGCAGCGGGGTACAAATACGACGGTCGGTGGCAGCAGTGGTCACAGTCATGGCGATCTCCCGGATTACGGCAGGCGAAATCACCGCACACCCGGAGCCGAAAGAAAAGGCTCACCGTACGGGTACGCGGGATGAATACGTCGGGCGGAAAAGGCGGAACCGGGCCGACAGGCCCTATCGCATTCGCTTGCTCATGAAAGAACTCCCCAAGTCCGGCTTGCCGTGAGCCTCGCTGCTTCACGGCCTGGTCATCACCCGGGGCACCCCGCCTCGGACGGAGGGTTGCCGGACAGCGAGCCGGGGCCTTGACGCTGTCACTCGTGACCTGAACAGCATTCTGCCATACGTCCTCAGACGCACAAGACGCCGTCCAGAAATTGGACAGCGTCTTGTGCCACACCCGTCACGTACGGCCGGAATTCGCCCGTACGGCGGCCGTTCCATGGTTCTACGCGATACCGGTGACGGTCACGCGTTGCTCGCCGCGGCCCACCGCTCCAGTGCCGCCGCCGCCGCGCCCGAGTCGATCGACTCGGCCGCCGCCTCCAGGCCGGCCGCGATCTGCTTCTCCAGCGGGTCGTCATTCGGCCGCAGCGCGACCAGCGCCGCCGCCGAGTTGAGCAGCACCGCGTCCCGTACGGGCCCGGTCTCGCCCGCCAGCAGCCGGCGGGCCACCGCCGCGTTGTGGGCCGCGTCGGCGCCGCGCAGCGCCGCCACCGGCACCAGGGGCAGGCCGACGTCCCGCGGGTCGAAGGCGACCCGCTCGACCGCGCCGTCCCGCACCACCCACACCTGCGAGGTGGCCGTGGTGGTCAGCTCGTCCAGGCCGTCGTCACCGCGGAACACCAGCGCGGACGAGCCGCGCTCGGCGAGCACCCCGGCGACGATCGGCGCCATCCGCGGGTCCGCGACCCCGGTGGCCTGGGACCGCACCCGGGCCGGATTGGTCAGCGGGCCGAGGAAGTTGAAGGTGGTGGCCACCCCCAACTCGGCGCGGGCGGTCGCCACATGGCGCAGCGCCGGGTGGAACTTCACCGCGAAGCAGAAGGTGATCCCGGCCTCCTCGGCGACCTCCACGACGCGCTGCGGCGTCAGCTGGAGATTGACGCCGAGCTGTTCCAGGACGTCGGAGGCGCCGCTGGCGGAGGACGCGGCGCGATTGCCGTGCTTGACGACCTTCGCACCGGTGCCGGCCACCACGATCGCCGACATCGTGGAGATGTTCACCGTCTTGGCCCGGTCGCCGCCGGTGCCGACGATGTCCACCGTCGGGCCCGGCACCTCGATGGTGTTGGCGTGCGCGTACATCGCCCGCACCATGCCGGAGACCTCCTCGACGGTCTCCCCCTTCGCCCGCAGCGCGACCGCGAATCCGGCGATCTGCACATCGGTGGCCTCGCCCCGCATGATCGCGTCCATCGCCCACGCGGTGTCCGCCGCGCTCAGGTCCTGCCGGGCCAGCAGCGTGCTGAGCACGTCGGGCCAGGAACGCGTGGCCGGGGTCTCGCCGCCTGCCGGTGTCACAACGCTCATGGTCCACGCTCCTGGTGGTGGGAAAGGGAAACAGCGCTCTCAGCCTATCGGCGCGCCGACCGCCGATTCCCGGTTGACCGCAGTCCGGACAGGCGCGCGAAAGGGCCGGGCCCGGAAGCCCCCGAAGGGTCTTCCGGGCCCGGCCCGTGTGTGGCGAAGCTCAGCGGTCCGTCAGTGGTGACCGTGCCCGCTGGTGATCTCCTCGTACTCCTCGACCGTCGGCTTGGCGATCTGGCCGTTCTCGCCGTAGAAGCCGCGGGACAGCTTGGCCCGCACCTTCGAGACCGGGTTGATCTTCCGCTCGACGCCGTTCTCGTCCACCTCGGGGCCCGGGTCGATCGGCTCCGGCTGGACGTGCGCGGTGAGGACGTGCCGCTGCTCCTGCGAGAGCGGCTCGTGCACCTCGATGTACTCGCCGTGCGGCAGCCGCTTGATGATGCCGGTCTCGCGGCCGTGCAGCACCTTGTCGCGGTCGCGCCGCTGGAGGCCCAGACAGATCCGCTTGGTGACCAGGAAGGTCAGCACCGGCACCACGAAGAAGCCGATCCGCACGAACCAGGTGATCCAGTTCAGCGACAGGTGGAAGTGCGTGGCCCACAGGTCGTTGCCGCCACCGATCAGCAGCACGAAGTACAGCGACAGCCAGGCCATGCCGAGGCCGGTGCGCACCGGACGGTTGCGCGGCCGGTCCAGGATGTGGTGCTCGCCCTTGTCGCCGGTGACCCACGCCTCGATGAACGGGTAGACGGCGATCGCCGCCAGCACCACCGGGAAGATCATCAGTGGGATGAACACGCCGAGGACCAGGGTGTGGCCCCAGGCGTTGATCTCCCAGCCGGGCATCACACGGATCAGGCCCTCGGAGAAGCCCATGTACCAGTCGGGCTGTGCGCCGGTCGACACCTGGTCGGGCCGGTACGGTCCCATCGTCCAGATCGGGTTGATCGACACGGTCGCGGCGATGGCCGCGATCACACCGAAGACCAGGAAGAAGAAGCCGCCCGCCTTGGCCGCGTAGATCGGCAGCAGCGGCATGCCGACGACGTTCTTCTCGGTCTTGCCCGCACCCGGGAACTGCGTGTGCTTGTGGTAGAAGACCAGGATCAGGTGGGCGGTCAGCAGACCGGCCATCAGACCCGGCAGCAGCAGGATGTGGATCGAGTAGAACCGCGCCACGATGTCGTGCCCCGGGAACTCCCCGCCGAACAGGAAGAACGACAGGTACGAGCCGACCACCGGGGTGGCGAGCACCGCGCCGTCGGCGAACCGGATACCGGTGCCGGACAGCAGGTCGTCGGGGAGCGAGTAACCGGTGAAGCCGGTGAACATGCCGAGGAACAGCAGCGTCCAGCCGAACAGCCAGTTGATCTCGCGCGGCTTGCGGAAGCCGCCGGTGAAGAACACGCGCATCATGTGCACGAGCATCGCCGCGATGAAGATCAGCGCGGCCCAGTGGTGGATCTGCCGGATCAGCAGACCGCCGCGGACCTCGAAGCTGATGTGCAGCGTCGAGGCGTACGCCTCCGACATCCGCACGCCCTGCAGCGGCGCGTACGGGCCGTGGTAGACGACCTCGTTCATGCTCGGGTGGAAGAACAGCGTCAGATACACACCCGTGAGGATGAGGATGATGAAGCTGTAGAGGCAGATCTCACCGAGCATGAAGGACCAGTGGTCCGGGAAGATCTTCCGCAGGTTGCTCTTGGCCAGCTTGTACAGGCCCAGCCGGGGGTCAGTCCACTCGGCGGCCCGCTGGCCGACCGGCTTTTTGCCCCGACGGGTCGAGCCTTCCGTCGTCGTACTCATCCGCGCTCCCAGAATGCCGGACCGACGGGCTCCTCGAAGTCGCCCAGAGCGACCAGATTGCCCTCATCATTGACGCTGATCCGAAGCTGCGGCAGCGCGTGACCCGCCGGGCCGAAGATCACTCGGGCCCCGTCCGCCAGGTCGAAGGTCGACTGGTGACACGGGCAGAGCACGTGGTGCGTCTGCTGCTCGTAGAGGCTGATCGGGCAGCCCACGTGCGTGCAGATCTTGGAGAACGCCACGATTCCCTGGTGTGCCCAGTCACGCTCGCGCTTGTCCTTGATGTCCTCCGGCTTGATCCGGATGATCATCAGGGCCGCCTTGGCGATCTGCTCCTGGAAGTCCTCCTGGGACTCCTCCAGACCCTCGGGCATCGCGAAGGTGAGCGAACCCACCACGACGTCCTCGGGGCGCAGCGGCTTGTTGGTGTTCTGGTTGATCAGGACCTTGCCCTTGGACCACAGGGTGTGCCGGAGCTTGTCCTCCGGCAGCGGGCCGAGGTCGCGCAGGATCACGACACCGGCCAGCGGGACCAGGGTGAGCGCACCGAACATGGTGTTGCGGATCAGCTTGCGCCGTCCGAAGCCGCTCTCCTTGGCGCCCTGGATCCACTGCTGCTCGACGTTCTCGCGCAGCGCGTCGTCGGCGCCGGCCGAGTGCCGGTCGTCGGAGAACTCCTCGTCCGACATCAGGGTGCGGGCCCAGTGGACCGCGCCGGCGCCGATGCCGATCAGCGCCACGGCGAGCGTGAGGCCGAGCGAGAAGTTCAGCGCGCTGACGTTGCCGAACGGGAAGATGAAGACGATCTTGTCGACCGGGAAGATGACGAAGCAGGCGATGAAGGCGATGGTGCCGAGCATCGACAGCCCGAACAGACCGGCGGTGACCCGCTCGGAGTGCTTCGCGGCCCGCTCGTCGATGTCCTGACGACGGAACTCGTGCGGGGGGTGGCCGGGGTTGGCGAACGGGTCGTCAGGGACCGCTACGTCGCCACCGTGAGCGCCGTGCTCACTCGGCAGGTTCTGTTCTGGCACGTCGTTGTGGGATCCAGTCTCGCTCATGACTTCTTGGCCTTAGTCGTCCGGGCGGCGATCCAGGTGGCGATGCCGAGCAGGAGGCCGAGGCCGAAGACCCAGGCGACGAGACCCTCGGACACCGGGCCGATGCTGCCCAGCGAAAGACCGCCGGGGTTCTTCGAGGTGCTGCTGTCGACCTCTTTGAGGTACGCGATGATGTCGGCCTTCGTGTCCTGCGGCATCGTGCTGTCCGGGAAGGACGGCATGCTCTGCGGACCGGTCAGCATCGCCTCGTAGATGTGCTTGGGCGCGACACCCTGCAGCGTGGGGGCGTACTTGCCGTTCGTCAGCGCTCCGCCCTTGCCCACGAAGTTGTGGCACTGGGCGCAGTTGGTGCGGAACAGTTCCCCGCCCTTGCCGGCGTCCGCGCCGGTCGGGCTGTACTGGTCCTTGGTCGGTACCGCGGGACCGGGGCCGAGGGACGCGATGTACGCGGCGAGCTGGTCGATCTCGGCCTGGTCGTAGATGACCTTCTTCTTCGGGATCTGCGCACCCGGCTGCTGGGCCGGCATCCGGCCGGTGCCGACCTGGAAGTCAACGGCGGCCGAGCCGACGCCGACCAGGCTCGGGCCGTCGGAACTGCCCTGTCCGGACGTGCCGTGGCAGCTGGCGCAGCCGACCGAGTACAGCTTCTTGCCCTGCTCGATGGCCAGGGACTGGGCCGAGTCGTCGGCCTGCGCCTTCGGCGCCGGCGCGAGCGCGGCGTACAGCCCCCCGGTGACCGCGAGCGCGAGGAGTAGGACGACAAGCGCCGCCAGCGGGTGGCGCCGTCGTGCGGAGAGCTTTTTCACGGATTACCCCGGTGTCAGGATCTCTTGCGTCGATGCTTCTGGATGGTGTGTGCGGTGCGCGACCGGCTACTTGATCAGGTAGATCGTGGCGAAGAGGCCGATCCACACGACATCGACGAAGTGCCAGTAGTAGGACACGACGATGGCTGCGGTGGCCTGCTGGTGGGTGAACCGCTTGGCCGCGTAGGTCCGGCCGAGTACCAGCAGGAACGCGATCAGTCCGCCCGTCACGTGCAGCCCGTGGAACCCGGTCGTCAGGTAGAACACCGAGCCGTAGGGGTCCGAGCTGAGCGAGATCCCGTCCTTCTTGACCAGGTTGGTGTACTCGAAGATCTGTCCGCCGATGAACACCGCACCCATCACGAAGGTCACGATGAACCAGGAGCGGAGCTTCTTCACGTCGCCGCGCTCGGCGGCGAAGACGCCCATCTGGCAGGTGAAGGAGGAGAGCACCAGGATCGTCGTGTTCGTCGCCGAGAACGGGACGTTCAACGCATGGGCGTGTTCCTTCCAGAAGTCGGCACCCGTGACCGACCGAAGGGTGAAGTACATCGCGAAGAGGGCCGCGAAGAACATCAGCTCGGAACTCAGCCAGATGATGGTTCCGACGCTGGTGAGGTTCGGCCGGTTGACCGACGGGTGCGCGTGCCCGGTATCTACTGCTGTTGCTGTCGCCACGTCCGACATTATGTCGGTCGCTTATCTGGCGCTGACTCCGGGGGGTGCCATTCGGTGTGTCAAGCCCTTGAGGAGACCCGCGTGGCCTAGTGCGGCCGTCCCCCGAAGGAGGGATGACGGTCCGTCGAGTCGCGCGGGAAGCGCCGGTCCCGATCTTCCGCGGGTACGAACCCTCCTCGCGAAGCCCCTGGCGGGAGTAGCATCCGACGCACCTTGAGAATGCCTTCACGAGGACACGAGGACACGAGGAGGAGCCACGATGCAGGCGACCGCCACGGTGCTGGTCTACAGCGACGACGCGAACACCCGGGAACAGGTCCGGCTCGCCGTCGGCCGCCGGCCTGCGGCCGACCTGCCGCCGGTGGAGTACGTGGAGTGCGCGACGCTGCCCGCGGTCCTCACCGAGCTGGAGCGCGGCGGCATCGACCTGTGCGTGCTGGACGGGGAGGCCAACCCCGCGGGCGGCATGGGCGTGTGCCGGCAGATCAAGGACGAGATCTTCCGCTGCCCGCCGGTGCTGGTGCTGATCGGCCGCCCGCAGGACGCCTGGCTGGCGACCTGGAGCCGGGCCGACGCGGCGGTCACCCACCCCGTCGACCCGGTGGCCCTCAGCGACGCCCTGGCGGTGCTGCTGCGTGCCAGGCTGGCGCCGAAGGCCAAGGCCGTCGCGACCCGCTGAGCCGGATCCCGGGCCGGGCCGGTCCGTTCCGGACGGTCCGACCGTCCGGGACGGTCAGACCGTCTCGGGCCGCAGCCGGGCCGGGTCCGTGCTGTTGACGGACTCGGCGCCGCCGCCGGACGTCGCGGACTGTCCCGCGTCGCCCAGGGCGCTGCCCTTCTTCCACTGGGACCAGTTCAGGTTCCAGTCGCCGAAGCCGTTGTCGAACGGCGTCATCATGTCGCCGAGGCTGTTGACGACCTGCACGATGTCGCCCTCCCGCACATTGTCGAAGAACCAGTGCGCGTTCTCGGTGCTCATGCCGGTGCAGCCGTGGCTGACGTTGGCGTACCCCTGCGAGCCTTCCGACCACGGCGCGGCGTGCACGTACTCGCCGCTCCAGGTCACCCGGGTGGCCCAGTAGACGGGCAGGTCGTAGGAGTCGGAGCTGCCAGCCGCGATGCCGATGCTTTCGCTCTGCATCCGGACGAACGACTCCTTGCCCAGGACGACCTTGATGCCGTTGCGGGTGGAGAAGCCGGGCTTGCCGGTGGTGACCGGCAGCGTACGGACCACCTTGCCGTTGCGCTTGAACGTCATCTCGTGGGTGCCCGCGTCGGTGAGCGCCTCGACCCGGTCGCCGGTGTGCACCGTCAGGGACTTGTCGGCGCCGCCGTAGAGCCCGTCCTGGACGCGGACGCCGTTCAGCGTGCTGCTGACGTTGATCGTGGCGTGCGCGGGCCAGTACGTGCTCGGCCGGTAGTGCAGGGTGCGGTCGTCGACCCAGTACCAGGAGCCGGCGGCGGCCTGCGGGGACGAGGTGACCTTGAGGTTGCCCTCCACCGCGGCGCGCGCCGCGCGGTCCTTGACGGGCACGCTCAGTTCGGCCGTGATCGGCTCCCCGACCCCGTACGTCCCGGCGTCCGGGCCGAAGGCGACGTGCAGTCCGGCGTCGGCGGGGGTGGTGTCGAAGCCGAGCACCTTGCGGCCGGGCCGGCCGTCGGAGTCCTCGGTGCTCACCCGGACGGTGTAGTGGGCGCCTGCGGCCAGCGCGCCGGTGGAGTGCCAGCTCAGCCCGTCGGCGCTGAGTTCGCCGCGTACGTAGCGTCCTGCGGCGTCGGTGGCGGTCACATCCGTTATCCGGCTGCCGTCGTCCTTGATGGAGACCTGGAGCGGCTTGGAGGGGTCGGCCTTGCCGCCGGCCGCGGAACCGAACGCGACCTTGGCCGCCGCGTCGTACGGGGCGGCGGCCAGCGGATTGCCGCCGCCTCCGCAAGCGGTGAGCCCCACCGCGAGGGGCGCCACCAGCAGGGAGCAGCGCAGCGCGTTACGGCGTCGAGAATTGTGGCTCATGCACCCAAGTTAGGAACAACCGGGTGATTCCGCGCGGTGGATACGTGCAAAAGGGGCGGGCCCGGACACCTGACGCGGTGTCCGGGCCCGGCCCGTACTTCTGTTCCCGTCCCACCGGACGGGACTGCTGCCTGCCGCCGCCCTACTGGGTGCGGTTCTCACCGTGGTAGTACTCGAACACCCAGCCGTACACGCCGATCAGGATGACCGGCAGCGAGACGAACAGCAGCCACCAGCCGAAGATGATGCCCAGGAACGCCAGCGCGCCACCGGCGGCCAGCGCGAGCGGCTGCCAGCTGTGCGGGCTGAAGAAGCCCAGCTCGCCCGCGTCGTCGGCGACCTCCGCGTCCTCCCGGTCCTGCGCGCCGGTGTCGGCCCTGCGCGCGGTGAACGCGAGGTAGAAGCCGATCATCGTGCTCAGTGCGAAGGCGAGGAAGAGCGCTGTCGTACCCGCCGGCTCCTTCGACCACAGGCCGTACACCACGGCCGAGGCCAGGATGAAGACGGCCAGGCCGAGGAACATCTTGCCTTGGATCCTCACTGGCCGGCCTCCTTGCCGTCACTGTGCAGGTCGCCGCTGACGCCGGACAGCGCCTGGTCGGGACCGCGGTTGACCAGCGCGTCGATCGCCGAGATCTCCGGGTGGTGCAGGTCGAACGCCGGGGATTCGGACCGGATGCGCGGCAGCGTGGTGAAGTTGTGCCGCGGCGGCGGGCAGGACGTCGCCCACTCCAGCGAACGGCCGTAGCCCCACGGGTCGTCGACTTCGACCTTCTTGCCGTACTTGGCGGTCTTCCAGACGTTGTACAGGAACGGCAGGATCGACAGGCCGAGCAGGAACGAACTGATGGTGGAGACGGTGTTCAGCGTGGTGAAGCCGTCGGCCGCCAGATAGTCCGCGTACCGCCGCGGCATGCCCTCGGCGCCCAGCCAGTGCTGGACGAGGAAGGTGCCGTGGAAGCCGAAGAACAGCGTCCAGAAGGTGATCTTGCCGAGCCGCTCGTCGAGCATCTTGCCGGTCATCTTGGGCCACCAGAAGTGGAAGCCCGCGAACATCGCGAACACCACGGTGCCGAAGACGACGTAGTGGAAGTGCGCGACCACGAAGTACGAGTCCGAGACGTGGAAGTCCAGCGGCGGCGCCGCCAGGATGACACCGGTCAGACCACCGAAGGCGAAGGTGATCAGGAAGCCGATGGACCACAGCATCGGTGTCTCGAAACTCAGTGACCCCTTCCACATCGTGCCGATCCAGTTGAAGAACTTCACACCGGTCGGTACCGCGATCAGGAAGGTCATGAACGAGAAGAACGGCAGCAGGACTCCGCCGGTGACGTACATGTGGTGCGCCCACACGGTCACGGACAGACCGGCGATGGAGATCGTCGCGGCGACCAGGCCGATGTAGCCGAACATGGGCTTGCGGCTGAAGACCGGGATGACCTCGGAGATGATGCCGAAGAAGGGCAACGCGATGATGTACACCTCTGGATGGCCGAAGAACCAGAAGAGGTGCTGCCAGAGCAACGCGCCGCCGTTGGCCGCGTCGAAGACGTGTGCCCCGAATTTCCGGTCGGCCTCCAGCGCGAGCAGCGCGGCGGCGAGCACCGGGAAGGCCAGCAGGACCAGCACACCGGTCAGCAGCACGTTCCAGCAGAAGATCGGCATCCGGAACATCGTCATGCCGGGCGCGCGCATGCAGATGATCGTGGTGATGAAGTTGACCGCACCGAGGATGGTGCCGAAGCCGGAGAGCGCCAGACCCATGATCCACATGTCCGCGCCGACGCCCGGCGAGCGGACCGCGTCGGACAGCGGCGAGTACGCGAACCAGCCGAAGTCGGCCGCGCCCTGCGGGGTGACGAAGCCGCCGACCGCGATGAGCGAACCGAACAGGTAGAGCCAGTAGGCGAACATGTTCAGCCGCGGGAACGCGACGTCGGGGGCACCGATCTGGAGCGGCATGATCCAGTTCGCGAAGCCCGCGAACAGCGGGGTGGCGAACATCAGCAGCATCACGGTGCCGTGCATCGTGAACGCCTGGTTGAACTGCTCGTTCGACAGGTACTGATTGCCCGGCCGGGCCAGCTCCGCACGCATCAGCAGTGCGAGCACACCGCCGATGAGGAAGAAGGCGAACGACGTGATGAGGTACATCGAACCGATCGTCTTGTGATCGGTGGTGCTCATCCACGTGACGATCACCGAGCCGGGCTTCCGCTTGCGGGCCGGGATCTCGTCCGCGTAGGAGTCGTCCGCCGCGGCGGCGCCCTGCGGTTCGTTGAGAATGCTCATGTGGTCTTGGGCTCCGAGTTCTTCGCGTTGCCCGTGGTGGCGATGCCCGCCGGGATGTACCCGGTCTGGCCCTTCGCCGCCAGGTCCTTGAGGTGCTGCTTGTACTCCTCGGGCGAAACGACCTTCACGTTGAAGAGCATCCGGGAGTGGTCCACACCGCAAAGCTCGGCGCACTTGCCAAGGAAGGTGCCCTCCTTGCTCGGAGTCACCTCGAAGACGTTGGTGTGGCCGGGGATGACGTCCATCTTCATCAGGAACGGAACGATCCAGAAGGAGTGGATGACGTCACGCGAGGTGAGGACGAACCGCACGCTCTCGCCCTTGGGCAGCCAGAGCGTCGGGCCGGGGTTCCCCGTGTCCGGGTTCTTGCTGGCCGGGGTGCCGACGTCGTAGACGCCCTCGGCGCCGGCCGGCATCAGCAGCTTGTTCGTCGGGATCTCGGACAGTTCCTTCGGCACGCCGGTGGGCGTCGCCGGGTTGCCGTCCACGTCCTCGACGTAGTTGAAGCCCCAGCTCCACTGGAAGCCGACCACGTTGATCACGTGCTGCGGCTTCTTGGAGGTGTCCAGGATCTTCGACTCGTCACGGGCGGTGAAGTAGAAGAGCACCGCGATGACGATGATCGGAACGATCGTGTAAAGGGCCTCAAGGGGCATGTTGTAGCGCGTCTGCGCGGGGACCTCGACCTTGGTCCGGCTGCGCCGGTGGAAGATCACGCTCCACAGGATCAGGCCCCAGACGAGGCAGCCGGTCACCAGTGCGGCGGCCCAGGAGCCCTGCCACAGCGCCAGGATCCGGGGTGCCTGTTCCGTGGCCGGACTGGGCATGCCGAGGCGGGGATAGTCCTTGTACGAGCAACCGGTGGCGGTCGCAAGGACCAGGCCCGCGGCCAGCGCCCGCGGCAGCCATCGCCGCATCGGGCGTCGCGACGAGGGGTTACCTCCCACGCCGTTCTGGCCGTGGGGGAGGTCGGAGCCGTTGGGACTCACGTAGCGCCTTCCCGAGAGTCTCGCCCGAGCGTGCCGGGTTCGGCCGCCTGCTGGTCGGTCGCTCCGTGCTTGGGCAATGAGGTGTGGATGTTTATGCGGACCAAACCCTACTGGACGCAATTTGAGGTCACGCGGGGAGGGGGTCCAACGCGCCGGGGCACTCCCCGAAGGGATGGAATCCCGCGCTCAGGACGCCTTCTGACAGTGCGCCCGGCCGGTCCCGCGGGGGTGGTTGTAGCGTGCTGAGGTGTCCTATTTCGATATGGCTTCCGCCGCTCCGCTGCACCCTGTCGCCCGGCAGGCGATGATCGCCGCGCTCGACGAGGGGTGGGCGGATCCGGCCCGGCTGTACCGCGAGGGGCGGCGTGCCCGGCTGCTGCTGGACGCGGCCCGGGAGGCGGCGGCGGAGGCGGTCGGCTGCCGCCCCGACGAGCTGGTGTTCACTCCTTCGGGTACCCACGCGGTGCACTCGGCGGTGTCGGGCGCGATGGCGGGCCGCCGCCGGACGGGCCGTCAGGTGGTGGTCTCGGCCGTGGAGCACTCCTCGGTGCTGCACGCGGCGCAGGCGTACGAGCAGGTGACCGTGGGCGTGGACCGCTCGGGCCTGGTGGCCGCGGACGACGTACGGGCGGCGCTGCGTCCGGACACCGCGCTGGTCTGCCTGCAGTCGGCCAACCACGAGGTGGGGACGGTGCAGCCGGTCGCCGAGGTGGCGGCGGTGTGCCGGGCGGCCGGGGTGCCGCTGCTGGTGGACGCGGCACAGTCGCTGGGCTGGGGCCCGGTGGAGGGCGACTGGTCGCTGCTGACGGCCAGCGCCCACAAGTGGGGCGGGCCGCCCGGGGTGGGGCTGCTCGCGGTCCGCAAGGGCACCCGCTTCGCGCCCCAGGGGCCCGCGGACGAACGGGAGTCGGGGCGCGCGCCGGGCTTCGAGAACCTGCCGGCGATCGTCGCGGCGGCGGCCTCGCTGCGCGCGGTGCGCGAGGAGGCCGAGCGCGAGGCGGCCCGGCTGTCGGTCCTGGTGGACCGGATCAGGGCGCGGGTGCCGCGGCTCGTGCCGGATGTGGAGGTGGTCGGCCACGGCACCCTGCGGCTGCCGCATTTGGTGACCTTCTCCTGCTTGTACGTGGACGGCGAGGCGCTGTTGACCGGTCTCGACCGGGCCGGCTTCTCGGTGTCCTCGGGGTCGTCGTGCACGTCGAGCACGCTCACGCCGAGCCATGTGCTCAAGGCGATGGGGGTGCTGTCGGAGGGCAACGTCCGGGTGTCGCTGCCGCCGGGCACGGTCGCCGAGGACGTGGAAGGCTTCCTCGACGTGCTGCCGGGTGTGGTCGCGGAGGTCCGGTCGGCGCTGGGCGCGCCGGCCGGGGGCGCGATCCCGGACCCCGGTACGGCGGCGGATTCCGGCGCGCCTGGGGAAGCGGCCACGGAGGCGGGCTCCGATCCGGCCACGGCCCTGGTCGTGGACTCGCTCGGCACGCTCTGCCCGATCCCGGTGATCGACCTCGCCCGGGTGATCGGCGATGTGCCGGTCGGCGGCCTCGTCACGGTGCTCTCCGACGACGAGGCCGCCCGGCTGGACATCCCGGCGTGGTGCGCGATGCGCGAGCAGGAGTACGTGGGCGAGCGCCCGGCCGAGCGGGGCACCGCCTACACCGTCCGCCGTCGCGTCTGAAACCTCTGCGAGGGGCTCAGGCGGGCAGGTGGCCGCGCACCTCTTCGGCCGCCTCGTCGCCGTACGCCTTGCTGAAGCGCTGCATGAAGTGGCCGCGGCGCAGCTCGTACTCCTGGGTGCCGACCGTCTCGATGACCAGGGTCGCCAGCATGCAGCCGATCTGCGCGGCGCGCTCCAGGCCGACGCCCCAGGCCAGGCCGGACAGGAAGCCGGCCCGGAAGCCGTCGCCGACGCCGGTCGGGTCGGCCTTGGTCTGCTCCTCGGCGCAGCCGACCACGATCGGCTGCTCGCCCTTGCGGTCGATCCGGACGCCGTTGGAGCCGAGCGTGGTGACCCGGGTGCCGACCCGGTCCAGGATCTCCTCGGCCGTCCAGCCGGTCTTGGTCTGGATCAGTCCGGCCTCGTACTCGTTGTTGAACAGGTAGGCGGCGCCGTCCACCAGGACGCGGATGTCGTCGCCGTCCATCCGCGCGATCTGTTGCGAGAAGTCGGCGGCGAAGGGGATGGCGCGGGTCCTGCACTCCTCGGTGTGCCGGATCATCGCCTCGGGGTCGTCCGCGCCGATCGACACCAGGTCGAGGCCGCCGACCCGCTCGGCGACGGCCTGCAGCTCGATCAGCCGGGCCTCGCTCATGGCCCCGGTGTAGAAGGAGCCGATCTGATTGTGGTCGGCGTCGGTGGTGCAGATGAAGCGGGCGGTGTGCAGCACCTCGGAGATCCGTACCGACGCGGTGTCCACGCCGTGCCGGTCCAGCCAGGCGCGGTACTCGCCGAAGTCGTTGCCGGCCGCGCCGACCAGGACCGGCCTGGTGCCGAGCTGACCCATGCCGAAGGCGATGTTGGCGCCGACACCGCCGCGCCGCACGTCGAGGCCGTCGACGAGGAAGGACAGCGACACCGCGTGCAGCTGGTCGGCGACGAGCTGGTCGGCGAACCGACCGGGGAAGGTCATCAGGTGATCGGTGGCGATGGATCCGGTGACGGCGATACGCACGGCGGCTGACTCCTGCGGGAGATCGACGAGTGGGGTGCGGGTGGCGGCCCGGGATTCCACGCTACCGGTTGCGCCGTCGCAGTCGGACACGGCGAAACTACCCGATAGTAGGGCTTTCTCGATGGTCCGGCCGTGCCTAGGGTCGAGACATGAGCTCTACTCCCCCGGTCACTCCCCGTATCCCGTCCGGTGCCCCGCTCGCCGAGCCGGAGTCGCTCGACCAGCTGATCGGCGACTGCCGCAGGATGGCCGCGCACTGGAACACGCCGGCCGCCACCGCCAAGAAGACGGCCGTCCCGGCCGTCCCGCACGGCATCGTCGTGCCGCCGGCATCCGCGCACGTCGTCAGCGGGATGGCCGAGTTCGGCGACTGATCGCCCGGACGGCCCAAGCCGCCTTCTCCGGTTCGTCGGCCGCGCCCGGGCGGAACCGGTACGCGGTCCGCCACGTCACATCGGCATCTGACGTACATCCGACGTACGGAGCCGAAGGAGCACGCGGTGAGCACCGAACGCGACGACGACACGACGGACCCGGCAGAGCCGACGACGGAGCCGGAGCCGGCACACGACCCGGACGCCCCCGGACGGCCCGCGCGCAGGTCACGGCTGCTGGTGACGGCGGTGGCCGCGGCAGTGCTGCTGGCCGGTGGCGGCGGCGCGTACTGGGCGGCGACCGCGGACGACGGCGGCGGGTCCAAGGCCGCGCCCGCCCCGCTGAAGCTGACCGGCGCCACGGGCGAGGACGCCCCGGCCCAGAACGGCACGGGTGACAGCGGCACGAGCGGCGGTACGGGCACGACGCCGGGCACGGGCAGCGCTCCGGCCGACGGCGCCGGCGGCGGTACGTACACGCTGACCGGCAGCCTGCCCAAGGGCCCGGATTCCGCGGCCGTCTACCGCGGGCACGGCCCGGTGGGCGCCGCGGACGTGCAGCGGCTGGCGAAGCTGCTCGGGATGAGCGGCACGGCCGTCGCGCAGGGCGACTCCTGGCGGGTCGGCCCGGCCAATGGCGCGGGCCCGACGCTGCTGGTGACCAAGGCGGCGCCCGGCACCTGGTCGTACAGCAGGTACGGCGCGTCCGGTGTCGGCCCGGTGCAGCCCGGTGGTCCCGCCTATCCCCCGCTGCCCGTCGATCCGGGCGGCCCGCGGAAGATGGTCCCGATGAAGCCGCAGAGCGACGGCGGCACCGGCTCGGACAGCGGTACGGACTCCGGTACGGCCTCCACGCAGGCGCCGAGCCCGCAGCCGCCGGTCTCCGTACAGCGCGCCGAGGACGCCGCCGCACCCGTGCTGTCGGGTCTCGGGCTGTCCGGCGCCCGGGTGCACGCGGACGAGACCGTGGGCGCCGTCCGGGTGGTGAGCGCGGACCCGGTGGTGGACGGGCTGCCGACGCACGGCTGGAGCACCGACCTGGACATCGCCTCCGACGGGCGGATCACGCTCGGGCACGGCCGGCTGGCGACGCTCGACAAGGGCGACAGCTATCCGGTGGTGAGCGCGGCCCAGGCCCTCAAGGAGCTGAACGGGCATGTGATGCACCCCGATCACGGGATCGCCGCCTGCCCCGCGCAGTCCGCGCCGAAGCCGTCACCGACTCCGACCACGACGCTGCCCGGCCAGGACAAGACCCTCCCGCACACGCTGCCCTGCGTGCCGGGCAACGGGCATCCCCTGCAGGTGCGCGGCGCCGTGTTCGGGCTGACGCTCGACTACGTCTCCGGCGCCCAGGCCCTGGTGCCCGCCTGGCTCTTCGACGTGGCGCAGCCCGGCGTGAGCCGCACCGGCGTGGTCGCGCAGACCGCCGTCGACCCGAAGTACATCCAGCGGGATGCGCCCGGGCAGCCGACCGACCCGAAGCTGCGGCACCGCACGGTGGGCCTGAGCACGTACCACGCGGACGGCAGGACGCTGGAGCTGACCTTCTACGGCGGGGTGTGCAGCACCTACAGCGCGAAGGCCGCCGAGTCGGCGGGCCAGGTGCGGGTGACGGTGACCTCCACGGAGAAGGAGGGCACGGTGTGCGTGGCGCTCGCCAAGAAGTTCACCGAAAAGGTGACGCTGGACAAGCCGCTGGGCGGCCGTACGGTCGTGGACACCTCGGACGGCAAGCCGCTCACGGCCCGCTGACGACCGACCCGCGCACGGCGGGCCCGTACACGGCAGAGCGGCGGCACCCCATCAGGGGTGCCGCCGCTCTTCGGTGTGCCGGAGCGGGACTCAGTGGAAGGAGTCGCCGCAGGCGCAGGAACCGGTCGCGTTGGGGTTGTCGATCGTGAAGCCCTGCTTCTCGATGGTGTCGACGAAGTCGATCGAGGCGCCGCCCAGATACGGGGCGCTCATCCGGTCGGTGACGACCTTGACGCCGCCGAAGTCCTTGACCACGTCGCCGTCGAGCGAGCGCTCGTCGAAGAAGAGCTGGTAGCGCAGGCCCGAGCAGCCGCCGGGCTGGACGGCGACCCGCAGCGCGAGGTCCTCACGGCCCTCCTGCTCCAGCAGGTTCTTCACCTTGGTGGCGGCAGCATCCGACAGGAGGATGCCGTCCGTCTCGGTGGTCGTCTCGTCCTGAACCGTCATGTGCTTGTCTCCCGGGTTGTACGGACTGCTGGCTACCGGTGCCAACCGGCCGCCGCGCGGATTCATTCCGTGTGTGACGGGTGTCCGCTCCGACTTATTCCCCTCCATGCTCGCACACCCCGGCAAGAGGGAGCCGGCAAGAGGGAATGCGTCACATTGACGAAACCGGCATCGTCAATCTGACACGAACGGGCTATCATAGATAACGTCAAGTAGACGAAAAGGTCTGCGCTGCAAAGAAAGGGCTACGGGCCCGTGACCACGACGCAAACGCTGGACGTTCAGCCCACGCCTCTCGCACTGCTGCTGCTCGGCCGGGAGTCCGACCCCCGCAGCGAGCGCGGGGTCGACTGCCCGGGCGACCTGCCCGCGCCGTCCGACCCCGACCTGGTGGCCCGCGCCCGGGCCGCCAAGGCCCGCCTCGGCGACAAGGTGTTCATCCTCGGCCACCACTACCAGCGGGACGAGGTGATCGAGTTCGCCGACGTCACGGGCGACTCCTTCAAGCTCGCGCGGGACGCGGCGGCCAGGCCCGACGCCGAGTACATCGTCTTCTGCGGTGTGCACTTCATGGCCGAGTCCGCCGACATCCTCACCTCGGAGCGGCAGCAGGTCATCCTCCCCGACCTGGCGGCGGGCTGCTCGATGGCCGACATGGCCAGTGCGGAACAGGTCGCCGAGTGCTGGGACGTGCTGGCCGAGGCGGGCGTGGCCGACGTCACCGTGCCGGTGTCGTACATGAACTCCTCCGCCGACATCAAGGCGTTCACCGGTCGGCACGGCGGCACCATCTGCACCTCGTCCAACGCACAGCGCGCCCTGGAGTGGGCCTTCTCGCGCGGCGAGAAGGTGCTCTTCCTCCCCGACCAGCACCTCGGCCGCAACACCGCGGTACGCGACATGGGCTTCGCGCTGGAGGACTGCGTCGTCTACAACCCGCACAAGCCGAACGGCGGGCTGACCGCGGAGCAGCTGCGCGACGCGAAGATGATCCTGTGGCGCGGCCACTGCTCGGTGCACGGCCGCTTCTCGCTGGAGTCGGTGGAGGACGTGCGCGCCCGGATCCCCGGGGTCAACGTCCTGGTGCACCCCGAGTGCAAGCACGAGGTCGTCGCGGCGGCGGACTACGTCGGCTCGACCGAGCACATCATCAAGATGCTGGACGAGGCCCCGGCCGGCTCGGCGTGGGCGCTGGGCACCGAGCTGAACCTGGTGCGCAGGCTCGCCAAGGCCCACGCCGACAAGCAGATCGTCTTCCTCGACAAGACCGTCTGCTTCTGCTCGACGATGAACCGGATCGACCTGCCGCACCTGGTGTGGACGCTGGAGTCGCTGGCCGACGGCAAGCTCGTCAACCGCATCCAGGTCGACGCGGAGACCGAGCACTTCGCGAAGCTGGCCCTCGAACAGATGCTGGCACTGCCGTAACTCCGGGCGCGTTCCGGCGCGATGATGGAGGGGTGATCCTTCGACCGGTACGCGACGACGAGGAGGACGCCGAAGTCGTGCGGGTGATCTCGTCCGCCGCCTTCGGCGCCTCGCACATCCTGAAGGGCGAGGCTCCGGACGGCCCGGCGACGGCCGAGGAGATCGCCGCGCGGCACAGCGTCACCCGGCACCTGGCGCGCACCGATCCCGGCGGCTGCTGGCTGATCGAGGACGAGACCGCGGGCCCGGCGGGCGCGGTGCTGTCCACCCGGCGCGAGGGCACCTGGGGCCTGTCGCTGCTGGCCGTGGTGCCGGGCGCGCAGGGCAAGGGCGTCGGCAAGGCGTTGCTGGCCCGGGCGCTGGTGCACGGCAGGGCGTGTCTGCGCGGCATCATCTGCGGCTCGCGCCACCCGGTGGCGGCCCGTACGTACCGCAGGGCCGGCTTCACGCTGCATCCCGCGATGCGGCTGACCGGGCCGGTGGACGCCTCGGGGCTCAAGCCGCCGGACGGCGCGGTGCACGAGGGCACGGTGCGCCACCGCGACCTGATGGACTCCCTCGACCGCAGGACGCGCGGCGGCGCGCACGGCGCCGACCACGAGGAACTGCTGCGCCACCACCGGCTGTTCGTGGTGGACGACCTGGCGGGCAGCGGCTACTGCTATCTGCGCGGCGGCAGCGTCGAACTGCTCGCGGCGACCTCGCGGCGGCTGGCCGCCCGGCTGCTGACGGCCGCGCTGCTCAGCGTGCCCGAGGGTACGGCCGCCCGCGTCGACCGGCTGACCGCCGAGCAGGACTGGGCGCTGGACGTGGGGATCGCGGCGGGCCTGGAGATCACCAACGCCGGCTATGTGTGCCTGCGCGGCATGCGGCCGCCGATGCCGTACATCCCGTCCGAGGATTTCCTCTGAGCACTTCTCCGCCGTGCGTCTTTTCGCCGGGCGCCCCTGCCCCGGGGACCCCGGCCCCGGGCACCTCGGCCCCGTGCGCCTCGCCTCCGGGCGCCGGGCGTACGGCGCGGGCTCAGCGCGGGTGCGGGCGGACCAGGCCCGACTCGTAGGCGGCGACGACCAGTTGGGCGCGGTCGCGGGCGGCGAGCTTGGCCATGGTGTGGTTGATGTGCGTCTTGACCGTGAGCGGGCTGACGCCGAGCCGTACGGCGATCGCCGCGTTGGACAGCCCGCCCGCCACCTCGACCAGCACCTCGCGCTCGCGCACGGTGAGCGCGTCGAGCCCGGAGACCGCGACCGCCCCGGCGTCACCGTGCTGCTGCGACACGAAGCGGGCGATCAGCGACTTGGTCGCGGACGGCGACAGCAGCGCGTCCCCGGCCGCCACCGTCCTGATGCCGCCGAGGAGTTCGGCCGGCTCGGCGCCCTTGCCGAGGAAGCCCGCGGCCCCGGCGAGGATCGCCTGCACCACGTACTCGTCGGCCTCGAAGGTGGTCAGCACCAGCACCGCGACCCCGTTCAGCGCCGGGTCGGCGGTGATCTCCCGGGTGGCGGCGAGACCGTCGGTCCGGGGCATGCGGATGTCCATCAGCACCACGTCGGGGCCGGCGGTCCTGGCCAGTTCGACCGCCTCGGCGCCGTCGGTGGCCTCCCCGACCACCTCCATGTCCGGCTCGGACTCGACCAGGACGCGCAGCGCGCCGCGCAGCAGCGCCTGGTCGTCGGCGAGCACGACCCGCAGCGGGCGGTCCCCTGCCCGCGGCCGTGCCGGCCGCTCCTCCACCGCGCTCATCCGGTGCCGCCGGACACCGGGTTCTGTGCGGGTGCGGCTGCCGGTGGAGGCTCCGGCGGCGCGGTCAGCGGCAGCCGCACCCAGACCCGGAAGCCGCCGCCGGGCCGGGCGCCGGTGCGGCACATCCCGCCCAGCGCGCTGGCCCGCTCGTGCATGCCGAGCAGGCCGTGCCCGCCCGAGGTGCCGTCCGGCGGGTCGGCCGGGCAGGGGATGCCGGGCGGCAGCACCGCGTCGCCCGAGCCGCGCCGGGGCGCGGGCAGGGCGGGCGACGGGAGCAGCGAGGCGGCCGTGCCGGGAGCGCCGTCGTCGTCCACCACCACTTCGAGCGCGCGGGGTTCACGGCGGATGCGGACGACCGCGCCCGCGCCCGGGCCCGCGTGCTTCTGCACATTCGTCAGCGATTCCTGGATGACGCGGTAGGCGGTGAGGTCGACGCTCGCGGGCAGCGGGGTCGTGGGGCGGTCGCCCGCGTCCTCGGCCCTGTCCGCGGGCTCCTCGCCTTCCGTTCCTTCCGTCCCTTCCTCCACGACGCATTCCACGGTCACCCGCAGCCCCGCCCGCAGGAAGCCGTCGAGGAGCTGGTCGAGCACGGCCAGGCCCGGTGCCGGTTCCATCGGGGCCTCGGGCTCGCCGGACTGGCGCAACAGGCCGACGGTGGCGCGCAGTTCGTGCAGTGCCGAGCGGCTCGCCTCGCGGACGTGCGCGAGGGCCTGCTTGGCCTGGTCGGGACGGTTGTCCATGACGTGTGCGGCGACCCCGGCCTGCACATTGACCAGGGCGATGTGATGGGCGACCACGTCGTGCAGCTCACGGGCGATCCGCATCCGCTCCTCGGCCACCCGCCGCTTGGCCTCCTCCTCGCGGCTGCGCTCGGCGCGCAGCGCCCGTTCCTCGACGGCGGCGACGTACGCGCGGCGGCTGCGGGCGGCGTCACCGGCCGCGGCGGCCATGCCCGTCCAGGCGAAGACGGCGAAGTTGGACTGCCCGTACCAGGGCCCGGGGCCGAAGGACATGGCGAGCGCGGTCAGTCCGACGCAGACCAGCAGTCCGGTCAGCCAGGTGGTGTGCCGGTCAGTGCGGGCCGCGACCGTGCACAGGGCGAGCGCCACGGCGAGGACGACCGGGATCCGGCCGTCGAGCGGGCGCAGCACGATGAACACCACGGACAGCAGACAGGTGAAGCCCAGTACGGCCCACGGCGCCCGGCGGCGCAGCACCAGCGATCCGCAGGCCAGCGCGGCCAGCGCGGTGTCCACGACGCCGAGCCGGTACGCCTGGATGCCCGCCACGGTCCCGGCCAGGATCACCGCGAGGACGACGGCGGCCAGTCCCGCGTCGGCGGTCCCCTGATGCGCCCGCAGCCAACGGCGCGGGCCCACGAGAGGATTCCTCGGCGGATACGGATACTGCACGGTAGCCAACCGTACGGGAAGCCCGGCGCGTCCCGTACCCGTCCGGCAGGCCGCCGCCGGCCCGCGGGCCGCCGTCAGCCCGGGATCAGACCGTCGTCGTTGAGCAGGCCGCGCACCTCTTCGAGGGTCGCGTCCGGCGACGGCAGGATGAGCGTGGACGGCTCCAGGGAGTCGTCCGGCACCGGCTCGCCGAGCCGGCGGACCGCGTCGAGCAGAGCGCCCAGCGTGCGCCGGAAGCCCTCCTCGTCGCCGCGCTGGATCTCGGCGAGCAACTCGTCGTCGAGCTTGTTCAGCTCGACGAGATGGCTCTCGTCGAGTCCGATCTGGCCCTCCCCCATGATCCGCACGATCATGACGGCCTCCTCCGTAGCCCCGCTGACGCTGATTTCCCGCTGACGCCGGTCTGCCGCTCGCCCGCTGCCCGCTACTGCTTGTCGAACCGCGGGGCGTCCTGCGGCTGCGACTGGGCCGACTGGTTGCCCTGGCCGCCCTCGATCGCCTGCGGCGCGCTGCCGCCGGCCAGTTCGGCCTTCATCCGCTGGAGTTCCAGCTCGACGTCACTGCCACCGGAGAGCCGGTCGAGCTCGGCCTGGATGTCGTCCTTGGCCAGACCGCTCGGGTCGTCCAGCGCACCCGAGGCCAGCAGTTCGTCCAGCGCCCCCGCGCGGGCCTTGAGCTGCTCGGTCTTGTCCTCGGCACGCTGGATCGCCATGCCGACGTCGCCCATCTCCTCGGAGATGCCGGAGAACGCCTCGCCGATCTGCGTCTGCGCCTGGGCCGCGGTGTACGTGGCCTTGATGGTCTCCTTCTTCGTACGGAAGGCATCCACCTTGGCCTGCAGCCGCTGGGAGGCGAGCGTGAGCTTCTCCTCCTCGCCCTGGAGCGTGGTGTGCTGCGTCTCCAGGTCGGCGACCTGCTGCTGGAGCGCGGCCCGGCGCGAGAGCGCCTCGCGGGCCAGGTCCTCACGGCCCAGCGCAAGCGCCTTGCGGCCCTGGTCCTCGTAGGTGGCGGACTTCTTCTGCAGCTCGGTGAGCTGCAGTTCCAGCCGCTTGCGGGAGGTGGCGACGTCCGCCACGCCCCGCCGTACCTTCTGCAGCAGTTCGAGCTGCTTCTGGTACGAGTAGTCGAGCGTCTCGCGCGGGTCCTCGGCCCTGTCCAGGGCCTTGTTGGCCTTCGCGCGGAAAATCAGTCCCATCCGCTTCATGACACCGCTCATGGGCCTCGCGCGCCCCCTTCTCCGGCAACTGCTCCAGCATGCCTCAGCACCTCTACAGACCCCAGCCTACGGGCCCTGGTTCCATTACCGCACTGTTCGGGCGCGGATGCGGTCATCCGTAGGGACGATCACGGTTCGGTGACCTCAGGCCCAAGGAGTAGGTGAGGGGCTGGGGGCGGGGCCGCGGACCACGTAACCTGGAGGTGTGTTCCGACGTCGTTCCGAAGATGAGCAGGTCTCGACCACCACCGCGGTGCTCGACGACCAGGTACGTGACCCGCAGGCTCCCAAGGGTCGCCCCACGCCCAAGCGCAGTGAGGCCCAGAGCCAGCGCCGCAAGGCCGCCACGGCGCCCACCGACCGCAAGTCGGCGGCGCGGCAGGCCCGCGACGCCCGGCGGACGGAGATGGCCAAGCAGCGCCAGGCGCTGGCCGGCGGCGACGAGCGCTACCTCCCCGTAAGGGACAAGGGTCCGGTGCGGAAGTTCGCCCGGGACTACGTGGACTCGCGCTTCCGGGTGGCGGAGTTCTTCCTGCCGATCGCGGTGCTGATCCTGATCATGAGCATCATCGGCTCGCTGCAGAGCCTGTCGCTGCTGCTGTGGCTGGTCGTGATCGTGGCCATCGTCGTGGACTCGGTGATCACCGCGGTACGGCTGCGCGGCCAGCTGCGCGCCCGCTTCCCCGACAAGAGTCACAAGGGCGCCGTCGCCTACGGGCTGATGCGCACCCTCCAGATGCGGCGGATGCGGCTGCCCAAGCCGCAGGTACAGCGCGGCGTCAAGCTCTGAACGGCGAAGGCTGGGCCGGATTCGGCCCGCCCGACTTTCCCGGGCCCGACCTCACGGCACCGGGCTCCCCGGGGCCGGACGTGCCCGGCGCCCGGGTCCCGGACGTCCCGGTGCCGGGCATCAGCGCGCCCAGGGGCGCCGGATACGGCAGCGGCCTCGGCACCCCGGCCGGCGGTGTGCCGCTGGGTGAACTGCCGCCCGCGCCCGGCTCGGGCGGTTTCACCGGCGGCGCGGCGAACTGGCTCGCCGGGCTCGGCGGACTGCGGAACACGGTCCGCCAGGAGCTGGTGGCGCGGCAGCTCGACGAACAGCTCGCGGCGCACTTCCCGCCGAGCGGCGGCGCGCACGGCCGCCGCCGGTCGCTGCGGGTGCTGGACATCGGCCCGGGACAGGGCACCCAGTCGCTGCGGCTGGCCCGCGCGGGCCATGTCGTCACCGGCCTGGAGTCCGACCCGGTGATGCTGTCCACGCTGCGCGCCGCCGTCGCCGAGGAACCGCCGGAGGTGCGCGAGCGGATGGCGCTGCTGAGCGGCGACGGCCGGCAGACCGGCCGGCACTTCGGGCCCGCCTGCTTCGACGTCGTGCTGTGCCACGGCGTCCTGATGTACGTGCCCGACCCGGAGCCGCTGCTCGCCGCGCTGGCCCGGGTGCTGGCGCCCGGCGGGATGCTGTCGCTGCTGGTGCGCAACGGCGACGCGCTGGCCATGCGGCCGGGGCTGCTCGGCGACTGGCCGGGGGCGCTGGGCGCCTTCGGCGCCGATGCGTACACCAACCGGCTCGGGCTCGCCACGCGCGCCGACCGGCGCGAGCCGCTGACCGCGATCCTGGCCGGGATCGGGGTGCCGCTCCAGGGCTGGTACGGGGTGCGCGTCTTCACCGACGCCGTGCCCGACAGTGCCCCCGTACCGTCCGACCCCCGCGAGATGGCCGGGCTGCTGGACGCCGAGGAGGCCGCGGGGCGCACCGATCCGTACCGGGCGGTGGCCGCGCTGCTGCATCTGTGCGGGACGCGTACGTAGCCGCCCGCCCGGCTCTTTCCGGCGTCGGCGTCAGGCCCTGGCGTGCACTCCGAGACCGCCGGAGACGACCAGTTCGTCGCCGGTGATGTAGCCGGCCGCGTCCGAGGCGAGGAAGGCGACGGCCTCCGCGATGTCGGCGGGGG
This sequence comes from Actinacidiphila alni, assembly GCF_900112845.1. Classification (GTDB taxonomy): domain Bacteria; phylum Actinomycetota; class Actinomycetes; order Streptomycetales; family Streptomycetaceae; genus Actinacidiphila; species Actinacidiphila alni. The sequence continues at coordinate 39,026 of NZ_FONG01000007.1, forward strand.
CGCCGACCCGGCCGAGCGGTACGTCGGCGGCCCAGGTGTCGAGCATGTCCCGGGTGATGCCGAGCCTGGCGTAGGCGGGGGTGTCGATCATGCCCGGGCTGACGGCGTTGACCCGGATGCGGCGCGGGGCCAACTCAAGCGCGAGGGACCGCACCAGGGGTAGCAGCGCGCCCTTCGCCGCGGTCGTGGCCGCGCCGATCCCCTCGCCCGCGCCGACGGTCACGACGACCGAGGCGCCGTCCTTGAGCAGCGGAAGCGCCTTTTGCAGGGTGAAGAAGGTGCCCTTGACGTTGGTGTCGAACAGCTCGTCGTAGGCGGCCTCGTCGGTCGACTCCAGCGGGCCGGGGCGGGAGACGCCCGCGTTGAGGAAGAGCACGTCCAGCGCGCCGAGGTCGGCCTTCACCCGCTCCATCAGCCGGTCGAGGCCGGGCAGCGAGCGGGCGTCGGCGCGGACGACGGCGATGTCCGCGGGCAGCCCCTCGGGCGTCGTGCCGCCCGTGCCGGTGACCATGACGCGGTGGCCGCGGGAGTGGAGCAGCTCAGCGGTCGCCCGGCCGATGCCGCTGGTGCCGCCGGTGATCAACGCTGCGGGTGCGGACATGACGTTCTCCTTCGTCGGGGTGGCCCTTCCCTGGCAGCGTACGCCCGTTTGGCAGTCACTGCCAAACTGCTAGCGCATGCCATCGTGGCAGCACCCGGATAGGCTGGGCCCATGACGGGCGACACCAGGGCGACGACGGGCGGACCGGCCACCTTGTGGGACCGGACGCGGCAGCTGGCCTCGCGGGAGATCCTCGACACCGCGCTGCGGCTGTTCACCGAGCAGGGCTACGACGCGACGACGGTCGCCCAGATCGCCCGCGAGGCCGGCGTCTCCCAGCGCACCCTGTTCCGCTACTTCGGCGGCAAGGAGGAGCTGCTCGGCGGCGGCCAGGAACGTTTCGGCGCCGTCCTGACCGAGACGATCGGCGCGCTGCCCGCCGACACCGACGTCTGGACGGCGCTGCGCGCGGGCGTCGCGGCCGTCCTCGACCTGCACGACAGCCGCGACCAGGCGCTGCGCCGCTTCCGGCTGCTGCACACCACCGCTTCGCTGCGCGCGGGCTGGCTGGAGAAGCGGCTGCGCTTCCAGGAGGAGCTGCTGCCGCTGGTCGAGCCGCGGCTGGCCGCCGCCGGCGGCGCTACGGACGGCGGGGCCCGCACCGACGCCCGGGCCCGCGCGGTCGTCGCGACGGCATTCGCCTGCCTGGACGCCGCCTCGATGGCGTGGGTCGACCGGGACGGCGAGGGCGAGTTGCTCGACCTGTACGACGAGTGCCTGGCCGCCGTGCGCGGTTGAGGCGGTCCCGGGCGGGTTGAGGCGGTCCCCTACGGTCGGGGCCGTCCCCGTAGGCATGCGGCCGGGATCGTAGCCGTACGGGAGGGGCACCCGGTTGGCCGCGCGGAACGGGTGGCGGGGGCGGCCGAAAGGAACAATTCGGGGCATGAGTCGATCGCGTACCCTCCGGTCCCGTGTCCTGCTGCCCGGCGCCGCCGCGCTCGCGGTGGCCTTGCTCGCCACGGGCTGCAGCTCGGACTCCTCCGGCAAGGACAGTGCCTCCCACCAGGCGGACCGGAGCCCGGTGGCCGCGCACCCGGCGGCCGAGTCGTCGCCCGCGGCGGGCGCGAACGATCTCCAGACCGCCTACCAGGACACCGTGAAGGCGGTGCTGCCGTCGGTCGTGCAGATCACCACCGACTCCGACCTCGGCTCGGGCGTCGTCTACGACGACAAGGGCGACATCGTCACCAACGCCCATGTCGTCGGCGACGCCAAGTCCTTCCAGGTCTCGCTGGCCACCGGCGGCCGGCCGCTCGACGCGACCCTGGTCGCCGCCTACCCGGCGGGGGACCTCGCCGTCATCAAGCTGTCGTCACCGCCGAACGGCCTGCGCCCCGCCACCTTCGCCGACTCGGCGAAGGTGGCGGTCGGCCAGATCGTGCTGGCGATGGGCAATCCGCTGGGCCTGTCGAGCAGCGTCACCCAGGGCATCGTCTCGGCGACCGGACGGACCGTCAGCGAGGGCGCCACCGGCGGCGGGACGGGCGCGACCATCCCCGACATGGTGCAGACGTCGGCGGCGATCAACCCCGGCAACAGCGGCGGCGCGCTGGTCGACCTCGGCAACGAGGTCGTCGGCATCCCGACGCTCGCCGCCACCGACCCGCAGCTCGGCAGCGGCGCCGCCCCCGGTATCGGCTTCGCGATCCCGGCCTCGACGGTCAAGCGGATCGCCGACCAGATCATCAAGGACGGCAAGGTCACCGACTCCGGCCGGGCCGCGCTCGGCATCACCGTCCGCGGCGTGGTGGACAACGGTCTCCAGCCGGCGGGCGCCGCGATCGTCAAGGTCACCTCGGGCGGCGCGGCCGACAAGGCGGGACTGCGGGCGGGCGATGTGATCACCCGGCTCGGCGGCACGGACATCACCACCGCGCAGAGCCTCACCGAGGCGCTGGCCTCGTACAAGCCCGGCGACAAGGTGAAGGTCGCATACCGGCGGGACGGCGACAGCGGGTCCGCCGAGGTCACGCTCGGCTCGCTCTGAGCCGGTACCCCGGCTCCCTCTGAGCCGGTACCCCGGCTCCCTCTGAGCCGGTACGCGGACGGCGGCGCCGTACCCCGAGTGGGGTACGGCGCCGCCGTCGTCGCGTCCGGGACGCGGGGTCAGTCCTCGTCGCCGCGCAGGCTCATCGGGCCGTAGATCTTGGTGTCACCGTCGTACAGGTGCACCTGGTCGGTACCGCCCTCCAGCAGGTCCTTCCAGACCTCGCCCACCCAGGACTCCGCGTCCCCCTGCGTGGTGAACTCGTCGGGCTGCACCGCGGGCTGCACCTCGGTGCCGTCGGCCTTCTCGAACCGCCACGTCCACGCCATATGTGTCTCTCCTCGGTCCCGTCGGTCCACCGTGCCGCCCGCGCGCCTGCCGTACCCGCCGCCGTCAGCGGCGGTCACAGGGTGCGTGCCGCCTGCACCGCAGCGTATCGGGAGTCACCGCATGGCGGACCCCGCGCGCCCGTCGCGGCCGGACGCGAGACGATCGTCACGTGGAACTGACTCTGCTCGGCACCGGCGCGCCCGAGGGGCTGCCGGCGCCCGACTGTCCCTGCGCGGCCTGTGCGCTCGCCGTCGGCGCGGGCGCGCGCGGTGCGACCGCCGCGCTCGTGGACGGGGTGGCGCTGCTCGACCTCACGCCCGGGGTGGCGCTGGCCGCGGCGCGCGCCGGGCACACCCTCGGCGGGCTGCGGCTCGTCCTGCTCTCGCACCCGCACGACGGGCCCGCCGTGGAGATCCCGGCCGGGCTGCCCGCGCCGGCCCGGGTGCCCGACGGCCAGCGGCTGACGCTGATCACCGGGCACGAGGTGGAGGCCGTCGCCATGGACGCGCCGGGCACCGGTTACGCCGTCGAGTCGCCCGACGGGCTGCGCGTGCTCTATCTGCCGCCGGGCGGCGCGCCCGCCGGACTCACCGCCGGTCGGCCGCCGTACGACCTCGTCCTGCTGGACGCCGTCGGCCGGCCGGACGCGCTCGCCCGGCTGCGGGACGCCGGGGCGGTCGGGCCGACGACCGATGTCGTCGCCGTCCACCTCGGCCACGACGCGCCGCCGGAACCCGAGTTGGGCCGGCGGCTGGCCGCTCTCGGGGCGCGGGCCGTCCCGGACGGTACGACGCTGGCCGTCGGCGACTACCAGCAGGTGCCGGACGTGCCGCGCCGCACGCTCGTGCTCGGCGGCGCCCGGTCCGGCAAGTCCGCCGAGGCCGAGCGGCGGCTCGTCGGCTTCCCCGGCGTCGTCTACGTCGCGACCGGCGGGGCGCGGGAGGGTGACGCCGAGTGGGCGCGGCGGGTGGCCGCGCACCGCGAACGGCGGCCGTCGTCCTGGCGCACCGAGGAGACCTGTGATCTTGTGCCGTTGCTCGGGGAGGATTCAGGGCCGCCGCTGCTCATCGACTGCCTCGGGCTGTGGTTGACCGATGCTCTTGACCGGGCTGGGGCGTGGGAGTCCGGGGCGTCCCTCGACCCTGTCCGTGCCCGGACCTCGGCTCTTGTCGATGCCTGGCGCCGCACCCGGCGCACCGTTGTCGCCGTCTCCAACGAGGTCGGGTCCGGCGTGGTCCCCTCCACCGGCTCCGGGCGCCTCTTCCGTGACGAGCTGGGGCGCCTCAACGCTTCTTTGGCTGCCGCCAGTGAGTCCGTCCTTCTCCTCGTCGCCGGCCTCCCCCTCCCCCTGCGCTGACCGCGCCGGCCTCCTGCGGAGTGCGGCGCCCCTCCGGGGGTGCCTGAGGTCTCCTGCGGAGGGAGGGTGCCCCTTCAGGGGCGCGGGGAACTGCGCGCTCAGCCGTAGCGCGCCTTCAGGCAAAAAACCGCCCCCAGCGGGGCAGACGCTGTTGTTTTGCGACCACCGGGCCGGTGGGGGTTGGGCGCGCAGTTCCCCGCGCCCCTATCGGGCACCCACTTCCGCCAGCGCAGCACGCGTCCCCGCGCCCCTAAAAAGACCTCGCTCGCCGCCAGGCGAATACGCACCGCACTCCGCAGGAGATCAGACACCCTCCTCCGCAGAGCGCGGGTAGGGGCCGCGGCCCCGGAGGGGGGGCGTACTCCGCGAGGTGCGGGGACAGGGGTGTGACCCTGGGGGCCGCGCCGGCGAGGCGACCGGTACTGTTCGGCGGGTGAGCGGCATCGACGTGGACGACTTCGGCTCCTTGGTGGAGCGCCCGGACGCAGGCATCCGGCGGGACTCGCAGGAAAGGTGGCGGGAGCTGCTGCTCCCGGCGGGCGGCCTGGGCAAGGCCGCCGAACTGGCGGACTGGCTGGCCGCCGTACAGGGCCAGGTCCCCACCCGCCCGATCACCGCGCCCCGCGCCATCCTCTTCGCGGCCGACCACGGCGTCGCCGCCCTGGACGTATCGGCCAGGACGGCGGGTACGACGAGCGACCTGGTCAGGGCGGTGCTCGACGGCACCGCGCCGGCGAGCGTCCTGGCCCGCCAGTACGGCGCCCATGTCGAGGTCGTCGACATGGCGGTGGACTGCGACCCGGCCGACCTGCCGGAGTACGTCACCGCGCACCGGGTGCGCCGCGGCTCGGGCCGGATCGACATTGAGGACGCCCTCACCCGCGAGGAGGCCGAGCAGGCGTTCCGCGTCGGCATGGCCGTCGCCGACGACCAGGCGGACTCGGGTACCGATCTGGTGCTGCTGGGCGACCTGAGCGTCGGCGGTACGACGCCCGCCGCCGTACTGATCGCCGCGCTGTGCGGCACGGACGCCTCCGTGGTCACCGGCCGCGGCTCCGGCATCGACGACCTCGCCTGGATGCGCAAGTGCGCCGCGATCCGTGACGCGCTGCGCCGGGCCCGCCCGGTGCTCGGCGACCAGATCGCGCTGCTCGCCGCGGTCGGCGGCGCCGACTTCGCCGCGATGACCGGCTTCCTGCTCCAGGCCGCGGTACGCAAGCTGCCGGTGGTGCTCGACGGAGTCGTCAGCGCCGCGTGCGCGCTCGTCGCCCAGCGGATCGCCTTCCGGGCGCCCGACTGGTGGCTGGCCGGCCACGCGAGCGGCGAGCCGGGCCAGGCGAAGGCACTGGACCGGATCTCGCTGGAACCGCTGCTCGACCAGGGCGTGCACTTCGGCGGCGCGACCGGCTCGCTGCTCGCCCTCCCCCTCGTCCAGGCCGCCGCCGCCCTCTCGGCCGAACTCCCGCACCCGGGCGGGAAAGCCGAGGAATCCGGGAAACCCGAGGAAGCCGGAGAGCCGGAAGCCGATCCGGAGCCCGAAGCGGAAGCCGAGGCCGGGACCGACGCCACCTAGACCGGCGGTGCCCCGCCTGACCCAAAAATCGGGCATTACGTCATAAAATCCCCTCTCATGGGAAATCGGCACCCCGCTCCACGCTCGCGGCGCGCAGCCGCCTTCACCACCTGGTACCTGCGCGCCGTCGCCTGCGTGAATCTGCTGGGCGCCGTCTGGGTCTCCCTCGGCCAGGACATCCGCCGCCACAATGTCGAGGACTACTTCACCCCGTACCTGCTGGGCGCGGGCTTCACCTCGGGCGCCTTCACCCTCTTCCTCGCGGTGACGATGCGCCGCCGCAAGCGCGCCGCGTGGCTCCTCAACCTGGTGCTGTGCGGCGTGTTCCTGGCCGCGCTCTCGGTCAGCATGGTGTGGCCGGACATCCACCGGCACGCCCAGAACTGGGTCTCGCTGGCGCTGACCGCCGGCTTCATGGCCGCCCTGCTCGCCGGGCGCGGCGAATTCCGCGCCAAGGGCGACCCGGCCAATCCGCGCGACGCCGCGCTGGTGGCCGCGGCCGGCCTGCCGCTGGCGGCGCTGCTCGGCACCGCCCTGGTCACCGTCACCGACCGCGACCAGGGCGCGGGTTTCACCGACCGCCTCGGCTACGCCGTCCTGCGCCTGGTCTCGCTCGTGCCGGACGACAGCGGTTCGCTGACCATCTCCACGCCCGGCTGGGTGGACGTGGTCATCAACGCGCTGAGCGCCCTGCTCTTCCTGCTCGTGCTCTTCGTCGCCTTCCGCTCGCCGCGCGGCCGGGCCCTGCTGTGCCCGGCGGACGAGGAGCGGCTGCGCCTCCTGCTGGAGCAGCACGGCGAACGCGACTCGCTCGGCTACTTCGCGCTGCGCCGCGACAAGAGCGTCATCTGGTCGCCCAGTGGCAAGGCGGCCATCGCGTACCGGGTGCTCGGCGGGGTCTCGCTGGCCTCCGGCGACCCGATCGGCGACCCCGAGGCGTGGCCGGGCGCCATCGACGCCTGGCTCGCGGAGGCCGCCGCGCACGCCTGGGTGCCGGCCGTGATGGGCGCGGGCGAAGAGGCCGGTACGGTCTACGCCCGGCACGGCCTGGACGCCCTGGAGCTGGGCGACGAGGCGATCGTACGGACCGCCGGTTTCTCCCTCGACGGCCGCGCGATGCGGACGGTCCGGCAGGCGTACAACCGGGTGGCGCGCTCCGGCTGCACCGTACGGATCCGCCGGCACTCCGACATCCCGGCCGCCGAGATGGCGCAGCTGCTCCGGCGCGCCGACCGCTGGCGGGACGGCGCCACCGAGCGCGGCTTCTCGATGGCGCTCGGGCGGCTCGGCGACGCGGGCGACGGGCAGTGCGTGATGGTCGAGTGCCACGACGGCGACGGGGTGCCGCGGGCGCTGCTGAGCCTGGTGCCGTGGGGGCCGCACGGCCTCTCGCTGGACCTGATGCGGCGTGACCGGGACGCGGACAACGGGCTGATCGAATTCATGGTGATCGAACTCGTCCGGCGCGCCGACGAGGTGGGTGTCGCGCGGATCTCGCTGAACTTCGCCATGTTCCGGTCGGTCTTCGAGCGCGGCTCACGGCTCGGCGCCGGGCCCGTGCTGCGGGTGTGGCGGTCGCTGCTGACCTTCTTCTCGCGCTGGTGGCAGATCGAGTCGCTGTACCGGGCCAACGCCAAATTCCGCCCGGCCTGGGAACCGCGCTATCTGCTCTTCGGCAAGGCCGGCGAACTGCCCAGGATCGGCATCGCGGGCGCCCGCGCGGAAGGCTTCCTCGAAGCGCCCAGGATGCCGTCGCCGCTGCGCCGCAAGGATCGGCTCGCCCCCAGGTGAGGGGCCCCGCCGGGGCACCGGGCACGAACAGGCGCGGCGCGGCCGACCGGCTGCGGGATCTCGCGCGCGCCGAATGGGGACCGCTGGCGTACGCCGTACGGGCCCGGCTGCGCGAGCGCGGCCCGCGCGCGCTCGTCCTCACCGCCTCCTCCTGTCTGGGCATCCTCGCCCTCCAGCTCGTCCAGCACGCGCAGGGGCCGGGCGACTGGGTGGACCGGCTCGGCGGCGTCTACTGCACCCTGCCCTGGTGGAAGGCGCTGCTGCGCACCCCGCTCTCGCTGTTCGTGCCCGATCCGACGCTGCCGGTCTGGGGACTGCTGCTCCAGGTCGTGGTGGTGTTCGGGATCTCCGAGGCCGCGATCGGCGCTCCCCGCTGCCTGGGCATCGCCCTCTACGCGACGCTGGCCGGCACGACCTTCGCCCGCTACTCCCTGTGGGTCGGTCCCGACGGCTTCCTCGGTCTGCCCGTCGCCGATCTCATCGGCCGCGACACCGGCCCGTCCGCCGCCGTGGTCGCCCTCGCGGTGTACGTCGCCTGCCGCTACCGCGCCTGGTGGACCGCGGGGGCCGTGATCCTCGCCATGGTCATCGAGGTCGCCGCGCTCACCAATCTGGCCGGCTGCGAGCACCTCACCGCGATCGTGGCGGTCCTGCTGCTCTTCGGCGCCGAGACCTGGCGGGCCGGGCGCCGCCGCCCCCGCCGCCCGTCGGCGCCCGCCGGCCGAACCGACCGTGCCGCGAGCGGTACGGGGCGGCCCCCGCGCGGCTGACCTGGCGCGATAGCCTCACGCGGTGACCGAGCCCGCGCCCTCCGCCCCCACGACGGGCGACGCCCTGCGCTTCGCCTTCGGCACGCTCAGCGTGCTGCCGGTGACGGTACGGCGGTGGGACCGGGCGGCGGCCCGCGGCGGGATGCTCGCCGCGCCGCTGGTCGGCGCCGTGATCGGGTTCGGCGCCGCGGTCGTGGGCGGCGTCCTGGTCGCGCTCGGCGCGAGCCCGCTGCTGGCCGCGGTCGGCGCCGTGGCCGTGCCCGCCGCCGCGACCCGCGGGCTGCACCTCGACGGGCTCGCCGACACCGCGGACGGGCTCGGCAGCGGCAAGCCCGCGCAGGACGCGCTGCGGATCATGAAGCAGTCGGACATCGGGCCGTTCGGGGTGCTCGTCCTCGTCCTCGTCCTGCTCGGCCAGGTCGCCGCGCTCGCCTCCTGCTACGGGGACGGGTGGCGCTACGGGTGCGCCGCCGCCGTGCTGTCCGCCGTCACCGGGCGGGCCGCCCTCACCCTCGCCGCCCGGCGCGGTGTGCCCGCCGCCCGGCCCGGAGGTCTCGGCGCCGCCGTCGCCGGTGTCGTCCCCCCGGTCCTCGCCTTTGCCCTCGCCGGGGCGTGCGTCCTCCTCTGCGCCGCCCTCGCCTCTCTCCGCGGCGGGGTCGCTGCCGCTGTGGCCCTGGCCTGCTCCGAACTTCTCCTGCGGCGGTGCCGGCGCCGCTTCGGTGGGGTCACCGGGGACGTTTTCGGTGCCCTCGCAGAAGTCGCGACAACCGTCACCCTCGTCATCCTGGCCCTGCGCTGACCCTCCCTCCCGCGGAGAGCGGCGCCCCTCCGGGAAGGGGGTGCCTGATGTCTTGAGGGGCACCGTTTTCCGCAGGAGGCATCGGGCACCCCCGGCAGGGGATCAGGCACCGCACTCCGCAGGAGGGAGCAGGCGTAGATTTGGGCCGGAGGCCGTACCGCCCCGCTGATGTGGCGGAATACGATGCCCCGGGCCAGGCCGGGCCAACCACCGGCCGCTGCACAGGACCTCGACCGAATAGGACTCCTTCCACCGTGACTGCTCTGACACTCAGTACCTCCTCCGCCGCAGCGTTGCGTGCGGACGCCGTCGTCGTGGGCGTGACCAAGGGTCCAAAGGGGCCCCAGGTCGCACCGGGGGCGGAAGCGGTGGACAAGGCGTTCGACGGCAAGCTCGCCGCCGTACTGGAGACGCTGGGCGCCTCGGGCGCGGACGGTGAGGTCACCAAGCTGCCCGCCCCCGCCGGCCTGAAGGCCCCGCTGGTGATCGCGGTCGGCCTCGGCGACGCCCCGGAGGACGGCGCCGGCTTCGACGCGGAGGCGCTGCGCCGCGCGGCCGGCGCCGCCGCCCGCGCCCTGAGCGGGGCGAAGAAGGCGGCCTTCGCGCTGCCCGCCGCCGAAGCGGCGGACCTGGAGGCGGTCGCGACCGGCGCGCTGCTGGGCGCGTACGCGTTCACCGCCTATCAGGCCGACAGCGGCAAGAGCACGCTCGGCGAGGTCGCCGTGACCGGTGCGAAGCCGCGTGACAAGGCGCACAAGGCCGCCGCGGCCCGCGCCGCCGCGGTGGGCGCGGAGGTCAACCGGGCCCGCGACCTGATCAACACCCCGCCCAACGACCTCAACCCGAAGGCGTTCGCCACCGCGGTGCAGGCCGCGGGCAAGGAGCACGGCCTGAAGGTCGAGGTGCTCGACGAGAAGGCCCTCACCAAGGGCGGCTACGGCGGCATCCTCGGCGTCGGCCAGGGCTCGGCGACCCCGCCGCGGCTGGTGCGGGTGGCGTACACCCACGCCAAGGCGACCCGCACCCTCGCCTTCGTCGGCAAGGGCATCACGTACGACTCGGGCGGCATCTCGCTGAAGCCCCCGGGGCACAACGAGACGATGAAGTGCGACATGAGCGGCGCCGCCGCCGTGTTCGCCGCGGTCGTGGCGACCGCGAAGCTCGGCCTCGAGGTCAATGTGACCGGCTGGCTCGCGCTGGCCGAGAACATGCCGGGCGGCAACGCCATCCGCCCGGGCGACGTGCTGAAGATGTACAGCGGCAAGACGGTGGAGGTGCTCAACACCGACGCCGAGGGCCGCCTGGTGCTGGGCGACGCGCTGGCGCGCGCCTCCGAGGAGGCGCCGGACGCGATCGTGGACGTGGCGACGCTGACCGGCGCGATGGTGCTGGCGCTGGGCGAGGGCCGGTTCGGCATCATGTCGAACGACGACGGTTTCCGTACCCGGATCCACACCGCCGCGCTCGCCGCGGGCGAGGACTCCTGGCCGATGCCGCTGCCCAAGGAGCTGCGCAAGACCTTCGACTCGCCGACCGCGGACATCGCGAACATGGGCGTACGGCCCGGTGGCGGCCTGATCGCCGGCCTGTTCCTGAAGGAGTTCGTCGGCGAGGGCATCACCTGGGCGCACCTGGACATCGCCGGTCCGGCCTTCCACGAGGGCGCGCCGTTCGGCTACACCCCCAAGGGCGGCACCGGCACCGCGGTGCGCACCCTGGTGAGCCTGGCCCACCAGGCGGCGGACGGGAATCTTCTCTGACCGGCGCGCGCCACCCTGCTCCGATCGGGTGAGATCGGTCACGTACGGCCCCGGATGTCATGTCCGGGGCCGTACGCGGTCCGTATCTGCTGCGTCTCACCTCACAGCCCGATGACCCGTCCGCCGCCAACAAGTGCGAAGATGTGGATCGGCACGACAGGGCCCCCTTTGAGACAAAGCGGCCGAACTACAGCCGCCGCCCGGTCATGGTGGACCGGCTCCGGCGAACCCATGCATGGAGGACGTGACGTGGCGAACGACGCCAGCACCGTTTTCGACCTAGTGATCCTCGGTGGCGGCAGTGGCGGTTACGCGGCTGCCCTGCGTGCCGCGCAACTGGGACTGGACGTCGCCCTGATCGAGAAGAACAAGCTCGGGGGCACCTGTCTGCACAACGGCTGCATTCCCACCAAGGCGCTGCTGCACGCCGGTGAGATCGCGGACCAGGCTCGCGAGAGCGAGCAGTTCGGAGTGCGCACCACTTTCGAGGGCATCGACATCGCGGCCGTCCACAAGTACAAGGACGACGTGATCGCGGGCCTCTACAAGGGCCTGCAGGGCCTGGTGGCATCGCGCAAGGTGACGTACATCGAGGGCGAGGGGAAGCTGTCCTCCCCCACCTCGGTCGATGTGAACGGCCAGCGGATCCAGGGCCGGCACGTCCTGCTCGCGACCGGTTCCGTACCGAAGTCGCTGCCGGGCCTGACCATCGACGGCAACCGGATCATCTCCTCCGACCACGCCCTGGTCCTGGACCGGGTACCGCAGTCGGCGATCATCCTGGGCGGCGGCGTGATCGGCGTCGAGTTCGCCTCGGCGTGGAAGTCCTTCGGCACCGACGTGACGATCGTCGAGGGTCTGCCGCACCTGGTGCCGGTCGAGGAGGAGAACAGCTCCAAGCTGCTGGAGCGGGCCTTCCGCAAGCGCGGCATCAAGTTCAACCTGGGCACCTTCTTCCAGAGCGCCGAGTACACCGACAACGGCGTGAAGGTCACCCTGGCCGACGGCAAGACCTTCGAGGCCGAGGTGCTGCTGGTCGCCATCGGCCGCGGCCCGGTCTCGCAGGGCCTGGGGTACGAGGAGCAGGGCGTCGCGATGGACCGCGGCTACGTCCTGGTCGACGAGTACATGCGCACCAACGTGCCGACGATCTCGGCGGTCGGCGACCTGGTCCCGACGCTCCAGCTCGCGCACGTCGGCTTCGCCGAGGGCATCCTGGTCGCGGAGCGGCTGGCCGGTCTGAAGACCGTGCCGATCGACTACGACGGTGTCCCGCGCGTCACGTACTGCCACCCGGAGGTCGCCTCCGTCGGCATCACCGAGGCGAAGGCCAAGGAGCTGTACGGCGCGGACAAGGTCGTCACCCTGAAGTACAACCTGGCCGGGAACGGCAAGAGCAAGATCCTCAAGACCTCCGGCGAGGTCAAGCTCGTCCAGGTGCGCGACGGGGCCGTCGTCGGCGTCCACATGGTCGGCGACCGGATGGGTGAGCAGGTCGGCGAGGCCCAGCTCATCTACAACTGGGAGGCGCTGCCCGCCGAGGTCGCGCAGCTCATCCACGCGCACCCGACCCAGAGCGAGGCGCTCGGCGAGGCCCACCTGGCCCTCGCGGGCAAGCCGCTGCACTCGCACGACTGACCCTCCTCCACGCCACCCCATCCGCACAGATCGTTAGGAGTAACCGCAACCATGGCGGTTTCCGTAACCCTGCCGGCGCTCGGCGAGAGCGTGACCGAGGGCACCGTCACCCGCTGGCTGAAGGCCGAGGGTGAGCGCGTCGAGGCCGACGAGCCGCTGCTCGAGGTCTCGACCGACAAGGTCGACACCGAGATCCCCTCCCCCGCGTCCGGCGTGCTCGCGTCGATCAAGGTCGCCGAGGACGAGACGGTCGAGGTCGGCGCCGAGCTGGCCGTCATCGACGACGGCAGCGGCGCCCCCGCGCCCGCCGCCGCCGAGCAGGCGCCCGCCCCGGCCGCCGAGCCGACGCCGGCCCCCGCCGCTCCGGAGCCCGCCGCGGCGGCCCCCTCCACCGAGCAGGCGGCGCCCGCCCCCGCTCCGACCGCGCAGGCGGCCACCGGCGGCAGCGGCGCGAGCGGCACCGATGTGGTGCTGCCCGCGCTCGGCGAGTCCGTCACCGAGGGCACCGTCACCCGCTGGCTGAAGGCGGTCGGCGAGAGCGTCGAAGCCGACGAGCCGCTGCTGGAGGTCTCGACCGACAAGGTCGACACCGAGATCCCGTCGCCGGTGGCGGGCACGCTGCTGGAGATCCTGGTCCAGGAGGACGAGACCGCGGAGGTCGGCGCGAAGCTGGCCGTGGTCGGCGCGGCCGGTGCCGCTCCGGCCGCCGCGCCCGCCCCCGCGGCCCCGGCTCCCGCCGCGGCCCCCGAGCCGGCGGCTCCGGCACCCGCCCCGGCGGCTCCCGCTCCGGCGCCGCAGGCCCCGACGGCTCCGGCCCCGCAGCAGCAGACCGCGCCGGCGCCCGACCCGGCGCCGTCGCAGCCCGCGCCCGCCCCGGCTCCCGCGCCCGCTCCGGTGGCCCCGGCCGCCCCGGCGCCCGCCGCCACCAGCGGTGACGACGGCGCCTACGTGACCCCGCTGGTCCGCAAGCTCGCCTCGGAGAGCGGCGTGGACCTGGGCTCGGTGCGCGGCACCGGCGTCGGCGGCCGGATCCGCAAGCAGGACGTGCTCGCCGCCGCGGAGGCCGCCAAGGCCGCCGCCCCGGCGCCGCAGGCGACCGCGTCCACCGCGAAGAAGGCCCCCGCCCTGGAGGCTTCTCCGCTGCGCGGCCAGACCGTCAAGATGCCGCGGATCCGCAAGGTCATCGGCGACAACATGGTCAAGGCCCTGCACGAGCAGGCGCAGCTGTCCTCGGTCGTCGAGGTCGACGTCACCCGGATCATGCGGCTGCGCGGCCTGGCGAAGGAGTCCTTCGCCGCCCGCGAGGGCGTGAAGCTGTCCCCGATGCCGTTCTTCGTGAAGGCGGCGGCCCAGGCGCTGAAGGCCCACCCGGCCATCAACGCCCGGATCAACGTGGACGAGGGCACGATCACCTACTTCGACACCGAGAGCATCGGTATCGCGGTGGACTCCGAGAAGGGCCTGATGACCCCGGTCATCAAGCACGCCGGTGACCTCAACGTGGCGGGCATCGCCAAGGCCACGGCGGACCTGGCGGGCAAGGTCCGGTCGAACAAGATCACCCCGGACGAGCTGTCCGGCGCGACCTTCACCATCAGCAACACCGGGTCGCGCGGCGCGCTGTTCGACACGATCATCGTGCCGCCGAACCAGGTCGCGATCCTCGGCATCGGTGCCACGGTCAAGCGTCCGGCCGTCATCGAGACGGAGGAGGGCACCGTCATCGGTGTCCGCGACATGACGTACCTGACGCTCTCCTACGACCACCGCCTGGTGGACGGCGCGGACGCCGCCCGTTACCTGACGGCGGTCAAGGAGATCCTGGAAGCGGGCGAGTTCGAGGTCGAGCTGGGCCTGTAGGACCGTCCGGTACCACCACCCGTGACGGAGCCCCCGTCCCTGCCGGGACGGGGGCTCCGTCGCTTCCTGGCCGTATCGTCTATGTCACGCAAACCGTGAAGGAGTGCCCCATGGCTTCTGCCGTCGACCGGCACCTGGTCGTCCACAGCCTGCGTGAGCAGATCCGCGAGCACATCCTCGAAGGCATCGTGAGCGGGCGCTGGAAGCCGGGCGAGCGGATCGTGGAGCGCCGGATCGCGGTGGAGCTCCAGGTCAGCCAGACTCCCGTGCGGGAGGCGCTGCGGGAGCTGGAGACGCTGCGGCTGATCGAGTCCGCGCCGAACAAGGGCGTCCGCGTACGGAGTCTGACGGCAACCGATCTGCGGGAGAGCTATCCGGTGCGGGCCGGGCTCGAACAGGTCGCGGCCGAGCTGGCCGCGGAGCGGCTGGCCGCGGAGCCGGCCGCGCTCGAACGCGAGGTCGCCGCGCTGCGCGCGGCCGATGCGGCGCTCGACAGCGAGGCCCAGGTCAGGCATACGGTGGCCTTCCACCACGAGCTGGTCCGCGCGGCGGACAACGCCGTTCTCCTCCATGCCTGGGAGGCTCTCGGTATCGAGGTCTGGACGACCCTCTCCATCCGCTGGCTCAGCCCCGCGCCGCGCGCCTACGCCGCGGAGCACCAGGATCTCGTCGACGCCTTCACCCGTCGCGACCCCCGCATTTGCGCTCTCCTCAAGTCCCACGTCCTGAGCTGCGCTCCGCAAATCTAATACCCGCACCCTTGCGGAAGAGGGCGCCCCTCCTGCGGAGGGCGGTGCCTGAGTTCTCCTGCGGAGTGCGGTGAGTCAGGTCTTTTAGGGGCGCGGGGAACTGCGCGGCCCGCCCCCACCGGCCGGTGGTCGCAAAACAACAGCGTCTGCCCCGCTGGGGGCGGTCTTTCACCCGAAGCCCCGCGCGGCCTGAGCGCGCAGTTCCTCCCCCAGCTACCGCTGGGAGGTGCCCCCAGCGCCCCTAACGAACCGCACTCCGCAGGAGACCTCACGCACCCGCCGTCCGCAGGAGGGCACCCTCACCCGCGAGGGCGCGGGTTCCGTGACATCCAAGGCCGGGAAGCGCATGGCACCGCGTGCCTAAAGGCATGGCACCCCGTGCCGACTTGGAATTACCGGGCCGGAGGCCATTGATCGATCATCGATCGAAAGCGTATCGTCGTCCCCGGGGAGCAACCTGTCGTGCCGACACGCCCACTTCCCACCCACCCCGCTTCGTTCGGAAGGCGGCACCCCATGCCCGACGACGTACGACCTCGGCTGGCCGGCGGTCAGCTCGACCAGATCCCGGACCGCGACCCGGAAGAGACCAGGGAATGGCTCGCGTCGCTGGACGCGGTCACCAAGGCCGCGGGCCCGCACCGCGCCGCGTATCTGATGCGCCGCACCCTGGAGGGTGCGGGCGCCGGCGTCGGGCTGCCCTCGCTGCTGGAGACGGAGTACATCAACACGATCCCGACCTCCGCCGAGCCCGCGTACCCGGGCGACGAGGCGATCGAGGCCCGGATCACCGCCTGGAACCGGTGGAACGCCGCGGCGATGGTGACCCGCGGCAGCCGGCTGGGCCTCGGCGGCCACATCGCCACCTTCGCCTCGGCGGCCTGGCTCTACGAGACCGGCTTCCAGCACTTCTTCAAGGGCAAGGACGGCGCGGGCAGCGGCGACCAGCTCTATCTGCAGGGCCACGCCTCCCCCGGCATATACGCCCGCGCGTTCCTCGACGGGCGGCTGTCGCAGGAGCAGCTGGACCGCTTCCGCCAGGAGGCGAACGGCGACGGCCTGCCCTCGTACCCGCACCCGCGCCGGCTGCCCTGGCTGTGGGAGTTCCCCACCGTCTCGATGGGCCTCGGCCCGCTCTCCGCGATCTACCAGGCGCGCTTCAACCGCTACATGGAGCACCGCGGCATCAAGGACACCTCGGACTCCCACGTATGGGCGTTCCTCGGTGACGGCGAGATGGACGAGCCCGAGTCGACCGCCGCCCTGGCGCTGGCCGGCCGCGAGGGCCTGGACAACCTCACCTTCGTGATCAACTGCAATCTGCAGCGGCTCGACGGCCCGGTCCGCCCCAACTTCAAGATCGTGCAGGAGCTGGAGTCGCAGTTCCGCGCCGCGGGCTGGAACGTCATCAAGTCGCTGTGGGGCGCCGCCTGGGACGAGGTGCTCGCCCAGGACGTCGACGGCGCGCTGATCAAGCGGCTGCGCGAGGTCCCGGACGCGCAGTTCCAGACGTACGCCACCCGTGACGCGGCCTATCTGCGCGAGCACTTCTTCGGCGCCGACGCCTCGCTGCGCGCCATCGGCGCGCGGCTGACCGACGCCAAGCTGATCGAGCTGTTCCAGCAGTCGCGGGCCGGCCACGAGCCGCGCAAGGTCTACGCGGCCTACCGCGCCGCCGTGGAGCACAAGGGCGCGCCGACGGTGATCCTGGCGCAGACGGTCAAGGGCTGGACGCTCGGCGCCGGCTTCGAGTCGCGCAACGCCAACCACCAGATGAAGAAGCTCACGGGCGCGCAGTTCCGCACGATGCGCGACCTGCTGGAGCTGCCGATCCCGGACAGCGCGCTGGACGCGGACGTGGTCCCGTACTGGCACCCCGGCGAGAACTCGCCCGAGGTCCAGTACCTGCGCGAGCGCCGGGCCGCGCTCGGCGGCCTCGCCCCGGCCCGCAAGGTGGTCGCCAAACCGCTGCCGCTGCCGCCGGAGAAGGCGTACAAGGCGCTGGAGAAGGGCTCGGGCACGCAGGAGATCGCCACCACGATGGCGTTCGTCCGGCTGGTCAAGGACCTGATGCGGGAGAAGGAGACCGGCCGCCGCTGGGTGCCGGTCGTCCCGGACGAGGCCCGTACCTTCGGCATGGAGTCGCTGTTCCCGTCCGCGGGGCTCTACTCCCCCAAGGGCCAGACGTACGACCCGGTCGACCGTGACCAACTGCTGTATTACAAGGAGGCGAAGGACGGCCAGATCCTCAACGAGGGGATCACCGAGGCCGGTTCGCTCGCCGACTTCACCGCCGCCGCCACCGCGTACGCCACGCACGGCGAGCCGATGATCCCGTTCTACATCTTCTACTCGATGTTCGGGTTCCAGCGGACCGCCGACCAGTTCTGGGCGCTGGCCGACCAGCTCGGCCGCGGCTTCGTGATCGGCGCCACCGCGGGCCGCACCACGATGACCGGCGAGGGCCTCCAGCACGCCGACGGCCACTCGCACCTGATCGCCTCCACCAACCCGGCGGCGATCTCGTACGACCCGGCGTTCGCGTACGAGGTCGCGGTGATCGTCCGCGAGGGCCTGCGGCGGATGTACGGCCCCGACGCCGAGGATGTCTTCTACTACCTGACCGTCTACAACGAACCGAAGGTGCAGCCCGCGATGCCCGAGGGCGTCGAGGAGGGCATCCTCAAGGGCCTCTACCGCTACAGCCGGGCGCAGGCCCCGGCGGCGGACGCGGCCCGGCTGCAACTGCTGGCGTCGGGCACCGCGATCCACTGGGCGACCGAGGCGCAGCGGCTGCTGGCCGAGGAGTGGGGTGTGGCCGCCGACGTGTGGTCCGCGCCGTCCTGGACCGAGCTGCGGCGCGAGGCGCTGGAGTGCGACGCGGCGCGGCTGCGCGGCGAGGAGCGGGTGCCGTACGTGACGCGGGCGCTGGAGGGCGCACCGGGTCCGGTGGTCGCGGTCAGCGACTGGATGCGGGCCGTGCCCGACCAGATCGCGCCGTGGGTGGAGCAGGACTGGACCTCGGTGGGCACCGACGGCTTCGGTCTGTCCGACACCCGCGACGCGGCCCGCAGGCACTTCGGGGTGGACCCGCAGTCGCTGGTGGTCGCGGCGCTGGCCGCGCTCGCCCGGCGCGGCGACATCAAGCCCGAGACGGTCAAGGAGGCCGCTCAGCGGTACGGGCTGTAGGACCCCGGCACCTTCCGGAGAACCGGTACGGCCGCGCGCGGACACCCTCAGCCGCGCGCGGCCGTACCGCGTTGCGCGCCGGTACACGCCGGGGCACACCCGGGCGCGCGAAAAGGCTTTCGCACGCCCCTGTCCTGGCCGGAAAATGATTGCGGGCGGTTACAGCTACCGACTACGTTCCACCGGATGCCACCGAATCCCGCTCCCCTGACGTCGCCCACCGCCGAGGACTTCCGTGCCTGGCACCGGGTGCAGTCGGCCGCCCTGGCGCACGACCGGCCCGGCGAGCCGGTCCCGACCGCCACCGCGCTCCAGGCGGAGCTGACCACCACCAGCACCCGCAGCAGGATGCTGCTGTGGCTGGTGCGCAACGCGAACGAGGAGCCGGTGGCGACGGCCACCCTGCGACTGTTCACCGACCCGGGGCGCAGCCACCTCGCCGAGGTGAGACTGACCGTGCACCCCGCCTACCGGCGGCTCGGCACCGGCTCCCGGCTGCTGTCGACGGTGACCGAGGCCGCGGCGCAGGCGGGCTGCCGCAGCGCCGTCACCGAAGTGATGGCGGGCACACCGTACGAGGGATTTCTGGCCACCCGCGGCTTCACCGCGGTGCTGCGGCTGACCTGGCTGCGGCTCGCACTGGACGACATACCCGAGCGGATCGACAAGCTCCCCGACGTCCCGCACCCCGGCTACCGGCTGACCGGCTGGCCCGGCGTCGTGCCCGACGCGCTCGCCGAGTCCTTCGCCCGCGCCCGGCAGGGCATGGACGACATGCCGACCGGCGGGATGGACTTCGGCGAGGTCCGCTGGGACGTGGCCCGGGTCCGCGAGATCGCCGAGGTGGTGGCCCGGCGCGGCGAGCAGTTGCTGACGGTGGCCGCGGTCGCCGAACGGGACGGCGCGGTGGCCGGCTACACCGAACTGGTGGTCCCGCGGGAGGGCGGCGGCACCGCCCAGCAGTACGACACGGCGGTGCTGCCCGAGCACCGCGGCCACGGCCTCGGGCTGTGGACGAAGGCGGAGATGCTGCGCCGGGCGCGGGCGCGGTTCCCCGGGCTGACGGCCGTGCAGACCGACTGCGCCGACGACAACCGGCACATGCTCGCCGTCAACACGGCGCTCGGTTTCCGCCCGCTGCGCCGCACGGTCGAGTATCAGCTCGACCTGGCCCGTCGTTGACCCGGCCCCGGCCCGCTCCCGGCCTGCGGCGCCCACGGCCTTCGGGCCCGGCCGTCACCCGCCCGTACGACGCACCCGCGGCGTCCGTGGCGCGCCCGTACCGCGTCCGTCCGACCTCGCGCGGCGCCGCGCGCCCGGACCTCGTACAGTGGGCGCCCCGCCCCACAGGGACGGCGCGTCCGTAACGACACGGACGCATCAGGGGCACTCCGCGTGCGGGCGCGCGCGGCAACCGGGAAGCTGGACCAGTGATGGACGAGACGGAGTTCTGGGAGATCGTCGACCGGACGCGCGAGGCCGCGGACGGCGATCCCGAGGAGCATGCCGACCTGCTGATCGAGCGGCTGGCGCAGCTGGACCCGGATTCCGTGCTGGACTTCGCCCGGCACTTCGAGACCCGGTTCGTCCGGGCCTTCCGCTGGGATCTGTGGGGCGCGGCGGACATCATGCTGGGCGGCGCCGACGACGAGGCGTTCGACTTCTTCCGCTGCTGGCTGATCGGGCAGGGCCGCCATGTCTTCGAGGGCGGTCTGGCCGCCCCCGACGACCTCGCCTTCCTGGTCGCCGAATTCGACCCGGAGGCGGACGGCGACGCGGAGGACCTGGGATACGCGGCGGACGAGGCGTACGAGCAGCTCACCGGAGTGCGGCTGCCGGACCTCGAACTGCCGCAGCCGGACAGTCCGGAGGGCGAACCGCTGGACCTGGACGACGAGCGGGCGATGGCCGAGCGCTATCCGCAGCTGTGGTCCCGCTTCGGATAGTCCCGTTCGGACCTTTCTGTCCGGTTCCGGTCTTCTGCCGGCCGCTTCCGGCTCCTTACGAGTGGCCGGGCCCGGGTGGTGACGGCGTTCACCGGCCGCCTGTGGGCACAATGCCCCTATGCGTATCGCTGTCACGGGTTCGTCCGGCCTGATCGGCTCCGCTCTGTGCGACTCCCTGGCCGCCGACGGCCACGAGGTCGTCCGGCTGGTGCGGCGGGCACCCGCCGGGCCCGCCGAGGTGCGCTGGGACCCGCGGCGCGGCACCGTCGACGGCGCGGGCCTGGCGGGCTGCGAGGCGGTGGTGCACCTGGCGGGGGCGGGGATCGGCGACCGCCGCTGGACCGACGCGCGCAAGAAGGAACTGGTCGACAGCCGGGTGCTCGGCACCGGCACGATCGCGCGCGCCGCCGCGGGTCTCGACAGCCCGCCGCGGGTCCTGGTGAGCGCCAGCGCGATCGGGATCTACGGCGACACCGGGGACCGGGCCGTGGACGAGGACACCCCGCCGGGCAGCGGCTTCCTGGCCGAGCTGTGCCAGGAGTGGGAGGCGGCGGCCGACCCGGCCCGGGCGGCCGGGATCCGTACGGTGCACCCCCGTACCGGTCTGGTGGTCGCCAAGGGCGGCGGCGCGTGGGCCCGGCTCTTCCCGCTGTTCAAGGCGGGCCTGGGCGGCCGGCTCGGTGACGGGCGGCAGTTCTGGAGCTTCATCTCCCTGCACGACGAGGTGGCCGCGATCCGGTACGCGCTGGACACCGCCGAACTGTCGGGACCGGTCAATCTGACGGCGCCGGAGCCGCTGACGAACCGTGAGATCACCGCGCTGATGGGGAAGGTACTGCACCGGCCGACGGTGGCGGCGGTGCCGGAGTCCGTCCTGCGGCTGGTCCTCGGCGAGCTGGCGCAGGACGTGGTGGGCAGTCAGCGGGTGCTGCCCAAGCGGCTGTCGGAGTCCGGTTTCCGCTTCGCCTTCCCCGCGTTCGAGCAGACGGTGACGGCGGCGCTGAGCGCCGGATAGCGGCGCGCGGCGGCCGCATAGCGACCGCGCGGGCACGGTACGGGCGGCGGCCGGCCACCGGCCGCGCCGACGTGCCGAAAACCGCTGCATAAGGGCTGGAATCGGCGGGTTGCCCCGGCATCAGATGGCTTTGATGAGGGCATGACCCTTACCAGCGTTCTGCGGCACCTGGGGCGTGACGCCGGCGCGAGCGGGGACCGTACCCGACCTCGGGGAGGGGCACAGTGCTCTCACCAGCACGCCAGGGTGTCGCGAACACCGCCGGAATCGTGGATGTCGTCGTGATAGGCGCAGGGATGTCCGGGCTGTCGGCGGCGCATCATCTCGTCGCCGGCGGCCTGTCGGTCACCGTTCTGGAAGCCGCGGAACAGGTCGGCGGCCGGATGGTCACCGATGTCGTGGACGGCTTCCGGCTCGACCGGGGCGCGCATCTGCTCAACACCTCCTACCCGGAGCTGCGCCGCACTCCGGGGCTGCGCGGGCTGCCGCTCGCGCCGCTGGCGCCCGGCGCGCTGGTCAGGGTCGGCGGGCGCGGCCACCGGGTCGGCGACGCGCGCGGTCCGCGCGGCGCCCGCGGCCCGTCCCGCGCGCCGATCGCCTCCACCCTGGACCGGGCGCGGCTCGGTGCCACCCTCAACCGGCTTGCCACAACGCCGACTTCGCGGCTGGCGGCGCGTCCGGAGACGACCGCGGCGCGGGCCCTGACCGCGCGCGGCTTCGCGCCCAGAACGGTCGAGGGCTTCGTCCGGCCGCTGCTGGCCGCGCTGTTGTGCGACCCGGAGCTGCAGACCTCCAGCCGGTGCGCCGACCTGGTGCTGCGCGGCTTCGCCCGGGGGCGTACGTGTCTGCCGGCGACCGGTGCCGCCGCCGTACCGCAGCGGCTGGCCGCCGCGCTCGCGCCCGGCACGATACGGCTCGGCACCCGCGTGGAGCAGGTCGCCGTCAACTGCGTACGGACCGCCGACGGCGCCGAACTGCCCTGCCGGGCGGTGCTCGTGGCCACCGGGGCGCGGGCGGCGGCCGAACTGCTGCCGGGGCTTCGGGTGCCGTCCTTCCACGACGTGACCGTCCTCCACCACGCGGCGCCCGTCGCGCCCGTGCGCGAACCCGTCCTCGTCCTGGACGCCGACCGGCTCGGGCCCGTCTCGCACAGCCTTCCGGTCAGCGAGATCGATCCCGGGCGGGCGCCTTCCGGGCGGGCGCTGATCACCTCCGTCGTCCTCGGGCCGCCGCCCGACGGGACCGGCATCGGCGCCGGCGGCGGCGACAAGTCGGTGCGGGCGCATCTGGCCGAGCTGTACGAGACGTCCACCGACGGGTGGGAACTTCTCGGGGTCCACTACGATCCCGAGGCCGTGCCCGCGATGCCGGCGCCGCACGACTTGCGGCGTCCCGCCCGGTTGCTCGACGGGCTCTACGTCTGCGGTGCCCATCGCACCACCTCGACCCCCCAGGGCGCCCTCGTCTCCGCTCGGCGTGCTGCGCACAGCATCCTCCGCGACCTCCGCGACCGCCCTGCGGGCCGCCCCCCGTCCGAGGAGGCCGCCTGATCTCCCGCGGAGTGCGGTCCCCGATGTCCTTCAGGGCGCCACCCCTGTCCGGCTCCCCTACGGGCGACAGTGCCCGATGTCCCGGCCCGCCAGGGCCGCGGCCCTGTACCCGCACCTCGCGGAGGGTGCCCGATGTCTTTCAGGGGCGCCGCCCCCTGTCCGGCTCCCCTACGGGCGACGGTGCCCGATGTCTTTAGGGGCGCGGGGAACTGCGCGGCCCGCGCCCACCGGGCCGGTGGTCGCGAAACAGCCAGCATCTGCACCGCTGGGGGCGGTCTTTCACCAGCAGCCCCGCGTGGGCTGAGCGCGCAGTTCCCCGCGCCCCTAAAGACATGACTCCCGCACTCCGCAGGAGATCAGGCACCCCCGGCAAGGGATCACGAACCGCCTTCCGCAGGAGGCATCCGGCACCCCGCGCCCGGAGGAGCACCGTCCTCCGGGGGGAGGCGTCGGGCGCCCCCTTGCGAAGGGGGTTACGGGGGCGTGAGGCCCAGGGCGAGGGCGCGGTCGTGGAAAGCCCGTACGGACGCGGCATCGCGATAAGGCTCAAGGCGCCGCCCGAGGTCACGGACGTACTCGACGGCGCGAGCCGACCGCATCTCGACAGCCTGCTGCATCACCTCGATCCCGAGCGAACAGGCGACATCGACCTCGCCGAGCCCGAGCCGGGCGCAGGCGAGGACGGTGCGGCAGAAGAGCCGCGAACGGGCGTACCCGGCGGCCCGCAACTGAAGCGACCGCTCGGCGTGCTGCGCAGCAGCCCGGTGCTGCTGAAGGTCCCGGTGACAGTGCCCGAACTCGTCGGCAAGCTGCGCCTCGTCGAAGAACCGCGCCCACGAGGGCACCTCGTCCCCCGGCCGCGCGGCCCCGAGCGACCGCTCGGCCCGGGCGAGCGCCGCGGAACACGCCCGGATCTCCCCGAGCAGCCCGTGCCCGCGCGCCTCCGCGCTGTGCAGCAGCGCCTGGACGGCGGCCGGCGCCCCGGAGCCGACGCCCTGCTGGGCGACCCGGGCGAGCTGCACGGCCTCGCGGCCGTGCCCGAGGAAGACCGCCTGCCGGCTCATCGTGACCAGCACATAGCCGCCGTAGACCCGGTCGCCCGCGGCCTGCGCGAGCCGCAGCGCCTGCACGAAATAGCGCTGCGCCAGCCCGTGCGCGCCGATGTCGTACGACGTCCACCCGGCGAGCCGGGTGAGGTCGGCGACGGAGGCGAACAGCCGGCGGCCGAGCGCCTCCCCGTAGCTGCCGCGCAGCATCGGCTCGGCCTCGTGCTCCAGGTAGCGGACCAGTGCCTGCCGCGCGTGCCCGCCGCCGTACGCGTGGTCAAGACCGCGGAAGAGGTCGCCGACGGCGCGCAGCGCGGCGACGTCCCCGGCGCCCACCTTGGCGGGCGCCGACCCCGGCCGTCCGCCGCCCGCGCCCCCGGGCGGACCCGTGACCGTACGGCCGCGGCTCTGCGCGGGCACCCGGGCCGCCACGGCCGCGGCCGTGACCCCGGCCTCCGCGGCGCGCGCCACCTTCTCGTCGGCGCGCCCGATCAGCCAGTCCCGGCTGGGCACCACGAGCCCGGCCGGGGTGAAGGCGATCTTCCGCAGCTCCGCCTGATTCCCGGTGTCCTTGCGCCACAGCCCGCTGACGATGTCCACCGCCTCCCCCGGCGACCCGGCGAACTCCAGTCCCGCGTAGACGGGCGCGCACGCATCGAGCCCGAGGTCCTGCGCGGACAGCCGCCGCCCGAGCCGCTGGGTGAACACCTCGGCGATGAGGGCGGGTGTGGTGCCGCGCGGCTGCTGGCCGCGCAGCCAGCGCGTCACGGAGGTCTTGTCGTACCGCAGGTCCAGGCCGTGCTCTATGCCGAGCTGGTCGACCCGGCGGGCGAGTCCGGCGTTGGAGAAGCCTGCCTCCGCGATCAGCGAGGCGAGCCTGCTGTTGGGACGGGTCGGGGTTCGCTGCGTGGAACGGTCCGTCATCGGCAGTGCGGTCCACTTCCTGGGGAGGTCTCCGGAACGGCGCGAATGTAACGGTCAGTGCCGGGAAGCTCACCGTAGGACCTCGTTATTCGCCCGAATGGGCGATAACGACCCTCAACGATCGGCAAACCGTCCTCATCGCCTCAAGTCACCGTGGTAAGGCGACGGCCGCTCGCCGGTACGACGGGCCGCCGCCGTACAGTGGCTGGGGCGTGCATCGAGCCGTCGGAGCAGCGGAGCAGGACGTGGAGGAGTCGTCATGGCGTTGCCGCAGGACGTCGTACCGGCGAGCGGGCAGGCCGACGGACGGGCGGGCGGGCTGCGCTTCGTCCACCTCGGGTTCGGGGCCGACGCGGTGGAGTACACGCGGGCCTGGCAGGAGCAGCGCCAGGTGCACGCGGCGCGCGTCGAGGGAGAGATCCCGGACACCTGCCTGCTGCTCGAGCACCCGCCCGTCTACACCGCGGGGCGGCGCACCGAGGACAGCGAGCGCCCGCTGGACGGCACCCCGGTGGTGGACGTGGACCGCGGCGGCAAGATCACCTGGCACGGCCCGGGCCAGCTCGTCGGCTACCCGATCCTGCGGCTGCCGCAGCCGGTCGACGTCGTCGCGCACGTACGGCGGCTGGAGGAGGCCCTGATCCGCACCTGTGCGGACTTCGGCCTGGAGACCACCCGGGTCGAGGGCCGCAGCGGCGTGTGGGTGCTGGGCGACCCGGTGGCGGAGCGCCCCGCGCTCGGCGGCCTGACCCTGGACCTGGACCCGCGGGTGGACAACGCCGAGTTCGACGCGCGGCTGAGCGGCCCCGAGTACGCGCCCTCCAACGCCGGACAGCGCGGCGAGGACCGCAAGCTGGCCGCGATCGGCATCCGCGTCGCCAAGGGCGTGACGATGCACGGCTTCTCGCTGAACTGCGACCCGGACAACACCTGGTTCGACCGGATCGTGCCGTGCGGCATCCGCGACGCGGGCGTGACCTCACTCTCCAACGAACTGGGCCGCGACATCACCGTCGCCGAGGTGCTGCCGGTGGTCGAGAAGCACCTCACCGACGTCCTGACCTCCGCCGTACCGCTGCCGCACGCCGTGTGACAGCCGTATCGCCGTACAGCCGTACGGAACCGGCGTTCATCGTGAGCCCGCGAATGCCGGTCTGGGAATGCGGGGGCGTACCCTGGCGTTCACATAAGAATTGAAGCCGCAGGCAGAATCTCAGCTTTAGGGAGCCGGTCGTGTCCGCAGTCGCACCCGACGGACGCAAGATGCTGCGCCTGGAGGTCCGCAACAGCCAGACCCCCATCGAGCGCAAGCCCGAGTGGATCAAGACCCGCGCCAAGATGGGCCCCGAGTACACGCAGATGCAGAAACTCGTCAAGAGCGAGGGCCTGCACACGGTGTGTCAGGAGGCCGGCTGTCCCAACATCTACGAGTGCTGGGAGGACCGCGAGGCGACCTTCCTCATCGGCGGCGACCAGTGCACCCGGCGCTGCGACTTCTGCCAGATCGACACCGGCAAGCCGCAGGCGCTGGACCGCGACGAGCCGCGCCGCGTCGGCGAGTCCGTGGTCACGATGGACCTGAACTACGCCACGATCACCGGCGTCGCCCGCGACGACCTGGAGGACGGCGGCGCCTGGCTGTACGCCGAGACCGTCCGGCAGATTCACGCCATGACGGCGGAGCGCGAGGGCGGCCACACCAAGGTCGAGCTGCTCATCCCCGACTTCAACGCCGAGCCCGCGCAGCTCGCCGAGGTCTTCGGCTCCCGCCCCGAGGTGCTGGCGCACAACGTCGAGACGGTGCCGCGGATCTTCAAGCGGATCCGCCCCGGCTTCCGCTACGAGCGCTCGCTCGAGGTGATCACCCGGGCCCGCGAGGCCGGCCTGGTCACCAAGTCCAACCTGATCCTGGGGATGGGCGAGGAGCGCGAGGAGATCAGCCAGGCGCTGCACGACCTGCACGACGCGGGCTGCGAGCTGATCACCATCACGCAGTATCTGCGGCCGTCCGTACGGCACCACCCGGTGGAGCGCTGGGTGAAGCCCGCGGAGTTCGTGGAGCTGAAGGAGGAGGCCGAGGAGATCGGCTACGCGGGTGTGATGTCCGGGCCGCTGGTCCGCTCGTCGTACCGCGCCGGGCGGCTCTTCCAGCAGGCGGTCGACAAGCGGCTGCGGGAGGGCGAGCGGCTCGCGGTGGCCCCCGCCGTATGACCGTGCCGGCCCGCTCTGTCCGGGCCGCCGGATGACCGCCTCGGCCCGCTCCGTACGGGCCGCCGTGTGAGTCCCCTCACCACTGACGACGCCCCGCCGGGCGAGTGACCTGGCGGGGCGCCGTGCTGCCGGACTGAGGCTTTCATGCGAGATTGACCGAGTGGTCACCGGCTGGTAACACATTGTGGCGAGCCTGGTGTCACGCAATCGCTCGACCCGTACGGCCCGCCCCCGTACGACCCCGCAGTTCCCGTACTCCCTGCATTCCCCGCATTCTCCGCACATCCCGCACTCCCCAGCTCTCAGCCGCTACGAGGGGGACGCCATGACGTCCGAGTCCGTGCACATCGCCGCCGCCACGCACCTGCGTGCCGCGCACCTCCGCCCGCGCCGGGCGCTGCGCGCCGTGGAGTCGTTCCTGCTGAGCGGGGGCCAGCAGACGGCCCGCCGCAACGCCTGGGCGGCCGTCGTCGAGGACCGGCGCAGGGCCCGGGACCGGCGCGAGGCGCAGTACGAGATGGACGCCCTGGTGAGTGCCGCACGAGGAAGCGCCCTGAACGACTGACGGGGCACCCCCCTCGCGTATCCTGAGCGGCATGGCGAGGAAGGAAACACCCGAGAACCCCGAGAATTCTGGGCGACTGAAGCAGATCGCTCAGACCTACAAGATGACCAGGCAGGCCGACCCCAAGGTCGGGCTTGTCATTACGGCTGTGGGAATCGTCACCTTCGGTGTCATCCTCGCCCTCGGCTTCTTGATCGGTCACCCCATTTACGCGGCCATCCTTGGCTTCCTGCTGGCCTTCCTGGCGATGGCGATCGTCTTCGGCCGCCGGGCCGAGAAGGCGGCGTTCGGACAGCTGGAAGGCAAGCCCGGTGCCGCGGCGGCCGTGCTGCAGAACGTCGGGCGCGGCTGGACGGTGACCCCGGCGGTCGCGATGAACAAGTCCCAGGACGTCGTGCACCGCGCGGTCAGCAAGGCCGGCGTCGTGCTGATCGGCGAGGGCAACCCGAACCGGGTGAAGGGCCTGCTGGCCGCCGAGAAGAAGAAGGTCAACCGGGTCGTCTACGACGTGCCGGTGCACGACTTCATCATCGGTACCGGCGAGGGCGAGCTGCCGCTGAAGAAGGTGCGCACGACGCTGCTGAAGCTGCCGCGCGTCCTGCCGGGCCCGAAGGCCACCGAGGTCAACGACCGGCTGCGGGCGCTGGGCGACTTGATGAGCAACATGCCGATCCCGAAGGGGCCGATGCCCAAGGGCATGCGGATGCCGAAGGGCCGCTAGGCGCTCGGCCGGCACGCGGGAAGGGGTTCGGGGACCGCGGTCCCCGGGCCCCTTTTCGTATGCCGTGCTTCCCGTGTGCCGTGCCTCAGATCCGTACCTGTACGGACTTGGCGGCCTTGTCGTGCAGGCCGCGGGTGTCGCGGTCCCAGATGACGGCGGGCAGGACGAGCAGCAGCAGCACCGTACGGATGACAACGGCGAGCGGGCCGAGGCGGCCACCGTCCAGCCGTACGACGCGCAGGCCCATGATCCGCTTGCCCGGTGTACTCCCGACGGTCGCCAGCGTCAGGAGACTGACGACACCGAAGACGACGAGTGTCCACGTATTGGACTTGGCCGCGTCACGGTGTGCGATCAAGCCGTATGCGATCACCAGGCAGAGGAACCAGTCGATGAAAATCGCGACGACCCGGCGGCCGATCGTCGCGATGGAGCCCGGGCCCTGCTCGGGCAGACCCAGCCGCTGTCCCCGGTAGCCGAACTCCACGCCCATCTGCTCGGCGGCGGCGCCAGGCCCCGACAGCCACGATCCGATTGCATCCCTGTTGTCCACCCGACCACGGTAACCCGCGGCCCGTGTCCCCCGTACGGCGCGGTCGCCGGCCGCCCCGACCTCGCGGTTAACGCCTCGGAAACAAATGGGTCATGCTGGAGAAATCCCTGATCCCTATGGTCGTGGCAGAGTGCGCCACCGCACTGGCGCGCCTCGAAGCTGTCGACCCGTCCCGCGGGGCCGGGCCTAGGAGGAGTTGGATGTTCCAGAACGCCGACGACGTCAATCGGTTCATCACGGACGAGGACGTCAAGTTCGTCGACGTCCGGTTCTGTGACCTGCCCGGCGTCATGCAGCACTTCACGGTCCCGGTCTCGACGTTCGACCCGACCGAGGAGCTGGCCTTCGACGGCTCCTCGATCCGCGGCTTCCAGGCCATCCACGAGTCGGACATGGCGCTGCGCGCCGACCTCTCGACGGCCCGCGTCGACCCGTTCCGCAAGGACAAGACGCTCAACATCAACTTCTTCATCCACGACCCGATCACCGGCGAGCAGTACAGCCGTGACCCGCGGAACGTGGCGAAGAAGGCCGAGGCGTACCTCGCCTCCACCGGTATCGCGGACACCGCGTACTTCGGTCCCGAGGCCGAGTTCTACGTCTTCGACAGCGTGCGCTTCCAGACGTCCTCGAACGAGTCCTTCTACCACATCGACTCCGAGGCCGCCGCCTGGAACACCGGCGCCACCGAGGACAACCGCGGCTACAAGGTCCGCTACAAGGGCGGCTACTTCCCGGCCCCGCCGGTCGACCACTTCGCCGACCTGCGCGCCGAGATCTCCCTCCAGCTGGAGGCGTCGGGCCTCCAGGTCGAGCGCCAGCACCACGAGGTCGGCACCGCCGGCCAGGCGGAGATCAACTACAAGTTCAACACGCTGCTCGCCGCCGCCGACGACCTGATGCTCTTCAAGTACATCGTGAAGAACGTCGCCTGGCGCAACGGCAAGACCGCGACCTTCATGCCCAAGCCGATCTTCGGTGACAACGGCTCCGGCATGCACGTCCACCAGTCCCTGTGGCAGGGCGGCACCCCGCTCTTCTACGACGAGCAGGGCTACGCGGGCCTGTCGGACACCGCCCGCTACTACATCGGCGGCATCCTCAAGCACGCCCCGTCGCTGCTGGCCTTCACCAACCCGACGGTGAACTCCTACCACCGCCTGGTCCCCGGCTTCGAGGCCCCGGTCAACCTGGTCTACTCCCAGCGCAACCGCTCCGCCGCGATGCGCATCCCGATCACGGGCTCCAACCCCAAGGCCAAGCGCGTCGAATTCCGCGCCCCTGACCCGTCCTCGAACCCCTACCTCGCCTTCTCCGCCCTCCTCCTGGCGGGCCTCGACGGCGTCAAGAACAAGATCGAGCCGGCCGAGCCGATCGACAAGGACCTCTACGAGCTCGCCCCCGAGGAGCACGCGGGCGTCCCCCAGGTCCCCACCTCCCTCCCCGCCGTCCTCGACGCCCTCGAGGCCGACAACGAATACCTCCAGGCCGGCGGCGTCTTCACCGCCGACCTGATCGAAACCTGGATCGACTACAAGCGCACGAACGAAATCGCCCCGATCCAGCTCCGCCCGCACCCGCACGAGTTCGAGCTCTACTTCGACATCTAAAACGGGGGTGCCGCACATCTGCGGCAATCGCCTTTGGATGCCACGTAGCTGACGTTACGTCAGAGAACAGGGTCCACCCGGAGCCCTGCCACCCTCACGGAGGGCGGCAGGGCTCCGGCGTGCGCAAAGGGGCTGCCCCGCACTCGACGCTTGCTCAACGCGGCGGAGGTTGTTCGATCGTGCCGCCCCGATGAGGGGTGGGGATGTAGCCCTTCGCCCCGGGCGCACAACGTACGCATCCACTCGGCGGCGATGATCCTCCGCAAGCCCATGCTGTGGCCGGCCACGTACGTGAAGGGCCGTGCGTGAACCATGAGCCGTGAGCAGAAAGGCCGTGAAGCCGGAAGGCCGTGAGCTCGGTGCCGGGCGCGGCGGAGCGGACTGCTCCGGGGAGTTGCCCCGGGGGTTACGTCACCGGTCGCTTCAGATGCCGTTCGAAGAACCGGGCCGCGGCCTCGCCCGCGTGGGGTGGGACGCCGGTGTGGCCGCCCATGTTGGCCTCCAGGGTCTTCTCCGGGCTGCCGAAGGCGTCGAACAGGTCGAGTGCCGCCTGCCGGTCGTTGCCCTCGTCGTCCCATTGCAGCAGGACGTGCAGCGGGATGGTGACGCGGCGGGCCTCGTCGAGGATGGTGCGGGGGACGAAGCTTCCGGCGAACAGGCCGGCGGCCACGATGCGCGGTTCGGTCACCGCGAGGCGGACGCCGATGGAGATCACTCCCCCGGAGTAGCCGACCGGGCCGCCGATGCCGGGCAGCGCGAGCAGGGCGTCGAGGGTGGCCCGCCACTCCGGGACCCCCTGCTCGACCAGCGGGAGGATCAGGGCGTCGATGACGTCCGCGCCGACCGGGCCGCCGGCCTGGAGCGCCTGGCGCACATCGGCCCTGGCCTGCTGGACGACGGGCAGCGGGGGCCGGTCGCCGGTACCGGGAAGCTCGATCGTGGCGGTGGCGAAGCCTTCGGCGGCGGAATGCCGGGCCCGTCCCACCAGCCGGGGGTACATCCTGCGCAGCCCGCCGGGGTGGCCGAGCAGGATCAGCGGCGCCGGGGGTACGGCGTCGGACGCCGGCGTCCAAAGAATGCCGGGGATGCCGGAGGTGTCAGGGGTGCCGGACGCATCAGGAGTGCCGGAACTGCCGCCGAGGACGAATTCGCGTTCGAGGACGCCGTCGTCGAGGCGCTGCTCCGCCGTGAACCGCAGCGCGGGAGTGACGTGCATGGTCGTGCCTTTCGGGAGTGCGCGTGAAGGCGCTCCCGGACGACCTACCGTCCGACCGTGACCCCGGAGGGAAGCACCCATGTCGATACGTTCACGGGTACCACCTCCTCTGTCTCTCGCACGGCCACCGGCAAGGTAGCAGCGCCCGCGGAGCCGCGCCAAACCGTTTTCCCGACCCGCCGGCGGACCCGTACGCCATGATGGGCCCGTGGATTTCGAGCCGTACCGGGGCGAGCTGGTGACGTACTGCTACCGGATGCTGGGCTCGTTCCACGAGGCCGAGGACATGGTGCAGGAGACGATGCTGCGCGCCTGGAAGGCCCGCGAGCGGTACGACGCCACGCGCGCGTCGGTACGGACCTGGCTGTACCGGATCGCGACGAACGCGTGCCTGACCGCCCTCGAAGGGCGGGCCCGGCGACCGCTGCCGTCCGGGCTCGGCGCGCCGAGCGAGGATCCCGGGGCACCGCTCACCCCGGCCCTCGACATCCCGTGGCTGCAGCCCTTCCCCGACGCGCGGTGCGACACCGAGGTACGGGCCGACCTGCGGCTGGCGCTGGTGGCGGCGATGCAGGTGCTGCCGCCGCGGCAGCGGGCCGTGCTGGTCCTCCGCGAGGTGCTGGAATTCTCCGCCGCCGAGGTCTCGGAGCAGCTCGGGACGACGGTCCCGGCCGTCAACAGCGCGCTGCAACGCGCCCGGGCCGCGTTGGCCGACGCGGGGGTCGGCGGGGCGGCGGACGTCGACGAGCCGGACGACCCCGGCGTACGCGCGGTGGTACGGCGGTACGCGCGCGCCTTCGAGGCCGCCGACGTGCCCGGGCTCGTCCGGCTGCTCACCGACGACGCGGTACTGGAGATGCCGCCGGTGCCGCTGTGGTACCGGGGCAGCCGCGACTACGGCCTGTTCATGGACCGGGTGTTCCGGATGCGCGGCAGCGGCTGGGCCACGACGCCGCTCACCGCCAACGGCCAGCCCGCGTTCGCCGCGTACGCGCCGGAGCCGGACGGCGGCCTCGGCCTGCACACGCTCCAGGTCCTCACGGTGGCCGGCGGCCGGATCGCGCGCAATACGGTCTTCGCCGATCCGCGCGTGTTCGGGGCGTTCGGCCTTCCCCCGCGGATTTCCTCGCGGATTTCCCCCGCGGATTCCCGCCGGGCGCGATGAGTCCGGGCGGTGCCGCCGGTATGTACCGGTGAGCACCGACCGGAAGGAACCTCTCATGAGCGTCGTCGTCATCGAATTCATCACCCTGGACGGGATCGTGTCCGACCCGGACGGCTCCGGCGGCACCCCGGCCGGCGGCTGGGCGTTCCGTTACGGCCCCGAGGCCGTCGCCGGGGACAAATTCCGCCTCGGCGGCACGCTGGACAACGG
Source organism: Actinacidiphila alni (assembly GCF_900112845.1). Taxonomy (GTDB): domain Bacteria; phylum Actinomycetota; class Actinomycetes; order Streptomycetales; family Streptomycetaceae; genus Actinacidiphila; species Actinacidiphila alni. The sequence goes on from NZ_FONG01000007.1 coordinate 72,162, forward strand.
GGTCATGCTGCTGGGCCGCACGACCTGGCAGCTGTTCTCGCGCCTGTGGCCCGGACGGGACGACCCGTTCTCCGCCCGGATGAACGCCGTGCCCAAGCTGGTCGCGTCCCGCACCGTCACCGACGCCTCGGCGTGGGCGAATTCGCGGGTCCTGGACGGCGGTCTCGTCGACGCCGTACGGCGCGAGCGGCGCGATGTGGTCGTGACCGGCAGCCTGAGCGTCGTCCACGCGCTGGCGGCCGAGGATCTGATCGACGAATACCGCCTGCTGACCTTCCCCACCGTCCTCGGCACCGGCCGGCGGCTCTTCCCCGAGGGGGCTCCGCGCGCCGACCTGGAGTGCGTATCGGCCGAGCGGGTCGGCGCGGCCGTCCTCAGCGTGTACCGGCGGGCGGCCCGCTGAGGGCGGGCCATTGGTCGAGCCATTGGGAGCGGGTCGCTGAAGGCCGGGCGGTCGCCCGGGATCAGGTCCCCGGTCGTGCCGGGGGCGTGGATGCGGTGGGGCGCGGATGCGAGCAGGCCGCAGGTCGGGGATCTTCCGCCGACCGGGCCGGTCGGCGGAAGATCCCCGGATATCGGGGGCCGGGGCGGCAGACTGGGGGCATGTCCTCACCCCGTCGTCGCTGCCCGCGGTGCGGGCGGGAGATCGCGGTCGTGGCGGGCCGCATCGCCCGCCACGACCCGCCCGCCGGTATGGGGAACGCCGGCCTCGTGTCCTGCCCGGGCTCCAAGGCCACCGTCGGCGCCGGCGCGGCGCAGCGGGCCCTCGACGGCTATGTCGTACCGGACTTTCCCGGTCAACTGCCGCTGTTCTGAGCATTGTTGACGGTACGTCATGGTGGAGCCGCCCGCCGGGGACGGGGCGGGCGGACGGCCCCACCGTCAGCCGTAGAGCTGAAGTGCCGTAGGCAGTACGGCCTTACGCCCCGGCCTGCTGGTACAGGCTCAGCGCCTCGTTCCCGAGATACGGGTGGTATTCGTTACTGCCCGCGCTCACGCTGATGTTGCCGACGAGATAGCCACCACCGCCGGAGGCGTTGAAGTTGGAGAGGAAGCCGCCGCCGCTGGAGCCGCCGGTCTGCACGCAGTCGATGCCCCACATCGTGGAGCCGGCCCGGCCCGCGTCGGGGAATTCCGTGCCCGTGCAGTAGTTGAGCCGCTCGCCGCCGCCCTCGGCCGCCGAACCGCCGTAGCCGAAGGAGTACACGAACTGGCCGGTGGGCGAGTTGAAGGCGATGCCCTCGGCGCCGACGGTGTCGACGAGCGTCCTGCCGTTCAGCGGCGCGACCCGCGCGAAGGCGAAGTCGTAGTTGGCGTTGCCGCCCGTGGACACGTACTGGCCGTCGTGGAAGAGGGTCTGCGCGGTGAAGGTGCCGAAGGGCCGGTTGCCGTTGCCGTAGCCGGGGATGAAGACCCAGTTGCGGTAGACCTCGCCGGTGCCGGCGTTGACCACGCAGTGGCCCGCGGTGAGCACGACCGACTTGTTGTTGCTGTTGGCCACGGTGGCGGAGCAGGCGAAGGTGCCGCCGGACGCGTTCTGGAAGAAGACCTTGCCCGCGGTCGTGGCGATCAGGCCGCCGCCGTTCCACGCGCCGGGGGACGACACGGCGGGCGCCGCCGAAGTCCCGTTCGCCGTACGGGAGGTGGCCGCCGCGGGACCGAGGGCGGGCGGCACCAGGACGGGGTGCTGCCCCGCCGTGGCGGCCGGCGCCGTACGGGGCGGCGCCGCGCCGTCCGGCACGGCGAGCGAGGTCACGTCCCGCGCGGCACGCAGCCGCTGCGGCGTCCAGAAGCGCAGCGCCGCGTCCTGGGCCGCGGCGGAGACCTTGGTGGCCGAGGCGTGACCGGCCGAGACGTGTGCGGCCGAGGCGTGACCGGCCGAGGCGTGCGCGGCGTCCGGCGCCGCGGCCAGTGCCGGGGCGGCACAGGCCAGGGCCAGGGCCAGCGCCGTGGTCAGCGCGGCGGCCAGACCGGTGGTCGTACGTCGTACGTGCATGGAGCGCTCCTCGTCATGGGGGTTGGAGGGCATGCGGAACCAGGCCGGGCGACGCTCGTTTGACAACGTTGCCAATGAGCGGCCAGGGCCTGAGTAGCCGTCAATCCAGGCTGGCACCACGGCAGTTGACTGTCCATGCTCAAACACAAAAACACATATGCGCGCGGGCAGGAGACGGTGACCGTGCGCCGCACGCCGGGGAGCGGCCAGGAGCAGGCGTCGGTGCGGCGGGCGGGCAGCACGCGCTCCCCGACCCGTGGTCGCGCGGCGACCGCCGCACCATCCAGGGGCCCGAACCCGTCACTTCCGGGTCAGTCGAGGCAGAATTCGTTGCCCTCGACGTCCTGCATCACGATGCACGACTCGTTCTCCTCGTCCGCGAGCAGCACGCGCTGCTGCGTCGCGCCGAGCGCGGCCAGCCGGGCGCTCTCGGCTTCCAGCACTGCCAGGCGCTCCGCGCCCACCAGGCCGGTGCCGACCCGGACGTCGAGGTGCAGGCGGTTCTTGACCACCTTGCCCTCGGGCACCCGCTGGAAGTACAGCCGCGGCCCCTCCCCCGTGGGATCGGTGCACGCGAACCAGGTGTCCCGCTCCGCCTCGGGCAGGCCGCTGTTGTACGCGTCCCAGCTGTCGAAGCCGTCCGGCGGCGCCGGCGGCTCGTACCCGAGCACCTCGCACCAGAAACGGGCGACCCGCTCGGGCCGCGCACAGTCGAAGGTGACCTGGAACTTCTTGATCGACGGCATCGGCGCACCATAGCAGGGGGGCCGCGGCGGCGGGACAATCGCGGCATGACGGATTCGGCGGGGGAATCGGCGGGGGCGGCGGACAGGTTCTGGGAGAAGTGCGTCGCGTACGGCGACGCGGTGTTCGACGTCCACGACCAGGTGGCGTGGCAGCGGGACCGCAGGACGGAGATGTACGAGGGGTGGCGGATGACCGCCCCCATGGCGGACCGGCTGAGCCGGACGCTGCTGGCGCTGCGCCTGTACGCGCTGTCCCTCGACGACGCCGCCGCCGGACGGCCGCTCGGCGAGGGCGGGTTGGCGGAGGTCACCCTCGCGCGGGCGGTCGCGGAACGGCCGTGGCCGTACGAACTCTTCGCCGGTCTCGACGCGTTGACGCCGGACGCCCCACGGGCCGCCGACGTGAACACGCTCAGGCTGCTCACCTACGACGAAGTCGGCCGCGGCGCCCACACGTTGGCCCGGCTCGACGCGGGGATCCGCACGGTGACCGGCCGGCTCACGGAGCGGTACCGGAATCCCGGTCTGACGCTCCGTGAGGTGCGGCGGGTGCTGGGCGGCTGAGTGCCGGGGGCGGGGCGTCAGCTCATGTTGGTGTACGCGTTGCCGGTCTGGGCGTCGGAGACGGTGCGCGGCTCGAAGGGGCGGGCCGGGTCGCCGGTGCCGGCGTAGAGGTAGACGGTCCTGGTGCCGGGGAGGTAGCCGAAGAGGTCGGCCTTGCCGTCGTGGTCGACGTCGCCCGCGCCGACGAGCTGGGAGTAGACCTGCCAGCCGCCGCCGATCCGGGTGCGGCGCTCGTAGGGGCGGGCCGTCTCGCCGGTGCCGCGGTAGAGCCAGAGCGTGCCGGAAGTGTCGGCGGCGACGAGGTCGGGGCGGCCGTCACCGTTCAGGTCGCTGCCGCCGTTGAGGTGGGTGTACGTCTGCCAGCCGGGGCCGACCCTGACCCGCGGGGTGAAACCGCCCTTCTCCTGGCCGGAGTAGAGCCACAGGACTCCGGCCTTGTCGCGGGCGACGATGTCGGGCAGGTGGTTCCACGGCTCCGCGATGTCACCGGCGGCCTCGATCTTGTCGTAGATCTGCCAGCCGGGTCCGACCCGTGCCCGCGGCCGGCCGGCCGCCCGGCTCCGACGCGGTCGTGCCGCCGCCCTGCCCCTCCGCGGCCTCGACGGGCGCCCCGGCCAGCGCGCCGGCCCCCAGCGTGACGGCGAGTACGACGGCGACCGCGGCGCCGCGACGGCGCCGGCCCGTATGAAGTGAACGCACCGTGAATCCCCCCGGACGCCTGGCTGTCCTGGACGCGACGTCCGCGCCCCGGGCTGTCCGACCGCCGACCGGGCGCATTGGTTGTGCCCGGGCCCGGCGGGGGCGTCCGGCGTGTACACACGTATGACGCACTGACGGATACGCGGCGCGCAGGGAGGCCCGGCATGGCGGTTCGGCGGATGGACAATGTGCTCTTCGTGGTGGACGACATGGACGCGGTGATCGCGTTCTTCGTCGCGATCGGCCTGGAGCTGGAGGGGAAGGGGCCGCTCGAAGGGCGGTGGGCGGAACGGGTGATCGGGCTCGACGACGTACGGCAGGACGTGGCGATGCTGCGGGTGCCGGGCGGTCACGGAAAGGTGGAGCTGGCGAAATTCCACCGGCCGGAGGTGATCAGGCCGGAGCCGGCGGACGCCCCCGCGAACACCCTGGGCATCCGCCGCGTCATGTTCGCGGTGGACGACATCAAGGACACCGTGACCCGGCTGCGGGCGCTGGGCGCCGAACTCGTCGGCGAGATCGTCCCGTACGAGAACATCTTTCTCCTGTGCTACATGCGCGGCCCCGAGGGCATCGTCGTCGGACTCGCCGAGGAGCTGACCTGACGGCGGTCCCGTGCGGGTGGATTCTCGGGTGCGCGGTGATCATCGCGGTGGGAGACTCCGGGCATGTCCCATGCCGAGGTGTCGCCAGGAGTGTTCGTCGCGTACGAGACGTTCGGCGATCCTTCCGATCCGCCCGTCCTGCTGGTCATGGGCTTCGGCGCGCAGATGATCGCGTGGCACGAGGACTTCTGCCGGGAGCTGGCGGCGCGCGGGCGGTACGTGATCCGGTACGACAACCGGGACTGCGGGCTGTCGACGCGCTTCGACGACCATCCGGTGGACATGGGACGGTTCATCGCCGCCGTCAGCTCCGGGGACATCGCGGCGGCGCTGGCGATGGTGCCGTACTCCCTGCGGGACATGGCGGCCGACGGGCTCGGCCTGCTCACCGCGCTGGGCATCGGGCGGGCGCATGTGTTCGGCTCCTCGATGGGCGGCATGATCGCGCAGCGGATGGCGATCGACGCGCCCGACCGGGTGCTCACGCTCACGTCGATGATGTCCTCGACGGGCGAGCCGGAGTACGGCCGGGCGAGCGACGCGGCGCAGGCGGTGCTCTTCGGCCCGAAGCCGGCCGACCGCGAGGGCTATGTCGCGGCGGCCGAGCGCGAGTTGGTGTGGGCGTCCAAGCGCTACGGGAGCGCGGAGGCCGTACGGGAACTGGCGGGCCGGAGCTTCGACCGGGCCTACTACCCGGCCGGGGTCGGCCGCCAGCTCGGCGCGATGATCCTGGACGGCTCGCGCGCCGACGCGCTGCGCGCGCTGCGGATGCCGACCCTCGTCGTGCACGGCCTGGACGACACCCTGATCGACCCCAGCGGCGGCAGGCGCACCGCGGAGGTGGTGCCCGGCGCCCGTCTCGTCCTGCTCGCCGACATGGGCCACGACCGTCCCCGCGAGCTGTGGCCGGAGATCATCGGCCTGGTCGTGGAGCACACCGCTGTGGGCCAGGCCGCCGTGGGCCAGACCGCCGGGGAGCACACCGCCTGAATTTCCGGTGACGGTGCCGATACGATCCGTCGTGGATTGTGTACCGCGTATACGATGGGCGGAGCTTCGCGCCCAGGGGTTCTCCCTGACACCGGAAGGCAGGTACGTCAGCATGCTCACTACGGATTCCATTCTCGGATCGCCCACCTGGATCGACATCGCGGCCACGGACACGGTCGCGGCGGCCGGCTTCTACGGGGCGGTCTTCGGCTGGACCTTCCACCCCGCGGGGCCCGACGCGGGCAGCTACGGGACGCTGCAGAAGGACGGGAAGATCGTGGCGGCGCTCGGGCCGCTGGTGGACGAGGGGGCGACCCCGGCCTGGACGGTCTACTTCGAGACGCCGGACGTGAACGCCACCGCCAAGGCGGTCGCCGAGGCCGGCGGCACGGTGCGCGCCGAGCCCTTCGACGCCCAGGAGGCGGCGCGGATGGCGGCCCTCACCGACCCGGCGGGCGCCGAATTCGCACTGTTCCAGCCGCGGGCGCTGAAGGGCCTCGAGGAGACGTCGAAGTACGACACGCTCGGCTGGGTGGAACTGCAGACGCCCGACACTGCGGCGGCGCTGGCCTTCTACCGCGGCCTGTTCGGCTGGCGGGCGGCCGACACGAAGGTGGGCGACGCGGCGTACGCGTTCATCTCCACGGCCGAGGGCGACCAGGGGGCGACGGCCTTCGGCGGCATCACGGCCGCGCCCGAGGGCGTGGGCCCGCGCTGGGTGCCGTACTTCGACGTCGAGGACGCCGACGCCACGCTCGGCAAGGTGCGGGAGGCGGGCGGCAGCGTCCTGGTGCCGACCGTGGACGTGCCGGGCATCGGCAAGATCGCCTGGTTCGCCGACCTGTCCGGCGCGACCTTCGCGGTGCTCCAGCCCGCCTGACCCGGTCTTCCGTCCTTTTTCGCCGCCGCCCCCGGTGCGTTCCGCGCCACCGGGGGCGGTGTGCTGCCGGGAGGGCTGGGGGCGGCGCGATGCCGGCGGCCGCCGTCCGAGGCGGTCCGGGCGGCCGCGGGGCAGACTGGGAGCATGCCTGAATTGCCGGAGGTCGAGTCCCTCAGCAGATTTCTGGCCGAGCAGCTCGTCGGCCGGACCGTCGACCGCGTGTATCCCGTCGCCGTACACGCGCTCAAGACGTACGACCCGCCGATCACCGCGCTGGAGGGGCGCTCCTTCGACGCGGTGACCCGGCACGGCAAATTCCTCGACCTGACGGCCGGGGACGCCCACCTGGTGATCCATCTGGCCCGCGCCGGGTGGGTGCGGTGGACGGAGAAGATGGCGGACGCGCCGCCGCGCCCCGGCAAGGGGCCGCTGGCGCTGCGGGTCCGGCTGGCCGCCGACCCGGACGGCGATACGGGCACGGGTACGGGTACGGGTACGGGTACGGACAGCGGCACGGGATTCGACGTGACCGAGGCGGGCACCCAGAAGGGCCTCGCCCTCTATGTGGTCCGCGACCCGCTGGACGTGCCGGGCGTCGCCCGCCTGGGCCCCGACCCGTTCGCCCCCGACTTCACGCTGGCGGCGTTCACCGAGCTGCTGGCGGGCAGGCGCAGCCAGATCAAGGGCGTACTGCGCGACCAGAGTGTGATCGCCGGGATCGGCAACGCGTACTCCGACGAGATCCTGCACGCGGCCCGCATGTCGCCGTACAAACTGGCCACCGCGCTCACCGAGGACGAGATCGGCACCCTCTACGAGGCGATCGGTACGACGCTGGCGGACGCCGTCGAGCGGTCGCGCGGGCTGCCGTTGCGCGATCTGAAGTCGGAGAAGAAGAGCGGTCTGCGGGTGCACGGGCGCAAGGGCGAGGCGTGTCCGGTGTGCGGGGACACCATCCGCGAGGTGTCCTTCAGCAGTTCGGCGATGCAGTACTGCCCGACGTGCCAGACCGGCGGCAAGCCGCTGGCGGACCGGCGGATGTCTCGGCTGCTCAAGTAGGCCCGGACGCACGGGGGTCCGGACGCGCGAGGTTCCGGACGCGCGGCGTCCGCCCGTGGACGCATCGCTTCCGCACATTGGTTGACCAAGGATATTTACCGTTGGTAGCGTCATGACGCTAAAATGTGATCACACGCGATCCGGAGCGCTCAGGCCCGTAAGTGCTCCCGTTGTCGCCTTCCTCGGCCGCGCCGTTGCGGCCGTCGTGGGGTGGGGCGGCGTCGCGTCGCTGTAAGGCGCCCGCTCGGGGGCAGGCCGCCGAAGTGGTTCTTACTCGGAAGAGACACGGGCGGACATATGACTTCGGAAATTCTCCACCATTCGCGTCGCATGCCGTTTCCCGCGCGGCTCCGCGTGGTGTTGTTCATGGAGGACCAGATCCTGCGCCTGGGTGTGCAGGCGATCATGTCGGGCCTCGCCACCGGCGTGGAGACGTACTTCGCCGCGAACGAGTTCGACTTCGTGGGCAAGGTGCGCGAGCACGCGCCCGATGTGGCGGTGCTGACCCCGGCCAACCGGCGGTTGTGGGACGTGATCGGTCAGGAGCGGGCGGCCCGTACGGGCCCGGACCGTACGGGCCGCGCGGGGCGGGACGGGCGGGGGGCCAGCGGCGTAGCGGGCGAACGGCCTTCGCCGCGGCTGCTGTTGGTGATCGAGCAGCATCAGACGGACGATCTGGCGGGGCTGCCCGCCGACGGTTATCTGATCCGGCAGGACCTGTCGGCGGCCGGAATGGCGCGGGCGCTCGACCAGTTGGCGGCCGGGGAGATGGCCATCCCGGTGGAGCTGGGCCGCAGCCTCATCCAGCAGGCGGCGTCCGCCGCCCCTGCCAAGCGGCGCGGGGCGCTGACGGCGCGGGAGAACGAGACGCTGGTTCTGCTGGTGCGCGGGCTGAGCAACAAGCAGATCGGGCGCCGGCTGCTGATCTCCGAGCACGGGGCGAAGCGGCTGGTGAGCAGTGTGCTGCTGAAGCTCGACGCGACCAACCGGACGAGTGCGGTGGTCAAGGCGATCAGGACGGGTCTGGTGGACGAGGCGACGCTCGCCGACACGGCGAACTGACCGGAGGCCGAACCGGGACCGGGCAGGGGCCGGACAGGGACCGGGCAGGGGTCGAACAGGGACCGGGCCGGGGTCGAACAGGGCACCGGCCCAGGAAGCTTCGCCAACGCCGGGGGAATTCTCGGCGAACTTCCGCCGCACGCCGCGCACATGGCATTTCCACGCGCGGGCGTGCGGCTATGGTCGGCGGCCGTGACCTCCGTTTCCGGGACCGACGACGGTGCCATGACGGGCGCCGACGGGGGCGCCGTGAGCGGCGCCCCGGCCGCCGGTGAAGCGTCGGCCTCGGCTCCCGCCCCGGCGGCCGTCCCGTATCCGGCCGCCGCTCGCGTCCTGGCGGCGGTCCTCGCGGTCGCGGCCGTCGCCGCGATGTGCTGGAGCGGTCTCAATCACGATGTGCGGTACGTGCTCGGCGGCATGCGGGCGAGCGGGCGCGGCAGCATCCCCGCGTCCGGCACCTTTGTGCACCGGCCGCTGGCGTACCGCTGGCTGCTGTCCTGGCTCGACCATCTGACCGCGGGTCCGGTCGCCGTGCGCGAGGCGTGGATCCGGCTGCTGGTGATCGTCGTGACGGCGGCCGTGGCGTGGTGGCTGCGGTCGGGCCTTGCCCGCCGGCTGCCGCGCCGGGAGGCGACGGCCGTGGCGGGCGCGGTCGGGCTCGCTCTGCTCTTCGCGCCCGCCTGGGACTTCCTGCAGCCGGAGTGGGTCGCGGTGCTGCTCGCGGTGGCGGGTCTCGCCGCCGCGCTGGGGCCGCGCCGGACATGGCTCGCGGCCGGCGCGGGCGGTGTGCTGATCGCGCTCGTGGTGCTGGTGAAGTACACGACCGCGCCCACCGCGCTGCTGCCGCTGGGCGCGCTGTGGGTGCTGGACCGGCGCCGCGCCCTGCTGACGACGGCGGTCGCCGTCGTCGCCACGCCGGCCGGTTTCGCGCTGGCGATCGCCGTGCAGCCGCGCGAGTGGCGCTGGTTCAACGAATTGTCCGCGCTGAATCCCGACACCCCGGTGCAGCACGGTCTGCGCGCCGCCGATCTGCACGCGATGGTCACCACCGTCGGCGTCGAGGCGCTGATGAATCCGGTGGTGGCGCTGCTGCCCGCCGCCGTGGTGCTGCTGGCGCGCGGCAGTGCGTCGCGCGCGGGCCGCTGGGGGTGGCCGCTGCTGACCGCGGCCGGGGTCGCGGGGGTGCTGGCCGCGCTGGTGGCGCAGGGCCAGTGGTTCCAGTACCACCTGGCCGCGCTCCCCGTGCTGGCCGCCGCGCTGTGCGGGCTCGCGGTGGCGCGCCGTCCCCAACTGCCGCTGCCCGGCGGGGCGTTACTGCTCGGCGTCGCGGTCCCGCTGCTGTCCGGGCAGTCCTGGAACTGGCGGCACGCGCACGAGACGGCCGCGTACGCGCTGGTCTGGACGGTCGTACTGGTCACGCTCGTCGCCGCCGCGCTGCCCGGCCGCCGGGGCGTCCGGTTCACCAATGTGCGGGGCACGGCGGGCCGTTACGTGCCCGCCGCCGCGCTGCTGCTCGCGCTCGCGATTCCGGTGTGGCCGACGACGCCGTACTCCTACGACACCCGGCACTCCACCTTCACCGCGCTCGAACGGGCCCGCACCCGGCACGAGTTGAGCCACTGGATGGACGGGGTACGGGACCGGATCGGGGCCGACACCCCCGTCACGTACCTGGCGTTCGGCGACAACAACTACCTGCTGGGCAACCCGACGCACTGCCGCTACCCCACCCCGGACTTCCTCCAGCGCACCCGTTACGACCGGTCGATCACCGGCCAGGCCAGCTACCGGGAGAATCTGCGCTGCCTCGACGACCCGGCGTCGCGCTACGCGCTGCTCGACACTTTCTGGTTCCCGCTCGGGCAGATCGCGCCGCAGGCCGCGGCGCGGATCAGGGCGCGCTTCGACTGCGACCGGCCGGTCGCCGCGCTGCCCGCCTTCCACCTGGTGGTCTGCCCGCGCCGCTGACCCGCGGGCCTGCGGGGGGGGCTGGCCCCACCCCGGGGCGGGGTGGCAGCTCCATCGATCGGGCCCGGCCGCGGGCGTTGGATGGACGGTGTCCGCACCGTGCGGGCCGGACACGCGGCCAGGGTCTGTCGTTTGGATCAGGCCCTGGAGTCCGAGGCGTTCGACGGGGAGAGCTGTCATGAAGGTGTCGTGGGCGGGGAAACGCGGTCTGGTGGCGGCGTGGACGGTGGCGCTGGCCGTGTCGGCGCTTGCGGCGGTGCCCGCCGGGGCGAAGGGTACGGACGGCGGACGTACGGACGGGCGCGGGGCGCACGGATCCGGCTACGACGAGGCGGCGCTGCGGCACGACCTCGCCGCGGTGCGGGCCGCGGGCGACGGCCAGGTCAATGTGGTGGCGCGGGTGGACACCCCGGCCGGGCCGCTGCGGGCCCGCTACGGCACCGCGGGCCGCGGCTCGGACCAACCGGTGCCGTGGGACCCGGAGTTCAGGATCGCGAGCACCACCAAGGCGTTCACCGCGGTGGTCGTGCTCCAGCTCGTCGCGGAGAAGAAGCTGTCGCTCGACGACACCGTCGAGCACTGGCTGCCCGGTGTGGTCGCGGGACACGGCAACGACGGCTCGCGGATCACCGTCAGGGACCTGCTCCAGCAGACCAGCGGGCTCTTCGACTACGTCGCCGACCCGGACGTGCAGGACCGGCTCTTCCAGCACTTCGACGAGAACCGCTACGACAACACGCCGCCCGCGCAGTTGGCCGCGATCGCGATGGACCACCCGCCGCTGTTCGTCCCGGGACCGGCCGGCAGCGCGCGCAAGTGGGCGTACTCCAACACCAATTACCTGCTCGCCGGGATGATCGCGGAGAAGGCGGACGGCACCGGCGCGACCTGGCGGGACCTGGTCGAGCACCGCGTGATCGCGCCGCTGGGGCTGCGGCACACCTACATCCCCGGCTCGAACCCGTTCCTCGTCGGCCCGCACGAGCGGATCACCCTCGACACCCCGGACGGCGGGGTGCTCGACGCGACCGAGCTGAGCTTCGAACACACCGCGGATTCCGGTGTGGTGAGCACCCCCGCCGACCTCAACACCTTCTTCCGCGCGCTCGCCACCGGGAAGCTGCTGCCCGCCGAGCAGTGGCGGCAGATGCGGCAGACCGTGCCGTACGACGATCTGCCGGTGCCGCCGGCCGGCACGCAGGGCGGGTACGGCCTGGGCCTGCGGGTGGTCCCGCTGACCTGCGGCGGGGTGTACTACCTGCACGAGGGCGACGGCTTCGGCGTCTACAGCAGGCCGGCCGTCAGCGCCGACGGCCGCCGCGCGGTGACGGTGTCGATCACGTCGACCACCGCGATGATCGACCAGGACAAGGTCAACCGCGCGGTGCAGACGCTCACCGATCACGCGCTGTGCGACCGTCGGACGCCGTGAGGGCGTAGGGCCGACTAGGTGCTGTAGACCTCGAGTTCGGAGAGCTGGGCGGCGGGCCAGCCGGTGTTGGACGGGGACGGGGTTTGGACCCAGTTCTGCGTCCAGTGCCACCAGCCGTTGATCGGGGCGCCGTCACCGACGCAGGCGAACCAGCCCTGATAGCCGACCGTCACCTTGCCGACCACATCCCCCGGTCCGCTCGCCGCGGACGCGCCGCCCGCGACCGCGGTCTCCGTGACCCCGATGGCTCCTGCCGCGGTGGCCGCGACGGCGGCCTGCAGGAAGACCCGGCGTGTGACACCCATCTGGAACTCCTCCGATCGGCTGTCAACTCCCGCCGCCCGCGCGGCCGTTGTGCGTGCCCTGCGGCGGGGGCCGGAAGTCTGGTGCCGGGGATCGGCATCACGGCGACACCCGTGCGCGATACTCCGCGCGACAGGCGAAATAATTGACAGAATTGACGCAAGAACCGTTCTGTCGGGGTTTTCCACGGTGTGGCGCCGGGCGGCCGACGGGGTTCACACGATTGGAACCGGGATCTCAGCGGAATCCAAGAAACGGTTCATACCGTCCTCGGCATGGACGAGGAAGAGGCGTCCCGCCCGGCCGGGGGTGCCGCCGGGGACGGGGACGCGCACGGTACGGGCGCCGCGCCCGGCACGCCCGACGATGCGGCCGTCGGGCTCCGGGCGGTGCCGCTCGGGCCGGTCGAGGCCGGGGCCTGCGACGACGGGCCGGACGCGGCGCCGGGGCCGGGGGCGGCTCCCGGTGCGGCGGGCAGGCCGTGGTGGGCGCGGCGCCCGCTGGTGGTGTCCACCACGACGGTCGCCGCAATCGCCGCGCTGACGCTGGCCGCCGTCGTCCACTCGCCGTCCGCGCGGGCCGGGGCGGACGGTACGGCCGCCCCGGGCACAGCGGAGGCGTCCCGCCCGGCGACGACGCCGGCGCCCACGACCACCGCCCAGGCCGTCTCGCCGACGACGAAGGCACCGTCCGTAAAGACCGCGCCGTCCGCGTCATCCGTCAAGGCCGCGGCGTCCGCGCAGGACGAATTGCGGACGGTGCTGAAAGCCCTGCCCGACAGTGGCTCCGGGCACTATTCGGTGGCCGTGACCGACCTGGACGGCGGCGCCGTCGCCACCTACGACAGCGGCGCCACCACCGCCTACGACACCGCGAGCATCGTCAAGGTCGACATCCTCGCGTCGCTGCTGCTCCAGCACCAGCACGCGGGCACGCACCTCACCGCCGGGGAACGCGCGCTGGCCACCGCGATGATCGAGGAGAGCGACAACGACGCGGCGCTCACCCTGTGGCACACCATCGGCTCGGGCCCCGGCCTGCGGGCCGCCAACGCCACGCTCGGCCTGGACCACACCACCCCCGGCAGCGGCGAACTGTGGGGACTGACGCAGACCACCGCCGCCGACCAGGTCACCTTGCTGCGCGCGGTCTACGGCGCCGCCGCCGACTCCCCGCTCAGCGCCGACTCGCGCGACGTCGTCTCCGGCCTGATGCGTGCCGTCGACCCGGACCAGCGGTGGGGCGTGTCCGCCGCCGACTCCGACGGCGCCGGCTACGCGATCAAGAACGGCTGGCTGCCGCGCAGCGCCACCGGCCTGTGGGACATCAACAGCGTCGGCGAGATACGGCACGACGGCCACACCCTGCTGATCGCCGTCCTGTCCGGCGGCCACCTCTCGGAGCAGGCCGGGATCTCCCTCGTCGAACGCGTCGCCGCGGCGACGGCCGAGGCTGTCGCCTAGTCCGGGCCGCGCGGGGCCTTCACGGCGCCGTCCACTCGATCGCCGGCGGCACCACCCGGGCGCACAGCGGGTGCCCCTTGGCATCGGTCAGGCCGAGCCGGGCCGTGAGCCGTCCGGTGCGGGCCGCCTCCGCCAGGACCTCCGGGTCCACGGCGGCCAGCATCAGCTTCGCGCGGCGGAACATCCCGAAGCCGGCGGGGCCCACGTCGCCCCAGGACAGATAGACGAAGCGGTCGCCCGGGCCGCCCTGCACATACGGCCCCGTCAGGTCCGTACGCCCGTCGGCCCCGGGGCGGGCCGCGCACTCCAGCTCCCACACCGCGCGCTCCGCGTCACCGGGCGTCACCCCCGTCAACTCCCCCGGTTTCCCGCGGCGCTGCACCCCGACGTGCACATTCGCGTACCCGGGAAAGCCGCCGCCCTCCCCGCACACCCTTCCGGGCAGGTCGCTGCCCTCGATCGTCACGGTCACGGTCACGGGTGCGCCTGGCGTACGACTCTTCGGGGCCATGCCCCGATTCTCCCCCGCCCGCGCGCGGACACCGGGATACTCCTCGCCCATGGAGGAAGTCGAGATCGTCGTCGCCCACTCCGAGCGTGCGACCCTGCGGGTCGGCGGAGTGTTCCTGAAGGTGGACGCCGATCAGGCGCGCCTCGACACCGAGGCCGAGGCGATGGCCCTGGCACCGGTCCCCACCCCGGAGATCCTGTGGCGCAAGCCGTCCGTGCTCGCGCTCGCCGCGCTCCCTGGCGCGGCGCTCGGCCGCCTCGGCGCGCCCTCCACGGCGCCCCCGGCCGCGTGGGCCGCCGCCGGCGCCGCCATCCGCACGCTCCACGACGCGCCGCTGCCGCCCTGGACCGGCCGGCGCCGTCAGGGTCCCGCCGAACTGGCCGCGGAGCTCGACCGCGAGTGCGGGGCGCTGGTGGCGCGCGGCATCCTCCCCGCCGGTCTGGTCGCCCGCAACCGGCGGCTCGCCGAGGGGGCCCTCCGGGCGTGGACGCCGGTCTTCGCGCACGGCGACCTCCAGGTCGATCACGTCTTCACCGACGGTGCCGGGGTCACCGGGGTCCTCGACTGGTCCGAGGCCGGTCCCGGGCCCGCCCTCTTCGACCTCGCCACCTTCACCGTCGGGCACCAGGAGCGTCTCGGCGACGTCCTCTCCGGCTACGGTGCCGGCGTCGATCCGGCCGCGGTCCGCGCCTGGTGGTCCTTGCGCGCACTTCTCGGTGTGCGCTGGCTCGTCGACCACGGCTTCGACCCGTTCGCCCCTGGCTGCGAAGTCGACGCCCTCACCCGCCCCTAACAGGGGCGCAGCCCCTGCCCCCGCACCGTGCGGATGGGGGTGCCCTTTTAGGGGCGCGGGGAACTGCGCGCTCAGGCCGCGCGGGGCTGCGGGTGAAAAACCGCCCCCAGCGGGGCAGACGCTGTTGTTCTTGCGACCATCAGGCCGGTGGGGGCGGGCCGCGCAGTTCCCCGCGCCCCTAAAAGACCTGACTCACCGCACTCCGCAGGAGATCGAGCACACTACTCACGCACCCGGAAGAGCGGGGTCCGGTTCGTGCGCCGGGCGCGAAACGGACCGCCGCCCGTATCGGGGAGGGTGATCCTGGAGGCGCAAGCGCACCGAAGCCCCGGGAGACCCTATGACCACGGAGAACAGGCCCACCTTTTTTCGGCGGCCCGGCCGAGTACACCGAACGGCTCGGCGGCCACCACTCCCTCCTCGCGCAGCACCTGAATCTGCGGATCACCGAGGAGCAGCGCGCCCGCTGGGTGGAGCTGATGCTCGCGACGGCCGCGAAGGAACTCCCCTCCGACCCGCTGCTGCAACAGCGCTTCGCGGAGTACATCGAGTGGGGCACCCGAATCGCCAAGTCCGTCTCCGACCAGGAGAGTTCGGAGCTGGGCGAGCCGGGACCGGTGCCGCACTGGGGCTGGGACGGCCTGGCGGAGTAACGCACCTGAGCGGCAGGCCCCAAGAGCGGGCGGGGCGCGCTCGGTGCGCCCCGTTCACGCCCCGGCCGGCTCGGGCAGCGCCACCCGGTCCGCGCTGGGTGCGATCCGCGGCAGCCGCGGTACGTAACCGCCGGACGCGCCGCCGTGTCCGCGGTGCACGAGCAGGCCGCTCACCGGGTCGGGTACGGCGTCCAGCGCGGCGCGGGTGCCGGGCAGCGAACGCCACGCCGACCAGGCGCTCTCGGTGCGGAAGGCGATCTCAAGGACCACGCCCCACGCGAATTCGAACCACGTCCACTGGACGGCGCCATTGGTGACCGCCGACTCCACGAGCGTCTGCGCGTACGCGTCGCGCCACTGGTCGGCGGAGGTCACCGCGTGCTCGGCGTCCAGGATCTCGATCGACCACCAGTCCGCAGGCCTCATGTCTTCGACCATAGACACCGGGTCCTGCGGCCGGAAGGGGTCGCGCGGCGGCGGGGATTGATCCTTTTGCGGCGGTTGATCCACGGGGGCGCGGGCCGCCGGAGAACCGCCGCCGGGAGCGCGGTCCGGGCTGCTGTCAGGACAGCTGCGCGGCGGCCTCGACGAGGATCTCCGTGACCCGCAGGCCGAACCGCGCGTCGCAGGTGTGCGGGGTGCCCGAGGTGAGCGCGGTGACGGCGTGCGCCAGCGCGTCCGTCGCCTCGCCTGCGATGTCCTCGGGGTAGCCCACCACGCCCTGGGTGCCGCGCAGTTCGATCGCGACGCCCGCGGCGGCCGGCGGCGCGGTCAGCGTGAGCACCGACGTACTGGACGCGCCCGACGCGTGACGCAGCGTCAAGTGCACGGTGTCGCCCGGGCCTTGGGCCGCGCGGACCGATGTGACGTCGCCGAGTACGGGCAGCAGGACGGACAGCGCGTGCGGGCCGACGTCCCACAGGCCGCCCTTCTCCCGGCGCCACGGCGAGTCGGCGAACGGGCTGTCGTCGGCGCTGAACACCGCGCTGTACCAGTCGGCCCTGCCCGTGTACCAGCCGCCGGCCGCCGCCTGCCGCTCGATCCATCCGGCGCTGCCCTCGCCGAAGCGCAGCGTGAAGAAGACCACCGAGCGGACGCCCGCCTCCTCGACCGCGTCGGCCACCGCCCTGGCATCCGCCACCGTCGTCGCCAGCGGCTTGTCCAGCAGCAGATGCTTACCGGCCCGCGCCGCCGTCACCGCGAGCGGCGCCTGGAGGTGCGGCGGCAGTGCCACCGCGACCGCGTCCACGTCCGCGATCAGCGCTTCCGCGTCCCCGTACGGCCGTGCCCCCAGCTCCCCGGCCAGCGCGGCCGCCGCTTCCGGCCTGCGGCCCCACACCCCGACCAGTTCCACCCCGGGGTGCGCCGCCAACGCGGGCCCGTGCGTCTGCCGTGCCCACGGCCCCGTCCCCAACAGCCCGAATCGCATGCTCATGCGCCGACCCTAGCCGCCGCGGATGCGGGTGCGGCCGGCCGCCTCCCCGCCGCATGTCCTCCACATCCTCCTCTGCCACCTCCGTCACCTCACTCCCGTCCCCGCTGCTCACGCGCGCTCGTTCACACTGGGTTAACACGAGGGCAACAGTCGGGAAAAGGGGTTTTGCGACGCTGCGCGTGGTCCGATCAGCGCAGCTCGGCCGCACCCGCGAAGACTGTTCGTTAAGGATGGCGCCCCGTGAGCTTCAAGGCCGAGTACATCTGGATAGACGGCACCGAGCCGACCGCCAAGCTGCGGTCCAAGACGAAGATCCTGGCCGACGGCGCCGAGCTGCCGGTGTGGGGCTTCGACGGTTCCAGCACCAACCAGGCCGAGGGGCACGCCTCCGACCGGGTCCTCAAGCCGGTCGCGTCCTTCCCGGACCCGATCCGCGGCGGGGACGACGTGCTGGTGATGTGCGAGGTCTTCGAGATCGACGGGACGCCGCACGTGTCGAACACGCGGGCCGCGCTGCGCGAGGTCGCCGAGCGCTACGCCGCGCAGGAGTCGCTGTTCGGCATCGAGCAGGAGTACACCTTCTTCCAGGGCTCGCGCCCGCTCGGCTTCCCCGACGGCGGTTTCCCCGCGCCGCAGGGCGGTTACTACTGCGGTGTCGGCGCCGACGAGATCTTCGGCCGCCCGGTGGTGGAGAAGCACCTGGAGAACTGCCTGGCCGCGGGCCTGGGCATCTCCGGCATCAACGCCGAGGTGATGCCCGGCCAGTGGGAGTTCCAGGTCGGTCCGCTGAGCCCGCTGGAGGTCTCCGACCACCTGTGGGTGGCGCGCTGGCTGCTGTACCGCACGGCGGAGGACTTCGGGATCTCGGCGACGCTGGACCCCAAGCCGGCCAAGGGCGACTGGAACGGCGCGGGCGCGCACACCAACTTCTCGACGAAGGCGATGCGCGAGAACTACGCCGCGATCATCGAGGCGGCCGAGTCGCTGGGCCGTGACGAGAAGCCGCTGGAGCACATCAAGAACTACGGCGTGGGCGTCGAGTCCCGCCTGACCGGCGCGCACGAGACCGCGCCGTGGAACGAGTACAGCTACGGCGTGTCCAACCGCGGCGCGTCGGTGCGCATCCCGTGGCAGGTCGAGGTGGACCAGAAGGGCTACATCGAGGACCGGCGGCCGAACGCCAACATGGACCCGTACGTGGTGACCCGGCTGATGGTGGACACCTGCGGCTCGGCGCTGGAGAAGGCCGGTCTGGTCTGACGTCCCCCGGGCCCGGCGAAGGGCGCCCGTCACCGCGCGTGGTGACGGGCGCCCTTCGTGCGTACGGCAGTTGCGGTACGGGCCGGGCCGCGCCCGTACGGCGACGGACCGTACGGCGACCGTGCGGACCGTACGGCGACCGAGCGGCGACCGCGCGGTGCGGGATCTCGTGACCATCGGATGATCCACTCGTTTGACGTGGCATGAACAGCCGATCGGCAGCCAGCGATTCCGCCCGCGACGAGCACGGCACGATCGCCGTGGAGGAGGCCGAGGCGGCACTCGTCGAGCACTATCCGCGACTGGTGCGGCTGGCGTATCTGGCGCTGCCGACCGGACTGGGCACGCACCGCAGGGTGTTGACCGCGCACCGCCTCGTCCAGCGCTCGTTGCCGCGCACCCCGCGGCCCGTCCCGGACTCCGCGGGCGCGCGTACGGCCGGTGCGCGCGGCGACGCGTACGCGCTGCTGCGGCTCACGGTCCTGCGGGAGGCGCTCGCCGACGGGCGCCGGGACGGCGGGAGTCCGGGCCGGTTCGGCCGGCTGCGGACGGCCGCCTCGGACGGTGCGGCGCTGCCGCGGGTCATCGGTCTGCGGCTGCATCCGCGGGCGGGCGGCAGCGAGGAACTGGCCCTGGAGCGCGCGCTGGCCGAACTGGAACCGCAGGCGCGCGCGGCCTACGCGCTGCGCGGGGTCGAGGAGTTGACCGAGGCCGAGGTGCTCACGGTGCTCAAGGCGGCAGGGGTCGCGGAGCCGCGCGCCGCGGTACGGGCCGCGGCCGGCGTCGGGGGCGGCGAACACCTGCTGACGGCGGGCGAGTTCGACCCCTGCACGCTCCAGGTGGGGCCGACCGATCTGCTGCGACGCCGGCAGCGCGGGCGGGCGGGCCTGGTGACGGGCGCCGCCGTCGCGGCGGCCGTGCTGCTGCTGTCGGGCTGGGCGGTGTGGGGCGGCGGGGACGGCGACCGCGGTTCCGCGTCGTACGCGGCCCCCGCGTCGTCGGCCGGCGCCGGGGACGCGGCCCGGGCGCTCGATCCGGCCGCCCTCGTACGGCAGGACCCCGAGGTGTGGGCGGCCACGTCGCGGATGGACTTCACGGCGTGGCCCGCGCGCGGCGGCCGGAAGGACGACAAGGCGCTGCTCGGCCGGGCGCTGGCGGTGTGGGCGCGGCCGGGCGCCGGGGTGGACGTCTCGGCGACGCCCGGCACCCCGCGCACCGCTCCCGCGTCGCCGCCGCAGTTGCTGTACGCGGGCGATGTCGACGGCGCGACCGTGGTGATCTTCTACGACGGGCTGCGGATCGTCCGTTACGCCCAGCCTCGCTCCGGTTCCGGTCGGGCGGCACTGGACTTCGCGCAGGTCCAGGACGCGGATGTGACGACGGCCGGGGCGGTCGTGATGGACCGGGTGGACGGCAACACCCGTTTCCTGACCGCCCCGTGGATCGCC
Organism: Actinacidiphila alni; assembly: GCF_900112845.1. Classification (GTDB taxonomy): domain Bacteria; phylum Actinomycetota; class Actinomycetes; order Streptomycetales; family Streptomycetaceae; genus Actinacidiphila; species Actinacidiphila alni. The sequence continues at coordinate 92,029 of NZ_FONG01000007.1, forward strand.
GACGCGCAGACGCGCGACCTGATGAAGCCCAATGTGCTGGGCGCGCCGCTGCACCGGGACGCGGACGGCGTGACCGACCCGGTACGGATGCCGGGGGCGGGCGCCGCGGCCGGCACCTGTGGCGGCACCTGGCCGGTGGTGCAGCTCAAGTCGTCGTCGCGGATCGTGGAGAGCCACACCTTCCTGCTGACCGACCTCGGCGATCTGTCGCCGGTGCACCTGACGTACACCCCGCCGCCCGGCAAGGGCGCGCCCGCGCGGCAGCCGCGCGAGGCCACCGGGGCGCAGGCGCTGGTGAGTTGGGCGCACGACGCCTGTCATCTGGGCGAGCTGCGCGGGCAGGGTGTCAAGGCCGTCAACATGTGGGAATTCGCCCGCACCCCGCTGCCGGAGAAGGGCGGCGAGGCGTCCTGGACCTGCTCGCGCGCCGACACCTGGCGCGGGCCGGGCCAGGCGACCGTGTCCTTCGTCCCGCCGTCGGCCGGCGCCGCCGCGCCCGGCACGGTCACCGGGCAGCAGACCGACGGCAACGCGTGCAGCCGCTTCGGCCAGCACGTCATGGCGGGCGTGATGTGGAAGTCCGCGGCCGGCCACTGGTATCTCGTCGCGGCGGGCTCCCGCGACGTCACCCGGATCACCGCCACCGCGGGCCTGCGCGCCACGGCCGACGGCCCCTATCTCACCGCCCGCGCCCCGCGCGGCACCCGCGCCACCCTCACCGGCCGCCTCACCACGGGCGGCACCCTGACCCCGCTCCCGGCGCCGCGGGGCGACTGACCGCGGGCGCGGCCGGGCGGGCCAGGGGCCCGTCAGGTCATTCGCCGACCCGCTGCGGGGAACGTATGTCGGTGGGGACGCGCAGCACCATGCGGACGTGGTCGTCGACGCGGCCGTCCTCCTGCCAGCCCTGGTCGGCGTAGAAGGCGCGGGCGCGGGCGTTGGGGGCGAAGACCTCCAGGCGGGCGCGGGTGAGGCCGGCGGTCCGCCACACGTCGACGCAGGCGTGGTGGAGGGCGGTGCCCGCGCCGGTGCGCCAGACGGAGGGGTCGATGTGGAAGTGGAAGAGCTTGTCCTCGTCGTGGCGGGCGGCGAGCACGGCGAAGCCGACCACATGGTCGTCGCGGACCGCGCAGAGCACGGTGTGCTCGTCGGAGGCGATGGCCCTGGCCGTGGCCTCCCGCTGCCGTTCCAGCTCAGCCGGGCCGCTGTACTCCTCGGCCGGTATGTGTCCGGCGTAGTAGCTGGCCCGGGCACGCGCGTGGATGTCCGACAGGGCGCTCAGGTCTTCGGGCGTGGCAGGGCGGACCCTGGTGTGCGGGGTGCTCATGTGTGGCTGGACGCAGCCAGGGCAACATTGGTTCCCTCGGGCGCACGAACGCCTCCGTACAACGTGACGCCGCGGAGGGAGCCCGCGGTTCCTTCCGACGGCGGACCGCCGCGGAATCGGCCGGATACGGGCTCCCCCTGCGGGTGTCGGCCGACGCTCAGCCGGTCGCCCTGAACACCGCGACGGTGCGGCCCGGCACAGTGAAGGTGCCGGTGTCCGCCGCGTAGCGCGCCGTCTTCACGACCGGGTCGGCGCCGCCCGCCTGCACCGGGTGCAGGGCGTACGGGGTGCCGCGCAGCGTGTCGACGCGCTGCCGCTGCGTCGTCGGGCTCGCGTTGAGGACGATCACCAGGTCACCGGCCTTCATGGTGATGACGCCGGGCGTCTCGTCGGGCCCGGACAGCGGGAAGGAGATCTGCCGCTGGACCTGCGCCGCGGTGGTGAGCCGGAAGGCGGGTTCACCGGTGCGGATCCGCAGCAGGTCCTGATACGCGGCGGAGGCCGCGGTGATCCGCGCGCAGTCCGGGGTGAGCTGAGGCGCCGTCAGCAGCGGTTTGGCGTAGGGCCACTTGGGCGCGTTGTCGGCGGCGGGCGGCAGTCCGCGGCCGAAGCCGTTCGTGCTCCCCCCGGTGTCCGCGCACTGCCAGTGGATCGCGTTGAACCAGTCGCCGGAGTCGAAGGAATTGCGGTCGAGGGACTTGGACCGCAGCAGGTCGGAGCCCGCCTGGTAGAGGGCCGGGCCCTGGGAGAGTGCGGCGGTGGCCTCGGCGAGCACCTGCATACGGGCCCGGTCGGCGGCCGAGGTGCCAGCCGGCAGTTTGTAGGCGAGGGCGTCGTAGAGGGATTCGTTGTCGTGGGCGTCGACGTAGGCGAGGGCGTCGCCGGGCGCGTCGGCGTATCCGGCGGGCGCTCCGTTGTAGTCGATCTCGGCGCCGGTGACCTTCTTGCCGGCGGAGTCGGTGAAGCCGAACTCCTTGAGATTGCCGGTGAGTCCGACCTTGATCAGGTCCTGGTAGTGCAGCAGCCGAGCCTTCTGCTCGGCCGCGGTGCCGTTGTTCTGCGAGGAGTTGGGGTCGGTGTAGAGCCCGGAGACGAAGCCCTGCACGCCCGGGTCCTCGTCGAAGGGGCTGCCGCCGCGGACGGCGTCGCGCGCCCGGTCGGAGAAGGTGGCGATGCCGGTGCCCGCCATGTTGGCCTGGGTGGCCTGTACGAAGCGGGCGTCGTCGGCGACCTCGCCGAAGTTCCAGCCCTCTCCGTAGAGGATGATCTTCTTGCCGTCCACGCCGTCGTGGGCGAGGGTCAGCGCGTCCAGCGCCTTGCGGACGGCGAGGATATTGGCCTTGGGGTGGTGGCCCATCAGGTCGAAGCGGAAGCCGTCGACCTTGTACTCCTTGGCCCAGGTGACGATCGAGTCGACGACGAGCTTGCCCATCATCGTGTTCTCGGGCGCGGTGTTGGCGCAGCAGGTCGAGGTGGCGACCGAGCCGTCCGGCATCAGCCGCTGGTAGTAGCCGGGCACGATCTTGTCGAGCACGGAGGTGTCGGCCTGGCCGGCGGCGGAGGTGTGGTTGTAGACCACGTCCATCACCACGCGCAGGCCCGCGTTGTTGAGGCCCTGCACCATCTGCCGGAATTCCGTGGTGCGTTCCGGACCGTCCGGGTCCTTGGCGTAGGAGCCCTCGGGCACGGTGAAGTGGTACGGGTCGTAGCCCCAGTTGTACGCGTCCTTCGCCGCGGTCGCGGTCACGCACGCCTGCTGCCGGTCGCCGTCGGGGGCGTACGCGGTGAGGTCGCAGCCGGGTTCCGCCTGGTCCTGGGCGCGTTCGGGCACGGAGGAGAAGTCGAAGGCGGGCAGCAGGTGGACGTAATTGATGCCCGCCTTCGCGAGCGCCGTCAGGTGCTTCATGCCCGCGGACGAGGTGTCGGTGAAGGCCGCGTATTTGCCGCGGTCGGCGGCCGGGACAGTGGAGTCGGCGACGGAGAAGTCCCGGATGTGCAGCTCCTGGATCTGCGCCTGCCCGATGGGGGCGGCGGGCGGTTTGGCCTGCCGCGCCCAGCCCTTGGGCGCGAGCTTCGGGTCGTTCAGGTCGACGAGCAGGCTCCGCCTGGAGTCGGTGGTCAGGGCCACCGAGTACGGGTCGGTGACCTTGTTGACCACCAGCTTCCGCACACTGGGCGCCCAGACGGTCACGTCGTACAGATACGGCTTCCCCGTCCACGATCGGCTGCCGGTCACCGACCAGACGCCGCTCGCCGCGTCGCGCCGCATCGGTACGGTCCGGCCGCCGATCTCCACGCTCACGCTGTGCGCGGTCGGTGCCCACAGCGACAGGCTCGGGGTGCCGTGCCGGAAGACCGGGCCGAGCGTGGCGTGTTGAGCCGCCGCGCCGTACACATCGTCCAGTACGCCCTGCGTCTGGACGCCGGTCGCGGCCAGCAGGGCGCCTCCCCCAGAGCCTCCGGCCTGGGAGGTACCCCCAGCGGCCCGTTGGGTGGCGATGAGCTGGCCGCGCAGCGCGTCGGTGGCGCGGGCGCGGTCGCGCGGGTCGACCGTGAAGGCCGAATACCCCTTGAGCTGCGGGTATGTGGCGAGCTGTGCGGCGGTGAGACCGCCCGCGACCTTGGTGAGGCGCAGCCATTTGCCCTCGCCGGAGAGCGCGCCGTCCTTGATCGTGATACCCCCGTCGCGCGCGTAGACGAGCTGCTGGGAGGCGGACGCGGCGGACGTCTGCCAGGCGACGGTGTCGCGGTCGATCCACTGGGCCTGCGACTTGGTGAGGTCCAAGTCCGCTCCTGATCCCTGGGGTTGCGGCAGCAGATACTTTTCCGTGCCGCCGAGCAGCCACACCTCGTGGCCGGTCCCGGTCAGGTCGAGCGACTGGTCGCTGGGCAGATCCTTGGTGTCGCCGTTGTGCAGGATGTAGCTGAGCGAGGTCGCCCCGGCGGCCAGCGGGACCTCGTAGACGGCGCCGTAGGAGTCGATGCGGGCGGGCGTGATCGGAGCGCCCCAGTCGGTGGGCGTGGCGGCGCCGGTCCATACGTGCAGACCCCAGCCGGTGTAGTCGCCATCGGCCCGGTGGTAGTGCAGGACGGCCTTGCTCTGGTCCTGCGGCGGATAGGCGCCGTCCGGCGGCGTCGTGGCCACGTCCGGGCTGCCCTGGGTGATCCACACCTCGCCGGTCGCGGTGAGGTCGATCGCGCGGTCGCCGTCGGTGTCCTTGACGCCGTCCTTGTTCACCACGAGGAAGCCGACGTTGGACGCGCCCGGCTTGAGCTTCACATAGGCGAAGGCGCCGTACGCGTCGCGCCCGGTGAAGGGGTGGCCGGCCGGGTAGGTGGTGGCCTCGCCGTCGGCGATGTCGCCCCAGGCGTAGAGATTCCAGTCGGCGTAGTCCTGGTCGGTCCGCCGGTAGTGGACGATCGCGTAGTCGTGGCTGACCGCGGTGGGCGGCGGCGTCACCGGGGGCGTACCGGTGCTGGTGGCGGCCGTCGCCGAGGCCGTACGGCCGGCGCTGTCGATCACGACGGCCTTGTAGCGCACGGGGGTTCCGGCGGCCGTCTTCGGGTCGATGGCCTGCGTCACCTTGTACGGGGCGTGGTCGGCCGAGCCGAGCACCTGCCATGTGGCGTTGCCGGTCTGGGCGGCGAAGACGACGCGGTTGAGGCCGCCGCCGCTGACGTCGGCGGTCAGCTCGACGGTGCCGGTGGCGCCCGGCGCGGGCGCGGTGAGGGTGACCGCGGGCTTCGCGGCGGGCGCGGGCAGCGGCCGGGCGGCTTCGTACACCACCGCGCTCAGGGCCGGCACGGTGATCCGCAGCGAGCCGTCGGCGCCCGTGGTGGCCGTGCCCTTGGTCCCGTACAGCGCCCGGTAGGCGGCGTTCGGCGCGCCCGCCGCCGGGATCGTGACCGTCTTCGCGGCCGTCGCGTTGTTGACGGCCACCAGGTAGTCGTCGCGCGTGCGGGCGTCGGTGCGGGAGTAGGCGTAGACGCCGGCCGCCGTGCCGGGCTCGGCGTACCGCTCGGTCTGCACACCGTCGCGCAGCGCCGGGTGGTCTTTGGTGAGCTTCGACAGCGCAGCGATCGTCCGGTAGAGCGGGTGCGTGGGGTCGTACGCGTCGCTCGCGTGCGTCCGGCCGGTGCCGATCTCGTCGTCGTCCAGGTAGTCGGCGACCTTGGAGGCGAACATCGTCTGCCGGGCGTCCTTGTCGCCGCCGGCGCCGGTGAAGCCCTGCTCGTCGCCGTAGTAGACGACCGGATTGCCGCGGCCGAGGAACATCAGCTCGTTGGCCAGCTCGTCGCGGCGCAGCAGTTCGGCGTCGGTCGCCTTCGGGTTGTCCTGCGCGAGGAAGGAGCCGATCCGGCCCATGTCGTGGTTGCCGAGGAAGGTGACTTCCTCGTACGCGTTGGCCTTGTCGGTGGTGTAGCGGTAGTCCTGGCCGTAGAGATTGGCCAGCTTGCCCGCGGGCGCGCCCTGCGAGACGTAGGCGCGGGCGGCGTCCTGGAAGGGGAAATCGAGGGTGGCGTCGAGCCGGCCCTGGGTGACGTACGGCGAGGTGACCGCCGGGTCGGCGGAGTAGGTCTCGCCGAACATGAAGAAGTTCTTGCGGCCGTGCCGGGCCGCGTAGGTGTCCAGCGCGGTCGCCCACTGCGTCCAGAACGGCATGTCGACGTTCTTCACGGTGTCGATCCGGAAGCCGTCGACGGCGAAGTCCTTCACCCACTTCTCGTAGATCTTCTCCATGCCGGAGACGACCTCGGGGCGCTCGGTCCACAGGTCGTCCAGGCCGCTGAAGTCGCCCTGGTCGGCGCTCTCGCCGGCGAAGGTGGAGTCGCCGCGGTTGTGGTACATCGTCGGGTCGTTCAGCCAGGCCGGGACCTTGGCGTTCCTCTTGTCCGCGGGCACGGTCGGGGTGCGCGGGAAGGAGGCGGCGGTGACCTTCGGGAAGAGCTTCGTGCCGTCGGCGTACGTCGTGTCGTCGAAGGGGGTGCCGTCCGCGCTCAGGTACGGGAAGGCACCCTTGGACAGATAGCCGTAGGTGTTGTCGGTGTTCCCGATGACGTCGGCGGTGTGGTTGGTGATCACGTCGAAGAAGATCTTCATGCCCTTGGCGTGGGCGGCGGCGATCAGCTTCCGCAGGTCGTCATTGGTCCCGAAGTGCGGGTCCACCTGCGTGAAGTCGGTGATCCAGTAGCCGTGGTAGCCGGCGCTGGCGTCCTTGCCCGTGCCCTGCACCGGCTGGTTCTTGAAGATCGGCGCCATCCATATCGCGGTGGTGCCGAGGCCCTTGATGTAGTCGAGCTTCTTCGTCAGGCCCTTGAGGTCGCCGCCCTGGTAGAAGCCCTTGTCCGTGGGGTCGTAGCCGGTGGTGAGCCGGCTGCCGGTCAGTCCCCCGGTGTCATTGCCCCGGTCGCCGTTCGCGAACCGGTCGGGCAGCACGAAGTAGAACTGCTCCCGGGTGTCGTCGTGCCGCGCGGGCTGCGCCGCCAGCTCCCGGTCCGACGGCGGCCCCGGCGGCGCGGGCGCGCCGTGCGCCTCCGCCGTGGGAACGACCAGGGCCGCGAGCGCGGCCAGTGCGGTGGCGACGGCAGTACCCGCCACACGTCTCCGCGTGATCAGCGTGTTCCGCGTGCCACGTCCTCCGGTCCGCGACCGGTACGCGGGCAGCCTGAACGGCAGGGCCACGGGCGGTTCTCCTTGCGACTCCTCCGCCTTCCGGCGGAAAGGGGACAGCCTCGCGCCGGGGCCCCACGCGCATGAAAACCCGGTGCTCCCCGGCCTCGGTGCCGGGACTGTCCGGGACCGTATCCCCAGCCGACCGCTTACAGCAAGATGTCGTAAGGGATTCCAGTGAGTTGACCATTCCGGGCCGCCCCGGGGCGTACGGGCCGCCGGACCGCCCGTGCGCAGGCCGGACGACATCCGCCGGTAACGAAAGCGTCACACCGGACCCGACGCGCAGAAAGTTCCTTGCAACGTCTTTCGCAAGGGATTGCATCGCTGTTACGGTCCTGCCCAGCCCGAGTGGCCGCACGGGACGAATGCGGCCCGGCCTGGACGCACCAGGCGGACGGGCACTTCCCTCATCAAGGAGTCAGGTATGCGACGCGGCATATCCGCCGTGGCGATGGCCGCGGCCATCGTTCTCGGGGTCACCGCTTGTGGCGGTGGCGGTAGTGACAGCAAGGACGACAAGGGGTCGGCGGCCAAGGACCCGGCCGCGGTGGCCGGGTCGATCACGTACTGGGACACCTCGGACGCGAAGAACGAGGCTCCGACGTACAAGGCGCTGATCGCGGACTTCGAGGCGAAGTACCCGAAGATCAAGGTGAACTACCAGAATGTCGACTTCACCACGGTGGAGCAGAAGTTCAAGGCCGCCGCGCAGAGCGGCAAGGGCGCGCCGGACGTGATCAGGACCGACGTCGGGCTGATCCCGGAGTACGCGTCGCTGCACTACATCGCGCCGCTTGACGGCACCCCGGCGCTGACCGACACCGGCGACTACCTGGCCGGGCCGCTGAGCACCACCAAGTACGACGGCAAGAGCTACGGGGCGCCGTCGGTGACCGACACGCTCGGCCTGCTCTACAACAAGGACATCTTCGCCAAGGCCGGGATCACGGCGCCGCCGAAGACCTGGGACGAGCTGATCGCCGACTCCAAGACGATCAAGGAGAAGGTGCCGGGCGTCACGGGCACCTACGTCAACCCGGACTCGTACTTCCTGTTCCCGGTGCTGTTCGGCGAGGGCGCCGACCTGGCGGACCCGGCGGCGAAGAAGATCACGATCAACTCGCCGGAAGCGGTCAAGGCCGTCACCGAGGCGAAGAAGATCTACGACACCTCCTCGCTGAAGGTCGACTTCGCGAGCGCGTACGACAACATGCAGACGTCCTTCAGGACCGGCAAGGTCGCGATGCTGATCCAGGGCCCCTGGTCGGTCAGCGACGACCTGACCGGCAGCGCCTTCAAGGGCAAGGAGAGCAACCTCGGCTACGCGCCCGTCCCGGCCGGCTCCACCGGCAAGGCGCTGGCGCCGACCGGCGGCCACGACCTGGCGGTCTACCAGGGCTCGAAGAACCTGGACGCGTCGTACCTCTTCACGCAGTTCATGACGTCCTCCAGCAGCCAGCAGAAGATCGCGCTGAAGAACGGCACGCTGCCGACCCGGACGTCCGCGTACACCGCGGAGGTCACCAAGAACCCGCAGATCGCCGGCTTCAAGCCGATCATGGACACCGCCCGGCCGCGGGTGGCGCTGCCCCAGGTCGGCAGTCTGTTCACGCCGCTCCAGCAGCAGTACATCAAGATCCTGCAGGGCCAGACCTCGGTGCAGGACGGGCTCGACGCGGCGGCCAAGGAGTTCGGCAAGCTGCTGCCCGGTTTCAGCGTGCAGTGACCCCGTCGCCGTGCGACCCGTAGCCGTACGGCCCCGTGACCCCGGGCCGGCCGGCCGGGGCCCCGCCGCCTGAACAGGCGGGGCCCACGCGCCCGGCCGGCCGGTCCGGCCCCTCTCCCCCGCCGTGACCCGAGCGGCCCCCCAGCAGATCCCGAGCAGACCCCAGCAGAGCCGAGGAGCGATGACCACCGCCACCATGGACCCTCCCGCCCGGGTGAAGGCCCCCCGGCCGGGCCTCAGGACGTCACTGCGGCGGTCCTGGGACAAGTACTGGTACGCCTGGGTGATGGTCGCCCCGGTGATCATCGTCATCGGTGTGCTCGTCCTCTACCCGCTGGCGTACGGCATCTACCTGTCGCTGACCAACGCCACCGAGCAGAACGTCGCCAAGGACATCGGCCCGGTGCACATCGGCGCCTCGTACGACTTCGTCGGCCTGCACAACTACTGGCAGATCATCTCCGGCCAGGACGGCGACTTCTATCCGCGCCTGGAGTGGACGGTCATCTGGACCGTCTCCTGCGTCGCGATCACGTACGCCATCGGCCTCGGCATGGCGATGCTGCTCAACCGGCCGGTGCGCTTCCGGCTGTTCTACCGGCTCGCGCTGATCCTGCCGTGGGCGGTGCCCGCCTTCATCGGCGTCTTCGCCTGGCGGCTGATGTTCAACTCGCAGTACGGCGTCTTCAACGACATCATCACGCACCTGGGCATGCCCCAACAGGACTGGCTGGGCACGCCGTTCGCGCAGAAGGTCGCGGTCATCATCGTCAACGTCTGGTGCGGTGTGCCGTTCATGATGGTGGCCACCCTCGGCGGACTCCAGTCCATACCCAACGAGTTGTACGAGGCGGCCGAGATGGACGGCGCGACGCCGTTGCAGCGCTTCCTCAATGTGACGCTGCCGGGCCTGCGCCCGGTCACCAGCACGGTGATCCTGCTGAGCACCGTGTGGACGTTCAACATGTTCCCGATCATCTTCCTGCTGCTCGGCAACAACACCACAGGGGACACCGACATCCTGGTGACCTACGCCTACGAGAAGGCGTTCACCGGGGTGTCCGACTACTCCGGCGCCGCGGCCTACGGCATCGTCATCCTCCTCATCCTTGTGGCCTTCTCCACCTTCTACCGCCGCCAGTTGAAGTCCGAGCAGGTCTAGGAGCCGGATCACCATGAGTGCCACCACCCATCGCGGCCCGGCCGCCACCGCCCCCGCCTCCCGTACCGGTACGTCGCCGAGGACCCGCAAATACCGCCCGCGCGGCTCCCGCGGCCGCGGCGCGTCGGTCGCGCTGCACGCCACGCTGCTGACGGCCAGCGCCGTCGCGGTCTTCCCCGTGCTGTGGATCGTCTTCATCTCGCTCGGCCCCGGCAGCGCCTGGCAGCAGCCCTCGGAGGTCGTGCACCACCTGGGCCTGGCCAACTACCGCTTCGTGCTGTTCCACTCCAGCTTCCCCAAGTGGTTCCTCAACTCGGTGATCGTCGCCGCGGCCACCACCCTGCTGGGCGTGCTGATCGCGGCCAGCTCCGGCTACGCGATCTCCCGGATGAAGTTCCCCGGGCACAAGTCGCTGATGTGGACCTTCCTGATCACCCAGATGTTCCCGGTCGCCGTGCTGATCGTGCCGCTGTACAACCTGATGGCGCAGCTCGACCTGATCGACACCTACCTCGGTCTCGTCCTCGTCTACTGCACGATCTCGGTGCCGTTCTGCGCCTGGATGCTCAAGGGCTACTTCGACACCATCCCGCGCGACATCGACGAGGCGGGCCGGGTCGACGGCCTCACCCCGTTCGGCACCTTCTGGCGGCTGATCGTGCCGCTGGCCCGGCCGGGTCTCGCGGTCACCGCCTTCTACAGCTTCCTCACCGCGTGGGGCGAAGTCGCCTACTCCAGCCAGTTCATGAGCAGCAAGCACGCCACGCTCGCGGCCGGCATCCGCACCTTCGCCTCCGACCAGCGCGCGGACTGGGGCAGCATGACCGCCGCCTCGGTGGTGATCGCGATCCCGGCGGGCATTGTCTTCCTGCTCGTCCAGCGCCATCTGGTGGCCGGCCTCACCGCCGGCGGCACCAAGGGCTGAGCACCCGCCCCCCCCGACCCACCCCGTACGCAATCCAGTTGTCGTTCCCCCGCCGCCGAAGGCCCGGAACAATGAAGGAAGCCATGAGCCAGCACCTCACCCACGCGCCCAGCTCCGCAACCGCCGACGCCGTCGGCGAGGTCGACGCCGAGCGCGGGGACTGGTGGCGCGACGCGGTCATCTACCAGGTCTACCCGCGCAGTTTCGCCGACGGGAACGGCGACGGCATGGGCGACCTGCCCGGGGTCACCGCCCGGCTGCCGTACCTGCGCGACCTGGGCGTGGACGCGGTGTGGCTGTCGCCGTTCTACGCCTCCCCGCAGGCCGACGCCGGTTACGACGTGGCCGACTACCGGGCCGTGGACCCGATGTTCGGCACCCTCAACGACGCGGACGACCTGATCAGGGCCGCGCACGCGCTGGGTCTGAAGGTGATCGTCGACCTGGTGCCCAACCACTGCTCGGACCAGCACGAATGGTTCAAGCGGGCGCTGCACGAGGGCCCGGGTTCGCCGCTGCGCGAGCGCTTCCACTTCCGCCCCGGCAAGGGCGCGGCCGGTGAACTGCCGCCCAACGACTGGGAGTCCATCTTCGGCGGCCCCGCCTGGACCCGTACGGTGAACCCGGACGGCACACCCGGCGAGTGGTATCTGCACCTGTTCGCGCCCGAGCAGCCGGACTTCAACTGGGACCACCCGGCAGTGCACGACGAATTCCGCTCGGTGCTGCGCTTCTGGCTGGACCTGGGCACCGACGGCTTCCGGATCGACGTGGCGCACGGCCTGGTCAAGGCCGCGGGCCTGCCGGACATCGGCCACGCCGAGCAGCTCAGCCTGCTGGGCACCGCGGCCATGCCGTACTTCGACCAGGACGGCGTGCACGAGATCTACCGCGGCTGGCGCCGGATCCTCGACGAGTACGCGGGCCCCGCCGGCGAGGAGCGGATCGCGGTCGCCGAGGCGTGGACGCCGACGATCGAGCGGGCCGCGCTCTACCTGCGCCCCGACGAGCTGCACCAGGCGTTCAACTTCGAGTATCTGAGCACCTCCTGGGACGCGGCGGCGCTGCGCAAGGTTATCGACACATCGCTGACCGCGATGGGCGCGGTCGGCGCGCCCGCCACCTGGGTGCTGTCCAACCACGACGTGACCCGGCACGCGACGCGCTTCGGCAACCCGCCGGAGCTGGGCACCCAGCAGCGCGAGCCGGGCGACCGCGAACTGGGCCTGCGCCGGGCGCGGGCCGCGATCCTGCTGATGCTGGCGCTGCCCGGTTCCGCCTACCTCTACCAGGGCGAGGAGCTGGGGCTGCCGGACGTCACGGACCTGCCGGACGAGGTGCGGCAGGACCCGTCGTTCTTCCGCGCGGCCGGGCAGGACGGCTTCCGCGACGGCTGCCGGGTGCCGATCCCGTGGTCGGGCGACGAGCCGCCGTACGGCTTCGGGCCGGCGGGCGGGCCGAGCTGGCTGCCGCAGCCGAAGAGCTGGGCGGCGCTGAGTGTCGCGGCGCAGACCGGCGACCCGGCGTCCACCCTGGAGCTGTACCGGTCGGCGCTCGCGGTCCGCAGACAGCGCCAGGAGCTGGGCGCGGGCACCGCGGTGACCTGGCTGGACGCGCCGGAGGGGGTGCTGGCCTTCCGCCGGGACGCCCCCGGCGGCGGCTTCGTCTGCACGGTCAACCTGACCTCGGAGCCGGTCCGGGTGCGGCTGCCGGCCGGGAGCCGGGCGCTGCTGTCCAGCGGCGCCGACTACGCTGAGGGGGTGCGTCCCGCGGTCGCGGACGCGACGGCGGACCGGCCCGCGGGCGGCCCGCTCGGCGTCGGCGGCCCCGTGACCGACAATCCCGTACATGACGGCATTGAGCCGGTTATCGCCGCGGACACGGCAATTTGGTGGGCGATCTGACGTGGTGGCGTTCCGTCCCCTAGCATCCGGTGCTGTGACCGCGCGGCTCGCAGACATCGCAGCCCAGGCGGGGGTCAGTGAAGCGACGGTCAGCCGGGTACTCAACGGCAAGCCCGGTGTCTCCGCGACCACCCGTGAATCCGTACTGGCGGCGCTCGACCTCCTGGGGTACGAGCGGCCGGTCCGGCTGCGTCAGCGCAGTGCCGGCCTGGTCGGGCTGATCACGCCCGAGCTGGAGAACCCGATCTTCCCGGCCTTCGCGCAGATCATCGGGCAGGCGCTGACCCGGCAGGGGTACACCCCGGTGCTGGCCACCCAGACGCCCGGCGGCTCCACCGAGGACGAACTGGTGGAGATGCTGGTCGAGCGCGGGGTGGCCGGGATCATCTTCGTCTCCGGGCTGCACGCCGACTCCACCGCCGACATGGAGCGCTACACCCGCCTGCAGGGCCAGGGCGTGCCGTTCGTGCTGATCAACGGCTTCTCGGAGAAGGTCAACGCGCCGTTCGTGTCACCGGACGACCGGGGCGCGGTACGGCTGGCCGTCACCCATCTGGCGGCGCTCGGGCACCGCAGGATCGGTCTGGCGGTCGGGCAGAAGCGTTTCGTCCCCGTGCAGCGCAAGATCGAGGGCTTCGTGGCGTCCATGGCGGACGTGCTGGGCCGCACCGAGGAGCAGGCGCAGGAGCTGGTCCAGCACTCGCTGTTCACCCTGGAGGGCGGCCAGGCGGCGGCCACCGCGCTGATCGCGTCCGGCTGCACCGCGATCGTCTGCGCCTCCGACATGATGGCGCTCGGCGCGATCCGGGCGGCCCGGCAGCAGGGCCTGTCGGTGCCGGACGACGTGTCGGTGGTGGGTTTCGACGACTCGCCGCTGATCGCGTTCACCGACCCGCCGCTGACCACCATCCGGCAGCCGGTGGCGGCGATGAGCCAGGCCGCGGTGAACGCGCTGCTGGAGGAGATCGGCGGCACCCCGGCGCCGCACAGCGAGTTCGTCTTCCTCCCCGAGCTGGTCGTCCGCGGTTCGACGGCCGCGGCGCCCGCCGTACGGAGCACGCCGGTGCCGCCGCAGCAACCCTCCTCAGGAGTGACACGCGGGACACCGGATCCGACCGAAGTCTGACCTGCGATACGGGGCGAATCTGGCAGACTGGTGTCCCATGGGGGAACCGACAGCGAAGACCGTCAACGACCGTACGGCCACCCCGACGCACTCCGCCGGTGCCACGCTTCCGGACGGGGCGACGGGTGTGGCCCGCACGGAACCCCGGCACACCCTGCTCGGACGGCTGCGTACCCCCCGCAGACCCCGCCTGTGGTTCGAGATCCTGCTGATCGGTGTCAGTTACTGGCTGTATTCACTGGTCAGGAACGCGGTGCCGGAGCAGGAGCGGGTCGCGCTGCGGCACGCCTCGTCGGTGTGGTCCTTCGAGGGGCACCTCGGTCTCGACATCGAACGGTCCGTCAACCACAGCGTGAATTCCGTGACGTGGCTGATCGTCGGGATGAACTACTACTACGCCACGCTGCACTTCGTCATCACCATCGGGGTGCTGGTCTGGCTCTACCGCGCCCACCCCGGCCGGTACGGCGCGGCCCGCCTGGTGCTCTTCGTGACGACGGCGATCGCCCTGGTCGGTTTCTACCTCTACCCGCTGGCGCCGCCCCGGCTGATGACCGGCGGCGACTTCATCGACACCGTCCAGGTGCACCACACCTGGGGCTCGATGGCCTCGGGCAATCTGGCCCATGTGTCCAACCAGTACGCGGCCATGCCGTCGATGCACATCGGCTGGTCGCTGTGGTGCGGCATCACGATCGCGACGCTGGCCACCCCGCTGTGGGCGAAGATCCTGGGCGGCCTCTACCCGCTGTTCACCCTCTCGGTGATCATCTCCACCGGCAACCACTTCTGGCTGGACGCGTTCGGCGGCATCGCGTGCCTCGCGGTCGGTTACGGGGTCGCCTACCTGATCTACGGGCGCTGGATCTACCGGCTGCCGCGGCAGCCGGTGGACCGTACGGTGGCCCCCGGGGCGTCGGACCCGCGGACGGCCTGACCGTCCTCTCCCTCGTGTTTCTGCGGCAGCACCGGCGTCAGCGTGACGCGTGCGGCGCCACGTACAGCGTCTGGAGGCCGAAGCCGTAGTAGCCGGACGTGTCGGCGAGGCGGGTGCTGGTGGTGCCGCCGCCCGCCGGGTCCAGCGCGGTGACGGCGTCCAGCGCCACCCAGGGCCCCGACGGCGGGCGCAGGAAGCTCAGCACGATGTCGAGATTGCTGAACAGGTGCGTACGGAAGTCCAGCGCGGCGCTGAGGCCGCTGGCACCGTCCGCGACGAGCACGGCCTGCTGGGTGCCGCTGGTCGACTCGCCCGCGACGAGCGGCAGCCGGGGGCGTACCCATACGGTGGCCGGGCCCGGCGTGGCGTGGAAGCCGGAGACGTAGCGGAAGTCCATCGAGGCGATCCAGCCGCGGTCGAGGTACCGCGACAGGTCGTCCTCGGCCTTCGTGGTGGCCAGCCCCTCGGGGTCCGGCAGTGGCGGCGCCGCCACCGGTACGTCGGGGACGAGGCCCGGTTCGCGGCGGCGCCACCAGGCGCGGGCGGTGAGCAGCGTCCGGCCGTCCACGCTCAGCTCGGCCCCCAGCAGCCGGGCCCGCCGGCCGGGCTTCAGCACGGTGGCGCCGACCTGGACCGGGGCGACCGGGACGGGGCCGTGGAAGTCCAGCACGATTCTGGCGAGGTGGCCGTCGGGCCCGGTCCCGTCGTCCGCGAGGAGGGCTTCCATGGCGTGGACCAGCAGGGCGCTGGGCGGGCCGCCGTGCTGCTGGTCGGGCGACCAGGGGCCCTGGGTGGCTTCCGTGGCGACGAAGGACCCGTCAGGGCCGGGCTCGTAGAAAGCGGTCGGCTCGCCCATCGGTGCTCCTCCGGTGCCTTCTGTGCGTTTCGTATTCCGTAACGCCTTCCGTCACCGTAGGGTTACGGAATCCGAAACGTCAAGGAGGAGGCGGATGCCGTCATGACCGTCCCGCTCCCCGGCCGCCCCGTCCGCGGCTCCCGGACCGGCCGCCCTCTCATGGCCGCGCTCGACCTGCTCGGCCGGAGGTGGGCGCTGCGGATCCTGTGGGAGCTGCGGGACGGTCCCGTCGGGGCGCGCGACCTCCGCGCCCGGTGCGACGGGATGTCGCCGAGCGTGCTCTACCAGCGGCTCCGGGAGTTGGGCGCCGCCGGTCTTCTCGGGCAGACCCCGTCCGGGCAGTACGCCCTGACCCCTGTCGGCCTCTCCCTCCGCGACGCGATCGCTCCACTCGACCTCTGGGCCCGCACCTGGTCTCCTCCGGAGGGGGGTGAGTGAGGTCTTTCAGGGGCGCGCGCCCCTGAGGGTTACCGCCCTCCGCAGGAGTCGGGTCAGGTGTAGAAGAGGCGGTCGACGACGAGGCGGGCACGACGGGTGCGCCGCCGGTAGTCCTCGAGCATGTCACCGACGTGCCCAGGCGGATAGCCGAGGTAGCGGGCGACGGCGGAGAGCTCACGGCCGTCGCCGGGAAAGGTGTCCCCGGGCCGCCCCCGGACGAGCATGACGGCGTTACGGACCCGCGTCGCGAGAACCCACGCATCGTCCAGTACGCACGCGTCCTCGGGATCGATGAGCCCGGCCGAGAGGGCGGCGGCGAGGGCCGGCCGGGTCCCGGTGGTGCGCAGCTCCGGGAGCGACCCCGCGTGCCGCAACTGAAGAAGCTGCACCGTCCACTCGACGTCGGACAGCCCGCCGCGCCCGAGCTTGGCGTGCGTGGTGGGATCGGCGCCGCGCGGCATCCGCTCGGACTCCATCCGGGCTTTGAGACGCCGTATCTCGCGCACCGCCTCCTCGTCGAGCCCGTCGGCGGGGTAACGGAGCGGGTCGACCAGGGCGGTGAAGCGTTCGCCGAGGTCGGCGTCGCCCGCGACGGGCAGGGCGCGCAGCAGCGCCTGGCTCTCCCAGACCCGCGACCAGCGGCGGTAGTAGGCGCCGTAGGAGGCGAGGCTGCGGACCAGCGGCCCGCTCTTGCCCTCGGGCCGCAGATCGGCGTCGAGCAGCAGCGGCGGATCGGCGGTGGGAATCTGGAGCAGCCGCCGCATCTCGTCGGCGACGGCGCCCGCCGCCCGGGTCGCCTCGCTCTCGTCGGCGCCCTCGCGCGGCTCGTGCACGAAGAGCACATCGGCGTCCGAACCGTACGCCATCTCGCGCCCGCCGAAGCGGCCCATGCCGATGACGGCGAACCGGGTGGGCAGCAGATGCGCGTCGTTGCCGGTGACGTGGTTGACGGCGGCCCGCAGCGCGCCGGCCAGGGTCGCGGCGGTGAGCCCATAGATGGCGGTGCCGACGCGGTCGACGAGCACGGCCGGGTCGGCGGGGCCGTCCGAGGTGTCCTCCTCGTCGTCCCCGTACGTGTCGATGAGGTCGGCGGCGGCCGTACGGAACAGCTCGCGCCGCCGGACGCCGCGGACGGAGGCGATGGCCTGTTCCGGGGTGTCGGCCCGGCCGACGGCGGCCAGCACTTCCTGTTCGAGCGCGGCGTGCTCGCGCGGTACGAGCCCGTCGGGGGCGCCCAGCAGGGCGACCGCCTCGGGGGCGCGCATCAGCAGGTCGGGGGCGAGCCGCCCGGAGGACAGCACCCTGGCCAGCCGCTGCGCCGCCGCGCCCTCGTCGCGCAGCAGCCGCAGGTACCAGGGCGTCTTGCCGAGCGCGTCGGAGACCTTGCGGAAGCCGAGCAGTCCGGCGTCGGGGTCGGCGGAGTCGGCGAACCAGCCGAGCAGGACCGGCAGCAGCGTCCGCTGGATGGCGGCCTTGCGGCTGACGCCGCTGGCCAGCGCCTCCAGGTGGCGGACGGCCGCGGCGGGGTCGGCGTAGCCGAGCGCCTGGAGGCGCTGGCGGGCCGCGTCGGTGCTGAGCCGGGTCTCCTCGCCGCCGAGCTGGGCGACGGCGTCCAGCAGCGGCCGGTAGAAGAGCTTCTCGTGCAGCCGCCGTACTTCCTTGGAGTGCCGCTTCCACTCCCGGTTCAGCTCCGCGACCGGGTCGGCGCGGAAGCCCAGGCCGCGGCCGAGCCGCCGCAGGCCCGCCTCGTCGTCGGGCACGAGGTGGGTGCGGCGCATCTTGTGGAGCTGGATGCGGTGTTCCATCAGCCGCAGGAAGCGGTATGCGTCGTCGAGGGCGGCGGCGTCGGTGCGGCCGACGTACCCGCCGGCGGCGAGGTCGCCGAGCGCGGTCAGCGTCGTACCGCTGCGCAGTGACGGGTCGGTGCGGCCGTGCACCAACTGGAGGAGCTGGACGGCGAATTCGACGTCGCGCAGGCCGCCGGGTCCGAGCTTCAGCTCGCGGTCGACGTGGGCGGCGGGGATGTTGTCCACGACGCGGCGGCGCATCTGCTGGACGTCGGTGACGAAATTGTCCCGCTCGGCGGCCTGCCAGACCAGCGGGTGCACGGCGGCCAGATACTCCTCGCCGAGCGCCTCGTCCCCGGCGACCGGCCGGGCCTTGAGCAGCGCCTGGAACTCCCAGGTCTTGGCCCACCGCTTGTAGTAGGCGAGGTGGCTGGAGAGCGTACGGACCAGGGGGCCGTTCTTGCCCTCGGGCCGCAGATTGGCGTCGACCGGCCAGATCGTCCCCTCGGCGGTGGTGTCGGAGCAGATCCGCATCATGCGGGCGGCCAGCCGGGTGGCGGCGCGGACCGCCGCGCCCTCCGCGTCGTCCTGGCCGAGGGTGTCGTCGGCGGGTTCCGCGACGTAGACGACATCGACGTCGGAGACGTAGTTCAGCTCGTGACCGCCGCATTTGCCCATGCCGATCACCGACAGCCGGCAGGCCGCGGCGTCCTGCGGGCTCTCCGCGTACGCGATGGCGAGCGCGGCGCGCAGGGTGGCTGTGGCGAGGTCGGCCAGTTCGGCGGCGGTGCGCACCAGGTCGCTGGTGCCGCACACATCGCGGGCCGCTATGCCGAGCAGGCAGCGGCGGTAGGCGACGCGCAGCGCGTCGGGGGTGTCGGCGCCGGCCAGGCCGCGGACGAAGTCGGCGACGCCCGGGTGCAGGTCGGCGGGCTCGTAGGTGACCAGGGCGTGCCAGTGGGACGGGTGCCTGGCCAGGTGGTCGCCGAGCGCCTCGGAGGCGCCGAGGACGCCGAGCAGCCGGTCGCGCAGCGGTTTGGCGGTGGTGACGGTGTCGAGCAGAGCCCGCCGCTCCCCCGGGTCCAGGGCCTCGGCCAGCCGGACCAGGCCGAGCAGCGCCTGGTCGGGGTCGGCGGTGCCGCCGAGCGCTTCGAACAGCACCGGGTCGGTCCGGACCGCGGACAGCACGGGCAGGTCCAGCAGGCGTTCGGCGGCCGCGGGGTCGGTGAAGCCGTGCCGCAGCAGCCGTGTGAACGTACTGCTCCGGCGTCCTTGCATCGGCCCTCCCGGCGGGTCTTGTGGTGTCACGGCTGCCCCGTACCCCTGATCGGTGCCGCTCTATCCCGGCCGCACCGGACGGATCAGGCCGGACCACGGTACCCGCGGCCGGAAACACGCTGCGAGCAGGGGCAACGTTCGTCGGCTGTTCACCCGGGGAGGGGTCGCCCGGCCGGGTCGCGCACCCTAATTTTGGCATGCACACTGTGAACATACCCCCGCCCCCCGCCTGTCCTACCGGAGGTACGCCGTGCACGGCTGGACCCTGCCCCGCCGCATGCCCCGCCGCAGTCGCACCGCCCTGCTGACCGCCGCCGGCCTCGCCGCCGCCTCCGCCGGCCTGTGGGCCGGGATCGGCGGCTCGGCGCACGCGGCGGGCTCCGTACCCACCCCCGACCACACCATCGTGGTGGTCATGGAGAACCACGCGTACAGCCAGGTGATCGGCAGCTCCAGCGCCCCGTACATCAACTCGCTGAAGTCGGGCGGCGCCAATCTCACGCAGAGCCACGCCATCACCCACCCGAGCCAGCCGAACTACTACGCGCTGTTCTCCGGTTCCACGCAGGGCGTGACCGACGACAGCTGCGTGAAGACCGGCTTCAGTTCCGCCGCGAATCTGGGCTCCGAGGTGATCGCCGCGGGCAGGACCTTCGGCAGCTACAACGAGACGCTGCCGAGCCAGGGTTCGACCACCTGCAAGAGCGGCAACTACGCGCAGAAGCACAATCCGTGGTTCGGTTTCTCCAATGTGCCGACGTCGAGCGCGAAGACCTTCGCGCAGTTCCCGTCCGACTACTCGACGCTGCCGCGGATGTCCTTCGTCGTGCCGAATCTGTGCAGCGACATGCACGACTGCTCGGTGAGCACCGGCGACACCTGGATCAAGAACAACCTGGGCGCGTACGCCACGTGGGCCAAGACCCACAACAGCCTGCTCGTCGTCACCTTCGACGAGGACAACTCGCTGAGCGGCAACCGGATTCCGACCGTCTTCTACGGTCAGCCGGTCACCGCGGGCAGCTCGTCCGCGACCAACTACAACCACTACAACCTGCTGCGCACGCTGGAGGACCTGGCGGGGACGTCGACGCACGCGGGCAATGCCGCGTCGGCGGCGGACATCGCCGGCATCTGGGCCGGCTGACCGGTGTACGTCAGCGAGAGCCGCGGCAGTACGCCCGCGGCGCCCGCGCCGAGCGTCGCGCCCGACACCGCCGCGCCCGGCACCACCACCGCGTCCGACACCGCCCGGGGTCCGCGCCCCGGGCGGCCGTCCGCCGCCGGTCCCGTCGCCTCGACGGTGCTCGCGCTGGGCGCCGTCAGCCTCATCACCGATGTGTCGTCGGAGATGGTCACGGCGGTGCTGCCGCTGTACCTGGTCACCGGGCTCGGTCTGTCGCCGCTGGGCTTCGGCCTGCTCGACGGCGTCTACAACGGTTTCAGCGCGCTGGTCCGGCTGGTCGGCGGGCATCTCGCCGACCGCGGCGGGCGGCACAAGTCGGTGGCCGCGCTCGGCTACGGGCTGTCCGCGCTGTGCAAGCCGCTGCTGCTGGCCGTGCACACGCTGCCGCTGATCGGCGCGGTGCTGGCGGTGGACCGCACCGGGAAGGGGCTGCGGACGGCGCCGCGCGACGCGCTGATCTCGCTGTCCTCGGCGCCGCGGGCGCGCGGGCGGGCCTTCGGGGTGCACCGCGCCATGGACACCACGGGCGCCCTTCTCGGGCCGCTGGTCGCTTTTCTGATTCTGCGTCAGGCGGCGGAGGGATACGACGCGGTCTTCACCGTCAGCTTCTGCGTGGCGGCGGTCGGCGTGGTCGTGCTGCTGCTGTTCGTGCCGTCGCACGTACGGCAGGCGTCCGCGACGGGTGCATCAACTCCCTTGCCGGACAAGGCCACTGACCGTCCGTCGCTGAAGGCCGCGGTCGGGCTGCTGGGCCGCCGCGAGCTGCGCGGGCTCACGCTGTGCGCGATGGCGCTGGGCCTGGCCACCGTCAGCGACTCCTTCGTCTATCTGCTGCTGCAACGCCGGCTCGGCGTGCCCGACCGCTGGTTCGCGCTGCTGCCGCTGGGCACCGCCGCCGCCTTCCTGCTGCTCGCGGTGCCGCTCGGCCGCTGGGCGGACCGGGTCGGCCGTTGGCGGGTGTTCGTCGGCGGCCACTTCGCGCTGCTGGCCGCGTACGGGCTGCTCCTGGGCCAGCTGCGGACGGGCATCCTGCCGTACGCGGTCCTCGCGCTGCACGGCGCTTTCTACGCGGCGACCGACGGGGTGCTGATGGCGGCCGCGGCCGGGTCCGTACCGGAGTCGCTGCGCTCCAGCGGTCTCGCGCTCGTCCAGACCGGGCAGGCGGCGGCGCGGTTCGTCTGCTCGATCGGCTTCGGCGCCGCGTGGACGGCCTTCGGGGACAGGTCGGCGCTGTCGGGCGCCGCGGTGGCACTCGCGCTGAGCGTCGTGCTGTCGCTGCGGCTGCGGCCGTCGCCTACCGACCGCGGCGCTCCGGCCGGAACGGAAGCGGGGGAGACCGCATGAGTGACGGGGTCGACGAGGCGCAGGTCGAGGAGCCGGCGGTCGGGGCGGCGGAGCCCGGCGCGGGCCCGGGCGGCGGCCTGAGCATGCGCGACCGGCTGCTGGTGCTGGTCGCGTGCGTCACGGTGCTGGCGTGCGTGGCCGGGGTCGCGGTGTGGCACGCCTCGGCGCGGGCCGACCGCAGGAACCATGTGCAGGCGGGCGGTCCCGCCGTCAGCGCGGGCAGGGTGTCGCTCGCCCCGGGCGGCGGCCCACGGATCGTCTTCCGCTCCATGGCGTGGGGCCCGCACCGCGACGAGCTGACCTCGGTGCCCGCCGCCGCGCCGGACGGCCCGCGCGTCGCCTCCGGCGTGAAGTGCCTGCGCTTCTCCGCGGCCGGCGGCACCGGCATCTGCCTCCAGGCCGAGCGCGGCGCGATCAACGACTCGTACGACGCGGTCGTGCTCGACGCGGACCTGCGGGTGGAGCGCCGGGTGCCGCTCGCGGGCATCCCGACCCGGGCGCGGGTCTCGCCGAGCGGACGGATGGCGGCCTGGACCGTCTTCGTCGGCGGCGACTCGTACGCGGGCACCGACTTCTCCACCCGCACCTCGATCCTCGACACCCGCACCGGCGCGCTCCAGGCGTCGCTTGAGGACTACGCCATCACGCGCGATGGCCACCGGCTGCACGCCGCCGACGTCAATTTCTGGGGCGTCACCTTCGCCGACGACAGGCACTTCTACGCCACGCTCGCCACCGGCGGCCACACCTACCTGGTGCGCGGCGACGTCGCCGCCCGTACCGTCACCACCTTGCGCACCAACGTCGAATGCCCGTCGCTGTCCCCCGACGGCACCCGGATCGCCTTCAAGAAACGCGTCCCCGGTCTGTCCTCGGACGCGCCCTGGCGGCTGTACGTCCTGGACCTGGCGACCCTCCGGGACCACCCTGTGGCCGAGACCCGTGACGTGGACGACCAGGCCGTCTGGTCCGACGACGCCACCCTCGCCTACGCCCTCCCCGGCGACTACGGATCCGACCTGTGGACCGTCCCCGCCTCAGGCGCCGGCGCCCCGCGCCGTCTCACCGCCTCCGCCCTCGCCCCGGCCTGGCTGCCGTAACGGCACGGCCTCCGGCCCGCTTCAGCCGCTCGCGGCGTCCTCGGCTTCCCAGCGCAGCAGGTCGCCCGGCTGGCACTTGAGCACCTCGCAGAGCGCGCCGAGCGTCGCGAAGCGCACCGCCTTGGCGCGGCCGTTCTTGAGCACCGCGAGATTGGCGGGTGTGATGCCGACGCGGTCCGCGAGTTCGCTCACGGACATCTTCCGCCGGGCCAGCATCACATCGATGTCGACGACGATCGGCATCAGATCACCGTGTCCAGCTCGGCCCGCATCCGTACGGCTTCGCCGTCGCGCGCGACGGCCTGGGCGAGCAGCATCCGCAGCACGAGCACGATGAGCGCGACCCCCAGGATGGCCACGCCGACGGCGCCCATGATGAGCGTGACGCCCGGGTCGTCGCGCTGGCCGGGCGCGTTGATGGCCGTGACCGTGAACCACACCGCGGCGGCGGCGACGATCGCGCCGATCACACCGTCCACGTACCGGAAGGCGGCGTCCGAGAACACCGTGCCGCGCCGCACCATCGACACCAGCCGCCACACACAGACCACGGCGACCTGCACCGACACCATGCCCAGGATCGTGACCACGCGCAGCGGGGTCAGCGGCAGCGACCCGTCCTCCGCGTCCTTCCCGCCCACCAGCGCCCACACCATCCCGGCCTGCACGAACACGGTGCCGACGAGCATCACCACCAGCACACCCCGCAGCGCCCGCACCGTCAGCTTCCCCATGACCCGCCCTCCGTCCACGAACCCCTCAGCCCATCGACCAGCGATGGAAATCTATCGAATCTCGATAGCCGAGGCAAGAAGAAGGGCCCCCTCCGCAGAGGGGGCCCACCGGCCCGGGCCTACAGATTGGGCAGGTTCTTGCGGAGTTCGAAGGCGGTGACCTCGGAGCGGTACTCCTCCCACTCCTGCTTCTTGTTGCGGAGGAAGAAGTCGAAGACGTGCTCGCCGAGGGTTTCGGCGACGAGTTCGCTGCGCTCCATCAAGGTGATGGCCTCGCCGAGGTTCTGCGGGAGGGGTTCGATGCCGAGGGCGCGGCGTTCGGAGTCGGACAGGGCCCAGACGTCGTCGTCGGCGCCGGCCGGGAGTTCGTAGCCCTCCTGGATGCCCTTCATGCCGGCGGCGAGCAGGACCGCGTAGGCGAGGTAGGGGTTGGCGCCGGAGTCGATGGAGCGGACCTCGACGCGGGTGGAGCCGGTCTTGCCGGGCTTGTACATGGGGACCCGGATGAGGGCGGAGCGGTTGTTGTGGCCCCAGCAGATGTACGAGGGGGCCTCGCCGCCGGCGCCCGCGGTGCGCTGGGAGCCGCCCCAGATCCGCTTGTAGGAGTTGACCCACTGGTTGGTGACCGCGGAGATCTCGCCGGCGTGCTGGAGCAGGCCGGCGATGAACGACCGCCCGACCTTGGAGAGTTGG
Organism: Actinacidiphila alni; assembly: GCF_900112845.1. Taxonomy (GTDB): domain Bacteria; phylum Actinomycetota; class Actinomycetes; order Streptomycetales; family Streptomycetaceae; genus Actinacidiphila; species Actinacidiphila alni. The sequence goes on from NZ_FONG01000007.1 coordinate 116,226, forward strand.
AATTCCGCGCCGGACTCGTAGAAGGCGTTGCGGTCGCCCTCGAAGAGGGACAGGTGGGTGTGCATGCCGGAGCCGGGGTGCTCGGAGAACGGCTTGGGCATGAAGGTGGCGTGCACGCCCTGCTCCAGGGCGACCTGCTTCATGACGAGCCGGAAGGTCATGACGTTGTCGGCGGTGGACAGCGCGTCGGCGTAGCGCAGGTCGATCTCCTGCTGGCCGGGGGCGCCTTCGTGGTGCGAGAACTCCACCGAGATGCCCATGGACTCCAGCATCGTGATGGCCTGGCGGCGGAAGTCCATGCCGATGTTCTGCGGGGTGTGGTCGAAGTACCCGGAGTTGTCGGCGGGGGTGGGCCGGGCGCCGTCCAGCGGCTTGTCCTTGAGCAGGAAGAACTCGATCTCGGGGTGGGTGTAGAAGGTGAAGCCGAGGTCGGAGGTCTTGGCGAGCGCGCGCTTGAGGACGTAGCGGGGGTCGGCGTACGACGGCGAGCCGTCGGGCATCAGGATGTCGCAGAACATCCGGGCGGTGCCGGGGCCCTCGGCCCGCCAGGGCAGGATCTGGAAGGTCCCGGGGTCCGGCTTGGCGATCATGTCGGACTCGTACACCCGGGCGAAGCCCTCGATCGCGGAGCCGTCGAAGCCGATGCCCTCGTCGAAGGCCTGCTCCAGTTCGGCGGGCGCGACGGCGACCGACTTCAGGTAGCCGAGCACGTCGGTGAACCACAGCCGGACGAAGCGGATGTCCCGCTCCTCCAGCGTGCGGAGAACGAACTCCTGCTGCTTGTCCATATCCATCCATCCTTGCCGGTCAGGCCACCTGCTCCCCGCCGCGGAGCACATCGGGGAATCACCGCCGAGCATCCCATCACACGGTTTCCGACGCGTTGCCGGGGCGCACTCCCCCATAGTGCCTGTCCGCGGCGCGGGCTTCATCACCACGGAGCGGGCAGATCGTTGACGGTGCCGCACACCGGATGATGTAGTAAGGCTAGCCTTACCTAAATATCCCAACCTTGATCATCCGACGTCTCCCCCGCGTCGGCCGCCGCGCGAGGAGCCCAGCAGTGAGTACACGCACGCGTCCCGGTACCGCCCGCCAGTCCGGGTCCCAGCCGCAGCCCCGGTTCCTGCCCCGGTCGCTGTCCCGCAGGGGTTTCCTGCTCGGTACGGGCGCGACCGCGGCCACCGCCGCCCTGGCCCTGGCGGGCTGCTCGTCCGACGACGACTCCGGCAAGGGCGGCACGAAGAGCGACGCGAAGGGCGCCGGGAACCCGACGGCGAGCGGTACGGCGGCGGCCGGCGCCTTCCCGGTGACCGTCAAGGGCACCCCGGGCTCCACCACGGTGAAGGCGGCGCCCAAGCGCGTGGCCGCCTGCGGCTATCTGCGGGACACCGACCTCGCCCTGGCCCTCGGCGCCCCGCTCGTCCTCGCCGCCCGCAACGCGGTCTTTCCCAGCGGCCTGGCCCCCTGGCAGAAGCCGACGACAAGTCCTGAGCTGGTCGGCACCACCGACGGTCTGCCGCTGGAGAAGATCGCCGCCGCGCGGCCCGATCTGATCCTGGCCAGCGACGACTACCAACTCGCCACCGACTACGCGAAGTTGACGAAGATCGCGCCGACCCTGGCGTACGGCAACGGGGTCGGCAAGGACGGCTGGGACCTGATGGCCCAGCGGGCCGGCGACGTGCTGGGCAAGCGGGCCGAGGCGGACAAGCTGATCACCGAGGTGCGCGCGAAGATCGCCCAAGTGAAGTCGGAGCACCCGGAGTTCACCGGCAAGACCTTCACCTTCGGCCCGGTCGGCGCGGACGGTTCCGTCTACACCACCAGCAGCACCGCGGACGCCGCGGCCACCTTCTTCCACCAGCTCGGCCTTGAGCTGTCGCCGAAGGTCACCAAGCTGCCGCCGTCCGCCACGCCCGGCCGCTCGCAGATAGCCCGCGAGCGCCTCGACCTGCTGGACGCCGACGTCGTCATCCTCACCTACCCCGACGAGGCGACGCGCAAGAAGTTCGAGTCCGACGCCCTGTTCAAGCGGCTGCCCGCGGTCAAGCGCGGCTCGTACATCCCGCTGGACATGCCGACCGCGATCGCGCTGGCCTTCCCGTCGGTGCTGAGCATCCCGTACGGCCTGGACGCGGTGACGCCCAAGCTCGCGACGGCGGTCAAGAACGGTGCCTGACGCGTCCACCGCGAAGAACCCGGAGCACTCCCCCGCCCGCGACCTGGCCGCGCTCCAGCGGCCGGTCCGCGGGCGGGTCACCGTCGCCGCCGTCCTCCAGGCGCTGGCCGCCGCGCTGTCGGTGGCCCCGATGGTCGCGGTCGTCGAGATCGGTCGCCGCCTCCTCGACGGCGAGGGCGACGGCGGCGCGCGGTCCGACCGGCTGTGGCCGCTGGTGTGGCTGGCCGTCGGCCTCTTCGCCGCGCGCCTGGCGCTGTATCTGCTCGCCGCCCTGGTCGCGCACCTGGCGGACGCGGAGCTGGCGTACGGGCTGCGCCGCCGGCTGGCCGCGCATCTGGCGGTGCTGCCGCTGAGCTGGTTCGCCGGCGGTGTCTCCGCGCGGGTGAAGACCACCGTGCAGGACGACGTCAACGCGCTGCACCACGCCGTCGCGCACGCCCGGGGCGACATGGCGGCTGCCGTCGCCGGTCCGACGGTGATCGTCGGCTATCTGCTGTATGCGGACTGGCGGTTGGCGCTGCTGACCGTCGCCGTGGTGGCGGGCGCGCAGAGCATACGGATGCGGCTGGCCGCCAACGCCGCGGAGCCCGTACGGAAGATCGCCGCCGCGAACGCCGAACTGTCGGCCGCCGTCATCGAGTTGACGCATGGCATCGCCGTCGCCAAGGCGTTCGGCGGCTCCAAGGCGCCGCAGCGCTTCCGGGACGCGGCCGCCGCGTACGCCGACGCCAACGACGAGGCGCAGCGCGTCTTCATCCGGCAGCGGTCACTGACCCGCGCCACGGTGGCGCCGGCCACGATCCTGCTGCTGATCACGGGCGCGGGCGTCGGCTGCGTGGCGCTGGGCTGGACCGAGCCGGTGGACATCGTGGCCTTCGCGCTGCTGGCGCTCGGCCTGTTCGAGCTGCTGACCCCGGTCTACGCGGCCCGCGACATGCGGCGTACGGCCCGGGCGGCGGCGCACCGGGTGGCCGGGCTGCTGCGCGAGCCGGCGGAAGAGGTGCCCGCGGAGCCCGAGAAGCTGCCCGACCCGGCGCCCGGCAGCCGGGCGCTGCCACTGGAACTGGCCGGGGTGACCTTCGGCTACACCCCCGACCGCGAGGTGCTGCACGGCATCGACGCGGTCCTGGAGCCCGGTACGGTCACCGCCGTCGTCGGCCCGTCGGGCGCGGGCAAGTCCACGCTCGGGCTGCTGCTGGCCCGTTTCCACGACGTCACGGGCGGCGCGATCCGGCTCGGCGGCACCGACATCCGCCGCCTGGAGCGGGCGGAGCTGTACCGGCACATCGGCTTCCTCTTCCAGGACGTGGTGCTGCTGCGCCGCTCCGTACGGGAGAACATCGCCCTGTCGCGGCCGGACGCGGGCGACGCGGCGGTGGAGGCGGCGGCGCGGGCCGCGGCCGTGCACGACCGGATCATGGAACTGCCGCGCGGCTACGACTCGGTGATCGGCGAGGACGCCCTGCTGTCGGGCGGCGAGGCGCAGCGGGTGAGCATCGCCCGCACGCTGCTCGCGGACACCCCGATCGTGGTGCTCGACGAGGCCACGGCCTTCGCCGATCCGGAGTCCGAGGCCGCCGTGCAGGACGGACTCGCCGAACTGGCGGGCGGGCGCACCCTGTTGGTGATCGCCCACCGGCTGCGTACGGTCACCGCCGCGGACCGGATCCTCGTCCTGGACGAGGGCCGGATCGCCGAACGCGGCACGCACGACGAACTGCTCACCGCCGGCGGGCGTTACGCGAGGCTGTGGGCCGCCCAGCACCAGGCGGCCGAGAGCCACCAGGGAGGTCCCGCGTGATCACGCTGCTGCTGCGGATCGTCGGGGACACCCAACGCCGCCCGCTGCTGCGCTACTTGCTGTCCACCACCGTCTACGCGGTCAGCGAGGGCGTCGCCTTCGGCCTGCTGGTGCCGCTGCTCACCGCCCTGCTCGGCGGTGACACCCGCACGGCGGGCTGGTGGCTGCTGCCGCTGGCCGGCACCGTGGTCGTCGGCTGGATCGCCCACTACGACATGGGAATCCGGGCGCTGCTGCTGTCGTCGGCCTGGCGGCGCTCGCTGTACGAGCGGCTCGGCGCGCATGTCGTACGGCTGCCGCTCGGCTGGTTCGACGGCGCCCGCACCGGGCAGTTGGAGCGGCTGCTGGGGCAGGGCGTGAACACCGCGACGCGGTCTGTGCACCTGGCGCAGACCCTGATCGGCGCGGTGCTCACACCGGCCACCATCTTCGTCTTCCTGGTCTGCTACGACTGGCGGATCGCGCTGTCGGTGCTGGTCACGGTGCCGGTGGTGCTCGCGGTCTTCGCGGTGGCCAGGCGGCTGACCGACCGCAGCGAGGCCGAGCACGACGCGGCGGCGGCCGAGGCCGGGGCACGGCTGGTGGAATTCGCGGGCGCGCAGCCGGTGCTGCGCGCCAACGGCCGGTCGGCGGAGGTGTCGGGCGGCGGGCACGGGCAGTTGGACGACGCGCTGGCGGCGCAGCACAAGGCGGCCAGGCGCGAGGTCACCGGGGCGCTGCCCGGTCTCCAACTGGGCCAGCTCGCCATCCAGTCGGCCTTCACCGCCGTCCTGGTGATCGGGGTGCTGCTCGCCACCCATCACGAGGTGTCGCCCGCGCGGGCGGTGGCGCTGCTGGTGCTCGGGGTGCACTTCCTCCAGCCCTTCGCGGTCGTCGCGGGCGCGGTGCAGGCGCTGCGCTCCTGCCGGGCGGCGGTCGAACGGATCGACGCGGTGCTGAGCACTCCCCCGCTGCCGGAACCGGCCGAACCCCGCACCCTCAAGGGCGGCGCCGGCCGTACGGGCGGGCTGTCCGTGGAGATCGACGACGTCCGCTTCGGATACGGCGACGGTCCGGGGGCGGCGGGACCGGTGCTCGACGGGCTGACGCTGCGGATCCCGGCGGGCGGCACGACCGCCCTGGTCGGGGCGTCCGGCGCGGGCAAGACCACGGTCACCAAGCTGATCGCGCGCTTCTTCGACGTCGACGGCGGCGCGGTCAGGATCGGCGGCGTCGACGTACGGGAGCTGACCACGGACGAGCTGATGGACACCGTGTCGATGGTGTTCCAGGACGTCCGGCTCACCGACGGCACCGTGGAGGACAACATCCGGCTCGGCCGGCCGGACGCGACCGACGCGCAGGTGCGGGAGGCGGCGCGCCGGGCGCGGGCTGACCTCGTCGCGGAGAGCCTGCCGGACGGCTGGGCGAGCCGGGTCGGCGAGGGCGGCGGTCTGCTGTCCGGCGGCGAGCGGCAGCGGGTGGCGATCGCCCGCACCCTGCTCAAGGACACGCCGATCGTGCTGCTGGACGAGGCGACGTCGGCGCTGGACGCGGAGAACGAGCGCGACGTTCACGAGGCGCTGGCCGAACTCGGCGCCGGGCGAACCCTGTTGGTGATCGCCCACCGGCTGACGACGGTCGCGGGCGCGGACCGTATCGCGGTGCTCGCCGACGGCCGGATCGCCGAACAGGGCACCCATGAGGAGCTGTTGGCGGCCGGCGGGCGTTACGCGGCGCTGTGGGCGGAGCACGAGCGGGCGCGCGGCTGGCGGCTCACCAACCGCTGAGGCATGTCGGTGGCGCGACCGGTGGCGCCGGCCGCCGGCCGCCATCGGCTCGTACGCCCGCGCCGTCCGGGTCAGTTGAAGGTGTCGATGGCGGAGATCTTCCAGCTGCCGCCCTGCCGCACCGCGTCCACCGCGAACATCGCCGCCGCGTACGTGGTGGCGTCGTTCGCGGCCTTGGCGGTGCTGGTGTTGCTCTGGTCGGCGAAGACCAGCAGCCGGGCCCGGTCGCCGTCGAGTAGTTCGACGCCGGTGTCGGTGACGGTGGTGGTGAGCACCAGCTTCTGCTTCGGCGCCTGCGCGCGGACCTGCGCGAGCATGGTGGCGTACTGCTGGACGGCCTTGCCGGTCAGTACGCGCTCGGCCGCGTCGTCGGTACGGGCGGTGTCGGCGTAGTTGTAGGAGAAGACGGCGTTCACGGCCTGCGTGACGCTGCCCTTGACCTCGCTGGTGCGGGCGGTGTCGGTGAGCGCGCTGTTGCCGGTGGCGGCGGAGTCGCGCAGGTCGGCCGCCTTGCCCGCGGACCAGGCGGCCAGGCCCCCGAGCAGCACCGTCAGCACCGCGAGGCAGACGGTCAGCACCGTCGCGGCGCTCGGGCGCCTGCGCGCCGCCCCGGGCTTCCCGTCGGCGGCGGGAGTGTCGGCCGGGACATCGGCGGGCGCGTCGATGGAGGTGTCGGCGGGCGCGTCCGCCGGGGCCGGGCGGGCGCGCAGGGCCGTACCCGTACGGGTCGCGGTGCGCTCGGGACGCCCGGGCCGGTCGGTGGCGGCCGCGGTGGCCGCCAGCCGGCGCTGACGGTTGATCAGGTGGCGGGTCGTCGACATGGCGGCGGCTCCTCTCGCGGACGGCGGGGCGGCTACTGGCCGTCGGTGGTGGAAGGGGCCGGGGACGACGTGTCGCCGGCGGCGCTGTCGCCCATCGGAGCCTGGCCGAGAGCGCTGAGCTTCCAGCCGGACGCGGTACGGGTGAGCTCGCCGAGCATCCGGCTCTCCTTGACGGCGGGCTTGGCCTTCGGTGCCTCGACGGTGATCCGCAGCGCGATCATCACGCTCGCCTTTCCGGTCCTGGTGTCCAGCTCGGTGACCGCGCCGGACAGCACCTTCGCGGTGCTGACCGTCTGCACCTGCTGCACCTGCTTCTCGAACGCGGCCCGGCCCTGCACCAGTTGGCTGTGCAGGTCGCCGGTGGTGGAGTCCTCCCAGATGTCCAGGCCGCGGTCGACGTCGGAGTGATCGAGCGTGTTCATGTTCTGCACCGCCTGCTCCCCCGCCGCCAGGACGGTGTCGCGGGTCCGCGCGAAGGCCGCGTCGTCGTCGTGCGCGGCCCCGTACCAGGACCAGCCGGTGAGTGCGGCGGCCACCGCCGCGACGACGGCGAGCGCGACGGCCGCCGCGAGCAGCGGCCGGCGCGGCGCGCGGGCCCGTGCCGCGAGACCGTCGAGCAGCGCCTTGCGGCCTGCGAGGGGCGTACGTGCCATCTGCCGTCCTCCTACCGGGACTTGCGTTCCGCTGCTTCGGTGGTGCTCATCGGGCCTTGAGATCGGTGATCCGCCAGTGGCCGCCGTCCAGCCGCGCGCTGACCGACAGTTGGGCGGCCGCGGTGGTGGGCGCGGCGCCCGCCCGCTGCGCGGTCTGGTCGAGGAAGACCAGCAAACGGGCCTGGCCACCCGCCAGTCGGACGACGCCGGCGCGGACCACCCGGGTGGTGAGCGTGAGGTGCTGGTCGGCGACGCGCTGCCGGATCTGCGCGAACAGCGCCTGGTACTGGTCGGCCGCCGCGCCGTCCAGCAGGTCGCGGGCGGCGGCCTCGGTGGCGCCGGTGCCGTCCGGGGTGTACGCGAAGATCTTCTCCAGCGCGCTGCTCACATCGCCGGTGAGCCGGTCGGTGGCCCCGGTGTCGGTCAGCGCGTGATTGCCGGTGGCGGCCGGGTCCTTCAGCCGGTGGGCGGCCCAGCCGAATCCGCCGCCGCCCAGGAGCAGCAGCACGATCGCGGCGACGGCCGCCGTCCGCCGCCACCCGTACGGCCACCGCCAATTCCGTACGGCCGCCCACCTGTTGGCCTCGGGCGCCGCGGCCTCCTCGGCCTCGACCTCGCCATCTGCCTCGGCCTCGGGCACGTCGATGTCCGTCCCGGGTTCGTGGGTGGTGCTCACTGGGCCCCCTCCCCTGCCTCTACTCGTCCGCGCCGACGGGCACCGCGGTGAGCGCCGTGAGTTTCCAGCCGTCCGGGGTACGGGACAGGCCCGCCTCGAACCGCTTGCGGTCGGTGGTGGCCGCGCCCGACCGGGGCTCGACCCTGACCTGCACGGTCGCGATGAGCTTCGCCGTACCGGCCCTGGTGTCCAGTTCGGTGACCGCCGCGTCGGTGACCGTGCCCCGGGTGGAGGTGCCGGACCGTTTGAGTGCGGCGGCGTCCGCGCTGTGGGTGCCGGCCAGCCGGTCGTGCAGCGGCCCGGTGGTCGCGTCCAGCCAGGCCGCCAGGTCACGGTCCCGGTGCGCGCTGTCCACGGTGTTCAGCCGGGTGATGTCCCGCTGCCCGTCGGCGAGCGCGGCGTCGCGCGCCTTGGCGTAGCTCAGCGTGCCGTCGCCGCGGGTGCCGGCGTACGACCAGGCGCCGAGCGCGCACACCAGCGCCGCGATCAGCCAGGCCGTACCCCACAGGGCGGCCGGTCGGCGGGCCCTCATCGGGTGTTCCCGAGGCCGAGCAGGTCCGCCATCGTGCTGCCCGCGCTCCGGCCGGGCGCCGGCAGGGCGGGCAGGCCCAGCGCGCCGGGCAGCGCGGGCGCGCCGTAGGTGGTCGGGGTGCCGGACGAGGGTGCGGACCCGGTGGCGGTCGACGTCGAGGTCGAGGTCGGCAGCACGGAACCGGGCTGCGCCGGGTCCGGGACGCCGCCGCCGTACGGCGCGTTGGCCGAACCGCGGACATCGGTGCCGGAGGAGGCGGGGGCGGTGCAGCGCGCCGCGGTGTTGAGCGCGGTGGCGGGCGGCTTGAGGTCGAGGCCGTTGCGGTAGGTGGTGCCGCCGTATCCGGAGGTGCAGGGCAGCGGTGAGAAGAAGGTGACGGCCATGCCGAAGTGCAGGCCCTTGCCGTCCACCGCCGTGGAGCCGGCCGAGGCGACCGCGGGCATCTTCACCAGGAACTCCTCGATGCCGTGCTGCCGGGTGACGGCGATGTCGGACGTGGTCAGCAGATTCGCCAGCACCACGCTCAGCTGCGGCCCGACGTCCCGCAGCAGCGCGGTGACCTGTCCGGCCGCGCCCGGCGCCGCCGCGATCAGCCGGCGCAGGTCGGTGTCGGAGTCGTTCAGCTGGCCGGCCAACTGACTGGCGCTGGTGGCGAAGGACTTGATGGCGTCGCCCTCGTCGGCCTGGGTGCGCAGCACGGTCTGCCCGTCGACCATCAGCTTGGTGTCGGTCGGCAGATTGGTGTCGGCGGCGGCGATGAATTCGCCGCTGGTGTCCAGCAGCGACTGGAGGTTGTCGCCCTGCCCGGCGAACGCCTTCCCGAATTCGTCCACGACCGTCTGCAACGACTTCAGCGGTACGGAACCGGCGAGGCTGTTGACGCTGGTGAGCAGATTGGTGACGGGCGCGGGCGTACGGGTGTCGGCCCGTGCGATCCGCGAGCCGTTCGCGAGGTACGGGCGGGCGTCGGTGGTCGGCCGCAGGTCGATGTACTGCTCGCCGACCGCGGACAGGCTGGCGACGACCGCCTGAAGGTGGGCGGGGATGTGCGGCGCCGAGTCGTTGATCCGCAGCTCCGCCTCCACCCCGTCGTCGGTGAGCCGGATCGGGCCGACCCGGCCGACCGAGACGCCCCGGTAGGTGACGTTGGCGTGCTCGAACAGGCCGCCGGTCTCGGGGAGTTCGGCCGTGACGGTGTAGTAGCCGCGCATGCCGACGAAGCGGCCGAGGTCGGCGTAGCGGACCCCGATGAAGCCGAGCACGAGGACGGCGATCAGCAGGAAGGCGATGTTCTTGACGACGGTCGCGCGGGTGATCATCGGCGGCCCCCGCTCGTACGCGTCCCCGTGCTCGTACTCGTTCCCGTGCTCGTATGCGTCCCGGTGCTCGTACCCGTTCCGGTGACCGAGGGCAGGGGCAACGGAATGCCCGCGTCCCGCAGCTTCTTGTCGGTCGTGGCCTTGGACTTCCGTGCCGCCTGCGGCTGTTCGGGATCGGGCGGATAGACGTTGCCGGAGGCGGGCATCTCGGGGATGAGCCGGGTGCCCGGCACGGCGGTGAGGTCCAGGTAGACGTTGAGGTAGTCGCCCTTGACGCCGTTGAGCACCTCGTCGGTGAACGGGTAGGTGACCAGCACCTGGAGCGAGTCGGGCAGCGCCTTGCCCGCGTCCGCGAGGCGCCGCAAGGTGGGCGCGAGGGCCTGGAGGTCGGCGACCATGTCGTCCTTGCTGCGGTTGACGGTGTCCACGGCGACGCCGGAGAGCGTGTCCAGCGAGCGCAGCATCGTGACCAGTTGGCCGCGCTGCTCCTCCAGCACCTTCAGTCCCGGGCTGAGCCCGGTGAGCACGGTGCCGATCTGCTGGTCGCGGGCGGCGAGCGTCGCGGACAGGGCGTTGACGCCGTCGAGCGCGTCGGTGATGTCCTGCTTGTGCGCGTCGAGGTCGCTCACCAGGGTGTCGACCTGGCCGAGCATCGAGCGGATCTCGGGTTCGTTGCCGGTCAGCGCCTTGTTGAGCTGCACCGAAATGGTCTTGAGCTGATCGATGCCGCCGCCGTTGAGCAGCATCGACAGCGCGCCGAAGACCTCCTCGACCTCCGGATTGCGGTTGGTGTGCGACACCGGGATGACGGCGCCGTCCCGCAGCGTGCCCGAGGGCTGCTCCTTGCCGCCGGTCGGCGCGGAGAGCTGGATGTACTTCTCGCCGAGCAGGCTGGACTGCTCCAGGTGCGCGTACGCGTTGGCAGGCAGCTTCACCTTGCCGTTGACCTTCATGGTGACGGTCGCGGACCAGCCGTCGGCGCCCAGGCCGATCTTGGTGACGCGGCCGACGGCGACGTCATTGACGCGGACCGACGCCTGCGGGACGAGGTCGAGGACGTCGGCGAAGTCCGCCTTGACGGTGTAGGGGTGGCCGCCGAGGTCGGCGCCGCCGGGCAGCGGCACATTCTGTACGTTGAGCGAGCAGCCGGCCAGCGTGAGGGAGAGCAGCGCGGTCCCGGCGACGACGGCCGCTGTGCCGCGGTTCATCGGGCCGCCCCCTTGGTGTAGACGGTGCCGACCGCCGGCAGGGGCAGCGGCAGCGTCTTCTCGGCCTTGCCGGTCCCGCCGCCCTTCGCGGGGACGAAGTCGTCCGCGCCCGCACTCGACGTGGCCGATGTATTCGATGTGTTCGCCGACGTCGGCGTGAGATCGCCGCCCATGCTCAGCTCGTTGATGTTGGCGCGGCCGTCGATGGTGCCGTGCTGCGGGTCGTACGCGTTCAGCAGGTTGTCGGCGGCCAGCGGCGCGGTGTCGAGGAGTTCGGCGAGCGAGGCGCGCTGGTCGACCAACGTCTGTGTGATCGGCGCGAGTTTGGTGATGCTGGTCTTCAGCCGGGCGCGGTTGTCCTGGATGAAGGTCTTCACCTGGCCGAGCGCGGTGGACAGTTGGCGCAGCGCGCCGCCGAGATTCTCCTTGTCCTCGGCGAGGAAGCCGGTGACGGTGGAGAGCTGGTCGGCGGCGGCCCGTACCTTGCCGTCGTTGTTCTTCAGCATGGTGGTGAAGGACTGGAGGGAGGACAGGGTGGCGAACAGGTCGTCGCTGTGCCCGTTGAGGGTCTTGGTGGCCTGGCCGAGCTGCTCGATGCTGTCGCCGATGGCCTTGCCGTTGCCGTCGAGGTTCTTGGCGCCGGTGTCGAGCAGGTCGGACAGCGCGCCGGTGGCGTTGGCGCCGGTGGGTCCGAGGGCGTCGCTGAGCTGGGTGATGCTGTCGTAGAGCTGGTCGACCTCGACCGGGGTCGCGGTGCGCTTGGCGGGGATGACGGCGTGGGCGGCCATCCGCGGGCCGCCGGTGTAGGCGGGGGTGAGCTGGATGTAGCGGTCGGCGACGACGCTGGGGGCGACGACGACGGCGCCCGCGTCGGCGGGGACCTTCACCCCGTGGTCGAGCACCAGCACCACCTTGACCTGCTTGCCCTGCGGCCGCACCGAGTCGACGGTGCCGACCTTGACGCCGAGCACGCGCAGGTCGGAGCCGGCGTAGACGCCGACGGTGTGGTCGAAGTAGGCGGTGATCCGGATGCCGTCGGGTCCGCCGAACAGTCGCACACCGCCGTAGGCGAGGGCCGCGAGCACCAGGGCGAGTACGGTGCCGAGCGCGACCAGCCGCCGCCCGCGTACGGGCGTGACCCGCTCCCTGGACGGCAGGATCCGCGTGCGGAACGCGCTCATGACCGGCCTCCCGTCGCCTTGGGCGGCATGCACCCGCTCGTGGGCTGTGTGCCCTTGGGCAGGTAGTCCTTGGGGACGAGGCCGCACAGATAGCTGTCGAACCAGTGGCCGTTGCCGAGGGTGTTGCCGACCAGCCGGTAGTAGGGGCCGACCAGCGCGAGGGTCTTGTCGAGGCTCGACTGGTTGGCGAGCAGCACCCCGGTGACCCGGTCGAGGGCGTCCAGAGTGGGCGCGAGCTGCCGGTTGTTGTCGGCGACCAGGCCGCTGAGCTGGGTGCCGAGGTCCTGGGTGCCGGTGAGCAGGGTGTGGATGGCGTCCCGGCGCTTCTGGATCTCGCCGAGCAGAAGATTGCCGTCCGAGATCAGCGTCTGGAAGCGGCTGTTCTGGTCGGAGAGGGTCTTGGTGAGCTGTTTGCTGCCGGCGAGCAGATCGGCGAGCTGGGCGTCGCGGCTGGAGATCGTGCGCGACAGCGACGACAGTCCGGTGGCGGCGCTGCGGACCGAGGACGGGGTGTCCTTGAAGGTGTCGGAGATGGTCCGGAAGCTCGCCGCGAGCTGCCCGGTGTCGATCGAACCGAGCGTGTTCCCGAGGCCGTCGAGCGCCTGCGTGACGTCGTACGGGGAGGTGGTGCGGGACGTCGGGATGCGCTGCCCCGGCCGCTGTTTGTGGCTGCCGAGCGGGTCGACGGCCAGGTACTTCTCGCCGAGCAGGGTCTTGATGCCGATGGCGGCGGTGCTGGCGTCGCCGATCCAGGTGTCCTTCACCCGGAAGGTGACCTTGACCCGGTCGCCGTCCAGCGAGACCCCGGTGACCTTGCCGACCTTGACGCCGGCGACCCGTACCTCGTTGCCCGACCGCAGCCCGGCGGCCTCGGTGAAGTTCGCGCTGTACGTGGTGCCGCCGCCGATCAGCGGCAGGGCGTCCGCGTTGTACGCGACCAGGCCGGCCAGGGCGAGCACCAGCAGGCCGACGGTGCCGACGATCACCGGATTGCGCTCGCGCAGCGGCCGGAAGAGCGGACGGCCGCGGTTCGCGGGATCGCGGAACCGGAAGCGCGGGCGGAAGCGGACGCCCGAACGGGCGCGGAAGCGGGGGCGGTTCATGACCGGCACCTCGATTCGGTGATCGCTATGCCGGTGGGCGGCTTGCTGCCGTCGGAGGTGGTGACGCCGGCGACGGTGGCCTGGCAGAGGTAGAGGTTGAGCCAGGAGCCGTACGAGGCGAGCCGGCCGATGGTCGTCAGCTTGGTGGGTGTCCTGTTCAGGAAGTTCTCCAGCTGCGGTGTGCCGTCGGCGAGATGGGTGGACAGCCGGCCGAGCTGGTCGATGGACTCCTTCAGCGGCTGCCGCCCGTCGTCGAGCAACCCGGCGGTGCTGGTGGTCAGTTGGGAGATCGCGGTGATCGACTGGCCGATCGGTTCGCGGTCGGAGGAGAAGCCGGTGACGAGCTGCTGGAGGGTGGTCACCAGGTCGTTGAACCCGGCCTCACGGGTGTTGACGGTGGTCAGCACCGAGTTGAGGTTGTCGATGACCTGGCCGATCACCTTGTCCTTGGCGGCGAGCGTCGTGGTCAGCGAACCGACGTTGCTGATCAGGCTGTCGACGGTGCCGCCCTCGCCCTGGAGCACCTGGATGATCTCGCCCGCGAGCTGGTTGACGTCCTTGGGCGACAGGCCCTGGAACAGCGGCTGGAAGCCGTTGAAGAGCTGGGTGAGGTCCAGGGCCGGGGTGGTGCGGCCGAGCGGGATGGTCGCGCCGGGCGCCAGCACCCGGCCGACCGGGCCCGTGCCCTGCTGGAGGTCGACGTACCGCTGCCCGACCATGTTGAGGTACTTGATGGTGGCGGTCACCGAACCGGGCAGCTTGTGGTCGCGCTCGACGGAGAAGTGCACCTGCGCGATGCGGTGGTCGACGACCTTGATCGAGTCGACCTGGCCGACCTTCACCCCGGCGATACGGACGCTGTCGCCGGACCGCAGCCCGGAGGTGTCGGTGAACCGGGCGTTGTAGCCGGAGGTGTCGCCGACATCGGTGCCGCCCGCGATGCTCACCGCGAGCACCGTCGTGGCGAGCGCGGTGACCAGGATGAAGATCAGCGACTTGACGACCGGGCCGACCAGACTGCGGCGCTTCACCGCACCGTCACCTCCGCCCCGCGGTAGACGGGACCGGTGAGCACGCTGCTCCAGTCGGGCAGCGACCCCGGGTCGGTGCCGATGCCGGGCGCGAGCAGTTCGTTGATCAGCTCGTTCTCCTGCGGGGAGTTGGCGGGCGAGTCGGTGCCCGACGACAGCGAGGACAGCGACGACTGGGTGCTTGCCGGTGCGGTGCCGTGGCCGGTGTACGGGACGGGGTAGCAGCGCGGGCCGCCGCTCGCGTCGTACACCGGGGTGTCCTTGCCCGGCACGTACTTCCCGCGGGACGCGACGCTGGTGAGGTCGACGTGCAGTCCCGGTTCGTTGCTGCCCTTGCCGAGCGCCTTGTCCATCTCGGGGACGAAGGCGGCCAGGGTGCGCAGGGTGCAGGGGAAGGACGGGGAGTACTTCGCGAGCAGGCCGAGGGTGCCGCGGCTGTCGGCGGACAGCCGGATCAGGTTGTCCTTGTTCTGCCGCAGATAGGTCGTCAGGTCCTGCGCGGTGGCGGTGGCGCTGCCGTAGACGTCGCTGAGATTCGCCTGTTCCTCGGCGATGGTGCCGCTGGTCCTGGTGAAGTCGGTGAGGGCCCGCACGATGTCGGGTGCGGCGGTGTCGTAGACGTGGCTGACGGTGACCAGCTGCTTGATGTCGTCGTTGAGCGCGGGGAGTTCGGGATTGAGCCGGGTCAGGTAGTGGTCCAACGTGACGAGGGTGCTGCCCAGTTGGTCGCCCCGCCCGTCGAGGGCGGTGGCCACCGCGTTGAGCGTCGCGGCGAGCTTCTGCGGCTGGACGGCGGTCAGCAGCGGCAGCACATTGTCGAGCACCTGCTGGAGTTCGATGGCGTCGCCTGAGCGGTCCTGCGGGATGGTGCTGCCGGCGGCGAGCGTCGTTCCCCTACCGCTGGTGTCGGTGCCGGCGGGCGGTACGAGGGCCACGAAACGTTCGCCGAACAGGGTGGTGGGGAGCATCTGGGCGGTGACGCCGGCCGGGATGCGCCGCAGCTCGCCGGGGTCGATGGCCAGCTTGAGGCGGGCGCCGTCGCCGTCGGCGCTGACCGAGGCGACCCGGCCGACGACGACGCCGCGCAGCTTCACGTCGGCGCCCTGGTGCATCTCGTTGCCGACGCTGCCGGTCTCCACCTGGACAGTCGCGGAGTCGGTGAAGGTCTTGTCGTAGACGGCGACCGCGAGCCAGGCCAGCAGCGCGGGCACCAGCAGGAAGACCAGTCCCGCGGTCCTGCGTCCCGCGACGGTGCCGCGCGCCCGGCGGCGCGGGGCCGCGGGCGCGGCGGCGGGGCGGGTGTCGGTGCTGGTCATCCCGCCACCCGTACGGTCGTGGTGGCGCCCCAGATCGCCAGGCTGAGGAAGAAGTCCGTCACCGAGATGATGACGATGGCGTTGCGCACCGAGCGGCCGACCGCGATGCCGACGCCCGCAGGGCCGCCCTTGGCGGTGAAGCCGTAGTAGCAGTGGGCGAGGATCACGATGACGGAGAAGATCAGCACTTTCAGCCCGGACAGCAGCACGTCCTGCGGGGACAGGAAGAGGTTGAAGTAGTGGTCGTAGGTGCCCGGTGACTGGCCGTTGACCATGACGGTGACCAGCCGGGACGCCAGGTAGCTGCTGAGCAGGCCGATGCCGTAGAGCGGCACGATGGCCACGACTCCGGCGATGATCCGGGTGGTGACCAGGTACGGCATGCTGCGGATGCCCATGCCCTCCAGCGCGTCGATCTCCTCGTTGATCCGCATGGCGCCGAGCTGGGCGGTGAAGCCGGCGCCGACGGTCGCGGACAGCGCGAGTCCGGCGACCAGCGGGGCGATCTCGCGGGTGTTGAAGTAGGCGGAGATGAAGCCGGTGAAGGCGGCGGTGCCGAGCTGGTTCATCGCCGCGTAGCCCTGGAGGCCCACGACGGTGCCGGTGGCGAGCGTCATGCCGATCATCACGCCGACGGTGCCGCCGATGACGCCGAGCCCGCCGCTGCCGAACACGACCTCGGCGAGCAGGCGTTGGACCTCCTTCAGATAGCGGCGCAGGGTGCGCGGGATCCACAGCACGGCGGTGAGGTGGAAGATGAAGTGGTCGCCGGTCTCGTCCAGCCAGCGTAAGGAGCGGCCGAAGTCCGGGCGGCGGCGCGGGTGTTCGCCGCGCGGCGGCGGTGGCGGCTCGGCCTGCGGGGTGTCCTTGTCCAGGAGCGCCATCGGTCAGGCTCCCTTCTGCGGGACGAGTTGCAGATAGATCGCGGTGAGCACCACGTTCACCAGGAACAGCAGCAGGAAGGTGATGACGACGGACTGGTTGACGGCGTCGCCGACGCCCTTGGGGCCGCCCTTGGGGTGCAGGCCGCGGTAGGCGGCGACGATGCCGGCGATGAAGCCGAAGATCACCGCTTTGATCTCGCTGATGTAGAGGTCGGGCAGCTGGGCGAGCGCGGAGAAGCTGGACAGGTACGCGCCGGGGGTGCCGTGCTGCACGATGACGTTGAAGAAGTAGCCGCCGGCGGTGCCGACGACCGACACCAGGCCGTTGAGGAAGACCGCGACGAGCATGGTGGCCAGTACCCGGGGCACGATCAGCCGCTGCACGGGCGAGACGCCCATGACCTCCATGGCGTCCAGTTCCTCGCGGATCTTGCGGGAGCCGAGGTCGGCGCAGATGGCGCTGCCGCCGGCGCCCGCGATGAGCAGCGCCACGATCAGCGGGCTGGCCTGCTGGATGACGGCCAGCACACTGGCGCCGCCGGTGAACGACTGGGCGCCCAACTGCTGGGCGAGCGAGCCGACTTGCAGCGCGATGACGGCGCCGAACGGGATCGACACCAGGGCGGCGGGCAGGATCGTCACACTGGCCACGAACCAGAACTGCTCGATGAGTTCGCGCATCTGGAACGGCCGCCGGAAGGTGTCCCGTACGGTCGTGGCGGCCAGCGTCATCAGCTGTCCGGTCTCGCGCAGCGCCCCGGTGCCGGGGACCGGGCGGCGCGGCAGGGCGGCGCGGGCGGGCGGCGGGGACGGCTCGGGCCCCGCGCCCGGCACCCGGATCGGCGCGGTCATGCGGGCTCTCCCTGCGCGGGGACGAGCCCGGCCTGTACGGCCTCGCGGGTCGCGGCCGGCAGCTGGTCCCACATGGCCAGCACCCGGGCCCTGCGGCGCTGCACGGCCTGCCGGGGCGGCAGGCCCGGGGACGGTTCGAGCTGCGGGGCGACCCGGCGGGGCGCGGTCGGCAGGCTGTGCCCGCCCACCTGTTCGCGGGCGAGCGTCGCCTCGTCCTTCTCCTCCGACATCCCGATCGGGCCGTCCTTGCGCCCGCTGAGGAACTGCCGGACGACCGGTTCGTCGCTGGTGAGCAGCAGTTCGCGGGGGCCGAAGGCGACCAGTTCGCGGCGGAAGAGCATACCCATGTTGTCGGGCACGGTCGCGGCGATGTCGAGGTTGTGGGTGACGATCAGCATCGTCGCGTCGATCTGCGCGTTGAGGTCGATCAGCAGCTGCGAGATGAAGGAGGTGCGGACCGGGTCGAGGCCGGAATCCGGTTCGTCGCACAGGATGATCTGCGGGTCGAGCACCAGGGCGCGGGCCAGGCCCGCGCGTTTGCGCATGCCGCCGGATATCTCACCGGGCAGTTTGCCCTCCGCGCCGAGCAGACCGACCATCTCGACCCGCTCCATGACGATGCGACGGATCTCGGACTCTTTCTTCCGGGTGTGCTCGCGCAGCGGGAAGGCGATGTTGTCGAACAGGTTCAGCGATCCGAAGAGCGCGCCGTCCTGGAACATCAGGCCGAACAGCTTCCTGGCCTCGTAGATGTCGCGTTCCGGGCTGTTGACCATGTCGACGCCGCCGACCAGGACCCGGCCGCGTTCCGGTTTCAGCAGTCCGATGACGGATTTGAGGAAAACCGTCTTGCCGGTTCCGGAAGGGCCGAGCATCACGCTGACTTCACCGGGCGGCAGTGTGAGCGTGACGTCCTGCCAGACGGTCTGTGTACCAAAGGACTTGGTGAGTCCTTCGACGATCACTTCGATTCCCATTGCACCTCCCGGAGCTGATCAGTGGTGGGGCGGTTCGGGAAAGGCGATCTCCGGATCGCATCCCGAGGCCGCGATGGGCACGCACAGCGGTCCCTGGATGAGATTCAGCGAATTTCCGTGTCCCGAAATCGAGGAGGTGAAGAGGGAATTCAGATTCTCGCCGTGGCTGCCGCAGCCGGTGAACGGCGGGATGTAGAGGTCGTCCTGGGCCAGCGGGCCGCCGTCCTGCACGCCGTAGTCGGTGGGTCCCGTGGGGCGGCCGGTCAGTGAACTGCGGTCGTAGCCGACGAGTTTGATGTCCAGCGGCGCGGAGGCCCGGCAGTCGGGGCCGACGTCCAGCGGGACGCCGTTGACCTTCACGTCGGACAGCCGCAGTTCCTGCTTGCCATAGATGGTGCTGGTGGTGATGGTGCCGAGATTGCTGGTGCCGACGGTGACGACGGTCATCAGGCCCTTGGGGAGCAACTCCATCCGCGCGGTGACCGGCATGAAGCCGAACGTCAGGAAGCTGGTCTCGGACGGCGGCAGCACGAGCTTGGCGATGGAGTCGATCTCGAAGTACTGCTGGAGCGGGTCGGGGTTGGTGAACTCCGTCCACAGGCTCTTCTGCACGACGGTGACCCGGGTGGGTTTCTTGGTCAGGTCGTTGATGACCGCGGCGCCGTGCAGCTTCATGACGTTGGAGTAGCCGGTGACGTAACCGCACTGGGAGTACGGCGGGAACGGTGGGTCGTCGGGGCCGGGGCTGCGGACCGCGTTGGACGGGCGCGGGATCGAGGCCATCACCGCGGGGTCGGTGTCGCCCTTCGGCGGATCCTCGCAGTCGTGCACGCCGGAGTGCGGCGGCGAGGACAGCGTGATGGTGTTGCCGCCCGCGGACCGCGTCCCGGGGGCGCCGGCGGCAGGGGCGCCGGTGCCGGTGTGCGCGCGGGTGCCGGTGCCGCCGCCCGAGGCGGAACCGGAGCCGGAGCCCGTGCCGGGCGGGGCCGCGTGCCCGGGGCCGGTGGCGCCGCCGTCCATGGCACCGGCGACGGGGACGGCGCCGAGCAGGTCGTCCTGGCCGGGCTTGGGCGTGCAGGTGCCGACGAGGTCGGCGAGCGGGGCGGGGGCGCCGGTAGGGGTGCCGGCGTGGGTGTCGGCGTGGGTGTCGTCCGCGCCGGCCGCGGCCTGGGTGCCGGCGCCCGCCGCGTCGGCCGTACCCGTGCCCGTACCCGTACCGGCATCCGTACCCGTGCCCGTGCCCGTGCTCGGGGGGTCCGGCGGGGCGGAGGGTGTCCCGGCCTTCGGGGTGAGCTTCAGGTCCAGCTCCCCCGCCGCGAACCGTACGTCACCGGGTGCGGTGACGGTCACCGGCGGCACCGGGCCGCCGAAGGTGAGCACCACATCGCCGTCGCCGTCGGCCGGCGCGGCGGGGGCGGTCAGCGACGGCCACACGGCGTCGGCGCGCGAGGCGCCCTGGCTGACGTGGGCGGTCAGGCTCGCGGTGCCGGTCAGCGTCGCCGCGCCCGCGGGCAGCAGCGCCGCGGCGGCGGTGTGCGACAAGGTGAGCGTCACGGTCGGGTCGCCCGGCTGGATCGGCTTTCCGACCACGGCGGTGTCCGGGTAGTTCTGGACGACGGTGACGGTGGCGTCCTCGACGACCGCCTTGTCGGTGCCGCCCGGCGTCCCGGAACCGCCGGCGGTCGCGGCGCCGTCCGAACTCGCCGACGCCGTACCGGAGTCCGTCCCGGTGCCGGCGCCGTCCGTTCCCGTACCGGCCGGGAAGCGGCACGCGTAGCCGAGCGTCACCTTGCCGTCCGGCGCGCCCGCCGCGGAGTCCGGTCCGGGCAGTGACCCGGCCAGGAGCGCCACCGCCGCGACAGCGGCGAACCGCACCGCGCGGCGCGGTGTGCGGGCACCCCTCATGCTGGAACTCCTCAGGCTGGCGTCGGCGACGCAGGACATTACGGTCGGGTAATAAGGCCCCACAAGTGATCGACCGGACGAAAATTCGACGGCGCCCGGCGGGGCGGTTTTCCTGTCACCGGATGACAAAACGCGCGGCGGAATTTGTCATCCGGTGCGCGTTCGGGGCCCCGGCCGCACGGCGGCGGGCCGGGGCCCCGGGTCGGCCGGAGCGGCTCGGTCGGTCGCGGCGGCCGGGGCTGTGCGGTGGTCGCGCGGATCAGGGCGAGACGACCTTCAGCGTCGTCGGCGACACGACGTACTTGGCCGCGTAGGTGGCCAGGTCGTTGGTGTTGATCAGGCCGAGGCACAGACCGGAGACGCTGTACGCCTTCAGCGTGCCGCCGGTGATCTCCAGGGTGTGGGTGGAGTTGGTGTAGGTGGCGTTGAGGGTGGCGCCGGTGCTGGCGCTGGTGGGCGACGCGAAGGTGGCGTTGCACAGGCCGGACAGCGTGGCCTTCACCCCGCTGAGAGTGCCGACCGTGACGCCGGCCGAGGTGGTGGCCGCGGTGCCGGTCAGCGTCCAGGGCAGGCCCTGCGCGGCGACGGAGAAGGTGATGCCGCCGACCTTGCAGGTGTTCCACGACACGGTGTTGATGGTGCCGAGGGTGCCGCCGTGCGAACCGTTGGTCACGGTGGCGGTGGCCGCCGACGAGGTGCAGGTGAGCTTGGTGCCGGTCGTCGTGTCGGTCAGCGTGGGCGTGGCGGCGGACGCGGTGATCGCGCCCGTCGACGAGCTGCCGGAGACGGTGTACGTGACGGCGGAGGCCGGGCTGACCGCGAGACCGAAGGCGGAGGCGATCGCGACGCCGGCGACCATGCCGCCCTTGGCGGTCCTGGAGAACGTGTGCACGGGCTGGTCCTTCCTGAGGGATGACGTACCTGATAAACCGGCTTCCGCATCTTCCGCATGGCACGGGAAGGGGAATTCGGTTACGACTCACTACCTGGAACGTGGCACCGATTCCGCTCGGTTGCCCTTGCGGGGAGGGACGTTACGCACGGGTAACCCGGAGGCGCAATAATCCTGGCCAAGATTCTCGGGCGGACCTTACTCCCGGGTATTTTTCTGTCATCCGCGCAACACGGAGCCGGGATTTTTTATAAGCAAGTGAGCAAGTCGCTTACCCGGCAAGGGCCGGACAAGCGCCGGTCGAGGTCATCATCGGGACCATGACACCGTCACCGCCGGTGCAACCATGGCCATCGGTCGCACAACCCTGTCGCCGCACCGCCGGACACGTTTCCGCGTACAAGGTGCTGCGTTCGGTGCGTGATTGGTCTATGTTGCAGCGAGGTTGCCGACAACTACCGTGCGTGGCACACCGCTTCACCGGTTCAGCGGCCCGGAGCCAGCAGCGAGGGAAGGGGGGACGGGGCATGACCGTAATGCGTCAGACACCGGAACAGGCGGAATCACTCGGTCCGATTCCACGGGAGTTCGCGGCCATCATGCGCCCCGAACTCCCGAGTCTCTTAAAAGAGATGGCCACCGAAATCGTCACCTCGATCCCCGAATACGGCCACTTACTGGAAGGGCCGAACGCCCGGGTGATCAAAATCGGCATCGAGCAGAGCATCGCCACGTTCGTCGACCGGGTCGCCGCGCCCACCGCGACCACCGCGCTGCGCGACGACCTGTGCCGGCAGTTCGGCCGCTTCGAGGCGTACGAGGGCCGCAGTCTGGACAATCTGCAGGCCGCGTACCGCATCGGCTGCCAGGTCGCGCTGCGCCGGGTGCGCAGCGTGGGCCGCCGCTACAACCTGTCGGCGTCCTTCATGCTCACCTTCGCCGACGCGCTCTTCGCGTACATGGGCGATCTGGCCGAACTCTCCCGCGAGGGCTACGAGCAGGCGATGGCCGAACTCGGCGAGGAGCCGGACAACCGGCGGCGCCGGCTGCTGCGGCGCATCCTCAACGGCGCGTCGGTGGCCCGCAGCGCGCTCGCGGAACTGGCCGAGCACTCGGCGTGGCCGCTGCCCGAGGAGGTGACGCTGGTCGCGATCGCGCCCGACACCCGGCCGGCCGGGTCGGCGCTGGACAAGGACATCCTGGTGGACTTCGCGGACCCCGAGCCGCATCTGCTGGTGCCGGGGCCGCTCACCGAAGCGCGACGGGCCCGGCTGCACGCGGCGCTGAACGGCTGCCGGGCGGCGGTCGGGCTGACCACCGCACTGAGCGAGGCCGCCGACTCGCTGCGCTGGGCCCGGCACACCCTGGCGCTCGCGGACGCCGGGATCATCGACGACGACTCGGTGGCGCTCAGCGAGAATCATCTGCTGCCGCTGTGGCTGCTGGGCGACCCGGCCCTGGTCGAGCAGATCGCCAAGCGCTATCTGGGACCGCTGGTCGGACTGACCGCCACCCAGCGCGCCCGGCTGATCGAGACCCTGCGGATCTGGCTGACCACCCGCGGCACCGCCGCGCAGGTCGCCGACCGGCTCGGTGTGCATCCGCAGACGGTGCGCTACCGCATCCGTATTCTCGACCGCGCCTTCGGCGACCAACTCGCCCGGCCCGACGACCGGTTCGCCACCGAGATCGCGCTGCGCGCGCTGCATCTGCGGGAGAACGGCGAAACGCCGGACGGCGGCCCCCTGTCGGAGGACCGCCGCCCGGCGGGCGACGCGACGCGCTGAAGTGCGCAAACAAGCCGCGCGTTACGAGGAGTAGACCTCGAATTCGGAGAGCTGACCCGCGGGCCAGCCGGTGTTGCCGGTGATGGTCAGCCGTACGTAGCGGGCGGTCGCGGAGGTCACCGGGATGGTGACGGTGTTTCCGCTCGACGGGTTGAAGGTGTAGCCCGCGGACGACTTGAGCGTGCTGTAGCTGTTGTTGTCGGTGGAGCCCAGGACGCTCAGCGTCTGGGTACGGGTCGCCCACGCCGCGGCCGGCGGGAGCTTCAGGACGATCCGGCCGACGGTCTTGGCCGCGCCGAGGTCGACGGTCAGGGACTGGGGGAAGGCGTTGTTGGCGCTCTCCCAGTAGGTGTTGGCGTTGCCGTCCACCGCGTTGCCCGCGACGTAGACATCGGCGTGACCGGTGTCGGAGGCCGGGTGGCCCTGGGCGAGATTGCCGGTGGCGGGCGGTGTGGTCGGCGGGGTGGTGGGCGGCGAGGTCGGCGGGTTGCCGGAGCCCGGCTGCGGCCAGGTGCCGCAGTCGTTCCAGTTGCCGTCCCAACCGCTGTTGCCGGAGCCGCGGTTGATGGTGAAGGCGGGCAGGTTCGCCGGGTACGGGCAGTTGTACGTGCCCGTCACGCCGGTGCCGGTGGCGGTGACATTGCTGAAGGACGCCGAGCCCGGGGTCTCGGCCTGCACCACCACGGTGCCGGTGTTGGACGCGGTCGCGCCGCTGACCGTGACGCCGTTGATGGTGTAGCCGTGGCCGCCGCCCGAGACGAACTCGAAGTCGCTGTAGGGGCTGTCGACGAAGGTGGTGTTGCTGATCCGGATGTCGTTGTTGATCGCGTAGTCGTAGCTGTCGACGCGCAGCGCGCCCATCGGGTGACCCCAGTTGGGGTTGAGCGCACCGGTCCTGATCAGGGTGTTGCCGGAGACCGTGACCGTGCCCGACAGCGGGTTGAACGGCTGGAGGAACGCCTGGTTGGAGATGGCGATGCCGCCGCCGAGCGCGTTGGTGTCGGCGATCACGTTGTTGGAGACGGTGTTGTTGCTGCCGCCGTAGATCGCGATGCCGTTGGCCAGGTTGGGCTGCACGATGGTGTTGTTGCTGAAGGTGTTGCCGGTGTCCGGCGCGCCGAGCGACCACATGGCGAGCGAGTCGTCGCCCTGATTGCGCAGGAAGTTGTTCTTGACCTGGACGCCGTTGGCGCTGCCGTCCAGATTGAGGCCGTCGGCGGTGGTGCCGATGATGCGGTTGTTCTGCACCAGCAGATTGTTGTTGTTGCCGGTCAGCCACAGGCCGCACTTCTCGCGCTGCACCCAGATGCCGGAGACCACCGAGTTCGGGCCGAGGCTGCCGGTGATGAAGCTGTCGGGCGAGTTGTCGTTGCGGACGCTGACCTCGCCGAAGACGGCGAAGTCGTAGAGCTTGGTGTTGCCGCTCGCGCTGGTCTGGTCGATCAGGTGCGAGCTGTGCAGCACCGAGTACCAGTTGCCCGCGCCGCGGATGGTGACGCCGTCGGCCTGGATGGTGGAGCCCAGCTTGAAGTCGCCGGACGGGATCCAGACCTCCTTGCCCTGCGACTTGGCCTGGGAAATGGTGGTGTTGAAGGCGCTGGTGGAGTCGCCCGCGCCGGAGGCGTCGGCGCCGTTGGCGACGACGGATATGGAGTTGGCCGGGGCGCTCGCGGCGGCGGCGACCTGCTCGAAGTCGGCGACGTCGATGGTGGCCTGGCCGGTGTCGCCCGCGTCGAGCTGGAGCTTGACCTTGGCGCCGGAGTTCAGGTTCTGGCCGAGCTTGATCCGGGCGTCGTCGAAGAAGTGGTGGGTCTTGGAGCCCGCGATCCAGCCGGTGTCGACATAGCTGTACTGCGCGGTGACGGCGAGCTTCTGGCTGATCTTCGTGCCGTTGACGTAGACCGAGACGGTGCCGGAGGCGCCGCGCGGCAGGTTGTAGGCCACGTCCACGGCGTTGGCCGGGGCGGTGAGGGTGAATTCCACGTATTTGCCCTGGCCGCTGAGGTTGACCGCACGGCGTCCTGACGCCTCGGAGGCCACGGTGGACTGCGTGTAGTCGGGGCCGACCGCCGAGCCGTTGGTGGCCGCGGCCTCCGCCTCGTACTCGGTGAACGGCACGCTCGCCCCGCCGCTGACGGCGAACGGCGAGACGCTGGATACGGTCGGGGCGGCGCTTGCGGCCTGGGTGGTCACGGCGAGGGCGAGTCCGCCGGCCGCCACCGCGGCGGCGGTGGCCGAGGCCAGCCACACCGTTGAGCGACGTCTGTTGTCCATGGGGTGGGGGGTGTCCCTTCTGACTGGAGTCACAGAGGTGACGCACACCCTAGAGATGACATGCATGGGACAGCAAGATGTCGATTGGATTTCGCAAAATTTGGATGGCTTGCAGAGATCTCGCAAATAGACCGCAAGAAACTTGCGCCACCTGTACTAGAATCGACGCCATGACACGACGACTTGCCGAGGTGGCAAAGAAGGTCGGGGTGAGCGAGGCCACCGTCAGCCGCGTGCTGAACGGGAAGCCCGGCGTCTCCGACGGAACCCGGGCCGCGGTCCTCACCGCTCTTGACGTGCTCGGTTACGAACGGCCCACCCAGCTGCGCGGGGAACGGGCCCGGCTCGTCGGCATGGTCATGCCCGAACTGCAGAACCCGATCTTCCCGGCCTTCGCCGAGGTGGTCGGCGGCGCGCTGGCACAGCAGGGTTTCACCCCGGTGCTGTGCACGCAGACCGCGGGGGGCGTTTCCGAGGCCGACTACGTGGAGCTGCTGCTCCAACAGCACGTCTCCGGTGTGGTGTTCTTCGGCGGGCTGTACGCCCAGGCCGAGTCGCCGCACGATCATTACGCGCGGCTGGCGGAGCGCAATCTGCCCACCGTGCTGATGAACGCGGCGATCGACCATCTCGACTTCCCGCGCGTCAGCTGTGACGACGCGGTCGCGGTCGAGCAGGCGATGAACCACCTGATCTCGCTCGGCCACCAGCGCATCGCGCTGGTGCTCGGCCCGCCGGACCACGTGCCCTCACGGCGCAAGCTCGCCGCGGCCCGCCGGGTCGACCCGTCGGTCACCGTCGAGCACGCGCTGTTCACCCTGGAAGGCGGTCAGGCCGCGGCCAGCCGGCTGCTCGCGCGCGGCATCACCGCTTTCATCTGCGCGAGCGACCTGCTGGCGCTCGGCACCATCAGGGCGGCCCGCAGGCGACGGCTTTCCGTGCCCGAGGACGTGTCGGTAATCGGTTACGACGACTCCTCGTTGATGAACTGCACCGAGCCGCCGCTGACCACCGTCCGGCAGCCGATCGAGGCGATGGGCCGGGCCGCGGTGGACCTGCTGGCCGGGGAGATCAGCGGCGCGTCGGTCGACCACGACGAGCTGTTCTTCGAGCCGGAACTGGTGGTACGCGGTTCCACCGGACCCGCCCCGCACGCCTCCCGGCTGCCGCACCCGGAGTCGCGCGCGAACGTCTGAGCTGACCTGCGCGAGGGTCCGGTTCCCACCGCACACGGCGCCGGGGCGGGGAGTACGACTCCCCGCCCCGGCGCCGTCGCGTTCGCGCCCCGGGGCGCCCCCTGACGCCCTCCGCGGGCCCGCCGGCCGGTGGAGCCACTTCCACTTACCGGCCGTTCGCCGTCGTAACCGAGTCGTGTCTTTGCGAAATTCGCGCGACATCTTGCGGACATCTATCGGGTTAAGTACGTTGAGCCAACCCGAAACGGCGGCGTGCACCGGCGCCGAGCATCATGTGCCGCGGGGGTCCCAGATCGCAGTCCTACGACGCGCAGTGGTTCAGGGGAAAGGGTTTTGATCATGAGCAGAATCGGCTACCGCAGACTGGTGGCAGTCGCGCTGGTCGCCGGCATCGGCCTGGCCAGTGCCGCGTGTTCCAGCGACGACAAGAAGGACGACCCGGGGACGAAGTCCTCCAGCTCCAGCTCCAGCGCCGGCACCCCCTTGGACCCGAAGACCAAGGTGTCGATCACGGTCGACTGTGAGCCGCCGACCACCAAGAAGGCCGAGCGCCAGCAGTGGATCGACGACGTCGCCGAGTTCAACAAGACGTACCCGAACGTCACGATCAACAGCAAGGACGCGTTCCCTTGCGAGGACCCGGCCAAGTTCACCGCCCAGCTCCAGGGCAGCAGCCAGGCCGACACGTTCTACACCTACATGACCGACCTCCAGCAGGTGCTGGACGCCGGCCAGGCCGAGGACATCAGCGCCTACGTCAACGACAAGACGGTGCCGAACCTCAAGGACATCGACCCCAACGTGCTCAATGTCCTCAAGGACGGCGGCAAGCTGTACGGTCTGCCCACCTCGAACTACGAAATGGGCCTGATCTACAACCGCAAGATCTTCGCGGACGCCGGTCTTGACCCGAACAAGCCGCCGACCACGTGGGACGAGGTCCGGCAGGACGCCAAGGTCATCCAGGACAAGCTCGGCAGCAAGGGCATCCACGGCTTCATCGAGAACGCCGGCGGCAACCAGGGCGGCTGGCACTTCACCTCGGAGCTGTACGGCCTCGGCGGCACGATGGTCGACGACTCCGGCAAGAAGGCCACGTTCAACGACGACAACGCCAAGACGCTGCTGACCACGCTGCACGACATGCGCTGGACGGACAACAGCATGCCCGCCACCCCGGGCAAGGAGTGGGGCGACGTCCAGAAGGCCATGGGCACCGGCCAGGTCGGCATGTACGTCGGCGCGCCCGACGACATCCCGCTGGTCGTCCAGCAGTACAAGGCCGACTACAAGAACCTGGGCATGGCGCCGATCCCCGGCGGCAAGACCTCGCTCTTCGGCGGCAACGACTACATGTTCAAGAAGGGGTCCTCGCCGGACCAGATCAAGGCGGGCATCGCCTGGATCAACTTCAAGTTCCTCACCCCGGGCAAGGGCCAGTTCAACTACACCCGGAACAAGACGGACGGTCTGCCCGTCGGCCTGCCGGAGCCGTTCTTCTTCACCGGTGCGTCGAAGGACAAGGACAACCAGCTCAAGGCCGCCAGCGCCACCATCCCGGTCGACAACTTCAAGACCTACGTCGACACCCAGGTGCCGGTGAAGCCCGAGCCGCCGAACGCGCAGAAGATCTACACCGTGCTCGACACCGTGATGTCCGGCGTGCTCACCAACAAGGGCGCTGACATCGACAAGCTGCTCTCCACTGCCGAGTCGCAGGTCAACAGCCTGCTGGCCGCCAGTCAGTAACGAGCACCCCGCGGGGGCCGGTCCGGCGACCGGCCCCCGCTCAGCGGTACCGGCCCGACGCATCACTTCAGTCGAGGAGCACCCATGGCGGCGACAACCGTCCCCGAGAAATCGAGTAGGCGCCACGCCGGGCGCCCCGTTGGTCAGCCCGACGGAACGCAGCACCGTTCCGGCCTGAGCCGTAAAGTACGGAGCAACATCCAGGCGTACGGTTTCCTGATCGGCGCGATCGTCTGCTTCGGGTTCTTCTCCTGGTACCCGATGGTCCGCGAATTCATCATGAGTTTCCAGCGGACCAAGCGCGGTGTCACCACCTGGGTGGGCTTCGACAATCTCAAGCAGGTCTACCACGACCCGTACTTCTGGACGGCCTGGCGCAACACCCTGCAATTCACGGTGTACGCGCTGATCATCGGCTTCATCGTGCCGTTCTTCGTGGCGATCCTGCTCAACGAACTGCGGCACGCACAGGCGTACCTGCGCATTCTGGTGTACCTGCCGGTGATGCTCCCGCCGGTGGCCGGCGTGCTGCTGTTCAAGTACTTCTACAACCCGGAGTACGGGCTCTTCAACCACATACTGAAGACCCTGCACCTGCCCACATCACAATGGCTGGACTCGTCGCACACGGCGATGATCTCGGTGGTGATCGCGGCCACCTGGATGAGCATGGGAAGCGCCACCCTGATCTATCTGGCGGCGCTCCAGAACATCCCCGGCGAGCTGTACGAGGCCGCCGACCTGGACGGCGCCGGCCTGTTCAGCAAGATCTGGCACGTCACGATCCCGCAGACCCGCATGGTGCTCTCGCTCATGCTGCTGCTGCAGATCGTGGCCACCATGCAGGAATTCACCAACGTCTACCTGCTGACCGGCGGAAACGGCCCGGAGAATTCCACCACGACGGTCGTGTACATGGTCTACCAGTACGCGTTCCGCTACAACAATTTCGGAAGCGCCGCGGCGCTGGGCCTTTTCCTGCTGCTGGTGCTCGCCGGATTCTCCGGTCTGTACTCGCGGCTGAGCCGGAACAGCGACTAGGACGGAAGACGGACATGGCAGCGTTCACCCAGCAAAACCGGACCCTGATCTCGTCGGCCACCCTGAGCCGGCCCCGGGCCAAATTCGTCTACTGGACCGTACTGACCCTGGTCGTCGCGGTCTTCACCCTGGTGTTCCTCGGCCCGCTCTACTGGATGGTCACCGGCGGATTCAAATCGGCACAGGAAGTCCTGGCCAATCCGCCGACGCTCTTCCCGAAGCACCCGAAAGCCAGCAACTACTCGGACGCGTGGAGCGAGCTGAAGATCGCCCGGCTGCTCTTCAACACCTTCTACTACGCGTTCGGCGCGCTGCTGTTCCAGCTCGTCTTCGACGTGGCGGCGGCGTACGCGATCTCCAAGCTCCGTCCGGTGCTGGGCAATCTGATCCTCGGCATGATGCTCGCCACGCTGATGATCCCGGCCGCCGTGCTGATCGTGCCGCAGTACATGACCGTCCTGGACATCCCGCTGCTGCACGTCAATCTCATCGGCACCCCCTGGGCGATCTGGCTGCCCACGGTCGCCAACGGCTTCAACATCTTCCTGCTCAAGCGGTTCTTCGACTCGATCCCCGAGGACCTGATGGCCGCGGCGAAGATCGACGGCGCGGGGCCGCTGCGCACCCTGTGGTCGATCGTGCTGCCGATGTCCCGCCCGATCCTCGGCGTCGTGTCGATCTTCGCGGTGGTCAACGTCTGGAAGGACTTCCTCTGGCCGATGCTGGTGGAGCCCGACCCGAAGAACCAGCCGATCAACATCGGCATCAACTCGCTCTCGCAGGGCGTACCGCAGAACGTGCTCATCGCCGCGCTCGCCATCTCCGCGGTGCCGACCCTGCTGATCTTCCTGCTCTTCCAGCGCAACATCATGTCCGGCCTGACCGCGGGCAGCCTCAAGGGCTGACCCGACCGGTCGCCGTACCGCAAGCCTTCCCGTAACGCACCCCCAAGCACTCCGCCGCCGGCCCCCATGCCCACATCCCCGCCTTCCGGGGCCGGCGGCGGGGTCCCACCTGCCCGAAAGGACGTTGACGTGGCAGACACCCCTCGACCCGAGGCCGACGAGAACTGGTGGCGCGGCGCGGTGATCTACCAGGTCTATCCGCGCAGCTTCGCCGACAGCAACGGCGACGGCACCGGAGACCTCGCCGGGGTGCGTGCCCGGCTGCCCTACCTGGCCGAACTCGGCGTCGACGCCCTGTGGTTCAACCCGTGGTACCCGTCGCCGATGGCCGACGGCGGCTACGACGTGGCCGACTACCGGGACATCGACCCGGTCTTCGGCACGCTCGCCGAGGCGGAGAAGCTGATCTCCGAGGCGCTCGCGCTGGGCATCAGGACGATCATCGACATCGTGCCGAACCACATATCGGCCGCGCACCCGTGGTTCCGCGAGGCGCTGGCGGCCGGTCCCGGCTCCCCCGCGCGCGACCGCTTCTGGTTCCGCCCCGGCCGCGGCGAGAACGGTGAACTGCCGCCCAACAACTGGCCGTCGCAGTTCGGCGGCCCGGCCTGGACGCGGACCACCGACCCCGACGGCACGCCCGGCGACTGGTTCCTGAACCTCTTCGACTCCGAGCAGCCCGACCTCAACTGGAACCACCCGGACGTCCGCGCCGAGCACGAGGACATCCTGCGGTTCTGGTTCGACCGGGGCGCCGGCGGCGTCCGGATCGACTCGGCCGCGATGGTCACCAAGGACCCGGAGCTGCCGGACCTGTCCGCCGACCCGGGCGTGCCGCACCCGTACATCGACCGGGACGACCTGCACGACATCTACCGCGGCTGGCGGCGGATCGCGGACGCGTACGACAACACCCGCATCCTGGTCGGCGAGGTGTGGCTGCCGGACGCGGTGCGCTTCGCGCACTACCTGCGGCCCGACGAGATGCACACCGCGTTCAACTTCGACTTCCTGGCCTGTCCGTGGGCGCCGGAGCAGCTGCGGACCTCCATCGACACCACGCTCGCCGCGCACAAGCCGGTGGGCGCGCCCGCCACCTGGGTGCTGTGCAACCACGACGTGACGCGTACGGTCACCCGCTACGGGCGCGCCGACACCGGTTTCGACTTCGCCACCAAAGCCTTCGGCATCCCGACCGACCTGGAGCTCGGCACCTGCCGGGCGCGGGCCGCGGCCCTGCTCACCCTGGCCCTGCCCGGCTCGGTCTACCTCTACCAGGGCGAGGAGCTGGGGCTGCCGGAGGTCGAGGACATCCCGGCGGCCAAGCTCCAGGACCCGATGTACCTGCGGTCCGGCGGCACCGATCCCGGCCGCGACGGCTGCCGGGTGCCGCTGCCGTGGTCCGGGGACGCCCCGCCGTTCGGCTTCAGCCCCGAGGGCTCGGCCGAGGCGTGGCTTCCGCAGCCGGCGGACTGGGCCGGGCGCACCGCGGAGATCCAGTCCGCGGATCCCGCGTCGATGCTGTCGCTCTACCGCGCGGGGCTGCGGATCCGCTCCGCGGAGGGCGGGCTCGGCGACGGGCCCATGACGTGGCTCCCCTCCGCCCCTGAGGTCCTCGCCTTCAGCCGCGACGGTGATTTCGTGTGCGTCGTCAACCTCGGTGCTGCTCCTGCGGAGTTGCCCGCGCACACCGAGCTGCTGCTCACCAGCGGCCCCCTGGCCGACGACGGCCGCGTCCCGTCCGACACCGCCGTCTGGCTCCGCCAGTAGTACGGGAAAAGGGTGCCCCAGTAGGGGCGCGGGGACGCGGCGCTGCGCTGGCGGAAAAGGGTGCCCCATCAGGGGCGCGGGGAACTGCGCGACCAGCCCCCACCGGCCGGTGGTCGCGAAACAACAGCGTCGGCCCCGCTGGGGGCGGTGTGTAAGCCGCACCACCGCGGTGGCCGAGCGCGCAGTTCCCCGCGCCCCTGATGGGGCACCCTTCTCCCGGAGGTGACCGGGGTGACAGACATCGCGTCGTATTGACGATTATGATGAGGCCGTGCCTCAACTACGTGTCGCCCTGAATCAGATCGACAGCCGCGTCGGCGACATCGCCGGCAACGCCGAGACCGTCCTGCGCAGGACCCATGACGCAGCCCAGCGCGGAGCGCACCTGGTGGCGTTCCCCGAGATGATGCTGACCGGATATCCGGTCGAAGACCTCGCGCTGCGGTCGTCCTTCGTGGACGCGAGCCGCTCCGCGCTGGTGGAGCTGGCCAAGCGCCTCGCCGAGGAGGGCCTCGGCGAGCTGCCGGTGGTCGTGGGCTACCTGGGCCGCAGCGAGAACGCGCGCCCTCGCTACGGCCAGCCGGCCGGCGCCCCGCAGAACTGCGCGGCGGTGCTGCACCGCGGCGAGGTGGCGCTGCGCTTCGCCAAGCACCACCTGCCCAACTACGGCGTCTTCGACGAATTCCGCTACTTCGTGCCCGGCGACACCATGCCGGTGATCCGGGTGCGCGGCGTGGACGTGGCACTGGCCATCTGCGAGGACCTGTGGCAGGACGGCGGCCGGGTGCCCGCCGCCCGCGCGGCCGGCGCCGGCCTGCTGCTGTCGGTCAACGCCTCGCCGTACGAGCGCGACAAGGACGACACCCGGCTGGAGCTGGTCCGCAAGCGCGCCCGGGAGGCCGGCTGCACGCTGGCGTACCTGGCGATGGTCGGCGGCCAGGACGAGCTGGTCTTCGACGGCGACACCATCGTCGTGGACCGGGACGGCGAGGTGATCGCGCGGGCGCCGCAGTTCGCCGAGGAGACCGTCCTGCTCGACCTGGACCTGCCGGCCGCGCCGGACGGGGCGCCGTCCGGCGAGGTGGCCGACGGCCTGGAGATCCGCCATGTGACGCTGTCGGCCGAGCCGGTCGCCGCGTATCGCGCCGAGCACACCGGCGGCGAGGCCGAGCGGCTGAGCGACGACGCCGAGGTCTACGGGGCCCTGGTCACCGGCCTGCGCGCGTATGTGGAGAAGAACGGTTTCCGCTCGGTGCTGATCGGCCTGTCCGGCGGTATCGACTCGGCGCTGGTCGCCGCGATCGCCTGCGACGCGATCGGCGCCGGCAACGTCCACGGCGTCTCGATGCCGTCCGCGTACTCCTCGGACCACTCGAAGGGCGACGCGGCGGAACTGGCCCGCAGGACCGGCCTCAACTTCCGTACGGTGTCGATCGCCCCGATGTTCGACGCGTACATGGCGTCGCTGTCGCTGACCGGCCTGGCCGAGGAGAACCTCCAGTCGCGGCTGCGCGGTGTGACGCTGATGGGGATCTCCAACCAGGAGGGCCACATCGTGCTCGCGCCGGGCAACAAGAGCGAGCTGGCGGTCGGTTACTCCACGCTGTACGGCGACTCGGTGGGCGCGTACGGCCCGATCAAGGACGTCTACAAGACGACCGTCTTCCGGCTGGCCCGCTGGCGCAACGCCGACGCCGCCGCGCGCGGCGAGACCCCGCCGATCCCGGAGAACTCGATCAGCAAGCCGCCGAGCGCGGAGCTGCGCCCCGGGCAGGTCGACACCGACTCGCTGCCGGACTACGACGTGCTGGACCGGGTGCTCGAGCTGTACGTGGACCGCGACCAGGGCCGCGAGGCGATCATCGCGGCAGGCTTCGACCCGGAGCTGGTCACCCGGATCCTGAAGCTCACCGACACCGCCGAGTACAAGCGGCGGCAGTATCCGCCGGGCACCAAGATCTCCGCGAAGGGCTTCGGCAAGGACCGCAGGCTGCCGATCACCAACGCCTGGCGGGAAGGCTCGTAAGGCCGCAGAACCTCTTACGTTCTTACGGCACTTACATTCTTACGGCACTTACGACACCTGGAGGCGGGCGGCGACCGGCAGATGGTCGCTGCCCGTCCTGGGCAGGGTCCAGGACGCCTTGGGCTCGATGCCCTTGACCATGATCTGGTCGATCCTGGCCATCGGGAAGGACGCCGGCCAGCTGAAGCCGAAGCCGTTGCCCGCCGCGCCCTGCGTGGAGCGCATCTGCGAGGTGACCGAGGCCAGCGCCCGGTCGTTCATGGTGCCGTTGAGGTCGCCGAGCAACACCACGTCGCGCAGGCTCTCGTCGGCGATGGCCTGCCCGAGCGCGTCCGCCGCGCTGTCCCGCTGCCCGGCGGTGAATCCGGCGTTGAACTTCACCCGCACGGACGGCAGGTGCGCCACGTACACCGCGACCTGCCCGTGCGGGGTGCGCACCGCGGCCCGCATCGCCCGGGTCCAGCCCATCTTGATGTCCACCGTGCGCACCCCGGACAGCGGATATTTGCTCCACAGCCCGACCGTGCCCTGCACCGAGTGGTACGGGTAGGCCGCCGCGAGATCGCGCGCGTAGCGGGGGGCCTGGCTCTCGGCCAGCTCCTCCAGGGCGACGATGTCGGCGCCGGCCGCGACGACGTCCTTGGCGGTGCCGTCCGGGTCCGGGTTCTCGGCGTTGACATTGTGGGTGAGCACCGTCAGGTCGCCGCCGGCGGACGTCTTGTCGGTGAGCAGACCGCCGAAGAGGTTCAGCCAGATCACCGACGGCAGCAGCAGCGCGATCAGCGCCGTCACCGAGCGGCGCAGCACGGCGGCGACCAGCAGCACCGGCACCAGCAGCCCGAACCAGGGCAGGAACGTCTCCAGCAGACTGCCGAGGTTGCCGATCCGGTTGGGCACGTCGGAGTGGATGAACAGCACCAGGCCGAGCAGGACGGCGACGACGGCAATGACGATGCCGCGCCGCCACATGCCGTCCGGCTGCCACCAGCGCAGGAACCGGGCGCGGGCTCCGGAGGCGGTGCGGTCCGGCGGGGTGCTGCCGTCCGTGGTCGCGTCCGTGCTGCTCTGCGCCTGGGTCATGAGGGTCCTCACTGCCTTGCCGGGTGCTCTGCCGACCTTAGGGGATCGGTACAGGAACCGACGGACCGCGGGGTGCGGCGGGTTCCGCCGCACCCCGCAACGGCCTCAGCTGTGACACAACGCGGACACCCCGGACCTCTGCCGGTCATGTGCGCCGGGCGGCACGCCCCTGGAACCGGTGGGCACGCCCTTCGGACGGACGCCGCGACATTGCGGACACGCCCTAGAAGGGGCAGTCGCGCGGGCGCATCCCTTCGAGCAGCAGGTCGGCCAGCCGTTCGGGCAGGTCGTCCGGCAGGTCCGCGCCCGGGTGCAGGGTGGTGCGGATCAGCATGGGACCGGTCACGAAGTCGACGAGCAGCTCGACGTCGGAGCCCAGCTCCGGGCGGATGTGACCGTCGGCCATGCCGCGCTTCAGCAGATCCGCCAGCGCGGTGCGCCGGGTGGCGATCACCGTCTCGTGATAGCGCTTCCACAGCTCGGTGCTGGCCTGCGCCTCGGTGATCATGGAGCGCATGATCGCCGAGTCGCGCTTGGCCAGGCCGCGCCGCCGGATCCACTCGACCGCCCGGATCAGGTCGTCACGGAAGCTGGCGCCCGGGACCTCCTCCGGGATCTCCCCGTCGACCGTGGCGAGCACGTCGAGCAGCAGCGCCTCCTTGCCCGGCCAGCGCCGGTAGACGGTGGCCTTGCCGACCCCGGCCTCCCTGGCGATCCCCTCCATCGTCAGCTCGGCCAGGGTGCTGCCCTCGGCGATCAGCCGCAGCACCGCTTCGATGACCGCCTCGTCGACGGCCGCGGAGCGCGGGCGACCGCGCCGCGCGGCCGCCGTACTCGGCGGGTCGATCACTGCTCGGCACCCACTTTCTCGGGCTCGGCCTGCGGCTTCTGCGCGAGGTCCACCTCTTCCTTGCGGGGCAGGAAGACCAGGGTGACCACGGCACCGACCAGGGCGACGACGCCCGAGCACGCGGCGGTGATGTGCATCGCGTGGATGAAGGCGTCATTGGCGGGCTGCACCAGTGCCTGACCCTTGGGGCCGAGCTTGGCGGCGACACCGAGGGTGGCCTGAATGGACTCGCCCGCCGAGTGCCGGGCGCCCGCGGGCAGGACGTCGAGGTGGTCGTTGATGCCGTTGCGGTAGACGGTGGACAGCACAGAACCGAGGACGGCGACACCGATCGCACCGCCGACCTGGCGGAAGGTGTTGTTGACCGCGGAACCGGAACCGGCCTTCTCACGCGGCAGCGACGACATGATCATGACGGTGGCCGGCGGCATGACGTGCGCCATCGCCGTACCCATCAGGAAGAACAGCACTTCCAGCACCCAGATCGGGGTGCTCTCGCCGAGCAGCAGGAAGCCGAAGAAGGAGACCGCGGTCAGGGTGAGGCCGCCGGTGCACACCGCGCGCGCCCCGAAGCGGTCGACCACCAGCCGGGCGCGCGGCGCGAAGATCATCTGCGCGGCGGCCAGCGGGAGCAGCAGCAGACCGGTCTTGAGCGGGCTGTAGCCGCGCACGGTCTGGGTGTAGAAGACGATGAAGAAGGTGACGCCCATCAGGGCGAAGAAGACCAGGCCGATGGCCGCGACGGACGCGGAGAAGCGGCGGTCCTTGAAGTAGGTGACGTCGAAGGCGGGGTGGTCGCTGCGCGCCTCGTACCAGACGAAGGCGCCGAGCACGATCAGGCCGCCGAGGATGGTCGACCACACCTCGGGCTTGGTGAAGTCGCCGAACTGGCCGCCCTTGATGATGCCGTAGATCAGCAGCACCAGGCCGACGATGGAGAGCACCACACCGGCCGGGTCGAGCCTGCCGGGGCGCGGGTCGCGCGAGTCGGGCACCAGGATGAACATCGCGATCAGCGCGACGACCACGATCGGCACGTTGATCAGGAAGACCGAGCCCCACCAGAAGTGTTCGAGCAGCGCGCCGCCGGTGATCGGGCCGATGGCGATGGCCAGGCCCACGACACCGGTCCAGATGCCGATCGCCTTCGGCTGCTCCTTGCGCTCGAAGACGTTCATGATGATGGCGAGCGTGGCGGGCATGATGAACGCGCCGCCCAGGCCCATCACCGCGCGGTAGCCGATCAGCTGGCCGGCGGAGCCGGAGAACGCGGACAGCGCCGAGCCGGCGCCGAACACGATCATGCCGAAGAGCAGGACCTTCTTGCGGCCGAGGCGGTCGCCGAGCAGACCCGCGGTGAACAGCAGGCCAGCGAAGACCAGGGTGTAGGAGTTGATCGCCCATTCGAGCTGGCTCTGCGAAGCGCCGAGCCCGGTCGGCGACGGCTGGGCGATCGTCTTCATCGCCACGTTGAGGATCGAGTTGTCCAGCACCACGACCAGGAGGCTGAACAGCAGCACGGTCAGGATCGCCCACCGGCGGCGGTGGATCGCCTCCGGTATGACGTGCGGTGCGTCGGTGATCGAGTTTTCGGCCATGAGGCAAGCCTAAGTCAGTTTTCGATACGGACCCGTCTCGTATCGTAAAGCTGCGGCAAAAACGATCCCCCTCTTTCCGGACCGGGCACGGCGTGCCAGCATGGAAGGGATCCGGGGACGCCGTCAGGGCGCCTCGAGATGACTGAAGGAGCCGTCACCATGACGCAGCTTTCCGCTGCCCGCGACGCGGGCGCCGGCACCACCTCCGGCACTTCCTCCGGCACCTCCGACAACCCCAAGGCGCTCTACGGGGGCACCGGCACCCGCCGCATCACCGTCCGCGACCTGGCCCTGGCCAAGGAGCGCGGCGAGAAGTGGCCCATGCTCACCGCGTACGACGCCATGACGGCGTCGGTCTTCGACGAGGCCGGCATCCCCGTGATGCTGGTCGGCGACTCGATGGGCAACTGTCATCTGGGCTACGACACGACCGTCCCGGTCACCATGGACGAGATGACGATGCTGGCCGCCGCCGTGGTGCGCGGCACCAGCCGCGCGCTGATCGTCGGCGACCTGACCTTCGGCTCGTACCAGGAGGGCCCCGTCCAGGCGCTGCGCAGCGCCACCCGGCTGATCAAGGAGGCGGGCGTCGGCGCGGTCAAGCTGGAGGGCGGCGAGCGGTCGCTCGCGCAGACCGAGGCGATCGTCCGGGCCGGCATCCCCGTCATGGCCCACCTCGGCCTGACCCCGCAGTCGGTCAACACCATGGGCTACCGCGTCCAGGGGCGCGGCGACGAGGCGGCCCACCAGCTCGTCCGCGACGCCAAGGCCGCGGAGGCGGCCGGCGCTTTTGCCGTCGTCCTCGAACTCGTCCCGGCCGAGCTTGCCGCCGAGGTCACGCGGTCGCTGCACATCCCGACCATCGGCATCGGGGCCGGGCCCGACACCGACGCGCAGGTTCTCGTCTGGACCGACATGGCCGGTCTCACCGGCGGCAAGGTGCCGCGCTTCACCAAGCAGTACGCGGATCTGCGGCGCGTCCTCGGCGACGCGGCCAAGGCTTTCGCCGAGGATGTCGTCGGCTCGGCCTTCCCGGCCGAGGAACACACGTTCCACTAGGGCCCGGCCCTAGGACCCGCACCTTGCGGGAGAGGGCGCCCCAAAGGGGCGCGGGGAACTGCGCGGCCCGCCCCCACCGGCCGGTGGTCGCAAAACAACAGCGTCTGCCCCGCTGGGGGCGATTCTTTGTCCGAAGGCGCGCTTCGGCTGGGCGCGCAGTTCCCCGCGCCCCTAAAAACATGACTCCCGCACTCCGCAGGAGACATCGGGCACCGCCCGAGGTTTTGTCCGGAACGGGTGAGTCATCCGGCGCCGGCTTCCGTATGGAAGGTCGAGCACCGCCGAGAGGCGGCGACCTTCGCACGAGCCGGACGTCACCATGACCTTCACCACTCACAGGCCGACCGCGCCGGGCAAAGGCCACGGCTACTGATGGCGCGGCTCGCGACCGGTCAACTCGACCGGCGGCGGCAGGTACGGCAGGATGCCGCCGTGGACGGACCACCTCCGGGATCCCCCGGGCCGCCGGAACCGACGGGACCGCCGGCGTCAGCGCCCGAGGAGGAGCTGATGCGGGCGCTGTACCGCGAGCACGCGGGCGCGCTCTACGCCTATGTGCTGCGGCTGGTCGCGGGCGACCGCTATCTGGCCGAGGACGTGGTCCAGGAGACGCTGCTGCGGGCCTGGAAGAGCGCCGCCAAGCTCGACCCGGCGGCCCGCTCGCTGCGGCCCTGGCTGGTGACGGTGGCGCGGCGGATCGTGATCGACGGCCACCGCAGCCGGCAGGCCAGGCCGCCGGAGACCTCGCCCGCCGCGCTCGACCAGCTGCCCGCCCGGGACGAGCTGGAGCGGTCGCTGCGGCTGATGACCATCTCCGACGCCTTGCAGGACCTGTCGGAGGCGCACCGCGAGGTGCTGGTCGAGACGTATTTCCGGGGACGTACGGTCAATGAGGCGGCCGACGAACTGGGGCTGCCGCAGGGCACCGTACGCTCCCGGGTGTTCTACGCGCTGCGCGCCCTGCGGAACGCGCTGGAGGAGAGAGGGGTGACCACCACATGACACCGCATGTCGACGTGGGCGCCTATCTGCTCGGGGCGCTGGACGACGCGGAGATGACCCGCTTCGAGGAGCATCTGGCCGGGTGCGAGAGCTGCGGCCGGGAGCTGGACGAGCTGAGCGGTCTGCTGCCGGTGCTGGAGGAGATGCGCGAGGACGGTGTCGCCTTCGCCCGGCTGCCGGACGGCGACGCGATGCTGGACCGGCTGCTGGCCGAGGTGTCGGGCGAGCGCCGGGCGCGCAAGCGGCGGCGGCTGGTCGCGGTCGCGGCGGCCGCGGTGCTGGTGATCGGCGGTCCGACGGTCGCGGTGCTGGCCACCGACGACGGGGGCGGCGGCAAGCCGGTGGCGACGCAGACCTTCTCCGCCGACCGGCGCTCGGCGAGCGATCCGGCGACCGGGGTTCAGGCGACGGTCGGCATCGCCGACAAGAACTGGGGCAGCGTGGTGGATCTGCGGCTGTCCGGGGTGCGGGGCCCGCTGACGTGCAAGCTGGTGGTGGTCGCGCGTGACGGCAACGGCCAGACGGTGGCCTCCTGGTCGGTGCCGGTGGACGGCTACGGCGTCGACACGCAGCCCAGGCCGCTGACCGTGCACGGCGCGGCCGGACTGCACAAGGCCGACATCAGCCGCTTCGACGTCCGGGCCGAGGACGGAAAGCTGCTGGTCAGCGTCCCGATGTAGGGCGCGGGCGAGAGTGAACGACATATCGGCGAGCGGTCGCTGACACGTACCGATACCGGGTGTCAGGGGCTGTCGGTGCGATATCGGTGTGATGTCAGCGGGCCGCGCCATTGTTGTCGGCATGACGAAGCGACTGACTGACGACGGCGGACACTCCGCCGTGGAGGTGCGGGGTCTGGTCAAGCACTACGGTGCGACCAAGGCCCTGGACGGGGTGGACCTCGACGTCCGCCAGGGAACGGTGCTCGGTGTCCTCGGGCCCAACGGAGCGGGCAAGACCACCCTCGTACGGGTGCTGTCCACGCTCATCGCACCCGACGCGGGTTCCGCGCGGGTGGCCGGCTACGACGTGCTGCGCCAGCCGCGCCAGCTGCGCCGGGTGATCGGTCTGACCGGGCAGTACGCCTCGGTCGACGAGAAGCTGTCCGGCCGGGAGAACCTGTACATGATCGGGCGGCTGCTCGACCTGTCGAGCAAGGACGCCAAGGCGCGCGCCGACGAGCTGCTGGAGCGGTTCTCGCTGACCGAGGCCGCCAAGCGCCCGGCGCAGGAGTACTCCGGCGGTATGCGCCGCCGCCTGGACCTCGCGGCCAGCATGATCGGCAATCCGTCGGTGCTCTACCTGGACGAGCCGACCACCGGCCTCGACCCGCGCACCCGCAACGAGGTGTGGGCCGAGGTGCAGCGGATGGTCGCCGAGGGCGCGACCGTCCTGCTCACCACCCAGTACATGGAGGAGGCCGAGCAGCTCGCCAACGAGCTGACGGTCATCGACCGCGGCCGGGTGATCGCCAACGGCAAGGTGGCGGAGCTGAAGGCGAAGGTCGGCGGCCGCACCCTGGTGATCCGGCCGACCGATCCCGCGGCGCTGACCGCGATGGCCGCCGCGATCACCGAGGCCGGGCTCGACGGCGTGGCGGGCGCCACCGTCGACGCCAAGGACGAGGCGGTGAACGTGCCGATCCTCAGCGACGAGCAACTGACCGCCGTGGTCGGGCTGCTGGGCACCCGCGGCTTCTCCATCGCCCACATCGGCACCCATCTGCCCAGCCTGGACGAGGTCTTCCTCGCCATCACCGGCAAGAAGACCGACGACGGCGCCGGCCAGCCGTCCGGAGACGGAAACGGCGGCGGGGACGACAACGGCAGCGACACCCGTAGCACCCGGGTCGACAACGAAGTGGAGGTCGCGGCATGAGCGCGGCAACGGCGACCATCACCGCCCCCGCCAAGGCAGCCGCCGCGGACGAGGGACGGATCGGCCTGCGGGCCAACCTGCGGCACATCGGCGCGCTCGCCCGCCGCAATATGCTGCAGATCAAGCAGGACCCGGAGTCGATGTTCGACGCGGTCCTGATGCCGGTCATCTTCACCCTGCTGTTCGTCTACGTCTTCGGCGGCGCGGTCGCCGGCAAGGGCAACCAGCAGGAGTACGTGAACTATGTGATCCCCGGCCTGATGGCCATGATGGGCATGAACATCTCCATGGCCGTCGGCAGCGGTGTCAACGACGACTTCCGCAAGGGCGTCATGGACCGCTTCCGTACGATGCCGATCGCGCGCTCCTCGGTACTGATCGCGAAGATCGTCGTGGAGCTGGGCCGGATGATGATCGCCATCGCGATCCTGCTGGGCATGGGCTTCGCGCTCGGCCTGACCATTCACACCGATGTGCTGCACCTGTTCGGGGCGATCGCGCTGTCCGCGGTGTTCGGCGCGTCCCTGATGTGGATCTTCATCCTGCTGGGCCTGGCGATGAAGACCCCGCAGGCGGTCCAGGGCGTGGCGATGCTGGTGCTGATGCCGCTGCAGTTCGGCAGCTCGATCTTCGCGCCGCCGACCACGATGCCCGGCTGGCTGGAGGGCTTCACCAAGGTCAACCCGCTGTCCAACCTGGCCGACGCGGCCCGCGCGATGATCAACGGCGGCTCGTACGCCCATCCGGTGTGGATCACGCTGGCCTGGTCGGTGGGCATCACCGTCGTGACGATGCCGCTGGCGGTGGCCCGCTTCCGCAAGCGCACCTGAGCGGCCGGACACATCGGCGCCGCCGGGCACGGACCTACCGGTCAGCGGATGTCAGTCCACATCGCGCATGAGGGCGACGGCCTCCTCCACGGAGATGCCGTCGCCTTCGGCGTACGCGGCCTCGAAACCGGCGTCGGTGAGATACGCGCGCAGTCTCCGTTCGGCGTCGGCCATTTCGCGTTTCTCCGCCGGCGGCATCACGGCGGGACGCAGCCTGGCGTTGGCGTTGAGCATCAGCACCGCGCGCCGGGCCCGGGCCTCGTTCCTGGGGCCCGCGCCATCGGTGGCGGAGTCCTCCCGCGTGGCGAGGTCGGTGAGCAGTTCCACGACGCCCGGCGCCAGCATGATCGCCAGCCGCGGGGTGATGACATGGGCCAGCGGGTGACGGATCAGCTCCTCGACGCCCTCGGTCACCATCGCGAGGCCGGTGACCGGCTCGCCCAGCTTGCCGATCAGGAAGCCGCGCATGGCGTGCAGCATGCCCTTGATGAAACCGGGCACCCCCGCGCCGCCCCCGGCGCTGACCGCCACCGCCTCGTCGACCAGGCCGAGCGCCTCCTCCAGCGCGCCGCGGCGGGCGAGCACCCCGGCGAGCACGACCCGGCCGTAGAAGCCCGCACCCTCGCCGGCCGCGATGTACAGCTCGGCGGAGTCGACGCCCTCGCGCAGCAGCCGCTCGCCCTCCTCCTCCTGGCCCGCGTTGTACAGCGCCTCGCCCATCCGCACCATGAGCACCGGCACATGCTGGTGCGAGCCGATCTTGCGGGCCAGCGCGATGCCCTCGCGGCAGCACTCGGCGGCGTGCGTCCAGTCGCCGCCGTTGGAGGCCGCCTCCGCCTCGGCGGACAGCGTCTCCGCGGTGCCCCACTCGTCGCCGAGCCGCTGGAAGAGCCTGCGGCTCTCGGCGATGTCCGCCAGCGAGTCGCCGAGCCGCTCGGTCACATCGTTGTTGATCTTCGCGCGCAGTTGCAGGGCGAAGGCCAGCTCCCACTGCCGGTTGTGGGCGCGGCAGCTCCCCACGGTCTGGTTCATCAGCTCGTGCAGCCGCTCGAAGTCGCCGGAGAAGAAGGCGCCGTAGGGCCGCATGATGCCCGGGAAGCGCGCGGACTGCGGCAGATGCGGCGGGTAGGTGGCGATCAGCGCCTCGCCGACGGCCACCAGATGCGGGTCCTGCCACCACTCGGACTCGCCCTCGAAGGACGCCATGTCCTCTATCCGCACCCAGCGCCTGGCCTCCAGCAGGCGTTCGCCCTCCAGCGGCGGCGGGTCGTCCAGCGGACCGCGGTCCAGCGGCTCCAGGGCGGGCGGCGCCGCGA
Organism: Actinacidiphila alni; assembly: GCF_900112845.1. Taxonomy (GTDB): domain Bacteria; phylum Actinomycetota; class Actinomycetes; order Streptomycetales; family Streptomycetaceae; genus Actinacidiphila; species Actinacidiphila alni. Next base: position 159,689 of record NZ_FONG01000007.1, read on the forward strand.
ACGGGTCGGGGCCGAGCGCGGCCACCGCCTTGGGCCAATGGCGGCGCTCCGACAGGTAGTTGCGGATCTCCCAGAACCAGGAGCAGCTCAGCACCAGGATCAGGGCTTCCTGCTCGTCGCCCAGCTCCACCGCCCGGCGCAGCGCGGCCCGCAGATTCTCGTGCTCGCGCTCCAGCCGTTCCAGCCAGACGAGTTGGCCCGCGCCGCCACCGCCGCGCAGCATCGGGTCGGCGGTGCGGACGTACTCACGGAAGTACGTCAGGTGGCGGCGCTCGACGGCCGGGCGCTCACCGGACCCGTCGAGGCGCTCGGCCGCGTACTCCGCGATCGTCTCCAGCATCCGGTGCCGTACGCCGTCGTCGGTGACCTCGGCCAGCACCAGGGACTTGTCGACCAGGGACGACAGCAGCGCGGCGGCGTCGAGCGGGTCGATCCGGTCGGGCCCGGGGACGGCACCGGGGGTTCCGGGGGGCGGCGCGGGCGACGGGTCGGCGCAGACCGCCTCGACGGCCTCCAGTGTCCAGCCGCCGCGGAAGACGGCCAGCCGGCGCAGCAGAATGCGCTCGGCCGGTTCCAGCAGGTCCCAGCTCCAGTCCACGACCGCGCGCAGCGTCTGCTGCCGGGGCAGCAGCGTACGGCTGCCGCCGGTCAGCAGCCGGAAGCGGTCGTCGAGGCGGTCGGCGAGCTGGCGCGGCGACAGACTGCGCAGCCGGGCCGCGGCCAGTTCGATGGCCAGCGGCAGGCCGTCCAGCCTGCGGCACAGCTCGGCGCAGGCGACCGGGTCCTCCTCGGTCGAGAAGCCGGGCCTGGCCGCCGCGCCCCGGTCGGCCAGCAGCCGCAGCGCCGTCGGGTCCGGCAGCGGGTCCAGCGGCCGAACCAACTCCCCCGGTACGCCGAGCGGTTCGCGGCTGGTGGCGAGCACCGAGACGTCGGGGCAGGCCGCGAGGAGCTGCTCGGCGAGGGCGGCGGCCGCGTCGATGACGTGCTCGCAGTTGTCCAGCACCAGCAGCAGGCTGCGGCTCGCGCAGTAGTCGGCGAGCTGCCGGGCCGGGTCCTTGCTCTTGGTCTCCACGGCGAGCGCGGCCTCGGTGGCGCCGCCCGCGTGCAGCAGCGTCTCGCGCAGCCCCAGCGAACTGATCACCGCTTCCGGCAGGGTGCGCGGATCGCTCACCGGCGCCAGTTCCGCGTACCAGACGCCGTCCTTCCACCGGCCGCCCACCAGGTCGCCGGTCTCCTGCGACAGCCGCGTCTTGCCCGTACCGCCAGGACCGGTGATCGTCACCAGCCTGGCCCGTTCCAGATCGCCGCGTACCGCGGCCAGTTCGGCCTCCCGGCCGACGAAACTCGTCAGCCGCACCCGCCCGTTGCCGGGCGCGGACCGGCTGCCGCCGGGGTGCGCGGCGGCGCCGTGCCCCGAGCCGTCCGCCGCGGGCGCGGCGCCGTCCCGCCCCTGCCCGGACCGGCCGCTCGTACCCCGGCCGGCGGAGGGACGGCCGTTCTGCGTACGGCCGCCCGGCGTACGGCCTTCGCGGCTGCCGGGGCCGGGGCCGCGACCGCGGGCCGGGCCGGCCGGGGGCCAGGAATCGCCGGGCAGCGGGCCCGGGTTGAGCAATTCGGCGTGCAGGGCGCGCAGTTCGGGGCTGGGGTCGGCGCCGAGCTGATCGGCGAGGTCGCGGCGGACCGACTCGTACGCGGCGAGCGCGTCGGCGGTGCGGCCCGCGGCGCGCAGGGCACGGATGTGCAGGGCGCGCAGCGGTTCGTCCAGCGGGTGCGCGGCGGCGAGTTCGGCCAGCTCGGGCAGGACGGCGCCCGACCTGCCGAGGTCCAACTCGGCGGTGAGCCGCAGCCGTTGCGCGTCGCGGCGCAGCGCCTCGCTGCGGACGGCGGCCGTGCCGCGGTCGGGCAGATCGGCGAGCGCGGGCCCGCGCCACAGCGCGAGCGCGTCGCCGAGCAGCCCCGCGGCCTTGACCGGATCGCCGTCGGCCAGCGCCCGCGCCCCCTCCTCCGCGAGCCGTTCGAAACGGTAGAGGTCGACGTCGTCGGGAGCCGCCTCCAGCCGGTAGCCGCCCTCGACGGAGCCGACCGCGTCATGGCCGAGGGCCCGCCGCAGCCGCCCGATCAGCGCCTGGAGGGCGCCGGTCGCGCCGGCCGGCGGGTCGCCGTCCCACACGTCGTCGATGAGCGCGTCCGCGGTGACCACCCGGCCGGGCCGCAGCGCGAGCGCCGTCAGCAGCGCGCGCAGCCGACCACCCGCCAGCGTGGCGGGCGTACCGTCGTCGCGCAGGGCCTGAGTGGTGCCGAGAATCACGTATCGCACGGCCCCATTGTTACGGAGGCCCGCCGATCAGCGCGCCCCGGTTACGGACCGGCCGCGTACGGCCGCCCACCACCGCGTACGGCCGGCCGTGACCGCGTACGGCGGCGTACGGACCGGCGGCCGCCGGAACCCTCTGACCGTGCCGGACGTTCTGCCGGTACGGCCCGCGCCGTCCCGTGCCCGTGCCCCCGGCCCCTCCCGTACGCTCGCTGTGCGCCCGCGCGCCGCACCGCCGTCCACCGGGCCGTCCGCCCGTACCGTCCCCGCGTCCCGCCAGGAGTCCGTCCATGAGCGTCACATCGATCCGCGGGGCCGACCGCCGCGGCGGCAGCGACCGGCGGGTCAGCCCGATCTTCCTCGGCATCGTCGCGGTGGCGGCGGTGTCCGGCTGGGCGGTGTGGACCGAGTACGCCTCCGACCGCGGCTTCGCGGTCTTCCTGTTCGTGGTGTCCGCCTGGGTGGTCTCGCTCTGCCTGCACGAATACGCGCACGCCCGCAGCGCCCTGCACAGCGGTGACATCTCGATCGGCGCCAAGGGCTATCTGACGCTCAACCCGCTGAAGTACACGCACGCGCTGCTGTCCATCGTGCTGCCGGTGGTCTTTGTGATCATGGGCGGTATCGGCCTGCCCGGCGGCGCCGTGTTCATCGAGCGCGGCCGGATCCGCGGGCGCTGGCGGCACAGCCTGATCTCGGCGGCCGGACCGCTGGTCAATGTGCTGTTCGCGGTCCTGCTGATGCTGCCCTTCGCGCTGGGCGCGCTGGACTCCTGGCCGACCGACTTCCTCGCGGCGCTGGCCTTCCTGGCGATGCTCCAGGTGACCGCGGCGATCCTCAATCTGCTGCCGGTGCCGGGGCTCGACGGCTACGGCATCGTCGAGCCGTGGCTGTCACCGGCCACCCGCCGCCAGGTGGAGCCCTTCGCGCAGTTCAGCCTGCTCGCGGTCTTCGGTGTGCTGTGGATCCCGTCGGTCAATGTGGCGTTCTTCGACTTCATCGACCATGTGATGGGCTGGTTCGACGTGCCGCGCGACTACACCGACTACGGCTACACGCTGTTCCGGTTCTGGAAGAACTGACGGCCGGGGCCGTACAACTGACGGCCGAGGCCGGTCCCGTCAGCCCTGCGGGCGGCCGGCGTCCGCGGTCGCCGCGGCGGCGGCGTCCATCCGCGCCTTGCGGAAGTAGTACCAGCACATGTTGCTGGTGAGCCCGGCGAGCAGCACCCACACGATGCCCAGGAAGCTGCCGTTCGCGAAGGAGACGACCGCGGCGGCGACGGCGAGCACGCACACGATGAGGGCGTAGAGGGCGAGGCGGGGCATGGGGTGGGACTCCTGTCCTGGCGGACGCGTACGGTGGTCCGCCCATTGTCCCCCATGCCCCGGCCGGCCGGTGTACGGCTCAGACGTCGGTCAGGCGCAGGCCCGCGTGGGCCTTGTAGCGGCGGTTCACCGAGATGAGGTTGGCGACCAGCGACTCGACCTGGTGGGCGTTGCGCAGCCGGCCGGCGAAGACGCCGCGCATGCCGGGGATGCGGGCGGCCAGCGCCTGCACGATGTCGGTGTCGGCGCGGACCTCGCCGAGCACCATCACATCGGTGTCGATCTCGTCGATCTCCGGGTCCTGGAGCAGCACCGCCGACAGGTGGTGGAAGGCGGCGGTCACCCGGGAGTCCGGCAGCAGGGCCGCGGCCTGCTGGGCGGCGCTGCCCTCGTCGGGCTTGAGCGCGTACGCGCCCTGCTTGTCGAAACCGAGCGGATTGACGCAGTCGACGACGAGCTTGCCGGCCAGTTCGTCGCGCAGCGACTCCAGGGTCTTGGCGTGGCCGTCCCACGGCACCGCGACGATCACGATGTCGCTGCGGCGGGCGCACTCCGCGTTGTCCGCGCCCTCGACGCCGTGGCCGAGTTCGGCGGCGGCCGACTCCGCGCGGTCGGCGCTGCGGGAGCCGATGACGACCTTCTGTCCCGACCGGGCCAGCCGGTAGGCGAGCCCGCGGCCCTGGTCGCCGGTGCCGCCGAGCACGCCCACCACCAGGCCGGACACGTCCGGCAGCTCCCACGGGTCCTTGGCCGGGGCCGGCGCGGCAGCGGTCTTCTCATCCTCAGGGGTAGTCATACCGGCGATCCTGCCAGGTCCGCGGGGGCCGCGGCAGCGGGTGCCGGTGTTCGACGGGCGTTCGGTGGTGCGGATCACTCCGGGGGCGGCAGGATGCCGTGACATGGACGCCGTACGGGTCTCGCTGCTCCGGGAGATGCTGGCCGGCACGGAGTGGCTGCGTGCCACCCGGGCCTTCGCCGGGACGCTCACCACCGCGGTGCGCCGCGGGCCCGGCGGGCTGCTGCTGGTCGGCACCGCCGCGTACGAGCCGTGGCATCTGGCCGCCCATCTCGACGAGGAGGCCGCGTGGAGCGGTCTTCCCGCGCTCTCGCCGACGCTCGTGCGGTACCGGGTGCCGCCGGGGGCGCCGGCGCACCTCGCCGTGGACCTCGGGCGGCTGGCCGCCGCCGGGCGCGGCGAGACGCTGCTCGTGGTGGCGCCCGGGGCGCCCGGCGCTCCGCTGCTGGAGCGGGTGGACTCGGCCCGGCGCTCCGGGGCGACCGTCCTCGCCCTCGGCCCCGGGGGTGACCTCGCCGGTCTGGCCCACGACGCCCTCACTCTCCCGCCCGAGCCGGCTCTCTCCCTGGACGTCGTCCAGCACCTCGTCAGCGCCGCCGCGGGGCCCCCTCCCGGGGGGCGCCGCCCCTTCCGTGACCGTCTCTCCCGTCTCGCCGACCGCCTCACCACCCCACCCCCGCGCTGGTAGCGCCCCCTCCGGGGGGCGGGGTGCCCGAGGTCTCCTGCGGAGTGCGGCGTCTTCTCGCCTGACGGCGAGCGAGGTCTTTTAGGGGCGCGGGGACGAGCGCTGCGCCGGCGGAAGTGGGTGCCCGATAGGGGCGCGGGGAACTGCGCGGCCCGCCCCCACCGGCCGGTGGTCGCAAAAACAACAGCATCTGCCCCGCTGGGGGCGGTTTTTCACCCGCAGCCCCGCGCGGGCTGAGCGCGCAGTTCCCCGCGCCCCTACGGGGCACCCACTTCCGCGGGGGCGGGAAAAGGGTTTGCCGGGGGGACGCAGGTCAGGGAGGATGCGGCCGGTGAAAAGGCGCAACCTTCTACCGGATCTGGCGCCGTGGCGCACGTCACCGGACTTCCGGCGGATGTGGGTGGCCGGAGCGGTCACGAACTTCGGCAGCTTCCTGACCTTCGTCGCCCTGCCGGTCCAGATCAAGGACCTGACCGGCTCGGCCGTCGCGGTGGGCGCGATCGGCGCGGTGGAGCTGGTGCCGCTGATCGTGTTCGGGCTGTACGGCGGCGCCCTGGCCGACGCGATGGACAGAAAGCTGCTGATCAACGCGACGGAGGCCGCCCAGGGCCTCCTCGCGGTTGCGCTGCTGGTCAACACGCTGCTGCCGCACCCGGTGGTGTGGCCGCTGTACGTGGTGGCGGCCCTGTCGAGCGCGCTGACGGGATTGCAGCGCCCGGCGCTGGACGCGATCGTGCCGCGGATCGTGGAGCGCGACCAGCTCGCCGCCGCGGCGGCGCTGAACGCGCTGCGCTGGCAGGTCGGCGCGATCGCGGGCCCGTCACTCGCGGGCCTGGTGATCGCGTACGCGGGCCTGTCGTGGGCGTACGCCGCCGACGCGGCGACCTTCGCGTTCTCGGTGGCGCTCGGCCTCGGCCTGAGCCGGTCGCCGGCCGCGCACGACGCGAAGCCGCCGTCCCTGCGCTCGATCGCGGAGGGCGCCCGTTACGCGTGGAGCCGCAAGGAGCTGCTGGGCACGTACGCGATCGACATGGCCGCGATGTTCTTCGCGTACCCGGCGGCGATCTTCCCGTTCCTGGCGGACGACCTGCACGCGCCGTGGTCGCTGGGCCTGATGTACGCGGCCGGGTCCGTGGGCTCGCTCGCGGTGAGTCTGACCAGCGGGTGGACGACGCGGGTGCACCGGCACGGCCGGATGGTGGTGTATTCGGCGGCGGGCTGGGGCCTGGCGATGGCCGCGGCGGGCTGGACGGGTCAGGTCTGGCTGGTGCTGCTGTTCCTGGGCGCGGCCGGCGGCTGCGACATGATCAGCGGCATCGGGCGCTCCACGATGTGGAACCAGACCATCCCCGACGAACTGCGCGGCCGGCTCGCCGGTATCGAGCTGCTGTCGTACTCGGTGGGCCCGCAGCTCGGCCAGTTGCGCAGTGGCAGTGTGGCGGCGCTGAGCAGTGCCCGTACGTCGGTGTGGACCGGCGGCGCGGCCTGCGCGGCGGCGGTCGTCGCGCTGGCGGCGGCGCTGCCGAAGCTGATGTCGTACGACGCGAACGACCATCCGGCCGTGCCGCAGGGCGCCGTGGAGCAGGACGCGGCGGCCGGGACGGAACAGGCACCGGCGCCCGCGGCGTGAGGCGCGTACCTGGTCAGGAGGCGGCGGGCCCGTCCTCGTCGTCCCGGTCGCCCTTGTCGTGCCAGCGCGGGTCGGTGTCCCACTGGAGATTGCGCTCGGCGGCGGTGTCCATCGCGCGCTGCGCCTCCTCCCGGGTGGCGTAGGGGCCGAAGCGGTCCTTGGCCGGGCACTCGGGGCCTTCCTCGACCTTGTGGTGCTCGATGCAGTAGAACCACTCGCCGGGCTTGCCGGCCGGCTTCTTCGCCCTGAACAGCGCCATGATCGTCTCCTGTCGTCGGGGGCGCCGAAGCGACCGCCTGCGGCCATGTTCCCCGATGCGGCGCGGATACACTCGTCGGCATGTCTGGTCAGTCGCTGCTCGTTCCCGGCAAGCTCTCCCCCACCCGGCACGTTCCGGCCTCGATCCCGCGCCCCGAGTACGTGGGCAGGCCGGGCCCGGCGCCGTACAACGGTCCCGATGTGCAGGACGCGGAGACCGTCGAGAAGATGCGGACCGCCTCGCGGATCGCGGCGCGGGCGATGGAGGCGGCGGCCGCGGCGATCGCGCCGGGCGTCACCACCGACGAACTGGACCGGATCGCCCACGAGTACATGGTGGGCCATCAGGCGTACCCGTCGGACCTGGGCTACCGCGGCTTCCCGAAGTCGCTGTGCACCTCGGTCAACGAGGTGATCTGCCACGGCATCCCGGACTCCACGGTGCTGCGCGACGGCGACATCGTGAATCTGGACGTGACGGCGTTCATCGACGGGGTGCACGGCGACTGCAATGCCACGTATTTCGTCGGCGAGGTCGCCGAGGAGTCCCGGCTGCTGGTGGAGCGCACCCGCGAGTCGCTGGAGCGGGCGATCAAGGCGGTGCGCCCCGGGCGGCAGATCAATGTGATCGGCCGGGTCATCGAGTCGTACGCCAAGCGCTTCGGATACGGCGTCGTACGGGACTTCACCGGGCACGGCATCCACACGTCGTTCCACTCCGGGCTGATCGTCCCGCACTACGACGACCCGCGCGCGACGACGGTGATGCGGCCGGGCATGACGTTCACCATCGAGCCGATGCTGACGCTGGGCACGCACGAGTACGACATGTGGGACGACGGCTGGACGGTCGTCACCAAGGACCGCAGGCGCACGGCCCAGTTCGAGCACACCCTGGTCGTCACGGCCGACGGCGCGGAGGTGCTGACGCTGCCATGAACCGCCGGGGGTTCTGCCTGGCAGCCGCCGCCACCGCGCTGGCCGTGCCGCTGACCGGATGTGTGACGGTGCACGGTGAACGCGCGGACATCCCCGCGGTACGGTCCGACGGGGCGGCGCAGGTGCTGGCGCGTTTCGCGCGGGCCAGCAACGCGGCGACGAGGGCGTACGACGAGTCGCTGATCGACGCGACCGAGTCCGGTGCGCTGGGCGACACCGACCGGGCGGGGCTGCGGGCCAAGCACGCCAACCACCCCGAGGGGAACCCGGAGTTCACGCCGCTGGTCTTCTCCGACACCCGGTTCCTGGTGCCGAGGCAGCGCGGCTGGCCGAAGTTCTTCGTCGCGGACACGGCGACCAATCGCGGCGCCGACCGCTGGCTGCTGGTCTTCCGCCGGTTCGCGGCCGGCGATCCGTGGAAGGCGTCCTTCCTCGCGGTGCTGCCCGCGGACGCGCTGCCCGCGCCGGCCACCGACAAGGACGGGCATGTGCTGCCGCTGCCGCTGTCGGGCACCGATCTGCTGGTGCAGCCGGGCCGGTTGAGCGCCGCGTACAGCTCGTACCTCCAACAGGCCGCGGACGCGCCGCCGTTCGCCGACGGGCCGTCGACCTCGCAGCAGCTGGCGGGGCGGGACAAGAACCGGCGGACCGCCAACTCGGTGACGCAGTACGCCGATCAGCCCGCCGACGGCGGCGACTTCACCCCGGTCGCGCTGCGCACGAAGGACGGCGGCGCGCTGGTCTTCTTCGCCGGCCGCCACCAGACCCGCGCCACGTACCGCGAGGGCTACCGCCTGACGATCGACCAGGACACCCAGGCCCTGATGACCGGCACCCCCCGCACCTCCGTCACCCTCTCCCGCCTCGGCCAGCAGGCGGTGACGGTCCCGCCCGCCGACGCCCCAGGCGCCAAGGTGACGGTCCTCAGCCGCCTGGCGGGCCTGGTTGCCGCCACCGGCGCGTAGCCGCCCCTCAAGGGGGCGCGGCCCCGCACCCCAAAATGCCTCAGGCGCTCAGGGTGAAGGCTTCGCCCAGTTCGCGGAAGACCGCGATGTTCAGGGCGAAAGCGGTGCGGCACTCTTCGACGACGCGGCGGCGTTCGAGTTCGTCGGCGGGGAGGGCGTCGAGGAGGTCGCGGTATTCGCGCTTGAAGGCGGCGGGGTTGTCGATGCCGTCGAAGACGTAGAAGCGGACACCGTCGCCCTTGCGGGCGAAGCCCCAGGTCTTCTCGGCGACGCCGCGGACGACCTGGCCGCCGGAGAGGTCGCCGAGGTAGCGGGTGTAGTGGTGGGCGACATAGCCGGCCGGCCAGGTGGCGGCGACCTCGGTGATGCGGGCGGCGTAGCGGGCGGTGGCGGGCAGCGGGGTCGCGCGGTCCTGCCAGCCGGCGCCGAGGAGGTGTTCGAGGTCCTGCTCCAGGGCGCCGACGCGCAGCAGTTCGGTGCGGGTGAAGGGCGCCGCCACCGGGTCGTCGGCGAGCAGCCGGGCACCGTCCTCCAGGGCGCGGTAGACGTACCAGAGCTGCTCGGTGTAGCGCGCGTACGCCTCGACGCCGAGCCGCCCGCCGAGCAGGTCGCCCATGAAGGGCGAGTCGTGCGCCTCCTGGTGCTGGTCGCGGCTGGCGGCGCGGATCACGGCGGAGAACGAGGACGCGTCGGGCGTGGGCATGGAAACCTCCAGGTCAAGGCTGCGAAGCTGCCTCGATACTCCCAACTTAGGCTTACCTAAGTCAATGGCTTGCCGACAACTTGTCGGAAACGGTCGTCCCGGGAACACTTCCACCCCGGGTGGGTGTTCATTCCTGGCAAGAGGGAGGATGTCCTCCACCGTCCGCGTACCGTGGTCCGCGGGACGGGTGTGGCGAGGAAAGGAGCCCGATGGCAGGCAAGAGCAGGGTGTCCGACTGGTTGCGCCGCCGGTCCGAGAACGCTTCGGGTTCCGGCCGGTCCGCACGGGCCGCCGCCCCGGACGACCTGCGCCGCGACGAGTTGATCCAGGCCGCCGTCGCCGCCTCGTACCCCGTCGCACCGGCCGTGCATCCCGAGGGCTTCGGCTGTTCCTGCGACCGCATCGGCTGTCACATCCCCGGTGTGCACCCCGTCTCGCAGGCGTGGCAGACGCAGGCGAGCACCGACCCGCAGCGCGTCGCCCAGTGGCTCGACGGCCAGCCGCTCGCCAACTTCATCACCGCCACCGGCCTCAACCACGACGTCCTTGACGTGCCCGCGCAGGCGGGCCGGCTCGCGCTGGAGCGGCTGTCCGCCGACAGCGCCACCGCGGGCCCGGTGGCCCTCCAGGGCGAGGACCGGATGCTGTTCTTCACCGCCACCCGCGGCACCCCCGCCGACGAGGACGAGTGGTGGCCGTGCGCGCTGGACTGCAATCCGGAGACCGCCGACGAGCACCCCGGCATCCGCTGGCACTGCCGCGGCAGTTATGTGCTGCTGCCGCCGGCCAGGCTGCCGTCCGGCGGCACCGTCTCCTGGCTCCCCGGCCTCGGCCCCGACCTTCCGCTGCCCGACCCGCTGCCGGTGCTCGGCATCCTCAGCGACGCGTGCGCGCAGCTCGACGACGGCGGCGACGGCACCGAACGCGCCGACCGCGCCGACGTCGCGGGTGACACCGACGACGCCCGGCCCGAGCCGGCCGTCTGGAGCCGCTGAACCCTTTCGCCACCCGCGGCCCCCGCACCCCCGGAAGGGTGCGGGGGCCGCGGCGTCGGCCGGCGCCCGGGGGGCCACGGTCCGGACGGTCAGGCCGTCGGGGTGGTGGTGCGGCGGCGGGCCGCCGTGACGGTGGCCGCGGCGCCGGTCAGGACGAGGGCGCCGGCCGCGGCGAGCAGGGCGGCCGAGGGCGTACCGGAGCCGGTGGAGGCCAACTCGCCACCGTCGGGGCCGAAGTCGCCGGTGCCGCCGACCGTACTGCCGGAACCGCCGGTCGTACCGCCAGAGGTGCCGCCGGAGCCGCCGGTGGTCGCGGCGGCGTCGGTCGGGCTCGCAGTCGGGGCGCCGGTCGGCAGGGTCGCGTCGGCGTCGAGGGAGACCGCGACCGTCACCGGGTCGAGGGCGTCGCCCGCCTTGTAGAAGCCGCCGAAGACCTTCGCGCCGTCCGCGGTGAGCGCGGCCGCCGCGGCCGGGACGGTCACGACGTCGCCCTTCACGGTCGGCGCGACACCGCTGAGCGTGGCCACGGCGATGTCGTCGTACTCGGTGACCTTGCCGGTGGTCATGTCCTTGCTGGACACGTCCGCGGTGAGGGTGCCGGTGCCGCCCTTGGTCGTCACCTTGAGGTCGCCGAACTTCAGGTCGAGGGCGTACGTGCCCTGCTGGAGGTGGCCGAGGAAGCGGACGGCGCCGGAGAAGGACGCGTTGAGGGTCTTGCTGTCGGCGGTCCAGCTGCCGGTGCCCTTGGGGAAGCGGTAGCCGGCCGAGCCGGTGGTCGCGCCGTCGGTGAGTTCGACCTTGCCGTCGGCGATCGGGCCGGTGACGTAGGTGCGGAAGGACTCCTTGACGCCCCAGTCGAGATTGCCGTCCACGACGGCGGCGGGCTTGCCGGGTTCGGCGGGCGCCGTGGTGGTGGGGTCGGTGCCCGGCGTGGTGGTGGCGCCCGTGGTGGGCGGCGTCGTGGGCGCGGTGGTCGGGGGCGTGGTGGGCGGCGTGGTCGGCGGTGTCGTGGTCGGGGCGGCGCCCGGCACCACCGACAGGTTCGCCGGGTCAAGCACCGTACCGGCCTGGTACATGCCGTTGAAGGCGCTCGCGCCGTCCGCGGTCAGGGTGGCGGGGATGCCGTCGAAGGTCATCGCGCCGCCCGCGCCGCTGCCGGGCCGGACGGCCGACAGGTCGAGGGTGGCGAAGGACACGTCGTCCGAGGTGCTGCCCGCGGCGGTCACGTCGGCGGTGATCGTGCCGGTGGTGCCGACGGTGGCGACCTTGAGGTCGGCGAGCGTGATGTCGAAGCCGTGCAGGGTGGACTTGAACTCCACGCTGCCGTCGAAGGCGACCTTCACCCCGTGGGTGGTGGTGTCGTACGTGCCCTCGCCGTTGCTGAAGCGGAAGGTGCCGTCGGCGTTGGTGCTCGCGCCGTCGGCGGTGGTGATGGTGCCCGCGGCGATGCCGGTCACGTACGAGCGGAACGACTGCTTGACGCCCCAGTCGAAGGTGCCGCCGGTCAGCGGCAGGGTCGGGGACGACGGCGAGTCGGCGGCGGCGAAGGCCGGGACCAGCAGGGCGGTGGCCGCGCCGGCCGTGGCGGTGGCTATGGCCAGGGCGAGCGCGCGGGAACTGCGGCGGGCGGTCATGGGGTGTCTGCTCCTTGCGTGGGATGGGCCTTCTGGCGATGCGTGAGGGGTGGGTGACGCGGCGTCAGTCACCTTGTGCGGTACGGCGTTTGCGCCGTACGACGGTGATGACGGCCGCTGCCGCCAGCGCGGCGACCGCCGCGGAGCCGCCGGCCAGCAGACCGACGGGCGTGCCGTCGTCGTGGCTGTCGGCGGCGGACGCGGTACGGGGCGCGGCGGGTGCGGTGCTCGGTCCGGTGGACGCCGCCGGGGTGGCGGACGCCGTGGGGCCGGTGCCGATGTCGGGCAGCGCGGGGAGGACCGCCGCCTTGTCGAGGGCGACGGAGAGGGTGAGCGGGTCCATCGAAGTTCCCGCGGTGTAGAGGCCGTTGAACTTCTTCGCGCCCTGCGCGGTCAGGACGGTCGGCGCCTCGGTGACGGAGAGCAGGCCCTTCTTCGACGCGAGCGTCTTGGGGGCCGCGAAGGTGACGAAGGGCTCGCCGTCCGCGTACAGCGTGCCCTTGCCGCCGGCGACGGTGACGCGGACCGCGGTGAGCGTCAGGTCGAGGCCGTACGTGCCGTCCGCGCCGCGCAGCCCGAGGAAGCGCAGGGTGCCGCCGAACCGGGCGTCCAGGGAATGGTGTTGGGTGTCGTACGTGCCGCGGCCGGCGCCGAAGCGGAAGAGGGCGCCGCCGTCCCGGGCGCCGTCCGACAGCTCCCAGCGGCCCTTGGCGATGTCGCCGGTCACGTACTCCCGGAAGGTGCGGCGCACTCCCCAGTCAACGGCGGCGTCGACGACCTTGCCGGATACGGCAGTTGAGGTGGCGGTCGGTTTGCCCGATGCCGTGGTGGGCGGCGCCGCGGGTTTCGTGGTCGGCGCCGACGCGGTGCGCAGATTCGCCGAGAGGCTGACCGGGTCCAGTTGCGTACCGGCGGTGTAGTAGCCGGCGAAGGCGCGGGCGCCCTGTGCGGTGAGGGTGGCCGGGATGCCGGTCAGCGTGATCGTCGGACCGGTCACCCCGCGGGTGCTGACGCCGCCGAGGGCGAGCGAGGCGAGCGGCACCTGGGCGGTCGTGGTGAACTTTCCGGAGTCCTTGTCCTTGCTGCGCATGTCGGCGTAGAGGGTGCCGTGGCCGCCGGAGATCCGGACGGTGGGGCGGCTGATCGTGAGGTCGAGCACATAGCTGCCGTTGCTCTGCCGGTGGCCGAGGAAGTGGACGCCGCCGGCGAAGGCGGCGGTCAGCGCGCCACTGCCCGGGTCGTACGAACCCTGCGCGGAGGGGAAGCGGAACTGGTCGCTGCCGACCGTGCCCGCGCTCCCCGTCAGCTGCCAACTCCCCTTGGCGATGGGGCCGGTGACATAGCTCTGGAACGACGCCTTGATCCCCCAGTCCAGCCGGCCGCCGGCCACGGCGCGGCTCCCTTCGGCCGCGTACGCGCGCGGCGCGGGCAGTGCCGCGCTCGCGCCGAGCAGCACGGCGCCCACGGCCGCCGCGGCGACGGCGAACCGCCCCGTACGGCGTACGCGGGCATGACGGAACAACGGCATGGACCCCTCCCGGGCTGGCGAACTCAGGTAAGGCTAACCTAAGCTAAACGCGATTCGGCGGGAACCCTCCCGCTCAGCGCTTCGTACGCGGCGCGCGGCCGGTCACCAGGACGGACGCGGCCGGTGCGCGGCGGCACCACGGAACGACGGATCGACGGAACGACAAGGGGCGGGAGCACACGTGCAGACAGAGACCGACCACCGGCCCCCGCCCCCGGAACCGGACCCCCGCGCGACGGAAGCACGCGCGTCCGTGCCCGCCGCACCCGTACGCCGGAAGCGGCCGGCCACCGTGGCCGCGCTGCTGGCGGCGGTGCTCGCGCTCGTCCTCGGCGCGTGCGGGGGCGGTGGCGGCGGTGCGTCCGGTACGTCGTCCTCCGGCAAGGACGGCTCGGACAAGGGGAGTTCGGCGACGGCCGCCGCCGACCGGATCGAGCCGCTCGGCGGCCCGGCGCCGACGCCTGTACTGCCCGCGACGGTGGCCTCGGCCGACGGCCGCAAGGTGACGGTGCGGTCGACCGACCGGATCGTGCCGCTGACCGGCGGCCTGTCGGAGATCGTCTTCACGCTGGGCCTGGGCAAGGACGTGGTGGCCCGGGACATCACCGCGACCTTCCAGCAGGCGGCGAAGCTGCCGCTGGTGACCCGGGCGCACGACGTGTCCGCCGAAGGCGTGCTGTCGCTGCACCCCGGCCTCGTCCTCGCCGAGGACAGCACAGGACCGGCCGAGGCGATCCAGCAGATCCGCGCCGCGGGCGTCCCGCTGGTGATCGTCAAGACGGCGACGTCGCTGGACGACGTGGGCCCCCGGATCGACGCGGTGGCCGCGGCGCTCGGCGTACGGCCGGCCGGCGACAAGCTGCGGGAGCGCACGGCGCAGCGGATCGCCGCCGTGCGCAAGGCGATTCCGGCCGCGGCGGACAAGCCGCGGGTGGCCTTCCTCTATCTGCGCGGCACCGCGTCGGTCTACCTGATCGGCGGCCGCGGCTCCGGCGCCGACTCGCTGATCGCCGCCGCGGGCGGCGAGGACGCCGGGGTCGCCTCGGGCCTGGACAAGGACTTCACGCCGATCACCAGCGAGGCGCTGGTGAAGGCCGCGCCCGATGTGATCCTCGTGATGACCAAGGGCCTGGAGTCGGTCGGCGGCGTCGACGGCCTGGAGAAGGTCCCCGGTGTCGCCCAGACCCCCGCGGGCCTCGACCGCCGGGTCGTCGCGATCGACGACGGCACCCTGCTCAACTTCGGCCCCCGCACCGACGTCGTCCTGCGCCAACTGGCCGACGGCATCCACCGCAAGGCCGCGCAGTGACGGCGACGGCGCCGCGCGAGGACGACCGCACGACCGCGCCGCCGGTCGAAATCATCGGCGGCAAAAGCCGTATGACGGACCGTCACATACGGCCGCGCACCGTCTGGTTGACGGCCGGCCTGGCCGTCGCGCTGCTCGCGCTGAGCGTGCTGTCGGCCGGTATCGGCGCGTACGGGATACCGGCCGGGGACGTGCTCGCCTCGGTGGCGCACCGCTGCGGTCTCGGCGGCCACCGGCTGGACCGGGTCGCCGAATCGGTGCTGTGGGACGTACGGCTGCCGCGCATCGTGCTCGCGCTGCTGGTCGGCGGGTCGCTGGGGTGCGCGGGGGCGCTGATGCAGGGGGTGTTCGGCAATCCGCTCGCCGAGCCGGGTGTCATCGGCATCTCGTCCGGCGCCGCGGTCGGCGCCGTCGGCTCGATCGCGCTCGGCCTGTCCTTCGCGGGTTCCTGGACGGTGACGGTGTGCGCTTTCGCCGCCGGACTGCTGACCGTCCTCGTCGTCTACGGCCTGTCCCGGTCCGGCGGCAGGACCGAAGTCGTCACCCTCGTCCTCACCGGCATCGCCGTCAACGCCTTCGCGGGCGCGCTGATCGGCCTGTTCATCTTCGTCGCGGACAACGCCCAGCTCACCCAGATCACCTTCTGGCAGCTCGGTTCGCTCGCCCAGGCGACCTGGCCCAAGGTGCTCGCGGTGCTGCCGTGCGCGGCGGCCGGGCTCGGCGCCGCGCCGTTCTTCGCCCGCCGCCTCGACCTGCTCGCGCTCGGCGAGCGCCAGGCCCGGCACCTCGGGGTGGACGTCGAACGGCTGCGGATCGCCGCGGTCCTGGTCGTCGCGCTGCTCACGGCCGCCGCCGTCGCGGTCGCCGGGATCATCTCCTTCGTCGGGCTCGTCGTGCCCCATCTGCTGCGGATGGCCGCGGGCCCCGGGCACCGCTTCCTGGTGCCGGGCAGCGCGCTCGGCGGCGCGCTCGTGCTGGTCGCGGCCGACCTCGCCGCCCGTACGCTCGCCTCGCCCGCGGAACTGCCGCTCGGGGTGCTCACCGCGCTGATCGGCAGCCCCTTCTTCTTCTGGCTGCTGCGCAGGACCCGCGGCCGGCAGGGAGGCTGGGCATGAGGCGGCTCTCCCTGCGCGCCCGGCCGGACCTTCCGCCGCCGCCCGCGCCCGGCGACGTCCTCGCCGAGGCCCACGGTCTGGTCGTACGGCTCGGGGGGCGGCCGGTGCTCGACGGGGTCGACCTCACCGTCCGGGCCGGCGAGGTGCTCGCCCTTGTCGGGCCCAACGGCGCCGGCAAGTCCACGCTGCTCGGCGCGCTCGCGGGTGATGTGCCCGCCGACGGCGGGGGCGTACGGGTCGGCGGCGCGCCGGTCGGCGAACGGTCCGCGCGGCAGCTCGCGCTGCGGCGGGCCGTGCTGCCGCAGTCCTCGCCGCTCGCCTTTCCCTTCACCGCCGAGGAGGTCGTCCGGATGGGGCGGGCGCCGTGGGCGGGCACGGCTCTCGCCGACGAGGACGACGCCGCGGTCGCGGCGGCCCTGGCCGCCACCGAGGCGGCCGGCTTCGCCGGCCGGGCCTTTCCCGCGCTTTCCGGGGGTGAGCGGGCGCGGGTCGCCCTCGCGCGGGTCCTCGCGCAGCGTGCGCCGCTCCTTCTTCTGGACGAGCCGACCGCCGCGCTCGATGTGCGGCACCAAGAGCTTGTTCTCCGGGTGTGCCGGGAGCAGGCCGCGCTCGCGCGCGGGGTCGTCGTCGTGCTCCACGACCTCGGGCTCGCCGCCGCGCACGCCGACCGCGTCGCCCTCCTCTCCCACGGTTCCCTCGTCGCCTCCGGCCCGCCCTCCTCCGTCCTCACCCCGGCCCGTCTCTCCGCCCTCTACCACCACCCGATCGAAGTCCTCCCCCACCCCCACGGGGGTGCCCCCGTGATCCTCCCCGTCCGGGGACCGTCAAAGGACTCGGGCGCCCGATAGCGGCGCGGGGACGCCGCGCTGCCCTTGCGGAGGAGGGTGCCCGATAGGGGCGCGGGGACGCCGCGCTGCCCTTGCGGAGGAGGGTGCCCGATAGGGGCGCGGGGAACTGCGCGGCCCGCCCCCACCGGCCGGTGGTCGCAAGAACAACAGCGTCTGCCCCGCTGGGGGCGGTTTTTCGCCTGAAGGCGCGCTACGGCTGGGCGCGCAGTTCCCCGCGCCCCTGATGGGTTGCCCCCTTCCGCAAGGTGCGGGCAAAGGGCCGCGCCCCTGAGGGTGAACGTCATCCGCACAGAGCGGGCACGGGGGCCGCCCCCCATCGGGCGCCCCTCCTCCGCAGAGGTGCGGGCACAGGGGCCGCGCCCCGAAAGACCTCGCTCGCCGTCGGGCGAGAAGGCACCCCACCCCCGGAGGGGTACCGCACTCCGCAGGAGGGGCGCCGACCTCCGCGCGAGGGGAACCGTTCTCCGCACGCGCGGGACGGGACAAAGGGGCGCAGCCCCTTTGTGGTGCGGGGCCCCAGCCGGAGGCGCACAATCAGCGATACGCGAACGCATTCCGGTGGGCCGACCGTCCGCCGGAGGCGGCCCTTCACCACCCCTCGAGGAGCCCGATTTGCGCACTGCGACCCCTCGCCGGTATCTGATGTGCCCACCGGCGCACTTCCGTGTGACGTACTCCATCAACCCGTGGATGGACCCGACGAAGCCGGTCGACCCGGCCCTGGCACTGTTCCAGTGGGAGGACCTGCGCGACCGTTACCGGGCGCTCGGCCACACCGTGGAGCTGCTCGACCCGGTGCCGGACCTGCCGGACATGGTGTTCGCGGCGAACGGCGCGACCGTCGTGGACGGCAAAGTGCTGGGAGCACGGTTCGCGAATCCGGAGCGCGAGGCGGAGGCGCCCGCGCACCTGGCGTGGTTCAGGAGCAACGGCTTCCCCGACCCGCGCGAGCCGGTGCACATCAATGAGGCGGAGGGCGACTTCGCCGTCACCTCGACGTGGATCCTGGCGGGCCAGGGCTTCCGCAGCAGCCCGCTGTCGCACTCGGAGGCGCAGGAGTTCTTCGGCCGCCCGGTGATCGGTCTTGAGCTGACCGACCCGCGCTACTACCACCTGGACACCGCGCTGGCCGTCCTGGACGACGCGCGGGACGAGATCATGTACTACCCCGGCGCCTTCTCCCCCGGCAGCCGCGCGGTGCTGGCCCGGCTGTTCCCGGACGCGCTGCTGGCCACCGACCGGGACGCGGCGGCGCTCGGCCTCAACGCGGTGAGCGACGGCCGCAATGTGCTGCTGCCGCGCACGGCGGGCGGCCTGCTCGGCCCGCTGCGCGAGCGCGGCTTCGAACCGGTCCCGGTGGACATGTCGGAGCTGCACAAGGCGGGCGGCAGCGTGAAGTGCTGCACCCAGGAGCTGCGCCCGCCGGCGCCGTAGCGCGTCGCGCCGTAGGGCGTCGGGGCACCGCCGCGTCACCGGCAGCCCGTAAGGTGCGGCCATGCCGATGGACGCCCCGCACCACCCGCAGCACGCCACGTACGACGCCGTGATCGTCGGCGGCGGCCACAACGGACTGGTCGCCGCCGCCTACCTCGCCCGCGCGGGCCGCCGCGTGCTGGTGCTGGAACGGCTGCCCGCGACGGGCGGCGCCGCCGTGTCCACCCGGGCCTTCGCCGGGGTGGACGCGCGGCTGTCGCGCTACTCCTACCTGGTGAGCCTGCTGCCCGCGCGGATCACCGACGAGCTGGGGCTGCGCTTCGCGGTGCGCCGCCGCCGCATCTCCTCGTACACCCCGCGCGGCACCACCGGGCTGCTGGTGGACGCGGGCGACGCGGGCCGTACGCGCGAGCAGTTCGCCGCGCTCACCGGCTCGGACCGGGACTTCGAGGCGTGGCAGCGCTTCTACGGGATGACGCGGCGGGTCGCGGAGGCGGTCTTCCCGACGCTGACCGAGCCGCTGCCCTCGCGTACCGCGCTCCAGGAGCGGATCGGCGACCCGGCCGCCTGGGAGGCGCTGTTCGAACGGCCGCTGGGCGAGACGGTGGAGGCGGCCTTCGCCGACGACCTGGTGCGGGGCGTGGTGCTGACCGACGCGCTGATCGGCACCTTCACGCACGCCCACGACCCGTCGCTGCGGCAGAACCGCTGCTTCCTCTACCACGTGATCGGCGGCGGCACCGGCGACTGGGACGTACCGGTCGGCGGGATGGGCGCCTTCACCGACGCGCTCGCGGACGCCGCCCGTACGGCCGGTGCGGAGATCGTCACCGGCGCCGAGGTGACGGCCGTCGCGTCGGACGGCGCCCGCGCGGAGGTGAGCTACGAGGGCGACGGCGGCGGGCACACCGTCGGCGCGCGGCACGTCCTGGTCAACGCGGCCCCGCACACCCTGGCCCGGCTGCTGGGCGAGCCCGCGCCGGGACCGGCGCCGGAGGGCGCCCAGCTCAAGGTCAACATGCTGCTGAGCCGCCTGCCCCGGCTGCGGGACACCGCCGTGGACCCGCGCGAGGCGTTCGCCGGGACCTTCCACATCGCCGAGGGGTACGGGCAGTTGGCGGCCGCTTACGAGCAGGCCGCCGCGGGCGTGCTGCCGTCGGCCCCGCCGTCGGAGATCTACTGCCACAGCCTGACCGACCCGTCGATCCTCGCCCCGGAGCTGGCCGCGCGGGGCGTGCACACGCTGACGCTGTTCGGACTGCACGCGCCCGCGCGGCTGTTCGCGGCGGACCCGGCGGGCGCCAAGGAGGCGCTGCTGGCGGCGACGCTCGCCCAGCTCGACGCGGTACTGGCCGAGCCGCTGGCGGACTGCCTGCTCACCGACGCCGACGGGAAGCCGTGCCTGGAGGCGAAGTCGCCGCTGGACCTGGAGCGCGAGGTGGGGCTGCCGGGCGGCCACATCTTCCACCGCGACCTGTCGTGGCCCTACGCCGACGACGGCGGCGACCTGCACGGGGAGCCGGACCGGGTGACGTACGCCACAGGCCGCTGGGGCGTCGGCACCCCGTATGAGAACGTCTTCCTCTGCGGCGCGGGCGCGGCCCGCGGTGGCGGGGTCAGTGGCGTTCCCGGCCACAACGCGGCCATGGCGGTGCTGGAGAAGGCATGACGACCGGGGCTCTGGAGAAGGCACGATGACCGATGACCGGCACGGCACCCACCGCCATCTGCGGCTGGACCCGCGGCTGATGGACCCGCGGCGGCTGGCCCGCCGTACGGTGGCCGGCGGGCGGCAGTGGCGGCGCGGCGGGCGCTGGCACACCCTCGGCGAGGACGGCGCGCTGCCGGAGCAGCGGCGCTGCACCGCGGACGTGGTGGTCGACTGCGCGGTGTACGCCGGCGGCGACCGGGTGGCGTCGCTGGCGCCGCGCGAGGCGCTGGAGGAGGCCGGGAAGCACGACGGCGGCTTCGCCTGGATCGGCCTGCACGAGCCGGACGCGGAGCACATCGCGGAGATCGCCGAGGTGTTCGGACTGCACCCGCTGGCGGTCGAGGACGCGGTGACCGCGCATCAGCGGCCGAAGCTGGAGCGGTACGGCGACACGCTGTTCATGGTGGTCAAGACGATCGTCTTCGTCGAGCACGAGAAGCTGACCGCGACCAGTGAGGTGGTCGACACCGGTGAGCTGATGATCTTCCTCGGCGCGGACTTCGTCGTGGTCGTACGGCACGGCAGCGCGCCGGGCCTGACCCGGGTGCGGCGGGCGCTGGAGAGCCGCCCGGAGATGCTGGCGCACGGTCCCGCGGCGGTGCTGCACGCCATCGTCGACCAGGTCGTGGACGACTATCTGGACGTCGCGGACGAGGTCGAACTGGACGTGGACGAGCTGGAGTCCGACGTCTTCTCGGCCGCGCACGGCGACGACGCGGAGCGGATCTACCAGCTCAAGCGGGAACTCATCGAGTTCAAGCGGGCCGTGCACCCGATGGCCCGCCCGCTGCAACGGCTCAGCGAGGAGCCCGACCGGCTCATCGGTGCGGAGATCGCCCGCTATCTGCGGGACGTCGCCGACCATCTGACGCACGTGCGCGAGCGGCTGGTGGGCTACGGCGAGCTGGTGGACGGGCTGCTTGCGGCCAATCTCAGCCAACTCGCCGTGCAACAGAACGTCGACATGCGGCGGATCAGCGCGGGCGCCGCGATCCTCGCCGTCCCGACGATGATCGCGGGCTTCTACGGCATGAACTTCGACCACATGCCCGAACTGCGCTGGACCTTCGGCTACCCCTTGATGCTGGGCGTGACGGCCACCTTGTCCTACCTGTGCTTCCGCGCCTTCCGCCGCTACGGCTGGTTGTAGAGGAGGAGGTCACCCCGTCCCGGGGGTCACCCCGTCTCGGGAGTCTCCTCCGGCGGCCAGGTGTCGCCCCAGTCGGTGGTGCGGGCCGCGCGGTAGGCGGGGCCGTGGCGTTTGCTGACGGTGTCGCGGACCAGGCCGCGGTCGGGGGTGCACAGGTCGAGCAGGACCAGGCCCTTGCGGATCTGCGGGTGGCGGGTGACGCGGGCGGCGGCCGGGGCGGCGGGGAAGCGGGCGGCGGCCACGTAGCTGAACTTCTCGTCCTCGTACGGCAGTGAGCCGCCCTTGAGCTGCCGGTGCAGGGCGGTGCGCTGGACGCGGGCGGCGAAGTGGCACCAGTCGTCGCCGGTGACCGGGCAGGCGGTGTCGTGCGGGCAGGGCGCGAGGACGTGGAGGCCGGCGGCGAGCAGCCGGTCGCGGGCGGCCAGGATGCGCGCGTGGCCCTCGGGGGTGCCGGGTTCGACGACCAGGACGGCGCCGGTCGCGGCCCGGGCGGCGGCGTCGATCAGCGCGGTGCGGTCGGCGGGGCCCAACTCGCCGATCACGTACGAGACGGTGACGAGGTCGGCGGCGGGCAGCGCGGGGCCGCCGCCGAGCGGGGAGCGGGTCCAGGCGGCGCCGCGCACGGCGGGCGCCGCCGCGTCGCGGGCCAGTTCGCGGCCGAGGTCGAGGGCGGACTGCGACCAGTCCAGGACGGTCGACGTATGACCGGCGCCCCCTTCCGCGGCGGAACCGGAATACGGTCCCGGAGCGTCGTCCCAGGCGTCCGCCACCGCCCAGGTCGCGGCGCCCGTCCCGCCGCCCAGGTCGAGATGGCTGCCGGGCGCCCACGCGCCGGCCTGCAAGCGGAACGCGTCCAGCGCGGCCCGGACGGCCGCGTAGGTGGCGGGCATGCGGTAGGCGGCGTAGGCGGCGACCGACGCGTCGTCCCGAAGAATCGGTGATGAGGCGGGTGACGTGGGCGAATTGCCGCGATACGTTTCGATCAGCCGGTCGACCTCCGCGGACGCCCGCGTGGGTGCCGTGGCACGCAAGCGGACGGCGAGGGCTGTACGCAGGTCGTCGGGAAGGTGCACAGTGGACACAAGTCACAACTGTAAGGGCCGTACACACCCGTAACTGTCCCCTTACACTCAGTGCTCAGCACATATCCATACCTGTGTTAACTCGGTCATAACAACGGCTCGAATCTGCGTAAACCGCAGCGGAAAGCCCGCGCCGTGGCTTAGCGTTCGCTCTTATCCAGGCGTGCTGCCTCTTGGGGAAGTGGCAGGGCGTCTCGTCGGTCGCGATGTGCCAGGGGGGTCCATGCGGCGTGTCGAAGCAAGTCCGGTGGTACCGGGCGTACCCATGAGTGCCGATACGAGACCGGTGCGCGGTTCGACCGCGCGCACGATCGGCGCCAGGGCATCGGAATCCACCGGTGCCCATGCTGTTGTGCCCGCGCAGTACGGCGGGCACGGGAGGTTCAGCGACAAGGCGCGGTGGTATCTGCCGCTCGCGCTGACCGTGGACGCGCTCGGGGCCGCGGTCCCGGTCGCGATGATCATGCGGGCCACCGGCCAGCCCGACCCGGTGCTGAGCGCCGTGGTGGCCGGGGTGGCCTGGACGGGTGTGCGGGCGTCCAGACGGCGTTACGCGGTGGACGCGCTCGGCGAGCACCGCGGCGCCGGTGCGGCGGTGCGCGACTGGCTGGTGCTGCTCGGGGTGCTCGCGGTGACCGCCGCGGCCTTCGGCCGGCATCCGGAACCGTCGTACGCGCTGGCGGCGCTGGCGCCGGCCGCGCTCCTGACGGTGGTCTGCCGGATGCTCACCCACCACCATCTGGTGGCCGCCCGGCGCGAGGCGCACGCGGTGCGCCGGGTGCTGGTGATCGGCGAACCGAGCGCGGCCGACCATGTGGTGGGCCATCTGGCGGCCCGTACCGATCACGCGTACGTGGTGGTCGGGGTGGTCCCGGTGGGCAGCGCCAAGCTGGAGTGCGGGGCCCCGGTCACCGCGCGGCTCGGCGCGGTCGACCCGTCGGGTCTCACCGAGGACGCGGGCATCGTGCTGGGTGCCGCCCGCGACCACGGTGCCGAACTCGTCCTGGTGGCGCCAGGACCGCGGCTGTCCGCGGCCCGGCTGCGGCGGCTGTCCTGGTCGCTGCACGACGCGGGCCTGCCGCTCGCGGTGCTGCCGGGGCTGGTCGATGTGGCGGTGCGCCGGGTGGAGCTGGACGCCCCGGCGGGCCTGGCCATGCTGCACATCGCGCCGCCGTCGCGGCGCGGGGTGCAGCCCGCGCTCAAGTCGGCCCTGGACCGGGCCGGCGCCGCGCTCGGACTGCTGCTGCTCTCGCCGCTGTTCGGGCTGGTGGCGGCGGCGGTCCGGCTGACCTCGCAGGGTCCGGCCTTCCACCGGCAGGTCCGGTACGGGCAGGGCTGCGTGCCGTTCACCATGTGGAAGTTCCGCACCATGGTGGTCGACGCGGAGGAGCGCAGGCCCGAGTTGAACGGTGCCAATGAGAACGACGGTCTGATGTTCAAGATGCGCCGCGATCCGCGGGTCACCCGGATCGGGCGCGTGCTGCGCCGGCTGTCGCTGGACGAGCTGCCGCAGCTGTTCAATGTGCTGCGCGGCGAGATGTCGATGGTCGGCCCTCGCCCGCCGCTGCCCGACGAGGTCGCCCGCTACGACGAGGTGGAGATCCGCCGCCTGTCGGTCAAACCGGGCATCACCGGCCTGTGGCAGGTCAGCGGCAGGTCGGACCTGTCCTGGGACGAAACCCTCGCGATCGATCTGCGCTACGTCGACAACTGGTCGCTCGGCGGCGACGTGGACGTCATGGCCCGCACCCTGCGGGCCGTGGTCGACGGACGCGGGGCCTACTAGTGCGCCATGGAACCGGTCACAGACCCGGCGGCCGTCCGCCAGTCCGCGTACACCGCGGCGATCCCGTCCTTCAGTGCGATCTCCGGCCGCCAGCCGAGCGCCTGGAGGCGGGACACGTCGAGCAGCTTGCGCGGCGTGCCGTCGGGTTTTGTGGTGTCCCAGCCGATCGTGCCGCGGTAGCCGACGACGTCCTGGACGGTCTCGGCCAGTTCGCGGATGGTGAGGTCCTCGCCGCAGCCGACATTGACCGGCTCGGCGCCGTCGTAGACCCGCAGCAGCAGCGCGCAGGCCGCCGCGAGGTCGTCCACGTGCAGGAATTCGCGCCGCGGTGTGCCGCTGCCCCACAGGGTCAGCTCCGGCACCCCGTCCCGCTCGGCCTCGTGGAAGCGGCGGATCAGCGCGGGCAGCACGTGCGAGGTGGCGAGGTCGAAGTTGTCGCCGGGGCCGTAGAGATTGGTCGGCATGGCGGAGATGTACGAGGCGCCGTACTGCTTGCGGTAGGACTGCACCTGGACGATGCCGGCGATCTTGGCGAGCGCGTACGCCTCGTTGGTGGGCTCCAGCGGGCCGGTGAGCAGCGCGTCCTCGGGGATCGGCTGCGGGGCCAGCTTCGGGTAGATGCACGAGGAGCCGAGGAAGAGCAGCCGGGGCACGCCCGCCTCGTGGGCGCCGGCGATCACGCTGAGCTGGATCCGGAGGTTGTCCTCCAGGAACTGCACGGGGTAGGTCGAGTTGGCCATGATCCCCCCGACCTTGGCCGCCGCGAGCACCACCGCGTCGGGCCGCTGATCGCGCAGGTAGGCGGCGGTCGCCGCCGCGTCCCGCAGGTCGAGTTCGGCGCGGGTCCTGGTGAGCACCCGGTGGCCGTCCGCGGTGAGGCGGCGGGTCACGGCGGAGCCGACGAGGCCCCGGTGACCCGCGACGAAGATCCGGGCCGCATCCGGCAGTAGGTCAGTCATAACGGCATTGTGCCAGCACACTTCACCCGATCGGGTGTCAACTCCGCTTTCCATACGAAACTACGCATGAAATACCGCACAACCCGACCAGTTGGGGGGACTCACATGGGCAAGACCGCGCTCATCACCGGCGTCACCGGGCAGGACGGCTCGTACCTCGCCGAGCTGCTGCTGTCCAAGGGCTACACGGTGCACGGCATCGTGCGCCGCTCGTCGACGTTCAACACCGAGCGGATCGACCACATCTACCAGGACCCCCAGGAGCAGAATCGTTCCTTCGTTCTGCATCACGCGGACCTCACCGACGGCATCGCGCTGGTGAGCCTGCTGCGCGATCTGCGGCCCGACGAGATCTACAACCTGGGCGCCCAGTCCCATGTCCGGGTCTCCTTCGACGCACCCCTGTACACCGGCGACGTCACCGGCCTGTCCGCGCTGCGGCTGCTGGAGTCGGTGCGGGCCAGCGGCATCGAGGCACGGGTCTACCAGGCGTCGTCCTCGGAGATGTTCGGCGCCGCCCCGCCGCCGCAGAACGAGCACACCCCCTTCCACCCGCGCAGCCCGTACGGCTGCGCCAAGGTCTTCGCCTACTGGGCGACGGTGAACTACCGCGAGGCGTACGGGATGTACGCCGTCAACGGCATCCTGTTCAACCACGAGTCGCCGCGCCGCGGCGAGACCTTCGTGACCCGCAAGATCACCCGCGCCATCGCCCGTATCAAGGCCGGCCTCCAGGACCGGCTCTACCTGGGCAATCTCGACGCGGTCCGCGACTGGGGCTACGCGCCGGAGTACGTGGACGCGATGTGGCGGATGCTCCAGCGCGACGAGCCCGAGGACTACGTGGTGGCCACCGGCGAGGCCGCCACCGTACGGCAGTTCCTGGAAGTGGCCTTCGAGCACGCGGGGCTGGACTGGACCGAGCACGTCCGGTACGACCCGAAGTACGAGCGGCCCTCCGAGGTCGACGCGCTGATCGGCGACGCGAGCAAGGCCCGCGACCTGCTGGACTGGAAAGCGCAGGTCAAGGTCGCGGAACTGGCCCGGATCATGGTGGACGCGGACATCCGGCAGGTCGCGGACCAGCTGTCCGGTGCCACGATTCGCATCGATAGATGATGTGATTTCACTGTATTCGTCAAAAAGGCATCCCGACCTAAGCGGAACCCCCTACTCTGCGTGCACCACGACGGCTGGGGTCAGCCGTCGGCACACATCAGGGGCCAGGGGGGCAACTCATGCGTAAACTGCCGGTGTTCTCGGCTGCCATCGTGCTGGCAGCCGCGACACTGGGAGCACTGTCGTCGCCATCGGCGACCGCGCTCCAGCCACCGGTCGGCATCACCGCCGACAATCTCAGCACGTACCAGACCAACGGCGTCGTCTGGGCGATGGCCCAGGCCAATGGCGTGGTCTTCGCCGGGGGGACCTTCTCCGCGGTCCGGCCCGCCGGATCCGCGGCCGGCACCAATGAGACACCGGCCGCGAACTTCGCGGCCTTCGACGCCGCCACGGGCGCGCCGACCGGCTGCCAGCTCAACTTCACCGTCGGCTCCAACAACGCGACGGTCCGGGCGCTCGCGGTCTCCCCGGACGGCTCCACGCTGTACGCGGGCGGCTTCTTCGGCCAGGTCAACGGGGTCGGGGTGAGCAGCCTCGCCGCCATCGACCTGGCCACCTGCACGGTCAGCACGACCTTCCACCCGGCGGTCTCCGGCACGGTGCGCACCATCGCCGCGACCGCCGGCGCCGTGTACTTCGGCGGCGACGTGACCTCGGTCGGCGGCACCGCCAGGGGACGGTACGCGGCCGTGGACACCTCGGGCGCGCTGCTGCCGTGGTCGCCGGACGCGGACAACCCGGGCCGCGCGCTGGCAATCACCCCGGACGGGCAGGACGCCATCCTCGGCGGCGACTTCAACACCGTCGGCGGCACCGCCTCGCATTCACTGGCCGTGGTCGACACCTCGACCGGCGCACTGGTCAAGGCGTACCCGCCCGGCTTCATCGACGCGACCTCGGTCACCAAGTCGATCTACGTCGACCCGGCGAGCAACGCCTTCTACACCGGCAACGAGGGCACCGGCGGCGGTGTCTTCGACGGCCGGATCGCGCTCAGCCTCACGGACTTCAACCAGATCTGGCGGGACAACTGCCTGGGCGCCACGCAGACCGTCGCGGTCTACGGCACGGTGCTCTACAGCGGCTCGCACGCGCACGACTGCTCCAGCATGGGCGAGTACCCGGACTCCACCCGCAAGCACCTGCTCGCGGAGTCCGTCACCGACCCGCACCTGCTGTCCTGGTACCCGGACACCAATGACGGGATCGGCGAGAAGATCGGCCCGCGCGTCATGACGGTCTCCTCCTCCGGGGGCACCGACTACATGTGGGTCGGCGGCGAGTTCACCACCGTCAACGGCGCCGCGCAGCAGGGCCTGACGCGCTTCTCCAACGGCGCGGACACCGGCGCCCCGACGCTGCCGCAGACCGCAGCGAGCAGCATCGACCCGGGCTCGGTCAAGGTCACCTGGCAGTCCAGCACGGACAACGACGACGGCACCCTGACGTACCGCGTCTACCGCAACGGCGGTACGACGCCCGTCTACACCGTCACCGGTGACTCCAAGCCGTGGATCCGGCCGCAGATCACCTTCACCGACACCAATGTCACGCCCGGCGTGAAGTACCTCTACCGCGTCTCGGCCAGTGACGGCACCAACACCAGCGCCCTGTCGCCGAACGTGGCGGCCACCGTGCCCACCACGGCCGAGGCGTACCCGACGCAGGTCCTCGCGGACGGCGCGAATCTGTACTGGCGCTACGACGCGGCCTCCGGCTCGTACAACGCGGACAACTCGGCGTCCGACGACAGCGGGATCAGCGTCGGCGGGCCGGTGCACGCGGTGACGCCCGGTGCGGTGCCCGGGTCGAAGGCGTACACCTTCAACGGCTCCACCCAGTGGACGTACAGCGACCGGCAGCACCCCACGCCGTCGACGTACAGCATCGAGACGTGGTTCAAGACCACCACGACCTCGGGCGGCAAGCTGATCGGCTTCGGCAATCTGCCGACCGAGACCAGCGGCAATTACGACAAGCACATCTACATGACCAACAGCGGTCAGCTGATCTTCGGCGTCTACACCGGCACCACCCGCACCATCGCCACGCCCGGCGGCGGCTACAACGACGGCGCCTGGCACCAGGTCGTCGCCACACAGGGGCCGAACGGCATGCGGCTGTACGTGGACGGCGTGCTCAAGGCGAGCAACACCTCCATCACCACCAGCCAGAACTTCAACGGCTACTGGCGGGTCGGCGGGGACAATCTGAACGGCTGGCCGTCGCAGCCGTCGAGCAACTTCTTCGCCGGCTCCATCGACGAGGCCGCCGTCTTCCCGACGGTCCTGTCCGCGAGCCAGGTCGCCAACCAGTACGCGCTGGGGACCGCTCCGTGATCCGGATCCACCGCCGCGCTGCCGCCGCCGTCCTCGTGACGGCGGCGGCGGTGCTGCTCTCCGGCTGCGGGGGCGGCGGCCACGACACGGCGGCCGACGGCAAGTCCAAGGACAAGGCGACGGCGACGGTTTCCGCGCCTTCGGCGGGCGGTACGGCGCCGGCTCCTTCCGCGTCGTCCACCGGCGCCCAGGACCCCGGGACGACCGAGGCGCCCGGCTCGGCCGCCGACGCGCCCAAGGTGCCGGACGCGCAGCTCACCCCGCCCGGCGGCGGCACTTTCACCGCCGAACAGAAGACGTACCTGTCCGGGCGCGTGCCCAAGGGCACCGACCCGGTGGCCGTGCTCGAAGGCGGCCAGGAGATCTGCGACCGGCTGACGCGTACGGCCGCGACCGACAAGGACGCGGCGGCCACCGCGATCGTCACCGGAGACATCACCATGGCGGGCGCCGAGGCCGCCGTGGACAGCCTCTGCCCCGACCTGAAGCCGGTGATCACGGCGGCGTCCCGCGGCTTCGCGGACGGTACGTTCACGGTCGCGGCCACGGCCGTCGCCGGCAAGTCGGTGGCGCCGGGGCACTACCGGGCGCCGCACCCGTCGCCGAACTGCACCTGGCGGGTGACCGGGAAGGGCGGCGGCGTGCTGGACTCGGGGTCCTCGGGCTCCCCCGGCGGCGCCCGGCTGACCGTCCCGGCGGGCGCGCGCGGGGTGACCTCCAGCGGCTGCTACGCCTGGCTGGCGGGCTGACGACCACAACGCCCCGGGAAAGCGGGACGTACGAGATGAACGACGTACGAGATGAACGGAGACAGCGCATGAGCAGGCTGCCGATCGTGGTGGCGATACCGACGAAGAACGAGGCGGAGAACATCGCCCGTACGGTGTCGTCGGTCATCGACCATGTGCAGGCGGTCGTCGTGGTCGACTCGGCCAGCACCGACGACACCTGCAAGATCGCGGCGGAGCTGGGCGCGGAGATCGTCGAGTACGCGTGGGACGGCCGCTACCCGAAGAAGAAGCAGTGGTGCCTGGACCATGTGCGCACCGAGATCCCGTGGCTGCTCTTCCTCGACGGCGACGAGACGCCGAGCCCGGAGCTGCTGGCCGAACTGGCGGTGGCCTTCGCGGCCGGGCCGCCGTCCGTCGCGGCCTTCGACATCCCGCTGGGCTACTGGTTCGCGGGGCGGCGGCTGCGGCACGGCTACACCATCGTCAAGCGCGCCCTGCTGGACCGCACCCGCTGTCACTTCCCCGAGCTGGGCGACCTCGACGCGCCAGGGATGGGCGAACAGGAGGGCCACTACCAGCCCGTGGCGCCCTCGGCGGCCCGGCTGCGCTCCCCCATCGAGCACGAGGACCTGGACCCGGTGCGCACCTGGTTCGAGCGGCACAACCGCTACTCGGACTGGGAGGCGTGGCTGGAGCTGAACCCGGCGGTGAAGGAGGAGATCCGGCAGGTCAAGACCCGCCAGGGCCAGCTCTTCCACAAGGCGCCGTTCAAGCCGCTGGTGTCCTTCGCGTACGCCTACGTCTACAAGCGCGGTTTCCTCGACGGCCGGGCGGGCCTGGACTACGCGCTCGCCATGAGCTTCTACCGCTGGCAGATCGGCCTCAAGACGCGCGAGGGCCGCAAGGACTGAACTCCCGTCGTACGGCCCCCGGTCCGGTGCGCGCGGCGCGCGTGCCGGGGGCCGTCCGTGAGCCGCGTCCCGGGACCCGGGGTCCGGGGCGCACGCGGGGGCGTCACCCGGCGCGGGTGACGCCCCTGTACACCTCCAGCAGGGTGTCCACGACCGCGCCGATCGAGAACCTGTCCCGGATCAGCCGCCAGGCGGCGTCGGACGCCTCCTCGTTGGCGGCCGGGTCGAGCAGTTCCAGGATCGCCTGGCCGACCAGCGGGCCGTTGTCCGCGTCGGGGTCGCTGTCCGTCAGCCGCCCGGCGCCCGCCGCCTCGACGTCCGGCGACAGGCCGCCGGTGCGGGTCACCACCACGGGCAGGCCGACCGACATCGCCTCCAGGATCGAGACGGCGAACGGCTCGACGACGGACGGCAGGACGTACACGTCCGCGGCCTTCAGCTGCTTCAGCACGTCCTCGTGGCCGAGCGCGCCCACGCACTCCAGCGAGTCCGCGACGCCCAGCTCCGCCGCCAGCTCCTTCATCGGACCGGTCAGATCACCGGTGTCGGGACCGGCCAGCACGAACCGGGCGTCCGGGTACTTCGCCAGCACCGCCGGCATCGCCGCCACGAAGTCCTCCGGGCGCTTGCGCTTCTGCACCCGGGCCAGATAGAGCACCGTCGGCGGCCGGTCGCCGCGCGGCGGCCTGCGCTCCTGCAACGTCACGCCGTTGACCAGCCGGTGGAACGTGGACAGCGGGGTGTCGGGCACCACCGCCTGGACGCCCTCGCGCTCCATCTCCGTCAGGTGCAGGATCGCGTCCGCCTTGCGCAGCACCCGCTTCATGCCCAGCACGTCCACGGCCCGCGCGAACAGCTTCTCCGTCGGGTCGATCATCCCGTGCGTCTGGATCACCAGCGGCACCCCCGCCTCGATCGCGACCAGCGCGAACGGGAGCGTGATCAGGTCCCTCATGAGGTGGACGTGGACCACGTCCGCCGCCTTCACCATCCGGCGCGCGCGGGCCAGCAGGCCCGGCGAGGTGATGCCGCTCACCTCGAACGGCAGCACGTGCCGTGCCTGGTGCACGAAGGACGGCACTCCCTCGACCTCCGTCGGCAGCGGGCCCGTGAAGCCGTCGCCCAGCGTGGCGATCCGGGCGTCGACGCCTTGCGCTCGCAGCCCCTTCGACAGGTTCAGCGCCACCCGCGTGGGGCCGCCGAAGTCGTTCGTCGGCGTATGCAGCGTGACGACATGCAGCACTCTCATTTTTTGCTCCCCACCCCGGTCCGCCGGCGCCCCCGCGCCTCGGGGTCACTTTATCCTCGCGCCGCCGTCACCAAGGGTTCGCTTCCGGAAGTGGGTGCCCGTAGGGGCGCGGGGAACTGCGCACTCCGCAGCTAGACTCGGCTCGGGGAGCACGAAGGGGGGTGGGCCATGGCCCTGGACGTCGAGCAGGTGCGGCTGGACACGGACGCGGCCGAGGCCGCGAGATCCGTGCCGCGCGCAGCGCTGTCGCGGGCACTCGCCGTACCCCTCGTGATCGCCCTGGTGGGGTTCCTGCCGGCGTATGTGACGGCGCAGAGCGGCACAGGGGTGCGGGACACCGCGTACTGGCTGCAGCTGACGCTGACGGTGTACGGCGGCGGCCGCCTCGCGGCCATGGTGCTGACCCGCCGCAGGCGACTGATCCAGGGCGCGTTCTGGCTCTTCGTGTACGTGGCCATGGGCGTCGCCCCGCTGGCGCAGGCGGTCATCGGGCAGGTCCCGACACCGGTGGTGGGCCCGCGCTCGGACACCACGACGGCGATCACCCTCGTACTGATCGGCTGCGTCGCCTTCGACGTGGGCGCCCTGCTGGCCCGGCACCGCCCGGCGGCGCGGATCAGGAAGGCCCGCCCGCAGGCGTCGGTGTCACGGCGCCGGCTGTGGCTGCTGATCGTCGTGGCGTATCTCGGCAGCGCCCTGTGCATCGTCAAACTCGGCGGCCCCGCCGTCTTCTTCACCAGCCGCCAGAGCATCAGCGAATCGGTGCAGGCCAACGGCCTGGCGGGCAGCGGCGGCGACAGCCATGTCGGCTCGGCCTTCATCCGCGGCTTCGGCACCGTACCGGCCCTGCTGGCCATGCTGTTCCTGATCCGCTGGATGATCACCTCGCGGATCGCCCGCCGCCGCCCGCTGGCGATCGCCGCACTGGCCGGTCTCGTGGTGATCAACGCGATCGTGAACAACCCGGTCTCGAACCCGCGCTACTGGTTCCTGACCGTCGTCTTCTCGCTGCTGTTCACGGCCTTCCCGCGCAGCCCGGTGATGTACCGCACGGCGCTGGTGACGGGCGTGGTCGCGGCGCTGGTGCTCTTCCCGTTCCTGGACCGTTTCCGGTACGACTCGGGCGGCTACCACCCGGTGGAGTCCACGTCGGTGCTGGAGCCGCTGACGCTCAAGGACTACGACCAGATCGGGATGTTCGCGAACACCATCACCTTCGTGAAGTCCGGTGCCGGGCACTCCAACGGCAAGCAGCTGGCCGCCGACGCCTTCTTCTTCGTGCCGCGTTCGGTGTGGCACGGCAAACCGCTGGACTCCGGCGTGCAGGTCGGCCAGTGGATGGGCATGACCAACACCAATCTGTCGTCGCCGCTGTGGGCCGAATTGTGGCTGGACTTCGGCCCGCTGGGCATGACCGGCGGTTTCCTGCTGCTGGGCTACTTCTGTGCCCGCGGCGACCGCAGATACGCCCAGCGCACCCTGGAGGAGGGCCGCCCCGGCACGGTGATGGCCGTGGTGATCCCGCTGGTGTGCGGCTACTCCTTCATCCTGCTGCGCGGCCCGCTGCTCCAGGCGTCGGGCCGGATCGGCATCGCGGCGGTGTGCCTGCTGCTGGTGACGACCTTCAGCGAGGACCGGCGGAAGATCCTGCGGTGAGGCCCTGGGCCGTGGGGCCCGGCGCCTGACCGGCGGGGGCCGGTGCGGGCGTCCGCTTGACGGCGAGGATCCGCAGCCACAGCGCCGCCGCCTTGAAGGCCGAGCCCAGACACAGGCCCCAGGCGGCGCCCATCACCCCGTCCAGCCGGTAGCCGGCCAGCATGAGGGCGACCGACGCGAGCGAGAACACCACCTGGATCGGCAGCGTCGCCTTCGGCCGCAGCACGCGCAGCGTGAGCAGGGCGCTGGTGCCGAGCGCGATGCCCGCGTACTGGCTGCCGGAGGCCGCCAGCAGCGAGGAGGACGCCGCCCAGGTGTCGCCGAGGAGCTGGCGGCCGACGTGGTCGGGCAGCAGCATCAGCACGATCGTCCAGGACGCCGCGATCCAGGCGAGGACGACGGCCAGTACGGCGGTCGCGCGCACCTTGTCGTCGGCGCCGCGGACCCGGTTGAGCAGCGGCGGCCCGAAGGCGGTCGCGGAGTTGAACAGCACGTTCATCGGGCCGAAGAGCGTGGTGGCGCCGCGCAGCGCGCCGACGGCCAGCGGCGCGGCGAACAGGCCGAGGCCGACGACCGCCAGCTGGCTGGTGGCGTTGCCGACGCCGAATTCGATGACGAAACGCTGCCCGAGGTGCCCGCGCCGCACGAATTTCCGCAGGTCCAGCGGCGCCCCCTTGACCTTGGGCGCGAGCAGCGCGGCGGCCACCAGCAGCGCGGGCACCGCGGACAGCCCCCAGACGGCGACCAGGCGTACGGCGCCGGCCCCGTGCGGCTGCATCGCCAGCGCGGGGACGGCCACGGCCAGCCGTACGGTGTCGGCGGCGAGCGCGTAGTGCGGCAGCCGCAGGGCGGAGAAGCAGTAGCGCAGGCCGTCCTGGGTGAGCACGATCGGCAGCACCAGGCCGAGTACGGCCAGGCCGCGGGCGGTGCCGCCGGGGACGAAGGCGAGCGCGGCGGCCATGGTGAGGCCGATGACGGCGGACGCGACGGCGGTGAAGGCGGCGGCGCTGCGGCAGGCGGCGCGCACCCGGTCGGCGCCGCGTTCCAGCACCAGCGCCTGGCCGACGTAGGAGACATTGATGCCGAGCAGCACCGTGAAGACCATGTAGACCATGGAGAACACGGAGAAGGCGGCGGCGCTGGACAGCCGTGCGGCCACCACCAGCACGATGATGTTGGTGAACGCGGCGACGCCCTGATCGGCGACGGAGCTGACGATGGCGGCCTTGGTGCCCGCCTTCCGCCCGCCGTCCTCGCCGTCGCCCTCCCCCGCATCGTCGGCAGCGGAATGCTCGGCCGGCGGCGGGTCGTAGGGATCGCCGTTCCGGTCGCCGTACGGATCGCCGTACAGGTCGGTGCCACCGGCGGGCGGGTCGAACCCGCCGTCGCCGTACGCGTACTCGGCCCCGGGGCCCGCGGCGGCCGTCGTGACGGGGTGCCGCGGGTCGGGGCCGGTCAAGGGACCGGGTGGCGTTCCGGGGCCGCGGGGCTGTGGGCCTGGCCGGTGCGGCCCTCCTCGGGCGGCCGGGTGCCGGGCGGCGCGCTGTGGCCGCTGTCGCCGCGGCCGGTGCCGGTACGCCGGCGGCGCAGGCCGAAGCGGCGCCGGCGGCCGGCGCCCTCCTCGGAGTGCAGGACGACGCCGAGGACGGCGCCGCCCGCGGCGGTGACCAGTTCGCGGACCCGGACCAGGTCGGCGCGGTGCACCTCGCGCGGGTCGCAGACCACGACCACGCCGTCCACCCGGTCGGCGAGCGCCAGCGCGTCGGCGTAGGCGAGGACGGCGGGGGCGAGGACGACCACGGCGGCGCCGGGGGTGTCGGCCTCGGAGAACAGCCGGGTGGCGGGCGCGGAGGTCAGCGCGCGGGCCACATTGCGCACCCGGCGGCCGGGCACGAGGTCGAAGGACCCGGACTCGCCCGCGTCGATGGAGACCTGGAGCCCGGCGGGCCAGCCGCCCTCGCCGAGGCCGGGCGAGCGGGCCCAGCCGGGGCGGCCGCCGCCGTCGGCGGTGCGCAGCCGGGCGGACAGCGACGGGGTGCGCAGATCGGCCTCGATCAGCAGCACCTCCATGCCCATCTCGGCGAAGGACGCGGACAGGTTGACGGCGACGGCCGCGGCGGTGTCGCTGCTGCCGCGCGGCGCCACGACCAGCAGCCGCCGCCGTTCGGCGAACCGCTTGTCGTGGGCGAGCCGGAAGCCGACCGCGCGGTACTCCTCGGCGAGCCGGCCGCCGCTCTGCCCCTCGGCGAGCAGCGGCGCGGGCCCGCTGCCGCGCCGGCGCCGGCCGCTGGGCAGCGTGCCGAGCACGGGGGCGCCGAGGGTGCGGGTGACCTCGCCCTCGGAGCGGACGGCCGGGTCGAAGACCAGCCGCACCCAGGCGCCGAGCAGGCCGAGCGCGATGCCGACACCGCCGCCGAGGCCGAGCATCATCGGCAGGCCGGGCCCGGACGGCGCCTTGGGCACCGCGCCGGTCTTGATGACGGAGCCGGGGGTGCTGTCCAGGGCGCGCAGACCGCTGATGTTGCCGTTGAGTTCGAGGATCCGGGACAGCAGGTTGGTCTGCTGGCTGGTGAGGGAGCTGATCACCTGCTGGTCGGTGGTGTTGTCGATCTGCTTGAGCAGGTCGTTGCGCTGCTTGTTCAGCGGGTCGAGCTGCGCCTTGTAGCCGTCGATCATCGTGTTGATGGTGGCCTTGGTCTGCGCCTGGCGGTCCGCCAGATACGCCTTGGTGAAGGCGTTGACCCAGGCCGCGGAGTCGGCGGCGGAGCCGGTGCTGCACGTGAAGCGCAGGACGAGCGTGTTGGGCGGGTTGGTGACCTGGAGGCAGTGCGCCATGGTCTCGGACGGCGCCTTGGCGATCTTGGCGGCGGCGTCCGCGACGCTGGTGCTCAGCGCGGTCTGCCGCTCGGAGCCGATGTCGATGCCCTTGTCGGCGGAGGCGCCGACCGCGAACGGGTCGACAGTGGCGGCCCGCAGCCGTACCTCGCTGGTGGAGGTGTAGGTGTCGGCGCCGGTCAGGGCGAGCCAGGCGCCGCCGAACAGGCCGACGAGCACGCCCGCCACGATCAGCGCGCGGTAGCGGATGAGCTGCCGGAACTGGTCGCGGAGCAGGTCCGGTTCGTCCTGCGCCTCACCGGCGCGCGTCGTGTCGCTCACTTGCCCACTGCCCCCTCGGTCTCCCCGGTCTCCCCCGCGGTCTCCCCCGTCGTGGAAGCGGTCACGGGAGCGGTCTCGCGGGGCGCCCCCAGCGCCTCCGCGAGCAGTGCGTCGATCCGCGCGAGACCGGCCTCGCGGCTGAGGTGCGCGTCCACGTACTCGGGCCCGCGCGCCCCCAGCGCGTCGGCCCTACCAGGATCTTCCGCCAGTGTGCGCACCACGTCCAGCAGGGCGGCGGGATCCTCCGGCGGTACGACGATTCCGGCGCCGGAACGTTCCACCTCCTGGGCGGTGCCGCCCTCGGCCGCGACGGAGGCGACGACCGGCCGCCCTGCGGCGAAGTAGGAGGTGAGTTTGGACGGGATGCTCATGTCGAGCACCGAGGCGCGCTGGGTGACCGCGAGGACGTCGGCGGCGGCCAGCATGTCGGGGAAGTCGGCGTCGTCGGCGGGCGGCGCGAATTCCAGGTTGGGCAGGCCGCCGGCCAGGGTGCGCAGGTGCTCGCGCTGATTGCCGTCGCCCATCAGCACCACCCGCAGCGCCGGGTCCCGCCGCGCGGCCTCGACCAGCACCTCCAGGCCCTGCTTGAGGCCCATGTTGCCGGAGTGCAGCAGGACGGTCTGGCCGGTCCGCCAGCCGAGCCGGGCGCGCATCTCGGCGCGCGGCCGGGCCGGGCGGCCCACGTGCGACCAGTTGGGCACCAGCCGTATTCGGTCCTCGGGCACGCCCATCGCGGCGACCTTGGCGACGAAGCTCTCGTGGATGACGCCGACCAGGGCGGCGCGCTTGAGCGCGTACGCCTCGACCGCGCCGGCCGCGGAGGCCGCCCTGCCGCCGCCGCGTATGCCGCTCTGCGCCGCCGCGGCGCCCATCAGGTCCTGCACGACCGGTACGTAGGGCACGCCGTGCCGCTTGGCTATCCGGGCGG
Source organism: Actinacidiphila alni (assembly GCF_900112845.1). Taxonomy (GTDB): domain Bacteria; phylum Actinomycetota; class Actinomycetes; order Streptomycetales; family Streptomycetaceae; genus Actinacidiphila; species Actinacidiphila alni. The sequence goes on from NZ_FONG01000007.1 coordinate 196,950, forward strand.
CGATGACACCGCCGCCGAGGCTGGGCAGTTGCGCCACGACCGCGTCGGGGCGGCCGATGGCGGGCGGCGCGAGCAGGCCGTGGCCGAGCACGGTGGCCTCGAACAGGGCGCGGGTGACGGCGGTCTGCTTGGGCGGTACGAGATGGCGGCGGCGGTGCACGGTGACCCCGCCGCGCCGCTCCTCGGCGCGCCACACCCCGGCGTACTCCGGGTCGAGCCGCCAGGCCGGGTAGTGCGGCATGCCCGCCAGGACGTGCACCTCGTCGCCGCCGGCCGCCCAGTGCTCGGCGATCTGCGTCGCGTACGGCCCTATCCCGGCGTGTTCCGGCGCGTAGTTGGTGGAGACCAGCAGCAGGCGGCGGCGCGCGGCGGACTCGGCCACGGAGTGTTCCCTTCCCCCGGCGTCCCCAGACCCCCCAGAGACCGCCAATGACGAACAGATGCCCACCCTAGCCGTTCACCGGGAGAGCAACCGCCCGCTTACCAAGCGTTGGACTTTCGCAAAGCGCCGTTTGACCGCCGTCGGGTGCGGCTATTGTGTGGGACTCGTCAACGCTGGGGAGCGTTGTACGGATTCGTCAGCGGAAATCGTACGACCGGGGGGTCGGTTCATGGCACAGCGAGTGGGCTACGCGCCCGGGGTCTACGACCTCTTCCACGTGGGACATCTCAACATCCTGCGGCACGCCCGCAGTCAGTGCGACTACCTGGTCGCGGGCGTGGTCTCTGACGAGATGGCCCGGTTGGCCAAGGGCCGCAGCCCGGTGGTGCCGCTGGTGGAGCGGCTGGAGATCGTGCGCAGTGTCCGCTTCGTGGACGCGGCCTTCGTGGAGACGGTGCCGGACAAGCTGGAGACCTGGCAGCAGGTCCGCTTCGACGTGCTGTTCAAGGGCGACGACTGGCGCGGTACGGACAAGGGGCTCCGGCTGGAGCGGGACTTCGCGACGGTCGGTGTGGAGATCGTCTACTTCCCGTACACCGTGCACACCTCCAGCACCCAGCTCCGCAAGGCGCTCGACGTGCTCGCGGAGCCGGCGCCGGAGGTCACACCCTCCGAAGCTCTCTGAACCACTTGGCGAGGAAGGCCACGAGGAAGAGCGCGTGCACGGCGAAGAGCGCGAGATAGCCGAGGCGGAAGGCGCGTTCGCTGCCGAGCAGCAGGAAGACCAGGCAGAAGACGCCGTAGTCGACGGGCAGCAGGGCGACCGCGCGCAGCCGTGACGGCGGCGCGGGCGCCGGGGCGCCCGGCCCGGCCTTCGGCTTGAGCTTGTCGGTGAGCAGGCCGCCGAAGAAGATCAGCACGGCGGCGAGCTGGAAGCCCAGCGGCAGCAGCAGCCAGCCGTCGCCCGGCAGGCCGAAGTGCCGGTAGAAGGTGATCAGTACGGCGGCGTGCACCGCGGTGATCTTCGCGCAGTCCACGACGTGGTCGAGCCACTCCCCCGCCGGGCTGCCCGCGCCGAGCAGCCGGGCGAGCTGGCCGTCGGCGGAATCGAAGGCGAAGCCGACCACCAGACCCGCCCAGACCGCGACGGCCAGCGGCCAGGAGGGCCGGCCGAGCGCGAGGGCGGCGACGGCGGCGCCGCTGAAGGCGGCGCTGACCAGGGTCACCTGGTTGGGGGTGAGCCGGGCCCGGTACGCGGCGGCGGCCAGCACCCGGCCGGCCGGCCGGTTCACGTACCGCGAGTACAGCGATACGCCCTTGGCTGTCTTCTGCGCGTCACGCAGCCGCCGGACGGCGGCCCCGAAGCTCAGCTCGCGTGCGCGGGCCTTCCCGGCACCACCGCCGCTCGCCCCGGCCGGATCGCCGTACATCCCGGCCGGACCGGCGGCCGTTCCCGCCGCTTCGCCGTCCGCCTCCGCAGCGCCGGCGGTCGTTCCCGCCGGTTCGGCGGTCGTTCCCGCCGGTGCACCGTCCGCCTCGGCTGGAACACTGCCGGTCCCGGCCGGACGGCCACTGGTCTCCGCCGGTCTGTCGCTCGTCGTCCCGGTCACGCAGCCCCCCACGTACCTCGTCGCGGTCGCCCGCGGTCCACCCCCCGGTCACCGCGGCGCGGTGTCCTGATCGGCCCATGATGGCAGGCGGCCCAGCCGGGTGACTCGTCCGTGCGACGCGGGCCCGGTGACGTGCGGAGAACATGCCGTTACGTCCTACAGTGATGCCCGATGTCCATCTCCCGCCGAAATCTCCTCCAGGTGACCGCGTCCGGGGCGCTGCTGGCCGGCTGCGCCGACGGCCGCCCGTCCGGTGCCGCGCCCGCCCCCGCGCCTTCCGCGTCCGAAGCGACCCCCACGTCAAAGGCACCGTCCCCGTCCCGTACGACGCCGGGCACGTCCGCCGCGCTCCCGCCGCTGCCGCCGGGCCTGCCCGACCAGATCGAGCACGGGCCCCGCGACCGGCCGCGGCTCGCCCTCACCTTCCACGGCCAGGGCGAACCGGCGCAGGCCGAGGCCCTGCTGACCGAGGCGGAGAAGGCCGGGGCGCGGGTGACGGTGCTCGCCGTCGGCAGCTGGCTCGACACGTATCCGCGGCTCGCCCGCCGGATCCTGGACGGCGGGCACGAGTTGGGCAACCACACCCAGACGCACGGCGACATCGGTGCGATGGACGCCGCCGCGGCGACCGCCGAGATCGAGGGCTGCGCGGAGCGGCTGCGCAAGCTGACCGGCTCGCGCGGGCGCTGGTTCCGCCCGTCGCAGGCGCGGATGGCGACACCGCTGGTGGTGCGGCTCGCCCAGCGGGCGGGCTACCCGCACCTGCTGTCGTACGACGTGGACCCGCTCGACTACACCGACCCGGGGGCCGGCCAGGTGCGCGCCGCGGTGGCCGCCCAGGCGCGGGCGGGTTCGGTGGTCTCCCTGCACTTCGGGCACTCCGGCACGGTCGCCGCGCTGCCCGGGATCCTCGACGACCTGCACCGCCGGGGCCTCCGCGCGGTCACGACCTCGGAGCTGCTGACCTGATGCGCCGCATCCCGTTCCGTTCCCCGAACTGCGACCCGACCGCCGACCCGGGCCCCCGTACGGACGCCCGTACCGCCCCCGACGCCCGTACGGCGGCGCCGGTCCGTACCGTCCGCGCCCGCTCCGTGCTCGTGGCCGTCGCCGTCCTCGCGGGCGCCGCGCTCGCCTCCGGCTGCGGCACATCGGCCACCGGCGGCACGCACCCGCACACCTCCGCGCCCACCCGGGCCGCCGCGAAGGCCGCGCCGCAGTCCACGCCGCGCGTGCAGGCGGCCGCGCAGGGGCTGCCCGGCATGCCGCCGCTGCTCGACCCGAAGGACGTCTACGCCGCCGACCGGCCGAACGCCCTGTCCCCCGTGGTGAAGAACTTCCCGTCCCGGGTGTACGTGCCCAACACCGACTCCAACACCGTCAGCGTCATCGACCCGAAGACGTACAAGGTGATCCGGACGATCCCGGTCGGGCAGCAGCCGCAGCACGTGGTGCCGTCCTGGGACCTCAAGACGCTGTGGGTCAACAACGACGTCGGCAACACCCTCACCCCGATCGACCCGGCCACCGGCAAGCCCGGCCCGACCGTCGACGTGCACGACCCGTACAACCTGTACTTCACGCCGGACGGCAAGTACGCGGTGGTGATGGCCTCGCTCGACCGGCAGCTGGTCTTCCGCGACGCGCACACCATGGCGGTCAAGAAGGCCGTGCCGGTGAGCTGTTACGGCGTGAACCACGCCGACTTCTCGCCGGACGGCAAGTACTTCATCGTGTCCTGCGAGTTCTCCGGCGAACTGCTGAAGGTGGACACCGCCGCGATGAAGGTGGTCGGCCAGCAGCGGCTGCCGTTCGAGGGCGCGATGCCGCAGGACGTGAAGATCTCGCCGGACGGCAGGACCTGGTACATCGCCGACATGATGGCCAACGGCGTGTGGGTGATGAACGGCGACACCTTCTCCAAGCCGACCCTGCTGCCCACCGGCAAGGGCGCGCACGGCCTGTACGTGTCGCGGGACTCCAAGGTGATGTACATCTCCAACCGCGGCGAGGGCTCGGTCTCCCTGCTGGACTTCGCCACCGGCAAGCTGGTCGACAAGTGGCACATCGACGGCGGCGGCAGCCCCGACATGGGCGGCGTCTCCGCGGACGGCAAGGTGCTGTGGCTGTCCGGCCGCTACGACGCCGAGGTGTACGCGATCGACACCACCAACGGCCGTACGCTGGCGAAGATCCCGGTCGGCTCGGGACCGCACGGCCTGGCCGTCTACCCGCAGCCGGGCCGCTACTCGCTCGGCCACACCGGGATCTTCCGCTGACCCGACCGTGAACTCCCGCACCATGAGCCGGTCTTGCCGCGAACCGGCCTTGCTGCGAGTCGGTCGTGCCGCGGACCGGCCTTGCTATGAACCGGCCTTGCTATGAATCGGCTTTGGCGATCGCCCGGGCCAGCCGGGTCGCGGCGGCGGCGCGCGGCGCGCTGCCGTCGCGCCAGGTGCGGGACGGGTGCACGGAGTTGGCGAGCAGTACCAGGAAACTGTCGCTCGCCGGGTCCATCACCAGGCTGGTGCCGGTGAAACCGGTGTGCCCGACCGCGCCGCGCCCGGCCAACTCGCCCATGAACCACGGCTGATCGGTCTCGAACCCGGGCCACGGCCCGCCGCGGTCCAGCAGCGCCCGGCAGAACAGCGCCAGGTCCCAGGCCGTGGAGAACAGCCCGGCGTGCCCGCTGACCCCGCCCATCGCGTACGCGTTCTCGTCGTGGACGGCGCCGTGCACCATGCCGCGGTCCAGCCGCCCCCACGGCCGCCGCTGGTCCTCGGTGGCCGCGATCCGCGGCAGCGCCTCGGGCGGCGGGTTGAAGCCGGTGTCGAGCATGCCGTAAGGGCCGGTGATCTCCTCGCTGATCAGGACGTCCAGCGGGCGGCCCGTGGCGCGTTCCAGCGCGTGCTGGACCGCGATGAGATTGAGGTCCGAGTAGATCCGGGCGCTGCCCGGCGGGTGGAGCGGCGCCTCGTCCCACAGCAGCCGGGCCCGTTCCTCGGCGGTCGGCCGGTCGTAGAAGGGCAGTTCGGGGCGGAGGCCCGAGGTGTGGTCGAGCAACTGCCGTACGGTGATGGCGTCTTTGCCCGCCGCGCCGAATTCCGGCACGTAGTCGGTGACTTCACGGTCCTGGTCGAGGTGGGCGGCGGCGACGGTGGCCGTGAAGAGCTTGGTGAGGGAGGCCAGGTCGAAGACGGTGTCGGGGCGCATCGGCACCTGCCGGTCCTGCGGCAGTTCGACGCCGCGGTCGGCGGTCTCCTCGTACCCGGAGTAGCGCACCGCCCGGCCGACCGCCTCGTGCAGCGCGACGGTCCGGCCCCGGCCGGCCAGTACGACGGCGCCCGCGCACCACGGGTGCACGGGCGCCGGTCGCAGGGACGCGGCCAGCCCGGGGACGATCGCGGTCAGCTCGGCGGTGTCGAGACCCGCCTCAGGGCAGGTACCTCTCGACAGCGGCGGCGCCATGTTCCTCCAGTGCTCTGCGGGCCTTCTCGACCAGTTCAGGTGTGGGCTCGCGGCCGGAGAGCAGCACGAGGTCCTCCGGGCTCACCTGGCCCTCGGCCCCGGTGTGCAGCGAGCTGTCGGCGCTCTTGAACGCCCATGTGCTCTCGTCCACGACGTTGTCCGGGCTCTTCATGACGTTGTCCGGGCTCTCCACTGCTTTGTCCGGGCTCTCGTCGGCCGTACCGGACACCGATTCCTCCATCGCAGCCTCCTGTCGGACAGACCCTGGGGTCACTCCACGGTACGTCGCCCGCGCACGCACAGCCCGACGAAGCAGCCGACGGCCACGAGTGCGCAGGTCAGCTGCACGACGGCCATCGGGACCGCGGTCCCGTCGCCCGCCACCCCGGCCAGCGGCGAGGCCAGCGCGCCGATCAGGAAGGAGGACGTGCCGACCAGCGCGGACGCCGACCCCACGTCCCGTTTGACGCGCAGCAGCGCCAGGGTGTTCGCCGTCGGCAGGGTCAGGCCCATCGACGCCATCAGGACGAACAGGGCCGCCGCGATCGCCGGGAGCCCGGCCCGGCCGAAGACGCCGGAGGTCAGCAGCACCAGGGCGACCGAGGCCGCGGTGATCAGGACCAGGCCCACGGTCAGCACCTTGTCCATCGCGACCCGGCCGACCAGCACCTTGCCGTTGAGCTGGCCGACACCGACGATGCCGATGGAGTTCAGCCCGAACAGCAGGCTGAAGGTCTGCGGCGAGGCGCCGTAGATGTCCTGCACGACGAAGGCCGACGCGGACACGTACGTGAACAGCGCCGCGAAGGCGAAGCTGCCGGTGAAGACGTACCCGGCGAAGACCCGGTCGCCGAGCAGCCGGCGGATCGCGCCGAAGGTGCCGGACAGTTCGCCGGAGTGCCGCTTGTCGGGCGGCAGCGTCTCGGTCATCCGCCGCCACACCAGCAGGGTGAGCAGCGTGCCGATCACGGTGAGGACGACGAAGACGCCGCGCCAGTCGGTGAGCCGCAGGATCTGGCCGCCGATCACCGGGGCGACGATCGGGGCGACACCGGAGATCAGCATCAGGGTGGAGAAGAAGCGGGCCATCTCCACGCCGTCGTAGAGGTCACGGACCACCGCCCGGGAGATCACGATGCCGGCCGCGCCCGCCAGGCCCTGGACCAGCCGGAAGGCGATCAGCAGCGGGGCGGACGGCGCGAAGGCGCAGACGGCGGTGGCCAGCACGTAGATGACCATGCCGGTCAGCAGCGGGGTGCGGCGGCCGAAGCGGTCGCTGAGCGGGCCGACGACGAGCTGGCCGAGGGCCATGCCCGCCAGGCACGCGGTGAGGGTGAGCTGCGCCGTCGCCGCTGTGCTGTGCAGGGCGTCGGTGACCTGGGGCAGCGCGGGCAGATACATGTCCATCGACAGCGGCGGCAGCGCGGTGAGGCCGCCGAGGACGAGGGTGACCAGCAGGCCGGTGCGGCGCTGGGCCGCGAGCGTGCGGGTCTTGTCTTCAGTAGGGACGGTTTCGGTGATGTGCGCGGGTACGGGGGGCCCGGCGTCCTGCACGGCACTCTCCAGCGGAAGTAGTTGAAGCCGTTCTCTATCCTTCCAGTGATCGCGCACGACCGAGACCACGTTTTGGGGCTGACCGATGACTTGTGGGGCTGACCGATGAGCGATGACAGCACGCGGACGATCCGCTGGGGCATCCTGGCGACCGGCGGCATCGCCGCCACCTTCACCGAGGCGCTGCGGACGCTGCCGGACGCGGAGGTCGTCGCCGTCGGCTCCCGCACCCTCGACGGCGCGAAGGCGTTCGCCGAGCGGTACGGGATTCCGCGCGCGTACGGCTCCTGGGCGGAGCTGGCCGCGGACGACGGGGTGGACGTGGTCTACGTCGCCACCCCGCACTCCGCGCACCGCGAGGCGAGCGGGATCTGCCTGGAGGCGGGGCGGGCGGTGCTGTGCGAGAAGGCGTTCACCATCAACGCCCGGGAGGCCGAGGAGCTGGTGGAGCTGGCGCGCGAGCGCGGCCTGTTCCTGATGGAGGCCATGTGGACGTACTGCAATCCGCTGGTTCGGCACATGCTCGCGCTGATCGCGGACGGCGTCATCGGTGAGGTGCGGGACGTCACGGCGGCCTTCGGCTTCTCCGGGGACTTCCCGGCCACGCACCGGCTGCGCGACCCCGCGCAGGGCGGCGGCGCCCTGCTCGACCTCGGCGTCTACCCGGTGTCCTTCGCGCAGTTGCTGCTCGGCGAGCCGGACGACGTCCAGGCGTGGTCGCACCTGACCCCCGAGCGGGTCGACGACAACACCGGGATCGTGCTCGGCTGGAACGACGGCGCCGTGGCCACGCTCTCCTGCTCCATCACCGCCGACACCGGCGCGCACGCGACCGTCACCGGTACGGCCGGCCGCATCGAGCTGCCCGAGGGCTTCTTCAACCCGCCTTACCTCACTCTCCACCGCCAGGGCGAGGCCCCCCGCACCGTCACCTTCTCCGACGTCGTCGACGACGGCCACGACCGGGGCACCATGCGGTACGAGGCCGCCGAGGTCATGCGCTGCCTCCGCGCCGCCGAGACCGAGTCCCCCCTGGTCCCCCTCTCCGGCTCCCTCTCCATCATGCGCACCCTCGACACGATCCGGGCCCGCACCGGCGTGACGTACCCGGGCGTGGACTGACCCCCACCTCGCCTCTCCGGACGAGGGCACCCTCCCACCCGAAGCTCTGCGGAGGAGGGTGCCCCGTCGCACGCGGCCTCGGCCGCGGCGGCGGGGTCAGGTGGCGGAGTGGGCCGGGGCCACGGAGTGGATGCGGGTCGCGAGGGCGAAGTCCTTGGGGGTGAGGCGGCCGCCGGCGGCGTGGGTGGTGACGGACACGGACAGGGTGTCGTAGCCGAGCGTCAGATCGGAGTGGTGGTCGAGCTCGGCCTGGATGCCCGCGATGTGGAGGGCGAAGATGGCCGCGGGCAGATGCGGCAGGTGGTAGGTGCGGCGGAGGGTGGCCGCGTCCCCCGGTCCGGGGACGACCTCCCAGCCGGGAAGCTCTGCGAGCCGCAGGCTGATCTCGTGGGGCGGGAGCGGTTCGGCGTAGGGCATGGGTGGACCTCCTGCGGGGGCGGGCGGACCCGAGCATCGTCGCACCGCCTACGCTGCGGAAGCATGAGCGAGAACGAGCGGGTCGCGGTGGTGACGGGTGCGGGCTCCGGCGTCGGCCGGGCCGTGGCGGTGGAGCTGGCGGCGGCCGGCTGGACGGTTGGCCTGGCGGGGCGCCGCCCGGACGCCCTGGCGCAGACGGCGGAGCTGGCCGCACAAGCGGCGGGCGGCCGTACGTACGCGGTGCCGACCGACGTGACCCGCCCGCAGGACGTGGCGCGGCTCTTCGACGCCCTGCCGGGCGGCCGCCTGGACCTGCTGTTCAACAACGCCGGGATGTTCGGCCCGCCGCTCCCCGTCGAGGAGCTGCCGTACGAGGAGTGGAAGGCCGTGGTGGACGTCAATCTGCACGGCGCCTTCCTGTGCGCGCAGGCCGCCTTCCGGCGGATGAAGGAGCAGGACCCGCAGGGCGGCCGGATCATCAACAACGGTTCGATCTCGGCGCAGGTCCCGCGCCCGCACAGCGTCGCGTACACCGCGACCAAGCACGCCATGACCGGCCTGACGAAGTCCCTGTCGCTGGACGGCCGCCCGTACCGCATCGCGTGCGGCCAGATCGACATCGGCAACGCGGCCACCGAGATGACCGCCCGGATGCGGACCGGAATTCTTCAGGCGAACGGCGACACCGCGGTGGAGCCGGTGATGGACGTCGCGGACGTGGCCCGTACGGTACGGCACATGGCCGAGCTGCCGCTGGAGGCGAACGTGCAGTTCGCGACGGTGATGGCGACGACGATGCCCTTCATCGGCCGCGGCTGACCGGGCCGCGCGGACCGCCGGGAACAGGGCCCACGACGGACGGGTTGGAGCGATCATGACGACAACGACGGGGACACCGGGCGACGCCTCGGCCGGCACCGGGATCCTGCGCTACACCGCCTTCTCCGGCGACCCGGCCGGCGGCAACCCCGCCGGTGTGGTGCTGGACGCGTCCGGCCTGGACGCCGCACGGATGCTCGCGATCGCGGCCGAGGTCGGCTATTCGGAGACCGCCTTCGTGACGGCGACCGAGGGCCGCACCCTGACCGTGCGCTACTTCAGCCCGAAGGCCGAGGTGTCCTTCTGCGGCCATGTGACGCTGGCCACCGCGGTGGCGCTGGCCGAGCGGATCGGCGCCGGCGAACTGCTCTTCCGCACCCCGGCGGGCGAGGTCCCGGTGACCGTCACGGCCGACGGCGAAGGACCGCCGCGGGCCACGATGACCAGCGTCACCCCGTACGTCGAGGACATCGCCCCGGACCGGCTGACCGAGGCGCTGGCCGCGCTGGACTGGCCCGTCGCCGACCTGGACCCGGCCTTCCGGCCGCGCATCGCGTACGCGGGCGCCCGCCATCTGGTCCTGGCCGCCGCGACCCGCGCGCGCCTCGCCGACCTCGCGTACGACTTCGACCGGCTCGAAGCGCTGATGACGGGCCTGGACCTGACGACCGTTCAACTCCTGTGGCGGGAGAGCGAGTCCGTCTTCCATGTGCGGGACCCGTTCCCGGTCGGCGGGGTGGTGGAGGACCCGGCGACGGGCGCGGCCGCGCTGGCGCTCGGCGCCTATCTGCGTGAGGAGCGCCTGGTGGAGCCGCCGGCCACCCTCACCCTGCACCAGGGCGACGATCTGGGCCGCCCCGGTGTGCTGACCGTGACGGTCCCGCCGGGCGAGGCCGCCCCGATCCGGGTGACCGGCACCGCCGTCCCCATCTCCGCCTGAGCCGACGGCAGTTGACACCCCCTCACCTCACCCCCGCCCCGCCCCCGCCGTCCGACATCGTTGCCGACCTGCCAGGAGTGCTGACCGATGGCCCTGTTCGACCTGCCCCTCGACGACCTGCGCGCGTACCGCAGCCGCTCCGCCGAGCCCGCCGACTTCGACGCCTTCTGGACGGCGACGCTCCAGGAGGCGCGCGGCCACCCGCTGGACGCGCGCTTCGAGCCGGTGCCGACCGGCCTGAGCACGGTCGACGTGTACGACGTGACCTTCGCGGGCTTCGGCGGCCATCCCGTCAAGGGCTGGCTGGTGCTGCCGGCCGCCGCCGCGGCCCCGCTGCCGCTGGTCGTGGAATTCCTCGGGTACGGCGGCGGGCGCGGCCTGCCGCACACCCATCTGCTGTGGGCGTCGGCCGGTTTCGCGCACTTCGTGATGGACACCCGTGGCCAGGGCAGCGGTTGGGCGACCGGTGACACCCCGGACCCGGTGGGCAGCGCGCCCGCCTACCCGGGTTTCCTGACCCGCGGCGTCGAGGACCCCGAATCCTTCTACTACCGGCGGGTGTTCACCGACGCGGTGCGCGCGATCGAGGCGGCCCGCTCGCACCCGCTGACCGACGCCGCGCGCACCGTGGCGCTGGGCACGAGCCAGGGCGGCGGCATCACGCTCGCGGTTGCCGGGCTCGTCCCGGACCTGGCGGCGGTCGCCCCCGATGTGCCGTTCCTGTGCGACTTCCCGCGCGCGATCCGGCTCACCGACCGCAATCCGTACCGCGAGGTGGGCCTGTACCTGAACACGCACCGGGCGAGCGTGGAGCGGGTGACGCGCACCCTCGCGTACTTCGACGGCGTGCACTTCGCGGCGCGCGGCACCGCGCCCGCGCTGTTCTCGACGGCGCTTGAGGACCAGACCTGCCCGCCGTCCACGGTCTTCGCGGCCTTCAACTCCTATGCGCACGACGACAAGGAGATCGAGGTCTACGACTTCAACGGCCACGAGGGCGGCGGCCCGTTCCAGGAGGCGGCCCGGCTGCGCTGGCTTCCCCAGCGGCTACCGGCGTCGGCCTGACGCCCCGTCAACACGGCGGCGCCGCCCCGGACCTGGCGGGTCCGGGGCGGCGCCGTGTCGTGCGGCCGGCCGGGGAGGTCAGCCGGCCGCGCAGGTCAGGACCGGATTCGCCCAGTCCCCGTGGTCGTTGCCGTTGCCGTCGCCCCCGTCGCCGACGCCCAGGTCGAGCACCTGGCCGCCGGTCACCGGCACATCGATGGTGACGGGCTGCGAACTGCCGCGCAGGACGGGCGTGGTGGTGAGCACCTTCCCGTCGAGCGTGACGGAGAAGGTGACGGAGCCGGGGTCGCCGTTGTCGACACCAACGGTCGCGGTGAAGCGGCTGCACCGGCCGTCGAGGTAGATCTGCACGTCACTGGGCGAGTTGGTGCCCAGGCCCTTGGCGTACGTGGTGCCGCCGAGCTTGAGCGGGGTGCCGTCGTTCGCGGCGGTGTTGCCGACGCTCTGGTCGCGTTCGACCGGTCCCCAGCCGTTGGTCGCGGACAGGAATTCCAGGTCGCTGACCTGGTTGTCGCCGGCCGGCGGCGGCGCCGGGATCGACCCGATGACCCGCTCGTCGCGGGTCGAGGTGCGATTCCACCCTTGCGTCAACCGGGCTTTCACCTCAAGGGCGTTGACCTTGCCCGGCGTCTGCGGCGCGGTGACGGTCCAGCGGAAGACCGCCGAGGAGCCACTGCGGATCAGCCCGACGGACGCGGGCTGCGAGTGCGTGCTGACCGTCCATCCGTCGGGTGCGTCGAGGGCGGCGGTCACCTCGCGCGCGGCGGGCTTCCCCCGGGGCACGCTGACCTTGGCGGTCGCGGTGAAGGTCTGGCCGCCGGCCACGGACCCGGGCACCTGGAGGGCGACCGTGGACGTGGGGGCGGCCGGCATGGCGTACGCGGCCTTGCTGTAGCGCGGGCTCGCGTTCTGCGCCACCTTCAGCGAGGAGGCGTAGCTGCCGTAGTTCGTGAGGGCGACCTTGCCGAGTCCGCCGGTGCTGCCGTCGAGATTCCACACGGCCAGCGCGATGGTGTTGCCGCCGTTGGGGTTCAGCACACCGTTGGGGATCGGGAAACTGTGCTGCGGGCCCAGGTAGTTGACGTAGTTGCCCATGTTCCAGCCGTTGACGTAGATCTCCACCCGGTACTTGCGGGACGCGTCGTCGGTGAAGGTCAGACCGAGCGAGGTGTCCTGTCCCTTGGGGAGGTTCAGGGCGACGTTCGTGCTGTACCAGGAGACGCCCGGGGTGGTGTCGGTGGTGGGCAGGGTGACCGGCTGCCAGCCGTCGGTGGGGTGGCCGGGCAGTGTCCAGCCGGCCCGTTCGCCGTACAGGCCACCGGTGTTGAGCGGGCCGCGCACGGTGTCGACGGGGGTCTCGCCGCCGCGTACGCCCTGCAGTCGCCAGGTGATGGTGTCCAGCGGGGCGCCGGCCAGCGAGGCGCCGGTCAGGCCGCGGGCGGCCTTGTTGCCGTTGGAGGAGTTGTAGTCCTCCTCGTGGCCCATGTTGACGGTGAGCACGGAGACGATGTTGTCGCCGTCGCTCTTGAGTACGCCGGCCGGGAAGGCGTACGTCTTCTGGCCGTCGGATGTGGAGCTGCCCAGGAAGGTGCCGTTGAGCCAGACCGAGGAGGCCGCGGCGCCGCCGCCGCTCTGCGCGGACAGCGTGATGCCGGTCTCCTTGCCGGTGGCGGTGAACCGGCCGCGGTACCAGGTGCTTCCGGTGTGGAAGCCGTAGTCGTCGGCGAAGAGCACCGGCAGGCTGCCGGGTGTGGTGGTGCTGTGCGAGCTGGTCCTGTCGGCCACCTGCCAGCTGGAGTCGTCGAAGCCGGGCTGAGCCTCCGGTGATTCCTGCTGGTGCTTCCAGCCGGTGAGCGCGGGCAGGGTGACGGTCGCGGCGGTCGGTACGGTGCCGGTGCGGCTGCCGCTGTCGGTGACGGTCGTCCGGACGCTCTTCCCGTTCCAGGTCACGGAGTTGGCGCCGCTGAACACCTCGATGGCGCCGTTGCCGGCGACGTCGCCGGTGAGGGCGAGGGTGCTGCCGGAGGGGCCGGAGGAGGTCGCGCCGCGCAGCAGGTGGGTGCCGCGGACGAGGACGGGGCCCGCGGCGGTGTCCTGCCGCCAGAAGGTCTTGGCGGTGTCGGTGTCGGCGAGCAGCAGGAGCAGCGGGTGGCCGCCGCCGTCGATCCGAACCCGGGTCAGGCCGCTGTGCGTGTAGTTGAGCCGCAGGTCGCCGGTGGCGGCGTCCCAAGTGCTGGTGACGGCGCCGCCGGTGGTGGTGACCTTGGGCTGCTTCGCGTAGTGCAGGACCGTTTCGCCGTCGGAGCCGTGGTCGCCGTAGAGGACGGCGATGTCGCGCCCGCCGATGGTGGCGTTGGTCATGATCTCCGAGGTGCTGTACTGGAGTTGGTTCCCGCCGAGGCTGTAGTCCGCGACGATGATCTTGCTCTGCCGGCCGTTGAGGGTCAGCGCGGTGCCGGGCTGCTGCGGCACCGTGTAGACCGGTGCGGTGCCGCCGGTGCCGCTGTCGACGTCGATGGCGTCCACGGTGACGAAGCGGCCGGAGGCGTCGGCGTTGCTGTTTCCGGTGACGACGACCTTGAGGGTGTGCGTCCCGGCGGCCAGGCCGCTGGCCCGGTAGGCGACGTACTGATTCTGCTTGGTCGCGCCGTACAGGTCGACGGTCTTGACCTTGGTGCCGTCGAGGTAGACGTCGGCGATGCCGTGATTGCCGTCGAGATTGCTGATCCACTTCACGCCGGTGCCGGTGAAGTCGGTGGAGAAGCTGTCGCCCGCGGTGTCGGAGAAGGACTCGGTGTGCTGGTAGTCGCCGCCGGTGTAATTCTGCTCGGCACCGACGTGCGACCACGAACCGCTGTACGACAGCGCCGAGTCGGCGTCGTCATGGGTGTAGCCGGGGTGCGCGCCGAGGTCGATCGTGACGTGCCCGCTGTCGTTGCTCGTCGCGGTGGAGTCGGCGTGCCGCAGCACATGGAACTGGGTGCCGGTGTCGGGGTTGCGGCGCGCGGTGTCCACGATCGAGGCGTTGTCGGTGGGGGTGGCGGGCAGCGCGTCGGTCTTGGCGAGCGGCGCGAGGGCCTGGGTGAAGTAGCCGATCAGCTTGTCCTGGTCGTACTTCGGGTCGAGCTGCCGGTTCTCGCGCAGCGCGGCGCCGTAGTCGTACGAGGTGTAGTTCTGCGGTTCGCCGAGCCAGCCCCAGTTGGTGCCGCCGTAGGTCATGTAGAAGCTCTGCGAGGTGGCGCCGACGGCGATGTTCTGCTTGTAGAAGACGTCGGCGAACTGGTCGTTGATCAGCTGCGCGCACTTGTCGTAGCCGGGGCCGCCCCACGGGTCGAAGGCGCCGCCCTGGAACTCGGCGGTGGCCAGCGGCTTTCCGGGCACGTGGTCGTAGCTGATGTCCGGGACGCCGTTCCAGCGGGTGGGGTTGGAGCAGTTGAAGCCCTGCGGGTAGGAGTCGGCGGCGTCCACGTCGAGGGCGCCGACACCGGAGTTGAAGGTGCCGTTGTTGTTGCCGACGAGGGGGACGGTGATGCCGTCGGCCTTCGCCTTGTCCTCCAGGTGCTTCATGTACGTGTGGCCGGCCGCGTTGCCGTTGTAGTACTCGTTCTCGACCTGGTACTCGATCACCGAGCCCTTGCCGTCGGTGAGTTGGTGCCGGGCCAGGATCCGGTCGATCTGCGTCTGCCACTCGTCGCTGTACTTCAGGTACTCCGGGTCGCTGGTACGGGTGTTGCCCGCCTTCGTCGACAGCCAGCCGGGGAAACCGCCGCCGTCCACCTCGGCGTTGATGTACGGGCCGGGCCGGGCGATGACGTAGATGCCGAGGTCGGCGGCCATGTCGAGCAGTTTGTCCACGTCGCGGACGCCGGTGAAGTCGTAGACGCCGGGCGCGGGCGAGTGGTAGCCCCAGTCGAAGTAGAGGGAGACGGCGTTGAATCCGGCCGCCTTCATCTTCTGCAGCACGTCCAGCCACAGGTCCTGGCTGGGCAGCCGGTAGTAGTGGAATTCGCCGCCCCACAGATAGGTGCGCTTGCCGTCGATCATGAACGAGTAGTCGTCGTAGGTGACCGTGTGCGCCGCGTGCGGGGCGGCGGCCGGTGCCGTCGTGCCGCTCCGGCCCGGTGGCTCGGCGGCCGATCCGGCGGTGATGCCGAACCCGGTCAGGAGCGCGGTGGTGACCCCCAGCGCCAGACAGCGCCGGAGCGCCTCCGCGCGTATTCGGTGAACAGCCATTCCTACCTCCACGTCACGTGCGGGAGTGTCGCGAGCTTCAGTGGTCGCTCATGAACAGCCAGGAAAGAGCAGAGTCCCTGTTGATATATGTGCGATCAAGTCGCTTAGCGACCGGAAGTGTTCCAGCCCGTCGGGGTGAGCGCAACCATACGAACGCAAATGACCAGTAGCCGCTGGAGGCTTGAGCGGCCGGCGGTCGATCGGCGGTTGATCGAGCACTGATCGAGCACTGACCAAGCACCGATCGGTGCTTGGTCAGTGCTCGATCAGCGGGGTGAAGGCGGTGCCGGTGGACGTGCCGAGCCGGTCGCGGACGGTGGCCAGTTCGAGGGCGAGGGTCGCCTGCCGCACGCTGCCGCGGGCCTTGGCGGTGAGCGCGCGGCCGGCGTCGGGGTACTGGTCGAGCTGCTGCTGGTCGCGGGTACGGGCCCGCGCCCACTCCTTGGCGGACATCAGGTCGTCGCCGCAGCCGACGAGGGCCGGCGGGCGCGGTGCGCGGGACGACGGCGGCGGAGCGGTCGGCCCCCGGGGACGGTCGGCCCCCGGGGACGGTCGGCCCCCGATGCGTCAGGCGAACGCGCCGTCCGCGCCGAAGACCTTGGCGGCGAAGCGCTCGCCGATGAGGCGGTGGGTGGCCGTGTCCGGGTGCAGGGCGTCGGGCAGCGGCAGCGCGCCGGTGTCGGCCTCGCCGTACAGCTCGCGGCCGTCGAGATAGCTCAACCGCGGGTCTGAGGCGGCGCGTTGGGCGACGATACGGGCCAGCTCGTCGCGGACGACGCGCAGCGTGAGCCGTCCGGCGGCGGTGTCGGCCGGATCGCCGGTGGCCTTGAAACGTACGTCGCCGGCGGCGAGCGCCTCCATGTCGAAGGCGGCCGGGCCCGGGGTGTCCTCGTGGATCGGGCACAGGATCGGCGAGACCACCAGCAGCGGGGTGTCCGGGTGGCCCTCACGGATCGTGTCCAGGAAGCCGTGCACCGCGGGTCCGAAGGCGCGCAGGCGCATCACGTCGCCGTTGACGATGTTGATGCCGATCTTCACGCTGATCAGGTCCGCGGGCGCGTCCCGCATCGCGCGGGCGGTGAAGGGGTCGAGCATCGCGCTGCCACCCAGGCCCAGATTGACCAGGTCCGCGCCGCCCAGGGACGCGGCGAGCGCGGGCCAGATCGTGGTCGGGCTCGCCGCGTTGGAGCCGTGGCTGATCGAACTCCCGTGGTGCAGCCAGACCTTGCGGCCCCGGTCGGGGGACGGTTCGACGGGCGCGTCGGTGCGCAGCGCGACCAGTTCGGTGGTTTCGGTGTGCGGCAGCCAGATCTCGACGTCCTTGGCCGTGTCCGGCAGGCCGGCGAAGCGGAGGGTGCCGGATGTGCCGTCGGTACGCTCGGCCGTCCCGTTCGCCATGTCGAGGGTCAGGGTGTGGCCGCCTTCCACGCTGCCCTGTCCGGCCAGGACACCGTCCACGACCAGGTCGTATACCCCGTCGGGGCGCGGCGGCGCGCCCGCGTACACCCGCTTGGTCGGCACCGTCTCCAGCTCCATGGCGGTCGCCCGCGTACGGAACGCCAGCCGCACTCCGGACGGCTGCGACTCGGCCATCGCCAGCTGTCCGTCCGCGTACTGCGCCCGCGCCCACCCGGGCAGCCGGTGCGGCAGCACACCGCTCGCGGTCTTCTCCAACTCCGTCGCGCCACGCACCAGCGCCGCGCCGCGCGCGGAGCCGAAGTCGGTACTGGTCCAGTCCTGCGTGTCCATCGCGTCACCCTCCGGGCACACGGCGCCGCTCCCGTTGCGCGCATGCCGCAGCCGTTCTCGTCATCACCTACACCTCATCATGAGCATACCTAATATCTTTAGGCAAATCCCTGGTGAGTATTAGTGGAGTGGCGCCGTCCGGCGGAGGTGGGTGCGGTAGCGGGCGTGGGCCTCGCGGGCGTCGGAGACGAAGGCGGGGTGGGCGAGGAGCGCGGTCAGCTCGGAGTCGGTGAGCCAGGCGTGCCAGGCGACTTCACGGGGGTCGGGCCGGACCGGAGTGGTCACGACTACCTCGTGGAGGCCGAGCCAGTAGGGGCTGATCTCGCCCGCGCACAGGAATTTCAGGACGAAGCGGGGTGCGGCCGTGACGTCCAGCTCTTCCGCCAGTTCGCGGGCGGCGGCCTCGGGGTAGGTCTCGCCGACGCCGACAGCGCCGCCGAAGAGCCAGTTGTAGCCGCCGGGGAAACGGGAGGCGTCGGCGGGGCGGCGGTGAACGAGCACGCGTCCGCGCGGGTCGCGGACCACGACGGTGGCGACGCGGTGCGGCCAGCCGCGGCGGATCGCCTCCGCGCGGTCGACGACCCCCAGCACCCGGTCGTGCTCGTCGACCCGCTCGACCCGCTCACCCACGGACGGTCACTTGGCGACGGTGAAGACCGCGACGATCAGCAGCACGATCAGCGCGCACAGCACGAGGACGACGGCCATCGAGGCGACGCAGCAGGCGCACAATTCCGCGGTACGCACCAGGGCCGCGCGCAGCGGCGAGTCCGGCGGCTCGGCCGCGACCCGGCGCGAGCGGCGGGACGGCGGCGCGTCCGGGCCGCGGCCCGTGCCGGTGCCGGTGCCGGTGCCGGTGGCGGACCCGTGGCCCGGGGCGCGCCGGGGCGGCGGCGGGCCCGGGGCGGGGGCGCGCCGGGGCGGCGGCGGCATACGAGGGGTGTCCGGACCGGGCACGGAACTCTCCTGACGTCGATCGGGGCGGACGCGGTCGGCCGGGTCGGTCGCCGCGACGCGGAACAGTGCCGGTGTTCCGTGCGGACGATCATCGCCGTGACCTACGGCTCCTTCCCGCCCGGGGTCGGGCAAAAAGGGGCCGAAACGCGCGTGGGCGCGACAGCCGTGATCGAGAGTAGTCGCCTGCGGCGCGCTTCGACGCCCCACGGACCCCAGCCACCCCTCCACCGACCGCGCCCGCGGGTCCCCTGTCGGGGGTGCCCGATCTCCCGCGGAGTGCGGGAGTCGGGTCTTTGAGGGGCACCCTCCTCCGCAGAGGTGCGGGCGCGGGGCCGCGGCCGTGAAGGGGCGCCCTTCTCCCTGGGGGGAAGCGGAGGCGCGTCAAGAGGGCGTATGGGGGCCGCGGGCGCGGGTGCGGGCACGAACGGGTTGGCTAGGGTGCCCGGATGGGGATCGAGCTGGTGGTGTTGGGGCGCGTCGCGCATCGGGGGGAGGAGGTGACGGCGCCGCGGGTGCGGGGGCTGGTGGCGCTGCTGGCGGGGGACGTGGGGGCAGGCTGCGGGGTGGGGCGGCTGGTGGAGGGGCTGTGGGGCGGCGAACCGCCCGAGCGGCCCGGGAAGGCGCTCCAGGTCGTGGTGTCGCGGGCCCGGGCCCTGCTGGGGCCCGAGGTGATCGTCAGCACGCCGAACGGATACCGCCTCGGCCTCACCGAGGAGCAGGTGGACAGCTCGGCGCTGCTGCTACGGGCCGCGGCGAGCGCGGCACTGGCCAGGGCAGGCGAGCACGCCGGGGCGCTCGCCGAGGCCGAGGCGGGCCTCGCGCTGTGGCCGGGGACGCCGGACGAGCCGGACGGTACGGACGACCCGGTGGCGGCGCTGCGGACCGAGCGCGCCCCGGTGCGGGCCGGGCTGGTGAGGGCGCGGACGCTGGCACTGGCCCGGCTGGGCCGGCACACCGAGGCGGCGGGCCCGCTGGCGGAGCTGGCGGCGGCCCACCCCCGCGACGAAGAGATCCTCGCGGAACTGCTGCGCGCCGAAGCGGCGACCGCCGGCCCCTCGGCCGCGCTGACCCGCTACGAGGCGTACCGCCGCGAGCTGCGCACCGACCTCGGCACCGAACCGGGCGCCGCGCTCCGCGCCGTACAGCGCGAACTGCTGGACGACGAACCGCCCGCCGTACGCGTCGGCGTCCCGCACGAACCGAATCAACTCCTGGGCAGGGAAGCCGACATCGCGGCCGTCGAGGAACTGCTGCGCCCGTCCCGCGCGGTCACCGTCGCGGGACCCGGCGGCCTCGGCAAGACCCGCCTCGCGCACGCCGTCAGCCGCCGCGCTGGGCGCCGCGCGGTGTACTTCGTACCGCTGGCCGGCGTCACCGAGGACGCGGACGTGGCCGCGGAAGTGGCGTCCGCGCTGGGCGCAGGCGCCGTCCGCGGCGCCACCGACCCGCTCGCCGGGACCCTCGCCGTGCTCGGCGCGGGCCCCGCTCTGCTGGTGCTGGACAACTGCGAACAGGTCGTGCGCGGCGCCGCCGACCTCGTACGGGCGCTGCTGTCGGCCGCGCCCGAGCTGCGGGTGCTCGCCACGAGCAGGGCGCCGCTCGGCCTGACGTCCGAGTCGGTGTACGCGCTGCCGGAGCTGGGGCTCGATACGACGGTCGAGCTGTTCACGCAGCGGGCGCGGGCCGCGCGCAGCGGGGTGCAGCTGCCGCCGGACGCGGTGGCCGAGCTGTGCCGGCACCTGGACGGGCTGCCGCTGGCGGTCGAGTTGGCCGCCGCGCGGGTCCGCGCGCTGTCGGTGCCGGAGATCGCCCGCCGCCTCGGCGACCGTTTCGCGCTGCTGCGCGGCGGCGCGCGCGACGCGCCCGAGCGGCACCGTACGCTGCACGCCGTCGTGGACTGGAGCTGGAATCTGCTCGCCGAGGACGCCAGGGCGGCGCTGCGCACGCTCTCCGTCCTCCCCGGCGGCTTCTCGGGCGAGGCCGCCGAACACGTGCTGGGCGAGGACGCGTTGCCGCTGCTGGAGCAGCTGGCCGACCAGTCGCTGCTCACCGTCGCCGACACCCCGGCCGGCGCCCGCTTCCGGATGCTGGAGACCGTACGGGAGTTCAGCGCGGCCCGGCTCGCGGAGGCGGGCGGGCAGGAGGAGGCCGTCGGCCGACTCCTGTCCTGGGCACGGGACTTCGGCCTCGCGCACCACACCGTGCTGTTCGGCCCCGAGCCGCGCGCGGCCGGCGAGCTGATCCGGCCGGAGCAGGACAATCTCGTGGCGGCGCTGCGGCACGCCCTGGCCCGTGACGACGGCCCGACCATTGCCGCGGCGACCGCCGTGCTGGCCACGATGTGGTCCAATGCCTCGGACTTCCCGCGCCTGGCGGCGCTCGCCGCCGACACCGGCCCGCCGCTGTCGCACTACTACCCCGAGCCCGACTACGTCGAGGTCGCGCGCGCCGCCGCCGCGGTGTGCGCGGCGGGTCTGCTGATGGGCTACGGCCCGCGCGCGATACGCCAGTTGGTCACACTGCGGCGGCTGCCGCCCGCCCCGCCGGACACCCTGCTGCGCGCCACGGCCGTGGCGCTGTGCGCGATCCCGGAGATGCGGCCGCCCGATTACGAGGCGCTGCGTCAACTCTGCGCCAGCGAGCAGCCGTTGGTCGTCGGCATCGCCGAGTGCGTGGCCAGCTATGTGTGGGAGTTCGAGCACGACCTCGGCCGCGGCCTGGACTCGGCACGCCGCTCGGTCACCGCCCTCGACCGGGTCGACAACCCGACCGTACGGCTGCTGGCGCACGCCCGGCTGAGCGAGCTGTATCTGCGCACTGGGCAGGGCGAGGCGGCGTACCGGCATCTGATGGTGGCCTTCGACGCGCTGCCGCGGCTCGGCAACGGGCAGGACCATCTCGGTATCCGCTGGGCGCTGGTGCTGGCGTGTGTGCAGTGCGGTGACCCCGACGAGGCCGAACGCTGGCTGCGGCAGGCCGAGCGGGACGACCTCCCGACGCAGGACGCCGCCTTCTACAGCTCCGACATCGGGGCGCGCGCCGAGATCTCGCTGGCGCGTGGCCTCACCGAGGTCGGCCTCGGGCTGTGGCGCGCCGCCGTGGACCGGCTGCGCACCGCGGACCCCACGCCGGGCGGCGACCGGTGGCAGGAGCCGTGGGCGCTGTACATCCTGTCGGCCGCCGTGACCGCGCACGCCCACCACGACCGCCTCGAACTCGTCGCGGACAGCGTCGAGTTGCTGCACGAGGGGGTACGGACCCTGCTGACGGCGCCGGCGCGCCGGCCGTCGCAGCTCATCCTGCTGGGCACCATGCTGCACGCGCTCGGTACGGCGGGGATCGCCGGAGCCCGTACCCCCGGGACCGTGGAGACGGACGTGCCGGCGGACACACGGGCGGACGTACCAGCAGACGTACGAGCTGACGTACCGGCAGACGTACGGACCGACGTACGGCTCGACGTACGGGCGGCCGTCCGCATGGTCGCGCTGGCCGAACGCGTCGGCGCCCTGCGGGAGTTCCAGCCGACGATGTCGGCGGACCGGGCGCGGCGCGCGGCCCGGGACGCCGACGGGGCGGCGTACGCCGACGCGGTGTCGGCGTACGCCGCCCTGGAGCGGGACCGGTTGTGGGACGCGGCCGGGGCGGCGGTCCTGACCGCCCCGGACTCCGCGGCGCCCACGGCTACTTCGGGTCGCGGCTGAACAGGGCGGTGGACCAGCGGTAGCCGAGCGCGGTCAGGCCGACGCACCACAGGACCGCGATCCACCAGTTGTCGCCGATCCCGGTGCCGAGCAGCAGACCGCGCAGCGTCTCGATGGCCGGGGTGAAGGGCTGGTACTCGGCGATCGGCCGGAACCAGCCCGGCATCGCGTCGACCGGCACGAAGGCGCTGGAGATCAGCGGCAGGACGATCAGCGGCAGCGCGTTGTTGCTGGCCGCCTCGGCGTTGGGGCTGCCCAGGCCCATGCCGACCGCGATCCAGGTGAGCGCGAGCGAGACCAGCACGATCAGCCCGAACGCGGCCAGCCATTCCAGCGCGGTGGCGTCGGTGGAGCGGAAGCCGATGGCCACCGCGACGGCGCCGACCAGCAGCACGCTCGCCACCGATTGCAGGACGCTGCCGACGACATGGCCGATGAGGACGGAGCCGCGGTGGATCGCCATGGTGCGGAAGCGGGCGATGATGCCCTCGTTCATGTCCATCGAGACGGACACGGCGGCGCCGACGACCGTGCCGCCGATGGTCATCATCAGGATGCCGGGGACGATGTACGCGATGTAGGCGGAGCGGTCGCCGCCCCCGCCGGCGATGCCCGCGCTCATCACGTCGCCGAAGATGTAGACGAACAGCAGCAGCAGGATGATCGGTGTGAGCAGCAGGTTCAGCGTCAAGGACGGATAGCGGCGGGCGTGCAGCAGATTGCGCCGCAGCATGGTGTTCGAGTCGCGGACGGCGAGGGCGAAGGTGCTCATCGGGCGGTCTCCTCGGTCTGGTGGGCGTCGGCAGGGGCGTCGGTGGCGGTACGCGTCCCGCCGGTGAGGGCGAAGAACACGTCGTCGAGGTCGGGGGTGTGCACGGTCAGTTCGTCGGCCTCGATGCCGGCGGCGTCCAACCAGTCCAGGACGGCGCGCAGTTCGCGCTGGCTGCCGTCGCTGGGGATCTGCAGTGCCAGCGCCTCGTCGTCGCGGGTGACCTCGCGCAGCGCCGCGGCGGCCGACCGGTAGGCGGCCGGGTCGGTGAACCGCAGCCGTACGTGGCCGCCGGGGACGATCCGCTTCAACTCCTCGGCGCTGCCCTCGGCGGCGATCCGGCCCTGGTGGAGCACCGCGATACGGTCGGCCAGTTCGTCGGCCTCCTCCAGGTACTGGGTGGTGAGGAAGACGGTCACGCCGCCCGCGACCAGTTCGCGGATGATCCGCCACATGGTGTGCCGGGCCCGGGGGTCCAGGCCGGTGGTCGGCTCGTCGAGGAAGATGATCCGCGGGCCGCCGACCAGCGTCATGGCGATGTCGAGCCGGCGCTTCATGCCGCCGGAATAGGTGGAGGCGGGCTTCTTCGCCGCGTCCGCCAGGTCGAACCGCTCCAGCAGTTCCGCGGCGGTGCGGCGGCCCTCGGCGCGCGGCAGGTGCCGCAGGTCGGCCATCAGCAGCATGTTCTCCTCGCCGGTGATCAGGCTGTCGACGGCGGAGAACTGTCCGGTGACGCCGACCGCGGCCCGTACCGCCTGCGGGTCGGCCGCCACGTCGTGCCCGCCGACGCGCAGGTCGCCGCCGTCGGCGCCGATCAGCGTGGAGAGGATCTTGACGGCGGTGGTCTTGCCCGCGCCGTTGGGGCCGAGCAGCGAGAAGACGCTGCCCGCGGGGACGGCGAGGTCGATGCCGTCGAGGACGGTCTTGTCCCCGTAGGACTTGCGCAGCCCGGTGGCGGCGACGGCCAGTGCTGCCGGTGCCTTCTTTATGGTCGGTGTCCCGTTCGGTGTCATGAACGGAAGAGTGCGGGAGCCCGCATTCAGCGCGGTTTCACCGCGGTTTCAGCGCCCTGGAACCGCCCGCGCGGGCCCGGCGGCCCGCCCGTAGAGCCCGCAAGCCCGCGCCCGTAAAGCCCGCGCCGGGCAGCCCGCCGCGGACGGGCCGCCCCGAACAGCCCGTCTCAGACGGCCAGTCGGCGGATCGTCGCGAAGCCGCCGACGATCAGGACGACGACGGCCGCGGCGAGCAGCCCGGTGACGCCGGTGGCGGTGACGGCAGCGAAGAAGTGGCCGATCCGGTGCCAGCCGTGCGCCCAGGTGGTGACGACCGCGGCGAGCGCGAGCACGGTGAGCTGGGCCGCGCCGAAGGCGGTGCAGCCGGGCAGCCCGCCGCGCCGGAACACCAGGCCGTACCACATGCCGTAGACGAAGAGCAGGACGAAGACGACCGAGGCGGTGAGCCAGGACAGGTACCAGGGGCCGTCGAGGAGGTAGGGGACGCGGAAGTAGGCCATGTGCATGCCCCAGCCGCCGGTGGCGCGTTCGGCGATCTGGCCGACGCCGACCAGCAGTCCGAAGCAGGCCGCCATGGCGACGGCGAGCGCGGTGGCGCCGAGGAAGTAGGTGCGGCGGCTGACGCCGAGGGTGAGCGCGTACGGCAGCGCCCGGACGACGGACTGCACGCCGACGGTGAAGGTGACCAGGAAGACCGCGGCCAGGCCGCCGACCCAGCGGTGGTCGGTGTGGCCGGCCGGGGTGAGCCGCAGCACCACCACGTCCAGGACGAAGCCGAACGCGGCCCAGGCCCACGGCAGTACGAGATACATCATCCGGTCAAGCAGCAGATAGCGGACGACGGTGACGACCGCGCCGGGGGTGGTGCCCCGCCCCGTGCCCCGCCCCGTGCCGGGGGCCGCTCTGGGAATCCAGTTGGGCGCGGTGCGGCGGTCGGCGCCGGGGGCCGGCGAGGCGCCCTCGGGGTGAGTGGTCACAGTGCCCTCGCGGTGATCGGTGCGGTGCGGTCGGGGTGTGCGGCGGCGTGCACCGCGAGTTGCTGGATGCCGACGTCCTCCAGGCGCAGCCGCAGGTGCCCGGCCAGTTCGCGGTCGCGCGCGTCGAGCCTGCCGATCATCACGGCCCTGGCCTGCGCGCCCAGGGTGGTACGGCCGAGGGTCGGCCGCCCGGCCACGAAGCGGTCGACGCCGGCGGCCGGTCCCGAGACGGTGGTGGCGGCGCCGCGCAGATCGTCGGCGGGCGCGTCGAGGACGATCCGGCCGTGGTCGAGGACCAGGACGCGGTCGAGGAGTTCGGCGGCCTCGTCCACCAGGTGGGTGGAGAGCACGATGCGGCGCGGGTGGGCGGTGTAGTCGGCGAGCAGCTGGTCGTAGAAGAGAGTGCGGGCGACGGCGTCCAGGCCGGCGTACGGCTCGTCGAACAGGGTGAGTTCTGCGCGGGCGGCGAGGCCGACGATGATGCCGAGCGCGGTCCGCATACCGCGCGAGAGCTTCTTGATCGGCCGGTCCGGCGGGAGTTCGTACGCCTCCAGCAGCTCGGCCGCCAGCGCGTCGTCCCAATGGGGGTGCAACAGGGCCGCGGCGGCCAGTGCGTGACGGACCTTCAGATCCGGATACGTCTGGTCCTCGCGCACCAGGATCATCCGGCGCAGCACCGCGTCGTTCTCCCGCGGCGGTGCGCCGAAGACGTGGACGCGGCCCGCGGTGCCGAATTCCTGTCCGGCCAGGATCCGCATCAGGGTCGTCTTCCCGGCGCCGTTGCGCCCGACGAGGCCGGTGATGCCGGGGCCGGCGATGTCGAAGGTGACGTCGGACAGGGCCCGGTGGTCGCGGTAGTCGCGGCCGAGCCCGGCCACGGAGACCGCGATCGCGGAACCGGCCGAGCCGGTGGGGCCGGTCGGGGCGGTCGAAGGGGAAGCGGCGGTCATGACCTCTCCCCCACGGTCACGTCGGCGGCGGCCGACTCCTCGCGGACCAGGGCGAGCAGCTCGTCCACGTCGATGCCCAGCCGCGCGGCCTCGACGACCAGCGGCCGTACGTAGCGGTCGGCGAACCGCTGCCGCCGGGCGCGCACCAGCCGCTCGCGGGCGCCCTTGGCGACGAACATCCCGACGCCGCGCCGCTTTTCGACCAGGCCCTCGTCCGACAGGACGGTGAGACTGCGGGCCGCGGTGGCCGGGTTGACCCGGTAGAACGCGGCGAGTTCATTGCTCGACGCGATCCGTTCGCCCTCGCCGACCGTGCCGTCGGCGATCTGGTTCGCCAGCTCGGCGGCGATCTGGGCGAAGATCGGACCACTGTCGTCAAGGACTGCCATCCTGCCTCCCTTACTCAACTGGTTCCCTACCCTACTAATGAACCAGAGCGGGGCACAAGAAGACGCCAGGAAGAGAGGCAGGACGACGGAAGCGCGCGGGGGTGCGCGGAGGTACGGGGACTGGGGGCCGCCCTCGCCGAGCAGGGCTCTCAGCCGCGCCGACCGATGGTCATGTATCTGAACATCGGTTGAATTGGTGAACTTGCCGGGGCGAGACGCTAGTCCTGGGGCGACGGAAGGGTCAACCCCGGCGCATTGCTTTCACATGGATGAACGAACGTTGAGAAGTGTTTCTTTGTCTTCACTCTTGACCACAAAAGAAACACGACACCACACTGAGCGTCATCCCTCGCCGGGTGAACAGCTTCTCCACGCATCGCACGGGCACCGCTGCCGCACCGCAACGAGACGAGGAGCACCCCCCCATGACCGGACTGAACCGTCGCGACTTCCTCAAGGCAACCGGCGTCGGGTCCGCCGCACTGGCCCTGCCCCTGATCGGCGCCGCGGGCCGCGCGAGCGCCCATCCCGTACGCCCGATGGTGCTCAAGGGGAACGTCAACGCCTCCGGCGCCTGGCAGGTCACCGCGAGCGTCCTGGGCTGGACCTTCAGCGGCTCGGTCGGCTCCGCGGCCACCGGCATCACCACCGCCTCGGGCACCGACGCGGTCGGCGCGTACACCGAGACCACGTTCACCTTCCAGTCCGGCGCGCGCAAGGGCGGCATCCGCGTGTACGACGGCGCGTCGTCGGTCGTCTTCACCGACACGTACGTCAAGGCCGGCGCCAACGGCAATCCGTTCCCGACCTTCACCGGCTACCCCAAGCTCGCGCACACGCTCAGCCACAGCGACTGCTTCGGGCGGTTCCAGTTCAACACCTTCGCGGGCGCCTCGGACAGCCCCTGGGTGTTCTTCGACGACGCGGGCAACACCTTCGTGCTGTCGGCCGCGAACCACTTCCAGGAGGCGCAGACCTCCCGGGCGTCGAACGGCGCGATCGCGGCGGGGGTGATCAGCTCGGTCGGCACCCTGCCGGCCGGCTACACCCGGCAGACGATCCTGGCGCCCAAGGCCGGTGTCGGCGCCGCCCACCGCGCCTGGGGCGGTGCGCTGACCCGGCTCGCGGGCAAGCCGCTGCCCGCCAACGACGCGGGCCCGGTACTGGGCACCCTCGGCTACTGGACCGACAACGGGGCGGACTACTACTACAAGTTCGACCAGTCCAAGGGCTACACGGGCACCCTGCTGGCGGTCCGCGACGAGTGGGCGGCGCACAAGATCCCGATGGGCTACATGCAGCTCGACAGCTGGTGGTACCCCAAGGGCCCGAACAGCGACTGGAACGACCTGCCGGACGGCACCTCGCTCTACGAGGCGGACAAGACCCTCTTCCCCGACGGACTGTCCGCGTTCCAGAAGCAGTTGGGGATGCCGCTGGTCACGCACGCCCGCTGGATGGACAAGTCCAGCCCGTACCACGGCCAGTACACGTTCTCCAACGACATCATCACCGACCCGGCCTTCTGGCAGAAGACGATGTCGTACCTCAAGGACGGCGGCGTCATCGTCTACGAGCAGGACTGGCTGTGCAACAACGCCAAGCCCGCCGAGAATCTCAACGACGCCGACACGTTCTTCGACAACATGGCCCACCAGGCCACCGCCAACGGGATGGACATGCAGTACTGCATGGCGCTGCCCCGCGACTACCTGCAGAGCGTCCGCTACCCCAACCTCACCACCATCCGGGTCAGCGACGACCGCTTCGACCGGCCCAAGTGGGACATGTTCCTCTACGACTCGCAGCTCGCGGGCTCGCTCGGGGTGTGGCCGTGGGTCGACGTCTTCATGAGCGGCGAGATCAACAACCTGCTGCTGGCCAACCTGTCGGCCGGGCCGGTCGGCGTCGGCGACGCGCTCGGCAAGGTCAGCCCCGGCAACCTCTTCCAAGTGGTCCGCCCGGACGGCGTCATCGTCAAGCCGGACGCGCCGATCGTGCCCACCGACGCCACCTACGTCGGCGAGGCCGCCGGGAGGATGCCCGCCATGGTGGCGAGCACCTACGCCGTGCACGCCACCGGTCTGACGTACCGTTACGTCTTCGCCTACGCACGGCAGTTCGTGGCACCGCAGCAGCTCTACCAGGCGGAGGACGCGACGCTGTCGGGCGCGGTCGCCGCCTCCGACGAGTCCGGCTACAGCGGCAGCGGATACGCCGACTACCAGCACGCGGACGGCGATTACGTGGAGTGGACGGTGCAGGCGCCGTCCGCCGGCACGTACACGCTCCAATTCCGGTACGGGAACGCCTCGTTCACCGACCGCCCGCTCGCGATCTCGGTGAACGGCGGCGCCGCGCACGACCTGTCCTTCCCCTCCACCGGCTGGTGGACCTCGTGGAGCGTGGTCGGCACGACGGTGACGCTGGCCAAGGGCGCCAACACCGTACGGGCGACCGCCACCGGGTCCAGCGGCGGCAACATCGACTGGCTTGGCGTCACCAAGGGCTCGGTGGCCACCGGCATGTCGCAGAGCGCCTCCTTCTCGCTGCCGGAGATCGGCGTCGGCGGGCAGGCGTACGTCTACGACTACTACGCGCGCACCGGCACGCTGGTCGGTGCGGGCGGCAGGGTCAACGCCACCGTCGGCAACGGCACGTACTGGGTGATCGCCCCGGTGGGGCCGTCCGGCATCGCCTTCCTCGGCGACGCGGGCAAGTTCGTGGCGCACGGCGACAAGCGGATCAAGAACCTCAGCGACGACGGCAGCGTGCACACCACCGTCTCCTTCGCGGCCGGCGAGGGCCCCGTGACGCTGCACGGCTACGCGCCGCGCAAGCCGTCGGTGACCGCCACCACCGGCAGCGCGGGCACCGTCTCGTACAACACCTCCACCAAGCTCTTCACCGTCACCGCCACCGCGGGTTCCGGGAATCAGGCCGTCCTCACCATCGCGCCCTGACCGCCGCCCACCGCCCGGCTCCCCCCGGGCACCCCGCATCCCACCTGTGGACCGACACGGAAAGCTGGGCAGTGACATGAAGAGACTCCTCACCGGGGCGGCGGCGCTGGCCGTCGCCGCCCTGGGGGCGGTCGGCGCGCTCGCGCCGACCGCCGCGGCGGCGGGATCCGCGACCCCCGCACCGGCCGCCGCCGCATCCACCGCGTTACGCCTGATGCCGATGGGCGACTCGATCACCTGGGGCGTCGGCAGCAGCCTCGGCAACGGCTACCGGGTCCCGCTGCGGGACGAACTCACCGCCGAGGGCCATACGTTGGACCTCGTCGGCAGTATGCAGAGCGGCAGCATGACGGACCCGGACAACGAGGGCCACCGCGGCTGGCGCATCGACCAGATCGCGGGCATCGCCGACTCGGTGCTGCGCACCTACCGGCCCAATGTCGTCACGCTGATGATCGGCACCAACGACCTCAATCAGAACTACCAGGTGGCCACCGCCCCCGACCGGCTGCACGCGCTGGTCGACCGGATCACCGCCGACGTGCCGGGCGTCACCGTCCTGCTCGCCTCGCTGATCGTGTCGACCAACGCGGTCGAGGAGCCGTACCGCCCGGCCTTCAACCAGCAGGTGCCCGCGATCGTCCAGGCCGAGCAGGCCGCGGGCAAGCACGTCCGTTACGTGGACATGAGTGCGCTGACCACCGCCGACCTCTCGGACGCCCTGCACCCCAAGGACAGCGGCTACCAGAAGATGGCAGACGCCTTCCACACCGCGCTCGTGGCCGCCGACACGGCGGGCTGGATCGGCGCGCCCGGTCCCAGCGGTGTGGTGCGCTCCGGCATCGCGGGCAAGTGCCTCAACGACGGCCACGCCAGGACCGACAACGGCACGCCCATCGAACTGCGCGGCTGCAACAACACCAACGCCCAGTGGTGGACCCGCACGTCCGGCAACACCCTGCGCATCTACGGCAAGTGCGTGGACGCCGCCGGCGGCGGCACCGCCGAGGGCACCCTGATCCAGCTCTACGACTGCAACGGCACCGGCGCGCAGGTGTGGGAGCCGTACAACGGCGGTTACCGCAATCCGCAGTCCGGCCGCTGCCTGGACGACCCCAACTCCTCGACCGTGGACAACACCCAGTTGCGGCTGTGGAACTGCAACGGCACCAACGCTCAGAAGTGGACGGCCCTTCCGGTCACCTGACGGGAGTCCTCCCGGTCACCCGACGGGAGCCCCGCCGAATCATGACGGCCGCCATCGCGTCCGGCGTCAGGCCGGTTTGCGGTGGCGGCCCGCGTGGGCGAGCAACTCGTGCAGCCGGTGGCCGAGTTCGTCGGAGCCGGACAGCGGACGGGCGAACGGCAGCCGCACGTCGCGGCTGCGACGGAAGTAGTCCAGGCGCAGCACGATGCCGTAGCGGTCCAGCGCCAGCGGGGTGATGCGGGTGACGCCGAGCAAGTGGCGGGTCTCCAACAGGTGGGACAGCGCCTCGACATGGCCCCGGTGGTCGGCGACCAGGTGCAGCAGCAGCCGCGCCTCGGCGGTGGCGAGCGGATCGGGGCGGGCCGCGAGCAGCGCGGCGGGCTCGACGAGGACGGCGCCGCGTTCGTCGGTCGCGACGGCGATCTGCCGGACGTCGGCGCGCAGCGCCAGGGTGCCGTCCCGCTGACCGGAATCCGGCGCGTGCAGCCGCGCGGTGATCCGTACCCGGGCGCGGACCCGGCCGCGGACCGGGACCGGCGCGACATCCGTCCACTCCAGGACGACCGGCGTCTGACGGCCGGGTGCGCACAGCGTCTCGCCGACGATGTGGCAGTCGGCGGGGACCCGCAGACCGAGCGCGCCGTCGACGGTCACGGAGGCTCCGGTCATGATCTCCTCGCACGCTCCCGCGGTCGTGACGCTGAGGGAATTCGCGGCGGCGAGGACGCTGCGGACCCGCTCGGCGGGCTCGGGCTCGCAGCGGACGGCGGACTTGAGGATGCTCACACAACCCTCCAGAGACTTAGGTAAGGCTTACCTTAGTTACCCGGAGGGCTTTGCGCCAGCGGCCGTTCACCCCGATGTTCACCCCGGTGTTCGCTTCGATGCTCGCTCCGGCATTCACCCCGGTCTTCACCCCGACGGAGGCGACCCGGCCGCCACCGGTAGGAGTTTTCACCGGAACCGGTGACCGAAATGGACCGCGAGGACGGCCGGTCGGCAGCATGGCGAGTCGTCACATTCACGGCATCCACCCCACCCCTCACGGCTTTTCGCCACTTCCACGACTGGAGCATCCGGTGTTCAAGGGTTTCCGCAGCTTCCTGCTGCGCGGCAATGTGGTCGACCTCGCGGTCGGCATTGTCATCGGCGCGGCGTTCACCGCCGTCGTCACCGGATTCGTCACCGCCTTCCTCACCCCGCTGATCGGTGTCGCGACCGGCGCGGTCGGCGACTTCAGCAAGCAGGCGTTCACCGTCGCGGACACCACCTTCCCCTACGGCGCCTTCCTGAACGCGCTGATCAGCTTCCTGCTGGTCGCCGCCGTCATCTACTTCGCCGTGGTGCTGCCGGTGAGCAAGCTCCAGTCCCGCTTCAACCCGGTCAAGGACGAGCCGGTGGCCAAGACCGACTGCCCCGACTGCCTGAGCACCGTCCCGACCGCCGCGGTCCGCTGCGCCTTCTGCACCACCGAGCTGTCCGGCCGCCCCGGTTTCCCCGCGCAGGTCGCCCGCGCGGACGCCGGGCAGGGTGTGCACGCCGGCTGACCACCCGTCCCGGCACGTCCTCGGCGGCCTCCCGGCGCCACGGTGTGGCGCGCGTCCTCGCGACGCGGGCCGCGCCGTTTTTTCGTGCCGGACGGCCGTCCACGCATGCCGGACGGCCGTCGCTCTTCATACCGGACGGCCTTACGGGTGAGGCGATTTGACAGGGCGTCGGCGGCCCTGAAGTCTTATCCGTACTGAAACTCATTTCCATCTAAGGACGTTCCGGTTGTGAAGACCGCTTTCGTGGGCAAGGGCGGCAGTGGCAAGACCACCCTGTCCGCACTCTTCTCCCGCCATCTGGCCGCCGCCGGCGGCACCGTCGTCGCGGTGGACGCCGACATCAACCAGCACCTCGGCGTCGCCCTCGGCCTGGACGAGGACACGGCCGCGCGGCTGCCAGCGCTCGGCGGCCGGCTCGACGGGATCAAGGAGTATTTGCGCGGCACCAATCCGCTGATCGCGTCCGCCGCCGCCATGGTCAAGACCACGCCGCCCGGCCGCGGTTCACGGCTGCTGCGGCCCGGCGGCCCCGATCCGCTGCACAGCGAGATGGCCCGCGAGGTGTCCGGCGTCCTGCTGCTGGCCACCGGCGCCTTCGCCGAGGAGGACCTCGGCGTCGCCTGCTACCACTCCAAGGTCGGCGCGGTGGAGCTGTACCTCAACCACCTGGTCGACGGCCCGGACGAGCATGTCGTCGTCGACATGACGGCGGGCGCCGACGCCTTCGCCTCCGGTCTGTTCACCCGCTTCGACCAGACCTTCGTGGTCGCCGAGCCGACCCGCAAGGGCGTGTCGGTCTACCGGCAGTACCGCGACTACGCGGCCGAGTACGGTGTCGCGCTGGCCGTCGTCGGCAACAAGATCACCGGTCCCGACGACGTGGCCTTCCTGCGCGAGCACGTCGGCGACGACCTGCTGGTCTGCCTGGAGCAGTCCCCGTACGTCCGCGCCCAGGAGCAGGGCAGGCACGCGCCGTTGGGGCGACTCGAACCCGGCAATCTCGGCGCGCTCGACCGGATGCGCGCCGCCGTCGAGAGCCGCGCCAAGGACTGGGGCACCTACCAGGACCAGGCCGTCGCCTTCCACCTCAAGAACGCCGCCGCCTGGGCCAACCGGGCCACCGGCCAGGATCTCGCCGCGCAGGTCGACCCCGGATTCCGGCACGGCCCGGCGGCGCTGCTCGCGGACACCGCGGCGCACTGACGGCGTCCCGCGCACGTACCGCGTCACCCTCCCCGCGACCCCGCACACCCGCTACGAACGGAGCTTGCCCATGTCCCTCGACGTCTCCCCCGAACTGCTCGCCCAGGCCGAGGCCGGGGAGGTCGACGAGGCCGCCTTCGTCGACACCGTCCGGCTCTCGCTGCCGTACGCGTACGACATGATCGCCGGTCTCACCACGGCACTCGCCGCCGGTTCTGCCCCCTTCGCCGACAACACCGAGCCGCCGGCCACCGAGGCCGAGCGCGGCCAGCTGCTGCGCGCCCTGTCCAGCGACGCCATCCGCGGCAGCCTGGAACGCCACTTCGACGTCCGGCTCGCCTTCCAGAACTGCCACCGCGTGGCCGTCTTCCGCCCGGCCGACGCGCGGTCCGCCGCCTTCCGCGACTTCACCTCCGTCCGGTCCCAGCTGCTCAACCAGTCACCGGAGCTGCGGGACTGCTGACGGACCGCCGGCGCCGGGGCCGCCGCTGTGACCCGGGTCGCAGCGGCGGCCTGTCACGTACGGCGGTGGTCGTTTGTCCCATGGTCGTCACCGGCACGGGGCCGGTACCGAACGAGGGGAACGCCATGAACGCCACGAACGCGAGGCCGGACGGCCACCGCGTCGTCGTACTCGGCGCCGGCTACACCGGCATGTACACCGCCCTGCGGCTGGCGCACAGGACCCGCCGCGACGGAGTACGGATCACGCTGGTCAACCCGTCGGGCCGGTTCGTGGAACGGCTGCGCTCGCACCGGATCGCCGCCGGGCAGGAACTGGCCCACCACAAGATCCGGGACCTGCTCGCCGGCACCGGCATCACCTTCGTCGAGGGCACCGCCACCGCGATCGACCCCGCCGCGCGCCGCGTCACGGTCGACGGCGCCGCGCCGCCGGACCACGAGCTGCGCTACGAGACGCTCGTCCACGCGCTGGGCAGCGCCGCCGACACCGGGGCGGTGCCCGGCGCGGACGCGCACGCGTTCACCCTCGACAGCCCCGGTTCCGCCGGGCGGTTCGCCGCCCGGACCGCCGAACTCGCCGCGTCCGGCGGTGCGGTGACCGTCTGCGGCGGCGGCCTGACCGGCATCGAGGCGGCCACCGAGATCGCCGAGAGCCGGCCCGGTCTGCGCGTCACGCTGATCAGCTCTGACGAACCCGGCGGCATGATGGGCGCCGGGGCCAGGGCGTACGTGCGCCGCGCGCTCGACCGGCTCGGCGTCACCGTGGAGAGCGGCAGCCGGGTCGCCAAGGTGCTGCCCGGGGCCGTCGAACTGGCCGACGGCCGCACCGTACGCTCCGACGCCTGCCTGTGGACGGCCGGCGTGACCGTACCGCCGCTGGCCGCCGACGCCGGGTTCGCCACCGACGCGCGCGGCCGGATCGTCGTCGACGCGGCGCTGCGGTCGGTGTCCCACCCCGAGGTGCTGGCGATCGGTGACGCCGCGGCCGTCCGGATGGCCTGGGGCGAGATCCACGGCACCTGCCAGAGCGGGGTGCCCACCGCCCAGCAGGCCGCCGACACGATCGTGCGGCTGCTGCGCGGCAAGCCGGTCAGGCCGTTCCGCTTCGGTTACGTCCACCAGCCGGTCAGTCTCGGCCGCCGGGACGCGGTCATCCAGTTCACCAGGGCCGACGACACCCCGCGCCGGGCGTATCTCACCGGCCGCGCGGCGGTCGCGTACAAGGAGCTGGTCAGCGGCAGCCCGCTGGTCGTGTACCGGCTGAGCCGGCGCATGAATGTCTCCGCCAACTTCTTCAAGGGCGGCCGTGCCACCCGCAGGCCGGCCGTATGACGGGCGCGGCGTCGGCCGTCCCTGCGGCGCGCCGCGCGCCGGCCGGTGCGTTGCCGCGGGCGGCGCGGCGCTGGGAGCATGAGCCGATGACGGACGCGCGCGCGGGACAGGACCCGTACCTCGAACACCGCAGGCTGCTGTTCGCCACCGCCTACCGGATGCTCGGCACGGTCACCGACGCGGAGGACGTGCTCCAGGACACCTGGCTGAAGTGGAGCGCCGCCGACCGCGGCGCCGTCCGCCACCCCAAGGCGTATCTGGTGCGCACCGTCACCAATCTCTCGCTGAACCGCCTCACGTCGGCGCGCGCCACCCGCGAGACGTATGTCGGCCCCTGGCTGCCCGAACCCCTGCTCACCGCGCCGGACATCGCCTCGGACGCCGAGGTCGCCGACGCCGTCTCCACCGCGATCCTCGTCGTCCTGGAGACGCTGAGCCCGGTCGAGCGCGCCGTCTTCCTGCTCCGCGAGGTCTTCGGCTTCACGTACGCCGAGATCGGCGAGGCCGTCGACCGCCCGGAGGCGACCGTCCGGCAGACCGCGCACCGTGCCCGCGACCACGTCCGCGCCCGTACGCCCCGCTACGACACGGACGACGCCGAGCGCCGCCGGATCACCGACCGTTTCCTGCGTGCCTGCGCGGGCGGCGACCTCAACGCCGTGCTGGAACTCCTCGCCCCCGATGTGACCGCCTGGTCCGACGGCGGCGGCAAGGTCACGGCCGCGCGCCGCCCCCTGCACGGCACCGACCATGTCGCCCGGTGGATGCTCGGCTTCCTCGCCAAGCCGGAGCTGGCCGGTCTGTCCATGCGCACCGCGCCCATCAACGGCGAGCTGGGGATTCTCGCCGATCTCGGCGGGCAGCCGGTCGGCGCTCTCACCTTCGACCTCCTCGACGGCCGTATCCGCGCGCTGCGTTTCCAGGTCAACCCGGCCAAGCTCGCGGGCCTCCGGCCCGGGGGCGCCCTGGCGTCAGTGGGTGCGGGCGCGGGTCAGGATTCCGCCGGGCATCGGGAGTGACGCCCGGGACCCGTCATGGTGGGGGCGGCAGACGAGTCGAGCTGTACGCCGGATTTTGTCGCCGGGCGGCCTCGCGGCCGGCCGGGAGACGGCCATCCATCTAGGACCGGCGTTGCCGCCGGCCTCGTGCGGTCTACCCGCGGACTCGGGCGGGCAGCCCTCGAACGTCCGCGCAGAGCACCAAGCCTGGTGTTCCTTTTGACCTTGCTCCGGGTGGGGTTTACCTAGCCGTCCAGGTCACCCTGGACGCTGGTGGTCTCTTACACCACCGTTTCACCCTTACCGGGGACCGAGATCCCCGGCGGTCTGTTTTCTGTGGCACTGTCCCGCGGGTCACCCCGGGTGGCCGTTAGCCACCACCCTGCCCTGTGGAGTCCGGACGTTCCTCGGGAAGCCCCCGGAGGGGATTCACGCGGCCGCCCGCTCGGCTCGTCTGCCGTGTGGACCATGGTACTGGCTGGGAGCGGGGCCCGTGGATCAGGCCGGGGCGAACAGCACCTGGGCGGTGCCGGGGTCGGCGGCGGTGAGGCGGACGCGCAGCCGGCGGCCGAGCGGGAGGGGCGGGGCGCCGGGCGCGGAGGCGATCCGGGCGACGACGGCGGGGTCGTCCAGGTGGATGGTGCCCGAGCCCGGGTCGCCCTCCTTCACGTCGACCACATAGGCGTCGAAGACCTCGCCGACCCGGTCCTCGAGCAGGACGGACTCGATGAGGTCCACGCATCCGCGCTCGACGCGGTTGGCCCGCTGGGTGCCCTCGTTCATCTCCTTGGGGAGGGTGGGCAGCGCTTCCAGCACCCAGCCGGGCGGCTCCGTACCGGCCGCGACGGCGAGGCAGATCTCGCCCGCGTAGCGGTCCACGAGGCGGCGCAGCGGCGCGGTGCAGTGGGTGTACGGGGCGGCGACGGCCGCGTGCGTGGTGTGCTCGGGGAGCGGGCCCGCCCCGGGCCCGAAGACGGTGTAGCCCGCGCCGCGCAGCAGCGTCGTGCACTCCTGGAGGAAGGCGGCGTGGTGCGTGCGCCGCGGGTCGAGGGAGCGGATGACGGTGGCGTACGAGGTGCCGTCCGGCCAGTCGACGCCCAGCGCCCGCGCGACCCGCCGCAGCCGGGCGACCGAGCCGTCGGGCGCGGTCGGCAGCGTACGGAGCACGCCGACCGCGGCCGGGCCGTTCCCGCCGCCGAGCATCAGATCGGCGGCGGCCATCCCCGTCAGCAGCGAGATCTGCGCGTTCCAGCCGTCGGCGGGCAGCGGCGCCCGGTACTCCAGGACGTAGTCGCCGCCGTGCCCGGCGATCTCCTGCTCGGGCACGTTCAACGAGATGCCGCCGCGCGCCACTTCCATCGCCTCGCGCAGCCCGCCGATCTCCTTCAGCAGCGCGACCGGCTCCTCGGCCGTACCGGCGTCGATGGCGTGCTGGACGCCGGCGTAGTCGAGCCGGGCGCGGCTGCGGACCAGCGCCCTGCGGACGTCGGTCGCGGTCGTCGCGCCGTCCGCGTCGAGGTCGAGCCGCCACAGCAGCGCGGGCCTGACCTGGTC
The DNA here is from genome assembly GCF_900112845.1 of Actinacidiphila alni. Taxonomy (GTDB): domain Bacteria; phylum Actinomycetota; class Actinomycetes; order Streptomycetales; family Streptomycetaceae; genus Actinacidiphila; species Actinacidiphila alni. Next base: position 234,337 of record NZ_FONG01000007.1, read on the forward strand.
CGGCAGCAGGCTCGCGGCGCCCTCGCTCAGCTCCACCGGGTGCAGCGGGACCCGCTCGTCGGGGAAGTAGAGCGTGGTGACGCGGCGGTGCGCCTCGGTGTCCAGCGCGCCGCCGGGCGTCACGAAGGCGGCGACGTCGGCGATGGCGTAGTGCACGCGGTAGCCGCCGCCGGGCCGACGCTCCAGGTGCATGGCCTGGTCGAGATCGACGGAGCCCGGCGGGTCGACGGTGAACAGCGGCAGGTCGGTGGCGTCCGTCTCCGGCAGCCGGGGCGCCGCGGCGGCCGCCCGCGCCTCGGCGAGCACGGCGGGCGGGAAGCCCTCCGGCACCTCGAGGGTGGTGCGCAGCGCGGCCAGCGCGGTGCGCAGCGCCGTGCCGTCGGCGGCCGGGACGTGCAGGAGTCGGCGGGGCATACCGCGAGCGTACGGCGGCCTCGCGGACCTGTCCGGTGGGGCACGGCCGGACAGGTGCGTGCGCTCAGGGCGTACGGTGACGCGCGGGCCGGCCCCGATCAGGTCCTACTCTGGTGCGGGCCCACCGCACACCAGGGGCGGGCCCGCACCACCGTACGTACGAAGGAGATGCCGTGCTCGTCCTGCTGCCGCCGTCCGAGGGCAAGGCCACCGGGGGTACGGGCGCCCCGGTCGCGCTGGACTCGCTGTCGCTGCCGGAGCTGACGCGGGCGCGGGCCACCGTCCTCGACGAGTTGGTCGAACTGTGCTCGGGCGACGAGGAGAAGGCCGCCGAGGTGCTGGGGCTCAGCCCCGGGCTGCGCGGCGAGGTCGCCAAGGACGCGGCGCTGCGCACGGCGCCCGCGATGCCCGCCGCCGAGCTGTACACCGGTGTGCTCTACGACGCGCTGGGCCTGGCGACCCTCGGCCGGGCCGCGCGGCGCCGCGCGGAGGAGTCGCTGCTGGTGTTCTCCGGGCTGTGGGGCGCGGTACGCCTCGGCGACCGCATCCCCGCCTACCGCTGCTCGATGGGCGTGAAGCTGCCGGGCGTCGGCGGCCTGGCCGCGTACTGGCGGCGGCAGATGACCGACGTCATGCCGCAGGCCGCGGGCGACGGCCTCGTCCTCGACCTGCGCTCGTCGTCGTACGCGGGCGCCTGGAAGCCGGCCGGCGAGGTCGCCCGGCGTACGGCGACGGTCCGCGTGCTCCAGGTGACCGAGGTCGACGGGGTCGAGAAGCGCACGGTGGTCAGCCACTTCAACAAGGCGACCAAGGGCCGGCTGGTCCGCGCCCTGCTGGAGTCCGGCGCGCGCCCGAAGGACCCGAAGGCGCTGGCGCGGACGCTGCGCAAGCTCGGCTTCACGGTGGAGGAGCAGCCGGGGGCGGGGCGGCTGGACGTGCTGGTGCGCGAGATCCACTGAGGCCCGGGGCGGTCCCCGTTTTACGTTCTTACGCCGGGTCGCATCCCCTTCACGTTGCACCCTGCGCAACAGGCGTTGCGTGTGCTGAAGCATGCCGTGCAGGATGACGGGCATGACCTCCGTGCTCGACCTCGCGCCCGTGATCCCCGTGGTCGTCCTCGACGACGCGGCCGACGCCGTACCGCTCGCGCGGGCGCTGGTCGCGGGCGGGCTGCCCGCCATCGAGATCACGCTGCGCACACCCGCCGCCCCGGCCGCGATCCGGGCGATCGCGGACGACGTACCCGGCGCGGTGGTCGGCGCGGGTACGGTGCTGACGCCGGAGACGGTGGACGCCTCGGTCGCGGCCGGCGCCCGTTTCCTGGTCAGCCCCGGCTGGACGGACACGCTGCTGACGGCGATGCGCGGCTCCGGGCTGCCCTTCCTGCCCGGTGTCTCGACCGCCTCCGAGGTGCTCGGGCTGCTGGAACGCGGCGTCACGGACATGAAGTTCTTCCCCGCGCAGGCGGCCGGCGGCGTCCCGTACCTGCGGTCGCTCGCCTCGCCGCTCCCCCGCGCCCGCTTCTGCCCGACCGGCGGCATCGACGCGGCCCGCGCGCCCGAATACCTGGCGCTGCCCAACGTCGGCTGCGTCGGCGGGACATGGATGGTCCCCGGCGACGCGGTGCGCGAGCGGCGGTGGGACACCGTGGAGAAGCTGGCCCGCGAGGCGGCGGCGCTCGGCGGTCTCACGCGCGGCCGATGACGGCCCTCACCGCAGGTGGCCGGTGCCGTTGAGCAGCCGCAGCGAGGCGTTGCCGTCCGCGTAATAGGCGATCTCCGACAGCGACGCCGGGTCCAGGTGCATCCGGAACAGCGCCTCGGACGGCGCCCCCAGCGCCAGCCTGGCCAGCGTCTTGACCGGCGTGACATGACTGACCAGCAGCAGCGTACGGCCGGGGTGCGCGGCGATCAGCGCGTCACGGGCGCGGGCGACGCGCGCGGCGACCTCGGTGAAGCTCTCGCCGCCGGGCGGCGGGACGTCGGGCGAGCCGAGCCAGGCGTCGAGCGCGGCGGGCTGCCGGTCCCGTACTTCGGCGAAGGTCAGGCCGTCCCAGACCCCGAAGTCCGTCTCCCGCAGGCCCTCGTCGAGGTGTACGGGCATGCCGAGGCGGTCGGCCGCGGCCTGTGCGGTCTCGCGGCAGCGGGCCAGCGGCGAACTGACCACGGCGTGCACCGGGTCCGGGCGGTCGGCGAGCGCGGCGGCGGCCCGCGCGGCCTGCTCCCGCCCGGCCGCCGACAGCGAGGGATCGCTGCCGCCGCTCCCGGAGAAACGCTTCTCCCCCGTCAGCGCGGTCTCGCCGTGCCGGAGCAGCACGAAGGTGGTGGGCGCCGCCATCGCGGGCGCCGCACCTTCCGCGGCGGTGGTCATCGTGGGCCGGACCCGGTCGTCGGCAGCCTGGGACTCGGCCGTCAGAGGCCGGACTCGGCCGTACGCACCAGGATCCGGCGGCAGTTCTCGCACCGCACGACGCTGTTGGCGGGGGCGGCCCTGACCTCGTTCAGCTCGGTGATGTTCAGTTCGAGCCGGCAGCCCTCGCAGCGCTTCTGGTAGAGCCGCGCCGCGCCGACCCCGCCCTGCTGGCCACGCAGCTTGTCGTACAGCTTGATCAGGTCGTCGGGCACGGTCCCGGCGATGACCTCGCGCTCCTTGGCAGCGGTGAAGCCGTCGGCGTCGATGCCCTCGAGCGCGGCGGTCTTGCGGGCCTCGGCCTCGGCGACCTTGGCCTGCACGGACTCCACGCGCGCGGACAGCTCGGTCGCGCGCTCCTGCGCGGCCTCGCGGCGCTCCATGACGTCGAGGACGACGTCCTCCAGGTCGCCCTGCCGCTTGGCGAGCGAGGCGATCTCGCGCTGCAGGTTCTCCAGGTCCTTCGGCGAGGTGACCGCGCCGGAGTCCAGCCGCTGCTGGTCGCGGGCGGCGCGCTGGCGCACCTGGTCGACGTCCTGCTCGGCCTTGGTCTGCTCGCGCGCGGTGTCGCTCTCCTCGGTCTGCGCGGCGACCAGCAGATCGCGGAGCTGCGTCAGGTCGGCGCCGAGCCGCTCCAGCTCGGCGTGCTCGGGCAGGGTCTTGCGCTTGTGGTCGAGTTGCGCGATACGCGAATCGAGGGCCTGGACTTCGAGAAGTCGGATCTGGTCGGCGGGCTCGGCGTTCAGCGGGGGGCTCCTGTACGGGTGGAAGGGCTTGGGGTGGTGTCCGGGGTGCCGGGAGTGCCAGGGATACCGGGGGCGTTCCCGGCTTCGGGGCTTCCCGGTGTCTCCGGTGTCTCCGGTGCGACGGTGTGTGCCGCGTGTGCGGTCCACGGGTCGGTGACCTCGTACGAGACATGGGTGCGCAGCGCCCAGCCGTGCCGGTCGGAGATCGCGTCGAGCTGGGCCGCGGCCTGCTCGCACCACGGCCACTCGGTGGCCCAGTGCGCGGCGTCCACCAGCGCGGGCGGGCCCGCCTGCTGCGCCTCGGAGGCCGGGTGGTGGCGCAGGTCGGCGGTCACGTACGCGTCCACGCCGGCCGCGCGCACCTGCGCGAAGAGGCTGTCGCCGGAACCGCCGCAGACCGCGACCGTACGCACCGGGGCCTGCGGGTCGCCCGCGATCCGCAGGCCGGTCGCGGTGCGCGGCAGCGCCTCGGCCGCCCGCCGCGCGAACTCGGCCAGCGTCAGCGGCGCCGCCGTCTCGCCGATCCTGCCGAGGCCGCGATGGCCGGCGGGATCGGCCGGATCGGGTACGAGCGGGCCGGTGATCCGCAGACCGAGCGCCTCGGCGAGGGCGTCGGAGACGCCCGGGTCGGCGCGGTCGGCGTTGGTGTGCGCGACGAGCAGCGCGACGCCGTTCCCGATCAGGTCGTGCACGACCCGGCCCTTGAATCCGGCCGGGCCGACCGGCGCCACCGTCGTCGTCCCGCGCAGATACAGCGGATGGTGCGTGACCAGCAGGTCCGCGCCGATCCGTACGGCCTCCTCGACCACCTCGCGCACCGGGTCGACGGCGAACAGCACCCGCGACACCTCGGCCTCGGGCTCGCCGCAGACCAGGCCGACGGCGTCCCACGACTCGGCCAGCTCGGCGGGCCAGAGGGTGTCGAGTTCGGCGAGGACTTCGGACAGTGTGGGCACGGTACGAAGGTTACCTGGCCCCTCGTGCCCGGCGGATCCCGCCGGGTCCCGCCGGCATCCCACCGGATTCTCACCGGATTCCAGCGCGGACGGCCGCCGCGGTCCCGCCGGGAACGGTCGTCGCGGTCCCGCCGTGGACGGGCGTCGCGCGGGGCACATTGGCCCCTGCACATCCGGCCCTCCGCCCGGAGCGGAACGCCGAAACCCGCACCCTTACGTGTGAACCACACCGACTCGCGTTGATCGTCCCGAAATCCCAAAACTACCGTCCTGTGCCGGAGGTGGATGCGTCATATGAGCGGCAATGGCATGGAGATCACCCCCGCCGTCCGCGTGCTGCGGCGGTCGGGTTTCACGATCGCGGCGGACGGGTCGTACGCGGCGTGCCTGGCCGAGGCGGGGGTCGCCGGGGAGGGCGACACCGGCGAAGGGGGCGCGGACTCGGGCGGCGGCGTGGTCAGCGGGTGGTTCGTCGAGCGGTGGACGCTGGCCGGGCCCGAGCCGTACGCGGTGCCGCTGCCGGGGGCGCAGCCGGAGGAGGCCGGGACGCAGCTGGTGCCCCTGCCGGACGGGCGGGTACTGATCCGGCGGCGGGTGGCCGACCGGCACGATCTGGCCCTGCTCTATCCGACCGGGCCGGGCACCGGGGAGCTGCCGATCGGCTCGCTCAGGGGGGACGCAGTAACGCTTCTTCCCCCGTCCCCCTTGGCCGGTACGGCCTTCGCCCTCGTCCATGAGGCCGGGGACGACGGTGGGGCCGACGGCGAGGGTGAGGGGGACGGGGTCACGTCGGTCTGGCAGGTGTGCGGCGCCGGGAACGACGGGCCCGTGCCCGTGCTCCGGGTGACCGGGCGCTGCACCGGCGGCGTCTGGCTCGACCGGGCGGGGCGGCTGCTCGCCCTCGACCGTACGCTCGACGGCCGCACCAAGGCCGTCGCCGTCGACCTGCACCTCGGCGAGGCCAGTCCGCTGCTCCAGCTCACCGAGGACAGTGACGACCGGCTCGTGCTCGCCGAGCCCGACAGCGGTCTGCTCCTGCTGCGCAGCGACGCCACCGGGGAGGCGCGGCTCGGCTGGGGCGTTCTCGGCAGCCGGCGGCCCGTACGTTTCCCCGACGCGCTCCAGGTGCCGGGCGTGCAGCTCACGCCCGTCGCCGCGCAGCCCGGGCAGATCCTCCAGCCCGAGGCGGTCGTGGTCGCGCTCCGCGCGGAGGTGCCCGGCGGGGCGGAGTCGCTCGCGCTGTGGCGCCCGGGCGAACGGCGCCCGCACTGGCGGGCGTCGCCGCCCGGGTGGCTCGGGGCGGCGGGGTTCTGGGGGGCCGACGATTTGCTGCGGCTGCCGTGTTCGGTGCCGGAGTGGCCGTGCGGGGTGGCGGCGTACGAGGCGCCGCGCTTAGGAGCTGGGGCGCTTCCTTCTTCTTCGGGTACGTCCGCGTCACCTTCTTCCGCCGGCTCGTCCGGCGCCGCGCGCGTACGTACTCCGAAGCGGCGTGCGTGCCGGGTGCTGCCGCTCCAGCAGGCGCCGCTCGGCGCGGCGAAGGCGGGGTGACCCCCGTGACCCTGGCGTCACGTCCGTCAGTACACTCGCCCTTTCGGCGCAGGCCGGTTCGTTGTCTCACGGGGATCACGGGGAGATTCAGAAAGATGTCCGACGCTCATTCATCGCACGACGAGGGGTCGAACGGGGATGCCGCGGGGCGGCACCGGGGTGCCGCTTCCTCTTCCTCCGCCGAGGAGGCCGAGGCTCCGCCCCAGGGCAAGCACCGCCGCCCTTCGGACGACTAGCCCTCTCCTCACGCCTTTCCCACCCGCCCACCCGTGCAGGTGATTCGGCGGGTTCCGGTGCCGCCTGTGCGGGGGTCGGTGCCGGGCCGGGGTGTCTCCTCGAGCTGCGTGCGGCACCCTTCGTCCGTATCCGGCACCCATGTGTCGGCACGCAAATCTGCGGGGACACCCCGACCCGGCCCCTCCTCGCCGTCGGCGTCCTCCCCACCACAGGTGGCAAAGGTCAAGGACCAGATTCGGCACCCGGGGGCTCCGGTACCCGCACCCAGGCACTAGGCGATGACATTTGTCATCGGTGGCCGTGGACATTCACCTCTGCCGGGGCGGCGGGGCCGCTCCCTACCGTCGGGGTATGGAGAAAACCGCAGACGCCGTACGCTTCACGGCCGTTCACAAGTCCTTCGGTGCGGTCCGGGCGGTCGCAGGGATCGATCTGGAGATCGCGCGGGGCGAGACGATGGCGCTGCTCGGGCGCAATGGGGCGGGGAAGTCGACCGCGATCAGCTTGTTGCTGGGGTTGGACCGGCCCGATTCGGGTGAGGTGCGGCTGTTCGGCGGTGCGCCGCAGGAGGCGGTCAGGGCCGGGCGGGTCGGGGCGATGCTGCAGGACGGGCGGCCGATACCGCGGGCGACGGTGCGGGAGTTGGTGGGCTTCGTGGCGTCCACGTATCCGCGGCCGATGCCGGTCGCCGAGGCGCTGGCGCTGGCGGGGATCGAGGAGTTGGCGGGGCGCCGGGTGGACCGGCTGTCCGGCGGCCAGGCTCAGCGGCTGCGCTTCGCCGTCGCGGTGGCGGGCAATCCCGAGCTGCTCGTGCTGGACGAGCCGACCGCGGCCCTCGACGTGGAGGCGCGGCGCGCCTTCTGGCGGTCGATGCGCGGCTACGCGGCCCGCGGCAACACCGTGCTGTTCTCCACGCACTATCTGGAGGAGGCGGACGAGAACGCCGACCGCATTCTGGTGATCGACCACGGCCGTACGGTCGCGGACGGCAGCGGCGAGCGGATCAAGCAGGCGGTCGGCGGCACGCTCGTGTCGTTCGACCTGGCCGGGTCCGGGTCGCAGGGCCTGCGCGCCCTGCCCGGCGTCACCCGGGTGGAGATCCGCGGCGACCGGGCCGTCCTGCGGACCGGCGACTCCGACGCCACCGTCGTCGCACTCGCCGCGGCCGGCCGGATCCGCGGCCTCCAAGTGGTCCCGGCCAGCCTGGAGGACGCCTTCCTGACGCTGACCGGCGACCACGGCGCCACCGATGACGACGGCACGGCCCATGACCACGGCACCGCACAAACCCTCATCAAGGAGCCCGTCCGATGACCGAGTACGTCAAGCTCGAAGTGCGGCGCGCGCTGCGCGACCCCGGCTTCATCATCATGGGCTTCGCCATGCCGGTCCTGATGTATCTGCTCTTCACGAACCTCGGCGTCGGCGGCGACAGCAAGGACAAGGCCGACTACCAGGCGTATTACATGATCGGCATGGCAGCGTACGGCGCGCTCGGCGCTTCCATGGGCATCGGCACCGGAGTCGCCGAGGACAAGGGCCACGGCTGGCTGCGCCAGCTGCGCGTCACCCCGCTCAGCCCCCTGCGCGTGGTGATCGGCCGGGCGCTCACCGCCGGCGTGACGGTGCTGCCCGCGATCTGCGCCGTCCTGCTCGCCGGACGGCTGGTGAACGACGTTCACCTGGCGCTGTGGCAGTGGGCCGCCACCGTCCTGCTGCTGTGGGTGGGCACCGTCCCGTTCACGCTGCTGGGCCTCGGCAACGGCTATGGGCTGACCGGTCAGACCACCGGCGTGGTCAGTACCGCCTGCATGATGGGCCTGTCCGTGGTCGGCGGGCTGTGGGTGCCGATCGACGCCTTCCCGCACTGGCTCGCCGCGGTCTCCCGCTGGACGCCGACGCAGCGCTTCGGCCGGCTCGGCTGGAGCGTACTGGACGGGCACGCGCCCACCGCGGGTACGGTGGCGATACTCGGCGGATGGCTGGCCGTCTTCGCTGGTTACGCTGTCCTCTCCTACCGGAGGGGCGCCAGGACCGCGTGATGCACCAGGTGACGGGCCGCGTGGCCGACACGGCGGCGAGCCCCCGGCGGGAGACGTACAGCGCGTACCGAACGGGGACGGTGACCGCCATGACAGTGGACGCGAAGCAGATCGGCGGGGGCAAGACCCTCGCCGAGGACACGGCGTGCCGAAGAGCCTGGTGGCGGCGGCGCGACACCGCCGAGGACATCGCCGAGGAGATCGAGCACCTCAAGGCGCCGGACGGCGGCGCGCTCTACCCCTGGCTGCTGATGGCCGTCGGCCCGACCGCCGATGTCGTCAAGGGCCAGGTCGCGCTGCCGTGGCTGGCGGCCACCGGCCTCGGGATTTTCTGCGTGCTGTACGTGTCCACGGTCCGTACGGCGTTCCACGAGCGGTGGCGCGGCGGGCCGGTCCCGACCCGGCTGCTGGGCGCGCTGGCCGTCTGCGCCGCCGCGCTCGCCATCGGCTACGGCGGCAATTTCCTGCTGCTGTACACCCTGGTCTCGCTCAGCGTGGGCGCGGTCGCCCCCAGCCGCCGCCGGCTCGGGATGATGCTGACACCGCTGAGCGCCGCCGCCGGGATCACGGCGAGCCTGCACCACGAAGGCTTCTGGGGCACGGCGGGGCTGGCGTACGGCACCTTCCTGTCGGGCCTGGTCGTCTCGGTGATCATCACGCTCTTCCATGCCGTCACCCAGCTCAAGGAGACCCGGCAGGAGCTGGCCCGCAGCGCGGTCGCGCAGGAGCGCATGCGGTTCTCCCGCGACCTGCACGACCTGCTCGGGCACACCCTGTCGGTGGTCGTGGTGAAGTCCGAGGCCGCGCGCAGGCTCGCGCCGCGCGACATCGACGCGGCGCTCGCCCAGGTCGCCGACATCGAGGCGGTCGGCCGCCAGGCGCTCACCGAAATCCGCGAGGCCGTCACCGGTTACCGCGAGGGCAGCCTGTCCACCGAACTGGACCGGGCGCGCTCGGCGCTGACCGCCTCCGACATCGAGGTCGTCGTCCAGGAGTCCGGTCCCCCGCTGCCGCCGCAGACCGAGGCGCTGCTCGGCTGGGTGGTCCGCGAGGGCGTCACCAATGTCGTCCGGCACAGCGGCGCCTCGGTCGCCCGTATCGAGCTGGCCACCGACGGCGGCCGCGCCCGCCTCACGATCACCGACAACGGCCGCGGCCCCTGCCCGCCGGAGGGCGCCGACCCCCATCCCCGCACCGGCACCGGCCTGCGCGGCCTCGCCGAACGCCTCGCCGCCGCGGGCGGCTCCCTCGACTCCGGTCCGGCCCACGGCGGCGGCTTCCGCGTCGCCGCGGCCCTCCCGGTCGAGGAGGACCCCCTCCTCGACGCCACCGCCGTCCCGGCGCTCAGGTCCTAGAACCCCGGTCCCGGAGCCAGCCGGTCAGAGCCGTGCGGTTCGGGGTGTCCGGGGCGATGGCGGACAGCAGGGATTCCAGCTCGGCCGGGCCCGCGTCGTCGACCCGGAGAAAGGCCGTGACGAGATCCCGGGCCTTGAGCGGGCCGACCTCCGTGTCCGGGTCGAGGACCGCGGCCGACTGCGCTTCGCGGTCCAACAGCCGCCGCATCAGCGGGATGTAGCGCTCCTGGAGCAGGCGGGCGAGGGCGGGGCCGCACCGCCGGAGGTCGTCGTCATCGCTGAGCGCCCAGTGGTGGGCGTACGGATCGCCGACGCCGTCGTCCTCCCACCCGTCGTCATCGTCCTCGTCGTCGTCCTCGTCGTCGTCATCCTCGTCGAAGACGAACCCGAGGCCGGGCGGTGGCGCGATGTCGCACCGCGCCACCGCGCCACCGGCGTCCGGCTCGCCGGAACCCGGCGCGTCGCGCGTGACCCAGTCCCAGTACGAGCGGGGCACGGTCACGAAGAAGACCTCGAAGGACTCGCCCTCGTCGAATTCGTACGGCTGGAAGGCGAGGATCACCCGGTCCCCGTTGCCGCCCTCCAGGTGGAAGCCGGCCGCGCTCTCGCCGAGGCCCGCGGCTTTCACGGCCGGGCGGACGTATCGCCCGATCAGTGTGCCGAGATCCGTCACCGCGGTCTCCGTTCCTCGTCCTCTGTGCCGCTGCCGGCTTCTCCGGCCTTTCGGGTCGCCGAGCTGCCCGGCCGCTCAGGCCGCGAGCTCGAACATGGCCTGGCTGACGGCCACCGTAGTGACCCCCGCGGCCACCTCGCCACCTCCGGCCACCACAGCGGCGCCCGCCAGTGGCGCGCCGATGATCACGATCGGCACGATGAGCGGCATGAGGCTGCCGCCGTCCTGGGCGAGCGGCACGCTGCCGAGGCCGGGCTGGTAGGCGATGTCCGGGTAGTAGCCGGGGCCGGGACCGGGTGTCGGGGTCGGCACGGGATTCGCCTGCTGCGCCTGCATGGCCGCGGCGGGCGCCGAGCTGAGCACGCGTTTGAACTTGCGCTCGTTCGGCTTGCCGTAGATGACCGAGCCTTCCTCCGGGCCGATGACGTAGTCGCCGTTGCGCATCCGGTACGGGCCGCCGATGGTCCAGCCCTTGACCGCCCTGTCTCCGTTGGCCCGCATGGCCTTGACGTACCAGTCGGCCTCCTTGACCGCCTTGTCCGCCTCGCCGGCCGACTTGACCTCCCAGATGAAGTAGATGCCGGTCTTGTCGTCCTGGACGGCGATGTCCGGAATTCCGTTGCCGCAGCTGGGTCCCGGTGTCGGATTGCCTCCGTAGAGGCAGTTCTTCTTTCCGCCGCCGGGGACCGTCAGGCTCAGGAAGACCTTGTACTTCTTCACGCCCATCGCCCGCAGTTGCTTCCTGATCTCCCTGACGGCCTTTCTGACCGCCATGTTGTGCGCGGTGGTCTTGTCGCCGCTCTTGCCCGACGTGCTGGAGGACTTCATCTTCTTGGGCGGCGGTGTGTAACCGCCGTTGCCGTTGGCCCCGTTGCCGGTCGGGCAGGCGGGATCGTCGGGGCCGCCGCACTTGAGGCGTTCACCGGTGGGGTCGGAGTCGGTGGCCGGATTGTTGGCCGCGTAGGTGTAGCCGTTGAGGGTCTGCGGACGGTCCGTCTCCAGCGCCGGGTCGACGCTGATGAAACGGCCGGTCACCGGGTCGTACGCCCGGGCCCCGATGTAGGTGAGGCCGGTGTCCGGATCGGCGGCCTTGCCGAGGAAACCCTTGTCGTCCGGCCAGTTGCCGCTGCCGCCGGAGCGGGGAGCGCCGAACGGCGTCGTGTAGCGCTTGGTGACCGCCTGGGTGGCGGCGTCGACGGCCAGGCTGCTGGTGCCGTGCTGGTCCCCGGCGATCCAGCTCAGCGTGGTGCCACCGGACTTGCCGGTCCTCACCGCGACGGGGACGCCGCCCGCGGAGTAGGTGCGCTGTGCCCAGTAGGACGGCGCGGCATCCGAGTTGTCGAGGTGGACCTCGGTGATGCCGTCGAGGTAGAGGACCGTCTCGCCGGACGCGTTGCGCCGGATGATCAGCTTGCCGTCGGCGTCGTAGACGTAACCGGTCGTGTCGGTGGTCGTCCCGTGCTGCTCGGAGACCGAGCCGAGGTCGCCCTCGGCGTCCCAGGCCAGGGTCTGCGCGGCGGTGCCGTCGGGTCGGCCGGTGGTGTTGCCGGTGGCGTCGTAGCCGTACTGCGGGGTCACTCCGGTGCAGCTCGCGGCGCCGGTCACCGCGGTCAGCGCGTGCGGCTGGCTGCCGGTGTAGCAGTACGTCCTGCGGCTGTCCCCCGACGTGGTGTGGCGGGTCTCGGTGGAGCGCAGTCCGCCGCTGGAGTAGGTGTACGACGTCCAGTACGGGCTGGCGCCGCCGAGCTTCGCGGCCGTGCGGGAGGCCGTCGCGCAGTCGCCGTCGGCCGGGGTCCACGATTCGGTGAGCCGCTGGTAACCGTCGTAGGCGAAGCACTGGTTGTCCGCGGCTCCGGTGCCGCCGAGGGTCGTCGGGTCCTTGATCGCGGTGACGTTGCCCGCGTCGTCGTAGCTGTACTGGAGGTCCTGCAGCATGTACGGGTGCGTCTGGTCGGTGACGTGCGAGTCGAGCAGGCGCTGGGTGCCCTCCTCGAAGACGTTGGTGATGTACGCCTTCTTCACCTCGGCCGCGGCCGAGGTGCCGAGGGTGGTCAGCAGCGGCTGGCCGGTCGCGGAGTAGCTGGTGTCGAGCACGTATCCGGTACTGCCGCTGAGGGTGGTGGGCAGTCCGACACTGTCGTAGCCGGTGGAGACGATCTCCGAACCCATGCCGCCGGCCGCGGGGGTGCTCACGTACTGCTGGGTGCCGTCGATGTTGTAGTAGGTGGAGAACTTCAGGGTGTCGGCGACCGCGCCCGAGGTGACCAGCGGGTCGCTGTCGGGCAGGTCCAGTTCGGTGCCGGTGGCCCGGTCGAGGCTGTCGTAGGCGGTGACCTTGCGGGTGTACGCGAGGCCGCCGGCGCCGCTGCCTCCGACGTAACGGGTGGAGGTGTCGACCAGTCCCTTGGCCACGGAGTCGTAGCCGTACGAGGTGAGCTGGTTGGCCGGCGTCCGTTCCTCGGCGGTTGAGGTCAGGTCGGCGTTGGCCGGGGCGCGCCAGGAGCCGGTGGTGCGGCCGAGCACGTCGTAGGCGGAGATGACCACCCGGCCTGCCGCGTCCTTGGTCCAGGAGACCTTGTCGTCGGCGGTGTACCCGGTGGTCGTGGTGCCCTTGTCCGGGTCGGCCGCGGAGGTCTGCCGGCCGAACAGGTCGTATCCGTAGGTCCACTTGGCGCCGTCGGGGCCGGTGATGGTGGCCTGCTTGCCGTCGCCCGTGTACGTGTACCGGGTGGAGGTGTACGGCACACCGACGCCGCCGCCGTAGTCGGGGTCGGTGGGTACGGTGCCCGCGTACTGGCGTTCCTCGACGGTGCGGCCGAGCGCGTCGGTGATGGTGCGGGTCGCGGAGCCGCCGGCCGCCGCGGTGGTGGCGGTCGAGTCGCCGGTGTAGGAGGTGGTCGCGGAGCGCTTCTGCACGCCGTAGACGAGCAGGCTGGTGGTCGTCGGGCGTTCCGCGCCGTCGAAGACGGTCTCGGTCTGCGCCGGCGCCTCGCCGTACTCGGCGCGCGTGTAGGTGCCGTTGGGCGCGGTGGTGGCGTCGTGGATGTCGTCGAAGGTCTCGTAGGTCAGGCCGCGGCTGTCGTACCGGGTGTCGGTCAGCAGCCGTCCACCGGCCGGCGTCGGGGTCTGCGTCTGGAGGCTGCGCTGCAGGGCGTCGTAGATGGTGTACGAGGTGTTGTACGTGCTGCCGTCGGCCTTGAGGGTGCCGGTGGACGTCCAGGACGGCTGCGTGGCGCTGAGGTGGTAGCCGAAGACGGTGTTCGCCGTCTGTCCCGCTGACCTGCTGCGGTTGGGCAGCCAGGCGGCCGTCACACGGCCGAGCGCGTCGTAGGTCTTCTCGGTGATCCGGTTGTTGGCGTCGTACGCCTTCAGCGGCAGGCCGCGGGCGGGGTCGAGGTAGTTGTAGGTTTTCTGGCCCTTGGCGTTGGTGATCGTGACCTTGGTCAGCGGCCCGGTGTCCGCGGGGGTGTACGCGGTCGTGGTGGTGCTGCCCGCCGCGTCGGTGGCCGACATGATCCGGCCGAGGGCCGCGGTGGTGTCGTCGTAGGTCGCGGTGCTCGTGGTCTGCCAGGTGGTGGGCGGGCGTTCCCCGGCGGTCGCGCCGGCCGGGTAGGCGGCGGCGCGGCCGGTCCAGGTGGCCTCGCCCTTGGTCGGGACCTGCGACGGGGACCAGGCGGTGGCCGAGGTGTTGTCGAAGACGGTGGCCACGTCGGAGAGCACATTGCCGCGGGAGGCCGCCGAGGCGGGCAGATTCAGCGCCGTCTCGGCGACCGAGCAGGGCCTGTCGACCGTGCGGATGCGCGAGGTCAGCGAGGTGATGCCGACGGCCGCGTTGCGCGCGTACCAGGTGCGGGTGCAGGTCTCGTCGCCGGACACCGCGGTGTCCCCGGTGTCGTCGGAGCTGATCCGCATGCCGTAGCCGTCGTAGCCTGCGGTCTGGATGTCGGTGCGCCAGGTGCCCGGCACGGTCAGGTATGTGGACGAGGAGGTCTTCGCCGTCCGTACGTAGTACGCCTCGATGTCGGCGTACGACTTGTGCTGCGTGGCGGTCCGCTGCGACCAGGGGTCGGAGACGGTGACCGATTCCGGGGCGGCGCCGTTGTACGTGACCTGTTCACGCTCGAAGCCGGCGTACCGGTCGGTGTCCGCGAGGCCGGGGACGGTGAGGCCGGGCAGGGCGACGCCCGTGACCGTCGCCGGACGGGTGCTCGTACTGCCCTTGATCCGGTCGCCGTCCATGCCCTGCATGTAGACGGTGACGGTCCTGGACTGTGTGGTGCCGGCAGCGCCGCTGACCTCGGTGACCTGCCCGTAGCCGCGGAATTGCGACCAGGTGCGTTCGTCGGCCGGGGTGAACGGGTCGTCGTTGTAGTGCCAGGCGGGGTCGGCGTAGCTGTAGGAGTGCTCCAGGCCCTCGCCGTGCCCGGTGGGGTCGGTGGTGAGCACGGCGATCACCGGATACTTGTGGAACCAGTCGAGCCCGGCGTCCTCGGAGCCGTTGATGTGCCAGTACTGCGGGAAGCACCGCTTGTGGTCGTTGTCCTCGGCGGGCATGTTCGAGCCGCGTACGCACTCGGCGGGGGCGAGGCTGACGGTGGTGATCGCGCCGGTCTCGGAGGTGATCGTGTCGATGCGCGGGCGGTTGAGCGGCAGGATGTCGTCGGTGGCGTCCACCCGGTTGGGCAGCTGGCGGTAGGTGAAGGTGACCGGGTCCATCGCCAGGGACGAGCCGCCGCTCTCCCCGGTGTGCCGCAGCGCGGTGAGCACCATGGTCTGGTCGCTGCTGTCGCCGATGTCGCCCGGGTCGAGGAACTGCTCGGTGAAGTCCCACTTGTCGACCGGCGCGTAGGTGGCGGCGCCGGATCTGACGAAGGTCTCCACCTTGGTCAGCCGTTTGCGGGTGAAGAAGGACGGGCTGACGGCGTGACAGGTCGCGCCCGACGCGCAGACCGAATCGAAGGGCACGTCGGGCCAGTTGTGCGCGGAGTCCTTGTTCAAGGTGGTGCAGTCGGAGGCGAAGCAGCGCTCGTCGTAGCCGAGGACGACTTTCTGCGTGGCGTCGGCGGTGAACAGGGTGTCCGAGCGCTGGCCGTAGAGGATGGTGTCGAGGTGGCCGCCGCGGGTGTAGAGAGCAGTGCCGGTGGTGGCGTTGTTCTTGGCGTAGTAATTGGTCTCGGCCGTGTACCAGTACGTCATCGCGTTGCCGTGCGGGTCGACGACGTAGTCGAGGTTCCAGCGCCAGGCCTGGTTGTACGAGCGGTCGGCGAAGGCGTCGCCCTTGGTGTAGCCGGGTTCGCCGGAGTCGTCGCCGAACACCGGCGTGGTCCATACGGAGTTGGTGCGCTGGGTACCCGCGCCGGGCAGCTTGTTCAGGCCGAAGACGTAGGTGGTGCCTTCGCCGGTGACCACCGTCCAGTATTCGCCCGCGCCGTCGATGGTGCTGTCGCCCTGGTCGCCGTTGTCGGCTCCGGTCGAGTGGGTGACGGACGAGGCGTCGTCGTCCTTGAGCCGCCAGGTGCCGGAGGTGTCGTCCTTGACGAGTTCGGTGGATTTGCCGTTGAGGACGAGTGAGGCGTTGTCGTACTTCCAGCACTGGTCGAAGCGGTCCTTGACGCCGTCGTCGTCGCACACGCCGTAGGAGCGGGTGATGTACGACGAGGTGAGGTCGAAGCCTTCGCCGAGCTGGGTGGACTGGTTGTTGGTGGAGGCGGTCCTGCCGTCGATGCCGGCGGAGTCGTAGGACAGGGTCAGGTCGGGGACGGGCCCGGCGGCGGGCGGCGGGGTGTCGAGGTCGTAGGACCAGTCGAACGAGCCGGAGGAATTGCCCGCCTGCCAGGTCGCGGAGGGCGAGAGCGGTGTCGCGCTGATGTCGCCGGCACCCGAGGCGGATTCGCCCGGGGACGCTTCGAGGGCGAGGACGGTGGCGGGCGCCGCGGAGGGTGCTGTGGATGTGACGGCCGATGTCGCGGTGGACGTCGTGGCGCCGGGGTCCGCGGCGGTGAGGTCGACGGTGGCGGCGACGGAGTGGCCCGCGATGTCGTTGTGCGAGTCCAGCGGGGTCCGCACCCGGCACCGGGCCTCGGCGGGGGTGGTCAGGGCGCACGCCGGCAGCCGGACCAGGTGCAGCCGGCCGGACCAGCCGCCGCCGTACGCCGAGGCGAACGCGCCGTAGTCCACGCTCACTTCGGTGCTGCCCGTGGCGGTGGAGTCGACGGCGAGAAGGGTGCCCTTGACTCCGGCGGCGTCGGCGGCCTGTTGGCCGAGCGCGCGGACACCGACGCGTGCGGTGGACGGCGAGGCCGCCGCGGCCGAGGCGCGGGCGATGCGTACGGGCAGGCCGCCCGCCTTCACGGTGGCCGCCCCGGTGCCGGAGAGCGTGGCCGAGGCCGAACCGGCCGCGGGCCAGCTGACCTTGCGCTGGGCGGCGCCCCGGTCGGCCTGCGCGGTATCGGCCTTCTTGGCCGCCGCCACGTGCGTCCGCGCGGCCTTGGCGCCGAGCGTCGTGACCGGGGTGACCTTGCTGGTCCGCTGCGGAGGCAGATCGGGGCGGCCCAGGCCGCCCGTGCCGGTCAGCGCCCGCGCCTGGACGGCGGGTGCGCAGTCCAGGGTGAGGGCGACGGACACCGCCAGCACGACCGCGGTCGTCGCGGCGTACGCCGCCCGCCGTTTGCGCGACGGCCGCCAGGGCGTCGGCACCAGGCCGCGCAGATACCTGCCGACCTTTCCGCTCCTCGTACCGGCGCTCACGAGCGTGCCTCCCAACGGTCGTGCCTGGACTGGGGGTTCTGGAATGGTGGTTCTGGGCCGGGGGTAACCGACTGCTGGTGCGGGCAGCTCAGTCGCCGACCGTGTCGACGATCTGCTGCTGGTCGGTCATCGCGCCGGCCCAGATCCGCAGGTCGGTGATGCTGCCGGGCAGGTAGTGGCCCCAGCCGGTGCCGGACGGCCCGCGCCCCACAGCGAAGTCGCCCGATCCGGCCGCCGCGGCGTACTCCTGATCAGTGCCGTTCTGGTTGTCCCCGACGAAGAGCCGGACCGTCCCGTCCTGCGCGTCGAAGATTCCCGTGAGACGTACGGGGGTACCGGCGGCGGCCGGTTCGTCGGACGTCACGCCGGTGAAGGTGCCGTCGGCGTTGAGTCGCCCGAAGTGCCAGAAGCCCACCGGCACGGTGCTGTCGGTCTCGGGATCCGTATCGGTGCCGGTCAGTTGGTACCAGAGCCCCCACGACGAGCCGTCGGCAGTGCGCTGGCCTGTCACCTGGACAGTGGAACCGACGGGTTCGGCCGCCAGGGTGCCGGAGTCCAGGGACACCTCGGTGGTGACGGTGAAGGAGCCGGTGTCGTCGATCACCGGCCCCGGGGTGCCGGCGGCGCCGTCGGTACCGTTCAGCACGAGTGACGTGCCGTCGAGCGTGGCGCCGCCGGAGGTGGTCAGGGTGCGGCCGTAGCCGGAGGCGGTGTCGGTCAGGGTGCTGCCCGTGGCGCCGGACGGGTCCCAGGCGGCGGTGAGTTCGACCTGTGCCTTGCCGTCGGAGTTCAGCAGGCGTGCCTCGTCGGACGCCTCCTGCGGGGTCAGGGCCCGCTGCCAGACCTTGACCTCGTCGATGCTGCCGGGGAAGTTGTACTGGTACGTCCCCCACTTGTAGCGGCCGATCTGGAAGGGGCCGGTCGCGGACCAGGAGCCGGTGACGGTGGCCGAGCCCTGCGAGACGCCGTTGACGTAGAGGGTGCTCTGCTGGGTCGACGGGTCGTAACTGCCCACCAGTTGCGTCCAGATGCCGGTCTTGGCGGGTGTGTCGGAGGCGACGCCGTAGTACGCGGTGCCGGTGTTCGCGTCCTGCTGCTTCACACCGAAGAACCAGGTGCCGAGGCCGTGGTCGTAGCCGAGGATGAACGGGCTGTACGTGACGCCGTCCTGGGAGAGCACGATCGCGTTCGGCGTGAGGGTGTCGAGCTTCACCCACGCGGAGACGGTGTACGCCGACCGGGTCTCCAGCACCGGTCCCGCCGTCGAGGCGTAACCCGACGTCCCGTCCAGGCGCAGGCCCTTGTCGGGGGTGGTGCCGCCGTTGCCGTCCGGCAGGTCGCCGCGGCGGCCGTTGTCGTCGCGGGTCGCACCGGTCGAGAGCGTCGCGTTGTGCTGCTGCGCCGCCACGGTGGTGGAGGTGTCGATCGCCTGGCCGCTGCTCTCGTCGAAGTTCCACTGCGCGACGGGACCGGCGCCGGCCGCGACGAGGAAGTCCTTGACGGTCTCCGCGCCCCAGCGGCCGACGACGTCCTTGGCCCGTACGTCCAGGTGGTACGTGCCGGCCGCGGGCGGTTTGACGGTCACGCTGGTCTGCCCGTTCGGCAGGGCGATCCAGGCGTCGCCGGACGACAGCTTGTACTCGTACGCGACATTGCTGTCGCCGGACGCCGGGCCGAAGGTGAGGGTGCCCGCCACCCCCGGACCGCCCGCGGCCAGGCAGGAGTTGGGCAGGCACTCGCTGTACGTGCTGGTGAAGGCGATCGACGGCGCCTTGGGGGCGGTGGAGTCGACCTTGAAGTAACACCAGCCGGTGGTCGAGCCGTTGGAGGGCCCGGACAGATAACTGGTCTGGTTGTCGTAGTAGGAACGGGTCCAGGTGCGGTAGCGGTACAGCGTGCCGTCGGTCAGCGTCGGGGCGGTGGCGACGCCGGGCGAGACATTGTCACCGACGAAGCCGCTGGTGGGCCGGACGATGTCGGCGAAGGCGCTGGACCACGTGGCGGTGGACGCCGTGTACTTGTCCATGCTGAACACCGAGCGCAGCCGAGCGCCCGACTCACCGCCGGCCGCGGTCTGCGGCACCGACGACAGCGCGGGGGTCGGGTCGGAGATCACCGACGGGTCGGCGCTCTTGGTCGAGCAGACCGTGCCGCTACCGGTGACCAGGCCGATCTTGGTCGGCAGCGCCGGGTTGGCGACGTAGTTCACCGACAGTGTCGCGTCGTTCTTGAACCGCTTCCACGCCGAGGTGTCGGACTCGTCGTGCGCCCGCAGCTCCAGGGTGAGTTTCGCGAATTTGCCCGCCGCGAAATTCGCCACGGTGGGGGTGAGGTTCTCGTTCGTCTCGTCCGGGTTGTCGGCGAACTCGATGGGCGCGGCGGGCGAGTTCGGGTCGCAGGAAGAGCCGCGGCCGGCCGAGAAGGAGCGGTCGACCATCAGGTCGAGTTCCGCGGGGCGGGAGGACCAGGTGGTGGACGAGGAGAAGTTGTTCGTGCGCTCCAGGTCGGTCCAGCGCGCGGCGCACTGGAAGGCCCAGGGCGAGGTCACCCGGAAGGTCGCCTTCAGCACCTTCTTGCCCTTGAGGGCGCCCGGGGTGAACTGGAAGTACAGCCGCTGGGTGTAGCCGGGGCCGCAGTAGTAGCCGTCCCAGGTGCCGCAGTGGCCGTCGCCTTCGCCGTTCGTGCCGTTGGCCCAGCCGTAGCTCTTGTACCCGTCGCTGCGCAGCAGGGTGCGCTCGGGCGAGCCGGAGGCGAGCGACACGTCGGGGTCGATGTACAGCGGATACGCGGCGGTGTCGGTGGACGCCAGCAGGTGGGGGTCGGGGACGACGGTGACGGCGGAGGCCGTCAGGTCGAGCGGGGTGGTGGCGGAGGTGGCGCCGGGGGCGGGGCCGTCGGTGCCGTCTTCGCTGTCCGCCGGGGTGGCCTGGGGCTGCACGCCGGGCGTCGCCTTGGTGCCGGGTGTCGCCTTCGCCGCTCCGGTCGCGGCCTTCGCGTTCTTCGCGTTTTTCGCGGCCTCGGCTCCGGTGCCGTGCGAGTCCCACATCTGGGCGGCCGGGGAGGTGAACAGTTGCTGCCCGTCCGGGCCGATCGCGGCGAAGCCGCCGTCCGCGGTGCGGCCGACGTCGAGGCCGGAGGTCCGCAGCCCGAACGCGATCCGCTTCAGCCGCGGGTCGGCCGCCGCCTTGGGCGTCCTCACCACCAGCACCTCGCGGTAGCCCTGGGTCGTGGCCGTCATCCGCAGGTCCACGTCGGGCAGCACGTCCGCGTACACGGCGCTGTCGCCGTCGAGCGTCGGCGCCGGCAGGGTGCCGGGCCAACTGAACGTCATGGTGCGGCCGTTGCGGCCGATCGTCACCAGCGGGGTCTTCCCGCCACCGGAGAAGGCCAGGTCCACGGCGGCGGCCCTGGGCGCCACCGTCCCGTCCGCCCGCCGCGCCAGTGTCGCGTCGGGGGTCACCCACGAGCCGTCCGCCGCCGCCACCCGCACCGGCACGGTCGACTCGTCGAGCCGCATCGTCACGCCGTCCGGATTCGCGTACGTCGTGGTGGTCTCGGTCCGCTCCCCCACGACCTCCACCGGGGCACCGGACGCCTTCGCCCGGTCCAACGCCCGCTCGGCCTCGGTCTGTTGCCGCGGCGCGGTCCCGCTGTCGGCCTGCGCGCCGAGCGGCGTCAGCCCTGCCCACAGCACGGCCGCGACCGCACCCACGGCGGCCCCCCGCCACGCGAGTCTCCGCACTCCCCGAACAGCACGACTCTTCACGCCCGCCCCCACCCCTGCCCGACCCCAACTCCCCAATGAGCGATGTGGATTCTGTGGCCACGCGGTGATGCCCGTCAAGTTTTTTCGTGAATGGGAAGTGGAATCCGGACCACCTGATCGCGGGCTCTGCCCTTTCGGGTATACCCGTCGGAGTACGCGCGCCCGCACCGCCGGCGTACGGCCGTCACGGAGGTGGGGTGAGCCCGGCGTACGCCTGTGAACAGGGCGGAGCCCGGTCCGCCGCCGATACGGGGAAGACGGGGGACCGGGCCGCCCATGTGTCCGGCCACTGCCAGGAGAAGGGAATTCTCCGGCCGTCCGACAATCCGCGTCAAGCGTCTCGATAAACCGGGAAGCGGAATTCCTTCGTCCCCGGGATACGTACTCCGGGGTTCGTGAACCCCGGAGTACGTATCCAATTGCCCGACCGGTACGAGCCATTCCCCGCCCCGATATCGGACACTTCGCCGTCCGGTCTCCCGCGCGGGCCCCGGCCCGGACGGACGATGGACGCGACCCCGGACAACTCCCACGCCGAGGTGACGTCACCGGACGAGGCCGAGTAGCCCTCCGGCCCGTGCCGTCGTCGCCGTCGTCGCCGTCCTCGGTGACGACGGCACGGGCCGGGCCGAATTCCCGGGCTGGCCGCCGTCGCCCAATTCGACGCCCTGTACGAGGTGTGACGGCAGGGCCGCATCACATGCGGCCTGACGCTGCACATGTCCGACGGCGCCCGCCACAAGCGGCTGTGGCAATCCGGCGAACCGGCCCACCGCCTCCTCCCGATCCTCGGCCCCCGTCCCACCGCCTGACCCCGGTCAGACCAGGGGGAATTCGCCGTCCCGGACGGCCCCGGTGAAGGCTTTCCAGGCTGCCGCCGGGAAGACCAGGGCGGGGCCCTGGGGGTCCTTGGAGTCACGGACGGCCATCGCCCCGCCGCCGGGGAGGCGGGCACCTTCGACGCAGTCCCCGCCCGTGTTGTCGCTGTAGGTCGACTTGAACCAGTCGACGGTCGGGCCTGTGTCTCCTACGCAGGCACCGCCCCGGCCGTTGCCGTGGCCAGACGCGCCCCCATCCGTACAGGGGATGAGGTCAGACTCGGCGCTCGTTGCCATCAATGCTCCTTGATCGCTTCCTTGATCACGCGGAGGGACTCGTCCGGTCCCAGCGCCTCGGCTTGCAGGTCGGTGAAGGCGTTCGCAAACCGCTTGACGTCTGCGTCGTCCCGCTTGACCCAGGTGTCGGCGAGATGCTCGATGTGGACCAGCGGCTTGAGTCCCAGTCGTTCCGGGAAGCGAAAGATGCAGAACGGCCCGTTCATCACGCGGCTGGCGCCCGCTGCGAACGGCATGACCTGCACCTTCACGTTCGGGCGCGACTCCACCGTCTCCACGATGTGGGCGAGCTGATCGCGCATGATCTGTGGTGTTCCTACCACGCGGCGCAATACGGCCTCGTCGACGACCGACACGTAGCGCAGCGGCGACTCCTCCCGAACGAGGACTTCTTGGCGCGTGATCCGGATGTCCACCACCCGATTGATTTCATCCGCCGTGAACTCCAGATCCGAACGTCGATGGATCTCACGAATGTAATCCTCGGTCTGCAACAACCCCGGCACGAAGCCGACTTGACACAGCTGCGTCGTCTCGGCGGCAGCCTCCAGATCGAGGAACGCCTTGAAGCCGGGCTTCAGAACCGAGCGGTACTCGGCTGTCAGCCACCAGTCCCGGTTGGTCTTGGTGACCTTCGCGTAGCTGAGCAGAACGGCGCGGCGTTCGGGGTCAGCGCCGTAGATCTCGCACAGCGCCATGACGTCGGTCGGCTCGACGGTCGTGTTCTCCCCGGTCTCAAGGCGGGTGAGCTTGGACGGGCTCCAGAGCAGCTTCTTCACCACCTGGGCGCCCTTGAGCCCCGCTGTCAGGCGGAGTTGGCGCAGCTCGCTCCCCAGTTGGAGGCGGCAAAGAGCCGGGCTGGCCGACTCCCTGTCTGTCGTCATCCGTTCACCTCTCCCCGAAATGTTGCGCACCGGCGTGGAACGTTCTGCGCGTACGCGAAACGTTCTGCGCCGCAGCGGGAGATTCCACCCGCCGTGGAAAAGCACTGTTCGGGCACGGGAATTCACGCCAAAGCTTGGCCAGCAGAATTCCAACTACCCGGTGCCACCGTACCGTTACCGATGCCACGCTTGGAGGAAATTGCTGACGTAAAGCAGCGCATCCGCCTCCGGAGAGTGACCAACGACATGCTCGACGCACCGCCGCCCGCAGCGGCCGACGCGGCCGCACCCGTAAAGCTCTGGCCGCCCACCGCGTGGACCGTGCACAGGGCGCGGCACGCCCTCGTCGACGTCCTGGACGAGTGGGAGTTGGACGAGTTGGGCGACGTCGCCCAACTCGTCCTGTCGGAGCTGCTGACGAATGCCGTACGGCACGGCCGCGTGCCCGGGCGGGACATCGGGACGCGGTTCCTGCGGCTGGCCGAGGGCGGTCTGCGGATCGAGGTGCACGATCCGCGCGAGGCGGGGCCGGCGCCGCGGACGGCGGGGGCGTGGGACGAGGACGGGCGCGGCCTCGCGCTGGTGGAGGCGCTGACGGCGGGCCGTTGGGGGACGGCGACGCGGGAGGGCCCGGGCAAGCTCGTATGGGCCGACCTTCTCCCGGAGGGAGCTCGGCTGCCGTGACGGCCGCCTTGTCGGTGGCGGCTGGCACCATGCGGGGATGGACACGGACAGCCAGGAGAAGAAGGCCCTCTCGGCGTTTCTCGCGGCGCAGCGAGCCAGCGTGCTGGCCATTGTCGACGGGCTCGACGCGCGGGCGCTGACCACGCCGGTCGTGCCTTCCGGCTGGACACCCCTCGGGCTCATCGAGCATTTGGGGCACGCGGAGAGGCACTGGTTCCAGGAGGTCGTCACCGGAGCGGCCGAGCCGTTGCCGTGGCCCGACGACCAGGCGCCGCTGACGACACCGCGGGCGCCGGAGGCGGTCTTCGCCTTCTACGAGGAGCAGTGCCGGCGTTCCGACGCCGTGATCGCGCGCACCCCGTTGGCGGCGCTTCCGCGGGGCCGTCACCACGAACCTCTGGGGGACGAACTCGCCGATCTGCGCGGGATCGTCCTGCATCTGATCGAGGAGACCGCGCGGCACGCCGGCCACTTGGACATCGTCCGCGAGCTCCTCGACGGGCGAACGGGGCTCGGGCCCCGTTGAGCGCCTGCCCGCGGCAGCCGGGACCGGTGCCCGGGCTCCGTCTCCGGCGCACGCCCTAGGCTGGGGGGATGACTGAGCCCAGTGGCGAGCGTGCCGTGCCGCCGACGCGTGTGCTGCTTGCCGAGGATCAGGGGATGATGCGGGGGGCGCTGGCGCTGCTGCTGAATCTGGAGGACGACATGGAGGTCGTCGCCCAGGTGGCGGCGGGTGACCGGATCGTGGCGGAGGCGCTGGAGGCGCGGCCGGACGTGGCGTTGCTGGACATCGAACTGCCCGGACGCAGCGGTCTTGACGCGGCGGCGGAGCTGCGCAAAGTGCTGCCGGAGTGCCAGGTGCTGATTCTGACGACGTTCGGGCGGCCGGGGTACCTGCGGCGGGCGATGGAGGCGGGCGCGGCCGGGTTTCTGGTCAAGGACGGGCCGGTGGAGGAGTTGGCGGACGCGGTGCGGCGAGTGCTGCGCGGCGAGCGGGTGATCGACCCGGCGCTGGCCGCCGCCGCGCTGAGCGCGGGTCCGAGCCCGTTGACGCCGCGCGAGCAGGACGTGCTCAATGCCGCCGCCGACGGCGCGACCGTCGCGGACATCGCCGCCCGCGTCTTCCTTTCGGAGTCGACCGTACGGAATTACCTGTCGGCGGCGATCGGCAAGACCGGCACCCGCAACCGTATGGAGGCCGTGCGGCACGCCCGGCAGAACGGCTGGCTGTAAATCCGTTCGCACCCCCGCAGCGGGAGGCGTTAGCTTCCGGCGAAAGGCTCGAAGAGCCTGACCACGAGGGGAATCCGCGATGGCGACCGACGACGTACGCACCGACCGGCTCAGCGTGCTGCTCGACCAGTTCGACAAGGCGCGGGAACAGGCCCAGGTGCGGCTGACGGGGCTCACCGACGAGGAGTACCTGTGGGAGCCGGTCGCGGGGTGCTGGTCGGTCCGGCGCCGGGGCGAGGCGACGACGCCCCGGGCGTACGGGCCCGGGGAGTGGGTGCTCGACCTGGGGGCGGCGGACATCCCGGGCGGCGAGTACGCGGAGGTCGCGCGGCAGGCGGCGAGCGGGATGAGCGTCGCGCAGATCGCCGAGGACTGGAATGTGAGCGAGGCCCGGGTCGAGGAGGTGCTCGCGCACGAGGGCGAGCCGGAGCCGGACCGTACGGCGGTCACGACCATCGCGTGGCGGCTCTGCCATCTGCACACCGGCTTCGCGGGCGGCTGGGAGTGGGCGTTCGGCGGGAAGAAGCAGGACCCCAAGCTGATGGTGGACTTCACGCCGGACGCCGCGCTCGCGCTCGACCGTTTCTGGGCGGCGATCGACCAGTGGCGCGACAGCATCGGCACCCTCACCGAGGAACAGCTCGACACGGTCGGCTTCTCGACGTATCCGTACGGCTCCGACGCCTACGACCCCTTCGTGAGCGTCGTGGCGGGCGGCAATCTGGAGTTCATCCACCACATGGCGGAGATCGCCGTCCTCCGTGACCTGTGGCGCGCCGGCCGTCAGTGATCCGCGTAGTGGTGGGCGTAGAGCGCGGTGAGCCGGGGCAGCCGCCGCGCCATTTCGGCCCGGTCGTCGAAGTCGAAGCCCCAGTCCGGGTCGAGCACCGGGTAGCGGATCGTGAACGACTTCGCGGGCAACTGCTCGCCGGTCGCCCGCAGATGGGCGTTCCAGACGATGCCGAGCACCGCTTCGCAGTCCAGCTCCTCCCACTCGGCCGCGGCGGCCCGTACGGCCGGGAGGTCGGCGAGCGTGTCCGGGTCGGCGGTGACGCGCTCGAAGACGTCGCGGCCCTGGGCTATCAGCCAGCCGCGGAAGTAGTCGAACCCGTCGTCGGAACAGCCGCCGTTGATCGTGTACGCCGCCGCCCACAGGGGGTTGGTGTACGACGCGGCCATCGCGTCCCACAGCGCCTGCTGCGCCGCGACGATCTCCGCGGGCGGGCGCGCGGCGAGCAGCGCCACAGCCGCCTCGGCGACGGCCTCGCCGTCGACACAAGTGCTTGCTGAACCGTCCGCCGGGCCCGCGGCCGCCCGCTCCCGCGCCGCGCCGATCAACTGCCAGAAGTCTTCGCTGTCCATGGCTCCGCAGCATGCCACCCGGCACTGACAACGCCCGCCGGGCGGCGCCGTATCCGCGCTCGGGCCCGTATCCGCCCCCCCTGGGCCACCGCCTCAGCCGAAGAGCGGGAACCGCCCCGCGTCCTCCCCCAGCGCCGCCCGCTCGGCGGCCGTCAGCGCCGCCCGCCCGGTCGCGGCCCGCGCGTACCGCTCGTCGCTCCACGCCACCGGTACGGGCCGCCCGAGCAGTCCGTCGAGCGTGGCCCGTACGGCGGCCAGGCCGGCGGCCGACGGGGGCGGCGCGTCCGGGAGCGCGACGGTGAGGTCCAGGTGGTGGACGGTCGCCTCGACGGCGAGCGTGGTCACCAGATCGGCGGCGGTCAGGACGTGGCCCTGCGTACGGACGAGAGAAGCCTCGTCGGCCGCCTCCGCGGCAGTCGCCGCGGCCGCGGCCGTCTCCGCGTACAGCTCCCGCAGCTGGTCGAAGACCAGGAACATGCTGGCGCTCACCCGTACCCAGCGCCGCCCGTTGGCCGCGCCCGCGGTGCCCGGCTCCCAGTCCTGCCAGTACGTGACCGCGTCGCGGTCGGCGAGGCCCGACGCCGGGGTGTGCAGGGCGACGAGCCCCCGCTGGGCGTCGGCCAGGCAGTGGAAGACCAGATCCCTGACCGCCCAGCCGGTGCACCCGGTGGGCAGCCAGGACCCGTCCTCGTCAAGGCCGTTGACGACGGCGGTGAAGGCGCCGTACGCGTCCCGCAACGCCGTCGCGGGACGATCGAGGATCACGACACCGCCTTCGGCGTCGGCTTCGGCAGCAGCGTCGTCAGCGCGGTGCCGGCCACCAGGAAGGCGGCGCCGAGCAGGAAGGCCAGGGAGTAGCCGGAGGTCGCCGCGTGGGTGGCGGTGGCACCCGCCTCCGTGCGGGAGGTGATGCGGTCGGCCGCGGCCGTCGCGAGGATCGTGAGGCCGAGGGCGCCGCCGAGCTGGCGGGAGGTGTTGAGCAGGCCGGAGACCAGGCCCTGTTCGCCCATGCCGACGCCCGAGGTGGCGGCCGCCGCGATCGGGGTCATCATCAGGCCGGCGCCGAACATGGTGAGGACGCCGGGGCCGAGGATCGAGGTGAGGAAGGCGCCGTCCACGGTGAGGCGGCTCTGCCAGGCCAGGCCCGCCGCCGAGATGATGCCGCCGGTCGCGCCGATGATCCGGGCGTCCACGTAACTCATCAGCCGGGGCGCCAGTTTGGAGCCGACGATGATGCTGACGGTGTGCGGCAGAAAGGACAGGCCGGCCTTGACCGGGCTGTAGTGCAGCACATTCTGCATGTAGAGCGACAGGAAGTACCAGGTCGCGAAGGTCGCGGCGCCGACGGCGAGCAGTACGGTGTTGGCCGCGGACACCGA
The DNA here is from genome assembly GCF_900112845.1 of Actinacidiphila alni. Taxonomy (GTDB): domain Bacteria; phylum Actinomycetota; class Actinomycetes; order Streptomycetales; family Streptomycetaceae; genus Actinacidiphila; species Actinacidiphila alni. The sequence goes on from NZ_FONG01000007.1 coordinate 261,887, forward strand.
GCGGATGCGGAACAGCCGCAGCGGCATGAGGGGTTGGGCGGTGCGCGCCTCGACGGCGACGAAGCCCGCCAGCAGCACCAGGCCCGCGATCAGCGGCAGCAGGGACGTCGCCGACGTCCAGCCGTGCGACTCGCTCTCGGCGATGCCGTACGCGAGGGCGGCGACGCCGCCGGTGACGAGGACGGCGCCCGGTATGTCGAGCTTGCGGCCCGCGCCGCCGCGGCTCTCGGTGAGCCACAGGGCGGCGCCGACGATGACGAGCGCGCCGATCGGCACATTGACCAGCAGCACCCAGCGCCACGACAGGTAGTCGGTCAGCAGACCGCCGACCAGGCCGCCCGCCGCGCCGCCGCCGGCGCCGACGGCCGTCCAGGTGCCGATCGCCCGGGTCCGCTCGGGGCCCTCCGGGAAGGACGTGGTGAGGATCGCCAGGGTGGTCGGGGCGAGCACGGCGGCGCCGATGCCCTGGAGGGTGCGGGCGCCGATCAGCATCGCCGACGACTGGGCGAGGCCGCCCGCCAGGCTCGCCGCGGTGAACAGGCCGAGGCCGGTCAGGAAGGTCCGCTTGCGCCCGAAGAGGTCGGCGGCCCGCCCACCGAGCAGCAGCAGCCCCGCGAAGGTGATCGCGTACGCGTTGACCACCCACTGCTGCCCGGTCTGGCTCAGCGACAGCGCCGTCCGCATCGACGGCAGCGCCACATTCACCACGGACACGTCAAGCACCACCAGGAACTGCCCCGCGCACACCGCGAGCAGCACCGCCCACGCCGGCGGCGCGGCCCGCCCCGTACGCCGTACCGTGTCCTCGCGCTGCCCCAGGAGTTCGCTCATACGTCCATGCTGCCGTCTCCCCCGTCACGCAAGCATCGTCATTTCGACCTACACCCCTCCCCTGCGCCGGCCCTAGGCCGACGGCCCCGGGCGCCCCGGGCGATGTCCGACCCCCGCCGTAAGGTCCATAAGGTGAGGTCATGACGGATGTGGTCGCGGCGTTCGAGGCCGCCAAGGGGTTTATGCCGCGGGACGAGGGGATGGCGCTGTACGGGGCGGCGCGGGAGGTGGCGGGGCGGTTGGGGCTGCCGTTGCTGGAGGTGGGGACGTATTGCGGGCGGTCCACGATTCTGCTGGCGGACGCGGCGCGGGAGGCCGGGACGGTGGCGGTGACCGTGGACCACCATCGCGGCAGCGAGGAGCAGCAGCGGGACTGGGGCGGGGGGATCTATCACGACCCGGAGCTGGTGGTGGACGGGGCGAGCGGGCTGATGGACACGCTGCCGACGTTCCGCAGGACGCTGCACGAGGCGGGCCTGGAGGAGCACGTGATCGCGGTGGTGGGCCGGTCGCCGCAGGTGGCGAAGGTGTGGCGGCAGCCGCTCGGCCTGGTCTTCGTGGACGGCGGGCACACCGACGAGCACGCGGGCGGCGACTACGAGGGGTGGGCGCCGCTGCTGGCGGTGGGCGGGCTGCTGGTGATCCACGACGTGTTCGCCGACCCGGCCGAGGGCGGGCAGGCGCCGTACCGCATCTACCGGCGCGCGCTGGCCTCCGGCGTCTTCACGCAGGTGTCGGCGACCGGCTCGCTGCACGTGCTGCGCAGGACGCCCGGCGACTTCGTTCCGTAACGGCCCGGTAGCGGCTGCGTAGCACCGCTTCGGGGATCTGTGCGGTGCCGATAGAGTCGCGGGCGTGTCCAGGAACGAGTCGTACGGGGGCGGCAGGGGCCGCACCGTGATCATCGCCGTCGCCGTCGTGGTGCCGGCGTGCCTCGCGGGCGCTCTGGTCTACCACGAAGTCGGCGGCTCCGACCCGGACAGCGCGGTGCAGGCGGCGTCCGCGACGACGGACGGCACGCCGGCCGCGGCCCCGCGGATGGACCCGACGAGCACCGCGACCACCCGCAGGCCGCCGCCCTCGACGACGCCGAAGCCGCCGACCATCAAAGCGCCCGGTTCGCTGGGCCTGAAGCCGCTGGCGGGAAAGACCGTCGTCCTCGACCCCGGGCACAATCTCAACAACGCCAAGCACACGGCGGAGATCAACAAACTGGTGGACATCGGCACGGCGCACAAGGAGTGCGACACCACGGGGACGGAGACCAACGCCGGTTACCCGGAAGCGTCGTACACCCTGGACGTCTCGCACCGGGTGCGGGCGATCCTCCAGGCGCGCGGCGCGAAGGTGAAGCTGACCTACGACGGGGACCGGTCGTACGGCCCGTGCGTGGACGAGCGGGCCCGGATCGGGAACCAGGCGCACGCGGACGCGGCGCTGTCGATCCACGCGGACGGCGCGCCCGCGTCGGCGTCGGGTTTCCATGTGATCGCGCCGAAGTCGGTGCACGCGGGAATTGCCGACACCCGGAAGATCGCGGCGCCTTCGCTGGTGCTGGCCACGACGCTGCGGTCGCATTTCGCCTCGGCGACGGGTGAGCATTTCGCGGATTACCTCGGCGGCGGCAAGGGGTTGACGGTCCGCGACGACCTCGGCGGGCTCAATCTGTCCACCGTGCCGAAGGTGTTCATCGAATGCGGGAACATGCGCAATGCGCATGACGCCAAGTCGTTGACGGACCCGGTGTGGCGGCAGCACGCTGCCCAGGGGATCGCCGACGGCCTCACCGCCTTCCTCGAAGGGAAGAGGTGACAGGGCTGTAGCAGTCCGGTATGGATCGTGCAGCAATGGTCATACCCGGCTGTCTGGTCATGATCACACCCGTACGATGGGGCACCGCCCGAATGAGTACCACAGCAGCACAACACCCAGCACAACATCACAACGGCACGACCGAACGAACCGAACTGACAAAGGACAGGACCTGACGTGAACATCCGCTCCCTGACCCGAGGAGACGGCGCGGTGATCGGAGCAGCGGTGCTGCTGCTGATCGCCTCGTTCCTGCCGTTCTTCAGCTTCAAGTCCGCGTTCAACGGCGCGTCGAGTTCACGGAACCTGTGGCACTCGGACATGTTCCCGACCCTGCCCTCGGTGACGCTGGCCGCGCTCGTGGCCGCCGCGGCGGTGCTGCTGTCCCGGACGGGTCCGCTCGTCGGGCGGCAGATCCTCGGCCTGACCCTGGAGCAGTGGGGCATCGCGCTCTCGCTGTTCGTGGGCTGGACCGCGGTGTGGGCGACGCTCTTCGACAACCCGGACGGTGTCGACAAGGGCGCCGGCAACTGGCTGACGCTGCTGTTCGGCATCGCCATCGCCGTGGTGGCGCCGCTGTCCAACAAGCTGCCCGCGCTCAAGGCGCCGCTGCTCGGCGCGCCGAAGCCGGCCCAGCAGCCGTACGGTGTCGGCCCCGGCGGCCAGCAGCCGTACGCGGCGGGCCCGCCGCAGGCCGGTTACGGCTACCCGGGCGGCGCGCAGTCGGTCGACCCGTCCTACGGCCAGCAGGCCCAGCAGCCGTACGGTGCGCAGCAGGCCGCGCCGCAGCCGGTCGCCGCGCAGGCCCCGTCCTCGGACTTCACCGCCTTCTGGTTCGCCGTTCCGGTGCCGCGCCCGTTGTACGCGGAGGACAACTCGGGCACGCAGATCGCCGAACTGACCCCGGGCACCTGGTACCTGGCCGTCGACCAGCGCGGCCCCGCGCTGATCGCGCAGACGCAGGACGGCCGGCGCGGCGTCCTTCAGGACAGCAGCGGCATCCAGCGCGGCTGACCTGACCAGCCGGCCGCCTGGCCGGCTGACCGATCGGGCGAGCCGCAGCGACACAGCGGCCGGTCCCGGCCCCGGATTCCCTCCGGGCGCCGGGACCGGCCGTTTCGTTGTCCTCGTCCGTACGGGGACGGCGGCTTTTGCGTGCCGCTTTACATGGAGCTTTACGTGCCGCGCCGCGGTCGTGATGTCCGTGCCGGGCCGATGGGCCGTACGGGGTACGCGCGGGGTACGTGCGGGGTCGCCGGAAGCGGCTAGCCGCCGATGTCGGACAGTGACGGCACCTTGTCGGTGACGTCCGCTCCGGCGTCCTTGCCCGCCTGCTTCACCTTGTTGATCACGTCGTCGAAGCTGGACACGACGGAGTCGGTGGAGTCGCCCTTGCGCAGCTTGGACGGCAGGTCCTTGAGCGCGTCGATGCCCGCGGTCAGCGGTGCCACGGCCTTGCTCAGCGTCGGGTCGCCCTTGGCGTTGGTGGCCGCGGCCTTCAGCCTGTTGTAGGCGAACCCGCCCGCGAGACCGGCCTTGACCAGCGCGAACGTCCGCCCGTTCGCGCCCTTCTTGAACTTGCCCGCCCGGTACGGCTTCACGATCCACTGGTACGTGGCGCCGGCCGCGAGGCCCGCGTTGGCCACGAAACGGGTCTTGGCGAGCTTCTGCCGCTGGGCGGAGCTGGTCGGCGAGGCACCGCTGGTGGACATGTCGTCCGAGGAGTTCCCGCAGGCGGCGACGGTGAAGAAGACGGCGGCGAGCAGCAGCGCGACGATCGAGCGGCGCAGCGGGATGCCTGTCGGCACGGGGACCTCCGGGTGACGGGTCTGCGGTCTGTCGCAGCTTCACCCGGCCGCGGTCCGTCCGCCACCCGGGCGCGGCCCGTCCGCCACTCGGCCGCCCGCTCGCCCCGCGACCTGGCCTTCCGGTCATTAATGGCCAGAACATGACACTCCGCACCCGGTCCCGGCCGGCCGGTTCGAAAGGGAGTTTCACCGCGGAGACTCGGGCAATGCGAGGGTCATGGCCAGACGGTATGGCGGTAACCCCGCCGCGGCGATCATCCTCCTCGTCGCAGACATCGCTGCACTGATCCTGATCCTGTGGATCATCTTCTTCGTGTTCGACGCCAACCGCGCGAACGACCTCGTCAACTGGGTCCATCACTCGGCGAATTGGCTCGCGGGCTGGTCCAAGGACCTGTTCACGGTGGACAACGCCAAATGGCGCACCGTGCTCAACTACGGTCTGCCCGCGGTCGTCTACCTGCTGATCGCGCACGCGATCGCGGGCCGGGTCAACCGCGCCTGACACCCTGCCGGGCCGCCGCTCAGCAGCAGCCCGTCCTGCCGGTCACCTCGGGTTCGAGCCCGACCGGCAGCCGTTCCCCGCCGAAGACCGCGGTGGTCGCCTCGTCCCCCCCGAGCGCGGCCACCGCGAGCAGTACGGCGGCGGCGGTCCAGGTGGTGCGCTCCAGCGGCCAGACGGCGTCGTCCTCGAAGACGTAGCCGGTCCAGTACATGCCGTCGTCGGCCCGCAGATGGGCCATGTCGGCCAGCAGCCGCACCGCGCGGTCGGACTCCCCCACCGCCCAGAGCGCCAGGGCGAGTTCGGCGGTCTCGCCGCCGGTCACCCACGGGTTGGGCACCACGCAGCGCACCCCGAGGCCCGGCACCACGAAGCGCGCCCAGCCCTCCTCGATCCGCGCCAGCGCGCGCGGGCCGCGCAGCGCGCCGGACAGCACCGGGTAGTACCAGTCCATGGAGTAGCGGCTCTTGTCGAGGAAGCGCTCGGGGTGGCTGCGGATCGCGTGGCCCAGCGCGCCGGTCGCCAACTCCCAGTCGGGCTGCGGCTCTTCACGGTGCTCGGCGAGCGCGAGCGCGCAGCGCAGCGCCTGATGGACCGACGAACTCCCGGTCAGCAGCGCGTCGTCGACGACCGCGCCGCCCTCTTCCGCGGGCTCCCGCTTCCAGCCGATCTGGCCGCCGGGCCGCTGGAGCGCCAGCACGAATTCCACCGCCGCGAAGACGGTGGGCCACAGCCGTTCCACGAACGAGTCGTCGCCGGTGGACAGATAGTGGTGCCAGACGCCGACGGCCACGTACGCGCAGAAGTTGGACTCCTTGGAACGGTCGGTGGGCCGCTCCGGATCGCCGTCGTGGTAGGCGGCGTACCAGGAGCCGTCCTCGTTCTGGTGCCGGGCCAGCCAGGCGTACGCGGCCTCCGCGCGGTCGTGCTCGCCCGCGGTGTCCAGCGCCATCGCGGCCTCGACGTGATCCCACGGGTCCAGGTGGTGGCCGCGGAACCACGGGATCGCGCCGTCCTCGCGCTGCGCCGCCGCGATGCCGCGGACGGTGGCCGCGGCCTGCTCGGCGGAGAGCACACCGGGCAGCACCAGCCGCTCGGCCCGTTCCGGCCTGCGCCGGGGCTCGCGGCGGGGAGGGGTCACGCCGGGTCCGCGATCGTCGCGTCCGCCGTCGCAGGGTCCGCGATCGCCGGGTCCGCGATCGTCGCCGCGTCCACCGGCAGGTGCGGCTTGGTCGCGTACGCCACGAAGCTCTTGCCGATCAGCGGGTTCAGTGCCTGTTCGGCGACCCGGGTGGCCAGCGGTTTCTTCATGATGTCCCAGACCAGGAGCTTGTGGTACAGCTTCACCGGCAGGGCCTTGTCGTTGTCCACGCCGACCGCGCACTTGATCCACCAGTACGGCGCGTGCAGGCCGTGGGCGTGGTGGGTGCCGTACGGGCGCAGGCCCGCTTCCCGCATCCGGCCGAGGAGTTCGTCGGCCTTGTAGATGCGGATGTGGCCGCCTTCCACCTCGTGGTACGCGTCGGACAGGGCCCAGCAGACCTTTTCCGGGCCGTAGCGGGGCACGGTCACCGCGATCCGGCCGCCGGGGCGCAGCACCCGGACCATCTCGGCGAGGACGCCCTTGTCGTCGGGGATGTGCTCCATCACCTCGGAGATGATGACGACGTCGAAGCTCTCGTCGGGGAAGGGGAGTTGGAGGGCGTCGCCCTCCATGGCCACCGCGGAGGCGCCCTCCGGTGCCTCGCCCTCGGCCTTCATCGCCGCGAACCAGCGGGCGACTTCACGGATTTCGTCGCCGTTGCGGTCGAGCGCGACGACGTGCGCTCCGCGCCGGTAGCACTCGAAGGCGTGGCGGCCCGCCCCGCAGCCCAGGTCCAGCACGCGGTCGCCTGCGGCGAGCGGGAAGCGGGTGAAGTCGACGGTCAGCATCAGCTTTTGCTCCCTACGGGACCGGGTTCAGTCTCGGTTCGCCCCGAGGGGGCGGTGCTCTTCCCCTCCGGGGCGGTGCGCGTCACCACCGGCCCCAGGGGGGCGGACGCCGTTGTTCTCGGGCCGCCCGCCGGTGGGGGCTGGTCGCGCAGTTCCCCGCGCCCCTTCGGGGCGCTTCCTCGGTGGGGGTGGGACGCGATGGCCTGGTGGTAGAGGGCCACCGTCGCCTCGGCGGCGCGGGTCCAGGTGAAGTGGGCCAGGACGCGGGCGCGGCCGGCGGCGGCGAGACGGCGCCGGAGGGCGGGGTCGGCCAGGAGCCGTTCGAGGCCGGCGGCGAGAGCGCCGGAGTCGCCCGGGGGGACGGCGAGACAGGTCTCGCCGTCGGGCCCCGCGACCTCGGGGATGGCGCCGCCGGTGGTGGCCAGCAGCGCGGTGCCGGTGGCCATGGCCTCGGCGGCGGGCAGTGAGAAGCCCTCGTAGAGGGAGGGCACGCAGGCGACTTCGGCGCCGCGGATGAGATCGACGAGTTCGGCGTCGCTGATGCCCTTGACGAACCGCACGGCCTCTTCGAGGCCGAAGCCGTTGATGGCGTCGGCCACCGGCCCCTTCTCGGGGCGTTTGCCGACGACGACGAGATGGGCGTCCGGCCGCTGCGTCCGCACCTTGGCGAGCGCTTCGACGAGGAAGACCAGACCCTTGAGCGGAACGTCGGCGCTGGAGGTGGTGACGATCCGGCCGGGCACCTCGGGGACGGCCGGGTCGGGCGAGAAGAGCCTGGTGTCGGCGCCGATCGGCACGGTGTGGATACGGCCGGGCCGTACGCCGAGATCCTCGACGATCTCGTCGCGCGAGGAGCCGGAGACGGTCACCACGGACGGCAGCCGCCGGGCCACCCGCTTCTGCATGCGCGTGAAGCCGTACCAGCGGCGTACCGACAGCCGCCGCTTCCAGTCCTGCGCGGCGGCCAGGTCGAGGCGGCGGTCCACGGTGATCGGGTGGTGCACGGTGGTGACCAGCGGCAGGCCGAGGCCGAGGAGCCCGTAGCCGAGCGTCTGATTGTCGTGCACGACGTCGAACTCGGCGCGGCGGGCGGCGAGATGGCGGCGGGCGCGCAGGCTGAAAGTGAGCGGTTCGGGGAAGCCGCCGGTCCACATGGTGGCGACTTCGAGCGCGTCGACCCAGTCGCGGTACTCCCCGCGCCCGGGCGTACGGAAGGGGTCGGGCTGCCGGTACAGGTCGAGGCTGGGCAGCTCGGTGAGGGTGACGCCCTCGCCGACGGAGTCCAGTACGGGGTAGGGCTGCGCGCCGATCACCTCGACGCGGTGGCCGAGCGCGGCCAGCTCGCGCGACAGGTGCCGGACGTACACGCCCTGGCCGCCGCAGAAGGGATTGCCCTTGTAGCTGAGCAGGGCGATCCGCAGCGGCCTGGCCTGTGAGGTCACTCCGGCCCCCTTCTCAGTTGCGATCGAGCCGGAGCGTAACCGCTGTCGCGCTAATCTAGAACAAGTTTCAGACGTGATGGTACAGAAACCGAATCTACCGGCCGCCGGACGGTCGGTTCACGCCGTCACGGGTGATTCGCACCACGACACCCGCCCTGCCATCATGCACGCAGCGCGGCACACCGGCAGCACGGCAGGGGATGAGGCAGATGACCACGGACTCCAGGCCGTCCGCCGCCGCCGTACCGCTGGTGCCGCCGCCCTCGCCTCCGCTGACCGAACGGCAGGAGGCACGGCGGCGGCGGATCCTGCACGCCACCGCCCAGCTGGCCTGCCGCGGCGGGTTCGACGCCGTGCAGATGCGGGAGGTCGCCGAGACGTCGGAAGTGGCGCTCGGCACGCTCTACCGCTACTTCCCTTCCAAGATCCATCTGCTGGTCGCCACGATGCAGGACCAGCTCGGGCAGCTCCACGAGACGCTGCGCAAGCGGCCCCCGGTGGCGGCGGACCCGGCCGAGCGGGTCGCCGAGACCCTGATGCGGGCCTTCCGCGCGATGCAGCGCGAGCCGCATCTGGCGGACGCGATGGTGCGCGCCCTGACCTTCGCCGACCGGTCGGTGAGCGCCGAGGTCGACACCGTCTCGCGGCTGACCACCGCGATCATCCTGGACGCGATGGGCCTGGACGCCGCCCCGACCGCGGAACAGCTCTCGGCGGTCCGCGTCATCGAGCACACCTGGCACTCGGCGCTGGTCACCTGGCTGTCGGGCCGCGCCTCGATCGCCCAGGTGAAGATCGACATCCAGACCGTCTGCCGGCTGATCGACCTCACGGCGCCCCGGTAGTCCCTCCCGTGCCGCCCGGCGCGGCCCCGCCGGGTGCGGAGCGGCCCCGCCGGCCGCCCGGCCGCACACCGGCCCTTCACGGGAGCTTCACCGGGTCCCCGCGGGCCCGCCGTCCGCCGTACCGTCGTTCCCGGCACCCGGGAAACCGCATACCCGGTCAACCGACCTGCACCCAAAGGGAGTTGACTGTTCGCGTGCGCGGGAGCGCGCGAAGGATATGGGGCAATAGTGCCCCACTGCAACCTTGTCTCCGAAATTTCCAGAAACGATCTGGACCCCGCGTGAGCGGAACGGCAGACTCGGAACCACCATTCAGAAGGGACACCATGCCGCTGAGAAGCACCGCAACCGCCCGCCAGGAGCGCCTCGGTGCAGAGCTACGGAAAATGCGGGAAGCGGCGGGCATCACCGCCCGCGACACCGCCCGGCTGCTCGGCACCGACCCGGCGAAGGTGAGTCATATCGAGGCGGGGCGGCTCGGCGTGAGCGAGGAGCGGTTACGCAGACTCGCGGCCTTCTACGAGTGCGGTGACACCGCGCTGATCGACGCACTCGTGATCATGGCCAACAGTCAGGGCCGTAAGGGCTGGTGGGAGACCTACCGGGGCGTCGTCCCCGCCGGGCTGCTCGACATCGCCGAACTCGAACACCACGCCACCCGGCTCCGCACCATCCAGATCACCCACATCCCCGGGGTGTTCCAGACCGAGGACTACACCCGTACGGTCTTCGGCTACGCCATTCCGCAGCTGCCCGACAACGAGCTGGAGGCCCGGGTGGCCCAGCGCATGGAGCGCTCGGGGGTGCTCTACCGGGAGACGGCTCCGCCGTACGAGGCACTGATCCACGAGGCCGCGCTGCGCATGCGCTTCGGCGGCGGGAAGGTGGCGCGGGCCCAGCTCGAACACATCCAGGAACTCAGCCACCTGCCGCACATCAGCGTCCGGGTGATCCCGTTCGCGGCGGACGGCCACATAGGTTCAGGACACGCGATGCTCTATGCGAGCGGTCCGGTCCGGCCGCTCGACACCGTCCAGATCGACTCGGCGCACGGCATCAGCTTTCTGCACGCGGCGCCGCATCTCGCCAATTACCGCGTTCTCTACAACACCCTCGCGGAGGTGGCGCTGGATCAGTCCCGGTCCCGGGATTTCATCCGCGACATCTCCCAAGACCTCTGAAAGGCCCCGCCGATGACCGCGCCCGCGTCACTCGTTTGGCAGAAGTCCACGTACTCGCAGGAACAGGGCGAGTGCGTCGAGCTGGCCGAGGACGGCGGCGCGGTCCTGCTCCGCGAGAGCGACGACCCCACCGTCGTGCTGAGTACCACCCCGACCGCGCTGGCCCGTTTTCTACGGGCCATCAAACGCGGCGGATAGCCGCACGGGCGGCGGGCGCGGGCGGACGCATTCGGGGTGTCCGCCCGCGCCCGTCGGCGTGCCGCACCGGGCCCGCGTCAGGACTGATACCGGTTCTCGTTATGACGGGCCGGGCCGGCCGGGGTACGGCCCCCGCACCCCGGCCCGGGGCCCGTGACCCGCTGGGCCGGCCACCGGCCTACCGGGGCGTACGGACATTCGCAGCAGGACGTTAAGGTATCGGGACACCTCCCGCACCCCTACGCAAAGGCCCCACCCCCATGCCCCTGCGCCGCCGCGCCGCCGCCCTGGCCGCCGTCGCCGTCACGGCGCTGTCCGCCCTCGCCGCGGCCCCGGCCGCCACGGCCGACACCGCGAGCCCCTCCCCGAGCGCCACCGCTTCCGCGCCGAAGCCGAAGCTGCCCGCGGGCCTGTACGGGACGGCCGACCCGACGTACGACGGCGTGTGGCGACAGTCCTACGCGCTGCTCGCGCTCACGACCTACGGCGTCACCCCGGCCCCCGCCGCTGTGAGCTGGCTCACCGGCCAGCAGTGCGCCGACGGCGGCTTCCCGTCCTACCGCGCGGACACCGCCAAGGCGTGCGACCCCAAGCTTGAGGACACCAACGCCACCGGCATCGCCGTGCAGGCGCTGGCCGCGCTCGGCGGCCACGACGCGGTGACCGCGAAGGCCGTCGACTGGCTGACCGGCGTGCAGAACGCCGACGGCGGCTGGTCGTACAACCCCGGCGCCGCCTCCGACCCCGACTCCACGGGCGTCGTCATCGGCGCCCTGGCCGCCGCAGGCAAGGACCCGGCCGCCGTCCGCAAGGGCGGTGGCGGTACGGCGTACGACGCGCTGCGCGGCTTCCAGTTCGGCTGCAAGGCCAAGGAGACGGACCGCGGCTCCTACGGCTACCCCACCGACGGCAAGCTCGCCGTCAACGCCAAGGCGTCCGCGGACGCGGTGCGCGGCGGGGCCGGGGCCGGTTTCGTCGTGAAGCCGCCGGCCGCCGGGACCGCGGCGAAGCCGCTGGCCTGCCCGGCCGGGGCCGCCGACCGGGCCGCCTCCACCGACGCGGGCGCCGCGTGGCTGACCGCGCGGCTCGCCGCGGGCGGCGACCACCTCACCGCCGTCACGCCCGGGGCCGACACCCCGACGCCCGACTACGGGACGACCGCGGACGCGGTCGTCGCCCTCGCCGCGGCCGGGCACCTCGCGCCCGCCGCCTCCGCTTACGGCTGGCTCGCGGCGCACTCCGCGCAGTGGTCGCGCGGCAATCCCGCCGCGCTCTCCCAGCTCGTGCTGGCCGCGCACGCCGCCGGGGCCGATCCGCGCGCGGCGGGCGGCGCCGATCTTGTGCAGCAGCTCACCAATCTCGGGCCGCGGCCCGCTCCCGCGGCTTCGGCCTCGGCCTCGGCGAAGAAGAAGGACGACGGCGGGTCGTCCGCCGCCAGTACCTGGCTCATCGTCGGCGTCTTCTTCGTCGCCAGCGTCGGCGTCGGCTTCCTCCTTAGCGGCCGCCGCCGCAACCGGCCCGGGGCCTGACGGATGCTCTGCGAGCCGCTCGCCCGACACGGAGTGCCCGTACCCTCAGCGGCGCGGTCCGCTGCCCGCACGGGCGGAGGACCAGGTGCCTCAGGGGCGCGGCCCGCTGCCCGCACATGCGGAGGACCAGGCCCATCAGGGGCGCGGGGAACTGCGCGAGCAACCCCCACCCGCCCGGTGGTCGCGAAACAGACAGCGTCTGCCCCACTGGGGCGGGTTTTTGAGCCGCGCCACGGTGGTGGGTTGCTCGCGCAGTTCCCCGCGCCCCTGAAGGGGCGTCCCTCGTCCGCAGAGGTGCGGGTGAGGGCCCTCACGGGGGTGCTGGTCGTGGTGGCCGCGTTCCTCGGGTTGGTGGCCGGTGCGGCACAAGCACAGGCGGCCGGGTACAGGTACTGGTCGTACTGGCTCGGCGCCCGCGGCGGGACGTGGACGTATGCGCAGACGGGCCCGGCGATGCACACGCCGAAGGACGGCACCGTCGAGGGGTGGCGGTTCGCGGTGAGCAAGGACGCCGCGGACAAGGCGGCCCAGCCCCGCGGGACGGCGGATTTCGCGACGATCTGCGCGGCGACCCCCGCCAGGGAAGGCATGAAGCGGGTCGCGCTGGTGATCGACGCGGGCACGACGGCCGACGCCCCGGGCGGCGAGGCGCCGCCGGAACAGCGAACGGCCTGCGCGCGGGTCGCGAAGAACGCCTCGTCGGCGGACGCGCTGGCGACCGTCGCCCGCCCGCTGCGCTACGACTCGGCCGGCATCCTGTGCGCGATCGCCGGCTACCCGGCGGCCGGCTGCGGCGAGCAGGTCAGCGGCACGACCCACACGAACGCGAGCGCGAAGCGCAAGAGCGGGGGCCCGTCCGTCGGCGTGTACGCGGGCGTCGCCGCCGTCGTCGTCCTGGCGGGTGCCGCCGTGTGGCAGACCCGCCGACGCCGCCCGTGAGGGCACGGGCTCCGCGCGCCGACCGTTCCAACGCCGTGCACGCCGGCGCGTGGTGGCTGTGGGCGCTGGGCCTGGCGACGGCCGCGTCCCGGACCACGAACATGCTGCTGCTCGCCCTGGTGGCGGCGGTCGCGGGCTATGTGGTGGCCGCGCGCCGTACGGACGCGCCGTGGGCCAGGTCGTACGGGGCGTTCCTGCGGCTCGGCCTGGCGGTGCTGGTGATCCGGGTGGTGTTCGCGGTGGCGCTGGGCTCGCCGGTCCCGGGCACCCATGTAGTGATGACGCTGCCGGAGGTGCCGCTGCCGCACTGGGCGCAGGGCGTACGGATCGGCGGGCGGGTGACGGCGGAAGGGCTGGTGTTCGCGGTGCGGGACGGCATGAAGCTGGCCGCGCTGCTGGTGTGCGTGGGCGCGGCCAACGCGCTCGCCAACCCGGCCCGGCTGCTCAAGTCGCTGCCGGGCGCGCTGTACGAGGCGGGCGTCGCCGTCGTCGTCGCGATGACCTTCGCCCCGCATCTGGTGGCCGACGTCTCCCGGCTGCGCGCCGCCCGCAGGCTGCGCGGCCGGGACGACCGGGGGCTGCGCGCGCTGCTCCAGGTCGGACTGCCGGTGCTGGAAGGCGCGTTGGAGCGGTCGGTGGCGCTGGCCGCCGCGATGGACGCGCGCGGCTACGGCCGTACGGCCCATGTGCCGCCCGCCGTACGCCGGTTGACCGCGGCCCTCACGCTCGGCGGCCTGCTCGGGATCTGCGCGGGCACGTACGCGCTGCTGTCGGCGAGCGGTGCCGGTTACGGGCTGCCGGTGCTGCTGCTCGGGGTGGCCGCCGCGCTGGCCGGGCTGCGGCTCGGCGGCCGGCGTTCGGCGCGCACCCGTTACCGCCCGGACCGCTGGGGGCCGCGCGCCTGGCTGGTCGCCGGGTCGGGCGCGGCGGTGGCGGCGCTGATGATCTGGGCCGCGTCGTACGACCCGGCCGCGCTCGATCCGGCGGCGGTGCCGCTGACCGCGCCGACGCTGCCGCTGTGGCCCGCGCTGTCGCTGCTGCCGGGGCTGCTCCCGGCGTTCGTCACCCCGGCACCCGACCGGGCCGGCCGGGAAGAACGGGCCGACCTGGTACGGGAGTCGGCGCCGGAGCCGGTGAAGGGAGCCACGCCGTGATCCGCTTCGAGAACGTCTCGGTGACCTACGCCGACGCCGCCGCGCCCGCCGTCTCCGGCATTGAACTGACCGTCCCCGAAGGGGAGTTGAGCCTGCTGGTCGGCCCGTCCGGGGTCGGCAAGTCGACGGTGCTCGGCGCGGTCAGCGGCCTGGTGCCGCACTTCACCGGCGGGCGGCTGAGCGGCCGGGTCACCGTGGCGGGCCGCGACACCCGTACGCACAAGCCGCGTGAACTGGCCGACGTGGTGGGCACGGTGGGCCAGGACCCGCTGTCGCACTTCGTCACCGACACCGTCGAGGACGAACTCGCCTACGGCATGGAGTCGTTGGGCCTGGCCCCGGACACGATGCGGCGACGCGTGGAGGAGACGCTGGACCTGCTGGGCCTGGCCGAGTTGCGGGACCGGCCGATCGCGACGCTCTCCGGCGGGCAGCAGCAGCGGGTGGCGATCGGCTCGGTGCTCACCGTGCACCCGAAGGTGCTGGTACTGGACGAGCCGACGTCGGCGCTCGACCCGGGCGCGGCCGAGGAGGTGCTCGCCGTGCTCCAGCGGCTGGTGCACGACCTCGGCACGACCGTCCTGATGGCCGAGCACCGGCTCGAACGCGTCGTGCAGTACGCGGACCAGGTGATCCTGCTGCCCTCCCCCGGCGCCCCGCCGGTGGTCGGCGCGCCCGCCGACGTCATGGCCGTATCGCCCGTGCACCCGCCGGTGGTGGCGCTCGGCCGGCTCGCGGGCTGGTCGCCGCTGCCGCTGTCGGTACGGGACGCCCGGCGGGCGGCGGGCCCGCTGCGGGAGCGGCTGGCCGGCCGTACGCCGCCGCCCACCGCCGTCCCCGACGGCGATGTCCTGGTCGAGGTCGACCGGCTGTCGGTGCGGCGCGGCCGGATCGAGGCGCTGCGCGGTGTCGGCCTGACCGTGCGCGCGGGCGAATCCGTCGCCCTGATGGGCCGCAACGGCGCGGGCAAGTCGACGCTGCTGTCCGCGCTGGTCGGGCTGCACACGCCGGCCGCCGGTTCGGTGCGGGTCGGCGGCGCCGTGCCGCACCGCACCCGGCCCGGCGAACTCGTACGCCGCGTCGGGCTCGTCCCGCAGGAGCCGCGGGATCTGCTGTACGCCGACACCGTCGCCGCCGAGTGCGCCGCCGCCGACCGGGACGCGCGGGCCGCGGCCGGGACCTGTCGGCGGCTGGTCGCCGAGCTGCTGCCGGGGGTGCCGGACGCGGTGCATCCGCGCGACCTGTCCGAGGGGCAGCGGCTCGCGCTCGCCCTCGCGATCGTCCTGGCGGGCGAGCCGCCGGTCCTCCTGCTCGACGAGCCGACGCGGGGGCTCGACTACGCCGCCAAGGCGCGGCTCGTCCGCCATCTGCGGCGGCTCGCCGCCGCCGGGCACGCGATCGTGCTCGCGACGCACGACGTCGAGTTGGCGGCGGAGGTGGCGGATCGCGTCGTGATCCTCGCCGACGGTTCCGTCGTCGCCGACGGGCCCGCCCCGGACGTGGTCCTGTCCTCCCCCGCCTATGCTCCCCAGGTCGCCAAAGTCCTCGCCCCCTGGCTCACCGTCCCCCAGGTCGCCACCGCCCTGGACGGCACCTGATGCGGAATTGGCTGCGCCGGCATAGGCCCCGATCCCCGGGCCCGCACTGTGCGGAGGACGCTCACCCTCAGGGGCGCGGGGAACTGCGCGACCAGCCCCCACCGGCCCGGTGGTCGCAAAACAAACAGCGTCTGCCCCGCTGGGGCGTGTTTGTAAGCCGCGCCAAGGATGTGGCCGAGCGCGCAGTTCCTCGCGCCCCTAAAAGCATCGGGCGCCGCCCGAGGGACCGCGAAGGCACTCCGCGCCCCGTGCGGATAGGCCCCCGCGGAGGCGCCGTACTAGGAGTGGTGAGCCTCATCGGAGCGGCGGCCTTCGGATGGCCGCTGCTCGCCTCGCACGGCTCGGCGGTGGCGGCGCACAGTACGGACGCGCCGTGGCTGTTCGCGGCGCTGCTGCCGCTGCTGGTCGCGGTGGTGATCGCCACGCTGTCCGACACGGGGGTGGACGCCAAGGCCGTGGCGATGCTGGGCATGCTCGCGGCGGCGGGCGCGGCACTGCGCCCGCTGGGCGCGGGCACGGCCGGCATCGAGCCGATGTTCTTCCTGATGGTGCTGTCCGGCCGCGTCCTCGGCCCGGGCTTCGGCTTCACGCTGGGCTCGTTGACGATGTTCGCGTCGGCGCTGCTGACCGGCGGGGTGGGGCCGTGGATGCCGTTCCAGATGCTGGCGATGGGGTGGGTGACGATGGGCGCGGGCCTGCTGCCGCGCCCGGACACGCTGCGCGGGCGCGGTGAGCTGGCGCTGCTCGCGGCGTACGGCGCGGTCTCGGCCGTCGCGTACGGGACGGTGATGAATCTGCAGGGCTGGCCGTACATCGGCGGCCTCGCCTCGAACATCGCCTACGACCCGCACGCGTCGCTGAGCACGAATCTGGCGCGGTTCGCCGCGTACTGCCTGACCACCTCGCTGGGCTGGGACCTGCCGCGGGCGGCGCTGACGGCGGTGCTGGCGTTCACGCTCGGCCCGGCGATCCTGCGGGCGCTGCGCCGGGCGACGCGGCGGGCCTCCTTCGACGCGTCCGCGGTCTTCGAGGACGCGCCGCCCGACGCGTAAGGGTCCGCGACGGCCGGATCCGCCGGGCTGCGGGGACGACGGCGGGGCCGCGACGCCGGTCGTACCGGGTCGGGCCCCTGTGCCGGCGCCGCCCGCCGCGGGCGGCGCCGCCGCGTCACAGCACGGTCAGCAACTGCCGTGTCATATCGCGGTACTTGGTGAGCGCGACGCGCAACTCCTCGGTGTCGGTGTGCTCGTCGCCGTCACCGCCGTGCCACGATCCGTGCAGGTCGGAGCGGCGCTCCTCCAGCAGCCTGGTCAGCCGCGAGGCGGCCTCCTCCAGGACGGCGTCCGCCTCGCGGACCGCACGCCGCGGGTCGTCGACGAAGCCGCCGATCGCCCGCTCCATCCGGTGGCCGAGCCGGTCCAGCTCCTCCGCGCCGCCGGTGCCGTGCGGGGCCTGGCCGGCCGCCTTCTCCGCGCTGTCGGTGCCCGCGGCGGGTTCCGCCGGGGTGCGGGGCGCCGGCACGGACGGCTTGCCCGTGGGACGCGCGGGGCCGGCCGGCGCGGGTTCCGGGGTCCTGCCGGGGTCCGGACGTCCGGCCTCGGGCGCCGTCGCGGGCGCGCGTTCCGGGCGGTCGGGCAGGATTCCGGGCTTGGTCGGCCCGTCCGTTCTGTCCGCCGTACCGAGTGTGTCGGCGCCGCTCTTGGTGTCCGGTGCGTTCGGGACGCCCCGCGTGCTCCGGGTGTCGCGGGTGTCCCGCGCTCCCGGCGTGGTCCCGCCGTCGGCCGTACGGCCACCGGCCTTGGGGGTCTCGCTCGCGCGGTCGTCGGCCTTGCGGGCCTCGTTCACGCGCTCATCGGCCTTGCGGGCCTCGTCCGCGCGCTCGTCCTCCGTGCCGGAGCGGAGGTCCCGCTCGTGCTCATGGCGCAGGTCGCTCATCGTCTGTCATCTCCCTGTCGGTGTTCCTGCCGGCCCGGCGGCCGACGCCCCGTCAGGAGCGGTCGGCCGGGGCCCGGGGCGACCGGCCTCAGAGCCGCTCGTCGTCGTCGGTGCGGTCGCGCCGTCCGCCGGTGAGCGCGGCGAACCGCTCGCTCAGCGGGGCCCGGTGGCCCGCCGTCTTCGTGTCCGTGGCGTCCGTGTCGGCGCTCTCGTCGGCGTCGGGCTCGTACGGTTCGGTCGCGGCGGCTTCGTCGTCCGCCGTGGTGGCCCGGGTGGGCCGGCCGTCGTCGCGCGTCAGGTCCTCGAACAGGCCGCGCGCATTGACCAGCGCCTTGCGCAGTTCCTCGGTCGACTGCCGCTTCTGCGGGCCGCCGTGACCGCTCGCGCCGCCGGCGACGCCGGACGCGCCGGGGCCGCCCGCCAGGGTGTGGGCCTGCCGGTAGCCGCCGAGGCTGTGCGGGTGGTGCACGGACAGCGCGTCGAAGTGCTCGGGCGAGTCGGCGCCGGGGAAGCCGCGTTCCGCGGCGATCCGGCCGATCAGGGCGTCGGCCTGGCCGACGGCGGTGGCGGGTTCGTCGACGAACTTCGCCTGGAGCGCGTTCCATTCGGCGCCGTACCGCTCACGGTCGCGCTCGGACAGCGGCCGCGGTTCCAGGCCGCCGTACCGCTTCACCCGCTCGGACAGCTCCGCACGGGTGGCCTTGACGTCGCCGTCGTGGCCGTCGAGGACGCGGTCGTACTCCGGTCCGAAGCGGTGCTTGAGCCGCGCTCCCGACATGCCTCCCGCCCCGCCGCCCCGTACGGCGAGGAACGCGATCAGCGCGACCACGATCACCGCCACCACGATGATGGCTACTACCGCTCCGGTGGACATGGCATGTGCCTCCCGTTCTACGGGCCGTCAGACAGTGACGTGCTCTCTTCATGCACGGCTTGCCACTGCCGGGCCCCGCAAACGGGCGGCTTCACGCCTCGGGTTTCACGCCTCGGGTTTCGTGCCTCGGGTTTCGCACGTCGGATTCCGCGCCTCGTGTTTCGCGTCTCAGACGGCGGTGGCGCCGCCGGTCGCCGCCCTGGCCTGCGTGCCACGGTTCGGCCGGTCGCCGTCGCAGCCGCACAATTCGCTGCTCAGCTTGGTGACCAGCGCGGCCAGATCGGCGTGCTTGGCCGGGTCCCAGTCGCCGAGCAGCCCGGCCAGCACCGTACGGCGCGCCTCGGTCAGCCGCTCCGCGAGCGCCCGCCCCGACGCGGTGAGCACCAGCGGATTGCCGTCGCGTACGGCGAAGCCCCGGCTCTCGGACTCGGCGGCGGCCTCCTCGATGACGTCGGCGGGCACCGTGGTGCGGCGGGCCAGTTCCACCGGGTCGCCCTCGCCGTCGCGGGCCAGCCGCAGCAGCAGCCAGCTGGTGGCGGGGTGGATGTCGAGTCCGGCCAGGTCCGTGATGCGGGTGTAGAGGTCGCGGCGGGCGTCGCGGCTGCCGAGCAGCGACAGGCAGCGGGCGATCTCGTCGAGCGAGGACCGCTCGACCGGATTGGTGCCCAGCGTCTCGCTGGCGTCCGGCACGGTGACGGTGCCGCGCAGCGGCTGCTCCTTGAGCAGCCAGGCCAGGACGAAGCCGACCAGCACGATCGGCACCGCCCACAGGAACACCGTCGTGATCGAGGCCGAATACGCGTGCAGCACCGGCCCCTTGACCGACTCCGGCAGCGAACCGACCGCCTTGGGGTCGGCCTGGAACTGCGAGGGGTCTACCCCGGCGGGCAGCGATGTGCCGGAGAAGGCCGAACTCAGCTTGTCCGCCAGCCGGTTGGCGAAGATCGTGCCGAACAGCGAGACGCCGAAGGACGCGCCGATGGAGCGGAAGAAGGTGGCGCCCGAGGTGGCCGCGCCCAGGTCCTCGTAGCCGACGGAATTCTGCACGGCCAGCACCAGCACCTGCATCACCAGGCCGAGCCCGAGGCCGAACACCAGGAAGTACAGGCTCATCACCCAGGTGCTGGTGGACTCGTCGAGGGTGTGCAGCAGCAGGAGTCCGGCGGTGATGACGGCGGTGCCCGCGATCGGGAAGACCTTGTAGTGCCCGGTGCGGCTGACGATCTGTCCGGAACCGGTGGACGACAGCAGCATGCCGATCACCATCGGGATCATGTGCACCCCGGACAGCGTCGGCGAGAAGCCGTGCACGACCTGGAGGAAGGTCGGCAGATACGTCATCGCGCCGAACATCGCGAAGCCGATGATGAAGGAGATGATCGAGCAGAGCAGGAACGTACGGTTGCGGAACAGCCGCGGCGGCAGCACCGGTTCCTGCGCGCGCCGCTCGATCAGCACGAACACCGCGATCAGTACGGCGCCGGCGATCGCGAGGCCGATGATCCCGGCCGAGCCCCACGGCCAGGTGACGCCGCCGAGCGAGGTCATCAGTACCAGGCAGGTCGCGGCGGCGGCGATCACCGCCATGCCCAGGTAGTCGATGCGGTGCGCGGTGCGCCGCACCGGGATGTGCAGCACCGCGGCGATCACCGCGAGAGCGACGATGCCGATCGGCAGGTTGATGTAGAACACCCAGCGCCAGGAGAGCTGTTCGGTGAAGACCCCGCCGAGCAGCGGGCCCAGCACGCTGCTCGCGCCGAACACCCCGCCGAACACGCCCTGGTAGCGGCCCCTGTCGCGGGGCGGCACGATGTCACCGACGATCGCCATCGACAGCACGATCAACCCGCCGCCGCCCAGGCCCTGGAGCGCCCGGAAGGCGATCAACTCCCCCATGTTCTGGGCGATTCCGCACAGCGCCGAACCCAGCAGGAAGATCACGATGACGGTCTGGAAGAGCCGCTTCCTGCCGTACATGTCGCCGAGCTTGCCCCACAGCGGGGTGGCCGCGGTCGATGCCAGCAGATAGGCCGTCACGACCCAGGACAGATGGTCGATGCCGCCCAGTTCGCTGACGATGGTCGGCAGCGCCGTGGACACGATGGTCTGGTCGAGGGCGGCCAGCAGCATGCCGAGCGCGAGGGCGCCGATCGCGATCCGGACCGCCCGCTTGTCCTGGTACTCCCCCGGCTCGGCCGGCGCCGGGCCCGCGGCGGTCGTGGTGTCCTGGGCCATGGAACGGCTCCTCGCGTCATCCCCCGACGGTCGGAACCACATATTCCCACCCTTTGTACGACTTTGGCCTCCGGTAGTCGGCCACTTGTGCGGACAGCGGGCTGCGCGGACCGCCAGAGGTCGGCATAATCGGCACGTCTTTGCGAATATGCGTTTTTGCGAACGACGGCCAGGGAGGGGAATCCAGTGGCGCCGCAGCCGGACGCTGCCCGCGAGGAGTACGCCGGGGACGGCGCTCCCGCCACCGAGGCACGCGCCGCCGAGCGCTCGGCCGAACGGGCCGCCGCTCTCGCCGCCACCGAGGGGTTCCACCCGCTGCGGCTGCGCCCCTACGTCGCGGAGCCGGACGGCGAGGCGGGCGAGACGACCGTACGTCCGCTGCTGTCGCCGTCTTTCGACGGCGGTCCTGCCGAGGGGGACCTCGGGCTCTTTCCTGAGGCGTACTCCGGGGTCGAGTACCCGGCCGAGCTTCCGGGCGAGTTCCCGGGCGAGTTCCCGGGCGAGTTCCCGGGCGGGCGCGATACGGGACCGGCCGCGGCGCACGGCAGGCACCGAAGGCGCAGACGCGGCATCGTGGTCGCCGCCGCGGCCGTCGCGGCGTCGGCGCTGGCCGCGGGTGCGGTGGCCGTCACCGGCCAGGTGATGGGCGACGAGCCGCGCACCGACCGGGCGATGCCGCCCGACCGGAGCGCGTCGGTGCCCGATGTGGAGCTGCCGACGGAAGTCGCCGGGGTCAGCGGCACCGCCACCGAGGCGGCCGCACGCCGAGTGCCCGCGCAGCGGGCGGCGCCCACGACGTCGGCTCCGCCCTCGCCCACGGCCTCCGCGCCGTCCCCGACGGCGGCCGCGTCCACGACCCCGCCGCCCACCACGGCCGGCACCGCGTCGCCCACGGCCACCGTCACCACCACCGCGCCGTCGGCCTCCCCATCGGATCACGTCGCCTCTCCCGCGACCGCGGGGCCTCCCGTCCTCCAGCAGGGCGACACCGGGGCCGCCGTCGCGGATCTGCAGCAGCGGCTCATCGACGTCTGGGTCTACCACGGGCGGGTCGACGGCACCTTCGACCGCGGCGTCGAGCGGGCCGTCGCCCTCTTCCAGATCTGGTACGGCGTCCAGGGCGACGCTTCCGGGGTCTACGGCCCCCACACCCGAGCGGCCCTGGAGCACCAGACCTCCTGACCACCCGCACCTCCCGGAGGTGGGCGCCCGATGTCTTTGGGGCCGCGACCCCTTGCCCGCACCCTGCGGAGGAGGGTGCCCGATAGGGGCGCGGGGAACTGCGCGACCAGCCCCCACCGGCCCGGTGGTCGCAAAAACAACAGCGTCTGCCCCGCTGAGGGCGGTCTTTCGCCTGAAGGCGCGCGTGGGCTGAGCGCGCAGTTCCCCGCGCCCCTGAGGGGCAACGCCCTCCGCAGGAGATCACTCACCCTCCTCCCGCGAGGGGCGGGTTAGGGTCGGGGCGTGGCCTCGGGTGGAGATGACGGTGTGGGCGAATTCCAGCTCGTGCTGCTGAGAAGGATGGCGGACCACCAGCCGGAGCTGGTGACCGAGGCGCTGCGCGCCTTGGGCGCGACCAGGGCCGAGGCGAGGGAAGCGCACCGCAAGTGGCAGGCGCGAGCCCACTCCCGCACCCACCCCGGCGGCGTCCGCCGCTATCGAATGGTGCTGGGCCCCCCGGAAAGCGAGTCCGCCCGCAGAATCGGAGACGTGGAGTGCCGCGCACTCCGGTGGAAGCTCCCCCTGTGGCCCGACCTCCGCTTCGAGGTGCTGTGCGCGCCGCAGGGCGGAGCGGTGTGGAACGAGTGGCTGGTCCGGGCCCCGGGCGCCCCCCGCCCGCGGCTGCGGGACATCGCCGACCTCACCCCGTG
Source organism: Actinacidiphila alni (assembly GCF_900112845.1). Taxonomy (GTDB): domain Bacteria; phylum Actinomycetota; class Actinomycetes; order Streptomycetales; family Streptomycetaceae; genus Actinacidiphila; species Actinacidiphila alni. The sequence goes on from NZ_FONG01000007.1 coordinate 284,573, forward strand.
GTCGTGCACGGTCGACGACGTGGCCGCCGCCTTCCCGCCCGCGGCGATGCTGGAGCCGGACGCACCGAGCAGGGCGCGCCTCCAGGTGACGGGCCCGGCCGGCGAGCGGGTCGTCGCGCACTTCACATGGGGCCTGCTCCAGTACGTGGACGTCGGGACTGGCGCTTGACGCCCCGCTTTTGTACCGTGGAGAAACAAAGTGGTCCCGCCCGCTCACCCTGACCGGCGGGCGGGGCCACGTTGCCGTACCTACCGCGCGTACCGACCCCGAGGAGCCCCAGAAAATGCCCGTCCTCCCCGCGAAAGCCCTGCTGCTGGACATGGACGGGACGCTGGTGAACTCCGACGCCGTCGTGGAGCGCTGCTGGCGCCGGTGGGCCGGGCGGCACGGCCTGGACGCCGACGAGGTGCTGAAGGTCGTGCACGGCCGCCAGGGCCACGCCACGATGGCCGTGCTGCTCCCGGACCGCCCGATGGCCGAGAACTACGCCGAGAACGCGCTGATGCTCGCCGAGGAGACCGCCGACACCGACGGTGTCGTGCAGGTCCCGGGCGCCGGCGCGTTCCTGGCCGCGCTGGACGGCCGTCCGCACGCGCTGGTGACGTCCGCGAGCGAGGCGCTGGCCACGACCCGGATGGCCGCCGCGGGCCTGCCGCTGCCGCCGGTGATGGTGACCGCCGAGCGGGTCAGCGCCAGCAAGCCGGACCCGGAGGGCTTCCTGAAGGGCGCCGCGGAACTGGGCTTCGGCCCGGAGGACTGCGTGGTCTTCGAGGACGCCGAGGTCGGTGTCGCGGCGGCCAAGGCCGCGGGGATGCGGGTGGTCGGCGTCGGCCCGCGCGCGGCCGTGCACGCGCCCACCGTCCACGTCGACTCGCTGGAGCGGATCCGCGTGGAGGCCGCCACGGACGGCGGCCTCCGTATCGTCGTCGCCTGACCGGACCGACCGGCCCGTGCAGCCCGGGCCCGGGCAGAGACGCGGGCCCGGACGCACAGGCGAAAACGGACCTCAGCCCGCGATCGCCTCGTACAGGCTGAAGCCCGCGAGCACCACCATCACGGCCGCCGCGATCTTCGTGATCAGCGCCAGCGGCACCCGCTTCATCAGCAGCCGGCCGCCGAAGATGCCCAGGCCCGCGACCGCCCACAGGCCGAGCACCGCGCCGATGCCGACGGAGACCGGGTCGTCGTAGCGGGCGGCGAGATTCGCGGTCATGATCTGCGTGAGGTCGCCGAATTCGGCGACCAGGATCAGCGTGAAGCCGGTGCCCGCCACCTTCCAGAAGCTCTGGTCGGCGGGCTCGCGCACCTCTTCCTCTTCGTCGCCCTTGGCGAAGAGGAGCATCGCCGCGCCGCCGAGGAAGAGCAGCCCCACCACGCCCTGCACCCAGCGGTGCGGCAGCAGGGTGAGCAGGCTGCCCGCGGCGATGGCGAGCGCCACATGGACCACGAAGGCCGCCGCGACCCCGCAGAAGACGTACGAGGCGCGGTAGCGGGTGCCGAGCATCAGCCCGGCGAGCGCGGTCTTGTCCGGGAGTTCGGCAAGGAAGATGACGCCGAAGACGACGGCGATGACGGTCAGGCTGAGCACGGGTTCTGGTCCTCGATCGGTCGGGGCGCCGCACCGAGAGAACCGGCGGAACGGGGGCCCGTTCCCGAGATCGCTTCGGCACGGCAGCGTCGGAACACTGCGGCCGAAGGTCTCGCTGGCGGTCCGCACACGTGACGCGCGCTTCCCGCCTCCGGGCGCCGGCTCACGACAGCGAACAGCGGCTGACCTGGGCAGTATGTCGACGGTCCGGCGAAGAGCTACTCCCCTTCTGCTGCGAGCAGTCTACGCGACGATCACCGCGGCCCGCCGTGCGCCCGGTCACGTACGGCCTTCGGGCCCGGCCGCCCCGGCTTCCGGCCGGGCTCGCGGGCCGACTCCGTGCGGGTGATGCGGCCGCGGGCGACCAGTTCCAGCACGACGGAGACGGCGACGGCCTGCACCGCCATCAGCGCGATGAGCACGAAGAACTGGACGGCGCCGGCCGTCACCGGGCTCGCGCCGCCGAGCAGCATGCCGACGAAGGCGCCGGGCAGTGTGACGAGACCCACGGTCCTGGTCTGGTCGAGGCCCGGCACCAGCGCGCCCGAGGCGGCCGGGCGGGCGATCTCCAGGCGCGCGTCGCGGTCGGTGAAGCCCAGCGCCATCGCGGCCTCCACCTCGCCCGCGCGCAGCCGCAGCTCCTCCAGGGCGCGCCGCCCGCCCAGCACGGTCGCGGTGAGCGCGCCGCCGATGAGGATGCCCGCCACCGGGATCAGCGCGATCCCGTCCACCGGCACCAGGCCGGTCAGCACCAGCAGGACGACCACCGGCAGCGCGCCCGCGGCGATCGGCACCGCGGCCCACCACCAGGTGCCGTTGCGGGTGACACGGCGCCCGGCGGTACGGGCGGCGACGGCGAACATCAGCGCCACGAAGCCCAGCAGCGCCGCCTCGTGCTTGACCACCCAGCCGATGAGGGCGGCGACCACCGCGAGCTGGACGGCGGCCCGTACGCCCGCCGTGGCGATGCCGCGGGCATACGTGTCGTGCTCGTCGGCCAGGTGCGCCCACGCGGCGACCGCGACGGCGGCCAGCAGCAGCACCGCCAGGACCACGCCCAGCGTGCGGTCCACCGGCAGCAGCGAAGCCGAGGCCAAAGGTTCCTGCGGCCCTGGGTGGGACACTGGTGGGGCGGGCGCGGAAGCCGCGAGTTGGCAAGCCACGTGGGTCACTGTAGGCCGCCCCGGCCGCACGCCCGTGACCTGCGCGGTACCGGCGGCGCCCGGAGTATTCACGACGTGATGTCTACTACGTCACGCGCCCTCGCCGGTCCCGTCGGCCGCCCTTGGCGTACGCTGTACGGCTGACGGTGGATGAAGATCTTCGATCACCGCGCGGCACCTCTTCGGAACCCTGCTTGACGAGGCAAAACGTCGGTAAAGGACCGGGGGCGGAGCCAACGGGCAGGACACGCACGGCATCACCAAGGCACGACACGGGTACGTACTGGCGGACGACGAGGGAGGCGCGGTGCTGCAAGGCCTGGGCTCTCTTTTCGACTGGCCCTGGATCTACGTGCTCGTCGCGCTGTCGGTCGTCCTGGACGTCTTCCTGCCGGTGCTGCCGAGCGGCGTGCTGGTGATCAGCGCGGCCACCGCCGGGTCCACCGGAGCGCGCGACGACATCCTGGACGTCCTCACGCTGCTGGTGTGCGCCGCCGCCGCGTCCTGCCTGGGCGACCTGCTGGCGTACCGGCTGGCCTTCCGCGGCGGTGACTGGTTCGACCGCAGGATGGCCTCCTCGCGCCGCCTGGCGGGCGCCCACGAGCGGCTCGGGCAGGTGCTGCACCAGGGCGGCGGCGCGCTGGTGGTCCTCGCCCGCTTCGCGCCCGCGGGCCGCAGCGTGGTGAGCCTGGGCGCCGGAGCGGCCCGCCGCAAGCCCCGCGAATTCCTGCCCTGGTCGGCGCTGGCCGGGGTCGCCTGGGCGACCTACAGCGTCGGACTCGGCTGGATCGGCGGGCAGTGGCTCGGTGCGAGCTGGCTCGGCACCCTGATGTCCTTCGTCGCGCTGCTGGGCGCGGGGGCCTTCGCCGCATACGTCTTCCGCCGCGAGCGCCGCAGCGCGATCGCGGCCGCGCTCGCCGCCGTACCGCTGACGATCCCGCCGCAGGGCACCCCGCCGGACCGCGGTTCGGTCGTCGAGGCGCTCTAAAGCCTGTCGCACGCGCCGCGCCCGGCCGGTCGCGGGCCCCCGCACCGGTCAGCGGCGGCGCCGGCGTCTGGCGGGCACCGCCCAGCCCGATCCGACGCCCGCCAGGTGCAGGGCGACGAAGACGAGTCCGGCGAGCAGCAGGCTGATCGGCGTGAAGCCGGCGTCCGTGCTCGTGCTCGTGGCGTTGATGATGTAGGCGATGGCGAAGATGACGGCTCCGACTCCGGCGAGCATGTGAACCTCCTGGGGCGGGGCCGCCGACGGCGTCGGCGGCGGTCTCGGTGCGGTGACGCCCGCTGGCGTCTCCATCCACCGGTTGCCCCCGAACTCCCCGGTGACGCACCCGGGTTCGAGCCGGGCCGCGCGCCGCCGGGCACACCCCGCATGAGGCGGCGGCACATGCCCGCCGACTGCCCCGGATCCGGATATTCGTAAAGTATTCTCACTCGTTTCGGCAATAGTCAGCACTCTGCGTCACCGAAAGAATGGGGCCGTATCACCCGCTTACGGGAAGGACAGCACATGTCGGTTGATGCGGGCCAGGACACCGCACTCGGCACTCCCTCCGAAGGCCGGGCGCGGACCAGTCTGGACACGGCCGCCGCCCGGAATCTGGCGACGACCACCAAGTCCGCGCCCCAGATGCAGGGCATTTCCTCCCGGTGGCTGCTGCGCGTACTGCCCTGGGTGCAGGTCAACGCGGGCACCTACCGGGTGAACCGCCGGCTGAGCTACTCGGTCGGGGACGGGCGGGTCACCTTCGTCAAGACGGGGTCCGAGGTCCGGGTGATCCCGCAGGAGCTGGGCGAACTGGCCGCGCTGCGGTCGTTCGACGACGTCGGCGCGCTGACCGCGCTGGCGGATCGTTTCGTCCAGCGCGAGTACCAGCCGGGCGAGGTCATCGCGGAGGCCGGCTCCCCCGCCGACACCGTCTACCTGCTGGCGCACGGCAAGGTCGAGAAGCTCGGCGAGGGCTCGTACGGCGAGCCGACCCGGCTCGGCGTCCTCGCCGACGGCGACCACTTCGGCGAGCAGGCACTGCTCACCGGCGACGGGACCTGGGACTGGACGGCCCGCGCGGCCACCGTCACCACGGTGCTCGCGCTCCCCCGGCAGGCACTCGAACCGCTGCTGGGCCAGGCGGAGTCGCTGCGTACGCACCTGGCGGCGTACCGCGCGATCCCGCAGCAGCGGGTCAACAAGCGCGGTGAGGCCGCGATCGAGCTGGCGTCGGGCCACAAGGGCGAGGAGGCGCTGCCCGGCACGTACGTCGACTACGAGGTCAAGCCGCGCGAGTACGAGCTGAGCGTCGCCCAGACGGTGCTGCGCGTCCACAGCCGGGTCGCGGATCTCTACAACGAGCCGATGAACCAGACCGAGCAACAGCTCAAGCTCACCGTGGAGGCGCTGCGCGAGCGGCAGGAGCACGAGCTGATCAACAGCCCGGAGTTCGGGCTGCTGCACAACGCGGACTACGACCAGCGCATCCAGCCGCACGCGGGCCCGCCGCTCCCCGACGACCTCGACGAGCTGCTCAGCCGGCGCCGCGGCACCAAATTCCTGCTCGCCCACCCGCGCGCGATCGCCGCCTTCGGCCGCGAGTGCAGCCGTGCGGGCCTGTACCCGGACCCGGTGGAGGTGCACGGCTCCACGGTCCCGGCGTGGCGCGGTGTGCCGATCCTCAGCTGCAACAAGATCCCGATCAGCGCGGCCCGTACCAGCGCGATCATCGCCGTCCGTACCGGCGAGGACAATCAAGGCGTCATCGGCCTCAACCAGACCGGGCTGCCCGACGAGTACGAGCCCGGTCTCAATGTGCGTTTCATGGGTATCGACGACAAGGCCATCATCAGCTACCTCGTCAGCACGTACTTCTCGGCGGCCGTCCTGGTGCCGGACGCGCTCGGCGTCCTGGAGAACGTGAACGTGTCCAACTGGCGGTGACGTCAAGGTCCTTGTGACCGGCGGCCGCGCACATGAGAGTGGCTCCCCTGCCAGGCCCGGCAGGGGAGCCACTTCGTCGTGTCCGGGAGCGCCGGTCGTGTCAGCGGCGCAGCACCAGATCCTTGATCGCGTCGGCGGAGACCGAAAGACCGCCGCCGAAGGGCGCGTCCATGTCCCAGATCAGGAACAGCAGGAAGGCGATCAGCGCGCTGAACAGCCCGGCGAGCAGCAACTCCTTGGGCGAGCGCCGGATCTGCAGCGTGAAGATCAGCCCGACCGTCACCAACGCGCCGGTGATCAGGCCGAACCACACCATCCCCGGCATCGTCGCGCCCGCGCTCTGACCGCGCGAGGCGCGCGCCTGGTCGACGGCCGCGACCTCGTCGACCAGCGGCTGGTACGCCTGCGCGCCGAGATCGGACTTGGGGTCGTACTGCGCGACGTCCTTGCGGATCGTGTCCAGCAACGCCGTTCCCTTCGGCGAGAGTTCGCCGTGCTTCTTCATGTACGGCCATTCCTTGTCGGACACGAACTCCGCGTACGCGGTGACGTCGGCGCGGATCCTGTCACGCACGTCGGCGGGGTACACCTGCACGCGCGCGCTCACTTCGTGCAGCGCCTGCGCCTCGGCGAGCACGTCCGCCTGCGCGCCGCTGCGCCCCTCCCAGACACCGGCGATGGCCAGTCCGAGCACGATCGCGTAGACCACGCCGATCATCATCACCATGTACTCGATGACGTCGGGCGTCTCCGACGGGTCGTCGTCCTCGGTGATCCTGCGGGTGCGCAGCACGACCACGCTCAGCACCACCGCGCAGACCGCGATCATCGCGATCACCAGCGCCAACCACTGCGACATGCCGAAATCCCCCTCGTTCCACGGTCAGTTGTTCCTGCGGTAGGTGCCGGAGCCGGGCCGCAGCACGGCGACGGCCAGCACGCCGGGCACGGTGGTGAGCATCATCGTGATCATCAGCGAGCGACGGTGCGGCTTCGGGGCCGCGACGGGCTCGGGCGCCTTCTCCGGCCAGTGCACGACGGCCGGCGCGGCGGGCGGCGCGGGCCTCGGCACGGGCTTCGGTGTGGGTACGGGCGCGAGTACGGGTGGCGGAGTCGGTACGGGCACGGGCGCCGGTACGGGCGCCGGTACGGGCGCCGGCTTCGGCGCGGGCTTGGGTACGGGGGGCTTGGGACGTGGTTTCACCACCGCTTCATGGGTCGGGGTGGGTGTGGGCTTCGGTGTCGGGGTGGGTGTCGGCGTCGGGGTCGGTGTGGGGGTGGGAGTCGGTGTGGGGGTCGGGCACGGCTTGGGACGGTGGTGGCGGTGGCACAGCCAGGTCCAGGGCCAGTGCGCCGGCCGGACGGCGCACCAGGGCAGGTGGCCGCCGGGATGATGCCAACCGGGCGGCCGGTGGCCGGGGTTGTGGCGTCCGGGGTCGTGCCGACCGGGGTCGTGGTGGACGGGCTTACGGTGGTCCGGCTCGTGATGACCCGGCCCGGGGTCGGCGGGCTCGTGCCCGTGGTCCGGCCGGTGCGTGGGTTCGGGACGGGATACGGGGACGGGTGCGGGCGTGCGCGACGGCGCGGACGTCTTCCTCGGCGTCGGCGTCGACGCGGGCTTGGGTTTCGGTTTCGGCTGCGGTTTCGACGTGGGCGTGTTCGTGGGTGTGGGTCGGCTGGTGGGTGTGGGATCGGGCGCGGGCCCGGGGTCCGGTCGCGACGACCGGTGCGGGGCCGGTGCGGATGACGGATGACGCGTCGCGTGCTGCGGCGGCTGCTGCGTCCGGCGGGGCTCACGGCCCTCGTGCGGCTGGTGCCGGGACGGCTCGACGGCGTGGCAGGACGCGGCCCGGCCATGGCCCGTTCCGGCCGGGCACCGCGCGCGCGGCTCGGCCGCCGCCACCCCGCCGATCCCCCATGCCCCCGCTGCCAACGACACGACTACCAGCGCCGTCCAGCCCCGGACGCGCCTCCCCCTAGAAGTGGTCACCCCTCATGGTCGGCAGTGCGCCCGGCACGTGCCGATGATGTGTGCCGCCGTTCCCCCGAAGGGGTCACGGCGGCGTCAAACCCTCGATCACCAGCGCGAATCCGCGTCGGGCGGACCGGCCGTGCCGAAGGTGACCAGGCCCGACTCGTAGCCGGTGATGACCAGTTGGGCGCGGTCGCGGGCGCCGAGCTTGCGCATGATGCGGCTGATGTGGGTCTTGACGGTGAGGGGGCTGAGGTCGAGCGCGGTGGCGATCTCGGCGTTGTTCAGGCCGCGGGCGACGAGCGTGACGACACCGCGCTCACGGCCGGACAGCGTCCCGGTGCCGGGGGTCACGGCGGGTTCCTCGGGGGCGCTCAGCGCCCGCGCGACGGCCGCCCGGTCGAACTCCTCCGGCGCCGCCGTGTACCCGCACCTCTGCGGAGGAGGGTGCCCCTCCAGGGGCGCGGGGAACTGCGCGCTCAGCGCACGCGCGCCTTCAGACAAAAAACCGCCCCCAGCGGGGCAGACGCTGTTGTTTTGCGACCACCGGGCCGGTGGTGGGTTGCTCGCGCAGTTCCCCGCGCCCCTAAAAGACCTCAGGCACCGCCTGCCGAAAGGGCACCGCACTCCGCAGGAGGGGGATCACGCGCCGCCGCGCGCAGAGGCGCCGAGAGGGCCCGGCCACCAGATGTGGCGACGGAGGAGCAGCGAAGCCGAGGTGACGAGGAAGGTCCGGACGAGGAAGGTGTCGAGGAGGACACCGACGGCGATGACGAAGCCGAGCTCGGCGAGCTGGACGAGGGGCATGTTGAGCAGGACGGAGAAGGTCGCGGCGAGGACGACCCCGGCGGAGGTGATGACGCCGCCGGTGGAGCGCAGGGCGCCGAGCGTGGCGGACGAGGGCGGGGAACCGCCCAGGGACTCCTCCCGCATGCGGTGCATGAGGAAGATCCCGTAGTCCACGCCGAGGGCGACGAGGAAGACGAAGGAGAGCAGCGGCAGCCCCGGATCGGTGCCGCCGAAGCCGAAGAGCGGGCCGAAGACCAGCCCGCCGATGCCGAGCGCGGCACCCCAGACGGCGATCACGGCGGCGACGAGCACGAGCGGTGCGACCAGGGCGCGCAGCAGCAGGACCAGGACGAGCAGTACGGCCGCGAGGGTCAGCGGGACGACGACGGCACGGTCGCGCCGGTCCGCCGACCGCAGGTCGATCTGCTGGGCGCTGGTGCCGCCGACGTAGGAGCCGTGCAGCGTGCCGCGCAGGTCCTTGATGACGGCGGTCTCGGCGGCGCTCTGCGGCGGCGCGGCGGTCGTGACGAAGAATTCGCTCCAGCCGTCGGCGGTGCGCCCGGGGCGTACTCCGGTGACGCCGTGCGTGGCGCGGGCGGCGTCCTGTGCGGCGGCGGCCCGCGCGGCGGGTGCGACGACGGCGATGGGCTGCGCGCCGCGGTCGGGGTATGCCGTCCCGACGATCTCCATGGCGGCGATCGAGTCGGGCCTGCTGCTGAACATGTCCTGCTGCTTGAGGCCGCCCGGCAGGTGCAGGGTGCCGACGGCGAGCGCGCCGAGCAGGACGAGGCCGCCGGCCAGGACCGCGACGGGCCTGCGGGACACGGCCCGGCCGATCGCGGTGAAGGCGCCGCGCCGTTCCTTGGGTGTGCTGCCGTGGGCGGGGATGAGCGGCCAGAACACCCGGCGGCCGAGGACGACGAGGAGCGCGGGCAGCAGGGTGGTCATGGCCAGCAGCGCGCCGAGTACGCCCACGGCGGCGGTCGGGCCCATGCCGCGGCTGCTGTTGAGATCGGCGGCGAGCAGGCACAGCATGCCGGCGGCGACGGTGCCGGCCGAGGCGAGGACCGCGGGCGCGGCCTTGCGCAGGGCGGCGCGCATGGCGTCGTACGGCCGCGCGGTGCGCCGCAGTTCCTCGCGGTAGCGGGCCACGAGCAGCAGCGCGTAGTCGGTGCCGACGCCGAAGACGAGGATGGTCATCACCCCGCTGCTCTGGCCGCTGACGGTGACGCCGAAGGCCCGGTTGAGGCCGTAGGTGACGGCCATCGACAGCACGTCGGCGGCGCCCGCGGAGATCAGCGGGACCAGCCACAGCATCGGGCTGCGGTAGATGAGGATCAGCAGGACGGCGACGACGAGGACGGTGGTGTAGAGCAGCGGGCCGCCGAGCGCGTCGTAGACCTCGCCGCTGTCGGTGTCGAGGGCGCCGGGTCCGCCGACCTTCACTGTCAGCCCGTGTCCGCCGGTGGCGATGGAGCGTATGCCGTCCACGTAGTCGGACCTGGCCGTGGTGTCCTGGCCGGGCTCGGTGCTGGAGACCGGGTACATCAGCGTGCTGCCGTCGGCGGACGGCACGGCGGTGGGGGCGGCGCCGGTGAGCCGGTGGGTGCGGGCGATCTCGGCGGTCTGAGCCGTGGCGGTGGCGCGGTCGGCGGCGGTGAGGCCGCCGTCGCGGTGGTAGACGAGGACGAGGTCGGTGGACTGGCCGCCGGGCAGTTCGGCCTGGACCCGGGCGACCTGGGTGGAGTCCGCGCTGTTCGGCAGGTAGTCCACGACACCGTCGCGCTGGACGTCGCCGAGCCTGCCGGACAGCGGTACGGCGACGGCGAGCACGCCCACCCACAGCGCGAGCACCAGCCACGGCACCCCCGTGGTGGGCGGGCCGCCTGGCCTTACCTCCACGGGAGTAACGGGAGCGGCGGCGGGCCGGGCGCCCGCGGACCGCGTACGGGCCCGGACACGCGGAAGGCCCCTCGCGCCGGGCGGTGCGAGGGGCCTTGACCTGGGGTGGGCGTGGACGGTTTCGAACCGCCGACATCCGCCTTGTAAGGGCGGCGCTCTACCACTGAGCTACACGCCCCGGTGAGTGCGACGTCACAGATTACCCTGCCCGGGGGCGTGATCAGCAACCGTGCGGGGGTTCGGACCGGGCGGTGTGTTCGGGGCGGCCGGGTGGGAGGATGGTTCCGACGGTGGTCGGCGGCGATCTGCGGGGAGAGAGTGTCACGGTGACGACGGCACGTTCGTGGTGGCGACGCGGCGACAATCACCGTGCGGAGGCGCAGGCGGCGAAGGACGCGGCGTCGCAGGCGTTCTACGAGCTGGACACGGCCCAGCGCGACCTGGAGATCTCGATAGAGACGATCACCGCGGTGGACGACTCCCCCGAGGCGCGCCGGGCACTGGCCGGTTTCCGGTCGCTGGGCGAGCAGATCGACCAGGTGAGCGCCGCCTACATCGCCACCGTCGACGCGCACGACCTGGACCGGGACGAGCTGGAGTCGTCGGCGGCGGCCCGGGCCAGGACCGAGCTGACCAAGGCCAAGGACGAGCTGGACAAGGCGCGCGCGGAGCTGGAGCGCTTCTCGGCGGGTCTGGCGCCGCTGCTGGGCAAGGCCGAGACGCAGCTCGCCCGGCTGGCGCCCGCGGTGGAGCGGGCCCGGCAGTCGCTGCTCGCGGCGACCACCGCGCTGGACGGGGTACGCGCGGCCGGACTGAAGGCGGACGCCCTCGCCGCCCGGCTGGCGGCGCTGGCCCCCGAGCTGACCAAGCTGAACGAGGGCGCGGGCCGGCACGGCGTGCAGGAGACCGTGCGGCGGGCCGACGAGGTACGGCGCAAGTCCGAGGCGGTGCGCACCGAGGCGGAGCGGCTGCCGGAGCAGGCCAGGGAGCTGGACAAGCGGCTGGTGTCGCTGCGCACCCGGGTGCAGGCGCTGGGCAATCGCGCCGAGGGGGTGGAGCCGGTGCTGAGCGAGCTGCGGCGGCGCTATTCCGTGGAGTGCTGGCAGGACCTCCAGCAGGTGCCGGAGCGGGCCGCGCAGGCCGTACGGCAGGCGGACACCGTGCTCGCGGAGGCGCGCAGGGCGCGGGACGAGCAGCGCTGGCCGGACGCGACGGCCAAGCTGGCGACGGTCCGGGCGCTGATGGACGACGTGGACGGCGCGGTGTCGGCGGCCGGTGACCGGTTGCGGCGGCTCAACGAGGTCAGCAAGGATCCGAAGGCTGAGGTCGAGAAGACCCGTTTCGCGATCCGGGACGCGCAGCGGCTGGCCATGCAGGGCCGCTCGACGCCCGAGCCGCGGCACGCCAGACCGCTGGACGACGCGGTGGCCCGGCTGGACCGGGCGCTGGCCGCGCTGGAGGGCCGGCACCCGGACTACTGGGCGTTCCTCACCGAGACGGCCGCGGTCCGCGAGACGGCGAACCGCGTCGTGGCCAACATCCGTGAGGACCGCGCGGCCGGGCGCTGAGCCGCGCCCCGGCCCCGTACAGCCGGGTCCCGTACGGCCGCGTTCAGCTGCAGCAGCCGCCTCCGCAGCAGCCACCGCCACCACCGGCCGGGGCGGGGCCGGAGGACGCGGACGGGGCCGAGGACGAGGACGAGGACGTGGCGACCGCCACCGTCGACAACAGCTTCACGGTGTCGTCGTGGCCCTTGGGGCAGACGGTCGGGGCGTTCGCCTGGGACATCGGGCGGCGCAGCTCGAAGGTGGAGCCACAGGACTTGCAGCGGTATTCGTAGCGAGGCATGGCCTCAGCGTAGCGGTGCCGCGACCGCGCCAGGGGCGTTCATCCACAGGCCATCCGCCGGTCGCCGTACGGCGCTGGGACGACCTGGCGAAGGATCCGGCGGCTGTGGTCGCGGGCTTCGCGCACTATCGGACGCTGCTGGCGGACCTGATGGCGGAGCACGCGGCGCGGGCGGCGGCCGCCGGCAGGTGAGGTACGGGGTGAGGCCAGGAGTTTGGCGGCGGAGGGCCGGATTCCGGGGACCGGCCTATCCTGGAGACACAGCTACGGCCTCGATTCCCCTTCAGCGAAGGAGGCCGGTCTCATGCGCCTCGACGATCATCTGCCCGTGGACCACAAGCTGAGCCGGATGTACCGCTTCGGCGCCGGTCTGATGGGCCTGATCCTGGTCGTCTTCGGGATCCTCGGGCTGCTCGACGGTGTGTCGTTCCTGTCCCACGCGGGCGAGCGGATCGCCGGTCTGAACACCAACGGCGCGCTCAGCACGATCTCCATCGTGATCGGCGCGCTGCTCTTCTTCGGGATGGTGCGGGGAGGCAACTTCGCCTCGACGCTCAACATCGTGATCGGCGCGGCCTTCCTGCTCAGCGGCTTCGTCAATCTCGCCCTGCTGGACACCAGCCACAACGCGCTGGCGTTCAAGATGTCGAACGTGCTGTTCAGCTTCGCGGTCGGCGTGATGCTGCTGTTCTTCGGGATGTACGGCCGGGTCAGCGGCGGTCTGCCGCACGACAACCCGTACTGGCGCAGCCGCCATCCGCAGCAGGCGGCCCGCGAGGAGGCGGCGCGGGCGGCGGTGGCCGCCCGGCGCCCGCCGGCCCGCGGGCTGCCGCAGCACTGAGCCTGCGGCTGCTTCCTGCGTGCTTCTGCTTACGGGCTACTTCTTACGGGCGAGGGTCAGGCCGTCCGCGACGGTGAGCAGGACGTCGTCCACCCGGTCGTCGGCGCGGACGTGGTCGTTGAACTCCTGGATGGCGCGGGCGGAACCGGTCGCGTCCTTGTCGACGACCTCGCCGTGGAAGAGGGTGTTGTCCACGACGAGCAGGCCGCCGGGGCTCATCCGGGGCACCAGCTCCTCCCAGTACGCGGTGTAGGAGTCCTTGTCGGCGTCCAGGAAGACCAGGTCGATCCACTGGCCGCCGGGCAGCGCCTTGAGGGTGTCGATAGCCGGGGCGATCCGCAGGTCGATCCGGTCGGCGACGCCCGCCTTCGCCCAGTGCTCGCGGCCGACGGCCGTCCACTCCTCGGAGACGTCGCAGGCGATGACACGGCCGTCGGCGGGCAGCGCCTGGGCCATCGACAGCGTCGAGAAGCCGGTGAAGGTGCCGACCTCGACGATCTGCCGGGCGCCGGTCAGCCGGACCAGGAAGGCCAGCAGCGGGCCCTGCTCCTCGGCGGTCTGGAGTCCGGCGACGTCGGCGAGGCGGGCGTGGGTGGTGTCGACCAGTTCCCGCTGGACGGCGTTCAGCGGCGGGTTGTGCGCGAGGACGTAGTCGTACAGCTCGGGTGTGAGCTGCGGGTTCTTCGTTTCTGACAAGGGTCTTCTCCCTGGTGCGGCGCTCGGGGCCCGTGGGCCCTAGGGTGACGGGATGCTCGTGGATGACGCGGTCGCCTTGGTGCCCAGCATTCCAGGCCGGAGGGCCCTGCTGGGGCTCGCGGGCCCGCCCGCCGCCGGTAAGTCGACGCTGGCGCGGCGGCTGGTGTCCGGCGTGAACCACCGGCTCGGCGCCGGGACCGCCGCGTATGTGCCGATGGACGGTTTCCATCTGGCCAACGCCCAACTCGACCGCCTCGGGCTGCGGGGGCGCAAGGGGGCGCCCGAGACCTTCGACGTCGACGGGTACGTCGCTCTCCTGCGGCGCCTTCGCGGCGAACGGGGGCGGGCCGTCTACGCCCCCGATTTCGACCGGCGGCTCGACGAACCGGTCGCCGCCGGGCTCGTCGTCCTGCCCGAGGCCCGCCTCGTCGTCACCGAGGGCAACTATCTGGCCGACGACGGGCCCGGCTGGACCTCCGTCCGGGATCTCCTCGACGATCTCTGGTACGTCGAGGTCCCCCGTGAGCTTCGCGAGCGGCGGCTCTTGCGGCGCCATGTCCGTGGCGGGCGCTCCGAGCGGGACGCCCGCGCCTTCATCGCCACCAGCGAGCGGCCCAATGCCCGCCGCATAGAGCGTTCCCGAGCCTTTTGCTCACGCGTCGTCTCCCCGGGCGAGTGAGGCCCCTCCTGCGGAGTGCGTTCAGTTGGGGGCGCGGGGAACTGCGCGACCAGCCCACGCGGGCCCGCAGCTTACAAACCGCCCCCAGCGGGGCAGACGCTGTTGTTTTGCGACCACCGGGCCGGTGGGGGCGGGCCGCGCAGTTCCCCGCGCCCCTGTAGGGCACCCCTTTCCGCACGGTGCGGGCATCAGGGCGGCGCCCTGAAAGGCATGAGTCGCCGCCCGACTAGAGGGCGCCCAGCATGCGGCGGAGGATTTCCTCGCCGGCGGCCACGCCGGAGGCGGCGAGGCCGGTGATGTGGGGGGAGGCCCAGCCGGTGTCGGCGAGTTCGCCGTGACCGGGACGCCAGCCCTGGTGGGACGCGAGAAGAAGATCGGCGTCGAGCAGCGAATCACCGGCCGCGAGGACCCGCGAGGCGCCGGTGCGCCGTACGACCTCGGCGAGGGCCGCCGATTTGCTCAGCGGCCGCGGCACCGCGTAGATCTTGCGGCCCTGGAGCGAGACGGTCCAGCCGCGCGGCTCGGCCCAGTCGGCGAGTTCCTTGACCCAGCCCTCGGGCAGCAGCCCGCGGTCGACGACGAGGTACGCGAAGAGGTCCTCGGCGATCCGCTCCTTGCGCAGCCACGCCGGGTCCGCGGTGGCGGCGAGGTGCGCGCGGACCTCCGCGAGCGGCGCGGAGCCGTCGGCGAGCCGGCGCCGCATCTCGGCGTTCCAGTCGTGGTCGGTGCGGCCGTCGACGAGCAGGTGCCCGCCGTTGGCGCAGATCGCGTACCGCGGCTGCGGTCCCGGCAGGCTGATCCGCCGGTACTGCTTGCGGGTGCGGGTGGTGGAGGGCACGAAGTGCCCTGCCTCGGCGGCCAGTCGGACGAGCAGCCCGGCGGCGGTCTCGGTCATGTACGACAGCGGCTTCGCCTCGTGCACCTCGACGCACAGCAGCCGCGGCGCGTGCTCGTCGGGCATGGTGAGGGCGAGGGCGGCCGAGGAGTAGATCAGCGTACGGTCGAGGTCGCTGGCGACCAGCGTCCCTTCCTGACGGGACGTCACTTCGCGTCCACCGCCTTGCCGTCGGTGCCGGTGGCACCCCGGGTGAAGCGGGGGTGGATCAGCCCGACGCAGGAGTAGGGCAGCCCGTCCACCTCCTCGACCGGCACCCCGCGCTGCTGCGCGAGCAGGCGGACGTGGTCCAGGTCGGCGCCGACCCCGCGCTGCGCGAGGATCTTCCACGGCACCCGGCGCAGCAGCACCCGGGTGGTCTCGCCGACGCCGGGCTTGACGAGATTGACGTCGCCGATGCCGTACTCCTCGCTGATCCGCTCGACCGCCGCCCAGCCCGCCCAGGTCGGCGAACGGTCCTGCGAGCGCAGCGACTTGACGTCCTCGGCGACGCCGTCGCCGACCCGGTCGAAGGCGGCGCCGACCGTGTCGAGGAAGAGTCCGGAGACGTCGGAGCCGGCCAGTTCGCGGTAGAACTTCGCGCCGTGGTACTCGTCGGGCCCGGTGAGGTCGGCGCGCAGCACGGTGCGCGAGACGAGCCCGGAGACGGTGGAGTTGAGGCAGGCGGACGGGATCAGGAAGTCGTCGCGGGTGCCGTAGGTGGACACGCAGCCGCCGGGGTCGGCGAGCACCGCGATGTCCGGGTCGAAGACGCCTTCGCCGTCGAAGTCCTTGACGGCGTCGGCCAGTTCGCGGGTGATGGCGCCCTTGCCCGTCCAGCCGTCCACGAACACCGCGTTGGCGGCGCCGTGTTCGGCGGCCAGCCAGCCGAGCGCGTTGCGGTCGATGCCCCGGCCGCGGACGATGGAGACCGCGTAGTGCGGCAGGTCCAGGCCGTGGGTGTGCTTGGCCCAGCGGCGCATCAGCACGCCGACCGGGGTGCCGGCCCGGGCCAGCGAGACGAGTACGGCGTCGGGGCCGCGCTCGGCGAGCACGAGTTCGGTGACCGCGCCGACCGCCCGCGCGATCCGCTCGGCGGAGCCGTCGAGCGCCGACCGGAACAGTTCCTGGTACTCCGGGCTCGGCTGGTACTCCACCGGCAGCGACTCGGCGTAGTGCGCGCCGCCGCTCTGGATGGCCTCCTCGCGCTCCTCGGTCGGCGCCTCCAGCTCCACCTCCGACAGATCCTTGAGCAGCCAGCCGACCTCGTCCGCCGCGTACGACGAGAAGGCGGGGCCGCGCAGGGGCGCGGGCAGCGGGCGGGAGGTGGCGCTCATCGGGGCGGTGTGTCCGTTCTGTCGGGGACGGGACCCGGTGCCGGTGGTGAGCCGGGACCGCAGCCGGTCGCGCAGCCTGGGCCGCGGCCGGTAGGAGGGGACGACGGCGAGCAGCAGGGTGCCGGTGTGCGCGGCGAGCTGGGCGAGCAGGCCGCCGGGTTCGTAGAGCGGCCCGGTCTCGCCGACGGAGTCGATCACGCAGATCACGGCGTCGAAGCCGGCGCCGGCCACGTTGTACGCGTACCGGTCGCCGGGGCCGTCGGAGGGTTCGTCGTGGGCCGGGAAGACGATCCGGCTGCGGATGGCGTAGCCGGGGTCGTCGACGGCCAGCACGGGTGAGCGGGTGGTGGTGGAGAAGCGGACGTCGACGCCGTCGGTGTGCCGCTGGAGCGCGCCGGCCAGCCGCAGCGGCGCGTACATCAGCTCCTCGTTGCCGAGGACCAGGACGCGGCGGGCGCCGGGCGGGAGGGCCGCGGCCAGCCGGGCGCCCATCGCGGGCAGCGCGGCCTCCAGGGCGGCGGCGTGCTCGGGCAGGAAGCCGTGCCTGCCGCCGTCCGGGACTCCGGCGGGCCACTCCAGGTCGACGTGGGTGACGTCGTAGTGCGCGGCGGGCGCGGGCGGCGGTGTCTCGTGCTCGGCGACCAGGGCCTGCCCGCGCTCCAGCACCCCGTCGGGGAGGGTGACCGCGCCCGCGACGAGCGCGACGACGTCGACCCGGGCGCCGAGGGCGGCGGCGAAGTCGGCGAGCCTGGCCCGGTCGGCGGCCGAGCGCATGTCGGTCAGCGCGACCACCACGTATCGCTCGCGCGGGTGGCGTCCGTGCAGGTCACGGATGGTGTTGAGGATGGTCTGCCCGGTGGAGAACTCGTCGTCGACCAGGACGAGCGGTCCGCTGCCGGACAGCAGCGCCGGGTCCTCGGGCAGCAGCAGGTGGCCGGTGGCGTGGCTGTGCTCCTCCTGGAAGCCGCCGCCGGCCGTGACGCCCGCGACCTCGCGCCGGGTGGAGTGCAGGTACGGCACCCCGCCGATGCCGTCGGCGACGCTGTGGCCGAGGCCGGTTGCGGTCTCGGCGTAGCCGAGGACCACCGCGTCTCGCGTCCCGTCGGGTCCGAGGAGTTCGCGGACCCGCTCGCCGAGCGCGTAGGCCGCGCCGTGGACGGCGCGCGGGTCCTGCGGCACGTGCTTGCCGAGCAGGTTGGAGACCAGCAGGTGGGCGCGTTTGGGGTTGCGGCGCAGCGCGAGGCCGAGCACTCCGTGCAGGCCGTCGCCGGTCAGGGCGATGCCCAGCCGGTCCGCGACCCAGTGGCCCGGCCAGGGCGTGTGCGTTGCCATGCGGTGCTTCTCTTCCGTTCGGTGCGGGGCGGGTGGTCCGGCGCCCGTGGTCCGGGGGTTCCGGTCCGCTGGTCCGGGTGGTCCCGGTCCGCCGGTCCGGGCTCGGGCTCAGGACTGCGGCAGGCTGGCCCCGAGCAGTTCCACGAAGCCGACGTCCTCCTGGGCGACGCCGAAGACCTCGGCGCGGCGTATGGTGCGCTCGGCCCAGGCGCGGTGCGGTTTCACCTCGTTCATCTTGTTGGTGTACGCGGACCGCATGACGCCGCCGCCGGACCGGTCCTCGTCGAGGATGTCGGCCGCGTCGCAGTACTCCTCGTGCGTGACGACGCTCAGCGCGTGCACGACGGGGACGTGCGTGGGGTGGATGCAGGTCTTGCCCTGGAGCCCGTTGGCGCGGTCGAGTTCGATCTCGCGCAGCAGTCCGTCCATGTCGCGCTCGATGAGGGTGTCGCGCAGGTCCTCGGCCTCGGGCGTGAAAGGGCTGCGGCGCAGCTGCGGCTTGAACATCCGCTCGTGGTGCCGGAAGTACTCCCAGACCGGGCCGGTGACGGTGAAGCCGCTGCCGTCGGCGCGGCCGAGGACGTTGACCACGTCGGCGATGACGGAGGCGACGATCTGGACGTCGTAGGCGGTCATCGCGGGGGCGCGGCGCAGGCCGTAGGAGGAGCAGAAGTCGGTGACGCCCAGGCGCAGCGCGAGGACCCGGTCGCGGTACTTGTCGACGGTCCTGGATATGCCGTAGAGCGTCTCGACCCGGCTCTCCAGGTGCAGCAGTTGCGGGGATTCCAGGACGGGCATGGCGAAGAGCCGCCGCCCCGAGGCGGCTTCCGCGTGGGCCAGCGCCTCCAGGAAGGGGACGCCGGTCTCCTCGGTGAACTTGGGCAGTACGAATCCGGACAGCAGCCGTACGGTGTCGCCGAGGCGGGCCACGAGATCGGTGATCTGGGCGGGGGTGCGGACCCGGATGAACAGCAGCGGGAGCGCCGCTTCCGGCCGGGCCGCGAGGTCGGCGAACTGACGGACGAGATTGGCCTCGCCTGCGACGACATCGCGGTCGTCGATGGAGTCCTCCAGGCACAGGACCATCGACACCACACCCCGTGCGGCCTGCTTGACCACGTCGTCCGCGAGGTGCGGGCGGGTGGCGGGGCTGTAGAGGGTGGCGCCGAGGGCGACCGCGAGCGTGCGTGCGGGCGAGTCCGCGGTGAACTCCTGCGGCTCGCGGTGAAACAGTTCACTCCTGGCGTCAGGAGCGAGGTGCCCGAAGTGTCGCATACGCCCCATTTCGAGGTAGTAGTTCTGATGATATCTGGCCGATTATCGTACGTGCGAGCCTGGGGTAGAGGTTCCCTTCGCGTGTGAAAAACAGGTAACCGCAACAGGTCCACCGCGTGACCGTCACGCACGACGTTGTGGCGCCTACCCCCGGGAGGGCAGGATGACCGCATGACGCAGGTGATGGTGAAGGGCTCGAACACCCCGCTGGACGCCCACGGCATCCGGGCGGTGCTGCGCTGGACCCCCGCACCCGGCTCCCCCGATGTGGACGCCTCGGTACTGCTGCTCGGTTCCGACGGCAAGGTCAGGTCCGACGCCGACTTCGTCTTCTACAACGAGCCCCGCCATCCCTCGGGCCTGGCCCGGCATCTGCCCAAGAGCCGGGTGGCCGAGGGCCTCACCGACACCGTCGAGGTGGACCTGGCCGCGCTGGAGTCGGGCCCGGGCGGCGTGGACCGGGTGGTGATCGCCGCCTCGTGCGACGGCGGCCCCTTCCGGCAGGTCCAGGACCTGTGCGTGCTGCTGTACGACACCGGCGGCTCCGCGCAGGTCCCGGTCATCACCTTCGAGGTGCGCCCCGACACCGGCTACGAGACCGCGCTGAACTGCGGCGAGCTGTACCGCAAGGACGGCGGCTGGAAATTCCGCGCGCTGGGCCAGGGGTACGAGACCGGCCTGGTCGGGCTCGCCACCGAGTTCGGCATCGCCGTGGACGACGTGGAGGGCGGCGACTCCGACCGCACCGCCGTACCGGCCGCGACCGCGCCGCCCACCGTCTCCCCCGCCGCCCTGTCGCCGGCCCCGCGGACCTCCCAGGACTCCCAGGCCACCGCGCCGCACGTACCCGAGCCCGAGCCCACCAGCGCGTACGGCTACCCGCTCCAGGCGCCCTCGCCCGGCCACGTACCGGCGCAGCCCGCCTACGGCTACCCGCAGCCGGTGGCCGCCGCCGCGCCGCCCCCGCCGGTCCACCAGCAGCCGCAGCAGAGCTACCCGGCCTACGGCTATCCGCAGCCGGTCGCGGCCTCGGCGGCGGCGGGCGACGGCAGCGGCTTCACGCTGCCGCCGCAGGGCCCGCAGTTCCAGCCCGGCCGCTGACGGCAGAAGGAACTAGACCTTGGTCTTGTAGCCGCGGCCCCATTGCAGGCCCCAGCCGTAGAGCCGGTCGATCTCGGCCTGGAAGCCGTAGACGTAGCGCACCTCGCGGCGCACCACCAGCTCGCCCTTGCGGTTCTCGATCAGCACCACGGCGCACGAACGGGCCTGCGGCTCCCGCTCGTTGAGCGGGATCTCGATCCGCGGGCCCGACGTCGGGAAGATCTCCACCTTGGCGTGCGTGCGGTCGAAGGCCGGCGTGCCGTCGTAGATGTAGACGAAGACCAGCAGCCGCTTGAACTCGTCGCGCTTGTCGAAGTTGATGTAGAGCGTCTCGCCCGAGGTGCCGCCGAAACGGTCGTCGCCGCTCATCTGGATGTACGGCGGCGCGTCCAGGTCGCCCAGCAGATTGCCCAGCGGCTGCACCACGCCCTTGCTGCCGTCGGCCAGTTCGTACATGCAGGCCAGGTCGAGGTCGACATTGACCATGGCCGGTCCCGCCGCCTGCACCACGCGCGGCTTGAAGACGTCGATCTGCCGGCGGAAGAAGTTGCCGTTGGACGTCGCCCAGCCGCCGGTGTCCGATGTGCGCATCGACCAGGAGAGATTGACCCGCAGATTGCCGACGGCCGCTCCCTGCTTGCTCAGCGACACCATCGGGTGCCGCTTGGTGAGTTCCACGGTGTGCGCGTTCGCGACGTCGAACTGCTGAGCGCCGCTCGGCCGCAGAAAACTCCACCAGGCCATCTGCCCTCGTCCCTCCCGGATACGGAACTGCCCCCGCCGGTCGACGGCAGGGGCAGCTGTGGCCTTGCGCGAGCCCGAACCCTCAGACCCCGCTGGCGACTTCCGCCTTGTCCTCGTCCGACTGCGGGGATTCTTCCCCGAGTCGGCGGTTGCGTACCACCGAGGACCAGTACGAAGCGCCGATCAGCACCACACCGACCAGGCCGGTGATCACCTCGCTGACGTCGTACTTGATGGTGACCAGCAGGATGACCGCCAGCGCGCCGATCGCGTAGTGCGCGCCGTGCTCCAGGTAGACGTAGTCGTCCAGGGTGCCCTTGCGGACCAGGAAGACCGTCAGCGACCGGATGTACATCGCGCCGATGCCGAGACCGAGCGCGATCTCGAAGATGTCGTTGCTGACCGCGAAGGCGCCGACGACACCGTCGAAGGAGAAGGACGCGTCGATGACTTCCAGGTAGAGGAACATGAAGAACGCGGCCTTGCCCGCCAGGCCCACGACCTGCCCGGTGCTGACCCCGTTGCCGTTCTTCGGCTCCACGGCGCCCTCGGCGGCGATCCCCTCGGAGGCCGACACGTCAGCGTCCTCGGCATCCTCCTCCTCGTCCTCCAGCCGGTCCTCGAAGAAGCCGGAGACCCCGCCGACCACCAGATACGTCAGCAGACCGCCGACGCCCGCCAGCAGCACCGTCTCGCCCTTGTCGATGGTGCCGTGGCCGCCGTGCACCGGGACGCCGGTGGCGACGGTGGTGGCGGCGATCAGCAGCGCGACCAGCGCGATGACCACGGAGAGCATGTCCAGCTTGCCGAGCTTGGCCAGCGGCTTCTCCAGCCAGCCCAGCCAGGTGATCTCCCGCTCCTCGAAGATGAAGTCGAGGAAGATCATCAGCAGGAACATGCCACCGAAGGCGGCGATCGCCGGGTGCGCGTTGGTGACCAGCGCCTCGTAGCGGTCGTGGTCGTCGATCGCGACCCTGACCGCCTCCCACGGGCTGAGCTTGGCGGTGATCGCGACGATGATGATCGGGAAGACGAGCCTCATGCCGAAGACGGCGATGAGCACGCCGACGGTGAGGAACATCTTCTGCCAGAAGGCGTTCATCTTGCGGAGGATGCCGGCGTTGATGACCGCGTTGTCGAACGAGAGCGAGATCTCGAGGACGGACAGGATCGCGACGATGGCCAGGCCCTTCCAGCCCCAGAGGACGCCGGCCAGGGCGAGGCCGGCGGCAGTGATGCCGAACGACCAGCCGAATGTTCTGAGGAGCACGAGCTACCTACCCATTTCCCTTGTGATCACGGGGACCCCCGCGCGGTACGCGGCTTTACGAAACGTTGACCCCGAAGTCTAGGGCGATCCCGCGCAGTCCTGACGCGTACCCCTGACCAACGGCACGGAACTTCCACTCGCCGCCGTAGCGGTACAGCTCGCCGAAGATCATCGCGGTCTCGGTGGAGGCGTCCTCGGTGAGGTCGTAGCGGGCCAGTTCGGCGCCGTCCGCCTGGTTGAGCACCCGGATGTAGGCGTTGCTGACCTGCCCGAACGTCTGCGAGCGGGCGTCGGCGTCGTAGATCGAGACCGGGAAGACGATCTTGTCGACCCGTTCGGGGACGAGGCTCAGGTCCACCAGGATCGTCTCGTCGTCACCGCCGGTGCCGCCGACCAGTTCGTCACCGGTGTGCTCGACGGAGCCCTCCGGGCTCTTGAGGTTGTTGTAGAAGACGAAGAACTCGTCCCCCAGGACCCGGCCGTTGCCGCACAGCAGCGCGCTGGCGTCCAGGTCGAAGTCGGCTCCGGTGGTCGAGCGGGAGCTCCAGCCGAGGCCGATCTGCACCTTGGTGAGATTCGGCGCGGCCTTGGAGAGGGAGACATTGCCTCCCTTGGCGAGCGTGACGCCCATTGTGGTTCGTTCCTCCCCGTTGTCACGGTCTGCTGCTCGGTCCTGCGGCGGGCGCGGCACCCGGGAGCGGGCGCCGCGCCCGGCGGGTCATACGTTGACGCCGAAGTCCTGTGCGATGCCGCGCAGTCCGGAGGCGTAGCCCTGGCCGATCGCGCGGAACTTCCACTCCGCGCCGTGCCGGTACAGCTCGCCGAAGACCATCGCGGTCTCCGTCGAGGCGTCCTCGGTCAGGTCGTAGCGGGCCAGCTCGCGCTGGTCCGCCGCGTTGAGCACCCGGATGTAGGCGTTGCGCACCTGGCCGAAGCTCTGCTGGCGGCTCTCGGCCTCGTAGATCGAGACCGGGAAGACGATCTTCGCGACATCGGCCGGGACACCGGCCAGATTCACGTTGATGACCTCGTCGTCGCCCTCGCCCTCACCGGTGAGGTTGTCACCGGTGTGCACCACGGAGCCGTCCGGGCTGGTGAGGTTGTTGAAGAAGACGAAGTGCTGGTCGGAAAGGACCTTGCCCTGGTCGCTGGTGAGCAGCGCGCTCGCGTCGAGGTCGAAGTCGTTGCCGGTGGTGGTACGGGCGTCCCAGCCCAGACCGACGACGACCGCCGTGAGATTCGGCGCCTCCTTGGTCAGCGAGACGTTGCCACCCTTGCTGAGGCTGACTCCCACGAGTCCTCCCATCGGTTCGTGCGTGCCCTGTGCGTGCACAGTCCATGCTGCGGTGCTGGATGTGGTGCCGTGCTGTCGTGACGTGCTGTCGTACCTGATGCCGTGCGTGATGCCGTACGTGATGTTGTGCCGGATCAACGTGCCGAGCTTAGTGACCGGTTCCCCCTGACTACAGCGATTCGAGCGCCTTTGCGTAGTCGTGAAGATCCCGGGCGTCCGGCAGACCGTTGACGACAGTCCAGCGCACCGTGCCCTCCTTGTCGATGACGAAAGTGCCGCGCAGCGCGCAGCCCTTGTCCTCGGCGAAGACGCCGTAGGCACGGGAAGCCGTTCCGTGCGGCCAGAAATCCGACAGCAACGGGTAGTCCAGGCCCTCCTGGTCGGCGAAGACCCGCAGCGAGTGCATGGAGTCGCAGGAGACCGCGAGCAGCTGCACATCGGCGTTCTGGAAGGTCGGCAGCTCGTCGCGGAGCGCGCACAGCTCGCCGGTGCACACACCGGTGAAGGCGAACGGGTAGAAGAGCAGCACGACGTGCTTGCGGCCGCGGAAGTCCGACAGGCGGACCTGCTGGCCGTGCTGATTGCTGAGACTGAAGTCGGGCGCGACATCGCCGACGGCGGGAGTGGTCATGCCCCCAGTTCTCTCACAAGCGCGCCCCTTGCCGCACCGGACGGAAGGTCCGGCGCGGCAAGGGGCGGGCGGGAAAGCTATCGCTTCGCGGCGCGGGCTGCCTTCGGGGTGACCAGGCGGCTGCCGGTCCAGTCCTTGGCGGCGTTGACGCTGCTGGTCTGCGCGAGGCCGGCCGTCTGCGCGGCCTCACCGATCTCGCTGGGCTCGACGTGGCCGTCACGCCCGGTCTTCGGGGTCATGAGCCAGATCGGGGCGCCGGGGTCGACCGTCGACGTGGCGTCGACGAGTGCGTCCGTGAGGTCGCCGTCTTCCTCGCGGAACCACAGCAGGACGGCGTCGGGCACGTCGTCGTACTCCTCATCGGCGAGCTCCTCGCCCGTGAGCTCCTCGATACCTTCGCGAAGCTCCTGGTCGCAATCCTCGTCGTACCCGAGCTCCTGGACCACCTGTCCGGGCTCGAAACCAAGCCGGCTCGCCGGGTTGGTCCGCTCCTCCGCGTGGTCCGCGGTCGCGCTCACGCTTTGCCTCCTGTCATGGGGAAAATCTACCCGCGCCTGTGCGGGTTATGGGCGGTAGTCCACACGGGCGCGGCGGATCGCGCAAGTACCCGGCGTACGAGACCGTCGAAACGGTGACGATTCGACCGTGTCACCGCAACCCGCACTCTCAATGGTGACGCACATCACGGCGGTTTGCCGGTGTTGTGCATGAATGGAGCCGCGCGTCGGGCGTACGGGCGGCTGGGCGTAGAGTTCAGGTTTGGCCTCCATGGCGCCGGTATTACCGCTCGGTAGAGATGACGTTTCGAACGCCGCGGTACACGATGGAGGCGGCGCGACCAAAGGCGGCAACCGAGGCAGCGACCGAGCGCGACCAAGGCAGAGCTCCACCTAGCAGCGAAGGAACAGCGTGGCTTCCGGATCCGATCGCAACCCGATCATCATTGGCGGCCTTCCCAGCCAGGTCCCGGATTTCGATCCCGAGGAGACGGCGGAATGGCTCGACTCGCTCGATGCGGCCATCGACGAGCGCGGCCGTGAGCGGGCCCGCTACCTGATGCTCCGCCTCATCGAGCGCGCGCGGGAGAAGCGCGTCGCGGTGCCCGAGATGCGCAGCACCGACTACGTGAACACCATCGCGACCAAGGACGAACCGTTCTTCCCCGGCAATGAGGAGATCGAGCGCAAGATCCTCAACGCCACCCGGTGGAACGCGGCGGTCATGGTCTCCCGCGCCCAGCGGCCCGGGATCGGCGTCGGCGGCCACATCGCGACCTTCGCCTCCTCCGCCTCGCTGTACGACGTGGGCTTCAACCACTTCTTCCGCGGCAAGGACGACGGCCGCGGCGGCGACCAGATCTTCTTCCAGGGCCACGCCTCCCCCGGCATCTACGCCCGCGCCTTCCTGCTCGACCGGCTGAGCGAGGCGCAGCTCGACGCCTTCCGCCAGGAGAAGTCGAAGGCGCCCGACGGGCTGTCCAGCTACCCGCACCCGCGGCTGATGCCGGACTTCTGGGAATTCCCGACCGTGTCCATGGGCCTGGGCCCGCTGGGCGCGATCTACCAGGCCCGGATGAACCGCTACATGCAGGCGCGCGGCATCGCCGACACCTCGGACTCGCACGTGTGGGCCTTCCTCGGCGACGGCGAGATGGACGAGCCGGAGTCGCTGGGCCAGCTGTCCATCGCCGCCCGTGAGGGCCTGGACAATCTGACCTTCGTGGTCAACTGCAACCTGCAGCGGCTGGACGGCCCGGTCCGCGGCAACGGCAAGATCATCCAGGAGTTGGAGTCGCAGTTCCGCGGCGCCGGCTGGAACGTGATCAAGCTGGTCTGGGACCGCTCCTGGGACCCGCTGCTGGCCCAGGACCGCGACGGCCTGCTGGTCAACAAGATGAACACCACGCCCGACGGCCAGTTCCAGACGTACGCCACCGAGACCGGCGCGTACATCCGCGAGCACTTCTTCGGCGACGACCAGCGGCTGCGCAAGATGGTCGAGGGCATGACCGACGAGCAGATCCTGCACCTGGGGCGCGGCGGCCACGACCACCGCAAGGTGTTCGCGGCGTACACCGCGGCCAAGGAGCACAAGGGCCAGCCGACGGTGATCCTCGCCCAGACCATCAAGGGCTGGACGCTCGGGCCGAACTTCGAGGGCCGCAACGCGACCCACCAGATGAAGAAGCTGACGGTCGACGACCTCAAGCGCTTCCGCGACCGGCTGCACCTGCCGATCACCGACAAGCAGCTCGACGAGGGCTACCCGCCGTACTACCACCCCGGCCGGGACTCCGAAGAGATCCAGTACATGCACGACCACCGCAAGGCGTGCGGCGGCTACGTGCCGACCCGGATCGTGCGGGCCAAGCCGCTGCCGCTGCCGGACGACAAGGCGTACGCGAGCGTCAGGAAGGGGTCGGGACAGCAGTCGATCGCCACCACGATGGCGTTCGTCCGGCTGCTGAAGGACCTCATGCGGGACAAGGAGATCGGCAAGCGCTTCGTGCTGATCGCGCCCGACGAGTACCGCACCTTCGGTATGGACTCGTTCTTCCCGAGCGCGAAGATCTACAACCCGCTGGGCCAGCAGTACGAGTCGGTCGACCGCGAACTGCTGCTGGCGTACAAGGAGTCGCCGACCGGCCAGATGCTGCACGACGGCATCTCCGAGGCGGGCTGTACGGCGTCGCTGAT
Organism: Actinacidiphila alni; assembly: GCF_900112845.1. Taxonomy (GTDB): domain Bacteria; phylum Actinomycetota; class Actinomycetes; order Streptomycetales; family Streptomycetaceae; genus Actinacidiphila; species Actinacidiphila alni. The sequence goes on from NZ_FONG01000007.1 coordinate 311,538, forward strand.
CGCGGCGGGCTCGGCGTACGCCACGCACGGCGAACCGCTGATCCCGGTCTACGTCTTCTACTCGATGTTCGGCTTCCAGCGCACCGGCGACCAGTTCTGGCAGATGGCCGACCAGCTCGCGCGCGGCTTCGTGCTCGGCGCCACCGCCGGCCGCACCACGCTGACCGGTGAGGGCCTGCAGCACGCCGACGGCCACTCGCAGCTGCTGGCGTCCACGAACCCGGGCTGCGTGGCGTACGACCCCGCCTTCGGCTTCGAGATCGCGCACATCGTCAAGGACGGTCTGCGCCGGATGTACGGCGAGACCGCGGACGGCAAGCCGGGCGAGGACGTCTTCTACTACCTCACCGTCTACAACGAGCCGATCCAGCACCCGGCGGAGCCCGCCGACGTGGACGTCGAGGGCATCGTCAAGGGCATCCACCGCTTCAAGGCGGGCGAGGCCGGCACGATTCCCGCGCAGATCATGGCGTCGGGCGTCGCGGTGCCGTGGGCCGTCGAGGCGCAGCGGCTGCTCGCCCAGGACTGGAATGTACGGGCCGACGTCTGGTCCGCCACGTCCTGGAACGAGCTGCGGCGCGAGGCCGTCGAGGTCGACCGGCACAATCTGCTGCACCCGGAGGAGGAGCAGCGCGTGCCGTACGTGACGCGCAAGCTGTCCGGTGCGCAGGGGCCGTTCGTGGCCGTCTCCGACTGGATGCGGTCGGTGCCGGACCAGATCGCGCGGTGGGTGCCGGGGACGTACTCCTCGCTCGGCGCGGACGGGTTCGGCTTCGCCGACACCCGTGGCGCGGCGCGCCGCTTCTTCCACATCGACGCCGAGTCGATCGTGCTCGCGGTCCTCACCGAGCTGGCCCGTGACGGCAAGGTCGACCGTTCCGTCCTGAAGCAGGCCGTCGACCGCTACCAGCTCCTCGACGTCGCCGCCGCCGACCCCGGCGCCGCGGGCGGCGACGCCTAGCCGGCTCCGCCTGGGAGAAAGGGCGCCCGATCCCCAAGGGGAAAGGGCGCCCTTTCGCGTGCCGGCAGCGTCGTTATTGGGCCAGGTACAGCAGCGCGATCAGGGTGTCGATCGCGCCCAGGATCAGGGCGACCACCGCGAGGACGGGCTTGCGGCCCGACCAGCGGCGGCCCATGCCGAGCCAGCCGCAGACCATCGCGACCGGGCCGAGCAGGATGCCCAGGACGAAGAAGCCGGCGAGCGCGCAGACGACGCCGACGACGTTGAGAGTGCCGATGTCGGTGCGCCGCGGTCCGTAGTCGACGCGGCCCCCGCCGCGGCGGGCGAGCACTGAACTCCGTCGAGCCATGATTCCCTCCTCGGGTCCTGCCGGTCCGGTTGCCCCGTATCCGGGCCGCTACGCCAGGTGGCGGCAGCCGCGTAACCTCCCGTCAGAACATTCCGTTGCCAAACGTGATCTGACTCACCCTTGACCCGGCCGGACGTCCGGGTCTTCTACGCTGGACGCCGGAGCCGCGTCCGACACGTCGCTGTCCGACCGCTGTCCCCTCCCATCCCCGCCGCCCGGTTGAAACCGGGACGAACCCGCGAGGCATCCGCGAGTGACCCTTCTCGACGCGCGACTGACCCCCATGTCGATCCGTACGCTGCTGGCCCTGGCCGTGGTCTTCGTCATGCTGGCCACCACCGGCTGGACCGCCATGCGCCCGGGCCCCGGCGATCCGCGGGCCGCCGCGCTCGCTTCCTGGATGCGCGGCACCGTCGGCCACCGCAAGCTGCCGGACCCCGACAGCGGGGCCCGCGCCATCGCGCGTTTCTTCACCTCGCTCAGCACGGCCCAGCGGCTGCGGCTCGCCGACCGCTACCCGCTGATCGTCGGCAATCTCAACGGCGCCCCGCCGGCCCTGCGCTACCGGGCGAACCGCACCGCCCTGCTCCAGGCCCGCGCCGTGGACGCCGGCCGCGCGCACAGCGACCAGCTCACCGTCGCCGGCCGGATCGACGCCGGCCGGCGCGCGGCCCGCTACACCTCGCTGCTCGGCGGCCACCGCCAGATCCTCGCCTTCGACCCGTCGGGCGCGGGCAGGGTCGCCGAGGTCTTCGGCGACCTGGACACCGCCACCCGCGTCTCGGTCGTGGTTCCCGGCGTGGACACCAATCTGCTCACCTTCGAACGGATCAAGAAGGCGTACGCGGCCCCGGTCGGCATGGCGGCCGCGCTGTACGAGGGCGAGCGGGCCGCCGCCCCGCGCACGCGCACCGCGGTGATCGCCTGGGCCGACTACACGACGCCCTCGGGCCTGGGTCTGGACGCCTCCACCGGCTCCATGGCCGAGCACGGCGCGACCCGGCTGAACGCGCTGCTGGACGCGCTGCCGCGGCACGCCGAGGTGTCGCTGTTCTGCCACTCCTACGGCTCGGTGCTGTGCGGGATCGCCGCGCCGGACCTGCCGCGCGGCGAGGTCGCCGACATCACCGTCTTCGGCAGCCCGGGGATGCGGGTGGACAACGCCGCGCAGCTGCACACCTCCGCCCATGTGTGGGCGGCGCGCGACAGCTCGGACTGGATCAGCGATGTGCCGCACCTGGAGATCGCCGGGCTCGGGCACGGCGCCGACCCGGTCAACGACTCCTTCGGCGCCCGGGTGATCAGCGCCGCGGGCGCCGACGGGCACCCCGGCTACTTCGCGCCGGACACCACCAGCCTGGCCAACTTCACCCAGATCGCGCTCGGCAACTACACGGCGGTGGCCTGCCGCGACGCCGACGGCGCCTGCACGGCCGGCCTGGCCTGACCCGAGCACCCAACGCTTTACGGGCGCCGCTCCGTACAAGCCGGCTGTCGGACCCCGCCCCTAGGCTGGCGCCATGGTCACCTTCGAGGACTTCGCCGCGCGGGCGCTGGCCCTGCCCCAGGCGCACCGGCGGATCACCTGGGGCACCGAGCACACCTTCCGGGTCGGCGAGAAGATCTTCGCCATGGGCATACCCGACGGCGACCGCGTCTCGCTGAAGGCGTCCAAGGAGGACCAGGCCGAGCTGACGGCCGCCGCGCCCGAGGTCTTCGCGCCCGCGCCGTACACCGGGCGGTTCGGCTGGATCAGTGTCGCGCTGGCCGGCGTCGACCCGGACGAGCTGTCGGAGCTGCTGGCCGAGGCGTGGCGCAGGGCCGCCCCGCGCCGCCTGGTGAAGGCGTTCGACGCGGCCGATGGACGCGCGTAGCTGCTTGACGGGGTACCGCCGAGCGGCCGTCCGCTTACGATGACCCGTATGGGTGATGTGCTGGCCGGAAACAACGCTGAATGGGAGTTCGAACCAGAAGCGGTGGTGATCCGGTACAGCAGAGGCGTACGGGGCGTGAGGTTTCTGCAGGCCCTCGGGGAACGCCGGATTCCGCACGACGCGCTGGACGGCGCGGAGCTGCTGGACGGCCGGCGCGGCACCGCGGTGCTGCGGCTGCTGCCCAGGCCCGGGGCCGATCCGGTGGTCGAGGCGGCCGGCGGCCAGCTGAAGGAGAACGCGGACCCGTACCGGCTGGTGCTGCCCGAGCAGTCGCGCACCCTGGCCGAGTACTACCGGGACGAGCTGCGCCCGCTGATCGGCCCGCAGGCGCGCGACGCGGCCGGCGACGGACCGGCGGAACGTTTCCTCGTGGCCCCACCTGCGGCGCCGCGCGCCTTCAAGGCGTACGACGCCAAGGCGCTCTTCGACGGCCGCACCGTCACCTTCCGCTGGTTCTGGACCGGCGCGTCCTCGGCGAAGTGGAAGGCCGGCGACCAGAGCTTTCCGGTGGAGGAGCTGAGCGGTCTCGACTGGCGCTCGCCCGAACTGCTCCACGGCCATCTGCGGCTGCTGCGCCGTGACGCCGACGAGCAGCCGGGCGAGGCCGACCAGGATCCGGCCGCCGTCGTCTTCGGCCTCGGCTACGGGCCCGTGCACGAGTCGCTGCCCTTCGCGGCGGCGGTGCTCGCCGCGATCAGGTCGGCCCGCGTACGCCCGTAGCCGTAGCTGTAGCCGTAGCCGAAGCCGGGTTCAGGGGCGTTGTTCGCGGGCCGCCGACGTACTGCTCATGTCCGGGTAGCGGTCCCCGGCGACCGCCGCGGCGATCGGTTCCAGCCGTTCCAGCTCGGCCGGGGTCAGGGTGATCCGGGTGGCCGCGGTGTTCTCCAGCACCCGGGCGGACTTGCGGGTGCCCGGGATCGGCACCACCGACAGCCCGTGCACGGCGGCCCGCTGCTGCACCCAGGCCAGCGCGATCTGACCGGGCGTCGCGTCGTGCGCGGCGGCGATCTCGCGCACCGGCTCCAGCAGCGCCGCGTTGCGCCGGGCGTTGTCGCCGGTGAAGCGCGGCTGGAACTGCCGGAAGTCACCGCTGGACAGCTCCGCCGCCGCGTCGGTGAAGGCACCGGTCAGGAAGCCGCGGCCGAGCGGCGAGTACGGCACGAAGGTGACGCCCAGCTCGGCCGCCGCGCCGACCGCGGACTGCTCCACGTCCCGGCTGAACAGCGACCACTCCGACTGGATGGCGCTGATCGGGTGCACCGCGTGCGCCTCGCGCAGCTCCGCCCCGGTCACCTCGGACAGCCCCAGGAACCGGACCTTGCCCTCGGTCACCAGCTCGCCCATCGCGCCGACCGACTCGCTCAGCGGGACCGCCGGGTCGCGCCGGTGCATGTAGTACAGGTCGATGACGTCGGTGCCCAGCCGCCGCAGGCTCCCCTCGACGGCCTGCCGGATGTACGGCGGGTCGTTGCGGATCGCCCGGTACGAGGGGTCGTCGCGCTTGCGCTCGTTGGCGAACTTCGTCGCCAGCAGGATCTCGTCGCGGTGCGCCTTGACGAAGGGCGCGAGGAATTCCTCGTTGTCGCCGATCCCGTACATGTCGGCGGTGTCGAAGAGCGTGACGCCGACGCCGAGCGCGGTCTCCAGCGTCTCGCGGGCGGCGGCCTCGTCGGTGTCGCCGTAGAACTCGCTCATGCCCATGCAGCCCAGGCCCTGCACGCCCACCTCGGGGCCGCCGGTGCCGAGCGTGGTCGTGCCGATCCGTGTGGTGCCGTCCGTCATCAGGCGCCGGTCCTCTCCTGCCGCGGCGGGCACGCGCCCGCGTATGTGCTGATCTTGAAGTCCAGGACCGTCAGTGTGTCCTGCAACTCGGCGATCCGCTGGAGCACGTCCAGCCGGGTGGCCTCCAGCAGTGCCTGCCGGTCGGGGTACGTGTGGTCGCCGCTGCGCACCAGCTCGGCGTAGCGGACCATGTCCGCGACCGGCATCCCGGTCAGCCGCAGCTTGCCGACGAACGCCAGCCAGTCCAGGTCGCGGTTGCTGAAGCGGCGCTGGCCGGTGTGCGAGCGGTCCACGTGCGGCATCAGCCCGATCCGCTCGTACCAGCGCAGCGTGTGGGCGCTGAGCCCGGTCCACGCGGCGACCTCGCTGATCGTGTACTGGTCCTGCCCCGTGGGCCGCGGGTGCCCGCTGTCGTCCTCGCAGCTCGTCGTATTACTCGGTTTGCTCTTCGCCACCTGCACGACCGTCATGCCCTCCACGCTAAGACCTTGGAGTGCACTCCAGGCAAGCGGACCTCGCCTCCGTACGCCCCGGGCCACCGCTTAAGCTCGCGGCATGGAGAGCTTGCGCCTGATCGAGCAGTGGCCGGTGCCGACCGCGGCGGCGGCCGTGGTGCGGCAGGACGGCACGGTGGCCGGTACGCACGGGCCGACGGGGCGGGCCTTCCGGCTCGCGTCGGTCACCAAGCCGCTGACCGCGTACGCGGCGCTGGTCGCCTACGAGGAGGGCGTCTTCGAGCTGGACGACCCGGCGGGGCCCGACGGCTCCACCGTGCGCCACCTGCTCGCGCACGCGTCCGGGCTCGCCTTCGACGAGCACCGGGTGATGGCGGCGCCCGGCACCCGGCGGCTGTACTCCAACGCGGGCTTCGAGGTGCTCGGCGAGCACCTCGCCAAGGCCGCGGGCATCCCCTTCGCCGAATACCTGCGGCAGGCCGTCCTGGAACCGCTCGGCATGACCGGCACCGCGCTGGTCGGCGCCGGCTCCCCCGCCGCCGACGGTGTCTCCACCGTCGACGACCTCGTACGCTTCGCCGCCGAACTCCAGGCGCCGCGGCTGCTGCACCCGTCCACCCTGGCCACCGCGACCTCCGTGGTCTTCCCCGGCCTCAAGGGCGTCCTGCCGGGCTACGGCCACCAGAATCCCAACGACTGGGGGCTCGGCTACGAGATCCGCGCCGCCAAGTCCCCGCACTGGACCGGGAGCCTGTCCTCCCCCGCCACCTACGGCCACTTCGGCCAGTCCGGCACCTTCCTGTGGGTCGACCCGGCCGCCCGCGCCGCCTGCGTGGCGCTCACCGACCGCGACTTCGGGGAGTGGGCGGTGCCGCTGTGGCCGCGCTTCACCGACGCCGTCCTCACCGAGTTGGGCTGAGCCCTTTTCCGTGCCGCTCAGCCGTACGACGGCTCGGCGCGCATCTCCCACACCAGGAACTCGGCCGCGCCCCCGCTCCGGGCGGCCAGCTCCTCACCGCCGGTGATCCGGGCGGCGTCCCCCGCGGTCAGCTCCTCGCCCTCCAGCCGCACCCTGCCGCGCACCACGTGCACGTACCGGTACGGCGCCGCCGGCAGCGGTACGCTCTCCGCCCGCGTCGTGCGGCCGACGTGGAGGGCGGCGGCGCGCTGCCGCAGACCCCGCTCGCCCGACGTCAGCACGCGCAGGCCCGCACTGGGTGTTTCGGGAGCGCTGACGTACTCCGGGGGGCCGCCGAACGTGTCCGGGTGCAGCCACATCTGAAGGAACCTCAGCGGGCCGGCGCCCGCGTTCCGCTCGACGTGGCGGACGCCGCTGCCCGCGCTCAGGCGCTGGAAGCCGCCGGGGCCCAGCCGTGACACCGTGCCGGTGGCGTCGCGGTGTTCCAGCTCGCCCTCCACCACCCAGGTGAGGATTTCCGTGTCGTGGTGGGGGTGTTCGCCGAAGCCGGCACCCGGTTCGAGCCGCTCCTCGTTGCACGCGAGCAGCAGGGCGAACCTCGTGTTCTCGGGGTCGTAGTGGCCCCCGAACGAGAACGCGTGCCGCGTCGTGACGCCTTCCTCCGGCTCGCCCCGATACCGGTCATCGCCCCGCCTCACCTCGATCATCTCCTCACCGTAGGCGATACGGCGCCCCTTCAGGGGCGCGGGGAACTGCGCGCTCAGGCCGCGCGGGGCTGCGGGTGAAAGACCGCCCCCAGCGGGGCAGACGCTGTTGTTTTCGCGACCACCGGCCCGGTGGTGGGTTGCTCGCGCAGTTCCCCGCGCCCCTAAAAACATGACTCCCGCACTCCGCAAGGAGAATCACGCACCGCCCTCCGCAGGAGTGCCGCACTCCGCGGGAGGAAAACCTGGGGCGCCGCTCCCCGCAGGGGAGCCCCTCCAGCGCGCCCCGCAGGGGATAAGGCAGGCTTAGGGCCGTGCCCGATCCTTCGCAAACCCCGCAAGCCCCCGCAGAAACCGGCCGCGGCGGCCACGCCGCCACGCTGCGGCGGCTGGAGAAGTCCGCCGGACGTCTCGCGGCGAACGCCATCGCCCGGATGGACGCCCAGCTGCCGTGGTACCGGGCGATGCCGCCGGAGAACCGGAGCTGGATCGGCCTGGTCGCCCAGGCCGGTATCGCCGCGTTCACCGAGTGGTTCCGGCACCCGGAGGCGCCGCAGGCGATCAGCACCGACGTGTTCGGTACGGCGCCGCGCGAGCTGACCCGGGCGATCTCGCTGCGCCAGACCGTGGAGATGGTGCGCACCACCATCGAGGTGATGGAAGCGGCGATCGACGAGGTCGCCGCGCCCGGCGACGAGAGCGTGCTGCGCGAGGCGCTGCTGGTGTACGCCCGTGAGATCGCGTTCGCCACCGCGCAGGTGTACGCGCAGGCCGCGGAGGCCCGCGGCGCGTGGGACGCGCGGCTGGAGTCGCTGGTGGTCAACGCGGTGCTGTCCGGCGAGGCGGACGAGGGCGTGCTGTCCAGGGCCGCCGCGCTCGGCTGGAATTCGCCGGACAAGATCGTGGTGGTGCTGGGCACCGCGCCCAACGGCGACAGCGAGCTGACGGTGGAGGCGATCCGCCGGGCGTCCCGGCACGCCAAGCTCCAGGTGCTGACCGGTGTCCTCGGCGAGCGCCTGGTGGTGATCGCCGGCGGTGACGACGACCCGATCCGGGTCGCCAAGGCGCTGATCGGGCCGTTCGCGGCGGGCCCCGTGGTGGCGGGTCCGGTCGTCGGCGACCTGCTGTCGGCGACGCGTTCCGCGCAGGCCGCGGCGGCCGGGCTGAAGGCGTGCGCGGCCTGGCCGGACGCGCCGCGCCCCGTACTGTCGGACGATCTGCTGCCGGAGCGGGCGATGGCGGGCGACCGTTACGCGCGTGAGCAGTTGGTGGAGGAGATCTACAGGCCGCTGGAGGAAGCGGGCTCGGCGCTGCTGGAGACGCTGAGTGTCTATCTGGAACAGGCGTCGTCCCTCGAAGGCGCGGCGCGCATGCTGTTCGTGCACCCCAATACCGTTCGCTACCGGCTCCGACGTGTGACCGATGTCACCGGCTGGTCACCCTCCGACGTCCGCTCCGCGTTCACCCTGCGCATCGCGCTCATCCTGGGCCGACTCTCCGATACCGACCGGCCGCACTGAGCTTTTGTTGGACACATACAAATCGCCTGACAGTTCTTGGTCCCTGTCCCCACGGGCGGTCATCCCCGCCCGCGAGAGAGAGTGTGAAGGTGCTCGTACTCGTCGCTCCCGGCCAGGGCGCGCAGACGCCCGGCTTCCTGGCTCCCTGGCTCGAACTTCCCGGTGCCGCCGACCGCCTGTCCGGCTGGTCCGCCGCGGCGAAGCTCGACCTCGCCCACTACGGCACGAAGGCCGACGCGGACGAGATCCGCGACACCAAGGTGGCGCAGCCGCTGCTGGTGGCCGCGGGTCTGCTGTCCGCGGCCGAACTGACCGGCGGACCGGCTCCGCTGGTACCCGGCGCGGTCGCCGGCCACAGCGTCGGTGAGATCACCGCGGCCGTCCTGGCGGGCGTGCTGTCCGCCGACGACGCGATGACCTTCGTCGCGGCCCGCGGCCGGGCCATGGCGGACGCCGCGGCCGTCACCGAGACCGGCATGTCCGCGGTGCTCGGCGGCGACCCGGACACGGTCGTCGCGCACCTGGCGGGGCTGGGTCTGACCCCGGCGAACATCAACGGCGCCGGCCAGATCGTGGCGGCGGGCACGGCGGCGCAGCTCGCCGCGCTCACCGAGAACAAGCCGGAGAAGGCCCGTGTCATCGCGCTGAAGGTGGCGGGGGCCTTCCACACCGAGCACATGGCTCCGGCCGTCGCGACGCTGGAGGCGCTGGCGCCTTCGCTGACCGTCGCGGACCCGGTGCTGCCCTATGTGTCCAACGCTGACGGCCAGGTCGTCACGGCCGGTACGGAGATCGTGCGGCGGCTCGTCGCCCAGGTGTCCAATCCGGTCCGGTGGGATCTGTGCATGGAGACCTTCAAGGAACGCGGCGTCACTGCGATGATCGAGGTATCGCCCGGTGGCACGCTCGTCGGCCTCGCCAAGCGGGCGCTGCCCGGGGTGCGAACCCTCGCGCTGAAGACGCCGGACGACCTGGAGGCGGCCCGCGCCCTCGTCGCCGAATACGGCACCCCCGCCGAAGCCGTAGACGCAGCCGAATAGGAGCCGTGCAGAGATGACATCCAAGATCAGGCCGAGCAAGGGCGCCCCGTACGCCCGGATCCTCGGTGTCGGCGGCTACCGTCCGACCCGAGTGGTGCCCAACGAGGAGATCCTCAAGCACATCGACTCGACCGACGAGTGGATCAGGTCCCGCTCCGGGATCGCCACCCGGCACTGGGCGGGTCCTGACGAGACCGTCGCGGAGATGTCGCTGGCCGCCGGTGGCAAGGCCATCGCGGACGCCGGGATCAGCGCCTCGGACATCGACGGTGTCATCGTCGCCACCGTCTCGCACTTCAAGCAGACCCCGGCCATCGCGACCGAGATCGCGCACCGCATCGGCGCGGGCATGCCGCCCGCCTTCGACATCTCGGCCGGCTGCGCGGGCTTCACGTACGGCCTGACGCTGGCCAAGGGCATGGTCACCGACGGCACCGCCCGGCATGTGCTGGTGATCGGTGTGGAGCGGCTCAGCGACCTCACGGACAAGGAGGACCGCGCGACGGCCTTCCTGTTCGGCGACGGCGCGGGCGCGGTCATCGTCGGCCCCTCGGACGAGCCCGCGATGGGCCCCACGGTGTGGGGTTCCGACGGCGAGAAGTCCGAGACGATCAAGCAGACCGTCTCCTGGGAGGTCTACCGCGACACGCCCGCCGGGGACGTACGTTTCCCGGCGATCACGCAGGAGGGCCAGTCGGTCTTCCGCTGGGCGGTGTTCGAGATGGCCAAGGTCGCCCAGGAGGCGCTGGACGCCGCCGGGATCACCGCGGACCAGCTCGACGTGTTCATCCCGCACCAGGCGAACATGCGCATCATCGACTCGATGATCAAGGCACTGAAGCTGCCGGACCACGTCGCGGTCGCCCGTGACGTGGAGACCACCGGCAACACCTCGGCCGCCTCGATCCCCCTCGCGATGGAACGGCTCCTCGCCACCGGACAGGCCAAGAGCGGCGACACGGCGCTGGTCATCGGCTTCGGGGCGGGTCTGGTCTACGCGGCAACTGTGGTTACTCTCCCTTAGTCACACACACCCTCGCGGCGCCGCAGTCCCGCTCGCCGCTCGCCCAGCAACACATCAAGGAGCGCCGTCAACATGGCAGCCACCAAGGAAGAGATCGTCAGCGGCCTCGCCGACATCGTCAACGAGATCGCCGGTATCCCGCAGGAGGACGTCAAGCTGGACAAGTCCTTCACCGACGACCTGGACGTCGACTCGCTGTCCATGGTCGAGGTCGTCGTGGCGGCCGAGGAGCAGTTCGGTGTGAAGATCCCGGACGACGACGTCAAGAACCTGAAGACCGTCGGCAACGCCGTCGACTACATCCTGGCCGCCCAGGCCTGATCCGGCCCGCCGGACAGTTCCACCGGGACGACGCGACTGTCGCCCGCCCTTCTAGACGTGGAGAGACAATTCCTGTGAGTCCGACCAATCGCACCGTGGTCGTCACCGGTATCGGAGCAACCACACCGCTGGGTGGCGACAGCGCGTCGACCTGGGAAGCACTGCTGGCCGGCCGGTCCGGCGTCAGCAGACTGGAGCAGGACTGGGCGACGGACCTGCCGGTGCAGATCGCCGCGCAGATCGCCGTGGAGCCGGGCGAGGTCCTGCCCCGCCCGCTGGCCCGCAAGCTCGACCGCAGCGCGCAGTTCGCGCTGATCGCCGCGCGTGAGGCGTGGGCGGACGCCGGCTTCACCGCCAAGGCGGGCGAGGACCCGGCGGTCGACCCCGACCGGCTCGGCACCGTCGTCGCCTCCGGCATCGGCGGCGTGACCACGCTGCTCGGGCAGTACGACATCCTCAAGGAGCAGGGCGTCCGCAAGGTCTCCCCGCACACCGTGCCGATGCTGATGCCGAACAGCCCGTCGGCGAACGTCGGTATCGAGGTCAACGCGCGGGCCGGTGTGCACACCCCGGTCAGCGCCTGCGCCTCGGGCGCGGAGGCCATCGGTTACGCCATCGAGATGATCCGCACCGGCCGCGCCGATGTGGTCGTCGCGGGCGGCACCGAGGCGGCCATCCACCCGCTGCCCATCGTCGCCTTCGGCAACATGATGGCGATGTCCAAGAACAACGAGGACCCGCAGGGTGCGTCGCGTCCGTACGACTCCGGCCGGGACGGCTTCGTCCTGGGCGAGGGCGCGGGTGTGATCATCCTGGAGTCCGAGGAGCACGCCGCCGCGCGCGGCGCCCGGATCTACTGCGAGGCGGTCGGCCAGGGCATCTCGGCCGACGCCCACCACATCACGCAGCCGGAGCCGTCGGGCCGCGGTATCGCCGCCGCGCTGACCAATCTGCTGCAGAACAGCGACCTCAAGCCGGCCGAGATCGTGCACGTCAACGCGCACGCCACCTCCACGCCGCAGGGTGACGTCGCGGAGATCAAGGCGCTGCGCCAGGTCTTCGGCGACGACGTCGACCACATGGCCATCTCGGCCACCAAGTCCATGACCGGTCACCTCCTCGGCGGCGCGGGCGGCATCGAGACGGTCGCGACCGTCCTGGCGCTCTACCACCGGATCGCCCCGCCGACGATCAACCTGGACGACCAGGACCCGGAGGCCGACGCCGACATCGTCCGCGCCGAGGCCCGCCCGCTGCCCGAGGGCACCATCGCGGCCCTCAACGACTCCTTCGGCTTCGGCGGCCACAACGTGGTCCTCGCACTGCGCTCCTGGAGCCGCTGAGGCGCACGTACGTGCATAAGTGTGCCCTCGCCGGGGTGACCGGCGGGGGCACCGTACGTGGGGGGCGTCTTTCGTCAGGACGCCGTAATCCCCCTCTTTTTGCCGCCCTTCCACCTCCGGCGGCTTAAATCCGGTATCGACGGTCCTCTTCGACGGTCGCTCGTTCCTCACTCCCTGCTCATCGTCTCTTTCGATACCGGCGCCGCCTTCGGCTCCAGGGCTACACGGCGCACCCCGGCGCGCAGCGGTGCCGTGACGGTGAACCGTTATTCGTCGAAGCTCGCGAAGTACGAGGCGGCCATGTCGTCGTCGCCGTGGCCCTGGGCGGAGGCGCGGTCGAAGCGGGTGGCGCCGGCGGCGGTGAGGTCGAGGCGGACGCCGTGGGCCTCGGCGGCGGCGAGGATGAGGCGGGCGTCCTTGGCGGCGGCGTCGACGGTGAAGTTGGCGGCGAAGTCGCCTTCGCGGATGGCGGCGGACTTGGCGCGCAGATAGGGCAGGTCGAGCGGCCCCCCGGCGACGGCGCCGAGGACCTGGTCGGGGTCGACGCCGAGGCCCTTGGCGAGCGCCATGACCTCGGCGGCGCCGTGGGTGACGGCGAGCACCCAGGTGTTGAGGACGAGCTTGAGGCTGCTGGCGGCCCCGGAGGCGCCGTCGTCGCCGAGCCAGAGCGTGGTGCGGCCGACGGCGTCGAAGACCCGGTCGGCGACGGGGCGGGCGGCCTCGGGGCCCGCGGCCAGGACTGTCAACTGCCCGGCCTCGGCGACGGGTTTGGTGCCCAGGACGGGTGCGTCGAGGAAGTGCGCGCCGATCTCGTCGGCGAGGGCGGCCAGTTCAGGGAGCGCGGCGGGCCCCACGGTGCTGCTCTGCGCCCAGACGGTGCTGCGCGCGACCGCGGGGGCCACGGTCCGCATGACGTCGAGGACGGCGGGCCCGTCGAAGAGCATGGTGATCACGGCGTCGGCGCCGCGTACGGCGTCGGCCGGGTCCTCGGTGACGGTGACCCCGTCGGCGGCCAGCGGCCGGGCGCGGGCGGGGGTGCGGTTCCAGGCACGGACCTCGTGCCCGGCGGCGGACAGATTGCGGGCCATCGGGGCGCCCATGATTCCGGTGCCGAGCACCGCGACGGTGAGAGGGTCGGACATGCCGTCAGGCTATGCCCAGGCCGGTCACGGGCGCGGACGTACACCGCCGCGCGCGGTCACACCACTTGGTGCAGCCAGCGCACCGGGGCGCCTTCCCCGGCGTAGCGGAACGGCTCCAGCTCGTCGTCCCACGGCTTGCCCAGCAGCCGCGACAGCTCGCTCTCCAGGTCGGCTTCGCCCTTGCGGGCCCGCAGCATCGCGGCGCGCAGCCGGTCCTCGGGGATCAGGATGTCGCCGTGCATGCCGATGACGGCGTGGAAGATGCCCAGTTCGGGGGTGGCGCTGTAGCGCTCCCCCTCGGCGGTCGCGCACGGCTCGGCGGTGACCTCGAAGCGCAGCTGGTGCCAGCCGCGCAGCGCGGACGCCAGTTTGGACGCGGTGCCGGGCTCTCCCTGCCAGGAGAATTCGGCGCGCCAGGTGCCCGGCGAGGCGGGCTGCCGGATCCAGTCCAGGGTCACGCGCACGCCAAGGACGCCCGCGACGGCCCATTCGACGTGTGGGCAGAGCGCGCGCGGCGCGGCGTGCACGTACAGAACTCCACGTGTCGTCACCGGTACCTCCAGTGTGGGACGAGGTTCGCCTTCCCCAGCGGCCTCACACCCGAACTGGCTGCTCCCGGGGCAACATTAGACATTCTGCACTATTCACCACAATCGGGACAACAGCGTGCATTCGACGCCCGGCTACTGCCGACCTCCCGTCTTTTGGCCCGGGTGTCAGGGAAAAAGCTACCGTGCGGCGTCCTTGAGGGAGTCACGTACCGTCGTGCTGGTACGAGATGTCACCCACTCGTCGGAGGGGAGCACCGGATGCGACCGCTGCTGCGCCGGGGCCTGGCATTGGCCGTAGGTGCCGTTCTGCTGGGCGGATGCACCGTCAGCGGCCCGTCGTCGGACGGCGGCAGAGGCACACCGTCCGCACACACCTCGCATTCCGCTTCCGGGGGCGGCGGCAGCCCGCAGGCCGCGCCCAAGCCCTCCCCCACCCGGCCCTGGAACGTCCGGCCGCCGTCGGTCGCCTCGCTCGGCGACTCCATCACCCGCGGTTTCGACGCCTGTTCACCGCTGTCGGACTGCCCCGAGGTGTCCTGGTCCACCGGCACCCGCGACAAGGTCGACAGTGTCGCGGAACGCCTGACCGCCGCCGTGCCCGCCACCAGGAGCTGGAATCTGGCCAGGTCCGGCGCGCTGGTCGCCGATCTGCCCGCCCAGGCCGAGGCCGCCGCCGCCCACCGCCCGGCCATGGTCACGGTGCTGATCGGCGCCAACGACGCGTGCGCCGCGACCCCCGACGACATGACCCCGGTCGCCGACTTCCGCGCCGACTTCGGCCGCACGATGGCGTATCTGCACCGCACCCTGCCGCACACCCAGGTGCTGGTGTCGAGCATCCCCGACCTCAAGCGGCTGTGGTCGGTCGGCCGCAAGAACGTGCTGGGCAAGCAGGTCTGGAAGCTGGGCCTGTGCCCCTCGATGCTGCGCGACGCCGATGCGCACAGCGCGGCGGCCGAACAGCGGCGCGACACCGTGCGGGACCGGGTGATCGCGTACAACACCGCGCTCGGGCAGGTCTGCCGGCAGTACGAGCGCTGCCGCTACGACGGCGGCGCGGTCTTCGACTACCGCTTCGGGACGGACGATCTGAGCCACTGGGACTGGTTCCACCCCAATGAGCGCGGGCAGGCCCAACTGGCCAGGATCCTGGCGGCGGTCGCCTTCGCGAAGACGGTCCCCTAGCCGCGCGGAACCGGACATTCCACGAGGCCGAACCGGCCTTTTCATGCGGACAGAAGCTGACCGCATCCCCTCATAGCGTTGTCGTCATGGACACCACGAAGGTCACTTCGCAGAACGCCGGCGCGCGCGCCGCCGACGACGCACCGCTGCCCGGCCGCTGGCTCGGCTACACCGCCGTCCTGGCGGCGAGCGTGATGGATCTGCTCGACTCCACCGTCGCCAATGTCGCGGCGCCCTCGATCCGCGCGGGACTCGGCGGCTCGTACGCCGATCTCCAGTGGATCGCGGCCGGTTACACCCTCGCGATGGCCGTCGCGCTGCTCACCGGCGGGCGGCTCGGCGACGTCTTCGGCCGCAAGCGGGTGCTGCTGGCCGGGGTCGCGGGCTTCACGCTCAGCTCGGTGCTGTGCGCCGCCGCCCAGAGCCCGACGACGCTGATCGTGGCGCGGATCGTGCAGGGCGTGTGCGGGGCGGTGATGCTGCCGCAGGGCTTCGGGCTGACCCGGGACCTGTTCGGGCCCGCCGAGATGAAGAAGGCATGGGGTGTCTTCGGGCCCATGATGGGCCTGTCGGCGGTGCTCGGCCCGGTGATCGCCGGAGTCCTCATCCACGCCGATCTGTTCGGCACCGGCTGGCGGACGATCTTCGCGATCAACGCGCCGATCGGTGTGCTCGCGCTGGTGATGGGCTGGAAGTACCTGCCGGACGTGGCCCCGACCGCGCGCGGCACCCGGCTCGACGCGGCGGGCGTGGGCCTGGCCGGCGCGGGCGCCTTCCTGCTGGTCTTCCCGCTCGTCCAGGGCCGTGAACTGGGCTGGCCCGCCTGGACCCTGGTGATGCTCGGCGCCGCGCTGCCCGTCCTCGGCCTCTTCGCCCTGCACCAGGTACGGCGCCGGCGCGCGGGCCGCACCACGCTGGTCGAGCCGAGCGTCTTCACCAAGCGCGCCTACGTCTCGGGCGTCGGCTTCGCGATCGCCTTCACCGCGTCCATGGGCGGCATGATCCTCACCCTCGGCGTCTTCCTCCAGCTCGGCCTCGGCTACGGCGCCCTGCACGCCAGCCTCACCACCGCGCCGTGGGCGCTGGGCGCCCTGTTCGGCTCGGCCTTCGGCGGCATCACGATGCACCGCCTCGGGCGCCGCATCCTGCACCTGGGCCTGATCCTGATGGGCGGCGGTGTCCTCGGGCTCTACGTGGTCTTCCAGTGGGCGGGCGCGGGCATCACGCACTGGGACTTCGTCGCCCCGCTGCTGGTCGGCGGCGCGGGGATGGGCATGATCTTCGTGCCGCTGTTCGACATCATCCTGGGCGGCGTCGAGGCCCACGAGATGGGTTCCGCCTCGGGCACGCTCCAGGCGCTCCAGCAGCTCGGCATGACACTGGGGATCGCCGTGCTCGGCACGGTCTTCTTCAACATCCTCGGCCCGAGCGTGCCCGGCTCGCCCGCGCATGTCGCCGCCGCCCTGGACGCGGCCTCCACCACGGCGCTGTGCACGGTCGGGCTGACCGTCCTCGCCTTCCTGCTGGCCTTCTTCCTGCCGAAGGCCGCGCGCCCGGCGGAGGACGGTGCCGCCGAAGAGCCGGAGCCGGTACGGGAGTTGGCGGCGGTCTGACGCCGCTTCCGGTCAGTTGCCGGGCGGGCCCGCGAAACCGGGCGCGCCCGGCGCCGCCGTGTCCTCGTCGTCCCCGTCGTCGTCCGGTCCAGAACCCGGGGCGGCCGGGTCCGGCGGCAGCACCTCCCTGGCCAGCAGCGTCGCGCCCGCGACGGCGCCGGGCATCAGGAAGACGGCCACGAAGGGCACCAGGAAGGCCAGCACGAGCGGCACCCCGAAGCCGAGGACGAGCGGCAGCCGGGAGCGCAGGATCCGGATACGGTCGCGCAGCGGCACATCGCGGCGCTGCATGGCGACGGCGGTCAGCTCCAGGGTCAGGAAGAAGCCGGAGACGCAGAAGCCGATCGCGGGCACGACCGTCTGCCCGGCAACCGGCACGAAGCCGAGCGCGAACAGCACGACCGCGAAGGCCGCGACGCGCAGCAGCACCCGCACACTGTCCCGGGCGCCGATCCACAGCTCCCGCCACAGGCCCAGCTCGGGCCCCTCGGCGCCGCCCTCGGCGCGGTCCACGCGCGCCGCGATCGTCTCGTAGAAGGGCTGCCCGACCAGCAGCGTAACCGCCGTGAAGGAGATCACCGCGAGCAGCAGCCCGCCGCCGACCACCACGGCGTCCAGCAGCCCCCGGAACACCCCCGCCCACGGCGACGCCCAGTGGTCGGCGAAGGGCGTCGCCCACGCCACCAGATCGTCGGTCCACACCACCAGCGCGACGAGCGCGGCCACGTACCCGACGAAGGTGATCAGCGCGGGCACCATCCCGAGCCGCCACTCCCGCCCGTGCCTCGCGGCCCACCCCAGCCCCCGGCCCAGCAGCCGCACCCCACGCCACATCTCCCGCATGCGCGGGAGCATAAGGCACCGGCGCCCCGCAGCCGCCGCCGACGGGGTCGCCCCACAAGAAGACTCGCAGACGACATCGAACCTGCACGGGTGGCGCGGGTGGGAAAAACTGACGTCACGTCAGGAGGAGGGCACCGGCAAGGCGGCGGTGAGCCGGGAATCGGTGAGGGAGCGGCCGGCGACAAGCACGTACGTACCCGGGACCAGCCGCCAGGCTGACGCGGCCTCGTCCCATACCTCGGCCGCCCGCCGGGGCACCTCGACGGTGACCGTCACCGCCTCCCCCGCCCCGGCCGCGACGGCCGCGAACCCGGCCAGCCACCGAGCGGGCCGCTCGACCTCACCCGCGGCTCCGCCCGGAGAACCCTCCTCCGGAGCGAGATAGAGCTGCACGACCTCCCGCCCGGCCCGCGCCCCGGCGTTCCGCACCCGCACCTCCACCGTCGCGAGCGACGACGCGCCCTCCCCGGCGGAGACGACGAGCGCCTCGTACTCCCACTCGGTGTACCCGAGCCCGTGCCCGAAGGGATAGGCGGGCGCCACCGCCTGCCGGTCCCACGCGCGGTACCCGATGAACACCCCTTCCTCGTACGGCAGTACGCCGTCGGTCGGCGTGACCCGGCTGACCGGCGCGTCGGCGAGCCGCACCGGCCAGGTGGTGGGCAGCCGCCCGCCGGGCTCCTCGGCGCCGAGCAGGACGTCGGCGAGCGCCGACCCGGCCTCCTGCCCGGGGAACCAGGCCAGCAGCACGGCGGCCACCTCGTCCCGCCACGGAAGCTCCACCGGTGAACCGGAGTTGACGACCACAACGGTGCGCGGATTGACGGCGGCGACGCGGGCGACGAGTTCGTCCTGGCGTCCCGGCAGCCGCAGATCGCGCCGGTCGAAGCCCTCGGACTCGACGCGTTCCGTGGTCGCGACGACCACGACCGCGGTGTGCGCGGCCCGCGCAGCCTCGACGGCCTCGGCCAGCAACTCCTCCGGGTCGCGCGCGGGTTCGCCGTGCAGCAGGGCGAAGCCGACCGCGACGATGGGCAGTTCGACACCCTTGGGCACCGCGTGCACCAGGCTGACCTCGACCCGCTCCCCCGCCGTCAGCTCGACGGTGCCGCGCTCGGCGGGCGTGCCGAGGAACGCCTCGAACGGGTCCTCGTGCTCGGTGAGTTCGAGCCCGTCGAAGAGCACCTGTCCTGCGACGGTGAGCGTGAAGCCGCCGGTGCCGCGGGTACCGAAGCGGTGCGCGCCGCTGACCCGCGGGGTGAACCAGCCGCGGGTTTCCACGGTGTGCAGGGCGTCGTACGCGACACCCTCGGGCAGTTCGCCGAGCCACTGGAGCTGGCCGTTGGGCAGTTCCTCGGTGCCCAGTTCGCGCCCCTGCTCGTCGCGGGCGACCGCGGTGAGCGCGAATCCGGCGCCGGCGACGGGCAGTTCCTCGGTGGGGTCGGCGCCGACGCTGTGGGTGAGCGCGACGCCCGCGTGCAGCGCGGCCCGCAGCCCGTCCAGCGGCGCGACGACGTGGTCGGGGAAGACCTGCGCGGAGCCGCCGCCGAGGATCCGCGGGTCGCGCGCGGCGGCGCCGATCAGCGCGATGCCGCCGTCCCGCGGGTTCGGCGCGAGCGGCAGGACGGGCGCGCCGCCGCGTACGTCGTTGCGCACGAGGACGAAGCCGCGACGGGCGACCTCGCGGGCCAGCGCGTCCCCGTCGACCGGCGCGGGCCGGTCGGCGGCCGGGACCGCGGGCGGGGCGCCCTCCAGCAGGCCGGCGCGGGCGGCGAGCCGCAGGACGCGGCGCGCGGCGGCGTCCACCGCGGCCTCCTCGACGGCGCCCTCGCGGACGGCGGCGGCGAGCGCGGGCCCGTACACGGTGAACGGCCCGGGCATGGCGATGTCGAGGCCGCCCAGGAGCGCGCCCGCGGTGTCGCGGGCGGCCAGCCAGTCGGAGACCACGACGCCGTCGAAGCCCCATTCGCCGCGCAGTACGCCGTTGACCAGGGGGCCGTGCTCGGTCATCGTCGTGCCGTTGACGGCGTTGTAGGCGGCCATCACACCCCAGGGGCGGGCGCCGGTGACGATCGCCTCGAAGGGCGCCAGATACAGCTCGCGCAGCGGCCGGGGCGCGATCCGGTTGTCGACGGTGAAACGTGCGGTCTCCGCGTCGTTGCCGACGAAGTGCTTGACGGTGACGCCGACTCCGCCGTCCTGGACGCCGCGTACGTAGCCGGTGCCGATGACGCCGGTCAGATACGGGTCCTCGCTGTACGCCTCGAAGTGCCGTCCGCCCAGCGGCGACCGGTGCAGATTGACCGTCGGCGCGAGCAGCACGTGCACGCCCTTGCGGTGCGCCTCCTGGGCGAGCAACCGGCCCGCGCGGCGGGCGAGTTCGGGGTCCCAGGAGGCGGCGAGCGCGGTGGGGCTGGGCAGCGCGGCGGAGGGGTCGCCGGCCGTCCAGCGCTTGCCGCGTACGCCGATCGGGCCGTCGGACATCACCAGCGAGCCGAGGCCGATCTGCGGCAGCGCGGGCAGCGTCCACATGTCCTGCCCGGCCAGCAGCCGGGTCTTGGCGTCGAGGTCGAGCTTGCCGAGCGCGTTCTCGACCGCCCGCTCGCGCTCCGCCGCCGCGCCGTCCTCGCCCGTCACCGTCATGGATCCGTCCCCTTCCGCACGCCTGTTCCGCGTCCCGTCGCGCCGCGTCGCCCCCACGCTACCTGTCGTACGGTAGGCATAGTTGCCAATTCGTAATCTTGTAGGCTCGCGACAGGAACGGGAAGGGGGGCGGCATGACCAGGACCAGGGGTGAGCGGCGCGGGGATCGTCGTGGGGACCGGAAGGCCGAGATCATCCAGGCCGCGACGGAGGTGATCGCCGAGCGCGGTTACCGGGGCGCGACGCTGGTGGCGGTCGCCGAGCGGGTGGGGCTGACCCAGCAGGGCCTGATGCACTACTTCCCCACCAAGGACGCGCTGCTGGTGGCCGTCCTGGAGGCGCGCGACCAGTGGGACATGGCGTCGGCGGCGCTGCACGGGCGGGCGTGGCCGCTCGAAGTGGTCGCGGAACTGGTCGAGTACAACGCCACCAGGCCCGGCATCGTCCAGGCGTTCACGGTGCTGGTCGGCGACAGCGTGACCGAGGGGCATCCGGCGCAGGACTACTTCCGCGAGCGGTACGCCCGGGTGCGCGAGGGCGGTGCGGACGCGCTGCGCGCCGAGTACGGCGACCGGCTGCCGGGCGGGCTCACCCCCGAGCGCGCGGCCACCTTGCTGGCGGCCGTGATGGACGGGCTCCAGGTGCAGTGGCTGCTCGACCCCGGCTCCGTCGACATGCCCGCCGCCTTCCGGGACTTCCTGGCGCTGCTGGCACCGCCGCGGGAGCCGGGCTGACGTCCGGCGGCGGTGCCGGGCGGGTCACTGCGCGGGGAGGGCGACGATCATCTTCCCGGTGTTGTCACCGCGCAGCAGGCCGAGGAACGCCTCCAGGTTGTTCTCGATGCCCTCCACGACCGTCTCGCGGTGGCGCAGCCGCCCGTCGCGCAGCCAGCCGCCGACCTCGCGCACGAACTCCGGCCGCAGATCCTGGTGGTCGTGGACGAGGAAGCCGCGCAGGGTGAGCCGCCTGCCGACCATCAGACCGAGATTGCGCGGCCCGCGCACCGGCTCCGTCGCGTTGTACTGCGCGATCGCCCCGCACAGCGCGGCCCGGCCGTGCACCCGCAGGGCGCCGATCGCGGCCTCCAGGTGCTCACCGCCGACATTGTCGAAGTACACGTCGATGCCGTCGGGCGCGGCGGCCGCCAACTGCTCGGCCACCGGCCCGTCCTTGTAGTTGAACGCGGCGTCGAAGCCGTACTCCTCGACCAGCAGCCGGACCTTCTCCGCCGAGCCCGCGCTGCCGATCACCCGGGAGGCGCCCTTCAGCCGGGCGATCTGCCCGACCTGGCCACCGACCGCACCGGCCGCGCCGGAGACGAAGACGACGTCGCCCTCGGCCATCGCCGCGACCCGCAGCAGACCCGCGTAGGCGGTCATGCCGGTCATGCCGAGCACCCCGAGGTAAGCGGTGAGCGGCGCCCGGGCGGGATCGACGACGACGGCGTCCGCCGCGTCCACCAGCGCGTACTCCCGCCAGCCCAGGCCGTGCAGCACATGGTCGCCGACCGCGACGCCC
The DNA here is from genome assembly GCF_900112845.1 of Actinacidiphila alni. Classification (GTDB taxonomy): domain Bacteria; phylum Actinomycetota; class Actinomycetes; order Streptomycetales; family Streptomycetaceae; genus Actinacidiphila; species Actinacidiphila alni. The sequence goes on from NZ_FONG01000007.1 coordinate 333,385, forward strand.
TCGGCCGCGGAGGCCACCACCCGGCCGACGGCGCCGCCGTGCATGGGCGCGTCGAGCGCGTACGGCGGGGCATACGACTTGACGTCGTTCATCCGCCCGCGCATGTACGGGTCTACGGAGAGGTAGAGATTGCGGACCAGGATCTGCCCCGGGCCCGGCTCGGGGACCTCCGTCTCGACCAGCGCGAAGTCGTCGGGCGCCGGCCAGCCCTGCGGGCGGGCGACGAGATGCCATTCGCGGCTCTTCGGCATGGGGGGATCTCCTTCGGGCACGGCGCGGCCATGGTTCAGTGCGGAAATGATTAAGGTACTGAATTAACCATGAACCTTGATGTTTCAGAATGTCAAGCAACGGAGTAGCCTGATGACCATGACCCGCCGAACCGATCCCCTGACCGTCGAGGTCGTCGACCTGATCGGCACCGTGGTCGCGCGCTACCACCAGGAGTACGAGTCCGCCGCCGCGCGCTACAAGCTGACGGGCGCCCAGGCCAAGGTGCTCGCGCTGCTCAACTCCGGGCCGCTGCCGATGCGGCAGATCGCGCGCTGGCTCAGGTGCGAGCCGTCCAATGTGACCGGCATCGTCGACCGGCTGGAGGCCCGGGGCCTCGCCGAGCGGCGGACCGATCCGGCCGACCGCCGGATCAAGCTCGCCGCGGCCACCGAGGAGGGCCATGCCACCGCGGAACGGCTGCGCGATTCCCTGGACTTCGCCCGGGAGCCGCTGTCGGGCCTGTCGGACCGGGAACGCGCGGTGCTGCGCGACCTGCTGCGCCGGATGCTCGGCGAGGACCCGGCCGGCGGCACGGGCACCACGGGCCCGGACGTCAACCTCGGCCGCGCTTCGGACGCGGGCCGCGAGGTGACCGGCGCGAAGTAGCCGGAGCGCCGGCTTCCTACCCACCTGCCTCCCGCGGGCCTCTCACCGGCCTCCTACTGGCACCACCAGAGCACCTTCGTGCAGGTGGGTGACGGTGTGCCCGGCGCGGTCGTCGGCGGCTTCGTGGTGGTCGGCGGGGCGGCCGTGGTGGTGACCGGCGGCTTGCTCGCGGTGTGCGTGGGCTGTCCCGTGCCGCTCGCGGGCGGCGCAGCGGTGTCCTTGGTGTGCGAGGCCGACGCCGAGGGCGAGCCCGAGGGCGTGCCGGATCCGGACGGCGACGTGCTCGTACCGGCGGAGTGACCGCCGCTGCCGCCGCGCGCGCCGGGGCTGGTGCGGCCGGGGGACGGCAGTCCCGGGTCCGGCGCCGGGGAGACGGCGCCGACGCTCGGCCCCGGGTCGGTGGCCGGGTCGGGCGTGCCGCCGGACAGAGCCGCCACGCCGAACATCGTCAGCGAGCCGACGACCGCGACCGCGCCGATGCCCAGGATCGCGGCGCGCTGGTGCCGGGCCCGGCGGCGGCGCGCGGACCTGCCGGGGTCGGCTTCCGCGTGGTACGCGTCGCCTTCGCCGAAGCCGCCGCCTCCTCCTCCGCCGCCGCCGCCGCCGCCGAGCAGGCTGTCGGCGAGCGCGGTGTCCCGTCGCGGGTCGCCGTCGGCGCCCGCCCCGGCCGCGCCGTAACCGAACTCGTCGTCGTGGTCGGGGCGTTGGCCTTCACCGTGGCCGTCGTCGTACGCGGCAGGCTCGTCGCCCGTGACGGGGGCGGTGGTGGGTGGACCGGTTGCGGGATCGGGCGCGGGGCCCGCTTCCGGGCCGAGGCCGGAGTCCCTGAGCAGGTCGTCCACGAGGGATCCCGTGGCGGGGCCCGGTGGTTCGGCGTCACCGCCTGCGGGGGCCGCGGCCGTACCGTCGTCGGGCCCGCCGGGGACCGGACCGTCGACGACCGGCGGGAGTTCGGCCGTGATCGCCTCGTCGGGCATCGCGGACCGGTCCACGAGCGCCCCGCACCCGGGGCACGAGAAGGCGCCGTTCAGGTGGCGGCGGCACGTGTGGCAGTAGTTCATGGCGGATGGACTGTATGGGACCGCCGAGGCCGAACGGAACCCCGGAGTTCCGCTTGTCCCGGCTTCGCCGGGAAACTCCCCTTCGGACAAGTCGTCGCAGCTCAGGCCAGGTCGGGGCAGGACCGTGCAGGTCCGTGCAGGCTCGTACAGGGCGGGAGACGGCGGTGGAACCGGGTCCCGCCCGGGCCGGGACCGCCGGCGGGTCAGGCGGTCAGGAGGTGAGCGGTCAGGCGGTGAGCGGTCAGGCGGTCAGCAGGGTGCGGCCCAGCCAGTCCTTGCTGTCGCGGACGCCGGGCAGCACATAGAAGTAGCCGCCGCCGACCGGGGAGATGTAGTCGACGAGCGGCTCGTCGATCAGCCGGGTCTGGGTGGCCTCGAACTGCCGCCGCACATCCTGCTGGTAGCAGCAGAAGACCAGACCCATGTCGAGGTTGCCGACCGCGTCGATGCCGCTGTCGTAGTTGTAACCGCGGCGCAGGATACGGGAGTCGTCGGTCTTGGCGGTGCGCGGATTGGCCATCCTGATGTGCGCGTCCAGCGGGATCGCGGTGCCCTGCGGGTCCTTGGCGTAGAGCGGGGTGTCGGTCTCCTTCGCCCCGTCCAGCGGCGCGCCGGTGTCCTTGCGGCGGCCGAACATCAGCTCCTGCTCGGTGAGCGAGACCCGGTCCCAGAATTCGACCAGCATCCGGATGATCCGGATCGCCTGGTAGCTGCCGCCGGTCGCCCAGGCCGGCTCGCCCAGCGCGTCCGTCACCCACACCAGCTCGTCCATCTCGCGCGCCGAGGTCACGTCCGGGTTGGCGATGCCGTCCTTGAAGCCGAGCAGATTGCGCTGCGCGCCGGACGGCCGCGGCGCGTTCTGGAAGCCGTCCATCCGCCACTTGATCTGCAGGGCACCGCGGGTGTGCTTGGCGATGTCGCGCAGCGCGTGCAGCACCGTGTCCGTGCTGCCCGCGCAGATCTGCAGCGACAGGTCGCCGTGGCACTGTCCGGGCCGGAGATTGTCGTTGGGGAAGGTACGCATCGGGGTGAGGCGGCGCGGCTTGGCGGCGGCCAGACCGTAACGGTCGTCGAAGAGCGAGGAGCCGACGCCGACGGTGACGGTCAGCGCGTCCGCCGGGACGGTCGGGCCGAGGATGCCGTTGTCGGACGGAGGGGCGCCGACACCGAGGTCCACCGGGGTGCCGCCCGCGGTCAGGAAGCGGGCCCGTTCGGTCAACGTACGGAAGAGGTCGGCGAGTTCGGCCTTGGTGTCGGCGATGACGTCGAACGAGACGAAGGTCGCCGCGGCCGGCTGCGGGGTGATGACGCCCGCCTGGTGGACGCCGTGGAAGTCCACCGGCGCGGCCTGGCCGCGGGTGTCGGAGTCGGCGGCCTGCGCGCTGCTGCCGCCGGCCGCCGTACTGATCGCGAGGCCGCCGCCGGCCAGCGCCGCCGCGCCCGCGCCCGCGCCGAGCGCGGTCCGCACGAAGGACCGGCGGCCCGCGCCCGTCGGGCACGTGCCCTGCGGGGCCGCTGCCGCCGCCGTGTCGTGGCCTGCGGGTCGGGTGGCGTCGGCGGACATCTGCGGGTTCCCTCCGGGGAGTTGGCGGTCGGGGGTGCTGCTTGCGGTACTTGCGGTGCTCGCGACGTTTACGGCGTCGTCGTTCTCGTCCGGCATCAGGCGGACTTCCGGATCTCGAGCAGGTCCGGGATCGGCGCGAGGTCTTCCAGCAACTGCCCCGCGGCGCCGTCGATCTTGGCGCGGGTGCGCGGGTCGAGGGAGCCGACCGGGGTCCACGCGGCGCCCTTGTGGGCCGCGTCCAGCAGCCCCTGGAAACGGGCGATGTCCGCGTCCACGGTGGGCAGTTCGTGCGGGGCGCGCTCGGTGATCAGCGGGCGCAGCACGCTCAGCAGTTCCCTGGTGCCCGCCAGATTGGCGTCTGCGGTCGCGAGATTGGTGCCGCTGCCCTCGTCGGTGTCGCCGGTCAGCTCGAACTGAAGGGTGTTCTCCAGGATTTCGTGGCTGCGCAGCGGCAGGTCGGACGGGTCGAAGTCCTGGGTGGGGAACGCCTTGCGCAGCCCCGCCACGTCCGCGCCGAGCTTCACCGCGAGCGGCTTCAGCGAGGCGGCGGACCCGCCGTGCCACAGCCCGTACTCGATCCGGTGGAAGCCGGTGAAGGCCGGGTCCTTCTCGCCGCCGGGCAGGCCGTCCTTGCGGCCGTTGATCCGCGCGTCGTAGTCGGCGAAAGTGCCGTAGGCGGCGCCGAGCGAGGAGTACGTGTCGTGCGCGGTGAGCCAGTCGGCGCGCGCCTTGCCGAGGTCGCCCGCGGTGAGGTCGGCCGTCAGCCGGTCGGTCTGGCCGGAGAGGGTGGTCAGGCCCGCGGTGACGTACGCGCGGTAGGCGGTCAGCGGCGGCTGGAGTTCGGCGGCGGCCAGCGGCAGGACGGCCTGCGACGTACCGCCGCCGGAGACCCGTACGGACGCGGAGGTGACCGCCTTGCCGCTGGTCGGCACACAGCGCCAGGCGTAGTCGCCGCTGCCGACGGTGGCGACCAGGTCGCGAGTGGTGCCGGGCGCCAGGCCCTCGATCTCGCCGTACACGGCGTTGGTGGCGGGGTTGATCAGATAGACCTCGGACGCCTTGCCGCCGGTGTTGCGCATCTGGAACGTCTGCCGCCCGGGTTTGGGCGCCGTGAAGCCCTTGCCGCACTCGGTCGGCGACACGGCCACCGTCTGCGCGCCGGCCGGCTTCGCGTCGCCGAAGGCGACGATCAGGCCCGCGACCAGCGCCGGGACGGCGACCACGGCGGCGGGCAGCAGCCATACGGGCCGGCGACGGGCGGCGGGCTCCCGCACGGGTGCCGGTTCGGGTTCCGGTACGGGTGCGGCGGCGGTCTCGCGTGCAGGTGCCGGTACGGGTTCCGGTGCAGGTGCCGGCACGGGTGCGGCGGCGGGTTTGCGGACGCCGCGGACGAACAGCGTCATGACGACGGCGAGGTAGCAGCCGTAACCGAGCACCTGGAGCCAGGTCATGGCGGGCGTGAGGTTGAGGACGCCCTGGAGGAGGGTGGCGTACCAGGAACCGGCGTCGATGTGCGCGCTCAGGTCGAAGGCGTACGCCGTCTTCCCGGCGATCACTCCGCCCTCCTGGAGGTCGCGCAGCCCGTAGCCGAGCACGCCCGCGGCGATGACGATCAGGACGGCGCCGGTGACGGTGAAGAAGCGGCTGAGGTTGATCCTCAGCACCCGCCGGTACAGGCCCCAGCACAGCCCCGCGGCCAGCACCAGGCCGATCGCGGCGCCGGTCAGCGGGCCGCCGGACTCACCGGCGGCGCGCGCGGTGGTCCACAGGAACAGCGCCGTCTCCAGGCCCTCCCGGCCGACGGCCAGGAAGGACGTGAGGATCAGCATGCCGCCGCCCATGGCGAGCGCGGCGGTGACCTTCTCGCGGATCTCGCCGGACAGGTTCCGGGCCGAGCGGCGCATCCAGAAGACCATCGCGGTGACGAAGGCGACCGCGATCACACTGAGGGTGCCGCCGAACGCCTCCTGCGCGGACGTCGACAGATTCGCGGCGGTGAAGGTGAGGATCGCGCCGAAGCTCATCGACATGGCGATCGCGGCCAGCACGCCCGTCCACACATGCGGGAGCCGCGCCTTGGCGTCGCCGCGCACCAAGGTGGCCACCAGGATCGAGACGATGAGCCCCGCTTCGAGCCCTTCCCTGAGCCCGATCAGAAAGCTCGGAAACGCGTCGTCCCACATGTACGGTCTTCTCCCGGTCAGCTTAGGCGTGCCTACGTTAGGCATACCTATCCTGCGAAGCGTGGCCGGGAATGTCTCTCTCCTCCGGTTCCGTATTGGGTAAAGAGCGGGCCGGGTCCGCGACCTGGGGCGCAGGGCGCCAGCGGCGTATGGGGGGATCGGCGGTCCCTGGACAAGTGAGCCCTTCATCCGGCCCCGCCCGCCGCCGACGCTGGATCCATGAGCACGCACACGAATACGCACAAGGACACGGACACGCAGGGCACTTTCAGGCGGATCGCGATCGTCACCGGCGCCAACCGGGGCCTGGGCCGCAGCACCGCGCTGCGCCTCGCCGACGAGGGCATCGACCTGATCCTCACCTACCGCTCGCACGAGGACGAGGCGGCGGCCGTGGTCGCCGAGGCGACGGCCGCCGGCCGCACCGCCCACGCGCTGCGGCTCGACACGGCCGACACCGCCGCCTTCGCGGACTTCGCCGACGAGGTGCGGCGGCTGCTGAAGGAGAGCTGGGGCCGCGAGGACTTCGACTTCCTGGTCAACAACGCGGGTTCGGCCGTCACCGAGCCCTTCCTCCAGGCCACCGAGGAGGGCTTCGACACCATGCTCGGCGTCCACTTCAAGGGCGTCTACTTCCTCACCCAGAAGCTGGTGCCGCTGCTCGCCGACGGCGGCCGGATCGTCAACCTCTCCACCGGCCTGACCCGTTTCACCAGCGACGGCCTGTCGGCGTACGCGTCGATGAAGGGCGCCGTGGAGGTGTTCACGCGGTATCTGGCCAAGGAGTTGGGCCCGCGCGGCATCACCGCCAACACCGTCGCGCCCGGCCCGATCGGCACCGACTTCGCGGGCGGTTTCATGCGGGACGACGAGGGGGTGCGGGCCGCGCTCGCCGCCCAGGCCGCGCTCGGCCGGGTCGGCGAGCCGGACGACATCGGCGGCACGATCGCCGCGCTGCTGTCCGGGCGGACCGGCTGGGTCACCGGACAGCGGATCGAGGCGTCGGGCGGCACGTTCCTCTAGGACCGTCGGGAGGCCGACCGTCGGCCCCGCCCGTACGGCGTTCCGGGACGCTTCGGGACGCCCCGGGAGAGATTTCGGAGGGAGACTGAGGTCATGGACCGAGCACAGCTCGCGGATTTCCTCCGCACCCGGCGCGAGGCGCTGCAACCCGAGGACGTGGGGCTGCCGCGCGGGCCGCGGCGCCGTACGCAGGGGCTGCGCCGCGAGGAAGTCGCGGTGCTGTCCGGCATGTCGACCGACTACTACAGCCGGATCGAGCAGGCCCGCGGCCCGCAGCCGTCCGAGCCGATGCTGGCCTCGATCGCCCGCGGCCTGCACCTGTCACTCGACGAGCGCGACCACCTCTTCCGGCTCGCGGGGCACGGCGTCCCGGTCCGCGGCCCGGGCGGCGACCACGTCAGCCCCGGCATGATGCGGATCGTGGACCGGCTCGGCGACACCCCCGCGCAGGTCATGACGGAGTTCGGCGAGACGCTGCTGCAGACCAGGCCCGCGGTCGCCCTGCTCGGGCAGGAGACCGGCCATACGGGTCTGGCCCGCGCCTTCGTCCACCGCTGGTTCACCGATCCGACGACCCGCCGTATCTATCCCGAGGACGACCATCCCGAGCACAGCCGGGTCTTCACCGCCGGCCTGCGCGCCGCCCTCTCCCGGCACGGCCGCGACTCGCTCGCGGGCGCCCTCGCCGACGCGCTCCTGGCGGCCAGCCCCGAATTCGCCGCCCTGTGGAGCGCCCACGAGATCGGCGTACGCCCCCTCAACAGCCGCAAGCGCCTCCAGCACCCGGCCGTCGGCATCCTCGACCTGCACTGCCAGCTCCTCCACGACCCCGACCAGGCCCAGATCCTGCTGGTCTTCACCGCCACCCCGGGCAGCGACTCCCACGAAAAGCTCCAGCTGCTGTCCGCCCTGGGCGACCGCAGCCCCACGGCCTAGGGCCGTTCCGCCCCGCCCTCCGTCCGGTCCGTCCGGTCCTCCGCCTGGCCCTCCACCGCCGCCTGCCACTCGGCCTGGAGCCGGGCCAGCTGCGTCAGTTCCTCCGCGGACCACGACGTACGGCCGGCGCTCAGCCGCCGTATGCGGGCGTTGAGTTGGGCCGCGACAAGGAGCGCGGGGTCGGGAGCCGGGGGCGTGCTGGGCATGGCGCAAACATATCCGCGAGCCGATAAACGCACGGTATACGCCGAGGCCGCAGCCTGTGCCTTTGATGTGTACGGCGACCCGGCCCGGGGAAGGTGTGGCCGATTCCCGGGGCCGGGGCGCGCGCGGTGGATGCGGCCTGTCGGATCTCAGTGGTCGGCGTCGGGCACGGGCACGCCTTCCGGCGAGCGGAGTTGGAGCCGGACGCTCGCGGCGTCCGCGGCCGGGGTGCGGCCGTAGACGTGGCGGTAGTCGCGGGAGAAATGGGAGGCGCTGCGGTAGCCGACCGCGGTCGCGGCCTGGGCGGCGGCCTCGCCGAGGACGACCATCCGGTGCCGGGCCTCACCGAGCCGGAGCCGTTTGAGGTACTGCATCGGCGTCATCGTCGTCACGTCCTTGAACCGCCGGAAGAGCGTCGGCTGACTGGTGCGGACGGCGGCGGCGAGCGCCTCGACCGTCCACGGCTCGGCCATGCGGCTGGCCATCAGGCCGACCGCGCGCGGCACGACGGCGTCGCTGTCCGCGACCGCCGCGAGGACCCGCGGCGCCTGGTCCGTCTGCAACAGCCGCACCACGACCTCGCGGGTGACCAGCGGGCCGAGGACGGCGATCTGCTCGGGTTCGTCGAGCAGCGCGACCAGCCGGGCGAAGGCGTCGGCGAGCGGCGCCGTCCAGGTGCCGAGCAGTTCTCGCCCCGTGCCGGACCCTTCCCGTCCACCGCCGGACCCTTCCCTCCCGTTGCCGGACCCTTCCGGCCCGCTGCCGGTCCGTACTCCGCCGCCCGGCACGGCCATCGCGGCGGCGACCTCCGCGATGACGATCGGCGAGAGCTCCCAGCGCGCGGACAGGAAGCCGCGCGGCTCGTCGGCCTCGACCACGCCCGCCACGACCGGCAGGTCGACGGGCGTGATGAGGAAACCGTCGCGCCCCCAGACCCGGTCGTCGTCGCCGACGAGCGAGCGCTTGCGGCCGGCCGCCACGATCGACAGGGACGGGGTGTAGCGCTGGTACGCCAGCCCCGTCGGCGCGGTGACGTGGCTCAGCCGCAGCCCGAGGCGGGCGGCGAGCGCCCGGTCGGCGGCCCGCCGCGCGATGACGTCGGCCACGCGGTCGAGCCGGTCGGAGATCGTCTCCGCGGCCGCCTCGCCCATGCGCCCCATGTGCCCCATGCGTCTCATCCAACCCCATGCCGTACGGTCCGGCCCGGCCGGTCGAGCCTGTCGGGCCGGTCTGCCTACGAGTCCGGGCCGGTCGGTCCGGCCCGGCCGGTCTGCCCACGGGGCCGGGCCGGCACCGGACGCCGCCGGGACCAGCATCGCCGGGGCCGGGCGCGGCCGGAGCCCCGTACCGGAATCGGGCAAGACAATGATCGTTCCAGGCAATCCGGCCGCCCGCCCCGCGCGCCACGATCGAGGCATGCGTACGAACGAAGACCTCCTGTCCGCCCTCCCCGCCGACGGCACCCTCTCCGGCCGCACCGCCCTGGTCACCGGCTCGTCCGGTGGCATCGGCGAGGCCGTCGCCAGGGTCCTGGCCGCGTCCGGCGCCGAGACCGTCGTCAGCGGCCGGGACCGCGGCCGTACGCGGGCCGTCGCGGACGCGATCGGGGCGGCGGGCGGCCGCGCCCACGCCCTCACCGCGGACCTCGGCGCCGAGCCCGCCGCGGTCCGCGCCTTCGCGCGGGAGGCCGAGGACGCGCTCGGCGGCCGGGTCGACATCCTGGTCAACAACGCGGGCGTCTACCCGGGCGTCGCCACCGCCGCCGTCACCGACGACGAGATGCAGGCCCTGTGGGCCACCAACATCCGCGCCCCGCACGTCCTCGTCGCGGCCCTCGCCCCGCGCATGGCCGAACGCGGCTCCGGCGCCGTGGTCAACGTCGGCTCCTGGATGGCCCGCGTCGGCGTCCCGTACAAGGCCCTCTACCCCGCGACGAAGGCCGCCGTCGAACAGCTCACCCGTGCCTGGGCCGCCGAGTACGGTCCGCACGGCGTCCGCGTCAACACCGTCGCGCCGGGCGCCACCGCCACCCTCGGCACCGCGAGCAGCGCCGACACGCTCGCCGCCATGACGAAGGCCACCCCGGCCGGCGTGCCCGTCCGCCCCGTCGACATCGCGTACGCCGTCCGCTATCTCGTCTCCGACGAGGCCGCCTTCGTCCACGGCGCCACCCTCGACGTCGACGGCGGCCTCTCCGCGACCCGCTTGCGCTGACCGCCGCCCCCCCCGGCCGGCGACCGTCGACTGTTGACCGTGGACCGGCCGGGGCTTCAACTTCCGCCCCGGCGCGCCAAAATGAACGTATGACAGTCGCGGGCGTGGCCAGCACCCTCATCATGCTCTGCGGTCTGTCGACCGCGCTCGTGCTCCACCTGCGTTCCCGCACCCGGCGCCGGCAGCTCGAACAGGAACGCCTGGCCGCGAGCTGGGAAGCCCTCATCCGCGAGCGCGACAGCGCCCGGTCCGAGGGCGCCCACCTCGTGCAGATCCTCAGCGTCTACCAACGCGCCCGGCGCGGCTCCAAGGCCGTCGTCCGCTGGTGCGACACGGGCGCCACCCAGGACGCCTGGTTCTGGGACCGCCACGTCCCCCCGGGCGCCTACCTCCTGCTCCGCGGCCACACCGGCTTCGGCCCCCACAACCACAACCCGGACGTCCTCTACGTCCACCCCCACGAAGTCCTCCGTCAACTCCCGGCCCACGCCCCGGGCGCCTGGCGATCCCACAACCGGCCACCGATCTGACCGGGCCGAACGCGGGCCCGGGCAGCGGGAGTCAGCCTTCTGAACATGCCAGACCTGTGGTTCGCACCCGACCCCGGAGTCCCGGTGCACATGCCGGGCAGCCCCCTTCACGCACCGCGCGGCCCCGTCGCCACCGAGATCACCCCCACCCCCGTCGAGCCCCCGCCCCGCTGAAAGGGACACCCATGTCACGGCTGTGGAAGCTGACGATCGCCGCCCTGCTGGCAGCAGTTGCCGGCACAGCCTGGAAGCGCCGCGGCTGGCTGTTCTACATCTACGCCACCTGGCGCGAGAGCCGCGACTGACGCCCCGGAGCCCGGGCCCGATGTCACGGAGTACGGACCCCACCGGCCCGCCGGATTCACTCTCCGGGGTGGGGGCTCCTCGACGGAGCGCAGGGTGGGGCGGGTGGGACTCGAACCCACGACCGACGGATTATGAGTCCGCTGCTCTAACCGGCTGAGCTACCGCCCCGTACGGTGCGCCTTGCGCGCCGTCTGCCGCAGCATAGCTGCTCATACGATCTGTCGCCCTCGCGGGTCACAGACGCGTCATTGGGTGGACTCGCGGGGGCCGGGGGTTGGTTCCCGGGGGTATGAAAAAGGACCCCAACGGGGTCCTGATCCGGCGCTCCCCCGACTGGACTCGAACCAGTAACCTGCCGGTTAACAGCCGGCTGCTCTGCCAATTGAGCTACAGGGGACCGAGCTCCCCCGACTGGACTCGAACCAGTAACCTGCCGGTTAACAGCCGGCTGCTCTGCCAATTGAGCTACAGGGGATCGCTCTGCGTGCACCGAATGCACTCGTCAGGGTGTCCCCGGACGGCGCGCGTTCGCTGCGACACATACATTAGCGCAAGTGAGGGGGTGCTCCGCCAACCAGTTGCGCCAGGGTTGTCGCCCGGGTGCGCAGGGTAGGCGCGGAGCACGGCACACCTCACCCGACGGAGAGAGGGTGGACCCCATGCGCTACCGGCTGGCTTTCCTGACTGGAGCGGCTGTCGGCTATGTACTCGGCGCGCACGCCGGGCGGGAGCGGTACGAGCAGCTGCGCAAGAGCGCACAACGCGTGGCGCAGAATCCGGCGGTGCGGAACGCCGCGGAGAGCGCCGCGCAGAGCGGGCGGAGCGCGGCGGTGAAGGCCGCGGACACAGTGACGGCGAAGGTCGGCGACCGGCTGCCCGAGCCGGTGGCGGAGCGGGTGAAGGCGCTGCGCGACCGGACCGCGCCGGCCGAGGACGACTGGGGCACGTCCAACACCTGAGCAACGTCTGACCAGCGTCCGGTAGCCCCCCTGGTCCGCCGGGACACGGGCCCCGCTTCGAACACCTGGTCCAACCTGATGCACAGCTGTCACCCCGTACCCGCCCGCCGTGCGGCATCATGCCGTCCATGGGGAAAGTCGCGGGCATAGACAGCTCCACCACCGGTACGACCGTCGTCGTGTGCGACAGCGAGACCGGGGCGGTACTCAGGCAGGGCCATGCGCCGCACCCTCTGGAGGACGGCGAGAAGCCGACCGAGATCGACCCCCAGGCGTGGCTGCTCTCGCTCGGCGAGGCGGCCAAGGACGGCGTGCTCGAAGGGGTGCAGGCGATCGGCATCTCGGGGCAGCAGCACGGGCTGCTCGCACTGGACGCCGGCGGCGTGACCGTACGGCCCGCGCTGCTGCGCGGGGACAAGCGGGCGCAGGTGCAAGCGGTGGACCTGACCGACGAGCTGGGCGGCGTGGCCGGCTGGACGGAGGCGGTCGGGTCGGTGCCGCAGGCGGCGTATCCGGTGGCGAAGCTGCGCTGGATCGCGCAGCACGAGCCGCGGGCGGCGCAGCGGATCGCGCAGGTCCTGCTGCCGCACGACTGGCTGGTGTGGCAGCTGCTGGGGCGGCCCGCGCGCCGGACCACCGACCGCGGTGACGCCTCGGGCACCGGCTACTGGTCGGCGGCCACCGGCGAGTACCGGATGGATCTGGTGGAGCGGGCGCTCGGCCACCAGGTGGCGCTGCCCGACGTGCTGGCGCCGGCCGAGCCGGCCGGGCAGACCCCGGAGGGCCTGCTGATCTCGGCGGGCACCGGCGACAACATGGCCGCCGCGCTGGGCCTGGGCCTCGGCCCGGGCGACGCGGTGGTCTCGCTGGGCGCCGCGGGCACCGTCTTCGCCGTGCACCACGAGGCGCTGAAGGACCCGACGGGTACGGTCACCGCCTTCGCGGACGCGACCGGCCGCCACCTGCCGGTGGTGCAGGTGCGCAACGCCGTACGCACGCTGCGCGGCACCGCGGACCTGCTGGGTACGGACCTGGCGGGCCTGTCCGAGCTGGCGCTGAAGTCGACGCCGGGCGCGTACGGCCTGGTGCTGCTGCCGTACCTGGAGGGTGAGCGGACCCCGGACCTGCCGCACACGGCGGGCACGCTGGCCGGGCTGCGGCGGGACTCGATGAAGCCGGAGCACCTGGCGCGGGCCGCCTTCGAGGGCATGCTGTGCGGGCTGACGGACGCGCTGGACGTACTGCGCGACAAGGGCGTCGAGGTGCGCCGGGTGTTCCTGCTGGGCGCGGCGGGCGAGCTGCCCGCGGTACAGGCGATCGCGCCCGCGCTGTTCGGCACGCAGGTCGTGGTGCCGCCGGCCGCCGAGTACGCGGCGCTGGGCGCGGCCCGGCAGGCCGCCTGGTCGCTGGGCGCGGTGCTCGGCTCGCAGTCGCAGAGCGAGCCGCCGCGGTGGGCGCAGGCCGCCGCGCAGCTCCTGGAGCCGGGCGACGACTCGGCTGTGGGCTCTGCGGTGCGCCAGCAGTACGTGTCGGTGCGCGAGCAGACGCACCCGGGGGCGTTCTCCGCCTTGTGAACGGGCCGGCTCGACGGGCCGCCACCAGTCAGCCTGGCCGGCGCCCCGTTGATCAACCAGGTGGCGCCCCGTCGATCGGCCGGCGCCGCACCCCGTCGATCCCCTGGGACGTTCGCCCCGTTAATCACATGCGGCACGGCAGCGCCGACAGGTAAAATCACCCGCCGATTCCGGCGGGCAAAGGACCGGCAAAGCCCGCCCGGCCGGGGCAACGTCCGCCGGTCCCGCCGCGTCCTCACAAGCTCCGCCGACTCCGAGGTATTCAGTGTGCTGATCCGACTACTGCGGTCCCATCTGGGGCCGTACAAGCGACCCATCGGTCTCTTGGTGCTGCTCCAACTCGTGCAGACCATCGCCACCCTCTACCTGCCCACCCTCAACGCCGACATCATCGACAACGGCGTGGTCAAGGGCGACACCGGCTACATCCTGGACCTGGGCGGCGTCATGATCGGCGTGACCGTCGTCCAGGTCTGCTGCGCGATCGGCGCCGTCTACTTCGGCGCCCGCACCTCGATGGCGGTCGGCCGGGACATACGGAAGTCGGTCTTCGACCGGGTGCAGAGCTTCTCGGCCCGCGAGGTCGGCCAGTTCGGCGCGCCCTCGCTGATCACCCGCACCACCAATGACGTCCAGCAGGTGCAGATGCTGGTGCTGATGACGTTCACGCTGATGGTGTCCGCGCCGATCATGTGCGTCGGCGGCATCGTCATGGCGCTCGGCCAGGACGTGCCGCTGTCCTCCCTGCTGCTGGCCGTCGTGCCGGTGCTCGCCATCGTGATCAGCCTGATCGTCCGCAAGCTGCGCCCGCTCTTCCGCACGATGCAGACCCGCGTCGACACCGTCAACCGGGTGCTGCGCGAGCAGATCACCGGCATCCGCGTGATCCGCGCCTTCGTCAAGGACGACTTCGAGCAGCGCCGCTTCGCCAAGGCCAACGACAGCCTGACCGATGTGTCGCTGGCCACCGGACGGCTGCTGGCGCTGATGTTCCCGATGGTGATGGCGGTGGTGAACCTCTCCAGCGTGGCCGTGCTGTGGTTCGGCGCGCACCGCATCGACAGCGGCGGGATGCAGATCGGCGCGCTGACCGCGTTCCTCAGCTATCTGATGCAGATCCTGATGTCGGTCATGATGGCCACCTTCATGTTCATGATGGTGCCGCGCGCCGAGGTCTGCGCCGAGCGCATCGAGGAGGTGCTGGGCACCGAGTCCAGCGTCGTCCCGCCGGTCGCGCCCGTACTGTCGCTGCGGCGGCACGGCGAACTGGAGCTGTTCGGCGTCGAGTTCGCCTACCCCGGTGCGGAGGCCGCGGTGCTGCGCGGGATCGATCTGGTGGCCAGGCCCGGCGAGGTCACCGCGATCATCGGCTCCACCGGCAGCGGCAAGTCCACGCTGCTCGGCCTGATCCCCCGGCTGTACGACGCGACCGGCGGCCGGGTGCTGGTCGACGGCGAGGACGTGGCGGAGCTGGACCCGGCGCTGCTCGCCGAGACCGTCGGTCTCGTGCCGCAGAAGCCGTATCTGTTCTCCGGCACCGTCGCGTCCAATCTGCGCTACGGCAAGCCGGACGCCACCGACGAGGAGCTGTGGCACGCGCTGGAGGTGGCGCAGGCCAAGGACTTCGTGGAGCGTCTCGACGAGGGGCTCGACGCGCCGATCGCGCAGGGCGGCAGCAATGTCTCCGGCGGGCAGCGGCAGCGCCTCGCGATCGCCCGGGTGCTGGTCCGCAAGCCGGAGATCTACCTGTTCGACGACTCCTTCTCCGCCCTGGACTACGCGACGGACGCGGCGCTGCGCCGCGCGCTGCTGCGCGAGACGGCCGCGGCGACGGTGGTGATCGTCGCCCAGCGCGTGTCGACCATCCGCGACGCCGACCGGATCGTGGTCCTGGACGAGGGCCGGGTCGTCGGCACCGGCACCCACAGCGAGCTGATGAACGACAACGAGACGTATCGGGAGATCGTCCTGTCCCAGCTGACGGAGCAGGAGGCCGCCTGATGAGCGACGACGAGAGCAAACCCGCCGCGGCGCAGCGCCCGCCGCGGCCGATGGGCGGCCCGGCGCGGTTCATGAGCGGCGGCCCGGTCGAGAAGCCGATGGACTTCGGCGGTTCGCTGAAGCGGCTGCTCGGCCTGATGCGCCCGGACCGCCTGCTGCTGTACATGGTGCTGCTGTGCGGTACGGCCAGCGTCGCGCTCGCGGTGACCGGGCCGCGGATCCTCGGGCACGCCACCGACCTGATCTTCGCCGGGGTGATCGGCCGGCAGATCCACGGCGGGTCCAAGGACCAGGCGCTCGACACGCTGCGCGACCACGGCGACGGCAAGGTCGCCGACATGCTGAAGGGCATCGACTTCACGCCCGGCCAGGGCATGGACTTCGGTGCGATCGGCCGGGTGCTGCTGATCGTGCTCGCGGTGTACGTGGTCGCCGCGCTCTTCAGCGTGGTGCAGATGCGCACCGCGACCAAGGTGATCAACCGGGCGGCGTACCGGCTGCGTTCGCAGGTCGAGGACAAGCTGGCGAAGCTGCCGCTGTCGTACTTCGACAAGCAGCCGCGCGGCGAGGTGCTCAGCCGCGCCACCAACGACATCGACAACATCGGCCAGACGATGCAGCAGACGATGGGCCAGCTCATCAACTCGGTGCTGACCATCGTGGGCGTGCTGGCGATGATGTTCTGGATCTCCTGGCTGCTGGCGCTGATCGCCCTGGTCACGGTGCCGGTGACGCTGGTGGTGGCGACGCGGGTCGGCAAGCGGGCGCAGCCGCAGTTCATCCAGCAGTGGAAGACCACGGGCAAGCTGAACGCGCACATCGAGGAGATGTACACCGGCCACTCGCTGGTGAAGGTCTTCGGGCGCGCGGAGGAGTCGGCGGCGGCCTTCGAGGAGCAGAACGAGGCGCTGTACCGATCCGGTTTCAAGGCGCAGTTCATCTCCGGCACGATCCAGCCGATGATGATGTTCATCGGCAATCTCAACTATGTGCTGGTGGCCGTCGTCGGCGGTCTGCGGGTGGCGTCGGGCGCGCTGTCCATCGGTGACGTGCAGGCGTTCGTGCAGTATTCGCGGCAGTTCAGCCAGCCGCTGACGCAGGTGGCGAGCATGGCGAATCTGATCCAGTCGGGCATCGCCTCGGCGGAGCGGGTCTTCGAACTGCTCGACGCCGAGGAGCAGTCGGCCGAGCCGAAGGCGCCGGCCCGCCCGGAGACGGTGCGCGGCAAGGTCGCGCTGGAGGACGTGAGCTTCCGCTACGACCCGGACAAGCCCCTGATCGACGGCCTGTCGCTGAAGGTCGAGCCCGGTCACACGGTCGCGATCGTCGGCCCGACCGGCGCGGGCAAGACCACGCTGGTCAATCTGCTGATGCGCTTCTACGAGGTGTCCGGCGGCCGGATCACCCTGGACGGCGTCGAGGTGGCGGCGATGTCGCGCGAGGAACTGCGGTCCTCGATCGGCATGGTGCTCCAGGACACCTGGCTGTTCGGCGGCACGATCGCGGAGAACATCGGCTACGGCAGCGAGGGCGCGACCCGCGAGCAGATCGAGGCGGCGGCGCGCGCCGCGCACGCGGACCGCTTCATCCGTACGCTGCCCGACGGGTACGACACGGTGATCGACGACGAGGGCGCGGGCGTCAGCGCGGGCGAGAAGCAGCTGATCACCATCGCGCGGGCGTTCCTGTCCGACCCGGTGATCCTGGTGCTGGACGAGGCGACCAGCTCCGTCGACACCCGTACCGAGGTGCTGATCCAGCGGGCGATGGCCAAGCTCAGCCACGGCCGTACCAGTTTCGTCATCGCGCACCGGCTGTCCACGATCCGCGACGCCGATGTCATCCTGGTGATGGAGTCGGGCGCGATCGTCGAACAGGGCACGCACGACGAGCTGCTCGCGGCGGAGGGCGCCTACGCCCGGCTGTACGCGGCGCAGTTCGCGCAGGCCGTCGCCGAGGTCGACTGACACGCGAGGCCACGCGGGGTACGGGGACACCGGGTGGCCGACGGTACGGCGGGCAGGCGCGTTGGTAGCCTGTGCCGCCGTACCTCGGGAAGGGCAGAAGTGATGAGCAGCGCCGCCACCGCACCGCCGGGCAGCCGCAGCCGAGGGGCGGAGGCCGCCGCCGCCGCACCACGGGCCGGCCGGGGCACGGACCCGGCGCGCTGCCCGGGCGGCCGGGCGAATCCGCCGCTGGCACGGCGTACGGCGCGGGCGACCATCTGGTACCTGCGGGTGGTCGGTGTCGTCGATCTGCTGTCCGCCGTCTCCCTGACGCTCCGTCAGGAAGTGGCGGAGCACAATTCCGGGGAGCTGTTCACCCCGTTCATGCTCTTCGCCGGCTTCGGCTCGGCCGCGGCGACGCTCTTCATGGCGATGATGCTGGCCCGCCACAAGCGCATGGCCTGGCTGGTGTTCATGGCGCTGTGCGGCGGCTACGCGGCGCTGTCGGTGTGGGGCCTGTGCTACGACGAACTGCGGCAGCACCCGTTCAACTGGGTCTCCACCGCGCTCACCCTGGCCGCGCTGTGCTGCGGCGCGCTCGGCCGCCGCGAATTCCACGGCAAGGGCGACCGCACCAATCCGCAGCTCGCGCTCGCCGTGCTCGGCGTCGGCGCGCTGCTGTCGGTGCTGGTCGGCACCACCTTGGTGACCGCTGTGGGCCCGGACCGGGCGAGCGTCGGCGACCGCGTCTGGTACGTGGGGCTGCGGCTGGCGACGCTGAGCCGCGACTCCGACCTGGAGCCGAATCTGCACATCAGCCGGTGGGTCAGCGCCGGCCTCAATCTGGCGGGCCTGGCCCTGCTGCTCGCCGTCCTCTACGCGCTCTTCCGCTCCCCCCGCGGCCGTGACCTGCAAAGCCGCGACGACGAGGA
Source organism: Actinacidiphila alni (assembly GCF_900112845.1). Classification (GTDB taxonomy): domain Bacteria; phylum Actinomycetota; class Actinomycetes; order Streptomycetales; family Streptomycetaceae; genus Actinacidiphila; species Actinacidiphila alni. Next base: position 351,697 of record NZ_FONG01000007.1, read on the forward strand.
CCGGCTGCGGGAACTGCTGGCGCGGCACGGCGCCCGCGATTCGCTCGGCTACTTCGCGCTGCGCCGCGACAAGTCCGTGATCTTCTCCGCCAGCGGCAAGGCCGCCGTCGCCTACCGCGTGGTCGGCGGGGTCGCGCTGGCCTCCGGCGACCCGATCGGCGACGTCGAGGCATGGCCGGGCGCCATCGACGCCTGGCTGGCCGAGGCCCGCGACCACGCGTGGATCCCCGCGGTGATGGGCGCCAGCGAGGAGGGCGGTACGGTTTACGCCCGGCACGGCCTGGACGCGCTGGAGCTGGGCGACGAGGCGATCGTGGAGACGGACGAGTTCACGCTCGACGGCCGGGCGATGCGCGGGGTGCGGCAGGCGTACAACCGGGTGCGCCGCGCCGGTTACACCACCCGGATCCGGCGGCACCGCGACATCCCCGCCGACGCGATGGCGCAGCTGCTGGAGCGCGCCGACCACTGGCGGGACGGCGCCACCGAGCGCGGCTTCTCGATGGCGCTCGGCAGGCTCGGCGACCCGGCCGACGGCGACTGCGTGATGATCGAATGCCTGGACGCCGACGGCGAGTTGAAGGCGCTGCTGAGCTTTGTGCCGTGGGGGCCGAAGGGGCTGTCGCTGGACCTGATGCGGCGCGACCGGGACAGCGAGAACGGGCTGGTCGAGTTCATGGTGCTCGATCTGATCGAGCGGGCCGCCGAGGTCGGGGTGGAGCGGGTGTCGCTGAACTTCGCGATGTTCCGGTCGGTGTTCGAGGACGGCGCGCGGCTGGGCGCCGGGCCCGTACTGCGCCTGTGGCGGTCCGCGCTGATGTTCTTCTCGCGCTGGTGGCAGCTGGAGTCCCTCTACCGGGCCAACGCGAAATACCGGCCCATCTGGGAGCCGCGTTTCCTGCTCTTCGCCAAGAGCGCGCATCTGCCGCGGATCGGGCTGGCCAGCGCGCGGGCCGAGGGGTTCGTGGTGGCGCCGCGCCCGCTGGCCCGGCTGCGCAGGGACGGCTGACTGCTCCCCGCCGCGCGAGGGGGCCTCAGTCGAGATAGCCGCGGAGCTGGTCCGCGAAGGCGTGGTCGCGCAGCTTGTTGAGGGTCTTGGACTCGATCTGCCGGATGCGTTCGCGCGTCACACCGAAGATCCGGCCGATCTCCTCCAGGGTGCGCGGGCGGCCGTCGTCCAGGCCGTAGCGCAGCTGGACGACCTTGCGTTCGCGCTCGCCGAGCGTGGACAGCACCGCCTCCAGGTGCTCGCGCAGCAGCAGGAAGGCCGCGGACTCCACGGGCGAAGCGGCGTCGCCGTCCTCGATGAGGTCGCCGAGCGCGACGTCCTCCTCCTCGCCGACCGGCGCGTGCAGCGACACCGGTTCCTGGGCGAGCCGCAGCACCTCGCTGACCCGTTCCTCGGACAGTTCGAGATGCGCGGCGACCTCCTCGGTGCTCGGCTCGTAGCCGCGTTCCTGGAGCAGCCGCCGCTGCACCCGCACCACCCGGTTGATCAGCTCCACCACGTGCACCGGCACCCGAATGGTGCGGGCCTGGTCGGCCAGCGCCCGGGACATCGCCTGCCGGATCCACCAGGTCGCGTAGGTGGAGAATTTGTAGCCGCGCGCGTAGTCGAACTTCTCCACCGCGCGGATCAGCCCGAGATTGCCCTCCTGGACCAGGTCGAGCATGGTCAGGCCGCGGCCGACGTACCGCTTGGCGACCGAGACGACCAGCCGCAGATTCGCCTCGATCAGCCGGCGTTTGGCCATCCGGCCGAGCACCACGAGCCGGTCCAGGTCCACGGCGAGCTGCGAGTCCAGGTCAGGGGAGGCGCCGAGCTTCTCCTCGGCGAAGAGCCCGGCCTCCACACGGCGGGCCAGCTCCACCTCCTCCGCCGCCGTGAGCAGCGGGATCCGCCCGATCTCGCGCAGATACTGCCGGAAGAGGTCCGCGGAGGGACCGGCGGCCTCCTCGCGCAGCGGGCGTACGGGCTCGGGGTCCTCGTCGTCCCGCTCGTCGGTGACGGGCCCGTCGGTGACCCGTCCGTCGGTGACCGGACCCTCGGCGGCCGGGCGCTGCTCCGGCACCCGCGGGCCCGCGACATCGCCCGGCGGTTCCGCCTGGGGCTCCATCGCCACCACCTCGGCCACGGTCGGGAGAATCGGGATCTGGGACTGCGTCTGGCTCTGGATCTGGGTCTGCACGGGTGAGACCTCCGGAGTGAGCGCGTCGTCGGGCTCGCAGCGCGCTGCCTGACCGGCTCTGGGCGCCGTCACCCAGTGTGGCCCACGACGCGGCCCCGCTACGAGGGTCGTGCGGCCCCTTTTTCACACCACGTCACCGGACACGTCCGCGCGGTGACGCAAGGCATATGCCGGGGCCGCGCCCGACAGGCCGGGCACACGTACCGTCGTGCGCCTCCGTACGGCCCTACAGCCCGGCCGCGCCCATCTCGCGCAGCCGCTGCCCGTACTGCTGGAGTGCCCACAACTCGCTCAGCGAGGCGGTGACTTCGGGTGAGTCCTGCGGGACACCCTGCGCGGCGAAACGCGCCTGCGCAGCATGCACCTGGGCCACCCGCCGCTCCACCGCGTTCATCCGGACCCGGACCAGCACCTCGCCCGCGTAGAACTCCGGCGACTTGTGCATCACCGGCTCGACGGCCAGTTCGGTGACCATCATCCGTACGGTGTCGTCGGGCGCCGCGTCCCTGACCCGGACCAGATAGTCGCTCTCGGCGGCCTCGACCCCGCCGGCCTCGGCGATCACCCGGCGCACGGCGGCGTACGGCGGTCCGGTGAACTCGTCCTCGCCGTACGCGTCGAAGGCCGGGGAGACCAGCTTCGGGTACTGGAGGGCGAGCTTGAGCAGTTCGCGCTCCACACGGTGGGCGGGGCTGCGCAGGTCCAGGCGGGGGCCGCGCGGCGCGTTCTGCGCCGGGACCTGTCCGCGCTGGTCCTGGCCGCCGCCGTACCCGCCGCCCGGTCCCCCCTGACCGCCCTGACGGCCGTACTGCGGGCGGCTGGTCGTACTGCCGCCGCCGGCCGCGCGCGCCCTGGCCATCGCCCGCACCCGGCGGATGATCGACTGCTCCTCCGACTGCGTGGCCATGCCCGCCATGCCGACCAGCCGGATCGCGTAACGGTCGCGCAGCGCCTGGTTCTTGATCGCGGCAACCACCGGGACCGCCGCGTCCACGGCCGCGACCCGGCCCTCGTCGGTGTCCAGGTTGTAGCGGGCCACGATGGAGCGCAGCGCGAAGGCGAACAGCGGGGTACGCCCGTCGATCAGCCGCTGCACCGCCGCGTCGCCCTCGGCCAGCCGCAGTTCGCACGGGTCCATACCGCCTGGCGTGATCGCGATCGACGTCTCGGCGGCGAATTTCTGGTCGTCCTCGAACGCCCGCAGCGCGGCCTTCTGGCCCGCCTCGTCACCGTCGAAGGTGAAGACCACCTCGGCCGTCGCATTGTCCATCAGCAGCCGGCGCAGGATCTTGATGTGGTCGCCGCCGAAGGAGGTGCCGCAGGTCGCGATCGCCGTGGTGATCCCGGCGAGATGGCAGGCCATCACATCGGTGTAGCCCTCGACGACCACCGCCCGGCCGGTCCTGGCGATCTCCTTCTTGGCCAGGTCGATGCCGTACAGCACCTGGGACTTCTTGTAGAGCGGCGTCTCCGAGGTGTTCAGATACTTCGGCCCCTGGTCGTCCTCGCGCAGCTTGCGCGCGCCGAAGCCGATCACCTCGCCGGTGATGTCCCGGATCGGCCAGATCAGCCGCCCCCGGAACCGGTCGATCGCGCCGCCCCTGCGGCTCTCCGACGCCAGCCCGGCGGTGATCAGCTCCTTGTCCGAGAAGCCCTTCCCGCGCAGGAACCGCACCAGGTGGTCCCACCCGGCGGGCGCGTACCCGACTCCGAAGTGCTCGGCCGCCGCCTGGTCGAAGCCCCGCTCGGCCAGGAACTTCCGCCCGATCTCCGCCTCGGCGCTCCCCAACTGCTCCGCGTAGAACTGCGCGGCCACCTTGTGCGCCTCGACCAGCCGGATCCGCTCGCCCTGCTGCCGCCCGGGGACATGGCTGCCCTCCTCGTACCGCAGCGTGATCCCGGCCTGCCCGGCCAGCCGCTCGACGGCCTCGGTGAAGGACAGATGGTCGACCTTCATGACGAACGCCAGGGTGTCCCCGCCCTCGCCGCAGCCGAAGCAGTTTCCGGTGAGGATGTTGTCCTCGAGGACGAACGCCGCCCCCTGCTCGACTGTGGCGCAGAAGACTTCTTCGACCCGGTCGGTCTCCTCCACCGACTTGACCGTCCAGCCCCGGCGTACGAATTCCTTGGCGCAGTCGTTGTAACGCTTCCGGTGGTCGGAATTGAGGAAGAACGCCTCGGTCAGGTCCTCGTGCACGAAATGGATCCGGAACAGCGAACTGGGTTCACGACCCGGGAAGCCTTCACGCACCTGCTCGGTGACGCCGTAGGTGCCGATGCCCAGGCGGGTCGCCAGGGCCCTGACGTATTCGAGCGTCTCGCGCTTCGCGCAGCTCAGGCTGACCGTGCCGTCCTTCGCCACATGCCCGTCCGCAGCCACGTATCCGGCCAGCCAGCCGTACAGATACGGCACCGACTCGTCGAGCGGCGGAAGGCTCTTGAAGAATTTCGGCAGATGATGGACGACGATCTGATCCGGGTTCTCCACGATCGTGCTGTTCGGAAACCACTTGAGCAGTTCGGTGTCCTTGACGGGGTCGAGCTGCGCCATCGAACCCGTGCCGTTGAGTGTGCCGTCGCCGAACGTGATGCCGTGAGCGATGCCGAAGGGTGACGGCGTCGTCTGCTGGACCCGCGATCCCGGGAAGACATACGCGAGGCGGTGTTCCGGCCGCAGCTCCTCGGTCGTGACCTCACGGAGGTTGTAGCGGTCCTTGCCCGCACGCACGAACCAGCGGTGACCGGCCGTCGCGAAGATCTCCTTGCGCTGGCCGTTCCTGCCGAGGGTGATCTTCCGAAGCTGCTGGACGCCGAACGACCGGAACGGCGCCTCGTACCAGTTGCCGCTGCGGGTCAGGATCCGATGCGTACCGCCCGCCAGCTCACGGATCTCCTTGACGCCGTCCCAGGTCAGAACCCGGGTCTCACCCGCCAAGCAGTGGTAGAGGCCCTTGGAGGGGCTGACCTGGAAGGAGGGGGACTTTTCGTCGTGGAAGGGGCACAGGCCCTTGAGATTGCCGCCGCCGGCGTTCTTGAGCTGGAGGTACTCGGAGACGACGGCGTCGATCGGGACCGCGTCCCGTACCGCCTTCACGTCTTCGTCCCTGATCCTGCCCGCCACCCGCGCAAGTCTACGGCGCTGGTGGGACAGTGCGGCGCCGGGAGCGGTGCGTGGCACGGCTCTTGACCGGAGCGGGGGTGAGGACTACGTTCGCCGATCGTTAGGAACCTTTCCTATTGTGGGGGACGCCGCCGTATGTCCGAACTTCGCAGAAGGCCGTTCCGCCGCTGGGCCACCGCCGCGGGCACGGCGGTCACCGCGACCGCCGTTCTGGCCGCGCTGTCGCTGGCGGGCGGCGCGGACACCGCGCAGGCCGCGGCGGGCGGCGAGATCCGGGTCAATCAGGTCGGGTACCCGGGCGGCGCCGCCAAGGAGGCGTTCCTGCTGGTGAAGGCGCCGGTGGCGAAGGCGTCGTGGAAGCTGGTGGACGGCCGCGGCCGGGCCGTGGCGCACGGCACCACCGGGGCGAGCCTCGGCCGGTGGAACAGCGCCTATCCGGCGGTCTACGCGATCGACTTCAGCACGGTCCGCAGGAGCGGCAGCTACCGGCTGGTGGCCGGCGGCGCGGCGAACGCCTCCTCCCCCACCTTCACCATCGGCTCCGCGAAGAGTGTCTACGGCGGGCCCGCGGCCGACGCGACCGCCTTCTTCCAGGCCCAGCGCGACGGCGCCCGGACGGTCCCCGGGCAGCTGCACCGCAAGCCGTCGCACCTCAACGACGCGCACGCGACCGTCTACGCGTGGCCGTCCTTCACCGACCCCGACGGCGACACGATCAAGGCCGCGCCGAAGAAGATCGCCGGGGCCGGCCCGGTGGACGTCTCCGGCGGCTGGTTCGACGCGGGCGACTATCTGAAGTTCACCGAGACCACCTCCTACGCGGTCGCCGCGCTCCAGATCGCCGCCCGGGACACCGGCGCCGGCCCGTCCTCGGCGGTCGGCCGCGAGGCCCGGCACGGTCTGGACTGGCTGGACAGGATGTGGGACGAGAAGACGAAGACGCTGTACATCCAGGTCGGCCTGGGGTCAGGTACGGACAGCGGCAGCGTCGTCGGCGACCACGATGTGTGGCGGCTGCCGGAGAAGGACGACAAGGACGCCGCGCACCCCTTCCTGAAGAACCGCCCGGTCTTCCGGGCGGGCGTGCCCGGCTCGAAGCTCAGCCCCAATCAGGCGGGCCGGCTCGCCGCCGACTTCGCGCTCGCCGCGCAGCGCTACGCCGCCGTCTCCCCCGCGAAGGCGCGCGCGTACCTGAGCACGGCCGCGCAGATCTACACCCTGGCCGACCCCCGCCCCGGCACGCTCGTCACGACGGTGCCGTACGGCTACTACCCGGAGACCAGCTGGCAGGACGACATGGCCTTCGGCGGCGCCGAACTGGCGCTCGCCGCGCAGCGGCTGCACGACCCGCGCGGCACGGACTGGCTGAAGCAGGCGGCGACTTGGGCCAAGGGCCACCAGAGCGAGGACGGCGCCGACACGCTCAACATGTACGACACCAGCGCGCTCGCCGACCTCGATCTGGCACGCGCGGTCCGGGCGGCGGGAAATCCGCGCGGCCTGGCGGTCGGGTACGACGGTCTGATCGGCTATGTGAAGGGGCAGTTGGCGACGGGCGAGAAGCGGGCGAAGGCCGACCCCTTCCACGCGGGCGCGGTCTACGACGACTTCGACGCGGACTCGCACACGATGGGCCTGGCCGCCACCGCCCGGCTCTACCGCGCGGTGACCGGCGACCGTACGTACGACCGCTTCGCGGCGGGCCAACTGGGCTGGCTGCTCGGCGCGAACGCCTGGGGCACGTCCTTCATGGTCGGCGAGGGGCACACCTTCCCGACGTGCACGGCCGGGGAGTTGGGCAATCTGGCGGGCAGCCTCGACGGTTCGCGTCCGCTGGAGGTCGGTGCGATCGTCAACGGGCCCAATGGCGCCGGGCAGTTCAGCGACGGGCTCGGCGACTACCTGGGCGGCATGCGGCCGTGCCCGCCCGACGGCACCGACGCGTACGCCGCCTTCGACGGTCGCGGCAGCCAGTACGTGGACGACGTGCGATCCTGGCAGAGTTCGGAACCCGCCCTGGACATGGACGCGTCGGGGCTGCTGGCCTTCTTCCTGTCGAAGTGAGACGTCAGGATCGCGAAGGGGTCCCGTTCACCGGGCGAGATCCTTGGTGACGAACACGTAGTGCGGGCCGATCGGTTCGATGACGAATTCCTCGCCGACGGCGGTGAAGCCGAAGTGCTCGTAGAAACCGGCCGCCGACGTACGGCCGTTGCACCACGCCAGGACCGCGCCGCGGGCCGCCGCCTCGCGCAGCCCCGCGCTCAGCGCCGCGGCGCCGAAGCCCTGGCCGCGGGCCTCGGGCGCGCTGGCCATGCCGCGGAAGCGGTACGCGACCGGCGCTCCGGCCCCCTCCTCACCGGGCAGCGCCTGCGGGAAGAAGGTCGCGCAGCCGCGTACGGCACCGGCCCCGTCGTACGCGGCGATGTGGAAGGTCCCCTCGCGCGAGTCCTCCGGATAGACGGCGGACTCGCGCGGCTGACCGTCCCGCAGCACCGCCCACCGCAGGGCGAAGATCTCCTCGACGGGCACGGCGGCGACACGGGCGACGGCGGTCATACGGGGGCTTCCTCCCGGGTGCGGCTGGCTGCGGCGGGCTGCGACCGGGAGAAAGCTCCTGGTCAGTCCAGGAACGAGGTTAGCGGCACCGTCGGGTCGGACAGCCGCTCGGGGTCGACGGGGCGGCCGGAGCGGATGAGCTGCTGGATCGGGTCGGTGACGTCCCACACATTGACGTTCATCCCGGCCAGCACCTTCCCCTCGCTCAGCCAGAAGGCGATGAACTGCCGCTTGCCCACGTCCCCGCGGCACACCACCTGGTCGTAGGAGCCGGGCGCCGCGTGCCCGGAGAATTCCATGCCCAGGTCGTACTGGTCGGAGAAGAAGTACGGGACGCGGTCGTACGACACCGGGCGGCCGAGCATCGCGCGGGCCGCGGCGGGGCCGCCGTTGAGCGCGTTCGCCCAGTGCTCGACGCGCAGCCTGGTGCCGAGCAGCGGGTGCTCGGCCGCGGCGACGTCGCCCGCGGCGAAGATGTCGGGGTCGGAAGTGCGCAGCGAGGCGTCCACGGCGATGCCGCCGCCGTCGGCCGGGTCGACCAGGTCGAGTCCGGCGATCTCGGCGAGCGCGGTGCGCGGGGCCGCGCCGATCGCGGCGAGCACGTCGTGCGCCGGGTGCTCCTCGCCGTCGTCGGTCTGCACCGCCAGCACCATGCCGTCCTGGCCGGTGATCTCGGTGAGCCGGGCGCCGAAGTGGAAGCGGACGCCGTGCTCGGCGTGCAGATCGGTGAAGACGGCGCCCAGTTCCGGGCCGAGCACCGTGTGCAGCGGGGTGGGCGCGGGCTCCACGACGGTGACCTCGGCGCCGTAGCCGCGGGCCGCCGCGGCGACCTCCAGGCCGATCCAGCCAGCGCCGGCCACCACCAGGTGGCCGTTCTCCCGGCCGAGGCTGGTCAGGACGTGCTTGAGCCGGTCCGCGTGCGCGAGCCGGCGCAGGTGGTGCACCCCGGCCAGCTCCGTACCGGGGATGTCCAGGCGGCGCGGCTCGGAGCCGGTGGCCAGCAGCAGCTTGTCGTAGACCAGCGCCGTGCCGTCGCCCAGCCGTACGGTCTTGGCGGCCGGGTCCAGGTGCACGACGGGCTGGCCGAGGTGGAGTTCGATGTCGTGCTCCGCGTACCAGGCGGTGGGCTGCACGAAGACCGAGTCCCGCTCGTCGCCGCCGGTCAGATAGCCCTTGGACAGCGGCGGACGTTCGTAGGGGTGGTCGCGCTCGTCACCGATCAGTATCACCCTGCCGGTGAAACCCTCGGCGCGGAGCGTCTCGGCGGCCTTGGCGCCGGCGAGCCCTGCTCCGACGATCACGAAGGTTTCGTGTGCGTCCACCACGGTGGCCCTCCAGCGGGTCGGTGAGGTGCGCGTGCCGCTCTTGTGCGTGCTGCGCTTGTGCGTACATACGAGCGTCCCGCACGTCAGGGCCGTCCGGAAGAGCGCCGCGCCGTTCCTTCACCGGCTCCTTCCTCCACCCGTACGGCATCCGGCCATATGCCGGAGGGGTATCCAGCGGTACCGGACGGGGCATATGGGGCAACGCCGGGGTGGCCGCCGGGTGGTCGTCGGGCCGGCGGCGCCCCGTCGGCACGCGCGCCGTCACGCGCCGCGCGCGTGCAGCCGGGCGTGCAGGGCGGTGGCCGCCGCGTCGGTGAGGGAGGCGATCTGGTCGACCACGGCGCGGCGCCTGGCGCGGTCGTCGAGCGCCGCGTCGAAGATCCCGCGGAACTGCGGGTCGAGGCCCTCGGGGGCGCGCTCCAGCAGCCGTTGCGCCAGCTCGCCGATCACCACGCGCTGCTCGGCGCGCCGCCTGGCCTGCGCGGCGCGCTGCATCACGTACCGGTCGGCGACCGCCTTGAGCACGGCGCATTCCAGGCGCTGTTCGCGCGGCACGACCAGTTCGGCGCGATAGCGGGTGAGGCGGCCCGTGCCGTACCGCTCGCGGGTGGCGTTCTCCGCCGCCAGGCAGAAGCGGCCGATCAGCTGCGAGGTGGCGTCCTTGAGGCGGGCCTGCGCGAGCCCGGAACCGTCGTAGCCGTGCGGCCACCAGGGCTGGCCGAGCAGCCGGTCGAGCGCGGCGGACAGTTCGGCCGGATCGGTGCCGGGCGGCGCGTAACGGGTGGCGGCGCAGCCGAACACCTCGGCGCGCTCGGGCGCCGACCGCAGCGCGCCGGGGTCGATGTGCCCGGCCTGGAGGCCGTCCTCCAGGTCGTGCACCGAATACGCGACGTCGTCGGACCAGTCCATGACCTGCGCCTCGAAGCACCGCCGGTCGTCGGGCGCGCCCTGCCGCAGCCAGCCGAAGACCGGCAGGTCGTCCTCGTAGGCGCCGAATTTCGGGCTGTCGGGCGCGCCGGGGTGACCGCCGCGCGGCCAGGGGTATTTGGTGGCCGCGTCGAGGGCCGCGCGGGTGAGATTGAGGCCGACGCTGACGGGCGCCGGGCCGCCGGCCGGGTCGGGAACGAATTTCTTCGGCTCGATCCGGGTCAGCAGCCGCAGGCTCTGCGCATTGCCCTCGAAACCGCCGCAGTCCTCGGCGAATTCGGCCAGCACCAGTTCGCCGTTGTGCCCGAAGGGCGGGTGGCCGAGGTCGTGCGCCAGGCAGGCGGTCTCCACCAGGTCCGGGTCGCAGCCGAGCGCCGCGCCCAGTTCCCGGCCGACCTGCGCGCACTCCAGCGAGTGCGTCAGCCGGGTGCGCGGGCTGGTGTCGACCGCCGCCGCGCTGTTCACCCCCGGGTCGACGACCTGCGTCTTCCCGGCCAGTCTGCGCAGCGCGGCCGAGTGCAGCACCCGCGCCCGGTCGCGCTGGAAGGCCGTACGCCCGGGCCGCTTGTCCGGCTCCGGCACGTACCGCTCCATGTCGGCCTCGCTGTACGGCCCGTACCGCTCGTACGGTCCCAGGTGCGCGGTGGCCGCGCGCGGCGACCGGTCGTTCCCGTCCATACCTGCGACGGTAACCGGCCGCGGTGACGGACGGCGTACGCCGGGGTGTCGGGCGGGGCCGCCGGGAGGGCCGGGCGTCGTCGCCGGGGTGGGTCGTCGCGGGACTTCGCGCGGCGTCGGGCGGCGTCGGGCGGCGTCGCGGGGGCGGGACTTCGCGGGCCGTCGCTGGGGGACGTGTGTCAGACGAGCACGGTGCGGTGCCGGGGCGCGGGCGGGCGCAGGGTGACGCCGGGCCGCAGTGCCTCGTCGTAGCGGTGCAGGACGAGGCGGGCCATCGCCTCGTGCGCGCCGAGCGGGGCGGCGGCGATCCAGGGAGCGGCGGCCGCGGTCTGCGCGGCGAAGCGGCCGGGCGCGGTGAAGTACGAGGCGACCGCGATCCGCCGGTGGCCGCGGGCGCGCAGCGCGGCGACGGCGTCCGCGACGGTCGGCGCGGCGGCCGAGGCGTACGCGGGCAGCACCGGCACCCCGCCGAGCCGGGCGGTGAGCAGCGCGGCCGTACGGGCGGTGCCGGCGGCCGAGTCCGGGTCGCGGGAGCCGGCGGCGGCCAGGACGACGGCGGAGCCGGTCCGGGTGTCGTGGCCGGTGGGTCCGGGGGCGGTGTGTCCGGGGGCGGGCCAGCCGGCTTCGGTCAGGCGGGCGTGCAGGGCCGTGGCCAGCAGCGGGTGCGGGCCGAGCGGGGCGGCGATCAGGCCGCGCAGGTGCGGGGCCGCGGCCAGCGCGTCCGGCAGGTCCACTTTGACGTGGTGGCCGCGGCCGAGCAGCAGCGGTACGAGGACGGCCGCGCCGCGCAGCCGTGCGAGGGTCTCCTCCAGCAGCGGTTCGTTCAGCTCGATGTGGCCGAGCCGTACGTCCAGGCCGGGACGGCGGGCCCGGACGCGCGCCAGCAGTTCCCGTACGGTCCGCAGCGCGCGCGGGTCGCGGCTGCCGTGCGCGACGGCCACCAGCGTGGGGGCGGCGCCGGCCTTCGGCAGTGCGGCGCGGTGAGGTGTCATGCCGCGATCCTGCGGGCCCGAGTTTGCCCGGTCATTGCGCGAACATAACAGCCGGTTTCGACCGGCTCACGTCGGTGCGGCAGAGGTGTGAGGGGTCCGGCGCCGGGGCGGTCGCGGGACCGGTCCCTGCGGCGGTCGCGGAGGCGGTCGCGGGGTGCTCAGGGGGCGTTGTCAGTGGGGGGTCCTAGTGTGGTTCACGCGCAACCGAACGGGGGCGTCCGGCGTCGGTCCCGTTGGGGAAGCGGGATCGACGCCGGGCGTGGGCAAGGGGGGCAGGGGGTGGACGAGGTGACGGCCGCGGAGGGTACGGCGGGGGCGGACGGTACGGCGGGGGGCCAGGGCTGGAGGGCGCGATTCCGGGGGCGGGTGCGGCCGCGGCTGCCGCGGACCCGGCGGGGGTGGCGCCGCCTCGTGCGGTGGACGGTGGTGGTGTGCGTGCTGGCGCTGCTGCCCGCGACCTGGCTGAAGCTGGCCGGGGACGGGCGGGTGCGCGGCCTGGCCGACGTGCCGCGCGAGCCGGTGGCCGTGGTGTTCGGCGCCGGGCTGTGGGACGGCAAGCCGTCGCCGTATCTCGCGCACCGCCTCGACGCGGCGGCGACGCTGTACCGGACGGGCCGGATCCGCGTGGTGCTGGTGACCGGCGACAACAGCCGTACGTCGTACGACGAACCGAGTGCGATGCGCACCTATCTCACCGCCCACGGCGTCCCCTCCGACAAGGTCGTCCTGGACTACGCCGGCTTCGACACCTGGGATTCGTGCAGCCGTGCCAAGCGGATCTTCGGTGTGGACCACGCGGTCCTGGTCAGCCAGGGCTTCCACATACGCAGGGCCCTGGCGCTCTGCTCGGCCGCCGGGATCGACGCGTACGGCGTGGCCGTCGACGAGCCGCACGACGCGACCTGGTACGCGGGCGGCGTCCGGGAGCTGCTGGCGGCGGACAAGGCCGCGGTGGACGCGGTGCTGCGCCCCGACCCGCACTTCCTCGGGCCGCACGAGAACGGGGTGGCGCGCGCCCTCACAGCGCATGACGTGCCGCGCTGAGGCGGGTGTGCCCGGGGCGTAACGGGCGCGGGCGGCGGGGGGAAACACCGTCCGCGCAGGCTGGGCGGATGAGCACTCCGCCGGCCGCGCCCGCGGCCCCGCAATCCGGTCCCGGCGCCCCGGCCCTCGTCGCTCCGCCGGACGCCGGGGTCGACACGCACTGCCCGTACTGCGCGTTGCAGTGCGGGATGACGCTTCGGCCGGGTTCCGGCGGTCCCGAGGTGGTGGAGCGGCCGGCCTTCCCGGTGAACCGGGGCGCGCTGTGCGGCAAGGGCCGTACCTCCGCCGAGGTGCTGTCGTCCGCGGTACGGCTGACCGGGCCGCTGGTGCGCGGCGCCGACGGCGAACTGGTCCCGGCGGGCTGGGAGGAGGCGCTGGACCGGGTCGCGGCGGGGCTGCTGCGGGTGCGGGCGGCGCACGGCCGGGACGCGGTCGGGGTGTTCGGTGGCGGCGGGCTGACCAACGAGAAGGCGTACGCGCTGGGCAAGTTCGCCCGGGTGGTGCTGCGGACGTCGCAGATCGACTACAACGGCCGCTTCTGCATGTCGTCGGCGGCGGTGGCGCACCAACGGGCGTTCGGCCTGGACCGCGGGCTGCCCTTCCCGCTGGCGGACATCGGCGCGACCGGCTGCGTGATCCTGGTCGGCTCCAATCTCGCCGACACGATGCCGCCCGCCCTGCGCTATTTCGCCGAGCTGAAGCGGAACGGCGGCACGCTGATCGTGGTCGACCCGCGCCGCACCAGGACCGCCGAGCAGGCGGACCTGCACCTCCAGCCGCGCCCCGGCACGGACCTGGCGCTGGCGCTCGGCCTGCTGCACCTCGTGGTCGCCGAGGGCCGGGTCGACGCGGACTTCGTCGCCGCGCGGACCACCGGCTGGGAGCGGACGCTGCCCGGGGTGATGGCGCACTGGCCCGAGCTGGTGGAGCGGATCACAGGGGTGCCGGTGCCCCGACTGCGGCGCGCCGTCGCGCTGTTCTGCGACGCGCCGGAGTCGATGGTGCTGACCGCGCGCGGCCCCGAGCAGCAGGCCAAGGGCACCGACACGGTCAGCGCCTGGATCAATCTGTGCCTGGCGACCGGCCGGGCCGGCCGCCCGCTGTCCGGTTACAGCTGCCTGACCGGGCAGGGCAACGGGCAGGGCGGGCGCGAGCACGGCCAGAAGGCGGACCAGCTCCCCGGCTACCGCAAGCTCGACGACCCGGCGGCCCGCGCGCATGTCGCCGCCGTGTGGGGCGTCGACCCCGACGACCTGCCGGGACCCGGGCCCAGCGCGTACGAACTGCTCGACGCGCTCGGCCGGGACGTGCGCGCGCTGCTGCTCATGGGGTCCAACCCGGTGGTGTCCGCGCCGCGCGCCCGGCATGTCGCGCAGCGGATCGCCGCGCTGGACTTCCTCGCGGTGTGCGATGTGGTGCTCTCCGAGACGGCGGCGCTCGCCGATGTGGTGCTGCCGGTGACGCAGTGGGCGGAGGAGACCGGCACCACGACCAATCTGGAGGGCAGGGTGATCCTGCGCCGCAAGGCCGTCGACCCGCCGCCGGGCGTACGGACCGACCTGGAGGTGCTGGGCGCGCTCGCCGAACGGCTCGGTCACGACAAGGGTTTCCCCGCCGACCCGGAGGAGGTCTTCGACGAGCTGCGGCGGGCCTCGGCCGGCGGGCCCGCGGACTACTCGGGCATCAGTTACGCGCGGATCGCGGCGGAGGACGGCGTCTTCTGGCCGTGCCCGCGGGACGCCGCCGAGCGCACGCCGGACGGTGCGCCGGCGGGCACCCCGCGGCTGTTCCTCGACCGGTTCGCCACGCCGGACGGCCGGGCCCGCTTCACCCCAGTCCAGCACCGGCCCGCGGCCGAGGAGCCGACGCCGGACTTCCCGTACTACCTGACGACCGGGCGGGTGCTCTCGCAGTACCAGTCGGGGGCGCAGACCCGGCGGGTGCGGGAGCTGAACGAGGCCGCGCCCGGCCCCTTCGTGCAGCTCCATCCGCGGCTCGCGGACCGGCTCGGGGTCGCCGACGGCGAGCCGCTCGCGGTGACCAGCAGGCGCGGCCGGGCGGTCGCCCCGGCCCGGGTCTCCCCCGCGATCCGGCCGGACACCGTCTTCATGCCGTTCCACTGGCCGGGCGAGGGCAGCGCCAACACGCTGACCAATCCGGCGCTGGATCCGGCGTCGCGGATGCCGGAGTTCAAGGTGTGCGCGGTGCGGGTGGAGAAGGCGTAGAACCTCTTCTGCATGCATTGCATGCAATGCATGCAGAAGCTAGGGTCGGCCGTGTGCAGCAGACCGACACCGCCCGCGCGCGGCTGCGTGACCTGATCCTCGACGGCGCCTACGCGCCCGGCGAGCGCCTCACCGAGACCGAGGTGGCGCTGTCGCTGGCGATGAGCAGGACCCCGGTCCGCGAGGCGTTCCGGGCGCTGGTCGCCGACGGCCTGGTGCACTCCGCCGGGCGCGGCGTCCGCGTCGTCGCCCTCGACGCCGAGGCGCTGCGCCACGCCTACCAGGTGCGCGCCGCCCTGGAGGCGCTCACCGCCGAACTGGCCGCCGTACGCCAGGCCGAGGGCCGCATCGCCCCGGCCGACCTCGCCGAACTGGTCCGCGACGCCGACCGTACGGAAGTGGCCACGCTCGCCGGGCGGCTGACCGAGGCGGTCGGCCACAACCGCCGCTTCCACCGGCGGATCGCCGAACTCGCCGCCAATCCGGTGGCGTTGGCCTCCCTCGACCGGCTGTGGGACCAGATCCTCGTCTCCACCCGCGCCTCGCTCGACCCGCCGCACCGGCCCGCCCAGGTCAACGCCCAGCACCGCGAGCTGCTCGCCGCCGTCACCGAGGGCCGCGCCCGCGACGCCGCCGAGGCCGCCCGCCGCCACGTACTCGACACCTGCGACGCCCGTGCCCGCGCCCGCTGAAAGGACCCCGCGTCATGCCGTCCGCCCGTAAGCACGTCTACGAGACCCGGGTCGTCTGGACCGGCAACCGCGGCACCGGCACCGCCTCGTACCGCGACTACGCCCGCACCCACGACGTCACCGCCGACGGCCCGCCGCCCCTCGCGGGCTCCGCCGACCGCGCCTTCCGCGGCGACCGCGACCGGTGGAACCCCGAGCAGTTGCTCCTCGCGGCGCTCTCCCAGTGCCACATGCTCTCCTACCTCCATGTGTGCGCCGTCAACGGTGTCGTCGTCACCGCCTACACCGACCGCGCCACCGGCACGATGGAAGAGACCGCCGGCGGCGCCGGCCACTTCACGGAGGTCACCCTCCACCCGGCCGTGGAGGTCGCCTCCCCCACCATGACCGCGGCGGCCAACGCCCTCCACGAAGAGGCCCAGCGCCTCTGCTTCATCGCGAACTCGGTCAACTTCCCGGTCCACCACGAGCCGACGGCCACCACCGGGGGTTAGTCGGCGTCCGCGTCCGCCGCGTGGGCGGTCGACACCCCGGGGTGCCCGTCCCGCGGAGTGCGGCGTCTTCTCGCCCGACGGCGAGCGAGGTCTTTCAGGGGCGCGGGGAACTGCGCGCTCAGCCCGCGCGCGCCTTCAGACGAAAAACCGCCCCCAGCGGGGCAGACGCTGTTGTTCTTGCGACCACCGGGCCGGTGGGGGCGGGCCGCGCAGTTCCCCGCGCCCCTAAAAGACCTGACTCACCGCACTCCGCAGGAGACATCACGCACCCCCGACAGGGGATCACGCACCGCACTCCGCAGGAGATCAGGCACCCACTTTCGTGGCGCGAGCGCGGAGGCGACGGAGCATGCGGGGGTCGGCGAAGCCGACGGCGTGGGCGGCGGCTTCGACGGTGGCACCGTGGGAGAGGAGGTGTTCGGCGCGTTCGAGCCGCAGCTCGTGCTGGTAGCGAAGGGGCGTGAGACCCGTGGAAGCGGTGAAGCGCCGGGTGAGGGTGCGCTCGCTGAGACCGGTGGCGGCGGCGAGTTCGGCGAGCGCGAGGTGGGAGGTGAAGCGGGCGTCGATGAGGTCCTGGACGCGGTGCACCGCGTCACTGAGGTGCGCCCGGTGCCGCAGCATGGCGCTGGCCTGCCGCTCGTCCCCGTTGCGCCGCGCGTACACCACCATCTGCCGGGCGACGCGCGCGGCGGCGCCCGGCCCGTGCCGGACGGCGAGCAGATGGAGGGCGAGGTCGATGCCGCTGGCGATCCCCGCGGAGCTGACGACGCGGTCGTCGACGACGTAGAGGACGTCCCGGACGACGGTGGCCAGCGGATAGTCGCGGGCGAGTTCGTCCTGCACGTCGTGGTGGGTGGTGCAGCGCCGCCCGTCGAGGAGGCCGGCCCGGCCGAGGGCGTCCGCGCCGGCGCAGACGCTGGCGACGGTGCCGCCGCCGGCGTGGTGGGCGCGCAGCCACTCCAGCGTGCCGGGCCCGAGCGCCCCGTTGGCCCGCAGCGTCGGCGAGCGCCAGCCGGGGACGACGATCAGGTCGTCGGCGGACAACGCCGGCAGTACGGTGCCCGCGCGCAGCGCGAGTCCCTGCGCGGTCGGGATGTCCTCCTGCTCGGCGACGTACGCCGACTCGTACCCGAGGCCGTGGTCGGCGGCCGTGGAGAACACCTGCGCGGGCCCGGCGAGGTCGAGCAGATGCAGATTCGGCACGAGCAGGAAGACGACCCGGGTCACGATCCGGTCAGCTCCTTGACGGTGGTGACGGCGGCGAAGCGACCCGCGAGAGCGTACTCGGTGCGCGTGATGATGTCGGCCGGGAGCAGGGTGCGCGGGTCGGCGAGGATCTCGGCGAGCGGGCGCCCGGCGGGCGCGTCAGGGTGGCCGATCGGCTCGGTGGCGGTCGCGTCGGTGACGAAAGTGACGTCGTAGCCGAGGTCGGAGGCGAGCCGGGTGGTGGTCTCCACGCACTGCTCGGTGCGGATGCCGCAGGTGATCAGCGAGCGGATGCCGCGTTCGGTGAGGATCTGCTGGAGGTTGGTGGTGGTGAAGGCGTTGTGCGCGGTCTTGGTGAGCAACGGTTCGCCGTCGGCGCGGGTCAGTCCGTCGATCAGCCGGACGTGGCCGCTCGCCGGGTCGAAGACCGTGCCGGAGCCGGGTTCGGTGTGCAGCACCCAGATCACCAGGTGGCCCCGCTCGCGCGCGTGGTCGACGAGTTCGCCGACGCGTACGGCGACCTCGGGGTCGGAGGCGGCCTGCCATGTCTCGCGCTGCCGGAAGGACTCCTGGACGTCGATGACGACCAGCGCGCTGGCGGATTCGGGCTTCGTGTTCCCTGACGTGTTTCCTGACGTGTTCTCGGTCATGATCCGATCGTGCCGCGCCCCGGGGTGCCGCCGGTAGGCCCGATCGTGCCCCGATGCGGAACGATCCGGTCACCCCGCATGGCTGCCGTGCGGATACGGCGGCGGCCCGGACTCACAGCGCGCGGCCGCACCGGATGAGGCCGGTGTTCCCGAGGGATAATGGCGGGGATGCGGGCGGGAAACAGCGGTCGCCCACGATTGCGGCCATGGACGACGGCATGCGCATCGTGGTGATCGGCGGCGGGATGGCGGGGACCCGGCTCGCCCAGCAGCTCGCGCCGTACCGTACCGCGCCCGGCCTGACGGTCACGGTCGTCGGCGAGGAGCGGCACCCGCCGTACAACAGGGTGCTGCTCGCGGAGGTGCTCGCCGGCCGGTACGCGCCCGCCATGATCACCCTGCCGGGCGCGGGCGGCACGGACAGCGGCGGTGACGGCGGTACGGGCGCGCCCCGGCGGGCGGTCCGGCTGGACCGTGCCGACCGGCTGGTGGTGTGCGACGACGGTACGGCCCTGCCGTACGACCGGCTGGTGCTGGCGACCGGCTCCAACCCCGTACTGCCGCCGCTGCGCGGCCTGTTCGAGGAGGGGTCGGACGAACTCCCGCTCGGCGCGCACTGTTTCCGCACCATGGACGACTGCCTGGCGCTCGCCTCGGCCGCCGGCCACGGCACGCGTGTGGTGGTGGTCGGCGGCGGGCTGCTGGGGGTGTCGGCGGCGCAGGCGCTGGCCGCGCGCGGCGCCCGGGTGGTCCTCGCCCAGCAGGGCGAGCACCTGATGGAACGTCATCTGGACGGTACGGCAGCGGCGTTGCTGCGCGGCCACCTGGAGGCGCAGGGCGTGGAGGTGCACATCGAGTGCCGGGCGCGCGGCCTGCTCACCCAGCGGATGCCCGACGGCCGCCGCGCCGTGCGGTCGGTCGAACTGTCCGACGGCTACTGCCTCGGCGCCGAACTCGTCGTCCTGGCCTGCGGGGTGCGGCCCCGCGTCGGCCTCGCGCAGGCGGCCGGGATCGACGTCGCCAAGGGTGTCGTCGTGGACGACCGGCTGCGCACCTCCGACCCGGCCGTGCACGCGATCGGCGACTGCGCGCAGCACGACGGCGTGCTCTACGGTCTGGCGGGCGCGGCCCACGACCAGGCCGACGTCCTGGCGCGGGTCCTCGCCCAGGAGGCGGGCGGCGCCGCGACCGCGTCCGACGCCCCCCGCTACACCGGCACCCGCGCGCTCACCCGCCTCACCCTCACGCCAGGAACCGGCACCGGATCCGCGAGAGACACCGGCACCTCTTCCCCTGACGTCCCGCCGCTGGACGTCGCCGCCTTCGGCGACCCGGTGCCGGGCCCGGGCGACGACGTGCTGCGCCTGACCGACGCCACCCGCGGCGCGTACCGGAAGGTCGTGGTGCGCGGGGACCGGCTGGTCGGCGGGATCCTGCTGGGCGATCTGGCCGCCGTCGGCACGGTCGCCGGGGTCTGGGAGGGCGACGAGCCGCTGCCCTCCGCCCCACTGCTCCATCTGCTCACCGACGACGGAGGTTACTGACCATGGCCGCGAACCCAGGCATGGCCGCGCCGACCGGGACCGAGGCCGAGGCTGGGACCGAAGCCGAAGCCGAAGCCGAAGCCGTGGCCGGGGCCGCCTCGGCGAGGAGGACGATCGTGCTGGTCGGCCACGGGATGGTGGGCCAGCACTTCCTCGAAGCGCTGGCCGACCGCGGGGTGACCGCGCGGGACAGGGTGGTGGTGTTCTGCGAGGAGCCCCGCCCGGCGTACGACCGCGTCCACCTCACCTCGTACTTCTCCGAGGGCCGGACGCCGGAGCAGCTGTCCATGGTCGAGGACGGTTTCATGGCGCGGCACGGCGTCGAGCTGCACGTCGGCGACCCGGCGGTGGCCGTGGACCGCGACGCCCGTACGGTGACGGCCCGTTCGGGTCTGACCGTCGGGTACGACACGCTCGTGCTGGCCACCGGCTCCTACCCGTTCGTGCCGCCGGTGGACGGCAAGGACGCCGAGGGCTGCTTCGTCTACCGCACGATCGAGGACCTGCTCGCCATCGAGGCGTACGCGCGGCGGCCGGAGACGGTGACCGGCGCTGTGGTCGGCGGCGGGCTGCTCGGCCTGGAGGCGGCGGGCGCGCTCAAGGGCCTCGGACTCGACACGCACGTCGTGGAGTTCGCGCCCCGGCTGATGCCGGTGCAGGTGGACGACGGCGGCGGCGAGGCGCTGCGGCGTACGGTCGAGGGCCTCGGTGTGACGGTGCACACCGGCGTCGGCACCCAGCGGATCGACAGCGACACGGCCGGGCGCGTCAGCTCCATGGCGCTGTCGGACGGTTCCGCGCTCGGCGCCCAACTGGTCGTGTTCTCCGCGGGAGTCCGGCCGCGCGACGACCTGGCGCGTGCCTGCGGGCTGCCGGTCGGCGAGCGCGGCGGCATCGTGGTGGACGGACGCTGCCGTACGGCGGACGCGGCGGTGTTCGCGATCGGCGAGTGCGCGCTGGCCGCGGACGGCCGGGTGTACGGACTGGTCGCGCCGGGCAACGAGATGGCCGAGACCGCGGCGCGCACCATCGCCGGCGGCGCCGATTCCGAGGGCGAGCAGGGCGCGTTCACCGGCGCCGACCTGTCGACGAAGCTGAAGCTGCTGGGCGTGGACGTGGCGAGCTTCGGCGACGCGCACGGCGCCGCCGACGGCTGCCTGGACGTGCTCTACTCCGACTCGCGTTCCGGCGTCTACCGCAAGCTGGTGATGGGCGCGGACGGCACCCTGCTCGGCGGCATCCTGGTCGGCGACGCGGAGTCGTACGGCATCCTGCGCCCGCTGACCGGCTCGGTGCCGCCGGTCGCGGCCGAGCACCTGGTGCTGCCGGCGGGGGCGGGCGCGCCCGTCCAGATGGGCCCGGGCGCGCTGCCCGACGAGGCGGTGATCTGCAGTTGCCACAATGTGACGAAGGGCCGGATCAGGGGCGCGGTCACCGAGCACTCCTGCACCAGCGTGCCCGAGGTCAAGAAGTGCACCAAGGCCGGTACGGGCTGCGGCAGTTGCGAGAAGGTGCTGGGCCGGCTCGTCGACGCCGAGCTGGAGGCGAACGGCGTCGCCGTCGACAAGGGCCTGTGCCGCTGCTTCGCGCACACCCGCGCCGAGCTGTACGAGATCGTGCTCGCGCTGCGCATCGGCTCCTACCGCGAACTGCTGGACGGGCACGGCCGCGAGGACGCGCGCGGCGGCGAGGGCTGCGAGGTCTGCAAGCCGGCCGTCGCCTCGATCCTGGCCTCGCTCGCGACCGCCATCGGCGCGTCCGTGCACGTCCTGGACGGTGAACAGGCCGCGCTCCAGGACACCAACGACCGCTTCCTGGCCAACATGCAGAAGAACGGCTCCTATTCGGTCGTGCCGCGCATCCCGGGCGGCGAGATCACCCCGGAGAAGCTGATCGTGATCGGCGAGGTGGCTCGCGACTTCGGCCTCTACACCAAGATCACCGGCGGTCAGCGGATCGACCTGTTCGGCGCCCGCGTCGAGCAACTGCCGCTGATCTGGTCCCGGTTGGTGGACGCCGGCTTCGAGTCCGGGCACGCCTACGGCAAGGCGCTGCGCACGGTGAAGTCCTGCGTCGGGCAGACCTGGTGCCGTTTCGGTGTGCGGGACAGCGTCCGGATGGCCATCGACCTCGAGCTGCGCTACCGGGGGCTGCGGGCGCCGCACAAGCTCAAGTCGGCGGTGTCCGGCTGCGCGCGGGAGTGTGCGGAGGCACAGAGCAAGGACTTCGGGGTGATCGCCACCGCGAGCGGCTGGAATCTGTACGTGGGCGGCAACGGCGGCGCGACCCCGCGCCACGCCGACCTGCTCGCGAAGGACCTCTCGGACGCCGAACTGGTCCGGCTCATCGACCGCTTCCTGATGTTCTACGTGCGCACCGCCGACCGCCTGGAGCGCACCAGCGTGTGGCTGGAGCGGATCGAGGGCGGCCTGGACCATGTGCGGGACGTGGTGGTGCGCGACTCGCTGGGGATCTGCGACTCGCTGGAGGAGCTGATGGCCGCGCATGTCGCGGGCTACCGCGACGAGTGGGCCGACACCCTCGACGACCCGGAGCGTCTGCGGCGGTTCGTGTCCTTCGTCAACGCGCCGGACGTGCCGGACCCGACGGTCCGCTTCGTGCCCGAGCGCGGTCAGATCAAGCCGGAACCGGCCGCCACGACGCTGGTGGCCCTGTCAGAGACGGTGACCGTATGACCATCGAGATCACAGAGACCGTGACCATGGTGCGGATCGCGACGGGCTCCGGCTGGCTGCCGGTGTGCTCCTCGGGACTGGTGGAGCCGGGCCGCGCGGTGGTCGCGCTGCTGCCGGACGGCGCGCAGGCCGCGGTCTTCCGGGTCCGCGGCGGGGCGCTGCACGCCATCGGCAATGTCGACCCCTTCACCGGGGCCGGGGTGCTCGCGCACGGGCTGACCGGCGCGGTGGACGGCCGCCCGTACGTGGCGTCGCCGCTGCTCAAGCAGCGGTTCGACCTGGCGAGCGGGCGGTGCCTCGACGACGACGCGGTGGCGGTGCCGGTGTACGAGGTCGTCGAGAGGTGACCGCCCGCTCGCACGGGCCGTGCGGGGTGGTGCTCAACTCACGGTGCAGGCGGTTCCGTTGAGGGTGAAGCCGGTCGGTGCCGGATTGCCGCCCGACCAGTCGGCGTTGAAGCCGAAGGACGTCGAACCGCCGGCCGGGATCGCCCCGTTGTAGGAGAGGTTCGTGGCCGTCACGGCGGTCCCGCTCTGGCTGACCGTCGCGTTCCACGCCTGGGTGACGGTCTGGCCCGACGCGAAGGTCCACTTCAGCGACCAGCCGTTGACGGGTGCGGAGCCGTTGTTCTTCACCGTCACATTGGCGGTGAAGCCGGTGTTCCACTGGTTGACGCCGTAGCTGACGGCGCAGCCGCCGCCACCGCCGGGCGGTGTGGTGGGCGGTGACGTGGGGGGCGAGGTCGGCGGCGTGGTGGTCGTGCCGCCGCCCAGCGCCGTACGGACCGCCGCGTAGGCGGGCTTGGGCTGGTAGTTCTCGTCGTAGAGGGTCGCCGCGCCCTGTCCCGGGAAGGTGCTCGGCACCCACGAGGTGGCGTCGGTGAAGCCCCAGACGGTGATGCCCGCGCAACGGGTCACGCCCAGGCAGTCGTTGACGACCGCCGCGTAGTCGTTGGCCTGCTGCTGGAGCTTGCCCGCGTCGGACGGGGTCTGCATCCGTACGTCCAGCTCCGTGATGGCCACGTCCACGCCGAGGTCGGCGAAGCGCTGGAGGTTGGCCTTGAAGGTGGACGGCACCTGACCGAGGATCAGGTGCGCCTGGAAGCCGACGCCGTCGATGGGGACGCCCTGCTGCTTCAGCGACTTGACGAGGTTGTACATGCCATCGCTCTTGGCGCCCGTGCCCTCGACGTTGTAGTCGTTGAGGTAGAGCTTGGCGGCCGGGTCGGCGGCGCGGGCGGCCTTGAAGGCGTCGGCGATGTAGGAGACGCCGAGCTGGTTGTACCAGAGGTCCTGGCGGAAGGTGCCGTCCTCGTTGAACGGCTCGTTCACCACGTCCCAGTGGACGACCTTGCCCTTGTAGTGGGTGACCTCGTCGGTGACGTGCTTGACCAGGATGCTGTGCAGCTCGTCGTTGCTGAAGCTGCCGGAGGTCAGCCAGTTGGGGAGCTGGCTGTGCCACACCAGGTTGTGGCCGCGCACCTGCATGTCGTGCGCCTGCGCGAAGGTGACGATGGAGTCGCCGGGCGCCCAGTTGTACGTGCCGCGGCTCGGCTCGACGGTGTCCCACTTCATTTCGTTGCCTGGAGTGACACTGTCGAATTGGGTGCCGGCGATCGAGGCGCTGGTGCCGCTGAGTTCGCTCGCCATCAGGGCGGTGCCCATGTAGACGCCCTTGGCGGCGGCCAGGTCGCGCAGCGGCGGGTCGGCGGCGTGTGCGGAGGGGACGGTGACGGCGACCAGGGCCGCGGTCGCCGCCAGCAAGGCGGCGCCCGATCCGCCGATGACGGATCTCAGGGCTCGCGTGGAGACCATGGGGTGGATACCTCTTCCAAGTGGGGGATTGGATCAGGTAGTTCGGTGCTCTCACTGTCGCGTCGGCGAGGCTTCGAATGTTTCGAAGAACATTCCGACTGCGGCGCAGACCCTACGGGCACCCCACCCGAGCGTCAACACCCCCGGCAATCACCGCACTTCGGACGCGTCCCCGCCACCGTCCGCCGGGCCACCGTCACCCGGCGCGTCGGCGACCGACGGCGGGCGCGTACTGCTGCGCTCCACCAGCCGCGTCGCCAGGTCCACCCGCAGCGTGCTGGGCTCCTTGCCGCGGCTGAGGTCGAGCACCAGCCGCGCGGCGGCCTCGGCCATCTCGGTCAGCGGCTGCCGCACCGTGGTCAGCGGCGGACTGATCCAGCGGGACAGCGGCAGGTCGTCGAAGCCGACCACGCTCAGGTCGCCGGGGATGCTCAGCCCCAGCTCACGGGCCGCCTCGTACAGGCCGAGCGCCTGGAGGTCGTTGCCGGTGAAGACGGCGGTGGGGCGGTCGGGCAGCCGCAGCAGCTCCAGGCCCGCGGCGTATCCGGCCTCGTGGTGGAAGTCGCCGGCCCGCACCAGGGCCGGGTCGAAGGCGACGCCCGCGGTCTCCAGCGCGGCGCGGTAGCCGTCGATCCTGGCCCGGCTGCACATCATCCCGGCGGGTCCGCCGATCACACCGATCCTGCGGTGCCCCAGCTCCAGCAGGTGGCGGGTGGCGGCGACACCACCCTGCCAGTTGGTGGCGCCGATCGCCGGCACGTCCTCGCCGGGGTCACCCGCCGGGTCCATCACCACGAACGGGATGTCGCGGCTGATGAGCTGGGCGCGCTGGGCCGGGTCCAGCCCCGACAGGACCAGGATCACGCCGGTCGGGCGGCGGGCCAGCACCCCGTCGACCCAGGTCTGGCCGGGGCTGAGCCGGCCCGCCGACTCTGAGAGCACCACGCTCAGGCCCTCCTGCCGGGCGACGTTCTCCACCCCGCGGATCACCTCCATCGCCCAGGCGCTCTCCAGCTCGTGAAAGACCAGGTCGAGCAGGGGCGCGGGCTGTGCGTTGCCGCGCCGCCGCTGGTAGCCGTGCAGGCGCAGCAGCTCCTCCACCCGACTGCGGGTGCCGGGCGCGACATCACCGCGACCGTTGAGCACTTTCGAAACAGTCGGAGCCGAGACGCCCGCGGCACGGGCGATCTCGGCGAGGGTGGCCGCGCCCGCGGAACCGGTCGCGGCGGACCGGCCCGCCGCGTCCGCGGTGCCATTGGGCGGGGACGCGGGCCGGTCGGGGGTCTGGGACGGTACGTCTGCGGCGCTCATGACAGCGATCGTAGCCCGCCCCCACCGCATCCGTCCGACCCCGGGGGCCCTCGAATACCCCGGCAACAGTCGGTTTCCTTTACGAATCATTCTCCCGCCGGGCCGGTCGCGTGCCGGTTCCCGGACGCGGTGGGGTAGACGGCAGCCCGCTGACATATCAACTCCCCTACGTCGTCCGTCTGTTCGGGCCATGGAACGGCGGACCCCGGGTAACCGGCATCTCAGGAGGTGACGCGATCATGGCGATCAGTGGTGCTGCGGGGCGGATGCCCTGGTGGGCGCGGGCGGCGGTGGGTGTGGTCGTGCTGGCTCTGCTGTTCCTGCTGCTCGGCAAGGCCGATCTGCTGCCCGGAATACCGAACCCGTTCGCGGAGAAGGACAAGGACCGCAGCGGTCCCGTCCTGCTGAAGTCGATCCAGGACATGAACCGCTTCGAGGGCGCGAGCGGCAACTTCGAGGTCGTCGTCGACCTGGAGAAGGACGCCAAATTCCTGCCGTCCGCGGTGCGCGGCAAGCGCACGCTGTACGTCGGGGCGGGCAGCGTCGACGCGTACGTCGACATGGGCCACGTCGGCGCCGACGCCGTAAAGGTCTCCGACGACCGCAAGTCCGCGACCGTACGGCTGCCGCACGCGGCACTGGAGCGTACGGCCCTGGACACCAAGCACTCGTACGTGGTCTCGCAGCAGCGCGGGCTGTTCGACCGGATCGGGGACTTCTTCGGCAGCAACCCCGGCAACGCGCAGCAGCTCAATGAGCTGGCCGCGCAGAAGATCCAGGACGCCGCCAAGAAGACGGAGCTGGGTGCGCGGGCGGAGACCAACACCAAGTTCATGCTGGAGCATCTGCTGACGTCGCTCGGCTTCGAGCATGTGCAGGTGCTGTTCGGTCCGCCGCCGAAGACCGCGCCGAGCGCGTCGCCGAGTACGTCGAGTGCGTCGCCGAGCGGGAGCCACAGCGCGAGCCCCAAGTCCTGAGCCAGGCCCTAGGCTGGGTGCCCCGAACGGGACCGGCGCCAGGGGGGCGACAGTGCGATTGGTGGTCGAGGTCGAGGAAGGCCCGCCGCAGGGGCCGAGGTACGGCGCGGACACCGGACCGCGGTCGCTGGAGCGGCAGTTGCGGAACGACGGGGGCGACGACTGGCTCGTCGCCCCCTCCTCGCCGTTCACGCACCACGCCCCCGAGGCGTCCGGCCTGATCGACGTGCAGCTCGTGTCGACCTCGGGCGTCGTTCCGCTGGCCCGGTCGCTGCTGTCGTGGCTCGACGCGCACGACGGCCGGACCCGGCTGACCGTCCGCCGCGCCGGCCGGCCGGAGACGGTGGAGGTCACGCCCGGGCCGCCGGACCGGCTGGCGACGGCGCTGGCCGGTCTGCTCACGGACGCACCGTCCGGGAGCGGCGACGCGGGTGCCCGGCCGACCGCACCGTACGTCTCCGACCGCGATGTCCACTTCGGTGACGTCGCCGCCCGTCCGGGCAGCAGCCACTTCAGCTCGGGGGACAGCACGTACAACGACGGCGGTCTGCTCGGTGTCACGCCGCCCGGGCCGCCGTTCGGCGACGACGACGAGGACGAGTAGAGCCGCTCGTGGGAGACATCGCCAAGGGTGTGCTGGGCGGGGCGTGGACCCTGCTGGTCGGCTGGGTGCTGCCGACGGCGCTCAATCTGAGCGTCTTCTTCTTCGCCGTCGCGCCGACCCTGCGGCACACCGCGCCGGTCACCCGGCTGTGGCCCGGCACCCGCACCGACGCGGCCTTGCTGCTGCTGGCGTCGTCCGTGCTGCTCGGCCTGGTGCTCAGCGCCCTGCAGAATCCGCTCTTCCGCATCCTGGAGGGCTATCTGCTGTGGCCGGAGCGGGCGTACCGCGCGGGCTGCGCGCGGCACGGGCGGATCAAGAAGCTGATGTCCGACCGGCTCGTCCTGATCAGGCTGGCGCGGCGCGAGGCGGAGGCCCCCGCGCGGCTGACCGCCGAGGACACGGCGCGGCTCGCCGCCCTGCGCGCCGACCCCCGGCTGACCGCGGTCGCCGCCTCCGACGCGCGCCGCTCGGCCACCCAACGGGCGCTGCTGCGCGAGAAGTTGTCGCGCTATCCGCTGGACGACCGGCAGATCGCCCCGACCCGGCTCGGCAACGCGATCCGCCGCTTCGAGGAGTACGGCTACGACCGTTTCCGGCTGGACACACAGGTGCTGTGGAACGAACTCACCGGCACCGCACCGGAACAGATCCGGCGGCAGGCCGAACTGGCCCGGGTGAACGTCGACTTCTTCGTCGCGCTGCTCTACGGGCACGGCCTCGTCGCCCTCGCGGCGGTGCTCTCGCTGACCGCGGCCGACCCCGACACGCTGCCGCTCACCGTGGCGGCCGTGGTGCTGTGTCTGCTGATCCCGGTCTGGTACCGCTGCGCGGTCGTCGCGACCGACGAATGGGCCGCCGCCGTAAGGGCGTTGGTGAATGTCGGCCGCAAGCCGCTGGCCGAGTCGCTGGGGCTGCGGCTGCCCGCCGATCTCGCCGCGGAGCGCGCCATGTGGACGCTGGTCACGCGCCAGTCACGTACCGCGTACAGCGACCGTACGGCGGCGCTGGACGCGTACCGCGCCTGAACCGGCGTTGTCCGTACGGCGGTTCAGACCACCGGGATGATGCCGCCGTCGACCCGGTATTCGGCGCCGGTCAGCCACTTGGCGCGGGCCGAGGCGAGGAAGGCGATCATCTCGGCGACGTCCTCGGGGTCGCCGGGCCGTCCCATCGGGACCTTCAGGTGGTCCACGAGGCGCTGCTTCATCTCGTCGAGGCCGAGGCCCTGCGCGTCGGCCATCTGCCGAAGGTGGTCGGCGGCGCCCTCGGTGACAACGAAGCCGGGCAGCACGCACACCACCCGCACCCCGTGTTCGCCGACCTCGGTGGCCAGTTCGCGGCTGTACGCGTTCAGCGCCGCCTTGGCCGCCGCGTACGAGACCTCGGTCCGCTGCGGGAAGCGGCTCGCGATCGAGGAGACGTGCACGACGACGCCGGAGCCGCGCTCGACCATGCCCGGGACCAGGGCGCGGTCGAGACGTACCGCGCTCAGCAGATTCATCTCCAGGTCGGCGAGCCAGGAGGCGTCGGACCGCCGCAGGGTCGGGGCCGGCGCGGTCGCCGCGCCCGCGTTGTCGACCAGGACGTCCACGCCGCCGACGGTGTCCAGCACCCGCCGGGCGAGATCGGCCGCGCCCTCCTGCGAGCGCAGGTCGGCGGGGACGAAGGTGACCGGCAGGTCGTCCGGCGGTGCGGTGCGCGAGGCGGCCAGTACGGTCGCGCCGCCCGCCGCGAACCGGCGCGCAGTGGCCAGGCCCAGGCCCCGGCTGGCGCCGGTGACCAGCACCCGCAGGCCGCGCAGGCCGTCGTCCGGAATCGTCATGGGAGTGCTCCTTCAGTAAAGTGAACCCGACTCCGGAAACTGTACACATAAAATGAACCGGCCTCACCTTAGGAGGACCGTTGCCCCCGTCCCGCCAGCCGTCCCAGGCCCGGCCGCTGCGCGCCGACGCCCGCCGCAACCGCGAGGCGCTGCTGACCGCCGCCCGCGAGGCGTTCCTCGCCGGGGACACCGACGCCCATGTCGAGGAGATCGCCCGCCGCGCGGGGGTCGCCGTCGGCACCCTCTACCGGCACTTCGACACCCGCGAGGCCCTGGTCGCCGAGGTCTACCGCCAGGAGGTCGCCGACCTGTGCGCCGCCCCGGCCCGCCTTCTGGCCGAGCACGGCCCGGACGAGGCGCTGCGCCGCTTCCTGCTGCTCCTCGTCGAGCACGCCGCCGTCGGGCGCGGCATGGGCGAGGCGCTGGAGAGCATCATGGCCACCGACTCCCCCGTCTTCGACGACGCCCGCAGCGACATGGCCCACGCCCTCGACACCCTGCTCACCGCGGGCACCGCCGCCGGCCTCGTCCGCCCCGGCGTCGACGGCCGCCTCCTCCTCCGCGCCCTCGGCGGCATCTGCGGCATGCGCGCCCACGGCTGGCAACAGGACGCGATCCGCATCACCGAACTCGTCCACGACGGCCTCCGCCACACCGCCTCCCGCACCTGACCGCCTCGCCTCAACCGCCGCACGCCCGGGGCGAGTCGGTCTCCGCGCTCAGTCGATCCAGCGGAGGCCGGCGAGGGCCGCGTCGAGGATGGGGCGGCGGTATTCCGGGGTGCCCGGGATCTTCGCGATGGCCACCACGAGGTCGAGGATCTGGTCGAGGTCGAGGTCGCCGGCGATCTGCCGCGCCTCCTGGGCGGCGGTGAGCAGCGGCCGGCCGGCCGCGAGCATCCGGCCCCGGCTCTGGAAGACGGGATCGGTCGTGTCGGTGTGTTCGAGCAGCCCGATGACGACCGGCCGCTTGGCGGTGACGTACTGGAAGAACCGGCGCAGCCAGGCCATGAGCCGGTCCTCCGGGGTGTCGCCCTCGACGGTCGCGGCGGCGGCGCACACCTCGTCGATCTCGTCGACGAGCAGGGCCTCCAGGAGCTCGTGGCGGGTCGCGAAGTTGCGGTAGAGGGTGGCCTGGCCGACCCCGGACCTCCGGGCGACCTCGGCCATCGACGTCTCGGCCCCACCGGCGGCGAACGCGGTGCGCGCCGCGTCGAGGATCCGCTGGCGATTGCGGGCGGCGTCGGCCCTCCTGGAGGGCGGATGGTCGGTCATTCACGCGTCCTTGCATAAGTGGACAGGGTCTCCGTATTATCTGGACACCCTCTCCGTTTCCATCGGGGACTCTACCGAATCCGTCCGGGGATCCGTCATGAGCACAGTCAACACCCCGGGGCCGACGGCGCCGGCCCGCACGTCGCCTCCCGTCCACCGCCGGCTCGTACTGGCCATCTGCTGTCTCAGCGTGGGCGTGACCGGCATCGACCTGTCCATCGTCAATGTGGCGCTCCCCTCGATCGGCCAGGACCTGCACGCCTCGGTCAGCGGCCTGCAATGGACGGTCGACGCCTATGCCCTGGTCATGGCGTGCCTGCTCCTGCTGTCCGGCTCCATGGCCGACCGCTTCGGCCGCCGGCGGATCTTCCAGCTCGGGCTCGCCCTGTTCTCCCTCGGCTCGCTGCTGAGCGCCGTCGCGCCCGGCGTCGGATGGCTGATCGCCTTCCGCGCCCTGCAGGCGGTGGGCGGCTCGATGCTCAATCCCGTCGCGATGTCGATCATCGTCGGCGTCTACACCGATCGCGCCGCACGCGCCCGCGCGATCGGCGTGTGGGGATCGGTCATCGGCGTCACCATCGCGGCCGGGCCCGTACTCGGCGGGCTGCTGGTCGACGGCATCGACTGGCGGTCGGTGTTCTGGGTCAACGTCCCGATCGGGGCCGTGGCCATCTGGCTCACCCGGCGGTTCGTCCCCGAGTCCAAGGCGGTCCGGCCGCGCGCGTTCGACCCGTACGGCCAGGCGCTGATCGTCGTCCTGTTCGCGTCGGTCGTCGCCGCGACGATCGAGGGGCCGCGGCGCGGCTGGGCGGACCCGTGGATCGCCGGGCTGTTCGCGCTCGCCGTCCTGGCCCTCGCCGGGCTGCTGGTCGTCGAGCCCCGGCGCCCCGAACCACTGATCGACCTGCGCTTCTTCCGCAGCCCGCCGTTCTCGGGGGCGAACACGATCTCCGTCGCGATGTCGGCCGGCCTGGGCGGGTTCCTGTTCCTCAACACCCTCTACCTCCAGGACATCCGCCACTTCAGCCCGCTGCGTGCCGGGCTGATGATCATCCCGATGGCGGTGGGGCAAGCCGTGGCCGCCCAGCTGTCCGGGCGGCTGCTCGCCTCCGGAGGACCCCGCTTCCCCCTCGCGCTCGGCGGCGCGCTCCTGGCCGTCGGCGGCTTCCTCCTCGTCCCGCTCACCGCGCACACCGCGAGCGTCTACCTGCTGGCCGCCTACGCCGTCTTCGGCCTCGGCGCGGGCATGGTCGGCCCGCCGGTCACCAATACCGCCGTCTCCGGACTGCCGCCCGACCAGGTCGGCGTCGCCGGCGCGCTCGCGGCGAGCGCCCGCCAGTTCGGCAGCGCCATCGGCGTGGCCGTCACCGGCTCGATCGTGGCCGGCACCGGAGCCGGTTTCATCGACGCGAGCCGCACCGCCTGGGCCGTGCTCGGCGGCTGCGGGCTCGTCGTGCTCACGCTCGGCACCGTCTCCACCAGCGGCTGGGCCCGGGCCGCCGCCGCCCGCAACGGCCGGCGCCTCGCCGGCGAATCCGGCACCGCGGGCGAGGGGTAGCGCGGCGGCACGCGCGGGCCGGTCTCAGGCGGCGTGCGGGCCGACCCATCGGGAACCGACCGGGGTACGGGGTTCGGGCGGCCGGTCCGACGGGGCCGCGTCCGTACCGTCGCTCCCGGATCCGTACGTCCCGGCACCGCACGTCCCGGCGCCGACCCGCTCGCCGCCGGCCTGCCCCGATCCGTACGTCCCGGCGCCGGCCGCCTCGGCGGCGTCCTTCCCCGTACGGCCGAGCAGCGGGCCGGTGCCGGTCAGGTCGAGCAGGCGGCGTACGGCCGGGCTGACGTCGGACAGGTGCAGTGTCGCGCCGGTCCGGTCGGCGACGGCGGCGGCTTTGAGCAGGGCGTTGAGGCCGGTGCAGTCGAAGAAGTCCACCCGGCTCAGGTCCACCTCGAGCCGGTCGCACGCGCGCAGCACATTCCCGGTCAGCGCCCGCCCGAACGTCTCGGCGTTGGCATGGTCGATCTCGCCGCTGACCGTGGCCCACACAGCACCGTCGGCGTGCGTCAGGTGCACGATCAGGCCGCTGGACGGATGGGTGATCACCTGAGGATTCGGTGCCGCCTCGGCTCCGGCCCCGGGAAAAGGTCGTCGCTCTGCTGCGGACATCTCAAGGCCCTCTCTCATCGGCGTGCGGCGTCCCTCTCATGCTGGCCACCGACCGGGAGGCACGTCAAGTAAAACGTGAATGAGAATTCATCCTTTGCGGA
>NZ_FONG01000029.1 GCF_900112845.1 Actinacidiphila alni
GTCCTGGGGCGGCCGGTCGGTCTGGGCACCCGTAAGCGGATCATGACCTGCTCGAATGCGGGTGCGTCTGCGGCCTGGCCCGGTGTGATGACGAACGCGAGCGGGCGGCAGTTGCCGTCCGTAACGAGGTGGATCTTGGTGGTCAGTCCGCCGCGGGACCGTCCGAGGGCATGGTCGGCAGGCTCGCCGGCCGGGGCCCCTTTTGACGGGCCCCGGCCGCGTGCTGATGGGCGCGGACGATCGTGGAGTCGACCGCGACGACCCAGTCGAGGTCGCCTTCGGCATCGGCCTGGGCCAGCAGTGCGGTGAAGACCTTCTCCCAGGTGCCGTCCGCGGCCCACATCCGCAGCCGGTTGTGGGCGCCCTTCCACGATCCGAAGTGCTCGGGCAGGTCCGTCCACGGTGTGCCGGTGCGGTACTTGAACGCGATCGCGTCGATCACCTGCCGGTGATCCCGCCACCGCCCACCCCGCCGAGGCGTCCGATCAGGCAGCAACGGCTCGATCCTCGCCCACTGCGCATCAGTCAACGACACACCCAGACCAACGATCCGATGATCTGAAAGAAACGCCCTAGCCCGCTGAATGGCGTCGTCGGGCACCCGCCCGACCGGGCGCCGAGCCGCCCACGGGGCCGCGCACCCGCACCACCGGGGTGCGCGGCCCCATCCGTGTCTGCTGCGTCCGC
Organism: Actinacidiphila alni; assembly: GCF_900112845.1. Lineage (GTDB taxonomy): Bacteria > Actinomycetota > Actinomycetes > Streptomycetales > Streptomycetaceae > Actinacidiphila > Actinacidiphila alni. The sequence continues at coordinate 688 of NZ_FONG01000029.1, forward strand.
CGCATCCGTGTTCACCCCATCCGCATCCGCGGCCCTCGCCGCGTCAGTCCTGGGCGCAGAGCCCCTGGACGAGCGTCTCCAGCACGTTCTCCACGGAGGCCGCCAGTGCCTCGCCCCGGAGCATGGCCAGCGGCCCGTCGATCACCAGGATGGCCAGGCCGTGCACGCCCGACCAGGCGGCGACCTCCGCGCCGGGCCGCCGCCTCGGCGACATCCGGCCGGTGGCCACCAGGTCGTCCAGGACGGTGGAGAGCATGTCGAACGAGCTGAAATTGTCGTTGTCGTCGCGCGTCGGCTGTCCGGTCTCGGCGTCCATGGGCATCGCGATCCGGCAGAAGGCGGTGCGGAACATGCCCGGCTCGGCGAAGGCGAAGCGCAGATAGCCGCGGCCCACCGCCTTGGTGCGCTCCACGGCCGCCGCGCCGGGATCGGCCTCGGCGCGGGCCGAGCCCGCCGCGGCCCCCGAGGCCGCGATCTCCGCGCGCATCGCGACCGCGAGCGCGTCCTGGCCGTGGGACTTCACCGCGAACAGCAGGTCGCCCTGCCCGGCGAAGTGCCGGTAGGCCGCGGTCGGTGACACGCCGACCCGGCGCGCGGCCTCGCGCAGCACCACCGCCTCGGGGCCGCCGGCGGTCGCCAGATCGATCGCGGCGCCGACCAGCGCGTTGCGCAGGTCCCCGTGGTGGTAGCCGTCCTTGCGGCCTTTGATCGTCTCCATGCCCCTATGGTGCCCCATTCTCCCGACCGATGTTGACGGGGTTAACTTCGGCTGCCATGGTGGATGTTAACGCCGTGCACATGGCGCGGCGCCGATTGCCTCGCAAGCAGTGGCGGAGGGGTACCACCATGTTCAGCACGATCCTGCGACTGGCCCTGAACAGAACCCGGCTGGTGCTCGTCCTGAGCGCCGTCGTCGTGGTCGTCATGGCCGCGGTCGGCTTCGGGGCGTTCGGCAAGCTCCAAGGCGGCGGCTTCGACGACCCGGGCGCGCCCTCCAGCCGCGCCAAGACCCTCATCGACCGGGAGTTCGGCGGCGCCTCCGACCTCGTGCTGCTGGTGACACCCGACAACGGCGGCCCCGACACGCCCGCCGCCGCGCGGGCCGGCCGTACGCTGACCGCCGCGCTCAAGGGCGAGCCGACGGTCGACAACGTCGTGTCGTACTGGGACCACCCCGGTCCCGCGCTCGCCTCCAAGGACGGCACCAAGGCCCTGGTCCTGGCACACGTCAAGGGCGGCGACAACGACATCGCGGACCGTGCCAAGACCCTCGTCGGCCGCTACACCGGCGACCGCGGCGCCGTCGACGTGCGCGCGGGCGGCGCCGCGGCCGTCAACAACGACGTCAACTCCCAGGTCACCAAAGACCTCGCCCTGGCCGAGTCGATCGCCGTGCCGATCACGATGATCCTGCTGGTGCTCGCCTTCGGCAGCCTCGTCGCGGCCCTGCTGCCCCTGGTCATCGGTCTGATCGCGGTCGTCGGCACCTTCGCCGAGCTGTACGTCCTCGGCAGCGTCACCGACGTCTCCGTCTTCGCCGTCAACATCACCACCGCGCTCGGCCTCGGCCTGGGCATCGACTACGCCCTGCTGATGGTCAACCGCTTCCGGGAGAATCTCGCCGCCGGGCACGAGGTCCCGGACGCGCTGCGCCGCACCCTGCGCACCGCGGGCCGCACCATCGCCTTCTCCGCCGGCACCGTCGCCGCCGCGCTCGCCGCGCTGCTGGTCTTCCCGCAGTTCTTCCTGCGCTCCTTCGCCTACGCGGGCATCGGCGTCGTGGTGATCGCCGCCCTCGCCGCGCTCATCGTCATCCCCGCCCTGCTCGCGGCGCTCGGCCACCGGGTCAACGCCGGCCGGCTGCCCTGGTCCAGCACCGTCCGCAGCTCCGACGCGCCGCTGTGGGGCCGCATGGCGAGCACCGTGATGCGGCGCCCCGCGATCACCGCGCTGCCCGCCGCGGCCGTCCTGCTGGTCCTGGCGAGCCCGCTGCTCGGCGTCACCTTCGGCAGCCCCGACGAGCGCGTCCTGCCCGAGAGCGCGCAGAGCCGCTCGGTCGCGCAGACCCTCGACCGGGAATTCCCCGGCGACGACTCCGGCGCGATCCAGGTCGTCACCACCGGGCCCGCCGCCAACGGCCCGCTCGACGGCTACGCCACCGCCGTCTCCAAGCTGCCCGGTGTCCAGCGCGTCACCGCCAGCACCGGCACCTACACCGACGGCGCCCGCGCCGCCGCCGGACCCGAGGCCGCCGCCCTGTCCCGGCCCACCGCACAGCGGCTGACCGTCGTGCAGGAGCCGGGCCTCGGCTCCGGCGACTCCCAGAAGCTGGTCCGGGAGGTCCGCGCGGTCGCGGCCCCGGCCGGCACCCACACCCTGGTCGGCGGCACCGACGCCGAACTCGTCGACTCCAAGCACGCCATCGGCAGCCGGCTGCCACTGGCGATCGGCCTGGTCGCCGTCACCACCTTCGTCCTGCTCTTCCTGTTCACCGGCAGCGTCGTCCAGCCGCTGCGCGCCCTCGTCCTTAACGGCCTCAGCCTCTGCGCGGCGATCGGCGCCATGGTGTGGATCTTCCAGGACGGCCATCTGACCGGACTGCTCGGCTTCACCCCGATGCCGATGGACACCTCGATGACGGTGCTGATGTTCTGCGTCGCCTTCGGCCTGTCCATGGACTACGAGGTCTTCGTCACCAGCCGCATCAAGGAACTCCACGACCAGGGCGCCGACACCGAGGCCGCGGTCAGCGGCGGCCTGTCCCGTACCGGACGGCTGGTCACCATGGCCGCCGCGCTCCTGGCCGTCAGCTTCTTCGCCTTCGGCACCGGCAAGGTCAGCTTCATCCAGATGTTCGGCCTCGGCAGCGGCCTGGCCATCCTCATCGACGCCGTCGCCGTCCGCGGCATCCTCGTGCCCGCCGCCATGCGGCTGCTCGGCCGCGCCGCCTGGTACGCGCCGCCCGCGCTGCGGTGCCTGCACGGCAAGGCCGGCCTGAGCGACGCGGACGACGAACAGGAGCCGCCCGTACGGCAGGAGCCGCACCCCACCGCGGCCCGCTGAAGCCCTGTCGCACCGCGTGGGGCGGCGCCCGGCAGGCACCGGCGCCGCCCCACGCGCGATGATCGCCCGCAGCGGAACCGCGCAGGGCGAAATTCGGAGGGCAAAGCACGGCGCCCTGCGTAGGGTCGGCGGGATGACGCTCTCTTACGACACGGCGGGGGACGGCCCCGCACTCCTGCTGCTGCACGCCGGAATCTGCGACCGCCGGATGTGGGACCCGCAATGGCGGCCCCTGGCCGACGCCGGATACCAGGTGATCCGCTGCGATCTGCGCGGCTTCGGCGAGACCCCCGCGCCGGACGGTCCGTACAACAACGCCGACGACGTGGTCGCGCTGCTCGACGCGCTCGGCATCGAGCGGGCCGCGCTGATCGGCGCCTCCTACGGCGGCAAGACGTCGCTGGAGATCGCCGCCCGCAGGCCCGACCGGGTGAGCGCCTTGGCGCTGCTGTGCGCGGGCTCCGACAGCCACGAACCCTCCGACGCCCTGGTCGCACTCGGCGAGCGCGAGGAGGCGCTGGTGGAGGCCGGAGACCTCGACGCGGCCCTCCAGCTGATGGTCGACAGCTGGATCGGCCCCGAAGGCGACGACACCGTCCGCGAGGCCGTACACGTCATGCAGCGCCGCGCCTACGAGGTGCAGCTCGCCGCCGGCGACGTCGCCCAACTGCGGCCCCCGTACGAGCTGTCGGCGATCACCGCGCCGACGCTCGCCGTCTCCGGCGGCCAGGACATCGAGGACTTCCGGCGGATCGCCGAGGGCCTGCCCGCGCGGCTCGCCGACGCCCGGCACCTCGAACTGCCGTGGGCCGGCCATCTGCCGAGCATGGAACGGCCTGCCGAGGTCACCGAGCTGCTGACCGCCTTCCTGGGGGAGCGGCTCGCACCGGCCGTCAGGTGACGCCGAAGGTCACCCGATAGTCGCACCGCCCCTTGCACGCCATCGTGGCCGCGTCGTCGAAGGCGTACGAATACGCGTACGGCGCGGCCTTCTTGAACACCTGCGTGTAGTCGACGGGCCATTTCGACGGCACACACTTGTCCCGGCCCGCCCAGGCGCCGCGGCAGCAGTAGGTGTCACCGCCGAAGGCCGCACACGGCGGCATGCACCCGACGACCCGGCCGCCCTTGGTGGCGCGCATCGCGGCCGGACAGTCCACGGGCTTGGTGCAGGCGCCCTTGTAACAGCCGGTCGGGCTCACCGGGTCGGCCGTGACGGTGTGCGAGATGTTGATGTACATCGGCAGATTGGCGCCGTCGACCATGCTGACGTCGTAGAAGTCGAGACCGGCATAGGCGTCGAAGGTGAACTCGCCCAGTGTGGTGGGCGGGTTGGCTCCCGAGCAGTGCGCCGTGCAGTCACCGGTCAGACAGTCACCGCCGCCGCCCGACGTACAGCCCGTACGCCCCCAGATCCGGCCGCCCCAGGTGTTGCCGACCGTGAGCGAGGTGCTCTGCCCGGGCCGCAGCTCGCGCCCGTCCGGATACGCGGACGTGTTGCTGACGATCGCCCACACCGTCTCCTGCGTACGGTTCACCACCGTGATCGTCCGCCCGCCGCCGGTGCCCGACGCGGGCGGCGCGGTGGCCGCCGGTGCCTTCGCCGGTGCTTTCGTCGTGGGCCGGTGCGACGGGGGAGCGGTGTGCGGCCGGGCCGAACGGCTCGCGGTGGTGGACGGCGTCGCGGCCGTGGGGGAGGGCGCCGCCGTGCCGGTCGGTGACGGCGACGCGGCGCCGGTGGTACGGGCCACGGCCTCGGTGCTCGCCGCGCCGTCCGTGCCGGGCGAGGACGGCCAGAAGTACACCGTCCCGGCGGCGACCAGCGCGATCACCACCAGCCCCCACCAGCCCCGTACGGACTTCGTCCGCCGTCTGCGTCCCATCGTGCCGTCCTCCCGCCGTGCGTCGGTACACGTGGGAGACCCCGCGGGGCCCGGCCGGATAACACAAAGCGGGCCGGGCCTCCGGTCGTCAGCCGCGCCGGACCGCGTGCCCGAACTCGGCGGCCAGGGAGTCCAGTTCGGGTTCGCCGAATTCGGCGACCAGATCCTTGAACGCCACGACCTTGTCAGGACCGAACCGCGCGACACGCTCGGCGTACGCGGCGGTGTCCAGGAACTTCGGCGGATTCGACTTGGAGTGGAATTTGTCCGCGTACATCACCAGCCGCTCCTCGACGGACCCGGCCACGTAGTCGCCCGGCGGGATCGGCAGGTGCTGCCGCTCGATGTCCGCACGGGTCAGACCGACCCCGGTGTGGCACGAGGCGAAACGGCACAGCGGCTCGGACAGCCCCTCGGCGCGCAGCAGTTCATGACCGAGCACACCGTGCCTGATGTACGCGCCGTCACCGACCCGGTAGACGCCGATGTCGTGCAGGAGCGCGCCGGTCTCGACCAGCCGGACGTCGACCGGAAGCGGGTAGCGGTCCGCCAGCTCCAGGGCGATCCGCGCGACGATCTCGCAGTGCGTACGGACGATGTCCAGGGATTCGTGGGTCGGAGCGTACTTCTCGTGCAGCGCGCGCACGCTCTCGGCAGAGGGAAGATTCACCAGCGCAGCCTAGGGCGTGTCCGCAATGTCGCGCCTGGCCGGCGGCGCCTGGCACGCACGCTCGCTGCGTTGTCGGGCTCGTCCGAGTAGGCCCACTACGAGGACGACCCTCCGCCTTGCGATCGCACGCACCAGACACCGCCGGCCCCGCCCTGCGGGCGGACGCCGCGACATTGCGGACACGGCCTAGGTGTATTGATCACGAGCGTTGTTGACACGTGCCGGTGCTTGATCATGGCGAAGACCTCCGGTGTGGTGGAGCTGTCTAGGACTGCACCGCACGGAGGTCTTCATGTCCCACCGTAATGCCCGGCTGACCGTTCACGGCAGACGGATCCTTGTTGGGCGTGTCCGTTCGGGCCGTCCGGTCGCGCATGTCGCAGCAGAGATGGGCATCTCGCGGACCACGGCCCACAAATGGGTCAGGCGCTGGCTGGCGGAGGGCGATGCGGGTCTGCACGACCGCTCCAGCCGACCGCACAGGACACCGCATCGCACTCCGGCCACGGTGGAGGCCCGCGTGTGCGAGCTGCGCCAGGCCCGCAAACTCGGCCCCGCCCGGATCGGCCCGATCCTGGGCATGCCCGCCTCCACCGTGCACCGCGTCCTGACCCGCCACGCACTGAACCGCCTGGCCTTCATGGACCGGCCCACAGGCGAGATCATCCGCCGCTACGAACGTGACCGGCCCGGAGAACTGATCCACATCGACGTCAAGAAACTCGGGCGGATCCCCGACGGCGGCGGCTGGCGCACCCGCGGCCGCCAGGCCACCCGGAACGAGAAACAGCACGTCGGCTTCGACTACATCCACTCCGCCGTCGACGACCACACCCGCCTGGCCTACAGCGAGATCCACCCCGACGAGAAGGCCGCCACCTGCACCGGCTTCCTCCGCCGCGCAGCGGCCTTCTTCGCCACCGCCGGCATCACCCGCATCGAGCGCGTCCTGACCGACAACGCCTGGTCCTACCGCAAAAGCACCCTGTTCAAGCAGGCACTGGCCGACCTCGGCGCGACCGGAAAACTCACCCGCGCCTACCGCCCCCAGACCAACGGCAAGGTCGAACGCTTCAACCGCACCCTGCTCGACGAATGGGCCTACCAACGGCCCTACACCAGCAACGAACAGCGGACCGCAGCCCTGGCAGACTTCCTCCACACCTACAACCACCACCACAGCCACACCGCACTCAGCGGCCAGCCACCCATCACCCGCGTCAACAACCCTGCGAGCCAATACACCTAGGCCGTGCCGCGCGGATGCTGCCGCCCGGACCGTGCCGGGCGCGCGGCGCCGCGCCACCGTGCGCCCGGGGGCTGCCGCGGGCGGCCGTCGGTGCCATGCTCTGCTGATGACCATCGACCCGGCCCGCACCCGGCGCCCCCGACGACAGGAGACACCGCCGTGGTGAACGTCCTGACCTGGCTGCGCACCCGTGACGCGGACCTGTCGGCGCTGCGCCGCGCCGCGCGCGCCGCCATCGTCATGCCCGCGCTGTTCGCCCTCGGCGACAAGGTGATCGGCAATCCGACCATCGCCACCTTCGCTTCCTTCGGCGCGCTGTCCGGACTGCTCTTCGTCGACTTCAGCGGCGCCATGGCCCAGCGGCTCGCGGCGCAGGCCGGCCTGGTGGCGGCGGGCGCGGCGCTGGTGTGCGTCGGGACGCTTGCCTCGCAGAAGGCATGGCTGGCGGTCGTGGCGACGCTGGTCGTCGGTTTCCTCGTGCTGTTCGCCGGAGTCGTCAGCTCCGTGCTCGCGAGCGCTTCCACCGCGCTGCTCGTCGCCTTCGTCCTGCCGGTGACCCTGCCCGCGCCGGTGAGCCAGCTGCCGGACCGGCTCGCGGGCTGGCTGCTGGCCGGCGCGTGCACGGTGTTCGCCGTCGGAGTGCTGTGGCCGGCGCCGCGCCGCGAACCGCTGCGGCTGGCCACCGCGCACGCGTGCGCACTGCTCGCGCGGCGGCTGCGGGCCGAGGTCGACTGCGTGCGCGGCGGCTTCGGCCCGGTCGGCGCGGCCGAGTACAAAGCGCTGGCCGACGAGGCGCGCGCCGCGGTCGCGCGGCTGCGCACCTCTTTCTTCGGCGCGCCCTACCGCCCCACCGGCCTGTCCACCTCCGCGCGCACCCTGGTGCGGCTGGTCGACCAGATCGTCTGGCTGGACGCGATCCTGGAGCGGATGCCGCTGGAGCAGGAGCCGGGCCCGACCGACGCCGTGGTGTGCGACGTGAAGATCGCCGCGGCCGTCCTGCTCGAACACGGCGCGGACACCCTGGAGTCGGTCGCCGACGACGCCGGACGGCTGGAGAGCGATCTGCGGCGCCTGGAAGAGGTCCGCGAGGCGATGGAGGCTGCCGTCACCGGCGACCTCCCGCTGCACCGCCCGCGCCGCCGGCCCGCCGCGGGAAACGACACGCCCGGTACGGCCGGCGCGTCTTCCGATGACGGCGGGGACGACACGCCCGACGCGATGGCGGGCATCCTCGGCTCCCTCGAACCCAGCTTCCGCGCCCAGGAGATGAGCTTCGCCATCTCCGCCATGGCCACGAACATCGGCCTCACCGTCGCCGCCCGCCGCCGTAGCTGGTGGGACCACGTCATCGGCCGCCAGCCCGCCGGCGTGTCGTCCCCGCTCGCCTCCGCGCAGGAACGCGCCGGGGCACATGTCGAACCGCACTCGGTGTGGCTGCACAACAGCGTGCGCGGCGCGATCGCCCTCGCCCTGGCCGTCCTGCTCGCGGAGTCCACCGGGGTCCAGCACTCCTTCTGGGTCGTCCTCGGCACCCTCGCCGTGCTCCGCTCCAACGCCCTGAGCACCGGCCAGAACGCGCTGCGCGGCCTGCTCGGCACCGGCATCGGCTTCATCATCGGCGGCGGCATCGTCTACGCCGTCGGCACCCACACCACCGCACTGTGGGTGCTGCTGCCCTTCGCCGTCGCCTTCGCCGGTCTCGCGCCCGCCGCCTTCTCCTTCGCCGCAGGACAGGCCGGATTCACCACCGTCCTGCTGATCCTCTACAACATCATCGAACCGGAGGGCTGGCGGATCGGCCTGGTCCGCGTCGAGGATGTCGCCATCGGCTGCGCCGTCTCCCTGGTGGCCGGCGCGCTGTTCTGGCCGCGCGGCGCGGGACCCGCGCTCAGCCAGGCGCTGGCCGACGCCTTCGCCGACGGCGCCCGCTACCTGCGCGGCGCCATCGAGTACGGCGTCGCCCGCTGCGACGCCTCGCTGCCGTCACCCGCCCGGCCCGAGGACGAACGGCGGCGCGCCGCCGCCGCGTCCCGCCGTCTCGACGACGCCTTCCGGGGCTTCCTCGCCGAGCGCGGCACCAAGCACATCCCGCTGGCCGACGTCACGACACTGGTCACCGGGGTCGCGGCGCTGCGGCTGACCGCCGACGCCATCCAGGACCTGTGGGCGCGCGAGACCGTGCTGTCCGACGAGGACAGGACCGCGGCCCGCGGCGAGATCCTGTGGGCGGGCACCTTGCTGGTCGACTGGTACGAGGCCACCGCGCGGGCGCTGGCCGGCTCCGGCGCGGTCCCGGAGCGGATCGCCCACAGCGCGGAGTCCGACCGGCGGCTGCTCGACGCCGTACGCCGCGACCTGACCGCCGACGACGGGCGCGGCACCTCCACGGCCGTCAAGATGATCTGGACCTTCGACCACATCGACGCCGCCCGCCGCCTCCAGGCCGCGCTGCTGCGCCCGGCACGCGCGGCGGCGGGCCTGCACCGCACCCGCCGCACACTCCGGCCGTGGACCCGCCCGGAGCCGGCCTGAGCCGTACGCCGTACGGCCTCCCGTGCCGGTCCGGGCCGGCCGATGCCCCGCGGCTCACCCCCGTATGTGTCAGCCCGCCGCGGGCGTCAGGCTCAGGTCCAGCCGCAGCGGCCCGCGGACGAACACCCCGGCGTCCGCGGCCGGGGTGCCGTCGGCGAAGTCCATCTCCGTGAAGGCGTCGAGGAGTTGATTGGCGCCGACCTCCACCTCGGTCTTCGCCAGCAGCGCCCCCACGCAGAAGTGCCGGCCGAGCGCGAAGGCCAGGTGGTCGGCGGCCGCGCTGAAGGCATTGGCGGTGGTGAGGTCGGCGCGGTGGATGTCGAAGGTGTCGGGCCGCGCGTAGTGCGTGCCGTCCCGGTTGGCCGCGCCGATCAGACAGGTCACCGTGGCGCCCGCCGGGATCGTGCCGCCGTCGAGGGGCACGTCCTCGGCGGTCTGCCGCATGATCATCTGCAACGGGGGAGTGAACCGCAGCGACTCCGCGAAGGCCGCGGGCACCAGCGACCGGTCCGCCCGTACCGCTTCGAGCTGGTCGGGGTGGGCCAGCAGATTGCGGAACATGCCCGCGATCGCCTTGTCAGTGGTCTCGCCGCCCGCCGACAGCAGCAGGCTCACGAAGGACGTGATGTCCTGGTCGGTCATCACGGTGCCGTCGATCTCCGCGGTGCACAGCGACGACAGCAGATCCGTACCCGGCTCGTCCCGCCGCCGGTGGATCACCGGCAGCAGATACGCGGCCAGCTCCCGGCTCGCGCGCATCCCCGCCTCGGCGACCTCCGGGTCCTGGGACAGATTGGCGAAGAAGCCGACGACGGCGGCGTACCAGGCGTGGAAGCGGTCGTGCTCGGTGCGGTCCAGGCCGAGCATGTCGACGATGACATTGACCGGGAACCTCGTCGCGAACTCGTCCACCAGATCGGCCCGCCGCGCGTCCCGGAAGCGGTCGATCAGCTCGCGCGCGTTGCGCTCGATCACCGGCAGGAATTTCTCCCGCAGTTCGCGGCCGCGGAAGGCCGGCGCCACCAGCGCCCGGTGGACCGCGTGCTCCCGCCCGCTCATCTGGACGATCGTCCGGCCGCCGTGCACCGGCTCCAACTGCCAGTCGTAGTTGTCGGTGGTGAACACCGGGTCGCGGAAGGCGCGTTCGACGTCGTCGTAACGCGACAGCAGCCAGCTCGCGGTGCCCTCGTGGAACACCACCGGATAGTGCTCCCGCAGAACGCGGTACGCCGGATACGGGTCGGCCGCGAACTGCGGCGAGAGGATGTCGGGCGGCTCAGGAACGACGGTCACGGTACGTCCTCGGCTTCCTGCTCACGACGCGCTGCGGGCGGGCGTACCCGACGGTAGAGCACCCCGACCGGCCGGACCTAGGCGCTTTCCCGCCCCGTACCGCACCCGCACGCGGCCCGGGCCACGCGCGGGTGCGGCCGCGACGTCAGACGATCTCGCCCAGCCCGGGCAGGATCGTGACGCGCCGTATCATCGCCCGCTCGGCGATCTCCTTGCCCGGCGCGTACGTGTCCGAGTCGTGCCAGGCACGGGCCTTCTCGACGCTGTCGAACGCCAGCAGGGTGTAGCCCTTGGTGCCGTCCCAACTGCCTTCGAGTGCCTCGGCCTTCGCATTGACCGCCAGGTAGTCGCCGCCGAATTCGGCCACCGCCTTCTGACCGATCTCCCGGTATTCCGCCAGGGCACTCATGTCGGTCACTTCGATTTCCAGCAGGACATATGCGGTCATCTGCGGTCTCCCCGAATTCAACTGCGATTTACGCCCCGCGGTGTGTGCCGCGTGGGCGCGGATCCCTCATGATCCGCGCCCAGCATGCCGACTGCGGGCCGGCCGCGCAATGGCCCAATGCCCTTACCGCGAGCCGGAATTGGCGTGAATTCGCCGGTGCCTCCGATTCACTTCCCGGCGGTGAAGCGCCACGTGCCGGAACCGACCTCGTACACCGCGACCTTGCCGTCGGTCCGCACCGGCCGCGCGCCGTGCGTGGCCGTGACGTGCGGGTGACCGGCGCCGGCCAGCGGCACCTCGACCGTCGCGGTGGTGCCGACTGGTACGGAGACGGTGAGGTCGAACCGCCTGCCGGTGTCCGTCCAGGCGCTGGCCACCGCGCCCTTCGGCGTGTCGATCGACGCGGACACCGCCCGCAATCCGCCGGGTGGCCGCGGCGCGATCGTCACCGTCCGGTAGCCGGCTCCCGTCGGCCGGATCCCGGCCAGCGTGGTGTACAGCGAGGCGTTGATGCCGGCGAACATCGCGTGGTCATGGGTCTCCATGCTGGAGCGGTACGTCCACTCCTCCCACGAGGTGGTCGCGCCCTGCCCGATCTCGTAGCCGAAGCCGGGATAGGTCCGCTGGTCCAGCACGGTCATGGCGACATCGGTGCGTCCGACGGCGGCGAGCGCGTCCATCAGGTAGCGGGTGCCGAAGATGCCGGTGTCCAGATGCCCGCCGTCCTTGGTCATGATGGTGTCGACCAGCTGGCGGCCGACCGCCGCGACCTTGTCGGCGGGCACCATCCCGAAGGCCATCGGCAGCACGCTGGTGGTCTGGCGGCCGTCGCCGTAGGTGTCGCCGGCCGCGTTGAGGAAGCGGGAGTTGAAGGCGTCCTTGATGTCCCCGGCCAGCTCCTCGTAGTGCGCGGCGTCCGCGCTCTCGCCCAGCGCCGTCGCGGACTTGGCGACGTCCACCGCCTGGAGGTACATCAGCGCGGTGTTCACCACCGACACCTCGCTCTGGCAGGCGCCCGCGCTCGGACTGCCCAGACCGCCGTTGGCGTTGGAACTGCGGTCCGGCGGGCACCAGTCGCCGAAGCCCTTGTTCTCCGGCCAGATGTGGTCCGGCTGCATCGCGGCGTCCTTGTCCACGAAGTCCTTCATGGCCGGATACGTCGCCGCCAGCGTGGCCTTGTCGCCGTAGTTCTCGTACAGCGTCCACGCCAGCGTGACCGGATTGCCGTCCATGTCCGGCCGCACCGCGTTGCCCTCGTCATTGGGCAGCGCCGCGCCGGGCGGCAGGTCCTGGAGGTACTTGGCGTAGTAGCGGTCCATGCCGAATTCCCGGGTGGACGCGTCGTGATACGCCTGTACGTCCATGCCGGGCGGTGTCCGCTCGTCGCGTACCGGATTGTCGGTGGGCGTGCTCATCGAATTGTTGAGGATCGTCCAGCGGTTGTTCTGCCAGATCTTGTTGAGCAGCGCGTCGGACGAGGAGAAGGTCCCGGTGGAGGCCACGTCGGCGTGCACCACCCGCGCGTCCAGGCTCGCCGCCGTCGGCCTGCCCGGGAAGCCGGTGACCTCGACGTAGCGGAAGCCGTGATAGGTGAACCGGGGCTCGTACGTCTCCTGCCGGCCCGTGCCCGCCAGGGTGTACGTGTCGGTGGACGCCGCCGACCTGTTGGTGACCGTGTCCAGCATTCCGTCCGCGCCGATCTCCTCGGCGGTGCGCATCTTCACTGCGGTGCCGGCCGCGCCCTCGACCCGCAGCCGTTCCCAGCCCGCGATGTTCTGCCCGAAGTCGTAGACGTACACACCGGGCCTGGGCTGCTTGACGCTCACCGGACGCAGCGTGCCGGTCACCCGCAGCGGCGGCATCGTGTCCGCGACGAGCTTCTGCGACGGCGCCGTCGCCTTCTTCACCGGCTGCCAGCCGGTGTCGTCGTACCTCGGGCGGTCCCAACCGGCTTTGTCCAGCGTGGCGTTGTAGTTCTCCCCGGCATAGATGTCATTGCCGGTGATCGCGCCGGTCGACCACTTCCATGAGTCGTCGCTGACGACCTTCTGCCGGGTGCCGTCGGCGTAGTCGACATCGAGCAGCACCACGGCCTGCTTCTGCCCCGTCCAGCGGAAACCGTACGGGTTGAACCGCGGCCCGTAGCCGTTCCCGAGCCACATGCCGACGGTGTTGGCGCCTCTCTTCAGCGCGCCGGTGATGTCGTAGGTCGCGTACAGATTGCGCTGGTCGTACGGCGTGTTGGCGGGCGCGAGCACCCGGTCGCCGACCTTGGCGCCGTTGAGGTGCAGCTCGTAGAAGCCGAGACCGTAGACGTACGCCCTGGCCCTCGCGACCTTCTTACCGCCGAGGGTGAAGGAGTGGCGCAGCATCGGCGCGGCCGGGTCGGGGTCGAGCAGCGTCGGGTCGCCCTTCGGCTCCAACTGGCCGTCGGTGACGGCAGTGTCGGGGAAGAGCGGGTCGGGGGAGGCGTCGAAGGCGTCGGAGAACAGCGTCTTCCCGTCCGGGCCGCGCACGGTGACGTTGTCGTACAGCGCGTCCTCGCCGACACCATTGGTGGTCGAGGTGCGGAAGCCCAACGTGCCCTCGGCGAAGGTGCCGTCGGTGCGGGAGTCGACCTGGGTGCCGTCGACCGATGTGGTGATGCGGTCGCCCTCGGTCCTGATGGTCAGGTGGTGCGGCGCGTTGAGATTCGCCGAGGTGATCACCGGACTGAGGTCGACCTCGCCGAGATTGCTGAAGGAGCCGTCCTTCTGTACATGCGGGCGCAGCAGGATCTTCCCCGGTGTGGAGGCGGAGTTGATCTGCCACATGTAGTAATTGCGGCTGTCCTTCACCCGGAACAGCACGCTCGCCGCTGCCGCCTTGACGGTGAAGTCCGTGTCCAGGGTGAAGTCCGACCAGGAGTATGCCGCGCCGGTGTCCGGGGCGATCCACTGGGCGCCCTGCCAGTCGGCGTCGCCGAGCAGCCCCATCTCCCAGCGCGCGACCGGGCTCCAGGCCGACGCGTGGCCTCGCGCGTCCCGGACCTGCACCTTCCAGTAGTACGTCCGGCCCGACTCCGGCGCGGGTCCGCCGTACGGCACCGCCGTCGAGTCGGCACCGGCGACCTGCCCGCTGTCCCACACGTCGGCGTGGCCCGGTGCCAGCCTGTCGGGGGTGGTCGCCACCAGGATCCGGTACCCGGTCTGCCGCTGGCCGTTGGCCGAGGCGCGCAGCTGCCAGCCGAGCGCCGGGTGGGTGTCGTCGGTCCCGAGCGGATCGGTGGTGGCGTCGGTCGTGAGGTGCGCGACCGTCAGGCCGCCACCGGCCGCGGCCTGCGCGACCGACCCGCTCCCGACGGTCGCGGCGCCGAGCGTCAGACCGGTCACCAGCGTCGCGACGCCGACACGGTAGGACAGCCGCTCGCGCAGCTTCGTCCGCGGATTTCTTCGCACACGACCGGGCATGGGACTCCCAACACCATGAGTGAAACGTTTCATTTCCGAAAGGCGTGTGCACCGTATGAGCGTTGCCTGTGAGGCGTCAATACTTCTGACATCGTCGGCCAATGCCGTACCGGACGCCGGGCGGAGAGTGAAAGACGTTTCAACGGCGGGCGTCCGTACGGCGACGGGCTGACCGCCCCCGCGGTCCGACCGCGTGCCCGGCGATCCGGCCCGCGCCGTGCCGGACCGTCGGCCGCCCGGCCACTGCCATGATCGGGTCCATGGAATTCCGAGTGGCCGTAGAAGAAGACCTGCCCGCGATCGTCGCCCTGCTGGAACACGAGGACACCGCGGTCGATCCGCGGACCGTCGCGGTCGGCGCGGCGTACGCCCGGGCCTTCGCCGCGGTGGCGGCGGATGACCGCAACGAATTCGTCGTCATCGACGACGGGACCGGCACCGTGCTCGGCTGCCTCCAACTGACCTACATCCCCGGACTCGGCCGGCAAGGACAGGAACGCGCGTTGATCGAGGCGGTGCGGGTGCACCCGGACCGGCGCGGCGCCGGGCTCGGCCGGGAATTCCTCACCTGGGCCATTGACCGGGCGCGCGCCCGCGGCTGCACCCTGGTCCAGCTCACCAGCCGGAAGCACCGCACGGCCGCCCACCGCTTCTACGCCGCGCTCGGCTTCGAGGCCACGCACGACGGGTTCAAACTGCCGCTGTGAGACCGGACGCGGCTGTCGTACGGGCGAGCGGTTCCGTACGTCCGCCGACGGGTGGGTCCGTACGGCTTGCCGCCGTCCGTCCGATGACGACTCGATACGCCTCTTTGTCACGGTCCGGCAACGGTGCGGCACAGGTGGCGTACGGGGTGCAATGCTCCCGTTCTCCGCACTGAGCGAAGCTTTGGGGGCCATTGTGCCGAAACGATCACATCCGCCGAGCCCGCCGCGCCTACCGAGCCCGTCCGCCCGCCGGTGGCGCGCCGCGACGGCCGCCGCCGCGCTGGCGGTGCTGGCGGGCGGTTCGCTGGCGGCCTGCGGCAGCGACGCGAAGGCGTCCGACGCCGGTGCGGACGCGGTGGCCACCACGCCCACGACGATGCCCGCCTGGTACGCCGCGGGCGGCGGCACCCATATGACGACGGTCTCCCGCGACACCACGACGGTCGACGACGACGCGTCCGCCAAGGACACCACCAGTCTCGGCACCGACTGCGTGACGCTGCTGACCGACGTCCAGGCCGCGCAGATCTTCGCGCCCGCCCCCGACGCCGACACCCAGCAGCACTGGTCGGACGCGCTGGACCGGCTCGCCCAGTCCGCCGCCGACTGCCGGGACGGCGTGACCCGCTCCGACTCCGCCCTGATCGCGAAGGCCGCCAAGGAGCGCCGCGCGGGCAGCACCGAGCTGAACCAGGCCATGAAGAGCGCCGCCGCGCTCAGCGGCTGACCCCGCCCGGGCGCGGGTCGGGGCCGAATACGCGGGTACCCGGACCGGCCGGTGCGGACGTGATGCCGGCGGGCACGGCCTGAGCCGCACACGCCGGGACCCGGACCCGAAGCGGCGGCGAGAGCGGAGAGGCGGGCCCCGATGCCCGAAGGCTGGCAGTGGGACGAGACGCTCTTCCTGGGCTCGGCGCCCTACTACCGGCGTGGCCGCCTGCCGTACGCGCCGGGCCTCGCCGACGCCGTGGCGCGGGAGCTGGCGCTCGACGGCCGGGGCCGGCTGCTGGACGTGGGCTGCGGCCCCGGCACGGTCGCGCTCGACCTCGTGGAGCACTTCGCCGAGGCCGTCGGGGTGGACCCGGACGCCGGCATGCTCGCCGAGGCGCGCCGCGAGGCCGCGGCCCGGGACGTGGCGGACCGCACCCGCTGGGTCCGGGCCCGCGCCGAGGAACTGCCGCTTGGGCTCGGCACGTTCACCGCCGTGACCTTCGGCCAGTCCTTCCACTGGATGGACCGCGACCGGGTCGCGCGGACCGTCCTCGACATGCTCGAACCGGGCGGCGCCTTCCTCCGTATCGCCGACCCCAAGGGCGAACGCCTCGGCACCGAGGGCCTGCCGTACCCCGCCGTCCCCTACGCCGCGATCGAACGCCTGATCACCGGCCACCTCGGCCCGGGGCGGCGGGCCGGGCAGGGCGTGCTGCGGCACGGGACACCCGGCGACGAGGCCACTGTGCTCGCCCGCAACGGCTACGGCCCGCCGCGCCGGCTCGTCGTCCGTGGCGGGGAACCGCTGGAACGCGACAGCGACACCGTCGCGGCCTGGGTCTTCTCGCTGTCCTACGCGGCGCCCCACCTGTTCGGCGACCGTCTCGCGGACTTCACGGCCGACCTCGACCGGCTGCTGGCGAAGACCTCGCGCGACCGACGGTTCTCCGAGCGGCTGCCGAGCACCGAGGTGCTCCTCTGGCGCAAAGCGCCGCCGTCGCACCGGCACCGGGGGGAGCGGCGATCGTCCCAGGTGAGGACATCCGCGGTGTCGCGGTTCCGCCCCGGCGCCGGGCCCGGTTACGGTGGGTGCATGAACGGACCGCGGCGGGCGAAGAGCGGGGCGGAGCGGACTGGTGACGCGGCCCGCGCCGAACGGCTCAAGGAGATCGAGGCCGAGTCGGAGGCGGCGGACGAGGACGCCAGGCTGCACCCGGCCAAGCGGCTCGTGCTGGGCATCGTCGGCGGAGTCCTCGTTTTGGTCGGCGTTGTGCTGCTGGTGCTGCCGGGACCTGGCATGCTGCTCGTGCTGGCCGGCCTGATCCTGCTCTCCCGCGCCATCCCCGCCGTGTCCCGCTTCGTCGAACCGGTCCGCGAGCAGGCGATGCTCGGTGCGGAGGCGAGTGTCGCCAACGGCTGGCGGATCGCCGGCTCCGTGCTCGCCGGGCTCGGCCTGATCGCCGCGGGCATCGTCTGGGGCCTGCGGGCTCTGTCCTGGCTGCCGTTCCCCGGTTGGAGCACCGGATCGAGCCTCATCCTGTCCGGCCTTGTGATCTTCGCCCTGCTCATCTGGAGCTACCGGCGCGTGCACGGCCCGCACCGGCAGGAGTGAACAGCCGGTGCCGGCAACGGTGGTGATGGAGCGTCACTCCCACCGCCGGCGCCTTTCCCACGGCCGGCGCCGATCCCCTCGCAGGCATCAATCCGGTGGCCCGCGTCAGTTCCACGGCAGGCGCGAGCGGAAGTCCCAGTACGCCTCGGGCGTCTGCGCCAACTCCGTCTGCGCGGCCTCCAGTCCGGTCCCGTCGAGCCGTACGTCCGTGGCGCGCAGATTGGCGGTGAGCTGTTCGCGGGTCGCCGCGCCCGACAGCACCACGTCCACCCACGGCCGGGCGAGCACCGCGGCCAGCGCGACGGCGTCGTAGGACACGCCCGCCGCCGCGGCGACCGGGCCGAGCACGGCATCGAGCGGCGGACCGGGCGCCGCCAGCCGCCCGTTGGCCATCGCCTCCTTGACGATCACGGTACGGCCCGCCGCGTGCGCCTCCGCCAGGGCGGGACCCGCCGACGGCTCCAGCAGATTCCAGGTGGACTGGATGCTGCCGAACAGCGGACGGCCGTCCACTTCTACGCCGAGCGCGGCGCGGATCGCCTCGCCCTGCCGCGGCCCGCTGGTCGAGATGCCCACCGTCACGCCCCGCGCGGCGAGTTCGGCGAGCCTGCGGTGCAGCGCGGGATCGGTGAGCGCGGGACTGCCGGGCGTCACCGAGTGCACCTGGTAGAGGTCGAGCCGGTCGCCGAGCAGCGCGCGGGTCTCGGCGAGCTGCCGGTCGTAGGTGGCGACGCCGTGGTCCTTGACCTCGTGCGTGTCGGCGTCGACCCGCCAGCCCGCGGTGTAGGTGTAGCCCCACTTGCTGCCCACGACGATGCCGGGCCGGTCACCGCCCTCCTCCAGCCACTGCGCGAGGAATTCCTCGGCCCGCCCGTAGGACCGCGCCGCGTCGAAGTAGCGGACCCCGTGGGCGGAGGCGTGGTCGAGCACGTCGTGCGTCCGCCGCCGCATCGCCGCCACGTCACGGCCCGGCGGCAGATCCCGGTCCCGGCCGAGATTGATGTAACCGGGCCGCCCGAGCGCGGCCAGACCGAGCCCGATCCGGTGGGAGGTGCCGGTGAGCGGCGACGGGGTGACCATGACGGTGGCTCCTGACGTTCGGCGGCCGGCCGCCGCGGGCGCACGGCCGGGGTACGGCGGCTGCGGGCGCGTACGGCCCCGGGCGCCGCCCGCCCGGACACCGGGGCCGGCGCGCACCGGTCACCGGCCCGCGTGATCACCGTACGACGCGCGCCGCCGCACCCGGCGACCGGCACGGCTGGGGCTGGCGGCGTACGGCGCCGGCACGCGCGGGTCCCGCTACGTCTTCGTCCCGTCCGACCAGCGGTAGCACAGCTCGGGCCGCCCCACCTGCCCGTACTGCGGGCTGCGCACCGCGCGGCCGGTGTCGACCAGATGCTCCAGATAGCGCCGCGCGGTGATCCGGGAGACGCCCGCCTCCCGGGCCGCGACCGCCGCCGAGAGCCCGTCGCCCGAGGCGGCCCGCAGAGCCGCCGTCACCGCTTCGAGCGTCGGCCCGCTCAGCCCCTTCGGCAGGGCCGAGGTCTGCGGGCCGCGCAGCGCGCCGAGCATCCGGTCCACCTCGGCCTGCCCCGACGCCTCGCCGCCCGCCGCGTCGTCGCGGTAACGCGCCCACAGCTCCAGCCGGTCACGCAGCGCCGGAAAGGTGAACGGCTTCAGCAGATACTGCACGACCCCGAGCGAGACCGCCTGCCGCACCACCGCCAGGTCCCGCGCCGAGGTCACCGCCACCACATCGGCGCCGTGCCCCGCGCTGCGCATCCGCCGTACGAGATCGAGGCCGTGGCCGTCCGGCAGGTGCAGGTCGAGCAGCACCAGATCGACCGGCCGCCGCTCCAGCAGCCGCAGCGCGGCGCCCCCGGTGTGCACCACGGCGCCCACCTCGAAACCGGGCAGCCGCTCGACGTACATGCGGTGCGCGTCGGCCGCCACCGGGTCGTCCTCGACCACCAGCACACTGATCACGCCGGAGCCTCCTGCCGCAGCGGCAGCCGTACGGTGAACCGCGCGCCGCCGCCCGGGGCGCGGTCGAGATCGACGGTGCCGCCCGCCCGCCGCGCCGCCTGCTCCACCAGGGCGAGACCGAGGCCGTGGCCCTCGCTCTTGGTCGTCCAGCCGCGCCGGAAGACCTCCTCGATGGCGGCCGGATCGACGCCCCGCCCTGAATCGGTGACCCTCAGCAGCAATTCGTCCTCCTCGGCCCTGGCCCGCACGGTGACCGACGGACGGCTGCCGCCGCGGGCGGCGCCCTCTATCGCCGCGTCGATCGCGTTGTCCATCAGATTGCCCAGCACCGTCACCAGATCGCGCGCGGCGAGTGCGGGCGGCAGCACCCCGTCGTCTATCCGGCTGTCCTCGGTGACGGTCAACTCCACGCCCCGCTCGTGGGCTTCGGCGGCCTTGCCCAGCAGCAGCGCGGCCAGTACCGGCTCGCCGACCGCCGCCACCACCCGGTCGGTCAGCGCCTGCGCCAACTCCAGTTCCGACGTGGCGAATTCCACCGCCTCCTGCGCGCGGCCCAGTTCGATCAGCGACACCACGGTGTGCAGCCGGTTCGACGACTCGTGCGCCTGCGACCGCAGCGCCTCGGCGAAACCGCGCACCGAGTCCAACTCCCCGGTCAGCGCCTGGAGGTCGGTACGGTCGCGGAGCGTCACCACGGTGCCGCGGCGCTCGCCGCCGCGCACCGGCGAGGTGTTGACCACCACGACCCGCTCCGAGGTCAGATGCACCTCGTCAAGACGCGGCTCCGACGCCAGCAGCGCCCCGGTCAGCGACGCGGGCAGGCCGAGCGCGTCCACGAAGCGGCCGACGACGTCCTGTTCGCCCAGGCTCAGCAGGTCGCGCGCCGCGTCGTTGCACAGCGCCACCCGCCGGTCGGCGTCCAGCAGGATCAGCCCCTCGCGCACCGCGTGCAGCGTGGCCTGGTGGTAGTCGTACATCCGGCTCAGCTCGGTCGCGGCCATGCCGTGGGTGTGCCGCCGCAGCCGCCGGTTCGCCACATAGGTGCCGAGGCCGCCGACCGCGAGCGCGCCGAGCGCCACCAGCACCAGCACGGTGAGCTGGGCGCGCACCTCCCGGCTGATGGTGTCGACCTTGATGCCGATGCTCACCAGCGCGACGACCCGGCCGCCCGACATCACCGGCGTCACCACCCGCACCGACGGGCCGAGGGTGCCGGTGTAGGTCTCGGTGAAGGTGCGGCCGCGCAGCGCGGGCGCGATGTGGCCGAGGAAGTGCTCGCCGATCCGCGACTTGTCGGGATGCGTCCAGCGGATGCCGTGGGTGTCCATGATCGTCACGAAGTCCACGCCCGCGTCCGCGGTGACCCGCTCGGCGTACGGCTCCAGGGTGCGGCTGGGATCGGCGGACGCCGCGGCGCGGACCACCGTGTCGGAGTCGGCGACGGCGGTGGCCGCCGCGACCACCCGGTCACGGGCCGCGTCCTCGGCCCGGCCGCCGGCGTTGACGTACGCCAGCACCGCGCAGCCAGCGACGACCAGCGCGACGATCACCACCTGCACCGCGAAGAGCTGGCCGGCCAGGCTGCGCGGCCGGGTACGGGTCAGGGCGCGGTCACGGCGCGGCCCGTCGGCGGCGCGGGACCCGGCCGCCGGATCCGTACCGTTGGCTCTCGGGATGCTCGGCATGACCACAGTGTGCACGCGATCGCGCGAACTCAATGAACGCAAACGTGACCTGCCTCACTCGCCGCGCGCATAGTCACCGGGACCTGTCCGATCGTGGGCGCTCGGGACGGCGCCCACGGACCGAGGGAGACGAAGGTGTCAGCCCAGGCCCCCCACGACGCCACGAGCCGTCGCGACCGTACCCATTACCTCTATCTCGCCGTGATCCTGGCGACCGTCGCCGGCGCTGTGCTGGGTCTGACCGCGCCCGGCGTGGCCGTCGAACTCAAGCCGATGGGCGACGGCTTCGTCAGCCTGATCAAGATGATGATCTCGCCGATCATCTTCTGCACCCTGGTGCTCGGCATCGGCTCCGTCCGCAACGCCGCGAAGGTCGGCAAGGTCGGCGGCCTGGCGCTCGGCTACTTCGTGGCGATGTCGTTCGTCGCGCTGGCCATCGGCCTGCTCGTCGGCAACATCCTGCACCCCGGCAGCGGCCTGCACCTGACCGAGACCATGAAGCACGTCGGCCACACGCAGGCCGCCAACGCGCCCGCCGACGGCGTCGACTTCGTCCTCGGCATCATCCCGACCACCCTGGTGTCCGCCTTCACCGACGGCGAGGTGCTGCAGACCCTGCTGGTGGCGCTGCTCGTCGGCTTCGCGCTCCAGGTCATGGGGCCGGTCGGAGCGCCGGTGCTGCGCGGCATCGGGCACATCCAGAAGCTGGTCTTCCGGGTGCTGTCCATGATCATGTGGGCCGCCCCGATCGGCGCCTTCGGCGCCATCGCGGCCGTCGTCGGCTCCGCGGGCATGGACGCGATCAAGGCGCTGGCCACCATCATGTTCGGCTTCTACATCACCTGCCTGCTCTTCGTCGCGGTCGTGCTCGGCGCGGTGCTGTGGGCGTTCGCCCGGGTCAATCTCTGGCACCTGCTGCGCTATCTGGCCAGGGAATTCCTGCTGATCGTCTCCACGTCGTCCTCGGAGTCCGCGCTGCCCCGGCTGATCGCCAAGATGGAGCACCTCGGCGTGAGCCGGCCCGTCGTCGGCATCACCGTGCCGACCGGCTACTCCTTCAACCTCGACGGCACGATGATCTATCTGACGATGGCGTCGCTGTTCATCGCCGACGCGCTGGACCAGCCGCTCTCCATCGGCCAGCAGATTTCCTTGCTGCTGTTCATGATGGTCGCCTCCAAGGGTGCCGCGGGGGTGTCCGGTTCCGGTATGGCCGTCCTGGCCAGCGGGCTCCAGTCGCACCGGCCCGCGCTGGTGGACGGCATCGGCCTGATCGTCGGCATCGACCGCTTCATGAGCGAGGCCCGCGCCGTCACCAACTTCGCGGGAAACGCGGTGGCGACCGTCCTGATCGGTACGTGGACGGGCGAGTTCGACCGCGACCGCGCCAAGCAGGTGTTCGCCGGTGACCTGCCCTTCGACGAGTCGACGCTCGCCGACGAGGACGAGGCCGCGCAGCCGTCGGCAGTGCCCGGTCAGCCCGCGCCCGAGGGCGTCACCGGCAAGCAGCCCGCCGCCATCTGACCGCGCGTCACCCCCTGATCGGCCCCGCCGGAGGTCCCCCCCTTCCGGCGGGGCCCGCGCGGTCCCCGTCCCGTGTCCCGGACGGTCGTCCTCCCGGGCGGTGGCGGTCAGCGGGCGAGCTGCACGGTGGCGTGCGGATGGGCGCGGCCGGTGGTCTCGGCGAGCATGAAGTGGGCGACGTCGGCGCGGGAGATCCGGGGGACGCCGTGCAGCGACAGGCGGGCGCCGACGCGGTAGCGTCCGGTGAGCGGCCCACCGACCAGCATCACCGGATACACCAGCGTCCAGTCGAGATCGGTGGCCCGCAGGATCTTCTCGCCGGCCGCCTTGTCGGCGAACATCCGGCCGAGCGCCTTGTAGACCGCCCAGTAGACGACCGGCGCCTGGTCGGCGGTGTCGCCGACGCCGTGCGCGGACAGGTGGACGATCCGCTCGACCCCGGCCTCCCGCATCGCCCGGACGATCAGCGGCATCGCCCGCACCGTGAGGTCGGGGGAGACCACGCCGTGCCAGGTGGTCGGGCTGCCGAAGGCGGTGAGCACGGCGTCCTGCCCCTCGACCGCCGCCCGTACCGCGTCCTGATCCGCCGTCACCTCGCCGCGGGCCACCCGCAGCCGCGGATGCGGCGGCGGCGCGGTCGCGCGGGGCCGGACGAAGGCGGTGATCTCATGGCCCGCGGCCAGGCCCTGCGCGACGAGCTGCTGTCCGGTCCTGCCGTTCGCCCCGAACACCAGCAGTTTCATCGCGGCCTCCCACCGGGCGGTCGGCGCGCGGACCGCGCCGGGCACGAATACATCTCCATCCAAACAGACGGGCCCGGCCGCCGCGGCCCGGTGGCGGCGTTCGGTACGCCTACGTCCACCAGGAGACAGTTATACGTAAATTCCCGTAGCGTGTAGGCTATTTGCGGGATCCGATCGAGTTGATACTTTCCCTCCGACAATATTTGCGCCGCACGGCCCGGTGTCCGCGGCCGGCGCGGCCCAGTGGGAGGACCACTCGTGATCCGTGCCCGTATCGCCGCCGCAGGGGCCGCCGTCGCGCTCGCCGCGGCCGGACTGGTCGCAGGTACCACCGTGACAGCGCAGGCCACTACCCCGCCGACGCCGTACATGTGCCCGTATTTCCTCAACGACGGCGCCTCCGGCCTCTACACCTGGACGTACGGCCAGGGCTGGCTGGTGTGCAACTACAGCCCGCACGCCGAACTGCAGTGCCGCTACAACGCCTTCAGCGGGGACGCCTGGTACAACGCCCCGAACCCCGCCTACTGTCCGACCCGCGCGATCCCCACGGCCTGACCGGGCGCCCCGGTCGGTGGCCCCTTCCGCCCGCGCCGGTATCTGCCGGCGTCGGCACGGGCGTGGTCCCCGACCGGCGGCGGGACGGTTCAGCCGGCCGCTTCCCAGACGAAGCCGTCCGGGTCGGTGAAGGGCCCGCTGTCGCTGCCGATCGCGATGCGGTGCGACCCGGTGCCCTCGGGCGCGACCCCGGCGTCCTTGGCGAGCGCGCGCCGCCCGTAGAGCGCCAGCTTGACCGGGCTTGAGGGCGTCGCGAACTCGACGTACTTACTGCCGAAGCTCTTGCCCACGGTCAGCCCCTGCCCGACGTAGAAGCGCTTGGTGGCGGCCATGTCCGCGACGCCCAGCAGCAGCACGAACTGGTCGATGCGGCGGTTGGCCGGTTCCGAGTCCTTCTTCGCGGAGGTCGCGATCTTCCACAGTGTGCCGTCGGGAGCCTGCACGACACCGCCGTAGCCCCAGAAGGACTTCTTGGCGGGCTTGACGGCGGTGGCGCCCGCGTCGAGGGCGGCGCCGAGGAGCGTGTCGACCGTGGACGGCTGGGAGACCGTCAGCGACAGCGTGAAGCCGCGGAATCCGGTCGTCGGCGTCCGCGCGGAGCGCACGCGCACCTGGCCGTCGAGGCCGAAGGCGTCGGTGTGGAGGCGGGCCGCGGCGGAGGTGTCGTCCACGTCGAGGGTGACGAAATCGATGGAGGTCATGGAAGAAGCCTGTCGCGCCGGGCCCCGCGTGGGCTTCTCGATTCCTGACCGATGCGGCGGCCGTCCGATTTGCGGGCATGCGCGCGGCACGGCAGATTTTCAGCCGCTGAAAGTTTTCGGCCGAGGGGTGCGGACTCCGCAGCTCATGGGCCTCAGATGTGGACTAGACCAACGAGAGGTCACGGTGCCCCCTTTACGCCACGGACGGTTCATGCGTCACTTGACGCGCTCCGGTCAATTCTTATTTCCGGCCCCGTCCGGCCACAGAACTACGCGCATAGAACCTCCGTACCGCCCCACGCACGAGAGCACCGCCCACCCCACCGCCCCACGTGCCAGGAGGAAAGCCTTGTTCTCCCGAATCCGCACCGCCGCCAGAACCGCCCAGGGCAAAGCGCTGGCCGTCGGCGCCGTCGGCGCGACCGTGGTACTCGCCGCGTCGCTGTCCGCGGGCGTCGCGTCGGCCCAGCCGGTGCCGTCCGGCAACGCCATTCCGATGGGCGACGGTTACATGGGCGTCGGCTACGTCCAGGACGGCAAGTCCTTCGCGCCCGACACACGGACGCTCCAGCTCGGCGCGGGCAGCGATGCCGTGACCCCGAACGCCACCACTCTGCCCGGTGTCGACGTCTCCCACTACCAGGGCACGATCAACTGGGGCTCCGTGCACGCCGCGGGCATCCAGTTCGCCTACATCAAGGCGACCGAGGGCACCACGTACAAGGACCCGCAGTTCAACGCCAACTACCTCAACGCCTACAACAACAAGGTGATCAGGGGCGCCTACCACTTCGCGCGGCCCGACGTCTCCACCGGTGCGGCCCAGGCCACGTACTTCGCCACGCACGGCGGCGCCTGGTCGGCCGACAATCTGACGCTCCCCGGCATGCTCGACCTCGAGGGCGGCTGCTACGGCAAGTCCGCCGCGTCGATGCAGTCCTGGATCCTGGACTTCTACAACACCTACAAGGCCAGGACCGGCCGCGACATGGTCATCTACACCAGCGCCAGCTGGTGGAACTCCTGCACCGGCGGCTGGGGCGGCATGTCCGCGCGCAGCCCGCTGTTCGTGGCCCACTGGACCACCGCGGCCAGCCCGAACATCCCCAGCGGCTTCCCGTACTGGACGCTGTGGCAGTACACCGACTCCGGTTCGGTGAGCGGCATCTCGGGCGCCGTGGACCGCGACCGGTTCAACGGCACCCAGGCCCGTCTGCTGGCGCTGGCGAACAACACGCCGTGACCCGCGGCCCGCGCCCGGCCGCCGGGACGCCGTAAGGCGCCCGGCGGCCGGACCGGCCCGCCCCGGCCGGTGGTACGGCCCTCGCGCCGTACCACCGGCCGCTCGCGTACCAGCGCGGGACGCGCCTTCGGACCGTCGCACCCGTACGGCCGTACGGCGCCGCACCGTTACACCCTGCGGTCCACCGCCATGTCGGCCAGCGCCGCCAGCAGGTGCGATCTGCCGGGATCCGGGACGGCGGTGGCCAGGCAGTCCAGCGCCCGGGCCCGCTGCCGGTCCGCCTCCCGCCGGGTCAGTTCCCGGCCGCCCGCCTCCTCCACCAGCGCGGTGGCGCGGACGACCTCGCGGTCGGTCAGCGGGCGCTCGGCCAGCGCGGCGAGCCGGTAGAGACCGGCAAGGCGCCGTCCGGCCGTGGTGCCGCTGCGGATCGCGGCCACCACCGGGAAGGAACGCTTGCGGCGCCGCAGATCACCGCCGGCCGCCTTGCCCGACAGGGCACTGTCGCCCCACACCCCGAGCAGGTCGTCGGCGAGCTGGAAGGCGAGCCCGATGTGGCGGCCGAAGGCGCGCAGCGCGCCCACCCGTTCCGGCGCCGCGCCCACCGCCTTCGCGCCGAGCGCGCACGCCGCCGCCAGCAGCGACGCCGTCTTGCCGTCGGCCATCCGCAGACAGTCCTCCTCGCGGACGTCGCTGCGGCTCTCGAAGACCAGGTCCTCGCCCTGCCCGGCCACCAGCGCCAGCAGCGCGTTCGCCAGCTCCCGCACCGCGTCCGTTCCCGCCGGCAGTGGCCCCTCCGACTCGGTGAGCAGCTTCATCGACAGCGCCATCAGGGCGTCACCGGCCAGTACGGCCTTGGCGTCGCCGAAGACCACCCACGCCGTGGGCCGCCCTCGGCGCAGCCGGTCGTCGTCCATGAAGTCGTCGTGCAGCAGCGAGAAATTGTGCACCAGCTCCACCACCGCGGCCGCCCGTACCGCCTGCGGACCGGGAGCCCGGTACGCGGCGGGCGCCGACAGCGGCGGTCCGGCGGCCGGATCGAGCGCCTGCGCGCTCGCCAGCACCAGCGCGCCGCGCACGCCCTTGCCCCAGTCGCCCGCCGCCGGATTGCCCCGCGCGTCGCGCCAGCCGAAGTGGTAGCGGGCCACCGTACGGACCGGCTCCGGCAGTTCGGCGACCGCGCGCTCCAGCACCGGGCCGGTCACCGAACGCGCCCACCCCAGCACTTCCTGGACATCGGGGAGCGCGCCGTTCACCGTCCCGCTCGGCGCGCCGGTCACCGTTCCGCCCCCGTGAGCCGGCCTTCCAGATACTCCTCGGGCCGTTCCTCACCGGTCGCCGCCGAGGTGCGGTAACGCTTCGTGCGCCGCGACCAGTCCAGATTGCCGCGCATCCAGGTCCGCATCCCGTCCAGATAACGGCCCAGCGGACCGGCCCAGTCGGGATGGGCGACCAGCACGTCCCGCTCGTGCGCCAGGAAGCGGCCGGTCTCCGCGTCGATCGCGGCGTGCACCCGCTCCAGCGCCTGACGCTCCGTCAAACCACGGTGGTGCTGCACGACATAGACGAGATTGTGGACCTCGCCCAGCGCCCGCTCCTTGGCGAGCGAATACACGTCGTTGGTCCAGCACACCACATTGCACGCCGCGTCCAGTGCGGCGCCGAACTCGCGGCTCCCGCGCACCTCGTCGGGCATCCGCGTGGGCCGCACGATCTCGATGAGGTCCATGCAGACGTAAATGGCCCCGGTGTGACGGCGGTTGGCGATGTAGACGTCCTCCGGCGGGACGATGCCGCCGATCCGGTTGCCCGCCTCCCACAGCGCCGCCGTGCTCAGGCACTGCTCCAGATGGCCGATGAACCGGCGGTCCCAGCCCGGTGGCGCGTCCGCCGTGGTGCGCCGCCACAGATCGGCCAGCGAGGAGACCACGGTCGGCAGCGCGGAGCCGCCCCCGGCCGGGTCGGGACCGCGGCCGTCGAGCACGGCCCGCATCTGGTCGACGACATCGCCCACCTGGTCCTGGCTGCGCCCGAACAGGCCGTCGTCGAGCTGGTCGTCGACCAGGAAGAGCCAGGCGAACCAGTCGGCCATCAGCTCCAGATGCGCCGCGTTCGCCTCCGGGTAGACCAGGGCCGCGAACCAGCCGAAGTCGGCCCGGTCGAAGCGCTGCCTGGCCGACTCGCGCCGCACCAGACCCGCGTCGCGCGCCCACCCGGCCAAGTGGTCCCGCGCGGCGTCCGCGTGCGGATTGACGCGGTACGGGAAGGGGCTGGTGATCTCCGGCAGTCCGGCGCCGCCCGGCGCCCCGCCGGTCACCGGCGCTCCAGACGTAACCGCACGCCGCCCTTGGGGTGCAGGGTGATCAGCGCTTCCGGCACGACCTCGGGGGCGCCCTCGGGCAGCACCAGCCGGTAGCGGCGCGCGACCGTCGCCAGCACGAGGATGAGTTCGGTGAGCGCGAAGTGCTTGCCGATGCAGACCCGTTGGCCCACACCGAACGGCAGATAGGCGTGCTTGGGACGGCGGGCGACCTCCTCCTTGCCGAAGCGCTCCGGCCGGAATTCCTCCGGCTCGTCCCAGAAGTCCGGGTGCCGGTGCAGGAAGTAGCTGTTGATCAGCATGTTGCTGCCGGCCGGGACACGGTAACCGTCGATCACGTCGTCCTCGGTGGCGTGCCGCATGAACTGGTAGGCGGGGGAGTAGATGCGCAGCGTCTCGTCGACGACGGTACGGGTGTACGTCAGCTCGCGCAGGTCCTCGAAGCGCGGCGTCCGGTCGCCCACCACCCGGTCGACCTCCTCGTGCACCTTCTTCTCGACCTCGGGGTGCCGGGCCAGCAGATAGAACGCCCAGGACAGCGTGTTGGTGGTCGTCTCGTACGCGCCGATGCAGATGTTGAGCACCTCGTGGTGCAGCTGTTCGAGGTCCATGCCGCCGCCGTCGACCTCGTCCACGGTGTGCAGCAGCAGCGTCAGCAGGTCCGTCTCCTCGCCGACGGCGACCTCCTCGGCCAGCCGCTTGCGCACGAAACCGGAGACGAAGGCGTCCATCTCGTCGATGGCCCGGCGCAGCCGACGGTGGCCGGGGGTCGGCACGCTCAGCGGCGGGAAGGGGAAGCGGAAGAAGGCGCCGAGGATGGAATTCGCCGCGCCGAAGGCCCGCTCGAAGGCGAGCGCGGTGTCGGTCACGTCCGCGCTGAACAGCGAACGGATGACGATCCGCAGCGCCAGCGCGCCGATCTCGTCGGTGACGTCGAGCGTGTCACCGGGGCCGTAGACCCGCTCCCAGTGCTCCAGGCTGCGCGCCGTCTCGTCGGTCATGTTGCGGGCGAAGGCGCTGACCGCCTTCGGGGTGAAGTGCGGTGCCATCATGCGGCGCTGACGCCGCCACAGCTCCATGTCCGCGTTGGCGATGAGCCCCTTGCGCAGCACCGGGCGGACGATCTTGAAGAGACTGGCGTTCTTGTCGTACTTGTCGCCCTTGTCGATGAGTATGTGCTGAATGTGGTCGGGATGATTCACCATGACCATGGGTATCCCGAGCGGCCGGAAACGGAATATGTCGCCGTGCCGGGCCAGTCCGCGGGAGAGGAAGGCGAGCTGGTCGCGTTTGAAAGCGAGCAGCCCGCCCGAGCCGTCGTTGAAGGTGACCGAAGGGAGTTCCTTGACCTGTGGCATGCGCGACCTCATTCACTGGTGTGTCGGCACTTGCGTACGGGGTGGCTCTCGTCGTCCGGCTGAGGTGCGGGAATCACTGCGGTATTCAGGAACGCCGCGCGCGGTACGTGACCAGCGCGGGAGGCGGTGATTTCAGGGCGGCGTCCGCCATGAATGGCGCAAAACGATCCCTGGGCGCGCTGTCCATTATGCCCGGGAAGCGGGGGTCGGTGGCGAATGCAGGAATTGGTGTCGATGCGCCTTCTCCTGGGAATTCGGCGACTGGACGCGGAAGTGTTTCCGTGCGACGTTTCCGACGGGACCGCCTTGCGAATTCAGCGTAGACGACACGGTCGACGGCAGGTGGGCTTTCAGTACGAGCGTCACGCTTTGGCGGACGCCGCCCGGGATCAGCCGGCGTCCTGCCGTGGCCCCGCGACCCGTACGCAGCAACGGACGAAGTCCCGTACCACCGCATTGCCGTCGTCGGCGGGGGACCGGGCGACCGCGACCTCGCTGCCGCTGACACCGCTGACGGGCCGGTAGACGATGCCGGGCCTGGCGTAGAAACGCGCGGCGGACGCGGGCGCCAGTGCGATGCCGAAACCGTTGGCGATGGCGTTCAGCCAGTCGTCCGGCAGATCCGTGACGGCGCCGACCCGGACCGGGCGCCCGTCCCGCTCGGCCGCCGCCAGCCACTCGTCACGCCAGGCGCCCGCCTCCGGCACGGCCGCCACGAAGGGCTCGTCCCACACCTCACGGAAGGCGATCTCCGCGCGGTCCGCCAGTCGGTGGCCCGCGGGGAGCGCGATCCAGCGCGGCTCACTGAACAGCGGCGTGATCCGCAGCGCCTCCTGCCCCGGGAACGGCAGCCGCACCAGCGCGACATCGACGTCCCCGTCGGCCAGCCCCGCGCTCGGATTCGACCAGGGCGCCTGCCGCATCTCCACCCGCCAGCCCGGCCTGCGGCGGCCGAATTCCGCGATGATGTGCGGGGTCGCCTCATTGGCGGCGCTGGCGAGAAAGCCGACCCGCAGCACCCGGGCGCCACGGCGCTCGACGCTCCTGGCCTCCCGCAGCAGCCCGTCGAGGTCCGCCAGCAGACCCGGCGTCCGTGCCGCGAGCAGCCGGCCCGCCTCCGTCGGGGTCATCCCGGTCCGGGAGCGGGTGAACAGCCGCACCCCGAGCAGGCGTTCCAGCTGCCGGATCTGCTTGGTGAGCGCCGGCTGCGACACATACAGCCGCTCCGCGGCGCGGGTGAGCGTGCCCTCCTCCGCGACGGCGACGAAGTAGCGCAGCAGACGGGTGTCCAGATCCATGCCGCCAGGTTATAGCCGCAGGTATTGGACGGCGCGACAGGCTCTCACGAGGCTTGCGGACAAGGGCGCTTCGCCGCGCGTCGAGCCCCCGCCGACTCCCGCTCACGCACACCGACCACCATCCACGCACGCCGAAGGACCGTCCTCATGACCGCCGTTTATGTGATCGTCACGCTCGTCACCGTCCTCGCCACCGGTGCGGAAGCGGTGGCGTGCTTCGCCCGCGCCGATTTCGTCGTCGGCAATTCGGCCGAGGTCGGGGTTCCTCCGGCCTGGCTGCCGCGGCTCGCCGCCCTGAAGATCGCCGGCGCGGCGGGTCTGCTGCTCGGTCTCGCGGGCATACGGCCGCTCGCGCTCGCCGCCGCGACCGGCCTCGTCCTGTTCTTCGTCGCGGCCCTCGCCGCACACCTCCGGGCCCGCGTCTTCCACAACATCGCCTTCCCCGCCGGGTATCTGGCGCTGGCCGCGGCGACCCTCGCGCTGACCGCCGCTCACTGACCGCCGTCCACTGACCGGAGCCCGCACGCAGCCGGAGGTGCCGGGCGCCCCGAGCGGAGCGACCGGCACCTACGCGAGCGGCACGTACACGACAGGCGGCGGCTCACCAACCGCCGTCGAAGAAGGCCGCGAGCGCCTGCGGGGAGTGCGCCGCACTCGTGGCGTTCGCGACCGCCACGACCAGCACCACCGCCGTCAGGGCCGCGCAGCCCGCGACGCCCCACGTCAGCGGACGGCGCGCCCGCGTACCGGCCGGCGCGGCGGACGCCCTGCGCCGCCGCCACAGGACCACGGTCGCCGCGCCGAGGGCGAGCGCCACCACGGCCGCCATCGCCGCGAGCACCGCGTGGTAGACCGCGAAGTCGTCGACCATGACGGCCAGCGCGGGGGAGTGCCGGCCGTCGGGGTAGTCGGCGAGCTGCTGCCTGGCCTGCGCGACCGTCGTACCGACACCGCTGTCCGTGCCGCCGCCCGACAGCATCGGGAGCAGCGAGGCGAAGGGCGCCGCCGCGCCCTGCACATTGGCCACCAGGGCGACCAGCGCGAAGGTCCCGGTCGTCGCGACGAACGTCCACGGCAGGACGAGTGAACGGCGCGTACGTTCGCCGGCCCGCTCCCGCCGCAGCCGCCACAAGACGATGCCGAGCGCCACCACCGAGGCCAGCAGCAGCGCGCTGACGCCCGCCTTGACCACGTGGAAGCGGAACCAGAAGGAGACCGTGGCGTCCAGTTGGCCGGGGAAGTCCTGGCTGCCCGAGTCCCAGTACGCGACCAGGCCGTGCCGGAAGGTCGTGCCGACGTTGCCGGTGTTGACCGAGCTGCGCGCCAGGGCGTTGGGCGCGATGAAGAACGCGACGAGCAGCGCCCCGGTCGCGGCGGTCAGCAGACCGATCTGCCGCCGGGGCGTGGCCGTGAGACGGGGCAGGGAGCCGAGGGAGTCCATGAAGGGCCTTTGCGTGTGGGTGCGCCGGAGGCGGCGCGGGCCCGCGGGGGACGGTGATCGGGACCCGAGGACGTGACCGTAACCCGCCGCTGACCTGCCTGTCCGTGGGGCAGGCCGCCGATCATGGGGTAGGGCTGGCCCCACCCCATGGCGCACCCCGGGCGGGCTTGCCGTCCCCCGAACGGGTTGCCGATGCCGTCGCTGCGGGCGCGTCCCGCGCACCCGGGCCGACCTGGAGCCGAGGATTTCGCACATCCCAACAGGCGACGGAAGCCGACGGAAGCCGACCGAAGCCGACGGCATCGGACGTCGGCCGACGGAATCCCGCCGACCCGGCGGACGGCATCAGCACACCGCGGGCCCGACCGCGGCCCCGCGGCACAGGCAGACCAGGAGAGTGGACGGCGTTGACCCCAGCAGACAGGCAGCCAGATACCGGTTCCAGCCGTGCGCCCGACCCCTCGCGGAAGAGCGGTCTTCTCGCCGAACTGCGGGACGCCGTCACCCCGCGCGCCGTCCTGGTCATGTTCGGCGTCCTGCTGCTCCAACTCGGCTTCGCCCTGTCCTACATGGGCGCCTTCCACTCGCCCAAGCCGCACCGCGTACCGGTCGTCGTGGCCGCCCCACGGGCCGCCGCCGCGCCGGCGGTGGCCCGGCTCAACGCCCTGCCCGGCGAACCGGTGCACGCCACCGCCGTGGCCGACCGCGCCGAGGCCACCAGGAAGCTGCTCCAGCGCCGTACGGACGCCGCCGTCATCGTCGATCCGCGCGGCACCACGGACACCGTGCTGGTCGCCTCGGCCGGCGGCCCCTCGGCGGCGGACGCCGCCACCAAGGTCTTCCAGGTCGCGGGCCAGGCCCAGCACCGCCAGGTCGTCGTCCGCGACATCCGCCCGCCGGCGAAGGGCGACTCGCGGGGCCTGTCCTCCTTCTACCTCGTCCTGAGCTGGACGATCGGCGGCTACCTCGCCTCGTCGGCGCTGAACATGGCGGCGGGATCCGCGCGGCCCACGCTGCGCCGCGTGCTGGTGCGGCTGGCGGCGATGGTCCCGTACGCGTTCGTCTCGGGCATCGGCGGCGCCGTGATCGTCGGCCCGGTCCTCGATTGCCTGCCCGGCGCCTTCTGGGAACTCGTCGGCATCGGCACCCTGATCGTGTTCGCGGCGGGCGCGGTCGGCGTCGCCCTGCAGTCACTTGCCGGCACCATCGGCCTCGGCCTGACCGTGCTGATCTTCACCGTCCTCGGCAATCCCAGCTCCGGCGGCGTCTACCCGGCCGCCCTCCTCCCGCCGTTCTGGCGGGCCATCGGCCAGGCACTGCCACCGGGCGCCGGCACCACCGTCGTCCGCAACACCGTCTACTTCGACGGCCACAACACCACAGGACCGCTGTGGGTGCTGGCCGCCTGGGCCTTCGGCGGTATCGCGGTGGCGGTCGCGTCCGCGGCGCTGCGCGGCCGACGGCAGGCGGGCACGGCGCCCGGTACGGCGCCCGCCACCGCGACGGCCTGAGGCGCGCGCCCCACCGGATCCGGCACGCGCCCATGTACCGTTCCAGTACGGCCGGTTCGGGGTCGCCCGGAGTGCCCGGAAGCACGCGCGCGAAAGCCACCCCGCCCGTCGTCACAGCGGGGCAATCACCGCAAAGTCGCCCACGGAACTAGTACGTTTTATCGATGCTTGGTCCAATCCATTGACACCGCTCAAGGCGAGTCCTAGCTTCCAGGCGTCGGTCCGGCCTGTGCGTCGCGGCACGACAGCGATGTCAGCGCAGCGCGACCGCCAGGCGTGGCACCGCGCTGCCTGCAACGTTCCACCTCCGGTTGCCCCGCAGGAGAGGACTCCCCTTGAGACCGAAGATCTTCCGCCGCCGAACGGCCGCCCTGCTGGCGGCGCTGCCGCTCGCCGCGGCGGCATGGCTGGCGACCTCGCCGTCCCAGGCGTCCGCGACCGGCGCTTCGACGCCGGCCGCGGTCGTCGACTATCTGCACCAGATCAGCGGCAATCACGTCATCAGCGGCGTGCACAACAAGGAACCGCTGAGCAACCCGTCGCAGTACACCGCGCAGGCCCACTCGATCACCGGCAAGTGGCCGGGCCTGTGGGGCGGTGAACTCGGCTTCACCGCCGCCGACATCGCGAACCGCCAGACGATGATCAATCAGGCGAAGACCGAGTGGGCCAACGGCTCGCTGGTCAATCTGACCTGGCACATGTGCCGGCCCGACGTCGCGACCTGCTCGTTCGAGAACGGCGGCATCAACGGCAGCAAGCTGTCGGACCCCGAGTGGAGCCAGCTGATCACCAACGGCAGCTCGCTCAACAACGCCTACAAGGCCAAGCTCGACACCGCCGTCCCGTACTTCCAGCAGCTGAAGGACGCCGGCATTCCCGTGCTGTTCCGGCCGCTGCACGAGATGAACGAGGGCTGGGCGTGGTGGGGCGGCCGTCCCGGCGCCAACGGCAGCGCCAAGCTGTTCCAGATCACCCACGACTACCTGGTCTCCAAGGGCCTGACCAACATCATCTGGGTGTGGAACGTCAAGGACACCGACCAGAACGGCGGTTCGTCCGGTGTGTCGAGCTTCTACCCCGGCGACAACTACGTGGACGTCGCCAGCCTCGACCCCTGGGTGAAGGGCTTCCCCTCGACGGACTGGTACCAGGCGCTCCTCAACACCGCGCACGGCAAGCCCGTTTCGCTCGCCGAGGTCGGTACGGTGCCGACGCCGTCGCAGCTCGCCGCCCAGCCGCAGTGGGCCTGGTTCATGATCTGGTCGGACTACCTGACCTCGGCCAACTCCACCTCCGGCCTCCAGGCCACCTTCAACTCCTCCCGGGTGCTCAACCAGGGCCAGATCACCCTCCCCGGCGGAGGCACCACCACACCGCCGCCCGGTGGTGGTACCGGCACCGGTCCGATCACGGGTGTGGGTGGCAAGTGTGT
Organism: Actinacidiphila alni; assembly: GCF_900112845.1. Lineage (GTDB taxonomy): Bacteria > Actinomycetota > Actinomycetes > Streptomycetales > Streptomycetaceae > Actinacidiphila > Actinacidiphila alni. Next base: position 36,105 of record NZ_FONG01000029.1, read on the forward strand.
GGATGTGGCGGGGTCGGCGACGGCGAACGGTACGGCGGTTCAGCTCTACGACTGCAACGGCACCGGCGCGCAGTCGTGGACGGTGGGCAGTGACGGCACGGTCAAGGCGCTGGGCAAGTGTCTGGACGTGACCGGTCAGGGGACGGCGAACGGTACGAAGCTCCAGTTGTGGGACTGCAACGGTTCCGGGGCCCAGCAGTGGGTGGCCGAATCGGACGGGCATCTGAAGAACCCGCAGTCCGGCCGCTACCTGGACGTGCCCGGTGGCAACACCGCCAACGGCACCCGGTTGCAGATCTGGGACCGCAACACCAACGCCTGGCAGACCTGGCACCTCCCCACCTGACGCGGCCTCACATCCGGCCGCCGCACGCAGACGTCATCCCCTCACGAAAGGGCACCCCCATGTCCGTACGCACCAGAACGCGGGCGATCGTCGCCGGCGCGTCGGCCGCCGCCGTCGCGGGCGTCGCGCTCACCCTCACCGGCGGAGGCACCGCCTCAGCGGCGCCTCCCGCGGCCTCCGGCGTCACCAAGGCCGACGAGATCGCGTACCTCAAGAGCCTGACCGGCAATCACGTGCTCTCCGGCCAGCAGGGCGGCGCCAACAGCAATCCGGCGCAATGGATCAACAAGGTCCACGACATCACGGGGGAGTACCCCGCCCTGTGGAACGGTGACTTCGGCTTCAGCCAGAACGACATCGACAACCGCCAGACCGTCATCAACGAAGCCAAGAGCGAGTGGGCCAACGGCGCGATACCCGGCCTGATGATGCACGCGTGCCGCCCCGATGTGGCGACCTGCGACTTCCAGGGCGGCTCGAACCCCGTCAACGGCAGCAAGATGTCGGACAGCGAATGGCAGCAGGTCATCACCGACGGCACCACGCTCAACACCGACTACAAGCGCAAGCTCGACCAATTCGTACCGTATTTCCAGCAGTTGAAGAGCGCGGGCATCCCGGTGCTGTTCCGGCCGCTGCACGAGATGAACGACGGCTGGGCCTGGTGGGGCGGCCGTTCCGGGCCGAACGGCAGCGCGCGGCTGTTCCAGATCACCCACGACTACCTGGAGTCCAAGGGCCTGGACAACATCATCTGGGTCTGGGCGCTCAAGGACCAGCAAGGCGCCGCCTCGCAGGCGAGCAGCTACTACCCGGGCGACGCCTACGTGGACGTCGTCGGCCTGGACGTGTGGTGGCAGAAATTCCCCGCCACCGACTGGTACAACGCGCTGTCGAACATCGCCGGCAGCAAGAAGCCGATGGCCCTGGCGGAGGTCGGCAGCGTCCCGCAGCCCTCCCAGCTCGCGCAGCAGCCCAAGTGGGTCTACTGGAACGTCTGGCTGGACTACCTGACCAACCCCTCGTACAACACCAACGACCAGGTCAAGAACGGCTACTACGACTCCCGCACGCTCAACCGCGGTGAGGTGCACATCCCGACCGGCAACCCGCCCACCTCACCGCCGCCCGGTGGTGGTACCGGCACCGGTCCGATCACGGGTGTGGGCGGCAAGTGTGTGGATGTGGCGGGGTCGGCGACGGCGAACGGTACGGCCGTGCAGCTCTACGACTGCAACGGCACCAACGCCCAGTCCTGGACGGTGGGCAGTGACGGCACGGTCAAGGCGCTCGGCAAGTGCCTGGACGTGACCGGTCAGGGCACAGCGAACGGTACGAAGCTCCAGCTGTGGGACTGCAACGGTTCCGGGGCCCAGCAGTGGGTGGCCGAATCGGACGGGCATCTGAAGAACCCGCAGTCCGGCCGCTATCTCGATGTCCCCGGTGGCAACACCGCCAACGGCACCCGGTTGCAGATCTGGGACCGCAACACCAACGCCTGGCAGACCTGGCACCTCCCCACCTGACAGGGCGTCATATCCCGTCATCGCAGCACCTGATCGCACATCCCTCGGGGCCGTCCGACCGCCACCCACGGACGGCCCCGTCACATGCGCGACGCACCGTCACGCCCCCTCGATCCCAGGAGCGACATGAGGCATCCCACCCGTACCGCCCTGCGCCGCCGTACGGCAGCGCTCGCCGCCGGCTGCGCCCTGCTCACCGCACTGGTCACCACGCAGCTCGGCGCCTCGCCCGCGTCCGCCGCCGCCCCCGCGGACGTACGCCAGTGGGTGACCGACGCGCACACCACCGGCGCCCAACTGGCCGCCCCGGGCGCCGTCACCACCACCACGGCCGCCGCCGACACCACCGTGCACGTCGATCCCGCCCTCGGCTTCCAGAAGATCACCGGATACGGCGCCTCCATCACCGACTCCTCGGCGGCCGTGCTTTACCGCCTCGACAAGAAGTACCGCGACGCCCTGATGCGCGACCTGTTCGACCCGCACAGCGGCAACGGCTTCGGGATGCTCCGCCAGCCCATCGGCGCCTCGGACTTCGCGACCTCCGACTACAGCTTCGACGACATCCCCGCGGGCACGACCGACTACGCCCTCAAGCACTTCTCGATCGCTCACGACAAGCCGCAGATCCTGCCACTGCTGCGGCAGGCGAAGGCCCTCAACCCGCGGCTGCGGATCGTCGCGAGCCCATGGAGCCCGCCCGCCTGGATGAAGACCGGCGGCTCGATGATCGACGGCAAACTCATCGACGACCCGCGCGTCTACGACGCCTACGCCCGCTACCTGGTGAAATTCGTCCAGGCGTACGCGGCGGCCGGTGTCCCGGTCGACTACCTCACCGTCCAGAACGAACCGCAGGCACTGCTGCGCACCGACTACCCGGGCACCGACCTCCCCGTCGCCCAGGAGGCCAAGGTCATCGAGCGGCTCGGCCCGGCGCTGAAGGCCGCGGGCCTGCGCACCAAGATCCTCGGCTTCGACCACAACTGGGCCGAGCACCCCTTCGACGTCCAGTCGCACGTCGACGCCGGCGAGGACCCGGAACTCGACTACCCCTTCGACCTGTTGAACTCGCCCGCCGCCAAGTGGATCTCCGGCACCGCCTACCACTGCTACTACGGCGACCCGAGCGCCCAGACCTCGCTCAAGGCGTCCTTCCCCGGCAAGGACATCTTCGAGACCGAGTGCAGCGGCGGAGGCGTCACCCGCACCATCGGCGCGATGAACAACTGGGCCCGCAGCATGATCTTCTGGAATCTCGCGCTGGACGAGAACCACGGCCCGCACACCGGCGGCTGCACCGGCTGCGACGGCACCGTGAACATCGACTCCACCACCGGCGCCGTCACGTACACCGCCAACTACTACACGCTCGCGCACTTCTCCCGCTTCGTCCGGCCCGGCGCCACCCGGATCGCGGCGAGCGTCGCCGCCACCGAGGGCGACCCGGCCCCGCTCCAGGCCACGGCCTTCCGCAATCCCGACGGCGGCACCGCGCTCGTCGTGTACAACCCGAGCGGCACGGCGGCCCACACCACGACCATCGCCGCCCCCGGCGTCCGGCTGACCACCACCGTCGCCCCCGGCGCGACCGCCACCTACACCTGGGGCCGCCGCTGATCGCCACCGACCGGGGCGCGGGCACTGCGCGCACACGTCGGATGACCCGACGGGCCGGTCCGGGGTTCGACTCCGGACCGGCCCGACCAGCGCCGATGTCCGGACGCCGCAGGAAGCGGGCCGCGTTCGCGCGAGCCCGCAATCTCCGGTCGCTGCACGCTTATTGACGGTGGGTACCCACGATGATTCACTGCGTCCCTGAGAGCGCTCTCTAGTGGCTGAGATCCAGCCGCGGCCCGCCCCGTCCATCTCGTCCAGGGAGAGCTGTGTCCGTCAACCCCACTCGCCGTACCATGCTCCGCGGCGGCGCCGCTGTCGCCGCCGCGGTCCCGCTGGTCGGCGGCATCACCGCAGGAACGGCGTTCGCGTCGTCGCCCGCCTCCGCGTCCCACGGCCACGGAAACGATTACGGCCACGGTCACGGCCATGGCGGCGCCGACCTCGGCGCCAACGTCCTGGTCTTCGACCCCTCCATGGGCGACGCCGCGATCCAGGCCGCGGTCGACGCGGTGTTCGCCACCCAGGAGTCCAACCAGTTCGGCGACGAGCGCTACGCTCTCGCCTTCCGGCCCGGCACGTACAACGTCGACATCAACGTCGGCTTCTACACGCATGTGCTCGGCCTCGGCGAGAGCCCGGACGACGTCGTGATCAACGGACATGTCACCGTCGACGCGCAGTGGTTCGACGGCAACGGCACCCAGGACTTCTGGCGCGCCGCCGAGAACCTGACGATCGCCCCGCCGGACGGCCTCAACCGCTGGGCCGTCGCCCAGGCCGGCCCGATGCGCCGGGTCCACATCAAGGGCAACATCACCCTGTGGCCCAGCCCGCCCGGCAACCAGTGGTCCAGCGGCGGCTTCCTGGCCGACAGCCTCGTCGACGGCTACGTCGAGTCCGGCTCGCAGCAGCAGTGGCTGACCCGCAACTCCACCATGGGCAGCTGGAACGGCTCCAACTGGAACATGGTGTTCGTCGGCGTCCAGGGCGCGCCCGCCCAGACCTTCCCGACCCCGCCCTTCACCACCGTCGACCGCACCCCCGTGGTCCGCGAGAAGCCGTTCCTGACCGTCGACCGGCACGGCGACTACCAGGTCTTCGTGCCCGCCCTGCGCCGCAACTCCACCGGCACCACCTGGGCGCACGGCCGCGCCGCAGGCCACAGCATCGCGCTGTCGAAGTGCTTCGTGGCCCGCCCCGGCGACTCCGCCACCGAGATCAACCGCGCGCTGAGCCGCGGACAGCACCTGCTGTTTACGCCCGGCATCTACAACCTGTCCTCGACCATCCGGGTCACCCGCCCCGGCACCGTGGTGCTCGGCCTGGGCTACACCACGCTGCGCTCCACGCACGGCAACACCCTGATCGACGTGGCCGACGTCGACGGTGTCACCGTCGCGGGCGTGCTCGTCGAGGCCGCGTCCAAGCACACCCCGGTGCTGGTCCAGATCGGCGACGGCTGCGGCAGGCGCCGCCACGCCTCCGACCCGACCGTGCTCTTCGACGTCTTCGCCCGGATCGGCGGCGCCATCGCGGGCGGCGCGGGCGTCAGCCTGCGGATCGACAGCAATGACGTCATCTGCGACCACCTGTGGCTGTGGCGCGCCGACCACGGCCTGGACAACACCGTCGGCTGGGCGGTCAACCCCGCCGACACCGGCATCCTCGTCAACGGCGACCACGTCACCACCTACGGCCTGTTCGTCGAGCACTACCAGAAGTACGAAGTGCTGTGGAATGGCGACCACGGCAGCACCTACTTCTTCCAGAACGAGCACCCGTACGACGTGCCCACGCAGACCGCCTGGGTGCACGGTGCCACCAAGGGTTACGCCGCCTACAAGGTCGCCGACTCCGTCCGCGAGCACCATGCCTGGGGCCTGGGCAGCTACTGCTTCTTCAACCTCGAGGCCGACATCTACACCGACCGCGCCTACGAGGTCCCCGACCGGCCCGGTGTCGTCTTCACCGACCTGATGACCGTCTGCCTCAACGGCGCGGGCGGCGGCGGCATCCTGCACGCCATCAACAACGCGGGCGACCCCGTGCAGAACGGCTTCGGCACGTACTTCATGAAGTCCTACAGCAACGGCCGAGCGGTCGTCTGACCCCGCACCACTTCCCCGCACACCGGTCGGGCGGACCCCATACGGTCCGCCCGACCCGCGCGTCCGCGAGGAGTTCCTGGAACCGGCCGGCGGCGGCCACTTCGCCGCCGCCGACCGCTCAGCCCAGCAGCCAGATGAAGCCGCCGCCGACGAAGACCAGCAGGCAGATCCCGAGATTGGTGCGCCGGTAGGTCGCGAAGAGCGCGACGAATTCGCGGATCACCGCGCTCGGCAGGAAGTACGCGGCGGTCGGCGACCCCACCACATGGCCGCGCACACCGGCCCTGCGGGCGGTCACCGCGGCGCGGAAGGCGTGGTAATTGTTCGTCACGATCACGCACCGGTAGTCCGGTTTGGCCTTCACCATGATCGTCCTGCTGAATTCGATGTTCTCCTCGGTCGCCCTCGACCGGTCTTCCCGCTCAATCAGGTCCGCGGGGAAACCGCGCCCGATCAGATAGTCGGCCATCGCGTGGGACTCGGGCAGGTCCTCGTCCGGCCCCTGGCCGCCGGAGGTGATGAGCACCGGCCGTCTGCCGCGCCGCGACAGCCTGCCGTGGACGGCGTGGGCCCGGTCCAGCCGGCTCGCCAGCAGCGGCGGCACCTTCGACCCGCCGATCAGGCCGGAGCCGAGGACCACCACGAAGTCCGCCCTGCGCCGCAGGGCCAGCCGCCCGTACAGGAAGGCGTAGACCACGAAGCAGAGGAAGAGGAAGCCCACGTAGCCGGCCAGCGCGAGGGCCGTCGCGGTCACCGCCACCAGCACGCGGCTCTGCAGCACGACCGTGGCGATCAGCAGTCCCAGCAGCGCCACCAGCGCCAGCCCCGCCAGCAGGGACAGGAGATTGGCCGGACTCCTGCCTTCCTTGCGCACCATGACCAGGCCGTTGGAGATCAGGAACCACGCCAGGGTCACGATGCCGAGCGCCACCAGCACCACCAGCGCGACACCGAGGTCCCTGGCCAGGACCGGGTGCCGGTCGCGGAGTTCGAAGATCCAGGCACCGAAGGCGAACAGGCCCGTCAGCCCGAGCAGTACGGCATTGCCGAAACGGCGGCGGTCGCGCAGCACACCGACACAGAAAAGGAAGAAGCACAACAGCGCCGGGGCGTAGACCATGCGCACATCGTAGGCAGTGGAACGGCCCCGGCCCGCATCCGCGGGCCGGGGCCGGCAGGCGGCGTCAGCCCTTGCAGGCGGGGTCGGCGATGATGACGGGCGCCGCGTCCCGCGTGGTGACGAACGCGCGGAAGCCGGGCGCGTCGGCGACGCACTTGGTGGCGATGTTCGCGAAGCCGTCCGGGAAGTTGGTGACATTGGCGGGACTGTCGTCGCCCCGGTGATTGGCGACCGGCGCGTCGCCCTTGCCGCGCTTGTCGCTCGAACACCCCGACAGAGCCGACACCGCGATGGCGACCGATGCCACCGCGATCAGATACTTCGTCGCACGACGCTTCTTGCTCATTGTCTTCCCTCACCTCGACCGGTTCCGTCCGGCCTGGCCGGACGAAGGGAAGGACATGCGCCGGGCCCGCGCGGTTCCCGGACCGGTGGCCCGTACACGTTCACCCCCGGCCCGCCCCTTCGGCGCGGCCCGCCCGCCGGGCCGGCGGCACCGGACGGGTGCGCGGGGACGGCGCCCGCGGCGCCGAGCGCGGCGGCGCCGGAACCGGCCAGGAAGACCCGTCGGGTCAGCGGCCGTCCGGGCTCGTTCGTGGCATTCGTGGGGTTTGTGGTGGACACAGGGGACTCCCGGAGCGAGGGGCGACGACGGATCTACAGGCCGGTCAGGGTGACCGAGGCGCCGGGCCGCAGGCGCACCGTCCGGCTGCGGCGGCCCGCGGTGACCGTGACGGTCCTGCCGCCCACGCTGTGGACGGTGACGCGGGCGACGGCGCCGTCGCGCCACACCAGGTCGACCCGGAAGCCGCCGCGCACGCCCACACCGGTGATGTGCCCGGAGTGGGCCCACGCGGCGGGGAGCGCGGGCAGCAGATCGACCGCGCCGGGCCGGGAGTGGACGAGCATCTCGACGATGGCGGTGGGGGTCCCGAAGTTGGCGTCGATCTGGAAGATGCCGCGGCTCTGGTCGACCTGGTAGATGTCGAAGAGATTGGGCGCGGTGCCGTTGCTGTTGCCCACCGACGGCTGGAGGTTGGTGGTGATGAGCTGATACGCGCGTTCGGCGTCGCCGAGCCGCGCCCAGCAGGCGGCCCGCCAGGCGTTGGCCCAGCCGTAACTGGCCATGCCGCGCGAGATCAGCAATTCGGTGGCGCCCTGGACGAGTTCGGCGGGGGAGGAGGCCGGTTCGATCCGGTCGCCGGGGAAGAGCCCGATCAGCGGCGACAGATGCCGGTGCTCGACCTCCCCGAGATCGTCCGGCGACATCCACTCCTCGAGGCGGCCCGAGGTGGGACTGACCCGCGGCAGGTACAGCCGCTCGCGCAGCCCCGCGATCGTGCCCCGATACGCCCGGTCCTCGCCCAGCTCCGCCGCGGCGGCCAGATAGTTGCCGAACAACGCCCACACCAGCTCCTGCGAGTAGGTGTTGCCGATTCCGTCCTGCGGCCCGTGTTCGGGCGACCAGTCCTTGTCGTCCACCAGCACCTCACGGGCCGCCCCGCCGTCCGGGTCGGTGACCGACATCGAGACCAGCCGCGCCTCCCAGAACTCGCAGGCACCCTTGAGCAGCGGATAGATCCGCGCGAGCGTCCGCCTGTCCTGGGTGAACTCCCAGTGCGCGAAAAGGGTGTTGGCCAGCCACGCGTTGGCCGCCGGATGCCACCACCACCCCGATCCGCCGTGGATGTTGGTGGAGAAGGCGACCGCCCAGCCGGCCACCTTGCCCGAGGAGTTGCGGAAGCGGTTGCGCGGGTCGTTGAACAGCCGCCTGGTCGTGTCGGACCAGGACGGCAGTTGCGCCAGGCAGTAGTCGGTGAAGGCGTCGAAGGACGAGGACAGCCCCGTACGGTCCGGCATCCAGTAGTTCATCTGCACATTGATGTCGGTGTGGTAATCGCCCATCCAGTCCGGGTCGTTGCCGTCCAGCCACGGACCCTGCAAGCCCATCGGGAGGCTGTCCCGGGAACCGCTGATCATCAGATAGCGGCCGAACTGGAGGTAGGCGGCCTCCAGTTCGGGGTCGGGGGCCGATCCTGCGGCGGCCCGTGCCTGGAGCCGCTCCCAGGTGTCCAGCGCGCGCTGCTGTTCGCTGGAGGCGCCGAGGGACAGCTCCATCGTGCCGAACAGCCGCCGGTAGTCCGCCACATGGGTGTCGCGCAGCACCGAGGCGGGATGGCGCGCGGCCGTCTGTGTCTTGTGCCGCGCGAGCTGCTCGGGCACGAGCTTCGGATTCCGGTAGCCGTGCGCGGCGTCCGGGGCGTAGTCGGTGCCGCCGCCGAGGACGACGGTCAGGTCCGCGCAGTCGGTGAAGACCAGGCCGGTGCCGTCGGCGGTGACCCGCCCGCTGCCGCTGGTCGCGGTGACGGCGGCGGCGTAGCGCAGGCCGTTGCCGAGGGCCGCCGCGAAGGACACGGTCGCTTGTCCGCCCCGCGCCGTCGCGGCGGACGGCGTCTCGCCGTGCAGCCCGGCCAGCGTGACCCGGCCGGTGTACCTGCCGCCGCCCTGCTGCGAGAAGTGCAGCACCACCACATCGTCGGGGTGGCTGGCCCACACCTCCCGCCGGAAGGTCGCCGCCCCCTTGCGGTACGACGCCCCCGCCACCGCGGAGCCGAGGTCGAGCCAGCGGCCGTAGGAGGACACCTCGTCGAGCGCGTGACCGTCGATCTCGACGGTGAGCAGGGCGAGTTGGGTGAGCGAGCCGAACTCCACCCGCTCGTAAGGGAACTGGCCGTCGCCGTCCAGGACGTCGTTGATCCCGCCGGTCCACAGGGTGCTGTCGGTCACGTGCAGTGTCTCGGCTGCCGGGTCGCCGCCGATCATGGCACCCAGCCGTCCGTTGCCGACCGGCAACGCCTCCTGGATAACGTTGTCGGCGGCCGCGGGCGCGCCGTACCGCAGCCGCAGGCCGTCGTCGGCCGGCACTGTGACAGGACCGTCCGGGCGGGCGGGTTCCGCGGCCGACGCCGTGAAGGCCGGCAGACCACCGAGGGTGCCGAGCGTACCGAGTGTTCCGGCACTTGCCGCGAGAAAGGTCCGACGACTGTGCGGGAAGAATCCGGGGCGGTGGTCCGAGGTCATGGCGCGTCACTCCCAGGGATCGATGAAGTTTTGCCTGCCCGACCGCTGAAATTCGAGCGCGGGCAGAGGAGGATGCGGCAGTGGTGGCGTGCCGCGTCCTGGGGACGCCAGCACCATAGAACTCATTAATAATGAAGACAAGAGTCACGGCATGACACAGACCTCGGATCAATAGATCCGAGGTCTGTGATGACTGATGCGTGGGAAACCTGACACGGCCGCGGCGCTGCGCCGGCGCGCGGGCGTACGGAACGCCGCGTGTCCGTCAGCCGGAAGCCGGGAGCAGGGGCAGCACGACGACGACGGTCTTCCCTCCGCCGGGTTCGGGTCTCACGTCCAGCGAGCGGCACAGGCGCTTCACCAGAGGCATGCCGAAGCCGCCCGGCAGGAAGCTGTTGCCCGGATCGCGGGTCGTGGGAAGTTCGTCGCTCGCATCGCTGATCCGCAGTTCCAGCGATCCCGCCTCGACGCGCGCGGAGAAGCCGGTCAGCCCCCCGCCGTGCCGGACCGCATTGGTCGTCAGCTCCGATGTCACCAGCATCGCGTCGGCCCACGCCATGCGGATCGTCTCAGGGGTCAACCCCGCGGCCAGCAGCACCTCGCGTACGCGGCCGCGTGCCGTCGCGGGACCGGTGGGCACCGGAGCGCGGCCGTCGGTCGACGGCTGTCGTCGAAGCTCCCTGTTCGTCACGTCAAGCCCCGCTCCGCCGATTCCGCTACTGCCATTTTCTCGGCACCGCCGCGAGCGCCGACTCGCGGTCCGGTGAGAACCGGAAGGCGTCCCCGAGGCCGGTCACCTCGAACAGCCGCTCCAGGGTGTCATTGAGCGGACCCGCCAGGAACAGCGCGCGGCTCCCGGTCTCGGCCCGTGTCCTGGCGCGCGTCAGGATGTGCAGGATGGTGGAATCCGCGAAGTCGACGGCCGACAGGTCGACGACGACGGCGTCGGCCACTTCGGCGGCACGCGCCAGGGCGGCGTCCAGTACGGATGCCGTCTCGTAGTCAAGGTCGCCGGAGGCGAGGACCACGACCGCACGTGAGTCCGACTGCGGCTCCAGCCGGACCTGCTCGCCATCAGCGTCTGCCTCCAGCACCGCACCAACCCTTCGTTCGCCCCGGCGCCCGGACCATCGCCGGACCGGGCACAGCCTCTCCTACCCAGCGGTGATCGTGAAAACTGACCGTTCACCGCTTCACCCGGTCGCCGCACCGTCCGGCGCTCACTTGCCAGACGTGCGCCAGGTGCGGGATGGTTGCCGGAAGGCAACATTTCCGATCGGATGAGGTGAGGGATTCGCACAGCGGGTCCTCAGCATGTGGTCTCCACTCAAGAATCGTCCGGCACCACTTCCGACAGTGGTCTCCTATGGGGCCACGTTCCGTACCCCGTCCTCGTCGTCGACGGCCAGGACACGATCGTGCTCCGCAACGATGCCGCGGCGCGACTGCTGCCCGCGGCCGATCCGGGGACGCGGCTGACTGACGCCGCCCCCGTATGGCTGTCCGCGGCCCACACCGCCGCCCGCACCGCCGTACGGCTTCCCGGCCCCAGGACAGCGGACGCCCCCGCGACGCCCGCCTTCGGTGAGGTCGGCGAGCGCAGTTTCGAGGCGCACCCGAGCCCGCGCGACGACGGTTCGATCGTGTGGTGGCTGGTCGACGACACCGACCACCGCGTCGTCAGGAGCGCCCTGACGAAGGAGCGCGAGCGGACCGCGTTCCTGACCCAGGCGTCCAACTCCCTGCTGTCCTCCCTCAACCTGGGGCGCTGTATGGACGTGACCGCCCAGATGGCGGCGGAACAGCTCGCCGACGCGGCACTGGTCATCGCGCCGGCCCGCAGGCGGCGCCTTCCGGTGGTGAGCTGCCTGCGCGGCCAGAGCCCCGTTCAGTTCGAACAGCAGGTGGATCCGGACGGTGTACCCGGTCTCGGCGAGGCGCTGCGCGGATTCCCGCCGGTGCCCTCGCGCTGGATCGACCCCGCTTCCGCCCCGGAATGGATGGTGCCCGACGGGTTCGGGCCGGTCGGTTCGATAGTGATCACACCGCTTCCGGGCCACGGTGTACCGGCCGGGGCGCTGATCCTGCTGCGGCGCTCGGAGAGCACCGCGTTCACCGAGGGCGAGGAGGTCTTCGCCCGGTTGTTCGCCGCCCGCGCCGGCGCCGCGATGTCGGCCGCGCGGCTCTACGCCGAGCAGTCCTCCATCACCGAGATCCTCATGCGCGAACTGCTGCCCCCGACGCTCCAGCAGACCAGGGGAGTGGATTTCGCCGGCGGTTACCAGCCCTCGCAGGACCACGAGCGGATCGGCGGCGACTTCTACGACGTGCATCCCGCGCTCTCGGACGACGAGGCGTCGCTGGTCGCGCTCGGGGACGTCTGCGGCAAGGGCCTCGAAGCCGCGGTACTGACCGGCAAGATCCGCAATACGCTCCACGCCCTGCTGCCGATGGCCGACGACCACCAGCGCGTGATCAGCCTGCTGAACACCGCGATGCTCAACTCCCACCACACCCGGTACGCGACCCTCGTCCTGGCCTCCGTCCTGCGCCGGGGCAGCGACGTCAAGCTCCGGCTGACCAGCGCGGGACATCCCAGCCCCCTGATCATCAGGACCGGCGGGACGGTGGAGAGCGCCGACACCAGCGGCACCGTGGTCGGAGTGCTGCCCAAGGCTCCGGCGCGCTCCACGGACGTGGTCCTGGCGCCGGGGGAGTCGTGCGTGCTCTACACCGACGGAATCACCGAGGGCAAGGGCGGCCCGCTGGGCGACGCGCGGTTCGGCGAGGCACGGCTGCGCCGCGCGTTGGCCGAGTGCGCGGGCATGCCGTCGGAAGGCATCGTGGAACGCATTCAGATGCTCGCGGACCAGTGGGTCGGCCAGGGATCCCACGACGACATGGCCGTCGTCGTGATCTCGGCGCCGCGCACCCACCATTTGAGTGCGGTGGACGGGCACACCCGGGGCAGATTCACCGCATGAAGTCCAGTTCTCCGCACGGTCCGTCCGCGGACCCCGAGACGCGGCTCCTCACCGACAAGCTGTGGGACGCCGTCGTCCGGGCCGACGAGTACGCGGCCACCGAACTCGTCCTCGGCGCCCTGGACGGCGGCGCGCCCGCCGAGTCCGTGCTGCTCGACGTCATCGCGGCGGTCCAGGGCAGGGTGGGCGAGGAATGGGCCGCCAACCGCCTCAGCGTCGCCCAGGAGCACGCGGCGACCGCCATCAACGAACGCGCGGTGACCGCGCTGTCGTTGCACGACGCGGCCCGCACCGAGGTGACGCGCGGCCGGCTCACCGTGGCCTGCGCCGACGGTGAATGGCACGCCCTGCCCGCGCGTCTGCTGGCGGAAGTGCTCAAGCTGCGCGGCTGGAAGGTCGACTATCTGGGCGCCCAGGTCCCCACTCCGCACCTCATCACGCATCTGCACAGGTCCGATGCCGACGCTGTCGCGCTCTCCGGTTCGATCGCCACCCGGCTGCCGACCGCGCACGCCGCCATCACGGCCTGCCAGGCGGTCGGCGTGCCGGTCCTGGCGGGCGGCGCGGCCTTCGGCGCCGACGGACGGTACGCACGTCTGCTCGGCGCCAACGCGTGGGCACCGGACGCCCGCGCCGCCGCCGACCGTCTCGCCGCGGGCCCGCTGCCGCGACCGCGCCCCGACCACCAGGCGATCGACGACCTGCCGCACTTGGCCGACCAGGAGTACACGATCGTCGCCAGGAGCCGCTCGGCCTTGGTCCGTACGGTCCTCGCGGGGCTCGAAGAGGCGGTCCCCGAGATGCGCGGCTACAGCGACCTGCAGCGCGAGCACACGGCGGAGGACCTGGCGCACATCGTGGATTTCCTGGCCACCGCCCTCTACCTGGGGGACGGGGAGCTGTTCGTCGGCTTCATCGGCTGGACCGCCGGGATCCTCGCGGCCCGCGGAGTGCCCGCGCGCAGCCTTTCGCCGGCCCTGGGCATCCTGTCGGACGAGCTCAAGGACTTTCCCCGCGCCGTGGACTTCCTCGCCCGGGGCACCGACGCGGTCTCCTCCTTTCACCGCACCACCGCAGGGAAGAACGCATGACCCCGACGCCCTTCACAGGCTTGCGCCTGACCAGAGTCGACGCCGACGGCACGGTCCGGATAGAGGTCTCGGGCGACCTCGACTACGACAGCGCCGACGACCTGATGACCGCGGTCACCGCGGAACTCGCCGCGCATCCGCAGCTGGACGATCTGCATCTGCACTTCGGCGGCCTCGGCCTCGTGGACTCCATGGGACTGTCGGTGCTGCTGATGATTCACCGCCGGACCACGGAGGCGGGCGTACGCCTTCATCTGGACGACCGTACGGACGACCTGGACCGGCTCCTGGCGCTCACCGGCACCCTGGAGCACTTCACCGCCGATCCGGACGGCGCCGCCGACCCGGCCCCGGCCGCGGAGAGCCGGCCCGACGACGGCGCCCGGGCGGACCCGGCCCGGTCCGCGGGGCGCGACCGCGGCACCCCGGGCCACTGACCGCGCCGGGCCCGGGTCCGTACGGCATCCGGGTGCGCCGCGTGCTCCCCGGGCTCCGCGGCGGCGGCCGTCAGCGCGGGCCGTACGCCCCGGCGTCGAGGTCGGCGAGCAGCGTGGGGCCGGTGGGCGTCCAGTCCAGGCTCTCGCGGGTGAGGTCGCTGGTCGCCGACAGGTCTCGGCCGAAGAACATGCCGATCCACCCGAAGTGGTCCATCACGTCGTCGGGGGCGACGGACGCGACCGGCAGGTCGTACGCGCGGCCGATCGCCGTCGCGATCTCCCGCGTGGAGACGCCCTCCTCGGCGACCGCGTGCAGCCTGGCGCCCGCTGGCGCCTTCGGCAGCGCCAGACCGACGAGCCTGGCCGCGTCGGTGCGGTGGACCGCGGCCCACCGGTTGCCGCCGTCGCCGGGATAGCCGGAGATGCCCTTGTCGCGGGCGACCGCCGCGATGGCGGCGATGAAGCCGTGGTCACCCATGCCGTGCACGGTCGGCGCGAAGCGCAGGCTGACGCTGTGCACCCCGCGGTCGGCGAATTCGAGGGCCAGATTCTCGCTGCCGCCGCGCGGCGAGTCGGGGCCGTGGAAGGGCGACGGATCGGCCTCGGTGGCCGGCCGCCCCTCGGCGAGTCCGGCCACGCCCGAGGCGAGCAGGAACGGGCGGCCGGTTCCGGCGAGGGCGTCGCCGATGGTCTGGACTGCGGCCCGCTCGGCCGCGTTGGACGCGGCGGGGTCGGACCAGTCGTGCTTGTTGGCGAGGTGGATGACCGCCTCCGCGCTCTTCGCGCCCGATCCGATGCTGTCCAGATCGTCGAGGTCGCCGCGCAGGACCCGCGCGCCCTTGGCCGCCAGGGCGGCGGCCGAGGCGTCGGACCGCGCGAGGCCGACGACCTCGTGGCCGCGGGCGATCAGCTCGTCCACCACGGCCGAGCCGATCCAGCCGGAGGCGCCGGTGACGAATACGTTCATGACCCGATCTCCTTCACCGCCCGGTGTCCGGGCGAGAGCCAGTGGTTCCGAGACGTTGATGTCTGTCACTGACATCAACGCACGCCTCCACCGTACCACCGTGAAGTCAGTGACTGTCATCGGTAGACTCGGGGCATGGCTCGATGGGAACCGGGAACACCGGAACGGCTGCAGAAGGCCGCGCTCGAACTGTTCGCCGCCCAGGGATTCGAGCAGACGACCACGCTGGAGATCGCGCAGTCGGTGGGCGTGACCGAGCGCACCTTCTTCCGGCACTTCAGCGACAAACGCGAAGTGCTCTTCCACGGGCAGCAGAGCTTCGAGCAGGCATTCGTCGACGGGGTGGAGGCGGCGCCGCCGGACGCGCCCGCGATGGACGCCGTCGCCCGCTCCCTGCGCTCGGCGGCATCCTTCTTCCCCGAGGAGCGGCGGCCCTACTCCCGCATCCGGCAGTCCGTCATCGACGCCAATCCGGCGCTCCAGGAGCGGGAGCTGCACAAGCTGTCCCGGCTCGCCGTGACCGTCGCCGCGGCCCTGCGGGCCAGGGGAGTGGACGACCTCGCGGCGACCGTCGCGGCGCAGACCGGCGCGTCCCTGTTCGGCGTCGCGTTCTCCCGGTGGATCAAGGAGGACGAGCGGCGCACGCTGGCTGACATCGCCGACGACGTCCTGCGCGAGCTGACCGTCCTCACCCGGCAGGCCGACCCGGAAGCGGGGGCGCGGACGCACCCGAGGCCGTGAACGGGGCGGGCGCGCCCGGCCGCGCCCGCCACAAGACGTGCCCCGCCCCCGGCGGCGCCCGTCAGCCGAGCCGGAAGCGCTGCGCCGCCGTCCCGTTGCAGTCCCACAGTTGCAGCGGATCCCCGGCCTTCTGACCGTTGTCCTTGTCGTCGAGGCAGCGGCCCGACTGCGGGTTGAACAAGGTCCCGTCGGCCCGGCTCTCCCACACCTGGGCGCCCGTACCGTTGCAGTCCCACAGCTGGGTCCGCGTGCCGTTGCCGGTGTTGCCGCCCACCGCGTCCAGGCACTTGCCGAAGGTCCGCAGCGTACGGTCGCCGGGCGCCGACCAGCGCTGCGCGTCGGTGCCGTTGCAGCCGGACAACTGCACGGGCGTGGTGGACGCCGGATCGGCGTTGGCCACGTCCACGCACAGGGCGCCGGGTCCCGAGACCGCACCGGGCGGCAGCTTCCACAGCTGCGCGGTCACCCCGGCGCAGTCGTAGAGCTGGAGCTGTACGGCGCCGGGCGTGGTGGTGCCGTCCGGCACGTCGAGGCAGCGGCCCGAGGCCGGATTGAGCAGGCTGCCGTCGGTGCGGTGCGTCCAGGTCTGCGAAGCGGCCCCCGAGCAGCCCGCGATGCTCACCGGCGTACGGTTCGCGGTCCCGCCGCCGGTGGCCGTCAGGCACTTGCCGAGGACCCGCACCGTACTGTCGGCCTGGTACGCGACCTGCTGCGCCGCACTGTGGTTGCAGCCCCACAGCTGCGCGGCCGTACCGTCGTCGGCCACCCCGCCGCGCACGTCGAGGCAGAGCCCGCCGGCGCCGATCACCTCGCCGGACGCCGGATTCGCGGACGCGCTGCCGGACAGCGTCACGGTGTGCGCCGAGCCGAGCGGGAGCGCGCCCGTCGTCACCGTCACCGTCCTGCGGTTGACGTTCCACGACCACGCGGTCTCCGGTACCTGCACCCCGTCGACCGAAACGGCGGTCGGCGCCTGCGAGTTGGACAGCCGCAAGGTGTACGCCCGGGAGGTCGGCGCACCGCTGAAGGAACCGGTCTGGGCGCCGATCGTCAGCGTGCGCGCCGCCTCGTTCCACGACAGCGGCGCCCTGGTGGCCTGCCCGCTGCGGTAACCCGTGCCCTCGCCGGCGTCCGAGTAGAGCGAGAAGGAGCCGTCGGCGCCCGCGGCGACATTGACCGTCACCTGGGTCAACGGCCGCTGCCCCTGGTTGTCGACGTAGTCGGTGCGGGTGGTGAGGATGCCGCCGGCCTTGATCAGCACCGGCATCTGGGACAGCGGATCGGTGATGGTGACGGTGGCGGGCCCGGTGTAGGTGCGGCCGGTGAAGTAGTCCGTCCAGCTCCCCGGCGGCACCCACACCGACGCGGAGCCGTTGCCGTTCGCGTCATTGGGCGAGGTGATCGGCGCGACCAGGACGTCGTCGCCGTACAGATACTCCCCGGTCGCGCTGTAGGCGGCGTCCTGCGTCGGGTAGTCGAGATACAGCGGCCGGACGATGGGCACACCCGTCGCGTTCGCCCGCTCGGCGAGCGTGTACGTGTACGGGACCAGCGCCTCGCGCAGCCGCAGGAAGGACTCGGCGCTGGCCGCGGCCGCGCCGGTGTAGTTCCACGGCAGCCGGTCGCCGTGGTCGGAGTGCAGCCGGTCCACCGGCTGGAAGGTGCCGAACTGCACCCAGCGGGCGTACAGATCGTCGGCGAGATGGCCGCCGTGGAAGCTGCCGATGTCATGGCTGACATTGGAGATCCCGGCCGCGGCCTCGGCCGCGGTGAACTTCGCCTCGAAGGCCAGCATGTCCCAGGTCGCGGGCGTGTCACCGGTGAACTGCATCGAATTGCGCCGCTCGGACCACGGCCCGATCGGGTAGCTGCTGTCGTCGCCGCCCTCCTCCGAGCCGCCGATCCGGGCGAAGGAGAAGCCGCGCAGCCCCTTGGCCTCTGCGTCGTCCACATACGCCTGGTTGATCAGATTGTCCGGACCCACATGCGGGTCGGACGCGGTGGAGGCGCCGCAGTTGGTGCAGTAGTCCAGCCACCACTCCCGGACGCCCTGCTGCTCGAAGGGCTGGTGCAGATCGAGATAGGCCGCCAGGTGCGCCGGGTTGGACCAGTCGAAGGCGTACGTGCTGCCGCCGTCCGGAAGCAGGCCGCCCGCACGGGAGTTGGCCGCCGCGAACTTCGGGTCGCTGCTGTCGATGGTCGGGTGGATGTTCATCGACACCGAAAGGCCCTGCTGCTTGGTCCAGTTCAGGAAGCCCTGCGGATCGGGGAAGAGGGTGCTGTTCCAGTTCCAGCCGTTCCACTGCGTCGGCGACTTCCAGTCGGTGTCCACCACCAGCCAGTCGATCGGCGTGTTCGTGCTGCGGAAGGTGGGCAGCAGCGAATTCTCGTAGTCGGCCGTCGAGTAGCCGTAGTAGCGCGAGTACCACACGCCGTACGCCGACTCCGGCAGCAGATTGGTGCCGCCCGTCAGGGAGTTGAGGTCGGCGAGACCCTGCTTGTAGTTCTGGCCGTAGCCGAAGAAGTAGCCGTCCTGGTACGGCTGCGCGCCGTGCGAGGGCCGGTCGGTCACCGTGTGCGAACCCGACAGCAGGGCCGTGCGGGTGTCGTCCAGCAGATACCAGCCGTCGCGGTCCAGGATCCCCGGGTGCTCGGGCACCGGCAGGGTCGCCGGATTGTCCAGCGTCCGTGACCAGCCGCCGAGGGTGTTCGTCGGGCCCGCGCCGTAGCCGGTCGTGGTCAGCGCCGTCGAGGCGGCCGGGTAGGTCGTGGTGCCAACCGGTGTGACCGCCAGGCTGTCGATGTTGACCCGGCCGGTGTCACCGGAATTCTGCACGATGCTCAGCGTGTTGGTCCCGGCGGTCAGATGCACCGTGGTGAACGCGGTCGACCAGGCGTTCCACGACGAGGTGGCGGGCAGGCTGAGCGCCGGGCCCGCGGCCGAACCGACCCGCGTGGACAGGGTGCCCGTGCCGCCCGCCGCGTTGGAATAACGTACCCACAGCCGGTAGTCGCCGGTCGACGGCACCGCCGAGACGTCCTGCGTCAGGCCGCTGCCGGTGTGCTCGTAACCGGCCACGAAGCCGGAACCGGTGTGCCCGGTGTGGTCGTAGGCGGTGACGCCGTAGCCGCTGAGCAGCGAATTCTCGCCCTCGCAGGCCGAGTTGACGGTGCAGTAGGAGGGGAACGCCGGTTTGGCGGTCACCCCGGTGCCCGCCATCGTCACCGTGAGGTTGGCCGCCGTGAAGGGGCCGCTGCCCTGCTTGTAGCGCAACGTGAGCCCGGACGTCGTGATCTCGCGGTAGCCGTCCGCGCTGACGTCCGTGGTGAAGTCCGGTACGGGGAAGGACCGGTTGACGGCGTTGAAGGTCGTCCCGTTCTGGAAGGCGCCGTCACCCGCGTACTCCAGCCGCACCAGGGTCGGGCTCAGCACCTCGAACCGCGCGTTCCCGTCGGTGACGACGGGACTCGCCGCCGCGGCCCGCGCCGCCGGCGCGGCCTGCTGCGCCACCGCGCTGTCGACGGCCGCGACCGACAACAGCGCCAGACATGAACTCAGCGCCAGCGCCCGGCTCCTGCGGAGCGAGAGCAGCGTTCCGATGCGGCGTGGGCGCATGGGCATGCCTTCCGTAGTCCCCGAACGTGCCTGACATCGTTGTCCGTCGCCCAACTCGCCGCGTCGGCGCCTGAGTTGAACGGTGTTGCGAGGTACGAGAGCGCTCTCTGAAGTTAGCCACTGGTCGCGTACGCGTCAACGCACCGTGCGCTTGGCCGTACGCCGCCCGGGGACGGGGCCCACCGTCCGGTCACTCGCCTGTGCGTCGCCGCAGCATGCGCGGGTAGGAGCAAGCCACATCGAGGCGTCGGCCGCCGACAACCGCGCGGCCCGAGCCGAAGGACCACTCCGGGGGAGAGGAGGACCACGCAATGCCCGACGGCCCGGCCGACACGGCGCCACCGTCCGACTCGCCGCCCCCCGAGCAGCCGCAGACCGCCCGAAAGACACCGCATACGGTGCCCGGCCAGAAGCCGAGGACGGCTAAGCCCGCCGCACGGCCATCCGACGGCGCGCCGCCGCCCCCGCCCGCGAGCCCGGCCCCGGGACCGACCGAAGAACCGGCCCCGGCTCCACACGCGGACGTGACCCCCGGCGAATGGTCCCCGGCCGCGGACGGACCCTTGGATCCGTCGAGCCCCGACCTCGACGAAGCCTCGGACACCACCGAATACTCAGCTTCGGACGCCACCTCCGACGTGCCCAATCGGCCCTCCCCTTCTGTGGCGGAGCGCCGCCCCCGCCCCTCCGCGGCGGCCCGCCGTGTCAGCCCGAAGCCGACCGCAGGTCATCCCTCCTGGTTCCAGACCGGCTTCGGTCTCGCGCTCGGGGCGATCCTGGCCTGGCTTCTGGTGCAGACGGTGCTCAAGCTCAGTGAGCTGCTGACGCTGCTGCTGCTCTCGGTGTTCATCGCGGTCAGCCTCGAACCGGTGGTGGCGTGGCTCGGGCGGCTCGGGTTGCGGCGGGGCTGGTCGGTCGCGGCGGTGGTGGCCGCGTTCGCCGGGCTCTTGGCCGGCTTCCTCGCCCTGATCATCCCGCCGGTCACGGACGCGGTGAACGCGCTGACCGATGGGATTCCCCGCTGGCGGCAGCAGCTCCACGACCACCACTCCGCCCTCGGCCGCCTGGAGGACCACTACCACGTGCTGGAGAAGGCGCAGTCGGCCCTGGGCTCCGGCGGCGCCTCGCAGGTGGCCGGCGGTGTGCTGGGCGCGGGCCAGCTGGTGATCAGCCTGGTGACCTCCGCGGTCATCGTCGTCACCGTGACCCTCTATGTGATGGCGGGCCTGCCCACGATCAAGCAGTTCTGCTTCCGCTTCGTGCCCGGCAGCCGCCGGCCGCGGGTGGAAACCATCACCGAGGAGATCCTCAGCCGGGTGGGCCGTTACATGCTCGGCAACATCGTCACCTCGGCGATCGCCGGCCTCGCCACCTTCATCTGGTGCGAGGTCGTGGGCGTGCCTTACGCGGCCGCGCTCGGATTCTTCGTGGCCCTGATGGACATGATTCCGGTCATCGGCTCGACGATCGGCGGCGTCGTGGTGAGCCTGGTGGCGCTGATCGTCTCCTTCCCGGTGGCGCTGATCACCGCGGCCTTCTACATCGGCTTCCGCGTCGCCGAGGACTACCTGATCATGCCGCGGGCGATGAAATTCGCCGTGGACGTGCACCCGGTGGTGACCGTCGTCGCGGTGCTCGCCGGAGGCTCCCTGCTCGGCGTCATCGGCGGCCTGGTCGCGATCCCGGCCGCCGTCGCGCTCGGCATCGTGCTGGACGAGTACGTCTTCCCGCGCACCGACGCGTCCTGATGCAAACGTACGGGCGGGCCCGCGGAGGAATCTCCGTGGGCCCGCCCACCGTGCCGCTGTGGCACGGACCGGTCAGTCGGTCACCACGACCTGCCAGACGATCGCCAGCCTCGGCGCCTCCAGCAGCACCCAGTGGGCGTGCATCCCGGGCAGCACCTCCGCCCGCAGACCGACGCCGTCCGGCGTCCCGACACCCGCCGCCGAGGCGTCCGACAGCCGGTCGAGCGCGGCATGGATCTCCTCCTGCCGCTCCGGCCCGTACGTGCCCAGTTCTCTCGCGACCTCAGCCGTGGTCGTCACCCGTACCCCGCTCACGTGCTCACCTTTCCCGCGAAGCGACTCTGGATTCTCGCCTGTCCGCGAAGGTGCTGGTCAAACCGCACCGCGCCGGACGCCGACCGCCGGCCGCCCGACGACGGCGAGGCGGTCTGCTGGCGGGACCGTCCCGGACGGACTCGCCGCCTCACGGCGTGTCCCCGGACGTGGTCTCCTCGGTGGTCTGCCGTCGCTCCTCCTCGACAGCCTCGCCGTACGCCGCGAGAACCTCGTCCATCACCTCGTCCTCCAGGCTCTCCCTCTGGTAGATCGTCTTGTCCTCGGCGGATGCGCTCGTCTCATCGCTCATGCGCATCGTGTTTCCCCAGGTTTCAAGGTGACGCCGCCGGGCGCGCACCGATTGCACGAAGCGGACCACGCGGGACGCGGGACGTTGAATCTTGTGCCTTTAGGCCCTCGCGGCGTTTGTCGTGCGGCCGTCTTGACGCTCAATCAAACATGACCCCACACTGTCGCGCAGCCTTGCCCAAGGTCTCGGCCGCGCGCCCGGCACCGCACACGGCGCCGTACCGACGAAGTCCTGCCCCCCACTGGCGAAGCACTGGCAAAGGACCACGCGATGCAACGACTCCTGCGCACCCTCGCACCGCTGTGGGTGCTCGCCCTGCTGGCCGCCGCACTGGTCGTGACCGCGCTGCCCGCCCAGGCGGCCACCGGCTGGACCGTCACCGGCCCGTCCGCGAACTCCCCGACGGCCGCCCAAATCACCCTGGAAAACGGCACGTTGACCTTCGCCGCCACCAGCCGCGGCCAGAGCGTGCTGTCACCGTCCCCGATCGGGATCCGCACCGGCGCCGCCGACCTCACGAGGAATCTGACCTTCCTCGGGCGCAGCGACCGCACCGTGACCGAGTCGTACGCCATGACCACCGGCAAGAGCAGCCACCGCTCCACGGCCTACACCGAGTCCACCCTGTCGTTCTCCGGCGACGGCGGCTCCCGCCTCGACGTCGTGGTCCGCGCCTCCGACACCGGCGTCGCGTACCGCTACGTCCTTCCGGGCAGCGGATCGGTGACCGTGACCGGTGAGGCGTCGTCCTGGACCGTACCGTCCGCCTCGCCCGCGTGGCTGGTGCCGCCCGACCAGGAGGACCAGGGCCAGTGGTTCGGCACCACCGCGGGCGGCGCGCCGGCCAACACCTACCACCTGCCCGCGCTCTTCCAGTCAGGCGGCGCGTACGCGCTGGTCGCCGAGACCGACCTCGACGGCCGCTACGCCGCCTCTTACCTGGAGCACACCGCGGGCAGCGCGACGTACACCGTCCGGCTGGCGAGTTCCGTGACCGCCTCGCTGCCGCTGTCCACACCGTGGCGTACCGCCTCGCTGGGCTCGCTCGCCGAGGTCACCCAGTCCACGATCGTCGACGACCTGGCCACCCCCTCGAAGGTCGCGGACACCTCCTGGATCAAGCCCGGCGCGGTCGCCTGGTCCTGGCTGACCGAGCACGGCAGCCCGTCCAGCGAGGCCCGGCAGAAGCAGTACATCGACTTCGCCCAGCGCCAGGGCTGGGGCTACGTACTGATCGACGAGGGCTGGTCGTCCTCCTGGGTGCCCGACGTCGTCTCCTACGCCAGGGCCCACGGCGTCCAGGTCATCCTGTGGTTCAACTCCGCCGACCTCAAGACGGCCGCGCAGCGCGCCAGTCGGCTGCCGCAGGTGAAGAGCTGGGGCGTGGCCGGCGTCAAGATCGATTTCATCGACGAGTACACCCAGCCGACCCTGCAGTGGTACGACGCCGTCCTGGCGCAGACCGCCGACCTCAAGCTCATGGTCAACTTCCACGGCACCGCCATGCCGCGCGGCATGCAGCGCACTTGGCCCCAGGTCGTGGCCGCGGAAGCGGTCTACGGCTCGGAGCAGTTCCACAACCGCGCCGCTTTCGACACCATCCTGCCCTTCACCCGGAATGTGATCTCCAGCATGGACTTCACCCCGGTCGTGTTCAGCATGACCGGCCGCGACACCACCGACGCCCACGAACTGGCCACTTCGGTCGTCTTCGAATCCGGCTGGCAGCACTTCGCCGACAGCCCCGAGAGCTACGAGTCCCACCCCGAGGCGCTGCGCATCCTCGACCAACTGCCCACCGCCTGGGACGAGACACGACTGCTCGGCGGCAGCCCCGGCAAGGAGGCGTACGTCGCCCGCAGGTCCGGCGGCCGCTGGTTCGTCGGCGGGATCTCCGCCCTGCCGGCCAAGACCTTCACCGCGCCGCTGTCCTTCCTCGGTACGGGACAGTGGCTGGCTGAGACCGTCCGCGACGGCGCCGCCGGCCTGACCCACGACACCCGCGTCGTCACCGCCGCCGACACCCTGTCCGTGACCGAGGCCGCCAACGGCGGCTTCACCACCGCCCTGTGCCCCTACACCGCCGGCATGACCACCTGCGACCCGCACGGCCAGGCCAGCGCGCTCAAGGGCACCCAGTCCGGACTGTGCGCCGACGTGCCGGGCGCCTCGCAGACCAACGGCACCCGCGTCGCCCTGTGGGACTGCAACGGCCAGACGAACCAGAACTGGACGCTGTCCCCGTCCGGCGAACTGACCGTCTACGGCGGCACGAAGTGCCTGGGCACCGCGGGTGGCAGTACGGCCGGCGGCGCGGCCGTGGTCATCGACGCCTGCTCGGGCGCCGCCACCCAGCACTGGTCGCTCGGTGCGAACGGCAGCGTCGTCAATACCGGCTCCGGCAGCTGCCTCGACGCGTACGACAACGGCACCGCCACCGGCACCCCGCTGGAGATCTGGGCGTGCAACGGCCAGGCCAACCAGAGCTGGACGCGCGCCAACACCACCACCGCCTTCAAGGGCACGCAGTCCGGTCGCTGCCTCGACCTCCCGAACGGCAACCAGGCCAACGGCACCCGCCCCGCCCTGTGGGACTGCAATGGCGGCACCAACCAGTCCTGGACCTCCACCGTCACCGGCGAGTTGACCGTCTTCGCCAACCGCTGCCTCGACACCGTCGGCGGCGCCACCGCGGACGGCACCCGCGTCCAGATCCTCGACTGCGACGGCGCCGCCACCCAGCAGTGGCGCGTCCGCTCCGACGGCACGATCGTCAACACCGCGTCCGGCAGCTGTCTCGACGCGTACGACAACGGCACCGCCAACGGCACCCCGCTGGAGCTGTGGCCCTGCAACGGCGGCACGAACCAGCTCTGGAGCCGTATCTGAGGACCGGGGGCGTCCCTCGCCCGGCCGCCGCGGGGCCGGGCGGAGGCCGCCCATGGGTCAGGCGAGGGTCTGCCGCAGTGAAGTGACGCGCTGCACGGCGGCGTTGAAGGCGTCGGCGGCCAACTGGCCTCCGGTGTAGGCGTTCGCGAGCGCAGTCACCGCACTGTCGCCCTGGGCGGTGTCCCGCGCCGAGCACAGCAGCAGGTCCATCCCCGCGCCCGCGGCCAGCACCGCACGCTGGGCGGTGCTGTAGGACGCGCTGATGGCGTGCGCCTCCAAGGCGTCGGTGACGGTGACCCCGGTGAAGCCCAGGCGCCCGCGCAGTTCCTGCTGGACGATCGTGGCGGACAGGCCGGCCGGACGGCTCGCGTCGAGCGCCGGATAGACCGCCCACGACAGCATGACGAGGTCGACGCCCGCCGTGATGGCCGTCCGGTACGGCACCTCGTCGACGGCGCGGAGCGTGGCAAGGCTCTGCGTGAGCGTGACGGGGCCGAGGTCGGTGTTCTGCCCGGCGGTCGCCGCGCCGAGACCGGGGAAGTGCTTCGCGGTCGCGGCGACATGGTTGGTCTGCTGGGCGGCGATGAAGGCCCGGCCGAGCGAGGCGACCGCGTTCGGATCGCTGCTGTAGGACCGCTGGTCGCGGTCGATGAAGTTGCCCGCCTGGTAGAACACGTCGAGCACCGGCGCGAGATTGACGTTCATGCCCACCCCGGACAGATTCTGTCCCGCGCCCGAACCGGCGCGCGAGGCGTCGATCTGGGCCTGCGAGGACTGGCCGATCTGCTTCTCCGAGAGCGAGGGCGCGCCGGGAAGGCGGCGGATCAGGCCGCCCTCCTGATCGGTCATCAGCAGCAGCGGCGCGGCGACCGGACCGTCGGCGGCGGCCTGCGCCAACTGCGCGGTGACAGCGGCGATCTGGCTCTCCGAGGCGATGTTCTCGCCGAAGAAGATCACCCCCGCAGCCCGGCCCTCGCCGATCGCGGACAACAACGCGGCCGGGGGAGTGAGGCCGGGATAGGAGTAGATGACGCGCTGTCCGGCGAGCTGACGTGCGGTCAGTGCGGACGGACTCACCGCGGCGGCACGGGCATCGGTACCGACAGCGGCGGCCGTGGCGGCCGCACCCGCGGCGGCCAGCAGGGTGCGGCGGCGGACGGCGGGGTCACGGGGTGCATTCATGGCGGCCTCTTCCGGCGTGGGGTGGTGAGAGTTTTTCCGCGTTCATGACATGCGTGGCGAGAGTGACCGTACGCCACCGGGGGTGTTCGGGAAAGAGCGCCGAGAGAGTGCGGCCCGCCCCGTACCTTCGATCGTGGATGCTCAATGATGCTCGGTCAAATGCTGTACCGCGCACTTGTGAACAGTCGTGGGCATGCTCTAGCGTCCAACCGCACACGCGGATCCCGCGTTCCACGGAGCGCGAGCCCCTGACCGTCGGCATCCCCCCTCGCTCCGCAAGCGTCACTCACGCAAAGGAGACCCCCATGCCACGCTTCCGCCTCGCGCGCGGCGCCGCCACGCTGGCCGTCCTGGCCGCCGCCCTCGCGACCCTGCCGCAGACCGCCGTCGCGCAGACCGCTCCCGTCGTCCGGGCCGCCGCCCCGACCGCCGCCGCCGCGACGCTCGCCGCGACCCCGCCGATGGGCTGGAACGACTGGGCGCACTACCAGTGCGGCGTCACCGAACAGATCGTCACGGCGAACGCCGACGCGCTGGTGTCCTCAGGGCTCGCGGACAAGGGCTACGACACCGTCACGGTCGACGACTGCTGGATGGCCAAGTCCCGCGACAGCGCAGGGAAACTGGTTGCCGACCCGGTGAAGTTCCCGCACGGCATGGCCTGGCTCGGCTCCTACCTGCACGCCCGCGGCCTGAAGTTCGGCATCTACGAGGACGCGGGCTCCGCCACCTGCGGCGGCTACCCCGGCAGCGGTCGGACGCAGAGCGGCGGCGCGGACCACTTCGCCACCGACGCCGCCTCCTTCGCCGCGTGGGGTGTGGACTACCTCAAGCTCGACGGCTGCAACGTGATCGTCGGCTCCGGCCAGACCCAGGAACAGGCGTACCGCCAGGCGTACGACGCACAAGCGGCCGCCCTGCGCGGCTCCGGCCGGGCCATTGTCTTCTCCGAGTCCGCGCCCGCCTACTTCCAGAGCGGCGAATGGGGCAACCCCACCTGGTTCGACGTGCTGTCCTGGGTCGGCTCCGACGGCCAACTCTGGCGCGAGGGAACGGACATCGCGACCTTCGACAGCACCCGGCCGGGCGCGAGCCGCTGGGCGAGCGTACTGGGCAACTACGGCTACAACCGCTGGATCGGCCGCTACGCCGCACCCGGCAACTGGAACGACCCCGACTTCCTGATCGCCGGCGCCGGCGGGCTCACCGACGACGAATCACGCAGCCAGGTCGCCCTCTGGTCGATGATGGCGGCCCCGATGATCCTCTCCTCGGACGTCTCCGCGCTGACCACCGCGGCCCGCGCGGCACTCGGCAACACCGACCTGATCGCGGTCGACCAGGACCCCGCGGGCCACCAGGCGGCGGTCGTCTCCAGCTCCGCGACGACCGATGTGCTGGCCCGGCCGCTGGCCGACGGCGGCCGAGCGGTCGCCGTCCTCAACCGCGGCTCCACCGCGCGCGCCGTCACCACGAGACTGACCGATGTCGGCCTGCCGGGCTGCACCGTCACGGCCAAGGACCTGTGGACCGGCGCCACCTCCACCACGAGTGACGCACTCACCGCCACCGTCCCCGCGCACGGCACAGCGATCTGGCGGCTCACCCCGGGCAGCGGCTGCGCGGCGGCCGTCCCCACCGGCCAGCTGACCGGCAACGGCGCCAAATGCGCCGACGTGACCGGAAGCGGCACGGCGGACGGCACCCCGGTCATCCTCTACACCTGCACCGGGGGCGCGAACCAGCGCTGGACCCTGTCCGCCGACCACACCGTGCGCTCGCTCGGCAAATGCCTCACCGCGAGCGGCACCACCGCCGGGAGCAAGGCCGTCCTGTCGGGCTGTTCCTCGGCCGCCGCGCAGCACTGGACCGCCGCCCCCGACGGCACCCTCGTGAACTCCGCCTCCGGCCTGTGCCTCGACGTCTACGGCGGAGCCACCGCCGACAGCACCGCCCTGGACACCTGGACCTGCGGGCACCTCCAGGCCAACCAGGTCTGGGCACTGCCCCTGTGACGGACCGCCGAACGACAGCCTGACACGGGTGCGCCCGGCCCTCCGAAGGGATGGAGGACCGGGCGCGGACCGACGCTTCAGGCGCGGCGGCCGGTGAGCACGCGGTAGACCGCGAGCAGGATCATCGAGCCGACGATCGCCGCGATCCAGGTCGACAGGTGGAAGAACCCGTTGATCGAGTGGACGTGGAAGATCACCTTGCCCAGCCAGCCGCCCAGCAGACCGCCGGCGATACCGATGAGCATCGTGATGATGAGGCCCCCCGGGTCACGGCCGGGCATGAGCGCCTTCGCGATCGCTCCGGCCAGGATTCCGATGATGATCCACGCGACGATTCCCACGGCTCTGCTCCTCCGACGGTTATGGCATGTTCTTGTCGAGCACCGTCTGTGCCGAGGTTTCTCGCTCAAACCTTCGATCCGTTCGTCGCCCGTGAACCGGTTGTGGACCGGTTGTGGACCGCGGTAGTTGAGCGGTCGGCCGCCGGGTAGGCGTAGCGGCATGACGCAGCCTGATGACAGCGCTCCCGTTCACCGCGCCCCGGCCGGCACGGAACCCGACTCCGCGGTCCGACACTGGGGCCGGCGGTTGTACCTGCTCGGAGCACTCGTGTACGCGGTGGGAATCTCTGTGGCGCTGCTGGTCGGCCGCCCTACGGCACGCGCCGCCGGCTGGACCGTCGCCTGGGCGGCGATCGTCCTCGCCGCGGGTGGCGCCGGCCTTCTCCTGCTGAGACGCCACAAGGCCGCCAAGGCCCGCCGGTCGGTCGGTGACGGAGTGTGAGCGGGAGCGGCTCGATGACGCGAGGGACGCCCGTATGAGCACGCCGCTGTGGATCGTGTCGGGTGCGGCGGCGTTCTTGCTGCTCGCGGCGGTCCTGGTGGCCGTCCGCCGGCCGCGGGCGGCTCCGGCAGGGGACAATGACCGAGCGGCCGCACCGGCGACCGCCGGTTCCGCCGTACCCGCGGCGTACCGCTCCGTCGACCGCGAGGGAACTCGCCGTGCCCGGCCCGACGCATGACCCCGCGCCCCTACCGGCCGAGCCGGAGCAGCCGGCGCTGTTCGACTGGGAGGACACGGTGCCGCCGGTCCACGACGACCGCCGGTCGTACGACTCGCCCGCCGCGCGTCGGCTGCTGGACATCCGAGCGGTCTACGCCGAGCCCGCGGCAGCCGCTTCGCCGCGCGGCCGGCAGATCCTCGCGGGCCTGCCCGGCGTCCCCGTCACCGAGGTGAGCAGCCACTGGCGCATCCCCTCGCTGCACGGCAACGACGGAAATGTCGCGCGGTGGACCCGCGTGAAGACCGAGACACTCGTGCTCGGCGTCAAGCGGACCCTCGCCACACGCCCCAACGGCCGCTCGGCGGACTGGATCGCCCCCGGCGCCTCCAACGGCTGTGCGATGGCCTGCGCCTACTGCTACGTGCCGCGCCGCAAGGGATACGCCAATCCGATCACGCTCTTCACCAACATCGAGGCGATCGTCGAGCACGTGCGGCGCCACGTACGGGCGCAGGGACCCAAGCGCGAGCCGAATCAGTGCGATCCGCACGCGTGGGTGTACGACATCGGCGAGAACGGTGACTGCTCGGTGGACGACCTGCTGTGCGACAACACGGCCGACCTCGTCGCGGCCTTCCGTAGCCTGCCGACGGCGAAAGCCTCCTTCGCCACCAAGTTCGTCAACCCCGCTCTCCTCGACCTCGACCCGCGGGGGCGCACCCGCATCCGCTTCTCGCTGATGCCCGCCGACGACTCCAAGCTGCTGGACATCCGGACCAGCCCGGTGGCCGAACGTATCGCCGCCGCCGCGGACTTCCACGACGCCGGCTACGAGGTCCACTTCAACCTGTCACCGGTCGTCCTGCGCCAGGGGTGGCAGCGCGACTGGGCCGAGCTGCTCGGCCACCTCGACGACGTGCTGCCCGCCCGGGTCAAGCAGCAGGCCGCCGCGGAAATCATCATGCTGACGCACAATCAGGCGCTCCACGAGGTGAACCTCGGCTGGCATCCGCGCGCCGAGGACGTCCTGTGGCAGCCCGAGGCCCAGGAGAACAAGCGCTCACAGAACGGCGCGGTCAACGTCCGCTACACGCCCGGCGTCAAGAGCGGCGCCATCGACCGGCTGACAGGCATCATCGCCTCCCGCGCGCCGTGGCTCCGCGTCCGCTACGCCTTCTGAGCCCCCTCGCCCGGCGCACCACCGACCGTGCGAGGAAGGTCCCGGGTCCGCAAGGGTCCTGCCGGGTGGACCCCGCCGCATCGGCCCGCGAGGCTGGGTAGGGTCGGCCCGTGGACCGCGGCAGCGAGGTGGACGTGATCGCCGGGGGAGCAGGTGGCGACCTGCCGGGCGCCGCGGCGCGGGCGCTGTGGTGGGGATCGGCCGGTCTGGTGCTCGCCGTCCCCGGCGCCTCGGTGCTGGTCGTCGGCGCGGAGCACGGCGGACGGCTGACCGTGGCCGTGCTGCTGGTGCTCGTCCAGGCCGTCGCCCTGCGGTGGGCGACGCAGGCCCCGTCCTGATCGGCGCCAATCACGACGAGGGGAACGGCTGAGCGGCCGGCATCATCGACGCCGGCTATGCGGTCACCCCCGAGACCTGGCCGGACGTCGTGGACGCCTTCTTTCCCGGCCGCACAGAGGCGATCGTCCACCAGTACCCGGTGCGGGGCAGCGACGGCGGCCCGGTGTTCGGCGAGGTCATCGGCGACGCCGACTTCGCCTGCCCGACCGCGCGCACCGAGGACCGGCTCGCCGCGTACGTGCCCGGATGGTCGTACGAATTCGCCGACGAGCACGCGCCGCCGGTCACCTCGGGCACACCGCCGTTCCCGCCCAGCGCCCCGCACGCCGCCGAACTGCCGTATCTGTTCGACCTGGGCGGCCGCCCCCGCGACCTGACGGCCGCCCAGCAGCGCCTCGTCGGCACGATGATCGACTACTGGACGCGCTTCGCCCGCACCGCCGACCCGAACGGCCCCTCGTCACCGCACTGGTCCCGCCGGACGGTCCTGTCCCTGGCGCCGGACCACGTCGTCCCGACCCGCACCTTCACGGTCCGCCACCACTGCGCCTTCTGGGACGGCCTCGGCTGAGGGACGACCGCCACGTCGTACGTAACTTCTGCCACTGCGGTGACATGCCCCCGCGAATGCCGGGCACGCGTCGCTGCGGGCGGTCGTGACGCACCGCCCGTGCGATATCCCACGGTGGGAAGGGGCGTCCGCCCGATGCTGCTGGCTGAGCGATACCGGATGCAGGAGCCGATCGGCCATGGCGGCATGGGCGAGGTCTGGCGCGCCCAGGACGACCGGCTCGGCCGGACCGTGGCCGTGAAGCTGCTGTCAGGACCGGGCGCCGCCGAGCGCCCGCAGGCCACACGCTTCGAACGCGAGGCGCGCATATCGGCCCGGCTGCACCACCCCCATGTGGTGAGCGTGTACGACTTCGGCGTGTACGAGGGCCGTTGCTTCCTGGTCATGGAATACGTCGAGGGCGGCACGCTGGCCGACGAACTGCGCCGCGCCGGACCGCTCTGCCTGGATCGCGTCGCCGCGCTCGCCGGCCAGACCGCCGAGGGCCTGGCGGCGGCGCACCGTCAGGGCATCGTGCACCGTGACGTCAAGCCCTCCAATGTGCTGGTCGACGGCGAGGGAGCCCCGAAGATCGCCGACTTCGGCATCGCGCGCCTGCACGGCGCGGAGACGACCACCGAGGCGACCGCGGCCGGTGAGGTGCGGGGCACCACCCTGTACGTGGCGCCGGAAACCGTGCTCGGGCGGCCGACGACCGCCGCGGGCGACGTCTACTCACTGGGCTGTTCGCTGTACGAACTGCTCACCGGGCGGCCTCCGTTCCAGGCCGAGACACCTATCGCCGTGCTCTGGCAGCACGTCGAGCGGCCCTTGGAACCCCTGGCGCGGTTCCGTCCGCAGGCCCCCGCCGACATGTGCTGTTACATCGAGGCGATGCTGGCCAAGGACCCGGCACGGCGCCCCGAGGCCGTCGACGTCGCGGACCGGTTCGCGGGCGGAATGTGGGACGGCGTGCCCCTGTCCGGAGGGCCGGCCACCCTGGCGCTGCCCGATCCCGGGCCCGTCACCCTGGCGACCACGACCCCCGTCCCCGTACCGCGCGGCACCGCCCACCCGGTTCCGTCGCATGCCCTGCCGCGCAAGCGCGGGAACGGCAGGCGCGTACTGCTCGGCGGCGCGGTCGCCGCGGCGGCGGTGGCGGCGGTGACCGTCGTCCTCGCGTCGACCGGCGCCGATGGGCACGCTCCCGTCCCGCCGTCGGCCGTGACATCCCCGTCCGCGACGGTCCACCACAAGGGCGCTACGTCACGGCCCGCGCAAGTCCGCGACGCCGACGCACCCGCCGACACCTCTGGCGCTTCCGCCGACCCGGCGGCGGGACGAAGCACTTCGGCCCCGCCCACGCACACCACGGCGCCGCCGTCAGGGGCCGTGTCCGCCCCTGCGTCCACCGCCGGAGGCGGAGCCGGAGCGCCGAAGCCCTCGGACACCGGGTCCGCGTCGGACACTCCGACGCCGACGGGCACGGACAGCGGCAGCGCCCCGCCCACCGACCAGCAGGCGCCCCCGACCACCGGTTCTGCCCCGACCGACGCTCCCACCGGGCCGACGGATCCGCCGGCCACCCAGAGCGGGCCGACCGACGCCCCGTGACGCGGGAGCCGCGTCGCGCGGGAGGAGGCGGCCCCGTCCCGGCTCCCGGTCCCGGCTACTCGAACCGCGCCAGGTCCCCTGCGCCGCGGCGCAGCACCTCGGGCTCGTCACCGGAGAAGTCGATGACGCTGGTGGGCTCGGTGCCGCAGTCGCCGGAGTCCACCACGGCGTCCAGCACATGGTCGAGCCGCTCCTTGATCTCCCAGCCCTGCGTCAGCGGCTCGGCCTCGTCGGGCAGCAGCAGAGTGCTGGAGACCAGCGGTTCGCCGAGGTCGGCGAGCAGCGCCTGCGTCACGACGTGATCGGGGATGCGGACGCCGACGGTGCGCTTCTTCGGGTGCAGCAGCTGGCGCGGCACCTCCTTCGTCGCCGGCAGGATGAAGGTGTAACTGCCGGGCGTCGCCGCCTTGACCGCGCGGAAGACGTCGTTGTCGATCTGCACGAACTGGCCGAGCTGCGCGAAATTCTGGCAGACCAGGGTGAAGTGGTGCCGGTCGTCGAGGTGGCGGACGGACCGGATGCGGTCGATGCCGTCGCGGTTGCCCAGGCCGCAGCCGAGCGCGTAGCAGGAGTCGGTCGGGTAGGCGACGAGCCCGCCCGACCGAATCGTGTCGGCCACGGCGCTGATGATCCGGGGCTGGGGGTTGTCCGGGTGTACGTCGAAGTAGCGAGCCACTCGCCCACCCTAGGGGTACGGACGCGTCCCCGGATCAGATCCAGGGCGTCGGCGCGCCCAAGGTGGCGAAGTCGATCGCGTCGATCTCGGCGTAGCAGGCCCCCTTGGCGAACCGTACGGTGTTGGCGCCCTGCTGGAGCTGCACGTCGACGCCGGTCATCGACCACTCGTCCCAGCCGTACGCCGGATAGGAGACGGTGACGGCGGATCCGCCGTTGACGGTCAGCAGATGCGTGCAGGTCGTCCCCATACCGTTGCCGCCGCGGACGTACATGCGGTAGGCGCCGGTGTAGGGCGCGGTGATCGTGTACTGCAAGTAGCTGTCGGCGTTGTCGATGTGACCGGCCTTCACCCCGCCGGAAGCGGTCGGGCTGGACGGCAGGTCGGCGTCGTGGACCGTGGCGTAGGCCGGATTCTCCGCCTCCCAGCGGGTGACCGGCGACGAGATCAGCGCCGCGTACCAGCGCGCGGCCATCTTGGAGTAGCCGCCCGCCGTCGGGTGCACACCGTCGGCCAGATCGGCGGTCGTCAGGGCCGTGTGCATCGACACGAAGTGCACATGTCGGCCCTGCGCGGCGAGCGCGGACACCACGCCCGGCACCGCCGCGTTGTACTGCTCGGCGCGGCTTTCGAGCGTCGGGTCGGCGAGCGGGATCAGGTCGCTGACCAGCACGTCGGCGCCGGGAGCGGCGTCGGTGATGTGCGTGAGCAGGGTGGACAGCCGGGCCGGGGCGCCGGCCGGATCGTAGTTCTGCGTCATGTCGTTGGTGCCGATGTGCAGCAGGATCGTACGGGGCGAGGTGGCGCGCACCCACGCGGCGGCGTGCGCGTCGATCTCGTCGATCCGCCAGCCCGGGTGGCCCTCGTGGTCGTGGTCGCCGAGCCGCGCGGGCCCGTTGGACTGGGAGCCGACGAAGTCGTCGGTGTGGCCGTCGGCCGCCAGATACTGCCACAGGTCCGACCGGTAGCCGCCGGGAACGTTGAACCCGTCGGTGATCGAGTCGCCCAGCGGCATGATGAGTACGCCGCCGTTGGACTCGCCGGTCGCGGCACCGATCCTGAACTGCTGGGCGGCGCTGCCGTTGCAGTCCCAGATCTGCAGGCGGGTGCCGTTGGCGGTGGCGCCGCTGGGGGAGTCAAGACAGCGGCCGGACTGCGGATTGAACAGCGAACCGTTCGCGCGCTGCTGCCAGTTCTGGCCGCCGACCCCGTTGCAGTCCCACAGCTCGACCTTGGTGCCGGCCGCGGTGCCGTTGCCGTTGATGTCCAGGCAGCGCCCGAGGACGGTCAGCGAACCGTTGGCCCCCCGCGTCCAGTGCTGGTCGAACGCCTGCGGCTGGCACGCCCACAACTGGACGGCCGCGCCGTTGACGCCGATGTCGTCGCCGCTCACGTCCACGCAGGTACCGCCGGGCCCGGTGATGGTGGAACCGGCGGGCGCGGCCTGCGCGGGAGCGCCGGTCAGGAGCAGGCCGGTGAAGGTACCGAGGACGAGACCGGCGGTCGTCGCCGCCGACACCAGCGCTCTACGGGACCTGGCGACGGTGAATTTCGCTGTCCGCATGCGGTGCTCCTGGAAGTGGGGGGGATGGAGCTGAACTCGCCCTGATCGCGGGCCAGTCGGTACGTGCTGTGCGGGGCTGAACGGAAGCTACGCCCGCTGTGCGGACGCGTCAATATTTGTTGCGTTTCTCCCCGATCGTGGCCTGAACCATGTTCGTGAATGTGCTCCTGTGTGGGCCATCGCCGGGCGAACACCGCACGGGCGCAGGGCGAATGATGCGCGGAAGGTCTTGACGGGCGGTCCTGTCGGTCATAATTTTCACCACCTGGGCGATCGATGAAAATCGAGGATCACGGTGACAGGTGAGAGCGGTGGCCTGCTCGGCAGGCTGCGGACCGAGGGACCGGACATGCCGGAAGCCCTCTCGCGCGTCGCGGACGCCATCCTCGCGGACCCGGAGCGGGCCGCGCACCTGAGCATCCTCGACCTCGCCGATCACGCCGGCACCTCGGCCGCGACCGTCACCCGCTTCAGCCGCATGCTCGGCTTCCGCGGCTACGCCAATCTGCGCGTCGCCGTCGCCACCGAGACCGGCCGGGCCGAACAGGCCCGCTGGGACACCGACATCAGCGGCGACACCGCCCCGGGCGCCCCCCTCACCGACGTCCTCGCGGTGGTGGCCGCCGCCAACACCCGGGCCATCCAGGACACCGCGGCCGGTCTCGACGTCGCCGCCGTCGACCGACTGGCCACCGCCATCGCCACGGCCGGCCGCGTCGAGATCTTCGGCCTCGGCAGCAGCGGCACCGCGGGCAGCGAAATGGCGTTCCGGCTCGAACGCATCCGCGTCCCCGTCCGCTACCGCGCCGACACGCACACCGCGCTCACCAACGCGGCGCTGCTGCGCGGCGGCGACGTGGCCATCGCCCTGTCGCACTCCGGCCGCACCCGCGAGCCGATCGAAGTGCTCGCCGAGGCCGCCGACCACGGCGCCCTGACCGCCGCCGTCACCTCCTACCCCCGGTCGCCGCTGGCCGAGATCGCCGACATCGTCTTCACGCCCTCGGTGTACGAGACGACCTTCCGGCTCGCGGCCCTGTCCACCCTCCACTCCCAACTGCTGATCCTCGACCTCATCTACGTGGCCGTCGCCCAGCGCACCTTCGAACGCACCGAAGAAGCGCTGCGGCTCACCGCCCGGGCGGTCGACGCCCACCGGGTGCCCGACAAGCCGCCGTCCCGCAAGCGCGGGCGCGCGAAGTCCTAGGGCGTGTCCGCCAGGCGCCACATTGCGGACACGCCCTAGCCGTCACCGGCCACCCCACTTCCGCCTCCGAACCACCGGGAAGCCCACATGACAAGACGCTCCTCCACCCCCAGCCGGCGCACCTTCCTCACTGCCGCTTCCGGCTCCGCCGCCGCCCTCCTGACCGGCGCCCTGGCCACCCCTGCTGTCGCCTCCACCCAGCCGGGCCGCGCGGGCCGTCCAGGCAGACCAGTCCGACCCGGTTGGCCGGACGGCGACCCGGCGGCCTCCGTGGGCCGGGCCTTCGCCTTCCTCGACGCCAAATTCGACGAGTACGGCACGGGCGACGCCCTTCGGGTGCCGCGCAGCTACACCGGCGGCTTCTTCGAGACGCCGACGTGGACCTTCGTCTCCTCCTTCGCCTACGACGACGCACTGATGATCATCGCGTGGCTGGGCCGCGGACGCCCGGGCGACGTCCACCGCGCCACGGTGCTCGGCGACACCCTCCTCTACGCCCAGGACCACGACCCGATCGGCGACGGCCGCACCCGCGCCTCGTACCAGCCGGACTCCTTCACCCCGCCGACCGGCAATCTCGACATCGGCTCACCCGCCGCGTACACCGGCAATCAGGCGTGGGTCGGCATGGCCTTCGCGCACCTGTACGCCCGCACCCGGCACCACCGCTTCCTCGACGGGGCGCTGCGCGCGGCCGACTGGATACAGCGGCACACCTTCGACGGCACCCGAGCCCCGTACGGCTACACCGGCGGCCGTACCGCCGACGACCAGCCCAACACCTACAAGGCGACCGAGCACAACATCGACACCGGCGCCTTCTTCACCATGCTCGCCCGGCTGACCGGCAAGCAGGTGTGGCGCGGCCGCGCGGCCGTCGCCTTCTCCTTCGTCGACGCCATGCGCGACCGGGCCGGCGGCCACCTGTGGACCGGCACCGACCCCGACGGCGTCACGACCAACCGCACCCCGATCCCCGAGGACGTCCAGACCTGGGCCTACCTCGCCACGCTCGACCACCGGTACAGCGGCTCGGTGGACTGGGTGCTGCGGAAGCTGACGGCCCATGACGCGGGCGTGTCCGGCGTCTCCTTCAGCGACACCGACGTCAGCAAGGTATGGCTGGAGGGGACGGCCCACACCGCGCTCGCCGTGCGCACCCGCGCCGCCAGGGGCGACGACCGGCGGGCCGCGGATCTGCTGCGCAACATCGAACGGGCCCAGGCCACCACACCCGTCGGCGACGGCCGGGGCATTCCCGCCGCGTCCAGCGACGGCCTGGACACCGGCTTCGGCGACACCTACTACGCGAGCCTGCACACAGGCGCGACCGCCTGGTATCTGCTCGCAGCCCTCGGGCACAACCCCTTCCGGCTGCCGCGCTGACCCCGGGCCGCGGCCGTACGGCCGCGGGGAGCCGGGGCTGCCGGGTGGGTTACGGTGATCCCACCCGCGGCAGCCACCGGCCGCCGCGGCCCGCGCCGTCGCGCGCCGCCCGCCAGGCGCGGCGCCGACGACCCGATCGCGCGACGACTCCGGCAGGCAAGGTGGGTATCCGTGTCCGATCGACCGCTGACGCTGATGGCGGTGCACGCGCACCCCGACGACGAGGCCAGCGGCACCGGCGGACTGCTGGCGCGCAGCGCAGCCGAGGGCGTCCGTACGGTCCTGGTCACCTGCACCGACGGCCGGTGCGGCGACGCCCCCGACGGTACGAAGCCGGGGCAGCCCGGGCACGACCCGGAGGCCGTCGTCGCCGTCCGCCGGGCCGAACTCGCCAAGAGCTGCGGCATCCTCGCGGTCTCGCAGCTGGAACTCCTCGGCTACGGCGACTCCGGAATGATGGGCTGGGACACCAACGAGGCAGAGGGTTCCTTCTGGACCACACCGCTCGACGAGGCCGCCGACCGGCTGGCCGCGCTGATGCGGCGCGAGCGCCCCGATGTCGTCGTCACCTACGACGAGAACGGCTTCTACGGTCACCCGGACCACATCCAGGCGCACCGCATCACGGTCGCGGCCATCGACCGGCTGGCCGACGACGAGCGGCCCGCGAAGCTCTACTGGACGGCGATGCCGCGCACGACGATGGACGCCCTGATCAGCAGGATGACCGAGGCGCAGCAGCAGGAACAGCAGGAGCAGGAATCGGAGCAGGGCGGCCGGTCCGAGGACGGCGGGCCGCGCGACGGCGACATTCCGCCGCTCGGCCTGCCCGACGAGGCCATCAGCACCTGGGTCGACATCCGGGAGCACACCGACCAGAAGTTCGACGCGCTGTCCGCGCACGCCAGCCAGCCCGACAACGCGTTCTTCACCGCGCTCGGCCGCGCCGAATTCGCCCGCCTGCTGGGCGTCGAGACCTTCGTCCGGGTCCGCGACACGACCGGCGCGCCGCTCCCCGAGAAGGACATCTTCGCGGGCCTGCGGTAAGCGGCTTGCGGTAAGTAGTTCGCGGTGAAGTCGCCGCCCATCGCCGCCCGCCGGCCGCGCCGCCGGGTGACAATGGGCGCCATGTCCTCACCCCGGCCGGGCGGTTCCCGCAATTCGCTGTGGTCCATCGCGTCCACGGAGTCCATCCTGTCCATCGGTTCGACCGGCTCGATCCTGTCGATCGGATCGGTGGCGTCCTTCGCCTCCATCGGCTCGGTCGGATCCACGATGTCCGCCGTCTCCGTCGGCTCCTTCCAGTCCTTCGGCTCCTGGCTGTCGGGCCAGTCCAACGGCTCCGTGCTCAGCTGGCAGTCCAACAACGCCGTCCTGGCCAGCCGCACGGATGCCACCACCACCCGCCGCCTGCCCCGCGCCGCCGCCGCACTGGCCGTCACCGCCGTGGCCGGCCTGATCTGGTGGGACGCGCACCGCGCCGCAGGCCGCACCGCCGGCTGAGCGGCACCGCTCCGGCCGTCCGGCACCGGCCACGACGGCCCCGCGGGAGCCTGGGATAGGGTGATTCGATCTTCTGACCGGAACACGGGGTGCCACAGTGACGACCGAATTGACGCCGGAGCTGGCCGAGGCGATCCAGCGCGGCTACGACCGGCGGGACCGCGCGGACATGGCGCCGACGATCGCCTACTTCCAGGCGCTGCTCGCCGAGCACCCCGACCACCCGGTCCTCGTCTACGAGGTGGGCGGCGCCTACGACACCGCGGGCGAGGAACAGACCGCGCGCGGCTATTACGAACGGGCGCTCGCCCTCGGCCTCGACGGCGACGTACTGCGCCGGTGCCTGTGCCAGTACGGCAGCACGCTGCGGTGGCTGGGCGAACTGGACGAGTCGCTGGCCGTCCTCGACCGCGCCCGCGCCGAATTCCCCGACTCCGAGTCCGTACGGGTCTTCCGCGCCCTGACCCTCAACGACGCCAAGCGATCCGACGAGGCGCTGGCGGAACTGCTCACCGTCGTCACCGAGCACCCCGAGGTCACCGACCTCGGCCGCTGGGCGGTGGGCCTGCGCGGCCTCGCCCAGTGGCTCGCGGACGGGCGCCCCGAATAGGCGCTCCGGCCGGCCCGTAGTGCCGTGTCCTCACTGACCCCCACCGGGCGCCGCCGGCGAGCCCGACGAGCAAGGCCAGCGGCACCCCGTCGATGCCGTCCAACGAACAGTCCGACTGCGGCAGGTGGTTACAATTCGCTTGCCGTTCACCTCCCCGACGCTGGTGATGGGTGTTCGGCGGGGGGCTTCGCGTCGGTTCGGACGTAATTTTTCCTGGGGGTGTCGTGGCACTGCTGAATCGTGCCCAACCGGCGCCGACGGTGGGGGCCGCCGGTACGGACCGGTGGGGAACGCTGCGGGAGGCCGCGCGCGCCGCGGCGCCCGCGGTCCTGGGCTATCTGCTGGTGCGGCTGGCCGCGACCGCGATCCTGTGGGGATGGGCGAGGTCGGAACACCACAGCGTGCTGACCCTGCTCGGCCGCAAATGGGACTCGCTGTGGTTCCTCGGCATCATCGGGCACGGATACGACCACGGCACCCCGCTGCAGAGCAATCTCGCGTTCTTCCCCCTCTACCCGCAGCTCGTCCGCGGCGCCGACGTGCTGTCCCCGGCCGGTCCCGCGACCACGGGCGTCCTGCTCGACTGGATCTTCGCGTTGGCGGCGGCGTGGGGGATCTACGCGGTCGGCGAGCGGCTGTACGGGCAGCGCGCAGGCGTGGTGCTCGCGGTGCTCTGGGGCGCGGTCCCGCACGCGGTGGTCGAGTCGATGGCCTACACCGAGAGCCTGTTCACCGCGCTGGCCGCCTGGACGCTCTACGCCCTGCTGAGCGAGCGCTGGCTGACCAGCGGCTTCCTCTGCCTGCTGGCGGGACTGACCCGGCCGACGGCCTCCGCCCTGGTACCGGTGGTGTGCCTGGCGGCATTGCTGGCCGTGGTGCGATCACCGCGTGCGTGGCGGCCATGGGCGGCGCTGCTGCTGGCACCGGCGGGCTGGCTCGGCTATCTGCTGTGGGTCGGCCTGCGGCTGCACCGCCTCGACGGCTGGTTCCACGTCCAGAAGGACGGGTGGGGCTCGTCCTGGGACGGCGGCCGCTTCACCGTGAACTACGCCAGGCACGTCCTCGCCGCACCGTCGGCACTCGACCTCTACGCGGTGACCTTCGTCCTTCTGCTGGCCGTCGCGCTCTTCGTCCTCAGCCTGCTCGACCGCCAGCCCTGGCAGCTGCTCGTCTTCAGCGGCCTGCTGCTGGCCACCTCCATCGGCGGATCCGGCTACTACCACTCCAAGGCCCGTTTCCTCATCGCGGCCTTTCCCCTGCTGATGCCGCCCGCCGTCGCGCTTGCCAAGGCCCGGACCGGCACGGCCGTCACCGTCGTCGCGACGATGACCCTGGTGTCGGGCTACTTCGGCGGCTATCTGCTGCTGGTGTGGAACCACTCACCCTGACCTCGACGGCCGGGCCCGTACGCCGTACGGCCCCGGCCGCACGGGAAGAGCCCAGGTGACTCTCCCCGTGCGCCCGGACAGGCCCTAGCCGATGGACCAGTGCTGACCGGCCGCACCGGTGTCGGGCTGCTGCGTGACAAGAGCCCCGTCCGCGGTGGACGCGGTCGTGACCAGCAGACCGCTCTTCGCGGAGGCGACGGTGTACGTCCCGTCGGACCGTCCGGTGACGGTCCAGCGCTGGTTGCTGCCGCCCGTGCAGGTCCACTGGATGATCCGGGCGCCGGCGCTGGTCGAGCCTCCGTCGACGTCGGCGCACAGCCCGGACTCGCGGTTCACCAACTGGTAGGTGCCGTCGGACTGCCGGGTAAAGGTCCAGGTCTGGTTCGCGCCGCCATTGGCCGTCCAGGTGACGAGCTGGGTGCCGGGCGACGTGCTGTGGTTCGGGTCGTCCAGCGCCTTGCCGCCGGTCGTCAGCGTGTGGTCGCCGTCCAGTCCACCGCCCGGGGGAGTGGTGCCGGCCGCGGTCACGGTCAGGGTCTGGTCGGCGGCGGCGCGGCTGCCGCCGACCGCGCTGCCCGTGGTGTTGGTCCAGTAGCGGGCGGGCGTGGTCTCCGACAGCCGCCCGGCCTGCGAGGACAGCCCGATGACCAGCCCGCTGTAGCGGTTGACCAGCCGGTAGGTGCCGTTGGCCGCGCCCGAGGCCGTCCTGCCGGGGATGACGAACCACTGCTGGCCGACGGTGGGCCCGCCCGAGCCGGCCGCGGTGACGGTGGGGGCGGTGCCCCAGGCGCGGGTGGCGCTCGACGTGGCGGCGACGCCCAGGAGCTGGCCGGTGGCGGCATTGGTGATCCGGTACGAGCCGTCGCCGTTCCCGGCGAACGACCAGGTGTCGAGGCGGGTGGAGGCCGCGGCGGCCAGCGAGGTCGTGGCCGTACTGCCGGAGACCTGGGCGAGGACACGGCCGGCTCCGCTGCTGATCCGGTAGGTGACGGCGGGGTCGAAGGGCGCCGCGGCAGGAGCCCCGGAGTCGATGGTGATGTTGGTGTACTCCGCGGAGGAGCCGCCGGAACAGCCGAAGGAGCAGTAGGAACGGAAGGACTTGCCGACGACACCGGATCCGGTCCTGCTGGCGCCGTCGAGGAACCACCGGTACCAGGAAGCGGTGTGATAGCTGCCCGTGTCGCCGATCAGGGTCCACTTCTGCGTGGCGAGGTCGGCGGTGGCATAGAACTGCTGAGGCGCGTTGCCGCTCTGGTCGACGGCCTGCGGCTCGCCGATGTACAGACCGAGATAGGCGTCGTAGGCGACGTCCATGACGAACAGCGGGGACGTCGGCGGCGCCGTACCGGCCGCGATCTGCTGGTCGGTCGTCCCGGTGTTCGCCGGGTCGTACTCGTCGGCCGCAGGCGTGTAACCGGTCGTGCTGGTCGCGGAGACCGGCACGATGTTGCTCTCCTTGCCGCCCACCCCGGACTGTGACCAGGCGCCGTCGTACCACTTCTGCCAGGAGCCCGGCGCCATCTTGCCCGAGATCGGCGCACGCGCGACATGCTCGTAGAACGCCTTCCAGCCGCCGTTCTTGTCCACCACGCGGGAGCCGTAGTAAGCGTAGAAATATCCCGAGGCCGTGTCGACCAGCAGCCGCTGGTCGCCGTCGCCGTAGTAGTAGGTCTGGTTCGGGAACGCGGCGGTGTCACCGCGCTTGGTGCTGTACGGCGAGGTGATGACATGGGCCTTGATGGTCCATGTCCTGCCCTGGTCGGTGGAGAGCGCGTAGTCGATGGCGTCGTAGTGCAGCCCGTCGCCGAAGGGCTGCGGGGTGAACTCGTTGTGGACCAGCCCGTACCAGTCGCCGGTGTCCGGATCCACCCACACCCCGGACAGATCGCAGTAGTTCCGCTGCGCGTAGCCCGATCCGGCCGGCGCGTACGTGGACTCCTTGCCCGTCGGGCTGTTGTTGCAGAAGGCGGTGGTGTCGGGATTCGTGCCCGCGTCGCTGATCGGTGACCGGGTGGCGGAGTCCAGGTTCGCGCCGGAGTAGAACGTCCAGGCGCGGCCGGCGTTCGCGGCGTAGTCGGCGTGCGCCTCCTGGGCGTAGTACGTGCCGTCCTTGTCGATGTAACCGGCGGCCGGTGTGTCGTCGGGGTGCATCCAGGATCCCTTCGAACCGACGGTGACGGTGTAGGACGCGGCGCCCGGTGCGGCGGACGCGGCAGGCGCAGACGTCAGCCCGCCCCCTGCCAGGGACAGGACCGTTGCCGCGGCGGCGAGGGCCACGAGCCTCAGCCGCGCCCTTGTTCTCTTCATGACTGCGGACACGCGTTGCTCCTTCTCGACGGAGGGTCGGCCCGTGGATCCGGGGCAGACCGATGTGATCGATATCAGACCGGCCGGACCGCGCCGTGCGGTGAACAAGTGACGCAGTGAACAGGTCATTTCGCGGAGGTCGGCAGCGGGAACTATGGCAGAGGTTGGCAGCGATGCCAATGCCTTCAGCGAGGGGTGTCCTGATCGATGGTGAAGTTTCCGGGCGGGATTCACGCATCTTCGAGCAAGGAGGCGCCTTGCGGGGGAGCGGAAGCCATCGTCGGGCGGCACCCGGTGGCGGTGCGGGACCGCTGTCGCCACCGGCTCCGGCACCCGGGTCTTCCTTCTCGCTCCAGTGTGCGTTTTGCAAGCGATTCGAAGATCGATTCATGTTAGCGTGCGCTGCGGAGGTGTGGTTGTGCCCACTGAGGACGAGCTGTTCGGTGCGGTGGACGCGCTGCTGGAACGGGTGCCCGCCGAGGAGTTGCCGCCGCCGGTCGAGCGGCGCCGGCTGCGGGAGGCGGCCGGGCTGAGCCAGAGTCAGATCGCCACGGCGCTCGGCACACGCCGTGAAGCGGTGGGGGGATGGGAGGCGGGCCGGTCGGAGCCGCGGCCCCCGCACCGGGCGGCGTACGCCCGGCTGCTGGAGGGCCTCGCGCAGCGGTTCCCCGATCCCGGCCCGACGGCTCCGGGCGCCGGGGCCGTACCGGTGGAGCGTTCGACGGAACCGGCAACCACCACCGTGGCCGAGAACCGGCCGACGGCACCGTCCCGGCCCGCGCCGGCGTCGCGGCCCCCGGCCGCGCGGAAGCCGGCGGCCACGCCCGCACCCGCCCCGGCCGGCGCCGATCCGCGCTTCGCCCACGGCCCGCTCGGCGTGCT
Organism: Actinacidiphila alni; assembly: GCF_900112845.1. Classification (GTDB taxonomy): domain Bacteria; phylum Actinomycetota; class Actinomycetes; order Streptomycetales; family Streptomycetaceae; genus Actinacidiphila; species Actinacidiphila alni. The sequence goes on from NZ_FONG01000029.1 coordinate 80,410, forward strand.
GGACGGCGACGGGTCGCTGTACTGCGCCGGGGGCCTGGTGGTGGAGTGCCCGGCCTCGTCCGTACCGGAGTTGGTCGCGTGGACGCTCGCCGAGGGCAGGCTCGGAGCGGCCCGGCTGCACAAATCGGGCCGGGACTCCGACCCGTTGATCGTCGTGACGGCCGGGGCCGCGGCCCGGCTCGGACTACCCGAGCGGCTGGAGGACCGGCGGTCGATGCGGCTGCCGGAGGACCACAAGGTGGTCCGGCAGATCGCGAGGGCGAAGTGGCAGCTGACGCGGCGCGGGTTCGGCCCCTGGGCGCGGATCTACCGCCCCGCGCAGAACGGCGGACGGCAGTGCGTACAGCTGGCGGTCCTGCCCTGGGACGCGCTGGACGCCCGCGCGTGGGGCGACGCCGGTGACCTGCCGCCGGCGGAGCTGGCCCGGGTGCTCACCGCGTACGCCTCGAGAGTGCTGACGCCGCGCGGTTCGGCCGCCGTGGCGGGCCTGGAGCTGATGACCGCGCTGCGGCCGCCGACCCGCGCGATGAAGGACGAGGCGGCCGGCACCTGGGTGTCCGGCCCGGTCCCGGGTTCGCTCGTCGCCGCCGTGGACCCGGCGCCCCCGGAGGCCCCGGACGAACACCCCGTCGTGGCCGCGCTGTTCCCGCGCACGCACGAGCGGACCGCGGCCGAAGTCCTCGACGAGGAGGCGTTCGACTGGATCCGCGACAGCGAGCTGCTCACCGACGCCGAGTGCGCCCGCCCGTACGCGGTCGGCGTCGACGTGAACACCGCGTTCCTCGCCGCCGCGAACAGGCTGATGGTGGGCCTGTCCGGGCCGGAGCACGTCAAGGCGCCGCGATTCGACAAGTCCGTACCGGGTTCCTGGCTGGTGGACCTGTCCGCCATCGAGATCGACCCGCGACTGCCGTCCCCGTTCACACCGCACGGCCGCCGGCCCGACGGCCCGGCCTGGTACGCGACGCCGACGGTGGCGTACGCACAGGAGCTGATCGACACCTTCGCGCTGCCGGTGGAACTCCGTCCCGTCGAAGCGTACGTACGACGCGAGGCGGGCCCCTACCTGGACCCCTGGTACAAGCACCTGTCCGAGGCGTACAAAGCGACGATGGCCGACCTCGGCGTGACGTCCGCCCTGTCACCGCCCGCGTTTCTCGACGCGATGGCCGGGCACAAGGACGGTGACCCGGGCATGGCGGCGGTGCTGTCCGCGATCAAGGCGACGATCAAGGGCGGCATCGGCAAACTGCGCGAGCGCCCGCAGGGCATCGGATACCGGCCGGGGGAGCGGTGGCCCGCCCTGGAACGCCCGACATGGCGCCCGGACATCCGTGCGGCGGTGATCTCGGCGGCCCGGGTCAATATGCACCGCAAGCTGCTCAAGACCGCGCTCGCCACACAGTCGGGCCCCGCGCCCGCCGGGTCGCTGCTGTTCGGCCAGGACGCGCTGCTGCCGGTCGCCCTGCTGTCGGACTGCGTCGTCTACCCGGCCGCCGGGCCTTCCCCGCTGGACGTCCTGCCGTACGACGCGGCGGGCAAACCGGCACCGGGCACCTTCCGGCTGGGGGTCTCGCCCGGCATGGTCAAACACGAGGGCACGCAGCCGCTGTTCTGGGCGGTGGAGCTCCTGGAGCAGCAGCACAACCCGGCCCGCCACATCAAGGGCGACGGCGCCACGGACGACGGGGAGTAGCCGATGGGCGAGATGGAAGAGGCCCTGGCCCGGGCGTCCGCGGGTACCGCGACCCGGCCGATCCCGAAGTCGGCGCAGGCCCGGATGCGGTTCCTGCTGAAGACGGAGAAGGGCTCCACCCGCGCTCTTGCCGCCCGTCTCGGCATCACCCAGCGCACTGTGGAGCGCTATCTCAAGGGCACCCTGCGCCGCCCTCGCGCGGAGTTGGCCGCCCGTCTGGAACGCGAGGTCCGCCGTGACTGGCAGCCCCGCGTCCAGCAGCGCGCGAAGAAGCAGGCCGCCACGGCCACCGGCATCGTGATCGAGACCCGCGCCCGCTTCGGCTTCACCGCCGCCCCCGGCTCCACCGACGACGGCCGCATCCGCCGCATCACCCAACACCTCCCCCCGCCCTACGCGGCCCGGCTCTTCGACGCCCAGGCATCAGGCGCCACCGAACAGCAACTCCAACGCATCGCAGCCGAGGGCCTCCAGGAGATCTACTTCAAGGACAACGGCCGCCGCGCCGCCGACCTCGAGGTGGAGTTCACCGACATCGACTACATCGAGCTGGATTTCTGATCCCCCGCTCCCGCCGTGCGTCTGTCGGCCGGCCGAACCGGGACCGTCCGATGCGCCGCCGCGTACCTCTGTGCTGGCGCCAAGGCTCAGTCCCGGACCTCGCGGGTCTTCCCGCCCATTGGGTTCGGTATGCCGCGCATACGCCCTAGGTCACGGGGCGCGCGTACGGGAAGTCTGCACCTGACGACCGATCAACTCTCTTGACCGGCAGCGGCATTCAACGGATAAGGTCTGCTCAGCTCCCGCACAAGGACGCTGTGACCAGCCCCGCAAACACTTGGGCATCATACGTAAGCGCGCCCCTAAGCGGATACTGGCACAAGATCATATAGCCGTGTGTAATCTCCTCCACTCTGAACACGATAAATACCAGCGGCGTATGGCTCCTCGACAGATCTGTACAGCAGTTCGTCGATGTCGAAATGATCAGGCCACTGTGTTCCTTGCAGGGTCCAGCGCACGCCAGTGAGATCGGCATCAATGAATTCTGCCCGCGTAAGATCGGCCTCCGTAAAGTCGTTGAGCGTACTTTCCAGAACCAACCCGGCCTCGGCATGAGCGGCCTCGAGTCCAAACGGACCCCCGGTTACTCCGTCGAGAATCCGAGCGAAGAGAAGGCCGAGGGCTCGCGTATCCCGTGCGGCCGCTTCTCGAACTTGTTCAAGCGCCGAAAGCCTCAGATCTTCAAGAGCGAAAACGATGTGCTCAGCTACATCCTGAGCACGCGCGAAAACCCTCATCGTTTCGGCGGACTCTTGCGCATCAGGAACTTTCGACCAGTTCTCCATTGCGGTATGCGCAACCACAAAACACTTTTCCCACTCCCTGATTTCCCTTTGGACCTTCCGGAGGGCCGATTTTTTGGGGCACACAACTGGAGTGCGACGTTTGTGGCTGTCGTCATGGATTCACCACGGGCCGTAGAGCGTCGAATTATATCCCGGGACGCGTTTTCAAATGTGCGTGCATTCATGATTGCCAAGGATAAGGGGGCATGGCGATCTCTCTCTAGCCTGTCTATGACACCCCAGGTGTGCTGGTCGAAGATTTCACAAAGATTCGATCGATTGATTATTTCCCGACGGGTTCGAGTCTGGATAGCGTGAAGGACCGATGTGATCCATTTTCTGCCCTCCCGTACTAGGTCAAGAGCCCGTACAACTTGAAAATAAGGAGATCGGCCGTATTGCGGTCGACCGGCTGCACGCGATGCTCGATGACCCAGGTCAGCGGGCGGAGAGCCTGCTGGTGCCGTGTCCGTTGATCGCGGGCACGACGATCGCGGCGGTGAGCTGACACCGGCCGTCTCGACGGCACGCGCGAAGCAGTCAACGGGCGGCGTCCGTCGGTGACGGCTGCCCGGAACACCCTCCGGTACGGCCACCGGGCCGGAACGGAACGCCGCGACCGGCACATACCGTCACAAGGAGTAGTTGGGCAATGACAGAGATACGGACCGAGGTTCTCGTGGTCGGCGGCGGGCTCGGTGGGGTGGCCGCCGCGCTCACCGCCGTACGGCTCGGCCGCACCGTGGTCCTCACCGAACCCGCCGCCTGGCTCGGCGGGCAGCTCACCGCCCAGGCCGTGCCGCCGGACGAGCATCCGTGGATCGAGGGTCCTGCGGCGCCGCCGGGCTATACGGAACTGCGCCGCCGGGTGCGGGACTACTACCGCCGTAATTACCCCCTGACGCCCGGGGCTGCGCGGGATCCGTTGCTCGATCCGGGTCTTGGTGTGGTGAGCCGGATGTGCCACGAGCCGCGGGTCGCGGCGGCGGTGATCGAGGAGATGCTCGCCCCGTGGCGTGCCTCGGGCGCGCTGACGGTCCTGCAGGGGTACGAGCCGGTCGCAGCGCACACCGAGGGCGACCGGGTCGAGGCCGTCACCGTGGCCGGCCGCCGTGACGGGCGGCGGATCACCGTCCACGCCTCCTACGTCGCGGATGCCACCGAGCTGGGCGACCTGCTGGACCTGGCGGGCGTGGAGCACGTCATCGGCGCCGAGGGCCGGGACGCCACGGGCGAGCCGCACGCCCCGCAGGCCGCCGATCCGCTCGATCAGCAGGCGGTGTCGTGGTGTTTCGCGCTGGACTACCGGCCCGGCGAGGAGCACGTCGTCGACCGGCCGGCGTCGTACGAGCACTGGCGTACGGCCACGGCCCCGTTCTGGCCGGGCCCGCAGCTGTCCCTGACCGATGTCGTGCCGATCACCCTGCAGGAGCGGACCTGGTCGCTGATGGGCGCCGACCGGGCCGCGGGCGAGCACTTCGACCTGTGGCAGTTCCGGCGGGTGCTGGCGCGCGAGCAGTTCGAGGCGGGCGCGTACGCGTCGGACCTGACGGTGGTGAACTGGCCGCAGATCGACTACTGGGAGGCGCCGCTGCTCGGCGTGGACGCGGCGGCCCGCGACGCGGCGCTGGCGGCCAGCCGGGAGCTGTCGCTGTCGTTCCTGTACTGGCTGCAGACGCAGGCCCCGCGCCCGGACGGCGGCACCGGGTATCCGGGGCTGCGGCTGCGGCCGGACGTGACCGGGACCTGCGACGGGCTGGCGATGGCGCCGTACATCCGTGAATCGCGCCGGATCAAGGCCGAGTTCACGGTCCTGGAACAGCACGTCGGGGTGGAGGCGCGGCCCGCGGGCGCGGGCAGTGAGATCTTCCACGACAGCGTCGGCCTGGGCAGCTACCGCATCGATCTGCACCCCTCGACGGCCGGGCGTACGTACATCGACATCGACTCGTACCCGTTCCAGATTCCGCTGGGCGCGCTGATCCCGGTGCGGGTGGACAATCTGCTGCCCGCCAACAAGAACATCGGCACCACCCACATCACCAACGGCTGCTACCGGCTGCACCCGGTGGAATGGGGCATCGGCGAGGCCGTCGGTGCGCTGGCCGGATTCTGCCTGGAGCGGGCGCTGCCGCCGCGCAAGGTCCGCTCGGACCAGACCCAACTCGCGGACTACCAGCGGCTGCTGAGCCGCACCCTCGGGATCAGCCTTGCCTGGCCCGAGGCGGTACGGACCCGGACGGAGCAGCGGTGAACCCCGTGGTCGGTGGGGCAGGTGCCGTTGTACGGCAACTACGAGCGGGCTGGCTGTCTGTGTGGTCCGGTGGTGTTCGTGCGGGAGGTATCTCGGCGCCGGTCACGGTCTGCGTTTCTTGTTCGGGTACGGGGTGGGCTGTACCGCCGTGGTGGTCGGCGGGTCTGTGCTCGGCTGTGACCGGGTGGCGGTGGGTGGTCGGCGGGCCGGTGCGGCTGTCGGGGTTTCCGTCACTGTCCGCAATGCCGGGTCCTGCCGTGGTCAGGGGGTCGTCCGGCTGTGTGTGCGGGATCCGGCGGCGGGTGTCGTCCGGCCGGTCTGCCGGCTGTGGGGGTTTCGGCGGGTGGTCCCGGGGCCGGGGGAGGAGCGGACGGTCGCCTTGACTGTCGGGGCTGCCGGCATGGGGTTCTGGACCGGCGGCCCGGCGGGTGTGTTGACCGTGGTGCCGGGTGGGATCCGCCTGCGCACCGGTACCGGTGCGGCCGCCCCCGACTGCACGACGCTGCCGCCCGGCCGCCCGGCCGCCCCCGGCTGCGCGATGCTGCTGGTCGTCTGGGACTGCCGCCCGCCCGCCCGCCCGCCCGCCTGGCCGCCCGGCCCGGCCCTTGGGCGGTGGCGGGGAAAGGAGCGGCCCACCCGGTCTCCCGTCCTCCGGGGGCGCGGGTCCGGGGTGCTGGGAACGTGCCGTGGCCCGATGCCAGGCGCACATGTACGGCCCGGCCGGCCTGTACCGCCCTGTACCGGCTTGTACTGGCTTGTACGGGGGCGGGCGGGGGCCGTGCTTCTGATCACGTATTCCATCGACGGTACGGCGGTGTATCGGCACCGCCGCGCAGTGAGGGAGAACCATGAGAGCAAAGGCGCTCGTACTCGCGGCCGTTCCTGTCGTCGCGGGCCTGCTGCCCGTGACGGCGGGGACGGCGCAGGCCGCCCCCGCGGCGGCGGCCACCTACTACGTGTCACCGTCCGGCAGCGACAGCAATACCGGCCTGTCGGCCGGTCAGGCGTGGAGGACGATCACGAAGGTCAACAGCACGGTGTTCGGGCAGGGCAGTACCGTGTCGTTCGAGGGCGGCCAGTCGTTCTCCGGCTGCCTGGTCTTCAACTCCACCAATGTGCCGGTCTCGTCGGCGTCGGTGCCGTTCACGGTGACGTCGTACGGCACGGGCCGGGCGACGGTGTCGTCGGCCTGCACGGGTGATTATTCGTCGGCGGTCACCGCGGACAATGTCAGCGGTTTCCGGCTGGACAACGTCAAGGTCGTCAACGGCTCGACGACGGCGGCCGGTGTGCTGCTGGAGAACCAGGACGGCACCTCGGCCGCGCAGGGCCTGACGGTCAGCGATTCCGACATCTCCGGGTTCGGCACCCCGGCGGGCAGCAGCAGTTCGTTCGGCGGACAGATCATGGTGCTGGGCTACGCGGTGAACGGGCACAGCGGCCCGCTGGACAGCGTCGTGATCCGCGACAACGCCCTGCACGGTGCGGGCGTGACGTCGGCGGCCGGCCCCGGCGTCTACGGCTGGGGCTCGGGGGCGAACATCACCAATGTCACCGTCGAGGGCAACACCGTCTACAACCTCGGCATGTCCGCGAAGGGTACCGGTGCGGGGATCACGGGTGACGGCTGGGACGGTGCGGTGATCCAGCACAATGTGGTCCACGACGTGGGGGCGAACGTCACCTCGTGCGGCGGTGCGTCCGGTATCGAGACCTACACCTCGAACAATGTGACGGTCCGTTACAACGAGGTGTACAACGTCCAGCCGTCGCCGGCGTTCACCGCCGGCTGCGACTGGGACGGTATCGATCTCGACGGCGGCACGACGAATTCGGTGGCCGAGTACAACTACACCCATCACAACGCGGGCAGCGGCCTGCTGGCGTACACCTCGACGGCCGGTTCGCGGGTGTGGGGGCCGAACACGTTCCGGTACAACATTTCCGAGAACGACGACTGGGGGAAGATCCAGGGCGGTCTGATGGACGTGGTGCCGTCGGCCCCGAAGAACGCCCTGAACGTGTACGGGAACACGTTCTTCACGAATGTGGCGCAGTCGGGGAAGTCGTCGGGCAGTGCGTGCTTCGACTTCGGTTACGCCGCCGGGACATGGGGCGCCGGATCGCTGATCGCGGACAACATCTGCTCCATGGGCAACAAGGACCAGTACGGCCGCCCGGGCCCGTTCTACTACAACGCCTACGGGCAGACCGGGATGACCCTGTCGCACAACCTGTACTACACCGCCGGCTCCCCGTCGTGGCGGTGGGGCGGCACCACCTACAGCACGTTCGCGGCCTGGCAGGCAGCCGGTGTGGAGACGTCCCCGGTGTGGGGTGACCCCTTGTTCGCCTCCGCGGGTGCGGGCGGCACCTGCTCCTGGACACCGCCGGCGGGCACCGGCCCGCAGCCGTGCCCGCAGGCCTACACCCTCAAATCCGGCTCCCCGGCGGCGGGTTCCGGCGTCGCGGTGGCGGGCAACGGCGGCACCGACTACTACCGGGCCGCGGTCCCGGCGGCGCCGAACATCGGCGCGGACGCCGCATAGCGGCGCGGTCGCCGGGCCTGTGCCGCCGCACACCGGGTGCGGCGGCACAGGCCCCGCCCCCCCTTTTTTCTTTTTTCCGGATTCTTCCCAGGAGCCCTGAAACGTGATGAGCACGGAACGGAACCTTCTGACCGTGGAACCGGCGTGCGACCGCCGGGATTTGCGCACCGAGTCGCTGGACGCCGATGTGGCGGTCGTCGGCGGCGGCATGGCGGGTGTGTGCGCGGCGGTGACCGCGGCGCGGGCGGGCGCGCAGGTGGTGCTGGTGCAGGACCGGCCGGTGCTGGGCGGGAACGCCTCGAGCGAGATACGGCTGTGGGTACTGGGTGCGACCGCGCACATGTTCAACAACAACCGGTGGTCCCGGGAGGGGGGTGTGCTGGACGAGATCCTGGTGGAGAACATGTACCGCAACCCCGAGGGGAACGCGGTCCTGTTCGACACGGTCCTGCTGGAGACCGTCGCCGCCGAGCCCGGCATCAGGCTGCTGCTGAACACCGCCGCCGACGCGGTGACCAAGGACGGCGACCGGATCGTGACGGTGTCGGGGTTCTGCAGCCAGAACTCGACGCGTTACGAGGTGTCCGCGCCGGTGTTCTGCGACGCCTCCGGCGACGGCGTCCTGGGGTATCTGGCCGGTGCCGGGTTCCGGATGGGCGCGGAACCGCGCGAGGAGTTCGGTGAACTGTTCGCCCCGCAGGAGTCCTACGGGGGCCTGCTGGGCCAGTCGGTCTACTTCTCCAGCAAGGACACCGGCCGCCCGGTGACATATGTACCGCCCGCCTACGCACTGGGGGACATCACGAGGATCCCCAGGTGGCGGAGTTTCGACACCCGTGTGCAGGGCTGCCGGCTGTGGTGGATCGAGTACGGGGGCCGCCTGGACACCGTGCACGACACCGAGGACATCAAGTGGGAACTGTGGAAGGTCGTCCACGGCGTGTGGGACCACCTGAAGAACTCCGGCGACTTCCCCGAGGCGGAGAACCTGACCCTGGAATGGGCGGGCCTGATCCCCGGCAAACGCGAATCCCGCCGCTTCGAGGGCCTGTACATGCTCCGCCAGCAGGACATCGTCGGCTGGCACACCCACCCCGACGCGATCGCCTCCGGAGGCTGGTCACTGGACCTCCACCCCGCCGACGGGGTCTTCAGCGAGCACCCGGGCAGCAACCACATCCACGCCCGCGGCGTCTACCAGATCCCCTACCGGTGCCTGGTCAGCCGCGACGTGCCGAACCTGCTCCTGGCGGGCCGGATCATCAGCGTCTCGCACGTGGCGTTCGCCTCCACCCGGGTGATGGCCACGTGCGCCCAGGCCGGGCAGGCGGCGGGCCTGG
>NZ_FONG01000009.1 GCF_900112845.1 Actinacidiphila alni
TGCAGGGCAGATTGCCCACGTGTTACTCACCCGTTCGCCACTAATCCCCACCGAAATGGTTCATCGTTCGACTTGCATGTGTTAAGCACGCCGCCAGCGTTCGTCCTGAGCCAGGATCAAACTCTCCGTGAATGCTTATTCGCATCACAGGAAGAGCGGCACCACGAGGAGGAATAATCCCCGGGTGCACAGCGTCCTCGCTGTTGTGTTACTTCAAAGGAACCTCGTCCCGATACAAACGAGACGGGGTATCAACATATCTGGCGTTGACTTTTGGCACGCTGTTGAGTTCTCAAGGAACGGAAGCTTCCATCGGAACCGTTTCACCGGCCCCTCCGGGCTTTCCCTTCGTGTCCACTACGTTAGCCCATTTCCGCTGCGACTCATAATCGAGTCCATCGAATTGATTTTTGGCGCACCAAAAATCGCCCCGATGATCGGGAAGACGTAGGTAGTGGGTGGCCGTCCGGTGCGGTGGGGCCCGGTTCGAACCGGTCCCCGCCGTTTTGGCGGCTCGGACTACGTTACGCACGAGCGGCGGCCGAGTCAAGCTCGGCCGCCGCTCAAACGTGGATTTCCAGCCGTGTCACACGAGTTCGACCGCTCCGAGGTTGCGCTTGCCACGGCGCAGCACCAGCCAACGGCCGTGGATCAGGTCGGATGCGGCCGGCACGGCCTCCTCGCTGGTCACCTTGGCGTTGTTGAGGTACGCGCCGCCCTCCTTGATGGTGCGGCGGGCGGCGGACTTGCTCGGGACCAGTTCGACCAGGGCCAACAGGTCGGCCACCGGGGCCAGTTCGCTGACCTGGGCCTTCGGCAGCTCACTGAGCGCGGCGGCCAGGGTGGCCTCGTCGAGCCCGTCGAGATCGCCCTGGCCGAAAAGTGCCTTGGACGCGGCGATCACGGCGGCGCACTGGTCGGCGCCGTGCACCAGGGCCGTCAGCTCCTCGGCGAGCGCGCGCTGGGCAGCCCGGGCCTGCGGGCGCTCCTCGGTCGCGCGCTCCAGCTCCTCGATCTCCTCGCGGGGCTTGAAGCTGAAGGTCCGCAGGTAGCGCGCGATGTCGCGGTCGTCGGAGTTCAGCCAGAACTGGTAGAAGGCGTACGGCGTCGTCAGCTCCGGGTCGAGCCAGACGGCGCCGCCCTCGGTCTTGCCGAACTTGGTGCCGTCCGCCTTGGTGAGCAGCACCTGGGTGAGGGCGTGCGCCGGGCCGTGCGGCTGGTTGGCCTGCATCCGGCGGATGAGGTCGAGCCCCGCCGTGATGTTGCCCCACTGGTCGCTGCCGCCGATCTGGAGCGTGCAGCCGTACTGCTTGTACAGCTCCAGGAAGTCCAGCGACTGGAGGATGACGTAGCTGAACTCGGTGTAGCTCATCCCCTCGCCGTCGAGCCGGCTCTTGACCGTGTCGCGGGCGAGCATCTGGTTGACGCTGAAGTGCTTGCCGTAGTCACGGAGCAGGCTGAGGGCGGAGACGCTCTCGGTCCACTCGTAGTTGTTGGCCATGACGGCCTGCGTCGGGCCGGGGGTGTCGAAGTCGAGGAAGGCGGAGAGCTGGCCGCGCAGCGCGCCGACCCACTCCTGCACGGTCTCGACGTCGTTGAGCGCCCGTTCCGCGCTGGGCTTGGGGTCACCGATCAGTCCGGTGGCGCCGCCCACCAGGGCGATCGGCCGGTGTCCCGCGAGCTGGAAGCGGCGCAGGGCGAGGATCTGGGTGAGGTGACCGACGTGCAGGCTCTTCGCGGTCGGGTCGAAGCCGCAATAGAGGGTGAGGGGACCGTCCGCGAGCGCCTTGCGCAGGGCTTCCTCGTCGGTGGTCTGGGCGAGTACGCCCCGCCACCGCAGCTCGTCGACGATGTCCGTCACGTTGTCCATGTCTCCTCGGGTCGGCTTCCTGCCGGGGTCCTGCCGGATTCCAGCGTGTCCGAGCGTACGCGCTTCCGGCCAGTGGATTATCGACGCTTTCTGGGTGCGTGGGCGCGGTAGGGGCTGACGGTGGGGTCGCCGTCGATCCAGTAGCGCCAGGGGTGGTCCGCGCCGGCGCCGCCGACGCCGGTACGGGGGCCGCTGCGTACGGTGCCGGCCGGTGGCGGGGTGCCGGTGAGCATCCGCAGGGGTCCGCCGGGGGCGCAGGCGTCGGCGCCGTTGAGCGCGCGGTCGACGGCGAGGGCGGTGGCGAGCCGGGCCGGGCCCTGGGCGAGGTCGCTGTCCTTGCGGGAGGTGGGGCGGTGCGCGCGGGCGAGGTCGGCGCCGGTGGTGATCTCGCCGCCGCGCAGCAGTACCCCGCTCGCGGTGCCCTCGGGGCCGCACACGAGGTTGAGGCAGAACCACATGCCGTAGGTGAAGTAGACGTAGGTGTGGCCGGGCGGGCCGAACATCACGGCGTTGCGGTCGGTGCGGCCCCGGTAGGCGTGCGAGCCGGGGTCGTTGGGGCCGTCGTACGCCTCGACCTCGGTCAGGCGCAGGGTGACGGTGCCGTCGGGGGTGGTGCGTACGAGGGTGCGGCCGAGCAGGTCTGGGGCGATCTCCAGGACGGGGCGGTCGAAGAACGAGCGGTCGAGCGGGACCTGTTCGGTTGGCGTGATCACGGTGCAGGAGCGTAGTGGAACCGGACGGCACCCCCTGGCGTTCGTAGAGTTCGCACGGCACGAAACCCACCGTGGGGCAAAGCGCGGGGAAACGATCGGCAATGGGATGCGACAGGGAGTGGGCGCATGGGGTTCAAGAAGATGCTGGCCAGCCTCGGGGCCGGTGGGGCGTCCGTGGAGACGGAGCTGCACCAGGCGGATGTGACGCCCGGCGGGGTGGTGCACGGTTCGGTGCGGATCCAGGGCGGTTCCGTCGACCAGCGGATCCAGGGGCTGACGGTCGGACTCCAGGCGCGGGTCGAGGTGGACCGCAAGGACGCGCAGGGCAATGAGACCGAGTACCACCAGAACATCGAGTTCCACACGCAGCGGATCGGCGGGGAGTTCGTGGTGCAGCCGGGGGCGGTGCACGATGTGCCGTTCAGCCTGGAGGTGCCGTGGGAGGCGCCGGTGACGATGTTCATGGGGCGGCAGCTCACCGGGATGCATGTGGGGGTGACGACGGAGCTGCAGATCGCCCGCGCGGTGGACAAGGGGGATCTGGACCCGGTGAACATCCACCCGCTGCCGGCGCAGGACGCGCTGCTGGAGGCGTTCGGGCGGCTGGGCTTCGCCTTCCGGAGCGCGGACCTGGAGAAGGGGACGCTGCGGCAGACCCGGCAGCGGCTGCCGTTCTACCAGGAGATCGAGTTCAAGGTGCCGCAGCAGTACAAGGGGCTCAGCGAGGTCGAGGTGACCTTCGTCGCGGACGGCCGTGAGATGGACGTCGTCCTGGAGATGGACAAGAAGCCGGGCCTGTTCAGCACCGGCAGCGACACCCACCGCTCGTTCACCATGAACCTCGACGCGTTCGAGCAGACGGACTGGGCGGACTATCTGCACCAGTGGCTCGCCGAGGTGGGCGCCAAGCGGAACTGGTTCTGAGCGCCGCCTAGGCTCGGGGGGTGCAGTTCCTCTGCACGATCCGGAAGCACGACCAGGAGGTGTCGAGGTGACCGAGCAAGCGCGACGGCCGCTCCCCCATGACTTCCACCCGCCGGTGGCGGAGTTCACCGTGGTGAGCGACGACGTGGTGCCCGGCGGGGTACTGAAGGACGATCAGGTCTACGCGGCGGGCAATGTCTCGCCGCAGCTGCGGTGGGAGGGGTTCCCGGCCGGGACGAAGAGCTTCGCCGTCACGTGCTACGACCCCGACGCGCCGACCGGCAGCGGTTTCTGGCACTGGGTGCTGTTCGACATCCCGGTGTCGGTGACGGAGCTGCCGCGCGGCGCGGGCTCCGGTGACTTCCCCGGGCTCCCGGCCGGCGCGGTGCACGCCCGCAACGACTACGGGACGCGGGACTTCGGCGGCGCCGCGCCGCCGCCCGGTGACGGCTCGCACCGTTATGTGTTCACCGTCTACGCGGTGGACTCGGAGAAGCTGGGTCCCGACGCGGACGCCTCGCCGGCTTTCGTCGGGTTCAACCTGCGCTTCCACGCGCTGGGCCGGGCGCAGCTGATCGGTGAGTACGAGAATCCCGAGGGGGCCGGCGCGGGCTGAGTCCGCGGCGGTCCCGGGTGTCCGCGCGCCCGGGATATTGCGTTGCGCTCCGCTGTTCCCCCGTCGCACAGTGGTGCCTGCCTGACGACGCGACCACCGTCCTCAGGCGGTCGGCACCGCGGTGGCGGGGGTGGCCGGGCGTTCGCGCCGGCCGTCTGCCGGAATCCGGTCTGCGGGCCGGATGTCCACGCCGGCTGATGCGCTCCGGGTGCCCGTTCTGCACGGGGGACGGCACCCGGGGCGCATGCCTTCCCCCCTTCTGCCGTCACCTTCTGCCGTCGCCGCGGTGAACAGCACCTTTCCACCCGCGCATCTTCCGGTTGCCGCGCTGAAATTGCGTTGTCCGGGGCGGTGCGCGGGGGCACAGTGGAGCCACTTCGCCATGGGGGCGGGGCAGGCCCGGGAGGTGGGCGGGATGCGTGAGACGCTGGTGCTGAATGCGAGTTTCGAGCCGCTGTCGACGGTGTCGCTGCGACGTGCGGTTGTGCTGGTGATGCAGGACAAGGCCGTCGTGGAGCAGGCGCATCCCGGGCTGCGGATCCGTGCGGCGGCGGTGGAGGTTCCGGTGCCGCAGGTGATCCGGCTCTGCCGGTACGTACGGGTGCCGTTCCGACAACGGGCGCCGTGGTCGCGGCGGGGTGTGCTGGTCCGTGACCGGCACCGGTGCGCGTACTGCGGGCGCCGGGCGACGACGGTCGACCACGTACAGCCGAAGTCCCGCGGGGGCGGTGACACCTGGCTGAACACGGTGGCCGCGTGCGGCGAGGACAACCAGCGCAAGGCCGACCGTACGCCGGAGCAGGCGGGGATGCGGCTGCTGACCCGGCCGTTCGAGCCGACGCCGGCGGACGCGCTGCTGCTGGCCCTGGGTGTACGGGACCGGGCGGCGCTGCCGGAGTGGTTGTCCGTTCCGGCGTCGGCCTGAGAGCCGGCGCCGGGTTTTACTTCAGCAGGAGTTGGACGATCGCCGCGATCCCGACCACCACGATGAGCGCGCGCAGCGCGGTGGGCGGGAGGCGGCGGCCGACGCGGGCGCCGATCAGGCCGCCGACGACGGCGCCGCCCGCGATGAGTCCGACGGCCGCCCAGTCCATGTGGGCGACGATGATGAAGAAGACGGCCGCGACACCGTTGACGATGGCGGCGAGCACGTTCTTCATGCCGTTGATGCGTTGCAGGGATTCGTTGAGCACCAGTCCCATCAGGGACAGGTAGAGCACTCCTTGGGCGGCGCCGAAGTAGCCGCCGTACATGCTGGCGAGCAGCATGCCGATGACGAGGAACGGGCCGCCGTGGTCGGGGGCGGCGGTTCCGGTGCGGTCGCGGCGGGCCTGGACGGCGCGGGCCAGCCGGGGCTGGAGCACCACCAGGACGAGGGCGATCGCGATGAGGACGGGCACGATCGCCTTGAAGGCCGTGGACGGCAGCGTGACGAGCAGGATGGCGCCGATGAGTCCGCCGGCGAAGGCGACGGCGCCCAGCCGCAGCAGGCGGGGGCGCTGGCCGGCGAGTTCACCGCGGTAGCCGATCGCGCCGGTGACGGAACCGGGTACGAGCCCCAGTGAGTTGGAGACATTGGCGGTGACCGGGGGCAGGCCGACCGCGAGCAGGACCGGGAAGGTGATGAGGGTCCCGGAGCCGACGATGGTGTTGATGGTGCCCGCACCGATTCCGGCCGCGAACACGGCCAGTGCTTCCGCCCATGACATGTGTGGTCTCCATGATCTCCGCGCGTCCTCCCCGCCGTCGAGGTCGAGGGGTGCGCGGCGATCATGTCACAGCGGGGGTGTGCGGCCCACGGTCGTCTCAGTCCTTGTCGAAGGGCGGCGACTCGCGGCGCGGTGCCGGGGTCTTGGCGGCGGTGTCGCGGGCGCCGAGGCCGGCGCCGCCGCTGCCGGGGGCACCGGGGATGTTGACGATGCCGCCGAGGCCCTTGAGCGCGTCGTTCAGCTCGCTGGGGATGATCCACAGCTTGTTGGCGTCGCCCTCGGCGATCTTCGGCAGCATCTGGAGGTACTGGTACGCGAGCAGCTTCTGGTCCGGGTCGCCGGCGTGGATCGACTCGAAGACCGTACGGATCGCCTGGGCCTCGCCCTCGGCGCGCAGCGCGGCGGCCTTGGCCTCACCTTCGGCGCGCAGGATCTGGGACTGCTTCTCGCCCTCGGCGGTGAGGATCTGGGACTGCCGGACACCTTCGGCGGTGAGGATCGCGGCGCGCTTGTCGCGGTCGGCGCGCATCTGCTTCTCCATCGAGTCCTGGATGGAGGTGGGCGGTTCGATCGCCTTCAGCTCGACGCGGTTGACGCGGATGCCCCACTTGCCGGTGGCCTCGTCGAGGACGCCGCGCAGTGCCGCGTTGATCTCCTCGCGGGAGGTGAGGGTGCGCTCCAGGTCCATGCCGCCGATGATGTTGCGCAGGGTGGTGACGGTGAGCTGCTCGATCGCCTGGATGTAGCTGGCGACTTCGTACGTCGCGGCGCGGGCGTCGGTGACCTGGTAGTAGATGACGGTGTCGATGTTGACCACCAGGTTGTCCTGGGTGATCACCGGCTGCGGCGGGAACGGCACGACCTGTTCGCGCAGGTCGATGCGGTTGCGGATGGTGTCGATGAACGGCACCACGATGTTCAAGCCGGCGCTGAGGGTCCTGGTGTAGCGGCCGAAGCGCTCGACGATGGCGGCGCTGGCCTGCGGGATCACCTGGACGGTCTTGATCAGCGCTATGAAGACGAGCACCACCAGGATGATCAGGACGATGATGATGGGCTGCATGGCCGCTCCCCGCGCCGTTTGGGTCCGGAGGTGTCACGTACCGCCATCGGATACGACGACATGATCAATTGTCGCAGACAGTAGGCACCCCGCGTGCCGGTTCGGCGAATTCCCGGTCGCGGCGGGCCCGTTGGCTGCGGGTGGTGCGGTTACATGACGACGGCCGTGGCGCCGTCGATCTCCACCACGTCCACGTGCTGTCCGGGGTCGAAGGTCCGGCCGCTGTCCAGGGACCGTGCCGACCACACCTCGCCGCCCAGCTTG
Organism: Actinacidiphila alni; assembly: GCF_900112845.1. Taxonomy (GTDB): domain Bacteria; phylum Actinomycetota; class Actinomycetes; order Streptomycetales; family Streptomycetaceae; genus Actinacidiphila; species Actinacidiphila alni. The sequence continues at coordinate 7,160 of NZ_FONG01000009.1, forward strand.
ATCCGGCCGCCCGAGCCGCTGTCGACGCGTTCCAGGACGACGGCCTGCTTGCCCTTGAGTGCGTCGACGCCGCTGCGCTGTTCGGGGCGTTGGCGGTTGCGGTAGGCGATCGGCCGTACGAAGACCAGCAGTGCGACCGACACCACGGCGAAGACCACGACCTGGGCGACGATGCCGCCGCCCATGCCGGCGGTCGCCGCGCCGCCCACCGCACCGACCGCGAACATCCCGAATTCGGGCATCGCGGTGATCACCAGTGGAATGCCGAGACCCACTGCCGCTATCAGCCACCACAACCATGCGTCCACATGGTCAATCGTAGGCGTGCGAGGGGCAGTTGCGGCAGTGCGCAGGTGGGACGAGTTCTCCTGGGGCGGGTGGGACGGTCAGGACAGCGGCAGTCCGGCGGCCGTCCAGCGGTCGCCGCGGCGCTCGACGACCAGCGGCAGGCCGAAGCAGCGGGAGAGATTGCGGGAGGTGAGTTCGAGGTCGATCGGTCCCGCGGCGACGACCTTGCCCTGACGGATCATCAGGACGTGGGTGAAGCCGGGCGCGATCTCCTCGACGTGGTGGGTGACCATGATCATGGAGGGCGCGATGGGGTCGCGGGCGAGCCGGCCGAGGCGGCGTACCAGGTCCTCGCGTCCGCCGAGGTCGAGGCCGGCGGCGGGCTCGTCGAGCAGCAGCAGTTCGGGGTCGGTCATCATCGCGCGGGCGATCAGGGTGCGCTTGCGCTCGCCCTCGGACAGGGTGCCGAACTTGCGGTCGAGGAATTCGCTCATGCCGAGCCGGTCGAGGAAGGCGCGGGCGCGATCCTCGTCGACCTTCTCGTACCCCTCGTTCCAGGTTGCGGTCATGCCGTACGCGGCGGTGAGGACGGTCTCCAGGACGGTCTGCCGGCGCGGCATCTTCTCGGCCATGGCGGCGCCGGCCATGCCGATCCGCGGGCGGAGTTCGAACACGTCGACATTGCCGAGCTTGTCGCCGAGGATCTGGACGGTGCCGGTGGTCGGGAAGAGATAGCTGGACGCGACATTGAGCAGGGTGGTCTTGCCCGCGCCGTTGGGACCGAGGATGACCCAGCGTTCTCCCTCGGCGACCGACCACGACACATGGTCCACCAGAGCCCGTCCGTCGCGGACCACGGATACGTCCACCAGCTCCAGCACATCGCTCATGAGCGCGTTGTCTCCCATTGCAGTCTCGGCTGTCTGTCCTGTGCGCCGGTAGGCACGGGTCCAGAAGGATCCCCCGGGGAAAACTTACGCCACCGCGCGTCGGGTCCAGTCCATAGGCTGGGGGCATGCTTGATGAACCTCGCTCAGGGCGGCTGGCCGCGTGGGGAAATGCCCTGCTTGCCGGACTTGCCGCGCCCGATGACGTCGCACAGGAGATCACCGGGACCGATGCCGTGCACCGGATCTCCGGGCTGCCGGGCGAGCCGGTCCCGGTGGGGCTGACGCTCGGGCTCGGCCGGCTGCGCGCGCTGGGGGTGACCGGGCTGCGGCTGGCGCTGCCGGTGTCGGGGCACCCGCTGGGGCTGAGCGGGCCGCCGGAGTTCAACGCGCGGGCGCTGGCGGCGGGCGAGGCGGTGCTGACGGTGGGCGGTGCGGCGGTCGGTCTGGTGCCGGAGGTGTACGAGGCGGGGCCGGCGGGCGATCTGCACGTCGAGGTGGAGTGGCAGTGCCTGCCGGTACGGGACGCGCCGCCGGCCGACGTGCCCTCGCTGAGCGAGGCCGAGCGGGAGCTGGCGGAGGCGCTGCGGGACGCCACGGACGCGCTGGCGCGGCTGGACGTGGCGGGCGCGGGCCCGTCCGCGCAGGCGGCGCTGGAGGCGTACCGGGCGCGGGCCGAGCGCGGCGGCGAGCTGCTGGCGCCGGGCTATCCGCCGCGGGCGGTACGGGTGCTGGCGCTGGCGCAGCGGATCGCGGCGCTGGTGGCGATCGCCTCGGACGGGCACGGCGGGGCGGTCAGCGCCTCGCAGATCGCGGCGCGGGCGGAGTTGCTGCGGCCGGTGGAGCGCACCGCGCGCCGGGCGCAGGTGGCGGCGTACAACGCGTATGTGGAGGAGGCGGAGCGGCGCCGGTCGTGAGAACGGCGCGTACGCGGCTGCCCGCCGCGTACGCGCCGCCGTACCGCGCGGGTGCGGTTACTTGTTGACCGCGGCGTTGCCGAAGGCCGGGTTCAGCAGGCCGATCACGTTCACGGAGTTGCCGCTGATGTTGACCGGGACGTGCACCGGAACCTGCACCAGGTTGCCGGAGGCCACGCCCGGGGACTTCACGGCGGTGCCGCACGCGTCGGCACCGCTGGCGGAGGCGACACCGGTACCGGCGGCGACCAGGCCGCCCGCCACGAGGGTGATGGTCGCGGCCTTCTTCAGGTTCATCACTTCGAACTTCCTCCTTGCTGGGGCACCGCGGCGATGCGCCGCGGTACGCCATGCAGAACGGGAAGTCGCCGATCAGGATGCGTCGTTCGGGCGACATACACCCGACAGTATGAATCTCACTCCGGAATCCGCCGTCGCGCGGTCGCTCACGCCGTCGTCCGGTTGCTCACGCCGTCGCCCGGCCGCCAGCGCCGTCGCTCAGTTGCCCACGCCGTTGCGGACCGCCCACAGTGCGGCCTGGGTGCGGTCGGCGAGGTCGAGCTTCATCAGGATGTTGGAGACGTGCGTCTTGACCGTCTTCTCCGACAGGACCAGGGCCCGGGCGATCTCCCGGTTGGAGCGGCCGTCGGCGATCAGCCCGAGCACCTCCCGCTCGCGTTCGGTCAGCGCGTTGCCCCGGCCCTGTCCGGTGCCGCCCTGTTCCTGGGAGAGCAGCGCGCCGGCCACCTCGGGCTGGAGCAGGACGTGTCCGGCGTGCACGGAGCGGATGGCGTCGGCGAGCGCGACCGGGTCGACGTCCTTGTAGACGTACCCGGCGGCGCCCGCCCGCAGCGCGGGGACGACGGTGCGCTGTTCGGTGAAGCTGGTGACGATCAGCACCCGGGCCGGGTTCTCCGCGTCGCGCAGCAGCCGCAGCGCCTCGATGCCGTCGACGCCGGGCATCTTGACGTCCATCAGGATCACGTCGGGCCGCAGTTCCTGGGCGCGGGCGACGCCCTCCTCGCCGTCGCCGGCCTCGCCGACCACCTCGATGTCGCCCTGCACCTCGAGGAAGGTGCGCAGTCCCCTGCGGACGACCTGGTGGTCGTCGACGAGCAGCACGCGGATGGTGTTCTCAGCCACCGGGCACCTCCATCTCGATGACGGTGCCCTTGCCGGGCTCCGATTGCACGGTGAGCCGGCCGCCGACACCGCTGGCCCGGTCCCGCATGGAGACCAGCCCGAGGTGCCGGCCGGCCCGGCGGACCGCGGACGGGTCGAAGCCGCGGCCGTCGTCCCTGATCCGCAGCCGGGCGCCCTTGTCGTGGCCTTCGAGGACGACGTCCACGGAGTCGGCGTGCGCGTGCCGCAGCGCGTTGTGCATCGCCTCCTGGGCGACCCGCAGCAGCGCCTCCTCCTGGGCGGCGGGCAGTGCCCTGACCCGGCAGGCGTGGAAGCTGACGTCGGCGGAGTGCACCCGGTCGAGCACGTCGGCCTGGGTGCGCAGGGTGGCGACCAGGCCGTCCTCGTCGAGCGCGGCCGGGCGCAGTTCGACGACGACGGCGCGCAGTTCGTCGGCGGCCTCGGCGGCGAGCGCCGCGACCTGCCTCAGCTCGCCCTTGGCGCGGACCGGGTCGCGGTCGACCAGGGAGGCGGCGGCCTGGGCGGTCAGCCGCAGCGAGAAGAGCTTCTGGGAGACGGCGTCGTGCAGTTCGTGCGCGATCCTGGCCCGCTCCCCCGCGAGGGTCAGTTCGCGGCTGCGCTCGTAGAGCCGGGCGTTGGTGAGCGCGATCGCGGCGTGGTCGGCGAGGATCCGCAGCAGGTCCTCGTCGTCCTCGGTGAAGCCGCAGGTGCCGTCGGCGCGGCGGGCTCCGTCGGGGCCGCACTTCTTGTTGGCGAGGAAGACCGCGCCGAGGATCTCGTCGCAGTCCACCACCGGCATGCCGATGAAGTCCCGCATGTCGGGGTGGTGCTTGGGCCAGCCCTGGAAGCTCTCGAAGGTGCGGACGTCGGCCAGCCGCAGCGGGATGGCCTCGTGCAGGATCGCGGCGAGGATGCCGTGCTGCCGGGGCAGCGGGCCGATCGCCTTCCACTCCTCGTCGCTGACGCCGTCCACCACGAACTGGGCGAAACCGCCGTGGTCGTCGGGCACGCCCAGGGCCGCGTACTCGGCGTCGAGCAGCTCGCGGGCGGAGGCGACGATCGTCTGCAGGACGTCGCGCACCTCCACCTGGCGGCTCATCGCCAGGACCGCGGCGCTGACCGCTTCGATTCCGCCTCGTGGCGGCCGGATGGGCATGTCCCCACCGTACCGGCGTGGGGTGACCGTGCGTATGCGCCGCCGGACGGGTCGGGCTCGGTCGTGCGGACTAGTCCCAAGTGACCGCGGGCGGTGCGGCGGGCGGCCGAGGCGGGTGGGACCGACGCGTTCCTACGGTGAGGGCACGAGGTGGCCCGGCGGTCGGCCGGGCTCCGGTGCGGAGGGTTCGATCATGCCGGTAGCGATCATCACGGGGGCGTCGCGGGGACTCGGGCGGGCGCTGGCCGCCGGGCTGGCGGAGCGCGGCTGGGACCTCGTGCTGGACGGGCGGAACGCGGACGCGCTGCGGTCCGCGGCGCGGGAGCTGGAGCGGCAGTACGGGGACGGGCGGGCCGGGTCGGCGCCGGGGCGGCCACCGGTGCGGGCGGTGCCGGGCGATGTGACGTCGCCGGGGCACCGTACGGAGCTGGTGGCGGCGGCGCGGGAGCTGGGCGGTGTGGATCTGCTGGTGAACAACGCGAGCGCGCTGGGCGCCGAGCCGCTGGTGCCGCTGGCCGAGCTGCCGGTGACGGGGCTGCGGGAGGCGCTGGAGACCAATGTGACGGCGCCGCTGGCGCTGACGCAGGAGGCGCTGGTGCCGCTGCGGGCGGCGCGCGGCGCGGTGCTGAACGTCAGCTCGGACGCGGCGGTCGAGGCGTATCCGACGTGGGGCGGTTACGGCGCGAGCAAGGCGGCGCTCGAACAGCTGTCGGCGGTGCTCGCGCAGGAGGAGCCGGAGCTGCGGGTGTGGTGGGTGGACCCGGGCGATCTGCGGACCGCGCTGTACGCGGCGGCGGTGCCGGACGACGCGGACTTCGCGGACCGGCCGCTGCCGGAGGCCGTGGCCCCGGCGGTCCTGCGGCTGCTGGACGAGGGGGCGCCCAGCGGCCGGTACACCGCGCCGGCGCTGCGGGAGGCGCGATGAGTGCCGCACCGCGGACGGTCGGCACAAAGCAGGCCGCCCATATAAAGGGGACAAGAGTCAGCAATAAGGACATAGGGCGCGGTACGGGCGGGCTGGCCGGGCTGCGCGTCCCGGACTCCCTGCTGGCCACCGCCCCGGCCGCCCGCAGGGACGCGGTACGGCTGCTGGTCGGCGAGCGGCGCACGGGAGCCGTCGCCCAGCACGCCTTCCGCGCGCTGCCGGAACTGCTGCGGGCCGGTGACGTCCTGGTGGTGAACACCTCGCGGACGCTGCCCGCCGCGGTCGACGGGCGGCTGGACGGCGCCCCGGTGGTGGTGCACTTCTCGACGCGCGGGGCCGACGGCCGCTGGGTGGTGGAGGTGCGCGACCCGGACGGCCACGGCTCGACGGTGCGCAGGACCGGCGGCCCGGCGGGCGCGGTGGTGGAGCTGGCGGGCGGCACGCGGCTGGTGCTGGCCGAACCGCTCGACCCGGCCGCGGACCGGCTGTGGGTGGCGCGGCCGACGGACTGGGACCCGATCGCGTACATGCGGCGGCACGGCCGGCCGATCCGTTACGGCTACACCGAGCGGGACCAGCCGCTGGCCGCGTATCAGACGGTGTTCGCGGTGCCGTCGCCCGACGGCACGGGCTCGGCGGAGATGCCGAGCGCCGGGCGGCCGTTCACCAGGGCGCTGGTGACCGAGCTGGTCAGCCGGGGCGTGCAGATCGCGCCGATCACCCTGCACACCGGGGTGGCGTCGGTCGAGTCGCACGAGCCGCCGTACGCCGAGCCCTTCGCCGTGTCGGCGGCCACGGCCCGGCAGGTCAACGCGGCGCGCGCGGGCGGCGGCCGGGTGGTGGCGGTGGGCACCACGGCCGTACGGGCGCTGGAGTCGGTGGCCGACGAGCGCGGTGTGGTGCGGCCCGGCGGCGGCTGGACGGAGCTGGTGGTCACCCCGGAGCGCGGGGTGCGCGCGGTGGACGGACTGCTCACCGGGCTGCACGAGCCGGAGGCCTCGCACCTGTTGATGCTGCGGGCGCTGTCCGGGGACCGGCTGCTGGAGCGGGTCTACGCCGAGGCGCTGCGCGGCGGATATCGCTGGCACGAATTCGGCGACGTCAATCTTCTGCTGCCATAAACGTCACATAAAGCGCCCCCGTCGTCGCCTTGGGTGACGGCGGGGGCGCCGCCGTGTGAGGTGACCTATAGGACCTGCGTCACATACTAGGCCGCTTAGTGGAATGGCCGCCCCGTACACCCGGCGGGAAATAGCGATTTCCCGGCGCTTGCCCGGCGGCTACGAATGGAGTTCGTAGGAACGCTCGTTGACCCCCGTTTTCGGACCCTCTAAGAATTCTCCAGTCCGCAAACGGAAGAGGTTAATTCCTATGCAGCTCCCCACGATCCCGAAGATCGGTCGGCTGACCAAGACCCACAAGATCACGGCGGCCGGCGCCGCTGCCGCGGCCGCGGTCGTCCTGGCCGTCACCGGTCTGCAGGCGACCGGCGGGACTGCCTCCGCGTCCGCCTCCGCCGCCGCCGTCGGCGACCCGACCGGTTTCCAGGTCACCGCCGAACAGCAGGCCAAGAGCGTCAACAGCATCGACGCGCAGGCCGGTGTCGCCAAGCAGCGCGCCGTCACCGAGGCCGCCGCGAAGAAGAAGGCGGCGGAAGAGGCGGCGAAGAAGAAGGCCGCCGCCGAGGCCGCGGCCAAGAAGAAGGCCGCCGAGGAGGCCGCCGCGAAGAAGAAGGCGGCAGCGGACGCCGCCGCGAAGAAGGCCGCCGCCGAGGCCGCCGCCAAGAAGAAGGCCGCTCAGGACGCCGCCGCCCAGCGCGCCAAGGACAAGGCCGCCGCGAACCGCTCCACGACGCGTACCGCCGTGCAGTCCACGCCGCAGACCACCACCACGTACTCCAACGACCTGGACGGCTGGATCAAGCAGTCGCTGGCGATCATGGCCCAGCACGGCATCCCCGGCAGCTACGACGGCATTTACCGCAACATCATGCGCGAGTCGAGCGGCAACCCGCAGGCGATCAACCTGTACGACTCCAACGCCGCCGCCGGTATTCCGTCGAAGGGCCTGCTCCAGGTCATCGACCCGACCTTCCAGGCGTACCACGTCGACGGCACCTCGTGGGACATCTACGACCCGGTCGCGAACATCACCGCCGCCTGCAACTACGCCGCGGCGAACTACGGTTCCATGGACAACGTGGACTCCGCGTACTGATTCCAACAGCCGTAGTACGAAAGGGCGGTGGGACCGAATGGTCCCACCGCCCTTTCCGTGTATTCGGACCGATTACTTCCGCATGACTTCCGGCTCGTGCCGGCGCAGCAGCCGGGAGACCACGACACCGCAGACGGCGCCGAGCGCCAGCAGCACGATCATGTCGAGCGTCCAGGTGCCCGCGGTGTGCTTCCACAGCGAGTCCGGCGGACCCGTCGGGTCCCACGGCATGATCACATTGAGATTCGCCGTGGCGCCCAGCGCGCCGACCGCCCAGCGCGACGGCATCAGCCAGGCGAACTGCTCGATGCCGGGCGAGTCGTAGAGCTGGAAGAGCACGCCGGTGAAGACCACCTGGACGATGGCGAACATGACCAGCAGCGGCATCGTCTTCTCTGCGGTCTTCACCAGCGAGGAGATGATCAGGCCGAACATCATCGAGGTGAAGCCGAGGCCGATGATGGCGAGCGTCATCTCGATCGCGGGCTGGCCCTTGGAGATCACGCCCTCGGTGGGCATGGTGCGCGGTGCGAAGCCGATGCCGCAGATGATGGCGCCCTGCACCGCGGTGATCAGGCCGAGCACGATGACCTTGGACATCAGATACGCCGACCGCGACAGGCCGGTGGCCCGTTCCCGTTCGTAGATGACCCGTTCCTTGATCAGCTCACGCACGGAGTTGGCGGCGCCGGAGAAGCAGGCGCCGACCGCGAGGATCAGCAGGATGGTGCCCGCGTCCTTGTTGATGCCGTGCGCCTTGACCGGTCCGGGGCCGAGGCCGCTGGCCGCCGGGATGACCACGCTCACCACGCCGAGCACGGCGGGCAGGATGAACATCAGGGCGATGAAGCCGCGGTCGGAGGCGATCACCGACAGATAGCGGCGGATCAGCGTGATCAGCTGCGGCATCCACGCCTGCGGCTTGGGCGGCCTGGCCACCTGGTGCGGGATCACCGGCGCCTGCTGCGGCGCCGCCTGGTCCAGCTCCGCGGCGTACATCTGGTAGTGCTGCGAGCCGTGCCAGCGACCGCCCCAGTCGTAGTCGCGGTAGTTCTCGAAGGCGGAGAAGACATCGGCCCAGGTTTCGTAGCCGAAGAAGTTCAGCGCCTCGTCCGGCGGGCCGAAGTAGGCGACGGAGCCGCCCGGGGCCATCACCAGCAGCTTGTCGCACAGCGCCAGTTCGGCCACCGAGTGGGTGACGACCAGGACGGTGCGGCCGTCGTCGGCCAGGCCGCGCAGCAGCTTCATCACGTCGCGGTCCATGCCCGGGTCGAGGCCGGAGGTCGGCTCGTCCAGGAAGATCAGCGACGGCTTGGTGAGCAGCTCCAGGGCGACGGACACGCGCTTGCGCTGGCCGCCGGAGAGCGAGGTGATGCGCTTGTCGGCGTGGATGTCGAGCTTCAGCTCGCGCAGCACCTCGTCGATCCGCGCCTCGCGCTCGGCGGACGCGGTGTCACCGGGGAAGCGGAGCTTGGCGGCGTACCGCAGCGCGGTCTTGACCTGGAGTTCCTTGTGCAGGATGTCGTCCTGCGGGACCAGGCCGATGCGCTGCCGCAGCTCGGCGAACTGCTTGTACAGGTTCCGGTTGTCGTACAGCACCTCGCCCTGGTCGGCGGGCCGGTAGCCGGTCAGCGCGCGCAGCAGCGTGGACTTGCCGGAACCGGACGGGCCGATCACACCGATCAGCGACTTCTCCGGGACGCCGAAGGAGACGTCCTTGAGGATCTGCTTGGTGGTCTTGCCGTGCGGCACGGTGACCGTCAGGCGGCGGGCCGAGAAGGAGACCTCGCCGGTGTCGACGAACTCCTCGAGACGGTCGCCGACCAGCCGGAAGGTGGAGTGGCCGACGCCGACGATGTCGTTGGGGCCGAGCAGATGGCGCTGGATCGGCTGACCGTTGACATAGGTGCCGTTGTGGCTGCCGAGGTCGACGATCTCGTAGCGGCCGTCGGGGTGCGCCCGGAATTCCGCGTGGTAACGGGAGACCTGGAGGTCGGAGACGACCAGTTCGTTCTCCAGCGCACGGCCGATCTTCATGACCCGGCCGAGGGCGAGCTGGTGGAAGGTGGTCGGGCTGCGCACGCCCTGCGGGTGTCCGCCGGCGGGCTGCTGCGGCTGCTGGCGCGGGGCCGGCGGCTGCTGGACCGGCGGCTGCTGGCCGGGCCGGCCCCAGCCGCCCTGGCCCTGCTGGGGCTGGGGCTGCTGCGGCGCGTACTGCTGCGGCGGCTGCTGGGCGGGCGGCTGCTGGCCCCAGCCGCCCGGCTGCTGCTGGCGCGGCGGCGCGGCGGGCGCCTGGGCGTGCATCTGCGCCTGCTGGGCCGGCGGCTGGACGTGCGGCTGGGCCTGCTGCGGCATCTGCGGCTGCGCGTGCTGTTGCGGCTGCGCCTGCGGCTGGACGTGCGGCGGGGCCGCCGCGGCCTGCGCGGCGACGGGCGCCTGCTGGTAGCGCTGCTGCGGCGTCGCGTGCGCGGTCTCCGCGCTGTACACGTCGCCGCCCGCCGGGGCGCCCGCGGCGAAGTTGAGCCGGGGGCCGTCCGTGGCGTTGCCGAGGTGGATGGTCGAGCCGGGCCCGACCTCGGTCTGCTGGACCCGCTGCCCCTGCACGAACGTGCCGTTGGTGCTGCCCAGGTCCTCTATGAGCCAACCGCGCTCCCCGCGCCGGATCGTGGCATGGCGCCACGACACCCGGGCATCGTTGATCACCAGATCACCCGACGGGTCGCGCCCGAGGCTGTACGACCTGGCCGCGTCCAGCGTCCAGGTCCGTCCGTTCAATTCGAGTACGAGTTCAGGCACCCCAAGCCCCATGTGTTGTCCCCCGAGTAGTCCCCCATGGGGGGAGTCTAGAGATAGCGAAGTTCGGGAGGAACTATTGCAGGCTCCTGTCTCGTAACAGAAAACAGCCCCGATGTACGGGTTCCGCAACGGACGTTGACGGCGGCCCGCTCGGCCCCGGAGAGTGGGGCGCATTGAGGTGCTGGTGCTCGCGTGCTCGCGTCGGCGTGCACGCGCGGGGGACGTACGGCCTCGGGGGTCGGGATGAGTGCACGGACCACGCCGTGGACGAGTGTGTTGCTCGCCGCTGTGGCGTCGGTGAGTTGGGCTTTTCTGGCGATGGCGGGCACGGCCGCGCTCGCGCTCCATCTGCTCGGCGCGGACACCGCCGGTTCGCTGGGGCCGATGACCGCCGCCGTGGTCGCGATGGCGGTCGGCGGCAAGGCGCGGCCCGGCGGCGACGTCGGGGCGTTCGGGCTCAGCGGCTCGCAGACGCAGGCCGGGATCGGGATAGCGCCGCTGGGCGTGGCCCTGGTCGGCGCGCTGCTGCTGTCGTGGGTCTTCCTGCGTTCGCTGCGCCGGGCCGGTGCCGAGGTGAGCGTGCGGGAACTGCTGGCGCGGGTGGTGAGCACCGCGGTGCTCTTCCTCGCCGTGCTCGGCGGCCTCGCCTGGGCCGGGCAGGACACGGTCGCCATCGACGGTTCCGCGCTGAGCCCGTCCAAGGGCACCACCGACGACCTGCTGGGCAAGCTGCCGGGCGTCGGCAAGATCAGCGGCGGCCTCGCGGACGGTCTGCAGGGGCTGATCCAGACCAAAGCGTCGATCACCTTCGAGGTCGCCACCGGCCGGACCCTGATGGGCGGTCTGCTGTGGGTGCTCGGCGTGCTGCTGATCGCGCTGCTCGCCTCGCGCCGTACCCCGCTGCCGGCCGGCTGGGAGGGCGTGCACCGTACGGTGCGGCCCGCGGTGTCCGCGCTGGTGGCGGTGCTGGTCGTCGCGGTGCTCGCGGGTGACGCGGCGGCCTGCTACGCGGCGCTGACCGGTGACGAGCCGGGCCGGATCATGGGCGGCGCGCTGATCGGCGCGCCCAACGGGGTGTGGCTCGCGGTGCCGCTCGGCCTGTTCGTGCCGTGGAAGGGCCAGGCGTCGGGACCGCTGACGGCGTTCCTGCCCGACCCCGTCGACAAGCTGCTGGCCGGGGGCGCGGGCAAGACGATCACACCGGGCGCGCTCGCCGACCTCGACGGGCGGGTGTGGCTGCTGCCGGTCGCCATCGCGCTGATGATGCTGGTCGCGGGCGCGCTGACCGCCACCCGTACACCGCTCGGCGACAGCACGAAGACCGGGTTCGTGGGCCGGTGCGCGCTGCGGCTCGGGATCGTCACGGCGCTCGCGCTGCCGCTGCTCACCCAACTGAGCAAGGTGAAGGTGAACGCCAATCTGTCGGTGTTCGGCCTCGATGCGGTCGGCGCCGGGATCGATCTGCACGGCTCCCTGCCGCTGGGGCTGCTGCTCGGCGCCCTGTGGGGCGCGGGCGCGGCGGCCCTGGGCGCGCTGCTGGCGCTGGCCTTCGGGTCCGCGGGGCGGCAGGTCGCGCCGCTGGCGCTGGCCGGTATGTCCGGTGCGGCCGGTCCCGACGGCCAGGTCCCGGCCGCCGTTCCCGCCACCGGCGGGGTGCCGGTGGTCGCCACGGCCGTACTGCCGGTGGCCGACAACCCGTACGCGGAACCATCGGTGGACAATCCGTACGCCGAGCCGCCAGCCGACCATCCGTACGCCGAACCGCCCGGCGCCGCGCCCGCGGGGCCGTACGGCGAAGCGGCGGCGGAGACCGGCAAGGGGACGCCGGCCGGAGCGCCCGGTGGTGACGACGCGGGCCGTACGTATCCGGCGATCGCGTACGAGCCGGGACCGTATCTGCCGAGCCCGGTCTACCGGCCCGAGGACGAGTCGAACCCGTACGCGGAGCCGCGGTCCGGGGAGGAGCAGGCCGCGCCCGGGGCCGGTGGCGCGGACTCGCCGACCGTCGTGGGCCCGCCGCCCGGCCCGCGCCGCCCCGCCCCGGGCGGGTCCGAGGACAAGTGGCCGGAGCCGCCGCCTCCCCCGCCGCCCGCGGCGCCCCGCCCGCCGCGCCGCCCCCGCTGACCGGGGCGGTCCGCCACCCGAGACGGGCGGTCGCCCCGCCGGGCCGGGCCGATACGGTGGGACCACCATGAACGACGTCTCGCAGCCCGCGCCTGTCGCCGACGTTCCTCCGGCGGACGCGCCCACCCTCCTTGTCAAGATCTTCGGCAAGGACCGCCCCGGCATCACCGCCGGGCTCTTCGACACGCTCGCCGCCTTCCGGCTGGACGTGGTGGACATCGAGCAGGTGGTCACCCGGGGCCGGATAGTGCTGTGCGCCCTGGTGACGGCCCCGGCCGCCGCGCTGGAGGGCGAACTGCGCTCCACCGTGCACAGTTGGGCCGAGTCCATCGGCATGGAGGCGGAGATCATCTCCGGCACGGGCGACAACCGGCCGCGCGGCGAGGGCCGTTCGCATGTCACCGTGCTCGGCCGGCCGCTCACCGCGGAGTCGACGGCCGCCACCGCGGCGCTGATCACCAACGCCGGCGGCAACATCGACCGGATCTTCCGGCTCGCCAAGTACCCGGTGACCGCGGTCGAGTTCGCCGTCTCGGGCGCCGAGCCCGGGGCGCTGCGCTCGGTGCTCTCGGTGGAGGCGGCGGCGCTCGGCATCGATGTCGCGGTGGTCCCGGCAGGCTTGCAGCGCAGGGCGCAGCGGCTGGTGGTGATGGACGTGGACTCCACCGTCATCCAGGACGAGGTGATCGAACTCTTCGCCGCGCACGCGGGCTGCGAGGCCGAGGTCGCGCAGGTGACGGCCGCCGCGATGCGCGGCGAGCTGGACTTCGAGCAGTCGCTGCACGCGCGGGTGGCGCTGCTGGCGGGTCTGGACGCCTCGGTGGTGGACAAGGTCCGCTCCGAGGTGCGGCTGACACCCGGCGCGCGCACCCTGATCCGTACGCTCAAGCGGCTCGGCTACCAGGTGGGTGTCGTCTCCGGCGGTTTCACCCAGGTCACCGACGACCTCAAGGCGCGGCTCGGCCTGGACTTCGCGGCGGCCAACACCCTTGAGGTGGTGGACGGCCGCTTCACCGGCAAGGTGATCGGCCCGATCGTGGACCGGGCGGGCAAGGCACGGCTGCTGCGCAGCTTCGCCGAGCAGGCCGGGGTGCCGCTGAGCCAGACCGTGGCGATCGGCGACGGCGCCAACGACCTGGACATGCTCAACGCGGCCGGGCTCGGCGTCGCCTTCAACGCCAAGCCCGTCGTCCGGCAGGCCGCGGACACCGCCGTGACGGTGCCCTTCCTCGACACGGTGCTGTATCTGCTGGGCATCACCCGCGAGGAGATCGAGGCCGCCGACGCGCTGGACGGCGTCCCCACGCTCTGACCGCGAGCGCGGCCGTGGGCCGTACGCGGCGGCTCAGTCGTGCGGTGCCCAGAAGGCGGTCAGCCGGCCGACACCGTGCTCGACGGACTTCCAGGAGCCGGAGAAGGTGACGACGGCGAAGGCGGCGGTCGGGAAGCCGCGGGACATCCGGGCGGCGGTGTCGCCCTCCGCGCCGCCCGCGAGGGCGTCGGCGAGCGCGTGGGTGCCGGGATTGTGGCCGATCAGCAGCAGCGAGCCGATCTCGTCGGGGGTCTCGGTGAGCAGGGCCAGCAGATCGCCCAGGGTGGCTTCGTAGAGCCGCTCCTCGTAGACGGTCTTCGGGCGGTGCGGCATCTCGTGCGCGGCGAGCTTCCAGGTCTCCCGGGTACGGACCGCGGTGGAGCACAGGGCGAGTTCCGGGGTGATGCCGTCGTCGGCGAGGCGGCGGCCCGCCGCAGCGGCGTCCAGCCGTCCCCGGTCGGCCAGTGGCCGCTCGTGGTCGGCGACCGACGGCCAGTCGGCCTTGGCGTGGCGGAGCAGGACGATCGTGCGGGGCGAATCGGCGGTCATGCCCCTCAGCTTTCCAGAAAACCCGCTGTCAGGCGCGGGATGGGCGATCTCCTGCGCCGTACCGCCCGGCGCTGCGTACCCTGCCGGGGCGTGCGGTGCGGGGCCGGCGGCGGTTCGTGGGACGCGCGGAACGGGTCACAGGATGTGCGCGACGAAGTGCGGCAGGGCCGCCGCGATCCGGCCGAGCAGATCGCCGGAGGAGGAGGCGGTGGAGGCGTCGGCGGTGCCGCCGCTGAGCAGCGCGAGCAGGGCCGCGAAGGCGAGCGCGGGCAGCGCGACCGCCCACCACGGCAGCCGGGTCTGCACCTGCTCCGGCTCGTGCTTCCCGGTGGCCGGGCCGGCGGTGGTCCCGGACTGCCGGGAGTAGAAGTGCGGGGACTGCGTGGTCACGGTGACCGCCTCCGGAGAACCGTCGAAGTGCCGTTGTCTGACTGCTGTCTGACTGCACTGAGACGCTACGGGCGGGCGCCGTGTGACCCCATCCGGTCGTCCACCCACTTGACCCTGACCCTGACCCCCTAGGGATGGTGGGGTTGTCCCCACCCCCCTGTCGGGGTCGTGGCCGGAAGCGGCCGTACGGACGGGCGCCGCGGACGGGCGGGCGGCCTCGTCAGCCCATGCGGGCGGCGATGGTGGCGACGATGGCGACCAGCGCGGGGACACCCATCATGAGTCCGAAGACGATGAGCAGGCGCCGCTGGCTCTGCGGGGGGTTCGGTTCGAGTACGGGCATGGGCTCAGTCTCGCACCGGGCCGCGTCTCCCCCGCACCGGGGTCACCATTCGTCCTCGATGTGCCGTCTGCGTCCGGCGAGCACCCCGCAGACGATCTGCGGCACCATCAGCGCGGTCATGAAGAGGATCGGCAGCCCCCAGCCGCCGCTCGCCTGGTTGAGCGTGCCGACCAGGATCGGCCCGGGGATGGAGATCAGATAGCCGGTGCTCTGCGCGAAGGCGGACAGCCTGACCACTCCCGCGCCGCTGCGCGAGCGCATCCCGATCATCGTCAGGGCCAGCGGGAAGGCGCAGTTGGCGACGCCGAGCAGCAGCGCCCACACCCACGGCGCGGCGGCCGGGGCGCTCCACAGGCCCGCGTAGCCGATCAGGCCGAAGACGCCGAGCAGCACCACCAGCGGGCCCTGGGTGCGCATCCGGGCGGCCAGCGGCGGCAGTACGAAGGACAGCGGCACACCCATCACCATGGTGACGGCGAGCAGCAGGCCCGCTTTGTCGGCGGACAGGCCGGCGTCCCGGAAGATCTGCGGCATCCAGCCCATGGTGATGTAGGCGGCGGTGGCCTGGAGCCCGAAGAAGCAGGCGAGCGCCCAGGCGGTGCGGCTGCCGGTGATCCGGCCGGAACCGCCGTCCCCGGCGGCCCGCGTACGGTCAGTGGCCCGCGTACGGTCGGTGGCCTGCGCACGGTCGGCGGACCGCGTGCTGTCCTCGGCGGGGGTCCCGACCGGCTCGCGCGGCGCGCCCGTACGGTCGCGGACCAGCGGCAGCCAGGGCAGCACGGCGACCGCGGCCAGGGCGGCCCAGACGCCGAGGCCGAGCCGCCAGCCGTGGCCGAGGGCGTGCGTCATGGGGACGGTGACGGCGGCGGCCAGCGCGGTGCCGAGCGACAGGGCCATCGAGTACAGGCCGGTCATCGTGCCGACCTTGTCGGGGAAGTAGCGCTTGACGATGACCGGCATCAGCACGTTCGAGACGGCGATGCCGCCGAGCGCGAGGGCGCTGAGGACCAGGAACAGCACGGTGTTCCCGGCCAGCGGGCGCAGCGCGAGCCCGGCGGTGATGGCGGCCATGCCGACGCAGACCACGGCGCCCGGGCCGAAGCGGCGGGCCAGCCGGGGCGCGGCGAAGCCGAAGAGCGCGAAGCACGCGGAGGGCACGGAGGTGAGCAGGCCCGCCATGGTGCCGCTCATGCCGAGGCCGTCGCGGACCTCCTCCAGCAGGGCGCCGAGGCTGGTGATGCCGGGGCGGAGGTTGACGGCGGCCAGCAGGAGTCCGACGACGACGAGGCGGCGCAGCCAGGGGCTCGCGCCGGTGCCGGGCGCGGCGGCGGACGCGGTACGGGAGGCGCCGGAGGGCGTGGCGGCGGCCTGGACCGGTATCGCGGCCGGTGTCGGGGTGGCGGTCAGGCCCTTCGCGGTGCCGGGGGCGGGGGATTCGTCATCACGCATGCACCCATCATAGAATGATGGGATGAATCTCGGTCCCGTGCCCCGGCACACCACACTCGCCGACCGTACGATCGCCAGCCTCCGCTCCGAGATCACCTCGGGTGCGTGGCCGGTCGGCTCCCGTATCCCCACGGAACCCGAGCTGGTCGAGCGGCTCGGTGTGGCGCGCAACACCGTGCGCGAGGCGGTGCGGGCGCTCGCGCACAACGGTCTGCTCGACATCCGGCAGGGTTCCGGCACCTATGTGGTGGCCACCAGCGAGCTTGCCGGTGTGATGCGCGCCCGCTTCGCCGACGCCGATCCGCTGCACGTGGCCGAGCTGCGCGGTTCGCTGGAAGGCACCGCCGCCGCGCTCGCCGCGCAGCGCAGGACCGACGCCGATCTGCGGCAGCTCGACGCGGCGCTGGAGCGGCGTGAACGGGCCTGGGAGTCCGGCGCCGCCGAGATCTTCGTCGAGGCCGACGCGACCTTGCACCTGGCCGTGGTGGCGGCCTCGCACAATGACGTGCTCACCGCGCTCTACGCCGACCTCGGCGAGGTGCTGCGGGACTTCCTGCGCGCCGACGTGGGCACCGACCTGCGGCCGGAGGACCATCTGGACCACGCCGGACTGGTCACCGCGATCCGCGCCGCCGACCCGGTGACGGCGGCGGCCGAGGCCCGCGACCACGCCTTCCACTGCCGCTTCGGCGGCGCGCTCACCCGCTGACCCCGGACGCCGGTCACGGACACGGACACGGACACTGCAGTGCCCCGCACCTGTCCGGTGCGGGGCACTGCAGTGCTTCGTGACGAAGGCGTCCGCCGTATGGACACTCGCCGTACGGACACTCGCCGTACGGGACGTCCGCCGTACGGTCAGCCGCCGACCGCGTGCACGCCGCCGTCCACGTGCACGATCTCGCCGGTGGTCTTCGGGAACCAGTCGGAGAGCAGCGCGACGATGCCGCGACCGGCCGGCTCCGGGTCGGCGGTGCTCCATTCCAGCGGGGACAGGTGGTTCCAGGTGTCCGACAGCTCGTTGAAGCTGGGGATCGACTTCGCGGCCATCGAGCCGATCGGACCGGCGGAGACCAGGTTGACCCGCACATTGCGCGGGCCGAGGTCGCGGGCCATGTAGCGGGAGGTCGCCTCCAGCGCCGCCTTGGCCGGGCCCATCCAGTCGTAACCGGTCCAGGTGAACTGCGCGTCGAAGGTCAGGCCGACGACCGAGCCGCCGCCCGTGCCGGAGGCGCTGTCAGGTGCAGGCATCAGCGGAAGGCAGGCCATCGTCAGCGACTTCAGCGAGAACGCCGAGACGTGCATGGCCGTCGCGACGGACTCGAAGGAGGTGTTGAGGAAATTGCCGCCCATGGCGTCCTGGGGGGCGAAGCCGATGGAGTGCACCAGGCCGTCGAGGCCGCCCAGCTCCTCGCGGACCACCTTCTCCAGGCGCTCCAGGTGCTCGGCGTTGGTCACGTCCAGCTCGATGACCTTGACCGGCTTCGGCAGCTTCTTGGCGACGCGCTCGGTGAGGGTGGGCCGGGGGAAGGCGGTCAGGAGGATCTCGGCCCCCTGCTCCTGGGCCAGCTTGGCCGCGTGGAAGGCGATGGAGGACTCCATCAGCACACCCGTGATGAGGATGCGCTTGCCGTCGAGGATTCCGCTCATGTTCTCAGTGACCCATGCCCAATCCGCCGTCAACGGGGATGACGGCTCCAGTGATGTACGAGGCGTCGTCCGAGGAGAGGAACCGCACCGTCGCGGCGATCTCCTCGGGCTTCGCGTAGCGGCCGAGCGGCACCTGCGCCACGATGCCCTCGCGCTGCTCGTCGGTGAGCACCTGGGTCATGTCGGTGTCGACGAAACCGGGTGCCACGACGTTGAAGGTGATGTTGCGCGAACCCAGTTCGCGGGCCAGCGACCGGGCGAAGCCGACGAGTCCGGCCTTGGACGCGGCGTAGTTGGCCTGTCCGGCCGAGCCGAGCAGTCCGACGACCGACGAGATCAGGACGACACGGCCCTTCTTGGCCCGCAGCATCCCGCGGTTGGCGCGCTTCACGACCCGGTAGGTGCCGGTGAGGTTGGTGTCGACGACGGACGTGAAGTCGTCCTCGGACATCCGCATCAGGAGCTGGTCCTTGGTGATGCCGGCGTTGGCGACCAGCACCTCCACGTTGCCGTGCTTCTCCTCGATCTCCTTGTATGCCTGTTCGACCTGCTCGGAGTCGGTGATGTCGCAGCGCACCGCCAGGCAGCCACGCTCCAGCAGCTCGGCCGGCGGCTCGCCCGAGCGGTAGGTGATGGCGACCTTGTCGCCCGCGTCGGCGAAGGCGCGGGCGATGGCGAGGCCGATGCCCCGGTTGCCTCCGGTGACGAGAACCGAGCGGCTCAACGGATCACTCCCTAAGTCGTGAGTTTCTCCGTGAAAAGCTATCGGTCCCGGCACCGTTCCGGGGAATCGGCCCCGACAGGCTGCTCCCGTGGTCGCTGTGGGCTTCCTACAGAAGCGGCGGTCAGACCTTCGCGCGGGCGGCGGCCTTGCGGCGGCTCCAGAGCAGCAGCCCCACGGCCCCCGAGGCCAGCACGGCGCTGCCGGACAGCGTCGTCTCCAGGGTGCCGGTCGAGCTGTCCCCGGCGGTCACGTCGCTGGTGGCGAGCTTCGCCGTGGTGGATGTCACGGCGACGTCGCCGCCGTGGCCGTGGTGGCTGACGGTGGACCTGGCCGCGCCGGCCGCGATCTGCTGCTCGGTCGGCGCCTTCGGGGCGGCCGCGGCGGCCGCCTGCGTTCCCTGGCCGAAGACGACATCGGAGCAGCCGTAGAACGCCTCGGGGCTGTCACTGCGCTGCCACACCTGGTAGATCAGATGCCTGCCGGTGCGGCTGGGCAGGGTGGCCGGGAAGGTGTAGTAGCCGCTGGGCGCCGACGCGACGGTGTTGTAGACGGCGATCGGGGTGTCGTCCAGGTCGGACCACTTCAGCGGCTTGGTCGGGTCGTAGCCGGCCTTGGTGATGTAGAGCGTCATGGTGCCCTTGTGCGGGGCGGTGACGCGGAAGCTGATGTCGGTGGTGCCGGCCGCGACGGTGGTGGCGGGCCAGTCGGTACGGGCCCAGTCCAGCGCCCGGTACTTGTCGCGGTTGGCGGAGCAGAGGTG
The DNA here is from genome assembly GCF_900112845.1 of Actinacidiphila alni. Taxonomy (GTDB): domain Bacteria; phylum Actinomycetota; class Actinomycetes; order Streptomycetales; family Streptomycetaceae; genus Actinacidiphila; species Actinacidiphila alni. The sequence goes on from NZ_FONG01000009.1 coordinate 26,790, forward strand.
GCCGTCGGGGATGATCGTGCGGCTCTGCCCGTTGGCGTTGGCGATGTTGACCTCGTTCCAGTCGTACAGCGGCTGGGTGCCGCTGTCGGCGACCAGGTCCTTGCAGACCTGCGACTGGGGGTGTTCCGGGCCTTCGGCGAAGCAGCCGGAGACCCGGCTGACCGGGGTGCTGAGCGCTCCGTGCGCGCTCGCGGTCACCGGGGTGAGCGCGGCGATCGTGAGTGCGGCGGCGCCGACCGCGCCGAGCGTGACCGCATTGCGGCGTGCTGACATGTGGGGGGCTCCTTGTCATGCGGGGTCATGCGGGGTGTGGTGCGGGATGTGGTGCAGCGGACAGGAGTGAGGGCGGCGACCCGAGCATAGAGATTGGTCTGGACCAACCTCAAGAAGTCTGACCGTATTGGCATCTGACGAATCCTCAGTGCGTCGTACGGCGCCGGCCGGGTGCCGGTCGCCGGCCGGTCGCGGGCGGCGGCGCGTTTGTCCACAGGGGCGGGAAAAGTACGCGCTGGCTGTCGGCCGGTCATGATTCACTGCGAGTACCTGTCGAACGGTCGAAGGGGAAGTCCGTCGTGCCTCATGAGGTCGATCAGTCATTTCTGGCGCTGCCGCTGCGGGCACTCGCCGACGCCGCGCTGGCCCGCGCCCGCGCGCTGGGCGCCGACCATGCCGATTTCCGGCTGGAGCGGGTGCGCGGCGCGACCTGGCGGCTGCGCGACGCCCGCCCGTCCGGCAGCTCGGACACCACCGATCTCGGCTACGCGGTACGGGTGGTGCACGGCGGCGCCTGGGGCTTCGCCTCCGGTGTCGACCTGACGATGGACGCGGCGGCGAAGGTCGCCGCGCAGGCCGTCGCGATGGCCAGGCTGTCCGCGAAGGTGATCGCGGCGGCGGGCTCCGACGAGCGCGTGGAGCTGGCCGACGAGCCGGTGCACGCCGACCGGGTGTGGGTGTCGGCGTACGGGATCAACCCGTTCGACGTCCCGGACGCCGAGAAGACGGCGCTGCTGTCCGAGTGGTCGGCGCGGCTGCTGGCGGCCGACGGGGTGGACCACGCGGACGCCTCGCTGCTGACCGTGCAGGAGAACAAGTTCTACGCCGACACCGCCGGCACCACCACGACACAGCAGCGGGTCCGCCTCCAGTCGCAGCTGACCGCGGTCTCGGTCGACCCGGCCACCGGCGACTTCGACTCGATGCGCACCCTGGCGCCGCCGGTCGGCCGCGGCTGGGAGTATCTGACCGATCCCGCCGCCGGCTGGGACTGGGACGCCGAACTGGCCCGTATCCCCGAGCTGCTGGCCGAGAAGATGCGCGCGCCGTCGGTCGAGGCGGGCGCGTACGACCTGGTGGTCGACCCGTCCAATCTGTGGCTGACCATCCACGAGTCGATCGGCCACGCCACCGAGCTGGACCGCGCACTCGGCTACGAAGCGGCGTACGCGGGCACCTCCTTCGCCACCTTCGACCAGCTCGGCACCCTCAAGTACGGCTCCCCGCTGATGAATGTCACCGGTGACCGCACCGCCGAGCACGGCCTGGCCACCGTCGGCTTCGACGACGAGGGCGTGGCCGGACAGTCCTGGGACCTGATCAAGGACGGCACCCTTGTCGGCTATCAGCTCGACCGGCGGATCGCGAAACTCACCGGCTTCGAGCGGTCCAACGGCTGCGCGTACGCCGACTCCCCCGGCCATGTCCCGGTGCAGCGGATGGCCAATGTCTCGCTCCAGCCGGCGCCCGACGGGCCCTCGACCGAGGAGCTGATCGGCGGCGTCGAACGCGGCATCTACGTGGTCGGCGACCGGTCCTGGTCGATCGACATGCAGCGCTACAACTTCCAGTTCACCGGGCAGCGGTTCTTCCGGATCGAGAACGGCAAGCTGGCGGGCCAGCTCAAGGACGTCGCCTACCAGGCCACCACCACCGACTTCTGGGGCTCGATGGAGGCCGTCGGCGGCCCGCAGACCTATGTGCTGGGCGGCGCGTTCAACTGCGGCAAGGCCCAGCCGGGCCAGGTCGCGGCCGTCAGCCACGGCTGCCCGTCGGCCCTCTTCCGGGGCGTCAGCATTCTCAACACCACCCAGGAGGCCGGACGATGAGCAGCGCGACGAGCAAGCCGCACGAGATCGTCGAGCGGGCGCTGGAGCTGTCCACCGCGGACGGCTGCGTGGTGATCGCCGAGGAGGAGTCCAGCGCCAATCTCCGCTGGGCGGCCAACGCGCTGACCACCAACGGCGTCACCCGCGGCCGTACGCTCACCGTGATCGCCACCGTGGACGGCGCCCAGGGCACCGCCTCCGGTGTGGTCTCCCGCGCCGCGGTGACCGCCGACGAGCTGGAGCCGCTGGTGCGGGCCGCCGAGGCGGCCGCGCGCGAGGCGGGCCCGGCCGAGGACGCGCAGCCCCTGGTGGCGGACGTGCCCGCGTCGGCCGCCTTCACCGAGGCGCCCGCCGAGACCGGCTCGGACGTCTTCGCGTCCTTCGCACCCGCCCTCGGCGAGGCTTTCGCGACGGCCCGCGCCGGCGGACGCGAGCTGTACGGCTTCGCCTTCCACTCGATGACCTCGACGTATCTGGGCTCCTCGACCGGGCTGCGGCTGCGGCACGACCAGCCGACCGGCACCCTGGAGCTCAACGCGAAGTCCCCGGACCGTACGCGCTCGGCGTGGGCGGGCGCCGCCACCCGGGACTTCACCGATGTGGACCCGCGGGCCATGGACACCGGTCTGGCCCAGCGGCTGGCCTGGGCCGAGCGCCGGGTCGAGCTGCCGGCGGGCCGGTACGAGACGCTGCTGCCGCCGTCGGCCGTCGCGGACCTGATGATCTACCAGCTCTGGTCGGCGGCGGCCCGGGACGCGGCGGAGGGCCGTACGGTCTTCAGCCGTCCCGGCGGCGGCACCAGGGTCGGCGAGAAGCTGTCCCCGCTGCCGCTGACGCTGCGCAGCGACCCGGCGGAGCCCGGCCTCGAAGCGGCGCCCTTCGTGATCGCGCACGCCTCGGGCGACGACATCTCGGTGTTCGACAACGGGCTGCCGCTCGGCCCGGTGGACTGGATCCGGGACGGCTCGCTCACCCATCTCACCACCACCCGGCACAGCGCCGGCCTCACCGGGCTGCCGGTGGCGCCCGGCGTCGACAATCTGGTGCTGGACGGCGGCGGCACCCGCTCCCTGGAGGAACTGGTCGCGGACACCGAGCGCGGGCTGCTGCTGACCTGCCTGTGGTACATCCGCGAGGTCGACCCGGCCACGCTGCTGCTCACCGGCCTCACCCGCGACGGCGTCTACCTCGTCGAGAACGGCGAGGTGACCGGCGCGGTGAACAACTTCCGCTTCAACGAGTCGCCGGTGGACCTGCTGGGCCGGGCCGCCGAGGCGGGCCGCACCGAGCGGACGCTGCCGCGCGAGTGGAGCGACTACTTCACCCGGGCCGCGGCACCGAGCCTGCGGATCCCGGACTTCAACATGAGTTCGGTCAGCCAAGGAGTCTGACCGCGACGGCCCGAGGAAGACGACATGAGGAATCAGAGGAACGAAAGGATCATGCTGGACGAGAAGAAGACGGTCAGGACGTCGAAATTCCTGTCGATGGTGCTGCGGCACAATCCGGACGCGGTCGGCATCACGCTCGACGCGGCGGGCTGGGTCGAGGTGGACGTGCTGCTGGCCGCGTGTGCCGCCAAGGGCCGCCGCATCTCGCGCGCCGACCTGGACCATGTGGTGGCGACCAACAACAAGAAGCGGTTCGCCTACTCCGAGGACGGCCGCCGGATACGGGCCAGCCAGGGTCATTCGGTGACCGTGGAGCTGGGCCTTGAGGCCGTGGAACCGCCGGAGGTGCTCTACCACGGCACCGCCGCCCGGACCCTGCCGCTGATCCTGGCGGAGGGGCTCAGGCCGATGTCGCGGCAGGACGTGCACCTGTCGGCGGACAGGGAGACGGCCGTGCGCGTGGGAGCACGGCACGGCCGTCCGGTGGTGCTGGTGGTGGACGCCCGGGGGCTGGCCGCCGAGGGCCATGTCTTCCGGGTCAGTGCCAACGGGGTGTGGCTGACCGACCGCGTCCCGCCGGAGCGGCTGCGGCAGGCCGACGCCTGACCCCGCCGGGCGTCACCGTGGTGCGGTGGTCTTCCTGGTGCCCTTGTACATCGACCAGAGGGCGTCGCCGACGGCCACCACGACCACGGCGCCGATGAGCTGCAGTACGTGCCGGGTCCAGTCGAACCCCTTGGTGTCGTTGACGCCGATCCAGGTGGACACGGCATTGCCGAGCACACTGCCGCCCATACCGCAGATCACGGTGAGCCACAGCGGCAGCGTCTGCTTGCCGGGCAGGATCGCCTTGGCGATCAGACCCAGCACCAGACCGACGATGATCGCCCACAACCAACCCATGTCACTCGCCTCCTCGCGTCCGGGCGGCGAACGCCCGGCACTCGTGCCGCCAGTCTGTGCCCGCTCCGGCCGCACCGCATGTCGAGAGGGCCGTCCGACGTACCCGGCCGCGCCCCGCCCGCACCCCGCTCTCGATGCGGGCGGGGTCGCGGCGTACCGTAAGGAGACCGGGCCGGGCGCTGTGACCCGTGATCAGCACAGCTCGGCCGAGCGAGCGGGTGGTGGGAGCGCGATGCGGAAGCAGGGCGGGCCTGAGGTCTTCCAGATCACAGGAGCACGTACCGGGCTGACCCAGGACGTGGCGGGGCGGCAGCGGCGGTACATCATCTCGATGTCGATCCGTACCGTCTCGGTGATCCTCACCGTGGTGCTGTGGGACGTCGAACGCGTGCTGGCCTGGGGGATGCTGGTGGTCGGCGTGCTGCTGCCGTACGTGGCGGTGGTCTTCGCCAACGCGGGCCGCGAGAACGTGCCCTCGCTGCCGTCGTCCTTCGTGCTTCCGCAGGCCAGGCCGATGCTGGAGGCGGGCGAGCCGGCCGATGCGGAACGGCGTGCCGCGTACGTTCCCGAGCCCGCCGCGCCGAACCTCAAGAAAAGCTCAGATCAATCGTGAAGTTCCATTCCACGGACGGTTGAGCGCGTGACATACTTCGTACGCGCTCCGCATCCCCCGTCGGAGCGACGGACCGACGCCGGGCGGCTCCCCCCGTGGCTGCCCGGCGTCGCCATGCCCGGCGACGGTTCTGTTTACTGGGTCCCGTGACCGACGAGAAGCCGATCTGCTCGGCGAAGGACTGCCGTACCCCCGCGGTGTGGGTGCTGGCCTGGAACAACCCGAAACTCCACACGCCGGAGCGGCGCAAGACGTGGCTGGCGTGCGAGGAGCACCGCGAGCACCTGTCGCAGTTCCTGGGGATGCGCGGCTTCCTCAAGGACGTCGTGCCGCTCGCCGAGTGGGAGAACTCGCAGGACTCCGGGGGCGGCGGCTCAGCCGCCGATCGCTGACATCGGGCGCTCGGGCTGCGCAAAGGCCGGGTCGTCCAGGCCCGAGCCCGCCTTCTTGCCCCACATCGCCGCCCGCCACAGCTCGGCGATCCGCGCGTCGGAGGCGCCGGAGCGCAGCGCCGAGCGCAGGTCGGACTCCTCGCGGGCGAACAGGCAGTTGCGGACCTGGCCGTCGGCGGTCAGCCGCGTACGGTCGCAGGCGTGGCAGAAGGGGCGGGTGACCGAGCCGATCACACCGACCCGGGCCGGGCCGCCGTCCACCAGCCAGCGCTCGGCGGGCGCGGAGCCGCGGGTCGACTCGCCCTCGGGGGTGAGGGTGAAGCGGTCGTGCAGGGCGGCGAGGATCTCGTCCGCGGTGACCATGTCGGTGCGCTGCCAGCCGTGCTGGGCGTCGAGCGGCATCTGCTCGATGAAGCGCAGTTCGTAGCCCCGCTCGACGGCCCAGGCCAGCAGCTCGGGCGCCTCGTCGTCATTGACGCCGCGCATCAGCACCGCGTTGACCTTCACCGGGGCCAGGCCCGCCTCGGCGGCGGCGGCCATGCCGGCCAGGACGTCCGCGTGCCGGTCGCGGCGGGTCAGGGTGCGGAAGACCTCGGGCCGCAGGGTGTCGAGGGAGACATTGACCCGGTCCAGGCCCGCGGCGCGCAGCGCGGCGGCGGTGCGGCGCAGCCCGATGCCGTTGGTGGTCAGCGACAGCTTGGGGCGCGGCTCCAGGGCCGCGCAGCGCTCGACGATGCCGACAAGGCCGGGCCGCAGCAGCGGCTCGCCGCCGGTGAAGCGGACATCGGTCACGCCCAGCTCGGTGACCGCGATCCGTACCATCCGGACGATCTCGTCGTCGGTCAGCAGATCGGGCTTGGCCAGCCACTGCAGGCCCTCTTCCGGCATGCAGTAGGTGCAGCGCAGATTGCAGCGGTCGGTGAGGGAGACGCGGAGGTCGGTCGCCACTCGGCCGTAGGTGTCGATGAGCACGGGCTCCGCCTCCTTTCGGGCGCTCGGGTGCGCGTGACACGTCCGGGCGCCGGATGCGCCGCGGTCCTTCCACCCTATGACGTGGTGCCGACAATGCGGCAGGCCAATCTACAACAATTTGTTGAAGATACGGCCGGGCGGGCGACCCGGCGAGCACGCGCGGCCGGATGCGACACCGCGGCGCGCCCGGTTCGTTGAGCAGTCCGGCGGCGCACACCACGCCGTCACCCTCCCGTCACCCTGCCGCCCAGGATCCGCCGAGGCACCGCCGTGAACACCCCGCCCACCCCGCCGCCGCACCAGCCGCAGGTCCCGGCCCGCAGGCCGTACGGGAGCGTGTGGCTGCCGACCACCGCCGGCTCTCCCGCCTCCCCCGTGGCTCCCACCGCCCCGGCCGCCACCGTCACCCCGGTCGCGCCCCGCCATCCGTACCGGGTGCGGCTGCCGCTGCTGAGCATCCAGGCGTTGCGATCCGGCCGCCGGGACGGCTGAACGGCCGCCGCCGCGGGGCCGTTTCGGACCGATCCGCGCAAGTGGACTTCTTCGGGCGCCCGTTGGGCACTAGTTTCCATCGTCATGCACACGCCGTACGGCAGACCCGCCCGTCCGGCGGCCGATGGACGATTGGAGACCCCATGGTTCCGCTCCCAGGACTCCCCCGGCGGCGCCGCGCGCTCACATCCGGGCTCGGCCTGGCGATGGCCGCCGCCGTCGCCCTGATCCCCGGCACCACATCGGCGTCCGCCACGCAGGCCGCGCACGCCCGGCTCGGCGCCGCCACCGCCGCGCACCCCGGCCAGGCGCCGCGGACGAACGGCCAGGCGCCGCGTACGGACGGGCCGTTGCTGTCGTACGTCGTCTCCGTCGACGGCGGGCGCGGCACGCAGAAGTCCGTCGAGCGCGCGATATCCCGTGCGGGCGGCCAAGTGGTGATCGCCTACGACCGGATAGGCGTGATCGTCGCGCATTCGGCCGACCCCGGCTTCGGGGCGGCGCTCCGGCGGGTGCGCGGCGTGCACAGCGCGGGGGCGACCAGGACGGCCGCCATCGAGCCGACCGCGACCACCCAGGCGGGCTCCCTGCGGACGCTGACCGCCGCCGAGGCCGCCGCCATCGGTGCGCAACGGACCGACGGGCAGGAGCCGTTGGAGGCCGACCAGTGGGACCTGCGGGCGATCCGCGCCGACAAGGCGGCGCGGGTGAACCCGGGCAGCCCCCGGGTGACCGTCGGGATCATCGACACCGGTGTGGACGACACCCACCCCGACCTGGCCGCCAACTTCTCCCCGAAGCAGTCCGCGAGCTGCGTGGGCGGTGTCCCCGACACCTCGGCCGGCGCCTGGCGCCCGTGGGACCCCGCGGTCGACTACCACGGCACCCATGTGGCCGGTGAGATCGCCGCCGCGCGCAACGGTGTCGGTGTGGCGGGCGTCGCCCCGGGCGTACGGATCGCGGCGATCAAGGTCAGCGAGCCGGGCACCGCGCTGTTCTACCCCGAGAGCGTGGTCTGCGCCTTCGTCTTCGCCGCCGACCACGGCATCGCGGTCACCAACAACAGCTATTACATCGACCCTTGGCTCTACAACTGCCCGAACGACCCGGACCAGCGCGCCATCGTGGACGCCGTCCAGCGGGCCGCCGCGTACTCCACCCGCAAGGGTGTGCTCAATGTCGCCGCCGCGGGCAACAGCGCCGACGACCTCGCCTCGCACTCACTGACCGACACCTCAAGCCCCGACGACTCCACGGCGGTCACCCGCACCGTCGACCCGCACGTCTGCCTGGACATCCCGACCCAACTCCCGGGCGTCGTCACGGTGTCCGCGACCGGCGCGCAGAACCTCAAGTCGTACTACTCCAGTTACGGCCGGAACGTCATCGATGTGGCCGCGCCCGGCGGCGACGGCTACCAGATCCCGGACACGCCGTCCGGCAACGGCCGCATCCTGTCGACGCTCCCCGGCGGAAAGTACGGCTACCTACAGGGCACGTCGATGGCCAGCCCGCATGTCGCCGCGGTCGCCGCGCTGATCAAGAGCCGGCACCCGCACGCCTCACCGGCGCTGCTCCAGGCGCTGCTCAAGGCCGAGGCGGACAACCCCGGTTGCCCGACCGGGCTGTACGACCCGGACGGCGACGGCGTGCAGAACGCCACCTGCACGGGCCCGAAGCCGTACAACAGCTTCTACGGGCACGGCATCGTGGACGCGCTGGACGCCGTCGTCGAGTAACGGGGGGGCAGCCGCCGCGCACCGCTCTCTCAGAGCTTGACCAGCACTTTGAGGGCGGTGCGCTCGTCCATCGCGCGGTAGCCGTCGGGCACTTCGCCGAGACCCACCGTCAGGTCGAAGACCGGGGACGGGTCGACGCTGCCGTTCAGCACGTCGGGCAGCAGCTCGGGGATGTACGTCCTGACCGGCGCGACACCGCCGCGCAGCGCGATGTTGCGGTCGAACATCTCGCCGAGGTCGAGGCCCGTGCCGCTGCCGTGCGGGACGCCGACGTAGCCGATGGCGCCGCCATCACGGGTGATGCCGACCGCGGTCCGCATCGACTGTTCGGTGCCGACGGCCTCGATCACCGCGTGCGCGCCCTGTCCGCCCGTCAGTTGGCGGACCGCGGCCACGGCCTCGTCGCCGCGCTCGGCGACCACGTCGGTGGCGCCGAAGCCCCGGGCGATGTCGGTGCGCGCCCGGTGCCGGCCGAGCGCGATGATCCTCCCCTGGCCTCCGGCATGGGGGACCCCAGCGCCCAGCCGCTTCGCGGCCAGCACCCCGCACAGGCCCACGGCGCCGTCCCCGACCACCGCGACCGTCGCGCCCGGCCGCACCCCGGCGCCGAGGGCCGCGTGGTGCCCGGTGCCCAGCACGTCGGACAGCGACAGCAGCGCGGTCAGCAGCCGCTCGTCGCAGAGCGCGTCGGCGGGCAGCCTGACGAGGGTGGCGTCGGCGAACGGCACCCGGACCGCCTCGCCCTGGCCGCCGTCGGACTGGCCCTGCTCGCCGATCGAGCCCCAGAATCCGCCGTGTACGCAGGAGGTCGTCAGGCCCTCGGCGCAGTACGCGCACACGCCGTCCGACCATACGAACGGCGCCACGACCAGGTCGCCGGTCCGCAGCCCGGAGACGTCGGCGCCGGTCTCCTCCACCACGCCGAGGAATTCGTGCCCGATCCTCCCCCTCAGCCCTTCGGGCGCGGGGGTGCCCCCTGCCCGGGCTTGCGCGCGGACTCCCCGCGGTACGCCCACAGGTCGCTGCCGCAGATGCAGGCCCGCACCACGCGGACCACGGCGTCCCCCGCGTGCCGGACCCGCGCGTCCGGCACGTCCTCCACCCTCAGGTCGTGCGGTGCGTGGATGACGGTGGCGCGCATGCGGTGTCCTCGCTGGTCAGCTCGGTGTGATCGGGGCGGCTCCACGGTACGCCGGGTCGGCCGCCACCGCGCGCGGCGCCCCCGCGGCGAGCAGCGACTGCGCCGCCAGATAGGTCGCCATGATCCAGAAGTCGTGGCCCGGCAGCTCCGGCCAGTCCGCGAGGCCGGTCGCGATGAGCGTGTCGGACAGCAGGAAGAGGGCGCCGCCGAGCGCCGTGACCGGGCCGAGGCCGTACGCGGCCGCCGCCATCGCCGTCAGCAGCAGGCTGTAGGCGGCGACCGGGACCCGGAGTCCGGCGTCGAGTCCCGGCCAGAGCAGGGCGACCATCACCGCCCACACGACGGCGTAGACCGCGTGCTGCGGGCCCGGGGCGTGTCCGTGAAGTCGCCGGGCGGCGAAGAGCCGCAGGTAGCAGATGTGGCCCGCGGCGAAGCCGGCCATGCCGAGCAGGAAGGGGACGGTGCCGCCGATCTCCAGCAGGACGTCGCCCGCGCAGCCGCACATCAGGGCGGCGAGCAGGGCGCGCGGGGCGCCGCGGGCGGCGGCCCAGGCCGCGAGCGCCGGCATCAGGAGGGGTTTGGTGGCCAGTTGGACGAGGTGCTGGTCCAGGGCGATCGCGGTCAGATGGAGGACGGCGAGGGCGCAGAACGCGTCCCGCGAGCGCGCACCGGTCCCCGGGCCAGGGGTTCTCACGAGACGGACGGGCTGGTCGTGGTGGCCGGTGCCGGCGACACCGACATGTCCGGCGCCGCCGTGCCAGGCGCCGCGGTGTCCGCCGCCGCTTCCGGCCGCCAGCCCGGGCCGCGGAAGAGGTGGCCCGCGCGGGCCCGCCAGGTGGGGGCGGCGGCGAGGTCGCGGGCGATCGCGGCGTACTCGTGGGTGGCGACCCGCAGCGGGTTGTAGGTGGCGATGTTCTTGGTGAGGCCGTAGACGGGTGTCTCGGCCTCGGCGGTGAAGGAGCCGAACAGCCGGTCCCAGACGATGAGGATGCCGCCGAAGTTGCGGTCCAGGTAACCGCCCTGGGAGGCGTGGTGCACCCGGTGGTGCGACGGCGTGTTGAGGACGAACTCCAGCGGGGCGGCCAGCTTGTCGACCCGTTCGGTGTGGATCCAGAACTGGTACACGAGATTGACGGAGGAACAGAAGGCCAGCGCCGCCGGGTGCACGCCGAGCGCGATCAGCGGCAGGTAGAACGGCCAGGACGTGAGGCTGGTCCACGGCTGCCGAAGTGCCGTGGAGAGGTTGAAATTCCGGCTGGAGTGGTGCACGACGTGGCAGGCCCACAGGATCCGGATCACATGGTGGCCGCGGTGCGACCAGTAGTAGAAGAAGTCCTGCGCGAGCAGCATCAGCGGCAGCGTCCACCACTCGACGGGCACCCGCAGCGGGGTCAGCGCGTACACACCGGAGTAGATCGCCACGACCGGGATCTTCCAGAGCGCGTCGGTGACCAGACTGCCCAGTCCCATGGACAGACTCGTGGCGGTGTCCTTGCCCCCGTAACCGGCGGCGTCCTCGTCGGGATGAAAGCGGTAGCTCACCATCTCCACGACGGTGAGCAGCACGAAGGCGGGTATCGACCACAGCACGACATCGGGCAGTTGCGGCATGAACGCACCATAGGGGCACGTCCGGGCGCCGCACCAGACCTTGTTACCGACAAGTACGGGCCGGGGTGGCCGGTAGCTGTCAGTGGCGAGCCGTATTCTCTGTGACCATGCTCGACAACTCCACCGCGCAGGCACCGCCCCCGTCCCCGTGGCCCACCGCCTATCCGGACGGATACGCGGTGGTCGACGTCGAGACCACCGGACTCGGCCGGGACGACCGGATAGTGTCCGCGGCGGTGTACCGGCTGGACGCCCGCGGTGAGGTGCAGGACCACTGGTATTCGCCGGTCAACCCGCAGCGCGACCCGGGGCCGGTGTGGATCCACGGGCTCACCGGCGCGATGCTCGCCGACGCCCCGCTCTTCCCCGAGATCGCAGAACAGCTCGCCGAACGGCTCGCGGGGCGCGTGCTGGTGGCGCACAACGCGGTCTTCGACTGGTCGATGCTCGCCCGGGAGTACGCGCGGGCCGGTTCCGCCGCGCCCGTCGAGCAGCGGCTGTGCACGATCGTGCTCGCCAAGGAGCTGCGGCTGCCGCTGGCCAACCACAAGCTGGAGTCGCTGGCTGCGCACTACGGGGTCGAGCAGCGGCGGGCGCACCACGCCCTGGACGACGCGCGGGTGCTGGCCGAGGCGTTCCGGCCGAGCCTGCATCTGGCCGCCGCGGCCGGGCTCCCGCTGCCGCTGCACACCTGCCGGCCGCTCACCGAGTGGGTCGACGGCGCGTCCGAGACGGTCCCCTCGCCGCGCTCCGGCCGCCCTTCGTACGGGCCCGGCGCGTACCGCACCACCGGCTGGCGCCCGTCCCGCAAGCGGCCCGCCTGCCCGTACCCCAACCCCGGGCGGCTCGCGCCCGACGGGCCGCTCGTGCAGGGCATGCGCGTCGCCTTCTCCGGCGACACCGGGATAGACCGCGAGCTGCTGGAGGACCGGGCGACCGACGCGGGCCTGCACGTCGCCTCCAGCGTCAGCCGCCTCACCAGCCTGCTGGTCACCAACGACCCGGACTCCCCCACCTCCAAAGCCGTCAAGGCCCGCACCTTCGGCACCCCCGTCATCGACGAGCACCGCTTCACCGAACTCCTGAAGGCAGTGACCCCGGCCGACGGCGTCCACGGCTGACGGAGTGATGTCGTGACCCGGACGGGTCGTGCCGTGTTGCCCGGGCGGGGGCGGGGCCGCAGCCTGGCGGCATGGCACGTTGTGAGGTCTGCGGGAACGACTACGTCATGAGCTTCGAGGTGCACGCGCAGGGCGCGGTGCATGTCTTCGACAGCTTCGAGTGCGCGATCCACCGGATGGCGCCGATCTGCGAGCACTGCATGGTGCGGATCGTGGGGCACGGGGTGGAGGTGGACGGTCACTGGTACTGCGGCGGGCACTGCGCGAAGGCGGAGGGCGGGACGGGGATCGTGGACCGGGTCGGCACGGTCGCCCCGGCCTGAGCCCGGGAGCGGGTGACCCGGGACAGGTGACCCCCTACCGCAGGAGCCGCGGGGACCGAGTTGTACCGTCGTGGGGTGTACCGCTTCCTCTGGTCCCGCCAATGGGTGTTCCTCACCCTCCTCGGTCTGGTCATGATGCCCACCATGGTCAGACTGGGCTTCTGGCAGCTCCATCGGCACGAGCACCGGGTGGCGAACAACAGGATCATCGCGGCGAGCCTGGCGGCGAAGCCGGTCCCGGTCGAGACGGTGACGCACCCCGGCGCCGTCCTCCCGAAGCGTGATCTGTACCGCTCGGTGACGGCCAAGGGCCACTTCGACACGGCGCACGAGGTGGTGGCCCGGCACCGTACGGCGGGCAACTCCGGTTCCGACGACACCTCCGGCGGCGGCCAGGAGGTCGGCTACCACGTCATCACCCCGCTGATCCTGGACGACGGCCGGGCGGTCCTGGTCAACCGCGGCTGGATCTCGCCCGGCGACGACCCGACGAAATTCCCGAGGATCACGCCGCCGCCGACCGGCGAGGTGACCGTGACCGGGCGGCTGCGCCCCGACGAGACGACGTCCGCGACCGGCATCCGCAACCGCAAGGGCCTGCCCGACCGGCAGATCATGCTGATCAGCAGCACGGCGGACGCGAAATTCGTCCCCGCGACCCTGGTGTCCGGCTATCTGGAGCTGGTGTCGGTCTCGCCGAAGCCCGGCCCGCACCAGCCCGCGCTGATCCCGGAGCCCGACCACAGCAGCATCGGCCCGCACATGGCGTACGCGATCCAGTGGTGGCTGTTCACCGCGATGGTGCCGGTCGGCTGGGTGGTGCTGTTCCGCCGCGAGCGCGCCGAACGCGTCGCGGCGAAGGAGAAGCAGGACAATCCGGAGAGCCCGCAGGAACCCGAGGGCAGCGTTCCGGTGGCGGTCTGACGTCCGGTCCCCGCACCCTGGACGGATCCATCCCCACTGGAAGGCGGCGAGGCGACACCGTGCCAGGACGTATCGAGGACTACGCGCTCATCGGCGATCTCCAGACCGCGGCGCTGGTGGGCAGGGACGGTTCCATCGACTGGCTGTGCCTGCCGCGTTTCGACTCGGCCGCGTGCTTCGCGGCGCTGCTCGGCGACGAGGGCAACGGCCGCTGGCTGCTGGCGCCGGCCGCCACACGGGAGACGGACGGCCCGGCCACGTGCACCCACCGCTCGTACCGCGGCGACACCCTGGTGCTGGACACCTTCTGGGAGACGCCGACCGGCACGGTGAAGGTCACCGACTTCATGCCGCAGCGCGACCGGGCCCCCGATGTGATCAGGATCGTCGAGGGCGTGTCGGGGCAGGTCGACATGCACGTCGAGCTGAGCCTGCGGTTCGACTACGGCGCGGTCGTGCCGTGGATGCGCCGCACCGACGGCCACCGGGTGGCCATCGCGGGCCCGGACTCGGTCTGGCTGCGCAGCGAACCGCCGGTGAAGGCGTACGGCAGGAACATGCGGACGTACGCCGACTTCACCGTCGAGGCCGGCGAGCGGGTGGCGTTCATACTGACCTGGCACCCCTCGCACGAGAAGCGCCCGCGACGGGTGGACCCGTACCAGGCACTGGAACAGAGCCTGGCGGACTGGGACGCCTGGTCCGCGCGGTGCCGGTACGACGGGCCGTGGCGGCCCGCGGTGCTGCGCTCGCTGATCACGCTCAAGGCGCTGACGTACGCGCCGAGCGGCGGGATCGCCGCCGCCGCGACGACCTCGCTGCCCGAGGAGATCGGCGGTGTCCGCAACTGGGACTACCGCTACTGCTGGCTGCGCGACGCCGCCCTGACCCTCAACGCGCTGGTCTCCGGCGGCTTCCTGGAGGAGGCGGGCGCCTGGCGGGACTGGCTGCTGCGCGCGGTCGCCGGCGATCCGGCGGACCTGCAGATCATGTACGGCATCGGCGGCGAGCGGCGGCTGACCGAGTACGAGGTGCCGTGGCTGGCCGGTTACGAGCGCTCGGCGCCGGTCCGGATCGGCAACGCGGCGGCCGGACAGCTCCAACTGGACGTCTACGGCGAGGTGCTGGACTCGCTGCATCTGGCGCGGTCGGCCGGGATGAGCGACGAGCCGCACGCCTGGAATCTGCAGCGGGCGCTGATGGACTTCCTGGAGTCCAACTGGCGCGACCCGGACGAGGGGATCTGGGAAGTCCGCGGCCCGCGGCGGCACTTCGTGCACTCCAAGGTGATGGCGTGGGTCGCCGCCGACCGCGCGGTGCGCACCGTGGAGGCGCTGCCGCGGCTCAAGGGCGATGTGGCGCGCTGGCGTTCGATGCGGGCGCAGGTGCACGCGGAGGTCTGCGAGAAGGGCTACGACGCGCGGCGCAACACCTTCACCCAGTCCTACGGTTCGACCGAACTGGACGCGGCGACGCTGCTGATCCCGCAGGTCGGCTTTCTGCCGCCGTCCGACGAGCGGGTGGTCGGCACGGTGGAGGCGGTGCGCCGCGAACTGGACCTCGGCGGATTCGTCCGCCGCTACACCCCGGAAGCGGCCGGGGTGGACGGCCTGCCGGGCTCCGAAGGGGCCTTCCTGGCCTGCTCGTTCTGGCTGGCGGACGCGCTGCACGCGACCGGGCGCACCGAGGAGGCGACCGAGCTGTTCGAGCGGCTGCTGTCGCTGCGCAACGACGTGGGGCTGCTCGCCGAGGAGTGGGACCCGGTCGCGGGCCGGCTGCTCGGCAACTTCCCGCAGGCGTTCAGCCATGTCGGCCTCGTCAACACCGCGGTCGCCCTGTCGGGCGCCCCTACTGCGAAGGACTGCTGACCCATGGATCTGGGACTCGACGGCCGGGTGTACGTGCTGACCGGCGCCAGCCGCGGCCTCGGCCTCGCCGCCGCACGCGAACTGGTCGCGGACGGCGCCAAGGTGGTGGTCTCCGGCCGCTCCGCCGAGGCGGTGGCCGCCGCGGCGGACGAACTGGGCGGGCCTGAGCGGGCGTTGGGCGTCGTGGCGGACAACTCCGCGCCGGAGACGGCGGAACGGCTGCTGACGGCGGCCCGCGACGCCTACGGCCGGGTGGACGGCGTGCTGATCAGCGTCGGCGGGCCGGCGGCCGGTGCGGCCGTCGGCATCACCGACGAGCAGTGGCTGGGCGCCTTCGAGACGGTCTTCCTCGGCGCGGTGCGCCTCGCGCGGGCCGCGGCCGGTGTACTCGGCGAGGGCGGCGTGATCGGCTTCGTGCTGTCCGGGTCGGTCCGCGAGCCGATCCCCGGCCTCGCCGTCTCCAACGGCCTGCGGCCGGGGCTGGCCGGCTTCGCCAAGACGCTCGCCGCGGAGCTGGGTCCGCACGGCATCCGGGTGGTCGGCCTGCTGCCCGCCCGGATCGACACCGACCGGGTGCGGGAGCTGGACGCGCTGGGCGGCGACCCGGAGGCCGCCAGGGCGAAGGCGAGCGCGGCGATCCCGCTCGGCCGCTACGGCACCCCCGAGGAGTTCGGCCGGGCGGCGGCCTTCCTGCTGTCCCCGGCCGCGTCCTATCTGACCGGCCTGATGCTGCCGGTCGACGGCGGCGCGCTCCACGCCCTCTGACCGCCGGCGGGCGGCGCCGGGAGCTGTCCCGGCGCCGTACGACGCCGGCGGCCGAGCCGGGGCCCTAAATCCGCGCCGACCGGTCGGCCCGCGGGGCCCGGTGCCGCCCGGCGGTCGGGCCCGCTGCCCGACCGCCCTCTCACATCCGCTGCCGCGCCCGTCAGTTGACCCGCGAAGCCCGGTGTCGTACGGGGCGCAGGCGGGCCTCGGCGGGGAGGCGGTCGAGGCCGGCGGACGTACGGGCGCGGTCCAGGACCGCCGTGTCGAGGCCGGCGACCACCTCGTCGGGGGTGGCGTCGGGGGCGAGGCCGAGCACTATCCGCGCCGCGGGCGCGCCGCGTTTGCCGCCAAGCGCGGCGCGCGCCCACTCCACGCCCTTGTACGCCTCGGTCTCCGAGGTCAGCACGTGCTCCACGGCCCGACCGCGCAGCAGAGCGCCCTGCCCGTCGCCGCTGTCCACCCGCAGCTGGCGCAGCCGCCGGGTGCGGGCCTGCGCGAGCAGCCACCACAGGGCAGCGAGCACGAGCACGCCGAGCGCGGCGATGACCACCGGCCACCACCAGTCGTGGGCGCGGTAACGGGTCCTGTCGTGCGCGGTGAGCAGCACGTCCTTGGGACCGGTGAAGGGCCACCAGTGCGGCATCGTGAAATTCCACCGGCGTTGCAGATCGAGGCCGCCGACCAGCACGGACAGGCCCACGACCAGCAGCACCAGGCCGGTCAGTGCGAGCAGGATCCGGTTCAGCGCGGTACGCATCAGCCGGTCACCCCTTCTTTTCCGCGCGCTGGACATGGACGCGCACCTGCGGCGTTCTGGCGAGGCCGAGCTGGCGCACGGCGTCGTCGAGCGCGGCCGTCAGGTCGCGGCGGACGTCGTCGAGGTCGCGGAAGTGCGAACTGCCGCGGGCGTCGATCTTGCGGCGGCGTACGGTGACGCGGACCCAGCGGATGCCGGCGACCCCCATCGCCCGGTCCCGCAGCACCAGTTCGGCCGCGCGCCGGTCGAGCCCGGCGCGGACGCCGTCCTGGCCGTGGCGGGCCATCGGCAGCAGGCCGCGTTCGCCCGGGGTGAGGGCGAGCACGAGCAGCCACAGGCCGAGCACCGCGGCGACGGCGGCGCCGACGATCACCCAGACGTCGTCCAGGTGACGGGTGGCCAGTTCGTCGGCGAGCCGCTTGCGCCAGCTCATCGCGTCCCGGTCCGCGCGCACCGCCGACACGTCGTACAGGAACAGCCCGGCGACGGCGAGGATCACGGCCGCGGTCAGCGCCGAGGGCACCCGGCGCCCGGCCCAGAACCGGCGTGCGCCGACGAGCGGTTGCCGCCCGGCGGCCGGCTCGTACGGCGCCGCGACGCCGCTCCCGGCCGGCTCCTCCGTGAGCGTCCCGAGCCGCGCGGTGGGCTCGGGCCCGGCCTCCTCCGGCCCGGTCCCGGAAGGCTGCTTCGCCATGCGTACGGTCGGCTCGGTGTCGGGGCCGGCCCCGGTCCCGGACGCCGGCTTCCCCAACCGTACGGTCGGCTCGGCGTCGGACCCGGCGGCCGTACCGCCGTCACCGCTCGGATCGCGCGCGGGCGCGGCGGCCGGGCCGGAATCGGCGTCCCGGCCCGGCACATTTCGCGCGCCCGCGGGGCGCCCGGCGCCGTCCGCCGGTGTGCCGGCCGGGTCCGGGGCGGGTCCCGACGGGTCCGCCCCGTCGTCGTCCGGCCGCCCGCCGGGGCTTTCGTCGCTCACTGCACCCTTCCCTCGTCCTTGCGGCGGTCCGCGGCCGAGTGCAGCCGCTCCACCTCGACGGCGACCTCGGGCACCGACATGCCGGTCAACGCCTCGACGCGGGAGGTGACATGTCCGCGCACCGAGCCGCAGACCGCGCCGATGTCGGCGGGATAGCCCAGTTCGAGGGTGAGCCGCAGCCTGGCGCTGTCCTTGCGGACCGACACCGAGGCGTGCGGGGACCGGTCACGCGGCACCAGCGCGGCGCCGGGGGCGTCGCCCAGCACCTCACCGGCCGCCTGTGCGGCGATCTTCGCGACCACCCGGTCGGCGATCCGCAGCGCACCGCGGTCGGCGGCGGGCAGCGGTGCGGGGACGGCTGTCCCCATCAACGCCGCCGGTCGCGGTCGCGGTCCCGGTCACGGGAGCGGAAGAACTCCCCCGGTTCCAGGTCGCCGTCGAGGAATTTCCCGGCCACGAAGCCGACCGCGCCGAGCGCCGCCACCAGCAGAAAGGCTCCGAACCCGCCGAAGTATCCGGCGAAGCCGAGCGCCATTCCGACGGCCAGGCCGATCACCGCCATGCTCATCGTCCGCTCTCCGTCCCATTGGCCGTGCCGGCCCCGTTGGCCGCGCATGACCTTTCCGTCTGCACTGACTTGGACCCCTACTGGACGCGTTGCTCACGCTCGTCGTCGTCATCGTCGTCGGGAAGTTTCACATCGCCGACCGCGATGTTGACCTCGACCACTTCGAGGCCGGTCATCCGCTCGACGGCGGTGATCACGTTCTCCCGCACGGCGCGGGCGACCTCGACGATGGAGACGCCGTACTCGACGACGATGTCCAGGTCGAGCGCGGTCTGCACCTCGCCGACCTCGGCCTTCACGCCGCGCGAGACGGACCGGCTGCCGCCCGGCACCCGGTCGCGGACCGCGCCGAAGGTGCGGGACAGGCCGGTACCCATCGCGTGCACGCCCACGACGTCGCGCGCGGCGAGTCCGGCGATCTTCTCCACCACGCCGTCGGCGATGGTGGTGCGGCCGCGGGTGGCCGGGGCGCCGAGCGCCTTGCGCCCGCCCGCGTTGCCCTTGTCCAGGGTCCTGCCCTCACCCGGTGCCGACGAGCCCTCGGGCTCGTCCCTGTCGTGCTGCGCGGTGTCCGTCATCGCGAGTCGTCCCTTCGTCTGCGCTGCTCCGTGCCCCACACTATGTGCGCATGCCCCCGCGCGCTGCGGGGAAGCGACGACAGGGTTCCGCCGACCCCCCAATAGAGTGGTCGGCCTGCGGAAGGCGATGCGCGGTGACCATGGACCGACTGGCCAGGACGGTACGGGAGCAGGTCGCGCTGGGCCGTCTGCTGCCGCTCGGCGCCCCCGACGACGACGCGTGGATCACCGAGCGCGCGACCGTACGGGCGCTGCGGTGGACCACGGCTGGGCTGTCCGGGGTACGGCTCGGGGAAGTGTCGCTGGCGCTGACCCAATCGGGCGGTGACGTGCCGGACACGGCGCCGGTGGGCGCGCTGCCGCATCTGCCGGTACGGATCGAGGCGTCGTTCGAGGCCGCGCCCGACGAGCCGCTGCCGCTGGTCGCGGACCGGCTGCGGGACGTGCTGTGGACCACCGCGCGGGACGGTCTCGGCATCGCCGTGTCGGCGGTGGACCTCCAGGTCACCGGGCTGCTGGACGGCGACGACAGCGACGGTACGGAGCTGCCGCCGGGCGATCCGGGCGCGGAGGTCGAACCGTACGACCCGGACGGCCCCGTGGTGGTCGGGGTGCGGAAGCTGAGCGACGCGGTCGCGGCGGCGGCGCTGTCCGTGCCCGGGGTGGTACGGCTCAGCACGCGGCCCGTCGGACTCGGCTCCGGGGTGCGGATCAAGGACTCCGAGGACCCGGACGACGAGCCGGGCCGCCGGGTCCAGGTGCAGATCGCGGTCTCCCCCGGCCACCGCCCCCTTGAGGTGGTCAGGGCGGTGGCCGCCGCGGTCACCGCCGCCGCGTCCCCGGACGCCCCGGGCCCGGTGCGTACGGCCGTGGTGGTGACGGACGCGGGCTGACGCCGGGCGGCCGTGCCCGTACGTTTTCCGCGCGCCGCGGGCGGTACGACCGGCGGTGCCGACGCCGGGGGGCGGTCGTGGGCGCTCCCGTGTGCTTCTGCGCGCCGCAGGGCGGTTACTCCCCGACGCCCGCCAGGTCGCGCAGCCGGCGGCCCTGGGCGGCGCGTTCGGCGGCGTACTGCTCGGTCTCGGTGTGGGCGGCGGCGGTGCGCAGCAGGGCCTTGGTCTCGATGACGGCGTCCCGCGGCGGGGCGAGCAGTGCGGCGACGAGGTCGCCGACGGCGGCGTCGAGGTCGGCGGCGGGGACGACGAGATTGGCCAGGCCGGTGCGCTCGGCCTCGTCGGCGCGCACGAAGCGGCCGGTGGCGCAGATCTCCAGGGCGCGACCGTAGCCGACCAGTTCCACCAGCGGCTTGGTGCCGGTGAGGTCGGGGACCAGGCCGAGGCTGGTCTCGCGCATGGCGAACTGCACATCGTCGGCGCACACCCGCAGGTCGCAGGCGAGCGCGAGCTGGAAACCGGCGCCGATGGCGTGACCCTGGACGGCGGCGACCGTGATCAGATCGGTGCGCCGCCACCAGCTGAAGGCGTCCTGGTAGCCGGAGATGGCCGCGTCGAGACCGTCCTCCGAGCCACGCGCGAGGTCCAGGAACGACGGTTCGCCGTCGAACCCCTCGGGCGTGAATGCCTGCCGGTCGAGTCCGGCGGAGAAGGACACGCCCTCACCGCGCAGTACGACGACCCGTACCTGTCCCGGCAGCAGCCGTCCCGCTTCGGTCAGGGCGCGCCACAGGGCGGGCGACTGAGCGTTGCGCTTGGCCGGATTGCACAAGGTGATGTGCGCGACGGAGTCGTCGACGGCAAGCCGGACTCCGTCACGTTCGAGCAGAATCTTGGCGTCGGGCACTGGGCACCTCCGAGCGGACCGGACTGGATTACCGAAGAGTAACCAATCGGATCCGCCTGCCGGACAGGGCCCTTCGAGCCCGGGCCCGTGGTGTCCGCCCGCGGAGCCGTCAGGCCGCGGTGGCCTTCTTGCCCCGTGTGGCACCGCCGCGACCGCGCAGGGTCACGCCGGACTCGCTGAGCATCCGGTGCACGAATCCGTAGGAGCGGCCGGTCTCCTCGGCCAGCGCCCGGATGCTCGCACCGGAGTCGTACTTCTTCTTCAGGTCCGCCGCGAGCTTCTCGCGCGCGGCGCCGGTCACCCGGCTGCCCTTCTTCAGAGTCTCGGCCACCCGTGCCTCCTCCAGGGAAGTGCGCTATGGACTCTCATGATCACCCCTAAGGGCGTTCCTGGCCACCCATTCGACAAGGTCCATCACGGGACATTCACCGGAGGAATGCGCCGCATAGGCCGCTGCCAAGGCCCCGGAAGCGGCATTTCCGGCCCGGCAATTACCGGCCGAGAACGGTTTGCGGGGAATATCGGCAGGTCAGCCGTGGTTGGTAAGGAGTTCCGCCACGTCACGCCACTGATCACCGCGGCGCCCGGCCGTACCGGGCCGCGGGGGCGCGCGGTACGAGCCGGACTCACGCAGATGACGGATGATCAATGGGCCGAATGATCGAATCGGCATGATCACCCGGCGCGGCGGCGTGCGGCCGGGGCCCGGGGCCGCGTAATGCCCCGGGCGGTCCCACGGCCTCGGGTCGGCGGCGGCCTCAGGCCAGCGACACCAGGTCCTTGTAGTCCTGGCCCCACAGGTCCTCCACGCCGTCCGGCAGCAGGATGATCCGCTCCGGCTGGAGCGCGTCGACCGCGCCCTCGTCGTGGGTGACCAGCACCACGGCGCCGGTGAAGGTGTGCAGCGCGCCGAGGATCTCCTCGCGGCTGGCCGGGTCGAGGTTGTTGGTGGGCTCGTCGAGCAGCAGCACATTGGCGCTGGAGACCACCAGCGAGGCGAGCGCCAGCCGGGTCTTCTCGCCGCCGGAGAGCACCCCGGCCGGCTTGTCGACGTCGTCGCCGGAGAAGAGGAACGAGCCGAGGATCTTGCGGATCTCGACCAGATCGGTGTCGGGCGCGGCCGAGCGCATGTTCTCCAGCACCGTACGGTCCGGGTCGAGCGTCTCGTGCTCCTGGGCGTAGTAGCCCAGTTTGAGGCCGTGCCCGGGGGTGACCTCGCCCGTGTCGGGCTTCTCCACCCCGGCCAGCAGCCGCAGCAGCGTGGTCTTGCCGGCGCCGTTGAGCCCGAGGATGACGACCCGGGAGCCGCGGTCGATCGCCAGGTCGACGTCGGTGAAGATCTCCAGCGACCCGTACGACTTGGACAGGCCCTCGGCCATCAGGGGGGTCTTGCCGCACGGCGCGGGGTCGGGGAAGCGCAGCTTGGCGACCTTGTCCGAGGCGCGGACCGCCTCCAGGCCGGACAGCAGCTTCTCTGCGCGGCGCGCCATGTTCTGCGCGGCGACGGTCTTGGTGGCCTTGGCACGCATCTTGTCGGCCTGGGAATTCAGGGCGGCGGCTTTCTTCTCCGCATTGGCGCGCTCGCGCTTGCGCCGCTTCTCGTCCGCCTCACGCTGCTGCTGGTAGAGCTTCCAGCCCATGTTGTACACATCGATCTGGGAGCGGTTCGCGTCCAGATAGAAGACCTTGTTCACCACCGTCTCGATCAGGGTGACATCGTGCGAGATCACGATGAATCCGCCGCGGTAGGTCTTCAGGTAGTCGCGCAGCCAGGTGATGGAGTCCGCGTCGAGGTGGTTGGTCGGCTCGTCGAGCAGCAGCGTGTCGGCGTCGGAGAAGAGGATCCGGGCCAGTTCGACCCGGCGGCGCTGGCCGCCGGAGAGAGTGTGCAGCGGCTGGCCGAGGATGCGGTCGGGAAGTCCCAGGGCGGCGGCGATGGTGGCGGCCTCGGCCTCGGCGGCATATCCGCCCTTGGTGAGGAATTCCGTTTCGAGCCGCGAATACTTCTTCATCGCGTTCTCGCGGGTGGCGCCCTTTCCATTGGCCATCCGCTCCTCGTTCTCCCGCATTTTGCGCAGGACGGTGTCGAGGCCGCGGGCGGACAGGATGCGGTCGCGGGCGAGGGTGTCGAGGTCGCCGGTGCGCGGGTCCTGCGGCAGATAGCCGACCTCGCCGGAGCTGGTGACGCTGCCGGCGGCGGGCTGGCCCTCGCCGGCCAGCACCTTGGTCAGGGTGGTCTTGCCGGCGCCGTTGCGGCCGACCAGGCCGATCCGGTCGCCCTTGGCGATGCGGAAGGAGGCGGACTCGATGAGGACGCGGGCGCCGGCGCGCAACTCGATGCCGGTGGCAGTGATCACGGGAAAAGCTCCAGGACGGGACGGACGACGGAAACGGGCGCGAGGTCGTACGCCGTGGCTAATCGAGGAAGAGAACTGCCATGGGGACCAGTCTACTGGCGCCCGGCAAACGGATGACCGGCGCGGGCCTCCCCGCGCCACGATGCGACAAATCCCACATAATCGGGCACATGCAGTTCGACGACGACGCACGGCTCGACACCTCGCAGGTCCAGGACCAGCGTGGCGGCTCCGGGGGCGGTCCCAGCGGCAAGATGCTGGGCGGCGGCATCGCCGGACTCCTCGCGATCGTGGTGGGCCTGGTGTTCGGCATCAGCCCCAATCAGCTGGGGCTCAGCGGCGGCAGCGACACCTCCGCCGGCACTCCGGCGGTCAACGCCGAGCTGGCGCGTACGTGCTCGACCGGGCGGGACGCCAACGCCGTGGACGAGTGCCGGATCGTCGCCGTGGTGAACAGCGTGCAGGCGTACTGGACCGGCGAGTTCAGCCGCCGCGGCGCCACCTACCGGCCGGCGCCCACCGTCTTCTTCGACAGTCCGGTCCGCACCGGCTGCGGTGTCGCCGACCCGCGCACCGGGCCCTTCTACTGCCCGGCGGACCGCAAGGTCTACATCGACCTCGGCTTCTTCCGCACGCTCCAGACCCAATTCGGCGCCCGGGGCGGCCCGTTCGCCGAGAGCTATGTCGTCGCGCACGAGTACGGCCACCACGTGCAGAATCTGACGGGGGTGCTGAGCGCGGCGCAGGACGGCCGCAGCGGCGCCAACAGCAAGTCCGTACGGGTGGAGTTGCAGGCCGACTGCTACGCCGGGCTGTGGGCGAAGAACGCCACCCGCACCCTCAATCCGGTCACCGGCTCCCCGCTGGTCACCGCGGTGACCGACGACGACATCGCGCGCGGCCTGGACGCGGCGGCGGCCGTCGGCGACGACACGATCCAGTCCCGGGCGCAGGGCCGGGTGTCGCCGGACTCCTGGACGCACGGCTCGGCCGCCCAGCGCCAGCAGTGGTTCACCACCGGCCTCCAGACCGGCGACCTGGCCGCCTGCGACACCTTCGGCTGAGCCCGCGCCGCTTCCGCGTACGGGGGCCGCGTCCCGGATCCCCGCCCCCCTTGCTCGCCGTCAGGCTTCTCCGGTGTGCACCTGGAAGGCGGCCCTGCGCATCGCCTTGGCCAGCGCCGGGTCCGGGTGCGCGGCGGCCAGCGCCACCAAGACCTGGACGGTCCGCGGATGGCCGACATTGCGCACCTCTTCGAGCAGCCCGGGGACCGAGCCCTGGACGGCCGTCTCCAGGTGACTGACCAGCAGATGGTCCTCGCCGTGGTCGGCGACCGCCGCGGCGGTGTCGATCCACAGCCAGGTGGCCTCCTCGCGGGTCAGCAGCCCGGTCGCGGTGTCCGGGTCGCCGCCGTCCAGCTCGGCCAGCCACAGCACCGCGTACGGCCGCAGCGTCGGCTCGTCGACCACGTCGCGCACCGCGGACTCGGCCGGGTCGCCGACCACCCGCAGCGCTTCGAAGGCCAGGCCGCGCAGCAGCGCGTCGTCGCCGCGCGCGGTCTCCAGCAGTTCGCTGACGGCCGGGGCGACCGGGCGGGCGGCCAGCCACGCGCGGTACTCGTCGCGGGCGGGTCCGGGGGACAGCCGGGCGCTGGCCCGCAGCATGGTCTCGGCGGACTGCTCCATGTGCCCGGCCGGGCCCTGCGCGGCCACGCAGATCTGCTCCAGCTTGACCCACACCGCCCAGCTGCCGATCGCGGTGAGCGTGACCTCGTCGGGGCGCTCGGTGTCGCGCGGGCGCAGCGCGCCGACCCGGGCGAGGGCGTCCAGCGTCCAGTCGAGCAGCGCGGGCAGCGGGTCGGGTTCGTCGCCCGCGGCGTCGGCGGGCGGCTCGTGCCGCTCGGCGCGCAGTTCCGCCACCCGCTGGCGCAGCAGGTCCAGCAGAGTGTCGATCGGCACCGGCTCGTCGGACAGGTGCAGGAAGGACAGCAACTGCGGTGCGGCCTCGACGACTTCGGCGACCAGCGCCGGGTCGGGCCCGGCCGCGGGTCCCGGCAGGAAGGGGTGGGCCAGCGACCAGGCGTCGAAGAGCGCGACCCAGCCGCGCAGCACCGCGGTGTCGTCGGTGTCCCAGGCCCGCAGCCGCCAGCCGGGCCTGGCGGTGCCGCCGTGCAGTTCGATCAGGCCGGACAGCCGGGCCCGGTCCCACGCGGTACGGATCTGCGACCGGGTCAGGGTGAGTGCCGCGGCGGCCTGTTCGGCCGCGTCGTCGGGCAGTATCCCGGTCGGCCCCGCGGTGCCGGGGCCGGTGCCGGCCCAGCGCGCGAGCCGTACGGCGTCGGCCAGTTCGGTCCTGGCGAGCCGGGCGAGCCGGTCCAGCGGCGGGGTGCCCTCGGGCGGGCGCGGTGGTCTGGACCGGCGCGTCGTGGCGGTCCGGCGGGCCGCGGTGAGCGGCCGTCGGGGCACAAGGCGAAGCGGAGTGTCTCGCGGGCTACGGGACGTCACTGGAGAAGTCTCCCCGGTGAGCGCCCATAATCCCAAACGGAACCGGGCCCGGCTCCTTCCGCCATGGGCCGGACGGCATCGCTCCGGTTGCCGGCGGGCCGGTTTTCCGGCAGGTCAGGGCGTACGGGGCGGGCCGCCGTCAACTGTCCGGGCGGCCCGCGCGGCCGTTCACATCAAGGGGGTGAGGAATCGGCGCAGCGTCTCCTCGTAGTCGGCGGGGCCGACATTCCACATCGCGCCGTGCGGCGCGCCGGGCACGGTGTGCAGGATCACCAAGTCGTCGCGGAGGGCGGCCAGTTCGCGGGAGGCGGCCCAGGGCGCGAGGGTGTCGTCGGGGCCGTGCACCAGGAGGGTGGGGACGGTCAGCCGGGCCGGGTCCGCGAGATCGGCGACGCTCTCCGGCCGCAGCCCGGCCCGGCCCTCGGCGGCGCGGACGGCCAGCGGCATCAGCGCGTCGGGCACGCCGTGCGACGCGGCGGCGGCGCGGACGGTGTCCTGCCAGTGCAGCACCGGGGAGTCCAGCACCAGACCGCTGACCCGGTCGCGCACCTCGGACCACGCCAGCGCGCGCAGCGCCATGGCGGCGCCGCTGGACCAGCCGAGGAGCACGATGCGGCGGGCGCCGTACTCGACCGCGTAGCGCATCGCCGCGTCGAGGTCGCGCCACTCGGTGGCGCCGAGGTGGCCGATGCCGTCGGGGGACGCGGGGGCGCCCGGGTCGTTGCGGTAGCCGAGGACGAGCTGCGGGAAGCCGTGGGTGTGCAGGGCGGTCGCCACATTGAGCGGGTGCTCGCGAGTGGTGCCGAGGCCGTGCACGGTGATCGCCCAGGTGTCGCGAGCGCCGGGCACGAACCAGGCGGGCAGCGGCCCGAGTTCACCCGGCACCAGCACATCGGTGTGCTCCAGGCCGAGGGCGCTGCCGGGGTCGCCCGCGTACACCTGCGGGGTCAGCCGGACCCGGCCGCCGGGGGTGAGGGTGCCGCGCTGGACGCCCAGCAGCCGCCGGGTGACCGAGTACGCGGTGGTGTCGAGGATCTCGCCGACGGCGGCGTGCAGATCGGGCCCGGTCAGGCCCCAGACGCCGGGGCGCGCCGTGGCCGGGGTGCGGGTGAGCACCACCCGGTCGGCGCGCGCGCCGTGCAGCGTGATGTCGCCCTCGGACGCCGGGACCTGCGGCGCCGGCCTGAGGGCGAAACGGGATCCGTACCGGCCGGCCGCCAGCGCGGCCGTACCGGCACCCAGCACGGTGGTGGCGGCCATGGCCACCGCGGTTCGGGTACGCATCCCCTCCAGTGTGGGCGCCGCGCCGCGAAGCGGCCAGGGGACGGCGGCAGCCGGGTGACGGTCGCCCCGGGCGGCGGCCGACCGTACGGCCCGGGGTGCTCCTCTGCGACCGGCCGGGGTGCTTCTCCGCGCCCGGCCCGGGGGGCTCCTCCGCGGCCGGCCGGATCAGTCCTCGTCCGGTGCCGCGCCGGGCTGCCCGTAGCCGCGCAGCTTCTCCGCGACCTTCGTCAGCTCGCGTCCGGAGAGCGTGCGCGGGGTGCGGACGCCCGCGGACTCGGCGAGCAGCCAGACCCGGCACATCCACTCCAGCTGGGCGGTGTTGTCGTACGCCCTGCCGAGCGTGTCGGCGTACACGAGCGTGCCGTGGTTGCGCATCAGGCAGCCGGTGCGGTCGCGCAGCGCCTTGAGCACGGCGGCGGCGAGCCGGTCGGTGCCGTAGGTGGCGTAGTCGGCGACGCGCACCCGGCCGCCGAGGGCCGCGGCCATGTAGTGGATCAGCGGCAGCTCGTCGACGAGGGTGGACACGGCCGTCGCGTGCGGGGCGTGGGTGTGCACGATCGCCCGGGCCTCGGTGGCGCGGTAGACGGCCAGGTGCATGGGCAGCTCGCTGGTCGGCCGCAGCTCCCCCATCAGCTGCCGCCCGGCGAGGTCCACCACGACCGCGTCGTCCGGGCCGAGCCGGTCGTACGGGACGCCGGTCGGGGTGACCAGCACCAGATCGCCGGCCCGGGCCGACACATTGCCGGACGTACCGACCACCAGACCGTCGGCGACCGAGCGCCGGGCGGTGTCCACCACGTCCGACCAAGCCTTCTCCAGGGAGTCCCGCACGAAGGCATTATCACCGCCCGCTTCCCGGCGGGGTCGGATCACGCGATTCGGCTCGATACTGACGGCAGGCCACTCGCCCACTCCGGCACCACGAATCCGCCGTCAGTTCATCTTCCGTTCACTCACCGTCCGTACGGTCGCCTCGCCACTGTCCGATCAAACGAATGCCTGGGTCCATGGAACACATCACGCTCCTGATCGGAATCGTGATCGTCACCGCGCTCGTGTTCGACTTCACGAACGGTTTCCACGACACCGCCAACGCGATGGCCACCACCATCTCGACCGGCGCGCTCAAGCCCAAGACGGCGGTGGCCATGTCCGCCGTGCTCAACCTCGTCGGCGCCTTCCTCTCCGTGGAGGTCGCCAAGACCATTTCCGGCGGCATCATCGACGAGTCGTCCGGCATCAAGCCCGAAGTGATCTTCGCCGGCCTGGTCGGCGCGATCGTCTGGAATCTGCTCACCTGGCTGGCCGGACTGCCCTCCAGCTCCTCGCACGCCCTCTTCGGCGGTCTGATCGGCGCCACCCTCGTCTCGGTCGGCGCCCATGGCGTGCACGGCGACGCGGTCGTCATGAAGGTGCTCATCCCGGCCGTCGCCGCGCCCTTCGTGGCGGGCCTCGCCGCGATGCTCGCCACCCGCCTCACCTACCGGATCGGCCGCGACGCCGACCCCGAGGCCACCTCCAGGGGCTACCGCGCCGGCCAGATCGCCTCGGCCGGCCTGGTCTCGCTCGCCCACGGCACCAACGACGCGCAGAAGACGATGGGCGTCATCACCCTGGCGCTGATCACCGGCGGCGTCGTCGCCCCGCACTCCGACCCGCCGCTGTGGGTGATCGTCTCCGCGGGCAGCGCCATCGCCCTCGGGACGTACATCGGCGGCTGGCGGATCATCCGCACCATGGGCAAGGGCATCACCGACATCCAGCCGCAGCAGGGCTTCGCCGCCCAGACCGGCGCCGCGGCCACCATCCTGGCCTCCTCGCACCTCGGCTTCGCGCTGTCCACCACGCAGGTCTGCTCCGGCTCGGTGATGGGCGCGGGCCTCGGCCGCAGCGGCGCCGTGGTCCGCTGGAGCACCGCGGGGCGGATGGTCGCCGCGTGGGCGTTCACGCTGCCCGCGGCCGGGCTCGTCGCGGCCGGCACGGCGCTGCTCGCCGATCAGGGCACATGGGGTGTGACCACGGTGGCGGTGCTGGGTCTCGCGGTGTGCGCGGTGATCCGTACGGCGTCCCGGCGCAAGCCGGTCACCAGCGCCAATGTGAACGACGACGGGGCCGTCGCGACCGCCGGCACCGTCGGTGCCGTGGAGCCGCAGGGCGCCGTCACCGCGGCCATCGCGGCCGTGATCCCGCCGCCCGCGGGTCCCGTCGCACCCGCCACCGACGCACCCGCCACGGCCTGACCGCCGCGCCCGACACCCAAGGACGTCCTTTCATGAGCATCGACTGGCACGCGCTCGGCACGGTCTTCGTCGTCACCCTGGTGGCGACCGTCGGCCTGGTCGGCGTGTTCACCCTCGGCATCGTCGCCACCGGCCGGCGCGGCGGCTCCGCTTCCGCTGCCTCCGCTTCCTCCGGGTCCCCTGCTTCCTCTGGTCCCTCTGCCTCCTCTGATCCCTCCGGTACGGGCGGCGGGGCCGCGCTGCTGGCCCGTACCGGCGGCTGGGTCTGCTTCGCCGCCTGCGCGGCCGCCGTCGCGTACGGCATCCATCTGATCGTGGGCTGAACGGCGCGACTCGAACGACCTGGCGCGAACTCGCCGTCGGCCGACCGGATGTGGACCTCGCCACACTCCGTCTTCCCAGGTCAACGGCGAGTTGACGGGCCTGCGCGCACGTGGTGGACTGCGGAGGCCATGCGGCGGCAGGAGAGGAAGTCCGGTGCGAATCCGGCGCGGTCCCGCCACTGTCACCGGGGAGTGCACTCCCAACCCGTACGTCACGGCCGGAAGTCCGGTTGGAAGACCGGGAGTGCGTAGATCCGGGAGCCAGGAGACTCTCACCGCCGGTCACGTCGAACCAGGGCGCGGACCCTGAGTGAGGACTTCTGCCATGCCCGGCTGCGCGCGCTTCTTCCTCTTCCGACCGGACACACCCCCGCCGTCGCCTTCACCGTCGCACCGGATGCCGGTGGACGTGGGCTGAACCGATGCGTGCCGATCGCGTTTTCGCGTACGGCGCCGCACTCGGCTTTCTCGGCGATCTCGTCGCGGGCGACCCGCGGCGCGGCCATCCGGTCGCGGCGTTCGGCCGCGCCGCGGCGGCGCTGGAGCGCCGCATGTGGCGCGACGACCGGGCGAGCGGGGCGGTGTACGCCGCGCTGTGCGCCGGGGGCGCGGTGGCCGCTGCCGTGCTCGCCGAGCGGGCCGTACGGTCCTCGCCGGTGCTGCGCGCCGGGCTGACCGCCGCCGCCACCTGGTCGGTGCTCGGCGGTACGTCGCTGGCCCGTGAGGCGCGGGCCGTCGGCGCCGCGCTGGAGGCCGGTGACCTCGACGCGGCCCGCGCCCGGCTGCCGCATCTGTGCGGGCGGGACCCGCAGGCGCTCGACGAGGCGGGGATCGCGCGGGCCGTGGTGGAGTCCGTCGCCGAGAACACCTCGGACGCGGTCGTCGGGGCGCTGGTGTGGGGCGCGTTGGGCGGGGTGCCGGGGCTGGTCGGCTTCCGCGCCGTCAACACGCTGGACGCGATGGTCGGCCACCGGTCGCCGCGGCACCTGCGGTTCGGCTGGGCCGCCGCGCGTCTCGACGACGTGGCCGGTTACCCGGGCGCCCGGCTGACGGCGGCGCTCGCCGTCCTCTGCGGGCCGTCGCCGCGTACCGCCCTCGCGGTCTGGCGGCGCGACGCCGCCGCCCACCCGAGCCCCAACGCGGGCCCCGTCGAGGCCGCCTTCGCCGGCGCCCTCCGCCGCCGCCTCGGCGGCCCCCTGTCCTACGCCGGCCGCACCGAGCACCGTGCCCTCCTCGGCCCCGAACTCCCGCCCCCCACCCCCGCGGACATCCCTCGCGCCATCCGCCTCTCGCGGCGCGTCTCGGCCCTGACGCTCGCCCTGTGCGCCCTCACAACCACCGCCTTCCCCCTGCCGCGCGGGGCCGCCTCGTGACGCGGCTCGGGGGCGGGCTGCTGGTCGCCGGGACGACCAGTGATGCGGGCAAGTCCGTCGTGACGGCGGGGATGTGCCGGTGGCTGGCGCGGCGGGGGGTGCGGGTCGCGCCGTTCAAGGGGCAGAACATGTCGCTGAATTCGTTCGTGACCCGGGAGGGCGCCGAGATCGGCCGGGCGCAAGCGATGCAGGCGCAGGCGGCGGGCGTGGAGCCGACGGCGCTGATGAATCCGGTGCTGCTCAAACCGGGCGGCGACCGCAGCAGCCAGGTGATCGTGCTCGGCAAGGCGGTGGGCGAGCTGAGCGCCCGCGGCTACCACGGCGGCCGGCAGGCCGATCTGCTGGCGACGGTCACCGACTGCCTGGAGCAGCTGCGCACCCAGTACGACGCGGTGATCTGCGAAGGCGCCGGCAGCCCCGCCGAGATCAATCTGCGCCGCACCGACATCGTCAACATGGGTGTGGCCCGCGCCGCGCACCTGCCCGTCGTGGTGGTCGGCGACATCGACCGCGGCGGCGTCTTCGCCTCCTTCTTCGGTACGACGGCGCTGCTCGCCCCGCGGGACCAGGCCCTGGTCGCGGGCTATCTGGTCAACAAATTCCGCGGCGACGTCTCCCTGCTCCAGCCGGGTCTGGACATGCTGCGCGGCCTCACCGGCCGCCCGGCGCTCGGCGTGCTGCCGTACGCGCACGGCCTCGGCATCGACGAGGAGGACGGCCTCCGTGTGTCGCTGCGCGGCACCGTCCGCGAGTCGGTGGTCGCGCCACCGCACGGCGAGGACCTGCTGCGCGTCGCGGTCGCCGCCGTCCCGCTGATGTCCAACTTCACGGACGTCGACGCGCTCGCGGCGGAACCCGGCGTCGTGGTGCGGTTCGTGGACCGCCCGGAGGAGCTGGCGGACGCCGATCTGGTGGTGCTGCCGGGCACCCGCGGCACCGTGCGGGCGCTGGAGTGGCTGCGCGAACGCGGCCTCGCGGACGCGATCGCGCGCCGCGCCGCCGAGGGCCGCCCGCTGCTCGGCATCTGCGGCGGCTTCCAGATGCTCGCCGAACACATCGAGGACGACGTGGAATCGCGGGCGGGCAGCGTCCCGGGCCTCGGTCTGCTGCCGGTCCGGGTCAGGTTCGCCGCCGCGAAGACCCTGGCCCGGCCGGCCGGCACGGCGTACGGGGAGCCGGTCGAGGGTTACGAGATCCACCACGGCGTGGCCGAAGTCCGCGGCGGCGACGAGGAGTTCCTGGACGGCTGCCGGGTCGGCGCGGTCTGGGGCACGCATTGGCACGGCTCCCTGGAGAGCGACGGCTTCCGGCGCGCCTTCCTGCGCCGGGTCGCCGCCGCGGCCGGCCGCCGCTTCGTGCCGGCGCCGGACACCGTCTTCGCGGCGCTGCGCGAGGAGCAGGCGGACCGGCTCGGCGACCTGATCGAGGAGCACGCCGACACCGCCGCGCTGCTGCGGCTGATCGAGCAGGGCCCGCCGCCGGGCCTGCCCTTCGTACCGCCGGGCGCGCCATGACCGGCGCCGGGCACACCACTTCGCGGCCTTCCGTCCCGCTCCCCCGCCGGGCGGCGGGACCCGACCACCTTGACGATGGGACACACGTGAGCACCGTTCTGCTGCTGTCCACCGCCGACACCGATCTGCTGGCGGCCCGCGCCGCGGGCGACGGCACTGTCACGTACCGGATCGGGAATCCGTCCCGGGTCGACCCGGCGGCCGACCTGCCCGCGCTGCTGGACGGCGCCGACCTCGCGGTGGTGCGGCTGCTCGGCGGCCGACGGGTCTGGGAGGAGGGGCTCGCGGTGCTCGCGGCCTCCGGGGTGCCGACGGTGCTGCTGGGCGGCGAGTCGGTGCCGGACGCGGAGCTGATGGCGCTGTCGTCGGTGCCCGCGGGCGTCGTCGCGCAGGCGCTGCGCTATCTGGTCGAGGGCGGCCCGGACAATCTCACCGAGCTGGCCCGCTTCCTGTCGGACACCGTCCTGATGAGCGGCGAGGGCTTCGCGGCGCCGCGCCGCATGCCCGACCACGGCGTGCACGGCGCGCATCCGTACGAGGAGGGCCGTCCGACGGTCGCGGTGCTCTTCTACCGCGCCCACGAACTGTCGGGGAACACCGCCTTCGTGGACACACTGTGCGCGGCGGTCCGGGAAAGGGGCGCCAACGCTCTTCCGGTGTACTGCGGTTCACTCCGGGGGGCCGACGACGGGCTGTACGAGCTGCTCGGCCGGGCCGACGCGATCGTGGCGACGGTGCTGGCGGCCGGCGGCACGGTGGCGTCGGAGGCGAGCGCGGGCGGTGACGACGAGGCGTGGGACATCGGCGCGCTCGCGGACCTGGACGTCCCCGTCCTCCAGGGACTGTGCCTGACGTCGTCCCGGACGGCCTGGCAGGAGTCGGACGCGGCGCTGACACCGATGGACGCGGCGATGCAGGTGGCGATCCCGGAGTTCGACGGGCGGCTGATCACGGTGCCGTTCTCGTTCAAGGAGACCGGCGAGGGCGATGTGCCGGTCTACGTCGCCGATCCGGAGCGGGCCGCGCGGGTCGCCGGGATCGCGGTGCGGCACGCGGCGCTGCGGCACAAGGCGAACGCGGACAAGCGGCTCGCGCTGGTCTTCACCGCCTACCCGACCAAGCACTCCCGGGTCGGCAACGCGGTCGGCCTGGACACCCCGGCCTCCGCCGTCCGGTTGCTGGACGCGCTGCGCGACGCGGGTTACGTGACCGGTGAACACCCGGGCGAGGGCGACGAGTTGATCCACCGGCTGATCGCGGCCGGCGGGCACGACGTGGAGTGGCTGACGGAGGATCAGCTCGCGGCGGCGCCCGCGCGGGTCCCGCTGGCGGACTACGAGAAGTGGTTCGCCGCCCTCGACCCCGACCTGCGGGCCGGCATCCTGGAGCACTGGGGCGAGCCGCCGGGCTCCCTCTACATCGACGGCACCGACATCGTGCTGGCGTCGCTCCAATTCGGCAATGTCGTGGTGATGATCCAGCCGCCGCGCGGCTTCGGCGAGAATCCGATCGCGATCTACCACGACCCGGACATGCCGCCGTCGCACCACTACCTGGCCGCGTACCGCTGGCTGGAGACCTCGGCTGCCGAGGGCGGTTTCGGGGCCGACGCGATCGTGCACCTCGGCAAGCACGGCACGATGGAGTGGCTGCCCGGCAAGGGCCTCGGTCTGTCGGCGGGCTGCGCGCCGGACGCGGTGCTGGGCGAACTCCCCCTGGTCTACCCGTTCATCGTCAACGACCCGGGCGAGGGCACCCAGGCCAAGCGGCGCGGTCACGCCACCGTTGTGGACCATCTCGTGCCGCCGATGGCCCGCGCCGACACCTACGGCGATCTGGCGAAGCTGGAGCAACTCCTCGACGAGTACGCCCTGGTGAACGATCTCGACCCGACGAAGTCCCCGGCGATCCGCAGCCAGATCTGGACGCTGGTGCGGGCCGCCGAACTCCACCACGACCTGCATGTGGACGAACAGCCCGACGAGGACGGCTTCGACGACTTCGTGCTGCATGTCGACGGCTGGCTCTGCGAGATCAAGGACGTGCAGATCAGGGACGGTCTGCACATCCTCGGCGGCGGCCCGGTCGGCGAGGCCCGGGTCAATCTGGTGCTGGCGGTGCTGCGTTCGGCGCAGGTGTGGGGCGGTGTCGGCGCCGCGCTGCCGGGCCTGCGGGCCGCGCTCGCCGCCTCCTTCGGCCTGGAGGAGAAGGCGCTGCTGGCCGAGCCGGGCGCCCGCGCCGAGCTGCCGCCGACGCTCACCGCGCTCGCCGAAGGACCGGCCCGTACCGGCTCGGACGCCGTCGACCTGCTGGAGCAGATCGCGCGCCGTCTCGCCGAGGCGATGGAGGCCGCCGACTGGTCGCCGGACGCGGCGACGCGCGTCGTACGGGACGTGCTCGGCGGGCACCACGTACCGGACGCCGTACGGGTACTGGAATTCGCCGCGCGCGAGGTCGTGCCGCGGCTGGCCAGGACCACCGACGAGATCGACCACATCCTGCGGGCGCTGCGCGGCGGTTACGTACCGGCCGGGCCGTCCGGGTCGCCGACCCGCGGGCTGGTCAATGTGCTGCCGACCGGCCGTAATTTCTACTCCGTCGATCCCAAGGCCATTCCGTCCAGGCTCGCCTGGGACGTCGGCACGGCGCTCGCGGACTCGCTGCTGGCCCGGCATCTGGCGGACACCGGCGCGTACCCGGCGTCGGTGGGCCTGACCGTGTGGGGCACCTCCTGCATGCGCACGCAGGGCGACGACATCGCGGAGATCCTCGCGCTGCTCGGCTGCCGGCCGCTGTGGGACGACGCGTCGCGCCGCGTCACCGGCTTCGAGGTGATCCCCGCCGAGGAGTTGGGGCGGCCACGGATCGACGTCACCGTCCGGATCTCCGGCTTCTTCCGTGACGCCTTCCCGCACGTCGTCGCCCTGGTGGACGACGCGGTGCGGACCGTCGCCGAGCTGGACGAGGACCCGGCCGTCAACCACGTGCGGGCGCACGCCGACGAGGACTTCACCGGGCACGGCGACCGGCGGCGCGCGACCGCCCGGATCTTCGGCTCCAAGCCGGGCGCGTACGGGGCGGGCCTGCTGCCGCTGATCGACGCCCGCAACTGGCGCTCGGACGCCGACCTCGCCGAGGTCTACGCCGTCTGGGGCGGCTACGCGTACGGCCGGGGCCTGGACGGGCGGGCCGCGCGCGGCGACATGGAGGCCGCCTTCCGGCGGATCCAGGTCGCCGCGAAGAACGTCGACACCCGCGAGCACGATCTCGTGGACGCCGACGACTACTTCCAGTACCACGGCGGCATGGTCGCCATGGTCCGGCACCTGACCGGATCGTCCCCGCAGGCGTACGTCGGCGACTCCGCGCTCACCGACCAGGTCCGCACCCGCACCCTGGGTGAGGAGACGCACCGCGTCTTCCGGGCCCGGGTCGTCAACCCGCGCTGGATGGCGGCGATGCGGCGGCACGGCTACAAGGGCGCCTTCGAGATGGCGGCCACCGTCGACTACCTCTTCGGCTACGACGCGACCGCGGGCGTCGTCGACGACTGGATGTACGAGCGGCTCGCCACCGAGTACGTCTTCGACCCGCAGAACCAGGACTTCATGCGGAAGTCCAACCCCTGGGCGCTGCGCGGCATCACCGAGCGCCTCCTCGAAGCCGCCGACCGCGGTCTGTGGTCCGCCCCTGACCCGGACACGCTGGAGCGGCTGCGCGCCACATATCTGGAGCTCGAAGGCGACTTGGAGGGCGACGTGGCAGGTGACGACGCATGAGGACGCCGTCGACGAGGACCCGCGACCGTGACCATCTGGAGGCATCGTGAGTACGCCGTATCCGTTCACCGCGCTCGTCGGGCAGGACGACCTGCGGCTGGCGCTGCTGCTGAACGCGGTGAGCCCGGCCGTGGGCGGGGTGCTGGTCAGGGGTGAGAAGGGCACCGCCAAGTCGACGGCGGTGCGGGCGCTGTCCGCGCTGCTGCCGGAGGTGGCGGTGGTGCCCGGGTGCCGTTTCTCCTGCGACCCGGCGGCGCCCGACCCGGGGTGCCCGGACGGCCCGCACGAAGCGGGCGGCGGCGCCGAACGGCCGGCCCGCGTCGTGGAGTTGCCGGTCGGCGCGAGCGAGGACCGGCTGGTCGGCGCGCTGGACATCGAGCGGGCGCTCGCGGAGGGCGTGAAGGCGTTCGAGCCGGGCCTGCTCGCGGCGGCGCACCGCGGTGTGCTGTACGTGGACGAGGTGAATCTCCTCCACGACCACCTGGTGGACCTGCTGCTGGACGCGGCGGCGATGGGCGCGAGCTATGTGGAGCGCGAGGGCGTCTCCGTCCGGCACGCGGCCCGTTTCCTGCTGGTCGGCACGATGAACCCCGAAGAGGGCGAGCTGCGCCCGCAGTTGCTCGACCGCTTCGGCCTCACTGTCGAGGTGACCGCCTCGCGGGAGACCGACGAGCGCGTCGAGGTCGTACGGCGGCGGCTCGCGTACGACGCCGATCCGGCCGCTTTCACGGCCCGTTGGGCGGCGGACGAGCAGGGGGTGCGCGAACGGATCGCCGCCGCACGGCGGTTGCTGCCCGAGGTGCGCCTCGGCGACGGCGCGCTGCGGCAGATCGCGGCGACCTGCGCGGCCTTCGAGGTGGACGGGATGCGCGCGGACATCGTCATGGCGCGCACCGCGACGGCGCTGGCGGCCTGGGCGGGCCGCACCGTCGTCCTGGCCGAGGACGTCCGCACGGCGGCGCTGCTCGCGCTGCCGCACCGGCGCCGCCGCAATCCCTTCGACGCGCCGGGCCTGGACGAGGACAAGCTCGACGAGACGCTGGAGCGCGAGCGCGGCGCCGACGAGAACGACGGCGACGGCGGGGACGGGGACGGGGACGGGGACGACGATCCGGATCCGGACGGACCCGGCGGCGGACGGCCGCCGCAGGACGGGCCGGACGGCGGCCCGGAGAGCGGGCCGGACGGCGAGGCGGCGGACGGCCCGGCCCCCGAGGCCGCGGGTCAGGACTCCCCCGACGCGGAACAGCCCGCGGAGCGGCCCCCGGCCGCGGGTGCCGCCGCGGGCGAGCGGCCCGCGGTGGGCGCCGCCGACCCCTTCAAGGCGCGGCACTTCGACGTGCCGGGACTCGGCGAGGGCGCGGCCGGCCGCAGGTCGCGGGCGCGGACCGCGCACGGCAGGACGACCGGCGCCCGCCGCCCGCACGGCCCGCTCATCAAGCTGCACCTGGCGGCGACCGTGCAGGCGGCGGCCCCGCACCAGCGGGCCCGCGGCCGGTCGGGCCGCGGTCTGGTGATCCGCCGCGACGACCTGCGGCAGGCGGTCCGCGAGGGCCGCGAGGGCAATCTCGTGCTGTTCGTGGTCGACGCCTCCGGCTCGATGGCGGCCCGGCAGCGGATGAGCGCCGTCAAGGGCGCGGTGCTGTCGCTGCTGCTGGACGCGTACCAGCGGCGCGACAAGGTCGGCCTGGTCACCTTTCGCGGCGCCGGCGCCGATCTCGCGCTGCCCCCGACCTCCTCGGTCGACGCGGGCGCCGCCCGGCTGGAGAAGCTGCCGACCGGCGGCCGTACGCCGCTGGCTGCCGGGCTGCTCAAGGCCCGCGAGGTGCTGCGGGTGGAGCGGCTGCGGGACGCCTCGCGGCGCCCGCTGCTGGTCGTCGTCACCGACGGCCGCGCGACCGGCGGCCCGGAACCGGTGGCGCTGGCCGGGCGGGCCGCCCGCCTGCTGGCCGCCGAGGGCACCGCCGCGGTGGTCGTGGACTGCGAGTCGGGGCCCGTACGGCTCGGCCTCGCGGGCGCGCTGGCCCGGGAGTTGGCGGGTGTCGCGGTGACGCTGGACGAACTGCGCGCGGACACGGTGTCCGCACTGGTCAAGGACGTACGGAGGGCCGCGTGAGCGACGACAGGAGGGCCGTCTGATGCCGCAGGGACAGCCGAATGCCGTACCGGACGACGGCCTGACGACCCGTCAGCGCCGCAACCGGCCGCTGACGATCGTGCACACCGGCATCGGCAAGGGCAAGTCGACCGCCGCCTTCGGTCTCGCGCTGCGCGCGTGGAACCAGGGCTGGCCGGTCGGGGTGTTCCAGTTCGTCAAGTCCGCGAAGTGGAAGGTCGGCGAGGAGCGGGCGCTGCGCGTGCTCGGCGCCTCCGGCGAGGGCGGCACCGTCGCCTGGCACAAGATGGGCGAGGGCTGGTCCTGGGTGCAGCGGGACCTGGAATCCAGCGAGGAGGCCGCCCGCGAGGGGTGGGAGCAGGTCAAGCGGGACCTGGCCGCCGAGACGTACCGGCTGTACGTGCTGGACGAGTTCGCGTACCCCATGCACTGGGGGTGGGTCGACACCGCCGAGGTGGTCGGTGCGCTGCGCGACCGGCCCGGCACCCAGCACGTCGTGATCACCGGGCGCAACGCGCCGCCCGCGCTCGTGGACGCCGCCGATCTCGTCACCGACATGTCCAAGGTCAAGCACCCCATGGACGTGGGGCAGAAGGGGCAGAGGGGCATCGAGTGGTGACGTCCACCGCCGTGCCCCGGCTCGTCGTCGCCGCGCCGGCCTCCGGCAGCGGCAAGACGACGGTCGCCACCGGGCTGATGGCCGCCTTCGCGGCGGCCGGGCTCGCCGTCTCCCCGCACAAGGCCGGGCCCGACTACATCGACCCCGGTTACCACGCGCTGGCCTGCGGCCGGCCCGGGCGCAATCTCGACCCGTACCTCTGCGGGCCCGAGCGGATCGTGCC
Organism: Actinacidiphila alni; assembly: GCF_900112845.1. Taxonomy (GTDB): domain Bacteria; phylum Actinomycetota; class Actinomycetes; order Streptomycetales; family Streptomycetaceae; genus Actinacidiphila; species Actinacidiphila alni. The sequence continues at coordinate 66,158 of NZ_FONG01000009.1, forward strand.
GCTCTTCGCGCACGGCGCGGCGGGCTGTGAACTCGCCCTCGTCGAGGGCGTCATGGGGCTCTTCGACGGCGCCGCCGGGCAGGGGGAGCTGGGCTCCACCGCACAGGTCGCCAAGATCCTGCGGGCGCCGGTCGTCCTGGTGGTCGACGCCTCGTCGCAGTCGCGGTCGGTGGCCGCGCTCGTCCACGGCTTCGCCTCCTGGGACCCCGGGGTCCGGATCGGCGGGGTGATCCTCAACAAGGTCGCCTCCGACCGGCACGAAGCTCTTCTGCGCGGGGCGCTCGACGAGTCGGGGGTGCCCGTGCTCGGCGCTCTGCGGCGCGCGGCCGACGTCCATGTGCCGTCCCGGCACCTCGGGCTGGTGCCCGCCGCCGAGCGGCGGCCCGAGGCGGTCGCGTGGGTCCGCGATCTCGCGGGGCGGCTGCGCGACTCCTGCGACCTCCCGGCCCTGCTGGCCCTGGCGCGCAGCGCCCCGCCGCTGGACGGCACCGCCTGGGACGCGGTGGAGGAGGTGGCGGCCTGCGGCGCTTCTCTCCCCAGCCCCGCCCCTTCCCGAAACCGGGGGTCGGCCCCGGACCCCGGTCCTCAAACGCCGGACGGGCTGAATTGTGCTTCTGGCACGCCCGTGGGCTCCGAGCCTCATCCTCAACCAGCCCGTCTGGGGGCACCTCCCGGACGGAGTCTGGGGGAGTTCGAGGACCGGGGGTCCGGGGGCCGGCCCCCGGTTTCGGGAAGGGGCGGGGTAGGGGAGACAGCCCGCCGCAGGCGGCCCGTGGTGACCGTCGCCGGCGGGGCGGCTTTCACCTTCGCGTACGCGGAACAGGTGGAGCTGCTGCGCGCGGCCGGAGCGGAGCTCGTGACCTTCGATCCGCTCCGCGACGAGGCCCTCCCGGAAGGCACCGCCGGAATCGTCCTCGGCGGCGGCTTCCCCGAGATCTACGCCGCCGACCTCTCGGCGAACGAACCGCTGCGCAAAGCGGTCGCCGCCTTCGAGGGGCCGATCGCGGCAGAGTGCGCCGGACTGCTCTACCTGGCACGGGAGTTGGACGGCGCCCCGATGTGCGGGGTGCTCGACGCCGGGGCGACGATGACCGACCGCCTGACATTGGGCTACCGCGAGGCCGTCGCGCTGGGCGACAGCGTCCTGGCACCGGCGGGCCTGCGCCTGCGCGGTCACGAATTCCACCGGACGCGAGTTGCGCCGGGCGCGGGCCCGGCACCGGCGTGGGGCCTGACCGGCGGCACCGGCCGCCGGGTGGAGGGCTTCACCACCACGGACGTGCATGCCTCGTATCTGCATGTGCACTGGGCCGCCGAGCCGTCGCTGGCACGGCGCTTCGTAGAGAGGTGTGCGCGATGACCGCGCTGCTGACCGGCGTCGGGGTGGGCCCCGGCGACCCGGAGCTGGTGACCGTCAAGGGAGTGAACGCGCTGCGCGCGGCCGCGGCCGTCGTCGTACCGGTGCTGGACACCGGCGAGCGCGGTCGCGCCGAGGCGACGGTGCTGCATTACGTGGACGCCGAGCGCGTCGTCCGCGTGGTGTTCGCGCTGAACGAGCGGACCGACCGGGCGCGGCGCGAGGCGGCGTGGGACGCGGCGGGCGCGCGGGTGGCCGAGCTGCTGCGGGAGCACGGCACGGTGGCCTTCGCGACGATCGGCGACCCGAATGTGTACTCCACGTTCACGTATCTGGCGCACACCATCAGGGAGTTGGTGCCCGGCGTGCGGGTGGAGACGGTGCCGGGGATCACGGCGATGCAGGAGCTGGCAGCGCGCGGCGGCGCCGTACTGACCGAGGGCACCGAGCCGTTGACGCTGGTCCCGGTGACGGCGGGGGCGGCGGTGCTGAAGGAGGCGCTGGCCGGTCCCGGCACGGTCGTGGCGTACAAATTCGGGCGGCTGGCCGCCGAGGTCGCGGCGGCGCTGCGCGAGACGGGCAGGACCGAGGGCGCGGTGTGGGGCAGTTCGCTGGGGCTGCCGGAGGAGTCGATCCGGCCCGCGGCGGAGCTGCTGGACGGGCCGCTGCCGTATCTGTCGACGCTGATCGCGCCCGCGCGGCGCGACGGCGGCCGAGGGGGGAAGCTGTGAGCGCGGCGCAGGCCCCGGCCGGGGCGAAGGTGACGATCGTCGGCGCGGGCCCGGGCGCGGCGGATCTGCTGACCTTCCGGGCGGCGCGGGCCATCGCCGAGGCGGACGTCGTGATCTGGGCGGCGAGCCTGGTCCAGGCGGAGGTGCTGGAGCACGCCCGCGCGGACGCGGAGATCCTGGACTCGGCGGCGATGTCCCTGGAGGACGTGGTCGCGGTGTACGGGCGGGCGCTGCGCGAGGGGCTGCGGGTGGCGCGGATCCACTCCGGCGACCCGGCGCTGTGGGGCGGCACGCAGGAGCAGGTGGACCGGTGCGCGGCGCTCGGCATCGCGGTCGAGATCGTGCCGGGCGTGTCCTCCTTCTCGGCCGTCGCGGCGCTGGCCGGGCGGGAGTTGACGATTCCCGAGGTGGCGCAGTCGGTGATCCTGACCCGGCTGGGCGGCGGCAAGACGCCGATGCCGCCGGGCGAGGAGGTCAGGGAATTCGCCCGGCACGGTACGACGATGGCGGTGTTCCTGTCCGCGGCCCGGTCGGGTCAACTGGCCGCCGAGCTGCTGGAGGGCGGCTACCGCACCGACACCCCGGTGCTGATCGCCCATCAGGTCACGTGGCCCGAGGAGCTGTTGCTGCGCTGCACGGTCGGCACGCTGGAGGCGACCGTCAAGGAGCACAAGCTGTGGAAGCACACGCTCTTCCTGGTCGGCCCGGCGCTCGCGGCGTCCGGGACCCGCTCGCACCTCTACCACCCGGGGCACTTCCACGGTTTCCGGCGGGCCGATCCGGCGGCGCGGCGCGCGCTGCGGGAGTCGCGGGCGGGCGAGGAAGCGCGGGAGCCTCGTGAGTCCCATGGGTGACGGCGTGATCACGGTGCTCGGCATGGGCACGGGCGGGGCGCCGCCCGTGGTCGGCGGCGCCGATCTGGTGGTGGGCGCCGCCCGCCACCTGGAGGCCGCCGAACTGCCGTCCGGCGTACGGCGGCTGGTGCTCGGCCCGCTCTCGCCCGCGCTGGACACGATCGCGGAGTACGTGGCCGCGCCCGGCGCCCGGGTGGTGGTGCTGGCCTCCGGCGATCCCGGATTCTTCGGCATCGTACGGGCGTTGGGCGCGCGGTTCGGCGCGGCGGCCCTCGACGTACGGCCGTCGTCGCCGTCGGTCGCGGTGGCCTTCGCGCGGCTCGGGCTGCGCTGGGACGACGCGGTGGTGGTCAGCGCGCACGGCCGCGAGCTGCGGACCGCGGTGCATGTGTGCCGGGCGCACCCCAAGACGGCCGTGCTGACCGGACCGGGCGCCGGGCCCGCGGAGTTGGGCGCCGCCCTGGCCCGTACCGGCCTGGCGCGCACTCTCGTCGTCGGCTCGGCGCTCGGTACGGACGCGGAGCGCGTGGAGCGGGTCACGCCGGAGCAGGCCGCCGCCCGCGACTGGTCGGCGGCCGGGGCCGCGGTCGTGCTGTGCCTGGCCGACGCGGCGCTCGACGGGCGGGCCGGCGCCTCCCGTACGGTCGCCGGCGCGCCGGTCGCGCCCGCCGGGTGGGCGCTGCCCGAGGAGGACTTCGCGCACCGCGACTCGATGGTCACCAAGGCCGAGGTGCGGGCGCTGGCCCTGGCCAGGCTCGGGCCGCGCACCGGGGACCTGGTGTGGGACGTCGGCGCCGGGTCCGGCGCGGTCGCGGTGGAGTGCGCCCGGTTCGGCGCCGCCGTGATCGCCGTGGAGAAGACGGCCGACGGCGCCGGCCGGGTGCGGGCGAACGCCGCCGCGCACGGTGTCGAGGTGCAGGTCGTGCACGGCGAGGCGCCCGCGGCGCTCGACGGGCTGCCGGCGCCCGACGCGGTGTTCGTCGGGGGCGGCGGGCGGGAGCTGGCCGCGATCGTGACGGCGTGCGCCAGGCGGGCGCGGCGCTCGGTCGTGGTGACGCTGGCCGCCGTCGACCGGGTGCCGGAGGTACGGGGCGCGCTGCGCGCCGCCGGGTGGGTGCCCGACGGTGTCCTGCTCCAGTCGTCGCGGCTCGCGCCGCTGCCCGGGGACGTGACGCGGCTGGCCGCGGCGAATCCGGTGTTCGTGCTGTGGGCGCGGCCCGCGTCCGCCACCAGTGAAGGGGAATCTCTGTGATCGGCCTCATCTCCGCGACCGCGGCGGGCCGCACCGGGTGCGAGCGGCTCGCCGCCGCGTGGCCGGGCAGGACGGTGCTCTACGACGACGGCGCGCGGCCGTTGCGGGAGGTGGTGGGGGCGGCCTTCGCGGAGTGCGACCAGCTCGTGCTCTTCCTCGCCACGGGGGCGGCCGTCCGCCTGCTCGCGCCGCACCTGCGCGGCAAGGCCGAGGATCCTGGTGTCGTGACCGTGGACGAGGCGCACCGCTATGCCGTCGCCCTCCTCGGCGGGCACGGCGGCGGCGCCAACTCCCTTGCCGCGGCGGTCTCCTCCGTCCTCGGCGCCGAGCCGGTCGTCACCACCGCGACCGACGCCGTCGGCGCCACCGCCCTCGACACCCTCCCCTACCCCGCCGAGGGCGCCCTCCCCGCCGTCACCCGCGCCCTCCTCGACGGCACCCCACCCGTCACCTTCCACACCGACACCATCTGGCCCCACCCACCCCTCCCCCCGGCCCTCATCCCGGCCCCGCCGTCTATGGCGGAAAAGCTCCCTCCGGGAGAGAGCGCCACGAGGAAGAACGCTTCCCCCGAAGCCAGCCAAGGGCACCCGAGGGAGGACGGTTCCCTCAGGACCGCCGCAACCGGCCGATCCGAAGCGGCGCGGCCCGGCGGTGCCGAACCGACGCCGGCCGAGAGGGGGGCGGAGGACGAAGCGCCGTACGCGGTGTGGCTCACCGATCGACGGATCACGGCCGGGAACACCGTGTTCCTGAGGCCGCCTTCGCTGACGGTCGGCATCGGCGGCAGCCGGGGCGTCACCCGGGAGGAAGTGGTGACCCTCGTGCGGAGCACGCTCGCGGAGGCCGGGCTGGCCGAGCGCAGCGTCACCGCGCTGGCGACCGTGGACGCGAAGGCGTCGGAAGCCGGGATCGTGGCCGCGGCGGCGGCCTTCGGCGTACCGCTGCTGACGTTTCCCGCGGACACCCTCGCGGCCATCCCCGTACCGAATCCTTCGGCCGCCCCGCTCGCCGCGGTCGGCACCGCGTCCGTGGCGGAGGCGGCGGCGCTGGCCGCCGCGCCCGGCGGCGAACTCGTCGCCCAGAAGCGGAAGTCGGCGATGGCGACCGCCGCCGTCGCCCGCCGCCACCCGCGCGGCCGGCTCGCCGTGGTGGGCCTCGGCCCGGGTGCGCGCGACCTGGTGACGCCGCGCGCGGTCGCCGAACTGCGCCGCGCCTCGGTGCTCGTCGGCCTCGACCAGTACGTGGACCAGATCCGCGACCTGCTCGCGCCCGGCACCCGGGTGCTGGAGTCCGGCCTGGGCGCGGAGGAGGAGCGGGCGCGCACCGCGGTCGCCGAGGCCCGCGCGGGCCACGCCGTCGCGCTGATCGGCAGCGGCGACGCCGGGGTGTACGCGATGGCCTCCCCCGCCCTCGCCGAGGCGGCCGACGACATCGATGTGGTCGGCGTCCCCGGCGTGACCGCCGCGCTGGCGGCAGCCGCCCTGCTGGGCGCGCCGCTCGGCCACGACCACGTGTCGATCAGCCTGTCGGACCTGCACACACCGTGGGACGTGATCGAGCGACGGGTGCGGGCGGCGGCCGAGGCCGACCTCGTGGTGACCTTCTACAACCCGCGCAGCCGGGGCCGCGACTGGCAGTTGCCGAAGGCCCTGTCGATCCTGGCCGGGCACCGCGCGCCCGACACCCCGGTGGGCGTCGTGCACGCCGCCTCCCGCCCGGACGAGCGGGTCGCGGTCACCACGCTGGCCGGCCTCGACCCCGCCACCGTGGACATGGTGACGGTCGTGACCGTCGGCAACACCGCGAGCCGCACCGTCGCCGGCCGCATGGTCACCCCGCGCGGCTACCGCTGGCAGGCGCCGTGACCACCTCTCGTACCCCACTCCCGTCCCCCGCCGCCCCCTCCGGAGGAGATGCCGCGTGAGCCGTACGGTCCACCCCATCGAGCAGGAGTCCTTCCGCATCCTGCGGTCCCGCCTCGACACCTCGGGCATGACGCCGCTGCGCCGCGCCGTGGTGGAGCGGGTGATCCACTCCAGCGCGGACCTCGGCTACGCCACGGACCTGGTGTGCGACGAGGACGAATTGCGGGCGGCGCACGCGGCGTTGCACGCGGGCGCGCCGGTCGTCGCGGACGTCGAGATGGTCGCGTCGGGGATCACCGCCCGGTCCTCGGTGTGCCGGCTCGCCGACGCCTCGCCGGGGCCCGGGCTGACCCGCAGCGCGCACGCGGTGCGGCTGGCGTACGCGCAGGTCGGGCCCGGCGCGGTGTGGGTGATCGGCTGCGCGCCCACCGCCCTGGAGGAGCTGCTCGCACTGGACGCGGCGCCCGCGCTGGTGATCGGCATGCCGGTCGGTTTCGTGGGCGCAGCCGAGAGCAAGGCGCACCTGCGGGCGTCGGGGCTGCCCGCGGTGAGCAACATCTCGGAGAAGGGCGGCTCCGCGGTGGCCGCCGCCGCGCTCAACGCCCTGCTGTACACCGACCCGGCCGACCTCCCCGCACCCCCCGAACAGCCCGTGCCCGGGCGCCGACTCCCCGAACACGCCGCCCCCGAACACGCCGTGCCCGCACATCCCGTCAAGGAGAACCACCAGTGAGCCGACCCCCCGCCCTCCTCCTCGTCGGCCACGGCACGCGTGACGCGGCCGGCGCCGCGGCCTTCCGTTCCTTCGTCGACCAACTGGGCGCCAAGAGCGCAGACTTGGCGGTCGGCGGCGGCTTCATCGAATTGTCGCCGCCGCCGCTGGCGGACTCGGTGGCCGCCCTGGTCGAGGCGGGCGAACGGCGGTTCGCCGCCGTGCCGCTGGTGCTGGTGTCGGCCGGGCACGCCAAGGGCGACATCCCGGCGGCGCTGGCCCGCGAGGAGCAGCGGCACCCGGGCACGTCGTACGCGTACGGCCGCCCGCTCGGCCCGCACCCGAAGCTGCTGACAGTGCTGGAGCGGCGGATCGACGAGGCGCTGGCCGGGGCGGACCGCGCGGACACCACGGTGCTGCTGGTGGGCCGGGGATCGACCGACCCGGACGCGAACGCCGAGGTGTACAAGGTGGCGCGGCTGCTGTGGGAGGGCCGCGGTTACGCGGGCGTGGAGACCGCGTTCGTGTCGCTGGCCGAGCCGTCCGTGCCGGCGGGGCTCGACCGCTGCCTGCGGCTGGGGGCCCGCAGCGTCGTCGTCCTGCCGTACTTCCTGTTCACCGGGGTGCTGCCGGACCGGGTGCGCGAGCAGGCCGCCGCATGGGCGGCCGGGCAGCCGGGGCTCGACGTACGGAACGCCGAAGTGATCGGCCCCGAGCCGGAGTTGGCGGAGCTGGTGCTGGAGCGCTACCGCGAGACGGTCGAGGGCGACCTGCGGATGAACTGCGACACCTGCGTGTACCGGGTGAAGCTGCCCGGCTTCGAGGACCGCGTGGGTAGGCCGCAGCAGCCGCACCACCACCCGGACGACCCGTCGCACAGCCACGGCCCGCACGACCACGACCCGCACGACGGCCACGGCTCCCACGACCACGGCTCCCACGATCACGGGGGCGGCCACCATGCGCACGCCCACTGACCGCGAGCCCGACGGCCTCGCCGCGGCGCGGACCGCCGCCGGGGGTGACGACGGGCCCGACGCATACGACCTGCGGCACCACGGCGACGCGGAGGTCGGTGCCGGCCTGATCGACCTGGCGGTCAATGTCCGCGCGGGCACTCCCCCGGTGTGGCTGCGCGAGCGGATCGCGGCCTCGCTGACGGACCTGGCCGCGTATCCCGACGGGCGCGCGGCCCGGCACGCGGTGGCCGTACGGCACGGCCGGCCGGACGGCGAGGTGCTGCTGACGGCGGGCGCGGCCGAGGCGTTCGTCCTGCTGGCCCGCGCGCTGACGCCACGTCATGCCGTGGTGGTGCACCCGCAGTTCACCGAACCGGAGGCGGCGCTGCGGGCGGCCGGGCACGAGGTGCGGCGGGCCCTGCTCGCCGAGGCCGACCGCTTCGTGCTCGATCCGGCGGCGGTGCCCGAGGACGCCGATCTGGTGGTGGTCGGCAATCCGACCAATCCGACCTCCGTCCTCCATCCGGCCGCCGCGATACGGAAGTTGGCCCGCACCGGCCGCACCCTGGTGGTGGACGAGGCGTTCATGGACGCGGTGCCGGGCGAGACCGAGTCGCTGGCGGCGGCCCGGGACGTACCGGGCCTGGTCGTGCTGCGCAGCCTCACCAAGACCTGGGGGCTCGCCGGGCTGCGGATCGGCTATGTGCTCGGCGACGCCGGCACGATCGCCGCGCTGGAGCGCGCGCAGCCGCTGTGGGCGGTGTCGACCCCCGCGCTGGCGGCGGCCGTCGCGTGCGTCGCGCCGGACGCCCTCGCGGAGGCGGCGGAGGCGGCCCGTACGGTGGTCGGCGAACGCGCCTATCTGCTGGACCGGTTGGCCGAACTGTCCGGTGTCGAGGTCGCGGGCAACGCGCCCGCGGCGCCCTTCGTCCTGCTGCGCATCCCCGGTGCCGCCGCCGTCCGCCGCGATCTGCGGGCGATGGGCTACGCCGTCCGCCGCGCCGACACCTTCCCCGGCCTCGGCACCGACTGGCTCCGCGTCGCCGTCCGCGACCGCCGTACGACCGACGGCTTCGTCAACGCCCTGGCCACGGCCCTGGCCGACCTCGACATGTGACCGGGGCCCGACTCCCCCGGCAGCGCTAGGACTTGATGCCGAGCGCCGTCAGGTCGACGCCGCCGAGCACCTGCTGGTCGTAGACATTGGTCAGGCGTGTGCCGCGGTAGACCAGGTGCTGGACGTAGATCAGCGGGACCATCGTGCTCTCGCCCATCACCTTGGCGTCCACGGTCTGCCAGATCGACGCGGCCTTGCCCGGGTCGGCGGTGTTGTCGGCCTCGGACACCAGATTGTTGATCTCGGTGTCGTCCAGATTGGCGTAGTTGTTGACGCTGCCGGGCTGGATCAGCGCGCGCAGGAAGCCGCCGCCGGTCGGCCAGTCCGCGGCCCAACCGGTCATCACGATGCCCCACTTGGCGGCCTTGAGCTTGCTGGGCGACAGCAGCGTGTCGTAGAAGGCGGAGGAGTCCTCGGTCACGATCTTGACCTTGATGCCGATCTCGGCGAGCGAGGAACTGATGGACTCCATCGCGTCCTGGAGCCGCGGCGAGCCCTTGATGCCCGCCATGGTGACGCTGAAGCCGTCGGGCAGCCCGCACTCGCTGAGCTGCTTGCGGGCCTCGTCCGGATACGGCCCCTGCGCGCCGTACGGGGTGGCCGAGGTGCTGTAGCCGTCGGTGGTCGGCGGCAGCATGGTGCTGGCGATGTCGCCTGCTTCGTACTGCCCGCCGAGCTTGGCGCGCACCTCGGCCTTGTCCACGGCGTACTGCACCGCGCGGCGGCACTCGAAGCGGTCGAGCGGCGCGACGGCTGTCTGGAGGCTCAGATAGCGGGTGGTGCCGGTGAAGACGAGGTCGGTGTTGGCCTTCAGCGACGGGTCGTTGAGGATCTTCGTCTCGGTCGTGTCGCTGAGCGTCTGACCGGCCAGGTCCAGATCGGCGGCGCCGCTGAGCAGCGCGGACTCCACGGCGTCCTGGCTGGTGACGATCTTCAGGTCGACCGCGTCGGGCAGCGCGGAGTGGACGGTGTCGGTCGCGGGGTTCCAGTGGGTGTTGCGGACCATGTGCAGCGACGAGCCCGGCGTGTAACTGGCCACCTTGTACGGGCCGCTGCCGACCGGGTGCTTCTCGAAGTCCTTGCCCTGGCCGGTGTCGGCGGAACGCGGGACCGGCGCGCCGATGGACAGCGCGAGCACATAGCGGAAGTCGGCGTAGGGCTTGGCGAGTTTGAAGACGATGGTGCGGTCGTCGGGGGTGGTGACCGAGCGGAGACCGAGCTTGTCGGTGTCGGTGTCCGCGTACGGGCCCGGGTAGTGCTGGCCCTGGTCGAGGATGTCGGTGAAGTAGGAGGGGCCCTCGGGGAAGGCGCCGCGGTCGAAGGTCCGCTCGATGCCGTACTTGACGTCCTTGGAGGTGATCGGCGTGCCGTTGTCGAAGGTCACGCCGTCCTTGAGGCGGAAGGTCCAGGTGCGGCCGTCGGAGCTGACCTGGCCGGTGTCGGTGGCGAGGTCGGGCACCACCTTGCGGCCGCCGTCGCCGGGCACGGGTGCGTAGTCGACGAGCTTGCGCAGGAACATCCGCTGGAGGTTCCACGACGCCTGGTCGTAGGTGGCGGCCGGGTCGAGGAGGTTGGGCGTCGCATAGGTGGTGATCAGATTGAGGGTGCCGCCGGTGGCCGTCGAGGGGCGGACGACGCCGTTCACCCCGCCGCTGTAGCCGCTGCCCTCCTTGCCGCCGTGCAGTTTGAGCGCGGCGTTCTGCACGGTCGGGGTGTCGGTGGGGTCGTCGGTGCCCTTGCCGCCGCCGATCGGCGCGAAGATCAGCGTCACGGTCACCGCGACGGCGGCGACCGCGACGCCCGCGCCGGCCGCGATCCAGCGGCGTCGGCCGGCGCGGGGGCCGGGCGGCACGGCCTGGCCGGGCGAACGGACGTTGATCGGCGGTGGGGTGCCCGGCGGCCGGGGCGCGTTCGGCAGGTACTGCGGCGGCAGCGGCCGCGACGGGGTGCGGTACGCGGGGTGCTCCGGCTGTCCGTAGCCGGCCGGGTGCGGGGTCGCGTCGCGCGCGGCGGACGGCGTTGGGGTGCCCTGGCCCGCGGCGGACGCGGGCGGTACGGGCGTGCCGCGGCCCGCGGCGGAGGCGGCGGCCGGGGTGCCGGACGGTGACAGTGGCTTCGGCGGGGTGCCCGGCGGGGTCTGCTCGCCGGAGCGCGCCTTGGGCGGCAGCGCGGGCAGCGGCGCGCCGGGCACGCCGAAGGTGGCACGCGGGTCGGCGGCCGGGGTGCGGCGGCCGGAATGCTGGGAGCCGGAATCCTGGGAGCCGTGGCCTCCGGAGTCGGGGGCGCCGCCGTCCCGCGGCCCGGTGGCGGGCGTCGCGGCCGGTCCGGTCAGGGCGCTGGAGCCGGTGTCGGCCAGCCAGCCGCGCAGCCGGTCGCGGAAGGCGGCGGCGTCCGTGGGGCGGTCGGCCGGGTCCTTGGCGAGCGCGCCGAGCACCAGCGCGTCCAGTTCCTTGGGCACCCGCGGATTGCGCTGGGAGGGCGCGGGCGGCGGGGTGTGCACGTGCCAGTACATGAGGTTGATCGGATTGCCGTCGGTGAACGGCGGCTTGCCGGTGAGCAGTTCCATCAGCACACAGCCGACCGCGTACACATCGCTGCGGGCGTCGATGTCCACGCCGTTGATCTGCTCGGGCGACATGTAGCTGGGAGTGCCGATGGCGGAGCCGGTGGCGGTCAGCCGGGCGTCGGCGGTGTGCAGGACGTGCGCGATGCCGAAGTCGGCGACCTTGACGGCGCCTTCGGAGGTGATCATCACGTTCGCGGGCTTCACGTCGCGGTGGACGGTGCCGTGGCTGTGCGCGTGGGCCAGCGCGTCCAGCATGTCGCAGGCGATCCGTACCGCGCGCTCCGGGTCGAACCAGACCTGCTCGCGGACGAGTTGGGCCAGGGTGCTGCCCTGGACGTACTCCATGACGAGGAACGGCACCACGGTGTCGTCGTCGGTACGGACCTCGTCCTGGTCGTGCACGGTGACGATGCCGGGGTGGTTGAGGGCGCCCGCGGCCTGGGCCTCGCGGGCGAATCTGCGGCGCGCGTCGGGGTCGCTGGCCAGTTCCGGCAGCAGGGTCTTCACGGCGACGACGCGGCCCATGCGGGTGTCGCGGGCGCGGTGCACTCGGGCCATTCCACCGGAGCCGAGCAGCTCCGCCAGTTCGTAACGACCCGCGAAAAGCCCGTCGACCATCTACTCCGCCCGCCCCGCTCGCCCATCCCCAAGGTGAACGGTAGCCCAGCCGCCGCTCGTGGGGAACAGCGTAGAGGGCGGCTCCCGGAGCGGAGCCGCCCTCCCCACTATTGGGGTGTTCGCCCGATTCGGCCGCCGCGGCGTTACTCGGCGCCGGAGGACGCCTTGCGGCGGCGGTTGGTGAGCAGGAAGGCGCCGGCGCCGGCCGCGACCAGGCCGACGGCGCCGAAGGCCATGTACGGCGTGGAGGAGCTGGCACCGGTCTCGGCGAGGTCGCCGGTGCTCACGGTGTCGGTGCCGGTCTGCGCGCGGGTGTCGGTACCGCCGGTGCCGGAGCTGCCCGAGGTGCCGGCGGAGCCGGACGAGCCGCTGGTGGAGTGGCCGCCCGTGGAACCGCTGGTCGAGCCGGACGTGGAACCGGAGGTGGAGCCGGACGTGGAGTGGCCGCCGGTGGAACCGCCGTTGGTCGAGCCACCGTTCGTCGAACCGGAACTGGAGCCGCCGTTGGTCGAACCGCCGTTGGTCGATCCACCGTTGGTCGATCCACCGTTGGTGGAACCGCCGTTCGTCGAACCGCCGTTGGAGGAGCCGCCGGAGTTGCCGCCCGAGGTCGAGCCGCCGGTCGAGCCGCTCGCCTGCGGCGTACGGCAGGTGGCCTGCGCCAGCGTGACGTCACCGGTGACGTCGGCGACGCCCAGCTCCAGCGGGTTGATGTGGATCTTCAACTGGAGGGCGGTGGCCGCGGCCGTACGGGAGGTGATGACGGTATCGGTGAGGCGCAGGCTGACCTTGCCGACCCCGGCGACGTCCAGATCCGTGCTGCCCACCGCGTTGAGCGAGATCGTCTTCCCGAGAACCGTCACACCGACCAGCTTGGAACTGGCGGTCGGCTTGTGGCCCACCTGGCAGGTGGCCCTGGAGGTGATCGCGTCCAGCTTCACCAGGGAGAGCAGCGGCAGGCCCGGGACGTGGACCTCTGCCTTGGCGATGTTGGCGTAGCCCTCGGCCTTCCAGCGGTCGGCCGTGGCGTTGGCCGTCGCGACGTCGGCCCGCAGGATGTTCACCTCGCGCCCGTGCTCCACACCGCTGCCCACCTTCACGGTCAGCGCGGTCTCCTTGGCGTCGGCCGGCGCCTTCACATCGTTGAGCGAGACGTTCAGCGGCACGTCCACGGTCTTGTTCAACAGCGACACGTCGAGCCCTGCCCGCAGCACGGTCGCGGTGGACGAGCCGCCCCCCGTGCCGGCGGGCGTCGCCTGCGCGCCCGGCGCGACGACGAGGGTGCCCGCCGCGAGGGCGACGGCGGCGCCGATGGCGGCGGCCGAACGGCGTGCGGGCAGGCTGACGTTGATGGTGCGGTACACGGTGGAAAACCCCCACAAGTGGCATGGAGTCCCCGGCGCGGGACTGTTGGGGACAGCCGCCGGGGACATCGACCCGGCCATGTTTACGCACTGAGGGTGAACTGGCGGGCACACGGCGTCAGTTCACCCATAAGGGTGGTTTCCGTGTGCTTCTTCGAATCTTGCGGCACGGCTGTTCCCCCGCGTCACCCGGATCACGGGATGACACCGCTCACCTCGGTTGACGCGCCGGTGCGTGCGCGGTGATGTCCAACGTGCACCGCCGCCTCCGGGTAACGGTCCGTCAACGACCGTCGCCGCGGTCAGCCGACGACGGCGCCGCGCAGTACGATCCGCCGCGGCGCGGCCAGCACCCGGACGTCCGCGCGCGGGTCGCTGTCGTAGACCACGAGATCGGCGGACGCGCCCTCGGTGAGGCCGTCGCGGCCGAGCCAGGCGCGGGCGCCCCAGGTCGCGGCGGACAGCGCGGCGGTGGCGGGCAGGCCGGCCGCGGCCAGTTCGGCGACCTCGTCGGGGATCAGCCCGTGCGCGAGGCTGCCGCCCGCGTCCGTACCGGCGAAGACCGGGATCCCGGCGTCGTACGCGGCCCGTACGGTGTCGTGGCGGCGCGCGTGCAGCCGCCTCAAGTGGTCGGCCCAGCGCGGGAATTTGGCCTCGCCGCCGGCCGCGAGTGCGGGGAAGGTGGCGATGTTGACCAGCGTCGGGACGATGGCGACGCCGTGCTCGGCGAAGAGCGGGATGGTGTCCTCGGTCAGCCCGGTGGCGTGCTCGACGCAGTCGATACCGGCCTCGACCAGGTCGGTGAGCGAGTCCTCGGCGAAGCAGTGCGCGGTGACCCGGGCGCCCTCCTCGTGGGCGGCGGCGATCGCCTCGGTGAGCGCGCCCTTGGGCCAGCAGGCGGCCAGGTCGCCGGCCTCCCGGTCGATCCAGTCGCCGACCAGCTTCACCCAGCCGTCGCCGCGCCGCGCCTCGCGCCGTACGTACGCGGTCAGGTCGCCGGGCTCGATCTCATGGGCGTAGTTGCGGATGTAGCGGCGGGTACGGGCGATGTGCCGGCCCGCCCGGATGATCCGCGGCAGGTCGGCGCGGTCGTCGACCCAGCGGGTGTCGCTGGGCGAGCCCGCGTCGCGCAGCAGCAGCGCCCCGGCCTCCCGGTCGGTGAGCGCCTGCTTCTCCGCGGTGGCCGCGTCGACCGGGCCCTGCGCGTCGAGGCCGACGTGGCAGTGCGCGTCGACCAGGCCCGGCAGCGTCCAGCCGGTGACGGTCACGGCCGGCGCGGCGGCCGGGCGGTCGTAGCTGATCCGCCCGCCGACCACCCACAGTTCGTCCCTGATCTCCTCGGGCCCGACCAGCACGCGTCCCTTGATGTGCAGCACATCGCTCTCAGCAGCCATGCACCGCACTGTACGAGGCGGGGCCGCGGTCCGGCGGCCGGGTCGCGCCGTGCCGTGCCGTGCGGTGCCGTGCGGGGAGGGTCGTGAGGACAGAACCGTCAGACCGCGGTCAGCCGGGAGAAGGTCGCGCGGTACTCGCTGGGGGTCAGGCCCGCCCGGCGCAGCAGATGCGCGCGCAGCGAGTCGGCGGTGCCCAGGCCGCTGGCCCGCGCGACCTGGTCGACCGGCAGCGTCGTCGTCTCCAGCAACTCCTTGGCCCGTTCGACGCGTTGGTGCAGCAGCCACTGGAGCGGGCTCAGCCCGGCCTCGGCGTGGAAGCGGCGGGAGAGCGTACGGACGCTGACCGACGCGTGCCGGGCGAGGTCGGCGAGGGTGAGCGGCTGGTCGAGCCGGGTCATCGCCCACGCCCTGGTCGCGGCGAGCGAGGTGCCGGTCTCGGCGGGCAGCGGGGTCTCGGTGAACTGCGTCTGCCCGCCGTGCCGTACGGGTGCGACGAGGGCGAGCCGCGCCACGGTGTTGGCGACGGCCGCGCCGTAGTCGGTGCGGATGATGTGCAGGCACAGGTCGATGCCCGCCGCGTAGCCGGAGGAGGTGAGCATCGGGCCGTCCTGGACGAAGAGCACGTCCGGCTCCATGACCACCGCCGGGTACCGCTCGGCGAGTTGGCCGGTGTACGCCCAGTACGTGGTGGCCTGGCGGCCATCGAGCAGCCCCGCCTCGGCGAGCAGGAAGGCGCCGGTGCAGATGGAGGCGACCCGCTTGCCCGCGCCGGCCGCCCGCCGCAGCGCGTCCACCACCCGCAGGTCGGGGTCCTCCCGGGAGCCGGTACCGGCGACGATCACGGTGTCGGCCCGTTCGACCGCCTCAAGGCCGGGCCGGATCATCAGCTCGGCGCCGCCGCCGGTCCCGACGGCGCCGGGGTCCGGGGTGCACAGCTCGACCTCGTAACCGGGGCCGCCGTCCACCTCGACCTTGCCGAAGAGCATCTCGGGCACGGCGAGGTTGAACATCGACACCGGCCGCGCGGCGATCACCGCGACCCGGTGCGGCCGGTGGCAGCTGAAGGGCATGGCCAGAACCTCCGGAACCATGGCATTGAGGCCACTACTGTACGGCGCCGACCGCCGCCACGCTGATCGCATGTCTTCCTGCCTGACCGATGACGCGCCGCTGCCCGTACCGGCCTCCCCCGTACCGGCTTCCGGCGCACCGGCTTCCGACGTACCGGCCGCTGAGGCGGTCGTCCGCTCGCCCGGCCGTACGCTGGCCGCCGCGCTGCTCGGCTTCTTCGTGATCACCCTGGACGCGTCCGTCGTGACCGTGGCGCTGCCGTCCATCGGCGCCGATCTGCACGGCGGTCTGGCCGCGCTGCAGTGGGTGGTGGACGGCTACACGCTGGTGTTCGCCGCCTTCATGCTGTCGACCGGAGCGCTGTCGGACCGGATCGGCGCGGGGCGCGCCTTCCTGGCGGGCCTGGCCGTCTTCACCGCGGCCTCGGCGGCCTGCGGGTGTGCGCCGGGCCTCGGTGTGCTGATCGGTACCCGGGTCGTCCAGGGCGCGGCGGCCTCGGTGATGCTGCCCGCGTCGCTCGCGCTGGTACGGCAGGCATATCCGGACGCGGGCGGCTCCGGCAGCTCCGGCATGGGCCGGGCGCGGGCCGTCGCGCTGTGGGCGGCGGGCGGCGCGGTGGCCGTGGCGCTCGGGCCGGTCGCGGGCGGCGCTTTGACCTCGGTCTGGTCCTGGCGCGGCATCTTCTTCATCAATCTGCCGATCGGCCTGCTCGCCGCCGCGCTGCTGGCCCGTACGCCGCGCTCCCCCCGGCGGACCGCCCCGCTGGACGTGCCCGGCCAGCTCACCGCGGTGCTCGGCCTCGCCGCGCTGACCTTCGCGGTGATCGAGGGCGGCGGGCTGGGGGCGGTGGCGGCGGCCGTCGCGGTCGCGGTGCTCGTCTGCTTCTTCCTGATCGAGGCCCGCACCGCGCACCCCGTCGTACCGCTGGGGCTGTTCCGGGACCGTACGGTGGCGGTCTGCGTCGCGGTGGGCGCCGCGCTGAGCTTCGCCTTCTACGGGATGATCTTCGTGCTCAGCCTCTTCTTCCAGCAGGTGCGCGGGCAGTCCGCGCTCGGCGCGGGGCTGATGTTCCTGCCGATGACGGCGCTGATCGCGCTGGTGAACGTCGTCGCCGGCCGGCTGGCCGCGCGGTTCGGGCCCCGGCTGCCGATGCTCGCCGGACAGCTGCTGATGATCGTCGGCCTGTTGATCCTGCTGCCGGTCGGTGCCGGGACCCCGGCGGCGCTGCTCGCGGTCGTCATGGTGCCGCTGGGCCTGGGCGGCGCGCTGGCCGTACCGCCGCTGACCGCCGCGCTGCTGGACGCGACACCGGCCGAGCGGGCGGGCCTGGCGGCCGGTGTGCTCAACGCGGGCCGGCAGATCGCGGGCGCCCTCGCCGTGGCGGCCTTCGGCGCGCTGGTCGCGCGCCCCGACCGTTTCCTGCCGGGCCTGCGCACCTGTCTGCTGCTGTCCGCCGCGCTGCTGACGGTCACCGCGCTCGCCACCCTCGCGCTCCGCCGCCCGGCGGCGCCGCACCGCTGACACGGTGGCGCGACGGCGGCGGAAGGCGTTGGCTGGAAGGACGCAAGGGCGGTCCACCCGGCCGGACCACCAACGGTCACAGGGCCGGACCGCAGGGCCGGAAAGCTGGGAGGCGGGCGGCATGACGAAGGGCGCGGACACGGCGGCCGGCTTCCGGGTGCGGCGGATCTACGGCGAGGCGGACGCGGACGACGGGGTCCGGGTGCTGGTCGACCGGCTGTGGCCGCGCGGGGTCGCCAAGGCGCGGGCCGCGGTGGACGAGTGGTGCAAGGAGCTGACGCCCTCCACGGAGCTGCGCACCTGGTTCCACGCGCAC
Source organism: Actinacidiphila alni (assembly GCF_900112845.1). Lineage (GTDB taxonomy): Bacteria > Actinomycetota > Actinomycetes > Streptomycetales > Streptomycetaceae > Actinacidiphila > Actinacidiphila alni. Next base: position 83,858 of record NZ_FONG01000009.1, read on the forward strand.
CCCGATCAGTACGCCGACTTCGCCGAGCGCTACCGGGCGGAGCTGGCCGGGCCCGCGCAGGACGAGGCCGTACGGCGGCTGCGCGAGCTGGCCCGTACCCGGCGCGTGACGCTGCTGACGGCGGTGAAGGACCCGGAGCACAGCCATGTGCCGGTGCTCCTGGGCCACCTCACCGGCTGAGCCGGCTCGACCCCCTCAGCGGGCTCAGCATCAGCCACCGCGCCGTCAGCGCTCCAGCACGCCGTCCACCCGGCGCGGCACACCCGGCGGATTGTCGTCGCGCAGCTCGGGCGGCAGCAGCGCGGGCGGCGTGTCCTGGTACGCCACCGGCCGCAGCCAGCGCTCGATCGCGGTGCCGCCCACGGAGGTCGACGTGGAGGTCGTGGCCGGGTAGGGGCCGCCGTGGTGCTGCGCGGGTGCCACGGCGACACCGGTCGGCCAGCCGTTGACCAGGACGCGGCCGGCGAGCGCGGTCAGCCGGGCCAGCAGCTCCGCCGCCTCGCCGCCGGACCGCGTGGCCTCTTCCGCGCCCAGGTGCGCGGTCGCCGTGAGATTGCCGGGCAGCCGGTCGAGGACCGCGGCCAGTTCGGCGGCAGACCCGTACCGCACGACGACGGTCAGCGGCCCGAAGCACTCCTCCAGCAGCAGGTCGTACGCGTCCTGCCCGGCGAGGTCGGCGGCGGCGACGGTGAGGAAGCCGGGGCGTACGGCGTGCTCGCCGCCGTCGCCCGCGGGGACCGGCTGCGCGACGCCGGGCAGGCCGGCGCGGGCGGCGACGCCCTTGAGGAAGTTGTCGCGCATGCGGGCGTCCAGCAGCACACCGGGACCCGCGCCGGCGGCGGCGCCGGTGAGCGCGGCCACCAGCCGGTCGCCGTGCTCGCCGCCGGGCGCCAGGACCAGGCCGGGCTTGGTGCAGAACTGGCCGACGCCGAGGGTGAAGGACCCGGCGAGGCCCGCGCCGATCTGCTCGGCGCGCTCGGCGGCGGCCTCCTCGGTGACGACCACCGGATTGAGGCTGCCCAGCTCGCCGTGGAAGGGGATCGGGCGCGGGCGGGCCGCCGCCGCGTCGAACAGGGCCCGGCCGCCGGGGACGGAGCCGGTGAAGCCCGCCGCTGCGATCGAGGGGTGCTTCACGAGGGCGACGCCCGCTTCGAAGCCGTGCACCAGGCCGATCGTGCCGTCGGGCAGGCCCGCGGCGACGGCGGCCCGGCGCAGCACGTCGGCGCAGAGCGCGGAGGTCGCGGGGTGGTCGGGGTGCGCCTTGACGACGACGGGGCAGCCGGCCGCCAGCGCGCTCGCGGTGTCGCCGCCGGGCACGGAGAAGGCGAGCGGGAAATTGCTGGCCGCGTAGACGGCGACGACGCCCAGCGGGACCTTGAAGCGGCGCAGGTCGGGGCGCGGGATGGGTTTGGCGTCCGGGTCGGCGTGGTCGATGATCACGTCAAGGAAGCCGCCCTCCTCGACCACGTCCGCGAACGCGCGCAACTGGTAGGCGGTGCGGGCGAGTTCGCCGGTGAGCCGGGGGACGCCGAGCGCGGTCTCGGCGTCGGCGGCGGCGATGATCCGCTCGGCATCCTCCTCCAGCAGCCCGGCGGCGCCGCGCAGCAGGCGGGAGCGTACGCTGCGGTCGGCGAGCGCGGGGAGGGCGGCGGCCGCCGCGCGCACGGCGGCGTCCACGTCCCCGGCCGTGGCCTCCACCGCGACCTGCTCCCGCTGCTTCCCGGTTCGGGGGTCGACGCTCCAGACTGGTACTGCCACCGGAAGAACCTCCACATTTCCGTACTGCGCGACGATTTCCGTACTGCTTCTGTGCTGCGCGAGGGCTTCGTTCTATATACTGAACGGCGTCTTCAGATGTGAATCACTCTTCGGAGCCTACGTCCACGGGCCCCGACGGAACAAGACGAACGAACGCGAGGGGTCGTACGCGATGGCTGTTGCCGAGGGAGCCGGTTCCCAGGTCAAGTCCGCGGTCCGCACGGTGGAACTGCTGGAGTTCTTCGCGGGCCGCCCCGGCATGCACAGCCTGGCCGCCGTGCAGGAGTCGGTGGGATATCCGAAGTCCAGCCTGTACATGCTGCTGCGCACACTGGTCGAGCTGGGCTGGATCGAGACCGACGCCACCGGCACCCGGTACGGCATCGGGGTGCGGGCGCTGCTCGTCGGCACCTCGTACATCGACGGCGACGAGGTGGTGGCCGCGGCCCGGCCCACGCTGGACCGGCTGTCGGACGACACCAGCGAGACCATCCACCTCGCCCGGCTGGACGGCACCAGCGTGGTCTATCTGGCCACCCGGCAGTCCCAGCACTATCTGCGGCCCTTCACCCGGGTCGGGCGCCGGCTGCCCGCGCACTCCACCTCGCTCGGCAAGGCGCTGCTGGCCACGTACACCGACGAGCAGGTGCGCAAGCTGCTGCCGGAGACGCTGGAACCGCTGACCGAGCACACCCACACCGACCGCGAGAAGCTGATCGAGGAGCTGGCCCAGATCCGGGAGCAGGGCTTCGCCGTGGACCGCGAGGAGAACACGCTGGGCCTGCGCTGCTTCGGCATCGCCGTCCCGTACCGCACGCCGGCGCGCGACGCCGTGAGCTGCTCGGTGCCGGTCGCCCGGCTCACCCCGGCCCACGAGCAGATGATCAAGGACGCGCTCTTCGACGCCAGGGACCGGCTGTTGCTTGCCACGCGGCGGCTCTGAGGAAGGGCCCCGGGGGGCCCGCGTAGGGTCGGCGCATGGCAACTCACACCGGTGCCGACGGCACCGACCCCGAGATGTTCGCGCGCCGGGCCTCCTCCTTCGGGGCGGAGGCCGCCGCTTATGCCGAGCACCGGCCGGATTATCCGGAGGCCGGGGTGCGGTGGGCGCTGGGGTCGCGGGACGGGGCGCTGGACGTCCTGGACCTCGGCGCGGGCACCGGCAAGCTGAGCGCGTCGCTGGTGGCGCTCGGCCACCGGGTGACGGCGGTGGAGCCGGACGACGGCATGCGCGGCGAACTCGTCCGGCTGCTGCCGTCGGTGACGGCACTGGCGGGCGGCGCGGAGGCGATCCCGCTGCCGGACGCGTCGGTGGACGCGGTGGTGGTGGGGCAGGCGTTCCACTGGTTCGACCAGGAGCGGGCGCTGCCGGAGATCGCCCGGGTGCTGCGGCCCGGCGGCACGCTGGGCGCGGTGTGGAACACCGACGACGACCGGGTGGAGTGGATCGCGGGGCTCGGGAAAGCGTCGTCCGGACGGGTCTCCTTCCTGGACTGGGCCTCGGGCCGGGGCATCGAGCCGCACGCCGCGTTCACCCCGGTGGAGAACGCCGACTTCCCGCACCGGCAGCCGCGCACCATTGACTCGCTGCTGGCCACCATCGCCACCCACTCCCATGTGCTGGTGCTCGAACCGGCCGAGCGCGAGGCCCTGTTGGGGCGGGTACGGGAGTATCTGCTCACCCGCCCCGAGACGTCCGGGGGCTCCTTCGACCTGGAGATCGTCACGCGGGAACAGCGCTGCGCGCTCAAGTGACCGAAGGAGCAAGCCCCCTGACGCGGCGTCAGGCGCCCCGCTCCTCCCGCTCCTCGTCCACGGCCCGCACCTCGGCCGGCTTCGCCCCGGCCGCCCCGGCCTGCGGTGCCCTGGCCTGCGGCGCCAGCCGCCGCTCGGCGCTCTCGATCAGCTCGAGGTCGGCCTTGGTGTGGGCGATGGCCGCGTCGATGAGCAGGGCGACGAGCGGATCGCCGGTGTGGGCGCGGCGCTGCCGGGTGAGTCCCGCCAGCTCCGACAGATACGTCTGCCGCTGGTCGGCGACCAGTTCGGCCAGCGCGGCGGGCCCCAGCGCGGTGGCGCCGAAGAGCTTCAGGAACAGCTCGTCGCGGAAGCCGCCGGAGCGCACCCAGGCGGTGGTGGCCCACTGCCGCACCTCCGCGGCGCCCGCCTCGGTGAGGGTGTACCGCGTCTTGTCCGGCCGGTCGCTCTGCTGGATCTGCGAGCGGGTGACATAGCCGTCCCGCACCAGCCGGTCCAGGATCTGGTAGAGGTGGCCGATGTTCAGCCCGCCCCACTGCGGGCCGATGGCCTGCTCGAAGGAGCCCTTCAACTCGTAGCCGTGGTTGGGACCTTCGGTCAGCAGCGCGAGCACCGCGTGGTGCAGTGGCATTTACACCCCTCCTAGATTGTGACAATGTACTCCCGCATCGCAGTGCCGTGGGAGATGGGGAGCCACCATGGGCGTGATTCTGCGGGACGTCACCCGCCGGTATCCCGGAGTGACGGCGCTGGCGGGCGTCACCCTGCGGATCACCGACGGCACGGCCGTCGCGCTCACCGGCCCCTCGGGCTCGGGCAAGTCGACGGTGCTGCACCTGGTCGGCGGCATGGACCGGCCCGACCGCGGCACCGTCGAGGTGGACGGCACCGCGCTGACCGCGCGCCGGATGGACGCCCACCGCCGCGGGATCGGCTTCGTCTTCCAGCGCTTCCACCTGCTGCCCGCGCTGACCGTGCTGGACAACGTCCTCGCGCCGGTGCTGCCGCGCCGGGTGGACTTCGACCGGCGGGCCAGGGCGGCGGAGCTGCTGGAGGCGGTGGGGCTGGCCGGGCGGGCCGCCGCGCTGCCGTCGGAGCTGTCCGGCGGACAGCAGCAACGGGTCGCGATCTCCCGGGCGTTGATCAACCGCCCGGGCCTGCTGCTGGCCGACGAGCCCACCGGGAATCTCGACAGCGTCACCGGACGCGAGATCATCGACCTGCTGCTCTCCCTGCGCGAGCGATACGGCATGACCCTGCTGGTCGCCACCCACGACACCGAGGTCGCCGCGAGCTGCGACCGGATCGTACGGCTGCACGACGGCCGCGTCATCGCCGACGATGAGATCACACCCGCCGACGACGTGCTGGAGCGGCTCGGGGGGCTGCGGCCGTGATCGGCATGATCTGGTCGCAGCTGCGCCGCCGCAGGGGCCGCGCGCTCGGGCTGGCCGCGGGCATCCTCGTGGCCGCGACCAGTTTCACGCTGCTCACCTCGACGGTGACGACCAGTCAGGCGCACACCACCGGCCTGGCGCGGCGCAACGCGCGGTCCGCGTACGACATTCTCGTCCGCCCGCCCGGCGCGGTCACCGACGTGGAGCGGCAACGCGGCCTGCTCCAGGCGAATTTCCTGTCCGGTGTGTTCGGCGGCATCACCCTCGACCAGTACAAGCGGATCAGGAGGATGGCGGGCGTCGACGTGGCCGCGCCCGTCGCCAACATCGGCTATCTGATGGTCGACAGCAGCGTCACGATCGACGTCTCCGCCTTCCTCGACAGCGCGGCGCCCGCGCAGATCCTACGGATCAGGCCGACGGTGACCGCCGGTCTCAGCAGCAGCTACCAGGGCGCGAGCCAGTACCTGTACCTGACCCGCGCGCCGATCACCACCCACCATCGGGACGCCGCCGACCTCTCCGTCTGGGACGGCCTCCAGACGCAGCGGGCGAACGGGAGGACGTACGACGTCTGCTGGTTCTACAACGACGACAGGACCGGCCTCGACCACAACGGCGACGGCACCCCTCTGACGCCGAGCCCGGAGTCCGAGGACCTGCGCGACATGTCGGCTCTCGACCCCGACCTCAACTCCGCGATGACCTGCCGGTCGGGGCAGCAGAAGGCCACGGTGACGGTGCCGGTCTCCTTCCCCGTCCTGCTGTCGGCCGTCGACCCGGCGGCCGAGGACCGGCTGGTGGGCCTCGGCGGCGCGGTCACCTCGGGCCGGATGCTGACCGGCCGCGACACGGCCGTGTGGGGGGCGGGCGACGACGACGGCGCACCAGGCTTCCAGGTCCCGGTGCTGCTCAGCGCGCAGCCGCTGACCGCGGGCAGCATGGACGCCGATGTGGAACGGCTCACCGTCGGCGACCCGGCCGCGCTGCCCGCCAGGCTCGGCAGCCCCGGCGCCCACGACTACGTCAACGGCCTGGCCGGCACGCCCGTCGGCACGGTCGGCGCCGATCTCGCCGGCGCCTTCACGTATCTGCCCTCGGCCGGTTCCGTCGACACCGAGGACTACTGGACCGTCGGCCCGGTCCGCTACCGCGTCACCAAGGGCGGCGGCCTGACCGTGCTGCAACAGCCCCCGCAGCGGCCCGATTTGTGGCGGACCAACGTCAACGACCAGCCGGTGCAGGCCGTCCCCGAGGAGAACAGGGGCCCGCAGTACCGCGCGGTCACCGCGCACCCCTCGACCTTCTGCTGGACCGGACAGGTCTGCGACGGATACGACGCGGGCCGCGGGCCGATCCCGCACCTGCGTCTGGTGGGCCGCTACGACACCGGGAAGCTGCGCGGCTTCGACGCGCTGTCCGACGTGCCACTGGAGACCTACCGCGCCCCGCGGGCGACCGGCGCCGACGCGGCCACCCGGATCGCCCTGCACGACGGGCCGTTGCTGCCCGACCGCAATCTCGGCGGCTATCTCAGCCCGCCGCCGACACTGCTGACCACCCTCGACGCGGCCTCGGCGCTCACCCACAGCCGGCGGGTGCCGACCGCGCAGGAGAAGGCGCCGGTCAGCGCGATCCGGGTCCGGGTGGCCGGGGTGAAGGGCGTCGACGCGGGCTCGCGGGCCCGGGTCAACGCGGTGGTCGCGCAGATCCACAGCGCGTATCCGACGCTCGACGTCGAGGTCACGGTCGGCGCCTCGCCCGCGCCGCAGACCGTCACGCTGCCGTCCGGCTTCAGGATCACGGAGGCGTGGACCGCCAAGGGGGTGGCGCTGCGCATCCTGACGGCCGTCGACAAGAAGAGCGCGATCCTCTTCGTCCTGGTGCTGGTGGTGTGCGGGCTGTTCATCGGGCAGGCGGCGCTGGCCTCGGTGCGTTCGCGCCGCACCGAGATCGGCACGCTGCGCTGCCTGGGCTGGAGCGCGCCCGAGGTGCTGGCCCTGATCCTCGGGGAGCTGACGGTGATCGGGCTCGGCGCGGGCGCGCTGGGCGCGGGCGTCGCCTATCTGCTGGGCAGCCTGCTCGGCCTCGGCGACGCGGGCACCAAGGCCGCGCTCGTCCTGCCGGTGGCGCTGCTGCTCGCGGTGGCGGCGGGCCTGCTGCCCGCGTGGCGGGCCACCCGGATGGGGCCGCTGGACGCGGTCACCGCGCCGGTGACCGCGGTGCGCCGGACGATCCCGGTACGGTCGGTCGCCGGTCTCGCGCTGGTCAATCTGCTGCGGATGCGCGGCCGTACGCTGCTGGGCGCGGCGGGTCTCGCGCTGGGGGTGGCCGCCTTCACGCTGCTGCTTGCGCTCACCCTGGCCTTCCGCGGCGAGGTCGCCGGGACACTGCTCGGCAACGCGGTGATCGCCCAGGCCCGCACCGCGGACTACCTGAGCGTGGCGCTGTCGCTGCTGCTCGGCGCCGCGGGCGCGGTGGACGTGCTGGTGCTCGCCCAGCGCGAACGGGCCGCCGATCTGGCCGTGTTGCGCGCGACGGGCTGGACCACCGGGGAACTGGCCCGCCTCACCCTCTACGAAGGCGTCGGTATCGCCCTCCTCGGCGGCCTGACCGGCGCGGCGGTCGGCCTCACCGCCGTCCTGACGATCGGTCAGGGTCTGTTGCACGGCCGCCTGTTGGCGGTCACCGGCGCCGCCCTCCTGGCGACCGCCGCCGCCGTCCTCCTCGTCTGCGCCACCCTCGCCCTCCCGATCCGCGCCCGGTCCCGCCGCCCGCCGGCCCAGCTGCTGGCCGCGGACTGACGCGGCGGGGTGCGGGCGGGGGCGGGGTTCGGCGTGAGCGTGACCTCTGCCCAGAGCGTCGCGCCGCTGCTACGCTCTCGCCGCGCCGTGGCGGGGAGGTCCGGGCAGGAAGAGGTGACCGTGGGGACCGTCATCGGTGACGACGCCGACGCCGCCGCGGATTTCCACACGTTCTTCGAACAGCACTACGCCGAACTCGCGCGGCTGGCACACCTGTTGACCGGTGAGGCGGACGCCGCCGACGACCTGGCGGCGGACGCGCTGGTCGCGATGTGGCGGCACTGGGACCGGGTGCGGGCCGCGGAGCACCCGGTGGCGTACGCGCGCGGCGTGGTCGCCAATCTGGCCCGCTCGCGGATCCGCAGCGCGGTACGGGAGCGGCGCAGGATCGCGCTGTTCTGGTCGCACCCGCAGGACCAGGACCGTACGGACGGGCCGGACGTGCCCGCGGTGCTCGACGTGCGCGAGGCGTTGCAGCGGCTGCCGTTCCGCAAGCGGGCGTGCGTGGTGCTGCGGCACGCGTTCGACCTGTCGGAGCGGGACACCGCGGCGGTGCTCGGCATCTCGGTCGGTACGGTGAAGAGCCAGACGTCGCGCGGCGTCGCGGAGTTGGAGCGGCTGCTCGCACCGAAGGCGGGTCCCGTCCAGGGCGCGGTCCAGAGCACGGTTCCGGACGCGGTCCAGAGCACAGTTCCGGACGCGGTCCAGAGCACGGTCCCCGCCGCCGTCCAGGACCGGGCGGCGGCACCGGCCGGTACGGCCCCCGTGCCGGCCGCTCCCCGCGCGGCGCGGATGATGGGTGCGGCGGGTCCAGCGGCTCGTCCTCGTACGGGACGGGGAGTGTGATGGCCGACAGGACCGACCGGGCCGACCGGGCCGGACTGCCGGACCGGCTGCGGGACGCGGCCGGGGCCCACCGGCCCGACCGGGACCGGATGCTGGCCCGCGTCGAGCGCGGCATGGCGGACGAGGAGCGGGCCGTGGCGGCCCGCGACACCGCGGACCCCCCGCCCGGCCCCGTACGCGACCGGCCGCCCGGGGCGGGGGCGCCGTGGCTGCGGATCGCCGCCGTGACGGCGGCCGTCGCCGGGGCGATCGGCATCGGCGGCCTGGCGGTCGGCGCCGTGACCGGCGACGGCGAACCCACCAGGTCCGTGGTGACCTCGACCGGCCCGGCCCCTTCCCAGCGGCCCACCTCGCACCCGGCAGGGCCCACCTCCCCCGCCGCGCATCCGGGCACCCGGCAGGACGCGTCCCCGTCGGCCGGCCGGCACGCCAAGGGCGCCACGCACCCCGTGCTCCCGCCGTCCGGCGGCACGCACCGCGCGGCCACCACTCCCCCGCCGTCCTCGGCCACCGCCACCGGCTCCGGCTCGGCGGGCGGCGGGAGCACGTCCCCCGGTGACGGCACCGCCCAGGACGGCGCTCTGTCGGCGCGGGCCTCCGTGGACGGCGCGAGCAATCCGTCGTGGACGCAGAGCGATCTGGTGCTGACCACGACGCGGCCGCTGACGTCGCTGACGGTGGAAGTACGGGTGGCACGCACCGCGGGGGTCAGCAGCACCGGTTCGTGGACCACCGAGTCCGGTGCGACGGCGGCAACCGTGAGCGTGGAGGGCGACGACCTGGTCTACCGCTGGACGCTCGATTCCGGGCAGACGCTGGCGGCGGGCGACCACACCTTCTCCGCGCAGTTCGACCACGCGCAGGGCGACCGCGACGCGGGCGGCGACCGCTACAGCGTCCAGGCGCAGGGCCCGGACGGCCCGTTGACGGTCGACGGCCGTTTCTGAGCCTGCCCGGCACGGGACTCTCCGGACCTGCCCGGTGCGGGTCCGCGACAGCCGCGGGCGATCGACTGCCGGGTGCCGGGTGCCGGGTGCCGGAAAATTCCCCGCGCGGCACGGCAACCTCCCGCGCCCCGGCGGCGACTTGAGTACGCACAGCCCTCCCGCATCAGCGGAGGGTGACGCCCGGGGCGCGGCGGTACCCCCATGATCGCCGCTCCCCGGGCCGGGTGCGCGGCCCCGGGGAGCGTCGGACGGCGCTCAGGCCAGCGCCGCCCGTACGGCACCGAGGTCGGCGTCGGAGGCCAGGCCCGCGTGGTACAGCCGCAGTTCGGTGGCGCCCAGCTCCGCCGCGTGCGCGGCGTCCGCGGCAAGCGTGCCGGGGCTGCCGCCCATGCCGGAGACGATGGTGAAGTTGGCCGCGAGCACGGTGCCTTCGCGGCGGTGCGGTGCGAGCGGGGCCAGCATCGCCTCGCGGACGGCCGGTCCGCCGGTGCAGGGCAGCACGAAACCGTCCACCCGGCCGAGGATCCGGGCCGCGTCCACACCGGCGTTGGCGCCGCAGCGGTACGGCGCCGGGTCGGCGTGCATCAGCACCTGGAAGCCGGGCGCGGCGGCCCGCCGTACGGCGGCGACGGCCTCCTCCTGGAGCGAGGCGGCCGTCGCGGTGCGCCAGGCGAGGGTGAGCGCGGTCGTGTCGGGGCCGAGCAGCTTCTCGATCGCGGCCACCCCCGTCCCGGCCTCCGCGCTCCCGCCGGCGAAGACCGGGGCCAGCGCGCTCCGGACGGCGGCGGCCAACTCGGCGGGTTCGGCGCCCAGTTCGGCGTATCCGGCGCGGCAGTCGGCGCAGAAGCACAGCGACATCAGGTACTGGGCGGCGTCGTCGAGCGGCACCCCGCCGATCTTGTCGTGCGCGTGCAGATGCGCCAGCCCGTACCAGCCGAGGGACTCCAGTTCGGTGCCGGCCGCGCCGGGGCGTACGGCCGCCTCCGCGGCGAGGTCCACCAGGTAGGCGCGGACGGCGGGTTGGGCGATGCAGGGCGCCCACGGGTAGCGGTCGCCGAAGGCGTTGACGACCGAGGTGGCCGGATGTTCCGCGCCCAGCCGGGAGTTGTGGGCGAGCACCACCCAGGTGTGGACGTCGAGGCCGGCGGCGGCCAGGGCGCGGGCGGCGGCACCGTACGCGTCCCGGTGGCCGTCGCGGCGGCCGTCAGGGGCGTCGTCGGCCGCCCAGCCGCCGGCCGGGCGGGGCCGCAACTCCCGGCCACGCCAGCGCTGTTCGTCCGGCGGGTAGAGCACCGCGGCGTATTCGGCGGTGACCACGCGGTGCTTCGGGTGCCGGGGGGTCAGCGCGCGGGTGGAGTGGTAGGCGGCGGCGAGGGTGACCTGCTGGACGCCGAGCGCGGCGATCCGGTCGGCCGCGGCCGGGTCGCCGACGACGTCCCAGGGGTAGACGAAGGCGGAAGTCCTCATGGCGTCCTCGTGGTCGGCGCGGTCCTCGTGATCGGCACGGTCGGCGCGGTCATCACGGTTGTCACGGTCGTCATGTCGGGACCGCGGGTCAGCGGTCGCCGAGCAGCGCGAGGCCCCGCTCGATGAGTTCGGCCAGTTCCTTGACGTGCGCCGGGGCCGGTTCCGACAGCGGCGGCCGGACCTCGCCGACGTCCAGGCCGCGCAGCCGCACCCCGGCCTTGACCAGCGAGACGGCGTAACCGCGGCCCTGATTGCGGAGGTTGACCAGCGGCCGGTAGAAGCCGTCGATCAGTTTGTCGACGGTGGCGTCGTCGCCGGTGGTGAGCGCCTTGTGGAAGGCGAGCGCGATCTCGGGCGAGAAGGCGAAGACGGCCGAGGAGTAGAGCCGCACTCCGATGCCGCGGTAGGCGAGACCGGTGAGTTCCGCGGTGGGCAGGCCGTTGAAGTAGCGGAAGTCGTGGCCGGGAAGTTCGGTGCGGACGGCGCTGATGATCCGCTGCATCAGGTCGAGGTCGCCGACGCCGTCCTTGAGGCCGATGATGTTGGGCACCCGGGCGAGTTCGACGACCGTCTCGGGGGTGAAGACGGCGTTGTCGCGCTGGTAGACGATGACGTCGAGGCCGGTGCCGGCCGCGAGCGCGGTGTAGTGCCGCAGCATGCCCTCCTGGTCGGGCACGACGAGGTAGGGCGGCATGGCGAGCAGCCCGTCGGCGCCCGCCCGCTCGGCGATCCCGGCGTACTGCAGGGCGAGCGCGGTGCCGTATCCGGCGCCCGCCACCACCGGCACCCGCCCGGCGGTCTCCTCGACGGCCGCGGCGACGCACGCGCCGAACTCCTCGGGGGACAGCGCGTGGAACTCACCCGTGCCGCAGCACGCGAAGACGGCCGCGGCGCCCGCTTCCACTCCCGCGCGCACATGCGCACGGAAGGCGTCGAGGTCGAGACCGCCGTCCGGGCCGAAGGCCGTGACAGGGAAGAACAGCAGGCCGTCGAGACGCTCGGCGAGGGCGGGTGAGGTCATCGGGTTCCCCCTGAAGGTCTGTGCGCTCATCTGATTCATGTCTATATTCATGAACGCTGCCACGCTAGGCGAGGCCCCATGTGCGGGTCAAGCCGATCGGCACCTCCACGGCTCCAGGATGCCGAGCGGCCGATTTTCCGCACTTGTCCACGTACCTGAATCACGTCCACGGATATACTCGCGGCGGACACCGAGCCGCCCGCCAGACACGGAGACCCCCGTATGCCCGCTCCCCGCACCGTCCTGCTCACCGGCGCCGCAGGCGGCCTCGGCACCCTCATGCGCGGCCTGCTCCCGGCGTACGGGTACGACCTGCGGCTGTTCGACGTCCGCCCGGTCGAGGGAGCGCCGGACGGCGCGAAGGTGTTCACCGCGGACCTGACGGACCGCGACGCGCTGCGCGAGGCGGTGCACGGCGTCGACGCGATCATGCACCTGGCGGGGATCTCCCTGGAGGCGCCCTTCGAGAAGATCCTGCGCAGCAACATCGAGGGCACCTACCACCTCTACGAGGCGGCCCGCGAGGAGGACGTCCGCCGGATCGTCTTCGCCTCCAGCAACCACGCCGTCGGCTTCACGCCCAGGCCGCAGGGCACCCCCGTACCGAGCGAATCGCTGATCCCGGTCGACACCCCGCGCCGCCCCGACACCTACTACGGCCTGTCCAAGTGCTTCGGCGAGGACCTCGCCCAGCTCTACGCGGACCTGCACGGCATCGACACCGTCTCCGTACGGATCGGCTCCTGCTTCCCCGAACCCACCACCGTACGGATGCTGTCGGTGTGGATGAGCCCGGCCGACGGCGCCCGGCTCTTCCACGCCGCACTCAGCGCCGGCACCACCGGGCACACCGTCGTGTACGGCAGCTCCGCCAACACCCGGCTGTGGTGGGACCTCTCGGGCGCCCGCGCGCTCGGCTACGAACCGCAGGACGACTCCGAGCCGTACGCCGCCGCGCTCATCGCCGCGCAGGGCGAACTGGACCCGGACAATCCGGCGCACGCCAACCTCGGCGGCCAGTTCTGCACCGAGCCGCCGGTCTGGCCGTACTGACGCGGCCCGCCGTCACCCCTCGGTGTCCCCGGGGGTCCCGGGGACACCGGCGGTCTCGACGGCTCCGGCCGCCCCCGGCAGGGCCCCGGTGTCCCGGGAAGGCCCCGGCAGGGCCCCGGCCGCGTCCGCCGGGCCCTCCTGCGGGACGGCCAGCGTGAAGCGGATCCGGGTGCCGCCGGTGTACTCGTTGTCCACCGAGATCCGGCCGCCGTGGTGCTCGACGATCTTCCGGCACATCGCGAGTCCGATACCGGTGCCCTCGTAGGTGTTGCGGCTGTGCAGACGCTGGAAGAGGACGAAGACCTTCTCGCTGAACTCCTCCTGGATGCCGATGCCGTTGTCGGTCACGCTGAGTGCGAGGCTGCCGTCGGGCGCGGTGCCCGCCTCCACCGTGATCACCGGAGTGCGGTCGGCGGCACGGAATTTGATCGCGTTCCCGATCAGGTTCTGCCACACCAGGGCCAGCAGGGTCGCGTCGCCGACGGTGTCCGGCAGCGCCTTCGGCCGCTCCACCCGCGCGCCCGACTCCTCCAGCCGGTCGGCCAGGTTGTACAGCGCCTGGTCGAGGGTGGCGTCCAACTGCACCGGGCGGTGGTCGTCCTGCGCCCGGCCGACCCGGGAGAAGGCCAGCAGGTCGTTGATGAGGATCTGCATGCGCCGGGCGCCGTCCACCGCGAAGTCGATGTACTGCACGCCGCGTTCGTCCAGCGCGTGCCGGTAGCGCTTCTCCAGCAGCTGGCAGAAGGACGCCACCTTGCGCAGCGGCTCCTGGAGGTCGTGCGAGGCGACATAGGCGAACTGCTCAAGCTCGGCGTTGGAGCGCCGCAGTTCCTCCGACTGCTCGGTCAGCTCCAGCGCCTGGACGGCCAGCAGCTCGCGCTGGTCGCGGGCTTGTGCGAGCGCTCCCGCGATGCCGCCGCGCATCGCCTCCACGGCCTCGGCCAGCACCTGCAGATCGGCCGGACCGCTGGACTCGATCGGGGTGTCGAAGTCGCCGCCCGCCACCCGCAGCGAGGCGTGACGCAGCCGCAGCAGCGGCCGTCCGACGATCTGCCGCACCAGTACGGCGAGCACCACGACGGCCGCGAGGAAGGAGGCGAGCATCGCCAGCAGCACCGCGTCCCGCTCGCCCCGTACGTGCTTCAACTCGTCCTGGCTGCGCTGCCGTTCCGCCTGGAGGTGGGTGTCCTGGATGGTGAACAGGGTGCGGACGTCGTCGAACGCCTTCTTGCTGCCGTCCAGAAGCGCGCGGTCGGAGTCGACGGGCACGCCCGCGGTGGCGTCGGCGGTGAGTGGCTTGGCGTACACATTGCGCCAGTGGTCGGCCGCGACGGTCAGCGCCGTCAGGTCCTTCATGGACCGCGTGTTGCCGGCGATCAGCGGCTTCAGCCGGGCGTTGACCCGCTTCTGCTCAGCGAGCCCGTCCTTGTAGGGCTGGAAGAACTCCAGCGAGTGGGTGAGGACGTAGCCGCGTACGCCCGTCTCCTGGTCGAGCAGCGCCGTCTGGAGGCGGACCGACTCCACCCGGGCGGGCTGCACATTGTTCGACAGGTGGTCGGAGATCGTGGTGGTGCGGGAGAGCAACTGGGCACCGATCACCGCGAAGACGATGACGAGCAGCGTCATGATGCCGAGGACGAGCTGGAACCAGCCCTGGACGGTGAGCCGTCCGCTCACCTGCCGCCGGCCGGTCTTCGAGGCGTCGGAGCCGTCCGGGGTTTCCGGCGCGTCCGGGGCGATCGCCTCGGAAGCGCCGGCCGTGTCGCCCACGCCGCTCGTGCTGCTCGTACTGTCCGCGTTGTCCGTGCTGTCCGCGCCGTTGCGGCCGCTCGTACCGTTCACATCGCTCATGTCCGTGGCCGCCATCCCGCGTGCACCACGGCCGCGTCGTCCTCAAGACCGCCACGTCCGGCGGTCGCGGTCTCCGCCGCCTGGATCAGCGCGTCGACGAAGTCGTCGGCCGGCAGCGCGCCGTGTTTGCGGGCCAGCGCCAGCAGGCCCTCCTCGCCGAGCCGTTCGTCGGGCCCGTCGCCGTACTTCCACTCGAAGAGGCCGTCGGTGAAGAGCACCACGGAGGCGCCGTCCAGCGGTTCCGCCGTCTCCGGCCAGACGCCGCTGCCGGGCACCAGGCCGAGCGCGGGTCCGTACGGCGGCTCGCACCACTGGACGTCGGTACCGCGGCGCAGCAGCAGCCCCGGGTGCCCGGCCCTGACGATCTTCACGGTGCCGCGGTCGGGCGGGAACTCCAGCGAGGTGAGGGTGGCGAAGACGTGCTCGCCCGCGCGTTCCGCGACCAGCATCTGCTCCAGCATCGCGGGCAGTTCCGCGCCCCGGGTGCCGGCCAGCACGAAGGAGCGCCAGGCGACCCGCAGGCACACCCCGAGCGCGGCCTCGGCGGCGCCGTGCCCCGACACGTCGCCTATCACCACGTGCACCGTGCCGTCGGCGGTCTGCACCACGTCGTAGAAGTCGCCGCCGAGCAGCGCGTGGTCGCGGCCGGGCCGGTAGCGGGCGGTCACCTGCCAGTCGTCGCCGCGCAGCAGCGGGGTGGGCAGCAGGCCGCGCTCCAGGCGGGCGTTCTCCTCGGCCCGCATCGAGCTCTCGCGCAGCGCCACATTGGCCCGCTCGATCTGCTTGCGCTGTACGGCGTAGCGGATCGCGCGGCTGAGCGACTGCGGTTCCAGAGCGCTCTTGGACAGATACTCCTGGGCGCCGGAGGCGACGGCCGCGAGCCCGGCGTCCTCCTCGGACAGGCCGGTCAGCACCACGACGGCTGCCCGGGGGGCGTCCTTGAGCAGCCGGGACACCGCGTCCACCCCGAAGGCGTCCGGCAGGTGCAGGTCGAGCAGGACGCACTCGGGAGCGGCGCGGTGGCTCAGCATGGCCAGCGCCTCGGCGAGGTCGCGCGCCCTGACCACCTCGATCGGGGCGCCGCTCAGCGCGAGGTACTCCTCGACGAGCAGGGCGTCCCCGTCGTCGTCCTCGACCAGCAGGACGGTTTCCGGGCCCGACTGCCCCAATGGGGACGCCGCGGCACGCGAGCCCCGGCTGTCACGGCCGTCACGGGCGCGCGGTATGCCCACCGGAAGTCCGGCCGGAACCCCGGCCGGGCCACTTCGAGCCACGTTTCGTCCTCCGCTTTTCCCTGCCCGACCACTGAGTTTGCGCTGAGCGTACTTGCCCAGGGCAGGAGCGTATACGCGAGAGCGTGCGCTCCCGTGTTCGATCGGCGAACCTGTGCGATCCGAGCGCCGCGGGACCCGTCCGGGACCGTCCCGGCCACGAATGACAGAGGATGGACCGGGTACGCCGGTGCGGGTACGCCGCCTCGTCGCGGCAGCCGCGTTCGGGCGGTCCGGCACGGTGAGCGGGCGAGCCGACGGGAGTGCGGGAGTGGCGGGAACGACAGGGACGGGCGCCGGGACGGACGCGGGGGCGGACGGCGGGGATTCCGGTGGGCCCGGCGGCATCACCGGCGGTTCCGGCGCGGGCGGCGGGTCGCCGCGCCCGCGCTACCGGCCGCTGCTGGTGCGGCGGCCGGTGACGGCGCCGCGGGCCGCGGTGCTGGTGCTGCACGGCGGGCGGGAGCACGGCCTGCGCCCGCCCACGCTGCTGAACGCGCCAGGGCTGCGGATGCGGCCGTTCGTCCGCGCGCTGGCCCGGGCG
Source organism: Actinacidiphila alni (assembly GCF_900112845.1). Lineage (GTDB taxonomy): Bacteria > Actinomycetota > Actinomycetes > Streptomycetales > Streptomycetaceae > Actinacidiphila > Actinacidiphila alni. The sequence goes on from NZ_FONG01000009.1 coordinate 100,572, forward strand.
ACCGAGGGCCACGGGGTGCTGCTCGCCGAGGCCCGCTACCGGCACCGCGGCTGGAACGGCGACCGGGCCGACGCCGCCCGGGACGCCGCGCGGGCGCTGGCCGAGCTGGAGCGGCGGACGGACGGGGCGCCGGTCGTCCTGGTCGGGCACTCCATGGGCGGCCGGGCGGCGCTGCGGGTGGCCGGTACGGCCGGGGTGGTGGGCACGGTGGCGCTGGCCCCGTGGTGCCCGCCGGGCGAGCCGGTGGCGCAGCTGGCGAAGACCCGGCTGGTGATGCTGCACGCGACGGCCGACCGGATCACCTCGCCCGCCGGGTCGCTGCGGCTGGCGGAGCTGGCCAGGGCCGAGGGCGCGGCGGTCTGCCGCTTCGAGCTGCCGGGCGGCGACCACGCGATGCTGCGGCAGGCGGCGCTGTGGCACTCCTTCACCACCCGGGCGGTGTGCGGCCTGCTCGGCATCGCCCCGCTGCCGCCCGAAGCGGTGTCCGCCTTCGCGCTGCCCCCGGAGTCGCCCGACGGCCTCACCATTCCCGCCGTCTCCGTCGTACGGGGCGACCGGCCGGGTCCCGGAGGCCGGTAACCCGATCACCCGGGTAATGGAACCGCAAAGGTGTGTCGGTCGTTACGGGGGGCATGACCGCTATGACGCCTGGCTCGAATGTGCCGCTCTCCGTGCCCCGGGTGGCCGTGGACGTCGCCGCCCCCTCCGCGCGGCTCGACGTCTCGGGCCTGCTCCTGACCGGTGACGGCAAGGTGCGCTCCGACGACGACTTCGTCTTCTACAACCAGCCCCAGGGGCCCGGCGTGACCCACCGTTCCGGAGGCGGTTCCGGGCCGGACACGATCACCGTCGACACCGCCGCCGTACCGGCCGGGATCGAGAAGATCGTGGTCACCGCCAGTCTCGACGGCGGCGGCCCCTTCGCGGGCACCACCCCGACGGCCACCGTGCGCGGCGCCGACGACGGCTCGGTGATCGCCACCTTCACACCCACCGGGCTCGGCCCGGAGACCGCGCTCGTGGTCGTCGAGGTGTACCGGCGCGGCGGTGCCTGGAAGGTCCGCGCGGTCGGCCAGGGCTACGCCGACGGGCTGGCCGGAATCGCCACCGACTTCGGGGTGAATGTCGACGAGCCCGCGGCGCCCGCCGCCCCGGCCCCCGCCGCGTCCGTGAGCGCACCGCCGCCGCCCGCCGCGGCGATGCCGAGCGCCCCGCCGCCCACCGGTGCGCCCGCCGCGCATCTGCCGCCGCCGCCCGCCGCTCCCCCGGCGTCGCCCGCGCCGGCCGCCGCGCCCGGCAAGGTCAATCTGGACAAGGGCCGGGTCAATCTCCGCAAGAACGAGACGGTCTCGCTGGTCAAGGCGGGCCGGCCGCTGCTCACCTCGGTGCGGATGGGGCTCGGCTGGGAGCCCGCCTTCGGCGGCCGGGACATCGACCTGGACGCCTCCGTCATCGCCTACGGCCCGCAGCGCAACCACATCGCGACCTGCTACTTCGGCAAGCTGGCGATCCTCAACGGCGCGGTGCAGCACTCCGGTGACAATCTGACCGGCGCGGGCTCGGGCGACGACGAGACGATCACCGTGCACCTGGGCGGGCTGCCGCCCGAGGTGACCGGTCTGGTCTTCACCGTGAACTCCTACTCGGGCCAGAAGTTCAACAAGGTCGCGAAGGCGTACTGCCGGCTGCTCGACGCGGGCTCCGGCGAGGAGCTGGTCCGCTTCGACCTGACCGGCGGCGAGGCCCGCACCGGGGTACTCATGGCGAAGTTGATCAAGCAGTTCTCCGGCGAGTGGGAGATGACCGCCATGGGCGACTTCGTCGACTCCCGCACCGCCAAGGGAATGGTGAAGCCGGGCGCCTCCGCGCTCTGAGCGCCATCCTTTCCGCCGGGGCGGGCGACGACGCGGGCAGCGTCGTCGCCCGCCTCCGTCGTCACGCGTCCCCGTAGCCCCCCGCACCCACCGTCACAGGACCACCGCCACGGGGCCGCCGTCACGCGGCTGCCGTCACAGGGCCGCCGCCCGACGTTCGCACATCAACATGTCATGGTCACATAAAATTTACCGCTGACGGTCTACCCGCATAGACCCATGGCCGGGACCCTGGTCGAGCACCATCCGTACCGCTCCACCCCCTAGCCACGGGAGCGCTCAGTCATGCCCAAAAACCGTCTCGTGCACGGAATATGTGCCGCCGTCAGTGCCGCGCTGCTCGCGGCGACGGCGCTGCTCGTCGGCGGCGGCACCGCGCAGGCCGCCCTGCCGACCCCCATCGCCGCCTCGACCGCCCGCAGTTATCTGTCCGGGATGACGGCGACCCCCGAGACGCACGCCTCGACGTACGACCGTGATCTGTTCCCGACCTGGATCACCATCTCGGGCACCTGCGACACCCGCGAGTACGTGATCAAGCGCGACGGCACGAGCGTGGTGACCAACAGCTCGTGCAAGGCCACCTCGGGACACTGGACCAGCGCCTACGACGGCGTGACCACCACCGACCCGTCGACCTTCGACATCGACCACCTGGTACCGCTCGCCGAGGCGTGGAGCTCCGGCGCGTGGGCGTGGACGACGGCGCAGCGCCAGGCGCTGGCCAATGACGTGACCCGGCCGCAACTGATCGCGGTGTCCGCGCACTCCAACCGCTCCAAGGGCGACGGCGACCCGACCGAATGGCTGCCGCAGGCGTCGTACCAGTGCACGTACGCCCGCGCCTGGGTGCAGGTGAAGCACTACTACGGGCTGACCGTGGACAGCGCGGAGAAGTCGAAGCTCAGCTCGATCCTCAGCGGCTGCTGAAACCTTCCTGCCGCCCCACCGGCACCTCACGTACGGCTGCCCCGGTCATGGCGGTGACCGGGGCAGCCGCGTGCGGGCCGACGGCGTGTCAGCAGTTCCTGCCCCTGCCTGCGCCAGGGGCCGGTGATCGCCAGCGAGGCTCCTTACGTCGCGGTTCGTCGCGCGGTGCGTTGCGGCACACCGTGCCGCCGCTCGGCCAACTCCTCGTGAACGCCGGCCCACTCCCAGGGGTCCGCCCCTGAACAACCCCAAAAATTCGCAAAGCCCGCCTAAAGCGGAGTGCCCCACCCGTCTCTAAGGGCAAGCCCTTCCACCCGCCGCCGGCGGAGAGGGGCGCCCCGTCAGGGGCGCGGGGAACTGCGCGCTCAGGCCGCGCGGGGCTGCTGCTGACAAACCGCCCCCAGCAGGGCAGACGCTGTTTGTTCTGCGACCACCGGACCGGTGGGGGCTGAGCGCGCAGTTCCCCGCGCCCCTAAAAACATGACTCCCGCACTCCGAAGGAGACCTCAGGCACCCCACCCGGAGAGGCACCGTCCTCCGCAGGAGACATCACACACCCCACTCCCCCGGAGGGGCACCGCACTCCGCGCGGGCGGGGCGGGTACAGGGGCCGGGCCCCTGGTCAGGACGAGGTGCGGGAACGGGCCTTGAAAGCGGCCTTGCGCGCATCCTTGGCGGACTTCCGGTCCGGATGAAGCCTCCCCATCGCTTCGAGAACGTCGGCGGTGGCCGGATGATCGACCCGCCACGCCGCGTCGAAGAAACCGTCGTGCCGCGCCACGAGATCCCGCACGAGATCGGAGAGCAACTCCGGCGCGTCATCGGCGGCGAGCTGCGCCGCCAAGGTGTCGATGGTGAGCCAGAAGACCATGTCGGCGTCGGGCGCCGGCACATCGGCGGCGCCGCGCTCGGTGAGCCAGACCCGCGCGAGCCCGCCGAGCCTGCGGTCGTCGAGGACCTCCCGCAGCGCGGGCTCGGCCTCGGCGCCGAGCAGGGTGAGCGTCTGCTGGCAGATGAGCCGGCGCCCGGGCGCCTCGGGGTCGTCGCCGCGCGCGGCGGCGAGCAGTTCGCGCGCCGCGTCCGCGGCCTTGCGGCCCGCGAGCCACAACTCCGCCTCGGCGCGCGCCGCGTGATCCGGGTAGTGGGTCAGGGCTTCGAGGAGAGCGGTGCCCGAGCCCGCCGCGAGATCCCCGATCGCGGGAGCGTGCGCCCCGGCGTCGGCGAACCGTTCGCGCATGCCGTGCACGCCGAGCGGGGTAAGCCGGACCAGGCCGTAGCGGGAGACCTCCTCGGGGTCGAGCTCCTCCCCCGCGCCGCCGGGCGCCTCCTCGTCCTCGGCCTCCTCGATGAGCGCCTCGTCGACCGGCTGGTAGTCCAGCAGGCCGGAGGTGGCGAGCAGCCGGAAGTGGTCGTCGAGCCGCATCATCACCTCGGTGACCTCCTCCAGCACGGCGTCGCTCGGCTGCTCCATCTCGTCGGGCACGACGAGCGAGGCGGCGAGCACCGGCAGCGGCACGGAGCCGGGTTCGTCCACGGGCCCGTCCCCGGGTGCGTCGGCGGCCTCCGCCGCCTCCATCGCCATCAGGGCGTAGAGGTTGGCGAGCGCGCTGTCGAGGAATTCGGCCTCCTCCTCCGGGTCCCAGTCCAGCTCGTCCAGCAGGACCTGGTCGCCGTCCTCCATGACCTCGCGCAGGCTCTCGAAGTCGGGCGCGGCGGCCTCGGCGAGCGCCGTCTCGGCGGCCGCCAGCCAGATGTCGAGGACGTCCTGCGGGTCGCCGCCGGTGATCCGCTCGTACGCCTCGCCCGGCACGGCGCGTCCGGCGAGTTCGCCGACCGGCGTGGACTCCTCGGCCTCCTCGTCGATCTCGACGGCGAGCAGCCCGGTGTCGACGGCGACGCCCCACGCCTGGGCGGTCTCGGCGAGTCCTTCCTCGCCCTCGTCGGTGGACAGGCCGAGTTCGTCGGCGGCCCGTACGAGGTCGTCGTCGAGCAGTTCGCCCATCGCGTCGACCGGCCGCTCGGGCGTGGCCCACTTCGTCAGCCGCAGCGCTCGGTCCAGCAGCGGCACGGCCAGCGCCAGCCGCGCGAGGTCGGCCGCGGGGAGCAGCCGTACGGGCGGCAGGACGAGGGGACCTTCGGACATGGGGTGTGCTCCTATACGGCGGCGGAACGGCCGTACGGCATGGGCGTACGGCATGGGGGCGGGACGGACCGGCACGCGCGCCGGGCGCGCGTACTCAGCGTAGGCCCTGCGGGACCCCGCCCGTCCTCCTCCGGGCCGCGGGAGGGTCGCCGTCCCGGTCGTTCACCCGGCCGTCACGCGGGGTTCCGGCCACGGCCGCCGTCGCCGTACGCACCCGGTGTCAGCGCACCCCGTCCCACAGCGCGCGTTCCTCGGCGCGCGGATCGCGCACCGGCCCGACGCGTACGGGCTCGTCCGCGGTGCCGAACACCATCGTCGTACGGTCGGCGGTGTCGTACGCGGGCCAGCCCGGGTCGCCGGTGGTCGCGAAGGCCACCCAGGCGGCGTGCATGGCGTCGGCGAGCGGCTGCGGCGGGGCCGCGCCGAGCAGGCCGGATTCGCCGGGGGCCGCGAGATTGTCGAAGGCGAAGGCGATCTCGGAGGCGTGGCAGGCGCCGAGGCGGCCTTCGTAGGCGGTGGAGCGGCGGCCGAATTCGTACAGGTGGGAGCCGGGGACGGCCTCGGCGAGGCGGATCGCGGGGATCCGGAAGAACCAGTCGGTGAGGGCGGCGGAGTACAGGTCGCCGGGCGTGGCGCCGGGCCGGGCCGCCGCGTAGACCGGCAGGGCGGTGGCGGGGTCGAGGCCGTGGCGGGCGGCGCCGGCCCGCAGCCGGGTGTCGTCGATGAAGTCGATGACACCGCTGGGGACGGTGAAGAGCCGGTACTCCTCGGTGGTGGTGCCGATCAGCAGTTGGACGCCGCAGTCGGCGCCGGGCATGGTGGCGCCGACCGCGGCGGTGCTCGCGGTGCCCGCGACCGGTTCGAAGGGCATGGCGTTCAGCGCGGCCTCGCCCCAGATCCGGGGGTCGGGGTCGGCGGTGACCTGGGCGCGCAGCGCGGTCTGCGCGGGCAGCAGTCGGTCGAGCGGCACCGAGCCGATGCCCGCCATGGTCGGTTCGACGCCGAGGTTCGCCGCGAAGCGGGCGGCGACCATGCGCGCGGTCTCCGGGCCGATGCTGTGGTGGGCGGCGCCGCTCTGCAGGATCGCGCGGTGGAACAGGCCGCGGGCGCCCGGGGCGGTGAGCAGGACGCCGATGCTCATCGCGCCCGCGGACTCGCCGAAGACGGTCACCCAGGCGGGGTCGCCGCCGAAGGCCGCGATGTTGTCGCGGACCCATTCCAGGGCGGCGATCTGGTCCAACACACCGCGGTTGTCGGGCGCGCCCGGCAGGGTCAGGTAACCGTCGGCGCCCAGGCGGTAGTTGGCGGTCACGCAGACGACGCCGTCGCGGGCGAAGGCGGCGCCGTCGTAGAGCGGCAGCGATCCTGAGCCGTTCATGAAGGCGCCGCCGTGCAGCCACACCATCACGGGCGCGGCGCCGTCGGTGTCCGGCGTCCACACATTGAGGTTGAGGCAGTCCTCGCCCGCGATGTCGGGGTCGGGCAGCAGGACGTCGAAGGGCGGCGCGTACGGGCCCTTCGGGGCGGTCGCGCCGAAGGCGGTGGCCTCCCGCACCCCGTCCCAACGGGCGGGCGGCTGCGGCGCCATGAAGCGCAGTGCCCCGAACGGCGGTGCCGCGTACGGGATTCCGCGGAACACGGCGGACCCGCCGGGGCCCGCCTCACCCCGGACGTCGCCCTGCCGGGTGGTGCACACCGGTTCGTCCATGCCCCGGACTCCTTCGTCGGCTCGCGTACGCTACCGGCGGCCCGCACCCGCGGGAGGGGGCCGCGACGACAGTCAACATACCAAGCGGTCGGTCATTGACCCACGCTGTCAGAGGCACCGGGCAGGATGGAACGGATTTCGATCACCCGCCATCAACGCAGCCAGGAGCCGCGCCGTGATTCGGTTCTCCTCCCCCGGCCGGGCGGACAGGATGGGCGCATGAGCCGATCGACGGGGGCAGCGGGCGGTACGCCCGGGTGGCGGCGGGCGACGGAGCGGCTGTCGGAGGAGTTGCTCGGGGCGGCCGGGGTGCGGCAGACGTTCGCGGTGCTGCTGCCGGCCCGGCTGGTGGCCGATCCGGGGTGGGCGCGGGGGCCGTTGCCGTTCGCGACGGCGGGGCGGGTGGCGGACGCCGAGTCGCGCCGGCGGCTGTTCACACCGGCGGCGGCGCGGGCACTGTACGAGCGGCGCTGGCACCGTACGGCGTCCCAGACCGAGGGCGGGCTGCGTCTTGACGGCCTGGAGCTGCTGCGGACTCCGACCGCGCGGTCGCCGGAACAGGCCCTGGCCATCGCGCACTTCAGTGTGGTGGGCGAACCGATGCTGCCGCTGCTGCGGGCGATCAGCCATCGCCAGGACGCGCCGCCCGATCCGCTGAGCGGGGTGTTCGCGCCCGCCGCGCTGCTGGCCGGGGTGGCGGAACCCGCCCCGGCCGCCTCACCGTTCGCGCTGTCCCGCCCGTACACGGTGGCCTTCCTCACCCCGGGGCCCGGCCTGACGGCGGCGCTGCGCGACCCCGAGACCGGTGAACTGCCGGACTCCGCCGACTGGTTGCTGCGGTCGCTGGCGTCACGGTCGACGCCGGCCGATCTCCCGCTGCCGCCGGAGGACTTCGCGGCGCGCCGGATCGGGGCGAACCGGATCTCCACCGACTGGAGCGTGCTCGTGCTCCGCCAGGGCGCCGCCTTCCTCGGCCACCGCCCCGATCCCGGCCCGGGCAGCGGCGACTTCTACGACATCGCGGCGGTCAACGCCCGCGCCGCGTACCTGGACGCGCTGCTGCTGGGCAACGCCCAGCGCGACCGGATCGACGAACTGACCGACGACCTGTCCGAGGTCTTCGAGGGGCCGGGCCTGGCCCGCCGCGTCGCCGACCTGGAGCAGCGGATCGCGGTCTTCCGCAGCACCTACTGGCGCCAGCACCTGACCGCGCACGGCCCCGCGAACAACATCCTGCTGGACTTCCAGCAGCGGCACCGGCTGCCCGAGCGCTTCGCGCAGATCCTCGCGGAGGCCGCCGACCACGCCCGGCTGGTGCAGACCCAGGAGAGCCAGCAGATCGCCGGCGCCCTCGGCGTCCTCACCGTCCTCGGGCTGCCGCTCGGCACCGCGCTGTCGGTCCTCCAGGTGCTGGGCGACTCCGACCCCTGGCACCTGACGGCGGCCCTGGCCGCCTCCTTCGCCGCCACGACCGCCGCGCTCACCACCCGCTACGGCCGCCTCGTGGTGTCGTCGCTACGAGGCGGCCGTCGCGGGTAGAACTCCCGCCGGTGCACGGCGGGTTCAGGTCCGGTCCACCGCCCGCCGCAGCAGCGCGAGCAGCGCCGTCGTACTGTCCCTGCGGGCCCAGGCGATCACGGCCAGCGGCAGTATCAGGATGATCGGCGTGGCCACGTTCTGACCGTCGAAGACGGTGATCTGGGTGACCGTGGCGCCGATCATCAGGCCGATCATGGCGACCGCCGCGACCTGGTAGAGCACCGGGATCACCAGGGCGACGGCGCCGGCGAACTCCAGCGCGCCGGTGACGTACATGAACCAGTCGCCGAAGCCGATGCGGTCGAATGAGTCGGCGGCGGCGTCGAGGCCGAGCAGCTTGGGCGCCGCGCTGGCGAAGGTGTAGAAGAGGGCCAGCACGATCTGCAGGCCCATGAGCGAGGCGCGCGCCCGGCCGCTCCCGGTGCGGGGCGCGGCAGAGGCGGCGGTGCCGGTGGAGGGGGCGGGCGAGACTGCGGTGGTGGCGGCGGTGTGGGTCACCGTGGACTCCTCGGGTCGGTTCCGTGCGCGCGATGCGCTGTCTGTCGAAGAGGTAGACCGGGGCCCGCGCCGGAACTCATCGGTGGCGCCGAGAAGGCGGCCGGTAGAGTACGAGTTCCCGAAAGGGACCCTTCAGGGACCTGACAGGGACGCAACCGGTGGGGGTGTACGGCGCATGCGGGAGATCACCGACGAGGCCGAACTGCGCGAGCTGCTCGGGGAACCCACCCCGATCGTCCGCGACAAAGTGCGGACGAGGCTGCACGACCTTGACCGGGAGTGGCTGGCGGCGGCGCCCTTCTGCCTGGTGGCCACCTCGGCGGCCGACGGCAGCTGCGACGTCTCCCCCAAGGGCGACCCGGCCGGCTTCACTCTCGTCCTGGACGACCGCACCATCGCGATCCCCGAACGGACCGGCAACCGCCGTGCGGACGGCTTCCACAACATCCTGTCCAACCCGCACATCGGCCTGATCTTCTTCATCCCCGGCCGCGGTGACACCCTCCGGATCAACGGCCGGGCGCGCCTGCTGCGCGAGGCCGACTTCTTCGACCGCATGGTGGTACGGGGCAACCGCCCGCAGTTCGCGGTGCTGGTGGACATCGATGAGGTCTTCTTCCACTGCTCCAAGGCGTTCCTGCGCAGCGACCTGTGGAAGCCGGACACCTGGCACCCCGAGGCGATGGCCTCCCGGGCCCGGATCTCCAAGGCCCTGGAGCGGCGCGAGGATTCGCTCGAAGCGCTGGAGGAGTACTACGGGCCCGCGTACGCGGAGCGGATCTACAGCTGAAGCTTGTCCGGCCCGAGGTGCTCCGTCTCCCACTGAGGTGCTCAACTTCCGGCCCGAGGTGCTCCGCGTCCGGCCCGAAACCCGCCTGACGGCCCCGGCGGCCCTCGGTAGGGTCGGTCCTCATGCGCATCCTCGTACTCGGCGGCACCTCCTTCATCGGCCGCGCCATCGTCGCGGACGCCCTCGGCCGCGGCCACGACGTGACGATCTTCAGCCGGGGCAGGACCGGCACCGGCCTCTTCCCCGGCGTCGCCCGGCTGACCGGCGACCGGGACACCGGCGATTACGCGGCGCTCGCGGGCGACGCGCGCTGGGACGCCGTGGTGGACGTCAGCGGCTATGTGCCGCGGCACGTCGGGCAGGCGATGGACGCGCTCGGCGACCGGGTCGGCCGCTATCTGTTCATCTCCAGCCACGCCGTCTACCAGCGGCCGTGCTCCGGTCCCGGCACCGACGAGGACACCCCGCGCAGGGCGCCGGTGCGCGACACCGAGGAGCTGGACGAGTCCACGTACGGGCCGTGCAAGGTCGCCTGCGAGGACGACGTCACCGCGCGCTACGGCGAGCGCGCCACGATCGTCCGGCCCGGCAAGGTGGCGGGCCCTTACGACCCGTCCGACATGTTCACCTACTGGGTGCGCGCGGCGGCCCGCGGCGGCCGGGTGGCGCTGCCCGGCGACCCCGCGCAGCCGGTGCAGGTCGTCGACGCGCGCGACCTGGCCCGGCTGGTGGTGCGGCTGTTGGAGGACGGCAGGCCCGGCGCCTTCCACGCGGTCGGCCCCGAACCGGCCGTCACCCTCGGCGAGTTGATCGAGACGTGCGCGCGGGCCGCGGGTACGGAGGTGGAGATCGTACGGGTCACGCCGGAGGCCGGAGCCGTACCGCCGATGTTCCCGCTGATCCGCCACGACCTGGCCTCGCAGCAGCGCAGCGCCGCGCGGGCCAGGGCGGCCGGGATGCCCGCCACCCCACTGGCGGTGACCGCCGCCGACGTCCTGGCCTGGGACCGGCAACGCGGCGAACCGCCGCTCCAGGCCGGCTGGTCCCCCGAGGAGGAGCAGGCGGTACTGGCGGCGGCGGCCCGTACGGCGTGACGCCCGCGCATGCTGACGGTGTGTCAGTTATGGCTGTGCAGGGCCGCGTTGAGGCCGCCCCAGGAGCCGGTGCGCTGGAGCACCTCGACCTTGCCGGTGGTCGAATTGCGGCGGAAGAGGAGATTGTTGGCGCCGGAGAGTTCCAGGGCCTTGACGATCGTGCCGTCCGGGAGCGTGACGCGGGTGCCCGCGGTGACGTACAGGCCGGCCTCCACGACGCAGTCGTCGCCGAGCGCGATGCCCAGGCCCGACTCGGCGCCGAGCAGGCAGCGCTCGCCCAGCGACACGCGCTGGGTGCCGCCGCCGGACAGGGTGCCCATGATGGACGCGCCGCCGCCGATGTCGGAGCCGTCACCGACGACGACGCCCTGCGAGATGCGGCCCTCGACCATCGAGGTGCCGAGCGTGCCCGCGTTGAAGTTGCAGAAGCCCTCGTGCATCACGGTGGTGCCGGACGCCAGGTGCGCGCCGAGGCGGACCCGGTCGGCGTCGGCGATGCGTACGCCGGACGGGGCGACGTAATCGGTCATCCGCGGGAATTTGTCCACGCCGTACACCGACAGGTGCAGGCCCTCGGCGCGGGCCGCGAGCCGCACGGCCTCGATGCCGGCCACCGGCACCGGGCCGATCGACGTCCACGCGACGTTCGCCAGCAGACCGAACAGCCCTTCCAGATTCGGCTCGTTGGGCCGGACCAGGCGGTGGCTCAGCAGGTGCAGCCGCAGATACGCGTCGTGCGCGTCGAGCGGCTTGTCGTCGGTCGACGCGATGACGGTCCTGACCGCGACCACCTCCACGCCGCGGCGCGGGTCCGCGCCCAGCGCCTTGGGCGCCGCCGCGCCCAGCAGTTCCGCCGCGCGCTCGGCGGACAGCCGCTCGGTGCCCGCGGGGCCCGGCTCGGCGGTCAGCTCGGGTGCGGGGTACCAGGTGTCCAGGACGGTGCCGTCGGCGGCGACGGTGGCGAGGCCGACGCCGGTGGCGCCGGTGGCACGTGACTCATTCATAGCCCCGACGCTAACCCTTTCCGCCCCGCCGCACGCAATCGGCCCGCCCTCCGAGACGCTTCTCCTCCGGAGCGCGGTGCCCCTCCGGGGGTGGGTGCCTGATGTCTCCTGCGAAGTGCGGGAGTCATGTTTTTAGGGGCGCTGGGGGCACCTCCCAGCGGTAGCTGGGGGAGGAACTGCGCGCTCAGCCCACGCCGGGCCGCAGGCAAAAAACCGCCCCCAGCGGGGCAGACGCTGTTTGTTCTGCGACCACCGGGCCGGCGGGGGCGGGCCGCGCAGTTCCCCGCGCCCCTAAAGGGGCAAGTGGACGCGGCCCTGGCGGCGGTACGCGAGGCCGCCGGGGCCTGAACACCCCGGTTCAGTAACGGCGTTCGGGAGCCTCGCCGTCCCACGCGGCGGCCTGTCCCGGACCCGCGCCGAGCACCGCGCAGCGCAACCAGTGCTCCCCCGGCTCCAGTTGCGTCACCAGCGTGGGCAGCGCGGTGCGCCGGGCCAGCACATTGGTGCCGGACAGCGGCTCGACGACGCGCCCCTCGCGGGCGCCGTCCAGATCGCGCAGCCCGCTCAGCTCCCCCGCCTCGTTGACGACGACCGCGCCGCCGTCCACCTCCTGACGGAGCGTCAGTCCGGCGTCGCGGTCGACGGCGAAGCCGCCCTCCGCGGTGTGCAGCGCCCGGCCGGTGCGGATGCGATGGGTCCGCAGGTGCCAGGGCGCGGCGGCGGTCAGCCAGGTGGTGATCTCCACGTCAGGCCAGGGCCGCCAAGTGCTGCGTACGGTGTTGCCGTCCTCGACCGCCGGGTCGTCCTGGTCCTCACGGATCCGGAAATGGCGCGGCGCGTCGCCCGCGTCGTCGCTGACCGCGAGCACCGAGTCGTACGCCGCGGGCTCCGGCCCGAGGCCGTCCACCGGCACACTGAAGCCGAAGCGGGTGGAGTAGGCGAATTTGGCGTATTTGGCGGAGCCGCCGCGCGCCCAGTGGTTGTACTGTCGGCCGCTGAGCAGCGTCGCGTCGCCGCCCGACCGCAGCAGCACCGCGCCCGCGTCGGGCTGGGCGAGCGCGTCCGGCAGGTCGGCGGCGGGCTCCTCCGGCACCGTCCAGAAGGCGTGGTCGGCGGGCAGCGCGAGCGGCAGGAAAGCCTTCGCCGCCCAGTACGGCGAGCCGGGGCTGTTGTACTGCTCGGCGAGCGCGGGCTGCGGATAGCCGTAGCCGATGGACAGCAGCCCGCCGGGCGAGGTCAGCGCCGAGCGCTCCCGCCACCACCGCAGGTGCCGCAGCAGCAGCCCCTTGGCCTCGCCGTACGGTACGGCGTCCACGCCCGCGTACGGCAGCGCGCCCCAGAAGGAGCCCTGCGCGAAACGGTAGGTGAGGCTGCGGCCGAAGGGGACGGCCGCGCCGTCGGCGGCGAACCAGTGCCGGAAGCCGGGCGCGAAGTCGGCGGCGCGCTGCCGGAAGCGGGCGGCGCGCGCGGGGTCGCCGTCCCCCGCGAGGGCCGCGTAGATCAGGCCGTAGAAGTGCATGGCCCAGGGGATGTAGTAGTCGCGCTGCGCGGTGTCGCCGTCGGCGTACCAGCCGCCGTTGAGGGCATAGCCCTCCAGCCGGTCCAGGCGGGCGTGCCGGGCGTCCCGGTCGTGGCCGTACCCGACCCGGTCCAGGCCGAGGCTGACCATCACCGGGAAGAAGTTCCAGTTGTTCTCCGGCGTCCGGACGTGCAGATAGCTCGCCAGCCATGCGCCGACCCGGTCGCGCTCCTTGCCGGTCAGCGGGTCCCAGAGCCTGTCGGGCGCGAGGGCGAGGGCGAAGCCGATGGCGGCGGTCTCGACGGTCCGCTGATCGATCCCGTCGGCCGTGCCCCAGTACTCGGGATGCCCCGGATCGGTCCCCGCGGCCAGCCCTCGGGCCCACAGGTCCCAGTGCCCGAAGTCACCCCCACCCGCCGCGAGCGGCGCCAGCCCCCACAGCGGCCGCGCATACCCCTCCAGATCCGCGGCCGTGTCCGGATAGTGCGCGACACTCACCCCGGGCCGTATCCGCGCCCCACCAGGACTGGCACACCCCACCAGCGGCTCCACCAACTCCCGCACATACGCCTGCAATTCCCCCCGCGCATCCCCACCGCCCGCCATCGACCCCACCCTCCCTGATGATGTTGCGAAAATTCTCGCAACATCCCCGGGAGGCCGTCAACGGCTCTCACGACGCGACCCCGGTGCACGGGGTTCCGTGCGCCGGGGTCGGGGCGGGGCGTTGCTCAGGCGTTCGGCCTCGGACGTCGTGCCTCAGACGTTGAAGCCCAGCGCGCGGAGCTGTTCGCGGCCGTCGTCGGTGATTTTGTCCGGGCCCCACGGGGGCATCCAGACCCAGTTGATCTTGAGGTCCTTGACGATGCCCTCGGTGGCGGACTGGGCCTGTTCCTCGATGACGTCGGTGAGGGGGCAGGCGGCCGAGGTGAGGGTCATGTCGAGGGTGGCGACATTGGTGTCGTCCACGTGGATGCCGTAGATGAGGCCGAGGTTGACGACGTCGATGCCCAACTCGGGGTCGACGACGTCGTAGAGGGCCTCGCGGATCTCCTCCTCGGAGGCCGGCGTGGTGCTCAGGCCGTTGGGTACGGGGCTCATGCGGTCTTCCCTCCGGAAGCGTCGGCGGACCCGGAAGGCTCCGACAGCGCCTGCGCCGTCGCGTCCTTCCACGCCATCCAGCTCAGCAGGGCGCACTTGACGCGCGCCGGGTACTTCGAGACACCGGCGAACGCGACCGCGTCCTCCAGCACCTCCTCCATCGCGTCGTCCGGCTCGATCCGGCCCTTGGACTGCATCAGCTCCAGGAAGGTCTCCTGGATCTTCTGCGCCTCGGCGAGGTCCTTGCCGACCAGCAGGTCGTTCAGCACCGAGGCGCTGGCCTGGCTGATCGAGCAGCCCTGGCCCTCGTAGCTGACGTCGCCGATGACACTGCCGTCCATCCGCACCCGCAGGGTGATCTCGTCACCGCAGGTCGGATTGACGTGGTGCACCTCCGCCTGGCCGTCCCGAAGGCCGCGCCCGTGCGGGTGCTTGTAGTGGTCCAGGATCACTTCCTGGTACATCGAGTCCAGCTTCACAACCGCACCGCCATCAGCCGAAGAAGTTCCGTACCTGTTCCAGTCCCTCGACCAGGGCGTCGACCTCGGCCGGGGTGGAGTACAGATAGAACGACGCCCGCGTGGTCGCAGGAATTCCGTACCGCAGGCAGACCGGGCGCGCGCAGTGGTGGCCGACGCGTACGGCGATGCCCTGTTCGTCGAGCACCTGGCCGACGTCGTGCGGGTGGATGTCGCCGAGCGTGAAGGAGATCGCGGCGCCGCGGTCCTCGGCCGTGGTGGGGCCGATGATCCGCAGCGAGGGCACCTCCAGCAGCCGGCCCACCGCGTACTCGGTGAGCGCGTGCTCGTGCGCGGCGATCCTGTCCATGCCGATCGCGCTCAGGTAGTCCACCGCCGCGCCGAGGCCGACGGCCTGGGCGATCGGCGGCGTACCGGCCTCGAACTTGTGCGGCGCGGGCGCGTACGTGGAGGAGTGCATCGAGACGGTCTCGATCATCTCGCCGCCGCCGAGGAAGGGCGGCAGGTCCTCCAGCAGCTCCTGGCGGCCCCACAGCACACCGATGCCGGTCGGGCCGAGCATCTTGTGGCCGGTGAAGGCCACGAAGTCCGCGCCGAGCGCCTGCACGTCGAGCACCATGTGCGGCGCGGCCTGCGAGGCGTCGATCAGCACCAGCGCGCCGACGTCCTGGGCGCGGCGCACGATCGCCTCGACCGGGTTGACGGTGCCCAGGATGTTGGAGACCAGCACGAAGGAGACGATCTTCGTCTTCTCGGTGATGATCTGCTCGATGTCCGACAGGTCGAGCCGGCCGTCGTCGGTCAGGCCGAACCACTTCAGCTTCGCGCCGGTGCGCTGCGAGAGCAGCTGCCACGGCACGATGTTGGAGTGGTGCTCCATTTCCGTGATGACGATCTCGGTGTCGCTGTCGACCCGGTACGGCTCGTCCGCCCAGCCGAGCATGTTGGCGACGAGATTCAGCGACTCCGACGCGTTCTTGGTGAAGATCACCTCGTCGCGGCTGGGCGCGTTGATGAAGGCGGCCACCTTGTCGCGCGCGCCCTCGTACAGCGCCGTGGCCTCCTCGGCGAGCACGTGCACACCGCGGTGGACGTTGGCGTTGTGCCGCTCGTAGTACTCGTTCAGCGTGTCGAGTACCTGGCGCGGCTTCTGCGAGGTCGCCGCGTTGTCCAGGTAGACGAGCTTCTTCCCGTCGTGGACCAGACGGTCCAGCACGGGGAAGTCCTTGCGGATCGCCTCGGTGTCGAGGAGTCCGGCAGGCACGCGGCCCGCGGACGAGGTCGATGTCACGCCGCAGCGCCACCCTTCACGTAGGACTCGTAGCCCTCTTCCTCCAGCTTGTCCGCCAGCTCGGCGCCGCCGGACTCGGCGATCCGGCCCTGCGCGAAGACATGCACGAAGTCGGGCTTGATGTAGCGCAGGATGCGCGTGTAGTGCGTGATCAGCAGGGTGCCGACCTCGCCGCTCTCGCGGACCCGGTTGACGCCCTCGGAGACGATCCGCAGCGCGTCCACGTCGAGGCCGGAGTCGGTCTCGTCGAGGATGGCGACCTTGGGCTTGAGCAGTTCGAGCTGGAGGATCTCGTGCCGCTTCTTCTCACCGCCGGAGAAGCCCTCGTTGACGTTGCGCTCGGCGAAGGAGGGGTCCATCTGGAGCCGCTCCATCGTCTCCCGGACCTCCTTGACCCAGGTGCGCAGCTTGGGCGCCTCGCCGCGGATCGCGGTCGCGGAGGTGCGCAGGAAGTTGGAGACGGAGACGCCGGGGACCTCGACCGGGTACTGCATGGCGAGGAAGAGGCCGGCGCGGGCCCGCTCGTCGACGGTCATCGCGAGCACGTCCTCGCCGTCGAGGGTGACGGTGCCGCCGGTGATCGTGTACTTGGGGTGGCCGGCCAGCGAGTACGCGAGGGTGGACTTGCCGGAGCCGTTGGGGCCCATGATGGCGTGGGTCTCGCCCTGCTTCACGGTCAGGTCGACTCCGCGCAGGATCTCGCGCGGACCGTTCTCGGCGTCGACGGTGACGTGCAGGTCGGTGATTTCAAGCGTTGCCATGGGTGCCTCAGGACTCCTGGGTGACGGAGACGAGCACGTCGTCCCCAACGATCTTTACGGGGTAAACGGGGACCGGCCGCGTGGCCGGCAGCCCGGACGGCTTGCCGGTGCGCAGGTCGAAGCTGGAGCCGTGCAGCCAGCACTCGATCTGGCAGTCCTCGACCTCGCCCTCGGAGAGCGAGACGTTGGCGTGCGAGCAGATGTCGTTGATCGCGAACACCTCGCCCGCAGTGCGGACCACCGACACCGGGACGCCGTCCAGCTCGACCCGGTGCGGAGTGTCCTCCTCCAGGTCGCTGGTGGCGCAGGCACGGACGAAGGACATCAGACCGACGCCTCCAGTTCGGCGTCGATCGTCGCCATCAGCCGCTCCTCCAGATCGGCGAGGCCGATCTGCTGGACCAGCTCGCCGAAGAAGCCGCGCACCACCAGGCGGCGGGCCTCATCGGCGCGGATGCCGCGGGACTGGAGGTAGAACAGCTGCTCGTCGTCGAAGCGGCCGGTCGCGGAGGCGTGTCCGGCGCCCACGATCTCGCCGGTCTCGATCTCCAGGTTGGGCACCGAGTCGACGCGGGCGCCGTCGGTAAGCACCAGGTTGCGGTTGAGCTCGTAGGTGTCGGTGCCCTCGGCAGCGGCGCGGATCAGCACGTCGCCGATCCACACCGCGTGCGCGTCCTGGCCCTGGAGCGCGCCCTTGTACGTGACGTTGCTCCGGCAGTGCGGGGTGTCGTGGTCGATGAAGAGCCGGTGCTCCTGGTGCTGGCCCTCGTCGGTGAAGTACAGGCCGTACAGCTCGGCCTCGCCGCCGGGCGCGCCGTAGATCACCCGCGGGTGCAGCCGGACGAGGTCGCCGCCGAAGGTGACGACCACCGACTTGAAGGTGGCGTCCCGGCCGACCAGCGCGGTGTGCTGAGCGACGTGCACCGCGGTGTCGGCCCAGTCCTGCACGGAGACGACGGTGAGCTTGGCACTGTCGCCGACCAGGAACTCCACATTGGCGGCGAGGGTGCCGTCGCCGGTGTGGTCGATGACGACCACGGCCTCGGCGAAGGCGCCCAGCTCGATCACCTGGTGGCCGTAGGCGGTGCCGCCGTCGCCGTGCACGGAGATCCGTACGGGCTCGGTGAGCACGGTCTCCTTGGGGACCGAGATCACCGAGGCCTTCTCGAAGGCGCTGAACGCCTGCGCGGCGACCCGGTCGGCGGGCTTGCCCGCCTTGCCGACGCGGGCGTCGGTGCGGTCCACGGTCTCCACGGTGACGCCCTCGGGCGCGGTCACCTCGACCCGCAGGCCGCCGGTGGCCTCGGCGGTGCCGTCGTGCAGGCCGCGCAGCCGCTCCAGCGGAGTGAAACGCCACTCCTCCTCGCGGCCGTGCGGCACCGGGAAGTCGGCCACGTCGTAGGACGGGGCCGCGCTGACCCGGGCGTCGGTGGGATGGCCCACCGTGATGGCACCGTCCGTGGTGCTGCCCGCAGGAGTGTTGTCAGCCATGGTGTGTCGTACTGCTCTCTTTCGGAACGAACGTCTTGAGCGGACCGCTTGGGTGGGCCGCTTGAGCGGACCGCTTCGGTGGACCGCTTCGGTGGACCGAGGGTGCGGCGGTCAGCCGACCGCGCCTTCCATCTGCAGCTCGATCAGCCGGTTCAGCTCCAGGGCGTACTCCATCGGGAGCTCCTTGGCGATCGGCTCGACGAAGCCGCGCACGATCATCGCCATGGCCTCGAACTCGGTCATGCCGCGGCTCATCAGGTAGAAGAGCTGGTCGTCGGAGACCTTGGAGACGGTTGCCTCGTGGCCCATGGACACGTCGTCCTCGCGGACGTCCACGTACGGGTAGGTGTCCGAGCGCGAGACGGTGTCGATGAGCAGCGCGTCGCACAGCACGTTGGACTTCGCGCCCGCCGCGCCCTCGCCGATCTCGATCAGACCGCGGTAGGACGTACGGCCGCCGCCGCGGGCCACCGACTTGGAGACGATGTTGGACGACGTGTTCGGCGCCATGTGCACCATCTTCGCGCCGGCGTCCTGGTGCTGGCCCTCGCCCGCGAAGGCGATGGACAGCGTCTCGCCCTTGGCGTGCTCGCCCATCAGGTAGACGGCCGGGTACTTCATGGTCACCTTGGAGCCGATGTTGCCGTCGACCCACTCCATCGTGGCGCCCTCGTAGGCGACCGCGCGCTTGGTGACCAGGTTGTACACGTTGTTCGACCAGTTCTGGATGGTCGTGTAACGGCAGCGGGCGCCCTTCTTGACGATGATCTCGACGACCGCGGAGTGCAGCGAGTCCGACTTGTAGATCGGCGCGGTGCAGCCCTCGACGTAGTGGACGTACGCGTCCTCGTCGACGATGATCAGCGTCCGCTCGAACTGGCCCATGTTCTCGGTGTTGATCCGGAAGTAGGCCTGGAGCGGGATCTCCACGTGCACGCCCTTCGGCACGTAGATGAAGGAGCCGCCGGACCACACCGCGGTGTTCAGCGAGGCGAACTTGTTGTCGCCGGCCGGGATGACGGTGCCGAAGTACTCCTGGAACAGCTCGGGGTGCTCCTTGAGGGCGGTGTCGGTGTCGAGGAAGATGACGCCCTGCTCCTCCAGGTCCTCACGGATCTGGTGGTAGACGACCTCCGACTCGTACTGCGCGGCGACACCGGCGACCAGGCGCTGCTTCTCCGCCTCGGGGATGCCCAGCTTGTCGTAGGTGTTCTTGATGTCCTCGGGCAGGTCCTCCCAGGACTCCGCCTGCTTCTCCGTGGACCGCACGAAGTACTTGATGTTGTCGAAGTCGATGCCGGTGAGGTCGGAGCCCCAGGTCGGCATGGGCTTCTTGCCGAAGAGCTTGAGGCCCTTCAGCCGCATCTTCAGCATCCACTCGGGCTCGGACTTCTTCTGCGAGATGTCGCGGACGACGGCCTCGGACAGGCCGCGCTTGGCCGCGGCGCCCGCCACGTCCGAGTCGGCCCAGCCGTACTCGTACGTGCCGAGTCCTTCGAGCTCCGGGTGAGTGGTCTCCGTGGGAGCAGTCATGCGGGGTTCCTCCCGGACGTGCTGGCAGATGCTGGTGCGATTGCTGAAGCTGATGGGTCGTGCGGTGAAACCCGCGCGGCGTCCCCGGGTATTTCCGGATCCGCCGCCGCGGTGGTGCTCGCGTGGTCGGCGCGCGGGATGAACGTGGTGCACACCCCGTCGCCGTGGGCGATGGTGGCCAGCCGCTGGACATGCGTCCCGAGCAGGCGGGAGAAGACCTCGGCCTCCGCCTCGCACAGCTGCGGGAACTGCTCGGCGGTGTGGGCCACCGGGCAGTGGTGCTGGCAGAGCTGCTCCCCGGCAGGGCCGGGGGCGCTGCGCGCCGTAGCAGCGTACCCGTCCGCGGACAGGGCCTGGGCCAGGGCGCGGGCCCGGTCACCGGGGGCCGCGGCCTCCACGATGGGCCGGTACCGCTCGGCCTGGTCGGCGACCCGGGCGCGGGCGAATTCCGAGACCGCGGCCTGGCCGCTCTCGCCGCCGCCCGCGGACCTGGCGATCCAGTGCAGGGCGTCGGCGGCGAGCTGGTCGTACGCCTGGTCGAAGGCGTCCCGGCCGCAGTCGGTCAGCGCGAAGACCTTGGCGGGCCTGCCACGGCCGCGGTGGCCGTAGACCCGCTGGTCGCGGGGCTCGACCACATTGTCCGCGTGCAGCGCGTCGAGGTGCCGGCGGACGGCGGCCTGTGTGAGACCGAGCCGCTCGGCGAGGTCCGCGGCGGTGGAGGGGCCGTGGTCCAGGATGGACCGGGCGACCCGGTTGCGGGTGCGCCGCTCCCCGGTCGTCTGCTCCTCCGCCGCCCCCTGGGCAGCACCACGTCCGTATTCCACAACACCATTGTTGCGTAATTCCTCAGGCCCGAGCAAGCCGCCCGGGTGGCGATCGTGGTGTACTGCGTCACTTAGGGTTACCTAAGTGACGCCTCCGGGCGGGGCCCCCGCGGACCTGCCGCACGGGCGGTCCGCCGCGCTCCCTAGACTCGCAGCATGCGAAACGAGCCCGCGGTCGAGGTGACCGGTCTGGTCAAGCGGTACGGGACCAGGACCGCGGTGGACGGCCTCGATCTGTCCGTGGCCCGCGGCGGGCTGACCGCCGTGCTCGGGCCGAACGGCGCGGGCAAGACGACCACGGTCGAGGTCTGCGAGGGCTACCGGCGGCCGGATGGTGGCTCCGTACGGGTGCTGGGCCTTGACCCGGTGACCGACGGCGCCCGGCTGCGGCCCAGGATCGGCGTGATGCTGCAGTCCGGCGGCGTCTACCCGGGCGCGCGCGCCGAGGAGATGCTGCGGCACACCGCGACGCTGCACGCGAACCCGGTCGACCCGGACCTGCTGATCGAACGGCTCGGCCTGGAGTCCTGCGGCCGCACCGCCTACCGCCGGCTCTCCGGCGGCCAGCAGCAGCGCCTCGCGCTCGCGATGGCCGTGGTCGGCCGCCCCGAACTGGTCTTCCTCGACGAGCCCACCGCGGGCCTGGACCCGCAGGCCCGGCACGCGACCTGGGACCTCGTACGGGAGCTGCGCGCGGACGGCGTCACCGTCGTGCTCACCACCCACTTCATGGACGAGGCCGAGCAGCTCGCGGACCAGGTGGTGATCATCGACGGCGGCCGGGCCATCGCCCGCGGCACCCCGGACGAGCTGTGCCGGGGCGGCGCCGAGAACACCCTGCGCTTTTCCGGCCGCCCGGGCCTGGACCTGGTCTCGCTGCTCAACGCGCTGCCCGCCGACACCGCCGCCGCCGAGCTGACGCCCGGCAATTACCGCATCGAGGGCAAGGTCGACCCGCAACTGCTGGCCACCGTCACCTCCTGGTGCGCCCAGCACGGCGTGCTCCCCGACCGCCTCTCGGTGGAGCGCCGCACCCTGGAGGACGTCTTCTTGGAGCTGACCGGCAAGGAGCTGCGCGCATGAGTGCCGAGATGAGTGCCGCGACCGGCGTCTTCGCGCCCGCGCCCGGCGCCGCGCCGACGGTGCGGATGATCCGGGCGCAGGCGCTGCTGGAGACCCGGATGCTGCTGCGCAACGGCGAGCAGCTGCTGCTCACCGTGGTGATCCCGGCGCTGCTGCTGGTGCTGTTCAGCGCCGTCGACATCGTGGACACCGGCGCGGGCAAGTCGGTGGACTTCCTGGCCCCCGGCATCCTCGCGCTCGCCGTGCTGTCCACCGCCTTCACCGGGCAGGCCATCGCGACCGGCTTCGAGCGCCGCTACGGCGTGCTCAAGCGGCTGGGCGCCTCGCCGCTGCCGCGCTGGGCGCTGATGACGGCGAAGACCTGCTCGGTGCTGGTCACCGAGCTGCTCCAGATCGCCCTGCTGGTGGTGATCGCCTTCGCGCTGGGCTGGTCGCCGCACGGCGATCCGCTCGCCGTGGTACTGCTGCTCCTGCTCGGCACCGCCGCCTTCTCCGGGCTCGGACTGCTGATGGCGGGCACGCTGAAGGCCGAGGCGACGCTGGCCGCGGCGAATCTGGTCTTCATCCTGCTGCTGGTCGCCGGCGGGGTGATCGTGCCGCTGAGCAAATTCTCCGACGGTGTGCAGTCGGTACTGAAGCTGCTGCCGATCTCGGCGCTGTCCGACGGGCTGCGCGACGTGCTCCAGCACGGCGCCGGGATGCCGTGGGGCGACCTCGGCATCCTCGCCGTGTGGGCGGTCGTCGGCCTGGCCGCCGCGGCCCGCTTCTTCCGCTGGGAGTAGCCCCGGGAGCGGCCGGAGCCGCGATCAGGCCCCGCCGGCCGGAATGCAGTCGGTGAACCGGACGAAGTCCCGCCCCCGCCCCGCGTCCAGCGCCAGGAAGGACGCCGGGGCGTGCGAGCCGAAGCGGCACATGTCGTAGCGCACGCACACCGGCGGCGCCGCGTCGGCGGCCGTACGGAACTGGTGCGCGCCGACCAGCTGGCAGGAGTCGTAGCGCACCAGCGGGCCGTTGGCGCCGATCGTGTAGCGGTGGGCGCGCAGGTCGTCGGAGAAGTCCTTGAAGGCGTGCGCGGTGTCGTCGCAGTCGTTGAAGTGCACGGTGCCGCGGTTCCAGGCGCAGTCGATCACGACCACCGAGGGGTCGCGCAGTTCGAAGCGGATGTCCTCGGCGTGGAAGCGCTGGGCGCCGTCGAAGTGCGAGGCGCGCGGGAAGCGGAAGAAGGCGCTCTCGAAGCCGTAGTCGGGGTGCGGGGTGGGGCGGCGCCCGGTGATGATGTAGCTGCCCGCGCGGCAGGTCACCGAGCCGCCGTACGGGAACTCCAGGAAATTGCCCCACTCGTAGGTGACGTTCATGTCGGTGAACCAGTAGTTGAGGAACTGGTCCTGCTGCTCCAGGTTCTTGGAGTTCAGCGACAGCCCGGAGTAGAGGAACGCCTTGCGGTAGGCGCCGCCGACCCGGCACGCCTCCCAGCGCATCTCGGAGTTGGTGTTGCTGCCGTCGAGCGCGAGCCCGTACTCCCACTCCCCCATCCACTCGCAGTCCGAGAAGCGGTAGTTGGCGGCGCCGCCGGTGGAGTACGAGTAGAAGAAGGACGCGCCGGGGGTGGCCGAGGTGAAGCGCAGGCCCTCGAAGGCGATGTTCTGCCAGGTGTCGACATTGCGGCACAGATACGCGTCCTCGGCGTTCGGCGGGTCGAAGACGATGTCGCTGATCCGCAGGCCCGCGCCGCGGAAGCGCAGCCCGTTGACCTGGCGGGTGGGCTTGTTCGCGTCGAGGAAGGCGTGCGGTTTGGTGATCCGGAACACGCCGGGCGGCACGTCGATCACGGTGCGGCCGGTGCCGGCCGCGGCGCGCTGCTCGGCGTAGGCGTACGCGGCGGCGAAGGCGGCGCTGTCGTCGGTGTGGCCGTCACCCTTGGCGCCGAAGTCGGCGACCACGTCCACGTATCCGGGGTGGCCGGCCGCCGAGGCCGGGGTGACGTCGGCGGCCGAGGAGTGCGAGGTGCTGCTGGCGTAGGCGGCGATGCCGGTGCCGGCCAGGGCCGCGGCGGCGCCTCCGTAGAGCAGATGTCTGCGGCCCACGGTGTCACGGTGTTCGCCGGTCATACGGCGCCTCCCGTCGTCGGTCCCCGTGCGTGACCCCCGATGGTAGGGCCGCGACGCCGGGTTCGGGTGCTTTCGTGAAGAGCGGGCGTCGCGCGTGGACACCCTGTGGACACCCCTCGTGAAAGCGTGCACAAGCGCGCCGCCTACCATGGGCGCGTGCCGAAGCTTCTCGAACTCGCGCGAAACCCCCTCGCCGCCATCGCCGACCGGTGGACGCCGTCCCCGGCCACGGTGCGCCGCGCGACCCTGTCCGCCCTGGTCATGTCGGTGGTCATCGTGGTCACCGGCGGCGCGGTGCGGCTGACCGGTTCCGGTCTCGGCTGCCCCACGGCGCCGCGCTGCGTGGGCGACAGCTGGGTGCCCACCTCGGCGATGGGCGTACACGGAGCGATCGAGTTCACCAACCGCATGCTGACGTACGTTCTCTGCGCCGCCGTCGGCTGGGCCATCATCGCGGTGCGGTCGCAGAAACCGTACCGTCGCAGTCTGACCCGGCTCGGCTGGGCGCAGTTCTGGATGGTCGTGGCCAATGCGGTGCTCGGCGCCTTCACCGTGCTGACCGGTCTCAACCCCTACACGGTGTGCGTGCACTTCCTGCTCGCCTTCATCCTCATCACGATCGCCGTGCTGATGTGGCGGCGGACCACCGAGGGCGACGCCCCGCCGAGCCCGCTGGTCGGCAAGCCGGTGCAGCAGCTCGGCTGGCTGCTGACCCTCGCGACGGGGCTGCTGGTCGCGGTGGGCACGGTCGTCACCGGCGCCGGGCCGCACGCGGGCGACTCCAACGATGTGCACCGCATCCCGGTGGACTGGAAGTCGGTGGCGCAGCTGCACGCCGACCTCGCCTGGGTGGTGGTCGCGCTGACCGTCGCGCTGTGGTTCGTGCTGCGCGCGGTGGACGCGCCGGTCGGGCCGCGCGACCGCACCCGTGACCTGTTCCTGGTGCTGATGTCCCAGGGCGTGATCGGGTACGTGCAGTACTTCACCGATCTGCCGGAGGCCGTCGTCGGCCTGCACATGTTCGGCGCGTGCATCGTGTGGATCGCGATGCTGCGGGTGATGCTGGCGATGCGCGAACGGCCGCTCGCCGCGCCCGCCGTGGTGCCGGGGCCGGCGCAGTCCGGTTCAGCGGTGAGCATCGGCGTCTGAGCCGCGCCGCCGCCCCTTTGTCGGAAGCGGTCTAGGGCCTGGTCTCCCTCGTCGGCTCCAGTCGGAAGACCCGGCGGGCGTTGTCCTCGCCGACCAGTGCGGCGACCCTGCGGCCGTCGGCGGCCGACCACTCGCCGCCGTCGACCCGCTCCCCGATCAGCCGGCCGAGCGCGGCACGAAAGCTCCGCACCCCCGTGACGTACAGCTCGGGCAGCGCGGCGGCGCCCGAGGCGTGCAGCACCTTCGCGAAGGGGGCGCGGGCCAGCGCGGCGGCCGGATCGGCGCCGAGCGCGACATGCACCTGCGGGAGTACGGCCGCCAGGTCGGCCGCCGCGCTCTCCTGCCCGGGCCCCGGCAGCAGCACCACATCGGTGCCGAGACCCGTGGTGGCCCGCAGGAACCCCTCGGCGGCGCCCGGCCCGGGACCGGCGGGGCGGTGCCGGAGCGTCAGCGGCAGTCCGGTGGCGACCGCGTTCCACAGCAGGTGGCGCAGGAGTACGGGGTCGGCGGGGCGCTCACCGACCCGCCGCAGCGCGAGCCAGTCGGCGGCGGCGTACCGCACCTGCCCGGCGTCCGGCGGACCGGTGCCGAGCGCCTGGTCGGCGCCCTCGGGGAAGGGGCCGGCGTCGGCGCAGGAGAAGCCGACGGCGCCCTGCGCCGCGCCGTGCACGGCCTCGGCGAGATTGGCCAGGAAACCGTCGACGGTGCCGGAGGTGTCGGCGACCTGCTGGGCCAGCGGTTCGAGGCGGACGATCTCGTATGCCGCCGCGTCGCCCGCCGCGCCCAGTTCCTTGGGCCCGGTGAGGTCGCCGGGCTCGCCGGTGTCGACGAGATAGGCGCTGATGCCGGTGGAGCGCAGCAGCAGCCGGGCCGCCTCGTACGCGCCCAGCTCGCGCCGGCGGGCCAGATAGCGGGCCGGGGAGCAGTGCGGTTCCAGGCCGAGCAGCGGCGGGCACCAGCGGCGCACCGCGAAGCCGGTCGCGCTGTCGAACAGGGTGCTGTGCGGCGCGGCGGTGCCCGGCAGTTGCGCCTCGAACGCGCCGAGGCCGAGGTCGGCGGCGAGCACGCCGTGGCAGGACGCGTCCACCAGGTGCGGCGGGGCAGCGCCCGCGCCCAGGTCGCCGGTCATCCGCCCCGCCCTTCGCCGTCCTGCGCCGTGTCCGGTCTCCCGGTCCTCCCGGTCTAACGGACGAGGGCGCCGTCAGGTGTTGGCGGGGCCGCCGATCTGGATCCCGGCCATCCGGGCCCACTCGTACGGGCCGGTGCGGACCTTGGCCGCGAAGTCGCCGTCGAAGTCCTCGTGGACGGTCACCCCGGCCTTGGCGACGGCGGCTTCCGCGGCGGCAAGGCTCGGGGCCACGACGTCGCCCCAGGCGCCGTCCGGGGCGACCAGCACGATACGGGCGCCGCGCCGGCCGATGTAGGCGACATTCGCCTCGGCCGGGCCGCCGTGCTTCCTGCCGAAGGCGTCGATCCGGCGTGCCAGCCGCGCGATCGTCCGCGCCTCGCGCGGGGTCTGTTCGGGAGTGCTCTCAGCCATGCGACCGATGCTACTGCCCGGTAACCGCCGGGCGCACCCCCGGGGACCAAGCCCGGGGGTGGCGGTTCAGTGCAGGAAGGGGTCGACCGCCACCGCGACGAACAGCAGGGTCGCGTAGGTGATGGACCAGTGGAAGAGGCGCATTTCCTTGAGCTTGGGGCCGGTGATGCCGGCCTTGGCACGGGCGTGCAGGCCGTGCGCCTCCTTGAGCCAGAAGCCGCCCAGGGCCGCGGCCACCAGCGGGTAGAACCAGGAGGTCTCCCCCAGCGGCCACCACAGCGCCAGCGACGTGAGCACCATCACCCAGCTGTAGAGGACGATCTGCCGGGCCACCACCTGATTGCCCGCGACCACCGGGAGCATCGGCACGCCGACCCGCTCGTAGTCGTCCTTGACCTTCATCGACAGCGGCCAGTAGTGCGGCGGCGTCCAGAAGAAGAGGACGAGGAAGAGGACGAAGGGCGCCCAGGCGAGTTCGTCGCGGACCGCGGACCAGCCGATGAAGACCTGGAGGCAGCCCGCGACGCCGCCCCACACGATGTTCTGCGCCGTACGCCGTTTGAGACCCAGCGTGTAGACGAAGACGTAATAGAGGATCGCCGTCAGCGACAGCACCGCCGACAGCGGATTGACCAGCGTCCAGAACCAGACGGTCGAGACCACCGAGAGCGTGATGCCGAAGACCAGTCCCTCGCGCGGCGACACCAGACCGGTGACCAGCGGACGCTGCTCGGTGCGGTGCATCAGCGCGTCGATGTCGCGGTCGATGTACATGTTGAGCGCGTTCGCGCCGCCCGCGGACAGATAGCCGCCGACGACGGTGGCGACCACCAGCCACAGGTCGGGCACCCCGCCGGCCGCCAGGAACATCACCGGGACCGTCGTGATGAGCAGCAGTTCGATGATGCGCGGCTTGGTCAGCGCCACAAAGCCCATCACACGGGCCCCGAACGGCCGGTGAGCGGAGGAGCCCGTCCCGAGGACCCCAGCGGGTCGGGATTCGACGGCCGTCACGAACACCCCAAGAGAAGAGAGGAGAAGTCCAGCAAGTCCGGTCACCTGCGACAGCGCGGGACCCGATCCGACTTGCGCGTACCACGCCACTCTAGACGCAGGGAATACTCCGTCCGCTTTTGGGGGGTGGCGTGTGTTGCCGGGGCCGGTTCACCAGGCGTTAACCGCGTTCAGGAGGCGAAGACCGGCGTACCGGGGCAGGATCGAAAAGGTGAGCGCCCACGCGGCGGTACGCTCGACAACGCCGGGCAGGCACCATGTCACCGGCGTTTTCAGCATGTGGACAAGCATGTGGAGAGGAGCCCTGACCCAGGGTGAGCAAGCAGCCGACCACCACAGACCTTGAGTGGACCGATGTGGACCAGCGGGCCGTGGACACCGCCCGCGTCCTGGCCATGGATGCCGTGCAGAAGGTCGGCAACGGCCATCCCGGCACGGCGATGAGCCTGGCCCCGGCCGCGTACCTGCTGTTCCAGAAGGTCATGCGGCACGACCCGGCGGACGCCGACTGGGTCGGCCGGGACCGCTTCGTGCTCTCCGCGGGGCATTCCAGCCTGACCCTCTACACCCAGCTCTACCTCGCCGGGTACGGTCTGGAGCTGGCCGACCTCGAAGCCTTCCGCACCTGGGGCTCCAAGACCCCGGGCCACCCGGAGTACGGCCACACCCGCGGGGTCGAGACGACGACCGGGCCGCTCGGCCAGGGCGTCGCCAACGCCGTCGGCATGGCGATGGCCTCGCGGTACGAGCGCGGCCTGTTCGACCCGGACGCCGCCCCGGGCACCTCCCCCTTCGACCACACCATCTACGCCATCGCCGGCGACGGCTGCCTCCAGGAGGGCATCTCCGCCGAGGCGTCCTCGATGGCCGGTCACCAGAAGCTGGGCAATCTGATCCTGCTCTGGGACGACAATCACATCTCCATCGAGGGCGACACCGAGACCGCGGTGTCCGAGGACACCGTCAAGCGGTACGAGGCGTACGGCTGGCACACCCAGCGCGTCGACCAGCTGCCCAACGGCGACCTGGACGTGCACGCGCTGCACGCCGCGCTGGCGGCGGCCAAGGCCGAGACGGAGCGGCCGTCGTTCATCGCGATGCGCTCGATCATCGCCTGGCCGGCCCCCAACAAGCAGAACACCGAGGCCGCGCACGGCTCGGCGCTCGGCGAGGACGAGGTCCGCGCCACCAAGGAAGTGCTGGGCTTCGACCCCGACAAGCACTTCGACGTGGCCGACGAGGTCATCGCGCACACCCGCGCCGTCGGCGAGCGGGGCCGCGAGGCCCGCGCCGCGTGGGACAAGTCCTTCGCCGCCTGGCGGACCGCCAGCCCCGAGCGGGCAGCGACCTACGACCGCGTCGAGGCGGCCGACCTGCCCGCCGGCTGGGAGCAGCACATCCCGGCGTTCGAGACCGGCAAGTCGGTGGCCACCCGCGCCGCGTCCGGCAAGATCCTGGAGGCGCTCGGCCCGGTCATCCCCGAACTGTGGGGCGGCAGCGCGGACCTGGCGGGCTCCAACAACACGACGATCGACAAGAATTCGTCGTTCCTGCCGGCCGGCAACCCGCTGCCGGGCGCCGACCCGTACGGCCGCACCGTGCACTTCGGCATCCGCGAGCACTCGATGGCCGCCGAGATGAACGGCATCACGCTGCACGGCAACACCCGTGTCTACGGCGGCACCTTCCTGGTCTTCTCCGACTACATGCGCAACGCGGTCCGGCTGTCCGCGCTGATGCACGTGCCGGTGACGTACGTGTGGACGCACGACTCGATCGGTCTGGGCGAGGACGGCCCGACGCACCAGCCGGTGGAGCACCTGGCGTCGCTGCGCGCGATCCCCGGGCTCAATGTGGTGCGGCCGGCGGACGCCAACGAGACCGCGATCGCCTGGCGCGAGGTGCTGGGGCGCTGGACGAAGGAGTACGGCAAGGGCGCCCCGCACGGCCTGGTGCTCACCCGGCAGGGTGTGCCCACCTACGACCGCAACGAGGACGCGGCGCGCGGCGGTTACGTGCTCCAGGAAGCCGAGGGCGGACCGGCGCAGGTCATCCTCATCGGCACCGGTTCCGAGGTGCAGCTCGCGGTCGGCGCGCGCGAGCAGCTCCAGGCGGCCGGGGTGCCGACCCGTGTGGTGTCCATGCCGTGCGTGGAGTGGTTCGACGAGCAGGACCAGGCGTACCGCGACAGCGTGCTGCCCAAGGACGTGAAGGCGCGGGTCGCGGTCGAGGCCGGGATCGGCCTGACCTGGCACCGCTTCGTGGGTGACGCCGGACGCATCGTCAGCCTGGAGCACTTCGGTGCCTCGGCCGACGGCAAGGTGCTCTTCAAGGAGTTCGGGTTCACCGCGGACGCGGTGGCCGCCGCGGCCCGGGAATCTCTCGACGCCGTAGATCGCTGACGCAGGCACACGACAAGTAGGAGATGCAATTCTCATGACAGACGCACTCAAGCGCCTCTCCGACGAAGGCGTCGCGATCTGGCTGGACGACCTCTCGCGCAAGCGGATCACGTCCGGGAACCTGGCCGAACTCATCGACCAGCAGCATGTGGTGGGTGTCACCACCAACCCGTCGATCTTCCAGAAGGCGATCTCGCAGGGCGACGGCTACGACCAGCAGCTCGCGGACCTCGCGGCCCGCAAACTCACCGTCGACGAGGCGATCCGGATGATCACCACCGCCGACGTACGGGACGCGGCCGACATCCTGCGCCCGGTCTTCGACGCGACCGACGGACAGGACGGCCGGGTCTCCATCGAGGTCGACCCGCGGCTCGCCAACAACACCAGGGCCACCGTCGCCGAGGCCAAGCAGCTGGCCTGGCTGGTGGACCGGCCGAACACGCTGATCAAGATCCCGGCCACGCCCGCCGGGCTGCCCGCGATCACCGAGGTCATCGGCAAGGGCATCAGCGTCAATGTGACGCTGATCTTCTCGCTGGAGCGCTACCGCGGTGTGATGGACGCCTACCTCTCCGGCCTGGAGAAGGCCAAGGCCGCCGGCCTCGACCTGTCGCAGATCCACT
The DNA here is from genome assembly GCF_900112845.1 of Actinacidiphila alni. Classification (GTDB taxonomy): domain Bacteria; phylum Actinomycetota; class Actinomycetes; order Streptomycetales; family Streptomycetaceae; genus Actinacidiphila; species Actinacidiphila alni. Next base: position 131,073 of record NZ_FONG01000009.1, read on the forward strand.
CGGTGGCGTCCTTCTTCGTGTCCCGGGTGGACACCGAGATCGACAAGCGGCTGGAGAAGCTGGGCTCCGACGAGGCCAAGGCGCTCAAGGGCAAGGCGGCCGTCGCCAACGCGCGGCTGGCCTACCAGGCGTACGAAGAGGTCTTCGGCTCCGAGCGCTGGCTGGCGCTGGAGAAGGCCGGGGCCAACAAGCAGCGTCCGCTGTGGGCGTCGACCGGCGTCAAGGACCCGGCCTACCCCGACACGCTGTACGTCACCGAGCTGGTCGCGCCGAACACGGTCAACACCATGCCGGAGGCCACCCTCGACGCCACCGCCGACCACGGCGAGGTGACCGGCGACACCGTGCACGGCACGTACGAGCAGGCCAAGGCGGAGCTGGACGCCATCGCGGCGCTCGGCATCTCGTACGACGACGTGGTGCAGCAACTGGAGGACGAGGGCGTGGAGAAGTTCGCCGCGGCCTGGAACGAGCTGCTGGACTCCACCAAGGCGGAACTCGAGCGGCTCGCCCCCTCGGAGGTCTGAGTTGTCGACGCAGACATCGCCGGAAGGCAACCCGCTCCGGGACCCACTGGACCGGCGGCTGCCGCGCATCGCGGGGCCGTCAGGTCTGGTCATCTTCGGTGTGACGGGCGACCTGTCCCGCAAGAAGCTGATGCCGGCCGTGTACGACCTGGCCAACCGCGGCCTGCTGCCGCCGGGCTTCGCCCTGGTCGGCTTCGCCCGCAGGCAGTGGGAGAACGAGGACTTCGCGCAGGAGGTCCACGACGCGGTCAAGGAGCACGCCCGCACCCCTTTCCGTGAGGAGGTGTGGCAGCAGCTCGCCGAGGGCTGCCGCTTCGTGCAGGGCGACTTCGACGACGACACCGCCTTCGAGACGCTGAAGGCGACCATCGAGGAGCTGGACAAGGCGCGCGGTACGGGCGGCAACTTCGCCTTCTACCTGTCGGTGCCGCCGAAGTTCTTCCCCAATGTGGTGCAGCAGCTCAAGAAGCACGGGCTGTCCGAGGGCACCGGGGACTCCTGGCGGCGCGCGGTCATCGAGAAGCCGTTCGGCCACGACCTGGCCAGCGCGCAGCAGCTCAACCAGATCGTGCACGAGGTCTTCCCGCCCAACGAGGTCTTCAGGATCGACCACTACCTGGGCAAGGAGACCGTCCAGAACATCCTGGCGCTGCGCTTCGCGAACACGATGTACGAGCCGATCTGGAACCGGTCGTACGTCGACCACGTGCAGATCACCATGGCCGAGGACATCGGCATCGGCGGCCGCGCCGGGTACTACGACGGCATCGGCGCCGCGCGCGACGTGATCCAGAACCACCTGCTGCAACTGCTGGCGCTGACCGCGATGGAGGAGCCCGGCTCCTTCCACCCCAAGGCGCTCACCGCGGAGAAGCTGAAGGTGCTCAGCGCCGTCGTGCTCCCCGACGACCTCGGCAAGAACACCGTGCGCGGCCAGTACGCGCACGCCTGGCAGGGCGGCGAGGAGGTGCTCGGGTACCTGGAGGAGGACGGCATCGACCCCAAGTCCAAGACCGACACCTACGCGGCCGTCAAGCTGGAGATCAACAACCGGCGCTGGGCGGGTGTGCCGTTCTACCTGCGCACCGGCAAGCGGCTGGGCCGCCGGGTCACCGAGATCGCGGTGGTCTTCAAGCGGGCGCCGTACCTGCCGTTCGAGTCCGGGGCGACCGAGGAGCTGGGGCAGAACGCCCTGGTCATCCGGGTGCAGCCGGACGAGGGCGTGACGGTGCGGTTCGGTTCCAAGGTGCCCGGCACCTCGACCGAGGTCAGGGACGTGACGATGGACTTCGCGTACGGCGAGTCCTTCACCGAGTCCAGCCCCGAGGCGTACGAGCGGCTCATCCTGGATGTGCTGCTCGGCGACGCCAACCTCTTCCCGCGTCACCAGGAGGTCGAGATCTCCTGGACCATCCTCGACCCGATCGAGGAGTACTGGGACAAGCACGGCAAGCCCGCCCAGTACGCGTCCGGGACCTGGGGACCGGCCGAGGCGGACGAGATGCTCGCACGAGACGGCAGGAGCTGGCGCCGGCCATGAAGATCGATCTCACGGACACCACGTCATCCAAGATCAACGCCGGGCTGATCCAGGCCCGGCGGGCGATCGGCACCCCCGCGGTCGGGATGGTGCTGACCCTGGTCATCGTCACCGACGAGGGCAGCGCGTACGACTCGCTCAAGGCCGCCACCGAGGCGTCCAAGGAGCACCCGTCGCGGATCCTGGTCGTCGTCAAGCGGCCCGGCCGCTCCCCGCGGGACCGGGCGATGGCCCGGCTCGACGCGGAGGTGCTGGTCGGCTCCGAGGCGGGCACCGGCGAGACGGTGATGCTGCGGCTGCACGGCGAACTGGCCAACCACGCCGAGTCGGTGGTGCTGCCGCTGCTGCTGCCGGACGCCCCCGTGGTGGTCTGGTGGCCGGACGACGCCCCGCCCAACGCGGCGGAGGACCCGCTGGGCCGGCTCGCCCAGCGCCGGATCACCGACTCCTCGGCGGCCGAGGACCCGGTGGCGGCGCTCGGCCACCGCGCCGAGAGCTACTCCCCCGGTGACACCGACCTGGCCTGGACCCGGATCACGCCGTGGCGCTCGATGCTCGCCGCGGCCCTGGACCAGAAGCACTCGAAGATCACCGAGGCGGTCGTCGACGGCGAGGCGTACAACCCGAGCACCGAGCTGCTCGCGCTGTGGCTGGCCGACCGGCTGGGCGTTCCGGTGGAGCGCCGGGTCTCCGACGGGCCCGGGATCACCGCGACCCGGCTGTCCACCGCGGACGGCGACATCTGCCTGGACCGGGCGGACGGGCGGCTCGCCGAGCTGGCGATGCCCGGCCAGCCGGACCGGCACGTGGCGCTCAAGCGGCGGGAGACCTCGGAGCTGATCGCCGAGGAACTGCGCAGGCTGGACCCGGACGACATTTACCGTTCCACGGTGCAGTTCGGCGTCAAGCACCTGATCAGCAACCCCGGCGGGGCGGAGACGGTCAAGCCCGACGGCACCGTCAAGCCCGCGGACAAGGCGCCGGCGACGCCCGCGAAGAAGGCCGCGGCGGCCAAGAAGGCGGCGAACGCGAAGTGAGCACGCCGCAGGTGGTCGTGCACCGCGACAAGGAGCTGATGGCGCAGGCCGCGGCGGCCCGGCTGATCACCAAGGTGGTCGACGCCCAGGCCGCGCGCGGCAGCGCCTCGGTGGTGCTGACCGGCGGGCGCAACGGCAACGCGCTGCTCGCCGCCCTGGCCGCGTCCCCGGCGCGGGACGCGGTCGACTGGGCGCACCTGGACCTGTGGTGGGGCGACGAGCGTTTCCTGCCGGAGGGCGACGCGGAGCGCAATGTCACCCAGGCGCGCGCGGAGCTGCTGGACGCGGTGCCGGTCGATCCGAAGCGGGTGCACGCCATGGCCGCCTCGGACGGGCCGTACGCGGACGCCGGCGCGGCGGCCGACGCCTACGCGGCGGAGCTGGCCGCGGCGGCGGGGCCCGAGGACCGGGCCCGGGTGCCGGCCTTCGACGTGCTGATGCTGGGGGTGGGGCCCGACACGCATGTGGCGTCGCTCTTCCCCGAGCATCCCGGGGTGCGGGAGACGGAGCGGACGGTGATCGGGGTGCACGGCGCGCCGAAGCCGCCGCCGACCCGGATCTCGCTGACGCTGCCGGCGATCCGGGCGGCGCGCGAGGTGTGGCTGCTCGCGGCGGGCGAGGACAAGGCTTCTGCGGTCGCCCTGGCGCTGTCGGCCCCGGGCGAGGTCCAGGCGCCCGCCTCGGGCGCCCACGGGCGGGCCCGCACGCTGTGGCTGCTGGACCGGGCCGCGGCGGCCAAGCTGCCGCCGCAGCTCTATCCTCCGGCCTCGTCGTAGGCCGCGAAGCGACGGGAAGGGGCCGGAAGGACGTGACGTCCTTCCGGCCCCTTCCCGTCGTCCGGGTGCCTCAGCGGCCGCGCAGCTCGCGGTACTTGGCGACCAGGGCCGTGGTGGAGGTGTCCAGGCCCGGTACGGCGCTGCCCTCGGCGAGCGCGGGCTCGATCCGCTTGGCGAGGACCTTGCCCAGCTCGACGCCCCACTGGTCGAAGGAGTCGATGTTCCAGACCGCGCCCTGGACGAACACCTTGTGCTCGTAGAGGGCGATGAGCTGGCCGAGCACGGACGGGCTCAGCTCGTTCGCGAGGATGGTGGTCGTCGGGTGGTTGCCGCGGAACGTCTTGTGCGGGACCAGTTCCTCGGCGACCCCTTCGGCGCGGACCTCGTCCGGGGTCTTGCCGAAGGCCAGCGCCTGCGTCTGGGCGAAGAAGTTGGCCATCAGCAGGTCGTGCTGGGCAGCCAGCGGCCCGAGTTCGTCGACCGGCCGCGCGAAGCCGATGAAGTCCGCGGGGATCAGCTTGGTGCCCTGGTGCAGCAACTGGTAGTACGCGTGCTGCCCGTTGGTGCCCGGGGTGCCCCAGACGACCGGTCCTGTCTGCCAACCGACCGGGTTGCCCTGGCGGTCCACGGACTTGCCGTTGGACTCCATGTCGAGCTGCTGGAGGTAGGCGGTGAACTTGCTCAGGTAGTGGCTGTACGGCAGCACGGCGTGCGACTGCGCGTCGTGGAAGCCGCCGTACCAGACGCCGAGCAGGCCGAGCAGCAGCGGGACGTTCTCCTCCGGCGGGGCGGTCCTGAAGTGCTCGTCGACCAGGTGGAATCCGGCGAGCATCTCGCGGAACCGGTCCGGGCCGATGGCCAGCATCAGGGACAGGCCGATGGCCGAGTCGTAGGAGTAGCGGCCGCCGACCCAGTCCCAGAACTCGAACATGTTCTGGGTGTCGATGCCGAAGTCGGCGACCTTCTCGGCGTTGGTGGACAGCGCCACGAAGTGCTTGGCGACCGCCGACTCGTCCGCGCGCAGCTCGGTGAGCAGCCAATTGCGGGCGGAGGTCGCGTTGGTGATGGTCTCGATGGTGGTGAAGGTCTTGGAGGCGATGATGAACAGCGTCTCGGCGGCGTCCAGGTCGCGGACCGCCTCGTGCAGGTCGGCGCCGTCCACGTTGGACACGAAGCGGACCGTCAGATCGCGGTCGGTCCAGGCGCGCAGCACCTCGTAGGCCATCGCGGGGCCGAGGTCGGAGCCGCCGATGCCGATGTTGACGATGTTCTTGATCCGCTTGCCGGTGTGGCCGGTCCACTCGCCGGAGCGGATGCGGTCGGCGAACACCTGCATCTTGTTGAGCACGGCGTGCACGGCCGGTACGACGTCCTGGCCGTCCAGCTCGATCACCGCGGAGCGCGGGGCGCGCAGCGCGGTGTGCAGCACAGCCCGGTCCTCGGTGACATTGATCCGCTCGCCGCGGAACATCGCGTCGCGCAGCTCGAACACGCCCGTCGCCGCGGCCAGTTCGCGCAGCAGCCGCAGCGTCTCGTCCGTCACCAGATGCTTGGAGTAGTCCAGGTGGAGGTCCCCCACCTGGAGGGTGTAGCGGCCGCCCCGCCCGGGGTCCGCCGCGAACAGATCCCGCAGGTGCGCGTCTGCCAGCTCCTCGCGGTGCTTGGCGAGCGCGTGCCATTCAGGACGCTGGTCGAGAGCCTTCGGGCCCTGCGTGTTCGTCTCGGACATCAGTCCACTTCTCCTCGTCCTCGCTGCACGCCCCACGCTAATTGATGACGCGCCGGAACGAGACGAGGGCGGGTATCAGCGCACCCGACGCGCAGGTGAACAATGCGGCGGCGACCAGCGCCGGGGCGTTCAGCCCCCAGGCGGAGGCGGCGGCCCCGCCGAGCAGCGCGCCCAGTGGGGCACCGGCCACCGACAGGGTGCGGTTGGCGGCGCTGACCCGGCCCAGCAGGGCCATGGGGGTGCGTTCCTGGAGCAGTGTCACCTCGCTCACGTTCCATACCATGCCGAGGGCGCCGAATACGGCCATCACGGTGATCGCGGCGGGCAGCGACCGCACGCTGCCGAGGACGGCCAGGCAGCCGGTCTGCACCAGCAGTCCCGCGGCGAGCGCCCGGGCGGTGCCCAGCCACCGGCCGAGCCGTCCGGCGACGGCGCCGCCGAGCACGCTGCCGATGCCGTAGGCGGTGATGACGGCGGCGAAGCCGCCGTGCCCGGCGTGCAGCCAGCCGGTCACCTGGAGGACGAGGGTGGCCACCAGGGCGCCGACGCCGATGTTGGCGGTGGTGTTGGCCGCGCACAGCGACCGCAGCACGCGGTCCCGCCACAGCGTCCGCAGGCCCTCGGCCATGTCGCGGCGCAGGGTGCGGCCCGCCGGTCGCGGCGGGCGCTCCCGTACGGGTATCGGCAGCGAGGCGACCAGGGCCGCGGCGACGGCGAAGCTGGCGGCGTCCACCGCGAAGGGGGCGCCGGCGGACAGCGCGAGCAGCGCCGCCACCAGGGGCGCGGCGATGAAGGCGCTCGCGATGGTCTGGCCGGTCATCAGGCGGGAGTTGGCCCGGCCGAGGACGGTGGTGGGCACGACGGCGGGCAGCAGGGCGGTGGCCGCGTTGTCGAAGAGGGTCTGGAGCGTGGTGAGCGCGAAGGCGAGGACGAGCAGCAGCGTGATGCTCGCGTGCCCGAGCGCCACGGTGAGCGCGAACGCGCCGGTGAGCAGGGCGCGTACGGCGTCCACCGAGCGCATCGCGCGGCGCTGGTCGACCCGGTCGGCGACGGCGCCGCCGAGCAGCCCGAAGACGGTCCACGGCAGATAGCCCGCGGCGGTGACCAGGGAGATCAGCAGCGGATTCGTGGTCAGGGAGGTGGCGAGCAGCGGCAGTGCGGCGCCGCGCAGGCCGTCGCCGAAGCGGGAGACGACCGCGGCGCTCCACAGCCGTCCGAAGCCGCCGCGCCAGGGCAGCGCGGCGGTTTCGGCGAGCGCGGACGGCTCGGTCGCGTCGACGGACATGGCTCCCCCTGGCCGGTTCTCCCGGTGTCCGATCACCGTGGTGATCACTTCCGAGGACCGTAACGGCCGCCACTGACAATCGCGTTGACCAGGGGGAATGCCGGTCGGGGCCGGGTCAGAAGCCGCCGCGGTGCAGCCGGCCGGCGTAGCGCTCCTCCAGGACCGCGTTGCGCTCGAAGCCGCCGGGCAGATTCGCCGAGATGTAGACCGGCGCCTCCTTGCCCTCGGCGGTGAGCAGGCCGACGGCCTCGGCGACGACCATCTGCACCAGCAGCGCGGAGGTGATCGTCGAGACGCCGCACAGCGCGCCGCCGTCGGGCAGCGGGAGCAGGGCGTCGCCGGCCGGGGCGCAGTTGTCGAGCACCGCGTCGGCGATGTCGGCCAGGCGCTTGCCGCTGGGGTGCAGGGCCGGCACGGCGCGGGTGTGGGTCAGCGAGGTGAGCGCGACCAGCTTGTGCCCGGCCTCCTTGACCTGGAGGGCCATGTCCACCACGGAGTTGTTCACCCCGGAGTTGGACACGATCACGAACAGGTCCTGCGGCTGCGGTCCCGCGAGGTCGTACAGCCGCCGTGCCAGGCCCGGTGAGCGCTCCAGCAGCGGGTCGTCCAGGACGGACCGGTCCTCGCCGCCGCGCAGCACCAGGTCGGCGAGGCCGATCCGGTTGGTCGGGATGAGGCCGCCGGCCCGGCCGACGATCTCCAGGACGGTCGCCTGCGAGTGCCCGGTCCCGAAGCCGTGGATCACGCCGTTCGCGGCCACGCTGTCGGCGAACAGCCGGCCCGCCGCGCCGACGGAGTCCTTGTTGGCCGCGATGGCCCGCTCGACGGCGGCGCGCCCCTCGTCGGCGAACCGTGCGGCGCTGAGCTGTGCTTCGGCCATGGCCGGAGCCCCCCTTGGTGGGATGGTGGGTTCGGTGGAAGGGTCCGGCGTGACCCAGCGTCGATCTGGCTCGATCAACCATCATCACGCCGTTCCGATGAAACAATGAACCAACGCTCGCGCTGCCGTCAAGAGCCCCCGGGCCCGGCCGGGCGCCTCACAGCATCAGCCGCGCCAGCGCCGCGGCGCCAGGGCCGCCGTCCGCCACCGGGAAGACCCGCAGGCCGAGCCCGTCGAGCCGGCCGACGACCCGGCCGAGCAGCGGGCCGCCCGGCCCGAGCAGCCCGCCGGTGAGGACGAGGGGCTCGCCCGGCCGCGGCGCCAGGGCGCGGACCGTGCCCGCCAGCAGGTCGGCCGCCCCGTCGAGCAGTCCCAGGGCGACCGCGTCGCCCTCCTCCGCCGCCGCGACGGCCTCCCGGCTGAGCCGGGCGAGCCGGGTCGGCGGATGGGCGTAGGCGCTGGTCACCATGGCCTCGCTGAGCCGGGCGCGGGCCTCGCCGTCCGCCGCCCTGTCGTACGGGTCCGGCCGCCCGTACGGACCGCTCCCCCCGTACAGGCCCGGCGGCAGGAAGTGCGCGGCGACACGGTCGACCAGGGTGGTCCAGGGGCCGCGGCCGTCGAGCGCTTCGAGGGCCGCGCGCACCGCGCGGTTGCCGAGCCAGAAGCCGCTGCCCTCGTCGCCGAGCAGCCAGCCGTGGCCGTCCACCACGGCCGAGCGGCGCCTGCCGGTCAGCCGGGTGGCGATGGCCCCGGTGCCGGCGATCAGCACCAGACCGTCGGCGGGCGCGCCCGGCGCCGAGGCGAGCGCGACCTCGGTGTCGCCGCCGACGCCGACCGCGGCGGCCGTGATCCCGGCAGCGGCGAGCGCGTCCTCCAGGCAGGACAGCGCCAGCCCGTGGCCGCGCTCGGGGCCGAGCCCGACCGCGGCGCCCGCGAAGCCGCCGAAGACCGCGGCGACGCGCCCGCGCAGCGGTTCGGGCACCGCCTCGGTGACGGCCTCCGTCAGATGCCGGGTGAGGTCGGTGCGGCCGACGCTCAGCGCGTTGCCGGGACCGCCGGTGCCGCGGCCGAGCACCACGACCTCGGCCGCGTCATCCCGGCCGGTGGGGTCCTCGGGCGCCGCCTCCGCCAGAGTCGCGCGGCTGCGCGTGCCGCCCGCGTCGATGCCGATCACGAGCGGTCGGCTGTAGATTTCACTCATCGCCACGAATGGTGGTTGATAGATTCACCCGGAAGCAAGCCCTGCCGAACGCCAACCGTCCAGCCGAGACGAGTCACCATGATCACCGCGTTGATCCGCACCGAACTGCCCCGGATGTCCGGTTCCCTGCGCAAGGTCGGCGAGCTGGTGCTGGCCGACCCGGTCGCGGCGACGCACGGCTCCGCGGCCGAGCTGGGCCGGCGCACCGGCACCTCACAGGCCACCGTCACCCGCTTCTGCCGGGCGCTCGGGCTGGATTCGTACCAGCACCTGCTGATCGAGCTGGCGCAGGAGCAGGGCCGCGCCGGGGCGGAGCCGCCGGCCGCGGCGCTGGGGCCGCAGATCGGGCCCGAGGACGATCTGGACCAGGTCATCGGGGTCGTGGCGGAGGCGGACCTGCGGGCGCTGCGGCAGACCGCGGACCGGCTGGACCGCGAGGCGCTGGAACGGGCCGCGCAGGCGCTCGCCAGGGCCCGCAGGATCGATGTGTACGGCGTCGGCGGCTCGGGCATCGTGGCCCGGGAGGCGGAGGCCCGGCTGTTCGGCATCGGCTGCGCGGCGCACGCCAGGACCGAGGTGCACGCGGCGGAGACCTCCGCGGCCCTGCTGACGCCCTCCGACGCGGTGCTGGCCGTCTCGCACTCGGGCGCCACCCGCGAGGTGCTGGAGCCGCTGCGGCTGGCCGCGGAGCGCGGCGCCGCCACCGTGGCCGTCACCGGCGACCCGCGCTCGCCCATCGCGCAGGCCGCCGACGTACGCCTCACCTCGTCCTCGGGCGAGACCAGCTTCCGGCACGGCAATTTCGGCACCCGCCACTCGGTGCTGCTGATCGTGGACTGTCTGTACGCGCGCGTCGCGCAACTCACCTACGAACGGGCGACGGCCTCCATCGCGTTGACGGCGCACATCGCGGACGCCCACACGGCCCGCCCACGCCGCCGCTGAGGCGGACGGCGGTCCGCCGCGCCACGCGAAAGCCCTCGGCTGCCGGGCGGGCTCAGTTGCCTGAGCCCGCCCGGCAGCCGAGGGCCGTACCCGGTCGCGCCTGGTCCGGATCGTCTGCTAGATCTCGCCGCGGAGCTTGGCCAGCGCCTCCGCGAGGATCGCCTCGCCGTCGGCGGCACTGCGCCGCTCCCGCACATAGGCGAGGTGCGTCTTGTAGGGCTCGGTACGCGGCGGCGCCGGCGGATTCTCCTCGTCCTGCCCCGCCGGGAAACCGCAGCGCGGGCAGTCCCAGGTCTCCGGGATCTGCGCGTCGCTGGCGAAACTCGGCTGGGTCTCGTGCCCGTTCGAGCACCAGAAGGAGATGCGGAGACGGGGCGCGGACTCGCCGCGCTCGGCCTCTCCCATCGGCCCCGCTCCGACCCGACTTCCACGGATCGCGTTGCCACTTGCCACGGTCGTAACTCCCTGCGTGATGGTGCTGCGAGGTCGCCAGTTTACGGAGACCTTACGTGCCGTCCAGTGGCAGGCGCTCGACCTGTCCCCCGAGGACGTTCCCCCATAGTAAGCCGGGGTGGCGACGAGGCGTCAGTTCTCCCTGGATGCGCGGGAGTCGAACACCGGACCAGGAACGCGCACGGACGGGCACGGCCGCGGGCTAGTTCTTGTACTTCATCACCAGACCAAGCGTGACAATGCAGGCGAACCACAGCAGACCGACCACAACGGTGATCCGGTCGAGGTTGCGCTCGGCCACCGAGGAGCCGCCGACGGAGGACTGCATGCCACCGCCGAACATGTCCGACAGGCCGCCGCCCTTCCCCTTGTGCATCAGCACGAGCAGCAGAAGCAGCAGGCTGAAAATGATGAGGGCGATGGAGAACCCGATGACCACGGCTGGACCAACTCTCTCGACTACATGACAACGGCGCGGGGCCGGACGGCGCGGTCACGCCGGTCCGGCCCCGACAGGGTACTTCGTGAAGGGCCCCGCGGCCCACTGCCCGGCCGCTCAGCCCTGTGCCGGGCGGCCCCGCGGCTCCCGGCCCCGGCTCACTGGTCGCGGAAGCGCACGATCCTGACGAATTCCTCCGCGTCCAGCGCGGCGCCGCCCACCAGGGCGCCGTCCACGTCCGGCTGCGCCATGATCGCGGCGACGTTCCCGGACTTCACCGAGCCGCCGTACTGGATCCGCACCGCGTCGGCCAGCTCCTGGTCGTACAGCTCGGCCAGCCGGCCGCGGATCGCCCCGCAGACCTCCTGGGCGTCCTCGGGCGTGGCCACCTCGCCGGTGCCGATCGCCCAGACCGGCTCGTAGGCGATCACGATGGTGGCGGCCTGCTCGGCGGTGATGTCCTTGAGGGCGCCGTCGAGCTGCGCGAGGGTGTACGGGACCTGCTCGCCGGCCTTGCGGATGTCCAGGCCCTCGCCGACGCACAGGATCGGGGTGAGGCCGTGCCGGTAGGCGGCCTTGACCTTGGCGTTGACGACCGCCTCGTCCTCGCCGTGGTACTGACGGCGCTCGGAGTGGCCGATCGCCACGTAGGCGCACTTCAGCTTGGACAGCATCGAGCCGGAGATCTCGCCGGTGTAGGCGCCGGAGTCCTGCGCGGACAGGTCCTGGGCGCCGTACTTGATCTTCAGCTTGTCGCCGTCGACCAGCGTCTGCACGGACCGCAGGTCGGTGTACGGCACCAGGACGGCGACCTCGACCGCGTCGTAGTCCTTGTCGGTGAGCGCGAAGGCGAGCTTCTGGACGTGCGCGATGGCCTCGAGGTGGTTGAGGTTCATCTTCCAGTTGCCCGCCATCAGCGGGGTGCGGGTGCTCTGCTCGGTCATCGGATCAGCCCTCCAGGGCCGCAAGGCCGGGGAGGGTCTTGCCCTCCAGGTATTCGAGGCTCGCGCCGCCGCCGGTGGAAATGTGGCCGAAAGCGTTCTCGTCGAAGCCCAGGATGCGGACGGCCGCGGCCGAGTCGCCGCCGCCGACCACGCTGAAGGCGTCGGAGTCGAGCAGCGCCTGCGCGACGGCGCGGGTGCCGTCGGCGAAGTCCGGGTGCTCGAAGACACCCATCGGGCCGTTCCAGAAGATGGTCGCGGTGTCGGCGAGCTTGGCCGCGAACAGCTTGCGGGACTCCGGGCCGATGTCCAGGCCGATCAGGTCGGCGGGGATCGCGTCCACGGCCGCGTTGACCGGCGAGGACGGCGCCTTCGTCTTGAGGTCGGGGAACTCGGTGGCGCCGACGACGTCGACCGGCAGCACGAATTCCACGCCCTTGGCCTTGGCGCGCTCCAGGTAGTCGAGCACCACCGGGATCTGGTCCTCCTGGAGCAGGCTCTTGCCGACCTCGTGGCCCTGGGCCTTGAGGAAGGTGAAGACCATGCCGCCGCCGACCAGGATGCGGTCGGCCTTGTCCAGCAGGTGGTCGATCACGCCGAGCTTGTCGGAGACCTTGGATCCGCCGAGCACCACCGCGTAGGGGCGCGAGACGTCCTCGGTGAGCTTCTTCAGGACGCCGACCTCGGTGGCGATCAGGCCGCCGGCGGCGTGCGGGAGGCGGGCCGGCAGGTCGTACACCGAGGCGTGCTTGCGGTGCACGGCGCCGAAGCCGTCGCCGACGTAGGTGTCGGCCAGTTCGGCGAGGCGGTCCGCGAAAGCGCCGCGCTCGGCGTCGTCCTTGGCCGTCTCGCCGGCGTTGAAGCGCAGGTTCTCCAGCAGCGCGACCTGCCCGTCGGCCAGGCCCGCCACGGTGGCGGTGGCGCTGTCGCCGACGGTGTCGGTCGCGAAGGTGACGTCCTTGCCGAGCAGCTCACCGAGCCGCTTGGCCACCGGGGCGAGCGAGAACTGCGGGTCGGGCTCGCCCTTGGGGCGGCCGAGGTGCGAGGCCACGATCACCTTGGCGCCGGCCTCGGCGAGCTTGCTGACGGTGGGGACGGCGGCCCGGATCCGGCCGTCGTCGGTGATGGTGTCCCCGGAGAGCGGGACATTGAGGTCGGCGCGGACGAACACCCGCTTGCCGGCGATCCGCCCCTCGCTGATCAGGTCGTCGATCGTCTTCATCTGTACGGTCTCCTACGGGTACTGCGGCGGGTACTGAGAGCCACGGAAGGGCGCCGGAGGCGCCGGAGAGCGCGGGCAAGGGACAGGGTCCGGACCGGCGCGTCGTCGCGCCCGTCCGGACCCTGTCCCTCACATCGCTGTGTGCGTCGGCCGCTGGGCCGTCAGAGCTGGCCGCCGACGAAGACCGAGAGGTCCACGAGGCGGTTGGAGTAGCCCCACTCGTTGTCGTACCAGCCGATGACCTTGACGGTCTTGCCCTGGACCATGGTCAGGGACGAGTCGAAGGTGCAGGAGGCCGGCCAGTTCACGATGTCCGAGGAGACGATCGGGTCCTCGGTGTACTCCAGCAGGCCCTTGAGCTGGCCCTCGGACGCCTTCTGGAAGGCGGCGTTGACCTCGTCCTTGGTGACCTCGCGCTCCAGGTCGACGACCAGGTCGGTGACCGAGCCGGTCGGGACCGGGACGCGCATGGCCAGGCCGTCCAGCTTGCCCGCCAGCTCCGGGATGACCAGCGCGGTGGCCTTCGCGGCACCCGTGGTGGTCGGGATGATGTTCTCGGCGGCGGCGCGGGCGCGGCGCAGGTCCTTGTGCGGGAAGTCCAGGATGCGCTGGTCGTTGGTGTACGCGTGCACCGTCGTCATCAGGCCCTTGACGATGCCGAAGTTCTCCAGCAGCACCTTCGCCATCGGCGCCACACAGTTGGTGGTGCAGGAGGCGTTGGAGATGATGTGGTGGTTCGCGGGGTCGTACTTGTCCTGGTTGACGCCCATCACGATCGTGATGTCCTCGTCCTTGGCGGGCGCCGAGATGATGACCTTCTTGGCACCGCCCGCGATGTGCTTGCCCGCGTCCGCGGCCTTGGTGAAGATGCCGGTCGACTCGATGACGATGTCGACGCCCAGCTCGCCCCACTTGATGGCGGCGGGGTCGCGCTCGGCGAGCACCTTGATGGTCTTGCCGTCGACCGTGATCGAGTCGGCGGTGTGGCTCACCTCGGCCTTGAGGCGGCCCAGGATGGTGTCGTACTTCAGCAGGTGCGCCGTCGTCGCGGTGTCACCCAGGTCGTTGACAGCCACGATCTCGATGTCCGCACCCTGCTCCAAGGCGGCGCGGAAGAAATTACGACCGATGCGGCCAAAGCCGTTGATGCCTACCCGGATCGTCACGAACCGATCTCCTCGCTCATTCGCCGGAGCCCTCTCCGGCTGCGAAATATGGGATGTCCCCGACCACGCCCGAGCCTACCCGGCCCGGGCCCGGGAGGTGACATCGGGCCGCGCGCCCGGCCGACCGGCCGCGCCCCGCCGGGGACGCGTCCGCTCCGTCCGCCCGGCGGGTGCCCGCGGTGCGCCCCTCAGCCGACCATTTCGTCGGTGAGATTGGCGTCGGTGCCGGGAAGGCCCAGGTCGGAGGCGCGCTTGTCGGCCATCGCCAGCAGCCGGCGGATCCGGCCGGCCACCGCGTCCTTGGTCAGCGGCGGCTCGGCGAGCGAGCCCAGCTCCTCCAGTGACGCCTGCTTGTGGTCCATCCGAAGCTGCCCGGCCGCCGCCAGATGTTCGGGTACGTCGTCGCCGAGGATCTCCAGCGCGCGCTGCACGCGGGCGCCGGCCGCCACCGCGGCCCGGGCGGACCTGCGCAGATTGGCGTCGTCGAAGTTGGCGAGCCGGTTGGCGGTGGCCCGCACCTCGCGCCGCATCCGGCGCTCCTCCCAGGCCAGCACCGAGTCGTGGGCGCCGAGCCGGGTCAGCAGCGCGCCGATCGCGTCGCCGTCGCGTACGACGACCCGGTCCACATTGCGGACCTCGCGGGCCTTGGCGGGGATCTGCAGCCGGCGGGCCGCGCCGACCAGGGCGAGCGCGGCCTCGGGTCCCGGGCAGGTGACCTCCAGCGAGGAGGAGCGGCCGGGCTCGGTGAGCGAGCCGTGGGCGAGGAAGGCGCCGCGCCAGGCCGCCTCGGCGTCGCAGGTGGCGCCGGAGACGACCTGCGGGGGCAGGCCGCGGATCGGCCGGCCGCGGCCGTCCACCAGACCGGTCTGCCGGGCGAGCTGGTCGCCGCCCGCGACGACCCGGACCACGTACCGGCTGCCGCGGCGCAGCCCGCCGGGGGCCATCACCACCAGGTCGGAGGCGTGCCCGAAGATCTCCAGGATGTCCTTGCGCAGCCGGCGCGCCGCGATCCCGGTGTCCAGCTCCGCCTCGATCACGATCCGGCCGCTCACCAGGTGCAGCCCGCCCGCGAACCGCAGGATCGACGAGACCTCCGCCTTCCGGCAGCAGGTCCGGGTGACGGGAAGCCGGGAGATCTCGTCCTTCACCGCTGCCGTCATCGCCATGGGCCGATCCTTCCACGCATACGAAAAATCCTGTCATACGCGGCGGCCAACAGCTCCGGGTCGTGCCGCGGCCCGTCGGGGGCGGCGACCGGAGCCAGCTCGACCGTGCCGCCCAAACGCTGCGCGGCCTCGGAGAGGCTGTCGCGGTCGGGTACGGCGGCCTCGTCGGCGAGAACCACGTCGATGGTGAGTTTAGGGGCGTGTCGGGCCAAAACCTCCAAGTGACGCTGCGGAGAAAATCCTTCCGTCTCTCCCGGCTGCGGCGCGAGGTTCAGCGTGAGGACCCGTCGGGCCCTGGTGCTCATGACCGCCTCGGCCAGCTCCGGCACCAGCAGGTGCGGGATCACCGAGGAGAACCAGGAGCCGGGTCCGAGCACCACCCAGTCGGCGTCGAGCACGGCCTGCACGGCCTCCGGCACGGCGGGCGGATCGACCGGTACGACCTGGACTTCCTGCACTTCACCGGGGGTGAGGGCGACGGTGGCCTGGCCGCGTACGGTGCTGATCTCGTCGGGCAGCGCCGGGTCGTGGCCGCGGACGATCGCGTGCAGGTCGAGCGGCACCGCGGACATCGGCAGCACCCTGCCGTGGGCGCCCAGCAGCCGCCCGACCCACTCCAGTGCGGCGACCTCGTCGTTCAGCTGTTCCCACAGCGCGACGATGAGCAGATTGCCGACCGCGTGGCCGTGCAGATCACCCTCGCTGGTGAAGCGGTGCTGGACCACTCGGGCCCATGTCCGCCCCCATTCGTCGTCCCCGCACAGCGCGGCGAGCGCCTTGCGCAGGTCGCCGGGCGGCAGGACGCCCATCTCCTGCCGCAGCCGTCCGCTGGAGCCGCCGTCGTCCGCGACGGTGACCACCGCGGTCAGGTCGCCGGTGATCCGGCGCAGTGCGGCGAGCGAGGCGGCCAGGCCGTGCCCGCCGCCGAGGGCGACCACCTTGGGCGGCACCCCGGCGCGGCGGTCCGGACTCCGGCGCCGCCGCCGACCCGTCATGATCACTCGCGCCCCATGTCCCTGTGCACCGTCACGGTCTCCACCCCATCCGCGGCCAGCCGCGCCGCCAGCCGTTCCGACATCGCCACGCTGCGGTGCTTGCCGCCCGTGCAGCCGACCGCGATCGTCACGTACCGCTTGCCCTCCCGGCGGTAACCGGCGGCGATGATGTGCAGCAGCTCGGCGTACCGGTCGAGGAACTCCTTGGCGCCGGGCTGGTTGAACACATACTGCGCCACCTCGTCGTTGAGCCCGGTGAAGGGGCGCAGTTCCGGCACCCAGTGCGGGTTGGGCAGGAAGCGGCAGTCCACCACCAGGTCGGCGTCGACGGGCAGGCCGTACTTGAAGCCGAACGACATGACGGTGGCCCGGAGTTCCGGCTCCTCCTCGCCGGCGAACTGCGCGTCCAGCTTGGCGCGCAGTTCGTGCACGTTGAGGCTGGAGGTGTCGATCACCAGGTCGGCGTCGCCGCGCAGTTCGCGCAGCAGGTCGCGCTCGGCCGCGATGCCGTCGACGATCCGGCCTGAACCCTGCAGCGGGTGCGGGCGGCGCACCGACTCGAAGCGGCGCACCAGCGCCTCGTCGGACGCCTCCAGGTAGATGATCCGGCGCTTGACGCTGCGGGTGGCGAGGTCCGCGAGGGACTCGCGCAGATTGTCGAAGAACTGCCGGCCGCGGACGTCCACGACCACCGCGATCCGGGCGACATTGCCCTGCGAGCGGGCGCCGAGGTCCACCATCGTGGGGATCAGCGCGGGCGGCAGATTGTCGACCACGAACCAGCCGAGGTCCTCAAGACACTTGGCCGCGGTGCTGCGGCCCGCTCCGGACATGCCGGAGATGATCACCAGTTCGGGGATGGCCTCGACGGCCTCCCCCGCTCCGCCGGAAGTCACGTGCTTTCCGTCCTGTTCGTCCTGCTCGCTCATGTGCTCTGCCCCCGATGGTCGGACGGCTCCGCCCCGGGCGGGACGCCGTCGTCAGCTTCGATGATCTCTCCGGTCGCGGTGTTCACCGCGGGTGCGGCCGGAGCCGCGGCTGCCAGGGTCGCGGCGACCGTCTCCGCCGTACGGCGGCCGATCCCCGGGACCTCGCAGATCTCCTCGATCGTCGCCGAGCGCAGCCGCTTCAGCGAGCCGAAGTGTTTCAGCAGGGCCTGCCTGCGGGTCTCGCCGAGCCCCGGTACGGAGTCCAGCGCGCCCGCCTTCATCGACTTGGAGCGCTTGCTGCGCTGGTAGGAGATCGCGAACCGGTGCGCCTCATCGCGGACCCGCTGGAGCAGGTACAGGCCCTCGCTGGACCGCGGCAGGATCACCGGGTCGTCGTCGCCGGGCAGCCACACCTCTTCGAGGCGCTTGGCGAGGCCGCACACGGCGACGTCGTCTATGCCCAGCTCCGCGAGCGCCTTCTGGGCCGCGGCGACCTGCGGCTGGCCGCCGTCGACCACGACGAGCTGCGGCGGGTAGGCGAATTTGCGCGGCCGTCCGGTGTCGGGGTCGATCGGGCCCGACACCTGCTCCTCGTGGTCCGCGGTGACCTCGCCGGACTCCAGCGATCGGCCTGCCTCGCCGTCCCATTCGCCGGTCTTCTGCTTCTCCAGCAGATAGCGGCGGAAGCGGCGGGAGATCACCTCGTGCATCGACCGGACGTCGTCCTGCCCGGCAAAGGATTTGATCTGGAAGCGGCGGTATTCGCTCTTGCGGGCCAGGCCGTCCTCGAAGACCACCATGGACGCGACCACGTCGTCGCCCTGGAGGTGGCTGATGTCGTAGCACTCGATCCGCAGCGGCGCGGTGTCCAGGTCGAGGGCGGCGGCGATCTCCTCCAGGGCGCGGGAGCGGGTGGTGAGGTCGGAGGCGCGCTTGGTCTTGTGCAGCGCGAGCGCCTGCTGGGCGTTGCGCTGCACGGTGGCCATCAGGTCCTTCTTGTCGCCGCGCTGCGGGACGCGCAGGCTGACGTGAGAGCCGCGGCGGTCGCTGAGCCACTGCGCGACCGGTTCCGCGGGGGTGGGCAGCGCGGGCACCAGCACTTCCTTGGGCACACCGCCGCTGCCGCCGGAGTGCTCGGCGTCACCGCTCTCGTCGCCGTACAGCTGCTGGAGCGCGTGCTCGACCAGGCCCGCGGTGTCGACCGCCTCGACCTTGTCGGTGACCCAGCCGCGCTGGCCGCGGACCCGGCCGCCGCGGACGTGGAAGATCTGCACGGCCGCTTCCAGCTCGTCCTCGGCGACCGCGATCAGGTCGGCGTCGGTGGCGTCGGCGAGCACCACCGCGTTCTTCTCCATCGCGCGGCGCAGCGCCTCCAGGTCGTCCCGCAGCCGGGCGGCCTGTTCGTACTCCATCGCGCTCGCCGCGTCCTTCATCCGCTGCTCCAGGCGGCGCAGATAGGTGCCGGCGTGACCGGCCATGAAGTCGCAGAATTCCTCGGCCAGTTCGCGGTGCTCGTCGGCGCTGATCCGGCCGACGCAGGGCGCGGAGCACTTGCCGATGTAGCCGAGCAGGCAGGGGCGGCCGATCTGCGCGGAGCGCTTGAACACCCCGGCGGAGCAGGTGCGGACGGGGAAGACCCGCAGCAGCAGGTCGACGGTCTCGCGGATCGCCCACGCGTGCGCGTACGGGCCGAAGTAGCGCACGCCCTTGCGCTTGGGACCGCGCATCACCTGGACCCGCGGGAATTCCTCGTTCATCGTCACGGCGAGCGACGGATAGCTCTTGTCGTCGCGGTACTTGACGTTGAACCGCGGGTCGAACTCCTTGATCCAGGAGTATTCGAGCTGCAGCGCCTCCACCTCGGTGGAGACCACCGTCCACTCGACGGAGGCGGCGGTGGTCACCATCGTGGCGGTCCGCTGGTGCAGGTTGGTGATGTCCTGGAAGTACGAGGACAGGCGCTGGCGCAGGCTTTTCGCCTTGCCGACGTAGATCACCCGACGGTGTTCGTCCCGGAATTTGTAGACCCCGGGAGAGTCGGGGATCTGGCCCGGCTTCGGTCGATAGCTGCTGGGGTCCGCCATGTCTCCCACCCTACTGGCGGGATGCGACATTCCCGCCTGCGGCGCGGACCGGCCGGCGGGCGCGCGGGGACGGGACCACGCGGTCGACGGCTGGGCGGGCAACGGGCGCGCGGACGACGGGACGGGCGGGCGAGAAGTGGGGCGGGCGACGGGATGGGCGGGCGACGGGCGGGGTGGGGTGCCGCCCGTCGCCCGCCGGTCTCACCGCGCGGCGGGCACCCGGGCGGTACGCCGGCGCCGCGCCGTCCAGGCGCCCGCCGCCGCGAGGCCCAGCGCCGCCGCGCCCGCGCCCGCCGCGACGGCCGCGGGGTCCGTGCCGCCGTCCCGCGCCGCCCGCGGACGGAAGCCGCCGCCGGAGCCGTCGCGGTCGTACACGGAGCCCGGCAGCTTGTCCGCGTAGCGGCCGTGCACCTGCCGCTGGTACGCGGCCACGGTGGCGCCGTGCGCCCCCACCGCCTGCCGCGCCTCGTCGTTCAGCGGCAGGACGCGCCCGGCGCGCAGTGCGTACCAGGCGTTGATCTGCGGTTCGCGGAAGACGCTGCCGCCGCCGTCGGCCGCCGCGCGGGCCGCGTAGCCGCTCTCGTCGGCGCCCGAGGCGATGTTGACGACCTTCCAACTGCCGCCGCTGCGCACCGTCCAGACCGAGGCGGTCCTGCCGTCCGCGGCGACGGCCTCGGTGGCCCAGAAGTCGGGCAGCGCGACGGGCGCGGCCGGATCACCGGAGACGAAGGCCGGGTTGAGGGTGTTCACCTCGACGGTCGGGCCGGTGACATGGGCGCGGTCGGCGGGGCCGGCCGCGGCGGGACGCGCGGCCGGGCCGACGGCGTCGGGCCGCGCGGCGGGGGCCTTGCCGCCCGACGCCGATGTGCCCGCCGTGCCCGCCGAGTGGGCCGCCTCCGACGCGAAGAACCGTCCGGCGAGGTCGAGCGCCGCCGGGGAGGAGGCGGCGCCCCGGGCGGTGCTGCCACTGGGGTCGGAGGCGGAGGTACGGGGGTCGGAGACACGGGGTGCGGCGGGGCCGCTGTCGGCGTGGGCGGCACCGGCCGCGCCGAGCAGGGTGACCGTCAGCGCCGCGGTCGCTGCCGCGGTGAGATACCTGTGCACGGCGTCACGCCCCGATCCGGTAGAGCGAGTGGGTCCAGGAGAAGCTGCCGTTGCTGACGTAGTAGCTGTAGTCGGCCCAGTTGTAGCGGTAGTCCGACGGCCACGGGTCGCCCCAGTACACCCAGTTGTTCGCAGTGTCGTAGCCGTAGATGACCTCCATGTGGCCGCCGCCGGACGACCACTGGATGCGGGTCTCGACCGGCCGGCCCGCGTTGATCTCGCTCTGCAGCGTGCCGTAGCCCAGGTAGCCGGTCACATAGCTGCCGGGCGTGATGCCGATGGCGCGGAAGGCGGTCTGCACATTGGCGAGCGTGGCCTGCGAGTTGGGGCAGGAGGAGCCGGTCGACCGGTTGAACGCCAGGTCGCAGAACTGGTTCTGGGTGTAGCCGTAGCCGTACCAGCTCGCGATGGTGTTGCCGCTGCCGGCCCAGCACCAATTGCTCTGCTGCTGTTGCTGCATGGTGATGTCGAGGATGTTCTGGGTGGCGTTGGCGGTGCCCGAGCCGAGGGCGAGGGCCCACAGGAGGGTGACGCCGAGCGCGGTGACCCTGCGGCGCAGGGACCTGCGGGCGGTACGGGGTACCGCCGCGGATGCTGGGGGCATGGTGTACCTCACGAGGGTGGGGGTGGAGGGACGCCCCGAGCATCCCGGGGTTGTCCTGTACGGGTCAACGGGCTTCAATACAGGGGCGAACGCGGTGTGAACGCCGCGCTCCCGGATGTGAACAGCCGCCGAGGACGAGCAGCTCACCCGCGGCGCGCGGCCCCCGCCCGGCCCCGGCCGCGGTGAACATTCACCCCCGTGCCCCGGCACGTCCGGCAGGACGCGATCCACCAGGACGCGTCCCGCGAGCAGACGTCCGACAACCCGCGTCCGACGATCCGTATCCGACAATCCGCATCCGACAGCACGCATCCAGCGGCACGCATCCGGCAGGAGCGAGGACATGGCACCGAGGACCGACCTCGCGGAGGCGCTGCGCACCGGCCCGTTCGACGCGGCGCTGCGGGCGGCGCTGGCCGCCCGGGGCCTGGCCCCTGCACCGGGTGCGGCACCGGCTCGCGCAGCGCGGCGTCCAGGTCGGGGTGACCAGCCTCAGCTACTGGCAGCGCGGGCTGCGCCGCCCCGAGCGGCCCGAATCACTGCGCGCGGTGGCCGCGTTGGAGGAGATCCTGGAGCTGCCCGCGCACTCGCTGCGGCGGCTGCTGCCACCCCGGCCCTCCCCCGCCGCCAGGGACCGCCCGCAGTCCCGGCCGTACCGTTCGCTGCTGGAGCAGGCGCCCGCGCTCACCGGCATCCTCGACGAGCTGGGGTCGCCGGCCGACGGCGGGCTGCACACCGTGCTGCACGTCGAGCGGGTCCGCATCGGGGCCGGCCGCGAGCTGCTGGCCCGCGATTCGCAGCAGATGGTGCGCGCGCACCGGGACGGTGTGGACCGCTATCTGGCCATCCACCACGGCGATCCCGGCTGCGCGGTGGACGGCGTGACGCTCCGGGCGTACGGCGGCTGCCGGGTCGGCCGGGTGCGGCGGCACGCGGCGGCCGGGGTGGTCGTCGCCGAGCTGCTCTTCGACGCGCGGCTGCGCAGCGGCGAGACCGCGCTGCTCGACTACGGCTTCACCGACGGCTCGGGACCGCCGAGCACCGAATACGTGCGCGGCTTCGTGTTCGGCGGCGGCCAGTACGTGCTCGGGGTGTCCTTCGACCCGGCCGCGCTGCCGGTGCGCTGCGAACGCTTCGAGCAGGCCACGCACAGCACGGCCCGCCGCGCTGTCGGCGAGGCGCCGCTCGGGCCCGGCGGGGCCGCGCACTTCTTCCAGGAGGCGGTGCGGCCCGGCCTGCTGGGCCTGGCCTGGGAATGGGCGTGAGAAGGGCTTTCCGCGTGTCCCGTCCGGTCAGGCGGCGGGGCCCGCGGTGAGCTTGCCGCCGGAGACGGTCACGGTGACGGCGGGCAGCGGCTTGGTCGCCGGGCCCTGGACGACGGCGCCGGTGTCGGCGTCGAACTGGCTGCCGTGGCACGGGCAGGAGATCGTGGTGCCGTCCACCGAGTCGACGACGCAGCCCGCGTGCGTGCACACCGCGCTGAACGCCTTGAAGGTGCCCTGCTTCGGCTGTGCCACCACGACCTTGTCGTCGCGGTAGAGCTTGGCGCCGCCGACCGGCACCTCACTGGCCGCGCCCAGCTCCACCGGCTTCGTCGGCCCGTCGGACGAACCGCCGCCGGAGCCGCCGCACGCGGTGAGGCCGAGCCCGGCGGCTCCGGCCAGGGCGGCGCCGCGCAGCACGGTACGGCGGCAGGCGGGCAGTTCGGTGGTCATGGGCGCTCCAGGTCGGGGAAGTGGGGAGGATCTCGCGACCCGAACCCTACGTCCCCGACCTGTCCGTTCCTTCTGTGCCGCGCGGGGGCCCGTACGCGCGCGCCGCGGCGGTCGGCCCCCCGGCGTACGGCGCTGCGGCGTACCGCCCTACGCCTTGCCCGCCGTCCGCTTGCGCGGCGCCGCCGTCTTCTTGGCCGCGGTCTTCTTGGCCGCCGTCTTCTTGGCGGCCGTGGCCGGGGCAGCCTTCTTCGCCGCGGTCGCCCGCTTCTTGGGCGCGGGCGAGGCGGACGCCGCCGCCGCGTCGCTGACCCGCTCGGCGCCCAGCACATCGCGCAGGAACTTGCCGGTGTGGCTGGCCGGAACGCCCGCGATCTGCTCCGGGGTGCCCTCGGCGACGACCTGACCGCCGCCGTTGCCGCCCTCGGGGCCCATGTCGACCACCCAGTCGGCGGTCTTGATGACATCGAGATTGTGCTCGATGACGATCACGGTGTTGCCCTTGTCGACCAGCCCCTGGAGCACCTTGATCAGCTTGCTGATGTCCTCGAAGTGCAGACCGGTGGTCGGCTCGTCCAGCACGTAGACGGTGCGGCCGGTGGAGCGCTTCTGCAGCTCCGAGGCGAGCTTCACGCGCTGCGCCTCGCCGCCGGACAGCGTCGGCGCGGACTGGCCGAGCCGGACGTATCCGAGGCCGACCTCGTGCAGGGTGCGCAGGTGCCGGGCGATGGCGGGCACCGCCTCGAAGAAGTCCAGCGCCTCCTCGATGGGCATCTCCAGCACCTCGGCGATGGACTTGCCCTTGTAGTGCACCTCCAGCGTCTCGCGGTTGTAGCGCGCGCCGTGGCAGACCTCGCACGGCACGTAGACGTCCGGCAGGAAGTTCATCTCGATCTTGATCGTGCCGTCGCCCGAGCAGTTCTCGCAGCGGCCGCCCTTGACGTTGAAGGAGAAGCGGCCGGGCAGATAGCCGCGGACCTTCGCCTCCATCGTCTCCGCGAAGAGCCGCCGCACATGGTCGAAGACACCGGTGTACGTGGCCGGGTTGGAGCGCGGGGTGCGGCCGATCGGCGACTGGTCGACGTGCACGACCTTGTCCACCAGGTCGTCGCCGTCCACCCGGGTGTGCCGGCCGGGGACGCTGCGCGCCCCGTTCAGCTCGCGGGCCAGGTGGGTGTAGAGGATGTCGTTGACCAGCGTGGACTTGCCGGATCCGGAGACGCCGGTGACGGCGGTGAGCACGCCCAGCGGGAAGGACACGTCGATGTCCTGGAGATTGTGCTCGCGGGCGCCGTGCACGGTCAGCCGCCGCTTGCGGTCGATCGGGCGGCGCGCGTCCGGGGTGACGATGACGCGGCGGCCGGACAGATACTGCCCGGTCAGCGACTCGTCGTTGACCAGCAGCTCCTTCAGCGATCCCGAGTGCACGACCTTGCCGCCGTGCTCACCGGCGCCGGGGCCGATGTCCACCACCCAGTCCGCGGTCTTGATGGTGTCCTCGTCGTGCTCGACGACGATCAGGGTGTTGCCCAGGTCGCGCAGCCGCACCAGCGTCTCGATCAGCCGGTGGTTGTCGCGCTGGTGCAGACCGATCGACGGCTCGTCCAGCACGTACAGCACGCCGACCAGTCCTGAGCCGATCTGGGTGGCGAGCCGGATGCGCTGGGCCTCACCGCCGGACAGGGTGCCCGCTGCGCGGTTGAGCGAGAGGTAGTCCAGGCCGACGTCGACCAGGAACTTCAGCCGTTCGTTGACCTCCTTCAGGACCCGCTCGGCGATCTTCTTGTCGCGCGCGTCCAGCTTCATCGCGCCGAGGAATTCGGCGCAGTCGCTGATCGACATCGCGGAGACGTCGGCGATGGAGCGGTCCTGGACGGTGACGGCCAGCACGATCGGCTTGAGCCTGCTGCCGTGGCAGGTGGGGCAAGGCACTTCGCGCATGTAGCCCTCGAAGCGCTCCCGGCTGGAGTCGGACTCGGAGTCCTGGTGGCGCCGCTTGACGAACGGGATGGCGCCCTCGAAATGCGCGTTGTACGCGCGCTCGCGCCCGTACCTGTTCTTGTACGCGACGCGGACCTCGGCCTTGTGGCCGTAGAGCAGGGCCTTCTTGGCGCGGGCGGGCAGGCCCGCCCAGGGGATGTCGGTGCGGAAGCCCAGCTCGCCCGCCAGGCCCTCGACCAGCCGCTCGAAGTAGCCCTTGGACATGCCGCCGGTCCAGGGCGCGATGGCGCCCTCGGCCAGGGACTTGTCCTCGTCGGGGACGATCAGCTCCGGGTCGACCTCCATGCGGGAGCCGATGCCGGTGCAGTCGGG
The DNA here is from genome assembly GCF_900112845.1 of Actinacidiphila alni. Classification (GTDB taxonomy): domain Bacteria; phylum Actinomycetota; class Actinomycetes; order Streptomycetales; family Streptomycetaceae; genus Actinacidiphila; species Actinacidiphila alni. Next base: position 156,121 of record NZ_FONG01000009.1, read on the forward strand.
GCAGGCGCCGAAGGGCGAGTTGAAGGAGAAGGAGCGCGGCTCCAGCTCCTCGAAGGACAGGTCGTCGTACGGGCAGTACAGGTGCTCGGAGAACATCCGCTCGCGCTGCGGGTCGTCCTCCGGGAGGTCCACGAAGTCCAGGATGACCATGCCGCCGGACAGGCCGAGCGCGGTCTCGACGGAGTCCGTGAGCCGGCGCTTGGCGCTGTCCTTCACCGTGAGGCGGTCGACGACGACCTCGACGGTGTGCTTCTCCTGCTTCTTCAGCTTGGGCGGGTCGGTGAGCTGGATCGTGGCGCCGTCCACCCGGGCCCGGCTGTAGCCCTTGGTCTGGAGGTCGGCGAAGAGGTCGACGAATTCGCCCTTGCGCTCGCGGACCAGCGGGGACAGCACCTGGAAGCGGCTGCCCTCCTCCAGTTCCAGCACCCGGTCCACGATGGCCTGCGGCGACTGCCGGGAGATCGGCCGGCCGCACTCGGGGCAGTGCGGCTTGCCGATCCGGGCGAAGAGCAGCCGGAGGTAGTCGTAGACCTCGGTGATGGTGCCCACCGTCGAGCGCGGGTTGCGCGAGGTGGACTTCTGGTCGATGGAGACGGCGGGAGACAGGCCCTCGATGAAGTCGACGTCGGGCTTGTCCATCTGGCCGAGGAACTGGCGCGCGTACGAGGACAGCGATTCGACGTACCGGCGCTGGCCCTCGGCGAAGATCGTGTCGAAGGCGAGGGAGGACTTGCCCGATCCGGACAGCCCGGTGAACACGATGAGGGAGTCGCGGGGCAGGTCGAGCGACACGTTCTTGAGATTGTGCTCGCGAGCGCCACGGACGGTGAGTCGATCGGCCACGCCAGTGCGCACCTTTCATAGAAACGGGGGGAGGGTCGGCACCCCCCGGTCAGCCTAAACGGGGTGCCCTCGGCTTTTCTTCCAGTTCTCTTCGTTCTGCGGAGTTGCGACGCACCGACCATATAGCACGCACATTCGATTTACGGGCATCCTCCCACCACATCACCCGATCGTGTGCTGTGCGCGAGCACGGGGTGACGCGCTAGCGTCGGTACGTGACCGTCCAACGACCGGATCCCGCCCGCGATGCGGTCGCCGTACGGGAAGCCACCGAGCACTTCCTGGCCGCGGCGACCGAGCTGCCCGCCGACGCCCTCGCCGGGCCGTCCCTGCTGCCCGGCTGGAGCCGCGGCCACCTGTTGGCGCATGTCGCGCGCAACGCCGACGCGCTGGTGAATCTGCTGACCTGGGCGCGTACCGGCGTCGAGACGCCGATGTACGCCGACGCGGCGACGCGCGACCGGGACATCGAGCAGGGCGCGGGACGCCCGCTCGACGTCCAGCTCGACGATCTGCGGGCCTCCGCCGCGCGGCTGGAGGAGGCCGCCGCGCAGGTGCCGCCGGCCGGCTGGGCGGCGCAGGTCACGATGCGCTCGGGCAAGGTGATCGCCGCCGCCGAGGTGCCCTGGCGGCGGCTGGTCGAGCTGCGGCTGCACCTGGTGGACCTCGGCGCCGGCTACGGCACCGCGGATCTGCCCGCCGGCTTCGCCGCCCGCGAGCTGGCCGTGCTCGCCGACGGCCTGACCGGGCACGAGGGCGTCGCCGCCGTCCGGATCCTGGACACCGAGGCCGGCACCGACTGGACGATCGGCGCCGCCGCCGAGCCCGACCTGACCGTCAGCGGCGCCACCCGCCCGCTGCTGGCCTGGCTCTCCGGCCGCGCCCCGTACGACGGCCTGACCGTCACGCCGGACGGCCCGCTGCCCGTGCTCCCGCCACTCTGACCCCCGGCCGTCACCGGTGGCTGCGGTGCGCCGTCGCAGGGCCGACGACCCGCAGCAGGTCGAGCGCCTCGGCGCTCGCCGTGCCCGGCGGCGGGGTGAAGATCCGCAGCCGCTGGTCCTCGGCCGGGCTGAGCAGCATCTCGTAGTCGAAGACGACCAGGCCGACCTCGGGGTGCCGCACCCGCATCCGGCTGCGCCGCCGTACGGCCGCCTCGTGCCGGTCCCACAGCGCGGCGAATTCGTCGCTGGCCGCGCGCAGCCGGGCCACCAGCGCCTCGGCCTCCGCGTCGCCGGACCCGCGCCGCGCCACCGCTGTGCGCAGGTCGGCGACCGCGAGCCGGCCCTGCTCCTCGTGCTCCTCCTCCGGGAACGCCTCGCGGACGAAGGGGTCGGTGAACCAGCGCCACACGATGTTGCGGTCCGGCTCCTCGACCGTGCACACACAGCCGAAGACGGCCTCGGACATCGCGTTCTGCGCGAGCAGGTCGCCCAGGTCGCCGACGATCTGCGCGGGGGTGCCGGTCAGCTGGTCGAGCAGGTGCAGCAGTCCGGGGCGTACGTGGCTGCCGGCCCTGCGGCCCTCGGGCGGGCGGTGGCCGGCCAGCACGTACAGATGGTCGCGCTCGTCCTCGGTCAGCCGCAGGGCGCGGGCCAGCGCGCCGAGCAGCTGGGTGGACGGCTGCGGGCTGCGCGCCTGTTCCAGGCGCATCAGGTAGTCGGCGGACATCCCGGCGAGCAGCGCCAGTTCCTCGCGGCGCAGGCCCGGCGTACGGCGCCGGGGTCCGGCCGCGAGGCCGACGTCGCCGGGGCGCAGCCGCTCGCGCGAGCGGCGCAGGAAGTCGGCGAGTTCCCGTCGGTTCAGTTCGGTCCGCATGACCTCATCCTCCGTCATCGGCGGCGGTGCGCGGGGCCCGCGCGACGGTAGGACCGCCGGTCCTAGGGAGTGCGGTCCGCTCCTCAATGCGGCCGCGCCGCCGCATCGTTGACGTCGCGGCCGGCTCCCCGGCCGCGTTCCCGACGACCTCGGAAAGAGGACCGCCATGCCCATCGTGACCGTCGACGGCGCCCGCATCCCGTACCGCGTGGAGGGCTCGGGCCCGGTGCTCGTGCTGGTGCACGGCACCGGCGCGGGCTCCGTGACCTGGGAGTCCGCGCTCGGCTACTTCACCGACCGGTACACCGTCGTGCTGCCGGACCTGTCCGGCAGCGAGGCCGCCGAGGACGACGGCGGCCCGCTGACCGCCGGCCTGCTCGCCGCCCAGCTGGCCGCCGTGCTGGCGGATCTGGGGCGCGGCCCGGTGGACGTGCTCGGCTACTCGCTGGGCGCGCCCGTGGCCGTGCTGACCGCCGCCGAACACCCGGGGCTGGTGCGCCGGCTGATCGCGCTGTCCGGCTTCTGCGGCCAGCAGGACCCGTACGTGCACAACGGCCTGTCCGTGTGGCGCACGCTCGCCGACCGGCCGGACGCCTTCGCCCGCTGGGCCATGGTGACCGCCTTCAGCCGCCCCTACCTCAACTCCCTGACCCCGCAGGCCGTGGAGGCGCTGGCGACCGCGATGCGGCCGACCCCGAATCTGCTGCGGCAGATCGACCTCGACATCACGCTCGACATCCGTGCCGCGCTCCCCCGCGTCCAGGCACCGGCCCTGGTGATCGGCTGCGCGCTCGACGCGCTGGTGCCGGTCGCGAACGCGCGCGAGCTGGCGGCGGGCATCGCGGGCAGCCGCTACGCCGAACTCGACAGCGGCCATGTGGCGCGCGTCGAGCGGCCCGCCGAGCTGGCCGCACTGGTCGACGGCTTCCTCGCGGAGACGCCCGTCGGTGACGCCGCGTGAAGGCGGCGGTCCGGTGAGTGAGCCGGGACTGCGAGCCTCTAGGCTGGCGCCATGGCGTACAGCGGAGAAGTAACGGTGGGCGGGACGCCCGATGTGCACGAGCTGGAAGACCTCATCATCACCAAGGTCGCGGTCGGGCCGATGAACAACAACGCGTATGTGCTGCGCTGCCGGGCGACCGACAAGCAGCTGATGATCGACGCGGCCAACGAACCGGCGACGCTGCTCGACGTCATCGGCTCCGACGGCCTGGACGCGGTCGTCACCACGCACCAGCACGGCGACCACTGGCAGGGGCTGCGCGAGGTCGTCGCGGCGACCGGGGCCCGTACGTACGCGGGCCGCGCGGACACCGTCGGCCTGCCCGTCCCCACCGATGTGCCCTTGGACGACGGCGACACCGTCACCTTCGGCCGCATCACCCTCACCGCCCGGCACCTCGTCGGCCACACCCCGGGCAGCGTCGCCCTCGTCTACGACGACCCGCACGGCCACCCCCACGTCTTCACCGGCGACTGCCTCTTCCCGGGCGGCGTCGGCAACACCCACGACGACCCGGCGGCCTTCGCCTCACTCCTGGACGGCGTCACCAAGAAGATCTTCGACGTCCTCCCCGACGAGACCTGGGTCTACCCGGGCCACGGCAACGACACCACCCTCGGCACCGAGCGCCCCCACCTCGACGAGTGGCGCGAGCGCGGCTGGTAGCCGCGCGGACGCGCCGCCGCTCAGTCCGCCCAGCGGAACCAGCCGTTGCCCTCGTACCAGTGGCCGCCCGAGGTGAGGTGGTCGAGGAGGGTGCGCTGGAGGGTGGTGCGGCGGGGGTAGGCGGTCAGCGGGAGGGTCGCGTCGCCGAAGACGAAGGACAGGGGGAGCCGGTCGTCCGGGTCGGGTCCTGGGCGGCCGGGGTGGAAACGGCTCTGGAAGCGGACGATGTTGGAGTCCGCGGGCAGCCGGTCGGCGAGCTGGCGGTCGAGCAGCCAGGAGTGGCAGGTGGCCACGGCGGGCGGCTCGGCCGGGAAGTGGCGGGCGAAGAAGGCGCGGGCGCGGGCGAGCGAGTCGTCGCAGGCGTCCGGGGTCAGCGGTCCGTGGAAGTCGGGGATGTGCACCGCGAGGGCGGGGTCGCCCGGTCCGTACGGCAGTCCGGCGGCGGCGACGGCCTCGCCGGTCGTGCCGCCGAGCCGGGTCCGCTCGTACTGGAGGCGGCCGAGCTGGAAGAGCACACCGCGGAAGTGCCGCAGCAGCCATGAGGAGTTGGCCAGGCCGGGGACGCCGTGCCGGCGGCGGTGCACGGCGAACTGCCGCCCCACGTCGGCCAGGGTGCGGCGGGAGACGTCCGGCGGTACGCCGAGTCCCGCGTGGTAGGCGCGGGTGTGCGGCGCGGCGGCGGCCAGCACGTAGAGCGCGAACCACGTGCCCGCGGGGCCCGTACCGTCCGGGAGTTCGGGGATCGACGGGCCCAACCGCGGTCCGCCGTCCCGTCCGCCGCCGACCACGCCCATGTCCCTGACCAGCAGCCGCACACAGCGGTCCAGCAGCGCGGTCAGCAGTTCGTCGCCCGCGAGCGCGGCCCGGCCCGCGACGACGGGATTGATCTCCTCCTGCGGCACCGCCAGGTCGAGCAGTACCTCGGCGAGCGCGCTCCCGGCGGGCAGCCGCACCTCGGCGTCCGGTACGTCCGCCGCGGCCAGCTTCCGTACCCAGTCCGCCGTCTCCGGCTCGGCCAGCAGCGCGCCCGCCGCCTTGCTCCCCGCCCGGTGCGCGGCCCGCAGGTCGATTTCCGGTGTCCCCCGTGTCCCCCGTGCGCTCATACGGCCAACGTACGTCAGCGGCGCGGTTCAGCGCCCGCGGCGCATGCGTTCGCCGACCTCGCCCTGGTCGGTCTCCCACCAGGGGCGGGTCATCTCGGGTACGGGCGGGGCGGCCGGGGATGCCGGGGATGCCTGGGCGGCGGACGGGGCCGGGACGGCGGTCGCCGCGGCGAGTGCCTCGCGATCGAGGCGGGCGTCGAGTTCCGCGGTCTTCTCGCGCTCGGCGCGCCACCATTCGAAGAAGACCAGGATCAGGAAAGGCAGGGCGACGAGTTCGGCGAGGGTGAGCATCAGGCCGCCGCCGAGCAGTTGGTCGTGCTGGACGCTCGGGCCCCAGGTGCGGGGGTGGGCGGCGTACCAGTGCCCGGCCACCAGGGTGCCGCTGGTCATGACGACGATGCCGGGCACGGAGTCGAAGAGGCCGTCGAAGAAGACCAGCGCGGCCCGCACGGGGTGGCCGCACCAGGACGGCAGCAGGTCCTGGCGGCTGAGCATCGGCAGCACGAACAGGCAGCCGGTGAGCAGCAGTTGGAGGTGCATCAACTGGAGCACCAGGCCGTTGCCGAGGGCGGTGGAGAAATACGGCGTGAAGTAGATCGTCAGCTCGGAGGCGAGTACCAGCACCGAGCTGACCAGCGGATACATCAGCAGTCGCACCGCACGGCCGGAGAAGGCGCGGCGCAGCCGTCCGTCGGGGGCGGCGAGGGCCAGCGGGTCGCCGAGGGCGAGGCCGAGCGGCGCGAACAGGTCGAGCAGGATGTTCTGCACGGCGGCGGGCCAGAACAGCACCCGGTCGTAGACGGCCAGCGACGACATCGTGGCGACCACGAGGGTGCCCAGACCCAGGACGTAGAAGGCGGCGGTGCGCCACAGCGGCCACCGCTCCCCCGCGCGCCGCTTGCGCCGTACGCCGAGCCCGTACGCGACGCCGAGCAGGACGACGACGGTCAGTGCCACGGCGTCGAGCCGCCAGTCGTCGAAGTACCGCGCGCCGGTCAGCTCGGGGAGCGCCGTGGGGTGCGGGGCGCCCGCCCGCTGGGTCGCCAGGCTGCTCGCCACCATCCGTGCCCTTCCGTGCCACCGTCCGCTACGGGGGCCACGGTAGACCTCGGGCCGTACGGCTCAGCGCACAGGGGTCGCGGGGCGCTCCTCGTCGGCCGCCTCGCCCTCGGCCGCCGCCTGCCGCTTGGACGCGATCAGGCTGGTGACGGTGGTGACCGCGAGCACGACGACGATGACGCCGAGCGAGACCGGGATGGAGATCTCGGGCACGTGCACCCCGGATTCGTGCAGCGCGTGCAGCACCAGCTTCACCCCGATGAAGCCGAGGATGATCGACAGCCCGTACGACAGGTGCACCAGCTTCTTCAGCAGGCCGCCGATCAGGAAGTACAGCTGGCGCAGGCCCATCAGGGCGAAGGCGTTGGCGGTGAAGACGATGTACGGGTCCTGGGTGAGGCCGAAGATCGCGGGGATCGAGTCGAGCGCGAAGAGCACGTCGGTGGTGCCGATGGCCAGCATCACGACGAGCATCGGCGTCATCAGCCGCTTGCCGTTCTCCCGGATGAACAGCCGGGTGCCGTGGTAGCGGTCGGTGGACGGTACGCGCTTCTCGACCGCCTTGAGCAGCCGGTTCTCCTCGAACTCCTCGTCCTCCTCGCCGGAGCGGGCGTCCTGGATGAGCTTCCAGGCGGTCCAGATCAGGAAGGCGCCGAAGAGGTAGAAGATCCAGGAGAAGTTGGCGATGACGGCCGCGCCGGCCGCGATGAACACCGCCCGCAGCACCAGCGCTATCAACACGCCGACCAGCAGGACGCGCTGCTGGTACTGCGACGGCACCGCGAATTTGGACATGATCAGGACGAAGACGAAGAGATTGTCGACACTCAGCGACTTCTCGGTGATGTAGCCCGCGAAGAACTCGCCGCCGGGCTCACCACCTGCGAAGACCAGCAGGCCGAGCCCGAAGAGCCCGGCGAGCACGACCCAGACGACCGTCCAGATCCCCGCCTCTTTCACGGAGACGTCGTGCGGATTGCGGCCGATGACGAAGTCCACGGCGATCAGGGCGATCAGTCCGGCGATGGTGAGCGCCCAGAGGGCGAGGGAGACGTCCACAGGTCCTCCGGCGAATGGATACGGCAACTGTCAGCGTCGTCGCTGCCGGAGGAGCGCACCACTCGACGCCGTCCGTTCAGCGCCGGCCAACCGTCGGTGGACCCCTCCGCACCAAGAACAGTACACGATTTACCCATGGAATAGTAAAGATTCGTACAAGCGTGCAGCTCAGTGGCGGTTTACCCGGAGGAAGGCCGCGCGCCCGGGGCTCGGGACGGGAGCCGTCAGGCCCCGTACGCCGGCCGCGCCGCCGCGATCTGCCGCAGCACCTGGGTGAGCACCTGGCTGCCGGGCGGCACGAGCGACGGCTCGAAGGTCCAGGCGTGGCCCACCCACGGATCGGCCAGGTGGTCGCTGGGCAGCGGGGTCAGCCGCAGCAGCGAACGCCACAGCGGATCGAGGACCGGCCCGTACGCGGACGCGTCCTCCCGGTCGGCGACCAGCAGCAGATGCACCCCGGCCCGCGGCCCCTCGTCGGCGAGGTAGCGCAGCTGGTTGACCGCGCGGTCGTCGAAGCCGTACGGGAATTCGTTGACGATCAGCAGCTGCTCCGCGGTGTCGAAGCCGGGCGGCAGCGAGTCCGCGGCGCCGCCGCGCAGCGCCATCTGGAGCAGGTCGACCCGCTCTGTCAGCCGGTTCAGCACCTCGCCGACACCCGCGACGCCCGCGGCCGGCGGCGGCATGGCGAGCGCGCCGGTCGCGCCGAGCGGCGCGAGCGCCTTGCCGCCGGAGCCCGCCGGGTCCAGGGCGTGCACGGCGAAGCCGCCGACCGGATAGGAGGCGAGCAGCCGGGCGGCGATCGCCACCGCGGTCTCCATCGCCAGGCCGCGGTCCTCGGAGCTGTCGATCCACAGGCCGCGGTCAAGCGGCAGCCGGGCCAGCAGCGGAATGCGCAGCTCGGGCGCCTCCGGCAGGGTCAGCGCGCCCAGGCGTACGGCCAGCGGCGGCTGGTCCGGCACCCGGTAGGCGTGCCAGACCGGGTTCTCCCAGCCGGCGAAGGCCGCGGGCAGCGCGGGCTCGACGACCTCGGCCTCGGCGGTGAGCTGCGCCAGGTCGCGGTCGAGTACGGCGCGGGCCTGGTCGACCAGCGCGAACTGGCGGGCCTGCGCCTGGTCGCGGGCGGCCTCGGCGGCGGGGCCGCCGCGGGTCCTGGGGTCGGCGAGCAGCCGGTCCAGCTCCTGCTCGAAACGGGACTCGGCGAAGTCGACGGCGCTGCGGTAGGCGGCGACGGTACGCGACAGATCCTCGAACATGCCCCAGACCTGATTGTGCAGCCGCTCCTCCATCGACCAGCCGGTGGCGTCGCCCGCGACCGGTGTGTGCGGGGTGCCCGGCTGACCGCTGCCCTGGGCCGCCGCGGGTTGCGGCGGCTGCGGCTGTGCGGGGGTCGCGGGGGTGTCGTACGGCGATCCGGACGGCGTGCGGCCGGGCGGCTGCGCGGGCGGCGGGGTGGACCTGCGCCGCGGATGCCGGTAGTCGACGGGGCCGGAGGAAGCGGGGGCTCCGGAAGAAGCCGAGGACGACGGCGCGGCGGGGGCACTCTGCTGAGCGGCGCCCTGCGCGGCGGTGGCGGGCGGCCGGGGCGAGGTGACCGTACGCGGCACGGGCGGCAGGTCCACGGAGCGCGACAGCTCCCGGCCGACGGCCTCGTCGATCGTCGCGGCCACGGCGGCGGCGTCGGGCACGCCCTGGTCGAGGAACAGCGCGGGCAGGCCGCCCTGGTACCCCTGGCCGACCGCGCGCACCTTCCAGGCGCCCTGCCGCCGGTACAGCTCGATGGCCAGCAGTGCCGTCTCGGCGCCGAGTCCGGTGATGGTGAAGGCGGCGATGGCGGCGCCCTCGGTGGTGGTGACGGCCAGGTGCGGGGCGGGGGCGGCGCCGAAGGCGGCCGGGGCGCCGGGGCGGCCTGCCGCGCCGGGCAGCGCGAGCAGCACATGCACACGGTGCACGGCCGGCGGCATCGCGCCGAGGTCCACCGCGAGCCGGTGCTCGGCGGCGGCCTGCCGCGGCACCTCGATGCCGGGGAGCTGCGGCACACCGGGGTGGGCGAGCCACTGCGTGCTGTCGCCGACGACCCGGCCCTGCTCGTCCCCGAGGCTGACCGCGGCCACCACGGGGGTGCCCGCCGACACCCGGATCTCCATCCGGGTGCCGGGCAGCGGATGGTTCTGTCCCCGGACCAGTTCGGCCGTCATGTCCGCCGCCCCCGTTCCCGTCATTCGTGTGTGATGGTCCGTCCCGCGGGCCGGGTGTTCCCCTTCGCGGGCCGGGCTGTCCCGGGACCGGCCGCCCCCGTACGGCGGTCCGGTCCCGGGGGTGCCTCAGAGAGCGGGCAGGATGGCCGGGATCAGGTCCTGGAACGTCCGGCCGTTGGCGGGCGTGCCGATGGCCGTCATCGACCAGCCGCTCGCGCCGCGCTGCACCTTGGCCATGATCTGCGCCGTGTACTGGCCGCCGCCGGTCAGCGTGTAGCGGGCCAGCTCCTGGCCGTTGGTCTCGTCGACGAGCCGGCAGAAGGCGTTCTGCACCTCGGCGAAGGTCTGGCCGGTGAAGGAGTTCACCGTGAAGACGATCTGGTCGACGTGGACCGGCACCCGCTGGAGGTCCACGAGGATCGACTCGTCGTCGCCGCCCTGGCCCGCGCCGCCGACCAGATTGTCGCCGGTGTGCCGGACGGAGCCGTCGTCACTGGTCAGGTGCTGGAAGAACACCACGTCGACCGGCTGCTTGTCCGCGAAGAGCACCGCGGAGGCGTCGAGGTCGATCTCCCGGGTCCGGGAACCGAAGAGCCCGCGCCGGGGCGCCGCCTGCCAGCCCAGACCCATCCGGATCGCCGTCAGCGACCCTCCGTCGGACTTGCTCAGGCTGATCTTCTGGCCCTTGGTCATGTTGACCGTCACGCGCTGTCCCCTTCCACCCGTATGTGCGGTTGTGCCACCCGTTTGTGCGGTTGCCCCGCACCCTAACAAGACGCCGCGCAACGGTATCCCGGTTCGCCGCGTGACAAATTCCGGCCGGCTTCCGGCCGACGCGTACCGGTCACTTCCCTGCGATTCCCACGCGTTACGCCATGCCCGCTTCCCTCATCTGACGCAACTCCTTCTTCAGTTCGCCCAGTTCGTCGCGCAGCCGGGCGGCCACCTCGAATTGCAACTCGGCCGCCGCCGCGTGCATCTGGTCGGTGAGCTGACCGATGAGGTCGGCCAACTCCTCGGCGGGCAGCGTCTTCCCGGTCCGCTTCTCGCCGGGCTTCGCCGACAGCCCCGGCACCGGCGCCTTGCCGCGCGAGCGCTGCCGTCCGGAGCCGAGCAGTTCCTCGGTGTCGGCGTCCTCGCGGGCGAAGGAGTCCAGGATCCCGGCGATCTTCTTGCGCAGCGGCTGCGGGTCCACGCCGCGTTCCTTGTTGTACGCGATCTGCTTCTCGCGGCGGCGGTTGGTCTCCTCGATGGCCTTCTCCATCGCCGGGGTGATCTTGTCCGCGTACATATGGACCTGGCCGGAGACGTTACGGGCGGCGCGGCCGATGGTCTGGATCAGCGAGGTGCCCGAGCGCAGGAAGCCCTCCTTGTCGGCGTCGAGGATGGCGACGAGCGACACCTCGGGCAGGTCCAGGCCCTCGCGCAGCAGATTGATGCCGACCAGGACGTCGTACTCGCCGGCGCGCAGCTCGCGCAGCAGCTCGACGCGGCGCAGGGTGTCGATGTCGCTGTGCAGATAGCGCACCTGGATGCCGAGTTCGAGCAGGTAGTCGGTGAGGTCCTCGGACATCTTCTTGGTGAGGGTGGTGACCAGGACGCGCTCGTCCTTCTCGGTGCGCAGCCGGATCTCGTGCACCAGGTCGTCGATCTGACCCTCGGTGGGCTTGACGATGACCTCGGGGTCGACCAGGCCGGTCGGGCGGATGATCTGCTCGACGACGCCCTTGGTGCGCGACATCTCGTAGTTGCCGGGGGTCGCCGACAGATAGACGCTCTGGCCGACGCGGGTGAGGAACTCCTCCCACTTCAGCGGCCGGTTGTCGAGCGCGGACGGCAGCCGGAAGCCGTGGTCGACCAGGGTCCGCTTGCGGGACGCGTCGCCCTCGTACATCGCGCCGATCTGCGGCACGGTGACGTGCGACTCGTCGATGACCAGCAGGAAGTCCTCGGGGAAGTAGTCGATGAGGGTGTCGGGCGCGGAGCCGGCCTCGCGGCCGTCGATGTGCCGGGAGTAGTTCTCGATGCCGGAGCAGGTGCCGATCTGCCGCATCATCTCGATGTCGTACGTGGTGCGCATCCGCAGCCGCTGGGCCTCCAGCAGCTTGCCCTGCTTCTCCATCAGCGCGAGCTGCCCCTCCAGCTCCTTCTCGATGCCGGCGATCGCGCGTTCCATCCGCTCGGGACCCGCGACGTAGTGGGTGGCGGGGAAGACGTAGATCTGCCGGTCCTCGGTGATCACCTCACCGGTGAGCGGGTGCAGGGTGTAAAGCGCCTCGATCTCGTCGCCGAACATCTCGATCCGGACGGCCAGCTCCTCGTAGACCGGGAAGATCTCGATGGTGTCGCCGCGCACCCGGAAGGTGCCGCGGGTGAAGGCCAGGTCATTGCGCGCGTACTGGATGTCGACGAATTTCCGCAGCAATTGGTCGCGGTCGATGACGTCGCCGACATTGAGCCGCACCATGCGGTCGATGTACTCCTGCGGGGTGCCGAGGCCGTAGATGCAGGAGACGGAGGCGACCACCACGACGTCGCGCCGGGTCAGCAGCGAATTGGTGGTGGAGTGCCGCAGCCGTTCGACCTCCTCGTTGATGGAGGAGTCCTTCTCGATGTAGGTGTCCGTCTGCGGGACGTACGCCTCGGGCTGGTAGTAGTCGTAGTACGAGACGAAGTACTCGACCGCGTTGTTCGGCAGCAGCTCGCGGAATTCGTTGGCGAGCTGGGCGGCGAGGGTTTTGTTGGGCGCCATCACCAGGGTGGGGCGCTGCAGCCGCTCGATCATCCACGCGGTGGTGGCGGACTTGCCGGTGCCGGTCGCGCCGAGCAGCACGACGTCCTGCTCGCCGCCGCGGATCCGCTTCTCGAGCTCGTCGATGGCAGCGGGCTGGTCGCCGCTGGGCTGGTAGGGGCTGACGACCTCGAAGGGCGCCACACTGCGTTCGATGTCTGATACGGGCCGCATGTCACCACCGTACGACCCCCCACTGACAATCGGCCGGGCCCGGACGCGGCGGCGGGCGTGGAGCGAGCCATGGGCGGGCGGCGGGCAGGCGGCGGGCGTGGAGCGAGCCATGGGTGGGCCGCGGGCTGGCGGCGGGTGGTGGTCCGACCGGCGCGGCGGTGGCGGTCAGCCCGCGCCGGGGAAGACCGCGATCCGGTCGACGGGCCCGTACGGGCCGCTGTCCAGGGCCTCCCGCAGCGTGCCCGCGACCTGTCCAGGGCGGGTGGTCAGCGCCTCCGGCGGCACGGTGAGCACCCGCAGGCCGAGCCGGGCGAGCCGTTCGTGTCCTTCGCGGGCGGCGGGCACGGCCGCGGCCATGGCGAGCACGACGCCCTCGCGCGGCCAGTACGCGTCGGGTGCGCCCAGATAGCCGCCGTCCAGCCGCAGCACCGGGCGCCACAGCGGCGGCCGTACGCGGCTGCCGCGGACCAGCGCGCGCAGTGGTTCCGGGACCGGGCCGCGGGCCTGGGCGCGCAGGTCGCGCAGTGTTTCCGGCACGCCCGCCTTGGCGGCCAGCGACTCGGCGGCCAGTTCCTCGGCCAGCGTCTCCAGCCGGACGCGGCGCTCGGTGACGGCCTCGGTGAGGACGGCGCGCAGCCACAGCGGGTCGCAGGAGGCGCGGACGGCGTCCACGATGGCGCGGGTGAGCGGCGCGACGGGCAGCCCTTCCGCGTAGTGGGCGCCGCCGATCGCGGCGGCGTGGTGCACCCGGACCCAGGTGTGGGTCCGCACGGTGCGGTCGCGCGGCACGAGCACATCGACGATCCGGCCGCCTGCGACCGGTTCGAAGGGCGCGCGGCCCACCCCGTGCAGGGCGAGGGCGGCGGCGCCGGTCAGCACGGCGCCGCCGTCGGCCGGGTCGGCGGCGGCCGCGGGGTCCGCGGCGCCGGCCGAGGGGTGGCCGGCGTAGGCGAGGGCGGCGCGGCAGCGCTGGTCGGCGGTGAGCGGCCCGGGGCCCAGCACGACGACCTTGGGCAGCACCCGCTGCCACCGGCCGCCGGGCGCGCACAGATTGCGGACGGCGCTCGCGGGCACGCCGACCGCGGCGAGCTGCCCCGTGGTGGCCACCCGGTGCTGGGCGCGGGCGAGTTCTGCGAGCGCGTCGGCGTAGTCGGTTCGCGTCATGGCGGCCACTTTTCCCCGGGTGACCGTCTCGTCACCTGTTGTGACGGAGTCGGTACGGGACCCCGACCCGGCCAGGACAGTCATACGATCGGCCCGGCCCGCCCCGGTGCCGCCGTCGCGCCGACGGCCGCGCGGCCCCGTTGTCGTACCCCCGTCCTACGCTGGACCGCGTGACGAACAACACCGCCTGGACGGTCATGGAGACCCCGATCGGGCCGCTGCTGGTGGCGGCGACCGACGAGGGTCTGGTCAATGTGGGCTTCCGGGCCGACGAGGCCGCGACACGGCGCGCGGTGGCGTCGATGGGGCGGCGACTGGGCACCGATCCTGTGGAGGACGCGGCCCGGCTGGTGCCGGTCACCGACCAGTTGGAGGCGTATTTCGCCGGTGAGCGCAAGGAGTTCGACCTGCCGCTCGACTGGTCGCTGATCACCGGCTTCAACCGCCGGGTGCTGCGCGAGCTGGCGACCGGGGTGCCGTACGGCGCGGTCGTCGGCTATCAGGGCCTGGCCGACCGGGTGGGCGAGCCGGGCGCGGCACGGGCGGTCGGGGTCGCGATGGCCTCCAACCCGATACCCGTCGTGGTGCCGTGCCACCGGGTGGTGGAGAGCGACGGCGGCATAGGCGGCTTCGGCGGCGGCCTGGAGATCAAGCGGATTCTGCTGGCCCTGGAAGGTGTGCTGCCCGCGCCGCTGTTCTGACCCGGCCCCGAGCACCACCGGCCTCGGCGCCCGCGCCCGCGGCTGCGCTCAGGCCGTGTCATCGCCTGCCACCGGCGGCTGCCCCTGACGGCACGTCACCCCCCGCCCGCGCCGCGGCACTTCCGTACGCCCCGCTCGCCGTGCGCAGCACCCCTTTCTTGTCGGATCCATTGACAGGGACGCCTCACCTCCCCAGGATCAGTCATCGGATGTATTCCTTCGCGGACCATCGCGGAGCTTCGCTGAGCATCTCCGGATGAGCCGCTCCACACAGGATGCAGGGAGGGCGCATGTCCCCGACGCAGGGGTTCCCCCGTCGCCAGGTGCTCGTGTTGGCGGCCGGCGCCGCCGTGGCGAGCAGTGCCATCGTCACCGGAAGCGCGGCAGCCGATACTGCCGACACCAGCACGTCAGCGCACCGTTCCGATACGTGGGGCAGCGTTCCCGGCGCCGTTCCCGTCCCCCTCGACGCCTGGTTCGACAACGACGGCATCGACACCGCCGCCGCCCGGGGCGGGAATTTCGACGGTTCCGGCTACTCCTTCCCCGGCGAGGAACTTCCCGCCGGACCGACAGTCATCGGAGGGGTGGACTTCCTCTTCCCCTCCTCCGCTGCCGGGGCGAAGAACAACATCGTGGCGAACGGCCAGCGTCTCGACCTGCCGCCGGGCCGCTATCTGTCCGCCTCCTTCCTCGTCTCGTGCAGTTACGGCGCCGCCTCCGGCACCGCGACCGTGCACTACGCCGACGGCAGCACCTCCAGCGCGCCGCTCGGCGGCTCCGACTGGTATTCCGGCGGCGGCGAACTCACCGCGTCCTTCCGCTACTCGCCGACCGGCACCGACGCCCACCCGGTCGCGATCGGCATCAGCGACCTGTGGACGGACCCGGCCCGCGACGCCGTCGCCGTCACGCTGCCCGTCACCGGCCCGGCCACCGAAGGCACCTCCGCGCTGCACGTCTTCGCCCTGTCGCTGCAACCGGCCGCCGCCGGGCGGGCGTTGCTGCTGCGCTCGGCGGCCTCCACCAATTCCCTGACCGGGCCGCGCGGCACGCAGAGCATCGAGGCGACCGTGCTCAACGCGGGCACCGCGTGGATCACCCCGGCCGACGCCGTATCGGTCGACGTGTCCGTGCCCGGCGCCCGTACCCTCGCGCCGGCCGCGATCCCGGTGCTCGGCCCGGGCGAGCAGGCCCGGCTGCGGATCGGCATCCGCAACACCGCGGGCACCGCGGCGGGCACGGCCGCCACCGGCACCGTCCGGGTCGCGGGCCGCGGCGGCACCGCCTCGGCCCGCAGCACCCCGCTGGTCCTCGGCACCCCCGACTACCGGCCCACCGACGCCTCGCTGAGCACCCATCAGGCGCCGTACTGGTTCAGCGACGCCAAATTCGGCATCTTCATCCACTGGGGCGTCTACTCGGTGCCCGCCTGGTCACCGGTCGGCGGGTCGTACGCCGAGTGGTACTGGAATTCGATGCAGGGCACCGACGACCCGGTGCACGCCTACCACGCGCGGACCTACGGCGAGGACTTCGCGTACGACGACTTCATCCCGCTGTTCACCGCGAGCCGCTTCGACCCGCGTTCCTGGGTGGAGCTGTTCCAGGAAGCCGGCGCCGAGTACTACGTGCTGACCTCCAAGCACCACGAGGGCTTCGCGCTGTGGGACACCAAGGTCTCCGACCGCAACGCGGTACGGATGGGCCCGCACCGCGACCTGGTCGGCGACCTCTTCGCGGCCTCCCGCCGCTGGACCCCGCAACTGCGCAACGGGCTGTACTTCTCGATGCCGGAGTGGTTCAACCCCGACAGCCCGTGGATGGGGCACGCGCCCCGCAATCCGTACACGCTGGAGCCCGTGCCGTACACCGGCTACACCGCGGGCAAGGACTTCGTGAAGGACTACCAGGCGCCGCAGATGCGGGAGTTGATCCACGGCTACGACCCGGACGTCATCTGGTGCGACATCGGCGGGGCCAACGACTGCGAGCACGTGCTCGCCGACTACTTCAACAACGCCAAGAACCGCGGCCGTCCGAAGGACGTCACGGTCAACGACCGCTCGGGGATCGCGCCGCACGACTTCACCACCCCGGAATACACCACCTACAACTCCACGGTGGTGGCCAAGTGGGAGGCCAGTCGCGGCCTCGACCCGCACAGCTACGGCTACAACAGCGCGACCCCCGACGACCGTTACATGACGGCCGAGGAGGTGGTGCGGAGCCTGGTCGACATCGTCAGCAAGAACGGCAATTTCCTGCTCGACATCGGCCCCAAGGCCGACGGTACGATCCCGGCGATCATGCAGCAGCGGCTGCGCGAGACCGGGGCCTGGCTGAAGGTCAACGGCGAGTCGGTGTACGGCACCACCTACTGGGCGCCGATGGCGCAACTCGGTGACCTGCGGTTCAGCGTCAGGCAGGGCAGGGCGTTCTACATCTCCTCGCTCGCCGAGCCCGGCAGCACGCTCACCGTCCAGGCACCGGTGCCGGTCCGCAAGGGCGACCGGGTGACGATGCTCGGTCACGACCGGCCACTGGACTGGGACTTCGACGGCGGCACGCTGACCGTACGGGTGCCGGCGGCGGCGCGGGCGAAGGGCCGCTACGCCTGGGTGTTCAAGATCGACTGGACGCGGTGAGCCGGGACTCACCGCGTGGCCGGCCGCCGATGGGGCTCACTCCTCGGACGAGCGCGGGTCCGGGATCTGCAGCGGCCCGGTCTGCTTCCGGTCGAGGGCGGGCGGTTCCTCGGGGGCGGCCTCCACCGCCGACTGGGTTTCCGGGGCGGCGAGTTCGTCGGTGGCCGGGGTCTTCGACCCGTCCGCCTTCGCCTCCTGCGCCGGCGGGTCGCCCCGCGCGGCGGCCCGGTCGAAGAAGCGCAGCATCTCCACGGGGAAGGGCATGACGAGGGTCGAGTTCTTCTCCGCCGCGACCTCCACCACGGTCTGGAGCAGCCGCAGTTGAAGGGCCGACGGATTGGCGTCCATGGTCCTGGCCGCCTCCGACAGCTTCTGCGACGCCTGGAGTTCGCCGTCCGCGGTGATGATCCGGGCCCGGCGTTCCCTGTCGGCCTCGGCCTGCCGGGCCATCGACCGCTTCATGGACTCCGGCAGCGCCACGTCCTTGATCTCGACCCGGTCGATGTGCACGCCCCAGCCGGTGGCGGGCGTGGACAGCATCAACTCAAGGCCCTCGTGCAGGCGTTCACGCCCGGACAGCAGGTCGTCCAGTTCACTCTTGCCGATGATGGAGCGCAGCGACGTCTGGGCGACCTGGAGCATGGCGAATTCGTAGTTCTGCACATCGACGGTGGCCCGGATCGGGTCGACGACGCGGAAGTAGAGCACGGCGTCGACCCGTACCGACACATTGTCCCGCGTGATGCCGTCCTGGGACGGCACCGGCAGCGTGACGACCTGCATATTGACCTTGGTCATCCGGTCGACGAAGGGCACCAGCATGCGCGGTCCCGGCTCCTTCGGCAGCGAACTGACCCGGCCGAAGCGGTAGATCACCCCGCGTTCGTACTGCTTGACCACGCGGAAGCTGCTGAACAGGCCGAGGACGGCGGCGATCGCGAGGATGACCCACAGCGCTGCCATGGCTGTCAGCCGGCGTCGTCGGAGAAGCCGAAGGTGCCGGGGGTGCCCGGGCCGGTGCCGCCGGACGCGTCGGGCGAGTCGCCGAAGCGGGCCGCGGCCAGGTAGTCGGGGCGCGGGTCAAGGGCGGCGGCCAGCCGGAAGTGCCGCTGGGCCTCCTCCGCGCGGTTGGCGCGCTGGAGGGTGCGGGCCAGCGCGAAGTGCGCGAAGGCGTTGTCGGGCTCGCGCTCCAGCACTATCTGGAATTCGAGCTCCGCGGGCCGCAGTTGGGCCGCGGCGAAGAAGGCGCGGGCGCGCAGCAGCCGGGCCGCGGTGTTCTCCGGATGGGCGGAGATCACCGGGTCGAGGAGCTGGACGGCGCCGCGCGGGTCGCGCGCCTCCAGCAGCTGCTCCGCGGCGCGGAAGTCGATGACGTGCGTCTCTGGGGTCCGCTCGTGCAAGGCCGCCTCCCTGAATTCGGGCACGGGTGACGACTGATCGTCTGGTCTGACATACCCAACGTCGCCGACGGCAACCACATTCCCCGGGCGGGCGCGGCCCCCGGCCGTCAGACCTGCGGCGACGCGTCCCCGGCCGGCCCGGCCGCTCTGTCGTCGGCCTGCGTCGCGTCGGCCTTCGTGTCGTCGGCCTTCGTGTGGTCGGCCTTCTTGTCGTCGGCGAGCGCGCGCAGCCGCTGCCAGGCCGCGCGGACCTGCGGTTCCAGCTTCTCGATCGGGCCGTCGTTGTCGATCACGATGTCGGCGACGGCCAGGCGCTGCTCGCGGGTGGCCTGGGCGGCCATCCGGGCCCTGGCCTCGTCCTCGCTCATGCCGCGCTGCCGGACCAGCCGGTCGACCCGGGTGTCCGTGCCGGCGTCCACGACGATCACCAGGTCGTAGAAGGGTGCCAGCTCGTTCTCGGTGAGCAGGGGTACGTCGTTGACGACGATGTCGTCGGGGCCCGCCGTGGCGCGCAACTCCGCGGAGCGGTGGCCGACGAGCGGGTGCACGATCGCGTTCAGCGCCTTGCGGCGCTCCTCGTCGGCGAAGACGATCGCGCCCAGCTTGGGGCGGTCCAGGGTCCCGTCCGCCGCGAGCACGTCCGCGCCGAATTCGGCCACCACCGCGGCCAGCCCTTCGGTGCCCGGCTCGACCACCTCGCGTGCGATCCGGTCGGAGTCGATCAGGATCGCCCCGTACTCCACCAACAGCCCGGCGACCGCGCTCTTCCCGGCCCCGATCCCCCCGGTCAGCCCCACATTCAGCATGCCCCCACCTTACGTGCCGGGCTCGCGCGGCTGCCGGTCACGCCTGCACCGACAGCTGAGCGCGCTCGTACGTCCGTATCCGCGTCCGCACGGGACGCGGATACGGCGTGACCAGGCCGCGACGGCCGGGCGTGCGCGCCGCAGGCGGTCAGTCGTCCTCGCGGTCGGCGAGGAAGCGTTCGAACTCGGCGGCCAGGTCGTCGGCGGAGGGCAGGTCGACGGGTTCGGCGATCAGGCTCTCGCGGGACTGGGAGCCGGCCACCGCGTCGTACTGGTTCTCCAGACCGCGGACGACCGAGACGAGTTCGCCGTCGCCCTCGGCGACCTGGCGGTCGATCTCGACGCGGACGGTGTGGGCCTCATTGCGCAGCGCGTGCGCGACCTCCGGGAGGACCAGGCCGGTGGCGGCGGTGATCGTCTCCAGTACGGCGAGGGCCGCGTCCGGGTACGGGGAACGCGCCAGGTAGTGCGGCACGTGGGCGGCGACGCCCAGCACGTCACGGCCGGCCTCGGCGAGCCGCAGCTCGATCAGGGAGGCGGCGCTGCCCGGCACCTGGGCCTCGTCGAACCAGGCGCGGTGGCCGGGCATCAGGTCCACCCGGTTGCCGTGCGGGGTGAGGCCGACCGGGCGGGTGTGCGGCACGCCCATCGGGATGCCGTGGAAGTTGATGGCCAGGCGCACCCCGAGCCGCTCGATGACCTGGAGCACCGCGGTGGCGAACCGCTCCCACTCCACGTCCGGCTCGGAGCCGGTGAGCAGCAGGAAGGGGGTGCCGGTGGTGTCCCGCAGCAGATAGAGGTCGATCTCCGGCGCCTCGTAGGACGTCCAGTGATCGCGTTCGAAGGTCATCAGGGGGCGGCGGGCGCGGTAGTCCACCAGTCGGTCGGCGTCGAAGCGCGCGATGAGCTGGTTGTCCAGCCGGTCCAGCAACTGCGCGCTGATCTGCTCGCCGGTCTCACCGGCGTCCATGTACCCCTCGAAGTGGTACAGCAGGACGGGCCCTGCGTCTCCGACCGCTGCGTCGACGGCCTCGGCCCCGCCCGGCACGTACTCGTACAGCCCTTGCGGATCCAGCACGATGATCGTCCTCCTCGCTCTCTCCCCCCTCAACGAACGAGATCCCCCCGCCATTCCCCCACCCGCCGGGGTAAGGGGGGTCCGGGGGCTTGCCCCCGGACGTACTCCTACGGAAAAGGGCCTGGCCCGCGCCCCGGAGGGGTGCGGGCCAGGCCCTTTGTGGCTATGCCAGCGGCCGGCGAATCAGCTCTGACCGCCCGCGAGCTTCTCGCGCAGAGCGGCGAGGGCCTCGTCGGAGGCGAGGGCGCCGGAGGTGTCGTCCGACTCCGAGGAGTAGGAGCCACCGCTGACACCCGCACCGCCGGACGCGGCGGGCGCGGCGTTGCCGGCCTCGGCAGCGGCCTGCTCGTCGGCCTCGCGGGACTTGATGACCTGCGCCTGGTGCTGCTCGAAGCGGGTCTGGGCCGTGGCGTACTGGCCCTCCCACTCCTCGCGCTGCTTCTCGTAGCCCTCGAGCCAGTCGTTGGTCTCGGGGTCGAAGCCCTCGGGGTAGATGTAGTTGCCCTGGTCGTCGTACGACGCGGCCATGCCGTAGAGCGTCGGGTCGAACTCGACCGAGGCCGGGTCGGCGCCGAAGGACTCGTTGGCCTGCTTGAGCGACAGCGAGATGCGGCGACGCTCGAGGTCGATGTCGATGACCTTGACGAAGATCTCGTCGTTGACCTGGACGACCTGCTCCGGGATCTCCACGTGGCGCTCGGCCAGCTCGGAGATGTGCACCAGACCCTCGATGCCCTCGTCCACGCGGACGAACGCACCGAACGGAACGAGCTTGGTGACCTTGCCGGGCACGACCTGCCCGATCTGGTGGGTCCGGGCGAACTGCTGCCACGGGTCTTCCTGGGTCGCCTTCAGCGACAGGGAGACGCGCTCGCGGTCCATGTCCACGTCGAGGACCTCGACGGTGACTTCCTGACCGACCTCGACGACCTCGGACGGGTGGTCGATGTGCTTCCAGGACAGCTCGGAGACGTGCACGAGGCCGTCGACACCGCCGAGGTCCACGAACGCACCGAAGTTGACGATCGAGGAGACGACGCCGGAGCGCACCTGGCCCTTCTGCAGGGTGGTGAGGAAGGTCTGGCGGACCTCGCTCTGGGTCTGCTCCAGCCAGGCGCGGCGGGACAGGACCACATTGTTGCGGTTCTTGTCCAGCTCGATGATCTTGGCTTCGAGCTCCTTGCCCACGTAGGGCTGGAGGTCGCGGACGCGGCGCATCTCGACGAGCGAGGCCGGCAGGAAGCCACGGAGGCCGATGTCGAGGATGAGACCACCCTTGACGACCTCGATGACCGTACCGGTGACGATGCCGTCCTCTTCCTTGATCTTCTCGATGGTGCCCCAGGCACGCTCGTACTGAGCGCGCTTCTTCGAGAGGATCAGGCGGCCTTCCTTGTCCTCCTTCTGGAGAACCAGGGCCTCGATCTCATCGCCGACGGCGACGACCTCGTTGGGGTCGACGTCGTGCTTGATGGAGAGTTCGCGGGAGGGGATGACACCTTCGGTCTTGTAACCGATGTCGAGCAGGACCTCGTCCCGGTCGACCTTCACGATGACGCCGTCGACGATGTCGCCGTCGTTGAAGTACTTGATCGTCTCGTCGATCGCGGCGAGGAAGGCTTCCTCGTTGCCGATGTCGTTGACCGCCACCTGCGGGGTGGTGCGAGGGGCCTCGGTGCTGCTCGTCATTAGGGAAAGGACTCCGGTACGGACAGTAAGTCGTAGGTACTGCTACGCCGTGAACCCTTTTCGCTCCTGCCGAATTCCGGACAGCCCGAGGCCGAGAGGTATGCAACAGATTCCGAGCGCAGCCTGCTCTGTCTGAGGCGCGCAGGCTCGCAGCGCAACTTGTAGCATACGGGGGCAGCCGGGCACGGTCAACGCACGAAGAGCCCACCGGGCGCGTAACGGACCGAACCGGCACAAGTCACCCAGTGCCAGGTCTTCTCAGAGAGTACGACGACTGCCGCGATGATCCAAGGACCCTTTTCCCAAGACGATGCCAAAGAACCCCGAGTCCTGGGAGACCCCCGAGCGCTCGCCGGGGCCGCGCAGACGGATGCGGAAGCGGAGGCGACCCGGCGCAGGGCGGGCGCCGCGGAGAGCAGCAGGGCCAATCGCCGCTGGTGGGACCGGAACGCGGACGACTACCAGCTGGAGCACGGCGACTTCCTGGGTGACGCCCGTTTCGTCTGGGGGCCCGAGGGCCTGGACGAGGTGGAGGCCGGGCTGCTCGGCCCGGTGGCGGGTCTGAAGGACAAGGACGTGCTGGAGATCGGCGCGGGCGCCGCGCAGTGCTCGCGCTGGCTGGCCGCCCAGGGCGCCCGGCCGGTCGCGCTCGACCTGTCCTTCCGGCAGCTCCAGCACGCGCGCCGGATCGACCAGGACGGGGAGACGGGCGCCGGTCTCGTCCCGCTCGTCCAGGCCGACGCGGGCGCGCTGCCTTTCGCCGACGCCTCCTTCGACCTGGCCTGCTCGGCGTACGGCGCGCTCCCCTTCATCGCGGACACCGCGCGGGTGCAGCGCGAGGTGCGGCGGGTGCTGCGGCCCGGCGGGCGCTGGGTCTTCTCGGTCACGCACCCGGTGCGCTGGGCGTTCCCCGACGAGCCGGGGCCCGAGGGCCTGACCGCCGTCGCCTCCTACTTCGACCGCACCCCGTACGTGGAGCAGGAC
Source organism: Actinacidiphila alni (assembly GCF_900112845.1). Classification (GTDB taxonomy): domain Bacteria; phylum Actinomycetota; class Actinomycetes; order Streptomycetales; family Streptomycetaceae; genus Actinacidiphila; species Actinacidiphila alni. The sequence goes on from NZ_FONG01000009.1 coordinate 179,302, forward strand.
GACCGCGGCCTGGCCGTCTACGTCGAGCACCACCGCACGCTGGGCGACCGGGTCCGTGAGATCGCCGCGGCCGGCCTGCGGCTCGTCGATCTGGTGGAGCCCGAGTGGCCGCGCTGGAACGACCAGGACTGGGGCGGCTGGTCCCCGCTGCGCGGCCGTCTGCTGCCGGGCACCGCGATCTTCGTCTGCGCGGCGGAGTGACCGCGGGCGGCGATTCCGCGACCGGCACGGGCAACGGCAACGGCACCAGTCCCGGCCCCGGCCCCGTCATCGGCGACAACCCCGGCATCGGTATCGATATCGGCATCGGCGGCGCGGTCCGGCCCGAGGGGCGTGCGCTGCCGGTCGCCGCGGCCGTGCCCGGCCTGCTGGCGGCGCTGCGCTCGCGGGGCTGCGCCGTACTGGCCGCGCCGCCCGGCACCGGCAAGACGACGCTGGTGCCGCTGCTGCTCGCCGACGCCCTGGGCGGCCGGGTGCTGGTGGCCGAACCGCGCCGGATGGCCGCGCGGGCCGCGGCCCGGCGGATGGCCTGGCTGCTCGGCGAGCGGGTCGGCGGGACGGTCGGCTTCACCGTACGCGGCGAGCGCCGGGTCTCCGCCCGTACGGCGGTCGAGGTGGTCACCACCGGTGTGCTGCTGCAACGGCTCCAGCGCGACCAGGAGCTGCCCGGGGTGAGCACGGTGATCCTCGACGAGTGCCACGAACGGCATCTGGACGCGGACACCTCGATGGCGTTCCTGCTGGACGTACGGACCCTGCTGCGGCCAGAGCTGCGGCTGGTGGCGGCGTCCGCGACCACCGACACCGGGGCCTGGGCGGCGCTGCTGGGCGGGGCCGACGGTCCGCCCGCGCCGGTGGTCGAGACCAGCGGGGTGCTGCACCCGGTGGCCGTGGAGTGGGCGCCGCCGCCAGGCCCGGTCCGGTCGCCGCACACCGGCCGCGGGGTGGACCGGGCGCTGCTCGACCATGTGGCGGCGGTGGTACGGCGGGCGCTGCGGGAACGCGACGGGGACGTGCTGTGCTTCCTGCCCGGCGTCGGGGAGATCGCCCGGGTCGCCGGGCAGCTCGGGGACATCGGAGACATCGGAGACATCGAGGTGCTGCAACTGCACGGCCGGGCGCCCGCCGCCGTACAGGACGCGGCGCTGACGCCGGGCTGGCGGCGGCGGGTGCTGCTGGCGACGTCGGTGGCCGAGTCCAGCCTGACCGTGCCGGGAGTGCGGGTCGTGGTGGACAGCGGTCTGGCCCGCGAGCCGCGCATGGACCACGCGCGCGGGCTCGGCGCGCTCGTCACCGTACGGGTGTCACGGGCGGCGGCCGACCAGCGCGCGGGGCGCGCCGGGCGCGAGGGCCCGGGCACCGTCTACCGCTGCTGGCCGCAGGCCGAGGACGCCCGCAGGCCGCGCCGGCCCTCCCCCGAGATCACGCTCGCCGACCTCACCGCCTTCGCGTTGCAGGCCGCGTGCTGGGGCGACCCGGACGCCTCCGACCTGGCGCTGCTCGACCCGCCACCGCCCGGCGCCCTCGCGGCGGCCCGCGACACCCTGCGCGGCCTCGGCGCGGTCGACGCGGCGGGCCGCGCCCTGGACCGGGGCCGCCGGCTGGCCAGGATCGGCCTGCACCCGCGCCTGGCCCGCGCCCTCCTCGACGCCGCGCCCGTCCTCGGACCGCGCCGCGCCGCCGAGGTCACCGCCCTGCTCAGCGAGGAACTCCCCCACTCCTACGGCCCCGACCTCACCGCCGCCTGGCGCACCGCCCGGCACGCCGCCGACCCGTACGCCGCCCGCTGGCGCGCCGAGGCGGAGCGGCTGCGCGCCACGGTGACGGAAGAGGCTGCCACCGGCGACGTGGACGCCCGGAGCGGGCCGGTGGTGCCGACCACGACGGCGCCGGACGCGCGGTCCCGGACGACGGCTGAACCGCCTGCGGCCGGCAGCCGGACGGCGACGGACGCGCCGGCCGGCACCGATCGGGCCGCGGCCGACCGTGGCACAGCGCCAGGCGCGCGGCCCGGCACCGAACCGCCTGGGGCCGAAGACGAAAAGATCCGCACCGCCGCGCGGCGCGTCGCCGAGGTCCCGGCCGCAAGCGGCCGCGGCGCGCTCTCCGACGATGCCGCCGCGGGGCTCGTGGTCGCGCTGGCGTTTCCCGAGCGGGTGGCGCGGCGGCGCGGGGGCGATCTGTACGCGATGGCGTCCGGGACCGGCGCGGAGGTGACCGGCGGGGTCGGCGGGGCCGAGTGGATCGTGGTGGCCGTCGCGGACCGGGCCGCCGGGCGGGCCGAGGCCCGGGTGCGGCTGGCGGCGGTGATCGACGAGGACATCGCACGGACGGCCGCGGCCGGCCTGCTGGAGACGTACGAGGAGGTGCGCTGGCGGGACGGGGACGTGGTGGCGCGCCGGGTGGAGCGGCTGGGCGCCCTGGAGTTGTCGGCGGTGCCGTTGCGCTCGCCCGACCCCGAGGCGGTGCGGGCCGCGCTGCTGGACGGGCTGCGCCGCGAGGGCACCGGGCTGCTGCACTGGTCGCGGGAGGCCCGGGAGGTACGGGACCGGATGGCGTTCGTGCACCGGCGGCTCGGCGGCGACTGGCCGGACGTCTCGGAGGAGGCGCTGCTGGAGCGGGCCGAGGAGTGGCTGGGGCCCGAGCTGGCGCGGGCCCGGCGGCGGGCCGACCTGGAGCGCGTGTCCGCGGGCGCCGCGCTGCCCCGGCTGCTGCCGTGGGCGACGGGCGCGGCGGGCCGCTTCGGCGAACTGGCCCCGGAGCGCATCCAGGTGCCCAGCGGCTCCCGGATCCGCGTCGACTACAGCGGCGAGCAACCCGTACTGGCCGTGAAGCTCCAGGAGTTGTTCGGGCTGTCGGCGACGCCCGAGATCGCCGGGACGCCCGTCCTGGTGCATCTGCTGTCGCCGGCGGGGCGCCCGGCCGCGGTGACCGCGGACCTGGCGTCGTTCTGGCGCGACGGCTACCGCGCGGTCCGCGCCGAGTTGCGCGGGCGCTACCCGCGGCACCCGTGGCCCGAGGACCCGGCGACCGCCGTACCGACCAGGCGCACCAACAACAGCCGCCGCGCGTAAGGCCGTTCGCGGCGCGTACGACGGCTACGGAGCCGTGGCGACCGCCGCGGGTGCGGACGCGGGGACGCCCGGTCCCGCCAAGTCGACCCCCTCCGCCGGTGACCGCCGCGGGTGCGGACGCGGGCTACGGCGCCGCGGTGACCGCCTCGCCGGTGGCCGCGCTGCCGGTCGGCTCGGCGCTCGGGGTGCTGCCGTCGCCGGAGGCCGACGGGGAGTCCGAGGGCGTCGGGGTGTCCGTGGCGCACGGGTCGGGCGTGCCGGTGGGGCTGTCGGTGGGCGTCGGGGTGTCCGTCGCCGTCGGGCTGGGGCTCGCGCTGTCGGACGGCGTCGGCGTGGGGCTGTCCGTCGGGCAGCCGGGTGTCGTGGGCGGGTCCGTGGGGTCGGTCGGCGTGCCGGTGGTCGGCGGTGTCGTGGGGGTGCCGGTGGTCGGCGGATTCTTGCTCGGGCTCGTCGACGGCTCGCCTGCGGTCGGCGGGACGACGGAACCGCCGACATGGGTCGGGCTCGGCGAACCGGACGGGGACGGCGACGGCTGACCGCCCGGGGTGGTGGGCGCGGACGGACTGGTCGACGGCTTCGGGGTGTTGGCGTACGGCGGGGTGCCGCCGGCCGGCGTACCGGACCGGTCGGGCACGGTCACCGCGTCACCGCTGCGGAAGTGCTCGTACCAGGCCCTCACCAGATCGAGGTACGCCTGCGAGTGGTTGTAGCCGAGGATCGCCCGGTCCATGTCGGCGGGCACGGCCAGATCGCGGCCGTCGGCGCACAGGTAGTGGGCGGCGGCCAGCGCGGCGTCGTACACATTGTTGGGGTTGCGCACCCCGTCGCCGTTGCCGTCGGCGCCCCAGTTCTGCCACGTCGAGGGGATGAACTGCATCGGGCCCACGGCCCGGTCGTGCGTCGCGTCGCCGTCGTACGCGCCGCCGTCGGTGTCGCCGATGTTCGCGAAGCCGTTGCCGTCGAGCACCGGGCCGAGGATCGGGGTGTACGTCGTGCCGTTGGCGTCCACCGCGCCGCCGCGGGCCTGGCCGGACTCCACCTGGCCGATGGCGGCGAGCAGTTGCCACGGCAGGTGGCAGCCGGGGTTGCTCGCGGCGACGCTGGCCTCGGCCCGCTTGTACGCGTCCAGCACGGTCGCGGGCAGGCTCGGGCCGCCGGGGCCGATCGGGGTGACACCGACCGGGGCGCCGGGGGTGGGCGATGCGACGGGTCCTGTCGGGGTGTTCAGCGGCGGCATGTCGGTGATGTACGGCGAGCCGCCGTCGATCTGCGGGCCGGACGGCGGGGTCGCGGAGTTCGCGGCGTGCTGGGGGGCGGCGTGCGCCACCGGGAGGAGTCCCGGGGCCTGCGAGGCGCCGAGCGCCGCCATCGCCGCGGCGGCCACCGCCGTACCCGCCGCTCCTCTGCGTAGCCTCCGGCCGTACCGCCGCGCTGACATATCGCGGACCTCCCCAGGTGCGAGACCGGCGCGGACCCCGCGCCGCAACTCGACCGACCCTACGGCAACTTCAGCCCCCGGACCACAGTCCGTCAGGGACGCGATCCACCATAAATACCGGCAATACGGCAACGCCGGCGCCCCCTCGGCGGACCTTTCACCAAGGGGTCGCGACTCGTTCACACAGCCCGTTCACAGACTCGCGCGGGCCCGCAGGGCGCCGCCCGCGCGACCGCGGACCGGCTCAGTGCGCCGCCGACTCCCAGTCGGCGCCGTCACCCACCGACACATCCAGCGCCGCCCGCAGCGGATACGCGCCGGCCATCTCGCGGCGCACCAGCTCCTCGACCTTCGCCCGCTCGCCCGGTGCGACCTCCAGCACGATTTCGTCGTGCACCTGGAGCAGCATCCGCGACGCCAGCTTCTCGTCCGTGAGCGCCTGGTCGACCTTGAGCATCGCGATCTTCACGATGTCGGCGGCCGAGCCCTGGATCGGCGCGTTGAGCGCCATCCGCTCGGCCATCTCACGGCGCTGCCGATTGTCGCTGTTGAGATCCGGCAGATAGCGGCGGCGGCCCAGCAGCGTCTCGGTGTAACCGGTGACCCTGGCCTCCTCCACCACCCGGTGGAGATAGTCCCGCACCCCGCCGAACCGCTCGAAGTACGTCTCCATCAGCCCACGCGCCTCGACCGCCTCGATGTTCAGCTGCTGCGACAGACCGAACGCGGACAGCCCGTACGCCAGGCCGTACGACATCGCCTTGATCTTGCGGCGCATCTCCGCGTCCACCGCGTCCCGCTCCACACCGAACACCTGCGAGCCGACCGTGGTGTGCAGGTCCTCGCCGGAGGCGAAGGCCGCGATCAGCCCCTCGTCCTGCGACAGGTGCGCCATCACCCGCAGTTCGATCTGGCTGTAGTCGGCCGTCAGCAGCGACTCGTACCCCTCGCCGACGACGAAACCGCGGCGGATCGCCCGGCCCTCGTCGGTGCGGACCGGCACATTCTGCAGATTGGGGTCGGTGGACGACAGCCGGCCGGTGGCCGCCACCGTCTGGCTGAAGGTGGTGTGGATCCGCCCGTCCGGGGCGATCGTCTTGACCAGGCCCTCGACGGTGACCCGCAGCTTGGCCTGCTCGCGGTGGCGCAGCATGATCACCGGCAGCTCGTGCTCGGTCTGCGCGGCCAGCCACGCCAGCGCGTCGGCGTCCGTGGTGTACCCCGTCTTCGTCTTCTTCGTCTTCGGCAGGCCCAGCTCGCCGAAGAGCACCTCCTGGAGCTGCTTGGGCGAACCGAGGTTGAACTCGTGGCCCACCGAGGCGTGCGCCTCGGTCACCGCGTGCTGCACGGCCGCCGCGAACTGCTGCTCCAGGCCCTCCAGATGGGGCCGGTCGGCGGCGATCCCGGCCCGTTCCATCCGCGCCAGCAGCGCGGAGGTGGGAAGTTCGACGTCGCGCAGCAGATCGGCGGCGCCGACCTCGGTCAGCCGCTCGCCGAACACCTCGGCCAGATCCAGCACCGTACGGGCCTGCACCATCAGCGCGTCGGCCGCCGCGGCGCCCTCGTCCTCGCCCTCCTCGCCGAACGCCAGCTGCCCGCCGGCCGCGTCGGCCGGCGCCAGCTCACGGCCCAGATACTCCACCGACAGCACGTCCAGCGCGAAGGAGCGGCGGCCCGGCTTGATCAGATACGCGGCCAGCGCCGTGCACATCGTCACCCCGGCGACCGACCAGCCGTGCTCGGCGAAGACCCGCTCCACATTCTTCGCGTTGTGCAGGATCTTCGGCCGCGCCGGGTCGCCGATCCACGCCGCGAACGCCCGCTCGTCCGCCTCGTCCAGCTCCGCCGGGTCGAACCAGGCCGCGACCTCCGCCGACGCCAGCGCCACCTGCGTCACGCTCCCGGCGCCCAGCGCCCAGGTGTCCACGCTCGCCAGGCCCAGCGGCGCCCCGCCGTGCTGCTCCAGCCACGCAGGCAGGTCGCCCGCGGCGAGCATCGTGCCCTCCACCGCGACACCCTCGGCGATCTGCGCCTCCTCCTGCTCCGCGCCCGGGTCGGCGGCGAACAGCCGCTCCCGGAAGTTGGAATTGCGGAATTCCAGCACGTCCAGCACACCGAGCAGCGCGTCCCTGTCGTACGGCTCCCGGGCCAGGCCCTCGGGGCCGGACGGCAGCGCCACGTCCCGCACCATCTCCGTCAGCCGCCGGTTGAGCTTGACCGCCTCCAGGTGGGCCCGCAGATTCTCGCCCGCCTTGCCCTTCACCTCGTCCACCCGCTCGACGAGGTCCGCGAACGAACCGAACTGCGTGATCCACTTCGCCGCGGTCTTCTCACCGACGCCCGGGATGCCCGGCAGGTTGTCCGACGGGTCGCCGCGCAGCGCCGCGAAGTCCGGATACTGCTGCGGCGTCAGCCCGTACTTCTCCTCGACCTTCGCCGGGGTGTAGCGCGTCAGCTCCGACACGCCCTTCGTCGGATACAGCACCGTCACGTTCTCCGTGACCAGCTGGAACGAGTCCCGGTCGCCGGTCACGATCAGCACCTCGTACCCCAGCGCCTCGGCCTGCGTCGCCAGCGTGGCGATCACGTCGTCCGCCTCGAAGCCCTCCACCGCGAACCGGCTGACGCCCATCGCGTCCAGCAGCTCACCGATCAGCTCCACCTGACTGCGGAACTCGTCCGGCGTCTTGCTCCGGTTCGCTTTGTACTCGGGGAACTCGTCGAACCGCCACGTCTTGCGCGACACGTCGAACGCCACCGCCAGATGCGTCGGCCGCTCGTCACGCAGCGTGTTCGCCAGCATGGACGTGAACCCGTAGACGGCGTTCGTCGGCTGGCCCGTGGCGGTGTTGAAGTTCTCCACGGGCAGCGCGTAGAACGCCCGGTACGCCAGCGAATGCCCGTCCAGCAGCAGCAGCCGGGGGCGGTCGGTCGTCGTCTTCGATGCGGATGCGTTGTCTGCCACGCCCCGATCCTCCCACGCGGGTACGACAACGCCCCGCCTCCGGCGCGGTACCGGCAACTCTGAACGCCCACCCGTCTGTAGCCATCGAGCCAAAAGGCGCGCCGGTGTCGAAAGAGACGATGAGCAGGGAGCGATGGGGGCACCCCCGGACGGAGTCTGGGGGAGAGCGACCGTCGAAGAGGAACGTCGACACCGGGTCTAAGCGCCCGGAGGCGAGAGGGCGGAATAATAGGGGTATGGCGAAGAAGTCTCCGGCACACGACCCCGTCCAGGACGCCCCGCACGTCACGCCGCCCAAGCACAGTGCCGCGGGACTGCCCGCGATCGGGCACACCGTCAAAGTGGCCGGGCAGCAGATGGGGGTGCGGCGGGCGACGCTCACCCTGCTCAAGGTCAACCAGAAGGACGGCTTCGACTGCCCCGGCTGCGCTTGGCCCGAGGGCGACAAACGGCATGTCGCCGAATTCTGCGAGAACGGTGCCAAGGCCGTCGCCGAGGAGGCGACCCTGCGCCGGGTCACACCGGACTTCTTCGCCGCCCACCCCGTCTCCGACCTCGCGCGCCGCAGCGGCTACTGGCTGGGCCAGCAGGGCAGGATCACCCAGCCGATGTACCTGGCCGAAGGCGCCGACCACTACGAGGCCGTCCCGTGGGAACGGGCCTTCTCCATCGTCGCCGACGAACTGACCGCGCTGGACAGCCCCGACGAGGCCGTCTTCTACACCTCAGGACGCACCAGCAACGAAGCCGCCTTCCTCTACCAGCTCTTCGCCCGCGAACTCGGCACCAACAATCTGCCCGACTGCTCCAACATGTGCCACGAGTCCTCCGGCTCCGCCCTCACCGAGACCCTCGGCGTCGGCAAGGGCAGCGTGCTGCTCGACGACCTCTACAAAACCGACCTGATCATCGTCGCGGGCCAGAACCCCGGCACCAACCACCCGCGGATGCTCTCCGCCCTGGAGAAGGCCAAGCAGGCCGGCGCGAAGATCGTCACCGTCAACCCGCTGCCCGAAGCCGGCCTCGAACGCTTCCGCAATCCGCAGACCGCCGCGGGCCTGGCCGGCACCGGCACCGTGCTCAACGACCTGTTCCTCCAGATCAGGCTCGGCGGCGACCAGGCACTCTTCCGTGCACTCGGCCGCCTCATGCTCGAAACCGGCGACCGCGCCCTGGACCGCGACTTCATCGCGGAACACACCCACGGCTTCGCCGAGTACGAGGCGGCGGCGCTGGCCACCGACTGGGACGAGGTGGAACGCGCCACCGGGCTGCGCCGCGCCGACATCGAGAAACTGCTCGCCCTCGTCCTCGACGCGAAGAGCGTCGTCGTGTGCTGGGCCATGGGCCTCACCCAGCACAAGCACGCGGTGCCCACCATCCGCGAAGTCGTCAACTTCCTGCTGCTCGGCGGCAACATCGGCCGCCCCGGCGCCGGCGTCTGCCCCGTCCGCGGCCACAGCAATGTGCAGGGCGACCGCACCATGGGCATCTTCGAACGGCCCCCGGCCGCCTTCCTGGACGCCCTGGAGAAGGAATTCGGCTTCGCGCCGCCGCGCGAACACGGCCTCGACGTCGTCCGCGCCATCCGCGCGCTGCGCGACGGCACCGCCAAGGTCTTCTTCGCCATGGGCGGCAACTTCGTCTCCGCCTCCCCCGACACCGACGTCACCGAGGCCGCCATGCGCAAGGCCCGGCTGACCGTCCACGTCTCGACCAAACTCAACCGCTCGCACACCGTGACCGGCGCCCGCGCCCTCATCCTGCCCACCCTCGGGCGCACCGAGAAGGACCGGCAGGCCGGCGGCCCGCAATTCGTCACCGTCGAGGACTCCATGGGCATGGTGCACGCCTCACGCGGCGGCCTCGACCCCGCCTCCCCGCACCTGCTGTCCGAACCCGCCATCGTCGTACGGCTCGCCCGCGCCGTCCTCGGCGACCGCAGCGTCGTGCCGTGGGCCGACTTCGAACGGGACTACGACACGATCCGCGACCGCATCTCCCGCGTCGTGCCCGGCTTCGACGACTTCAACGCCAAGGTGCGGCGCCCCGGCGGCTTCACCCTGCCGCACGCGCCCCGCGACAGCCGCAGCTTCCCCACCGCCACCGGCAAGGCCAACTTCACGGCCGCCGCCGTCGAATACCCGCACGTGCCGGAAGGGCGGCTGCTGCTCCAGACGCTGCGCTCGCACGACCAGTACAACACCACCATCTACGGCCTCGACGACCGCTACCGCGGCATCAAGAACGGCCGCCGCGTCGTCCTGCTGCACCCCGAGGACGCCGCCGCCAACGGCCTGGCCGACGGCGACTACGCCGACCTCGTCAGCGAGTGGAAGGACGGCACCGAGCGGCGCGCCGACGGCTTCCGCGTCGTCCACTACCCCACCCCGCGCGGCTGCGCCGCCGCCTACTACCCCGAGACCAACGTCCTCGTGCCCCTCGACCACACCGCCGACACCAGCAACACGCCCGCCTCGAAATCCGTGGTCATCCGGCTGGAGCGGACCTCCGAGCAGGCCCCCGGCGCACGGCCGGCACCGACCGTCCGGTAGAAAACTGAGCAGTACACACGCCTGACCGGACGAGGACGATCGGAGCACCACCCCATGGGCGAGCGGACCACCACCCACTTCCCGCCGGAGATCCTGGAGCAGTACGCGGGGCTCGGCGTCGACCTGCGGGGCCTGTTCTCCGGCGGTCACCTCGGTGAGCGGATGGGCATCGAGATCCTGGAGGCGGCGCCCGAGAAGGTGGTCGGCACCATGCCCGTCGAGGGCAACACCCAGCCGCTCGGGCTGCTGCACGGCGGCGCCTCCGCCGTGCTCGCCGAGACCCTCGGCTCGGTCGGGGCGATGCTGCACGGCGGGCCCAGCAAGATGGCCGTCGGCGTCGACCTCAACGCCACCCACCACCGCGGCCTGCGCGCCGGCACCGTCACCGGTACCGCCACCCCGGTCCACCGCGGCCGCTCCTCGGCCACCTACGAGATCGTCATCACCGACGAGGCCGGCAAACGCGTCTGCACCGCCCGCCTCACCTGCATGCTCCGCCCCGCCACCCCCACCGGCTCCACCACACCCCCGGCGAACTGACGGGGCGGGCCTGCGGCGCCGATCGGCGCGGGACTTCTACAGGTACCGGGTGCGGGATTCGAACCCGCACGTCCTTTCGGACAGATGTGTTTGAGACATCAGCGTCTGCCATTCCGCCAACCCGGCCAGGTCGCGTGCCCAGCGTACCGTGTAGGTGCGCGGCGTCGCAGCTAGGTAGGCTCTAGGTGCAGCACCCCGCCTGATACGAGGAGCACCGTGAGCGCGCCCGACGAGTCCGCCGTTCCGCTCGAGGACGAGCAGTCGAAGTCCCACGTACCTCCGTTGACGACGCGGGTCGTCATCGCCGAGGACGAGGCGCTGATTCGGCTCGATCTCAAGGAGATGCTGGAGGAGGAGGGGTACTCCGTGGTCGGGGAGGCCGGGGACGGCGAGACCGCGGTGAAGCTGGCCGAGGAGCAGCGGCCGGATCTGGTGATCCTCGATGTGAAGATGCCGGTGCTCGACGGGATCTCGGCGGCGGAGCGGATTGCCGGGGCGAAGATCGCCCCGGTGCTGATGCTGACCGCGTTCTCGCAGCGGGAGCTGGTGGAGCGGGCCAGGGACGCGGGGGCGATGGCGTATCTGGTGAAGCCGTTCAGCAAGAGTGATCTGGTGCCGGCGATCGAGATGGCGGTGAGCCGGTTCCAGGAGCTGAAGGCCCTGGAGGCGGAGATCGCGGATCTGTCGCTGCGGCTGGAGACGCGCAAGCTGGTGGACCGGGCGAAGAGTGTGCTGCAGACGAAGTACGGGCTGTCGGAGCCGGCGGCTTTCCGCTGGATCCAGAAGACGTCGATGGACCGGCGGATGTCGATGCAGGCGGTGGCGCAGGCCGTGATCGAGGAGGTCGCGGAGAAGTAGCCGCCCGGCACGGCCGACGCTCAGGGCCCGCACCCCTTTCCGGGGGTGCGGGCCCTGAGCGTTGTCGCGGGACTGTGGGTCAGTCCTCGCCGAGGTACGTCTTGCGGACGCCTTCGTCGTGGAGCAGGTCCTGGCCGGTGCCGGAGAGCTTGATGGTGCCGATCTCCATGACGTGCGCCTGGTCGGCGAGCGAGAGCGCGGCCTGCGCGTTCTGTTCGACGAGCAGGATGGTGGTGCCCTGGGACTTGAGTTCGACGATGGTCGTCATGATCTTCTGCATCATGATCGGCGACAGGCCCATGGAGGGTTCGTCGAGCATGAGCAGTTTGGGCTGGGACATCAGGGCGCGGCCCATGGCGAGCATCTGCTGTTCGCCGCCGGAGAGCGTGCCTGCTGCCTGCTTGCGGCGTTCCCCGAGGATGGGGAAGAGGTCGTAGGCGCGCTGGATGTCCTTGGTGATGCCTGCGGCGTCCTTGCGGAGGAAGGCTCCGAGCTGGAGATTCTGCTCGATGGTGAGCCGGGGGAAGATGTGCCGCCCTTCCGGGGAGTGGGCCAGGCCCAGGGCGACGATGCGGTGGGCGGGCACCCGGGTGAGTGCCTTGCCGTTGAAGCTGACGCGCCCGCCGACGGGCTTGAGCAGTCCGCTGAGGGTGCGCAGCGTGGTGGTCTTGCCGGCGCCGTTGGTGCCGATCAGGGTGACGATCTGGCCTTCTTCGACGGAGAAGGAGATGCCTTTGACGGCCTCGATCTTGCCGTAGGCGACCCTGAGGTCCTCGACTTCGAGCAGTGCGGTCATCGGTCGTTCTCCTGCTCTTCCCCTGCGTCGTCTGCCGCGATCCCGGCGTCTGCCCCGGCTTCGGCCCGGGTCCCGGCCCCGGCCTCCGCCTCGGCCTCGGCCCCGAACCCGGCCTCCGCTTGCTCGACCGCCGCGTCGCCCTCGTCGGCGGGCGCCCCTTCGAAGGGCTCGCCGAGGTAGGCCGCGATGACGCGTTCGTCCTGCTGGACGATGTCGGAGGTGCCCTCGACGAGTTTCTCGCCCTGGACGAGGACGGCGACCCGGTCGCAGAGGTTGAAGATGAACCGCATGTCGTGCTCGATGACCAGGACGGCGATGCCCTGGTCGCGGATGGCGAAGACCAGTTCCTCGGTGGCCCGGGTCTCCTGCGGGTTCATGCCGGCGGTCGGCTCGTCCAGCAGCAGCAGGCCGGGTTCGCTGGCCAGTGCGCGGGCGATCTCCAGCTTGCGCTGTTCGCCGTAGGGGAGGTTGCGGGAGAGGTGGTCGGCCTTGTCGGCGAGGCCGATGAATTCCAGGATCTCCATGGCCCGCTCCCGGGACCGGGCTTCGGCCTTGTGGTAGCGGGGGCCGCGGATGAGGGCGGACAGCAGTCCCTCGCGGGTCCTGGTGTGCCGGCCGACGAGGACGTTCTCCAGCACGGTCATGTTGGAGAAGAGCCGGATGTTCTGGAAGGTGCGGGCGACACCGGCCTGGGTGACCAGGTGCGGTTTGGGCGGCAGGATCTCGCCGCGGTAGCTGACGGTGCCTTCGGTGGGGACGTACAGACCGGTGAGGCAGTTGAAGAAGGTGGTCTTGCCCGCGCCGTTGGGGCCGATCAGGCCGACGATCTCGCCGCTGTTCACGGTGAGGTCGACGTCGCGGACGGCGGTGAGGCCGCCGAAGCGCATGATGACGCCGCTGGCCTGGAGCAGGGGGCCGCCGTCGGGGGCCTGCGCCGGGGTCGGCTGCTCTTTGGTGATGGTGGTCATGGTGTCCTCACGCCCCTGCCGAGCTGACCGGGACGGTGTCGTCGCCGAGCGGACGCTTGCCGGGTACCAGGGTCTCGTCCTCGTGGAATTCGAGCTGGCGGCGCCGGTTGGGGATGATGCCCTCGGGCCGGAAGCGCATGATCAGGACGAGGGCGAGGCCGAAGGCGAACAGCTCGTACCGCTGGAGGAAGCCGAGCTTCTCCGGGATCAGGTAGAGCAGTGCCGCGCCGAGGATCGGGCCGCTGACCGTACCCATGCCGCCGAGGACGACGGCAGCGAGCAGGAAGGCCGAGTTGGGCGGGGCGGCGCCGGCGAACTGGTACGGGCTGGGCACCACGTTGTAGGTGACGTGGGCGCTGACGGTGCCGGCCAGGCCCGCGAGCGAGGCGCCGAGGGCGAAGGCGATGAGCTTGACCCGGAAGCCGTTGATGCCCATCGCGGTGGCGGCGGTCTCGTCCTCACGGATGGCGACCCAGGAGCGGCCGATCCGGGAGTCGGCGGCGCGGGTGAAGATCAGCACCACGATGACGGTGATCAGCAGCATCAGCAGGTAGTAGTTGGCGAACCGGCCGAGGGTGACGGAGCCGACGTCGTGCGAGTCGCCGAGGTTGTAGCCGAAGATCGACAGGTCGGGGATCTGCGAGATGCCGTTGGGTCCGTTGGTGACCTTGGGGCCCGATACGCCGTCGAGGCTGTTGACGACGATGCGGAAGATCTCACCGAAGCCGAGCGTGACGATGGCCAGGTAGTCGCCGCGCAGCCGCAGGGTCGGGGCGCCGATGAGGACGCCGAAGACGAGTGAAGCGGCCATGCCGGTGAGGGCGGCGGCCCAGAACGGGAACTGGACGCCGGACCAGATGGAGAACGGCGAGCCGGAGACCAGGGCGGCGGCGTAGGCGCCGACGCCGAGGAAGGCGACGTAACCGAGGTCGAGCAGGCCGGTGAGGCCGACGACGATGTTGAGGCCGAGGGCGACGGTGCCGAAGATCAGGATGTTGACGCCGAGGTTGGCGTAGTGCTCGTCGTTCTGCGCGAAGGGGTAGGCCAGGGCGGCCAGGAAGCCCATCGTGTTGGCGAACGAGCGGTGGGCGGCGGTGAGTCCGGAGAACTGCCGCAGCAGGCCGGACGCGCTGAGTGCCCAGATGGCGAAGACCACGACGATCAGGAAGCCGAGGAAGATCTCGGTGTATCCGGTGGCGAGGCCGTAGGTGAGCACTTCGAGGCCGACGGCGGCGGCGAGGGTGATGATCAGCCGCTGGACCCAGCCGGGCAGCCGGGTCGGGTCGGGCACCGGCAGGTCGGTGTGGTGGGGGCGCAGTTCGCGCAGCCATTTGTAGCCGGCGACGGCGACGGGGACGGTGGAGAGCCGGCCGAGTTCGAAGTACTCGGCGTTGGGGTCCTCCTGGGGGTGCCGGTGGATCGGCAGCGCGAGGGCGCCGATCAGCAGCACCAGGGTGCCGACGGCGGCGACGAAGCCGCCGGGGTCGAGGTTGGCCAGGCCGCCGAGTTCCTGGGCGATGGCGATGACCGTGTACCAGGTGGTGGCGAAGGTGCCGAGCGCCAGCAGCAGGACGGCGTTGTGGGAGTGGTTGGGCGCGAGCCAGCGCAGGCCCTTGAGGCCGAAGGCGCCGAGCGCGAACAGTCCGGTGAGGATGCCGCTGACCAGGGTGAGGACCTGGAGGCCGCCGGGGTAGCCGGTGACGGTGAGGTCGCCGGGGAAGTCGGTGGTGTAGGTCCAGGACATGAAGGTCGCGGCGATGGTCGCGACGACGCCGATCAGGGTGACCGCGCGGGCCGCGGTGAGCGGCAGCGGGACGAAGGGGGCGATCCGGCGGGCGGACGGCTTGGCGGTGGTGACGGCCGCGGTCTCTGCGGCGGCTACGGGGATGTCGGTCATCGGTGTCACGCCCTGTCCGCGACGCGCTCGCCGAGCAGGCCTTGCGGCCGGACGAGCAGGACGACGATGAGGAGCACGAAGGCCCAGACGTTCGCCCAGCTTCCGCCGCCGAGCTGCTGCATGCCCGGGATGTTGGAGACGTAGGCGGAGGCGCAGGATTCGGCGATGCCGAGGACGAGGCCGCCGAGCATGGCGCCGTAGATGTTGCCGATGCCGCCGAGGACGGCCGCGGTGAACGCCTTGAGGCCGGCCTGGAAGCCTATGTCGTACTTGACCTGGCCGTATTTGAGGCCGGAGGCGAGGCCCGCGACGGCGGCGAAGAAGCCGCCGATGGCGAAGGCGATCACGATGATGCGGTTGGTGTCGATGCCCATGAGCTGGGCGGTGTCCGGGTCCTGCGCGGTGGCCTGCATGGCGCGGCCGGTGCGGCTGGTGCGGACGAAGGCGGCCAGGCCGATCATGCAGACGACGGCGGCGCAGACCAGGAAGATGTCGCCGCTCTGGATGCTGATCGAGCCGACGTGGTAGGGGCCGCCGGGCAGTTGCGGGAAGCTCTTGGCGTTGTCGGCGCCGGGGTACCAGAGGAAGATCGCCTGCTGGAGTGCCAGGGAGAGGCCGATGGCCGTGATCAGTGGTGCCAGGCGTGGTGCGCCGCGCAGCGGCCGGTACGCGAAGCGTTCGGCGGCGATGGCGATGAGCACGGACACGATGGCGCCGCCGAGCAGCATCAAGGGCAGTGCGAGCCAGATGGACGTGCCGTCGGGGAGATTCGTCCAGACCGCGAGCGCCCCGAAGGCACCGGTCATGTAGATCTCGCCGTGGGCGAAGTTGATGAGCTGGACGATGCCGTACACCATCGTGTAACCGATGGCGATGAGCCCGTACATCGAGCCGATGAACAGCCCGTTGGCCAGCTGTTGCGGCAGGGTGTGCACCGCATGGCCTCCATGTCACTGAGGGAGCAGGGGGGAAGGTACGCCGGATGTGAGCGGGGCCGCGCGGTCGGGGTGACCGGCCGCGCGGCCCTGGGTGCTACGGGAGTCGGTCAGCCGTTGTAGGTGCCGCTCTTCACTGCTGCCCACGCACCGTTCTTGACCTGGTACACGGTGAGCTGCTTGTTGGTGGTGTCGCCGAATTCGTCGAAGGAGACGTGTCCGGCGATGCCGTCGAAGTCGGCCTTCTGGACGGCGTCGACGAGCTTGGCACGGGCGTCGTTCATGGCGGGGAGCTTGCCGCCGTTGGCGTCCATGACGGTCTTGACGCCCTTGATGATGGCGGTGGCGGCGTCGTAGGAGTAGCCGCCGTAGGTGCCGTAGTCACCGGGGTACTTCTTCGCCTTGTAGGTGGCGATGAAGTCCTTGGCGCCGGCGAGCGTGGTGACCGGGACGCCGACGGAGGTGGCGAGGTCGCCCTCGGACGCCTTGCCGGCCGTCTTGATGTAGGTGTCGGAGAACATGCCGTCGCCGCCCATGAGCGGGATGTTGACGCCGGCCGCCTTGAGCTGCTTGGTGATCAGCTCCGACTCGTCGTACTGGCCGCCGTAGTAGAGGATGTCGGCCTTGGAGTTCTTGATCTTGGTGACCAGCGTCGAGTAGTCGGTGTCACCGGTGTTGACGTGGTCGGTGCCGGCGATCTTGCCGCCGAGCTTGCCGAACTTGTCCTTGAAGATGCCCGCGAGGCCGGCGCCGTAGGTCTGCTTGTCGTCCACGACGAAGGCGCTCTTCTTCTTGAGCGTGTTGTACGCGTAGTCCGCCGCGAAGCCGCCCTGCAGGGCGTCGGTGGTGGCGGTACGGAAGTAGGTCTTGAACGGGCGGACCTTCTTGCCGGCGTTCCAGTCCTTGCCCTGCGTCAGGGTGGGGTTGGTGTTGGACGGCGAGATCTCGACCATGTTGGCGGTGTTGAACACCTGCTGCATGGACTGGGCGACGCCGGAGTTCAGCGGGCCGACGGCGGCGATCACGGTGTTGTCCGCGACGAGCGCCGTGGCGTTCTGCTGGCCGGTGGCGGGCAGCGCCTTGTCGTCCAGCGCCTTGACCTTGAAGGTGACGCCGGGGACGAGGTTGTTCTTGTTGGCGTCGTCGACCGCGATCTGCACGCCGTACTGGATGCCGAGGCCGGTGGCCGAGTTCTGCCCGGTAAGCGGAGCGTCGACACCGATGACAACGGTGGTCTTGGCGCTGCCGGTGCTGTCCCCGCTGCCCTTCTTGTCGTCGTCCCGCGAGCCGCAGGCAGTGAGCGTGAGGGCTCCAGTGGTGAGTACGGCGGTCAGTACAAGCAAGGAACGGTGTCGCACGATCAGTCCTTTCCCCTGGCGCGGCCGTCTCTGATGAGACGCCGAGTCGCGCGCTGGAACCCGAACTGACAAATCCGGAGGCGCGGTGACTGGCCGTGACTCTAGGCGCGTGGAGGGGGGTCGGGCAGAGGTCGAGTGAAGAGTGTGACTGTCTTGTTATGCCGGACGGAAACTCTTGAGGTTCTGCTGAGGTTGTGCGACGGGTTTGGGTGCTTTGCTCCGGTGTCCGCATGGTGAGAACGCGCACTTCCGCCCCGGCGTCGGCTGCCTGGCGACGGTGCGGCGAGGCCGCGGGGAGGGTGCGATTGGCGCGGGATCGGCGGTGTGTGCGCGCTTCCGGTGCCCCTTTTGAATCCGTATTGCGTTCGCGTTACATAGCGTTAAGTTTTTCGAATCGGCAGACGGGGTAGGCGGGGAAAGGCGTCGCCCCGTCCGGCGAATGCCGAACGGGGCGTGTTGTGCGCGGGAAGGCTTTCCCGGGTACGGCTCAGGATTTCGGCGAATCGTCCTCGCCGATGTGGTGCACCCGGACCATGTTGGTGGCGCCGGGCACGCCGGGCGGCGAGCCGGCCGTGATCACCACGACGTCGCCCTTCTTGCAGCGGCCGGTGCGCAGCAGTTGCTCGTCCACCTGTTGGACCATTTCGTCGGTGGTCTGCACCATCGGGCCGAGGAAGGTCTCCACGCCCCAGGTGAGGTTGAGCTGGGAGCGGGTGGCCGGTTCCGGGGTGAAGGCCAGCGTCGGGATCGGCGAGCGGTAGCGGGACAGCCGGCGGGCGGTGTCGCCGGACTGGGTGAAGGCGACCAGGAAGCGGGCGCCGAGGAAGTCGCCCATCTCGGCGGCGGCGCGGGCCACGGCGCCGCCCTGGGTGCGGGGCTTGTTCCGCTCGGTGAGCGGCGGCAGGCCGGTGGCGAGCACCGCCTCCTCGGCGGCGGTCACGATCCGGGACATCGTCTTGACCGTCTCGATCGGGTACTTGCCGACGCTGGTCTCGCCGGAGAGCATGACGGCGTCGGTGCCGTCCATCACGGCGTTGGCGACGTCGCTGGCCTCGGCGCGGGTGGGCCGGGAGTTGTCGATCATCGAGTCGAGCATCTGGGTGGCGACGATGACCGGCTTGGCGTTGCGCTTGGCGAGCTTGATGGCCCGCTTCTGCACGATAGGCACGGCCTCCAGGGGCATTTCGACGCCGAGGTCGCCGCGGGCGACCATGATGCCGTCGAAGGCGTCGACGATGCCCTCGAGGGCGTCGACGGCCTGGGGCTTCTCGACCTTGGCGATCACCGGGACCCGGCGGCCCTCCTCCGCCATGATCCGCAGCACGTCCTCGACGTCCCGGCCGGTGCGGACGAAGGACAGCGCGATGATGTCGGCGCCGATCCGCAGGCCCCAGCGCAGGTCGCGGATGTCCTTGTCGGACAGGGCGGGCACGGAGACGGCGACCCCGGGGAGGTTGAGGCCCTTGTTGTCGGAGACCATGCCGCCCTCGATGACCATGGTGTGCACCCGCGGTCCCTCGACGTCGGTGACCTCCAGGGTGACCCGGCCGTCGTCCACCAGGATCCGCTCACCGCGTGCGACGTCGGCGGACAGGCCCTTGTACGTGGTGCCGCAGATCTGCTGGTCACCCTCGATGTCGTCCACCGTGATGGTGAACTCGTCACCGCGTTCGAGAAGTACAGGTCCTTCGGCGAAACGGCCGAGCCTGATCTTCGGACCCTGAAGGTCGACGAGAATGCCCACGCTGCGGCCGGTCTCGTCGGCGGCCTTGCGGACCCGTCGGTAGCGGTCCTCGTGCTCCGCGTACGCTCCATGGCTCAGATTCAGGCGGGCCACGTCCATTCCGGCCTCGACCAGTGCTTTGATCTGGTCGTAGGAGTCGGTGGCGGGGCCCAGTGTGCAGACAATTTTGGCTCGGCGCATGTGTCGAGCGTATGACCTACTCGTTGGTAGGGAACACGTTGACGGCAACAGCCCAACGACGGCTGAATTAACGGTTGTTGACAAGTGTTTAAGTGTGCACTCCCCCGCTCCGATGAGCGCTTCTGTCATTCCCGTGACCGCCCCGCGTCACTTACCGAGTACGTCACGCGGGCGACATCCGCCGGTTACGTGTGGGGGGTGTCGCCGGGTGGGGCGGCCGGGGCAGAATCTACGCGCGTTGTTCCCAAACGGGGGCCGACGGGATCGAGGAGACGAGATGGCGCTCAACCGCAGGGACTTCATCAACCGTTCGGCCGCGACGGGGGCCGGGGTGGCGCTCGCCGGCACCGCCGGCGCGGTCGTGGGCGCGAGCCCCGCGGAGGCCGCAGAGCAGCACGGCAAGGGTCACGGGCACGGGCACGGACACCCGAAGACGTTCAGCCTGCGGGTGCTGGGCACCACCGACCTGCACGGACACGCCCTGAACTGGGACTACTTCACCAACGCCGAGTACGACGACGCCACCCACAACGACGTCGGCCTCGCCAAGGTCGCCACTCTCGTGGAGCACGCGCGGGCCGAGAAGGGCCACGACCGTACGCTGCTGATCGACGCGGGCGACATCATCCAGGGCACCCAGCTGTCGTACTACTACGCGCGGGTCGAGCCGATCACCGGCGCCCGCAGGGGCCCGCGGCACCCGATGGCGCTGGCCATGAACCACATGAAGTACGACGCGGCGGCGCTCGGCAACCACGAGTTCAACTACGGCATCCCGCTGCTGCGCGCCTTCCAGGACCAGTGCGACTTCCCGCTGCTGGCGGCCAACGCGGTGGACGCCAAGACCCTCAAGCCCGCCTTCCCGCCCTACCTGGTCAAGGAGATCTGCGTCCGCGGCGCCCGCCCGGTCAAGGTCGGCATCCTCGGCCTGACCAACCCCGGCATCGCCATCTGGGACAAGGCCAACGTCCAGGGCAGGATGGCCTTCCCCGGCCTGGTCGAGCAGGCGAAGATCTATGTCCCGAAGCTGCGGGCGCTCGGCTGCGACGTGGTGATCTGCACCGACCACTCCGGCCTGGACGGCAGCACCTCCTACGGCGACGCGATCCCGTACCCGGAGAACGCCTCGTCGCTGGTGGCCCAGCAGGTGCCCGGCATCGACGCGATCCTGGTCGGCCACACCCACGTCGAGCGCCCGCAGACCCTCGTGGTCAACGAGGAGACCGGAAAGACCGTCGTGCTGTCCGAGCCGCTGATGTGGGGCATGCGGCTGAGCGTCTTCGACATCGACCTGGAGTTCGACCGCGGCCGCTGGCACGTCACCTCGGTCAAGGCCGAGGTGCGCAACGCCAACACCGTCGACGAGGACCCGGTCGTCGCCAAGCTCGTCCGCGACGAGCACAACAAGGTCGTGGCGTACGTCAACCAGGTCATCGGCACCTGCACCGCGCAGATGTCGGCGGCGGAGTCCACGTACAAGGACACCCCGATCATCGACTTCCTCAACCTGGTGCAGTCCGACACGGTGAAGGCGGCGCTGGCCGGCACCGCGTACGCCGATCTGCCGGTGCTGTCGGAGGCGTCGCCCTTCTCCAGGACCGCCGTCTTCCCCGCCGGGCCGCTGTCGCTGCGCGATGTGGCGGGCCTGTACGTCTACGAGAACACCCTGGACGCCAAGCTCCTCACCGGCGCCCAGGTCAAGGACTACCTGGAGTGGTCGGCGGGCTACTTCGTGCAGACCGCGCCGGACGCCCCGGTCGACGTCACGAAGATCACCAACGCCAACAACACCCCGGACTACAGCTACGACATCCTCAGCGGCGTCAGCTACGACATCGACATCGCGCAGCCGGCCGGCTCCCGCATCGTCAACCTGACGCACGCGGGCGCGCCCGTCGACCCGGCGGCGCAGTTCGTGCTCGCGGTCAACAACTACCGCTCCGGCGGCGGCAGCAACTACCCGCACGTGGCCACCGCCCAGTCGGTGTGGTCCAACTCCGACGAGATCCGCAACACGATCATCGCCTGGGTGCAGGCGCACGGCACCGTCGACCCGTCGACCTTCGGCGGCGACGAGTGGCGGCTCACCCGCGCCGGAGTGCCGCTGTTCTCGTAGGGACGTCACCGGCGGCGGCACCGTCGAGCCCGAAGGTGGTGAAGGCCGTCCTGGCCGGCAGCGGGAAGTGCTCCGCGCCGGTCAGGAGGCCGGTCAGGTCGTTGAGGATGACCGCCGAGCGCCAGGCGGCCAGGCCCAGGTCGGGCGCGCCGACGCCGTGGCTGTGCCGCTCGGCGTTCTGCACGTAGATCCGGCCGGTCACGGCCCGGTCCAGCTCCAGCCGGTGCCGCGCGTCGACCTTCGGGCGGTCCGCGGAGTCCCGCTTGAGATACGCGTCCAGCGGCGCGAGCAACTGGTCGAGCGGGCGCTCCCGGTAGCCGGTGGCCAGCACGACCGCGTCGGTCATCAGCCGGGTACGGGTGCCCTGTTCGACGTGTTCCAGGTGCAGTTCGATGCTCTGGGTGCCGATCCGGCCCGCGGTGCGCACGCTGACGCCGGGGGTGAGCACGGCGTCCGGCCAGCCGCCGTCCAGGGTGCGGCGGTACAGCTCGTCGTGGATCGCGGTGATCGTGGCGTCGTCGATGCCACGGTGCAGCTGCCACTGCTGCGGCACCAGCCGGTCCCGTACCGGTTCCGCGAGGCCGTGGAAGTAGCGCGAGTAGTCCGGTGTGAAGTGCTCAAGGCCCAGCCGGCTGTACTCCATGGGCGCGAAGGCGGGGGTGCGCGCCAGCCACGTCAGCCGCTCCCGGCCGGCCGGGCGGGACCGCAGCAGGTCGAGGAAGACCTCGGCGCCGGACTGGCCGGAGCCGACGACGGTGATGTGCTCGGCGCCCAGCAGCCGTTCGCGCTGCTTGACGTAGTCGGCGGAGTGCACGACCGGCACGGTCGGCGCCTCGGCCAGCGGGCGCAGCGGCTCCGGTACGTACGGCGCGGTGCCGATGCCGATCACCAGGTGCCGGGCGTAGGTGCGGCCGAGTGCCTCGGCCTCGCCGTGCTCGTCCAGATGGGTGTGGTCGACCTCGAACAGGCCGCGGCCCGGATTCCACCGCACCGCGTCGACCTGCTGCCCGAAGTGCGTACTGGGCAGCGCGTCGGCCGCCCACCGGCAGTAGGCGTCGTATTCGGCGCGGTGCACATGGAAGCGCTCGGCGAAGTAGAACGGGAAGAGCCGCTCGCGGGTCTTGAGCCAGTTCAGGAACGACCAGCGGCTCGCCGGGTCGGCGAGGGTCACCAGGTCGGCCAGGAACGGCACTTGGAGCGTCGCGCCGTCGATCAGCAGCCCGGGGTGCCACTGGAAGGAGGACCGCTGGTCGTAGAAGGCCGCCGTCAGGTCGGGCACACCGTCGGCGAGCGCGGCGAGCGAGAGGTTGAACGGGCCGATGCCGATGCCCAGCAGGTCGAAGGGCGCGGGCTGGTCGGCGGGCCTCGGCGGTTCGGCGGGTGCCTGCGCCTGCGCCGGTACGGAGACGGGTGCCGGTACGGGTGCGGGAGGGGTGACGGGCATGGGCGGGGGTACGGGTGCGGGTCGCGCTGTTCCTCGCGCCCCGTCCGGAGCGTCGTTGCTGGGGGTCATCGGGGGGTGGTGCCTTCCGTGGTGAAGGGGTGCGTGGGGTGCGGCAGTCGGGGCGGGCCCGGCTCGTCCGGTGCGGGCGCCGCCGCCACGAGGGCCACGAGTGCGTCGAGGTCGGCGGCGGTCAGCCGCGGATTGAGGAGGGTGGCCTTCAGCCACAGCCGGCCGCCGGCCCGCGCCCTGCCCAGGACGGCGCGGCCGTCGTACAGCAGCCGGCGGCGCAGCTCGGCGATGTCGTCGTCGGTGGCCTCGCGCGGCCGGAACAGCACCGTGCTGATCGTGGGGCGCGCGAACAGTTCCAGATCCGGGTGGCGGTCGATGCGTTCGGCCAGTGCGCCGGCCGCGTCGCAGACGGTGTCGACCAGCGCGCCCAGGCCCGTACGGCCCAGCGCCCGCAGGGTGACGGCGATCTTCAGCACGTCGGGGCGGCGGCTGGTGCGCAGCGAACGGCCCAGCAGATCGGGCAGGCCGGCCTCGGTGTCGTCGGCCGCGTTCAGATAGTCGGCGCGGTGGCCGAGCGGGTCGAGCGCGGCGCCGTCGGGGACGGCCAGCAGGCCGGCGGCGACCGGCTGCCAGCCCAGTTTGTGCAGGTCGAGGGTGACGGAGTGGGCCGCGTCCAGGCCGGCGAGCTTGGCCGTCTCCCGGTCGCTGAACAGCAGCGGGCCGCCGTAGGCGGCGTCCACGTGCAGTTCGGCGGCGTGCCGGGCGGCGCACTCGGCGAGTGCGGGCAGCGGGTCGATCGCGCCGCTGTCCGTACTGCCCGCGGTCGCCACCAGCAGCGTGTGCGGTGCGAGTCCGTGGAGTACGCGGTCCACGGCGGCCGGGTCCAGCACGCCGGAGGGGGTGGCCACCACCACCGGGCGCGGAAGGCCGAGCAGCCAGGCGGCGCGCCGCACACCGTGGTGGGCGTTCGCCCCGCACACCACCTGTACGGGGCGGCGGCCCGCCCGGGCCGCGCGTTCCCTCGCCAGGAGCAGCGCCATCTGGTTGGACTCGGTGCCGCCCGTCGTCACCAGGGCTTGCGGGGCGTGCGCCGCCGGGTACACCAGGGCGGCCAGCGCCTCGGTGACGTGCGTCTCCAAGGCGGTGGCCGCCGGGGCCTGGTCCCACGAGTCCAGGGAGGGGTTCAGCGCGGACGCGGCGAGATCGGCCGCCGCCGCGACCGCCAGGGGCGGGCAGTGCAGGTGGGCCACGCAGTGCGGGTCCGCCGGGTCGGCGGCGCCCGCCGCCATTTCGCGCACCAGGGTGCGCAGTGCTTCCTCGGCGCCCGTGCCCTCGTCCGGCAGGGCCGGGCCCGTCGCCGCTGTCAGGCGTGCCGCCACCGCTTGCGGGCCGCCGTCCGGCAGGGGGCCGCCGCGGGTTGCCGCGCCCTCCGCCAGGGCGGCGCACACCGTCTGCGCCAACGCCGCCAATTCCCGCGCTCCTTGGGCGCCTCCCGCCAACCCTGGCTTCCCCATGTTCCGCCGCCGCCTGTCCTCGCCCGACCCTCTCTCCCTCAACGACGCGGCCCCGCCCCGGGTATCGCCCCCGGGCCGGGCAGGTCCCACCCGCACGCGCGGGCAACGTTCACCCTCAAGCGGCTGTGGGCGCCCGACGCCTTGAGGGGCACGACCCCTGTCCCCGCCCCCCTGCGGAAGTGGGTGCCCCTCCAGGGGCGCGAGGACGCGGCGCGGCGCCGGCGGAAGTGGGTGCCCGATAGGGGCGCGGGGAACTGCGCGCCCAGCCGTAGCGCGCCTTCAGGCGAAAAACCGCCCTCAGCGGGGCAGACGCTGTTGTTTTGCGACCACCGGCCGGTGGGGGCGGGCCGCGCAGTTCCCCGCGCCCCTAAAAGACCTCGCTCGCCGTCAGGCGAGAAGGCACCGCACTCCGCAGGAGACATCACGCACCCCCGACAAGGGATCACGCACCGCCCTCCGCAGGAGATCAGGCACCGTTCTCCGCGGGGGCGAGGTTCCTTATGCGCGCGGCACGCGACAGGTCGTCGAGGCGGTCCGTGAGCACGCGCGCAAAGGCAGGGGTGAGCCCCGGGTCGGCGAGGGTGGCGCGGCCCGCGGCGAGGGAGGCGGGGGTGACGGCGGTGGCCGGGAAGGCGTGCCGCCCGACGGCGTCGGCGATGGCGGCACCGCGCCGAGCGGTGAGCGCCACGGCGTCGGGGTAGAAGCGCGCCACGAAGGGTTCGAGGAGATCCGCCTGCTCGGGGTGCCAGAACCCCTGCGCGGTGGCCGCGAAAAGGTAGTTGGAGAGCGTGTCGTCGTGGAACATCGACTGCCACGCCGCTTCCTTGGCGCCCGCGTCCGGCAGCGCGGCCCGGCACCGGGCGGCCCCTTCCCGCCCGGTCCCGCTGGGATCCCGCTCCAGCTCCGCGTCGATGTCCGCGGCCGTGGCCGCGCCGAGCACGGTGAGCCGGAGCAGCGCCCGCCAGCGCAGCTCGGGATCGAGATCGGCGGCACCCGGGATCTTGCCGTCGTCGTACCAGCCGCGCAGCACGGCCGCCTCGCCCGCGGTGACGGCGGAGTCGATGAGGGCGCGGGTGGCGGCGAGCCTGACGCCGGGCCCGCCGTCGGCGAGCAGGGCGCGGCTGGTGGCGGCGATCCGCCCGAGCGCGTCCGGCCGCAGCGCCGGGTCGAGGTAGCGGTCGGCGACCAGCGTACGGCCGAAGGTGAGCACGGACTCGACGATCGCGGGGTCGGTCTCGGCGGGCAACTGGCTTGCCGCCAGGGCGAGATAGGCGCGCGGCTCGATCTTGGCGTCGCGTACCAGATCGCGGGCGGCGCACCAGGTGACGGCCCGGCTGACCGGGTCGGGCAGCCCGCTGAGGGTCTCCTCCAGCGTCGCCCAGGAGCGCTCGTCGAAGCGGATCTTGACGAAGGTGAGGTCGCCGTCGTTGAGCAGGACGACATCGGGCCGGGTGCCGGGCAGGTCGTGGGTGGTGACGGTCGCGGTCGCCTCGATGTCGACGGTGACGCGTTCGCGGGCCACGAGCCGGGACGGGTCGTCGGCGGCCCGGTCGTACAGTCCGACCTCGATGCGGTGCGGGCGCTTGCCGTCGTGGCCGATCTCCAGCCGCCAGGTGTCGTCGGAGACGGCCGTGGCGGTGGGCGTGAGGGTGTCGACGCCGGTGGTGCGCAGCCAGGCGGCGGCCCAGCCGGGCACGTCGCGGTCGGTGGCGCCGGCGAGCGAGTCGATGAAGTCGGCGAGGGTGGCGTTGCCGAAGCGGTGCCGCCTGAAGTGTTCGTTGATGCCGGCGAGGAAGTCCTCCCGGCCGAGCCAGGCGACGAGTTGGCGCAGCGCGGAGGCGCCCTTGGCGTAGGAGATGCCGTCGAAGTTGTTGAGCGCGGAGGCGGTGTCGGGGACGGCCTCGGGGTCGGGGGCGACGGGGTGGGTGGACGGCCGCTGGTCGGCGTCGGTGCCCCACGCCTTGCGGGAGACCGCGAAGTCGGTCCAGGTGCCGGTGAAGTCGGTGGCCTCGGACAGGACTTGGAAGCCCATGTACTCGGCGAAGGACTCGTTGAGCCAGATGTCGTCCCACCAGCGCAGCGTGACGAGGTCACCGAACCACATGTGCGCCATCTCGTGCGCGACGACGATCGCCCGGAACTGCGCCTCGGTGGGCGTGAACGCCGACCGGAAGACGTACTCGTCGCGGAAGGTGACCAGGCCCGGGTTCTCCATCGCGCCCGCGTTGAACTCCGGGACGAACGCCTGGTCGTAGGAGTCGAAGGGGTACGGCTCGGTGAACAGCTCGTGGTAGCGGTCGAAGCAGCGCCGGGTGATGTCGAACAGCTCCTCGGCGTCCCGGTCCAGGTGCGGGGCGAGCGAGCGGCGGCAGTGCAGGCCGAAGGGCAGCCCGGCGTGCTCGGTGCGCACCGAGTGCCAGGGGCCGGCGGCGACGGCGAGCAGATACGTGGAGATCAGCGGGGTCGGCGCGAGCTGCCAACGGCCGGGCCCGGTACGGGTGGTGACGGTGTTGCCGAGCACCGTCCACGCCTCGGGCGCGGTGACCGTCACCTCGAAGACGGCCTTCAGGTCGGGCTGGTCGAAGGCGGCGGCGACGCGCTGCACGTCCTCCATGAACAGCTGGGTGTAGACGTACGCCTCGCCGTCGGCGGGGTCGGTGAAGCGGTGCATGCCCTCGCCGGTGTGCGAGTAGTGCATGTCGGCCTCGACCCGCAGCTCGTGGTCGCCCGCGGCCAGACCGGTCAGCGGCAGCCGGTTCCCGTCCAGCGTCGCCGGGTCCAGCGCGACCCCGTCGAGCAGCACCCGGTGCAGCACGGCGGGCTTCACCTCGGCGAAGGTGTCACAGGCGCGGTCGGCGGTGAACTCGATCACCGACACCGACCCGAACACCTCCTCCCCCCTGGTGAGGTCGAGGTCGATCGCATAACGGCGAACGGTCAGATCACTGGCGCGGGTCTCGGCCTCGGCGCGGGTCAGAGCAGGCATGTCGCACATGCTGCCGCACCCCGCCGCCCCCGTCACCGGATTCGTTCACCGAATTCGCTCAGAGCGTGTCCGCTCAGCGGGACACCCGCGGGTGAGGGCCCCGTGGGGACGGCGACAACGGCGTGGAGCGACGCGTAGGCTCGGGACGTACGGGGAGGTGGGCATGGTCGAGCGGGCGGATACGGGCACTTCTCCGGCGGCCGGGGGCGGGGCCATCGTGCACGGGTTCCCGCATCTGGGGACGGTGCGGGCCGCGCTGACCGCGCTGTACCGGCGGCTGTCGGGGGACGGGGTGGACCGGTTCGCCGCCAGTGTCCATCCGGAGCTGGTGGACTTTCCCGCGGACGAGGACCTCTATCTGGGGGCGCAGCGGGTGGCCCGGGTGATGGTGCAGCACTTCCGGCTGCCGGACGCCCGGATGGTGGTGAGCTTCCGGGACATGGTGCACGCCGGGAACGTGGAGCTGGCCGCGGGTCCCGAGTACTTCATCGAGCTGCACTCGCGGTTCAGGACCGACCGGCGGGACGTGGGCGCGGCCCTCGCGCACGAGGTGATGCACGTCTATCTGCACCGCCTCGGTCTGGAATTCGCCGGGACGCGGGACAACGAGATTCTCACCGACACGGCGACCGCGTATCTGGGGGCCGGCTGGCTGCTGCTGGACGCCTACCGCGAGGAGGCCGCGATCCGCGGTGAGCGGCTGATGATGTCGGCGTACAAGCTGGGCTATCTCACGCCGGAGGAGTTCGGTTATGTGCTGGCCAAGCGGGCGCGGGCCTTCGGCGACGACATCGAGCCGTGGTTCCGCAGCGCGCAGGCCCGCGACGCCTACCGGGCCGGGCTGGCCCGGGCCGGCCAGGACCTGAAGGTCGCTCCGCTGGCCGCCGCGGGCTGGGCGGCCCGCCGCCGTTACGCCCGGGACCGCCGTTCCCTGACCTCGGGACCCGACTACTCCTTCGAGACCGCCGCCACGGGTCTGCGCGTCTCCTTCCCGTGCCCCACCTGCTTCCAGCGCATCCGCGTCCCGTCCCGGGGCCGGCTGCGGGCCCGCTGCACGCTGTGCAGGACCGAGCTGGACGTCGACACCTAGGGCGTGTCTTGTGGATCTTGCCCGAAGGCCGCCGCAATGGGCGCAGCGCCCGCCTCCTTGGTCGGGGAGTGGCGGGCGCTGCGGTGTTGCGCGTTCCGCACGCCGTTGTGCGGGACGAGTGGGACAGCTCGAAGCAGCCGGGATCAGCCGCGATCTGCCGGCCCGGGTCAGACGGCCAGCGGCCGGTCGGTCGGGCGGATCGGGGCCGGGAGCGCGGAGGCGACCCCGGTGAGGTAGGTGTCGACGGCCCGCGCGGCCGAGCGCCCTTCGGCGATCGCCCACACGATGAGCGACTGGCCGCGCCCGGCGTCACCGGCGACGAAGACACCGTCGACATTGGTCGCGTAGTCGGCGTCGCGCGCGATGTTGCCGCGCGCGTCCAGGGCGAGGCCCAGCTGCTCGACCAGGCCGTTGGACTGGTCGGTGCCGGTGAAGCCCATCGCGAGGGTGACCAGCTCGGCCGGGATGACCCGCTCGGTGCCCTCCTGCGGGACGAACTTCCCGTCCTGGAAGACCACCTCGACCAGGTGCAGCTCCTTGACGTTGCCCTCGGCGTCACCGGTGAAGCGCACGGTGTTGACGGCGTAGACCCGCTCGCCGCCCTCCTCGTGCGCGGACGTCACCTTGTAGACGGCCGGCATCGTCGGCCACGGCTGGTGGCCCGGCCGCTCGTCGGACGGCCGCGGCATGATCTCCAGCTGGGTGACGGAGGCCGCGCCCTGCCGGTGGGCGGTGCCGACGCAGTCCGCGCCGGTGTCGCCGCCGCCGATGACGACGACGTGCTTGCCCTCGGCGGTGATCGGCGGCGCGACGAAGTCGCCCTCCTGCACCTTGTTGGCCAGCGGCAGGTACTCCATGGCGAAGTGGATGCCGTTCAGCTCCCGGCCCTCGACGGGCAGGTCGCGCGAGACGGTCGCGCCGGCCGTGACGACCACCGCGTCGTACCGCTTGGCGAGCTTGGCCGCGTCCAGGTCGGTGCCGATCTGCACACCGGTGCGGAATTTGGTGCCCTCGGCGCGCATCTGCTCGATGCGCCGGTTGATGTGCCGCTTCTCCATCTTGAACTCGGGGATGCCGTACCGCAGCAGTCCGCCGATCCGGTCGGCGCGCTCGTAGACCGCGACGGTGTGCCCGGCCCGGGTGAGCTGCTGGGCGGCGGCCAGGCCGGCCGGGCCGGAGCCGATGACGGCGACGGTCTTGCCGGACAGCCGCTCCGGCGGCTGCGGGGTCACGTCGCCGTTGTCCCACGCCTTGTCGACGATGGTGACCTCGACGTTCTTGATGGTGACGGGGGGCTGGTTGATGCCGAGCACGCACGCGGACTCGCACGGCGCCGGGCACAGCCGCCCGGTGAACTCCGGGAAGTTGTTGGTGGCGTGCAGCCGCTCGCTGGCCTCGGTCCAGTCCTCGCGGTAGGCGTAGTCGTTCCACTCGGGGATCAGATTCCCCAGCGGACAGCCGTTGTGGCAGAACGGGATGCCGCAGTCCATGCAGCGGCCGGCCTGCTTGGTGATGATCGGCAGCAGGCCGCCGGGGACGTAGACCTCGTTCCAGTCCTGCTTGCGCTCCTCGACCGGGCGGGTCGGCGCGGTCTCCCGCGGGGTGGTGAGGAAGCCCTTGGGGTCAGCCATTTGCCGCCTCCATCATCTTCGCGGTGGTCTCGGACTCGGAGAGTCCGGCCTGCTCGGCGGCGTTCTTGGCGGCGAGCACTGCCTTGTAGTCCCTCGGCATGACCTTGCCGAAGCGGGTGAGGGCGCCGCCCCAGTCGGCGAGCAGCCGCTCGGCGACGGTGGAGCCGGTCTCCTCGAAGTGGCGGCGCACCACATCGTGCAGCCACGTGATGTCGCCGGCGTCCAGCGCCTCGATGCCGACCATGCCGAAGTTGACGGCGCCCGGGTCGAGGTCGAGGACGTAGGCGATGCCGCCGGACATGCCGGCCGCGAAATTCCGTCCGGTGGCGCCGAGCACGACGGCCCGGCCGCCGGTCATGTACTCGCAGCCGTGGTCGCCGACGCCCTCGGAGACGACGGTGGCGCCGGAGTTGCGGACGCAGAAGCGCTCGCCGGTACGGCCGCGCAGGAACAGCTCGCCGCCGGTGGCGCCGTAGGCGATGGTGTTGCCGGCGATCGTGGAGTATTCGGCGAGGTGGTCGGCGCCGCGGTCCGGGCGGACCACGATCCGGCCGCCGGACAGGCCCTTGCCGACGTAGTCGTTGGCATCGCCCTCCAGCCGCAGCGTGATGCCCTTGGGCAGGAACGCGCCGAAGGACTGGCCGGCGGAGCCGGTGAAGGTGACGTCGATGGTGTCGTCGGGCAGGCCCGCGCCGCCGTACTTCTTGGTCACCTCGTGGCCGAGCATGGTGCCGACCGTGCGGTTGACGTTGCGGATCTCGACCTGGGCGCGGACCGGCGCACCGGTCTCCAGCGCCTCGGCGGCGAGCCGGATCAGCTCGTTGTCCAGGGCGCGGTCCAGGCCGTGGTCCTGCGAGGTGGTGCGGCGCAGGGCCGCGCCCTCGGGCAGTTCCGGCACGTACAGCAGCGGGGCCAGGTCCAGGCCCTGCGCCTTCCAGTGCTCGATGGCGTGGTCGGCGTCGATCAGCTCGGCGTGGCCGACGGCCTCGTCGATGGAGCGGAAGCCCAGCTCGGCGAGGATCTCGCGGACCTCCTCGGCGATGAACTCGAAGAAGTTGACGACGAATTCGGGCTTGCCGCTGAAGCGGTCGCGCAGCGCCGGGTTCTGGGTGGCGACGCCGACCGGGCAGGTGTCGAGGTGGCAGACCCGCATCATGACGCAGCCGGAGACCACCAGCGGCGCGGTCGCGAAGCCGAATTCCTCGGCGCCGAGCAGCGCGGCGATGACCACGTCGCGGCCGGTCTTGAGCTGGCCGTCGGTCTGCACGACGATACGGTCGCGCAGCCCGTTGAGCAGCAGCGTCTGCTGCGTCTCGGCCAGGCCCAGCTCCCAGGGGCCGCCCGCGTGCTTGAGCGAGGTGAGCGGCGAGGCGCCCGTACCGCCGTCGTGTCCGGAGATCAGGACGACGTCGGCGTGCGCCTTGGACACACCGGCGGCGACGGTGCCGACGCCGACCTCGGAGACCAGCTTGACGTGCACCCGCGCCCTGGGGTTGGCGTTCTTCAGGTCGTGGATGAGCTGGGCGAGGTCCTCGATGGAGTAGATGTCGTGGTGCGGCGGCGGCGAGATCAGGCCGACGCCGGCGGTGGAGTGCCGGGTGCCGGCGATCCACGGGTAGACCTTGTGGCCGGGCAGCTGGCCGCCCTCGCCGGGCTTGGCGCCCTGGGCCATCTTGATCTGGATGTCGTCGGCGTTGACCAGGTACTCGGAGGTGACGCCGAAGCGGCCGGAGGCGACCTGCTTGATGGCGCTGCGCCGGGCCGGGTCGTACAGCCGCTCCGGGTCCTCGCCGCCCTCGCCGGTGTTGGACTTGCCGCCGAGCTGGTTCATGGCGATGGCGAGCGTCTCGTGCGCCTCGCGGGAGATCGAGCCGTACGACATGGCGCCGGTGGAGAACCGCTTGACGATCTCGGAGACCGGTTCGACCTCGTCGATCGGGACCGGGCCGCGGTCGTTCTTCAGCCCGAACAGGCCGCGCAGCGTCATCAGCCGCTCGGACTGCTCGTTCACCCGCTGGGTGTACTGCTTGAAGATGTCGTAGCGCCGGGTGCGGGTGGCGTGCTGGAGCCGGAAGACGGTGTCCGGGTCGAACAGGTGCGGTTCGCCCTCGCGGCGCCACTGGTACTCGCCGCCGATGTCGAGCCTGCGGTGCGCGGCGGGGATGCCGGACAGCGGATAGGCCCTGGCGTGCCGGGCGGCGACCTCCTGGGCGACGACGTCGATGCCGGCGCCGCCGATCTTGGTGTCGGTGCCGTGGAAGTAGGTGTCGACGAAGTCGGCCTCCAGGCCGATCGCCTCGAAGACCTGCGCGCCGCGGTAGGAGGCGACGGTGGAGATGCCCATCTTGGACATCACCTTCAGGACGCCCTTGCCGAGCGCCTTGATCAGGTTCTTCAGCGCGGTCTCGACCTCGATGCCGGGCAGGAAGGTGCCGGCCCTGACCAGGTCCTCGACGGACTCCATGGCCAGGTAGGGGTTGACGGCGGCGGCGCCGTAGCCGATGAGCAGCGCCACGTGGTGCACCTCGCGCACATCGCCGGCCTCGACGAGGACGCCGACCTGGGTGCGCTGCTTGGTGCGGATCAGGTGGTGGTGCACGGCGGAGGTGAGCAGCAGCGACGGGATCGGCGCGTGCTCGGCGTCCGAGTGCCGGTCGGAGAGCACGATCAGCCGGGCGCCGTCCTCTATGGCGGCGTCGGCCTCGGCGCAGATCTCGGCGAGCCGGGCGGCGAGCGCGGTGCCGCCGCCGGTGACCCGGTAGAGGCCGGAGAGCGTCGCGGCCTTCAGGCCGGGCATGTCGCCGTCGGCGTTGACGTGGATCAGCTTGGCCAGCTCGTCGTTGTCGATCACCGGGAAGGGCAGGGTGATGTTGCGACAGGAGGCCGGGCTGGGCTCCAGCAGGTTGCCGGACGGGCCGATGGTGGAGATCAGCGAGGTGACGAGTTCCTCGCGGATGGCGTCCAGCGGCGGGTTGGTGACCTGCGCGAAGAGCTGGGTGAAGTAGTCGAAGAGCAGCCGGGGCCGCTCGGAGAGCGCGGCGATCGGCGAGTCGGTGCCCATCGAGCCGAGCGGTTCGCCGCCGGTGCGGGCCATCGGCGCGAGGATGACGCGCAGCTCTTCCTCGGTGTAGCCGAAGGTCTGCTGGCGGCGGGTGACCGAGGCGTGGGTGTGCACGATGTGCTCGCGCTCGGGCAGGTCGTTGAGGTTGATCAGACCGGCTTCCAGCCAGTCCGCGTACGGGTTCTCGGCGGCGATGCCGGCCTTGATCTCGTCGTCCTCGACGATCCGGTGCGAGACGGTGTCGACCAGGAACATCCGGCCGGGCTGGAGGCGGCCCTTGCGGACCACCTTGCCGGGGTCGATGTCGTGCAGCACGCCGGACTCGGAGGCGAGCACGACCAGGCCGTCGTCGGTGACCCAATAGCGGCCGGGGCGCAGTCCGTTGCGGTCCAGGACCGCGCCGACGACGGAGCCGTCGGTGAAGGTGACGCAGGCCGGGCCGTCCCAGGGCTCCATCAGCGTGGAGTGGTACTGGTAGAAGGCGCGGCGCGCGGTGTCCATCGCCTCGTGGTTCTCCCACGCCTCGGGGATCATCATCAGCACGGAGTGCGGCAGCGACCGGCCGCCGAGGTGCAGCAGTTCCAGCACCTCGTCGAAGGACGCGGTGTCGGAGGCGCCGGGCGTACAGATCGGGAAGATCCGCTCCAGGTCCGCGTTGGCTCCGGAGCCCGCCGGGCCGAACAGGTCGCTGGCCAGCTGCGACTCGCGGGCCCGCATCCAGTTGCGGTTGCCCTTGACCGTGTTGATCTCGCCGTTGTGCGCGACGAAGCGGTACGGGTGGGCCAGCGGCCAGCTCGGGAAGGTGTTGGTGGAGAAGCGGGAGTGGACCAGCGCGATGGCGGTGGCGAACCGCGGGTCGGACAGGTCGGGGAAGAAGGGTTCGAGCTGGCCGGTGGTCAGCATGCCCTTGTAGACGACGGTGCGCGCGGACAGCGACGGGAAGTACACGTCGGCCTCGCGCTCGGCGCGCTTGCGCAGCACGAAGGCGGGCCGGTCCAGGTCGAGGCCGGCGGCGTTCCCCGCGGTGTCGGCGACGAAGAGCTGGGAGAAGTACGGCATGGTCGAGCGGGCGGTGGCGCCCAGCAGCTCGGGGGCGACCGGGACCTCGCGCCAGCCGAGGACGGTCAGGCCCTCCTCGACGGCGATCCGCTCGATCGCGTCGACGGCCTTGGCGCGGTCCTCGTGCTCGACCGGCAGGAAGGCGAGGCCGACCGCGTAGTGGCCGGGCTCGGGGAGCGCGAAGCCGGCGGCCTCGCGCAGGAAGGCGTCCGGGATCTGGAGGAGGATGCCCGCGCCGTCGCCCGAGTCGGGCTCGGCGCCGGTGGCACCGCGGTGCTCCAGATTGCGCAGAACGGTCAGCGCCTGATCCACGAGCGCGTGGCTCGCCTCGCCGGTGAGGGTGGCCACGAAACCGACGCCGCAGGCATCGTGCTCGTTGCGGGGGTCGTACATCCCCTGCGGGGCGGGGCGCCCGTCCATGAACGCGGAACGCGAACGCATGGCTCTCCCGTCGTCGTCTTTGGCTTGTATGCATCGCCTGTCATAGGCATGCGCAACAGGGACGACGTTGGCCCTCTGCGATTTCGTGCAGGTTACATGATGGCCGAGTGTTCGAGAAGCGGTCACTCAGTTCCAGCATGTGGACGTGATGGGGGGTGGAACGATCAATTCGGGCCATCGCCGTGTCGGAGGTCGTCCGGCTGGGTCCAGCGCGCTACCGGGCCGCTTTCTGCCGGGGCGCCCACGGGTAATGCCCCGTGCGACGGGCACTGAAACGACGGGGAAACGTGCGGCTTGTGGCCACGGGTTTCCGGTGGGTTTCGCCGTGGGCGGTCGGCCTGCGGCGAGGAGGGCGGGTACGTCCTCCTACGACGGTAACCCCGGCACGCGCGGACGGCCCCCCGCGCTCCTGCTGCGGGGGGCCGTGGCGGTGCGCGGGTGTGTCAGGGCGTCTTGGACGACGCTTCTTCGCTGTCCGGTTCCGGAGCGGATTCCGGCTCGGAGTCCGCTTTCGTCGCCGACTCCGGCTCCGGCTCCTCGGCGTCCTCCGCGGCGGGCGGCTCCGCGCCGTCCGGTACGTAGCCGGGCTCGACGACCTCCTCGCGGCCGGGCCGCTTGCGGCCCACCAGGACGAAGTAGACGACGGCCGCGACGAAGACGACGATCGCCGTCCAGTCGTTGAGACGCATGCCCAGGATGCGGTGCGCGTAGTCGACCCGCATGTGCTCGATCCAGAACCGCCCCACGGTGTACGCGGCGACGTACAGCGCGAAGGCCCGCCCGTGGCCGAGCCGGAAGCGGCGGTCGGCCCACAGCACGAGCAGCGCGACGCCGACGCACCACAGCGACTCGTACAGGAAGGTCGGGTGGTACGTGGCGATGTCCGGCGTGGCCTCCGGCCGGTGCGCCGCGTCGATCTTCAGCGCCCACGGCAGATCGGTGGGCCGGCCGTACAGTTCCTGGTTGAACCAGTTGCCCCAGCGGCCGACCGCCTGCGCGAAGGCGATGCCCGGCGCGATGGCGTCGGCGTAGGCCGGCAGCGCGATCCCCCGGCGGCGGCAGCCGATCCAGGCGCCGAGCGCGCCGAACGCGATCGCCCCCCAGATCCCGAGCCCGCCCTGCCAGATCTTGAAGGCGTCGACCCAGTCCTTGCCGTCGGTGAAGTACAGCTCGTAATCGGTGATCACGTGGTACAGCCGGCCGCCGACCAGACCGAACGGCACCGCCCATACGGCGATGTCCGCGACCGTGCCCGGCCGGCCGCCGCGGGCGACCCAGCGCTTGCCGCCGAGCCACACCGCCACGAAGACGCCGATGATGATGCAGAACGCGTAGCCGCGCAGCGGAATGGGCCCGAGGTGGACGACTCCGTGCGAGGGGCTGGGGATGAATGCGAGTTCCATGGCAATGACCGACGCTACCCTGCCGGACGGGAAGAGCGGCAACCCGCCCGGCTACGTATGGATAACGGACCGGCCTCAGGAGGCCGGGGTCGCGGTCACCGTGCCCGCCTTCTTGCCCTTGTTCGCGTCCGTCACCATCTGCTTGAGGGAGTCGGGCGTGAGATTGCTGGTGCTGCCGTAGATGCTCTTGCCGTTCAGCAGAATGGTCGGCGTGGAATTGAAGCCGGAGGAGCCGAAGGCGCTGTTGGACTTCTTCACCCACGAGTCGTGCGTGCCGTTGTTCACGCAGGCGGTGAAGGTCGGCGTCTTCAGTCCGTCGACCTTGCCCGCCAGGTCCAGCAGGTGGTTCTTGTCGGAGAACTTGTCGTCCTGCTCGTCCGGCTGATTGCTGTAGAGCACGTCGTGGAAGGCGCGGAATTTCCCGGCGTCCTGGGCGCAGGCGGCGGCGTTCGCGGCGTCCAGCGAGCCGGAACCGCCGAGATTGCCGTCGATCAGCGTCACCAGGTGGTATTCCGTACGGATCTGGCCGCTGTCCTCGAGGCTGTGGATGGTGGGGGTGAAGGTCTTCTCGAAGGCGTCGCACGCCGGGCAGCGGAAGTCCTCGTAGATGGTCAGCACCGAGGGCGCGTCGGCGGCGCCGACCGGGATGACCACATTGTCCTTGCCGGTGGCGCCCTTGGGCGCGGCGGCGGGCGTGGAGTTCTTGTCGCTGTCCTTGTGATTGGCGACGACCACGCCGATCACGGCGGCGATGGCGAGGACGGCGACCACCCCGCTCGCGACCACCAGGGTGCGCTTGCGCCGGGCGCGGGCCTGCTCTTTCTCACGCTGCTCTCGCAGGGCCTCGCGGGCGCTGCGCTTTCCGTCACGGTTCTTCTGGCTCACGTCCCTGACCAACGGTGCGGGAGGGCACTTCAGCGCCCTCCCGCACCGCGATTCGCCCCAACGTGTTACATCGGGCCGGGTTTGCCGGGGTCACCGCCCGGACCGGGGGACGGCGCGGTCAGCGCTTGCGGACGCCCTCGGCCAGTTCCGCGGCCAGGGTGCGGACACCGTCGAGGGCGGCGGGCAGATCGCCGTCCGCGTCCAGGATCCGCTTGACGAAGGCCGAGCCGACGATCACCCCGTCCGCGAAGGACGCGACCTCGGCGGCCTGCACCGCGTTCGACACGCCGAGGCCCACGCAGACCGGCAGGTCGGTGGTGGCACGGGTGCGGCGTACGAGGTCGGCGGCCTGGTCGCCGACGCTCTCCCGGGTGCCGGTGACCCCCATCAGGGAGGCGGCGTAGACGAAGCCGCTGCCCGCCGCGGTGATCCGCGCGAGCCGTTCGTCGCGGCTGGACGGCGCGACGACGAAGACGGTCGCCAGGCCCCGCTGCTCGGCGGCCTCGCGCCACACCTCGGACTCCTCGACCGGCAGGTCCGGCAGGATGCAGCCCGCGCCGCCCGCCTCGGCCAGCTCCTCGGCGAACCGCTCGGCGCCGTAGCGGTCGACCGGATTCCAGTAGGTCATGACCAGCACCGGCTTGCCACTGGCGGCGTGCGCCTCCCGTACGGTGCGCAGCACGTCGGCGATCCTGACGTGGTTCTTGTTCAGGGCGATGTCGTCGGCGGTCTGGATGACCGGGCCGTCGAGCACCGGGTCGCTGTGCGGCAGCCCCACCTCGACGACGTCGGCGCCGCCTTCGAATGCCGCCTTGACCGCCTCGATCCCGCCGTCCACGGTCGGGAATCCGGCGGGCAGGTACGCCACCAGCGCGGCCCGGTCCTCGGCCTTGGCGCCGGCCAGGGTCCGGCTCAACAGCTCTGCGTTGCCGCTCACTTGACCGCCACCTCGTTGTCCTCGTCGACCTCGGCGGTCGCGTCGTACAGCCCGAAGTAGCGGGCCGCCGTGTCCATGTCCTTGTCGCCACGGCCCGAGAGATTGACCAGGACCAGGCCGTCGGGGCCCAGCTCGCGGCCGACCTGGAGCGCGCCGGCCAGGGCGTGGGCGCTCTCGATGGCGGGGATGATGCCCTCGGTACGGGACAGCAGCCGCAGCGCCTGCATCGCCTCGTCGTCGGTGACCGCGCGGTACTCGGCGCGGCCTGAGTCCTTGAGGAAGGAGTGCTCGGGACCGACGCCGGGGTAGTCGAGTCCGGCGGAGATCGAGTACGGCTCGGTGATCTGGCCCTCGTCGTCCTGGAGGACGTAGGAGCGGGAGCCGTGCAGGATGCCGGGCTCGCCCTCGGTGAGGGTGGCCGCGTGCTCGCCGGTGGCCACCCCGTGGCCCGCGGGCTCGCAGCCGATCAGCCGGACCGCGCCGTCGGGCAGGAAGGCGTGGAACAGGCCCATGGCGTTGGAGCCGCCGCCGACACAGGCCACGGCCGCGTCCGGCAGCCGCCCGGCGCGCTCCAGCAGCTGACGGCGTGCCTCGACGCCGATCACCCGGTGGAAGTCGCGCACCAGCGCGGGGAACGGGTGCGGCCCCGCGACCGTGCCGAAGAGGTAGTGGGTGCGGTCGACATTGGCGACCCAGTCGCGGAACGCCTCATTGATGGCGTCCTTCAGGGTGCGGCTGCCGGAGGTGACGGCGACGACCTCGGCGCCGAGCATCCGCATCCGGGCGACGTTGAGCGCCTGGCGCTGCGTGTCGATCTCGCCCATGTAGATCGTGCAGTCCAGGCCGAAGAGCGCGCAGGCGGTGGCGGTGGCCACGCCGTGCTGGCCCGCGCCGGTCTCGGCGATGACGCGGGTCTTGCCCATCCGCTTGGTGAGCAGGGTCTGGCCCAGCACATTGTTGATCTTGTGCGAGCCGGTGTGGTTGAGGTCCTCGCGCTTGAGGAAGACCCGGGCGCCGCCGGCCTCCCGGGCGAAGCGCGGCACCTCGGTGAGGGCGCTGGGGCGGCCGGCGTAGTTGACCATCAGGTCGTTCAGCTCGGCGGCGAAGGCGGGGTCGGACTTGGCCTTGTCGTACTCGACGGCCACCTCGTCCACGGCGGCGACCAGCGCCTCCGGGATGAATTTGCCGCCGAAGGCCCCGAAGTAGCCGGCCGGGGTGGGGACGGATCCGTCCGGATCCGGATGGAAGAAGTCCTGTGCTGCTGCTGGCGTTTCTGGCATGGGGATGTCCCTGGCTGTGCGCCGCACGGCGAGGTACGGCGGGGTGTGGGCATGACGTCGCCCCGAGGGCGTGGCTGTGCTCGCGGACTCAGCCGCGGCGCCATCGCCTGCCGTTCACCTGCCCGGGCTCGCACCCGATCACGTACCGCACCCGCCGTCCCAGCACCTTGCGCGCGGGCGCCCGGCAGCCGCGGGGGCGGCACCCGGGTGCGAGACGCGAGGCGAGGGACATGGCGGTGAGTCTAGCGGCCGAACCGCAGCGCCGGATGCGCGCCGGCCGCCACCAGATCGGCGACCGCGGCCCGCGGGTCCTTGCCGGTGACCAGCGACTCGCCGACGAGTACGGCGTCGGCCCCGTCGTTGGCGTACGCGATCAGGTCGTGCGGCCCGCGCACCCCGGACTCGGCGATCTTGACGATGTGGTCGGGGATCTCGGGTGCGACCCGGGCGAAG
Source organism: Actinacidiphila alni (assembly GCF_900112845.1). Taxonomy (GTDB): domain Bacteria; phylum Actinomycetota; class Actinomycetes; order Streptomycetales; family Streptomycetaceae; genus Actinacidiphila; species Actinacidiphila alni. The sequence continues at coordinate 218,919 of NZ_FONG01000009.1, forward strand.
TTGCCCCGGTCCACCTCGAGGGTCTTCAGATTGCGCGCGTTGACCCCGATGATCTTCGCCCCGGCGTCCACCGCCCGCTCGACCTCCTCCTCGTCGTGCACCTCGACGATCGGCGTGAGGCCGATCGACTCGGCCCGCTCGACCAGCGAGACCAGGGCCTCCTGGTCCAGCGCGGAGACGATCAGCAGCGCGAGGTCGGCGCCGTACGCGCGGGCCTCCCACAGCTGGTAGGCGGTGACGATGAAGTCCTTGCGCAGCACGGGGATGTCGACCTTGGCCCGGACGGCCTCCAGGTCGGCGAGCGAGCCGCCGAATTTGCGCTGCTCGGTGAGGACGCTGATCACCGCCGCGCCGCCCGCCTCGTAGTCGGCGGCGAGTCCGGCCGGGTCGGCGATCGCGGCGAGCGCGCCCTTGGACGGGCTGGACCGCTTGACCTCGCAGATCACCTTGACGGCGTCGCCGCGCAGCGCGGCCACCCCGTCCCTGGCGTCGCGTGCCTTGGCGGCCCGCTCCTTGAGTTCGTCGAGGGTGACGCGGGCCTGCCGCTCGGCGAGGTCAGCGCGGACTCCGTCGATGATCTCGTCGAGCACACTCACGCGAGAGCTCCCCTTCCGGACGGGCCGGGTTCGTACTGCCGGATGATCAAGCAGCGAAACGATCAAGCCAATGGTGGGAACCACCGGCACTCCGATGGTATCGGGATGCGGGCCCGGGGCCCGCATCCGGGGATTCGCGGTCCCACTACCTGGACAAACACCTTCCGGGACGCGGACCGCCGCGGACGCCGTTCAGGGGATCAGCGCGCCGCCGAACGGCAGATTCCGGACAACGGTGAAGGCCAGCACGAGCGCGCCGAGGGCCCAGCCGTACGCCGGGCGCAGCGCGGGTTCGAACGGCCGGCCGCGCGCCCGGCGGCCGAACCAGACCGTCCAGACCACGGCGAAGACGACGTATCCGGCGACCGCGAGCGCGTTGCAGCCGAGCGCGGTGCCGAGGTGGCCGTGGGCGACGGCGTAGGCGCTGCGCAGGCCGCCGCAGCCGGGGCAGTAGACGCCCGTGTAGTGCAGCAGCGGGCAGGCCGGATAGTGGCCCGGCGTATTGGGGTCGACGCTGCCGACGTACGCGAAGGCGGCGGCGACGGCGCCGAGGACGCCCAGCGGTACGGCGACCCGGGCGAGCGCGCCGCCGGGCGCGGCGGGAGCGGGGCCGGTCGCGGGGCGGGCCTGGACGGCCGTGTCGTCGGTCACAGCGCCGATTCTGCCCCCGGACGCACGAAGGCGCAGCACGCGGACCCCGGGGCGGGGGCCGGCGGCTGCGCCCGGTGGGCGGCCCGGCTCAGGCGCTCGCGTTGGCCTCGGCCGGGGTCTCGGCGGGCGTCGCGGACTGGGCGGTGACCGCCTCGGCCGCCTCGGCGCGCGCGGTCCGCACCTGCGGGTCCTCCTTCTTGCCCAGGCCCATGACCCGCATGGCACCGCCGACGACGGCGCCGAGCAGGATGACGCCGATGCTCGCCCAGAAGGGGACCGGCTGGGCGGCGACCATGAAGAGGCCGGCCGCGCAGAAGCCGATGAAGGAGATGATCACGCCGGTCCACGCGGCGGGGGTGTGTCCGTGGTCGTGATGGACCGCCATGTGTGCTCCCTGAGTCCTCGTCGCCGGCGGCGTCCTTGTGACCACCGACGTCCTCTCCATTGTTGCGCGTCTTCCCGCCCCGCCGTGCACGGGGGTGGGCCGGGAAGGGTGTGTCGTACGTCGCCCCGCGGCGGCGCGGGTCAGCCGGCCGCCTGGGTGGGGTCCTCGCCGCGGTCCAGGGCCTTCCACAGGTCCTCGGCCCGGTCGGGGTCGACCGGAGCGGGCCGGGCGGCGGCCCGGCCGCGGACCGAGGGGCGGGCGCCGGGCCGGTCGTAGCGGCTGGACATCGCGGGCCAGGCCGCCCCGTACCGCACCGCGAGCAGGCCGGCGACCAGCAGCAGGACGCCGCCGGCCACCGCGACCAGCGGCCAGCCGGTGGTGCTGGTGTGCCCGGCGGTGGCGTGGGTGAGGCCGGACGCGGCGGCGGCGCGCTCATTGAGGGCGCCGGTGGCCGAGCGGCGGGCCAGCACGATCACGATCACGCCGAGGCCGCTGAGCGCGAGCAGCCCGGAGACGGCGTAGCGGCCGAACCGGCGGACGGCGAAGACGGCGACCAGGGCGGCGAGGCCCACCAGGGCCAGGGCGCCGGGCAGGGCGGTGGCCTGACTGCCGGTGGCGTGCACCGGCAGGGTGCCCTGGCCGAAGGCGGCGGTGCCGCGCGCCCAGGTCTTGCCCGCCGCGAGCAGGACGACACTGGCGCCGATCACGCCGCAGGCGAGCGCGACGGCGAGGGTCCGCATGGCGGCGCGGCGGGCGGCGGCGCCGGTGCTCGCCCCGGCGTCCGCTCCGGTGCTCGCCCCGGTCTCGGTCTCGGCCCCGGTGCCGGTGTCGGTCTCGGCCCCGGTGTCGGTCTCGGCCTGGATGTCGGTCACCCCTCCACTATCGCCTGTCCTCGCGGCGGCCCCTCGGGCGGGGTCGCGGGGAGGGCCGGGACGGCGGTGCGGCCGGCGGCCGAAAGACGCTGTGTCGATCCTGTGTGATCCCGGCACACCGGCCATGACGGCTGTTCGATCCGATATCAGGACGTTGCGATTTCACACCTGCCGAAAGGTCAACGGGAGGCCATGAGTTGCTCAACTCCCTTATAGCGCAGGCAAAACGGAGGTATAGCTTCCGAACCCCTCCTTGTTGACGTGCGCCGGTCACCGTACGTTCTCGGCCGTCCCACTAATTCCTACTCGCACCAATGGCACCACCAGTCACGCACCCGCAGCCCCCAACCCCACACACGGGAGGCATTAGTTGCGTTCGATCACCCTCACCCGCACCGCCCGCAGGACCGCGCTCGCGGTCGCCGCGGCGGGCGGCCTCGCCCTGTCCGGATTCGCCCTCGCGCCCACCGCCGGGGCCTCCCCCGCGGCGCACGGCGTCGACACCGCACGCTCCTGTGCGGTCAGCAGCCATCCCGACGTGATGGCCTGCAAGGCGCTGAAGGTCACCAAGGGCATCAGCACCCTCAAGAAGTCCACCGGTTCCGTGGACCCGGCCGCGGCCCCCTCCGGCTTCGGCCCCGCGGACCTGCAGAGCGCGTACGGCCTGCCGTCCTCCGGCGGGTCCGGCGCGACGGTGGCCATCGTCGACGCGTACGACAACCCCAACGCCGAGGCGGACCTGGCGACCTACCGTTCCACGTACGGTCTGCCCGAGTGCTCCACCGCCAACGGCTGCTTCTCCAAGGTCGGCCAGTCCGGCAGCTCGTCCTCGCTGCCGAGCCCCGACGCGGGCTGGGCCGAGGAGATATCGCTCGACCTCGACATGGTCAGCGCCGCGTGCCCCGACTGCCACATCCTGCTGGTCGAGTCGGACGACTCGTCGATGACCAACCTGGGCGAGGCCGTCAACACCGCGGTGTCGCTGGGCGCGAAGTACGTGTCCAACAGCTACGGCGGCGGCGAGTCCTCCTCCGACCCGTCGTACGACAGCTCCTACTTCGACCACCCGGGCGTGGCGATCACCGTCAGCGCCGGTGACAGCGGCTACGGGGCGGAGTACCCGGCGGCCTCGCAGTACGTCACCGCGGTCGGCGGCACCTCGCTGACCAAGGACGGGTCCAGCCGCGGCTGGTCCGAGTCGGTGTGGAGCGGCACCGGTTCCGGCTGCTCGGCCTACGACGCGAAGCCGTCCTGGCAGACGGACTCGGGCTGCGGCAAGCGCACCATCGCCGATGTCTCGGCGGTCGCCGACCCGGCCACGGGGGTCGCGGTCTACGACACCTACGGATCGGACAGCGGCTGGGAGGTCTTCGGCGGCACCAGTGCCTCGGCTCCCCTGATCGCGTCCGTCTACGCGCTCGCCGGTACGCCGTCCTCCGGGTCCTACCCGTCGTCGTTCCCGTACGCCCACACCGACGCCCTCAATGACGTCACCAGCGGGTCGAACGGCTCCTGCGACAGCACCTACCAGTGCAACGGCGGTGACGGTTACGACGGCCCCACGGGCCTCGGCACCCCGAACGGCACCGCCGCCTTCACGGGCTGACGCCCTCGGAACACGGCGCCCGACAGGGGCGCGGGGACCTGCGCCAGGCGCAGGTCCCCGCGCCCCTTGGTGTCTGCTCCTCCGCGAAGAGCGACTCAGCGCGGCAGACGGTTGGCGGTGGCGACCGCCCTGAGCACGGCGGCGGCCTTGTTGCGGCATTCGGTGTCCTCGGCCACCGGATCGCTGTCGGCGACGACACCCGCGCCGGCCTGGACGTAGGCGGTGCCGTCGCGGAGCAGCGCGGTGCGGATGGCGATGGCGGTGTCGGAGTCGCCGGCGAAGTCGAGATAGCCGACGCAGCCGCCGTACAGCCCGCGCCGGGACGGCTCCAGCTCCTCGATGATCTGCATGGCGCGCGGCTTGGGCGCGCCGGAGAGCGTGCCGGCCGGGAAGCACGCGGTGAGCACGTCGAAGGCGGTACGGCCCTCGGCGACCCGGCCGGTGACGGTCGAGACGATGTGCATCACATGCGAATAGCGCTCGACGGACATGAAGTCGACGACCTCCACGCTGCCCGGCTCGCAGACCCGCCCCAGGTCGTTGCGCCCGAGATCGACGAGCATCAGGTGCTCGGCGCGCTCCTTGGGGTCGGCGAGCAGCTCCTCGGCGAGCGCGGTGTCCTCCCGCGGGGTCGCGCCGCGCGGCCGGGTGCCCGCGATGGGGTGCACCATCGCGCGCCCGTCCTCGACCTTGACCAGCGCCTCGGGGCTGGAGCCGACGACGTCGAAGCCGCCGCCCTCGCCCTCGGATTCGCCGGGGAAGCGGAAGAGATACATGTACGGGCTGGGGTTGGTGGCCCGCAGCACCCGGTAGACGTCCAGCGCGGACGCCGTGCACGGCGTCTCGAAGCGCTGCGAGGGCACCACCTGGAACGCCTCGCCCGCCCGGATCCGCTCCTTCACGTCGTCCACCGCGCGCTGGTATGCGGCCCCGCCCCACAGCGCGGTGTACTCCGGCAGTTCGGACGGCGGCAGCGCGACCGGGGCGTACTCGGCGGGCTGCGCGAGGTCGGCCTCCATCGCGTCGAGGCGGGTGACGGCGTCCGCGTACGCCTCGTCGACCCCGGTGTCGCGGTCGTTGTGGTTGATCGCGTTGGCGATCAGCAGGACGGTGCCGTCCCAGTGGTCAAGGACGGCGAGGTCGGAGGTGAGCAGCATCGTCAGCTCGGGCAGCCGCAGATCGTCCCGGGTGTGCTCGCCGATCCGCTCCAGGCGGCGGACGATGTCGTAGCCGAGGTAGCCGACCATGCCGCCGGTGAACGGCGGCATCCCGGCGGCCAGGTCGCGCGGGGTGTGCAGCGCCTCGACGGTGACGCGCAGCGCCTCCAGGGGGTCGCCGTCGACGGGCACGCCGACCGGCGGCGCGCCGAGCCAGTGCGCCTGTCCGTCGCGCGCGGTCAGCATGGCCGCCGACCGCACCCCGACGAACGAATAGCGGGACCAGGAACGCCCGTTCTCCGCGGACTCCAGCAGGAAGGTGCCGGTGCGCTCCCCCGCGAGCTTGCGGTACAGCCCCACCGGGGTGTCGCCGTCGGCGAGCAGCTTGCGCGTCACCGGAATCACCCGGCGGTCGACCGCCAACTTCCGGAAGGTCTCAAGGTCCATGCGCCGAGATTAGTCGCCGCCGCCCGGGCACGGCCAAGCGCCGCGTCTCCGGACAGGCCCTAGCCCAGCGGCAGCGGGCCGGCCTCGAAGCACGTGCGGTCGCCGGTGTGGCAGGCGGCGCCGACCTGGTCGACCTTCACCAGCAGGGTGTCGCCGTCGCAGTCGAGGGCGACGGACTTGACGTGCTGGACGTGGCCGGACGTGTCGCCCTTGACCCAGTACTCCTGGCGGCTGCGGCTCCAGTACGTGCAGCGGCCGGTGGTGAGGGTACGGTGCAGCGCCTCGTCGTCCATCCAGCCGAGCATCAGCACCTCACCGGTGTCGTACTGCTGGGCGATGGCGGGTACGAGACCGTCGGCCGTGCGCTTGAGGCGGGCGGCGACTTCGGGGTCGAGCGAGGTGGCGGGCATGGTGACCATTCTGCCGCCGATTTTCAAGAATTCGAAAAGCGTCAATAACCGGCAAAGAGGACAAGTGAGTTGACCGGCATCCGGTTGCCGCTCGCTCATGTCACCCGTATGGGGCATCCTGCCGTCATGGGTTTTCCACCACCGCCGCCAGAAGGTTCGCCGCCCCCTCCCGACCAGGGGGGCGGTTTCGGGCCACCGCAGGGCTTCGGCCCCCCACCTCCCCCTCCGCCGGGTAACGGCGGTTATGGCTATCCGCAACAAGGCGGCGGTCAGAACTACGGTTATCCGCAGGACCCGACGCAGGCCGCGCCGGGACCGTACGGCCAGCAGCAGGGCGGTTACGGCCAGCCGGGCCCGCCCGGACCGCCGGTGCCGCCCGGTGGTTACGGCTACCCGCAGGGTCCCGGTGGACCCGGCGGTTACCCGCCGCCGCCTCCGCCGAACAACAACAAGCGCAATCTGCTGATCGGTCTCGTGGTGCTCCTCGTGGTCGCCGGCATCGGCACCGCCGTGGCGCTGTCCGGTGGCGGGGGCGACGACAAGGACCAGGCCAACAAGCCGACCGGCACGCCGACGGTGACGCTGCCGACCGGTCTGCCGACGGACATGCCGACCTTCAGCACCGAGCCGATACCGAGCTTCACCGAGCCGTCGGACGACCCGATCGAGACGCCGACCGACGACCCGTTCACCGATCTGCCGACCACCACTCCGACGGAGAAGGTCGTGCCGTACGTGGTGCTCTCGCCCGGCAAGTGCTTCGACGCGCCGACGCTGACGCCCACCATCGACACGGTGACCACCAAGTCGTGCAGTTCCGCGCACGACGGCCAGGTGGTGGCCAACGAGACGCTGTCCGGCACCTTCACCGACGACCAGGACATCCAGTCCAAGGCGCTGGAGCTGTGCACGGCCGACGCCAAGAAGCACCTGCCCGCCGACGGACGGCTGTACTACCCGTACGCGCTGTTCCCGAAGCTGACCACCTATGAGTTGCAGGGCCGCAAGACGGTCACCTGCTCGCTCACCCTGAACAACGGCACCAACAGCAAGAAGCTCTACGCCCCGCTGGGCTAGGCCCGGGGACCGGCCGACCCGTGAGTACGTCATCGGGCCCGGCCGCCGGCCTGTCGTCGTGGGGACAGCAGGGCGGGGAGCGGACGTACCGGCCGCGAGGTCGTAATCTGGCGTCATGTCGACACATGCCCAGCGTGAACGTCTGCTCCTCGCCGATCTGCTGGAGCAGGCGGGCCCGGACGGCCCGACATTGTGCGAGGGCTGGTCCACCCGCGATCTCGCCGCCCACGTGGTGGTACGCGAACGGCGCGGCGACGCCGCGGCGGGACTGATCGTCCCGCAGCTCGCGGACCGGCTGGAACGGGTCCGCAAGGAGTACGCGCGCAAGCCGTACGAGGAGCTGATCCAGCTCATCAGGACGGGTCCGCCCAGGCTGTCGCCCTTCTCCATCAAGCAGCTGGACGAGGCGTCCAACACCGTCGAGTTCTATGTGCACGCCGAGGACGTCAGGCGTGCCGTGCCCGACTGGACACCGCGGGCCGTGGACGCGGTCTTCGCCGACGCGCTGTGGGCCCGGCTGGAGCGCACCGCCCGGCTCGCGGGCCGCAAGTCGCCGGTCGGCCTCGTCCTGCGCCGCCCGAACGGCCAGACCGCCGTCGCCCGCAAGGGCTCCCCCGTCGTGACCGTCACCGGCGACCCCGCCGAACTGACAATCTTCGCCTCCGGCCGCCAGGACGCCGCCAAGGTCGAGGTGGACGGCGACAAGGACGCGGTGGCCAGGCTCTACGACGCCAAGCTCGGCCTGTAGCGGTTCTCTCCCCTACCGGCGCCGCCTCAGACCGCGGTGGCGCCGGCCACCAGCGTGCTCGCGAGGCGGGAGAGCGCGGCGCGCTGCTCGTCGCCGAGGTGCGCGGCGAGCGCCCGGATCCGTCGGCCCGCGTCCTCCTCCAGCGCCCGGGCCGCCGCCCGCCCCTCGTCCGTCAGCGTCACCTGGACGGCGCGGCGGTCGCGCGGTGACGGCGCGCGGCGCACCAGTCCGCGACGCTCGGCCCGGTCCACGAGACCGGTGACGCTGGACTTGTCCAGCTCCAGATGGCGGGCCAGCTCCTGCATCCCGGGCTCCCGGTCGCGCAGCACGCCCAGCAGGCGGAGCTGGATCACGGACAGGCCCAGCTCGGCCGCGACCTTGGCGAGGGCGCCCTGCACCAGGAAGGACAGCTGGGCCAGGCTGTCGACGATCCCCAGGTCAGGGGCTTGGGCGGGCGGGTCCGCGGGTGCGGTGTCGGTCGGCATGGCCCCATCGTACTTGACTTAGTACGTGGCACCAATTAATTTGGTTGGTGTCACGTACTAAGTCCGTGCGCCGCCTTCCGTGAGGAGTCGTCATGTACGCCGCCGTCGTCCGCTCGTTCGACCACCCGCCGCGCTACGAGGAGTTCGAGGCCCCGCGGCCCGGTGACGGGCACGTCCTGGTGGACGTGCTCGCCGCCGGACTGCACCCGCGGGTCCGCTCGGGTGCCGCGGGCACGCATTACACCAGCGACGGGAAGCTGCCGCTCGTTCCGGGGGTCGACGGTGTCGGGCGGCTGCCCGACGGCAGCAGCGTCTACTTCGTCGCCGGGGACGACGTGCCCGGCACCATGGCCGAGCAGGCGCTCGTCGACCCGCGGCGCGCCGTCGCGCTGCCCGCGGACGCCGATCCGGTGGTGGTCGCCGCCGCCATGAACCCGGCGATGTCCTCCTGGGTCGCGCTGCGCCGCCGGATCTCCTTCCGGGCGGGGCAGAGCGTGCTCGTGCTCGGCGCGACCGGCAACGCCGGGCAGATGGCCGTGCAGATCGCCCGCCGTCTCGGGGCGGCGCGGGTCGTTGCCGCCGGGCGCGACGCGGACCGGCTCGGTCTGCTCGGTGACCTCGGTGCCACGGAGACCGTCTCCCTCGCAGGCGACCCCGAGGAAGCCGCGGAGCGGCTGGGGGCGGCCGCGGCGGATGTCGACGTCGTGATCGACTACACCTGGGGCGAGCCCACGCAGCGGGCCATGCCCGCTCTTCTGAAGCGGCGGGCGGACCGGAGCGCGGCGCTCGACTGGGTCCAGATCGGGTCCGTGGCCGGGGCGGAGATCGCCTTGCCGTCGTTCGTGCTGCGGGCCGCGAATCTCCGCATTCTCGGCAGCGGGCAGGGCTCGGTCACCGCGGCGGGTATCGTCGCCGAACTCCCTTCCCTCATCGCCGAGCTTCCCTCTCTCGCCGTCTCGGCCCGGTCCGTCCCCCTCGCGGACGTCGAATCCGCCTGGACCGCTCCCGCCGCCCCGGGCACCCGCCTCGTCCTCACCCCGCGGTAACCCGCCTCCTCCGGAGAGGGGTGCCCGATAGGGGCATCCCCGTGCGCAGAGGTGCCGTCACGCAGTGACTTTGGCCAGGAAGGCGTCCAGGTTGCGGAGAGTACGGGAAATCTGCTCTTCCAGGGTGAGGGTCTCCTCGAGCCGCTTGACCAGGGCGGAACCCTTCTTCCCACGGACATAGAGCGGGCACGCGAGGTCGGCGCACATGTAGAGAGCGACGGTGTTGCCCTGGCGGCCGGCGGGGCCGGCGAGCGGGGCGGCGAGGAGGTCGACCCCACCGCCGGAGTGCCCGGTCAGGCAGAGCGAACAGAGGCTGCTGCGCAGCAGATTGCGGCGGGCACCGGGGGCGACCCGGAGGGTGATGCCGAGCGGCTCGGCACCGGGACGTACGAGATAGGCCCGGTCACGGGCGCCCGGGTCGCGCCAGCCGAGGAAGTCCAGGTCGGCCCACGGCAGCTCGCCCAGGTCACGCGGCAGGCTGATCCGCTTGGCCTCCCCCTTCGAGCAGTTGACGAACGAATTGCGGATGTCTGCTTCACCGAGGGGGTCCATGGACGCGAAGCTAACAGCGCTCCCCCGCACCCGTCACAGCATTTTCCGCCGGTCAGGCGGTCAGCAGGTCAGCCGCGGGCGGCGCCGGCAGGCTCCGGCGTACGGTCCGCGGAGTCGGCGGCGTCCGCGGCGCCCTCCTCCGGAGCCGCGCCCGCCTTGCGCGGCAGTTCCGCCGCCCGGACCGCGGGCGTGAGCAGACCGAGCAGACCTCCGGTCATCCCGAGGCCGGCGCTGGCCAGGAAGACCGGGCCCGCGCCCCAGAGGCCGACGGCCGCGCCGAACAGGGGGTAGGCGAGCGGCGCGAGGCCGAAGCTGCTCAGGCTCATCACGGAGGTGACCCGGCCGAGGTAGGCGGCCTCGGCGGCCGACTGGACGAGGGCGTAGCCAAGGCCCCCGCAGATACCGCAGAGCAGCCCGGTGGCCAGGGCGACGGCGACCGCGAGCGGCAGCGCGGGCACCACGCCGATCAGGCCGACGCCCGCGGACCCGGCGAAGAGGGTGCCGATCTGCACAGCCCCGGCCCGCGCGATCCGCCCCCGTACGGTGAGCAGCAGCGCGCCGGCCGCCGCGCCCGCGCCGAAGCACGCGATGATCCAGCCGTAGCCGGTGGAACCCCAGCCGCGGTTCTGGGTGAGCAGCACCATGCCGACGTTGAGCGGGCCGACCAGGCCCAGTTCACAGAGCGCGCCGGAGACGACCAGCGGTCCGACCAGCCGGTGGCGGCGTACGTAGCGCAGCCCGTCGACCAGTTCCCGCCAGGCGCCGCTGTCCCGGCCGGTCTTCGCCGGTTCGCCGGACGACGGGGACGGCAGCGGGCCGATCCGGGTGGTGACCAGCAGCGGCACGGATGTGGCGAAGAGCAGGCCCGCCACGGTGAAGGCGGCGGTGGCGCCGCCGAGGCCCATCACGAGGCCGCCGGCCGGCGGCCCGACGATGGTGCCGAAGCGGATGGTCAGGGCACGCATGCCCTGGAGCCGCATCAGCTGGTCGGGAGCGACGATCCGCGGCGGCAGCGCGCCCACCGCGGGCATGAAGAGCGCGTCCACGACGCCGAAGAGCAGCGCGACGACGACCAGCAGCCACAGGCCCGGCGAGGCCAGGGCGAGCGCCGCGGCCGCGCCGAGGATCAGCGCGCAGCGCACCGCGTCGCTGCCGATCACCACCCGGCGCGGCCCGAAGCGGTCGGCGACCACTCCCCCGCCGAGCATCAGCGCGGCGCGCGGCACCGCGCCCGCCGCCATCACCAGGCCGACCTGCGTCGGCGGCGCGACCTTGGCGGCGGCGAAGCCGAGGGCGAGGAAGTAGACGCTGTCGCCGAGCATGGACGCGGTGTACGCGGCCAGCCAGCGCAGCACGTTGCGGTCCTTGTGGGCGGGCCGGTCGGGCGGGGCGGATATCGCGGTCGCGGTCATGGTGCGGCCCTCCCTGGGCATGGCGTACGGAACGGGGCTGCCGGTGGTGCGCGGACGGGACCTGCGGGGGCCGGGTCGCTACGGGCGGAAGGGGAAGCCGTACATCTGCACGGCGACGAATTCCCGGCCCTCGGTGTCGCCGGCGTCGTCCGCGGCCGTGCCGCGGTCGGCCCAGCGCCGCATCAGCTCGCCGATCTCCTCGGCCATCTCCCGCAGTTCCGGGGCGGTCAGCCGCGGCATGTACTCGGAGCTGAAGGCGGCGTCCGACCACTGCGCGGGCCAGGCGCCCTGCTGGTTCAGATACTGCTCGTAGCGCTCGGCGCGGGTCGCCAGCAGCTGCCTGGTGACCTCGTTGAGCACCGCGGCGCCCTCGGGCCGGTCGGCGAAGTCCGCGCTGCGGAAGGAGAAGCCGCGCTCGGAGGAGAGCTTCCACCAGCGCTCGCGGCCGTCGCTGCCCTTCTCCGGCGCCTCGACGATGAAGCCGTGCGCGGCGAGCTTGCGCAGGTGGTAGCTGACCAGCGACACCGCCTCGTCCACCTGGTCCGCCAGCTGCGAGGCGGTGGCGGACCGCGCGGTGAACAGGGCGCGGTAGAGCTGGATGCGCAGCGGGTGTGTGAAGACCTTCAGCGCGTCGAGATCGGTGATGCGCTGGGCCTCGGGCCGCGGGGTGTCGTCGTTGTCCGGCATGCTCACCACGGTAGATACGAAAGAAAAATTGCGCAACGGAATTTGCGCAACTTCTCTTTCTCATCTGTTCCCCGGCCGCGGGCCCGTCGCCCCCGGCAGGATGGCGGCCATGTCACTCGACGGCACCCGCGCGCATCTCCGCGGCCCCGGCGACCTGCCGCCGCTGGTCGAACGCGCCGCGCGCACCGCGCGGCAGCTCGGCTTCCCGTACTCCTGCCGCCCCGAGCAGGGCAGGCTGCTGCGGGCGCTCGCCGCGGGCGCGCACCGTATCGGCGAGACCGGCACCGGACTCGGGGTGGGGCTGGGCTGGCTGGTCACCGGGATGCGGGCCGACGCCACCGCGGTGAGCGTCGAGCGCGACCCGGAGCGGGCCGCGAAGGCGGCCTGGCTCTACTCGGAGCTGGCCCCGCAGGTCACGGTCGAATGCGGCGACTGGACGGCCATCGCCGCGCACGGCCCGTTCGACCTGCTGGTCCTCGACGGCGGCGGCCAGGGAAAGGACGGCGGTCCTGCGGCCGACCCGGTGGAGCTGCTGCGGCCCGGCGGCGTGCTCGTCGTGGACGACTTTACGCCCGCCGTCGGCCGGCCGCCCGTGCACGACGGGCGGCCCGACCGGGCGCGGCTGCACTGGCTGGAGCATCCGGCGCTGCGCTCGGTGGAGATCCCGCTCGCCCCCGACCTGGCGGCGCTGGTCTGCACCCGCCGCGCGGACTGAGCCGGGGCCGGCCGGAACCGCGCGGGGCGACCGTAGAGGACCGCGCGGGGCGACCGTAGGAGCCCGGAAAAAGGGGCTCAGCGCACCGGGTGGCCGGCCTCCCGCAGCGCCGACTTGACCTCGCCGATCCGCAGATCGCCGAAGTGGAAGACCGACGCCGCCAGTACCGCGTCGGCGCCCGCGGCCACCGCGGGCGCGAAGTCCGCGAGCCGGCCCGCGCCGCCGGAGGCGATCACCGGGACGGTCACCCGTTCCCGTACGGCCGCGATCATCTCCGTGTCGTAGCCGTCCTTGGTGCCGTCCGCGTCCATCGAATTGAGCAGGATCTCGCCCGCGCCCAGGTCGGCGGCGCGCTGCGCCCACTCCACCGCGTCGATGCCGGTGCCGCGCCGCCCGCCGTGCGTGGTGACCTCGAAGGTCCCCTCGGGCGTGCGCCGGGCGTCCACCGACAGCACCAGCACCTGGCGGCCGAAGCGCTCGGCGATCTCCCGGATCAGCTCGGGCCTGGCGATGGCCGCGGTGTTGACGCCGACCTTGTCCGCGCCCGCGCGCAGCAGCCGGTCCACGTCGTCGGCGGTGCGCACCCCGCCGCCCACGGTCAGCGGGATGAAGACCTGCTCGGCGGTGCGGCGGACCACGTCGTACGTGGTCTCCCGGTCGCCGGAGGACGCGGTGATGTCGAGGAAGGTCAGCTCGTCGGCGCCCTCGGCGTCGTACAGCTTGGCCATTTCCACCGGGTCGCCGGCGTCCCGCAGATTCTGGAAGTTGACCCCCTTGACGACGCGGCCGTTGTCCACGTCGAGGCAGGGGATGACTCGGACCGCGAGGGTCATCCGACGGCTCCTCTGTAGGCTTCGATCTCCACCTCGACCAGGATCCGGGAGTCGGTGAACCCGGCCACCACGACCATGGTGGCGGCCGGCCGTACGGCCCCGAACAGCTCCCGGTGGGCGCGGCCGACGTCGTCGGCGTCCCTGGCGTGGCTGATGTACATACGCGTGCGGATCACGCTGTCCGGGCCGAGGCCGAACGGCTCGACCGCCGCCAGCGCGTTGCGGAAGGCGAGCAGCGCCTGCTCGTACGGGCTGCCCTCGCCGCGTACCGCGCCGTCGACCAGGGGCATGGTGCCGGACACCAGGACCCGGTCCCCCGCCGCGACGGCGCGGGCGAAGCCGATGGTCTCCTCCAGCGGGCTGTCGGACTGTTCGCGCCGTACGGCAGGGGTCTCGGTCATCGTGATACCGCCTCCAGGGCCTCTTCCAAGGTGAACGCCTTGGCGTAGAGCGCCTTTCCGACAATCGCACCCTCCACGCCCTGCGGAACAAGAGAAGCGATGGCCCGCAGATCGTCAAGGGACGAAACGCCACCGGAGGCGACCACCGGCCGGTCGGTGGCCGCGCAGACCCCGGCGAGCAGTTCGAGGTTGGGGCCCTGGAGCGTGCCGTCCTTGGCGATGTCGGTGACGACGTAACGGGCGCAGCCCTCGGAGTCCAGCCGGGCCAGCGTCTCGTACAGGTCGCCGCCGTCCCGGGTCCAGCCGCGGCCGCGCAGCGTCGTGCCGCGGACGTCGAGGCCGACCGCGATCCGGTCGCCGTGCTCGGCGATGACCTTGGCGACCCACTCCGGGGTCTCCAGCGCGGCCGTGCCCAGATTGACCCGGGTGCATCCGGTGGCGAGCGCCGCGGCGAGCGTGTCGTCGTCGCGGATGCCGCCGGACAGCTCGACCTTGATGTCCATCGAGCGGGCGACCTCGGCGATCTGCGCCCGGTTGTCGCCGGTGCCGAAGGCCGCGTCGAGGTCCACCAGATGCAGCCACTGCGCGCCCGCCGCCTGCCAGGCCAGCGCGGCGGCGTGCGGGTCGCCGTAGGACGTCTCGGATCCGGACTCGCCGTGCACGAGGCGGACGGCCTGGCCGTCCCGGACGTCGACGGCGGGGAGGAGTTCGAGCCTGTTCATCGCGTTGCGTCCTGGTCGTCGAAGGGATGTCGAAGAGATGTCGAAGGATTGCGGTGAAAGGGAGATGGGGATGCGGTGCGCGGAGGGCGGGTCCCGCGGCGCCGCTCAGAGGGTGTCGAGCCAGTTGGTGAGCAGCTGGGCGCCGGCGTCGCCGGACTTCTCCGGGTGGAACTGGGTCGCCCACAGCGCGCCGTTCTCCACCGCGGCCACGAACGGCTCGCCGTGCGTGGCCCAGGTGACCTTGGGCGCGCGGATCGACGGATTGTGGGTGTCCAGCGACCATTCGCGCACCGCGTAGGAGTGCACGAAGTAGAAGCGGGCGTCGGCGTCGAGCCCCGCGAACTGCCGGGAGTCGGCGGGCGGGCGCACCGTGTTCCAGCCCATGTGCGGCACGACGGGCGCCTTCAGCGGTTCGACGGTGCCGGGCCACTCGTCGAGCCCGTCGGTCTCCACGCCGTGCTCGATGCCGCGTGCGAAGAGGATCTGCATACCGACGCAGATGCCCAGCACCGGCCGCCCGCCGGACAGCCGGCGGCCGACGATCCAGTCGCCGCGCACGTCCTTCAGGCCCGCCATGCAGGCGGCGAAGGCGCCGACGCCGGGGACCAGCAGTCCGTCGGCGTTCATCGCCCTGTCGTAGTCGGCGGTGATCTCCACCTCGGCGCCGGCCCGGGCCAGGGCCCGCTCGGCGGAGCGGATGTTGCCGAAACCGTAGTCGAGGACGACGACGCTCTTGGGGTTCGCAGCCATGGGGTCCTTCCCGCTAGAGCTGGAGGAGCCCGGCCGCCAGCGCCATCACGGAGCCGATGGCCAGGATCGCGATCAGGCTCTTGGACTGCTTCTGCTGCCAGAAGGAGTAGACGCCGCCGGCGAGGAAGAGACCGAGCAGGATGAAGAGCGTGGAGTAGGTGTTCACAGCTTCTTTCCGTTCACAGCGCCCCCTTGGTCGACGGCAGGATGCCGGCGGCGCGCGGGTCGCGCTCGCTGGCGTAGCGCAGGGCGCGGGCCAGCGCCTTGAACTGGCACTCCACGATGTGGTGCGCGTTGCGCCCGTACGGGACGTGGACGTGCAGGGCGATCTGCGCCTGGGCGACGAAGGACTCCAGGATGTGCCGGGTCATCGTGGTGTCGTAGGAGCCGATCATCGGCGCCATGTTCTCCGGCTCGGTGTGCACCAGGTAGGGGCGGCCGGAGAGGTCCACGGTGACCTGGGCGAGCGATTCGTCCAGCGGCACCGTGCAGTTCCCGAAGCGGTAGATGCCGACCTTGTCGCCGAGCGCCTGCTTGAACGCGGCACCGAGCGCCAGCGCGGTGTCCTCGATCGTGTGGTGCGTGTCGATGTGCAGGTCGCCCTCGGTCTTCACCGACAGGTCGAACAGGCCGTGCCTGCCGAGCTGGTCGAGCATGTGGTCGTAGAAGCCCACACCCGTCGAGACGGCCACCTGCCCGGTGCCGTCCAGGTCGATCTCGACGACGACGGAGGTTTCCTTGGTGGTGCGTTCCACGCGGCCCACGCGGGTCATGCGGACTCCTCGCTCTGATCTGTCGGTTCGCTGTGTTCGCCGGTGACGCGGTGTTCCACGACGACGCCGAGGTGTTCGGCGAAGCCGAGGTGCTCGGTGCCGCCGAGGTGCTCGGTGCCGCCGTGTTCCGCGGTGATGCCGAGGTGCTCCTTGACGACGCTCCTGACGGCGTCGAGGAACGCGTCGTTCTCGGCCGGGGTGCCCGCGGAGACCCGCAGCCACCCGGGCACGCCGTTGTCCCGGACGAGGACCCCGCGGTCGAGGATCGCCTGCCAGGCGGCGTGGCTGTCGGCGAAGCGGCCGAACTGCACGAAATTCGCGTCGGACTCGGTGACCTCGCAGCCGATCGCGGTCAGCTCGGCGACCAGCCGGTCCCGTTCGTCCTTGAGCTGCTGGACGTAGCCGAGGAGGGTGTGGGTGTGCTCCAGCGCGGCGAGCGCGGTGGCCTGGGTGACCGAGGACAGGTGGTACGGCAGCCGGACCAGCTGCACCGCGTCCACCACGGCCGGGTCGGCGGCCAGATAGCCCAGCCGCAGTCCGGCGGCGCCGAACGCCTTGGACATCGTGCGGGTCAGCACCAGGTGCGGGCGGCCCTCGATCAGCGGCAGCAGCGACGGGCGGTGCGAGAACTCGCCGTACGCCTCGTCCACGATCACCATCGACGGCTTGGCGGCCTGCGCGGCCTCGTACAGCGCGAGGACGGTCGCGGCGTCCACGGCGGTGCCGGTCGGATTGTTCGGCGAGCAGATGAACACCACGTCGGGGCGGAGCCGTTCGATCTCGCCGACCGCCGCGTCCACGTCGATCCGGAAGTCCTCGGTGCGCGGCCCGGAGATCCAGCCGGTGCCGGTGCCGCGCGAGATCAGCGCGTGCATCGAATACGACGGCTCGAAGCCGATCGCGGTCCTGCCGGGGCCGCCGAAGGTCTGGAGCAGTTGCTGGATGACCTCGTTGGAGCCGTTGGCGGCCCACACCTGGTCGACGCCGACGGAGTGCCCCGCGCTCCGCGACAGGTAGTCGGCCAGCGCGACGCGCAGCTCGACGGCGTCGCGGTCCGGGTAGCGGTTGAGCTGCCTGGCGGCCTCGGTGACCCGCTCGGCGATCCGCGCGACCAGTTCCTCGGGCAGCGGATACGGATTCTCGTTGGTGTTCAGCCGCACCGGCACGTCGAGCTGCGGGGCGCCGTACGGGAACTGGCCGCGCAGTTCGTCGCGGACGGGGAGGTCGTCGATACCGGTCACGGCGTGGGCACCTCCCCCGCGAACCTGGCGGTGACGGCCGCGCCGTGCGCGGGCAGGTCCTCGGCGTCGGCGAGCGTCACCACGTGGTGGGCGACCTCGGCGAGCGCCTGGCGGGAGTAGTCCACGACGTGGATGCCGCGCAGGAAGGACTGCACGGACAGGCCCGAGGAGTGGCAGGCGCAGCCGCCGGTGGGCAGGACGTGGTTGGAGCCCGCGCAGTAGTCGCCGAGCGAGACGGGCGCGTGCGGGCCGACGAAGATCGCGCCGGCGTTGCGCACCCGGGCGGCGACGGCGGCGGCGTCCGCGGTCTGGATCTCCAGGTGCTCGGCGGCGTAGGCGTCCACGACTTCCAGGCCCCGGTCGAGGGTGTCGACGAGGACGACCGCGGACTGGCGGCCGGTGAGCGCGGCGGTGATCCGGTCGGTGTGTCGGGTGGCGGCCACCTGGGCCTCCACCTCCTTGCCGACCGCGTCGGCCAGCTCCGGCGAGGTGGTGACCAGGACGGCGGCGGCCAGCGGGTCGTGCTCGGCCTGGCTGATCAGGTCGGCGGCGACGTAGCCGGGGTCCGCGGTGTCGTCGGCGAGGATCGCGATCTCGGTGGGTCCGGCCTCGGCGTCGATGCCGATCCGGCCCTTGAGCAGGCGCTTGGCGGCGGCCACATAGATGTTGCCGGGGCCGGTGACGAGATTGACCGGACGGCACTCGTCGGTGCCGTACGCGAACATCGCGACGGCCTGGGCGCCGCCGGCCGCGTACACCTCGGTGACGCCGAGCAGGGCGCAGGCGGCGAGGATGGTGGGGTGCGGGGAGCCGCCGAATTCCTTCTGCGGGGGCGAGGCCACCGCGATGCCCTCGACCCCGGCCTCCTGGGCCGGCACCACGTTCATCACCACGGACGACGGGTAGACGGCGATGCCGCCGGGCACGTACAGGCCGACCCGCTGCACCGGCAGCCACTTCTCGGTGACCGTGCCGCCGGGCACGACCTGGGTGGTGACGTCCTGCCGGCGCTGGTCGCCGTGGACCAGGCGGGCGCGGCGGATGGACTCCTCCAGGGCCGCGCGCACCGCGGGGTCGAGCGCGGCCAGCGCGTCCCGCAGCGCCTGCTCCGACACCCGCAGCCGGTCCAGCCTCACCCCGTCGAACCGCTCGCCGTACTCGATCACCGCGGCCGTGCCCCGATGGCGTACGTCGTCGCAGATGGGCCGCACGGCATGCAGCGCGGCCTCCACGTCGAACTCGGCTCGGGGCAGCAGGTCGCGGTCGATCCCGCCCTCGGGGAAGGCGGCACCGCGCAGGTCGAGGCGGGGCAGATCGATTCGGGAGATCACGCTGCCAAGTGTAGAGACCCGGGCATGGGGGACGTTCCGCGGTTCCACTCCGTGATACGGCCCGTCCACCGGGGGTGCCCGGGCCGGCGCGGGGCTCCGCTACGGTGTGCGCCGACGCTTGGAGGGGGACGGGTGAGCGAGCAGCGCGCGCACGAGCCGCCGGACGACTGGACGGCGGCCGAGCAGGGCATGTGGCGGGCGTTCCGGCACGGCGGCAGCCACGACCTGCGCACCGGCCGCGCCGAGGACGACGATCCGGTGGCCGCGGGCGGCTCCTGGGGACCGGAGCGCACGGTACGCGCCGACGCGGTGGCGCAACTGCTGCTGGACGGGCCGCCGCCGGAGCCCGGCCGGGTGACCGGGCTGAAGCTGGCGGGCGTACGGATCAGCGGGCGGCTCTCGCTGGCCGGCGGCACGGTCACGCCGTACGCGCAGTTCGACGGCTGCCGCTTCGACGACCAGCTGCTGCTGCCGGAGTGCCGGGCGGGCAGCATGCGGCTGGTGCACTGCCTGATCCCGCGCCTCGAGGCGGCGCGGCTGCAGATCACCGGGGACCTGCATCTGCCGCAGTGCGTGATCACCGGCGGCATCCGGCTGACCGACGCGCAGATCGGCACCGACCTGCTGCTCAATCAGCTCACCGTCCGCCGCGACCGGCACGGCCGCGCCATCGCCGCCGACGGCCTCACCGTCGGCCAGGACCTGGACGCCGAACTCATGGACGTGCGCGGTGAGTTCAGCCTGCGCAGCGCCCGGATCGGCGGCCGTCTGAATCTGCGCGGCTGCACCCTGCGCAATCCGTACGGCCGCGACGCCCTCAACGCGGCCCGCGTGACGGTCGAGCACACCGTCTACCTGAGCACGAGCTGGCCGTCGTCCGGCTCGACGGGCACGGCACCCGACATCGACGCGGCCGACCCGGCGGCCGACCCCGCGGACCGCGCCGCGGGCGCGACGGACGACGACGGCGGCGACGACGGCGGCGCGGCGACGGCCCCCGGCGCCGCACCGCCGACCGCGCGCGCCGCCCGCAGGGAGTTCAGGGCGGAGGGCGGGGTACGGCTGGACGACGCGCGGGTCGGGAACGCGGTGATCGTCAACCGGGCCGTGTTCCGGCTGGGCGAGGGGCAGCAGTTGTCGCTGCGGCGGCTCCAGACGCCCGAGCTGCGGCTGACGCCGGCCCGGCCGCCGAGCGGCACGGTGTCGCTGGCGGGCGCCGTCGTGGGACGGCTCACCGACGCGCCGCAGAGCTGGCCGGGTCCGGGCCGGGTCGACATCGGCGACTTCTCGTACGAGTCGCTCGCCCCGCGGACGCCCTTCCCGCTGCGGGACCGGATCGCGTGGCTGGACGCGGCCACGCCCGAGTACAGCCCGGGCCCGTACGAGCGGCTGGCCGCCGCCCTGCGCGCGGGCGGCGAGGACGCGCACGCCCGCGAGGTGCTGCTCGCCAAGCAGCGGCGGCGCCGCGAGTCGCTGCCGCTCGCCGGGCGGATCTGGGGCCGGCTCCAGGACGTGACGGTCGGCTACGGCTACCGGCCGGGCCGGGCGGCGGTGTGGATGGTCGCGCTGTGGGCGCTGGGCGCGGTGTACTTCGCCGCGCACCGGTAGCCGCCGCCCGCGGACGACGGCTACCGGCCGCACTGGTCCCCCGCCCTGTACGCGCTGGACCTGCTGCTGCCGGTGATCGACCTCGGCCAGGACAACGCCTGGCGGGAGGCGGGGACCGGCCAGTGGGTGGCGTCGCTGCTCACCCTGCTCGGCTGGACGCTGGCCACCACGGTGGCCGCCGGGGCGTCCCGGCTGCTGAGCCGGGGGTGACGCGCCCGGGCCGGATCAGCCGCCTTTCGCGAGGCAGCGGGCACAGTGGCTGACGAAGGCGGCCGTGCTGCCCGTACCCTTGCTCACTGTGACCGATCGCCTTCCGCTCTTCCCGCTCAGTACGGCGCTCTTCCCCGGCCTGGTGCTGCCGCTGAACGTCTTCGAGGAGCGGTACCGCGCACTCGTCGGCGACCTGCTGACGCTGCCCGAGAACGCGCCGCGGCGCTTCGGCGTGGTCGCCATCAAGAACGGCCAGGAGGTCGCGCCGACCGGCCAGGACGGCCGGGACACCGGGGCCGCCGCCGGGCTCGGTGACGACCCGGCCGCCGCGCTGTACGGGTACGGCTGCATCGCCGACGCGACCGGCATCGCCGAACGGGACGACGGGGGCTACGAGTTGGTGGCCACCGGCCTGATCCGCTTCAAGCTGCTGTCGGTGGACGCGAGCGGCCCGTATCTGACCGGCGCCTTCGAGGAGCTGCCGGATCAGCCGGGCAGCGGCGCGGGCGCGCTGGCCTCCGAGGTCTCCCGGGTCTTCGGCACCTACCAGAAGCGGCTGGCGGGGGCGCGGGAGCGCACGCTGGCCGCGGGCCAGGAGTTCCCGGACGACGCGACCGTGCTGTCCTACCTGGTGGCCGCCGCCATGGTGGTGGAGACCCCGGTCAAGCAGGAGCTGCTGGAGGCCGCCGACACCGCGGCCCGGCTGACCGCGGAGCTGCGGCTGCTGCGCCGCGAGACCGCGGTCATCGACAAGCTGCCGTCGCTGCCGGCGGTGGAACTGACCCATCAGGCGATCAGCGCGAATTAGGGCCGGTCCGGCGGATCAGGGGCGTCGCGCGCCAGGGAAGCCGCACTTCAGGAAAGGGAGCCCGTCGTGGCGAAGAAGGCACGTACGGCCGGCGGCACTCCGGCCACGGTCGCGCTGGAGAAGGCGGGCCTGCCCTTCACCGTGCACGCCTACGCGCACGACCCGGCGTCCGAGCTGTCCTACGGGGCCGAGGCCGCCGCCGCGCTCGGCACCTCGCCCGACCGGGTCTTCAAGACGCTGCTGGCCGAGGTGGACGGCGCCCTGACCGTCGCGGTGGTGCCGGTCGCGGGCTCGCTCGACCTCAAGGCGCTGGCGGCAGCGGCGGGCGGCAAGCGCGCCGCGATGGCGCCGCCCGCCGACGCCGAACGCGCCACCGGTTATGTGGTCGGCGGCATCTCGCCGCTGGGGCAGCGCAAACGGCTGCCGACGGTCCTGGACGCCTCGGCCCTGGACTTCCCCACGGTCTTCGTCTCGGCGGGCAAGCGGGGCCTTGAGGTCGAGCTGTCGCCGGCCGATCTGGCGGCGCTCACCTCGGCGGTGACGGCCGGCATCGCCCGCGCCTGAGCGCGTACGAGGCCGGGGCGCCGGTGCTCAGCCCTCCGGCGCCGGGTTCGGATTCGAATTCGGATTCGGGTTCGGCGGCTGCGGCGCGGGCGGCGGCGGTGCGCCCCACTGGGCCGGCGGGATGTACGGCGGAAGCTCCGGGTCGCGCGGGCCGAACGCCCAGGTGAGGCAGGAGTGCACGAGCATCGCCGCCGCGGGCCAGGCGATCAGCGCGCTCTTGGCGCGCAGCTTCAGCGGGCCGTCGAAGACGACATTGGCGCCGACGTCCATGGCGTGCTTGCGGAGGTCGCGGGTCGGGCCGAGCACGATGCCGAGCCGCCAGCCGACGACGGCGGCGAGCACACCGCCGACCGCGAGCGCCAGCACCAGCGCGACACCGCCCCTGCGGTAGCGGAGGAAGACGCCGACGGCGGTCAGCGCGCCCAGGACCAGCGAGATCAGCACGAACATGCCGTCGCTGCCGATCGCCTCCTCGCCCTCGGTGTCCTTGAGGTAGACGGCCTTGCCGTCCGACACCAGCGGGATGCGCGGCGACAGCCACACCCACAGCAGCGCGAGGATCACCCCGCACACCGTGACGGCCACCGCGACCAGCGCGGCCCGCCGCAGCTCCACGGCCACGGAGGGTCCGTCCCCCTTGCCGCCGACGGGTCCTCCGCCCGGGTAGGGCGGGAACGGCGGGGGCTGGTCATGCGGCGTCAGGGGTGCGGTCACCTGCCCATCGTGCCAGGTCTGGCTGTGCGCCGCGTCACCGGCAGGCCGCCCTGCGGTACGCCCGGGTGGCCACGGCCAGCGAGACGACGCCGACGGCCGCGCACACCGACAGGTCGCCGAGCACCGCCGCCCAGTCCGGCCGGTCGCCGAAGGTCCTGGTGTACGCCTCGACGCCGTACGTGGACGGCAGCAGGTCGCGGGCCCAGGAGATCGGCGCGGGCATGTGGGAGGCGGGCAGCACACCGAGCAGCAGCGCGGCGGACATGCCGAGCTGTCCGAAGAGGGTCGCGATCTCCTGCCGGGGCGCGAGCAGTCCGAGGGCCGCGCCGAGGCCGGACAGCGCCGCCCCGGCCAGCGGGATGACCACGGCGAGGATCCACAGATTGGTGAGCGTCAGATGGAACAGGACACAGCCGGTGACGGCGGTGACGAGGGTGCCGGGCACGGTGAAGGAGGCGTAGGCGCCGGCGGCGCCGAGCACGACAGCGGCCGGCGGCACCGGCAGCGTCGCGTAGTGGTCGAGGCCGCCGGAGGCACGCAGCTGCCCGAAATATTGGGCGAGCAGATTGAGCGCGACGAAGGCGACCACCAGGACGCTGGAGCCCGCGACGACGGAGCGGGCCGCCTCGCCGTCCCCGGCGTCGACCACACCGCGCATCATCACCATGATCCCGATGGACTGGAAGGTGGCGACGAACAGCAGCGGGATCCGCGCCACCCGGGCGCGGGAGAGCTGGGCGCGGTAGACCGCGCCGAAGGCGGGCCACAGCCGGGCCCGGGGCGCGAGCGGCGCCGCCCCGTACGGCCGTGCCGCCTCGCCCCTGGGCACCGGGACGATCTGGGTGAGCACGCTCATACGCAGGCTCCGCACATCGTGGGGGTCGTCATGACTTCACCAGGCCCTCTCCCCGGCCGCCGAGCGCGAGGTAGACGTCCTCCAGGCTGGGGGTGGCCAGCGTGAAGTCGTCCAGCGCGGCGAAGGCCGGGCCTCCGGTGACCTCGGCGACCGCGGCGCGGGCCCGGTCCTGTGGCAGCCGCAGCGTCCAGCGGCGGCCGGAGATGTCGGCGAGCGGGCGCAGGGCGGCGATGGCGGGCAGCGCCATGGGCGGCTCGTCGCGCCAGACCAGGTCGAGCCTGACCTCGTCGGCGACCAGCGCGCGCAGGCCCACGGGGGTGTCGCAGGCGATGACCCGGCCGTGGTCGAGCACGGCGACCCGGTCCAGGACGGTCTCGGCCTCGATGACGTTGTGGGTGACCAGCAGCACCGTGGTGCCCTGTTCGGCCCTGCGGCGGCCGACCGCGGCCCACACCGCGCGCCGGGCGACCGGGTCCATGCCGGTGGTGGGCTCGTCGAGCACCAGGACGGGCCGCCGGCCGACCAGCACCGCGGCGAAGCAGGCCAGCCGCCGCTGGCCGCCGGACAGCCGCTTGATCGGGCGGCCGGCGATCGGGCCGAGTTCCAGCTCGTCCAGGACGGCGTCGCGCTCGGCGCGGGCGGCCCTGGCGTCCAGGCCGCGCAGCCGTCCGGTGGTCTCGGCGGCGAGCGCGACGGTCAGCTCGTCCAGGGCCGAGGACTCCTGGCCGAGGTAGCCGACCAGGCGGGCGGCCCGGTCGGGGTGGCGGACCAGGTCGTGGCCGAGCAGGTCGATGGAGCCGGAGTCCGGCCGCAGCAGTCCGGTGAGCTGGCGGACCAGGGTGGTCTTGCCCGCGCCGTTGGGGCCGAGGATGCCGAACAGTTCACCGCGGCCGACGTCGAGGTCGATGCCGTCATTGGCGCGGACCGGGCCGGGTACGGGGTGGCCGGACGGTGTTCCGGCGTCTTCGGCCGCGGCGGTACGGCGGCGGCGCAGGCCGCGGCCCCTGGCCGCGGAACCGGCCGGGTACGTTCTGACCAGACCGCGCACGGTGCACACCGCGTCGCGGGCTGTGGCGACCGCCGGGGGCGCCGTCTCCTCCGTGCCCGTACTCACGAGGATCGAGAGTACGCGCCGCGCGGCACGGGCGGCGCAAGGGGGGCCCGAATCACACGGTTTCCCCCGGACGGGACCCGGTGCGCCGCCGCCGGGACGCGGCGCCTCACTCCCCCGCGGGCGCGTGCTCGGCGACCGCGCGGGCGTCCACCTCGCGCCAGAATCCGGCCCTGATGGCGTACCGGTCGTGCTCGTCGATCTGGTCGTCCTTGTGGGCGAGCAGGCCGAAACGGGCGGCGTAGCGCAGCAGCTCGCCGTCGATGCGGTGCGGGACGCGCGGGTAGTGGGTGGACAGCTGCTGGAGCTGGCCGGTGTCGGTGAGCCGGGCGATCCAGCGGCGGGCGAAGACCTGGCCCACCTCGTACGGGTCGCCGCTGACCGCCGTGATGTCGTCCTCGCGGTCCGCCCAGCGCTGCTCGGCCGAGGTGAGCTGGGCGAGGGTGGGCAGCCCGCTGGTGTCGGGCAGGTCGGCGCCGGGGCCGCGGTCGGTCCAGCCCTTCTCCGACGACCAGCGCAGGGTGGCGCTGGGCACCGGCTGGGCGGCGGGCGGCGGGGCGGCGTGGCTGCGGCCGAGGTCGGCGAGGTCCTTGGGGGTGGGAACCGCGGGTCCCGGCGGGGCACTCTTGTCCCGGTGGGTGCTCTCGGCGGCGGCCGGTTCCGGCGCGGCGCCGTTCTTGCCCGGCCGGTCCTCGTGCGCGGCGCCGCCGGTCTCGGGCAGCGGCGCGGAGAGGATGGCGGCGATCTCCGGGCGCGGCCCGGGCGGCGGGCAGGCGCCCGGGATCTCGCGGGCCCTGATCGCCGCGGTGATCCACTCACGGTCCAGCACGCGCCGCTCGTCGGCCTCCGCGACCAGGTCCTCCGACTGGTTGTAGTCCCCGTCGGCGGCCTGCACGGCCCACAGGTGGACGGCGACGCCGTGTTCCTTGGCGGACATCATGCCGGGCAGCAGGTCGCCGTCGCCGGTGACCAGGACGACGTCGGAACAGGCCCGATTGCGGGCCAGCTCCGACAGCTCGGCGTGCATGGCCGCGTCCACGCCCTTCTGCGCCCAGCGGCCGTCCGTCCGGGTGAGCGCGCCGAGCCGTACGGTCACCCGGGGCATCACCCGCAGTCTGCGGTGCTCCGGTTGCGGAACCCGGTCGGGTGCGCCGTCGAACCAGTAGATCCGCAGCAGCGGCTGGCCGGTCTCCAGTTCGGCACGTTCGCGCAGGCCAGCCACGACGGCGGCGTGATCGACGGTGATCCGGGACCGCGACGGTTCACCCGCCAGCAGACTCGCCGCGGCGCCCAGCAGATACCCGGCGTCCACCAGGACGACGCAGCGGTCCATGTTGCACCTCTTCCGGTCGCCCCCCGGCACGGATTTCCCCCGAGTCTGCCCGAATGCCAAGGGGTTATGACCTCGAACCCGATCATCGGCGTGGCGGTGGTCGGTTTTCCGCCCGCCTACTCCACCAACTGCCCGAAATGCGCGCTTCGTACTCCCGTGCAAATCTGATGGCGGCCGATCGGCCACAAGGCCACCGGCCGAGATCCCCCACTAGGAGAGACGATCGTGGCTAAGAACAAGAACCAGAACCGTCAGCGCGGGAACCAGGACCAGCAGCGCGGCGCCGCCCCCGAGCAGCAGGACCGCGCGCAGGGCACGCTGACCGAGGAGCAGCCGGAGATGGCCGCCCCGCAGAACTTCTCGCGCAAGAACAAGCAGAAGTTCGGCCACAACTAGTTTCACCGCGTGTGCCGCGGGGGCACCCCACCACCAGGGGTGCCCCCGCACTCACGTCAGCTGCCGGGCCGTTCGGGCCGCCCGCGGATCGTACGTCCTAGCCCGCCTGCTGCTGTGCCGCTCCCAGACAGGCAGGCCCGAGCAGCGCCTTGAGGTCACCGAAGAGCGAGGGGTCGGCCGTCACCCGGTGCCGGTCGAGCCGCAGCACCGTGGTGCTGCGCACGCCCTGGAGCTTCACCCGTACCTCGGTGTTGCCCTTGTGGCTGGAGAGCACCTCGCCGAGCCGCGCCACCAGCGGCGGGGTCACCTTCACCGTCGGGATGGAGATCATCACCGGCGCGTTGGTGCCCACGTCCGACAGGTCGGGGACCATCAGCTCCATCGCCACCAGCCGCGGGATGTCCTCCCGCTTGTCCAGCCGCCCCTTGACGAAGACCACGGCGTCCTCGACGAGTTGGGTGGAGACCAGCTGGTAGGTGGCGGGGAAGAACATGCAGTCCACCGAGCCCGCCAGGTCCTCCACGGTGGCGATCGCCCACGCGTTGCCCTGCTTGGTCATCTTGCGCTGGAGCCCGGAGATGATGCCGCCGATGGTGACGATCGCGCCGTCGGAGTAGTCACCGGCCAGGGCCGCGATCGCCGCGTCCGTCTTGTCGTTGAGGATGTGCTCGATGCCGAAGAGCGGGTGGTCGGACACATAGAGTCCGAGCATCTCCCGTTCCTGCGCGAGCAGATACGTCTTGTCCCACTCGATGTCGGAGAAGACCACGTCGAGCCCGAACGCCGGGGTGTCGTCGTCCTCCCCCGCGCCGCCGAACAGATCGAACTGGCCCTCGGCCTCCTTGCGCTTGACCTGCACCACATTGTCGATCATCGACTCGAAGTGCTCGGTCAGACCGCGCCTGGTGTGCTTCATGGTGTCGAAGGCGCCGGCCTTGATCAGCGATTCGACGGTCCGCTTGTTGCAGGCCACCACGTCGACCTTGTCGAGGAAGTCGGGGAAGGTGGTGTACCGCCCCTTGGCCTTGCGGCAGCGCACCACCGACTCCACCACGTTCGTCCCGACGTTGCGCACCGCGGTGAGGCCGAAGACGATCGTGTCGTCGCCGCGCGGCGTGAAGTTGGCGTTGGACTCGTTGACGTCCGGCGGCAGCACCTTGATGCCCATCCGGCGGCACTCGTTGAGATAGAGCGCCATCTTGTCCTTGTCGTCCTTGACCGAGGTCAGCAGGCCCGCCATGTACTCGGCCGGGTAGTTGGCCTTGAGATACGCGGTCCAGTAGGACACCAGGCCGTACGCGGCGGAGTGCGCCTTGTTGAAGGCGTAGCCGGCGAACGGCACCAGCACGTCCCAGACCGCCTGGATGGCCTGGTCGGAGTAGCCGCGCTCGCGCATGCCGGCCTGGAAGGGGATGAACTCCTTGTCGAGGACTTCCTTCTTCTTCTTGCCCATCGCGCGGCGCAGCAGGTCGGCCTGGCCGAGCGAGTAACCGGCGAGCACCTGGGCGGCCTTCTGCACCTGCTCCTGGTAGACGATCAGGCCGTAGGTGATGTCCAGCACCTCGCGGAGCGGTTCCTCCAGCTCCGGGTGGATCGGGGTGATCTCCTGCTGCTTGTTCTTGCGCAGCGCGTAGTTGATGTGCGAATTCATGCCCATCGGGCCCGGCCGGTACAGGGCCGAGACGGCGGAGATGTCCTCGAAGTTGTCGGGCTTCATCATGCGCAGCAGGGCGCGCATCGGGCCGCCGTCGAACTGGAAGACGCCCAGGGTGTCGCCGCGGCTGAGCAGCGCGTACGTGTTGGGGTCGTCCAGCGGCAGCGACAGCAGGTCGATGTCGATGCCCTTGTTGGCCTTGATGGACTTGACCGCGTCGTCCATGATCGTCAGGTTGCGCAGGCCGAGGAAGTCCATCTTCAGCAGGCCGAGCGACTCGCAGCTCGGGTAGTCCCACTGGGTGACGACGGCGCCGTCGTTCTTCGGCGAGAAGATCGGCACGTGGTCGATCAGCGACTCGGACGACATGATCACGCCGGCCGCGTGCACGCCCATCTGCCGGACCAGGCCCTCGATGCCCTTGGCGGAGTCGATCACCTTGGTGACGTCCGCCTCGTTCTCGTACATCGCCCGGACCTCGGCCGCCTCGCTGTAGCGCGGGTGGTCCTTGTCGGTGATGCCGGACAGCGGGATGCCCTTGCCGAGGACGTCGGCGGGCATCGCCTTGGTGATCCGGTCACCCATGGAGAACGGGTAACCCAGCACGCGGGCCGAGTCCTTGATCGCGGCCTTGGCCTTGATGGTGCCGTAGGTGGCGATCTGCGCGACCTTGTCGGAGCCGTACTTCTCGGTCACGTAGCGGATGACCTCGCCGCGCCTGCGCTCGTCGAAGTCGATGTCGACATCGGGCATGGAGATGCGCTCGGGGTTGAGGAACCGCTCGAAGATCAGGCCGTGCGGGACGGGGTCGAGGTCGGTGATGCCCATCGCGTACGCGACGATCGAACCGGCCGCGGAGCCGCGGCCGGGGCCGACCGCGATGCCGTTGTTCTTCGCCCACATGATGAAGTCGGCGACGACGAGGAAGTAGCCGGGGAACCCCATCTGGATGATGGTGTCCATCTCGTACTCGGCGAGCTTCTGCCGGTCCTCGGGGATGCCGCCGGGGAAGCGCCGGGCCATGCCGCGCGAGACCTCCTCGCGGAACCACGTCACCTCGGTGTAGCCCTCGGGCACGTCGAAGCGCGGCATCAGGTTCTTCGGCTCGAACATGCCGTCGGTCTCGACCCGGTCGGCGATCAGCAGCTGGCTGTTGCGGCAGCCCTCCTGCCACACGTCCGAGGAGTCGATCGCGTACATCTCGGCGGCGGACTTCAGGTAGTAGCCGCTGCCGTCGAACTTGAAGCGGTCCGGGTCCGACATGTTGGAGCCGGTCTGGATGCACAGCAGGGTGTCGTGCGCCGACGACTCCTGGGCGTAGGTGTAGTGCGAGTCGTTGGTGACCACGAACGGCGCCTGGAGCTTCTTGGCGATCTCCTCCAGGCCCTGCCGGGCCCGGCGGTCGATGTCGATGCCGTGGTCCATGATCTCGACGAAGAAATTCTCCTTGCCGAAGATGTCCTGGTACTCGCCGGCCGCCTTGATCGCCTCGTCCATCTGCCCGAGCCGGATCCGGGTGGAGATCTCGCCCGACGGGCAGCCGGTGGTGCCCATCAGGCCCTCGGCGTACTCGCTGAGCAGTTCGCGGTCCATCCGGGGCTTGCGGAAGTAGCCCTCGAAGGAGGCCCGGGACTGCGCCCGGAACAGATTGTGCAGCCCGACCGCGTTGCGCGCCCAGATGGTCATGTGGGTGTACGCGCCCGCGCCGGAGATGTCGTCCCGCTTCTGGTGCGGGGCGCCCCACTTGACGGGCTTGTTGTACCGCCGCGACTCCGGCGCGAGATACGCCTCGATGCCCATCACCGGGGTGACGCCGGCCGCCTTCGCCTGGTGGAAGAAGTCGTACGCCCCGTGCAGATTGCCGTGGTCGGTGATGGCGACATGGGACATCCCCATCTCGTTGCACGCCTTGAACATGTCCTTCAATCTCGCCGCTCCGTCCAGCAGCGAGTACTGGGTGTGGACATGGAGATGAGTGAAGGGCTGGTCTGACACGGGCGGCGATACCTCCGGCAGGAACGGGTGACTCAGGCGCTGCGTCTGGCGGCGCTGCGAGTCTACGACTCGGGTCCGACAATCCGTGGCGGCTCCCCGCGGTCCGCCTCCGTCGTCCGGTCGCCTCCGGCCGTAGTCCCATCCGTTACCCGTCTTTAGGTCACACATACGCTTTCCCGTGGCACACTCAGTCGCCATGGAGGACATACGGCCGAGGCTGAGGGCGCTGCGCGCTGCCCTTTTCGCCGCGCTGTGCGTGACCCTCTCCTCCACCTCCCACACGCTGATGTCGCGGACCCCGCTGCCGCTGGCGGTGGTCTGCGGGGCGTTCGGCGGCGTCTTCGTGCTGGCGTATCTGCTCGGCGGCCGGTGCGAGCGCGGGTTCTGGCCGATCGCGGGGCTGATGGTCCCGCTGGAGCTGGCCGTGGACACCCTCTTCACCGCCGGGCAGCAGGCGTGCTACGGGCCGGCCGGCGGTCCGGTGACCGGGTCGTGGTGGTCGTTCCACGAGACGTTCCTGTGCAGTGGCCGGCCGGTCGGGCCGCCGCTGTCCGCGGTGCCCGGCGGTGCCACGGCGGCGCAGATGCCGTCCACCGCGCTGCCGTGGCTGCTGCTCGCGGTCCATGTGAGCGTCGGCCTGCTCGCCTCCTGGTGGCTGCGGCGCGGCGAGGCCGCGCTGCACCGGGTGCTGCGGTCGGTGGCCGCCGCCGCCTTCCGCCCGCTGCTGCTGGCCGCGTCGGCCCGTACCCGGCTCACCGCGGCGCCCCGCCGGGTCCGCCCGGCCACCGCCGCCCCGGCCGGGCCGCACACCGCCCGCCCGCTGCTGCACTCCGTCGTACGCCGGGGTCCGCCCGTCGCGGTCGCAGTCTGACCGTCGTACCGGCACCACCCCTCATACACCCCACGCGTCATCACGGAGATCCCCCATGAGCAGCAGGAACAGCAAGGCCAGCAAGGCCGCCGCCCGCGAGCGGCTGCGCGCGGAGCGCGAGCGCGAGGCGAAGCGCGCCAAGCTCCGCCGGCAGATATTCGTCGGCGTCGGTGTCGTCGCCGTCCTGGCGGTGGCCGGCGGTGTCGCCGTCGCGGTGAACGCGGCGAACAAGCCCAGCTACTGGGAGTCCGCCAAGAAGGACAAGCTCGTCAAGCCGGCCAACACCTCCGGCACCAACGGCACGACCATCGTCGTCGGCGACGCGAACAACAAGAACAACCTCGACCTGTACGAGGACCTGCGCTGCCCGGCCTGCGCGCAGTTCGAGCAGACCTCGGGCGCGGACGTCCTCAAGGGCGCCAAGGACGGCAAGTACAAGATCACGTACCACTTCGGCACGTTCCTCGACGGCAACCTCGGCGGCACCGGTTCCAAGAACGCGCTGAGCGCGGTCGGCGCGGCGGCCAATGTGAGCCTGGACGCCTTCGAGGCGTACCACACGCTCCTCTACTCCAAGGCGCACCACCCGGAGGAGAGCGGCCCGGACCTGTTCGCCAAGGACGAGAACATGATCAAGCTGGCGCAGGACGTGCCGGCGCTGAAGGACAACGCCAAGTTCCAGGCGGACGTGAAGAACGGCACCTTCGACAAGTGGGCGCTGGACTCCTCCGACGCGTTCAACGCGGCGGGCATCCAGTCCACCCCGACCATCAAGCTCAACGGCAAGGCGCTGACCGCCGACGGTGTGATGGACCAGATCACCGCCAACCTGAAGAAGTAGCCCCGCACTGCGGTCGCCACGCACCGGAGCCGGTCCCGTACGGATACGGGACCGGCTCCGGTGCGTTCGGGTGCGGCTACAGCCCGGCGAGGAAGTCCAGGGCGATCGCCCAGGTCTTCTCGGCGGCCTCGGCGTCGTGGTCGGGCAGGTCCGGGTCGGTGTAGAGGTGGCCGGCGCCGCGGTAGCGGTGCACCTCGACGTCGGCACCCGCCCGGCGCATCCGCAGATACCAGGCGTTCAGCCAGTCGTCGGTCTCGAAGGGATCGGGGTCGGCGACATGGAGCTGCACGGGGATGTCGGTGGCCGCGTCGTCGGCGATGTCCGAGGTGCCGTGCAGGAGCAGCAGACCGCGGGCCTTCTCGTCGCCGAGCGCCACGTTCTGTGCGAGGGCGCCGCCCAGCGAGAAGCCCGCGTAGACCAGCCCCTGGTCGGAGTACGGCGCCGCCGCGACGACGGCGCGGCGCAGCAGTTCCTCGTTGCCGATCGCGTCCCTGATCTCCCGGCCCGCCTCGACGGTGTCCACGACGCGGCCGTCGTACAGGTCCGGCACCACGACCTCGTGGCCCGCGGCCCGCAGCCGGTCGGCGGCGGCGTGCACGGCCGGACGCGGACCGTAGACGGAGTGGAACAGGACGATCGTCACAGGATTGCCTTCTTTCCGGGTTGGTACGCGACCATGGTGCCAGTTGTCACGCGAACCCGTTCCGGGAGAGAGCCGAGGTGCGAGCCGTAGTGGAGATCGACAGCGCGCTGCGCCCGGTTGTCGTGGTCTGTGTGGCGGTCGGGGTCTCGCTGCTCATCGGCTGGATCGTCGACCGTTCGCTGCGCAGGATCGACGGGCGGCACCCGGAGACCCCGCTGTGGCACCTGCTGCGGCGCTGCGGCATACCGCTCCAGGTGGTGATCTGCACCGCGATACTGCGCGGCGGCTACCGCTCCGCGCACTTCGCCGACGACCACGCGTCGGCCATCGGCCAGGGCCTGGTGCTGGTGCTGATCGGCGCGTCGGGCTGGCTGGTGGTCCGGGTCGCCACCGCGGTGATCGACTCCTCCTACGCCCGGTACGCGGCGGTCGGCCACGACGTGCCGAAGATCCGTCGGCTGCGCACCCAGCTCACGCTGATCCAGCGGGTGTTCACCGCGATCGTGACGGTGATCGTCGTCGCGTCGATGCTCTTCACCTTCCCCGCGATGCGCACCGTCGGGGCGTCGATGCTGGCGTCGGCGGGCATCATCGGCATCGTCGCCGGTGTGGCGGCGCAGTCCACGCTGAGCAATCTCTTCGCCGGGCTGCAGATCGCCTTCGGCGACATGGTGCGGATCGGCGACACCGTAGTGGTGGACGGCGAGTGGGGCACGGTCGAGGAGATCACGCTGACCTTCCTCAGCGTCCGCACCTGGGACGAGCGGCGGATCATGATGCCGGTGTCGTACTTCACCAGCAAGCCGTTCGAGAACTGGTCGCGCGGCGACCAGCGGATGACCGGCACGGTCTTCCTGCACCTGGACCACTCGGCGCCGGTGGCGCTGATGCGCAAACGGCTGCTGGAGATCCTGGAGAGCTGCGCCGAGTGGGACCGCAGGGCGTGGGGCCTGGTGGTGATCGACTCCACCCCGACCACCCTCCAGGTCAGGGCGCTGGCGACGGCGAAGGACCCGGGCGACATCTTCAATCTGCGCTGCATCATCCGCGAGCAGCTGATCGACTGGCTGCACTGCGAGCACCCGTACGCGCTGCCGAGGCTGAACACCGCGTCCGCGCCCGGCCAGGACGTCGACCACACCCGGGACACCGCGCCCGCCCCGGACACCAAGGATCTGGGGCCCGGCCCCGGCACCCGCTGACCGGCCGCCGCCGGGATCGCCCGGGTGTCAGCCGCGCATCGAGCGCAGGTCGAGCTGGCGCAGCACCCGGTCGACGACCTCCGGGTCGTAGCCGGGCTCGCTGCGCGCGGAGAGCACCTCGTGCCGGGCGGCGGACATCATCTCGTCCTGGATCCTGCGCACCGACTTGAGCCGCTTGACCCGCTTGGCGTGGCTCTCGCGCCGCTCGTCGTCCACGATGTCCGGGCAGATCCGGGCGCCGAGGTCGAAGGCGCGGCGGTGCAGCAGTTCGGAGAGGTCGTCGCTGAGCGGTTCCACGGCCTCGATGTCGCGCAGCCTGACCTTGGCGGCGGTCATGGCGCGCAGCGCGAGCATCTTCTCCAGGTCGTGCTCGGCGTCGATGTCGCTGCGCACCCCAAGCCGTTTCACCAGCCAGGGCAGCGTCAGACCTTGCAGGACCAGGGTGCTGAGCACCACCGCGAAGGCGATGAAGAGCAGTTCGGGTCGGGCCGGGAAGGCGCTGCCGTCGTCGGTGGTGAGCGGGATGGCCAGCGCCAGCGCGACGGACGCCACACCGCGCATCCCCGACCACCACATGATGACCGACTCGCGCCAGGTCATCGGGATGTCCTCGTCCAGGTCGCGCAGCTTGTGCATCTTGCGCGCCGCCCAGGTCGCGGGCAGCAGGTACAGCAGCCGTACGCCGATGACGACCGCGACCACCAGGGCAGCGTGCCGGGTCATCGAGCCCCAGTTGCCGGCGCCCACCCGGAACACATTGTGCAGTTCCAGGCCGATCAGGCCGAAGGCGATACCGGTGACGAGGGTGTCGACGATCTCCCAGAAGGTGTTGCCCGCCAGCCGGGCCGTCACGTCGTCGGCCTCGAAGGCGTACTCGGCCAGGAACAGCGCGGTGGTGAGCACCGCCAGGACGCCGGAGCCGCCGAACTCCTCGGCGAGCGCGTAGGAGGCGAAGGGCACCAGCAGCGACAGGCCGATCTGGAGGGTGGGGTCGCCGACCACGCCCATCAGTTTGTTGGCGCCCCAGCCGAGCGCGAGACCGACCGCGACGGCGACGACGGCGGACAGCACGAATTCCAGGACGGCGTGCGGCGCGGAGAAGTCGCCGGACAGGGCCGCGGCGACCGCCACGTGGTAGAGCACGATGGCGGTGACGTCGTTGAACAGCCCCTCGCCCTCCAGGATGGAGATCATCCGGCGGGGCAGGCCGAGGCTGCCGGCGACCGCGGTCGCGGCCACCGGGTCGGGCGGGGCGACCAGCGCGCCGAGCGCGAAGGCCGCGGCCAGGGAGATGCCGGGGACGACCGCGTTCGCCACGGTGGCGACCGCGGCCGTGGTGACGAAGACCAGGGCGACGGCGAGCAGGAAGATCGCCCGCCGGTTCGCGGCGAACTGCCGCCAGGAGGTGCGCTGCACGGACGCGTAGAGCAGCGGCGGCAGGACGAGCGGCAGGATCAGATCGGGGTCGATCTGCACGTTGGGCACCTGCGGGATCAGTGCCAGCACCCCGCCGAGCAGCGTCATCAGCACCGGTGAGGGCAGCCCGATCCGGTCGCCGAGCGGCACCATGACGATGGCGGCGAGCATGAGTACGAAAAACAGTGCGAGCTGATCCACGGCGTCAGGGTGCCATGCCGGTCAGTGCGGGCGGATTCTCAATCGCCGGGCGGTGCGGAATTTGTGAAGGCCCGGCGCATGGCGCGGTGTTCGATGCCCGCGTCCATGAACTCCGGTCCGTACGCGGTGTAGCCGAGGCGCTCGTAGAACGGTATCGCGTGCACCTGCGCCTCCAGGTAGACGCCGGCCAGGCCGAGCCGGCGGGCCTCGTCCTCCAGCGCGCGGACCAGGCGGGCGCCCGTGCCGTTGCCCCGGGCGGGCCTGAGCACGGCGAGCCGGCCGAGGACGGCGGTGTCCGGGTCGCCGCCGTTCTTCTTCGCGGCGTCCTCGCCGAGCAGCAGCCGTCCGGTGCCCGCGCCGTCCGCGAGCGCGTGCACGGCCCGGCCGTCCTTGCCGTCCCACTCCAGGTCGGCGGGCACGTCCTGCTCGACGACGAACACCTCGTGGCGGATCGCGTGCACCGCGGCGAGCGCGGCCTCGTCGGCGGCGGACACGATCCGTACGGGGACCGGCTCCGCGGTCGTCCGGGCGGTCATTCGCTGTCCGCGCGGATCACGTCCAGCGCGTGCTGGAGGTCGGCCGGATACTCGCTGCTGAACTCCACCCAGCGGCCGTCCGACGGGTGCTCGAAGCCCAGCTGCTTGGCGTGCAGCCACTGCCGGGTCAGCCCGAGGCGCTTGGCGAGCGTGGGGTCGGCGCCGTAGGTGAGGTCGCCGACGCAGGGGTGCCGGTGCGCGGACATGTGCACCCGGATCTGGTGGGTGCGGCCGGTCTCCAGCTTGATGGCGAGCAGGCTGGCCGAGCGGAACGCCTCGATCAGGTCGTAGTGGGTCACGGACGGCTTGCCGTCGGCGACGACCGCCCATTTGTAGTCGTGGTTCGGGTGGCGGCCGATCGGCGCGTCGATGGTGCCGCTCAGCGGGTCGGGGTGGCCCTGCACGAGCGCGTGGTAGCGCTTGTCGACCACCCGGTCCCGGAACTGCGCCTTGAGCAGGGTGTAGGCCCGTTCGGACTTGGCGACCACCATGAGGCCGGAGGTGCCGACGTCCAGCCGGTGCACGATGCCCTGGCGCTCGGCGGCGCCGGAGGTGGAGATCCGGTACCCGGCGGCGGCCAGGCCGCCGATCACGGTGGTGCCGGTCCAGCCCGGGCTGGGGTGGGCGGCGACCCCGACGGGCTTGAGGACGACGACGATGTCCTCGTCGTCGTGGACGATCTCCATGCCCTCGACGGGCTCGGCGACGATCCGCACCGGGGCCGCCGCCGCGGGCATCTCGACCTCCAGCCACGCCCCGCCGTGCACCCGCTCGGACTTGCCCGCGGCCGACCCGTCGATCGAGACCTTGCCCGCCGCGGCCAGCTCGGCGGCCTTGGTCCGCGAGAAGCCGAACATGCGGGCGATGGCGGCGTCGACGCGCTCGCCCTCCAGGCCGTCGGGAACGGGCAGGGAACGGATTTCCGGAACGGTGCTCACCACACGAGTATGCCGGACCCCGTACACCCGCGGTGACCGGTGGGCGGCGGCCTGTGGACAACCCGAGGCGGTCCGCCGTCTGTGCTCAGCGGTGCACGGTGCCGTCCGGGTCCACGCCGCGGAAGGAGAGCAGCACGATCAGGGCGCCGCCGCAGCAGATGGCGGAGTCGGCGAGGTTGAAGACGGCGAAGTGGGCGGGCGAGATGAAGTCCACGACCCGGCCCTGGAAGCCGCCGGGGGCACGGAAGACCCGGTCGGTGAGATTGCCGAAGGCGCCGCCGAGGAGCAGGCCGAGCGCGATGGCCCACGGCAGGCTGTACAGGCGGCGGGCGAGCCGGGCGATCACCACGATGACGCCGACCGCGATCACCGTGAAGACGATGGTCATGCCCTGGCCCATGCCGAAGGCCGCGCCCGCGTTCCGGATCGCGTCCAGCCGCAGGTAGTGGCCGAAGATGTCGATCGGGTCGTGGTTCTCCAGGCTGGTGACGACCCAGATCTTGGAGAGCAGGTCCAGCAGGTACGCCAGCGCCGCGACGCCGACCAGCAGCGCGATACGGCGCCTGCGGCGGGCGGGGTCGGCCGGGGGCGCGGCGGACTCCTCGGCGTCCGTCCCGCCGTCCGTGCCCGGCCGCTCGCCCTCGGCGCGCGGCTCCGCCGGCCCGGCGTCGTCCCGCGCGCCGCCCGGTGTGGCGTCCGGCGTCTCCTCCGGCGTGGTGATGGTGCGCTCCGCTTCCGTCACGTGAGTCCCTCAGCCCTTGTGCTCCGTGCCCGCCAGGCCGAATCCTGACTGATGACGAGGGTACGGCACACCCGTACGACCGGAACCGTCAGCGGGAATCCGGCCGGGCCGTAGGGGCTCAGGGCTGTCCTAGCGGCGTTCCTGCTTCTGCTTGCAGTCCAGGCACAGCGTCGCCCGGGGGAACGCCTGCATACGGGCCTTGCCGATCGGATTGCCGCAGGACTCGCAGAGGCCGTACGTGCCCTCGTCGAGCCGTTCCAGCGCGTGCCGGGTCTGCGCCAGCATCTCGCGGGTGTTGGCGGCGAGCGCCATCTCGTACTCGCGGGTGATGTTCTTGGTGCCGGTGTCGGCCTCGTCGTCACCGGCCCCGTCGCCCGAGTCGCGCAGCAGGCCCGCGACGGCCGCCTCGGAGTCGCTGATGCCGTCGGTCAGCCGCTGCACCTCGCCGAGCAGCTCGCCGCGCGCCTCCTCGACCTCCTCCGGCGTCCACGGGTCCTCGCCCGGGAGCACGGCCAGTTCGGCCGGTCCCGCGGCGGTGCGGGCGGCGGGGACCGCGGACGCGGCACCCTTGGTCGCGGCGGTTCCCGCCGCGGTCTTCTTCGCTGCCACCTTGCCGGCTCCTGTCTTTTTCGCGGGCGCCTTCTTGGCCGCGGCCTTCTTCGCCGGAGGTTTCTCCGCCGTCTTCTTCGCCGCTGCCTTCTTCACGGCCTTCTTGGCGGCCGTCCCGGTCACGGCCTTCTCGGCCGCCGCCTTCTTCCCGGCCGTCTTCCCGGCCGCGGTTTTCTTGGCGGCCGTCTTCTCGGCCGCCGCCTTCTTCGGTACCGCCTTCTTCTTTGCCGCCGCCTTCTTCGCTGCGGCCTTCTTCGCCGGGGCCTTCCCGGCCGTCTCCTCCCCGGCGGCAGCCGCCGTCGGCTCGGCGGCGACCGTGACCGTGCGCACGGACTTCTTCACGACCATGGCCGCGACCCCTTCACATCAGTGATCTTGTTCGCGAATCGTGCCGGAAACGGTAAAACGGCTCCGGACCCGCGGCAACGGGGCGCGCTGCCTGGCCGACCCGTCCGGCCCCGGCGGGGCGGGCAGGTCTGCATCCGTTGTGCCCAGCTCACCGCCAGGTATTCCGGTACCTGGCGGTAACGATCCGTGACAGTCACCGCCGGGGCGCGCGGAGCAGGCCATTCGGGCGTACCGCGCCCTCCGCGGGGCCGGACAAAGCGTTCGGCCGGGCCGCCGCCGCCCCGTACACTGGCGGCAGCGAAAGGCGTGGACGGGACGAGTAACGCCGCACGCAGCCATGAGCGACCCGGGGACGGTGGAAGCCCGGGGGCGTGCGCGGTGCGAAGATCACCCCGGAGCCGCCGGAAGAAAGCCCTGGAGATCCGCAGACGGCGCCCCGGGCGAGTAGAACCGGCCTCGCTGCCCCAATGAGGGGGCGGTGGGATCCCGTGAGGGGTCCTCCACCGCCAAGAAGGGTGGTACCGCGGGAGCGCCTCGCTCTCGTCCCTTCGACGGAGTACGCACCAGTGTCCGCCGGAGGAAGAAACCACCGATGAGCGACCAGCCTTCGCAAGCGGCGCCGCAGCCGCAGTACAACCAGGTGCCCGCCCAGGTCGACCTGCCCGCCCTGGAGCACGAGGTGCTCCAGCTGTGGGACGAGCGCAAGACCTTCGCCCGCTCGGTGGAGCAGACCCAGGGCCTGCCCGACTGGGTCTTCTACGAGGGCCCGCCGACCGCCAACGGCATGCCCGGCGCCCACCACATCGAGGCCCGCGTCTTCAAGGACGTCTTCCCGCGCTTCAAGACCATGCGCGGCCACCATGTGACCCGCAAGGCCGGCTGGGACTGCCACGGCCTGCCGGTGGAACTGGCGGTGGAGAAGGAGCTGGGCTTCACCACCAAGCAGGACATCGAGGAGTACGGCATCGCGGAGTTCAACGCGAAGTGCCGCGAATCGGTGACCCGGCACACCGACGCCTTCACCGAGCTGACCCGGCGGATGGGCTACTGGGTCGACCTCGACAACGCCTACCGCACGATGGACCCCGAGTACGTCGAGTCCGTGTGGTGGTCGCTCCAGCAGATCTTCGACAAGGGCCTGCTGGTGCAGGACTACCGCGTCGCGCCCTGGTGCCCCAAGGACCAGACGGGTCTGTCCGACCACGAGCTGGCGCAGGGCTACGAGACGGTCGTCGACCCGTCGGTCTTCGTCCGCTTCCCGCTGACCAGCGGCCCGCTGGCGGGCGGGGCGGCGCTGCTGGTGTGGACGACCACCCCCTGGACGCTGGTCTCCAACACCGCCGTCGCCGTCCACCCCGACGTCACGTACGTGGTGGCCACCGACGGCGATGAGCGGCTGGTCGTCGCGGAGCCGCTGCTCGGCAAGGCGCTCGGAGAGGGCTGGACCGCGACCGGGGAGAGCTTCACCGGCCGCGACATGGAGCGCTGGACGTATCAGCGCCCGTTCTCCTTCGTGGACATCCCGGACGCGCACTACGTGCTGAACGCGGAGTACGTCACCACCGAGGACGGCACCGGTCTGGTCCACCAGTCCCCCGCCTTCGGCGAGGACGACCTCAAGACCTGCCGCGCGTACGGCCTGCCCGTGGTCAATCCGGTGCGCCCCGACGGCACCTTCGAGCCGGACGTGCCGCTGGTCGGCGGCGTCTTCTTCAAGAAGGCCGACGAAGCGCTGGTCGCCGAACTCCAGGCGACGGGGAAGCTGTTCAAGCACGTGCCGTACGAGCACAGCTACCCGCACTGCTGGCGCTGCCACACCGCGCTGCTCTACTACGCGCAGCCGTCCTGGTACATCAGGACCACCGCGGTCAAGGACGCGATGCTGCGGGAGAACGAGAAGACCAACTGGTACCCGGAGTCGGTCAAGCACGGCCGCTTCGGCGACTGGCTGAACAACAACGTGGACTGGGCGCTGTCCCGCAACCGCTACTGGGGCACCCCGCTGCCCATCTGGCGCTGCGAGGACGGCCACCTCACCTGCGTCGGCTCGCTCGCGCAACTCGGTGAGCTGACCGGCCGCGACCAGTCCGGGCTCGACCCGCACCGCCCGTACATCGACGAGGTCACCTTCGGCTGCCCGGAGTGCGGGCAGACCGCCACGCGCGTG
This sequence comes from Actinacidiphila alni, assembly GCF_900112845.1. GTDB lineage: Bacteria > Actinomycetota > Actinomycetes > Streptomycetales > Streptomycetaceae > Actinacidiphila > Actinacidiphila alni. The sequence continues at coordinate 259,579 of NZ_FONG01000009.1, forward strand.
CCCGAGGTCATCGACGCCTGGTACGACTCGGGTTCGATGCCGTTCGCGCAGTGGGGCTACCCGTACCGCAACAAGGAGGTCTTCGAGCGCACCTACCCGGCGCAGTTCATCTCCGAGGCGATCGACCAGACCCGCGGCTGGTTCTACACGCTGATGGCGATCGGCACGCTCGTCTTCGACAGGTCCAGCTACGAGAACGTGGTCTGTCTCGGGCACATCCTCGCCGAGGACGGCCGCAAAATGTCCAAGCACCTGGGCAACATCCTTCAGCCGATCCCGCTCATGGACCAGCACGGCGCCGACGCGGTGCGCTGGTTCATGGCGGCCGGCGGCTCCCCGTGGGCCGCGCGCCGGGTCGGCCACGGCACGATCCAGGAAGTCGTCCGCAAGACGCTGCTCACGTACTGGAACACGGTCGCCTTCCAGGCGCTGTACGCCCGCACCTCCGGCTGGGCGCCGAGCGCGGCCGACCCGGCCGTCGCGGACCGCCCGCTGCTTGACCGCTGGCTGGTCGGAGAGCTGAACGTGCTGGTGCGGGACGTCACCGACGCGCTGGAGTCGTACGACACCCAGCGGGCCGGCAAGCTGCTGTCCGCCTTCGTGGACGACCTGTCCAACTGGTACGTGCGGCGCTCGCGGCGGCGCTTCTGGCAGGGCGACACGGCGGCGCTGCGCACCCTGCACGACGTGGTGGAGACGGTGACGCGGCTGCTGGCGCCCCTGGTGCCGTTCATCACCGAACGGGTCTGGCAGGACCTGGTGGTGCCGGTGGTGCCGGGCGCGCCCGACTCGGTGCACCTGTCGACCTGGCCGGCCGTGGACGAGCAGTGGATCGACCCGGCGCTGGCCGAACAGATGCTGCTGGTACGGCGGCTGGTGGAGCTGGGCCGCGCCACGCGCGCGGAGTCCGGCGTCAAGACCCGGCAGCCGCTGTCCCGGGCGCTGGTCGCCGCCGCCGGTTTCGAGGGGCTCACCGCCGAACTGCGGGCGCAGATCACCGAGGAGCTGAACGTCAGTTCACTGGCGTCGCTCTCCGAGGTCGGCGGATCGCTGGTGGACACCACGGCGAAGGCCAACTTCCGGGCGCTGGGCAAGCGGTTCGGCAAGGGGGTCCAGGCGGTGGCCGCCGCGGTCGCCGCGGCCGACGCCGCCGCGCTGTCCACGGAGCTGCGGGACAAGGGTGCCGCGTCCGTCGTCGTGGACGGGGAGAGCGTCGCCCTGGCTCCCGACGAGGTGATCGTCACCGAGACGCCCCGCGAGGGCTGGTCGGTGGCCTCCGACTCCGGCGCGACCGTCGCCCTGGATCTGGAGATCACCCCGGAGCTGCGGCTGGCCGGGCTCGCCCGGGACGCGATCCGGCTGATCCAGGAGGCCCGCAAGTCCTCCGGTTTCGACGTCGCCGACCGTATCGACGTCCGCTGGAGCGCCACCGACCCGGACGTCGGCACGGCCCTCACCACGCACGCCGCCCTCATCTCGGAGGAGGTCCTCGCGACCACCTTCAGCCAGGGCCCGGCCTCGGAGCCCGGCTTCGGCCCCGCCTTCACCGATGAGGCGCTGGCACTGACCTTCCACGTCCGCCGCGTCTGAGCCCCTCCGGGGCACAAAAGGGCCGGGCCCCGCGGGGAGAAAGGATTCCCCGGGGGCCCGGCCCTGAGTGGTGCTGCACCGACCGCTGGGTCAGTTGTCGTCCTCGTCGATCAGGAAGCCGCGCATCGGCGTCGGCGCCTGCTGCATCGGCTGCGGCGCCTGCGGCCGTACCGGTGCCATCGGCTGGGTCATCGCGGGCGACATCTGCTGCTGGCCGCCGTACGTCGGGCCGGGGGTGTGACCGCCCATGCCCTGACCGCCGTAGGACGGCGCGGAGCCCGCGTGTCCCATGGCACCGGCGCCGGCACCCGCGGGCGCCATCCCGTTGCTGCCCATGCCGCCACCCATGGATCCGCCCATGGTGGACGCGGCGGGCAGGGACGGCGCGGACGGGGTGGTCCGCGGCGGAGCCAGCGAGTCGTCGGCCTGGTTCTCCAGCTGACGCAGCTGCGACTCCAGGTAGGACTTCAGGCGGGTGCGGTACTCGCGCTCGAAGCCGCGCAGGTCCTCGACCTTGCGCTCCAGCGTGGCGCGGGCGGACTCCAGGGAGCCCATCGCGACGCGGTGCTTCTCCTGCGCGTCCCGCTCCAGCGCGTCGGCCTTGGCGCGGGCGTCCCGCTCCAGGCCCTCGGCGCGGCTGCGGGCCTCACCGACGATCTTGTTGGCCTCGGACCGCGCCTCGGCGATGGCCTGGTCCGCGGTCTGCTGCGCGAGCGAGAGCACGCGGGCGGCGCTGTCGCCACCGGGGCCCTGCTGCTGCATCGGGTGGTGCTGTTGCTGCTGCTGCATCGGGTGCTGGCCCATCGGCCCAGGGCCCTGCTGCTGCATCGGGTGCTGGCCCATCGGGCCGGGACCCTGCTGCTGCATGGGGTGCCCCATCTGCTGCTGCATCGGGCCGGGCCCGTGCTGCTGCTGGGCGCTGGGGCCGGGAGGCAGCTGCGGCATGCCGCCCTGCTGCTGCGGCGGGCCCATCTGCTGCTGCGGCACCGGCTGCGGACCGGATATGGCGGCGGGCACCGGCCGGTCCTGCTGCTCGGGCTTGCGCATGCCCTGCTGCTGGTTCTGGGCGGCGGCACGAGTGGCGGCGGCCAGCTTGGCGCGCAGGTCCTCGTTCTCGCGGAGCAGTCGGGTCAGCTCCGCCTCCACCTCGTCGAGGAAGGCGTCGACCTCATCCTCGTCATAGCCCTCTCGGAGGCGGACGGTCGTGAACTGCTTGTTCCGAACGTCCTCGGGGGTCAACGGCATCTCTTCACCTCAACGTGATCGTCGACATATCGGGAGCACACACCGGTCATCGCAAGCCCCCTACGACGGTAAGCAGGATGTACACGATGATCATCAATACGAAGAAGGACAGGTCGAGCGCCACGCCCCCGAGACGTAGCGGCGGAATGAACCGCCGCAGAAGCTTGAGTGGCGGATCAGTGACAGTGTAGGTGCCCTCCAGTACCACCACCATCGCCTTCCCAGGGTGCCATGAACGGGCGAACTGGAAGACGTAGTCCATCACCAATCGGAAAATAAGGACGACAAGGAAGCATGCAAGCGCGACCCACACCACCTGGAGTGCGATGTCCATCGCGCTTCTCTCTCCCCTGCTCGTCTTCGGCCGCGGCCGGGTTCCTACGGTTGCGTTTCGCTCAGCTCTGGATCAGCTCTGGTTGAAGAACCCGCCCTCGGCGATCCGGGCTTTGTCCTCCGCCGTGACATCGACGTTAGCAGGCGACAGGAGGAACACCTTCTGCGTCACTCGCTCGATGCTTCCGTGGAGACCGAAGACCAGACCGGCGGCGAAGTCGACAAGTCGCTTTGCGTCCGTGTCGTCCATCTCCGTCAAGTTCATGATCACCGGCGTCCCCTCGCGGAAGTGTTCCCCGATGGTACGGGCTTCGTTGTAGGTCCGGGGGTGCAGTGTCGTGATCCGGTACGGCTCTCGCTCTGACACGACCTTGGGCATGATCACCGGTGCGTTCTTCTCCAGGGAATGGCGTTCGGGTGTGATGGACGCCACGGGGGCGATCCGCGGTTCACGGGGCGCCGGGGCGTGCACGAGACGCGGCGGTTCGTCCTGCGGCGACTGAAGCTGGCTCTGTGGTACGTGCTGCGGTACGTGCTGAGCGATCTGCTGCTGACGGCGAGGGGCGCGCTCGGGGTCGGCACTCGTCCGCGCTGCGGGCGGAGCGGCCATCTCGGGCTCGAACTCGTCGTCGGGGTCAAATCCCGGCCCGTCGTACCCGTCGTCCTCCACGAGGCCGAGGTAGACCGCCATCTTGCGCATCGCGCCGGCCATGCTCTGCGTCCTCTCAGCGGGGTTACGGTCCTCGGCCGCCGCTCGGACGGCCGCCACACCATATTTATGCTGTGGTCCGACTTGTTTGGTGACGTTACCCGAGCCCGGGACGGACTCCGAGTACCGCCGTACCGACGCGTACATGTGTCGCTCCGGCCGCCACTGCTTCGTCGAGGTCCTGGCTCATCCCTGCCGAGACCATGTTCGCAGCCGGATGAGTCTCGCGCAGGCGGGATGAGATTTCCACCAACCGATCGAAGGCGGCTCGGGGTTGACCCGCGTACGCCCCGGCCAGCGGCGCGACGGTCATCAGGCCGTCGAGACGCAGTCCCGGTGCCGCCGCGACCGCGTCGGCGAGCGCGGCGACCGCGTCGGGTGCCACCCCGCCGCGCTCCCCCTGCGTGCCCGACTCCGCGTCCAGGGCGACCTGGACCAGGCACCCGAGCTCCTTGTCCGCGGCGGTGGCCGCGGTCGAGAGCGCGCCGACCAGCCGGAGCCGGTCGACCGAGTGCACATGATCAGAGTAACGGACCACGGAACGGGCCTTGTTGGTCTGCAACTGGCCCACGAAGTGCCAGCTCAGCGGGAGATCGGTGGAGGCGGCGGCCTTGGGCGCGGCGTCCTGGTCGCGGTTCTCCGCGACATGGCGGACGCCCAGGCCGGACAGCAGCCGGACATCGCTCGCCGGATAGGTCTTGGTGACCACGATCAGGGTCACTTCCTTGCGGTCCCGCCCGGCCGCGTCGCAGGCGGCGGCGATCCGCGCCTCGACCCGGGCCAGATTGGCGGCGAGCAGGTCGCGTCTGATCGTCAGATCATCGGACCCGGACAGTTCGGCCGGCTCGGCGGAATCCGTGGGCTCCGCGGGCTCCGTGGGGTCGGTGGACTCGGTCACGCGGCGCCGCCGTCCAGCCAGACATAGCCCGCGAGACGTCCGGTGACGCCGTCGCGGCGGTACGAGAAGTGGTCGGCGGATTCCAGGGTGCACACGTCGGGTCCGCCCGCCGAGCGGTCGGCGCTCACTCCGGCGCGCACGAGCTGCGCGCGCACCCCCGCCGCCACGTCGACCGCCGGAGTGCCCCAGCTGGTCTCGGCGTACGCCTCCGGCACCGCCCGGGCCACGTCGTCACGCATCGCGGCGGGCACTTCATAGCACTTTCCGCAGACGGCGGGTCCGAGCTGCGCGGTGATCCGGGCCGGGTCGGCGCCGTGCGCGGTCATCGCCTCGACGGCGGCGGGCACGACGCCCGCGACGAGTCCGGGGCGGCCGGCGTGCGCGGCGGCCACGACTCCGGCCACCGGGTCGGCGAGCAGCACCGGTACGCAGTCGGCGGTGAGCACCGCGAGCGTGACGTCGGTGCGGGTGCTGACGATCGCGTCGACCTCGGGAACGGGCCGGTCGCCCCACGGCCCTTCGACCACGGCGACATCGCGGCCGTGCACCTGGTTCATCCAGACCACCCGCTCGGGGTCGCGGCCGAGGCCGGCCGCGGCGCGTTCCCGGTTGGCGCGGACGGCGGCCGGGTCGTCACCGACCGCGCCGCCGAGATTGAGCCGGTCGTACGGAGCGGCGCTCACCCCGCCCCACCGGTCGGTGAAGGCGAAGTGCGCGCCGCTCGCTGCCTTGCGGTGCCCTATCACTTCAAGGAATCACTTCAAGAAGTCGGGCACGTCGAGCTCTTCGGCCGCGGTGTCCTGGTAGGGACGGGCCGGCGGCACGTGCGGCGGGGCGACCGGCGCCGGTGCCTCGGCCGCGGCGGGCTCGCCGTCCGCGTCACGGTCGCGGTCGGCCGCCGGGGCGGCCGGGACGCTGCCGAGACCGCTGAACGAGGTCGCGGGGCGGGCGGGTTCCGGCTGGCTGCCGATCCGCGGCGGGGCCGCGGGGGTCTCGTCGCGGTAGCCGCTGATGCCCTTGTCCCGGCTGCCCTTGGTGGGCGGCTGACCGCCGTCGAAGCCGGCCGCGATCACCGTGACCCGCACCTCGTCGCCGAGCGCGTCGTCGATGACCGCGCCGAAGATGATGTTGGCCTCGGGGTGCGCCGCCTCGCTGACGAGCTGCGCCGCCTCGTTGATCTCGAACAGGCCGAGGTCGGAGCCGCCGGAGATGGAGAGCAGCACACCGCGGGCGCCGTCGATGGACGCCTCCAGCAGCGGCGAGGAGATCGCCATTTCGGCGGCGGCGACCGCGCGGTCGTCGCCGCGGGCGGAGCCGATGCCCATGAGGGCCGAACCCGCCTCGGACATCACGGACTTCACGTCGGCGAAGTCGAGGTTGATCAGGCCGGGGGTGGTGATGAGGTCGGTGATGCCCTGGACGCCGGAGAGCAGGACCTGGTCGGCCGAGCGGAAGGCGTCGAGCACGCTGACCTGACGGTCGGAGATCGACAGCAGCCGGTCGTTGGGGATGACGATCAGGGTGTCGACGTTCTCCCGCAGCCCCGCGATGCCGTCCTCCGCCTGGTTGGCGCGGCGACGGCCCTCGAAGGTGAAGGGGCGGGTGACGACCCCGATGGTCAGGGCGCCGAGCGAGCGCGCGATGTTGGCGACCACGGGGGCGCCGCCGGTGCCGGTGCCGCCGCCCTCGCCCGCGGTGACGAAGACCATGTCGGCGCCCTTGAGCACCTCTTCGATCTCCTCGCGGTGGTCCTCGGCGGCCTTGCGGCCGACGTCGGGGTTGGCGCCGGCGCCGAGGCCCCGGGTCAGCTCACGGCCGACGTCGAGCTTGACGTCGGCGTCGCTCATCAGGAGGGCCTGCGCATCGGTGTTGATCGCGATGAACTCGACGCCCTTGAGACCGACCTCGATCATCCGATTGATGGCGTTGACGCCACCGCCGCCGATCCCGACGACCTTGATGACTGCGAGGTAGTTCTGCGGTGCTGCCACGTCGAAGGCCTCTCGCCTCGAGTTACGTATCGTGTGGGACGGTCGGTACGCTCGCCGGTGCCGTTCCGAACCCTAACCGTGAGGTTTAGGGTTACCAGTATGCCTGTCCCATGTGTTCCTTGGGACGAGACACTAAGTCGACAAGCGGCAGTGGTTCAACGAACACGCCGAACCTACCGTTTTTCTTTTGACCCTATGTGATCACGTCGCCGACCGCCGAACCAGGGGTCGAACAATGCCATAAGGGACCTCAACTCCCGGACGCCGCAGGGGCGGTGGGGGCGCTCACGTCGTAGTGGGAGGCGTGCGGTTCGGCTTTGAGGAGCGCGCTGAGGACTTCGGCCTTCCGTGCGCCCTGCTCGGCGCTCCCCCACATGACGCTGCGTCCGCGCGAGAGTTCGACGGTGATCCCGTCGTAGGAACGGACCCGGATCGCGGTCGCCTGGCCGTCCAGCGAATCCGGCAGATCGGCGGCGACGGCAATGGCCGCGCGCAGCAGCGTCTTTGTTCCGAAATGGCGAAGGCTCGGCGACTGGTCGGGCGTCAATTGCACGAGGGGGACGCCGTGGGGCGCGCTGTCGACGGTGGCGAATCGCACGCCGCCCGCGTCGACTTCGGTGAACTTCGCTCCGCTTTTCAGTACGGCGGAGGCCGTTCGCTCGGTGACTTTCACCCGGATCGTGTGCGGCCATGAACGCTCCACGTCCACCTGGTCGATCCGGGGCAGCGCCTTGAGCAGCCGCTTGCGGACCGCGCCGGTGTCGACGGAGATCAGCGGGCCGTCCAGCGGGACGGCCGCGGCGCTTTCGATCTGCTGCCGGGTCAGCACCTTGTTCCCGCTGACGCTCACCTTGTCGGCCCGGAACCACGACGAGCCGTACACGGCCCAGGTCCCGAACCCCACGAGGACGGCCAGTACGACGAGTACGAGGATCGCCGTCCGGCGGGTGGGAAGCGTGAGTTGCGGGCGCGGTCCGCCGGTGCCGGGCAGTGCCCCGCCCCGGTCCGCGCCGACCGGCTTCGCCTCGGTCCCGGTCACCTGGCCTCCCCCGCGTCGACAGATCCGGGGCCTCGCGCCCCGCGCGCCCTATCGTGCCAGGCACGGTGCGCCGCGCCGCGGGACACGCCCTCGGCGCGGCGCCCACCGTCAGCGGCGGCCCGCGTTGACCGCCTCGTAGACCATGCCGACCAGGAGGTCGTCCGCGTCGCGGCGGCCGAATTCGGCGGCGGCGCGGGACATGTCGTAGAGGCGGTGCGGGTCGGTGAGGACGGGCAGGACGTTGCCGAGCACCCAGTCGGGGGTCAATTCGGCGTCGTCGACCAGGAGACCGCCGCCGGCCTTGACGACCGGCTGCGCGTTGAGCCGCTGTTCACCGTTGCCGATGGGCAGCGGGACGTAGGCGGCGGGCAGTCCGACGGCGGACAGTTCCGCGACGGTCATGGCGCCGGCCCGGCACAGCATCATGTCGGCGGCGGCGTACGCGAGATCCATCCGGTCGACGTACGGCACGGGCCGGTACGGCGGCATGCCGGGCATGTTGTCGGACCGGGGCAGTTCGTTCTTGGGGCCGACCGCGTGCAGGATCTGCACGCCCGACTGCTGGAGGCGCGGCGCGACGGTGGCGACCACCTCGTTGAGCCGCCGGGCGCCCTGGGAGCCGCCGGAGACCAGCAGGGTGGGCAGGTTCTGGTCGAGGCCGAAGGCGTGCCGGGCCTCGGGGCGGGCGGCGGCCCGGTCCAGGGTGGCGATCGTGCGGCGCAGCGGGATGCCGATGTACCGGGCGTCGCGCAGCTTGCTGTCGGGCGTGGAGACAGCGACGGCGTGCGCGTACCGCGACCCGATCTTGTTGGCCAGGCCCGGCCGGGCGTTGGCCTCGTGCACCACGATCGGCACGCCGAGCCGCTTGGCGGCCAGATAGCCGGGCAGCGCCACGTAACCGCCGAAGCCGACCACGCAGTCGGCCTTGGTGCGTTCCAGGATCTGCTCGGCGGCCTTGATGGTGCCGCGCAGCCGTCCGGGGACGGTGATCAGTTCGGGGGTGGGGCGGCGCGGCAGCGGGACGGCCGGGATCAGCGCCAGTTCATAACCGCGTTCTGGCACCAGCCGGGTCTCCAGGCCCCGCTCGGTGCCGAGGGCCGTGATGCCCACGGTCGGATCCTGCCTGCGCAGGGCATCGGCGAGCGCGAGCGCAGGCTCGATGTGGCCGGCGGTCCCCCCACCGGCGAGTACGACATGCACCGAAATTCACCGCTCTCCGGACGGCCGCCTGGTGACGTACCGCCGCATCGTCCGTGTCATTGCCCCGCTGAAAGCACTGCGCCCCCGCATGGCCAGAGCCGCTCGCGCCCCGGGCTCGTTCCTCGCGAAGGAGATGAGCAGCCCGATCGCGAACATGGTCGGCAGGATGGCAGAACCTCCGTAGGAGAACAGCGGGAGCGGGACTCCGGCGATCGGCAGCAGACCGAGCACCGCACCGATGTTGATCACGGCCTGGGCCGTGATCCAGGTGGTCACGCCACCCGCTGCGAACCTGACGAAGGGGTCCTCCGTACGACCGGCCACGCGGATACCCGCGTAGCCTAGTGCCGCGAAGAGGGCGAGCACCGACAGTGTCCCCGCCAGTCCCAATTCCTCCCCGGTTACGGCGAAGATGAAGTCGGTGTGCGGCTCGGGGAGTTCACCCCATTTTTCCACACTCGCGCCGAGTCCCGAGCCGAACCAGCCGCCGGAGGCGAGCGCGTAGATCCCGTGCACGGCCTGCCAGCACTGGTCGTTGGCGCCGGGGTCGGTGGCCGCGATGCAGTGCAGCCGGCCCATCCGGTTGGAGCTGGTGGCGATGGCGAGGGCGGCCAGTACGGCGGCGGTCGACAGCACGCCGGCGAACAGCCGGGTGGGGGCGCCGGCCAGCCAGAGCATGCCGAACAGGATCGCGGTGAGGATCATCGCGGTGCCCATGTCGCCGCCGAGCATGATCAGTCCGAGCAGCAGGAAGGTCGCGGGCACCAGCGGCACCAGCAGGTGCTTCCACTGGATCAGCAGATTCCGGTCGTTCTTGCGGGCGAGCAGGTCCGCGCCCCACAGCACGAGGGCGAGCTTGCCGAATTCGCTGGGCTGGAGCTGGAAGGGGCCGCCGACGGAGATCCAGTTGGTGTTTCCGTTGACCGTCTGCCCTATCCCCGGCACCTGCACCAGGCACATCAGGAACACCGCGCCGAGCAGCAGCGGGTAGGCCAGCGCCCGGTGCAGCTTGATCGGCATCCGGGCGGCGGCGTACAGCAGCACCGAGCCGATGGCGACCGCGAGCAGCTGCTTGCGGAAGTAGTACGTGGACGGCAGGCCGTAGCGCAGCGCCTGGATCATCGACGCCGAGTACACCATCACCAGGCCGAGCACGGTGATCAGCAGGCTCGCGCCGACGATGACGTAATAGGCGGTCAGCGGGCGGTCCCAGGCCGCCCTGACCCGCTCGGGGAGCTTGGCGGCGCCGCGCAGCGCGCTGGGGGCGCGGGGGGACGTCTGGGCCGTCATGGGACCTCCATCGGGGCGGGGCCGCCGCACCGCACGCGGCTAGGGCCTGCCGGGCTCTTCGCTGTCACCGGCGCCCAGGCTCCGTACGGCGTCCGCGAACATGTCGCCGCGCTGGTTGTAGTTGGCGAACATGTCCATCGACGCGCAGGCCGGTGCCAGCAGCACGGTGTCACCGGGTTCTGCCCGGTCGCGGGCCACGGCGACCGCCGCGGCCATCGCCCCAGTGTCGGTCCGGCCCAGCTCGACCACCGGGACCTGGGGGGCGTGTCGCGCGAGCGCTTCGCGGATCAGGGCCCGGTCGGCGCCGATCAGCACGGCGGCGCGCAGCCGGTCGGCGGACTTGACGACCAGGTCGTCGAACTCGGCGCCCTTGGCGAGGCCGCCGGCGATCCACACGATCGACGGGTACGCGGCCAGCGAGGCTTCCGCCGCATGGGTGTTGGTGGCCTTGGAGTCGTCGACCCAGGTGACGCCGTCGAAGGCGGCGACCTCGGCGATCCGGTGCGCGTCCGGGCGGAAGGCGCGCAGGCCCTCGCGGACGGCGGCCGGTTCCACGCCGTAGGCGCGGGCCAGGGCGGCGGCGGCCAGGGCGTTGGCGATGTTGTGCGGGGCCGGCGGGTTGACGTCGGCGGTCTCGGCCAGTTCCTGGGCGCTGTTCCTGCGGTCCTCGACGAAGGCGCGGTCGACCAGGATGCCGTCCACGACGCCGAATTCGGACGGCCGGGGCGCCTCCAGCGTGAAGCCGATGGCCCGGCAGCCCTCTTCGACGTCGGCCTCGCGGACCAGCCGTTCGGTCTCCGGGTCCGCGGTGTTGTAGACGCAGGCGACCTGATTGCCCTGGAAGATCCGGCCCTTGTCGGCCGCGTACGCCGCCATCGAGCCGTGCCAGTCCAGGTGGTCGGGCGCGAGGTTGAGGACGGCCGCGGAGTGCGGGCGGATGCTGGGCGCCCAGTGCAGCTGGTAGCTGGACAGTTCGACGGCGAGGACGTCGTACTCGGGCTCGCCGAGCACCACGTCGAAGAGCGAGACGCCGATGTTGCCGACGGCCGCGGTGCGCAGGCCCGCCGCGGTGAGGATCGCGGCGAGCATGCGGGTGGTGGTGGTCTTGCCGTTGGTGCCGGTGACGGCCAGCCAGGGCGCCGCCTTTCTGTCCGGCCTGGACTCGCGCAGCCGCCAGGCCAGTTCGACGTCGCCCCACACCTCCACGCCCGCCTGTGCGGCGGCCGTGAACAGCGGGCTGCTCGGCTTCCAGCCGGGCGTGGTGACGACGAGGTCGGTGCCGTCGGGCAGGGTGTCGCCGTCGCCGAGGCGTACGGCGACGCCGAGCGCCTCCAGCTCGGCGGCCTCGGCCCGCTGCCGCTCCCCCGCGACACCGTTGACGACGGTGACGCGGGCGCCCAGCGCGTGCAGGGCCTTGGCGGCGGGCACGCCGGAGACGCCGAGCCCGGCGACGGTGACGTGCTTGCCCGCGAGATCAAGGGCGGGTGCGGCGCCGGCCGTCATGAGGCGGCCACCCAGCCGGCGTAGAAGATGCCGAGTCCGACGGCCATGCACATGCCCTGGATGATCCAGAATCTGACCACGACCAGGACTTCGCTCCACCCCTTGAGCTCGAAGTGGTGCTGGAGCGGCGCCATCCGGAAGACCCGCTTGCCGGTGAGCCGGAAGGAGCCGACCTGGATGATCACGGACATGGTGATCAGGACGAAGAGGCCGCCGAGGATGGCGAGCAGCATCTCGGTGCGCGAGCAGATCGCCAGACCGGCGAGCGCGCCGCCGAGCGCCAGCGAACCGGTGTCGCCCATGAAGATCTTGGCGGGCGAGGTGTTCCACCACAGGAAGCCGAAGCAGGCTCCCATCAGGGCGGCCGCGACCACCGCGAGGTCGAGTGGGTCGCGTACCTCGTAACACGCGCCGTTGGCGCTGACCGGGGCGCCGCACCACTGGCCGTACTGCCAGACGCCGATGACGGTGTAGGCGGCGAAGACCATGGTGGAGGCGCCGGTGGCCAGGCCGTCGAGGCCGTCGGTGAGATTCACGCCGTTGGACATGGCGAGGATCATGAACAGCGCCCAGACCACGAAGATCACCGGGCCGATCGACCAGCCGAAGTCGGTGGTGAACGACAGCTTGGTGGAGGCCGGGGTCTGGCCGCGGGAGTCCTTGAAGTTCAGCGCGAGCGCCGCGAAGGCGATGCCCACGATGAGCTGTCCCGACATCTTCGCCTTGGCCCGCAGGCCGAGGCTGCGCTGCTTGACGATCTTGATGTAGTCGTCGAGGAAGCCGACCAGGCCCATCCCGGCGAAGAGGAAGAGCACCAGCACGCCGGACATGGTCGGCTTGTCGCCGGTGATCAGCTTGGTCACCGCGTAGGCGATCAGCGTGGCCAGGATGAACGCGATGCCGCCCATGGTGGGCGTACCGCGCTTGCTGTGGTGGGCCTTGGGACCGTCGTCCCGGATCATCTGTCCGTAGCCCTTGCGGGCCAGCAGGCGGATCAGCAGCGGGGTGCCGACCAGCGAGAGGAAGAGTCCCAGGACGCCGGAGACAAGAATCTGCTTCACAGGGCGGCACCCTCACGGGCCGTGTTGCCGAGGCCGTCGGCCTCGGTCAGCGCCAGCGCGACGGCTTCCAGGCCGACCGACCTCGATGCCTTCACCAGTACGACGTCGCCCGGGCGCACTTCGCTGCGCAACAGGTCGATCGCCGCCTCCGCGTCGGACACGTGCACCGACTCCTCACCCCACGAACCCTCGTTATAGGCGCCCATTTGCAGCCAGGCGGCTTCGGTACCGCCCACGGCCACGAGCTTGCTGACGTTGAGCCGGACGGCCAGCCGCCCCACCGCGTCGTGCTCGGCGAGTGCTTCCCCGCCGAGTTCGGCCATCTGTCCGAGCACCGCCCACGTGCGTCCCCCTGCCGCCTTCGAGGACCGGCCCATCGCGACCAGTGCGCGCAGGGCGGCCCTCATGGATTCGGGGTTCGCGTTGTAGGCGTCGTTGACGACCGTCACGCCGTCGGGCCGCTCGGTGACCTCCATGCGCCAGCGGGAGAGCGTGCCGGCCGCGGAGAGCGCGGTGGCGATCTCGTTGACGGGCATGCCCAGTTCACGGGCGACGGTGGCCGCGGCGAGCGCGTTCGACACGTGGTGCTCACCGTACAGGCGCAAGGTCACCTCGGCGCACCCGGTGGGTGTTCGGAGGCCGAAGACGGCCTGACCCCGTTCGTTGAGCCGGACGTTCTCCGCGGTCACCTCGACCGGTACGCCGTCGACGTCGGTGGCGTGCTCGCCGAAGTACACGACGCGCGCCGTCGTACGGGAGGCCATGGCGCGTACCAGCGGGTCGTCGGCGTTGAGCACGGCGATACCGCCGTCGGCCGCGGCGGGCAGCGCCTCGACGAGTTCGCCCTTGGCCTGCGCGATCTGCTCCTTGCCGCCGAACTCGCCGATGTGCGCGGAGCCGACGTTGAGCACCAGGCCGATCCGCGGCGGGGTGAGCCCGGTGAGGTAGCGGATGTGGCCGATGCCGCGGGCGCCCATCTCCAGCACCAGGTGCCGGGTGTGCTCGTCGGCGCTGAGCGCGGTCAGCGGCAGCCCGATCTCGTTGTTGAGCGAGCCGGGGGTCCACACGGTCGGCGCGTGCCGTTGCAGGAGCTGCGCGATGAGGTCCTTGGTGCTGGTCTTGCCCGCGGACCCGGTGAGCGCCACCACGGTGGCGCCCAGCCGCTCGATGACGTACTTGGCGAGGGCGCCGAGCGCGGTCTGCACGTCGTCCACGACGATCGCGGGGACGCCGACCGGCCGGGTGCCGAGCACCGCCACGGCGCCCGCCGCGACCACGTCGGCGGCGAAGTCGTGGCCGTCGGCCCGGGCGCCGGCGAAGGCCACGAAGAGGGCGCCCGGCACCACTTCGCGGGAGTCCTTGACCACCGGACCCGTGACCGTCACGTCGGTGTCCGGTATGTCGTGCGTGCTCCCGCCGACCGCGCGTGCGACCTCGGCGAGGGTGAGGGGGATCACTGTGCTTGTCGGTCCTTCTCGATCACGGCGCGCAGCACCTCTCGGTCGTCGAAGGGGCGTACCACTCCGGCGATGTCCTGGCCCTGCTCGTGGCCCTTGCCCGCCACCACCACGATGTCGCCGGGCTCGGCCCGGGCGACGGCGGCGGCGATGGCGTCGGCCCTGTCGGGTTCGACGATGACGTGTCCGCGCTGGCCCGCGGGTACGTCGCACGCTCCGGCGAGCATCGCGGCGAGGATGGCCAGCGGGTCCTCCGACCGCGGGTTGTCCGAGGTCAGTACGGCGGTGTCGGCGAGACGTGCGAGCGCGGCGCCCATCGGGCCGCGCTTGGTGGTGTCGCGGTCGCCGCCGCAGCCGAGGACCGCGTGGATCCGGCCCTCGGTGGTCTTGCGCAGCGCGCGCAGCATCAGCTCCACGGCGTCGGTCTTGTGCGCGTAGTCGACGACCGCCAGATACGGCTGGCCGGCGTCGACGCGCTCCAGGCGGCCGGGGACGCCGGGCACGGCGGCGATGCCGTCGGCGGCGGTCTGCGGGTCCAGGCCCGCGGCGGCCAGCGCGGTGATCGCGGCGAGCGTGTTGGCGACGTTGAAGGGGCCGGGAAGGGGCGCGGTGGCGTCCACCCGTTCGCCCTTGGGGCCGAGCACGGTGAAGGTGCTGCCCTGGAGCCCGGCACGGATGTCCTCGGCCCGCCAGTCGGCGTCGAGCCGGCCCTCGGCGGAGAAGGTGACCAGCGGCACGCTCGCCTCGCCGACCAGCCGGCGGCCGTACGCGTCGTCCAGATTGACCACGCCGAGCCTGCTGCGGCGCGGGGTGAACAGCTGCGCCTTGGCCTGGAAGTAGTCCTCCATGCCGGCGTGGAATTCCATGTGCTCGGGGCTGAGGTTGTTGAAGACGGCCACATCAAAAACAGCTCCGTCGACCCGGCCGAGCACCAGCGCGTGGCTGGAGACCTCCATGACGACGGACTCGACGCCGCGTTCGCGCATCACCGCGAACAGCGCCTGGAGGTCGGTGGCCTCGGGGGTGGTGCGCTCGCTCTTGATCCGCTCGTCGCCGATCCGGGTCTCGACGGTGCCGATGAGGCCGGTGCCGCCGTCCCGGGTGGCGCGCAGGCCCCCCTCCACGAGGTAAGAGGTGGTGGTCTTGCCCGAGGTACCGGTGATCCCGATCCGCAGCATGCCCTCGCCGGGCTCGTCGTAGACGGCGGCGGCCAGCGCGCCCATCCGGGCCCGCGGGTCGTCCACGGTCAGCACGGGCAGGCCGGTGGCGGCCGCGCGGTCGGTGCCGGCCGGGTCGGTCAGTACGGCGACGGCTCCGGCGTCGGCGGCCTGGGCGGCGAAGTCCGCGCCGTGGAAGCGGGCGCCGGGCAGCGCCGCGTAGATGTCACCGGGGCGCACCGCACGCGAGTCGTGGGTGATGCCGGTGACCGGCGCGGTCGGGCCGTCCGGCAGCCGCGTACCGAGGCGGCCGGCGAATTCCGGCAGGTCGGTGAGTTCGCGCAGCGTTTTGGGGCGGATACGCGTCGGGCGCGGGGCGCCCGGCGGGGTGAGGGTGGATTGATCGGCTGTGGGCACGGCGGTGAGGTTACCGGGCGCGCCGGGGTGGGAGCCAAAATTCATGATCACCGTGCCTTGTCGGTGCCGGGCTTCGCCGTCGCCGCGGGGGGCGCGGGCGTCGCCGGGTCGAAGTCGATCGGCAGGTGGGGGGCCTTGCTGCCGGACGGCGGGACCTTCAGGGTCTTCAGGGCGAATTCCATGACCTGCTTGAAGACAGGCCCGCAGATGGAACCGCCGAAGTAGCTGCCCTTCGTCGGGTTCTGGATGACGCAGGAGACCGTGACGCGCGGGTTGTCGGCGGGCGCGAAGCCGAAGAAGGACGAGGTGTAGCCCTTGTAGCGGCCGGTCTCCGGGTCCACCCGGTTGGCCGTACCGGTCTTGCCCGCCACGCGGTAGCCGTCGATCCGGGCGTTGAGTCCTGTGCCCTGTTCGTCGCCGACGACCGACTCCAGCATCGTGGAGAGCGTCTTGGCGGTCTGGGTGCTGACCACCCGGGTCTTCTTCGGCGGGTCGGCCGGTACGTAGCGGCCGTCGGGCCCGGTGGTGCCGCGGATCAGCGTGGGCTGGACGCGGACGCCCCCGTTGGCGATCGTCGAGTAGACCGAGGTGGCCTGGAGGGCGTTGACCGACAGGCCCTGGCCGAACGGGATGGTGAACTGCTGCGAGGCGTTCCAGTCCTTGGGCTGGGCCAGGATGCCGGGCGTCTCGCCGGGGAAGCCGATGCCGGTGGGGTCGCCGATGCCGAATTTCTTCAGGTACGAGTAGAGCACCTGGTTGGCCTGCGGCTGGGTCTTGCCCAGGTGCTGGCTGGCCAGGATGGTGCCGATGTTGCTGGACTTGGCGAGCACCCCGTTGAGCGTGAGGTACCAGGTGCCGTGGTCGACGTCGTCGTGGAAGACCCGGTCGGCGCGCGGCAGGGTGCCGGGCACGGTGACCCGGGTCTCGGGGGTGGCGGTGCCGGTGTCGAGGATCGCGGCCATCGACATCAGCTTGCTGACGCTGCCGGGCTCGTACGCGTCCTGCATCGCCGCGTTGCCGAGCGCGCGGGGGTCGGCGTGGGCGAGGTCGCCGGGGTCGAAGCCGGGGGCGTCGGCCATGGCCAGCACCTCGCCGGTCCTGGAGTCCTGGACGACGACGTAGCCGCGGTCGGCCTTGGACTTCTTCACCTGGGCGCTGATCGCGCTCTGCGCGGCCCACTGGATGTCGCGGTCCAGGGTGAGTTCGACGTCGGAGCCGGGCACCGCGGGGTGTTCCTGGACGCCCGCGGTGGGCACCTGGCGGCCGTCCGACTGGGCGTAGCGGATCTTGCCGTTCTTGCCCGCGAGTTCCTTGTTGAGCATCGATTCGAGGCCGCCGCCGCCCGTGCCCTGGCTGTTGACGAAGCCGATGACGCCCGCGGCCAGGTCGCCGCCGGGGTAGACCCGCTTGGTGTGGGTCTCGCTGAAGACGCCGGCCAGCACATTGGCGCCCTGGCCCTTGGCGGCCTTGGCCGCGAAGGCGTTCTTGAGGTCCTTGATCTGGTTCCAGACCTGCGGCGACTGCTGCCGGGCGACGATCTGGTAGCGCGACTTGGGGGTGGCCAGCGCCTTGGCGATGGCCGTCGGGTCGCCGCCGACGATCGGCGCGAGCAGTTCCGCGGCCTGCTGCGGCGCGTCCTTGGTCTTCGTCTGGGCGGGCGTGAACAGATACGGGTCGGCGGTGATGTCGTACGCGTCCACGGTGGTGGCCAGGTCGACGCCGGAGCGGTCGGTGATCGTGCCGCGGTCGGCGGTGACGTCGTGGGTGACCCAGCGGTTGACGGCGGCCTTCGCCGCGTAGCTGGAGGCGTCCACGGCCTGCACCTGGAGCAGCCGGATCACGAAGGCGGCCATCACGAGGGTGAGGGCGACGCCGACCAGGCGCAGTCGGGGCCGGGGCCGGCCGAGCCGGACCAGCCGCGGGCCCCTGGGCGGCGGCGCGGGCCGACGCTGCCGCGGGGCGGCGGGGCGCGGCGCCTGGCGCTGCGCGGCGGCGCGAGCGCCGTCGGCGCGGGCTTCGGGGCGGGGGCGGCGGACGCGGCCGGCGGCTCCGGCGGAGCCCGCGCTTCCGGCGCTCCGGGGGCTGCTCGCTCTCCCGGTTCCCCCGGCGCCCCCGACTCCTCCGGCGCCGCGGGGGCGCGGCGCGCCGGGACGCGGGGCGCGGCCCGGCTGCGGTCGTCTCGGCTCGCTCACGAAGTCACCTGCCGGAGGGAGGGGTCGGAGTGGTCGCGGTGGTCGCGCCGGCGGACGGGGGCGCCGCGTTGTGGGCACCGGCCGCGGCGCCGGTGGGCGTGGCGGTCCCGGTGGGCGTGGCCGTGCCGGTCGGGGTGGCCGTGCCGGTCGGGGTCGCGGTGCCGGTGGGGGTGGCCGGCGGGGTCGTGGGCGGCTTGCTGGTGGGCGGCGGCGCGGGCGGCGCGGTGGCCTGTTCGGGCGAGCCGTGGACGCTGCCGTCCGGATTCAGGAAGGCCGGATTGCCGCCGGGCACCATGCCCAGCTCGCGGGCCCGCTTCTCCAGGCCGCCGGGGGCCGCGTACTGATCGACCTCCTGCTGGAGCTGCTGCTGCTCGTCCGTGTACCCCGTCGTCTCCTTCTGCAGCTTGTTCAGCTCGAAGGAGTCCTGGTTCACCGCGCCGTTGAGCAGCAGCAGGGAGAGCAGGCCACCGGCGAGGAGCGTCACGACAAGGAGGACGAACGGCATACGGGCCGCGGTTGCGGACCGGACCGGACCCCGTCCGGCCACCGCTGCCGCCGATCGGGCGGACCTGACCGCCGGCCGCGGCACCCGCCCCGCGGCGGACCCGCGTACGGCCCCCTGCTGCCGGGGCGGCCGGTCCCGCCGCACGGCGCGCTCCGCGCGGGAGGATTCCCCGCCTCCCCGCCCGCCCCCGGATCGCCCGCCGTGCGGATGGTCCGCGCCCGAACGGTCCGGACGAGAGCCGGCCGCACCCGAACGTTCCGCGCGCGAGCGGTCGGCACCCGACGCGCCTCCCCGGCCGGCGCCGTCCCGTCCCGGTGCGCCACGCCCGCGCCCGTCGGCGGCCCGACCCGTACCGGGCCGGCCGTCGCCCCGGGAACGGTCACCGCGTCCGGTGTCGCCCCGCTCCAGACCGTCCCGCCCGCGTCCGTCACGGCCCGCGCCGGAGCCGGAGCCGGACCGCCCGTCGCCCGGCTGCCCGGCGCCGGACCGGCCGCCGAAGAACCGGCCCGCGCCCGAGCGGCCGGCGCCCGGGGCGCCGGACCGGCGGTCGTCCGGGCGGTCCTGACCGGTCATCGCAGGTCCTCGCGGATGCGTTCCGCGCCGCGCAGCCGGGCGGGGGCCGCCCGGCGGTTCTCGGCGATCTCGTCCTCGGTGGGCAGTTCGGCGCCGCGGGTGAGCAGCTTCAGCCGCGGCTGGTACTGCTCGGGCACCACCGGCAGGCCGGGCGGCGCGGTGTTGGCCGCGCCCGCCGCGAAGACCTGCTTGACCAGGCGGTCCTCCAGCGACTGGTAGGACAGCACGGCGATCCGGCCGCCGACCGCGAGCGCGCCGACGGCCGCCGGGACCGCCCGCTCCAGGACGGCCAGTTCGCCGTTGACCTCGATCCGCAGCGCCTGGAAGGTCCGCTTGGCCGGATTGCCGCCGGTGCGCATCGCGGCCTGCGGCAGCGCCGACCTGATCAGCTCCACCAGCCGCGCGCTGCTGGAGAACGGCTCGCGTTCCCGCTCGCGCACCACCGCGTCCACGATCTTGCGGGCGAACTTCTCCTCGCCGTAGGCGCGCAGGATGCGGACCAGGTCGCCGGGCGGATACGTGTTCAGCACCTCGGCGGCGCTGATCCCGGTGGTCTGGTCCATCCGCATGTCCAGCGGCGCGTCCTGCGCGTAGGCGAAGCCGCGGCCGGCCTCGTCGAGCTGCATGGAGGAGACCCCGAGGTCGAAGAGCACGCCCTGGACGCGGGCGATGCCGAGCCGGTCCAGGACGGCCGGCAGTTCGTCGTAGACCGCGTGCACCAGCGTGGCGCGGTCGCCGAACGGCGCGAGCCGCTCCGTGGAGAGCTTCAGCGCCTCGGTGTCCCGGTCGAGCGCGACCAGCCGGGCGGCCGGAAAGGTGCTCAGCAGCGCCTCGCTGTGACCGCCGAGCCCGAGGGTGGCGTCCACCACGACGGCGCCCGGTTCGGCGAGCGCGGGGGCCAGCAGGTCCAGGCAGCGGCGGAGCATGACCGGCACGTGGCGCGGTTCTGGCTGCCCGGGTGGGGTGTCGCTCATGTGGCCCTTCTCGGCGGTACGAGGGACGTAGAACCAGGTCCCCGCCCGCTCTTGGAGAAACGTTCCCCTGGCACCGGGGAAGTGGTGCCAGCGGAGCGGATGAGCGGGAGGAGGCCGGGCCGTACGTCCGCGGGGGTGGTACGAAGTGGAGCGGGGGTGCGCACGGGGCGCGGGCGCGGAGTGACGGGCCGCGCTCACAGTAATCCGGGCGGAACCTCCTCGGACAGGGCCGAAAAGGTGTCTTCCTGCGCCGCGAGATAGCCCTCCCAGGCGGTCGCGGACCAGATCTCCACCCGGGTGCCGGCGCCGATCACCGCGCAGTCCTTGACCAGTCCGGCGTAGGTGCGCAGCGGCTGCGGCACCGTGATCCGGCCCTGCTTGTCGGGCACCTCGTCGTGCGCGCCGGCGAACAGCACCCGCAGGTAGTCACGGGCGGACTTCGAGGTCAGCGGGGCGTCGGACAGGGTCCGGGTGGCGGCCTTGAAGCCCTCGGCGGGCCACACGCACAGGCAGCGCTCCTGCCCCTTGGTCATCACCAGTCCGTCGGCGAAGGGCTCACGGAACCGCGCGGGCAGCACCAGACGGTTCTTGTCGTCGAGCCGCGGGGTGTACGTCCCGAGGAACATGCACACCTCCAGCAGACGGCACCACTTCGCGCCACTTTACTCCACCGGCCTCCACGGTCAACGCGAAGCGATCGCGGCGCGTCACCTCATGTGGCCTGCCTCACACATCGGGTGATTCGCACTGTTTTTCCCTTCCGCGCCGAAATTTCGTCGGACCGCACGGCGGGTGGATCGGCACCCGGCGCCGTACCGTCGGAGACATGTCGATATCTGCCAGTGGTTCCCCGGCGCCGGGCGGCCCTTCCGGGCATCCGTCCGGGCCCTCCGGAGCCACCGCCACCGCGTCCGTCACCGACCGACTGGTCTCGGCGAACAAGCACTACGCCGAGGCGTTCCAGGACCCGGGCATGGACGCCCGGCCCGTCCAGCAGGTGGCCGTCGTGGCCTGCATGGACGCCCGCATCGACCTCCACCGGGCACTCGGCCTCGACCTCGGCGACTGCCACACCATCCGCAACGCCGGCGGCGTCGTCACCGACGACACCATCAGGTCGCTCGCCATCAGCCAGCGCGCACTGGGTACACGATCCGTTGTCCTGATTCATCACACGAACTGCGGACTCCAGAGCATCACCGAGGACTTCCGTACGGAGCTGGAGCGCGAGGTCGGCCAGCGCCCCACCTGGGCGGTGGAGGCTTTCACCGATATCGACCAGGATGTCCGCCAGTCGATGGCGCGGGTGCGCACCTCGCCGTTCCTGGCGCACACCGATGACGTGCGCGGGTTCGTCTTCGACGTGCACACTGGTCTACTCCGGGAAATCACGAACAAGTAACGGCAGGCGAGTGACGTGGGGTGCCCCGTAAGGGAAGAATGCTGCGTGCGGCACCGCACGGCCTCGCCCGCAGCGAGCACGAGCGGCACGCAAGTGGGGTGGGCCGGTCCAGGGATGACCGTGTCCCGAGGAACATGGCCTAGGAGTACCGGGTGACGACCTTTGACGCACGAGCAAGCCTGAGCGATCTGACCACGACCGCTGACCGGGTGCGCCGCAGTGTGGAGAACGTGATCGAGGGCAAGCCCGAGGTCGTACGCATCGCGCTGACGGTGCTCCTCGCGGAGGGGCACCTGCTGATCGAGGACGTACCGGGTGTCGGCAAGACGATGCTGTCCAAGGCGCTGGCGCGGTCGATCGACTGCTCGGTGCGGCGCATCCAGTTCACGCCGGACCTGCTCCCCTCGGACATCACCGGGGTGAGCGTCTTCGACCAGCAGCAGCGCGACTTCGAGTTCAAGCCGGGCGCGATCTTCGCGCAGATCGTGGTCGGCGACGAGATCAACCGCGCCTCGCCCAAGACCCAGTCCGCGCTGCTGGAGTCGATGGAGGAGCGGCAGGTCACCGTCGACGGCACCACGTACGAACTGCCCAGCCCCTTCATGGTGATCGCCACCCAGAACCCGGTGGAGATGGAGGGCACCTATCCGCTGCCGGAGGCGCAGCGGGACCGGTTCACCGCGCGGGTCTCCATCGGTTACCCGAATCCGGACGCCGAGCTGAAGATGCTCGACGTGCACGGCGGGGTGTCCCCGCTGGACGACCTCCAGCCGGTCGCGCACGCCCACGAGATCGTCAAACTCGTCGAGGCGGTCCGCATGGTGCACGTCTCGGAGCCGGTACGGCGGTACGCGGTGACGCTGGTCGGCGCCACCCGCAACCACCCGGACCTGCGGCTCGGCGCCTCCCCCCGGGCCACTCTGCACCTGGTGCGGGCGGCCAGGGCCTCGGCCGCGCTGGACGGCCGCGACTACGTACTGCCCGACGACGTCCAGGGCCTGGCCGTCGCCGTCCTGGCGCACCGGCTGTTGCCCACCGCGCAGGCCCAGCTCAACCGGCGCACCCCGGAACAGGTGGTCGCCGAGATCGTGCAGCGGGTGGCCGTGCCCGACCCGACGGCCGGCGGCTGGCCGCAGAAGCAGCCCGGCCACTCGCAGGGCGTGCGGGGTCTGTGATGAGCACGCCGCCCGGCGCCGGCACCCCGCCGCCGGCCCAGGCCCCGGCGCCCCCGGCGCGGGGCCGCGCGGGCGGTCCCCCGCCCGGCGCCGGCGGACCGCAGCGGACCGGCGGCGGCTTCCGTACCGCGCTCGGCGGACTCACCACCCGCGGCCGGTCCTTCGTGGCCGCCGGGGTCGCCGCCGCGATATGCGCCTACGTACTCGGCCAGTCCGATCTGCTGCGGGTCGGCCTGCTGCTGGCGATCCTGCCGCTGGTCTGCGTCGCCGTCCTCTACCGCACCCGCTACCGGGTCGCGGGCAGCAGGCGGCTCGCGCCGTCCCGGGTGCCGGCCATGTCGGAGTCCCGGGTCCACCTGCGGGTCGACAACGTCTCGCGGATCCCCACCGGCCTGCTGATGCTCCAGGACCGGGTGCCGTACGTGCTCGGCCCGCGCCCGCGGTTCGTACTGGACCGGGTGGAGCCCGGCGGTCACCGCGAGGTGTCCTACCGGGTCCGCTCCGACCTGCGCGGCCGGTATCCGCTGGGCCCGTTGCAGCTGCGGCTGACCGACCCCTTCGGCATGTGCGAACTGACCCGTTCCTTCAGCGCCTTCGACACCCTCACCGTGGTGCCGCGGGTCGAGCCGCTGCCGCCGGTCCGGCTGGCCGGCGAGGCCAACGGCTACGGCGAGAGCCGCACCCGCGCGCTGGCCTTCGCCGGTGAGGACGACGTCATCCCGCGCGGCTACCGGCACGGCGACGACCTGCGCCGGGTGCACTGGCGCTCCACCGCCAAGTACGGCGAGCTGATGGTCCGCCGCGAGGAGCAGCCGCACCGCGCCCGCTGCACCGTCCTGCTGGACACCCGGCGGTCCGCCTATTACGGCGCGGGCCCCGACTCGGCCTTCGAATGGGCGGTGTCCGGCGCCGCCTCGGTCTCCACCCACATGCTGGAACGTGGCTTCGCCGTACGGCTGCTGACCGACACCGGCAGCAGCGTGCCGGGCCCCGAGGGCGGCGCCGGATACGCCGGCGACTCTTCCGACATGGCGGGCGTACTGCTCGACACCCTCGCGGTCGTCGACCACTCCGACGACCTGGCCGAGGCGGCCGGCCGCGACAACGGCACCGACGGTCACGGCAACGGTCTGGCCCGCGCCTACGAGGTGCTGCGCTCCAGCCACGAAGGGCTGCTGGTCGCCTTCCTCGGCGACCTGGACGAGGAGCAGGCGGCCGACGTCGGCCGGATGCGGCACCGCGCGGGCGGGGCCGTCGCCTTCCTCCTGGACAGCGACGACTGGACGGCCCGCGAGCCCGGCGGGCGCTACGACCGGCCGGAGGAGCGCACCGCGCCGGACGCGGCGGCCGGCGAGGACATCCCGCTGCCGGTCCGGATGCTGCGCGAGGCGGGCTGGACGGTGCTGTCGGTGCGCGCCGGCGACTCGCTGCCGGAACTGTGGCAG
Organism: Actinacidiphila alni; assembly: GCF_900112845.1. Taxonomy (GTDB): domain Bacteria; phylum Actinomycetota; class Actinomycetes; order Streptomycetales; family Streptomycetaceae; genus Actinacidiphila; species Actinacidiphila alni. The sequence goes on from NZ_FONG01000009.1 coordinate 283,735, forward strand.
CAGGCCGACCGTTACCGCTCACGCGAGGAACAGCAAGAGGCAGGGGCGACGACATGAGCGGACGTGCACGGCTGACGGTCTGTGCCGCGGCCGCTTCCCTGATGGCGGCCTGCTCGCTGCTGCCGCTGGCCACGCCGAACGGCTGGATGGCGCAGGCGCTGCTCTTCGTGGCGCTCCAGTCCGGGGTCGGCGCGCTGGCCCGACGGGTGCCGCTGGCCCGGCCGTTGACGGTGCTCGCACAAGCGCTGGTCTCGCTGCTGGTGCTGACCGTGATGTTCGCGCCGCACCAGGCGATGGGCGGTGTGATCCCCGGGCCGAGCGCCTTCGTGCAGCTCAGCGATCTGGTCAGGGACGGCCTCACCGACGTCAGCCAGTTCGCCATCCCGGCGCCGGTCACCCCCGGCATCAGGATGCTGCTGGTCGGCGGTGTGCTGCTGGTGGCGCTCGCGGTGGACGCGCTGGCCGTCACGTACAACAGCGCGGCGCCGGCCGGACTGCCGCTGCTCGCGCTCTACTCGGTGGCCGCGGGCCTGTCCAACGGCGGCGCGCAGTGGCTGTTCTTCCTGATCGCCGCCTCCGGCTATCTGCTGCTGCTCCTGGCCGAGGGCCGCGACCGGCTCTCGCGCTGGGGCCGGGTGTTCGGCGGCGGCCCGCCCGCGCACGGCTGGGCCGGCGGCTCCGCCAACCCGGCCTCCGGCAGCCGGGTCCTGGCCCCGGTCCGCACCGGCCGCCGGATCGGTGTGATGGCGCTCGGCCTCGCCCTGGTGGCGCCGGCGGTCCTGCCGTCGCTGGGCAGCGGCCTGCTGGACACCTCGGGCACCGGTACCGGGCCCGGTCACGGCGGCACCATCTCCGCGGTCAATCCGGTGGTGGCGCTCCAGGACAATCTGAACCAGCAGGACAACCGCGAAGTCCTGTCGTACAGAACGAACTCCACCGATCTGACCGGCATGTATCTGCGGATCGTGGCGCTCGACGAGTTCGACGGCACGCAGTGGCAGCCGTCGAAGCGGAAGATCGAGGACATCCCGCCGGTCCTGCCGCAGCCCGCGGGCATGGCGCCGGACGTGAAGTACACCAAGGTCGAGACGTCGGTGAAGGTCGACGACGGCTACGCCCAGGGCTGGCTGCCGATGCCGTTCCCGGCGCAGTCCGTCAACGCGCCCGGGCACTGGCGGTTCGAGCCCGAGGGCCGCACCGTCATCGGCGACCGCGGGCAGAACACCTCGGGCATCTCGTACACGGTGACGAGCATGCAGGTGCAGCCGACGGCCGCGCAGCTCGCGGCGGCGCCGCACGCGACCGGGCGGATCGCCGACGAATACACCAAGGTGCCCCATTCGCTGCCGAAGGTGGTCGAGCAGACCGCCCGGCAGGTGGTCACCTCGGCGCACGCGAACAACGACTACGAGAAGGCGCTGGCGCTCCAGCGGTACTTCACCGGCGGCGCCTTCGTCTACAACACCAAGGCGCAGTCCGGCACCGGGGTGGACGCGATCGCGCGCTTCCTGAAGACCAAGGAAGGCTTCTGCATCCACTTCGCCTTCACCATGGCGGCGATGGCCCGCACCCTGGACATCCCGGCGCGGGTCGCGGTCGGCTTCACGCCCGGCTCGCCGGGCACCGACGGTGTGATGTCGGTGGGTCTCAAAGACGCGCACGCCTGGCCCGAGCTGTACTTCGAGGGCCTGGGCTGGACCCGTTTCGAGCCGACCCCGTACCGGGGTTCCGCGCCCTCCTACACGCAGGCGACGGCGCCGGCCGGCACCGACGAGCCTGCCGACCAGGGCCGGCACGGGACGGCAGCGACGCCGACCCCGACGCCGACCCCGAGCGAGGGCTGCGGCACCGACAACCGCGCGGCGGCGGCCTGCGGTTCGACCGCGGTGACCGCGACCGGCGGTTCCGGCGGCGGCGGATTCGGCGGCGGCAAACTGGCCGGCTTCACCCTGCTCGCGCTGCTGGTGCTCGCGGTGCCGCTGACACCGCTGCTGTGGCGGACCCGGCAGCGCTCCCGGCGCCTGGGCGGCGGGCGCGGCGGTACGGCCGAGGGGCTCGCGCTGTCCGCGTGGCGCGAGGTGGTCGACACCGGCTGGGACTACGGCATCGCGCCGGACGAGTCGGAGACGCCGCGGCGGGCGATGGCCCGGCTGGTCAGGGACGGTGAACTGAGCGGTCAGGCCGCCGCGTCGGCCGGTTCGCTGGCCACTGCGGTGGAGCGGGTGCTGTACGCGCCGCACGCCGAGCCGCAGCCGACGCTCGCCGCCGACGTCCAGCACGTACGGGCCGGGCTGCGGCAGTCCGCGGGCCGCCGCGCGCGGCTGCGGGCGCTGCTGCTGCCGCGCTCGGCGGCCCGGCTGCTGTGGCAGTTCACCGACCGCTGGTCGGCGGCCGGTTACCGGCTCTCGCAGGCGGCCCAGCGCTTCACGGGGCCGCTGCGGAAGCGGATGACACGGCAGGCGTAGCCGTCATACGCCAGGGCCGACGGCCCGGGCCCCTGGACGCCAGGGACCCGGGCCGTCGGCGTACCGGGCACGGGAGCGTGGGCGTGCGCCGGGCACCGGGGGCGAGGCCCGGGGCACGCGGGCGGCAGGGCGGTCGCTGAGCGGGACACGCCGGGCGCCCCCGGAACCGTCCGCGGCGCGGCACACACACATCGCCGAGGGGCGCGGACCGGTGTGGTCCGCGCCCCTCGGCGATGTGTGTACGGGATGTGCGGCCGTCCCGGCCGCGCCGTGGTGTCCCCGGTGGCGGCCCCCGCTCAGCGACCGCCCTGCTGCTCGTCGCGGCGGCGCTGCCACCGCTCCTCGATGCGGTCCATGACCTTGCCGCGCTTCGGCTGCTGACGGCGGCCGAGGCGCCGTCCGCCGGGAGCCGCGGCGGCCTGCTGCTGCTCGCCCGGCCTGGCCGCCTTGCGCCAGCCGGTGACGGCGAGCACGGCGCAGGCCAGCATGACCAGGAAGCCCACCACACTGATCCAGGGCTGCTTGGCGATCATGCCGCCCATGAGCAGCGCGATACCGACCAGGAAGCCCGCCACCGACTGGTAGACACGCCGCCGGGTGTACGTGCGCAGCCCGCTTCCCTCAAGCGCTGACGCGAACTTGGGATCTTCGGCGTACAGCGCTCGCTCCATCTGCTCGAGCATGCGCTGCTCGTGCTCCGAGAGCGGCACGGAGTCCTCCTACTCGTCGGTCGCAGGGGGGCGACCGGTCCGACCCTTTCAGGATAGGCAGGGATTCGCCCCCGTGAAACCCGCCCCACTACGCCAATCCGACGGGGGCTTCATTCCCCGTCCGCCGTTACGTCATGCCAGCATACGGTCAGCAATGACGGTACGGGGGGCGTGTGACGGACTACTCCGTCCGGGGGTCGCGGACGGTGATCCGGAGGGACGCCTTCCGGGTGCCGGACGGGACCGCCCGGCGGCCCGGGCGGCGGACCGGCCGAGGGCCGAGCGGTGCACCGGCCGAGGGCCGGGCGATGGACCGAACGGCGGACCGGGCGCGTGCGGTCAGCCGCGCTCGCCGAGCACATGGAGCTGGGTGGCCACCGCGTGGAAACCGGGCTCCTCCGCCGCCGCCAGCTCCAGCCGCAGCAGCGCTTCCATGGCGCCCGGCTCGGTGTCCACCAGCACCCCGGGGACCAGGTCGGCGAAGACCCGGATGCCGTGCACGGCGGCGGCCCGCAGGCCCGCGTCGGTGACCAGCCGGGTGAGCTGGTCGGCGGTGTAGCGGCGGGGCAGCGAATCACCCGCGCCCCATCGGCCGTCCGGGTCACCGAGGGCGTGCTGGGCCTCCGCGAAGTGCCCGGCGAGCGCCCGGGCCAGCACGGCGCCGCCGCGGCCGGCCGCCAGCAGGCTGAGCGCGCCGGAGGGCCGCAGCGCGCCCACCACATTGCGGACGGCTTCCGCCGGGTCGTCCACGTACTCCAGGACGCCGTGGCACAGCACCATGTCCCACTCGCCGGGCGGCACGAGGTCGAGCAGCCCGTGGGTGTCGCCCTGGACGCCGCTGACCCGGTCGGTGACACCGGCCTCGGCGGCCCGCCGCTCCAGGGCGAAGAGCGCGTCGGGGCTGGGGTCGACGACGGTGACGCGGTGGCCGAGGCGGGCGACGGGCACCGCGAAATTGCCGGTGCCGCCGCCGGTGTCCAGCACGTCAAGTGCGGGCCTGTCCGCGGTCTTGGCCCGTCGTTCGAGGGCGTCCTTGAGGACCTCCCACACCACGGCGGTACGCAGACTGGCACGGGGGCGCATCGGTTCCACCCCTCCTTGACGGGACATGGCGGGCGGCTCCTCGCAGGCGCGGTCACATCGGGCGGCACCACTCTAGGGCCTGACCGGCGGGTTACGGACGGTCCGGACAGCGGGCGCCCGGCTACTTCCCGGCCGCCTGGTCCGGGATCAGCGGCGGCTTGCCCGCCAGGGCGGGCTGGAGCAGCAGCATCCGCTCCACCAGGCGCAGGAACATGGCGGCGGCCCGGATCAGGTCGTCGGCGTCCCGGGCGCTCGCGGCGCCGGCTATGCCGGCCTCCGCGCGGGCCCGGCGGGCGGCACCGGCCTCGAACAGCGCGCTCCACTCCGCCAGTTCCGGCGCGATCTCGGGCAGCACCTCCCAGGCGGTGCGGATCCGGCCGCGGCGGCGCGCGGTCGGCTCGGGCCTGCCGCGGACCGCGAGCACGGCGGCCGCGGTGCGCAGGGCGGCGAGATGGGCGGTGGCGTAGCGCTCGTTCGGAGTCTCCAGGGCGGTGGCCTCTTCGAGGCCGAGGTGCGCCTGGGTGAGCAGGTCAAGGGCGGCGGGTGACGCGGTGGCGCGGCGCAGCACAGGGTGGATGTCGCTTACGGGAGCTGCCATGGCGAGCCTCCTTTCTCCGTGTCCCCCATACTGAGGGCCACCACTGACAGTCGGCGCTGACCTGCGCTTACCCCCGATGGCCGCAAGATTGCACCAGTGGCGTGAACCAGCCGTGCGAACGTGCCCCGTGAACATGCCGGACGTCGGACGTGCAGAATCGGCACCATGACCACCGCACGACGCCAGGCCACGCGGCAGAAGCTGTACGAAGCCGCCGTCACCCTCATCGCCGAGCAGGGCTTCTCCGCCACCACGGTCGACGAGATCGCCGAACGGGCGGGGGTCGCCAAGGGCACCGTCTACTACAACTTCGCCAGCAAGAACGAGCTGTTCGAGGAGTTGCTGCGGCACGGTGTGGGGCTGCTGACCGCCTCGCTGCGCAAGGCCGCGGACGACGTCGCGGCGCGCGGCGGCAGCAAGGTGGACGCGCTGGACGCGATGATCCGCGCGGGGCTCGGTTTCATCGTCCGCTACCCGTCCTTCACCCAGCTCTACGTCGCCGAGCTGTGGCGGACGAACCGCACCTGGCAGGACACGCTGATGATGGTCCGCCAGGAGGCGGTGGCCGTGGTGGAGAAGGTACTCGGCGAGGCGGTGGCGGCCGGCGAGGTGAGCGGGGAGATCGATGTGCCGCTGACGGCGTCCGCGCTCTTCGGGATGGTGCTGGTCGCGGCGCTGGACTGGCAGGCGTTCCAGCCGGAACGCAGCCTCGACGAGGTGCACGCGGCCCTGTCGCGGCTGCTCCAGGGGCGGGTCGGGGGCACCGCCGCGCGCCGCTGAGGTGCGCTGTTCCGGTACGGTCCGATCCCCCGCCGTGCCGTGCCGGAACAGCGCCTCCCCGTGCGCCCCCGTTCACGTACGAACCGGTGTCCGTCCGCCGCCCCGTGCCGGCGGTCCTGGGCACCGCGCCCGTCCGCACCCCCACTCTCCCGGTTCCCCGGGCCGCGCCCCATCCGCGAAGGTACTCAACCGGGTACCTAGGTAGAGATACTCATGACCGCGCGATTTCACCCAGTGGCCGCGGGACACAGGCACGAGCCCGGCCCGATCCGGACGACAGGCGCTAGAGTCCGGCGCATGTCCGTACTTCCGCTGGTGTTCACCAGCGGCTGGGCGAGCGGGATCAACGCCTATGCCGTCGTGCTGCTGCTCGGTCTGATGGGCCGGGCGGGGATCACCGACGAGGTGCCGCTCTCGCTCCAGCGCACCGATGTGCTGGTGATCGCGGCGGCGCTGTTCCTCTGCGAGGCGGTCGCCGACAAGATCCCTTACGTGGACTCGGCGTGGGACGCCGTGCACACGCTGATCCGGCCGGTGGCCGGCGGTGTCGTCGCCGCGCTGCTCGCCGGGCAGAACGGCTCGCTGTCGGATCTGGCGGCGGGCGTGATCGGTGGTTCGACGGCGCTGGCCAGCCATTTGGTGAAGGCGGGCACCCGGCTGGCGGTGAACACCTCGCCGGAGCCGGCGAGCAACATCGTGGTCAGCCTCGCGGAGGACCTGGGTGTCGCCGCGATCATCACCTTCGCGCTGTTCCATCCGGTGGCCGCCGCGATCATCGCGGGCGTGCTGCTGGTGCTCGGCATCACCGTGGTGCTGCTCCTGCTGTCCCGGATCCGCCGGGCGCTGCGCCGCCGCAAGGAGCGCAGGGAGCGCAGGCGGACCGGCGGCGACCCGGCGCCGCCCGGGGCGGGCGGTTACGGGGGCGCCCACCGGGGCCGATAGGGTCCCTGCCATGGCACGGATTGCGGTGATCGGCGCGGGTATGGCGTCGCTGGCGGCGGCGGCCAGGCTCGCCACGGGCGGCCACCGGGTGGTGGTCCACGAGCGGACCGCGACCCACGGCGGCGGGGTGGGCCGGGTCGAGCGGGACGGCTTCGCCTTCGACACCGGACCCGGTCTGCTGCCGCTGCCCGCCGTGCAGCGCGATCTGTTCGTCAAGACCGGCCGGGAGACGCTGGAGCAGTCGGTGGGCCTGACCCAGGCCGATCCCGCGGCCCGCCATGTGTTCGCCGACGGCACCGTCCTGACGCTGCCGAACGCCTCGCGCTCCGGCGTCATGGAGGCGCTGGACGGCGCCCTGGGGGCCGGCAGCGGCGAGCGGTGGAGCGCGGTCATGCTGCGTACCCGGGAGGTCTGGGAGGCCACCCGCAGGCCGCTGCTGGAGGACGCGGTGTCGGCGGCCACGGCCCGGCTGCGCGAGGACCCGTATCCGGCCGTCGGGCGGCGCGGGCTGCTGCGCCGTACGGCCAGGGCCCGGTCGCTGGCCGAGGCCGGGGCGCGCGAGCTGCGCGACCCGCGGCTCGCCGCTCTACTGGAGAGTTATCCGCTGGCGTACGGCCTGGACCCGCGCACCGCGCCCGCGTCGGCGGCCGTCCTGGCGTACGTGGAGCAGACCTTTGGGGTCTGGTACGTCGCCGGGGGGCTGCGGGCGCTGGCCGACGCGGTGTACGCGCGCTGCCTGGCACGGAAGGTCGAATTCCGGTTCGGCGCCGAGGTCACCGGGGTGCTGGAGAAGGACGGCAGGGCCGCCGGGGTCGAACTGGCCGACGGCAGTACGGCGGAGGCCGATGCCGTGGTGGCGGGCGCGCCGCTGCCCGCGCTGCACCGGGACGGGGTGCTGCCGGGGGACGAGTGGCCGGCCTGGGGGCCGACGCGCCCGCCGGGTGTCCTCACCGTCCATCTGGCGCTGCGCGGCGGCAGACCTGTCGACGCCGTGCACCGCACCGTCGTGCACCCCGCGGACCGGGACCGCGCGCTGGCCTGGACGTTCGGCACCGGAGGGCCGGCCGACGCCGTACCCGAGGTGACGGTGCTGCGGCCCGACGACCCGGCGCTGCGCCCGGACGCGGAGCACGAAGCGGTCACCGTGCGGATGGCGGTGCCGCCGCAGGGCGCCGGCGGCCTCGACTGGACGGCGCCGGGCGCCGCCGACGCGGTGGCCGAGCGGGCGGTGACCGCAGCCCAGGCGGCCGTACCTTCCCTGTGGGAGCGGGAGTTGTGGCGGATCGTGCGCACCCCCGCGGACACCGAGCGGGAGACCGGCGCGCCGGGCGGCTCGGTCCCCGCGCCGTCGTTGGCGGGCGCGGACGGCGCCCTGCTGCGCTCCCCCAACACCACCGCGCTGCCGGGCCTGTACCGGGTCGGCGGCTGGGCCCACCCGGGCGGCGGGCTGGCGCACGCGGGCATGTCCGGGGCGATCGTGGCCGATCTGATCGCGGGCGGGCCCGGCGGCAGCCGTTGATGTCCGGGCCGGGCGGCAGCCGCTGAACCCCCGTTCCCCGGCGCCCCGTTACCGCCGCGAAGATCGTTAAGCGGGCCGGTGCCCGGATTCAACCGATCGGACGGAAAAGCCCGGTGCGGCCTGCCGCGGGCGCGCGGCCCCCGCCTAGCGTGGACGACGGCCCATGAGCGAGGGCCGGTGATCACCGAGCGGAAGGCCGTACGACGCATGCCGCAGCCCTTCGAACTCCCGCAGTTCTACGTGCCGTACCCGGCACGGCTCAACCCTCACCTGGAACGGGCGAGGGCGCATTCCAAGGCGTGGGCCCGCGAGATGGGGATGATCGAGGGCTCCGGGATCTGGGACGAGTCGGACTACGACGCCCACGACTACGCGCTGCTGTGCGCGTACACCCACCCCGACGCCCCGGGTCCCGAACTCGACCTGGTCACCGACTGGTACGTGTGGGTGTTCTTCTTCGACGACCACTTCCTCGACATCTTCAAGCGCAGCCAGGACATGCCGGGCGCGAAGGCGTATCTGGACCGGCTGCCCGCCTTCATGCCGGTGGACCCCGGGCAGCCGGTGCCCGAGCCGACCAATCAGGTGGAGGCGGGGCTCGCCGACCTGTGGGCGCGCACGGTCCCGACGATGTCGCAGGACTTCCGCGAGCGCTTCCACGAGAGCACGTACTACCTGCTGGAGGAGTCCCTCTGGGAGCTGTCCAACATCAACGCGGGCCGGGTGTCCAACCCGATCGAGTACATCGAGATGCGCCGCAAGGTGGGCGGCGCGCCCTGGTCGGCCAATCTGATCGAGCACGCGGCGGGCGCCGAGGTCCCGGCCAGGATCGCCGCGAGCCGCCCGATGCGGGTGCTGCGCGACTGCTTCGCCGACAGTGTGCACCTGCGCAACGACCTGTTCTCGTACCAGCGCGAGATCGAGGAGGAGGGCGAACTGTCCAACGCGGTGCTGGTGCTGGAGCGCTTCCTGCACCTGGGCCCGCAGCAGGCCGCGGACCGGGTCAACGACCTGCTCACCTCACGGCTGCACCAGTTCGAGCACACCGCGCTGACCGAAGTCGAGCCGCTGTTCGCGCGGTTCGCGGTGACCCCGCAGGAACGGCTCGGCGTCTTCGCGTACGTCAAGGGCTTGCAGGACTGGCAGTCCGGCGGCCATGAGTGGCACCTGCGCTCAAGCCGGTACATGAACGGCGCGGACGCCGGGTCGCGCGGGGTGCGCCCGGGCCTCGGCGACGGCGCCTTCGGCGGCCCGACGGGGCTGGGCACCTCGGCCGCGCACATCCTGGGGTCGCTGGCCGCCACACTCCCGCAGCGCGCCCGTTCCTTCGGCCACGTCCCGTACCGGCCGAGCGCGGACGTGCGGCGGGCGGAGATCACGATGCCGTTCGCGACCACGCTCAGCCCGCATCTGGACGGCGCCCGGCGGCACAACATGGAGTGGGGCCGCGCGATGGGCATGCTCGACGCCGAACCGGGCTTCCCGGTCCCCGGCGGCCTGTGGAACGCGCGCAAGCTCGCCGACTACGACTTCGCGCTGTGCGCGGCCGGCATCCATCCGGCGGCCACGCCCGAGCAGTTGGACCTCACCACCGACTGGCTGACCTGGGGCACCTACGGGGACGACTACTACCCGCTGGTCTTCGGCAGGTCCGCCGACGGCGGCGCCGCGGCGCGGGCGGCCACCGACCGGTTCACGCTGTTCATGCCGCTGGACGGCGAGCCCGCGCCGGCGCCGGTGACCGCGCTGGAACGGGGCCTGGCCGATCTGTGGCGGCGCACCGCGCGACCGATGACGCCCGACGCGCGCCGCCGGTTCCGTACCGCCGTCGAGGACATGTGCGAGAGCTGGCTGTGGGAGGTGGCCAATCAGAAGCAGAACCGGGTGCCGGATCCGGTCGACTACATCGAGATGCGCCGGCAGACCTTCGGCTCGGACCTGACGATGAGCCTGTCCCGGATCGGCCACGGCAACGCGCTGCCGGACGCGGTCTACCGCTCCCGGCCGGTGCAGTCCATGGAGGTGGCCGCCGCCGACTACGCCTGCCTGCTCAACGACGTGTTCTCCTACCGCAAGGAGATCGAGTTCGAGGGCGAGATCCACAACGCGGTGCTGGTCGTGCGGAATTTCCTGGACTGCACGCCGCAGGAGGCGATGGATGTCGTCGGCGATCTGATGGCCGCGCGGATGCAGGAGTTCCAGCACATCACCGAGACCCAGCTGCCCACGCTCTTCGAGGAGTTCGCACTCGACGAGGCGGCCCGCGAGACGCTGCTCGGCTATGCGCAGGAGCTGCGCGACTGGCTGGCGGGCATCCTCACCTGGCACGAGGGCTGCCACCGCTACGAAGAGGCCACGCTGCTGCGGGACTTCCCGCACGCGGCCGCCGCCCTGCCGCGGCAGGCGACGCCCGCACTGCCCTGGGGCACCCCCGCGGGCCTGGGTACCGTCGCGGCCCGGCTGCCGTCCCTGCTGCGGTCGGCCGCCCGGTAGCAGGACCGGCGGCGGAGACGGACGGCGGCGGGATCAGTAGCGGTAGGGGTCGTACGGATCGGCGTACTGCTCCTGCTGCTGGTCCTGCTGCTGCTCGTACGGCGACTGGTACTGCTGCTGCGGGATGTACGGCTGCGCCTGCGGCTCGTTCTGCTGCGGGTACGGGTAGCCGTACGGGTCGCTGCCGGCCGGCTGCTGCTGGTATCCGTAGCCGTAGCCGTCGGTGCCGCCCGCCGGGGTGTCGTAGCCGTAGGAGGCGGCGGCGGGCTCCTGGTAGGCGCCCGGGTCGTAGCCGTACTCGTGGCCGCCCCAGCCGGACTGGCCGCCGGGGTCCGACGGGTCCGTGCGGTCGTAGCCGTCGCCGCCGAAGCCGCCGGAGCCGTCACTGCCGTAGGAGGCGGCCGCGGGCTGGGGTTCGCCGCCCCAGCCGGCGTAGCCCTGGGCGCCGTAGCCCTCGTAGCCGCCGCTGGTGTACGGGTCGGGGGTGTACGAGGACTGGCCGTCGTAGAGCGGGTATTCGCCGCTGTCGTCGTGCATCGGGACGGCTTGGTAGACCTGCGTCGAGGGGTCGAGCGGCGGCCGCGCGCCGAACACGTCGGGCTCGTCCGCGTCGAGTTCGTCCACCGGGCCGCCCGGCTGCCCGGCGGCGAATTCCGCGCCCTGCCCGGCGCCGTACTCCGCCTCGACCGGGCTGACCTCCAGCACCGGTTCGGACACCCCGCCGCCGCGCTTGCGGCGGCGGCTGGAGCCCGGCCGGCCGCCCAGCGCCCAGCCGGTGGAGAAGCCGCGCTTGTAGGAGAGCGTCACGAAGGACTGGCCGGTGCCGAAGGCGAGCGCGCCGAGGACGATGATGATCACATCGCGCTGGTAGACGCCGACGACCACACCGAGGAATCCGGCGAAGGCCAGCAGCCGCCAGCGCAGCCGCGCCTTGTACTGGAGCAGCACCTCGCCGAGCAGCCACAGCGCGACGATGCCGAACGCGAGGTACAGCACCGAGTAGCCCATGCGCCCACTTCCTTAACCGGCTGGAGCCGACTCTACCGAGGCCGTCACGTCCGCTGGTGCAGACCGAGGTTCTGGTAGATCTCCAGCGATGCGGTGGAGTGGTTAAGAGTAATGAAGTGCAGCCCCGGAATGTCCTCGGCCATCAGCCGGCGGCACATCTCGGTGGCGAACTCGATGCCGATCGCCCGTACCCCGGCCGGGTCGTCCTGCACCGCCAGGATGCGTTCGGCCAGGTCGGGCGGGAAGGGCGCGTTGCCGAGCTGCGAGAAGCGCTCGATCTGCCGGACATTGGTGACCGGCATGATCTCGGGGATGATCGGGGTGCTGCACCCGGCCGCGTCGACCCGGTCGCGCAGCCGCAGGTAGTCGTCGGCGTCGAAGAACATCTGCGTGATGGCGAAGTCGGCGCCCGCACGGCACTTGTCGAGGAAGTGGCGCGTGTCGGCGGCGGGGTCGGTGGAGCGCGGGTGCATCTCGGTGAAGGCCGCCACACCGACGCAGAAGTCCCCGGAGTCCTTGATCAGTTCGACCAGCTCGGCCGCGTAGGTCAGGCCCTGCGGGTGCGGGACCCACTCGGCGAGCGGGTCGCCGGGCGGGTCGCCGCGCACCGCGAGGATGTTGCGGATACCGGCGTCGGCGTACTGCCCGATGATGTTGCGCAGTTCGGCGACCGAGTGGTTGACGGCGGTCAGGTGCGCGCACGGGGTGAGCGTGGTGTCGGAGACGATCCGGTCGGTGGCGCGGACGGTGCCCTCGCGGGACGAGCCGCCGGCGCCGTAGGTCACCGAGACGAAGGTCGGGCCGACCGCCTCGATCCGGCGGATCGCGTTCCACAGGGTCCGCTCGCCCTTGTCCGTCCGGGGCGCGGCGAATTCGAACGAGTACGAGCGTTCGCCGCGCGCGAGCAGTTCACGGATCGTGATCGCCCGGTCGGTGCGTGTGGAAGGTGTCCCCAAGGCCATATGTGCAGGCTAGCCCGGTGCGGCGACGGTCCGTAACCGGACGGGCCGATATGACCGGCTACGTCCATATCCCGGCCATCGACCGTCCACACCTTGGACACCGGGCGCCGTCGCGGACCGTGTTCCCGGCTCCGCGGTCAGCCGAGGGCGGCGCGCAGCGCCGTGGCGGCCGCCGCCGGGTCGTCGGCCTCGGTGATGGCGCGGACGACGACGATTCGGCGGGCGCCCGCGGCCACCACCTCGTGGACGGTGTCCAGGTCGATGCCGCCGATGGCGAACCAGGGGCGGTCGGTGCCGAGCCCGGCCGCGTACCGCACGAGGCCGAGGCCGGGCGCGGGGCGGCCCGGTTTGGTGGGTGTGGGCCACACCGGTCCCGTGCAGAAGTAGTCCACGCCGGGCTGCCCGGCCGCCGCCGCCACTTCCGACTCGGCGTGGCAGGAGCGGCCGATCAGCACGTCGTCGCCGAGGATCGCGCGGGCGGCCGTCACCGGCAGGTCGTCCTGGCCGAGGTGGAGGACGTCCGCGCCTGCGGCGTGCGCCACGTCGGCCCGGTCGTTGACCGCGAGCAGCTTGCCGTGCCTGCGGCAGGCGGCCGCGAGCACGGCGAGCGCCGCCAGCTCCTCCGCCGCCTCGATGCCCTTGTCCCGGAGCTGGATGACGTCCACCCCGCCGGCCAGTGCCGCGTCCGCGAAGTCGGCCAGGTCGCCGCGCCCGGCCCTGGCGTCGGTGCACAGGTAGAGGCGGGCGGCGGCGAGCCGGGCGCGGGCGGAGCCCGGGACGGCGGCGGGTGTGGTCGTCATACGGGCTCCCCCTGCGGTGCGTGAGCGGGCTACACGGCGAGCGCCTGGGCGCGGCGCTTCACCTCGGTCCCGCGATTCTCGCGCAGGGCCCGCGCGGGGGTGCCCGGCAGGGTCGGGTCCTCCGTGAAAAGCCACTCCAGGGCCTCTTCGTCGGAGAATCCGTCGTCCTTGAGCACGGTGAGGGTGCCGGACAGGCCCTTGGTGATGGCGCCGTCGCCGATGAAGTCCGCGGGCACCATCAGGGCCTTGTTCTCACCGCGGCGGACCGCGAGGAGCTGGCCCTCCTTGATGAGCGGGCGGATCCGGGTGATGTCGAGTCCGAGCCGCTCGGCGACCTCGGGCAGCGTGAGCCACTCGGGGACCAGAGCGTCAATGTGTGCGTCAACCGACGAGAAAACAGTCACAGGACAAGGGTGCCACCCGGCACCGACAACCGCTGCGGCACTGCGCCCGTTCGCGCGACCGCCGCGTCACCGCTCGCCGCTCGCCGCACGGCATCCGGCCCACCGCCGGTACTCCGGGCGACCGGCTCCCGGCTCCCGACCCGGCGACCGCCCCGGCTCAGCGCACCGCCGACTTGAGCTGCACCGCCGGGTCGGCGGTCAGCGCCGGGTCGAGCGGCGCCGCGCGGGCGATCAGCTTGCGGGCCTGCGCCAGGTCGCGCGGCCGGTCCACGGCCAGCAGCGCCGTCAGGGCGCCGTCGCGCAGCCACACCGCCGACCAGGCGGCACTGCCCGGGTCGCCGCGCAGCAGCATCGTGTCGGTGCCGGTGTGGTGGCCCGCGTACTGCACGAAACGGCCGAACTGCTCGGACCAGAAGTACGGCACCGGGTCGTACGCCTCGTCGCCGCCGATCACGTTCGCGGCGGCGGTGCGCGGGCCCTGCACCGCGTTGTCCCAGTGGTGGATCAGCAGCCGCTCGCCGTAGCGCGCCGAGGGGAAGGACGCGCAGTCGCCGACCGCGTACACATCAGGGGCCGTGGTGCGCAGCCGGTCGTCGGCCAGCACCGCGCCGTCCGCGCCCAGGTCCACGCCGGAACCGGCCAGCCAGCCGGTCGCCGGCCGCGCGCCGATGCCGACCACGACGGCCGCGGCCGGCAGCCTGGTGCCGTCGGCCAGCACCGCGGCGCCCGGTTCCAGCGCGGCGACGGCGGTACCGGTCAGCAGCCGCACCCCGGCCTCGCCGTACCAGCCGCGCATATGGCCGGTAATGGTCGCGGGCAGCGCCCCGGCCAGCGGGCGGTCCGCGGCCTCCACCACGGTCACCTCGCAGCCGGCCTGCCGGGCCGCGGTGGCGAATTCGGCGCCGATCCAGCCCGCGCCGACCACCACGACGTCCGCGCGGGCGTCCAGCACCGGGCGCAGCGCCGCCGCGTCGTCGAGGGTGCGCAGCAGGTGCACTCCGGGCAGGCCGGCCGTGCCGGGCAGCGGTACGGGGAAGGCGCCGGTCGCCAGCACGAGGCGGTCGTAGCGCAGCACGCCCCGGTCGGTGACGACCTCGTGGTCCGCGCCGCGCAGCGCGTGCGCCCGTACGCCGAGCAGGAGTTGGACGTCCAGCGCGGCGAAGTCCACGTCGAAGCGCACATCGGGCTCCGCGTCAGCCGGGCCCAGCAGCACCGCCTTCGACAACGGCGGCCGGTCGTACGGCGGATGCGGTTCGTCCCCGACCAGCACGATGCCGTCCCGCCAGCCCTGCTCGCGCAGGCAGACCGCCGTCTGCACCCCGGCCATCCCGGCCCCGACAATCACGACGTCGCTCATCCGACGCACGTTATCCGGTAGCCGCCGCCGGGCCCCACCGGCCCGCCGGTCGCGGTACCCGCCGCCGGGCGGCGGGGTTAGGGTGGTCCCGCCAGAGAACACGCGGGAGCCCGGACGCACCGGGCTGAGAGGGCGGCTGACCGGCCGCCGACCGTACGAACCTGATCCGGGTCATGCCGGCGAAGGGAGGGCGGTATTCGATGGGGTGTCCCGGGGATTCCGTATCTGTGTCCATGTCCATGTCCGGGGCTGTGTCCGCGTCCGCGTCTGCGTCCGCGCGGGGCGGGACGTACGACGTGCTCGTCGTGGGCGGCGGTGTCATCGGTCTTGTGACGGCGTGGCGGGCCGCGCAGCGCGGGCTGCGGGTGGCCGTGGCCGATCCGGAACCGGGCGGCGGGGCCGCGCGGGTGGCGGCCGGGATGCTGGCCGCGGTGACCGAACTGCAGTACGGCGAGCAGACGTTGCTCGATCTGAATCTGGCGTCGGCGCGGCGCTATCCGGACTTCGCGGCCGAGGTGACCGCGGCCACCGGCCTCGACGTCGGTTTCCGCGCGTGCGGCACGCTCGCCGTCGCCCTGGACGCGGACGACCGGGCGCACCTGCGCGACCTGCACGCCTTCCAGACCTCGCTGGGCCTGCCGTCGGAGTGGCTGAGCGGCCGGGACTGCCGCCGTCTGGAGCCGATGCTCGCGCCGGGCGTACGCGGCGGGCTGCGGGTGGACGGCGACCACCAGGTCGACCCGCGGCGGCTGGCGACGGCGCTGCTGCGGGCGGCGGAGCTGGCCGGGGTGCGCGTGCACCGCTCGGCGGTGGCGCGGGTGACGGTCGCGCACGGCCGGGCCACGGGCGCCGTGCTGGCCGACGGCACCGCCCTGGCCGCGGGCCGCACCGTCCTGGCGGCGGGCAGCAGCAGCGGCCGGATCGAAGGCGTCCCTGAGTCCGCGCTGCCGCCGGTCCGCCCGGTGAAGGGGCAGATCCTGCGGCTGCGCGTCCCGCCCGGGCACGCGCCCTTCCTGTCCCGTACGGTCCGGGCCGTCGTCCGCGGCAGCCATGTCTATCTCGTGCCGCGCGAGAACGGGGAGCTGGTGCTCGGCGCGACCAGCGAGGAGTGCGGCTGGGACACCACGGTGACCGCCGGCGGCGTCTACGAACTGCTGCGCGACGCGCACGAGTTGGTGCCCGGCATCACGGAACTGCCGCTCACCGAGACGCTGGCCGGGCTGCGGCCCGGCTCCCCCGACAACGCGCCGCTGCTCGGACGCACCGCGCTGGACGGCCTGCTGCTGGCCACCGGGCACCACCGCAACGGCGTGCTGCTCACCCCGGTGACCGGCGAGATCATGGCGGAGCTGCTGGTCACCGGTGAACTGCCGGGGTATGCGCGGCCGTTCGCCGCCTCCCGGTTCACCGCTTCGTCCCCGGTGCGCGAGGAGCAGACCGTATGACCGGCACGACCATCACCGTCAAGGTCAACGGCGAGGAGCGCGCGGTGTCGGCGCCGCTCGCCCTCGACGCCCTGGTCGCGGGCCACACCCGCGCCACCTCCGGCGTCGCCGCCGCGCTCAACGAGACGGTCGTCCCCCGAACGCGCTGGGCGGCGACGCCGCTGTCCGACGGCGACCGGGTGGAGATCCTGACCGCCGTGCAGGGGGGCTGAGCGATGACGCCCACCGCGGACACGGTCGGGGTGGACGATCCGCTGCGGATCGGGGACACGGTCTTCTCGTCGCGGCTGATCATGGGGACCGGCGGGGCGCCGAGCCTGGAGGTGCTGGAGCAGGCGCTGCTCGCCTCCGGTACGGAGCTGACGACGGTCGCGATGCGGCGGCTCGACCCCACCACCAAGGGGTCCGTGCTGTCGGTGCTGCGCCGGCACGGGATCCGGGTGCTGCCCAACACCGCGGGGTGCTTCACGGCCGGCGAGGCCGTGCTCACCGCGCGGCTGGCGCGGGAGGCGCTGGGCACCGACTGGGTGAAGCTGGAAGTCATCGCGGACGAGCGGACGTTGCTGCCCGATCCGGTCGAACTGCTCGAAGCGGCCGAGACGCTGGTGGACGACGGCTTCACCGTGCTGCCGTACACCAACGACGATCCGGTGCTCGCGCGCAAGCTGGAGGATGTGGGGTGCGCGGCGATCATGCCGCTCGGGGCGCCGATCGGGTCGGGGCTCGGGATTCGCAACCCGCACAATTTTCAGCTCATCGTGGAGCGGGCCGGCGTCCCGGTCGTCCTCGACGCGGGGGCCGGTACGGCGTCCGACGCCGCTCTCGCCATGGAGTTGGGGTGCGACGCGGTCATGCTCGCCTCGGCCGTGACGCGGGCGCAGCGGCCCGCGGTCATGGCCTCGGCGATGCGGCACGCCGTGGCCGCGGGCCGTCTCGCGGCCCTCGCGGGCCGCATCCCCCGCCGCCACTTCGCCCTCGCCTCCTCTCCTGCGGAGGGCTTGCCGAACCTGGACCCGGAACACCCGGCCTTCTGACCCGCACGCCGCGGGGGCCTGACCCCCTGTCGGGGGGTGCGTGAGGTCTCCTGCGGAGTGCGGGAGTCATGTTTTTAGGGGCGCGGGGAACTGCGCGCTCAGCCCCCACCGGCCCGGTGGTCGCAAAACAACAGCGTCTGCCCCGCTGGGGGCGGTCTTTCGCCTGAAGGCGCGCTACGGCTGGCCGCGCAGTTCCCCGCGCCCCTAACGGGGCACCCTCCTCCGCTGCGTGCGGGTAACGGAAATGTTGCGAAGGCCACGGGTACGGTACAGAGCGGGCGCGTACCGCCGATCGGGGCATTACGGCCTCGTAGAATCGGCGATCGTGGACACGACCGTGCAGGACCCGCTCGTCGGGCAGACGCTCGACCGCCGTTATCGGGTCGAGGCGCGCATCGCGGTGGGGGGCATGGCCACGGTGTACCGGGCCATGGACACCCGCCTGGACCGGGTGCTCGCCCTGAAGGTGATGCACCCGGCGCTGGCGACCGACACCGGCTTCGTCGAGCGCTTCATCCGTGAGGCCAAAGCCGTGGCCAAGCTGGCGCACCCGAATGTCGTCGGGATGTTCGACCAGGGCGCCGACGGCACGTACGTGTATCTGGCGATGGAGTACGTGGCGGGCTGCACGCTGCGCGACGTGCTGCGCGAGCGCGGCGCGCTCCAGCCGCGGGCGGCACTGGACATCGTGGAGCCGGTGCTCGCGGCGCTGGGCGCGGCCCACCGCGCCGGGCTGATCCACCGCGACATGAAGCCCGAGAATGTGCTGATCGGCGACGACGGCCGGGTGAAGGTCGCCGACTTCGGCCTGGTCAGGGCGGTGGACACGCAGACCAGCGCGTCCACCGGATCACTGCTGGGCACCGTGTCCTATCTGGCGCCGGAACAGATCGGGCACGGCGCGGTCGACCAGCGCACGGACGTGTACGCCTGCGGTGTCGTGCTGTACGAGATGCTCACCGGGCGGAAGCCGTACGACGGGACGACGCCTGCGCAGGTGATGTTCCAGCACCTGAACGAGGACGTGCCCGCGCCGTCCGCCGCGGTGCCGGGGATCGCGGCGGGCCTGGACGCGCTGGTCGCGCGGGCGACGTGCCGCGACCCGCAGGGCCGGCCCGCGGACGCCGTGGACCTGCTCGCGGAGGTCCGCGAGGTGCGCGCGTCGCTGAGCCGGGCGCAGTTGGACAACGAGCCGGGGCCCGCGGACACCATCGGCGAGATGAGCGGCGCGGGTTCCGAGGACCCGACGAGCGTGGTGAGCCGCCCGGCGACGGCCTTCGCGTCCGAGCCGCCGCCCGCGGCGCCCGCACGGACCTCACCGCCCCCGCAGCCGCCGGACGGCGGCCTGAACCGTACGAGCCGGCTGCTGCTGCCGCCCCCGCCGCCGGACGAACCCCCTGGTGTGCCGCCCGGCGCGCCCCGCGGGAAGGCCCGCGGCAGGCGCGGCCCGCTGGCCGTCCTGCTGGTGCTGCTCGTGGTGCTGGGGGTCGGCGCGGGCGCCTGGTACATCGTCGACGGGCAGTTCACGAAGGTGCCCGCGGTGCTGGCGCTGCCGCAGGCGCAGGCGGAGAAGAAGCTCGACGCGGCCGGGCTGCGCGCGAAGGTGACGCAGGACTTCTCGATCACGGTGCCGCGCGGCGAGGTGATCTCCACCGATCCCGGTCCCGGCAAGCGGATCCGCAGCAACGGCACGGTGACGCTGACGGTGTCCAAGGGCCCGCAGCAGGTGCGGGTGCCCGATGTGCGCGGCCGGGCGCTGGCGGTGGCGCGCAAGGAGCTGAAGGACGCGGGGCTGACGCCCGGCACGGTGAAGCAGGACTTCAGCGAGGACGTGCCGCGCGGTCAGGTGGTCTCCACCGACCCGGCGGGCGGCATCCGGCGGTCGCCGGACACCCCGGTGGCGATCACCGTCTCGCGCGGCGCCCCGGTGGACGTGCCCGATGTGGTCGGCGACTCGGTGACCGACGCGCAGCAGGAGTTGCAGGACGCGGGCCTGAAGGTCGTGCTCGCACCGGAGAAGGTCTTCTCCGACGTCGCGGACAAGGACTCCGTCGCCACGGTCTCGCCGGAGGTCGGCACGCAGGTCGGCACCGGTGACACGGTGACGATCACCGTGTCCAAGGGGCAGCAGCAGTTCGACGTGCCGAAGGTGACGGGCAAGAAGAAGGACGAGGCCAAGCAGATCCTCCAGGACGCGGGCTTCGACGTCCGGGTGATCAGCGTGTTCTTCGGCGACACCGTCTTCAGCCAGTCCCCGGACGGCGGCGGCCAGGCCCCCAAGGGCGCCACGATCACCATCTGGGTGCGCTGACCGCGGTGCGGCGGCGCAATCCGGTGGGCAGCCACGTCCCGGTGGCGGGCGGCCTCGCGACCGTGGGTCTGGGGTACGCGGAGCGGATCGGCGCGGAGACCGTGCAGGTCTTCGCGGCCAATCCGCGCGGCTGGGCGACCCCGCCCGGCAGTCCGGCGCAGGACGAGGAATTCCGCGCCCGGTGCGCGGAGCTGGACCTGCCCGCGTACGTCCACGCGCCGTATCTGATCAACTTCGGCTCGCACACCGAGGCGACGGTGGACCGCTCGGTGGAGTCGCTGCGGCACTCGCTGCGCCGGGCGCGGGCGATCGGCGCGCTGGGCGTGGTGGTGCACACCGGTTCCGCGACCGGTGGCCGGAGCCGGGAGACGGCGCTGGCGCAGGTACGGGAGCGGCTGCGGCCGCTGCTGGACGAGCTGACGCACGACGACGACCCGTGGCTGCTGCTGGAGCCGACGGCGGGCCAGGGCTCCTCGCTCTGTTCGCTGGTCGCGGACCTCGGCCCGTACATGGACGCGCTCGACCGGCACCCGCGTCTCGGGGTCTGCCTCGACACCTGCCACGCCTTCGCGGCCGGGCACGACATGGCCGCGCCCGGCGGGATGGCGGCGATGCTGGACGAGCTGACGGCGACGGCCGGGCCCGGCCGGCTGCGGCTGGTGCACGCCAACGGCAGCAAGGACGTGTGCGGGGCGCGCAAGGACCGGCACGCCAACATCGACGCGGGCCACCTGGGCGCCGAGCCCTTCCGTGAGCTGCTGCGGCACCCGGCGACCGAGGGTGTCCCGCTGGTCATCGAGACACCGGGCGGGCCCGAGGGCCACGCCGCGGACGTGAAACTGCTGAAGGAACTCCGCCGATAGGAATACCCCCTGGGGGTATGTGGTTGTGGCGGGTGCAAGGCACCGCACGCACTACCGGAGGACGGGGACATCCGATGTCGTACGAGCACGCGGCACACACCGCGCACACGGCGGACACCGCACACGAACACGGCCACAGGCACGAACACGGTCACGGCGCCGGGTCGAGTTGGGCGATGGCCGCCCAGGCCACGCTGCACTGCCTCACCGGCTGCGCCATCGGCGAGATCCTCGGCATGCTGATCGGTACGGCACTGGGCTGGGGCAATGTGCCGACGATGCTGCTGGCGATCGCGCTGGCCTTCGTCTTCGGCTACTCGCTCACCATGCGCGGTGTGCTGCGGGCCGGCCTTGACCTGCGGGCGGCGCTGAAGGTGGCGCTCGCCGCCGACACCGTCTCCATCGTCTTCATGGAGCTGGCCGACAACGGCACGATCCTGGTCTTCCCCGGCGCCATGGACGCCACCCTCGGCGACGCGCTGTTCTGGGTGAGCCTGGCACTGTCCTTCGTGGTGGCCTTCGCGGTCACCACCCCGGTGAACAAGTGGCTGATCGGACGGGGCAAGGGGCACGCGGTGGTACACCAGTACCACCACTGAGGCCCCCGGACGGCAGGGCGGCCCGGCGCTACAGTTCCGGGCCGTCGCCCGGCCCCTCCTGGTACGAATAGCGCTGCTCGGTCCAGGGGTCGCCGAGATTGTGGTAACCGCGTTCCTCCCAGAAGCCGCGGCGGTCCGCCGTCATGTACTCCACACCGCGGACCCATTTCGGGCCCTTCCACGCGTAGAGGCCCGGGACGACGAGGCGGACCGGAAAGCCGTGTTCCGCGGTCAGGGGTTCGCCGCCCTTATGCGTGGCGAATATCGACTTGTCGTCGAGGAAGTCCTCGATCCGGATATTCGAGCTGTAGCCGTATTCGGCCCACACCATCACGTGGGTGACATCGTCGGCTGGCGGCGCCAGCTTCACCACGGTGTCGGTGGAAACCCCGCCCCATTCGATGCCGAGCATCGAGAACTTCGTGACGCAGTGGAAGTCGGCGATGACCGTGGCATACGGCAGCGCCGCGAACTCCGCGTGGTTCCAGCAGGTCTTGTCGCCGTCCGCGGTCGCGCCGAAGACCCGGAACTCCCAGCGGTCGGCCTTGAACCGCGGCACAGGACCGTAATGGGTGACCGGCCAGCCGCGCTGGATCCGCTGCCCGGGAGGAAGCTCCCCCGCATGACGTTCGGACCGGCCCATGTCTCCATGGTGACAGACCGGACGTGATGCTTCTGACCGGGTGGGTCCATTCCGGACATGCCGGACCTTACGTAAGCCTTCGCTTACTGGAACGAACCGTACGACCAGTGCAAAGATGCGCCGAACCTGTCGAACGAATGGAAGGGCGGCGTTGCCATGCAGGGCGACCCCGAGGTCATCGAGTTCCTCAACGAACAGCTGACCGCCGAGCTGACCGCGATCAACCAGTACTTCCTGCACGCGAAGATGCAGGAGAACTTCGGCTGGGTGAAGCTCGCGAAGTACACCCGGTCGGAGTCGTTCGACGAGATGAAGCACGCGGAGATCCTGACCGACCGGATCCTCTTCCTGGACGGGCTGCCGAACTACCAGCGGCTCTTCCACGTCCGGGTGGGCCAGACGGTCACCGAGATGTTCCAGGCGGACCGGCAGGTCGAGGTCGAGGCGATCGACCGCCTGCGGCGCGGCATCGAGGTCATGCGCGCCAAGGGCGACGCCACGTCGAAGAACATCTTCGAGTCGATCCTCGCGGACGAGGAGCACCACATCGACTACCTGGACACGCAGCTGGAGCTGATCGAGAAGCTCGGTGAGCCGCTGTACATCGCCCAGCTCATCGAGCAGCCGGAGTCCTGACCCCGGCTTCCCCCAAGACTCAGGCCGCTTCGGCCTCGGCGGCGATCCCGGTCTCGGCCACCACCCGCTCCGGCTCCGCGACGGCCGCCGGCATCGCCGCAAGGCGCTGCGCGGCGGCCGGGGCGGTGCGGGCGGGGGCGGCGCCGCGGCCGAGCAGGCCCTGGATGCGCTTGACGCAGGAACCGCAGTCGGTGCCCGCCTTGCAGGCGGAGGCGATCTGGCGCGGGGTGCAGCGGCCGTCGACGGCGTGCTGCTTGACCTGCTGTTCGGTGATGCCGAAGCAGGAGCAGACGTACACGCGGGTCACCGCCGATCCGGGGGGCTCAGGAGCTGAGGTTATCCTTACCTTACCCGGCGACCGCGGCCGGGAAAAGCGCCGAGGGGCGCGGATCGATGTGATCCGCGCCCCTCTCGCGTTCCGTCCCCCCGCAGGGGTCCGCGGCTACTGCCCGCGGTACATCTCGGCCACCAGGAAGGCCAGGTCGAGCGACTGGCTGCGGTTGAGCCGCGGGTCGCAGGCCGTCTCGTAGCGCTGGTGCAGGTCGTCCACGAAGATCTCGTCGCCGCCGCCGACGCACTCGGTGACGTCGTCACCGGTCAGCTCGACATGGATGCCGCCCGGGTGCGTACCCAGCGCGTGGTGCACCTCGAAGAAGCCCTTGACCTCGTCGAGCACGTCGTCGAAGCGCCGGGTCTTGTGCCCGGAGGCCGCCTCGAAGGTGTTGCCGTGCATCGGGTCGGAGACCCAGGCGACCTGCGCGCCCGAGGCGGTGACCTTCTCCACCAGCGTCGGCAGCTTGTCCCGGACCTTGTCCGCGCCCATCCGCACGATGAAGGTGAGCCGGCCGGGCTCGCGGTCCGGATCGAGCCGCTCGATGTAGGAGAGCGCCTCCTCCGGCGAGGTGCCGGGGCCGAGCTTCACACCGATCGGGTTGCGGATCCGGGAGGCGAACTCGATGTGCGCCCCGTCCAGCTGCCGGGTCCGCTCGCCGATCCACACCATGTGTCCCGACACGTCGTACAGCTGCCCGGTCCGCGAGTCGGTACGGGTCAGCGCCGTCTCGTAGTCGAGCAGCAGCGCCTCGTGCGAGGCGTAGAACTCGACGGTGCGGAATTCGGCCGGGTCGGTGCCGCAGGCCGCCATGAAGTTCAGCGCGTTGTCGATCTCGCGGGCCAGCGCCTCGTACCGCTGCCCGGACGGCGAGGACTTCACGAAGTCCTGGTTCCAGGCGTGCACCTGGCGCAGGTCGGCGTAACCGCCGGTGGTGAAGGCGCGCACCAGGTTCAGGGTGGAGGCGGACGCGTGGTACATCCGCTTGAGCCGCTCCGGGTCGGGGATCCGGGCCTCGGGGGTGAAGTCGAAGCCGTTGACCGAGTCGCCGCGGTAGGTCGGCAGCGTCACCCCGTCGCGGGTCTCGGTCGGCTTGGAGCGCGGCTTGCTGTACTGACCGGCGATCCGGCCGACCTTGACCACCGGCACCGAGGCCGCGTACGTGAGCACCGCTCCCATCTGGAGCAGCGTCTTCAGCTTGTTGCGGATCTGGTCGGCGCCGACGGCGTCGAACGCCTCGGCGCAGTCGCCGCCCTGGAGCAGGAACGCCTCACCCTTGGCCACAGCGGCCAGCCGGGAGCGCAGTTGGTCGCACTCCCCCGCGAAGACGAGCGGCGGATAGGAGGCGAGGTCGGCGATCACATCGCGCAGAGCCTCGGAGTCCGGCCACTCGGGCTGCTGCGCCGCGGGAAGAGAATGCCAGGTGTTGTCACCGGCGTGGATATCTGCGTTCACGGTCACGCGCCCCACATTACGGGGTCGCGCACCGTGCTTTTCGCCGCGCTCATGAAGTGAGACGGAACCGGAAGGAAAACGTCCGCCACGCCACGCCCACCCCGTGCGCCTCACGTACAACCATGTGCTGCTACCGTCGGTCCGTTTTCACATGGGGCGCGGGCCGATCGGCCCACGCCAAGGGGAGGGCGCGCGCTCGCGTGCCGAAATCACCGAGGGCTGCGCGTTGACACGTAGACACCGCCGGAAGAAATCACTCATCGCCTACGGAGCGGCCGGCGTCGTGCTGGCCTCCGTCGCCACCTACGGCACCATCGCCCTCGCGTCACCGTCGTCCGGGGACGCGACGGACGCGAAGGCGACCACCTCCAGCACCGCGCTGCAGAGCGACTTCGCCGCCGCGGCCGAGGAGTTCAAGGTCCCGCAGAGCGTGCTGATGGCCGTCTCGTACCAGCAGACGCTGTGGGAGGCGCACGACGGCGCGCCCAGCACCACCGGCGGCTACAACGTCATGGGGCTGACCCAGGTCGAGCCGGCGGACCTGGAGACGCCGACGACGGCGGACCGGCTCGCCGAGGTGAACCTCAGCGGCGACCCGGCGGTGACCAAGCACTTCAACGCCAACCGCGCGCTGAAGGCCAAGGACCCGGCCGCGGTCGACACCGACGACCCGCGGCTGCACACCCTGGACGCGGCGGCCAAGCTCACCGGCACCTCCACCGAGGACGTCAGGACCGACCGGCGGCAGAGCGTCCGGGCGGGCGCCGCGCTGCTGGCGCATTACGAGAAGGAGGCGACCGGCTCGCTGCCGGCCGACCCGGGCCAGTGGTACGCGGGCATCGCCCGCTACAGCCAGGCCACCGACACCCAGGGCGCGCAGCTCTTCGCGGAGCGGGTGCTCGGCTCGGTGAGGTCCGGCGTCTCCCGGGTCACCGCCGACGGCCAGACGCTGTCGCTGCCCGCCGACCCGGCGGTGCGGATCGTCAAGCCCGCCAAGGTGCCGGTGACGGCCGCTTACGCGAGCACCGCGGCCACCCCGACGCCGGAGTGCCCCGCCGCGCTGCACTGCACCTTCGACCCGGCCGGGTACGCCAAAGCCGGTTCCGCCGCGGACGACTTCGGCAACTACAACGTGTCGAACCGCCCGGCCAACGGCGAGGAAATCCGCTACATCGTCATCCACGACGCCGAGGGCACCTTCGCGGGCACCCTGTCGAGCTTCAAGGACGTGTCCCGGTACGCCAGCGCCCACTACGTGGTCGGCGGCCAGGGCCAGGTCGCGCAGGCCGTGCAGACCAAGGACGAGGCGTGGCACGCGGCCAACAAGACCGTGAACATGCACTCGGTCGGCATCGAGCACGAGGGCTACGCGATCAAGAACGGCCAGTGGGTCTCCGAGCAGGAGTACCAGTCCTCGGCGACGCTGGTGAAGTACCTGGCCGCGAAGTTCGACATCCCGCTGGACCGTGAGCACATCATCGGCCACGACGAGGTGCCGGGCGTGCTGGACAGCAACGTCAGCTCGCAGCACTGGGACCCGGGACCCTTCTGGGACTGGAACCACTACATGTCGCTGCTCGGCAAGCCGGACGGCGCCGGCGGCGCGGGCGGCCCGGTGAAGACCGGCCAGCTGGTGCGGATCGTCCCGCCGTACAGCACCGCGAACGAGCCGAAGCTGACCAGCGGCGGCAAGGCCGTCGCGGCGCAGCCCGCGAACTTCGTCTACCTGTACAACTCCCCGTCCACCACGGCGAGCCAGCCGACCGACCCGTACATCGGCACCGGCGTGCTGGCGACCGAGGGCTCCAACTGGTCGAACAAGGTCCCGGCGGGCGGCGCGTACGTCGTCGCGCAGGTGCAGACGGACTGGACGGCGATCTGGTACGGCGGCAAGAAGCTGTGGTTCCACAACCCGGGCGGGCAGTACACCTCGGTGCTGCCGGCGACCAGTGTGATCACGCCGAAGTCCGGTGCCGCCTCGATCCCGGTCTACGGCCGGGCGTATCCGGAGGACGCCGCGTACCCGGCGAACGTGCCGGTGCAGTCGCAGAACAACGCGTCGCTGACCAAGTACAGCGTGGCGTCCGGCCAGGCGTACGCGCAGGCGGGTCCGGAGAAGGCCGGCGACTACTGGTACGCGGGCACCTTCGCCGGCACCGCGCCCGGTGACCGCACCCTGGTCACGGGCACCTCGAACGTCTTCTACCCGATCCGCTACAACCACCGGATCGCCTGGGTGAAGGCGAGCGACGTCCAGCTGCACACCACCACCGCGCCCGACCCTGGCACCAACCGCTACAACCTGCTGGCCCGCGACAGCTCCGGCAACCTGTGGCAGTACCAGGGCACGGGCGGCGCGGCCGGCCCGTTCTACAGCAAGTTCAAGGTCGGCCCCGGCTGGAACGTCTACAACACCATCACCGCGATGACCGCGCTGCGCGCGGACGGCACCGGTGACGTGGTGGCCCGCGACACCTCCGGCAACCTCTGGTACTACCAGGGCAGCGGCAAGCCGTCCGGGCCGTTCAAGACGCGGCTGAAGACCGGCCCCGGCTGGAACGTCTACAACATCATCCTCGGCGCCCGGGACATCGACGGGGACGGCAAGGCCGATCTGATCGGCCGCGACAGCTCCGGCAACCTGTGGTTCTACAAGGGCACCGGGAACCCGGCGGCGCCGTTCGCCACCAAGGTGAAGATCGGCCCCGGCTGGAACATGTTCAACCTGCTGATCAGCACGGGCGACATCACCGGCGACGGCAAGCCCGACCTGATCGCCCGCGAACCGTCCGGCATGCTGTGGCTGTACACGGGCACCGGCAGCGCCACCAGCCCGTACGCCAAGCGGGTGCAGATCGGCCCGGGCTGGAACGCGTACAACACCATCGTCGGGGTCAGCGACCTCAACAACGACGGCAAGGGCGATGTGGTGGCCCGCGACGCGTCCGGCAACCTGTACTACTACCAGGGCCGGGGCACCGCGACCGGCGGTCCGTTCGCCGCCAAGGTGAAGATCGGCCCCGGCTGGAACGCGTACAACCTGCTGTTCTGACCACCCGTCGTGCGATAGGGTCGGCGGCATGACCGCGCCGACGATGTACCAGTCGCTGAACCAGAACTGGTGGTGGACCGCTCCTCCGGCGGCCCACTGATCGCGCGCACGACACTTCGCGAAGGCCGCCCCCAGGGGCGGCCTTCGGCGTTCTCCCGCCGGGCCGGCCGCCCCTTCCCCGCTCCACCGCCCGGAAGGAACCGCCGTGCACGTCACCCCGCCCAGCCCCCAGTCGCTGATCGAGCGACTGGCCTCCCCCGGCTGCCCGCCGTTCGCCCTGCTGCACCGCCGTACGCCCGGCCGTCCCGAGGACGTGGTGGAGGTGCTGCTCGGTCCGGTCGGCGGCGTCGAACTCCTCGCCGACATCCCGCTGCCGGCGGGCCCGCCCGCCGGCAGCGCCGCGGTCACCGACGCGCTCGCCCTCGTCCCGTACCGGCAGATCCGCGAGCGCGGCTTCGACGTCCGCGACGACGGCACCCCGCTGACCGTGCTGCGGCCCGAGGAGTCGTACGAACTGCCGCTCGCCGAGCTGCTGGCCGCGCTCCCGGAGCGGGAGGTACGGGTCGAGGGCGGCGCCTTCGACATCGACGACGACACCTACGCGGGGATCGTCGAGCGGGTCATCGAGGACGAGATCGGGCGCGGCGAGGGCGCCAACTTCGTGATCCGCCGGACCTTCCGCGGCACCGTACCCGGCCACGGGCCGCAGACGGCGCTGGCGCTGTTCGCCCGGCTGCTGCGCGGCGAGCGCGGCGCCTACTGGACGTATGTGGTGCACACCCCGGAGCGCACCCTGGTCGGCGCGAGCCCGGAGGTGCATGTGCGGATGTCAGGGGGCACGGTGGTGATGAACCCGATCAGCGGCACCTATCGCTATCCGGCCGAAGGGCCGTCCGCCGAGGGCCTGTTGGCGTTCCTGCACGACCCGAAGGAGGTCGAGGAGCTGACGATGGTGGTGGACGAGGAGCTGAAGATGATGTGCACCGTCGGTGACCTCGGCGGTGTGGTGGTCGGCCCGCGGCTGAAGGAGATGGCGCATCTCGCGCACACCGAGTACGAGTTGCGCGGGCGCTCCTCGATGGACGTGCGGGACGTGCTGCGCGAGACGATGTTCGCCGCGACCGTCACCGGTTCGCCGGTGCAGAACGCCTGCCGGGTCATCGAGCGCTACGAGCCCGGCGGGCGGGGCTACTACGCGGGCGCGCTGGCGCTGATCGGCCGGGACGCGGGCGGCGCGCAGACGCTGGACTCGCCGATCCTGATCCGTACCGCGGAGATCTCCCCGGCCGGTGAGCTGAAGGTGCCGGTCGGCGCGACGCTCGTACGGCACTCCCGGCCGGACGCCGAGGTCGCCGAGACGCACGCCAAGGCGGCCGGGGTGCTCACCGCGCTCGGTGTGCGGCCGGCCCCGGCCCGTGCCGGCGGCGGGGCGCGGCCGAGGCTGGCCGACGACATCAGGGTGCGGGCCGCGCTGGACGCCCGGCGGGCGCACCTGGCGCCGTTCTGGCTGCGGATGCAGTCCCCGCGGCCGGACGCGGCGCCCACCGCGCACGCCCTGGTGGTCGACGGCGAGGACACCTTCACGGCGATGCTCGCGCATGTGCTGCGCTCGGCCGGGCTCGCGGTGACCGTACGGCGCTTCGACGAGCCCGGACTGCGGGAGGCGGCCCTCGGGCACGAGGGTCCTGTCGTGCTCGGGCCCGGGCCCGGCGACCCGTCGGACACCGCCGATCCCAAGATGCGGCTGCTGCGGGGGCTGGCCGCCGAGCTCGTCGCCGGGCACCGGCACGGCATCCTCGGCGTCTGCCTCGGCCATGAACTGCTCGCCGCCGAGCTGGGTCTCGACATCGTCCGCAAGGCGCGTCCCGCGCAGGGCGCCCAGGAGCGCGTCGACTTCTTCGGGCGGCCGGAGACGGTCGGTTTCTACAACACGTTCACGGCGCGGGCGGACGCCCACGCCGTGGAGGAG
This sequence comes from Actinacidiphila alni, assembly GCF_900112845.1. GTDB lineage: Bacteria > Actinomycetota > Actinomycetes > Streptomycetales > Streptomycetaceae > Actinacidiphila > Actinacidiphila alni. The sequence continues at coordinate 313,194 of NZ_FONG01000009.1, forward strand.
CTGGCCATGCACCAGGTGACCCTGAGCCGGGACCCGTACACGGGCGACGTCCACGCGATGCGCGGCCCCGGCTTCGCGGGCGTCCAGTTCCACCCCGAGTCGGTGCTGACCCTGAACGGGCCGGCGCTCGTGGCGGAGCTGCTGTCCACCGTGACGGTGGGCTGACGGTCGTGACGGTAGGCTGACGGTCAGACCGCGAGCGGCTGGGCCCGGGCGCCGGCCATCAGCATGTGCACCGCCGAGAGCATCACCTCAGCCGAGGCCGTACCGTCCAGGACCAGGTCGGCGCGGGCGCGGGAGGGCGCCACGTATTCCGCGTGGCGCTCCCGCCCGCTGAGCAGGTAGTTGCGCAGCGACAGGCCGGGGTCCTGGCCGAGGACGTCGATCTTGCGGAGGATCTTGCGGGCGAGCCGGATGTCGTCGGGGGTGTCGACGTACACCCGCCAGGTCGCGCGGGCGACGACGGCCGGGAGCGTGAGGGCGAACAGGCCCTCGACGACCACGAGACGGCAGAGCCCGCCGGTGGTGAGGGCGTCGACGGCCGCGACGGCGGCCCCCTCGTCGATGGAGCCCGGATGGTTCCAGTCGAGGGTGTCGGCGCCGGACGCGCTGCGGGTACGTACCCCGCGCACGGGGTCGTGCGCGGGGACGTAGAAGTCGTCGAGATGGATGAGACCGACGGTCTCGGGGTCGTGCCGCACCAGCTCTTCGGCAAGGGTCGACTTGCCGGATGCGGTGCCACCTGCGACCGCCAGTACGGGCACCTGCTGCCCGCTCGCCACACCCGTCATACCGGGCGCTCCTCATGTGCTCAATGGGGGGAAACGAAGCGGCCGGACCAGACACTGTCTACGCCGGGTGACGGGAGGATAGGACGCGGAGATCGCTGGTGACAAGCGGTGTCGGGCAAGCGACGGGCAAAGGAATTCCCGGTGGTGCGAGCGGGTGTTCCGAGCGTTGTCCCGGCCGCTATCCGAAGAAGACGCCGACCTCCTCGTAGAGCCGGGGATCGACGGTCTTGATCCGGGCCGTGGCGTCGGCGATCGGCACCCTGACGACGTCGGTGCCGCGCAGCGAGACCATCTTCCCGAAGTCCCCGTCGCGCACCGCCTCGATGGCGTGCAGACCGAAGCGGGTGGCCAGCCAGCGGTCGAAGGCGCTGGGGGTGCCGCCGCGCTGGACGTGGCCGAGGACGGTGGTCCTGGCCTCCTTGCCGGTGCGCTTCTCGATCTGGTTGGCCAGCCACTCGCCGATCCCGGAGAGCCTGACGTGGCCGAAGGAGTCGAGCGTGCCGTCCTTGAGCACCATGTCGCCGTCCTTGGGCATCGCCCCCTCGGCGACCACCACGATCGGCGCGTAACGGATCTTGAAGCGGCTCTCCACCCAGGCGCACACCTGGTCGAGGTCGAAGCGCTGTTCCGGGATGAGGATGACATTGGCGCCGCCGGCCAGGCCCGAGTGCAGGGCGATCCAGCCCGCGTGCCGGCCCATCACCTCGACGACCAGGACCCGCATGTGCGACTCGGCGGTGGTGTGCAGCCGGTCGATGGCCTCGGTGGCGATGTTGACCGCCGTGTCGAAGCCGAAGGTGTAGTCGGTGGCGTCGAGGTCGTTGTCGATGGTCTTGGGGACGCCGACGACCTTGACGCCGTGTTCGTCGTGCAGGGTGGCGGCGACCCCGAGGGTGTCCTCGCCGCCGATCACGATGAGCGCGTCCACGTCCTGCTCGGCGAGCGTGCGCCGGACGCGTTCCACGCCGCCCTCGACCTTGAGCGGATTGGTGCGCGAGGACCCGAGTATGGTGCCGCCGCGCGGGAGTATGCCGCGCACGGCGGGAATGTCGAGCGGCACGACATCCCCTTCGAGGGGCCCCCGCCAGCCGTCCCGGTAACCGGTGAACTCGAACCCGTACTCCTGGACGCCTTTACGTACGATGCCGCGAATGACCGCGTTGAGACCTGGGCAGTCACCGCCGCCGGTCAGAACTCCGACCCGCATGGACTCTTCCCTTCGTCACAAAGCCAGACAGCGCCGGTGTGTCGAACACCGGTACCGCTAGCGTGACTTGGGTCACATGCCGCCGTCCAGATCGCCGTCAAGACCGGCCTCGATCGCGTACCGGACCAGCTCGACGCGATTGTGCAGCTGGAGTTTGCCGAGGGTGTTCTGCACGTGGTTCTGCACGGTGCGGTGCGAGATGACCAGCCGCTGGGCGATCTGCTTGTAGCTCAGGCCCTTGGCGACCAGACGCAGCACCTCGGTCTCCCGGTCGGTGAGCCGGGGCGCCTCGGGGCCCTCGGCCGCCGCGGGCGGCGGCACGGTCGCCAGCCTGCGGTATTCGCCGAGGACGAGGCCGGCCAGGCCCGGGGTGAAGACGGGGTCGCCGACGGCGGTCCTGCGGACGGCGTCGACGAGTTCCTCGCGGCCGGCGGACTTCAGCAGATAGCCGGTGGCGCCGGACTTGACCGCCTCCAGGACGTCCTCGTGCTCGCCGCTCGCGGACAGCACCAGGACGCGGACGGCCGGGTCGTCGGACATGACCTGCTTGCAGACCTCGACGCCGGAAGCGCCGGGCAGATTGAGGTCGAGGACGATCACCTGCGGGCGGGCGGCACGGGCCCGGCGGACCGCCTCGGGCCCGTCGCCCGCGGTGGCGACCACGGTGAAGCCCGAGTCGGACAGGTCGCGGGCCACGGCGTCGCGCCACATGGGGTGGTCGTCGACCACCATGACGGTCACGGACGGGGCGGGCTGGTCGGTCATGCGGTCCTGCTTCCGTCGGCTTCACTGAGTACGGGTACGGCTCGGGCGGCTTCACCGGCGGCGGGTACGGCTGTCCCGGCGTCGGCGGGTACGGCGGGGACGGCGGGTACGGGTTCCGGTGCGGCCGGGGCGTCCGCCGCCCGCCTCGGCAGCCGCAGTTCCACCTCGGTTCCCTGCCCCGGCACCGAGTCCACCACGGCGGTGCCGCCGAGGTCCCGCAGCCGGCCGCGGATGGACTGGGCGACCCCGAGCCGCCCTTCGTCCTCGGCGGCGGCCAGCCGCCCCTCGGCGATGCCCGGTCCGTCGTCGCGGACGCTGACCAGCACCGCGTCCGGTTCGTCCTCGACCAGGATCCAGGCGTGCGCGCCCGCGCCCGCGTGCCGCCGCACATTGTCCAGCGCGGCGCCCACGGCCGCGGTCAGCTCGGCCGCCGCGTCCGGTGCGAGCAGGACGGGCGTGCCGGGCGCGGACAGCGTGACGCTCGCGGAGGCGTACGGCGCGAGCAGGGTGGTGAGGTCGTGCGGTCCGGCCGCGAGGGTGTCGTCGGCGCCGCGGGCCTCGGGCAGCGGGCCGCCGGTGATCAGGGTGCGCAGCGCGGCCTCCTGCTCGCCGGCCATCCGGCCCAGCTCCGCGGCCTCTCCCCCGGCCTGGTTGCCGCGCCGCTGCACCATGGCGAGCACCTGGAGCACACCGTCGTGGATGTCGCGGGCCAGCCGCTCGCGCTCCCGGGTGGCGGCCTCGATCTGCAGGGCGCGGGCCAGGGTGCGCTCACTGGCGCGGGCGACCTCCACCACGTAGCCGATGGCGATGCTGGCCACCCAGATCAGCACCACATTGTGCAGGGTGTCGCGGCTGGGCGTGCCGCGCTCGATCAGGTCGGCGGCGGCCACCAGCGTTGAGGCGACGGCGGCCCACCGCCAGCCGCCCTTGACGGCGAAGGCCAGCACCGAGCCCGCGGTCCATATCGACGGCAGCGTGAAGGAGCCCGCGTCGATCCGCTGCTGGGTGTCCACGACGGCGGTGAGCAGCACACCGGTGATCGCGACCGTGAGGTCGATCGCCAGGAAGCGCTTGGTGCAGCGCTCGGCGGACATCACCCGGCCGAGGGTGGACAGCGTCCATACGGTGAGGACGGCCATGTACGCGCCGGCGCCCAGCGGGTGCAGCAGGTCGTCGTAGGCGTAGGCGTACAGCGAGAGGGCGTAGCCGAGGGTCAGGACGCGGTAGGCGGTCAGCGCGCGCCAGAGCGGTTGTTCGACGGACATGCGCATGCCCGGCCGTCCCGGTTTCCCCGGTCTTCCAGGCTTGCCCGGCATCCCGTCGCCCTCCGCCCCTCGGGCCGGCCGGTCACTGGCCGGCCGGCTGCTCCTGCTTTATGTCGCCGGGACCGCCCTCGCCGGTTCCCCCGCCGGAGCCGTCCGAACCGTCGGAGCCGCTCTGCGGCGCCTGGGCCGGGCCGGAGTCCGAGCCGCGGCCCGCGGCCTTCTCCTGCTCGGCGGCGCGCTTGGCGGCCTCGGCGATCTGCCGCTTGGCGGCGGTGGCGTAGATGTCCACGTACTCCTGGCCGGACAGCTTCATGATCTCGTACATCACCTCGTCGGTGACCGAGCGCAGGATGAAGCGGTCGCCCTCCATGCCGTGGTAGCGGCTGAAGTCCAGGGGGGTGCCGATCCGGATGCCGGGCCGGATCGACAGCTTGGGCATCACCTGGCCGACCGGCTGCACCTTCTCGGTGTCGATCATGGCGACCGGGATCACCGGGGCGCCGCTGGCCAGCGCGACCCGGGCCAGGCCGCCCGGCTTGCCGCGGTAGAGCCGGCCGTCGGGCGAGCGGGTGCCCTCGGGGTAGATGCCGAAGAGTTCGCCGCGCTCCAGCACCGCCAGGCCGCTCTTGATCGCCGCCTCGCCCGCCCCGCGCGCGCCCGAGCGGTCCACCGGGAGCTGGCCGACGCCCTTGAAGAAGGCGGCCGTCAGCTTGCCCTTGATCCCGGGCGAGGTGAAGTACTCGGCCTTCGCGATGAAGGTGACCTTGCGGTCCAGCATCGCGGGCAGGAAGAAGGAGTCCGAGAAGGACAGGTGGTTGCTCGCCAGGATCGCCGGCCCCTCCCGGGGGATGTTCTCCAGGCCCTCCACCCACGGGCGGAAGGCAGCCTTGAGCGGCGAGCCGATGGCGATCTTCATCGCACCGTAGAACAACCGAGGACCTCCTGTATCCGACGGGAAGACCTTAACGCCAGTCGGGCGCGGTCTCTCCCGCACGCGCCCCCGACCGGCTCCGCCGCGCCGGTCACCGGTTGCCGCCGACGGGGCTTACCGCTTGGTATCGGGGCCGCGTACGCTGAAGTCTCCACCCTTCGTGCCAGTCGCGTTTTCCCCGAGATCGCGCCCTCGAACAGGAGACCCACGGTGCCGCTCATGCCCGGAGCCGAACCGTACCGCCATGACGGCGGCGAGATCGGCGTCCTGATCTGTCACGGATTCACCGGCACACCGCAGTCCATGCGCCCGTGGGCCGAGTATCTGGCCGCCCGCGGCCTCACCGTCTCCGTCCCGCTGCTGCCCGGTCACGGCACCCGCTGGCAGGACATGCAGCTCACCGGCTGGCAGGACTGGTACGCCGAGGTCGACCGCGAGCTGCGGTCGCTGTCCGACCGCTGCTCGCAGGTGTTCGTCTGCGGTCTGTCGATGGGCGGCACCCTGACGCTGCGGCTGGCGCAGAAGCACGGCGCCGCGATCAGCGGCATCGTGCTGGTCAATCCGTCGGTCAAGGCGGACAGCGTCCAGCTCAAGGCCATACCGCTGCTCAAGCACGTGGTGCCGTCGGTGGCGGGCATCGCCAGCGACATCGCGCTGGAGGGCAGTTCGGAGACCGGCTACGACCGGACGCCGCTGCGCGCCGTGCACTCGCTGAGCAAGCTGTGGCGGACCGTGCACGCGGGGCTGCCGCAGGTCACGCAGCCGGTGCTGCTGCTGCACAGCAAGGTCGACCATGTGGTGCACCCGTCCAATTCGGCGGCGGTGCTGTCCAGGATCTCCTCCACCGACGTCACCGAGCACGTGCTGGAGCGCAGTTACCACGTCGCGACGCTCGACCACGACGCCGAGCGGATCTTCGCGGAGTCGTACGGCTTCATCGAGCGGCTGTCCCGGCCGGCCGCCGGTGCCGGCGCCGGTACGGCCGCGGGCGCGGGCGACGAGGTGGCGGGGGGTACGGCCGGTGGCTGACCGCGAGGACGAGGGCACCGCTCCGCAGGAGGAGGAGCCCGCCCGTCCGCCGCTCGACGAGGAGGCGGCCTGGGCGGCGCTCGTCGCCGGCTACGACGACGAGCCGGAGCCGGGCGCGGCGCAGGTCTGGCCGGACTCGGAGAACGTGCCGGAGCCGCGCCGCGGCGCGGGCGCCGCGAAGGGTACGGGCAACGGGTCGGGAGACGGTTCGGCAGATGCTTCCGGCGACGGTTCGGGCGACCCCGACGCCGACCCGGGCGCGGAGCCGGACGGCAAGGCGGTCCCCCGGCCGCCGCTGCCCGGTTCCCACCGCAGCATCGTCATCCACCCGGTCATCCAGGGTCCGCGCGACTTCGAACTGGCCGACGACGACGAGGACGCGCATTTCGTGCCGCCCGAGCCGCCGCCGCTGCCGGACGCCGATGTGACGACGAAATTCGCCTGGATCGCGGTGCTGGGCGGGCCGCTGCTGCTGATCGTGTTCGTCCTGCTCCAGATCGAGCTGACCTGGTGGGCGATCACCGTGGGCGTCGGCGGTTTCCTGGGCGGGTTCGGCACGCTGGTGGCGCGGATGCGCACGGGTGAGGACGAGGACGACGACCTGCCGGGCGGCGGCGCGGTCGTCTGAGCCGCCTGGCCTCTTCTACAAATCCTCGCGCGTGCCTACGCGTCCTCGGCCGCCGGCGCGGCGGCCGGGACGCGGAGGGCGGCCAGGACCGGCATGTGGTCGGTCGCGGTGTGCAGATCGGCCTCGCTGATCCCGGGCAGTCCCAGCGGCACCCCGCAGCCCAGCACCTCGATGCCGGGCGTCGCGAAGACCGCGTCGATCCGCTGGTAGGGCGGCCGCTGGTTGGTGACCTCGCCGCCCCACGGCTTGGTGGCGAAGCCGTCCTGGAGGACGGCGGCGATCCGGCCGAAGCCCGGCCGCTCCGGCGGCTCGTTGAAGTCGCCGCCGAGCACGACGTACGGCTCGCCCATCGCGGCGACCCGGTCCAGCGTCAGGCCCGCCTGCTGCCGGCGCTCGCCGGGCGACAGGCTGAGGTGGGTGGAGACCGCGGCGAGGCGGGCACCGCCGTACCGGAGCACGGCGGTGGCGAAACCGCGCTGGTGCAGCCCCGGGTGGTGCGGCATCAGCAGGTCCTCGGTGCGCTCCACATGGGCGCGCAGCGAGGACAGGATCATCGGTCCGGCACAGGTCGCGCCGCCGGTCACGTACACCAGGCCGGACTCCTGTGCGAGGCGGGCCGCGGCCTTGCGCCAGCGGAAGAACCGCGGTGCCTCCTGGATCAGGACGAGGTCGGGGGCGCAGGCACGGATCACCCGGGCCAGCGCCGCCGTGTCGTCCCGCATGGAACGGATGTTGTAGCTGAGCACGCGGACGACCGCCGAGCCCCCCGGCTCGGTGGCGGAACTCGGCAGATCCTCCACTGTCATGGTGTTCAGCCCTGTCGTGCCAGGTCGGCCGCGCCGACCAGTCCTGCCTTGCCGCCGAGCTGCGCGGCCAGCACCTGGGCGTGCGGACGCCACTCGCCGCCGATCAGCCAGCGCCGGAAGGACTTGCGGATCGGGTCGAGGACGAGTTCGCCCTCGTCCGAGACGCCGCCCCCGACGATGAACGCCGACGGGTCGAAGAGCGAGGCCAGGTCGGCGAGACCGGCCCCGGCCCAGCGGGCCAGTTCGCGGAAGGAGTCGGTGGCGACGGGGTCGCCCTGGCGGGCGGCGGCGCTGATGTGCCGGCCCTCGATGCCGTCGACCGTGCCGTCGCCGAGGGCGAGCAGCACTTCCGCGTTCTCCGGGGTCGCGTTGGCCCGCTGCTTGGCGTAGCGGACGAGCGCGCGGCCCGAGGCGTACTGCTCCCAGCAGCCCTGGGAGCCGCAGCCGCACAGCAGGCCGTCCGGCACGACCCGGATGTGCCCGAACTCGGCCGCGACGCCGAACCGGCCGCGCCGCAGCTTGTTGCCGATGATGATGCCGCCGCCGAGACCGGTGCCGAGCGTGATGCAGATCACATCGGAATGGCCCTGCCCGGCACCGAACCGGTATTCGCCCCAGGCCGCCGCGTTGGCGTCGTTCTCCACGACCACGGGGAGTTCGACGCGCTGCTCGACCTTGTCCTTCAGTGCCTCGTGCCGCCAGTTGATGTTGGGAGCGAAGAGAACCGTGGCCCGCTTGTCGTCGACGTAGCCGGCGGCGCCGATGCCGACGGCCTCGATCTGGTGACCGGTGCTGACCTGGCGCACCGCGTCCACGATCGCGTCCACGACGCCTTCGGGAGTCGGCGGCGTGGGCACCTTCACGGTCTCAAGAATCGAGCCTTCCTCGTCGACCACGCCGGCCGCGATTTTGGTGCCGCCGATGTCGACGCCGATGGTGAGTCCCATGTGTCCCTCAGTTTTCGGTCGATCCCCGCTTAGGAGAACCGTACCGGAGGGAGGCTCAGTCGAGGTCGATGTGTTCAGTCGGTGAACTCGGCGACCGGTCCTCGCCCGTCCAGCCGGACTCGTGCTGGGCCACCGCGGACCGGTATGCGGCCAGCAGTTCGGCTCCCGCGGCCGACAGATGATCGAACACATCGGGATTGCGGTCCTTGATGGGTTCGACAACTGAACGCACCTGGGAGATGACGCCCTGGGCGGCGAGCTGTACCGCGGGGTTCCGCAGACCCGCCAGTTTGTCCGTGACGGCCTCGGCGAGACGGCGCCATTCGTCCGCGGCGCTGCCCACGCCCTGCCCGGCCTGCTCGCGCCGTCTGGCGTGCTCGGCCGCGATGTCCTCGGCGCTGGCCTTCGCCCACGCGTCGGCGTCGGGGCGTTCCGTGGATTCGCTCATGTTGGGCTCCCAAGGGGCGGTCCGGGCTTTTTGCGCGGTTCCCTCGACGGTACCCGAGGAACGCCTCAGCGCGGCCAGAGCGCGGGATCGGGCGTGAACCGTACGCGCAGGGCGCCGTCGCGCAGCGCCGCGCCGGAGACGGTGCAGCGGCGCAGGGCCGACGGCAGCGGCACGATCCGCCGGAAGCCGCCCGCGTCCACGACGAGTTCGTCCCCGTGCCTGACCAGGTCGAGACCGTCGCGGGAGGCGCCGGGCAGCGGCAGGGACCAGACGAAGTGGCCCTCGTCGGCGAGCAGGTCCTCGACGGTCCAGGGGTCGGGGCGGACACCGTCGGCACCCTCTTCTGGCACGCCCGGGTCCAGGGCGAGCGGCGCCAACTCCGCCGCCCCGTACGGCTCCGCGCCCAGGTGCGGCAGTTCCCGCAGCGCCACCCCGTCGGCCGCGCACGGCTCGGCGACCGCCTTGAGGTGGTCCTGCTGGCGGGCGGCGAGCCCGGCGAGGAAGGGGTCGGCGGAGCCGGTGGGCAGCAGCCGGTTGGCGGCGACGGCCGTCAGCCGGTGTCCGAACAGGGCGAGCCCGGCCCTGGCGTCGGTCAGCACCCGCTCGGCCCGCGGGCCAGGCTCCACGACCAGTGCGACGCTCGTCCCGGTGTGTTCGATCACCGCCTGGACGGCGGACAGTTCGCGGTCGGCGCGGGCGGCGGCCTCGTACGCCCACTCGGCGGGCATCGGTACGCCGGCGAGCTGGGCGAGCACCGGCCGCAGCGCGCGGGCCGCCTGCCGGTCGGCGGGCAGCAGCCGGCGCAGGTAGCGGCGCAGTTGCTCGGGCAGGGCGAGCAGCGCGACGGCCTCGCGGACCGGCGGCAGGTCGACGACGACCAGGTCCCACGGCGGCCGGTCGTCGTGGCCGACGGTGTGCACGTCGCGCAGCGCGCGCAGCAGCGCGAGCGCGTCGGCGCCGGGGACGTCGGTCAGCTCCTCCGGGTCCAGCGGGGCCGCGCCGAGCAGGTCGAGCAGGGTGCCGATCCGCTGCTGGAGGTCGAGGGTGGCGGCCCGGAAGGAGGCGGCCGTGTCGACGGCGGCGACCCGCAGGTGCGGTACGCCGTCCACGGCCTCGGGGCGGCCGAGCGCGGCGGAGCCGGACAGCGGTCCCGCCGCCTCCGGCGCGGGGGCCAGCGGCAGCAGGGCGGCGATGTCCGCGCGGTCGCCGGTCAGCAGGACGGTGCGGACGCCGGAGCGGGCGGCGGCCACGGCGGTCGCCGTCGCCACGGTGCTGCGGCCCGCGCCGCCGTGGCCGGTGACCAGCAGGGTGCGGGGCGCGGCGGCGCCTTCGGGGCCGTGCGGGGACATCCGGTTCAGGCCGGGTCGTCCGGTGTGGCGGTGGCGGCGCCTTCCGGCGCCGCGTCGTCCGCGCTCCCCGCGTCGCCGGATTCCACGCGCTTCTTCAGGCCCGCGAGCGCCCGGTCGATGATGACCTTCTCCGCCTTGCGCTTGATCATGCCGAGCATCGGGATCTTGACGTCCACGGTGAGCTGGTACGTCACCTCGGTGCGCGTCCCGCCGTCGCGCGGCGCGAGCGCGTAGGAGCCGTCGAGGGTGCGCAGCATCTGCGACTTGACCAGCGACCAGCGCACCTCGTTGGCGCTGATCCAGGTGTAGGCCAGGGTGTGGTCGTCCTTGATGGCGCCGGCGTCGAGCAGCAGCCGTACCTGTTCCGCGCGGCCCTCGGCGTCGGTGGCGAGGACTTCCGCCTCCTTCACCTCTCCGGTCCATTCCGGGTAACGGCCGAAGTCGGCGATGACGCCCATGACGGCGGCCGGGGCCGCCTCGATCGTGATGCTCGACTTCGTGTGTTCCGCCATCGCCGTGGCCCCTCCGGGACGTCGCGTGCCATTGCTGCTGAAGGCTACCGCGTGCAGGTCGGGCGGCCGTCACCGCTGCGCGCCCGCGGTGTCACCACTCCATCGCCCAGGGCGTACGGGTGTGGTTGAAGTGGCCGACGTTGACGCATTCGGTGCGGCCGATCCGCATCCGCGGCACCAGCGGCTGGTGGACGTGGCCGAACAGCGCGAATGTCGGCCGTACGGTACGGATGGCGTCCAGCAGCGCCTCGCTGCCGCGCTCGAAGCGCCGGGCGGTGGTGTCGTAGCACAGCTCGGGGACGGCGGGCGGGATGTGCGAGCAGAGCACGTCGACCGGGCCGAGGGCGGCGACCTTGGCCGCGTACTCCTCCTCGGCGATCTCGTACGGGGTGCGCATCGCGGTGCGCAGGCCGCCGCCGACGAAGCCGAAGACCCGGCCGCCGATCTCGGCGGTCGCGCCGTCCAGCACGGTGGTGCCGGGGCCCGCGTACTCCGGCCACAGGGCGGGGATGTCGACATTGCCGTAGGTGGCGTACGTCGGTGTCGGGAAGGCGGCGAACAGCTCGGCGTACTGCTTGCGGACCGCCGATTCGATGGTGCCGCGGCGGTCGAGCCCGGCCCACAGCGACTGGTCGAGCACCCGGGCCTCGTCGAAGCGGCGGGCGGTGCGCAGCTCGACCATGCGGTCGGCGTTCTCGACGCCGAACAGGTCGGGGAAGATGCCGCGGGAGTGGTCGGCGTAGTCGAGGAAGAGCACCAGGTCGCCGAGGCAGATCAGGGCGTCCGCGCCCTCCCCGGCACGGCGCAGGGCCTCGGCGGCGCCGTGGACGTCACTGACCACATGGACCCGCATGCCGACACTTTATAACCGAGCACGCCAGAGCGGGTTACCCGCGGCTCGCGCGCGGGCTGGACTACTGTTCCTGGGGTTGGAGCACCAGCCGCTCCCCCCGGTGTGTGATCCGTGTGCACGGCGTGTGTGATGCTGAAAACATCTGTACTGCCCCCCTACCGCCGGAGCTTTACCGATGGGTAACGTCCAGGCCGTCCACATCTTTCCCTCCGGGTGCGCCGTGGCACCGATGAGGAGCAGCCGCCTTGCGTGAGTTCAGCCTTCCGGCCCTGTACGAGGTCCCCGCGGACGGCAATCTGACGGATCTGATCCGCCGCAACGCCGACCGGCACCCGGACACCGCCGTCATCGCCCGCAAGGACGCCGCCGGCCGGTGGCAGGACATCAGCGCCGTGGCCTTCCTCGCCGAGGTACGGGCGGCGGCCAGGGGCCTGATCGCCTCGGGCGTGCAGCCCGGCGACCGGGTGGCCCTGATGTCCAGGACCCGTTACGAGTGGACGCTGCTGGACTTCGCGGTGTGGAGCGCGGGCGCGGTGACCGTACCGGTCTACGAGACGTCGTCGGCGTCGCAGATCGAGTGGATCCTCGGTGATTCCGGCGCCGTCGCGGTGGTGGTGGAGTCCGAGCCGCACGAGAGCGCGGTGGAGTCCGTACGGGAGCGGCTGCCGCAGCTCAAGCACCTGTGGCGGATCGACACCGGCGCGGTGGACGCGCTGGTCTCGGCCGGCACCGACATCTCCGACGCGGTGGTGGACGAGCGCAGCGCGAGCGCGAGCGCCGACTCCCCCGCGACCATCGTCTACACCTCGGGCACCACCGGCCGTCCCAAGGGCTGTGTGCTCAGCCACCGCAGCTTCTTCGCCGAGTGCGGCAATGTGGTGGAGCGGCTGCGCCCGCTGTTCCGCACCGGTGACTCCTCGGTGCTGCTCTTCCTGCCGCTGGCCCATGTCTTCGGCCGGCTGGTGGAGGTCGCGGCGGTGATGGCGCCGATCCGGCTCGGCCATGTGCCGGACATCAAGAATCTGACGGACGACCTCGGTTCGTTCCGGCCGACGATGATCCTCGGGGTGCCGCGGGTCTTCGAGAAGGTCTACAACACCGCGCGGGCGACCGCGCAGGCCGGCGGCAAGGGCAGGATCTTCGACCGGGCCGCGGCCACCGCGATCGAGTACAGCCGGGCGCTGGACTCCGCGGCCGGCCCGTCGCTGAAGCTGCGCATGACGCACAAGGTCTTCGACCGGCTGGTCTACGGCAAGCTGCGCGCGGTCCTCGGCGGCCGGGCCACCCACGCGATCTCCGGCGGCGCGCCGCTGGGCGAGCGGCTCGGCCACTTCTACCGCGGCATCGGCTTCACGGTGCTGGAGGGCTACGGCCTGACCGAGTCCTGCGCGGCCACCGCCTTCAACCCCTGGGACCGTACGAAGATCGGCACGGTCGGCCAGCCACTGCCCGGTTCGACGGTACGGATCGCCGACGACGGCGAGGTGCTGCTGCACGGCGAGCACCTGTTCACCGGCTACTGGAACAACGAGGCGGCGACCGCCGAGGCGGTCTCCGACGGCTGGTTCCACACCGGTGACCTCGGCTCGCTGGACGAGGACGGCTATCTGTCGATCACCGGCCGCAAGAAGGAGATCATCGTGACGGCGGGCGGCAAGAATGTCGCGCCCGCGGTGATCGAGGACCGGATCCGGGCGGACGCGCTGGTCGCCGAGTGCATGGTGGTCGGCGACGGGAAGCCGTTCGTGGCCGCGCTGATCACGCTGGACGAGGAATTCCTGCCGCACTGGGCGGAGCAGCACGGCAAGGCCGGTGCCACCGCCGCCGAGCTGGCGGCCGACCCGGAGCTGCTCGCGGCGGTGCAGCACGCGGTGGACGAGGGCAACGCGGCGGTCTCCAAGGCCGAGTCGGTGCGCAAGTTCCGTATCCTGCCGACCCAGTTCACCGAGGAGTCCGGCCACGTCACCCCGTCGCTGAAGCTCAAGCGCAATGTGGTGCTGAAGGACTTCGCGGACGAGATCGAGGCCCTCTACCAGCGCTGAGCCGCCGGCCGGGAGGCAGGCGGCCAACGCCTTTCTTGCTGCGGCCGGGGTCAGCCGATGATCTCCTTGCGGCCGGAGCCGGCGCCGATGGAGATCTTGCGGGGCTTGGCGCGCTCGGCGATCGGGATCCGCAGCGTCAGCACGCCCGCGTCGTAGTCGGCCCTGATGTGCTCGGTGTCGAGGGTGTCGGCGAGCACGAGCTGCCGGGAGAAGACACCCAGCGGCCGCTCGGACAGCTCCATCTGCACGTCGTCGGCCTTGACCGCGGGCCGTCGCTCGGCCCTGACCGTGAGCATGTTCCGCTCGACGTCGACGTCGATCGCGTCGGTGGGAACGCCGGGGAGGTCGAAGGCGACCACGTACTCGTCACCCTCGCGGTAGGCGTCCATCGGCATCGCCGAGGGGCGGGTCCACGTCCCGGGACTCGTCAGCTGCTGTGCCAGCCGGTCCAGTTCACGGAAGGGGTCGGTGCGCATCAACATCGGAATACACCTCCAGTGGGTTCAGGCAGTTACTGCCAATGCGCCTCACGGACACTGTTGTAACATGTCATCCAATGGATG
>NZ_FONG01000010.1 GCF_900112845.1 Actinacidiphila alni
GGCGGCCGTACCGCCCGGGTCCGTACGGCAGTCCTCAGGGCCGCGGGCGACGCGCTCGTCGAGCACGGCTTCGACGCGCTCGACCTCACCGATGTCGCCCGCCGCGCGCAGGTCGGCAAGACCACCGTCTACCGCCGCTGGGGCACTCCCGGCGCTCTCGCCGCCGACCTGCTGGCCGACATGGCGGAGCAGTCCGTTTCGCGCGCCGACACCGGCGCCCTCGGCTCGGACCTCCGGGCCAACGCCCGCCTGGTCGTCACAACGCTCACCGACCCCCGGCAGGGCCGCCTCTTCACCGCGCTGATCGCCGCTTCACTCTGCAACGAACAAGCCGCCCAAGCACTGCACCGCTTCTACGCGGTCCGTATCGAGGAGTGGGCGGGCTGCGTACGGGACGCCGTCTCCCGCGGCGAGGTCCCGGCGGGCACCGACCCGCACGCGGTCATCGCCGCCGTGTCGGGGCCGCTCTACTACACCCTTCTCAACACCGGCGGCACCCTCGACGAGAGGGCGGCCGACCGCGCCGCCGACGCGGCGACGACCGCGGCACGGGCGGGCGTCTGGGCCGCACGCGCTACGGCGTGACCAGGTCGAATTCCTCCCACGGCCCGATCGCGTCACGGTTGGCGATCAGCGGCTGCGCGCCCGCCCCCTCGGCGGTCACGTACTTGTCGTTGACCGACGCCTTGAGCGAGAAGCTGTGGTCCGCGTTCTGGAGGAGCTGGAACGTTTCCCACGACCCGACCGCGGTGCGGTTGGCGACCAGTGGCGAGGCGCCCGCGTTCTCCGCTGTGACGAGCATCCCGTTCGCGTGCGCGCGCAGGGCGATCCGGCCGCCGCCGAGGTCGAGTTCGTCGAACAGTTCCGACATGCCCACTGTGCCCGCCGAGGCGATCAACGAGGACGCGCCGCCGCTCGGAGCCGTCACGAACTTGCTGTTGGCGTGCGACCGCAGAGCGATCCCGTTCCCGCCGGCCGGTCCGTTGTCGAAGAAGGCGGGATTCACCGCGCCGGCGATGGCCTGCAGCCCCGCCTCGTTCGGGTGGAGATGGTCGCCCGCGTCGTAGGCGGGCAGGTAGCGCGTCGGGTTGGCCGGGTCGTGCGTGGCGGTGTCCTGGTCGATCACACCGTCACATCCGCTGGACGCGCCGCGCACGAACGCGTTGATCTGCGCCCGGGCGTCCTCGCCCGCTTGCGACCAGCCGCCCGAGCCCTGGAAGGGGGTGAGCGTCGAACACAGGAAGGAGATCCCGGCCTGGTGCGCGCGGGAGATCAGTTGCTGCAGGCCGGAGATGAGCTGTGCGCCGCTCGGTCGGTTTCCGGCGCCGAGGTCGTTGATCGGGTCGTCGGAGAAGATCACCCAGCGCACCCCGGGCTGTCCCACGACATCCCGGTCGAAGCGGTTGAGGGCGCTCTGCCCGGCACCGTCGCTGAGCAGTTTGTTGCCGCTGATCCCCTGATTGAGCACGCCGACCGCGCGTCCGCTGTCCGCCAGCCGCCTGGCGAGGTCGTTGGGCCAGCGCCGGTTGGAGTCCTGTGAGGACGCGACACCATCGGTGATCGACGCGCCGAGGGTGACCACCGCACCTTTCGCGGCCGGATTCTGCACGTCCACATTGGTCAGAAAGGCGTAACTTCCGCTGGTCGACGCCACATTGATGCTGCCCGAGGCACTCACATCGCCGTTGGCGACGTAGTTCGTCTGCGTGCCTTGCTGGTGGTACGTCGCCGAGCCGGTCGACTGCGGCAGATAGAAACTGACGGCGACGTCCGACAACGCCGGCACCGCGAAGGCCACGCTGTCACTGACCGCGCTACCGCCGGCCGGCACGGTCACGATGCCCTGACCGCCGAACGTGACCGCCCGGTCGGTGCCGACGTTCACCGACGAACCGGCCGTGCGCTGCGCCATGTGCACGTCCGCGACCGTCAGCGGACCCGACCCGAAGACATTGGATATCCGCAGCCGAGCGGCGCTGCCACCGATGCTCGTGCGCACGATCTGCCGAAGCGTCTGCTGGTTGTACGACGGGCCGCCGCTCTGCGGTGACACCGACCACGTACCGGTGAAGCCGTCGGCGGCCGCCGCCTCGGGAGCGTGGGCGCCGGCCGGTGCGACCGGGGTGACGGCGGTCGCACCGGGCGGCGCCGCCAGGAACAGTCCGGCGGCCAGTGCGGCCACGGACGCCAGCACGGCGACGCCTCGCAGCGGACGCGCATGTCGCTCCACAAGAACCTCCTGTGGGTGGGGGGAATCGGACATGTCCTTCCCCGCGACGAACGCTCCAACACCCCGACACCGTACGGGAGTTCCGATGAATCCACCCATCTGGTGGCGCCAGGCAGGAATTCTCGCCGGCCACAGCCCTTTACATCGGACCTATTCCCCGCACCGGGATCACGGTCACCGCGAGCGGCTCACCGCCCCGCGGACGCCGTCATGTGGCTGGTGTGGTACGAATCGGTCGCGGCCGTCGAAGAGGTCGGGATGACATTCGGCCCAATTCGGCGCGAAGGCCGCGCTGATCCCGTCGACCGCGGGGCCCTGGACCCGTATGTGCGTGTCGCGCCATTCCTTTGGCAGCGGTGGTTCTGCTTCAGCGGGGACAGATACAAGGGCTTGCGGAACCAGGCGACCTGCACCCCAGCCCGGCCTCTCGGCCCCGCCTCGCGGGACACCGGCATTCGTATCCGCATTCCCGGGAAACGGCCGCACAAAAGAGGTTTCAAGCCCGCTCGTGGGCGCAGGCGGCTGTCAATAGAAACGTCGTCGGGCATCAGGAGGAAATCACCGTGGGAATTGTCGCCTGGATCTTGATCGGCCTGCTCGCTGGGGCCATTGCGAAAGCGCTCATGCCCGGAAAGGACCCTGGTGGCATCATCATCACGATGCTCATCGGCATTGCCGGCGGTCTCCTCGGCGGCTGGCTCGGGAAGGTCATTTTCGGTGTCGACTCCATCGACGGTTTCTTCGACCTCTCCACCTGGATAGCGGCGATCGTCGGATCCATGATCCTGCTCGCCCTCTACCGTGCCGTGAGCGGACGCAGGGTCCACGCCTGATACCGCGCGAATGCTCGGCGGCTCGTCGCACGACGGTCGCTGCCCACCCTGGGCAGCGACCGTCAACGCGTGTGCTCCGGCGCCCACGGCGTCCTCAACCGTCGCGGTCCCGTTCTTCCTCCAGGGCGGCGAGGCCGCTCTCCCAGCGTTCGCGCCGCTCCCCCGCGGACTGCTCCCACCACGGCGTCCCGCGTTCCCCGAGCGCGTGTTTGGCCGCGTCCACCCGCCGCCGGGCGGCCTTCTCGGCCGTCTGGTCCTGCCGGCGCCGGGCGGCACCCACGGCCCGTCGGGCAGACATCAGATGGTGCCGGAGCCGCGCGGCGGTATCGGCGGGCACCTCGGGATCGGTGGCACGCCACCGTCGGCCGTCGACGATGATGTAGCGCCCGTCGTCCGTCCGTTCCGGTTCCGGCTTCTTCTTCGGCTTCCCGCTGCTCACGGGCTTGTCCCTGCCCATGGGCGTCACCGGGCGCGGACCGACGTCACGTCGTAACGGGCGGCCGCATTCTTCGCCGGTCCACGGCACGTCAACTGCCGGGCGGGCTCGTGGCCGACGGTCACCTCGACGTCGATGACAGCGGGGTACGGGGGCCTGCCGGTGAGCCGGATGTGCCAGCCTTCGTCACTGCGGACGGACGCGCCGACCGCGTAGTCGTGTCTGCCGGCCGGGCCGAATCGCCGCAGAACGGCGATCAGCGCCGCCTGCTGGGGCGGGGCGAGGTTGGTGTAGCCGCGGAGGTGGTCGGGACGGATCCGGTCGGCCAGGTGGTCCTCGAGCACCGAAAGCGAGGTGTCCGCGTCCAGGCCGCCGTAGTACACGCCGTCGGGGACGACGACAAGATTGGGCGCGAAGCGGTCGCCGCCCACATGCGAACATTCCCACACCAGATCGGGCCAACGCTCGGCGAGAGCGGCGGCGACGGGACGTCCGCGTACCGCGCAGCAGGCGTCGTGGGTGCCGTGGGTACATACCAGTGCCACGGGCGGCAGACCGGATGCTCCGCCGGTGGTGAGTGCCTGCGCCACCTGGGCGAGGTCGGTGTCCAGGCACCAGGTGCCCCACTGCTGGAGCAGCGCTCCCGACGCGTCGTGACGCAGGACCGCCCACCGGCTCTCGGCCCCGGGCCGGCGGCGTCCGGTACGCCGGACCAGGAGGATCCGCGCCCGGGCCCGCTGGGCGGCCGCGTAGACGACGGCTTTCGTCGCGGGATCCAGCGCGAGGCCGTCGAAACCGTTGACGGGCCATCCCTGCCGGTACTCGATCAGGATCCAGACGGTTCCGTACGGCGCGGTTCCGGCGAGCTGGTCATTCCTGATCCTGGCCGCGTCGGCGCAGAAGAAGCGCCCGCCGCCGGTCATTGGTCCGCCGGTACCAGCACACCCGCCCGGAGCAGCCGTTCGGCCAGCGGGACGCCGAGGTCGCCGCCTGTGCAGCGCCGTTCCCCGAGAAGCCGGGACACGGCCGCCACGTCCGCCTCCGGGAAATCGAGCCATCCCACCCTCGTGAACAGCCGCGTTCCCTCCCACCGCGGTTCCAGAGCCTCCCGGAGCCGCAGCGGGGACGCTGCTCCCAGACGCCGCAGCGCGCTCAGCTGTGCGAGCGGGCCGAGGGGGGCGGCCCGCCGCTGGCCGCGACGGGCCAGGTGGTACAGCGGCCGCGGGTCCGCCTGGGTGACGGCCGCCAGCAGGCGGGCGCGGATGTCGTCCAGTTCGGCGTCGAGCTGCCGCGCTCCCAGCGGGAGGCTGCGGCGCGCGGCCGGGTCCTGCTGGAGCGTGGCGAGGGCCGCCCGGGTGAGCTGTTCGGCGAGCGCGTAGCGCGTCCAGGTGTGGACTCCCAGAGTCACGTGGATCGACACCTCGCCCTGGGCCTGTGCGGAGTGCAACCAGCCGCGGGGCAGATACAGCACGTCACCCGGTTCCAGGAGCGCGTCGAGGTGGGGCGGGTTCTCTGACGCCGCCGCGGCGACCGCCCCGCGGTGATCGGTCCAGGGCTGGTCCCGCAGCGGATCGGGCAGTACCGGTTCGTGGACGGTCCACCGTTTGGATCCCTCGATCTGGATCACGAAGACGTCGTGCACGTCGTAGTGGGCGTCGAAGCCGCGATTCTGCGGCGGTGTCACATACGCGTTGGCCTGCACGGGGTGGCCCAGTTCGTCGCCGAGGCCGGTCACCAGGTCCGCGATGGGCTCCCATGTGCGGTGCAGCGCTTGCAGGACGAGCGTGGCTCCGTCGGCGAAGTCGCGCCACAGCGCGGTGTCGTCCAGCTGATCGCCGATGGTGGCTCCGACCCCTGCGGGGGAAGTGAAGGAGGCTTCGGGAAGCGTCTCGCCGTCTTTCGCCACGCGCAGGAACGGCGTCCGCAGACCCCGGCGCGAGACCAGTTCGTCGACCGCCGCCGCGGAGAACAGGTCGGAGAAGTCGCTCGCGCCACGCGTCAGCAAGGCCGTGCGGCTCCATACGTCTCGGGCGAACGCGTCACTGCTCATTCGGATCAGACGGGACTCCAGCGGGCCGGCACGAAAGGCGCCGGCCCGCTGGGTTTCAGGTACTGCGGTCAAGACTGGTCCGCCCCGCCATCGGCGCCACCGTCGTGCACACCCGGCGTACCCGCGGCACCACCATCAGCAGGACCCTCCGCCCCACCGTCGGCGCCACCATCGTGCACACCCGGCGTACCCGCGGCACCACCGTCAGCAGGACCCTCGTTCTCGGGATGCGTCATCATTCCTCCTGATTTCGATTCACGGCTCTGCTTTTCGGATTCTGCTACCGCGCACCAATCGGCGCATGTGGGCAGCTGTCCCGTTGGCGCGGCCGCACCCGTCCGGGGGCGTCAGGCTTTGCGCTGCATGCTGGTACGCGCGCGATTCGCCTGCTCGTCGGCTTTGGGGTCGGTTTCTTCGGCCTTGGCGCGGACGCCTTCCTCGATGCGCTCGCCCAGGGCCTGATCGATGTTCTTCCAGTAGTCGAACGCCCGGCGGAGCACCGGTTCGGTCACACCGTTGAGCAGATGCCCGACGACATTGTCGGCAAGGCGGTCTCGCGCGTCGTCGTCGAGGACATCGCGGACCATTGTTCCCGCCTGGCCCCAATCGTCGTCCTCCGCGTGATCGACGTAGGCGGCACGGGTGATCTCGCCGTCGACGTACCACCCGGAAACCGTCCCGTGATCGCGGGTGTTCGCTGCCGGGCCACCCTTGGAATTGGGCGCGTAGACCGGATCGTGCGTGGTGCGATACGCCATGGCGCCGTCTTTGGAGTAGCTATGCACGGGCACGACCGGGGCGTTCACCGGGAGCTGCTGGTAATTCGCGCCGATCCGGTAGCGGTGCGCGTCCGCGTAGGCGAACAGCCGTCCCAGAAGCATGCGGTCGGGGCTGGGACCGATACCGGGTACGAAATTGTTCGGCTGGAAGGCCGCCTGCTCGATTTCCGCGTGGTTGTCCGTGGGGTTGCGGTCGAGCGTCATGGTCCCGACTTCGATCAGCGGGTAGTCGCTGTGCGGCCACACCTTCGTCAGATCGAACGGGTTGAAGCGGTAGTCGGCCGCGTCCTGGTAGGGCATGACCTGGACGTACAGCGTCCAGCTCGGAAATTCCCCGTCGCGGATGTGTTCGAACAGATCGCGGGTGTGGTAGTCGGTGTCGACGGCGCACATCTGGTCGCCCTCGTCCTGGGTGAAGAACTCAACACCCTGATCGGTCTTGAAGTGATACTTCACCCAGTACCGAACGCCGTCGGTGTTGGTCCACATATAGGTGTGGGAGCTGTAGCCGTTCATGTGCCGCCAGGAGCGCGGGATGCCGCGGTCGCCCATCAGCCACGTGACCTGGTGCGCCGACTCCGGCGAGAGCGTCCAGAAGTCCCACTGCATGTCGTGGTCGCGCAGATTGTTGTCGGCGCGCCGCTTCTGCGACCGTATGAAGTGCTGGAACTTCATCGGGTCCTTCACGAAGAACACCGGCGTGTTGTTGCCGACCATGTCGTAGTTGCCTTCGCTGCTGTAGAACTTCACCGCGAAGCCGCGCGGATCGCGCCATGTGTCCGGGCTGCCCCGCTCACCGGCGACGGTGGAGAACCGGATGACCAGGTCCGTCGTGACGTTCGGCTGGAACAGCGCCGCCTTGGTGAATCTGCTGACGTCATTGGTCACCTCGAACCGGCCGAACGCTCCGCTGCCTTTCGCATGCGGCTGCCGTTCGGGAATGCGCTCCCGGTTGAATTGAGCCATTTGTTCGATCAGGTAGGAGTCTTGGAGGAGGACAGGTCCCCCGGCTCCAGCCGTCAGCGAGTGCTCGTCACTTTCGACCGGCGCGCCCGAATCGCTCGTTGTGGCGTTGGTCTCGTCCGTCATCACTTTCCTTTCCAGACGGCTTCCCGGATGGCGGTACGGTCCGCGGTCGACACCACGCCGGCGCCCGGACCACGTCGGTCCGGAAGCACCGGCTGGACCGGCTCTCCGGACTCACCCGTTCCACGTCCCGCATGACCGTAAAACGGCTCATCAATCCGAAGTCGCCCCGGCACATCACTACAGATTCGGTCGGCTGTCGCGCCCATTTCAACCGTGTTCGATTTTCCCTCTCCCCGTGCTTACCATTCGGGCGCGCTTCTCCGGCAAGCCGGATGCGCGGCCGTCATCCCCCGGAAGCTGTGCGCGCCAGCGACTCACGTCGCCGGTGGCGACATGGCCCTGGTAGTCCTTGACCTGGTCCGGGGTCAGGCCGGAGAGCTTGCCGATCGCCTCGGTGGCGGTGCCCACCACCGCGGATTCGGTCGCCGCGCCCGCCAGGATGCCGGAGGCGGTGCCCACGTCCAGGTCGAACGCCTTCGCGAGCCCGTAGGCGATGCAGATGACCGTGACCATCTCGATCAGGGACAGCACCCCGAAGGTGAGGCCCCTGCGGTTGAAGTTGGCGAAGAACTGCGGACCCGCCATGTAGCCCAGGGCGAAGATGAACAGCGCGAGGAAGACGGTCTTGACGTCGTCTGCCACGGTGATCTTCTGGGTGCCGAGCAGCAGCGACACGATCAGCGTGCCGCAGATGCCGCCCAG
This sequence comes from Actinacidiphila alni, assembly GCF_900112845.1. Taxonomy (GTDB): domain Bacteria; phylum Actinomycetota; class Actinomycetes; order Streptomycetales; family Streptomycetaceae; genus Actinacidiphila; species Actinacidiphila alni. Next base: position 8,120 of record NZ_FONG01000010.1, read on the forward strand.
AGTGATCGGCCCGACGCGGAGTTTGCCGACGAGGTAGCCGGCGGCCAGGCACAGGAACAAGGCCAGTTCCGGATGGTCGCGGAGAACACCCATCTCACACCCGCCCAACAAAAACGCATGAAAAACTCTTGTCGGACATAAGCGACGAGGTAACGGTGGAGGTGCGCGTCGCCGCACACCTCCGCCTCGCGTTCGCGCGTTTCGGCGCGGTCCTCGGGCCAGCCGATGACCGCCACCGGGCCGTCCCACAGCGCGTACCAGAGATTGCCGGGCAGAGATCGGAATCAGCTTCCAGCCCGCGGAGTTGACCGTCCGCGCCCACGAGGCGGTGATATCGGGCTGCGCGCACTCCCGGTTCCTGCCGCCGCACACGCCAGGACGGGACCCGCCTGGTCGGCGCCGCGTTCGGCGCCGACGGCGGCTACCGTACGCGGCGGACGGTGGCGCGTACCGGTGCCCGTAGCGCGTCGACGGCGATACGGGCGGCCGTACCGATGACGGAGTCGGCGGCCGGGAGCACGTGGGCCGTGTCCGCGGCGCGGGTGAAGACCGCGACCGCGTATCGGCCGCCGTCGGGGTACTCCACGACGCCGACCTCGGCGCGCAGCGTCGGCAACGTACCGGTCTTGCCCGCGAGACCGACGTCGTCGAAGGGGAATCCCGAGGCCAGGCGGTGCGGCCATACCTGGAGTGACATCAGGCGGCGCATGGCCTCACCGTGCTCCGGTGAACACAATTCGTCGTGCCAGAGCGCTCCGAGCAGGCGCGTCAGCTCACGGGGGGTGCTGCGGTTGCTGCGTGCCGGGTCGAGCGCGCGGAGGCGGGAGACGACAGCCGGGTCGGCGAGTGCTCCCGCCCCGGCGGGGCCCGCGTCGTCCCGCATGCCGGCCTGGGCCGCCGCGAAGTTCTCCACCGCCAGGGTGCGTTCGAGACCGAGCAGCCGGGTGGTGCGGTTGACCTCGTCGAGCCCGACGCGTTCGAGCAGCAGGTCGGCGGCGGCATTGTCGCTCACGGCCATCATCAGGTACGCGAGGTCGCGCGCCGACATGCGGACGTCGTCGAGCATGGCCGACAGGCCGGTCGACCCGACGGTACGGCCGGCGGCCCGGCAGTCGATCCGCTCGGTCAGCCTCAACCGGCCCTCGGCGGCGAGGCGATGGGCCGTGAGGAGCACGCAGACCTTGTGGACGCTCGCCGTGCAGACCAATTGGTCGGGCTCGTAGCCGATCTCGGGGAAGGGTGCCTCGCCGCTCGGATCGGGTGGGCCGGCCGCACCGGGCGACGGGCGGAGCGTGCGGGCGTGCAGGACGCCGCTGACTCCGGCGTCGGCGAAGGCGGACCCGAGCCGGTCCTGGATCTCGGTCACAGCCAGAACTCCGCGGTGGGACGGAGATGCGGGGTACGGGCCGGGGTGTCGGGATGTGCCCCGGCCGTGTCGCGCAGCGCGGCGCCGATCGCCTCGACGAAGGAGCCGACAGTGGCGCCGTCGCGGCCGGCCGGCCAGGCCACCGCGTACCGGCGGGCCAGCGGCGCTCCGACCAGCGGTCGCCACACAGGGCCGGCCTGCGGGGCGGCGCCTGCACCATCCGGTCCGCCTCCGCGCTCCGCTGCTTCCCGGTCTGTTCTCGGCGCGAAGGCGACGGCCCTGCCGGAAAGCACGAGTCCGTGGACGAAGCTCTCTCCCTGCCCGTGCCGTACGGCGTCCGGCACATAGCCTTCCCGGGCGCAGGAGTTGAGCAGGCCGTCGTATCGCGCGGGTTCGGCGGCCCGGGGGAAGAGGACCAGGTCGTACCCGGCGAGCGCGCACAGCGGCACCTCGTCGAGCGCGGCGGCGTCCGCATCGGGCGGCAGCAGTACACCCAGCTCGCGCCGCAGCACCGGACCGAGCTCGAGCCCCGATGCCTCGCACGGCAGATGAACCAGCCCGGCGTCGAGCTCGCCCGCCCGCAATCCCGCCAACTGCTCAGCCGTCGCCAGTTCGTGCAGCTCCAGCTCGACGCCCGTGTGCCGGCCCCGGAAACCGGCCAGCAGCGCGGCGACCGTGGGTCCCGCGAGGTCGGGCGGCAGCGCGGCACGCAGCAGGTCGCTGCGCCCGTCCCGGATCCTGCGGGCGCAGGCTTGCAGCGCTTGGGAACGTTCCAGCAGCGCCCTCACCTCCGGCAGGAGCAGCACCCCGGCGTTCGTCAGGCTCACCCGACGGCTCGACCGGTCGAACAGCCTGAGCCCGAATTCGCCCTCCAGCCGCTGAATGCGCTGTGACAACGGTGGCTGAGCCATGCCGAGGCGCGCCGCGGCCCTGCCGAAATGTGACTCTTCGGCAACAGCCACGAAGCACTCGAGATGCCGGATCATGTCCACGAGCAGGAATCATACTCGAACCACTATTGATCATGGACCGATATCCATATTGGACAGGACGGGTGAGCCGCTGATCTGCTCACTGCCATGAGACGCCCTCAGAAGCAGCCGCCGTCGTCGCCGTCCTGGTCCGCTCAGCAGTCCGTCGTGACCTCCGTGCCACCGATCGGACGCCTGCACCGGGCCGCCGCGCCACGCCGCCGCACGGCGGTCAGGACGGCCGCCGCGCTGGCCGTGGTCCTGGCGCTCGCCGCGGGCGGATCGCGATGGGCGGGCATCGGTCCGCTCGCCGGTCACACGTCCACGTCCTCCGACGCGCCAGCCGCGGACCCGGCCGCGGTGGCGCAGGCGCGGGCCTTTCTCGCGGACTGGTCGCGGAACCGCTACGCCGCGGCAGCCGCCCGCACCACCGCCCCCTCCGAGGCCGACCGGATTCTGGACAGTTTCACCTCAGGCCTCGACATCGAGCGGCCGCGCCTGTCCACCGGTCCGGCACAAGCGGGCAAGGACGGCGCCGTCGACGTCCCGTTCACCGCGCACATGCCGGTCAAGGGGCTCGGCACGTGGACATACTCCTCCGAACTGCCACTGCGCCGGGACACGTCAGGCACCTGGACGATCGACTGGGCGCTCTCGGTGGTCCACCCCCACCTGACCACCACGGCCAAGTTCAGCCTCGTCCGAGAGGACGGCCCGGCAGCGCCGAGGGTCAACGACCGTACGGGCAAACCGCTCACCGCCGACGACCACCCGGCGCTGGCACCGGTCCTCGAACGGTTCGCCGCCGCGGACGGCCCGGCAGGCCCGCGCGGCGCCGTCGAACTCGTCGACCGCGTCACTGGCGAGATCAAGGGCACCGAGGTACGTTTTGGCCCGGATCCCTCCGGCGAAGCGGTGGCGACCACGCTCGACGGCTCCTGGCAGTCGGCCGCGGAGAACGCTCTGCGCCACGACGCGGGGGGCAAGAACGCCTCTCTGGTCGTCCTGCGCGTCGACAACGGCGCGATCCTTGCCCTCGCCAACTCCCCCGCCGACGGCTTCAACCGCGCCGTGTCCGGTACGTACGCGCCCGGCTCCACGTGGAAGCTCGTCACCAGCAGTGCCCTGCTGCTCAAGAACGCCGTCACCCCGGCCACCGTCGTCGACTGTCCCCGGTACCTCACCGTGGGCAAGCAGTTCCACAATGTGGAAACCTCCGAATTCCATGGAGCCACCTTCGCCAAGGACTTCGCGGAATCCTGCAACACCGCCTTCATCAGCCTGCGCGACCGGCTCGGCAGCACCGAACTCGGCGACGTCGCCCGTACCTACTTCGGCGTGGGGCAGGACTGGCACATCGGCGTCCCGTCCTACGACGGCTCAGTTCCGGCCCCGAAGGACGAAACCGAGAAAGCCGCTTCGATGATCGGCCAGGCACGTCTCCAGGCGAATCCCCTGATCATGGCCTCCGTCACCGCCACCGCCGCCTCCGGCCACTTCCACCAGCCCCACCTCGTCCCCGGCACCCCCGACACCACCAGCACCCGCCCCCTTCCGGCCCGCATCACCACGGCCCTGCGCTCGATGATGCGCACCACCGTCACCGGCGGAACCGCGCGCCTCCTCGCCGACCTCCCGGGCTCCGTCGGCGCGAAGACCGGCACCGCCGAGGTCTCCGACACCGCTCCCAACAACGGCTGGCTCGTCGTCCACCGCGGCAACATCGCCATCGCCTGTGTCGTCGAGGCCGGCGTGACGGGCGGCGGCTCCGCGGGACCGATCGTCCACGACATCCTCCGGGCCATGCCGGACGATCCGTCCTGACGGCGTGCGCCGGGACGGGAACAGAGACAGGCCGACCGCGGGACATCCGAAGCGGTGCACGCATTGCACGGTCGGCACGACAGCGCCGGCCAACGACACGCACACCCCTGCCCGGCATGCTGACAGTCGAACGAGGAGTCACCATGGCAGGCAGTGGATCAACCGCCGGACGGGTGCTGCGGAGCTGTGAACCCGGATTCGGGCGTGCTCTTGTTCCTCGGAAGGGTCAAGGGAGATCCCAACTCCAAGATCGGCTAGAGCCGTCGCCCCTGCCCGGCGGCCCGACGCAGCGCGTGCCGACTTTCCCCCGCTTCTCAGTGGATGACGTCGAACACGTTCTTCTGCAGGCCGTTGGCGTACGCCTCGTGCTCGACCAGCCTCAGCTTCTGGGTGTCCTTGTCCGTGGCGCTGAACAGCCGCTTGCCCGCCCCGAGCAGGAGCGGGAAGACGAGCAGGTGGTAGCGGTCGATCAACCCAGCGTCCGACAGATGCTGGTTGAGCGCGGCACTGCCGTGGACGATGATCGGGCCGCCCTCGGTCTCCTTCAGCGCGGCGACGTCGTCCAGGGAGCGCAGGATCGTGGTCTCGCCCCAGTCCGCCACCAGATCGTCGTCGGTGAGGGTGGTGGAGACGACGTATTTCGGCATCGCCTTGTAGTCCGCGAACTCCGCCATGCCCGGCCACACCGGGCTGAACGCCTCGTAGCTGGTCCGGCCCATCAGCATCGCCGAAGCCTCCTCCTGCTCGCGGCCCTTGATCTCGAAGGCCTCGGGCAGGAATTCGACGTCCTTGAAGGTCCATCCGGCGTTCCGGTATCCGGGCTCACCGCCGGGGGCCTCCACAACGCCGTCGAGCGAAACGAAGGCCGTGCTGATCAGGGTACGCATCGCGGTTCCTCACTGTCGTGAATCCGGCACTCGGCAGGTCACACCGGTGGACGCGCCGACCGCGCCTGCGGCTGCTGTGCCAACCGTCATCTACGACCGCCGATCGTGCCGGAACTCATCGGCCGTCGCCCGGTCCTCTCACGGGAAACGGGGGAAAGCAGCGGGAGACGGACCCCGATCCGGTCGATCGCCCCTCGGTCCGCCGGGTCCGGACGCCGGAGGCGCTACAGCTGACGCAGTTCGTCAGCCGACCGCTCGGTGGCGTCGACGATGTCGTCCTCGGTGCCTCCTGCGGCCAGCACAGCGGCGCTCTCCGCCTTGACGTCAGCCGCTGCCGCCTCACGGGCTTCCTCGGCGTCGGCCAGGCGCTGAGCGGCAAGTTCAAGTTTCGCGGTGTTCACGCCGCCGAGTATTCCATCTCCGCCCCGACCTGACGCCCACTCACCTGTCCCCCGTTCGGGCGGATCGTCACGTACGCGCCTTGGCTGCGGCAGGAGGGTGCGGCGGGCCTCAGCCGAAGGTGTCGCAGCCGGACACGGTGCCCTTCGTGTAACCGGTGGAGAACCATTGCTGCCGCTGGGCCGAGGAGCCGTGCGTCCAGGTGTCCGGGGAGACACGCCCTTGGTACTGCTTCTGGATGCGGTCGTCACCGACGGCCGCGGCGGCGTCCAGGCCGAGATCGATGTCGCTCCGCGTCAGATCGGTGATGAGCGGTTTTCCGCTCGCCGGGTCGGGCGTGGTCGTGGCGTGATGGGCCCAGACACCGGCGTAGCAGTCGGCCTGGAGCTCCAGTTTCACCGAGCCGCTGTCCCGGCCCTGTCCCGATCCCTTGGAGATGGTGCCGCTGAGGTCCTGGATGTGGTGACCGTATTCGTGCGCGATGACGTACGCCTCGGCGAACGGACCCCCCTTCGCGCCGAACTTGCTGCGGAGGTCGTCGAAGAACCCCAGATCGAGATAGACCTTGTCGTCGGCGGAGCAGTAGAACGGACCGACGTCCGATGTCGCGTTGCCGCAGCCGGTGTTCACGCTGCCGCTGAACAGCCAGGTCGGGGCGGACGTGTAGCGCTTGCCCGCGGCTTCCTCGGTCTGCTTCCAGAACGCCTGGACGCTGTCGACGACTGCCACGATCCGGCAGTCCTCCTTGGTGTTGGCGTCGGCGCCCGTGCGGCATTCCGCCGCCAGATCCGCGGCGCTCGTTCCGGAGCTCTCACCGGTGCGTGACGATGTGGAGGTGTCGGAACCGCTGAGCAGGCCCGGATCGACTCCGAAGACCACTGAGGCAATCACGACGAGGAGTCCGACCACTCCCCCGCCGACGGTCTTCCCGCCGCCGGGGATTCCGCCCGAGCCGCCTCCCCTGTTGTCCTGCACCCCCGAGGTGTCCAGAGCGGCGTCGTCGTCGAACTGCATCGGCAGAGTCTCCCTCGTGCACGCGTTGCTGTTCCGCTGCTTCGCGGCGAACCGGATTCCTCCCGCGCCGTACCGCTCGCGTACCCCCGCGAAAGCCGGCCATCCACGCCGGGCGGTGCGACGCGCGGTGCGCCCGGCGGTCGGCGCACCGGGCGTGATCTTCGGGTTACGGTGGCCGGCATGAGTGCCGCGCGGTCACAGGACAAGGGCGACGCCGTCATTCGGTTGGTGGGAGCGTCCGTCAACAATCTCCGGAACGTTTCGCTGGACCTGCCGAAGCGCGCTCTGACCGTCGTGACAGGGCTGTCCGGCTCGGGGAAGTCGTCGCTGGTGCTCGAAACGATCGCCGCGGAGGCGCAGCGACTGGTGAACGACACCTATCCGTCGTTCGTGCGCAACCGGCTGCCGCACATGCCGGCGCCCGAGGTCCAGTCGACGAGCGGACTCACGTTCACCGCCATCGTCGATCAGCGGCGCTTCACCGGGAACTCGCGGTCGACGGTGTCCACGGCGTCGGACCTGGCTCCGCTGCTCAGGCTGATGTTCTCGCGGATCGGCGAGCCGTCCGCCGGGTATTCGCCCGCCTATTCCTTCAACGACCCGGCGGGGATGTGCCCCGAATGCGAAGGTCTCGGCACCGTCGTCGACATCGATGTGAACGAGCTGATCGACCCGGAGAAGAGCATCGACGAAGGGCCCGTGCGGTTCAGTCAGTTCCGGCCGGGGGTGTACCGCTGGAAGCGGTTTGCCTATTCGGGTCTTTTCGACCGCGGGAAACCGCTCAAGGATTTCACCGAGGAGGAGATCCGGCTCTTCCTGTACGCCGACAAGCTCAAGCTACCGAATCCCGATCCCCGTTTCCCGAAGACCGCTCGCTTCGACGGTGTCGTCACCCGGATGCGCGATGTGTACGTGAAGAACCGTCCGAGCAAGATGTCCCCGCTGGTCCATGCGGAGTTGGAGCGCCTCACCACTCGCCGGCTGTGTCCGGAGTGCGACGGTGCCCGGGTGAATGCCGCCGCGCGTGGCAGCCTCATCGGTGGCACCTCCATCGTGGACTGGTCGGCGATGTCCGTAAACAGGCTGCGCGAACACCTGGAATCGGTGAAGGACCCGCGGGTGGCCCCGGCGCTCGCCGGCATCCGCCACACCTTGGACGCCCTGCTGTCGGTCGGGCTGGGTTATCTCACGCTGGACCGCGAGTCGTCGACGCTCTCCGGAGGCGAGGCGCAGCGGGTGAAGATCGTCAGGCATCTGGGCAGTTCCCTCACCGACATCACCTATGTCTTCGACGAGCCCTCGGCCGGACTCCACCCCGCCGACGTGGAACGCCTCAACGAGCTTCTGCTGCGGCTTCGTGACGCCGGCAACACCGTTCTGGTCGTGGAGCATCATCCGGAGGTGATCCGCGTCGCCGACCATGTGGTCGACATGGGGCCCGGCGCGGGATCCGACGGCGGTCTCGTCCGGTTCGAGGGGACGCCGGAGGCGTTGCTCACGAGCGGCACCGTCACCGGTCAACTGCTGTCCACCCCACTGGAGTTGCGGCGTACCGTCCGCAAGCCGCGCGGACTGGTGCGGGTGGTGGCCGCGTCGGCGCACAATCTCGACGGCTTCGATGTCGATGTCCCGGTCGGGGTGCTGACCGCTGTCACCGGAGTCGCGGGATCGGGCAAGAGCTCGTTCGCCACCGGAGAACTGCCGCGGCAGCACCGTGACTTCACCGTGGTCGGCCAGGATCCGCTCCACGGTGGCGTGCGGTCGATGTCCCTGAGCGTGCTGGGCGTCGCCGACGGGGTGCGCCGTGCCTTCGCGGCGGCGTCGGGCCTCGGCCCTGAGTGGTTCAGCTTCAATTCCAAGGGTGCCTGCCCCAGTTGCCGGGGCAAGGGCTACATCACGACCGAACTCGCGTTCCTGGACGACGTGGCCACCCCGTGCGACGCGTGCGGCGGGGAGCGGTTCAACCCCACGACCCTCGAGGCGACGCTCGCCGGTCGCACCATCGCCGATGTGCTGCGGTCGACGGCACGCACCGTCGTGGAGGTCTTCACCGACCGTCCCGACGTCGCGGACCCGATCAGGTGGCTGGAGCGCGTCGGTCTCGGGTACACGCCCGTGGGCCAGTCCCTCGACACACTCTCCGGCGGGGAGAAGCAGCGGCTCCTGCTGGCCCGTCACCTCTCGGCGTCACGCGGCTTCGGTGAGGAGCGCATCGTCCTCGACGAACCGACGGCCGGCCTGCACCCCAGCGACGTCGAGCGACTGGACACGCTCTTCGACGAACTGGTCGACGCGGGGGCGACCTTGGTGGTCGTCGAGCACAATCTCCGGGTCATCGCCCACGCCGACCATGTGATCGACATCGGCCCGGGCGCCGGCGAGAACGGCGGCTCTCTGCTCTTCACCGGGTCACCGTCCCGGTTGACCCGCCACGGGAAGTCCCTCACCGGCAAGGCGTTGGCACGGGCGGTCAGCGGCTGAGCAGGAGCGACGGCGCCGGGTGCGCCGTGCGTCGACCGGAGCAGCCGGTCGGGCCGTCATTTCTGGCGTTTGCCTGGTTTGAGCACCGCGGTATCCCGGGATCCGGGTGCGCGAAGAGGCGGGACCGGCTGGGCTGTGCCTACTGCAAGGGATGACGCCGAACCGAGCAACGGTGCGGCCACTACCCGAGGAGGTGGGCACCATGACGGACAACACCGTGGAGTCCGACGCCCCACTGCCGTACGTCAACGTCGCCGGCAGCCCGTACAGCATCGACATCTCCATGACCCCGGCCACCGTCAACGCGCTGGCCAACGGCCGGTACCAGCTGTTCATGTTCAAGGCGGTGCAGAGCGCCGTCGGTGGCGGAATGCCGACCGTGTGGTCGGCCACCAGCCGTTACTCGGCCCTGACGAAGGTGAACTGGACCGAGCAGTACTACGCCTACGCCTCGACGCAGGAGATCCGCAACGGCGTCAACTTCCTGGGGAGCGACACCGCTCAGATCAACCTCGGACAGTACCTGGACGTCGCCGCGAACGCCCTGGTGTCGGTGAGCAACGGCGGCACCCCGCAGGGCATCACCTCGCGGAACCTGACCACCACGCCGTTCACGACGGGCCTGGCCCAGCCCGGGCCCGGCAGCACCGAGCCGGCGCCGATCTGTGCCTTTCCGCTGTACGGCAAGAACATGGACCTGATGATCCCGCTGCAGAAGGTGGCGCTGGTCTTCGCCGCGGCCCCGCTGGAGCAGGGCATGGTCATCGAGAGCTCCATCGGGCCGGCCGTCCTGGTCGATCTCACGCTGCGGAACTCGGCCTCCTTGCAGTACGACGTCAACAAGGGCTGGTCCTGGAGCGGAAACGTCGCCTCCGACATCCCGGCGGACCAGTTCGTCCAGACCCTGATCGTGCCCACCGCCGACAGCGCGGAGAGCCCGGCATCGGCGTTCGCCACCGAGCCGGTGCGGTCGGTCGGCATCTGGACACCGTCTCCGTCGCGCTGGTATGTGCCGCTCAACCTCATCGCGACGGCGTCCTCGGGCTACACCGACGCCAATTCGCTGGCCTGCCGGCTGACGCCCACCGCGCCCAACGCGGCACCGGTGGTCAGGGACGGCATCTACCTGGCCACCTACCGCAACGACGACAACACCTCGGAGACATGGCAGGTCCGGTGCACCTACGTGCCCGGGTCGCCGGACAACCCGTACGACTTCGCCAAGATCCAGCGGGCCGACGACCTCTGACGGCGTCACATGGTGGTCCGCCGTGTACGAGTGCGGCGGACCACCACCGACAGGCCAGGACGAGAAGCTGCCGCACGGAACTCGCCGCGGCGGCAGCGAACTGCGGGGAGGCACCATGGGTACATCGGCGGCAGTGGGGGCGTCGCACACCATTGACCTCCGCCTCCCGGCCGCAACCGTACGGGCGCTCACCGCGGGCGGCTTCCGGCTCTGCCTGATGCACGCCGTCCGTTGCGACACCGCGGACGGTGTGCCCCTGGTCTGGGCCACGACCTCGGCCTACGCGCCGACCACTGAACTCACCTGGTCCGCAGTGCCGTACGGATACGCCGCCACCGGCCGCAGGACCGATGGGTCGCCGGGCGGCGCCCGGGACGTGCGGCAGGTCGCGCCCGGCCAGGTCCTCGACGTCGCCGCGAACGCTCTGACCAGCATCGACCCGCTTCCAGGTGACCCCCGCCTGGTCACGGTGCGGAGCACTGGACCCACCGCGATGGCCTGCGGAGCCGCCGAGGTGCCGCCGGACGGCGCGGAGGTTCCGGCGCCCTATTGCTGCTTCCCGCTGTATGCCGGCACTTTCGTGTTCCTCGCCCCGGTGCCGCGGGTGGCGCTGGCTTTCACAGCCCTGCCTCTTGCCGCGGGCACGGCCGTAAACCACCTGCCGGGCCCCGCCGTGCTGGCCGACGTCGGCGGGATCGGCCCGGTCTCGCTCATGTTCGACATCGACAAGGGTTGGTCGTGGAGTGACCCGAGGGTCGGCACGGTGCCACTGAACGGACTGTCGCGCGCACTGATCCTTCCGTCCGGATAGACCGTGGTACGGCCACCCCGCGGCCACGCCGGGTGCGGCGGCCGTCGCCCCCCCAGGCCCACCATCACCACCGCGCAAGGAGGACACCTCCATGACACACCGGAGCCCGCACGGCACCCGCACAGGAAACCTCCCTCCGGCCGTCCCGGCCGCACCGGACGCTCCCGCCGGACCACCGGTCGGGCCGACCACCCGGCAGGCGCGGCGGCGCGCGACGGAGCGGGAAGCCGACCCGTTCGACCCGATGTGGGTCGACACCGAATTGCGCGCGTTCGCAGACCGGGCCCTGCGCGTGGCCGTGCCCGCCACCGGCTCGCGTGACTCGGCGCAAGCGACGAGGGCCCCGACCGGATGGGACCGGACCGGCCGCGGTGAGGCGACCGCACCGCCGCCCGGAACCTCGCACTGCGTCAACGACGAACTGCTGGAAGCTCTGTGGCCGTGGGCCTTGCGCACGGCGCACGCCCAGGTGGCCCGCCTGCCACCGGGGGCCGATCGGGACGCGGTCCATGGCGAGATCCTCTGGGAGGTCTTCCAGGCGGTCCGTCGCATCGACTGGCGCCGCTACGACGTGTGGCCCGCGCTCCTCAAGGCCCGGATGCGCGCGGCCTGGAGCACGGCCGCCCGCGCACAGGACACACTCACCCGGGGCGAGCGGCAGGCGCGCAGCGCGTATCTGGCCCGGTCCGAGGCGGAAACGCAGCGCCTGGGCCGGACGCTGACCTCCACCGAGCGCGACGCGATCGCCAAGTCCTTGCGCCCGTCGGGCGGAACGGCACCTGTGGTGCTCGGCCGCCGGATGCTGTCGGCGGCGGCCGACCCGGACGGGTCGGCCGCCGTCCTCCGCGCGGCCGCCGCCTCGGCGGCGGACGACGACCCCGCCGCCGCGCACCAACGCGCCTGGCTGCGCAGCGCGGTCCGCACCTGGGTGGCACACGACCTCCCGGCGGAGCTGCGCAACGAGGTCACCTCCCTCCTCGAACGCGACGAGGCCGACCACATCCGCCAGGCCCTTCTGCGCCGCCTCAGCCCGTACGCCACCGCTCTGCACCAACGTGTGGGCGAGTGAACCGTCTTACGGGGGGCACGCCGTCGAACCCGTCTGGCACGGCCCGGCGCGGATTACTCCGTCCGCGTGCATTGTCCCGACCCCGGCGGTGAAACACGGCAACCGCAGGATTGGCCCCCGCCACCCGGAAGCACCACGAAAACATGATCGACACCACCCGCGCACTGTTCGACCGAGCCTGGACGCCGACGCTGGTCACCGATCCCGCCGGGCTCGTGCGGGACGCCAATCCCGCCACTGCCCGCCTCGTCGGCCGTACCGTCGACGTCCTCGCCGGAATGCGCCTGGAGCAGCTGTTGGCGCCCGGAGCCTGCGGGCTGCTCGCCGCTCGTCGCACCGCACGGCCGGACGGTTACGCCGACGCGATCGCCTCGGTGCGCCGACCCGACGGCCGCCGCGTGCCCGTGCACGCCGTGACCTGGCCCGCGGGACCGCCTGGTGACGAGATGATCTGCTGCTTACTCCCCGTGGCCGCGCCCCCGGTCGTGCGCTCCGGCGATTCCGAACGGCCGGCGCTGACCGGCCCCGAGGCCCGCATCGTCGAAGGTGTGGCATTCGGGCTGACCAATGTCGAACTGAGCCGGGTGCTCCATCTGTCGCGGCAAGGTCTCGATTACCACATCGACCGGTTGCGCCGAAAGCTCACCGCTCGCAGCCGCGCCGCACTCGTCGCCCGCGCCTACGTCACCGGCGTACTCGATCCCGCCGCGTGGCCCCCGCGCGCCCGCGTTCCCGAGCAGAGCCCCGTCCGCCTGCCCTGAGGCCGCAGGGCGGTGGGACGCGGTGCGGACGCCGGCGCGGGCATGGTCTAGTACACGCTCACCCCGTACATGGACAGTGCCTCCACGACCGGCTGGTAGTACGTACGGCCACCCGTCGCGCAGGTGCCGCTGCTGCCGACGATCAGGCCGAGGGCCAGCGTGCCGGAGTAGGCGGGGCCGCCCGCGTCACCGGATTCGGAGCAGGCGTTGGAGACGAAGAGGCCGCTGACCGTGCCTTCGGGGTAGGTGACCGTCTGGTTCAAGGCGAGCACCGTGCCGCAGTGCACGCCGCTGACCCGGCCGACATGGCAGACGGCCCGGCCGACGACGGGCTGGGCCGCGCCCGTGATGTCCACCGATCGTCCGTCGTGCAGGTCCAGTTCACCCGGGAAGGAGACGGTCGTACTCGTCCAGCGGACCAGGGCGAAGTCGTTGGTGGGAAAGCTCACGGCCGAGGTGGTGCCCACCGGGACCGTGAGCGCCGCGTCCGCGTACCAGGTGGTGTGTCCGCTGACGCAGTGACCGGCCAGCAGGCCGTAGAGGGAACTGCCGGCGCGCACGTTGAAGCCGACCGTGCACGTGGCCGAATCGCTGTAGATCACGTCACCACCGCGCACGGCCGTGGTCGGTGCGGCCGCCGACGCGCCGCCGGCACTCACGGTGAGGCCGATCAGCGCGGCGAGGACGGCCGGCAGGGACCGGAGCACGCGACGGACAGAAGTGGGGGGAGTTCGCACGAGGCTCTCCTCGGGCCGGGGACCGGTGAGGGCATTGTGCGGGCGGACGCGGCTGCCCGGAAAGGGCTGACGTCGGCGGTGGGGCCGCGAGCACCGTGTTCCGGCCACGCCGGAGGCCCTGGCCGCCCGTGCGCCTACGTCAGCGGCGGGCACTCCGCGAGTCGCCGAAGAAGATGCGGTAGGCGATGAGCAGGACGAGTGCGCCGCCGATGGCCGCCAGCCAGGTGGAGCCGTCGAAGAAATGGTGCGGCACGGGGCGGTCGAGCAGCTTCGCGGACAGCCAGCCGCCGAGGAAGGCGCCCGCGACGCCGATGAGGGTGGTGCCCACGAGTCCGCCCGGGTCACGGCCCGGGAGCAGAATCTTGGCGGCGGCGCCGGCGAGCAGTCCGAGGATGATCCAACCGATGAGTCCCATGACGGCCTTCTGCCCCGATGATTGCGGACCAGGCACCGACTTTCCCGAGTCGTTACGGCTTCGCCGTGCCGTCACCGCCTCCCCGACCGTTACCGCTTCCCCGCGTCCAGTGCCGTCGCCTCTTCCAGGGTCGGGTAGACCGCCATCGCCATGTTCATTCCCACCAGGGAGAGCAGCCGCTCGATCGCCGGCTGGGGTGCGGCGATCCGAAGTTCGGTCAGGTGGCTGGCCTCCAGCAGGACCCGCAGGAAACTGGAGTCGCCAAAGGTGATCCGGGAGGCGTCCAGGACGACCACGGGGCCCGACTTCGCGGCCTGGAGCAGCCGTTCACGCAGCGGCTCCAGATTCTCCACATCCAGCTCCCCGGCCGGGTCCACTACCGCGATGCCGCCGGTCGTCCCGGTCGCGGGCACATCCTTGTTGATCGTCATGCGGAGAGTCTGCCCACGCTCGGGGCGATATGCCAAGATCACGGTGCCTGTCGCGGCGGCCCCGCGATCCGGCCGCTCCGGTGTGCGTCCGTGGAATTCCCGGGGGTAACCGATCCTCTGGGAGATTTCTGAACACCGGTGCTGTCGAAGGGATGTGACGGCGTGTCGGACACGGGAGGCACGGCCCGGCGGAACGCGGGAAGCACGGTCCGGAGCGGCAAGGGCAGACTCACCGACCGATGGTGGGTCATGGGGCTGCTGATGCTGGTCCTCTACACCGGCATGCGGATGCTCATCAACGGCGCCAGTCTGTGGGGCGCGCTGATCGCCGGCGCGTTCTACGCGGGATGGATGACGTGGTGGCTGATGCGGCGGCGGCGCAGGGACGGCCGCGCTGTCGGGGTCGAGGCGGACGAACTGCCCGGCCTGGAGCGGCGCATGCGGCACGGTGATGTGCCGACGGACCCGCGCGAGCGCCAGGTCATGCGGGGGCTGGCCCGGCGCCGGCTGGCCCAGATGAACCGGCGGCCCGCCGTGTGGGCCTTCGTGGCGATGGCCCTCGTGGTCGCCGCGCTCACCGTCCTCATGGCGGTCGCCGGCGATGTGACGCAGGCGCTGGTGACCGGGATCGGCGGGGCCGCGTTCCTGGTGTGGATGTATGCGATGCGCCGCCGCAATCTCGCCCGGCTCACCCGCGCGGAGAGCCGGCTCACGGCCGGGGAACGCGGTGGACCCCGGTCCGGCCAGGGCCGCTTCGCGGCATGAGCCCGGCGCCGCGGGCCGTCAGGAGCAGTGGACGTCGAGTGCCGTGAGGTAGGTGCAGTCGACTGTTTCGGTGTTGTTGGACGGATCCGGATCGGTCGCGGAGGCGGCGGTGATCGTGGCGGTGGCCCGGATCGTGAAGGCCACGGTGACCGGATTGATCGGCAGGGTCACCACACGGGACTGCGTCGCCCCCGCGGCGACCGGGCCGACCGGGCAGACGGCGCTGCCGGGATTGACCGTGCAGCCTCCCCCGGACGCCGGGGTGAGCACATCGGCGACACGGACGATCACCTGGCCGGCGGTCAGGGGGTCGGGGCCGTTGTTGTGCACGCTCACGGTGTAGACGAGTGACGGCGCCAGCAGGTCGAAGTGCGGCGTCGCGGTCAAGGTCACCGCGGCGTCCGCGGTGCCGGCGGCGGCGTGGGCGGTGGTGGCGGCCAGCGACGCGACACTCGCGACGCAGAGCGGCAGGACCGCCAGGCGGATGAGGGTCGCTCGGCGACGGGCAGGACGGATCATGCTTCTCCTCGGCAGGCGCACGGGACGGACGGCGGCCCCGCCGCGACGGGAGTACACGGCGGGGCCTGTGCCGCGCTTCGCGTCAGGGGTGCGCGATGCGGCGCTCATACGGTGACGGGCACCCGGCGTCCCGCACAACGGCGCATAACCAGCCAGACGCGATCCACCGGACGCGTCCTAGAAGTGCTCCTCGTCCTGGACCCGGACGGTGACGAGGCCGGAAATTCCGGTGATGTCGAGCAACGGGACCAGGATGCCGGGTGCGACGAGTTCGATCCGGTCGGCATGTGAGAACAGGACGCTCAGTCCTGCGCTGTCGAGGTAGTCGACGGCCGTCAAATCGACGACGACCTTTCCGCCGGCCTCGGCGATGGCTTCGTGGAGACCGCGGGCGTTGGTCATGTCGATCTCGCCGGTGACCGTCAGCACGGCGGTACCGTCGGCGCGGTGGCCCGGGGTGAGGGTGAGCGGCGTCATCAGGCAATCCTCGCCTGCATGTCGACAACCGTGCCGACAGGTCCAGGGGTGACGGTCACCCGTTGCATCAGGGCACGCATCAGTATCAGGCCCCGCCCGCGGTGCGGGTTGGCGGCCGGCTCGGGCGGTCGCCAACGGCCGGTGTCGACGACGGACACGTGCAGCTTGTCGACCCGGGCCTCGGCACGCAACTGGACGGTGTCGCTCGATGTGCGGTGGCCGTGTTCGACGGCGTTGGCGCATGCCTCGCCCGCCGCCACCAGGATGTTCTGCGCGATGTGCCGCGGCAGCTCGCACTGGGCGAGCCAGCCGCGCAGCGCCTTGCGCACCGGGGCGAGCTGGGACGATTCGGCGGGGAACGTGATGTCCAGCGGTGCCGGATGACGGTAGACCAGCAGGGCCACGTCGTCGTCGTAGCCGCCGTCTGGGGCGAGCCGGTCCATCACGTGGCTCGCGAGTTCGTCGACGGCCGCGTCGCGGCCGTCCTGCACGGCGGCGGCCGTCTGCCCGATACCCACGTCCAGGCTGCGACGCCGCCGTTCCACCAACCCGTCGGTGTACAGCAGCAGCGTCGACCGGGCCGGCATCACATAGCGGCCCTCGGGCCGCGGCGCACCCGGCCGGACCGCCAGCGGAGTGGCGCGCCCCTCCTCCAGGAGCCTGGTCGTTCCGTCCGGCTCGACCAGGATTCCCGGCGGGTGCCCCGCGCTGGAGTACACCAGTTGGCCGGATTCCGAGTCCAGGACACCGCAGAAGACGGTGGTGCAGGCCGCCCCCTGGATGCCCGCCGCGAAGTGGTCGAGCGCGGTCAGGACCTCGGCCGGGACGGCGTTCTGGAGCAGCAGGGCACGGCAGGCGCTGCGCAGTTGTCCCATGACAGCGGCGGCCTCCAGACCCCGTCCCACGCAGTCGCCGACGACGATGCCGATCCGCCCGTCCGGCAGCGGGACCGTGTCGTACCAGTCCCCGCCCACCTCCAGCGGCTGTGTGGCGGGTTCGTACCGGACGGCGAAGCCGGTGGGCAGGTGGGAGGGGCCGAGGATCGCCCGTTGCAGGGCGATCGCCGTCTCGCGCTGCTGGTCGATCTGGTGCACGCGCGCCAGCCCCTGGGCCAGGTGACCGGCCAGCAGCGAGAGCAGCAGCTCGTCCTCGCCGGTGAAGGGGCGCCGCTCCCCGAGATCGAGCCAGAGCACCATCGGACCGTCGGGGTGCTCCAGGACGATGGCCGTTCCGGAGTACGCGCCGACCGGTGAGAGCTTCGGGTGCGTACCGAGACCGACGAGAGCGTCGCGCAGGCCGGCGGGCAGCTCCTGCCACCGGGAACCGTCGGTGGCGGTCAGGACGGGAGCGGCCTCGTCACCGAGCACCACCGCGAGCACGCATGCCGCGTGCCACAGGTCGTGCAACTCCTCCAACGCGCCGGACAGCGCCTCGGGCAGGCCGGAGGCCCGGGACAGCAGTGTGCTCAGGGACGCCAGGGCGCTCTCGCGCTGGATGGCGTAGTGCTCGGCGGTGACGTCCCTGAGCGTGCCGACGATCAGCCGGCGTCCGGTGTCGGGCTCGTCGACCTGGTTGAACGTGACCGCCACCCACAGCCGGTGACCGTCGCGGTGGTTGACCGGAACGGTGTAGGAGCCCTTCTCGGACCGCAGCAGCCGGCCGAACGCGTTGCCGACCTCCTGATGGGCCTCGGGCTCGGCCGCCGGGTCGGGCCACCACGGGTGGACCGGCCGGTACGGCAGTCCTTCCGGTTCGTAGCCGAGGATCTCGGTGAACGCGGTGTTGATCTCGATGACGGCGCCGTCCTCGTCGCAGACGAAGAATGCCTCCTGCAAGGAGTCGACAAGGGCGCTGTGCCAGCGGGCGTGGTGATCGCGCAGCCGGGCCAATTGGATATTGGCCCGGACCCTCGCCAGCAGTTCCGCAGCGGCGAACGGCTTGACGAGGTAGTCGTCCGCGCCGGACCGCAAACCCTCGATCGATGCTTCCTGCCCGGCTCTGGCCGACAGCAGCACGACGGGTACGGACACCGTCCGCGGATCGGACCGCAGCGCGGCCACCAGGCCAAGACCGTCCAGGCCCGGCATCATCACGTCGCTGACCACCAGGTCCGGCGGATCCGCGCGCACCGACTCCAGCGCGCCGGTCCCGTCCACGACGGTCGTGACCCGATATCCCGCCCCGGTCATCAGACGCGCCAGGTATTCGCGCATGTCCGCGTTGTCGTCGACGACCAGGACGCGCGCATCGGTCGGCGGTCGGTCGGCGGCCACGGGATCGGAGCTCTCGACGGTCGGCAACGCCGCTTCCGCCCCGGCCGGAAGCGGCGGGAGCCAGTGCAGCGCCTCCTCCACGTACGGGGCGGCCGTCGTGGACACCACGCCCCTGGTCCGCGCACCGACGGCGGCGTCGGCCGGGAGGTGGGCGGTGCCGAAGGGAAGCGTGATGGTGAATGTCGTGCCGACGCCTTCCGCGCTGCTCGCGCCGATGGTGCCACCGTGCAGCTCGACCAGCTCACGCACGAGGGCCAGACCGATGCCGCTGCCCTCGTGGGAACGGGAGCGCGCGTTCTCGATGCGGTGGAAGCGGTCGAACAGCCGGGGCCTTTCCTGCTCGGACACACCCACCCCGGTGTCGGCCACCGTGACGACCGCGCGTCCGCTCTCTTCCCGTACGCGCACCGTGATGGAACCGTCGAAGGTGAACTTCACGGCGTTGCTGAGCAGGTTGAGCATCACCTTCTCCCACATGGCGGGATCGACGTGGACCGGTCGCGAAAGCGGCGGACAGTCGACGTCGTAGCCGAGTCCGGCCCGGTCGACGGCCGAACGGAAGACACTCGCCAGTTCGGCGGTGGCCCGGGCCAGGTCGACCGGCTCGTAGTGGGCCTGTGCCCGACCGGCCTCGATGCGGGAGAAGTCGAGGAGGCTGTTGACCAGCTTGCCGAGCCGCACGCCGTTGCGGCGGATGACGTCCAGCTCTTCGAGGATCAGCGGGTCGGCGTCCTCCAGCCGGTGCCGCAGCTCTTCCACCGGGCCCATGATGAGGGTCAAAGGGGTACGGAATTCGTGGCTGATGTTGGAGAAGAACGCGGTCTTGGCGCGGTCGAGTTCGGCCAGTTCGTCCGCCCGGCGCTGCTGGGCCTGGTAGCTGCGCGCGGACACCGTGCCCGCCGCCACGTGTCCGGCCACCAATTCGACGAATCCCCGG
The DNA here is from genome assembly GCF_900112845.1 of Actinacidiphila alni. Lineage (GTDB taxonomy): Bacteria > Actinomycetota > Actinomycetes > Streptomycetales > Streptomycetaceae > Actinacidiphila > Actinacidiphila alni. The sequence continues at coordinate 27,506 of NZ_FONG01000010.1, forward strand.
TAGCTCTCGTCCGGCGTCCGGAAGCGGTTGAGGCCGACGACGAGGAAGCCGTGCGGGGCGACTCCCTGCTGCTGGAGCGGGACGAGCAGCGCCTGGAGCGGCGGAAGGGACCAATCCCCGCGCCGAGGACCGGCATGAGGGGTGGTGTCGAGGTCGATGAGGACCGGCTCCGTTGCGGACACCGGCCACGGCGCTGCTTGTCCGGTGGCCGGCAGGAACGCCGGGGCCAGCGCGTGTCCCGGGGCGATGCCTGTCGAGCACGCCAGCCGTGCCGTGCCGTCGTCCTCGTGGAGGTAGGTCAGGGTGAACGGGAGGTCCCGCGGATTGCGGTCCATCTGCCGCGCCGAGAAATCCAGCATCTGCTGCTCGGTGCGCACGACGCTGGGGTCGGATCCGAGGTCGCGCAGCGTCGCCATCCGACGTTCGCCGATGACGCGCTCGGTCTCCTCGCTCACCACGCACAGCATCCCGACGACCTGCCCGTCGTCGTCGTGGAGAGGACTGTAGGAGAAGGTGTGGTAGGTCTCCTCGGTGTATCCGGACCGTTCCAGGAACAGCAGCAGCGCCTCGTCCCAGGTCGCCCGGCCGGTCGTCATGACGCCCTCGATACGGGGACCGATGTCGCTCCAGATCTCCGCCCACACCTCTCGGGCGGGTCGCCCCAGCGCCCACGGATACTTCCGGCCCAACGTGCCCGTACGGTACGCGCTGTTGCAGAAGAACGTCAGCTCGGGACCCCACGCCATCCACATCGAGAACCGGGACGACAGCAGGATGCTGACCGCTGTGCGCAGGCTCTGCGGCCAGCCGTCCGGCGGGCCCAGCGGCGTGGCCGACCAGTCGACCCGTGCCAGATCCCCGCCGATCCCGTCGTCGGCTGCGAACACATCGGTGCCGATCGCCGCGGCATCCGGCCCGTCGTCCGCGTCCTGCGCCTTCATCGCCCGGCACACCTTCCTCCGTACGGACCCGCCGATCGACCGCCCGGCCGGAGTGCCGAGGCCACCGGCGGCTGCTGCCAGCGGCCTGTTACCCCGCTTGGCATCGCTTATCACCACAACACCGCGGTCGCGCGGGCTTTCCGTTTCCGCCACCGCCGGTGACGATGGCATTCTGGAGGGCAGAACCGTCCCGCCCCCCGTGCCGGCGCAACCGCCGCCGTACGTCGTCGGGTCCGCGGGAGAAGCCTTCCCCCCAGCTCTCGCCCGGAGGAGAACCGGTGTCCGACCACACGCTGACCGTCAGCAGCCAGCCGCATGCGCTCGGCGCCACCGTGATCGGCGTCCGCGGTGAACTGGACCAGCACACCGCGCCTCAGCTCCACGACGCGCTCGCGGACGCTCCCTTCACGCCGGGCGGCCGCGTCATCCTCGATCTGGCGGCACTGCACTACTGCGACTCGACGGGCATCACCGCGCTGATCGCGGCCTATCAGCTGGCCGACCGGTCCGGGGCGCGGCTGACGCTCGCCGGACCACGCGAGGACCTGATGCGCCTGTTCAGCGTCCTGGGGATCGACCAGCTCTTCGTCGTACAGCCCACGGTCGAGGAGGCCGTCGCCTCCGAGGGCCACCACTAGGGCGTGTCCGCGGCCGGCTGAAGAGGTCTCGGAGAAAAGTTGCCGCGCGACAACATTCTTTCGCCGTACGAGGTATGCGGGCACATCCGCCGGGCACGCGTCGTCGCATGGCGGCCCTGCCGGGCACCGGTGGCGCCGCCGCCCTCCCGTTGGGAACGGGAGACCACGACACCGACGAAGGAGCCGCGACATGAGCGACAACATCTGGGGCTACCAGGAGACCTCCGGCCACGCCGCCGGCGCCGACCTGATCGGCTACAAGGTCGAGGCCACCGACGGCCACATCGGCAAGGTCGACAAGCACTCCGACGAGGTGGACTCCGCGTACCTCGTGGTCGACACCGGTGTATGGATCTTCGGCAAGCACGTCCTTCTCCCGGCGGGCACCGTCCAGTCGATCGACGCCGACGAGCAGAAGATCTTCGTCAACCTGACGAAGGAGCAGATCAAGGAATCCCCCGAGTTCGACAAGGACAAGCACGTCGGCGACACCGGGTACCACCAGCAGGTGGGCGAGTACTACAACAGGAACCGCAGCGCCTGACACAACGGCGACGCGCGAACTCGACAGGGCTGCCCCGGGGTACGAACAGGGCAGCCCTTCCCATGTCCCCGCTCACGACCGCGACCGGGACCGCGACCGGGACCGAACGCGGGTGTTCCGTCCTGGCGTCACAGATGCCGTTGCAGCTCCGTCGCGCGCAGGACGTCCAGGTCGTGTGATCCGTAGATGGTCTCGGCCTGGGGGAGGTTGTCGCGCAGCAGTTGTTCGGCCTCCTCGGGGCGGCCCGCTTCGGCGAGCCGTTCCGCGTAGAGCACGCGGGCCTTGATGGTGAGCGGGTGCGAAGTTCCCAGGAGCCGTTCGCGGCCGTCGACGGCATCGCGCATGAGGGCGAGGGCGGACTCGTACTCGCCGGCCAGCGACTGGGCCCAGCTCAGGACGAGTTGCGCGGAGTGGACCGTCGGGTGGCCTTCCCCGTAGAGGCGGACACGTGCGCGCAGGGCGCGCCGCGCGGCGGCGACCTTTGCCTCCGCGGACGCGTCGGTGCGCAGCAGGCCGTAGGCGTAATTGCTGTAGGCGACGGCGGTGACGACGTGATCGGTGCCAAGGCTGCGCTCGGCGTCGGCGATGGTGGCGGGCCCGTCACGCAGGAAGGTCCGGGTGCGGCCGGAATGGGCCAGCAGTTCCAGCGCGTACGCCCGGCTGCGCAGAGTCTCGACGTGGTCGTTGCCGAGGGTGCGTCGCTGTCCGTCGATGGCGCGCCTGATCCAGTCGAGGGACTCCTCGGCGTGGCCCATCAGGTAGAGCGTGATGCTCAGCGCCGCGGCGGTTTCCAGGGTGTCACGGTGCCGCGCTCCGAGGGTGTCGGAGCGGCGCGCGTGCACGCGCCGCAGTATCCCCTCGGCTTCCGGATAGGCGCCGAGCCTGCGGAGGAAGTCGCCGTGGTGGTGACGGGCGGCCAAAGTGGCCGGGTCGCCGGGTCCCTGCAGGCGCTCCGATTTCTCGCCTGCCAGCGTGGCGAGCTCGACAGCCGCCCGGTAGTCACCAGCCTCACAGACGAGTTGGGCGGCCCGGACGCCCAGTGCGACAGCCGGGCCGACGGTCGACGCGTCGGTGTGCCGCAGAAGGGCCGCGGTGTGCGGAAGGAGTAGCCGCAGCCGCCTGACGTCGGCGGGCGAGAACCCTGCGGGGAGGGCGGCGTCCAGCAAGTGGACGGCGGCTCCCATGTACCGCGGCCGTTCGATCGCCTCGATGCTGGTGTGAACACTCTCGAGCACGAGTCCGTGCACCTGGAGGCAGGGCGTCGGCGCGGCTCCTGCGGACGGTTCGGCGTCGATGTGCGTCGAGACCAGCGAATTGTCGATCAGAGCGCGCAGGGCCGGTTCGGCCTTGCGCCAGAATTCGTCGTCCGTCGCGGTCTGCGCCCGTGGGCCGGTCCCGGCGCCCGGGCCCCGCGCGCGGTCGCCCGACAAGGTGGCGCGCGGCAGCGGTGCCTGGCTCCAGCAGGACAGCAGGCGCATCAGCGTCGTGGCCTCCGGCAGCCCGCGGGCACTGAGCGCGTCGAGAGTGATCTGCCAGGTCCAGGACAGGCGTTGGCGCAACTCCCCCTCGGCGATCGGAGCGCCGACGTCCTCGGCCGGCGGCAGTTCCGCTCCCTGGTCCGCCAGGACCGTACCGTCGTGTTCGAACCGGGCGCGGTAGTCGTTCAGCGACCATGTCTCCAGCGCCTGGCGCTCCAGATAGCTGCCGGCGAGCCGCAGTGCCAGCGGGAGCCTGCCGAGACGGTTCGCCAGGTCGAGCGCGTCCTGGGACGTGCCGCGGCCGGGAGCGAAGTCCGTGATGATCCGCGCCGCGTCCTCGGCGGGCAGCACATCGAGGCGGTGGAGGATCGTCTGCTGCCACTGCGGTGCGCGTGCCCGGCGCGTCGTCACCAGGATCGCGCCCGTGGTGGTGGGGCGCAGCCATCCGTCGAGGGTCTCGGGGTTGTCGGCCTTGTCGAGGACGAGGAACCAGCCTTCCGCGCGGGAGAGGTACTTCCACACCAGGTCGGCTGCCGCCAGGCGCCCTTCCTGCGCTCCTCGCAACTCTTCCTCGTCGGCGCCGAGTTCGGCGGCGGCGGTCAGCATTCCGCGGCGCAGATCGGTTCGGTCGGCCGCCACCACCCACAAAGCGGTCAGCCCCTCGGCTTCGACGGCGCGGAACACCTCGGCCGCCAGTGCCGTCTTGCCGCTCCCGCCCATGCCGTGCAGGACGTGGGGCGGCCCGGGCAGGTGGACGGCCGCCGTCAGTTCGGCCAGTTGCTCCTCCCGCCCGCGGAAGATCCGGGGAGGGCTTTCGACCCGCGGTGTGCGCACGGACTCCTGCCACCAGCCGGCCTCCCCCACCGCCGGCCCGGCGTTGTGGTCACCGAACGCGTGGGAGTGGTCGCGGAGGGCCGGATGTGCTGCGGGAAGCGGGGATTGATGCTGCCCGGGGTTCACCGGCAGCAGGCCCTCGCGTGCCGCAGAGGCGGAGTCGGGAGGTATGGACCGGCCGTCCGGCTCGCGGCGCATCCGTTCCGTGATCGCGGCCACTCCGGTCCGGGCCCGCTGCCACAGGGCGGTGACCGTCAGGGTGATCAGTGTCGTACCCGCCGTGACGGCCACGGCGGTGAGTGCAGCATCCATCCTCGCCCCACCGCCCTCAGGACTTTTCACCAACCACACGAGTCTAGACGGAGCTTCGGCATCATGTCGGCGGAACTGGCCGAGATTCGCCCCGTTCTCCCCGTCGGCCGTTTCGTCACCGACGGCACGGTGATATCCCTCTCAGCCGCTTTCGACACCCGGAGGATTTCATGTCAGAGTCTCAATTCGAGGGCGCTTTCTGGTTTAAAGCCACAGGCAGTGGTGACGCCGGATGCGTCGAGGTCGCCATCACTCCGACACTGATCGGCGTGCGCGACACCAAAGACAAGGGGAATGGTCCCATTCTCGGCTTCGAACGGTCGACGTGGAATTCCTTCCTCCGCGACCTCAGCACCGACGAGTTCGTTCCAGAGTGGCTGTCTCTCTGAGGACCGGCTCCCGCGCGGTGGACCTGGCCACCGCGCAGGAGGCCGCTCCCGTCACTCCCCTGCTCGTGGCAACCGGTATCTCCGTCACCGGGGACGGCGCGTTCCAGGTGGCCGCCCCCCTCCTGGCCGCCTCACTCACCCGTGATCCGCTCGCCGTCTCCACGGTGACGGCGGCCTTCTACCTGCCATGGCTGATCGCCGGGCTACCGGCCGGCGCACTGGCCGACCGCTGGCCGCGCCGCCGGGTCATGCTGACGGCCGACGCCGTACGGGCCTGCCTCATCGGGCTGCTCGCCGTCCTGGTGGCGACCGGACACGCAGGGATGCCCGTCCTCGTGGCGGTGGTCCTGCTGACGGGGATCGCCGGCTGCTTCTTCGACGCGTCCTCGCAGGCGGTGATCCCCTTCCTGGCCGGCCGCGACAAGGAGGTGCTGGCCACGGTCAACGGGCGCTACTGGTCCATCGACACCGTCGGCCGCTCGCTGCTGGGGCCGTCGAGCGGCTCCCTCGTCTTCGCCGCGGGCCGGTCGTTCCCCTTCATCGGCGACGCGGTCTCCTTCCTCGTGTCAGCGCTGTGCATCGGCCGCCTGCCGAGAATGCCGGCGGCCGGCGGCCGACAGCCGCTGCGCGCCGCCATCCGTGAGGGTCTCGCGCACTTGCGGAACACCCCGGTGCTGCGCCGACTGGCCGCGACCACAGCGCTGTACAACTTCGCCTACAACCTCGCCATGGCCACCTTCGTCCTCTACCTCACCGGCCCTCTGGATGTCGCCGACTCGGAGTACGGGATTCTCCTGGCGCTCGGCGCCCTCGGCGGCATCGCCACAGGATGGCGAGCGGCTCTCCTCACCCGGAACATGAGCCACTGCCAGACCATGACGCTCGCCACCGCGCTCCAGGCGGTGGCCTGGCTCGGCATCGCCACCGTCCACGAGCCCGCCGCCATCGCCGGCTTCCTGGCACTGATCGGAGCCGCCTCCACCCTCGTCAGCGTCGCCGCGAGTTCCGCCCGCGCGGCCCTGACACCGGACCACCTGCTCGGCCGGGTGGTCTCCGTGTTCCGCATCTTCGGGATAGGAGCCGCCGGGCTCGGCGCGCTCAGCGGCGGCCTCACCGCCCAGCAGACCGGCCTGCGCGCACCGCTGTGGGCCGCCGTCGCACTGCTCGCCCTCTCGGCCGCGGCGCAACGTCCGTGGCGCCGGGTGGCACCCGCCACTTCCTAGGCGGCTCCCGACGGGCCCGAGGTCCCGTCCCGCTGCGGGCAGTCGCGCCGAATCGGCCATTTTCGGAAAGGAGTTCCCCTTCGAGAACATGGAGGAGAAAATGGGATTTCTTTTCCGTCGGGACCGACACGCCCCGTGAGGATCCGTCTCCGCAGTGCGAAGAGAACGCCGCTTCGCATTCGACATATGCGGTGGGAATGTGACGGGATCATCCCGTGCTCCGGTATTCCGACGACCCTACGCGGGGGCGTACTCGGTGCGGTCGAACGCCCGAAAGACGCCGGTGGGCGCGGGCGGTTCACCGAGGGCCGGGACGACTCACCGACTGCTCGCGCGCGCCTCGTCCACGGTGGGGAAGACATTCAGGACGCCGTCCACACCGACCAGTTGGAACAGCCGGTCCAGCGGCGGGTGCAGCCCGACGATGCGCAGGTCGGCGTTCTGATGGGTACGGAGCAGCAGATTGAGGAAGCTGGAGTCCGCGAAGGTGACCGCGCCGACGTCCAGGATCACCGCAGGAGAGGCCGCGATGGCTGCCCGCAGACGGGCTTCGAGCGGTGCCAGGTTTCCGACGTCCAGATCGCCCTCCGCCGTGACGACGTGCGGCGACGTGGGAGCGCTGTCCATTGTCGACATGAAGGAAGTATGCCGAACCGTCGACCGCCGCGGGGTAACAAGTGTGATGCTGTTGACCCGGCGGGCGAGCGGCTGAGCCCGTTCCCGCGGCCGAGGCCCCTGCGGGGCAAGGAAGTCGCCGTGCGCCCGGCGTTGCGGCCGACGACAGGCCGACCGACGGCCGGGCCGCCGTGTCCGGGCTGTTCAGCGCCGCGTCCGGCGCTCCGCCGTGTTATGCATGGGACGGTCGGGATCGGTTCTCCCCCGGAGGAAGGGACACATCGTGCCGCAGAAGACGTGGTTCATCACCGGCGCCTCACGGGGCTTCGGCCGGGAGTGGGCGGTCGCGGCGCTCGACCGCGGTGACCGCGTGGCCGCGACGGCCCGCGACCTCTCCGCACTGGACGACCTCGCCGCCGCATACGGGGACCCGTTCCTGCCCCTGAGGCTCGACGTCACCGATCGCGACGCCGACTTCGCCGCCGTACGTCGGGCCCACGAACACTTCGGGCGTCTCGACGTGGTCGTCAACAATGCCGGTTACGGCCACTTCGGGATGGTCGAGGAGATCACCGAGGCGGAGGCCCGCGCTCAGCTGGAGACCAACCTCTTCGGTGCGCTGTGGGTCACCCAGGCGGCCCTGCCCTTCCTGCGCGAGCAGGGCAGCGGCCACATCCTTCAGGTCTCCTCCATCGGCGGCATCAGCGCATTCCCCCTGGTGGGCATCTACCACGCCTCGAAGTGGGCGCTCGAAGGGATCAGCCAGGCGCTGGCCCAGGAGGTCGCGGGATTCGGCATCAAGGTCACGCTCATCGAACCGGGCGGCTTCGCCACGGACTGGGCGGGTTCCTCGTCGAGGACGTCCGAGCCCTTGCCGGCGTACGCCGAGTACCACACGCGGGTGCAGGAGCAGCGGCGCGCGCGGGTCGGTACACCGGGCGACCCGCGTGCCTCCGCCGCCGCCGTCCTCGACATTGTCGACGCCGAGGAGCCACCGCTGCGGTGCTTCCTCGGTACGTCACCCCTGGGCATCGCCAAGGCCGACTACGAGCAGCGGCTGGCGACCTGGGAGAAGTGGCAGTCCGTCGCGGAGCGCGCCCAGGGCTGACCGGACACGTCACCCGCCGCGTCCGCCCCCGCGCCTTGCCCGGCGCGTGATTACCCATGGTGCCAGGCACGACCGGGTCGACGGGACCGTGAGCCGTACGAGGGCGATGGCCGCGTCTGCGGCCGTGACGGTCCGGCGGGGCTGGGTACGGACTCGTTCGTGTCGGAAGAGGCCCGTGGGCGTGCGTATGAGAGCGCTCTTCCGGGGCACACGGCACTGCGTCGGGACGGATCCCGGCGTGGGAGGGACGGGACGGGATGCTTCGACTTTTCGTGTACGACGGGTGGGGTCGTCGGCTGCGTTGGGCGATGAGGTCGCGGGACCGGCAGCGGTAGGGCGTGTTCCGTGGATGGGTCCGGGCCCGTCCACGGAACTCCGACCCAGTAGATACGCCGCACGCCAAGGACGTCCGAAACGAACCTGACGACCGAGGAGCCGCCATGGCCACGAACGCGTCGGCGAGAGCACGGGGCATCGGCGGTGCGGCTTTCTCGGCCCAGGTGCTGCACCGGCTCGGCCGGCTCGCTCACCGCCGCCGCGCATCGTCTCCGGGGCGCGTGCCGCGGCTGTTTCCCGAACTCCTGCTCCTGGTAGCCGTGGACGCGGTGTACAAGTACGGCCGCAAACTCGCGAACGGCCAGACGTCTGAGGCGTTCGCGCACGCGCGGGCCGTGTGGTCGCTCGAACGCCGCCTGCATGTGCCGAGCGAGCACGCCGTCCAGCAGGTCATGCTGCACAGCGAATCGGTGACGCGGATCGCCAACTACCTCTACGCCACGGTGCATTTCCCGGCCATGCTGCTCTTCCTCGGCTACATGTTCCTGCGGCACCGCGCGCACTACCTGTGGATCCGGCGCGCGCTGGTCGTCCAGACCATGGCCGCCCTGGTGATCCACTGCGCCTATCCTCTGGCTCCCCCGCGGATGCTGTCCGGCACCGGCATGGTCGACACGGCGCAGGTGTACGGGCCTTCGGTGTACGGTGCCACGCCGGACGGGCACTCCATGGCCAACCAGTTCGCGGCGATGCCATCGCTGCACGTCGGCTGGGCGCTGGCGATCGCCGTCGGCCTGATCGCCGCGCACCGCCCCGCCCCGGGCGCGGCCGGGACCGTTCGGTCCCGCCTTCGGTATCTCTGGCTCCTCCATCCGGTACTGACCTGCCTGATCGTCGTCGGGACCGCCAATCACTACTGGCTGGACGGGATCGTCGGCAGCGCCCTGCTGGGCCTGGCACTGGCACTGGTTCCCGGGCCACTGCCCGCCGCGGAGCCCGCGGCCGCCGCTTCACCCGTAGGCCGGACCCGGACACCGCTGGGCACGCGCCCGCCGCGGCCGGGCGGTGCTCAGCTGCGATAGCGGGCCAGGACGCGGTTGCCGTCCCGTACCAATGTGCGGCGCAGGGAATCCAGCCCGATGGCCCCGCTGTAGAACTGCTGGAGCGCGGGCGTGGCGATCTTGTCGGACCATTCGGCATAGCCCCGGACACCCAGTGCGGGAGAGGCGGCCAAGTGGCCGGCCAGCGCGACGCCGGTGCTCCACCCGAGCTTCGCCGTGGACAGCGCCGGGTCGCTCAGGGCCACGGCATCCGTGGGAGGCATCCAGTCCCCTTGGGCGAGCCGCACCATGTGCGGGGTGCTGGTCATGAAGTCGATGAACGCCATCGCCTCCCGACGGTGCTTGCACGCCGCGGACACCGAGAGGGTCTGTGGGCTGACGCCTTGTGCGCGGCCGCCGTCCGGGGCGGACTCGCCGACCGGCAGGGGCAGGACCACCCAGTCGAAGCCCTCGGGCGCCTGCTGCTGGATCTGCTGCCGGTAGGAGAAGTCGAGCGGAAGGATCGCGTAGCGGCCGGCGAAGAATCCGGGCAGTACGTCACCGCCGCCGAGCGCGAGAGCGCCGGCGGGCGCGGTGCCGTCCTGGACGACCTGGCGCCTGACCAGTTCGGCGAAGGCCGAGTCGGCGTTCCCGAACCGCACCTGGCTCGGACCTCCGCCCGGATCCTTGTACAGAACGCGACCGCCGTTGGTGAGCGCCAGGTTGAGTGTCACGCTCACCGGGGATTTCATCGGCCAAGCCGTGCCGTACCGCCGCGCGGCGCCGCCCGCGCGGTGCGACAGACGGCGGCAGACGTCCTCGAACTCCGTCCATGTCCACGCGTCCGCGCTGTCGGTGACCGTCACGCCCGCCTCCTCCAGCAGCCTCCGGTTGGCGATCAGCACGCGTGGCTCCTGAAGGAACGGCACTCCGTACACCGCCCCGCCGAGCCGGGCGGTGTCCCAGGTGCGCTCCGGGATCCGACGCCGGAGGGAGGCCGGGATCAGCGTCGTGAGGTCGGCGAGGTACCCGCCGAAGCCGAAGTCCGTCAGGTCGTTGCCCTCGTCGTGAATGATGTCGGAAGCGGCCCCGCCCTCGAACGAGGTGAGCAGCTGGTCGTGGACGTCGTCCCAACTGCCTTGCACGTAACGGACCTTGATCTGCGACTGCTGTGCGTTCCACTGCTCGACGAGCGCCTTGTTGACCTTCACCGACTCCTCCTGCCACGCCAGCGACAGGAAGTCCAGGCTCGGTGGACCCGACCGGGACGGGGAACCGCAGCCGGACACCGCGACCGTGGTGCTGCCGAGCACGCCCGCCAGCACCGTGCGGCGGCGCATCAGCCCTTCACCGCCCCGCTGAGCATGCCCTGGACCAGGTGCCGCTGAAGGAGCGCGAAGAACAGCAGGCTGGGCAGTGTGGCCAGGACCGAGGCCGCGGCGAGGGGCCCGAGGTCCGCGGCGCCCTCGGCGCCCAGGAAATGGGTCAGGATCACGGACATCGTCTGCTTCTCCGGTGACTTGAGGAGTACCAGGGCGAAGAAGAATTCGTTCCACGCGGTCACGAACGAGAACATCAACGTCGCCACGAGGCCGGGCAGGAGAAGCGGCACGACCACACTGCGCAGCGTCCGGTACCGGCCGCACCCGTCGATCGCGGCGGCCTCCTCCAACGACACGGGCACCGCCCTCACGTATCCCTGGAGCATCCACAGCGCGAACGGCAGCGTCCAGACGACGTACACCAGACCCAGACCCGGCCTGGAGTCGATCAGATGCATGACCTTGAGCACCATGAACAGCGGGATGATGATCAACACCAGCGGGAACGCCTGGCTGACCAGCACCCACACGGTTCCGGCCCGGCCGACCGCCGTACGGAACCGGACCGTCGCGTAGGCCGCGGGCACCGCTATGGCCACCGACACCAGTGCTGCCGCACCGGCCACCGCCACGCTGTTGAGGGCGGCGTGCAACAGCGGCTGCTCGGCGAACGCCTTCCGGAAGTTGTCCAGCGTGGGGTGGTGCGGCAGCCAGGACGGATCCACCGAGCCGAGTTCCCGCGGTGACTTGAAGGCCGTGGAGACCAGCCACAGCAGCGGGAAGGCGAGAAAGGCCAGGTAACACAGCAGGGCGGCGTACTGCGCGGCCCTGCCCCAGCCGCGCCGTCGGCGCGCGCCCCGTGCCGAGGCCGGCATCCGGCGGCCGGTCATCCGTCCTCCCGCGTCAGCCGGTTGCGCAGGAACACGGCGAGCAGGACCGCCACCACGGCCACCATCGCCAGGCCCATGGCGGCGGCGTAGCCGAACTGGCCGTACCGGAACGCCTCCGCGTAGGCGAAGAGCATCGGAAGCTGCGTCTTGCCGCCCGGACCGCCGCCGGTCAGCACGTACACCAGGCCGAAGGAATTGAAGTTCCAGATGAAGTTCAGCGCCATCACGGACAGTGCCACTGGCCGCAGCGCCGGCCAGGTCACGGTGGTGAAGCCGCGCCAGGGCCCCGCGCCGTCCAGGCCGGCCGCCTCGTGAAGCTCCGCGGGGACGTTCTGCAGGCCGGCCAGCAGCACCACGGTCGTCTGCGGCATGCCCGCCCACACGCCCACCACGATCACCGCGGGCAGCGCGAGCGACATGCTGGACAGCCAGTCGGTCGTGCCGTCGGTGAGGCGCAGGTCGCGGAGCGCGTTGTTCAGGACGCCCGCGTCGGGGTTGTACACCAGGCGCCACATGATGCCGATCACGACTTCGGGCATCGCCCACGGCACAAGTGCCAGGGTGCGCGCCAGCCAGCGAAAGCGCAGGTTCCGGTTGAGCAGCAGTGCCAGGCCGAGGGACAGCAGCAGTTGGAGGACGGTCACGCAGACCGCCCACACCAGTCCGATCCGGAAGGACTGCCAGAACAGCGAGTCCAGACGTAACGCGCGGAAGTTGTCCAGGCCGGTGAACGTGGTGGAATGCCGCACGCCGGACTGCGCGTCGGTGAAGGCCAGCGCCGCACCGTACAGCAGCGGACCGACGCTCAGCACGAGCACCGGGATCAACGCGGGCAGCAGCAGGAACCAGGCGTCCCGGTGCGTCGCAGGACCTGACCGGCTCAACCGCAGTCCTCCCGCCGAACCGGTGCCGGGCCGGCGGCGGACGGTCGGACCGCACGCTCACCCCGGGCCCCCTTCTCCGGTGAAGGAGGTGCCGCCATGGTCCCGGCCCGGCACGTCCCTGTCGAGACCCCGGCCGAGCCCGCGACCGGGTTCCGAGGAGCCGCAGACGATCACCGCTGTCGGTGCCGCGCAGGCCCGGACCCCCGCTGGTCGGAACCGGACGCGCTCTCGCGTGGCAGCCGGTGCCCCGCGGCGCCGCCGCAGCGGGGCGGCCGCTCGCGGCCGCGCTCAGTGGTGTCCGTGGGCGCTGTCGGACGCGCCGCCGAACAGGCGCGCCAGCGCGCGGAACGGCAGCGTGACGACGGTCGCGACGGCGCTGCCGATCGACTTGAGTACATCTGCTATTGCCGTGAACATCAGGCGCTTCCTCCTTCGGGGTGCGCCGGGCCGCCCGGTGGCTCCGGGCGGAGCCCGCCCCTACGCGTCCGTCTACCCGCCGGTGCCTTTTCCATGGGAACCGGGCCCGCACCGGTCGGAACCGTCGCGGGAGCGGCCAGTTCGGCCGCGGCCCGGTCGATCAGCGTGTCCAGGACGTCGGGGTAGGCGCTGTCGGTCATCCGTGCGGCGAGCAGTGGAGCCGTCTCGGCGATCCGGGGGTGGGTATCGGACGGAAGGGCCGCGTAGGTGGTCCGCCACATGCGCTCGTCCGCCGCCAGGGCGGCCGGTGGCAGGGCGAGCGAGGCGGCGTCCAGGGCGGCGAAGGCGAGACAGCTGTCGATGAAGACGTGGTAGTGCCTCGCCAGGTCCCGGTCGCGGAAACCCGCACGGTGCAGGATCGACAGCACCGTCTCGTCCACGGTCAGGACGTGCGGGCCACCGCTGACCCGGCTCGCCGTGAGGACGGCCGCCTGCGGGTGGGAGAGGTAGGCGCGGTGAATGCGCAGGCCCAGTGTGCGCAGGTCCTGCCGCCAGTCGCCGGTCGACGTCCAGCCCGCCAGCGCCCGTCCGGTCAGTTCGTCGGCGATGGCCAGGACGAGGGCGTCCATCCCGGCGAAGTACCGGTACAGGGCACTCGGATCGGCACCGAGCGCCAGCCCCAGGCGCCGTGCCGTCAGCCCTTGGGCGCCGTGTTCGGCGAGCATGCGCAGCGCGGTGCGCACGATCAGTTCGTGGCTGAGCACCTCGCCCTGCCGGGTGCGGCGCCGCCGCTGTCTGGCGGCGCCCGCCACCACGTCCTTGGCCATGCCGGGCAGCTTATGCCAACGCCATTGACCTAAGACCCGTCGACACGGTTCCCTCGCGTCACCGGCCACAGGTCACGAAAGGGTGGACCGGACCGGCGGAACGGCAAGGATTGGGGATCGCCATGCGCGTACTTCTCGTCGGAGCGGGAGGCGTCGGAAGCGCCGTCGTACGGATCGCGGCACGACGCGACTTCCTGGACCACATGGTCGTCGCCGATTACGACCCGGCACGCGCCGAAGCCGCCGTGGCGGCGGTGGGCGACGCGGAAGGGCGTGACGCACGCTTCAGCGCCGTGCGGATCGACGCCGCCGACCGGGAGGCGGTGCGGCAGGTGCTGGTCGACGAGCGGTGCGACGTCCTGCTCAACGCCACCGACCCGCGCTTCGTCATGCCGCTCTTCCACGCGGCCGGCGACGCCGGTGTCACCTATCTGGACATGGCGATGTCGCTGTCCGTCCCGCACCAGGCACAGCCCCACGAGATGTGCGGTACGAAGCTGGGCGACGAGCAGTTCGCCCATGCCGAGGAGTGGGAGCGGGCCGGACGGCTGGCGCTGGTCGGCATGGGGGTCGAGCCCGGCCTGTCGGACGTCTTCGCCCGCTACGCGGCGGACCACCTGTTCGACACCATCGACGAGATCGGGGTGCGCGACGGCGCCGATCTGACCGTGGACGGATACGACTTCGCCCCGTCGTTCAGCATCTGGACGACCATCGAGGAGTGTCTCAATCCGCCGGTCGTCTGGGACGCCGAGCGCGGCTGGCACACCACCGCTCCCTTCAGCGAACCCGAGGTCTTCGACTTCCCCGAGGGGATCGGCCCGGTCGAGTGCGTCAACGTCGAGCACGAGGAGGTCCTGCTGATTCCCCGCTGGATCACCGCCCGCCGCGTGACCTTCAAGTACGGCCTCGGCCAGGACTTCATCGACAAGCTCCGCACGTTGCACGCCCTGGGTCTTGACAGCACCCGGCCCGTCACCGTCCCCAGCGACCGCGGACCGGCCCTCGTCAGTCCGCGCGACGTCGTCGCCGCCGTCCTGCCCGACCCGGCCGGCCTCGGCGACCGGATGCACGGCAAGACCTGCGCCGGCACCTGGGTCACCGGCAGCAAGGGCGGCAGGCCGCGCGAGGTGTACCTCTACCACGTCGTCGACAACGACTGGTCGATGCGCGAATACGGCACACAGGCCGTCGTCTGGCAGACGGCGGTCAATCCTGTCGTGGCGCTCGAACTCCTCGCCGCCGGCACCTGGTCGGGCGCGGGCGTCCTCGGACCCGAGGCATTCGACCCGCGCCCCTTCCTGGGGCTCCTCACCGACTACGGGTCGCCTTGGGCGATCCGCGAGCAGGGCCGTGGTCAGGAGCCGATCGGGAAGGCGTAGACATGACCGTCCCGGCTGCCGACATAGAGCATCGTGTCGGTGAGCGCGGGCGAGGAGCGGACGGGGCCTCCGGTGGAAAACGCCCAGCGCACCGATCCGGAGGCGCCGTCGAGCGCGTAGAGCTCGCCGTCGTTGGCGCCGATGTAGACGGTGCCGCGCAGTACGGCGGGTGACGACAGCACCTCGTCGCCGGTCGTGCTCTTCCACCGCTCGGCGCCGGTCGCGGCGTCCAGGGCGTAGGCGGCAGGCCCGTTGCTGCCGACGTAGACGGTGCCGTCGGTGACGAACGGCGTGGAGTCCACGTGGACACCGATCTCGTGGCTCCACAGGCCCTTGCCGGTCTTGGCGTCGACGGCGTGCACATGGGAGTCGTCGCTGCCGACGTAGACGACGCCGGCGACGACGGTCGGCGAGGAGTCGATGTGGTCGCCCGCGGTGTACGTCCAGCGCACTTTGCCGGTGGCCGGGTCGAGGGCGTAGAGCTTGTGGTCGTTGCTGCCGACGTAGACGGTGCCGTCCGCGATGACGGGTGAGGAGTCGACGTTGTCGCCGGTCAGCAGCTTCCAGCGGACCGAACCGCTGGCGGCGTCGATCGCGTAGAAGGAGTTGTCCTCGCTGCCGACGTAGACGGTGCCGTCGGCGACGGCCGGCGAAGAGGCCACCGCGCTGCCGGTCGTCAGCGTCCAGCGCACCGCGCCGGTCGCCGCGTCGAGTGCGTACACCTTGTGGTCGTAACTGCCCACGTACACCGTGCCGTTGGCCACGGCCGGGGAGGAGACGATCTTCGCCCCGGCGAAGCGGCTCCAGCGCACCTTGCCGGACTTCGCGTCGAGGGCGTAGACCTTGCCGTCGTCGCAACCGACGTACAGCACACCTCCCACGACCGTCGGAGAGGAGTCGACCGGCCCGCCGACGGCGCGGGACCACGCCGGCGCCGGGACGGCCACGGGTGCCGTGGATCCGGATGCCGTGGACGACGGCTTCGACGAGCCCTGCGACGAGGCCGACGGCGAGCCGTTCGCGCCGTCGTCCTTGGAGCCGCCGCCGTTCACCGCCGCCAGGATCCCGGCGGCGAGACCGATCGCCACCACCACGCCGACGGCAGCGGCGATCATCCGGCCGCGCCGGCGTCCGCCGCCGGTGGGCTCGAGTACCGGCGCCACCGGCCTGAGTACGGGTGTCGTCGGTCCGTAGGGGCTCGCTGGCACAGATGCCGGCATCGGCGGCGCGCCCAGGTCCGGCGCAGGGCCGAACCCGGCGGGTGTCGAGTGGGGCGAGGAGTCGCTACCGGCCGGTACTCCGTTCGTCACCGGTCCGCCGGGCATGGTGCGGGCGGACCGCTCGATCGCCTCGGTGAGTCCGGCCGGCAGCCAGTCGCCCGTGACCGGGCCGCCGCCGTCCGTCTCCTGGAGCAGGTCGAGCAGCGCTTCCGGGGTGGGGCGGCTCGCCGGATCCTTCGCCAGGCAGGCGGCCACCACCGGCCGCAGTTCGGCCGGCAGTCCGTCGAGCCTCGGCTGCTGGTGGATCACGCGGTACAGCAGCGCGGGTGTCGGCCCGTCCCCGAACGGGCCGCTGCCGGCCGCCGCGAAGGCCAGCACCGCGCCCAGCGAGAACATGTCCGTGGCGCCCGTCACCCGCTCCCCCGCGATCTGCTCGGGCGACATGTAGCCGGGCGAGCCGACCGTGAGGCCGGTGCGGGTCAGATCGGTTCCCTCGGCCGCACGGGAGATGCCGAAGTCGATCACCCGGGGGCCGTCCAGGGCCAGCAGCACGTTCGACGGTTTCAGGTCGCGGTGCACCACGCCCGCCGAGTGGATCACCGCCACCGACTCCGCGAGACCGCCGGCCAGCGCCCGCAGCGACGGGGCGGGCAGCGGCCCGAAGTCGCGCACCGCGCCGGCCAGCGAGGGCCCCGGCACGTATTCAGTGGCGAGCCACGGCGGCTTGCCGAGCGGATCAGCGTCGATGACCGACACCGTGAACGCGCCACCGACGGTCCTGGCCATCTCGACCTCGCGCCGGAACCTGACCACGAACTCCGGGTCGTCGGCCAGCTCGGTGCGCACCACCTTCAGCGCCACCCGGCGCCCGCCGCGCGAACGGGCCAGATACACCCGGCCCATGCCGCCGGTACCGAGCAGCGCGAGCAGGCGATAGCCGGCGACCTGTTGCGGATCGCCGTCTTCCAGCGGTTCCATGACCGTTCCCCCCACCAACCACGACCCGGACGCACGTCGTGCTCCGACACGGTGCGCGCCCATGATGGCCCATTGGAAGCGTTTCGTCAGGCGAAGGCGCGGCAGGTGTCGCAAGGGTGATACGCGCCGCCCGCGACGCGGACGACCCGGCGTGTCGCGAAGATCTCCGCAGTCTGCAACAACGGTGTAACCAGTGGTGACAGGGGCAGGTGTGGCATCGCACGGTGGAATTCACGGCAGGGTCGACCCGCGGCCCGAGGACTGATGGAGGTCCGAAGATGCGCAGCCTGTCCGTACGCACGATGGCGACCGCCGCCGCTCTGGCGACGGCCGCGCTGACGGTGACAGCTTGCTCCGACAGCAGTGACAACTCCGAACCGGCCGGTTCGTCCGTCTCGGTCAGCGCGGCGCCCTCGGACTCGGCATCGGGTTCGTCGTCGGGTGGTTCGTCGGGGACGTCGGCGCCGGACGACGGCGGTACGCAGGGCGCGTCGGGCGGCGGCCCCTCGTCCTCGGCCACCGCTTCCGGCGGCGGGAACGCGCCGGCTGCCTCCGGCGCGTGTGCCAGCGGTCAGCTCTCGGTCGCGCTCAAGGACGCCGAGGTGGGCGCCGGGCAGTACAACGCGGAGATCGTCTTCACCAACACCGGCAGCACGTCGTGCACGATGACCGGTTTCCCGGGCGTGTCCTACGTCAAGAAGGCCGGCGTCCAGGCCGGTCCCGCGGCCGACCGCGACGGCGCCGCGTACGGTCCGGTGACGCTTGCGCCGCACGCCACCGCGTCCGCGCGCCTGCACGACAGCAACGGCCAGGGCGGCTACGACCCCGGCCAGTGCAAACTGACCGACGTCGAGGGGCTGCGGATCTATCCGCCGAACCAGAAGGCGGCGCTGTTCCTGCCGCACAAGACGGAGCACTGCGCCGGTACCGGCATTCATCCGCTGCGGATAGGCGCCGTCCAGCGCTGACGCGACGTCATGTCCCGGTGAGGACCCGTGCGTTGGCGTGAGGCTGTGAGCGCCCCGCCCGCATGGTGGACGACGACGGTCGCGGGGCGCGATGATCGCTAGCCTGCGCGCATCGCGCGGCACCGTGAAGTGCCGGGTCACGGCGGCGAACCGGACCCGGCACGCGGCACGCGTACGGGCAACGGCCCGCCTCCTGACCGCCGTTGGTCTCACCGAGAGGGGCGCATCGCATGTTCACGACCCGGCCGACCCTGCAGGGCACATTCGGAATGGTGGCGTCCACGCACTGGCTGGCGTCACAGAGCGCGATGGCCGTGCTGGAGGACGGCGGGAACGCGTACGACGCCGCTGTCGCCGGCGCGTTCGTGCTGCATGTGGTGGAGCCGCACCTCAACGGCCCGGCCGGTGAGGTGCCGATCATCGTCGCCCCGGCCGGCGGGGACGTCCGGGTGCTGTGCGGTCAGGGCGTCGCGCCCGCCGGGGCCACCGTCGCCCACTACCGTTCGCTCGGCCTCGACCTGGTGCCCGGCACCGGGCCGCTGGCCTCGGCGGTGCCCGGCGCCTTCGACGCCTGGATGACCCTGCTGCGCGATCACGGCACCAAGTACCTGGCGGAGGTGTTGCGGCACGCCATCGGCTATGCCGCGGACGGCCACCCGCCGGTGGAGCGGCTGACGGCGACGGTCGAGACCGTGCGCGAGCTGTTCGAGACGGAGTGGACGTCCTCCGCCGAGCTGTATCTGCCGGGCGGACGGGCGCCGCGCCCCGGTGAGCCGTGGCGCAATCCGGCGCTCGCGGCGACCTGGCGGCGCCTGGTCGCGGAGGCGGAGGCGGCCGGCGGCGACCGGGTCGCGCAGATCGAGGCCGCGCGGCGGATCTGGCGGGAGGGTTTCGTTGCCGAGGCGATCGTGGCCCAGGCGGCGCGCCCCACGATGGACACCAGCGGTGAGCGTCACGTCGGCACGCTGAGCGCGGCCGATCTCGCGGGCTGGTCCGCGACGTACGAGACGCCGGCCACCTACGAGTGGGACGGCTGGACGGTGTGCAAGGCGGGTCCCTGGAGCCAGGGCCCGGCCTTTCTCCAGCAGTTGGCCCTGCTGCCGCCGGTCGCCGCGGAGCTGCCCGCGTACGGGTCGGCCGCATACGTCCATCAACTGGTCGAGGGCACCAAGCTCGCGATGGCCGACCGGGAGGCGTGGTACGGCGACGCGGCCGACGTGCCGCTGGAGGCGCTGCTGTCGGCGCCGTACAACGACGGCAGGCGGGCACTGATCGGTGACCGCTGTTCGCACGAACTGCGGCCCGGCAGCCCCGGGGGACGCGTTCCGCGGCTGAGCCGGCACGCGACGGCGGCGGGCGCGGCCTCCGGAGCGGCCGGACATCTGCCGCCGCCGCTCGTGGCGGGCGCGGGAGAACCCACGGTCGCGCCGACCGGGGCCACCGCCGCTGAGCCGGTCGTCGCCGACGACGGCGGTACGCGCGGCGACACCTGCCACATCGATGTGGTCGACCGCTGGGGCAACATGATCTCGGCGACGCCGAGCGGCGGCTGGCTCCAGTCCAATCCGGTCATTCCCGAGCTGGGCTTTCCGCTCGGCACCCGCCTGCAGATGACCTGGCTGGAGGAGGGCCTGCCCAACTCCCTCTCCCCCGGCCGCAGGCCGCGCACGACGCTCTCGCCGTCCCTCGCGCTGCGCGACGGTGTGCCCGTACTGGCCTTCGGGACGCCCGGCGGTGACCAGCAGGACCAGTGGCAGCTGCACTTCTTTCTCGCCGTGGCGCTGCGCGGCCACGTACGCGGCGGCTACGACCTCCAGGGCTCGGTCGACGCGCCCAACTGGCACACCGACAGCTTCCCCGGCTCCTTCTTCCCGCGTGCCATGGCGCCCGGCAGTCTCACGGTGGAGGGCCGGACGGAGCCGGACGTCGTGGCCGAACTGCGCCGTCGCGGGCACCGGGTGACCGTCGCGGACCCATGGTCGGAGGGGCGGCTGTGCGCCGTCGCCCGCGATCCGCGTACGGGTGTGCTGTCGGCCGCCGCGAATCCGCGGGGCATGCAGGGCTACGCCGTGGGGCGCTGAGCCGCGCGGTACGGCTCGTCCTGGGCGTGCCGGGCATCCGCGGTGCGCTCGGTGACGTGCCGTCCGGCCGGCGGGGAGTCAGTTCATGCCGACGCTCTGCCGGTCCGGCTCGATGAGGAGGGCGACGCGCTCGACGTCGCGCGAGTACGGTCCGCCGATGTACTTCGTCGCGATCCGGTCGACGATCTCCCAGCCCGCGTCGCCCGTCACCCATTCCACGACCCTGCCGCGGACGAGGACCGGTTCGAACGGCTTGTCCGGCGGGGTCAGCGAGATCGCCACCCGCGGATCGCGCCGCAGATTGCGGGCCTTGCGCGAGTCGGGGCCGGTGAGCACGACGATGTGCTCGCCGTGCGTGCCGATCCAGACGGGGACGGTGTGCGGGCCGCCGTCGGGCAGGACGGTGGCGAGGTGGGCGATCGGGGTGCCGTCGAGTACGTCGCGGACGTCGGTGTCGAGCATCGTGGTCATCTCCTGCTGGGTGGGGTCGGTGGGGTGATACGGGGCCGCGCTCAGCGCTCGACCGCGTAGTGGAGGTGGGTGACGCCGGGCGCCGGCACGGATTCGATCAGCCGCAGCCGTACGCGGCCGGGCAGACTCTGGAAGAAGGGCCGGCCGCCGCGCGGGCGGCCGCCACCGCGTCCTCGATGCCGGTGGTGACGAGCGTCTGCCGCTCGGTGATCTCCGGGGCGGGCCGGTGGCTGAGCAGGAACAGCGGGGCCGTCGGGTGCGGGCTGCCGCCGCCGAAGCGGTCGGAGTCCTCGTAGGTGTCGCGTCCGACGACGATCGCGCCGACGCGGGCGGACAGGGAGCCGAAGAGCCGGGCGCCGGCCGGGCTCAGCTTGAAGCCGCCGAATTCCTGGCTCGGGGTGTCGCCGTTGAAGTACCAGTCGAAGAGCTGGGTGCCGTCGCCGAGGCCGCGGCCGGGGCCCGCGCCGCGGCCGGTGATGTATCCGTCGACCGATACCGCGTGGGCGCTGAAGACCTTGCTCATGTCCGCGTTCCTCCTTGGGGTTCCCTGAAGAGACGCCATGACCGTACCAGGTGGCGTTCCCTCAAGAAACCCCGATTGCTAGAGTGCTGTCATGCAGCGCACAAGCTTCAGTGGAATGGCGTGCTCGATCGCCCGCACGCTCGACGTCATAGGGGAGCCCTGGTCGCCCCTGGTCCTGCGTGACGTGTGGGTCGGGCTCAACCGCTTCGACCAGATCCAGGCCGATCTGGGCATCTCCCGCAAGGTGCTCACCGAGCGGCTCGGCCACCTCGTCGAGCAGGGTGTGCTCGAACGGCACCCGTACGACCAGCGCCCGCGCTACGAGTACCGGCTCACACAGAAGGGCACCGAACTGGTCGACCTGCTCATGGTCATGACCCGCTGGGGCGACAAGTGGCTGGCGGGCGAGGCGGGTCCGCCGGTGCTCTACCGGCACCACGCGTGCGGCGAGATCAGCGCCGTCGATCTGCGCTGCGACCGCTGCGGCGAACCGATGCACGCGGGGGACGTCGATCCGCTGCCGGGGGCCGGCGCGGCTGTGTGACCCGCGCGGCGGACGTCGCGCGGTCGGACGGTGGCGTACGGCAGACGTCGCGGTCGGGCGGTGGCGGACGGCGGACGGCCGTACGGTCAGGTCGTCGCGGGGCGGCCGTGCGGGAAGAGCCGTTCGCGGGTGAACCAGCCCACCGCCCCCGAGACGGTGAACAACGCGCACGCGGCGAGCATGCACCACAGGCCGAAGTCGGCGTGGACGGCGTAGGTGTAGTCGCGGCGGCCGGGGTCGGAGCCGCCGATCGCGAAGACCGTGTGGTGGGTCGGCACGGCGGCCCGGCAGATGCCGAGCAGTGCGAGGGTGGCGAGGCCGATCAGCGCGCCGGGCCCCGCGCCCTCCCCCGGCTCCGGATCGGCCTCCGCCGTCCTGCCCCGCCGCCAGTCCGCGAGCGCAGGCACCCGCCACCATCCGCGCAGCGCCCCGAACCAGCGCCCGCCCTCCAGCAGCATGAACACCGGCCCCAGGACGCCCAGCCACTCCACGGAGAAGGCGCCGTAGCTGTGGCCGCCGCTCAGCGACGGCGCCGAGCCGGGCGGGACGGTGCTGAACCAGTGCGTCACCAGTCCGAGGAACGCGGCGACCGCGCCCGCGACGAATCCCCAGGCCCACCAGGGCGGCCGCCGGGTCATCGCGCACCCCCGCGGCCGTCCGTACCCCGCCCCCGCCGAACGTTTCTCGCCATGCGGCACAAGCTACGCGGCACGCGGGTGGCGCGGGCCGGTTGTCCGCCAACGGTGGCGCAGCCGTGACGAACCGGCTCCGGCCCGGGGCGCGTTGCCGTCACCCGTCTCCCCGGAGGATCCCGCCGCCGCGCGCCCGGGCGAGGTGGGCGCAGGCCGCGTAGCAGGCCAGTCCCACGGCGGCTCCGGTGCCGGCGCCGAAGGTGACGGTGGGGAGCGTGTCGAGGACGCGGGCGTGGCGGAGGTCGGCGGTTTCCCAGCGGGCGAGGCGCTGAGCCGCGCCGGCGACGGCGGCGGCGCCGATGAGGGCGAGGGCCGCGGTCCTGGCCCTGATGGACAGTCGCAGCCGCCGGACGGCCCGGGGTTGTTCGGTGCGGGGCGTACGGTCGGCCCGGCGCAGGGCGCGCGGCACGTACCAGGCGAGGACGCCGAGGCCGGCGACGGACGAGGCGTACTGCAGGAGGTGGTAGAGCGGCTCGCTGCCGACCGTACGGTTGAGCACCGGCAGCAGGCGCACGCCCGCGCGGCCGGGGTGGGTGAAGTCGTCCCAGCCGACGTGGGTGGCGGCGCCCGCGACGGCGGAGACCACGAACCAGGCCGCGCCGGCCGGGAGTCGGGGCCGCGACCGCGGCGCCGTCAGCTCGTCGGCGGCCCCCGCCCAGCGACGGGGCAGCAGCGCGACCAGCGGTTCGCGCAGCAGCCAGTGCCAGCCCGCCACCATGGCCGCGGCCAGCGCGACATCGGCGGTGACCACGCCGGGCAGACTGTGCGTGAAGGTGCCGTAGCCGAAGGTCCCGGGCAGCAGCGAGTCGGTGAAGTACGGCACGTCGGGCGCCATGGACCCGGCGACCAGCGCCGAGGCGATCAGCCGCCCGCGACCACGTCCGTCCCGGAACAGCGGGAGCACGGCGGCGGGGTGACTGAAAGTAAGCGGCATACCGCCATCCTTCCCGCCCCACCGCACCCCGGCCACACCGCCCCAGCCTTGGGGGCGCCAGTCGACCGGACGGGCTTCGCCCGGAGGCCCCCGCCCGACGCGCGCCCCGGAGGTACGCCCGGGGCGGGCCGCAGCTCTGCGGACATGCCCCCGCCGCCGGGACACCGTACGGCAGGGGCCGCCCGCGACGGCCGCCGGTGTCGCCCTCTGCCGCTGCCTCAAGGCCCGCTCCCTGGGGGTGGACACCGCGACCCCACCGACACGCCCGGAACAGCCAGACACGCGGCGCCGTACACCCAGGGCTTGCACCCGACCGCCGCCGGTGTCGCCTCCTGCCACTGCCACGAGGCCCGCTCTGCGGATGGGACGCCGCGACCCCACGGCCACGCCCGCAAAACTGCCAGGAATGCGGCGCCGCGACACCGTACGCGCGGGGGCGCACCCGACGGCCGCCGATGCCACCCTCCGCCGCTACATCGAGGCGTGCTCCGCGGGGGTGGACGCCCCGATCACACGGCCGCGCCCGGAACCGCCAGGCACGCGGCGACGCGACACCCTACGCCCGGAGGCGCACCCGACCGCCGCCGATGCAACCCTCTGCCGCTGCCTCAAGGCCCGCTTCGCGGGTGGGCGCCGCGATCCCACGGACACCCGGAACCGCCAGACACGCGACGCCATACGCCCGGCGTCTGCACCCAACCGCCGCCGATGCCACCCTCCGCCGATGCCTCGACGCCCGTTCCGCGGGTGGACACCGATCCCACGGACATACCCGGAACCGCCGGGCACGCGGCGCGGCGACACCGTACGCCCGGGATCGGCACCCGGCCCCCGCCGGTGCCACGCCCTGCCGGTGGCCGTCGCACGTGCCCGCGCACGGCATCCCCGACGGGAGCACCGTCACGGAGACCGACCCGGCTGCCGACCGCGACGCGGACATATCGATGCCGCACCGCGACTTCGCGTCCAACGCCCTGGACCCGTCGTGCGCCACCACCCGCGCGCCGGACGCACCATTCGGCGCCACGAGGAAGCACGCTGCCCGTGCGCGCCACGCGCCCCGAACGTGCCACGCGGCGGAAAGCGGAAACCCGGTGGCCCGCGCGACAGCGCGACGACGCGCCGCGCGTTATTGACGAGTTCATGGCGTATCGCTACCTTCACTGAGCGCGATCCCCGCCGACCCGGCGACGCCGCCGGGGCCGCACGGAGGCGCGCCCAGCCGCACCCAGCCCGTGCACGTCGAGCACCACCCGCAGAACAGGCAGCTTTGACAACGTTGCCAGCTCGGCACGCTCCGACAACGTTGCCATCTCCTGATCGTGACTGACCTCTGTCCGATCGATCCCCCACAGGAGGCGGATCCATGACATCTCAGCCGTTAGAAGGCGCCCAGGGGCGCGACCCGCTCGGCAGACCGCCAGGACGCGGGCGCCTTGCCGCGCTGCTCGGGGCCGGGCTCGGCCTGGTGCTCGCCGGGTCGTTCGCGCTGCCCGCGCAGGCCGCTCCGGCGACCGGGCACGGCGCCGCCCGCAAGGCGGCGGCGCTTGTGACGTCGCCGGCGACGCTGGTCAATCCGTTCATCGGCACGTCGAACGAAGCGGACGACTTTCCCGGCGCCGACGTCCCGTTCGGCATGGTGCAGTGGAGTCCGGACACCCCGTCCCGGCCGTCCGGCGGCGGCTACGAGTACAACGACTCGACGATCACCGGCTTCAGCCTCACCCACATCGCGGGACCCGGCTGCGGCGCGGCCGGTGACGTACCCGTCCTGCCGACGGTGGGCGCGGTCAACAATTCGGCGACCGACAGCTTCTCGCACGCCAACGAGTCGGCGACGGCCGGTTCGTACAAGGTGGCGCTGGACAATCAGGTGACCACCGAGCTGACCGCCACCGCGCGCAGCGGCATGGCCCGCTTCACCTTCCCGTCGAGCACGCAGTCCAATCTGATCTTCAAGCTGACGGGCAGTCAGAACGGTGCCAGCAAGACGCAGTTCAACGTCGTCTCCAGCACCGAGGTGAGCGGTCAGGTCACCAGCGGCCGGTTCTGCGGCGCGGGGAACACGTACACCGTCTACTTCGACATGGTCTTCGACCAACCCTTCACCGGTCAGGGCACGGCGGCCGCCCCGGCGGCCAAGGCCGCGAAGCCGGACGCACTCGCCTCGAAGAACGCGGCAGAGAAGGCCAACAAGCCGCAGCTGCACAGCTCGATGCCCAAGGCGGCCACGCCGTCGAAGGACGCGGCGCCGGACGCCGCCGCCTCGGCCGCGCACGTCACCTTCAACACCACGTCCAACCGGGTGGTGCAGGCGAAGGTCGGCGTCTCGTACGTCTCGACGGCGAACGCGGTGGCCAACCGGGCGGCGGAGAACGCGGGTTGGGACTTCAACGGCACCCGCACGGCCGCCCAGAGCGCCTGGAACTCCGCCCTCGGCAAGGTCCAGATCGCGGGCGGTACGGCCGACCAGCAGACGATCTTCTACACGGCCCTGTACCACTCGCTGCTGCACCCCAACATCATCAGCGACACCAATGGGCAGTACTACGGCTTCGACGGCAAGACGCACACCGTCGACTCCGGCCACCACGCGGCGTACGCCAATTACTCCGGCTGGGACATCTACCGTTCCCAGGCGCAGTTGGAGGCGCTGGTCGCGCCCGATGTCGCCTCGGACACCGCGCAGTCGATGATCGACGACTACGCGCAGACCGGGATCCTGCCCAAGTGGTCGGAGAACAACGGCGAGTCGTACGTGATGGTGGGTGACCCGGCGGACGGCATCATCGCCGACTACTACGCCTTCGGCGCCCACGGTTTCGACACCTCCACCGCGCTGGCCGACATGGTCAAGCAGGCGAGCAGCACCAGTAACGACCGGCCGGGCGGCAATTACCTCGACGCGCCCGGATACATGCCGCACAACGGCAGTTACGGCTGCTGCAACTTCTACGGACCGGTTGCCACGACGCTGGAGTACAACACCGCCGACTTCGCCCTGTCGGCCTTCGCGGGCGCCCTTGGCGACACCGCGAACCAGCAGAAGTACGCGGCCCGCGCCCAGGGTTGGCGCAATACGCTGAACCCGGCGTCCGGTTTCGTCGAGCCGCGCAATGCCGACGGCTCCTGGCCGAACGGCTTCGACCCGACCAGCGGGACGGACATGGTCGAGGCGGACTCGTGGATCTACACCGGCATGGTGCCGTTCAATGTCGCGGGCCTGGCCGACGCCAAGGGCGGCAACGCGGCGATGAACGACTACCTCGACACGGTGCTGCGCAGCTACACCGGTGCCAACGGCTACGCCTGGGTCGGCAACGAGCCCAGCATCGAGCTGCCGTGGGAGTACGACTACACCGGGCAGCCGTACAAGACGCAGGGCACCGTGCGGTCGATCCAGGACGCGATCTGGGCGAACAATCCGCGCGGCCTCGCCGACGGCAATGACGACCTCGGGGCGATGAGCGCCTGGTACGTGTGGTCGGCGCTCGGCATGTTCCCGATGACCCCGGGCACCTCGGACCTGGCGCTCGGCTCGCCGCTGTTCACCCAGGCCGTCGTCACCCTGCCGTCGGGCAAGACGCTGACGATCAACGGCAACGGCGCCGCGGACAACGCGCCGTACGTGCAGTCCGCGACCTGGAACGGCGGTGCGTGGAACAACGCCTACGCGCCGACCACCGCCATCAGCGCGGGCGGCACCCTCTCGTACACGCTGGGCACCTCGGCGAACACCTCCTGGGCCACGTCGGCGTCCGCCGCGCCGCCCTCGTACAGCGGCGGGGTGGCCGCGCCGCCGCGTCCCCGGATCGGCGCCCTCACCTCCGGGGCGGGCCCGAATCTGTGCGCCGACGCCGCGCAGTCCGGCACCGCGGACGGCACGGCGGTGCAGATCTGGGGCTGCGACAGCACCTACGCGCAGGACTGGACGATCGCGGGCGACGGCACGCTGCGGACGCTGGGCAAGTGCCTTGACGTCGACAACGGCGGGACGTCGGACGGCACCAAGGTGCAGCTGTGGGGCTGCAACGCCACCGGGTCGCAGCAGTGGACCGTGCAGGGCGACGGCTCGCTGGTGAATCCGCAGTCCGGCAAGTGCCTGGACGACCCGAGCGGTTCCACGACCAATGGCGCGCGGCTGCAGATCTACACCTGCAACGGCAGCGGGGCGCAGAAGTGGACGCCGCCGGCCGCGCCCGCGGCCCGCACCGGGGCGGTCGTCTCGGGCGTGTCGTCCACGCTGTGCCTGGACGACAAGTCGGCGGGCACGGCCAACGGCACGCCGATCGAGATCTGGACCTGCAACGGTTCGGACGCGCAGAAGGTGACGGTCGCCGCCGACGGCACCCTGCGCGTGGCGGGCGGCTGCCTGGACGCCAACCAGAGCGGTACGACCAATGGCACGCTGATCCAGCTGTGGAACTGCAACGGGACGGGCGCCCAGCAGTGGCGGGCCACCACCTCGGGGCAGCTGATAAACGCGCACGCGGGGCTGTGCCTGGACGACCCGAATTCGTCCACCACCACGGGCACTCAGCTCCAGCTGTACACGTGCAACGGCAGCGCGGCGCAGAAGTGGACGCTGCCGTCCTGACCGTCACGAGCCCTGTGCCACGCGCCCCGGCGGAACGTCTTCGCCGGGGCGCGTGGCGTTAGCATGCGTTTCATGGCGGATGATCAGTCAGGTCCCGAGCCCTTCGGCCTCCGGGCCTCCCGCGCGGAGCTGGACGACCTGCGGGCTCGGCTGCGCGCGACGCGCTGGCCGGACGCGCCGGAGGACGCCGGCTGGTCGCTCGGCACGGACCTCGGTTATCTGCGTGAGCTCGTGACCTACTGGGCGGAGGAGTTCGACTGGCCCGCCCAGGAGGCGGCGCTCGCCCGGCTTCCGCGCTTCCGGGTGCCGCTGGGCGGCCTCGGTATCCACTTCGTGCACGCCAGGGCCGTCGCGCCGGCGGGTCCCGTCCTGCCGCTGGTCCTCAGTCACGGCTGGCCCGACTCCTTCTGGCGCTACTCCAAAGTCGTCCCGCTGCTCACCGATCCGGGCGCGCACGGCGCCGACCCCGCCGACGCCTTCGACGTCGTGGTGCCCGACATGCCCGGCTACGGCTACTCCGACCGCCCGGCCGGGCCGCCGCTGAACTCGATCGCGGTCGCGGGGCTGTGGGCGGAGCTGATGACGGTCCTGGGCCACGACCGGTTCGGCGCGGCGGGCGGGGACATCGGCAGCCATGTCAGCCGCTATCTCGGGCTCGACAACCCCGGGCGGGTGGTGGGCGTGCACCGCACGGACGGCGGGATCCCGGTCTTCGCCGGCGACCCGGCCGAACTCACGCCGGCCGAGACCGCCTGGTTCGAGCAGGCCGCGGCCTGGGGAGCGGCCGAGGGCGCCTACGGCGCGATGCACCGCACCAAACCGCAGACGGCGGCCTTCGGGCTCAACGACTCGCCTGCCGGGCTCGCCGCGTGGATCGTGGAGAAGCTGCGCGCGTGGAGCGACTGCGGCGGCGACATCGAGCGGAGCTTCACCAAGGACGAGATCCTCACCAATGTCACGCTCTACTGGCTGACCGGCACGATCGGCTCGTCGATGCGGATGTACCGGGCGAATTCCGAGATCGCGCCGGAGCAGCTCGCCCGGCGGGTCGACGTGCCGTCCGGCTTCTCGCTCTTCCCCGCCGACATCGTCCGCCCGCCGCGCGCCTGGCTGGAGCGTACGGCGAACACCGTACGGGTCACCGAGCCCGCGCGCGGCGGCCACTTCGCGGCTTTCGAGGAACCGGAGCTGTACGCCCAGGAGTTGCGGGACTTCTTCCGCCCCTACCGGGCAGCCGCGGTGGCCTGACGACGCCTGCGCCGCTCCTGGCGTTCGCCGGACAGGTCTGCCGCGGTCAGGACGGGACGGGGTGGCCGCCGTCGCCCTCGACGACCGTGCGGCCGCCGTCGTCGGCAGCCTCGTCCTCGACGATGGTCACGTCGACGGTGCCGTCGCCGGTGGTGTCGAACTGGTAGAGGTCGGCCTTGCCGTCGCCCGTGGTGTCGACCATCCACACATCGGGTCTTCCGTCACCGTTGGTGTCCGCGCTCAGCAGCAGATGCTCTTCGCCCTGGGGCTCACTCGTGTCGTGTGTCATGGCGGCCTCGTGCCCAGGAACGGAACGACCTAACTTTCGGTCCGCGCCGCGGGCCACGCGGCGGGGTACGCCGCGTGGCCCGCGGAGTCCGCGTGTCCGCACCGGGTAGCCACGATTCATGTATCTGATCGATCGACGCGTCGAATCCCGCCGCCGAAAACGTCGAAGATCGGCCCAGAATTCCACCCCACCCCTCCCACCTCGCGCAACGCCACGACGGAGCCCACTCTGAGCTGCGACGATGAACACCCCTAATTGTTAGGAACGTTGACGGTCCCCATGGGCCGTGCTATCCAGATCTGGCACCACCTTGGACTAGACCTGGTTCACACCCGTGAACATGGATCAGAAAGGTCCCCCCACATGAAGATCCGGACCAAGACGCTTGCGACCGCCACCGCGGCCGGCATATCCGTCACACTCGGGCTGCTCGGCGGCAGCGCCCACGCCGCCGATCCGTCACGCGCGCCCGGCGGCAACTTCGACCTGGGCGTCTGGGAGTTGCAGGAGCCGGTCGGCTCCCCCGGCTCGCCCACCACGATCTCCTCGTCCCGGCTCCAGGGCGACAACGGCTTCCAGGACTCGTACTTCTACACCGACACCCGCGACGGCGCGATGACGTTCTGGGCGCCGGAGAAGGGGGTCACCACCCCGAACTCCAACTACGCGCGCTCCGAACTGCGGGAGATGAACCGCAACGGCAGCGCCGCCGACTGGTCGCTCAGCGGCAGCCACAAGCTGTCGGCCACCCTGCGCGTGGTGTCGGTGACGAAGAACGTCTGCGTCGGCCAGATCCACCTCGGCTCCGGCGGATCCTCGACCAAGCCGCTGATCGAGCTGTACTACCACTCCAACGGCGACATCGTCGCGGGCACCGAGAACTCCCCGTCGGGCGGCCAGACCACGCACACCGTCGGCCATGTCTCGATCGGCAAGACGTGGCAGTACACGATCGCGGTCTCCGGCGGCCACACCATCGACCTGACGGTCAACGGAAGCACGACGCACTACGCCATCCCGTCGTCCTTCAACCAGTACAAGCAGTACTTCAAGGCCGGTTCGTACAACCAGTCCTCCTCCAGCAGCACCACCAACGGCGCGCGGGTCGCCTTCTACGGGCTGACCGTGTCGCACAGCTGAACCGGCGGCCGAACGATTCACCCGTCCGGGCGCACATGGCGGACACGCCTCGGGCAAGGCGGTCGTGTGCACGGGGTCGGTCTCATGACCATCGCGCTCGGGAAAGCTGCACGCCGTGCGGTGTGGTGTCCGGCCTGGTCGGGCACCACACCAGAAATCACTTTTCGCAGCCTTCGTCCGCCTCCGGGCCGGCGGGGCGGGACGAGGGACGACGGTGGACGAGCGAAGCGGGATCAGCGATGTGGTCGTGGTCGGCGCCGGGGTGGCCGGGCTCGCCTGCGCGGCGGACCTGGCCGCGGCCGGGCTTTCGGTGCGCGTGCTGGAAGCCTCCGACGCGGTGGGCGGGCGGATGCGGACTGACCGGCGGGACGGTTTCCTCCTCGACCGGGGCTTTCAGGTGTTCAACACCTCCTACCCCCAGGTGAAGCGACGGATCGATCTCCGGGAGCTGCGCCTGCGGCCCTTCAGGGCCGGCTTCCTGCTGCACACCGGTGACGGCAGGAGGCGCTTCGCCGACCCGAGCCGCGCGCCGCGCGAATGCGGGGACCTGCTGCGCGGACGCGTCGCCCCGCCCCGCGACCTGGCCGCCCTCGGGCTGCTGAGCGCCCGTGACATGCTGCTGCCCGCCCGCGTGGTCAAGGGCGGCAGCGACACCACCACCTTGACGGCGCTCGCCGCCGCCGGGCTCTCCGAGGAGACCGTGGACTCGGTGCTGCGGCCGTTCCTGTCCGGGGTGTTCCTCGAGGACGAGCTGGAGACCTCGAGCCGTTTCTTCCACCTCGTGTGGCGCAGCATGCTGCGCGGCACGCTCTGTCTCCCCTCGGACGGGATCGGCGCGGTGCCGCGGCAGCTCGCGCGAGCGCTGCCACCGGGGGCACTGCGGCTGGAGGCCGCGGTCGACGGATGGACGGACGACGGGGTGCGGCTCGCCGACGGCGAGGAGGTCGCCGGACGCTCGGTCGTCGTCGCCACCGGCCCCGCACAGGCCGCGTCCCTGCTGCCCGAACTGGGCGCCGTCGCGACCCGTACGGTGACCACGCACTATCACGCCGTCGACGGATCGCCGCTGGGTGAGGCGTCGCTGCTCGTGGACCGCGCACGCCGGGTCCTCAACAGCTGCGTCCTCACCGATGTCGTCCCCGGTTACAGCGCCGACGGCCGGGCGCTGGTGTCCACGTCCGTGCTCGGTGCCGGGAAACCGGCGGATGTCCTGCCCGCGCTGTCCGAGATGTACGGGACGGACGCGACGGCGTGGGAGCACGTGGCCTCGTACGAGATCGCGGACGCGCTGCCGGCCATGCCGCCGCCTCTGGCGCTCTCGCGGACCGGGCGGCTGGCTCCCGGCCGGTATGTCTGCGGGGACCACCGGGCGACGGGATCGGTGCAGGGCGCACTCGCCTCCGGTGCCCGCACCGCCCGCGAGGTCCTCTCCGATCTGCGGTGAGGCCGGGACGGCCCCCGGGATCTTGAAACGCCGCCGTCGCGGTGGGACCGTGACCGAATGGATCTTGGGCTGAACGGGAAGGCCGCCTTCGTCACCGGCGGAAGTCATGGCATCGGCCTGGCGATCGCGCGGGCGCTGATCGCCGAGGGCGCGTCGGTGGTGGTGTGCGGACGCGACGAGGAACGGCTCGCGGGCTGCGGGGTGCCGGGGGTGCGGGCGGATGTGATGGACCCCGGGCAACTGGGCCGGGCGGTCGACGAGGCGGCCGAGCGGCTCGGCGGCCTCGATCTGCTGGTGGCCAACGCGGGCGGTTCCTTCGGCGGCGGGCTGCTCGATTCGACGCCCGAGGAGTGGGCGGACACCTTCGCGATCAACGCGCTGCACGCCGCGCACGCGATCCGCACCGCGGTGCCGCACTTCGAGCGGCGCGGCGGTGGCAGCGCGCTGATCGTCTCCTCGATCACCGGCTGGAAGCCGGGGCCGCGCTCGTCGTACGCCGCGGCCAAGGCCGCCGAGATCCACCTCGCGGCTGCACTGGCGCAGGAGTTGGGGCCGCGCGGCATCCGCGTCAACGCCCTCAGTCCCGGATCGGTCGAGTTCGAGGGCGGCGGCTGGGCCTGGGTGCGCGAGAACCGACCGGACGAATTCGCCCGGTTCGCCCGGGAGGACTTTCCCCGCGGCAGCCTGGTCACCCTGTCCGAGGTCGCCGACACGGCCGTCTTCGTCCTCTCCGCCAGGGGTGGCGGGATCAGCGGCGCCAACATCTGTGTGGACGCGGCTCAGGACCACCCCAGCTCCGGGAGGTTCTTCCCGGTGTAGCCCCGTACGGCGGAGCGCACCGGGGTCCGCGGGATCTGCCGTCCGTGGGCCTGTATGGGCGCGCTCGGGGAACGAGGACCGGCAGGGGCGGACCGCGTACGACCCGTTGTGACCGGTCCGAACACGACGGGGCGGTGGCGATGCCAGGAATGGTCCGTGGATTCGACCGGTACCAGCGCGAGCACAGCTGGATCGGCCTGCCGCTCGCGGTGGCGTACAAGTTCGCCGAGGACCAGGCCATGTATCTGGCGGCGCTGATCGCGTACTACGGCTTCCTCGCGGTGTTCCCCCTGCTGCTGCTCGTGGTGTCGGTCCTCGGATTCCTGCTGCACAACGACCCGGACTTCCAGGAGCGGGTGGTCAACTCCGCCCTCCACCAGTTCCCGGTGATCGGCGACCAGATCGGCGAGAACATCCGGTCCTTCCACGGCAATTCGCTGGCGGTCGTCACCGGTGTGCTCGGCGGGCTCTACGGCGCCCTCGGCGTGGCGCAGGCAGCGCAGAACGCCCTCCTGAAGGTCTGGGCCGTGCCCCGGCACCGCAGGCCCAATCCGCTCATGTCCCGGCTGCGCTCCCTGCTGGTGCTGGGAGTGTTCGGCGCGGGCCTGGCGGTCACCACCGGTCTGACGGCGCTGGCCGGTGACACCCGGGCTTTCGGTGCCCACCCGGCCGTGCTGCTGCGGGTGGTCGCGACGGTGCTGTCGACCGGGGTCAACACCGGGCTGCTGCTGTTCGCCTACCGCTATTTCAGCGCGGACACCGTGAAGCTCCGTGTGTCGGCCGGCGCGGGCCTCGGCGCCGCCGTGGCCTGGCAGCTCGTGCAGTGGGCGGGCACGTACTACGTCCGGCACGAGCTGCGCGGGGCAACCGCCACGTACGGTCTGTTCGGCATCGTCCTCGGCCTGCTCACCTGGATCTACCTGGGCGCGCTCCTGTTCGTCCTCGCCGCCGAGGTGGCG
Organism: Actinacidiphila alni; assembly: GCF_900112845.1. Classification (GTDB taxonomy): domain Bacteria; phylum Actinomycetota; class Actinomycetes; order Streptomycetales; family Streptomycetaceae; genus Actinacidiphila; species Actinacidiphila alni. The sequence goes on from NZ_FONG01000010.1 coordinate 61,533, forward strand.
TCGGTGCGGTCCCGCCACCTGTGGCCGCGCAGCCTGCTCACACCGTTCACCGACAACGTGGTGCTGACCCCCGCGGACCGCGCGGTGTACGTCTCCTACGCCGCCACCGACGTCTTCAAGGGCTTCCAGCACGTCACCGTCCGCTTCGACCCACCCGACAAGAACTCCGATCATTGAGGTCAACTCCGCGGATGCGTACGCACATTCACCCGATGTCTCCTTGCGCGGGACGTGTCTCTTTCCATTGAAAGTGGAGTTTTTTCTTCTCCTGCACGAAACCTTGCGGTCGGGAGGCGCGCTCAGTACCGTACGGTCGCCCCTCATCCCCCACGTCCGCGGGAGCGACCCATGCGCATGCACAGCAGAGTCTTACGGAAGGCGCGGGTCATCCCACGTCTGTCCGCCGCCGTGGCCACCGTGGTCGGCCTTGCCCTGATGTCCGTCGCACCGGCGGCCGCCGCCCCGCACACCCCGGCGGCCGCCGCTCCGGCCGCCGCGAGCGCCGCGGCGGCGGGAGCGACCACGCCGTTCACGACCTACGAGGGCGAGGCCGGGACGCTCGGCGGCGGCGCGAGCACCGTCTCGCTCACCGCGGCCCCCACCACGCAGTTCTCCAGCGCCGCGCTGGAGGCGTCCGGCCACGCGTACGCGCACCTCGGCGGCACGGGCCAGTCGGTGCAGTGGACCAACACGACGGGCCACCCGATCAGCTTCGTCAACGTCCGGGCGAGCATCCCGGACTCGGCGGCGGGCGGCGGCCTCACCGGCACCCTCGACCTGTACGTGAACGGCACCTTCCGGCAGGCGCTGAATCTCAACTCCAAGCAGACCTGGGTCTACGAGGGCAACAACAACTACAACACCAGCGACAATCAGAATCCGGCCGACGGCTCGCCCCGCGTCTTCTTCGACGAGGCGCACACCTTCGTCACCGGCGACCCGATCGCGCCCGGCAGCACCTTCTCGCTGAAGAAGGACTCCGCCAACGGCGCCGCCTTCTACGACATCGACGCCGTCGACGTGGAGAATCCGCCGGCACCTGCCACCCAGCCCACGGGCTCGATCTCCATCACCAGCTGCGGCGCGGTCTCCGACAACGCCCCCACCAACGGCTCGGCGGACGGCCAGGCCGTGGACAGCGGTCCCGCCATCCAGAACTGCATCAATCAGGCGCAGGCCCAGTCCAAGACCCTGTGGATCCCGCAGGGCACCTTCTATGTGAAGGGCACGACCGGGCTGCGCGCCAACGGCATCACGATCGCCGGCGCCGGGCTCTGGTACAGCACCGTCTACCGTGATGTGCCGGTGCCCAACAGCACACCGCTGGCGGCGCTGTTCGAGCTGACCTCCTGCCACGTACAGAATTTCCACATCGACGCCAATGCGGTCAGCCGCAGCACCATCGGCGGCGACGGCGGCGCGATGGACACCACCGGCAGCAACTGGACGGCCGACGGCATCTGGACCCAGCACACCATGTCGGGCTTCTGGGCCTCGGGCACCGGCGGCAAGGTGAGCAACAGCCGGCTCACCTCGGTCTGGGCCGACGGGATCAACGTCAACAACGTCTCGCTCAACGCCGGTACGGGCAACGATCTGACCGTCACCAACAACTTCGTGCGCGGCACCGGCGACGACGCCATCGCCATCAACTCGGTGGACTACAACACCAACGGCGACGGCTCCAGGACGTACTACAACCCGATGACGCACATCACCGTCACCGGCAACACCTCGATCGCCCCCTGGGGCGGCAAGGGCATCGGCATCTACGGCGGCAGCGGCCATCTCGTCAGCGGCAACTACATCAGCGACACCGCCCGCTACATCGGCCTGGGCGCCGGGCGCTTCGGCGTCAACGGCAACGACCTGCTCTCCGCGACGGTCTCGGACAATGTCGTGGTCAGGTCCGGCGGCAACGCCTACAGCCAGGGCCAGCCGGCGCTGCACATCGGCAACGGCGGTGACGGCCAGAACACCGGCACCGTGGACCATGTGACGGTCACCGGCAACACGGTCGCCGACTCGCTCTACGACGCGGTGGGCTTCTCCACCTCCACCAACACCCAATTGCGGAACAACACCTTCACCGACCCGGGGCGCAACGGTGTGGTGATCTCGCCGCCGTTCTACCCCGCGCCCAGCGGCTCCGCCACGATCACCGGCAACACGCTGACCGGCCTGCGCCCGGGCGGCACCTCCTTCGCCAACAATTCCGCAGGCTTCAACGCCTCGGTCAGCGGCAACAGTTGGGAGACGACCACACCGCCGCCGGCCGGCCCCTACGGCGGTACGCCGGCCCCGGTCCCCGGCACCGTGCAGGCCGAGAACTACGACACCGGCGGTCGGGGCTCGGCGTACAACGTCACCTCGGTCAACGGCAACGCCAACTCCTACCGCGCCGACGGCATCGACCTGGAAGCCACCTCCGACACCGGCGGCGGCTACGACCTGGGGTGGACCGCGAGCGGGCAGTGGTTCCGCTACACCGTGACCGTGGCCAGCGCCGGTACATACACGGTGGGGCTGCGGGTGGCCGCACCGGCCGCCGTGGGTGACGCGCTGCGGCTGTCCGACGCGGCGGGCACCGACCTGAGCGGTCCCGTGGGTGTCCCGGCCACCGGCGACTGGCAGTCGTGGGCGACCGTCACCACGACCGTGACGCTGCCCGCGGGGCGGCAGACGCTGACGGTGCGCCAGGACAACGGCGGCTGGAATCTCAACCACCTGGTCTTCGCCGCGTCCGGCGGCACCACCCCGGCCACCGATCTCGCGGCCGGGCGGGCGACCGCCGAGTCCGGCCACACCCAGTCCTACGGCTCGTCGAATGTGACGGACGGCAACCGGGACAGCTACTGGGAGAGCGCCAACAACGCCTTCCCGCAGTGGGTGCAGGTCGATCTCGGTGCCGCGCGCACGGCGTCGCGGGTCGTGCTGAGGCTGCCCGCCGCCTGGGGCGCGCGGAGCCAGACGCTGGCCCTGACCGCGAGCACCGACGGATCGGCCTTCAGCACCCTCAAGGCGTCGGCCGCCTACACCTTCGATCCGGCGAGCGACAACACCGTCTCGCTCACCTTCCCGGCCACCGCCCAGCGGTACTTCCGGATCACGGTCACCGCCAACTCCGGCTGGCCGGCGGGCCAGCTCTCGGACTTCCAGGTCTGGAGCAGCTGAGCCCCGCACACGGGTGCGGCGCGGACCGGGGGTCCGCGCCGCACCCGCGCACGACGTCGTGATCCGGGCGTCACCCCGTGCCGGTCACGCGTCGCGGCGCTCCACGGGCAGGCGTTCCAGCAGGCCGCGAAGGTCGTCGGCGTGCTCCTCCTCCTGCGCCAGCAGTTCCTCGAAGACGCGCCGGGTGGTGGGGTCGCGGTCGCCCAGCCACTGCACGATCTCGGTGTAGGAGGCGATCGCGACCCGCTCGGCCACGAGGTCCTCCTCGATCATCTTCACCAGATCGGCGCTCGCGTCGTACTGCGCGTGGGAACGGCCGGTCAGGGTGTCGGGGTTGAAGTCGGGCTCGCCGCCGAGCTGCACGATGCGGGTGGCGAGCTTGTCCGCGTGCTGCTCCTCCTCCTGGGCGTGCTCCAGGAACTCCGCCGCGACAGGCTCGGAGTACATCCCGGAGGCGGTGAAGTAGTGGCGCTTGTAGCGCAGCGTGCAGACGATCTCCGTGGCCAGTGCCTCGTTGAGGACGGTGAGCACCCGCGGCAGGTCCGCGCCGTACGCGTCGGTCACCGGCCCCTTGCCGATCTCCTGCCGCGCGCGCTCGCGGATGGTTTCGATGTCGGTCAGGAAATCCGCCATGTGGGCTCCTCCATTGCGTCGTGCTCGCACGACATGGGCGGCCGCCGGCCGCCGCTTGCGTCGGTTACTCGGTTACGTGTGCCCACCGCGGCAGGGTCTACGGGTGGGCGACGGCCCGCACCATCCGGACGCAGTAATCGGGCCCGGCGGCGTGTGCCCCGTACTCGACAGGCATGTGTCACCCGGGCAGGACGGCGAGCGATCCGGACAGCACGTCCAGCGACACGCGGTGCGGCGCGTCGGGGGCCGTGGGTACGGTCACCCGCACGTCGGCCGACGTGGCGGACGTGCTCACCGCGTACGTGTCGCCGGCGCCGGCCGGCAGTCGAAGCGCCGTCGACGCGGATGTCATCCGTACGGCGAGCGACGTCGGGGGCGTGGCGAAAGCGATGTCCGCGCTTCCCGACGTCAGCACGAAAGTGGCGCGGGACGGATGGAGCGCACGCGCGGTCAAGCGGTCGGAGGCCGCGTCGACGCTCAGTCGGCCGCCGAGACCTTCGAGGTCCGTTTCACCGGAGGTCTGCCGCAGTCGCAGACCGGTTCGCTCCGGGACGACGAGGGTGAGGTCGCCGTCGCAAGCCCCTGTCGTACGGTCCGCCCCGTCGGCCCGGTCGTCCGTGCCGCACAGCACGGTGAGCGTCCGGAGCCCGTCCGTGTCGGTGACCGCGCCGCGGGTGTGTGGCACACCGCCGTCGGTACGCCGGTACGTGACCGAGATGCGGTCGGCGTCGGGATCGGCGGAGACCCGCACGCGGCCCGAGACGCCGTCGAGCACCACCTGGTCGGGGGCGTCGGCCCGGAACGCGGCTGTGGCGCCCGCGACGGCGGGCGCCACACTCTTCGGCGGATCGTCCCGGCCGGGGCGCGCGGCGTCGTGGTCCCGGGCGTGTCCGGTGATCACCAGGGTCACCACCACGGCGACCGCGATCGCCAGGACGGCGGCGGCGACGCCCGTACCGGCTCGCGGACGGCGGCCGGGCGGCGGGGGCTGCTCGCTCTGCTCCATGCCGCCCGCCTGCCCTCCCCGGTCCGTCCGAACCTCTTGCGGGCCGCCGTACCGCCGTACGCGATCGGCGGTGGCGGGACGGGCGGCGTCGCGTCGCTCGGGCGTCAGCGGGCGAGCGTGACCATGATGGTCTTGCCGCTGCCCGGCTCGCTCACCACGGTGAGCGTGCGCGCCAGGCGCTGGATCATCAGCCAGCCGAACCCGCCCGCGGCGCCGCTCCAGTCGGGCGCCCGCCCTTGGGGCAGGGTGTCGCTGGGATCCTCCACCGCGGCGCGGACGGTGTGCGCGGCCGCGCTGAGGCGCAGCTCGCACAGCGCGCCGGCGTGGCGGAACGCGTTGGTGACGAGTTCCGACACCACGATCAGCAGGTTCTGCGCTGTCCGTGCCGTCACCGGCGGGTTGAGCCCTTCGGCGAACTCCGACGCGATGACTCGCGCCTCCGCCGCGCTGGTGGGACGGCAGACGGTCACGGCGGGAGCCGGGCGCTCCGATTCCGAGGTCCCGCCGTCCATCAGGCTCTTCATGTCAATCACCTCCGAGCGGAGATCGCTCGCTCTGCGCGGTCCGGCCAGTGGTCAGCTGCGGCGCAGCATCATGACGACGAGCACGATGACGACGATCAGTACGATGGTGCCGAGGCCGATATACATGAGGTGCTCCGTGTCTGTGGTCGCTGTTTCCTGCCTTCCTCGGTGCGCTTGCCCTGCACGACGTGTTCCACGGCGATTTTTCGTCGGAGGGATGGAGCGGCGTCCGGGGGGAAGACTGGACGGACGCCGCTCGCGGTGACGGTCGGCACGAACGTCAGGACGAGGGGCTTTCGTGCGGTGCCGGGAGGAAGCCGGTGCCGACGAAGTAGCGCACATACGCCGCGATGGTCTCGTCGGAGATCGTCGGTCCGGGGACACCGAGCCGCTCCAGCTCCGCGGCCGTGCGCGACGAGTCGTAGACCGGGTGATGAAGCGCTTCCGGGATCGTCGTGTCACCGGTGCCCACCGCGGCGTCGCCGTCCGCGGCCGACGCGGTGTCCGCGCGCATGCCGAGCAGCAGCTGGGCCGCGTTCCCGGTGTCGGCGCCGATGAGTTCGAGCCACTTCTCCCCCGGGATCCGCGTCAGCTCGAATCCCGATCGGCGCAGCGCGTCGAAGACGGCCGACAGTGCGGGCGCCGCCGGGTTCGTCAGGTGGAAGTCGGTCACGGGCAGCGCCTTTTCCTGCGTGAGGCGGACGACCGCCGCACTGACATGGTCGACGGGCACCCATGACGTGCTGTCGTGGTCCGCCTCCTGGGGGACGGCGCGTGCCTGCACGCAGCCCTTCACGAACTGCCAGAGCAGATCGAGTTCCTGGCAGGCCCCGGTGACGGTGTCGCCGGCGATACGGGCCGGACGGTGCACATGGACGGGGACGCCGTGCCGGCGGGCCGACGCGGCGATCTCCTCGGCCACCCATTTGCTGCGGCCGTACCCGTTGGGCAGATCCCGGCCGGGGCCAGGCCCGGTCGTCTCGGTCACCACACGGGCCTCGCCGGGTGTCGGCGGGAACACGCTGGTCGTGGACACGTAGTGCATGACCCCGTGGGGTGCGTCCGCCACGACGCGGAGCAGCGCATGGGTGCCGAGGACGTTCGCGGCACGCAGTTTCTCGTACGGTGCGACGACGTTGACCTCGGCGCCGTTGTGCAGCACCGTGCCGACCCGGCGGCCGAGCGCGGCGAGATCCGCCTCCGTGAGACCGAGGGACGGCGCGGACAGGTCACCGAGGAGCGGCACGATCCGGTCCATGTACGAGGACCGCCACAGTCCGTAGCGCGTCATCGATGCTCGGACGCGTTCCACGGCACCGTCCGGCGCGGTCGCCCTCACCAGGCACTCCACCGGCTCGTCCGCCGTCTCCAGCAAGTCCCGCAGGAGGAAGGAGCCGAGGAATCCGGTGGCGCCGGTGAGCAGGGTCCGGCCGCCTCGGGGCCCCGCCGACGGTGGCGGAGGGATCCGCCGCCGGACGTCGCCGAGTGACCGTACGTCCTCGGCCGGGTCGATCACCGCGGTCGCGCCGGTTGGCCCACCGCTGCCGGAGGCCGCCGGCGTGTCCAGCAGACGCAGCACGTCGGCGACGGTCGACGCCGTGAACAGGTCGCGGATGGGCGGACGCACCCCGAAGCGGGTCTCGATGCCGCGGGCGAGCCGGACCATGAGCAGGGAGTGGCCGCCGAGGCCGAAGAAGTCGTCGTCCAGGCTGACCGTGGGCACGCCCAGCACGTCGGCGAACAGCTCGCACAAGGACTCTTCGCGCGGTGTGCGCGGGGCGCGCCCGGTGCCGGACGCGCCGGCCGTCGCATCGGGGGCGGGCAGCGCCTTGCGGTCGACCTTCCCGTTGGGCGTCAGCGGCAGCTCGGGGAGTACGAGGACGGCCGACGGCACCATGTGGGTGGGGAGGGTCTCGGCGAGCGACTGCCGCAGCCGGCCGGTGTCCCGCGGGAGCGCGGCGGTGTCCGTCATGGTCACGTAGCCGACGATCCTGCGGTCGCCCGACTGGTCCTCACGCGCCACCGCACACGCGGCACGTACACCCTCCTGGGCCGTCAACGCGGCCTCGATCTCACCGAGTTCGATCCGGAAGCCGCGGACCTTGACCTGTTCGTCGGCCCGGCCCACGTACTCCAGCAGCCCGTTCACATTCCAGCGGACCAGGTCACCGGTCCGGTACATCCGCGAGCCGTCCCCGGCGTACGGATCTGCCACGAAACGACCCGCCGTCAAGGCCGGACGGCCGAGGTACCCGCGGGCCACGCCCGGTCCGGACACATACAGCTCACCGACCACGCCCCGCGGCACCAACCGCAGGCCCCCGTCCAGCACATACAGCCGACTGCCGTCGACCGGCGAACCGATCGGCACGGTATGCACCGTACTGCCCGGCTTTCCGGATGGCAGCTCACCGCTCATCGAGCAGCACACCGTGATCTCCGTCGGACCGTAGCCGTTGAAGACCCGCCGGCCCTCGGCCCACCGCCGCACCAATTCCGGCGACGACGCCTCACCCGCCAACAACACCGTCGCGCCGCGCAACACCGATTCATCGGCAGGCAACGCCCCCAACACCGCGGGCGTCACCGTGAGATGAGTGATGTGCTGTGCGGTCGCCAGCTCCGCGAGGCCCGGTCCCGGGAGCAGCTCCGACGCCTCGGCCAGCACCAGCGTGGCGCCGGAGCACAGTGCCATCGCCGTCTCCCAGAAGGCCGCGTCGAAGCTCTGCGAGGCCATTTGCAGGACGGCGCTACCGGGTCCCACGCCCAGTCGTGCCATCTGGGTGCGTACCAGGTCGGCGGCGCCGCGATGACTGACGACCACGCCTTTGGGACGGCCCGTGGAGCCCGAGGTGTAGATCACATACGCCGGATGATCCACCGAGGCCGCACCCGGCAACGCGCCGACCGCCGTGCTCCAACTTGCCTCGTCGTCCAGCAAGGTGGTGGGCAGATCCGTCCCGGGCAGGCCGATCGCCGCCCCGGTGGTCGTCACCAGATGGGCGGGCCGGGCGTCCTCGACCATGAACTCCAGCCGCGCACGGGGATATGCCGGGTCCAGCGGCAGATACGCCGCGCCCGCCTTGAGCACTCCCAGCACTGCCACCGGCCACTCCACCGATCGTGGCACTGCCAGCGCCACGACCGACTCGGGGCCGACGCCCCGGCCGACCAGGTGCCGCGCCAACGCCGTTGCGCGGGAATCGAGTTCCCCGTAGGTGAGAGTCGCGCCCGTCGTGTCCCGTGCCGCCGGCGCGTCCGGCGCGCGGCTCACCTGTTCGGCGAAGAGCGCGCCGACGGTGCGGGCGGGCGCGTCCTGACGGGGGCTTCGTCCCAGCTCCAGCAGCGTGTCGCGCTCCTCGGGCGAGACCTCGGTGTAGGCGGTGAGCGGTCGGTGCGGATCGGCCACGATCCGGGCCAGCAGTCCGGCCAGCCGGTCGGCGAGGGCGACGACGGTCGCGGCGTCGAAGAGATCGGTCGCGTATTCCAGCGCCAGGTGGACGCCGCCACCTTCTGTGACCGGTCGCTCGGCGAACGAGAAGGTGAGGTCGAAGGTGCTGACACCGCCGTGATGGGTCTTCGGCGTCGCGGTGAGGCCGGGGAGTTCCAGCTGAGCGGCCTGTTGGTTCTGGAGGGCGAGCATGACCTGGAACAGCGGCGACTGGTTCTGCGTCCGGACCGGATTAAGGTCCTCCACCAGACGCTCGAACGGCAGATCCTGATGCCGGTAGGCATCGAGATCGGCCTCCCGCACCCGCCTCAGCAGTTGGGCGAACGTCGGGTCCCCCGACAGATCCGTCCGCAGCACCAACGAATTCACGAAGAACCCGACCACATCGTCCAGAGCGTCATCGGTCCGCCCCGCGATCGGCGTCCCCAACGGGATATCCGTGCCCGCACCATGCTGCGAGAGCAGCACCGCCACCGCCGCCTGCAACACCATGAACAAACTCGTCCCACTGTCCTGCGCCAACACCCGCAGCCCGTCCTGCACCCCGGCACCGAACACCACCGTGTGCAGATCACCCGCATGCGACGCCACCACCGGACGCGGACGGTCCAACGGCAACGCCAACTGCTCCGGCAGCCCCTCCAACGCCCCCCGCCAGTACCGCAGCTCCCCCTCCGCAACACCACCAGGCCCGTCCAGCAACTCCCGCTGCCACACCGCATAGTCGGCGTACTGCACCGGCAGGTCGACCCACTGCGGCGCGCCGCCCGTCACCCGGGCCCGGTACGCCACCGACAGATCCCGCAGAAGCGGGCCCAACGACCAACCGTCCGCCGCAATGTGATGCACCACCACAACCAGCGTGTGCACCACCCCCGACTCACGCACCAACCACACCCGCAACGGCAGATCGGACGCGACATCGAACGGCGTCGCCACGGCGTGTCGCACCTGCCGGTCGACGTCATCCGCGGTGGTGTCGATCAGTCGGATCTCCGGCACGGCCTCTTCGGCCGGAAGGACGACCTGGCAGGGTGCTCCGTCCACTTCGGGGGTGCGGCTGCGCAGGATCTCGTGCCGGGCGACGACGTCGGCCAGGGCCGCCCGCAGCGCGGACACGTCGAGGTGTCCGTCCAGACGGACCACCAGCGGAATGTTGTAGGTGGCGTTGGCGCCCTCCATCTGGTTGAGGAACCACAGGCGTTGCTGGGCGAACGAGAGCGGGACGCGCTCGGCGCGGGGCGCGGGGCGAAGGGGTGGGCGGGCGACGTCGGCCTCGCGGATCACCTCCGACAGCGCTGCCACGGAAGGGTGTTCGAACAGATCACGGACGGCGAGTTCGGCGCCGAGGGCGGTACGGACGCGGCTGACCAGGCGTGTAGCCAGCAGGGAGTGGCCGCCCAGGGCGAAGAAGTCGTCGTCCAGAGTGACCGTCGGCACGCCCAGCACGTCGGCGAACAGTCCGCACAGCGTCTCTTCCTGCGGTGTGCGCGGGGCGCGCCCGGTGCCGGACGCGCCGGCCGTCGCGTCGGGGGCGGGCAGCGCCCTCCGGTCGACCTTCCCGTTCGGCGTCAGCGGCAGCTCCGGCAATGCCACGACGGCCGAGGGCACCATGTGGTCCGGCAGTCTTTCCGCCAGGGCGCGCCGCAGTACGGCATCGGGCGGGGTCCGTCCGTCGTGGTCGGGGACCACGTAGGCGACCAGCCTGCGGTCGCCGGGCCGGTCCTCACGCACCACCGCACACGCGGCACGCACACCCTCCTGGGCCGTCAACGCGGCCTCGATCTCACCGAGTTCGATCCGGAAGCCACGGAGCTTGACCTGCTCGTCGGCCCGGCCCACGTACTCCAACTGCCCATCGGCGTTCCAGCGGACCAGATCACCGGTCCGGTACATCCGCGAGCCGTCCCCGGCGTACGGATCCGCCACGAAACGACTTGCGGTCAGCGCGGCACGCCCCAGATACCCGCGCGCGACACCCCGGCCCGACACGTACAGCTCCCCCACCACACCCCGCGGCACCAGCCGCAGGCCACCGTCCAGCACATACAACCGGCTCCCGTCGACCGGCGAACCGATCGGCACCGTATGCGCCGCAGCACCCGGGCCCCCGACCGACAGCACGCCGCTCATCGAGCAGCACACCGTGATCTCCGTCGGACCGTAACCATTGAAGACCCGCCGGCCCTCCGCCCACCGCCGCACCAATTCCGGCGACGACGCCTCACCCGCCAACAACACCGTCGCGCCGCGCAACACCGACTCATCGGCAGGCAACGCCCCCAACACCGCGGGCGTCACCGTCAGGTGCGTCGTGCCGTACCGGTCGGCTGTCTCGGCGAGGCCGGACTCGGGGAGCAGGTCCGCCGAGTCGGCGAAGGCCAGTGTCGCCCCGCTCAGCAGCGCGCTGGAGATCTCGGAGAACGCGGCGTCGAAGCTCGGGGACGCCATTTGCAGGACGACGCTGCCGGGACCGATCCCCAGGGTGCGGGTCTGCGCGGCGACCAGGTCGCTGATGCCGCGGTGGGTGACGACCACGCCCTTGGGACGGCCCGTGGAGCCCGAGGTGTAGATCACATACGCCGCGTGGTCCGCCGAGGCCGCGCCCGGCAACGCGCCGACCGCCGTGCTCCAACTCGCCTCGTCGTCCAGCAAGGTGGTGGGGAGGTCGACGTCCGGCAGGCGGGACGCGAGCGCACGTGTGGTGATCATGTGCGCCGGCCGGGCGTCGCCGACCATGAATTCCAGCCGCGCCCGTGGATACGCGGGGTCGAGCGGCAGATACGCCGCGCCCGCTCGCAGGACCGCCACTACGGCGACGGCCAGTTCGGCTGTCCGCGGCACCGCGAGTGCCACCACCGATTCGTGACCGACGTCCTGCTCCGCCAGGTGCCGTGCGAGCGCGCGTGCCCGCGTGTCCAGCTCACGGTACGTCAGGGACCGTCCGTCACCGTCGCGCACGGCGACGGCGGCAGGAGTCCGCTCCACCTGTTCCGCGAACAGTTCGCCGAAGGTCCGCTCCGCTGCGTTCCCGAGCGCCCCGCGGCCCTCTTCAAGCAGCGCGGCGTGCTCGTGCGCCGACACCGCCGCGTACTGGCTCAGCGGCCGGTCGGGCCGCGCCACGGCCTCGGAGAGCAGGTGTGCCAGTCGGTCGGTGAGCGCCACGACGGTCGCGCTGTCGAACAGGTCGGTGGAGAACTCCACCGCTGTGTGCAGGCCCTCGTGTCCTGGCAGCTCGGTGAAGGAGAAGGCGAGGTCGAACTTGCTGATGCCGGTGTGCTCCTGGAGCACGGTCACGACGGTGTCCGGCAGATCGAGTGCGGGTGTCCGCTGATTCTGGAGGGCGATCATCACCTGGAACAGCGGCGACTGATTGCGCGCCCGGACCGGGTTCAGGTCCTCCACCAGGCGCTCGAAGGGCAGATCCTGATGCCGGTACGCCTCCAGATCGGCCTCCCGCACCCGCCCCAGCAACTCCACGAACGTCGGGTCCCCCGACAAATCCGTCCGCAGCACCAACGAGTTCACGAAGAACCCGACCACATCGTCCAGAGCGTCATCGGTCCGCCCCGCGATCGGCGTCCCCAACGGGATGTCCGTCCCCGCGCCATGCTGCGAGAGCAACACCGCCACCGCCGCCTGCAACACCATGAACAAACTGGTGCCGGAGGCGCGGGCCAGCTCGTGCAGTCCGTGGTGGAGCGGCCCGGCCAGGACGCGGGTGTGCAGGGCGCCGTCGTGCGAGACGGTCGCCGGCCGGGGACGGTCCGTGGGAAGGGAGATCTCCGCAGGGAGATCGCGCAACGCCTCCCGCCAGTAGGCGAGTTGGTCTTCCGCTGTTCCGGCGGGTCCGTCGAGGAGGTCGCTCTGCCACAGCGCGTAGTCGGCGTACTGCACCGGCAGCCCGGCCCACTGCGGTGCGCCGCCCGCCAGCCGGGCCCGGTACGCCTCCGACAGGTCCCGCAGCAGCGGGCCCAACGACCAGCCGTCCGCGGCGATGTGGTGCACCACCAGGACCAGCGTGTGCCGCGAGGCCGTCTCCTCGAACAGCCACGCGCGCACCGGGAGGTCCACGGACACGTCGAACGGAACCCGCACGGCGTCGTGGACAGCGGTGTCGCTTCCGGGTCCGACCGTCAGCGGCACGTGGACGGACTCCGCCGGAAGGATCTCCTGGTGCGGTGTCCCGTCGGTCTCGGGGTAGCGGGTGCGCAGTGTTTCGTGCCGGGCGACGACGTCATGGAGCGCGGCGCGGAGGGCGTCGACGCGGATCGGACCGTCCAGGCGGAGGGTGACCGGGATGTTGTACGCGGAGCCGGGTCCTTCCAGCCGGTGGAGGAACCACAGGCGCTGCTGGGCGAAGGACAGCGGCAGCCGGTCCGGTCGCGGTCCGGGAACCAGGGCGGACCGCGCGCGGTCCGCGCCGGCGACGACGGCGGCGAGGCCCGCGACGGTGGGCTGTTCGAACAGGTCGCGGACCGCGACTTCGGCGTCGAGGGCCGTACGGATCCGGCCGACCAGGCGGGTTGCCAGCAGGGAGTGGCCGCCCATGGCGAAGAAGTCGTCGTCGATCGTGACCGGTAGGCCGAGGACATCGGCGAACAGGCCGCAGAGGATCTCCTCCTGGGGAGACCGCGGTGACCGCCCGGACGACGCCGTTGAGCCGGTGGCATCGGGGACCGGCAGGGACGCGCGGTCGACCTTGCCGTTGGTGGTCAGCGGCAGCTCGGGCAGGCTCACGAACAGTGAAGGCACCATGTGTTCCGGCAGAGTCCGCCGCAGCGCGGCGCTCCACCGGACGCTGTCGTCGGCGCCGTCGGCCGTGCTGACGTACGCGACCAAGCGCTGGTCACCGGGCTGGTCCTCGCGCAGCATGACGCATACCGTGCGCACCCGCTCCAGGGCGCCCAACGCCGCCTCGATCTCGCCGAGTTCGATCCGGAAACCCCGCAGCTTGACCTGTTCGTCGGCCCGGCCCACGTACTCCAGCACGCCGTCGGCGTTCCAGCGGACGAGATCGCCGGTCCGGTACATCCGCGAGCCGTCCGCGCCGTACGGGTCCGCCACGAAACGACCCGCCGTCAGCGCGGCACGCCCCAGATACCCGCGCGCCACACCGGCGCCTGACACGTACAGCTCCCCCACCACGCCACGCGGCACCAACCGCAAGCCCGCGTCCAGCACGTACACGGCGCTGTTGTCGACCGGGGAGCCGATGGGGACGGCGAGATCGGTGACGGTGTCGCCGGGACGGACGACATGGGCGACGCAACCGACGGTGCACTCGGTGGGACCGTACTCGTTGATGACGGTGGCGGCCGGATTGCGGTCGCGCCATGGTCTCAGCACGCCGCCGAGCAGTTGCTCCCCACCGACGATCAGGTCTCCGTCCAGCGCGGGACGGTCCAGGTGTTCCATCAGGGCCAGGTGGCTCGGGGTCACCTTGAGCAGGGAGAACGGCGGGGCCTCCGGCGAGAGCGGGACGTCCGCGGTGGCGGCGATGGCGTCGAGCGTGACGGCTCCCCCGCTGATCAGCGGTACGAGCACGGAGGTGACGGTCAGGTCGAACGCGATGGAGGAGTGCAGGGACGCGGTGCCCGACGCGCCGGGGTAGGTCGCGCGGGACCAGACCACGTAGTCGACGAGATTGCCGTGGGTGACGCAGACGCCCTTGGGCCGGCCGGTGGAGCCCGAGGTGTAGATCACGTACGCGGTGTGGTCGGCGGACCCGCGCGGGGTGGCCGGCCGCGTCGTGGCGACGCGTGACGGGTCGCCCTCGGGAGCGGCTTCGACTCGCCCGGCGAGGACGCGGGTCGCGGGAACACCGGTGTCCGGCAGGCGGGCCGCCACCTCGTCGCACGTCACGAGGTGGACGGGACGCGCGTCGTCGAGCATGTGGCCCAGCCGGGCCGCGGGATGGTCCGTGTCCAGGGGCAGGTACGCGGCGCCGGACTTCAGGACGGCGAGGACGGCCACCACCAGGTCGATGCCGCGCGGAAGGGCGAGTGCCACGATCCGCTCCGGCTCGGCCCCTTGTGCGCGGAGGTGGGCGGCCAGCTCGTCACTGCGCAGGTCCAGTTCCGTGTACGTCAGGGTCCGCGCGCCCGCCCGGACCGCGACCGCGTCCGGCGTCCGTTCCACCTGGGCGGCGAAGAGCACGGGATAGGTGGCGGCGGGCGGTGGCTGCCTGCGTCCGCGTCCCAGAGCGAGGAGCGCGGTGCGCTCGGACGCGGTGACGGTCTCGATCTCGCCGGCGAGCCGATGGGGGTGCGAGGCGAATGCGGTGAGCAGGGCGGTCATCCGGTCGGCGAGCGCCAGCACGTCGTCGTGCCGGAAGAGGTCGGCGCGGTAGGTGAGCGCCAAGCGGAGACCGCCCGTGGGATCGACGGTGAGGGCCAGCGGGTAATGGGTGGCGTCCGCCCCGCGGAACCCGGTGATGTTCAGATGGGGCAGGCCGTCCGATCTGCCGGGCGCGGCAACGGATTCTCCGGCGGCGTCGGGGCCGTCTGCGCCCATGGTGTCCAACGGGTAGTTCTCGAAGACCGCCAGGGTGTCGAAGAGCACGGCCTGGCCGGTGAGCGTTCTGATGTCGGTGAGTCCGAGGTGCTGGTGCTCCAGCAGGTCCGCCTGTTGCTGCTGGACGCGCGCGCACAGCTCGGCGAGGGACTCGTGAGGGCGGATGGTGACCCGTACCGGGATGGTGTTGATGAACAGGCCGATCATGGACTCGACACCGGGCAGTTCCGGCGGACGGCCGGACACCGTCGTGCCGAAGACGACGTCCCGACGTCCCGTGGCGGCCCCGAGGACCAGGGCCCAAGTGGCCTGGACGACGGAGTTGAGGGTGACGCCGTGCCGCATGGCGGCGGCCCGCAGGAGGCGTGCCGTTTCGGCCGGCAGGGCTGTCACCACGCGCTCGGGGAGGTCGTGTCCGGCCGGTGGGCGTGGACCGGCCAGCAGCGTCGGCGTGTCGAGTCCGTCCAGCGCCTGTCTCCAGGCGGATTCGGCTGCGGCCCGGTCCCGGGTGGTCAGCCAGGCCAGGTAGGACCGGAACGGGGTGACCGGCGGCAGCGGCAGTTCGTCGCCGCCGTGCGCGTACAGCTCCAGCAGTTCCTTGAACAGGATCGGCATCGACCAGCCGTCCCACAGGATGTGATGGCTCGTCAGGACGAGCCGGTGTGTCCGGTCCGGCATGCGTATCAGAGCGAGGCGGAGCAGCGGCGGATCGTCGAGCGCGAAGCGCTGCGTCCGGTCCGCGGTGAGGAAGCGGTCGAGCGCGGCGGTCGCCGCGGCGGCGTCGTGCCCGGAGAAGTCCTCCTCCAGGAAACGCGGCTCGACCTCGGCGGCGATCGCCTGCACGGGTTCGTCCATGTCCTCGTGCAGGAAGCCGGCCCGCAGGTTGGCGTGCCTGCGCAGCAGTGCGGCGGTCGCGGCCCGCAGCCGGCCGCTGTCGACAGGGCCCTCGATGGTGAGGACGACCTGGACGGCATAGACGTCGACGGCGTCGGCGTCGTAGAGCGAGTGGAAGAGCATCCCGGCCTGGAGCGGCGTCAGCGGCAGGACGTCTTCGAGCTGGAAACCGGTCACTTCTTCCCCCATTTGTCGGCCAGCCGGTCGAGCTGGGCCTGATTGATCGTCACCAGCGGTACGTCGGACGGGGTGAAGCCGCCGACGCTGTCGGTCGGGCCCGACGCGACGTGCTCCACGAGGGCGCGCAGCGCCCTGAACCAGCCGTCGGCGACCTCGCGTACGGATTCCTCGGTCAGCAGCTCGGGCACCCAGGTCCACTCGGCGGTCAGCCGCGGTCCGCCCGCGAGATCCTTGGTGTGCGCGTTGAGTTCGAGGACGTGCGCGGCGGGAGCGCCGGGGTCGTGGTGCACGGGGCCCGGCGCGTCGAGGACGGGCTGCCAGTCGTGCGGGGCGCGTGCGTCGTGCTGAGCCGGCGTGCCGGGGCCGCGCGGCTCGCCGGTCGCGGAGGACGCGGCGGTGTGCGTGCCGGAGATCCGCCCGAGGTAGTTGAAGCCGATCTGCGGTACGGTCTCGGCCGCTTGGAGCACCGGTCGGGTCGCGGGGTTGAGGTGCCTCAGCAGCCCGTAGCCGAGACCGCTGTCGGGGACGGCGCGCAGTTGCTCCTTCACCATTTTCACCGCGCGGTCGAGAGTGATGCCGGGCAGCGGTCCGCCGGCCGTGCTGAGCACCGTGCCGGGGTCAAGGCGCACCGGATAGAGGCTGGTGAACCAGCCGACGGTGCGAGCCAGGTCCACGGTCGCGTCGGCGAGCTCCGCGCGCCCGTGACCTTCGACGTGCAGGAGGATTTCGGAGCTCTGCGACACCCCGCGTCGGCCCCGCCACTCGACCACGGCCAATGCGAGGCAGCCGAGCAGCACGTCGTTGACGCCCGCCCGGTACGCCGCCGCGACGGACGACAGCAAGGGCGCGGTCCACCGCTCGGGGAGTTCCACGGTCAGGCTGCGGGTGCGCTCGGCGGTGTGCCGGGCCGGGTCCAGCGGCCCGGTCCCGAGCAGCGGATCGGGTGTGGCGAGAATGCTCTGCCAGTAAGGGAGTTCGCCCGTGCGACGGGGGCTGAGCGCGTCGTCGGTGAGGTGCCGGGCCCAGCGCCGGAAGGAGGTGCCCTCGGGAGGCAGCGGGCGCGAGGTTCCCCGGGCCGACCACGCGGTGGCGAGATCGGCGCCGATCGTGCGCCAGGACACCCCGTCGACGGCGAGGTGGTGGATCACCAGCAGCAGGCGTCCGTCGCGGTCCGGTCCGCCGTCGCACCAGACGGCCCGCAGGAGGCGTCCGTCGCGTACGGACAGCTCCCGCCGGGCGGCCTCAGCGTGCTCGGCCGGCACGGCGGCGGCGGTGGCGTTGTCCAAGGCACAGATGTCGACACGCGTCAGCGCCTCCGCCGCGGAGACGGTCCCCGGCGGGGCCACGTCGAGCGCCGGTCGCCGGGCCGCGAGCGGTGCCGGCAGCGCGGTGACGCGGTCGGCGGCCCCGGCTGCCGCGGGTGCGGTCCTCGCGTACGGTTCGGCCGCGTCGGCCGGCGGCTCCTCCGTGAGGCGCATCCGCAGCGCGCCGTGGGTGTCGAGCAACGACTGGAGGATTTCGGTGAGCTCGCCTTCGGAGAGGCCGGCCGGCGTGCGGAAGGTCATGGCCTGGTTGAAGCCGTCGATCGGTCCCGGCCGCTCCAGCAGCCAGGCGATGATCGGTGTCAGCGGTACGGATCCGGAGGCCTCTTCCGGCTCGTCGTCGGGGGTGTTCGCGACGGGGCGGGCGACCAGTGCGAGCCGTTCCGGTGTGCGGTGGACGAACACGTCCTGGGGTGTGATGTGCAGTTCGGCGCCGCGCACCCGGCTCACGACCTGGATCGACATGATGCTGTCGCCGCCGAGCTGGAAGAAGTCGTCGTCGATGGTGACGGCGGGGACACCGAGGAGGTCGCCGAATGCCTGGCAGAGCGTCTCCTCCTGCGGGGTACGCGGTGCCCGGCCGTCGGTGACGGCCTGCGCCGCCGGATCCGGTGCGGGCAGCAGCCTGCGATCGACCTTCCCGTTGGGCGTCAACGGCAGTTCCGGCACACTCACGAAGGAGGCCGGGACCATGTACTCCGGCAGGACGGCGGACAACGCCGACCTCAGCTCCGGCTCCGCCGGCGCGGCACCGGTCTCCGGAACCACGTAGGCGACGAGTCGCCGGTCGCCGGGCTGGTCCTCGCGCACCATCACATACGCGGCACGCACACCCTCCCGGCCGGTCAACGCCGCCTGGATCTCGCCGAGTTCAATACGGAAGCCGCGCAGCTTGACCTGCTCGTCCGCCCGCCCCACGTACTCCAGCAGCCCGTCCGCGTTCCACCGCACCAGGTCACCCGTCCGGTACATCCGCCCGCCGTCCTCGGCGTACGGATCCGCGACAAAACGGCCCGCCGTCAGCATCGGTCGGCCGAGGTAGCCGCGGGCGACTCCGGCGCCGGACACATACAGCTCCCCCACCACACCCCGCGGCGCCAACCGCAGACGGTTGTCCAGGACATACGCCGCCATCCCGTCCAGTGATCGCCCGATCGGCGGGACACCGCCGCCCTCGTCGTCAGTTCCCGGCACGACCCGTGCCCGGGTCGCGAAAGTGGTCGTCTCGGTCGGACCGTAGACGTGGTGCACCGCGGTGTCCGGGCACGCGGCCGCGACGCGCTGCAGCACACCGCGCGCCGCCGCCTCGCCACCCGTGCACACCATGCGAAGGCCGGCGAAGACTCCGGGGTCCGCCTCGGCCAGGGCATTGAACAGCGCCGTCGTGAGGAACGCCGCGGACAGCTTCTCCCGGTGGACGAGCCGACGCAGCGACGGCGGGTCGAGCAGGCCGGGAGGTGCGGCCACGACGCGCCCGCCGGACAGCAGCGGCACCCACATCTCGAACGTCGAGGCGTCGAAGGCGTACGCCGAGTGCATCAGCACCGACCCCGACACCCCGTCGAACAACCCGTCCCGCGCCAGCGCCAGCACATCGGCGTGCGAGACCGCCACCGCCTTCGGCTCACCCGTCGACCCCGACGTGAACATCACATACGCCAACCGACCACCGCCCGTGACGGCCGGCAGTGGGCAGGCGTTTTCCGCTCCGCCGTCGACGAGCCGGCCTCGCGGGTCGAGTTCCAGCACGGGAAGACCCGCCGCGGACGCCTCACGGATCCATGGGTGCTGCCGCTGGGCCGCGTCGACCAGCAGCACCTTCGCCCCGGCGGCGCGCACCGCTTGCGTCAGGCGCGGCGCGGGCCAGCGCCCGTCCAGCGGCACATACGCACCACCCGCGCGCACCGCCGCCAGCGACGCCACGACCGCCGGCACACCGCGGTCCATCAGTACCGCCGCGCCCGTCTCCGTTTCCACGCCGGCCCGGAGCAGGACCGCGGCGAGCTGTGCGGAAGTAATGTCGAGTTCGCGGTAGGTGAGCGCGCCGTCGGGGCCGGTCACGGCCACGGTGTCCGGATGCCTGTCCACGACCTGCTCGAACGCGGCCGGGATCGAGAGCGGCGGGACCTCGGCGGGCCCGCCCCTGCCGATGGCCAGGAGACCGGCCCGTTCGTGCTCGGTCACCAAGGAGTAGCCACTCAAGGGGAGTTCGGGAGTCACGGCGACCTGGGTGAGCAGGTGGTCGAGCCGGTCGGTGAGAGCGGTGATCGTCGTGGCGTCGAAGAGCTCCGCCGAATACTCCACGGCCAGCTGGAGGCCGCCGCCCTCGGCTGCCGGCACTTCCGTGAAGTAGAAGGTCAGGTCGAACTTGCTGATGCCGTGGTGGCGTTCCACTGTCGTCACCGTGGCGCCCGGCAGGTCGAGGGCGGGAGTGCGGTGGTTCTGGAGGGCGATCATCACCTGGAACAGCGGCGACTGGTTCTGCGTCCGGACCGGGTTCAGGTCCTCCACCAGGCGCTCGAACGGCAGATCCTGATGCCGGTACGCCTCCAGATCCGTCTCCCGCACCCGCTCCAACAGTTCCGCGAACGTCGGGTCCCCTGACAGATCGGTGCGCAGCACCAACGAGTTCACGAAGAACCCGACCACATCGTCCAGGGCGTCATCGGTCCGCCCAGCGATCGGCGTCCCCAACGGAATGTCCGTCCCCGCACCGTGCTGCGACAACAGCACCGCCACCGCCGCCTGCAACACCATGAACAAACTGGTCCCACTGCGCTGCGCCAGCCCGCGCAACGCTCCCTGGAGTGCCGGAGCTGTTCGGGACATGTGGGCACCACCGCGGTGCGCGGTGACGGCGGGACGCGGGCGGTCCCAGGGCAGCGCGATCTGTTCCGGCAGGTCCCGCAACGCCTCGCGCCAGTAGGCGAGTTGTGCGTCGCCGACGCCGTCCGGACCGTCCAGGAGATCGCGCTGCCACAACGTGTAGTCCGCGTACTGCACCGGCAGGTCGGCCCACCGCGCGACCTCGTTCGTCGTCCGCGCGTGGTAGGCCGAGGCCAGGTCGCGCAGCAGCGGTTCCAGGGACCAGCCGTCGGCCGCGATGTGGTGGACCACCAGGACCAGGGTGTGCGCCGATGCCGACTCGCGGAAGAGCCACGCCCGTAACGGCAGGTCCGCCGACACATCGAAGCGGCTGAGCATCGCCTCCCGGATACCGGTGTCGAGCCAGGTGCCGTGGTCCGCCCGCGAGGTGGCCGCGTCGCGCTCGGGCGCCTGACGGATCATCAGTTCCACCGCGGTCTCGTGCGGCGGGCGTATGTCCTGGCGCGGCGAGCCGTCGACGTCCGGGAACACCGTGCGTAGCGACTCGTGCCGCGCGACCACATCCCCGAGGGCCGCCTGGAGCGCGTCGGCGTCCACGGGGCCGTCGATCCGCTGGACCAACGGAATGTTGTAGGTGGCGTTCGCGCCTTCGAAACGGTTGAGGAACCACAGGCGCCGCTGGGCGAAGGACAGCGGGATGTGCTCAGGGCGGTCGTACGGCCGCGGCTGCGGTCGACCGCTTCCGGCACGGTGGAGCACCCGGGCCAGAGCGGCGGGGGTGCGGTGTTCGAAGACGTCGCGAACGGGGAGTTCGACGCCCAGGACCGTACGGAGCCGGCTGACGAGCCGGGTCGCCAGCAGTGAGTGGCCGCCGAGGTGGAAGAAGTCGTCGTCGATGGTGACGGCGGGGACACCGAGGAGGTCGCCGAACGCCTGGCAGAGCGTCTCCTCCTGCGGAGTACGCGGTGCCCGGCCGTCCGTGACGGCCTGCGCCGCCGGATCCGGTGCGGGCAGCAGCCTGCGATCGACCTTCCCGTTGGGCGTCAACGGCAGTTCCGGCACGACGACCAGGGCGGACGGCACCATGTACTCCGGAAGCACCGCGGCCAGGTCCGACCGGATGTCCTGGGGGTCGGGTGCGCCGTCGGCCTCCATGACGAGGTAGCCGACGAGTCGCCGGTCTCCGGGCCGGTCCTCGCGCACCATCACATACGCGGCACGCACACCCTCCCGGCCGGTCAACGCCGCCTGGATCTCGCCGAGTTCAATACGGAAGCCGCGGAGCTTGACCTGCTCGTCCGCCCGGCCCACGTACTCCAACTGCCCATCGGCGTTCCACCGCACCAGATCACCGGTCCGGTACATCCGCCCGCCGTCCCCGGCGTACGGATCCGCGACGAACCGGCCCGCCGTCAGCACCGGACGGCCGAGGTAACCGCGGGCCACACCGGCGCCGGACACGTACAGCTCCCCCACCACACCCCGCGGCACCAACCGCAGACGGTTGTCCAGAACGTACGCCGCCATCCCGTCCAGCGCCCGCCCGATCGGCGGGACACCGCCGCCCTCGTCGTCAGTTCCCGGCACGACCCGTGCCCGGGTCGCGAAGGTGGTCGTCTCGGTGGGCCCGTAGACGTTGTGCAGCGCGGTGTCCGGGCACGCGGCCGCGACGCGCTGCAGTACGCCGGGCGTGGCGGCCTCGCCGCCCGTGCACACCATGCCAAGTCCGGTGAAGACTCCGGGGTCCGCCTCGGCCAGTACGTTGAACAGCGCTGTCGTCAGGAAGGCCGAGGTGAGCTTCTCCTCGGAGATCAGCCGCTTCAAGGTCGATGCTTCCAGGACGCCAGGGGGTGCCACGCGTACGTGTCCGCCGGACAGCAGCGGGGCCCACATCTCGTACGTCGAGGCGTCGAAGGCGTACGCCGAGTGCATCAGCACCGACCCCGACACCCCGTCGAACAACCCGTCCCGCGCCAACGCGATCACATCGGCGTGCGAGACCGCCACCGCCTTCGGCTCACCCGTCGACCCCGACGTGAACATCACATACGCCAACCGCCTGCTACCGACCACCGGGGGAAGGGGGCCCACAGCCTGCGGCGCGCCGTCCGTGACATGCCCGGCACAGTCCAGTTCCAGGACGGGCAGACCCGCGTCGGCGGCTTCCCGGACACAGGGGTGCTGCCGATGGGCGGCGTCGACCAGCAGAGCCCTCACGTCCGCCGCCCGCATCGCCTGCGTGAGCCGCGCGCCCGGCCACCGTCCGTCCAGCGGCACATACGCACCGCCGGCACGCACCGCGGCCAGTGAGGCCACCACGATGGCGGCGCGCCGGTCCATCAGTACGGCGACGCCCGACTCCGGTGTGACGCCCTGCCCGACGAGTGCGGCGGCGAGCCCGGCCGCGGCCGCGTCCAGCTCTCCGTAGGTCAGTGTGGTCGCGTCGTCCCTCACCGCGACGGCGTCCGGTCGCCGGGTGACCTGTTCGCCGAACACGTCGAGGAGCGTCCGGTCCGGGACGGGCAGTGGTCCACCGCGTCCGAGGTCGAGGAGACGGCCGCGCTCCGCGCCGCCGATCGCGTCTAGGGCGCTCAGCGGGCGGTCCGGGTCCGCGACGATCCGTGCGAGGAGATCGCCGAGCCGGCCGGTGAGGGCGGCCACTGTCGCGGCGTCGAAGATCTCCGTGGAGAACTCCACCGCGGTGTTCAGGCCGCCGCCCTCCGCCGCGGAGATCTCCGTGAAGAAGAACGTCAGGTCGAACTTGCTGACTCCGTTGTGCCGTTGGGACACCTCGGCCGCCAGTCCTGGAAGGTCCAGCGAGGCGACCGCGTGGTTCTGGAGGGCGAGCATGACCTGGAACAGCGGCGACTGGTTCTGTGTCCGGACCGGGTTCAGGTCTTCCACCAGGCGCTCGAACGGCAGGTCCTGATGCCGGTACGCCTCCAGATCGGTCTCCCGCACCCGCTCCAACAGTTGGGCGAACGTCGGGTCCCCCGACAGATCCGTCCGCAGCACCAACGAATTCACGAAGAACCCGACGACATCGTCCAGCGCGTCATCGGTCCGCCCAGCGATCGGCGTCCCCAACGGGATATCCGTCCCCGCACCGTGCTGCGACAACAACACCGCCACCGCCGCCTGCAACACCATGAACAAACTCGTCCCGCTGTCCTGCGCCAACGCCCGCAGCCCGTCCTGTACCCCGGCGCCGAACACCACCGTGTGCAGATCACCCGCATGCGAGGCCACCACCGGACGCGGACGGTCCAACGGCAACGCGACCTGCTCCGGCAGCCCCTCCAACGCCTCCCGCCAGTACCGCAGCTCCCCCTCCGCGACACCCTCCGGCCCGTCCAGCAACTCCCGCTGCCACACCGCATAATCCGCGTACTGCACCGGCAGCCCGGCCCGCCCCGGAGCCTCACCCACCAGCCGCGCCCCGTACGCCACCGACAGATCCCGCAACAACGGACCCAACGACCAACCGTCCGCCGCAATGTGATGCACCACCACAACCAGCGTGTGCACCACCCCCGACTCACGCACCAACCACACCCGCAACGGCAGGTCCGCGGATACGTCGAACGGCGTCCCGATCATCCGTCGCACGGCGTCCTCGACGGCGTCGGCGTCGACCGTCACGACGGTGAGCTCGGGTACGGCTTCCTCCGCGGCCACGACGACTTGGCGCGGCATGCCCTCACTGTCGAGGAAGCGCGTCCGCAGGGATTCGTGGCGGGTGACGACGTCCGCCAGGGCCGCGCGGAGGGCCGCGACGTCGAGCGGTCCGTCCAGCCGGACGGTGATCGGGACGTTGTAGGTGGCGTCGCCGCCCTCCATCCGGTTGAGGAACCAGAGTCGCTGCTGCGCGAAGGACAGCGGCAGGGTCTCGGGTCGGGCGACGGGGACGACACCGCCACGTGCGGCGCCCGCCCGGCCGGCGACCTGGGCCAGTTCGGCGACGGTCCTGTGCTGGAAGACATCACGGACCGCCAGTTCCACACCGAGCACCGACCTGACGCGCCCGATTAGTCGCGTGGCGAGCAGGGAATGGCCGCCGAGCCGGAAGAAGTCGTCGTCCACGGTGATCGTGGGCAGGCCGAGCAGTTCGCCGAAGAGGTCGCAGAGTGTCTGCTCGTAGGCGTTGCGGGGGGCGCGGCCGGCAGCCGACAGGTGCGGGGACGGGTCGGGGGCCGGTAGCGCCTTCCGGTCGACCTTGCCGTTCGGCGTGCGGGGAAGCGCGGACAGCCGCACGTACGCGGACGGCACCATGTGGTCCGGCAGGGTCGAGCGCAGCGCCCGGTCCGTCTCCTCCGGTTCGACCGGCCGT
The DNA here is from genome assembly GCF_900112845.1 of Actinacidiphila alni. Lineage (GTDB taxonomy): Bacteria > Actinomycetota > Actinomycetes > Streptomycetales > Streptomycetaceae > Actinacidiphila > Actinacidiphila alni. Next base: position 86,389 of record NZ_FONG01000010.1, read on the forward strand.
CCGTCGTGGTCGGGGACGACGTACGCGACCAGCCTGCGGTCACCGGGCCGGTCCTCACGCACCACCGCACACGCGGCACTCACACCCTCCAGGGCACCCAACGCCGCCTCGACCTCGCCGAGTTCGATCCGGAAACCGCGCAGCTTGACCTGCTCGTCCGCCCGGCCCACGTACTCCAACTGCCCGTCCGCGTTCCAGCGGACCAGATCACCGGTCCGATACATCCGCAAGCCGTCCCCCGCAAACGGATCGGCGACGAACCGGCCTGCCGTGAGCGCCGGACGGCCGAGGTAGCCGCGGGCGACTCCGGCGCCGGACACGTACAGCTCCCCCACCACACCCCGCGGCACCAACCGCAAGCCGCCGTCCAGCACATACAACCGGCTCCCGTCGACCGGCGAACCGATCGGCACCGGGCTGTCGGGGATGTCCTCGGTCAGCGGCCGGCTGATCGTGGCGCAGACCGTTGTCTCCGTCGGTCCGTACGCGTCGTGCAGGATGCGGCCGGGGGCCCACCGCCGGACGAGCTCGGGGGTGGACGCCTCGCCCGCGAGCACGATGCGCACGCCGGCGAGCGCCTCCGCGCCGTACGGTGTCGCACTGAGTACCGAGGGGGTCAGGGTCAGATGTGTGATCCGCTCCTTCGCGGCGAGGTCCACCAGACCGGGTCCCGGCAACAGCTGTGCCGCGTCGACCAGCACCAGCGTGGCACCCGAGCACAGGGCCATCGCCGTCTCCCAGAACGCCGCGTCGAAGCTCTGCGACGCCATCTGGAGCACCCGGCTGCCCGCGCCCACCTCCAGCCGCGCGATCTGCGTGGCCACCAGGGACGCCACACCACGGTGCGTGACCATCACCCCCTTGGGCCGCCCCGTCGAGCCCGAGGTGTAGATCAGGTACGCCGGGTCGTCCGTGCCGCATGCCACCGCTACCGATCCGCTCGGTCGCCCCGGCTCCGGTTCCTCGTCCAGCAGTGTCACCGGCAGGCCGACGTGCGGCAGCCCGGCCAGGAGTCCCGTCGTCGTGATCAGCCGGACCGGACGGGCGTCCTCGACCATGAACTCCAGCCGCGCCCGCGGATATGCGGGGTCCAGCGGCAGATACGCCGCGCCCGCCATCACCACGCCCAGTACGGCGACCGGCCAGTCCACCGACCGTGGCACCGCAAGCGCCACCACCGATCCGCGTCCCACACCGTGGCTGGTCAGCCGGTGCGCGAGCGCGCGCGCCCGCGCGGACAGTTCGGCGTACGTCAGTGACGCGCCCGACGCCTCGCGCACCGCGATCGCGTCCGGTGTCCGCACCGCCTGGTCGCCGAACATGTCGGGGAGTGTTCGCCCGCCGCCTGCCGCCACCGGGCCCGTTCCGAGTGCGAGCACCTCCGCACGGGCGACGGTCGAGAGGCCGTCGAGTGCGACGACCGGTGTGTCGGGGCGTGCCCGGGACAAGGCTGTCAGCAACGCCGCGATCGCGTCGTGGTGGGGCGCGAGGTCCTGTGCCGGGTAGAGGTCGGGGTTCGCGTCGAAGCCGAGCAGCGGCCCGGTGTCCTCGCCGCGTTCCGAGACGAAGTAGCTCAGCTCGTCGACGGGTGCGGTCGAGAGTATGCGCGATGCGGCGGGCGTTCCGCCGAAGGTCAGGTCGTACGTGTACGGCATCACATTGACGACGAGGCTGGTCAGCGGTGCCGCGTCCCCGGTGGCCCGGAGTTCCCGCAGGAGGTGTTCCCGGGAGAACCGCCGGTGCCGCAGGGCGCCGCGCATCTGCTCGGCGACGTCGCCGAGCAGTTCCGTGACGGTCGTGCGCGCGGTGATCGTGACCCGCAGCGGCACGACGGAGGCGGTCATGCCGACCGTGTCGCGCAGCGCGTTGGCGCGGCCCGTCGTGGTCAGACCGAGGGTCACCTGCTCCGTGCCGGTGGCACGGTGGACGTGCAGCGCGACCGCGGCGACGGCGGCAGCCGTCCATGTGGTGCGGCAGGCGCGGCTGAGCGTACGCAGGCCGTCCAGAACGCCGTTGTCGAGGTGACCGCCGGTCAGAGGGCCGGCGGCCGTGACCGCGGGAGGGACGGCGGCACGCTTTCGCCGGGGCAGGAGCGGTTCGGCGACGGTGAGTTGCGGGAATTTCCCGGTCCAGTAGGCGCGGTCGCTGTCGAACTGCGGCGACTGCCCGTACTGGGCGTCGTCCTCGACGAGCCTGCGGAATTCCGGCGGTGCGGCTTCCGCGGGCCCGTCCTTCGGCGAACCGTTGTAGTGCGCGGCCACGCGCTGGTGGAGCAGGGCGATGCTCAACCCGTCGATCACCAGGTGGTGGTAGCGCGCGTACCAGATCCAGTGCGCGTCCGCGATCCTCAGCAGCGCGTGGCGGAAAAGGCTCTCGGGTCTGCCGAGGTCGCTCGGCGTGGCCAGGTCGCCGGCGATGTGTGCCTCCGCGGACGCGCGCGGATCGGACCGGGCGCGCAGGTCGATGACGTCCGGCGGCACCGCACGCGGGGTGAGCGGGCGTTGACGTGGCTCGTCCGCGACAGTGAGGACTTCGACGTGCAGTGCGGCGCACTCCTCGACGGCCGCCGCGACGGCTGCGCGGAACCGCTCTTCGTCGATGGGTCCTGCCAGTTCGAAGCACTCCCCGATGTTGTATTTCGGGCTCTGCGGATCCAGATGCTGGCCGAACCACACGCCACGCTGGGCGTCGGTCAGCGGAAGCGTCCCGGTGATGTTTTCGGGCATGGCGAAGCCACCCATCTGTTCGGCCCGTGGGGCGGGTGAGGAAGGTCGGGCCACTTCGCGCAGAGTGCGGCGGGGGCCCGTGGCAGGAGCGTTCTTACGGTGGTCGGGGCACGGTCGACGCGGCACGGGCCCCGGGTGGCGAGAAAACGCCGATCCGTGCCGGATGTGCCGCGTCGGGGAGAAGCGTCCGTGCCGCAGGTCAGCCGGGTGTGCGGTGGATGTATGTCATCGCGTGTCCGCCGGGCCGCCGACCGCTGTCGCCGGTGTCAGCCGTCGGCGTGTTCCATGGCGGCGACGAGACTGGCCGGCCGCATGTCAGTCCAGTTCTTCTCGACGAAAGTCACGCAGTCGGCGTGCGGACTCTCGGAGAGGGCCACGTCCCAGCCCTTGGGGACCGGGATACCCACCGGCCACATCGAATACTGCCGTTCGTCATTCACGAGAACGAGAAATCTGCCGTCCTCGTCGTCGAAGGGATTCTCCATGCTGATGCCGTCCTCCGTCGCTGCTATGGAAACCATCGGAAGAAATCACTTTCCGGACACGGGGAGTCACAGTACAGGAGTCGTTCGAACGGGAAGGAGAATCAGCCGATTCGCAGAATGTGGCCGATTAGCACCGCTGGCGCCTCCTCGCCGCGATCAGCAGGCATTAGTGATGGCATACAGGGTAAACACGCGCTCCCCGCCGAGGACCGACTCGTCGACATCCTGCGACGACGCGCCTCATCAGCGGCTTTATATTTATTTGAAAGACATACCACTGTGACGCGACGAATATATCCATGGCCACGGCTCAACCTGTCGTCACTTCACCATCGTGCCCGAGTCGGCGACGCCCGGCCGATGGGAGCAAAAGCAGCCAACCTCCCGCGCGATCGCGCCGGATCCGCTCGGCACTTCGCCATTTTCGCCGGGCATATGCCGTCGAACGCATGAATTATTTCCCGCGCGACCGGCCTTCACCTGCGGGAAAAAGCCCTGCTCCGGGCGGGTTACGCACATCGTTCACGGCAGGGATTCCGTGAACGCGCTCGATCGCACCGGGGGCGCACAGGGGGCGCGGATAGCGCATGAATGTCGCGCCCCTCATTATTCGTGACCCGAATCATCGCCCGGCCCGAGCCCGCATATACGCCCGCCGCTCTCATCCTGACCAGGCCGACTACGCACACGTCAGGACCGGCTCCTCCGGCGGATCACGTGCCCGCCGCGCTCCGGCCCCCGTGCGCCGGGGCCGGAGCGCGGCAAGGAGGCCGTCACAGACCGGTGACGGCGCTCGTCGCGCTGATCTCGTGGACGAGGGTGATCTCCCGCCGCTCGCCCGGGGCGAGGTGCTGGACGTAGCGGACGATGCCGTCCGCGTCGATCCCGTCGGGCGCCGGGCGGCAGCGGTCCTGCAGTGTGCGCACCTCGACGGCGGAGACCTCGGAGACGGGCACCCGTTCGCGGATCACGACCTCCCGCGCCGCGCCGTCGCCCGGATCGTCGAGCCGGGAGACGAAGAGCCGGACCTCGCGGGTGATCACCGTGCGCTGGTTTATCCCGGCGAGGCCGGTGGTGTCGCGGTGTTCCTCGGTGTGCCGGACCACGCGGAAGGTGTCCTGGCTGCCGAAGGAGAGCCGGACCTCCTCCCCCGTGCCGGCGAAGGTCATCGTGGCGCGGCCGGTGTAACCGCTGTCGCGCACCAGGTCGACGGGGCCGGCGAGCAGGACGTGGCCCGCGGTGTTGGCGAAGCGCGCGGTAGTCACCACCAGCGGCGACAGTTCGGGCGCGCAACCGTCCTCGGTGGTGCAGTCCGCGGTGAACGCGGACAGGTGGACGCGGTGCGGGCGCCGGTCGGAGGGAATGCTGACCGGGCGGGGCGCGGACAGGACGCGGACGGCGCCGCCGTCGTGCAGACCGGGCAGCGGGCCCGCGGCGCCCCCGGCGTCGGCGGGCGAGTCGCCGCCGACGGTGGCGATGTCCTCCTCGCGCAGGTCGACCTCGACGGTGCGCCGCTCCTCGCTGGTGCGGTCGCGCAGCGTCAGGACGTCGTCCGACAGGGCCGGCGGCGCGGCGGCCAGGGTGGGGCGCGCGGTGGACAGCGACAGGCGTACGCCGTTCCAGTCCTCGCCGGTGTCCTGCCAGACGAAGGCGTCGGTCTCCAGCAGCACGCTGTCGCGTCCGGCGGCGAGGGTCGCGCGGTAGGCGGGGCGCCACAGGGCGCAGGGCACGAGATTGACCACCCGGATCTCGGCGGGTGCGGCCTGCTCGGCCTCCACGACGAGTTCCACGTAGGCGGTGAGTACGGGTGCTTCGTGCTCGGTGGCCGCCAGCGCCCCTCGTGCGGTGCGCAGTTCCTCTTCGAGGTCGTGCATCCGGCGGCGCAGGCGGTGGAGTTCGCCGATGCGGGTCTCGGCGTCCTCGTCCACGCGTTCCAGCCGGTCGGCCCAGCGTTCGGGGTCGGCGTCGCCGGCCCCGGCGCCCTGCACGATGTCGCGGTGCAGATCGGCCTTGGCCTGGCGGACGACGGCGAGGCTGCTCTCCAGCCGCTGGTGGAGCTGACGGGCCTGGAGCATCTCCCGTTCCAGGGAGTCCACTTCGCGGCGCAGCTCGGACGTCTCGGGTCCGGGGCGGCCGGGCGGCGCAGGGGTGTAGACGCGGACGACACGGGCGTCGACGACGCGCGGTCCGCCGGCCGCGTCCGGCTCTTCCCCGGTGTCCGCCGCCCGGATCTCGGCGCGCAGCGACCGGTCGACGGTCAGCGGGGTGACCGGGCCGATCCGCAACCGCTGGACTCCCGCGGTCAGTTGCGCGCTGCCGACGCGTTCGATCTGCGCGCGGTCCTCCAGGCAGGTCACGGCCGTGACGGGGAAGGGGAGCGCGTCCGGCTCCGCGGGGGCGCCGGCGGCACCGGTGTCCGGGGTGGTGGTCATGGCTCACTTCCTCCGGTTTCCGCCGACGACCGACTTGCCCGCGGGGAGGCGGATCTCGAAGCCTCCCGTGAGGGTCGTGGTCCTGCCGGGTGCCAGTTCGACGTGCCAGACGCGCGCGCCGCGGACATAGGTGCCGTCCTGCCCGGTGAGCGGCTCGTCAGGTTCCTTCCAGGCGGGCTTCGCCCGGTGCTCCTCGATGCGGACGTCCTTGTCGGTGGAGACGGGGACGCGTTCGCGCACTTCCAGCACCACCGGGTACGGCAGCCGGTTGGCGACCTCGATCTCCACGGAGTGGTCGAGCACCGTCGTGCCGCCGCGCAGACCCGCGGTGGACTCGCGCATATGGGTGCGCCTGGCGACCTGGACGCTCTCGGCGACCCCGACACCGACGGCCTGCCGCTGTCCGGGGGCGAGCGTGGGCAGGGCCGCGGTGAGGACGAAGTCGCCGTCCACCATGACGTCGGCGGGCCCGGCAAGCAGGGCGTGCGGCGAGGTGTTGGTGATCAGGACGGTGCCGAACACCGCCGTGTCCACGGCCGGGACACACACGTGCACCGACTCGGTCGTGACGGGCACCTCGCCGACCGGCACGATGTGCCAGCCGCCGTCGGCCGTGACGTCCACGGGCGCGGCGGTGTCGAAGCGGTAGTCGAAGGATCCGGCGGAGGTGCGGACGTCGACCGCCTGCGCGGGCCGGGCCAGCCGGGTCACGGATTCGGCCCTGCGCCGGTATTCGGCGACGACCGGCGCGATCCCGGCGGATTCCGGGCGCAGGGTGCCGCGCTCCGCGCCGGCGTCGGGACCGGCGACGGTCAGCCTGCCGTAGTCGAGCAGGTCGGCCGAGGGCGCGGCCGGCGGCGGCACGGAGGGCGCGGAAGCGGCGGCTTTCGGCCGCGCGCCGCCCGGCGCCATCGGCATGGCCCGGCTGCGCATGCGCTCGTGGGCGGGGGCCGCGGGCGCGGCCGCGGCGAGCGGCATCGGCGGCGGCGGCGCGGCGCCCGGCGCGGGCGGCGGCGGTGGTACGGGGCCGCCGGCGAAGGTGTCCTGCGCGAAGGAGCCGCCATAGCCGAAGGACTCCTCGTCCGCGTCGGCCGCGAACCCGCCGACCGCCGCCGCGCCGGCGGCGGGCCACAGCTCCTCGCCCGCGGGCCGCCCGGCGGCGGCGCTGTCGTAACCGGTGAACAACTCGGCAAGCCCTGGCGGCGGTTCGCGCCAGCCCAGGGGGCGTGCCTCGTCCTGGGCCCGGCCGATCCGCAGCGAGCGCAATTCCGGCAGGTCGGAGCGGCGCAGCAGGTCGGCGGTGGACAGCCCCAGGCGGACGCCCGTCCAGTCCTCGCCGGTGCGCTGGGCGACACTGGCCCGGAGCACCAGGGTGCCCCGGCCGCTGTCGCCGTCGAGGCGGAGCTGGTACGTGGGCAGCCAACAGGCGCCGGGGACGTGGTATTCGATGTCGAGGTCGATCCCGGCACCGGTGGGCGCATCCGCGTCTTCCGCGGCTTCCGCCGCGGTCGCGGTCGCGGCCACGGCCGGTGCCTGTGCCTGTGCCTGTGCCGTCAGGGTCACGACGGCTGCCACGACCGGGTCGGTGCGCTCACCGCTGTTCGCGCTCGACAGCCGGTACACCCGGTCGCGCAGGACGTCCACATCGTGGTCGGCGACGGCGAGCCGGTCCTCGGTGGTCCGCAAACGCTCGTGCAGCGTGCCGAGCCGGGCGTCGACGAAGCTCGCCAGGGCGAGGAAGGACTCCACGGGTGCCCAGCGCGGCGGGTCCCCTCGGCGGGGCTGCGGCGGCTCCGCGCGCAGCGCGGCCACTTCCTCGATCTCGCTCTCCAGCCGGGCCTTGCGGTCCTGGAGCCTGGCCTGCTGGTCCTCGGCGTCCTCCAGATCCAGCCGCAGGGCCGGCAGTTGCTCACCGCGGTGCACGGCGGCGCCGACGTCGAGACGTACGTCGGTGACGCGCAGTCCTTCGGGACAGTTCACCACCCGGCCGCGCAGGGACTGTTCGTACAGCGTGGGCGGGAGGCCGCCGATCCGCACGGTGGTCTCGGTGTCGCCGGCCGGTACGGTGATCCGCGCCCTGCGGGTGACGACCGCGCCCGCGGCGTGCACCACGACCGATGTCACCTCCGACGGTGCGGCGGGCGGTGTGTCCGCCCCGCCGGCGTCGTCCCGCGCGACTGTGCCCACTGCGCCCTCCCCCACTGTCGGTCCCGCCGGGATCACCCCGGCCCGGACTCGTCCGTACCCTAGCCGAGCCGCGGTGGGCCCGCCGCCGGACGGTCCGGCGCACCGGGCGGCGGGACGCGGGCCGGGTTGGCGCGGTGCGCGCGGCCGGGGCTTAACCGGCGGTTAAGGGCGCCTTATCGGCTCCTCCGGCCGATCGGCGTCGCCGCAGTTCGGGCACGTCACGGGGGTGCGGGCGGTCTCTTCCGCGGTTGGCCGGGCGGGCGGCCGTGCGTAGCATCGGGGCCCGTCGGCGGCGGCCGTCGTTCCCCTGAGAGCGCTTCCCGCCGCGGCCCCACCCCCGACGCCGTCGGCCGGGCCGCCGCCGACCCGTGTCCGGCGCCCCACCCGGACGCGACCCGTGTCCGACGCCCCTTCGGACGCGCCCCCACACCCCCACAGACAAGGTACGTACGCACATGGCAGCACACCGCGCTCGCAGATGGTCGCTCGGCGGACTGGTCCTGCTGGTCGCCGCCGCGCTCGTGACCGCCGTCCTGGTGTCGACGACCGGGCCCGCGTCGTCGAAGGCGAACGCCGCGACGGGCCGGCAGACCTGGTCCGACGAATTCGACGGCGCCGCCGGCAGCACCCCCGACCCCGCCAAGTGGACGCACGAGACCGGCGGTTCAGGCAACGGCAACCACGAGCTGCAGTACTACACCGACAGCACCTCCAACGCCGCGCTGGACGGCGCCGGTCATCTGGTGATCACCGCCCGGCCGAATTCCGACGCCAATCTGTCCTGCTGGTACGGGCCGTGCAAGTACACCTCGGCCCGGCTCAACACCGCCTCGACCTTCACCCAGGCGTACGGGCACTTCGAGGCCCGGATCAAGATCCCGCGCGGGCAGGGCGTGTGGCCGGCCTTCTGGATGCTGGGCGACAACATCGGCAGCGTCGGCTGGCCGACCAGCGGCGAGCTGGACGTGATGGAGAACATCGGCAAGGAACCGGGCACGGTGCACGGCACGATCCACGGCCCCGGCTACTCCGGCGCGGGCGGTCTCGGCGCCGGTTACACGCTGCCGGGCGGCGCGACCTTCGCCGACGACTTCCACACCTTCGGCGTCGACTGGAGCCCGAGCGCCATCACCTGGTCGGTGGACGGCACGGTCTACGAGACGCGGACCCCGTCGGACGCCGCCGGCCACACCTGGGTGTTCGACCACCCCTTCTTCCTGATCCTCAATCTCGCGGTCGGCGGCGACTGGCCGGGCTCGCCCGACGGGTCCACCTCGCTGCCGCAGACGATGACGGTCGACTACGTACGGGCGTCGGCGTGGGACAGCGGTTCCGGCGAAGGCGGCTCCGGTGGTTCGGGCAGCACCGGTGGCTCCGGCGGTTCCGACCGTGTGGGCGCCATCACCGGCATCGGCGGGATGTGCCTGGACGTGGCGGGCGGCTCGGCGGCCGACCGTACGCCGGTCCAACTGCACAACTGCACCGGCAATGTGGCGCAGCAGTGGACGCTCGGCGCCGACGGCACCGTGCGGGCGCTCGGCAAGTGCCTGGACGTCGACGGTGGTTCGACGGCGGACGGCGCGGTCGTCCAGCTCTACACCTGCAACGGCACCCGGGCGCAGTTGTGGAAGTACACCGCGGCGCACGACCTCACCAACACCGGCGCGGACAAGTGCCTGGACGCCAAGGGCAATTCGGCGGCGGACGGCACCCGGATGCAGATCTGGACGTGCGGCGGCGGCGCCAATCAGAAGTGGAACGCCGGCTGACGCGAGGGCCGGGCCGGGCCCGTACCCGCACCGTCAGACCGACGGCGCGCGGGTACGGGCCCGGCGGCGGTGCAGCGGTCCGCGTTTCGGGGGCGGCGAGGCGAGGCCGAAGCGGACGGCGACGCGGGCGCCGCCCATCGGGCCGCGGTCGATCGTCAGCGCGCCGCGGGTCGCGGTGGCGGCGCGGCGGGCGATGTCCAGGCCGAGGCCGGTGGACGCGGTGCTGGCGCCGCGCACCAGGGCGTCGTCGGGGTCGGCGATGCCGGGGCCGGCGTCCTCGACGGTGAGTGTCACCGACTGGGCGGCGCGCACCAGCCGCAGCGCGAAGGCGGTACCGGGCGCGGTGTGCCGGAAGACATTGCCGACCAGGGCGTCGATGACGGCGGCCAGATCGTCCTCGGGCAGGTCGATCGGGGCGTCCTCCGCGGTGATCTCCACTTGGCAGGGGCGGCCCTGCTGTGCGGCGAGGGTGGTCCAGAATCCGGCGCGGCGCCGGACGATCTCGGTGGCCGCGCTGAGCACCTGATCACGGACCGGGAGGTCGGGGGCGCCCATGTGGCCGACCGCGAGCGGCGTGCGGGCCGCGGTGATGACGGCGTGCAGTTCGGACTCCAGCTGGTCGACCGCGGCGGCCACCGGGGCGGCGTCGGGGCCGGCGCCCATCCGTTCGGTGGCCAGGTGCAGCGCGGTCAGGGGCGTTCTGAGCCGGTGCGAGAGGTCGGCGACCAGTTCCCTTTCGACGGCGAGGAGTTCGAGCATCCGCTCGGCCATCGCGTTGAACGCCTGTCCGGCCTCGCGCAGTTCGGGCGGGCCCATGGGGTCGACCCGCGATTCCAGGTCGCCGCGGCCGAGGGCGTTGGCGGCCGAGGACAGATTGCGCGAGGACCGTACGACGCGCGAGCCGAGGCGGTCGGCGACCAGCACGGAGCCGACGACCAGGCCGACGGCGAGCAGCGCCATCACGGTGAGGGAGGCCGTGACGCCGCGTTCGAGTTCGGACTGCGGGACGAATTCCTCGACGACCGCGACCCGGCCCTGCGGCAGGACCACCGGCTGGAGGTAGACCCAGCCGCCGCCCGGCAGATTCCGGGCCAGTGACTCGCCGTCGCGCTGGGCGCGTCGCAGCAGGTCCGGCGGGGCGTGGCCGGAGCCGATCGACCGGCCGCCGGGCTGGTGGACGGCGAGGTTCCCCGACGGGTCGAGGCCGGCGACGGCCTGCCGTACGGCGGTGGCGTCGTCGGTGAGGGTGAGGACGGGGGCGAGGGCGGCGGCGCGCTGCTCCGCGGCGGTGATCGCCTGGGTGCGGGCCTCGGAGCGCACCAGCAGTCCGAGCGGGATCAGGAAGGACAGCGCCACCATCGAGGTGACGGCCAGGGCGACCCGGGCGAGGGTCCGTCTCACCGCGGGGTCACCAGTTTGATGCCGACGCCGCGTACGGTGCGCAGCAGGCCGGGCGCCGCGGCGCTCTCGCCGAGTTTGCGGCGCAGCGCGGACAGGTGGACGTCTATCGTCTGGTCCTCGACGTACGGGTCGCGCCAGACCTCGGTGAGGATTTGCCGTTTGGAGACGACGGTGTCGGCGTTGGCGGCGAGGAAGGCCAGCAGGTCGAATTCGCGGCGGGTCAGCGGGACTTCGCGGCCCCGCAGATGGACGGTGCGCGGTCCGGGGTCGATGCGCAGCGGGCCGAGGGTCACCGGTTCGCGCAGGGCGGTCGCGCCGGTCCGGTTCTCGTGGCCGGCCGAGCGGCGCAGTACGGCGCCGAGGCGGGCGGTGAGCTGTCCGCCGGAGAACGGTTTGACGAGGTAGTCGTCGGCGCCCGCGTTGAGCAGCCGGATGATCTCGGCCTCGTCGTCCCTCGCGGTGACGATCAGCACCGGGACGCGTGAGATGCCGCGGATCATCCGCAGCGCGTCGCCGCCGTCCAGGTCGGGCAGCCCGAGATCGAGTATCACCGCGTCGAGCGGGCTCCTGGTGGCTTCCCGCAGGCCGCTGAACCCGTCGGCGGCGCTGCGCACTTCGTGCCCGTCCCGGCTCAGTATCCCGATCAGTTCGGCACGTATGCCGGGATCGTCTTCTACGACAAGGACGCTCGCCATGCGGCACACCGTAACGGATCGGCCATGATGGGCCGGTGCCCCGGTCCTTCCGTCATTTTCTGATCTGGCTGTCGTGCACGGTCCTCACCGTCACCGCGGTGTCGCTGACCGTGCGCTTCGTGGTGGGTTCCACGGCGCCGCTGCCGCCGAGCGCGCGGGACGTGGCCGCCGGGATCGTCACCGACTCGCCGAGTTCCGTGGTGATCGGCGCGCCGACGGCGACGCCGAGGCCGCCGACGCACAGCCGCAAGCCCACCGTGTCGCCGTCCGCCACCCGGCCGGCCACGACGGCGCCCGCGGACCGGACCACGACGCCGGCGCCCCCGGCGCCGAGCAGCCACCGGCCGCCGGACTGCTCGGGCGGCGCCGGGACGCACAGCTTCGAGTCGACCGGCGGCCAGGTGTCGGTGCGCTTCGGCGCGGACGCGGTGTGCCTGGTCTCGGCGGTGCCCGCGATCGGCTTCACGACGAGCACGAAGCAGAGCTCCCCCGACACCCTCACGATCACCTTCACCGGCTCGCGGCACCGTTCGGAACTGACGGCCACGGTACGGCCGCAGGCGAAGGAGGTCACCAAGGAAGTGTCCTGGTGAGCGGGGTGGCTCAGCGGAATCTGTGGCTTTCCTTAGGGGAACGTGAAGTTGGGCCGTGAGGGCGGACCCGGTCTTCCGCGGCGCCTAGTGTCGTGCTCGCCGGACCGCTCCTGATCCGCAGGACAGGACCTGGTCCCCCACGACACGTCTCCCCCACTTCGAGGTGCCAGCGATGAGTTCGTCCCGCCGTGCCCACAGCCGCAATTCCGCCCACGGCCAGCACCGGGCGCGGCGCAAGCCGCGGATACGGCTGGCGGTGACCGGAGCGGCGGCCCTGGCCGCGCTCGGTGGCGGCACCGCCTTCGCCTGCTTCGGGGGCCCGCACCAGGCGCCGCCGGCCGCCGGGCACGACGAGGCGGGCGGCACCACCGCGTCGGACGGGCACGGCTGGGGCCGCAGGCCGGCCGGTTTCCGGCCGACCGCGCCCGCCACCGCCTCCTCCACGCACCGCCCGCACCACCCCGGGCAGCACAGCCCGACGCCGACCGCGAAGCCGACCGGAAGCCCCACCGCCGCGCCCACCAAGCCCGCGCCGACCCCGACCGCGACAACCACCAGGCCGGCGCCTCCCGCGACCACCGCCCCGACCGCGCCGAGCAGCGACGACGCGGTGCAGCAGGTGCTCGACCTGATCAACCGCAATCGCGCCGCCCAGGGCCTGGCCCCGTACACACTGCTCGCCGGCCTCAACAAGAGTGCCGCCGCGCACAATCAGGTGATGGCCTCCGGTTGCGGCCTGTCGCACCAGTGCCCGGGCGAGCCGGCCTTCGGCGACCGTGAGACGGCCGCCGGGGTGCACTGGATGTCGGCGGGCGAGAACATCGGCGAGGGCGGCGGCGTCGGCTCGTCCGCGTCGGAGATCGCCAAGAGCGCGGTCGGCCTCACCCAGATGATGCTGGACGAGAAGGCGCCGAACGACGGGCACCGCCGCAACATCCTCAGCAGCGGTTTCACGCACATCGGGATCGATGTCTACCGGGACGCCAACGGCACCGTGTGGATGACCCAGGACTTCGCCAACTGACCGCTTCCGCCCGGCACTTAGCTCTTTGATCCCGCCCGGCGCCGCGTACCCCACCTCCGCGGCGCGTTCCCGACGGCCGGGGCCGACCTCCCCCCGGCCCCGGCCGTCGGATGTCCGGGGGATCGGATGTCCCGGCCCGCACGTACGTGACAGGCGGGCCGCCGTCAGCCGGGCTGCGGGTCCTGCCGCAGGGCCGCCGCCAGCGCGGTCGGGCCGTGGGCGGTGGAGCCGCGGGTGTACGCGGCGGTGTACGCCTGGTCGCCGAGCGCGGCGCGGGCGGTCTCCTCGCACCGCTCGCGGACCAGTTGGAGTTCCGGGGCGCCGCGCTGCGGGTGGCCGACGCTGCGCCAGTAGGCGCCGCCGGTGCCGTAGACGGAGGCGGCCTGTTCGGCGCGGCCCTCGGCGGCCAGGGCGGCGGCCAGCAGGTCGAGGCCGAGGGCGACCCCGAAGGCGTCACCGATCAGCCGCTTGCTCTCCAGCATGGTGCGGGCGTAGCCGACGGCCTCGGCGGGGGCGCCGGAGAAGAGCGCCACCAGGGAGAGCTGGTAGTCCAGATAGGACCGGGTCCACACCTCGCCGGTGCGTACACAGTGTTCGCGCAGTTCCAGGGAGCGGGCGCGGCCTTCGTCGAAGTGGCCGAGCGCGGTCAGGGACAGCACTTCGACGAGGGTGCAGCGCAGCCGGTCGGGCGAGTCGAAGGCGAAGCCGGGCGCGGGACCGAGTGCGGCCCGCACCGCGTCGAGTGCCTTCTGCGGTTCGCCGCGCAGCATGCCGAGCAGTCCGGTCAGACAGGCCGCGGCGATCCGGTCGTCGGTGTCGCCGCGTTCGCGCGCGGCCGTCGCCACCTCGTCGCTGATCCGGGCGGCGAGGTCGTACTCGCCCTGGAGGGTGACGGTGGCGCCGAGTCCGGTGAGGGCGCGGGTGCGGGCGGCGTCGGATTCGGTGTGCGCGGCCAGGGCCTGTTCCAGATAGGTGCGGGCTTCCTTGAGGTGACCGCAGCAGGTCCAGAAGTAGACCAGCAGTCCGGCCAGTTCGGCGGCGCGGGCCGGGTCGTGGGCGAGCCAGTGGTCGAGGGCCGCGCACAGGTCGGCATGGCTGTCCTCGACCAGCCGGTAGCCGCGCAGTTGCTCGTGTCCCGACCAGTGGGAGTCGGCCCAGCGGGCGAGGCCGGTGAAGTGCTCGGCGTGGCGCCGGGAGACGGCCGCGTGCTCGTCCAGCTCGTGCAGCCGCTCGTCGCCGTATTCGCGGATGGTGTCGAGCATCCGGTAGCGGGCGCCGGTGGCCTCCGCGGTCCCGTGCCCGGTCGCGGGGGCGGTGACGCGGACCACGGACTGGGCGACGAGCCGGTCCAGGGTCGGCGCCACGTCCGCGGCGGGCAGCGGGCCGCCGGCGGCGACCGCTTCGGCGGCGGCGAGGTCGAAGGCGCCGCGCAGCACGCTGAGCCGCGCCCACAGCAATCGCTCCTGCGGGGTGCACAGTTCGTGGCTCCAGCCGATCGCGGTGCGCAGTGTCCGGTGCCGGTGCGGCCAGACGAAGCCGGCCCGGGACAGTACGTCGAAGCGCGGTCCGAGGCGGTCGGCGACGTCGGCGACGGGCGCGGGTCCGACCTGGGCGGCGGCCAGTTCGATGGCGAGCGGTATGCCTTCGAGGCGGTGGCAGATCCGCTCGGCGGCTTCGCGGGCGCCGGGCTCCTCCAGCGGGCCGGGGCCGAGCCGGCCGGCGACCCGCTGGTCGAACAGGGCCAGCGCGTCGGGTCCGCCCGGCGGCAGCGGTTCGACGTCGATGCTCTCCTCGGCCGCCAGGCCGAGCGGCCGGCGGCTGGTGGCCAGCACGGTCAGACCGGGCGCGGCCGCCAGCAGTTCCTCGACGAGCGGGGCGCAGGCGTCGGTCAGGTGCTCGCAGGAGTCGAGGACAAGCAGCAGCCGTTGGTCCGCGAGCCATGCGCACAGCGCCTCGACGGGCATGCGCGGCGAGTGGTCGGCCAGGTCGACGGCGTCGCTGACGGTGGCGAGCAGCAGATGGGGGCCGTCGAGGGTGGCGAGGTCGGCCCACCAGGTGCCGTCGGGGAAGCGGGAGCCGGCGGCCTCGGCATCAGCAGCGACACCGGCACCAGCACCAGCACCGGCACCGGGAGCGGGAGCGGGAGCGTCGTCAGGACCGGTATCGGCGGCGATCGCCTGGTCCGCCCCGGCGGCCGAAGCCCCGGCAGCGGCCGCAGAACCGATTCTTCGGGGCGCGCCGTGTCCCACGTCCAGGGCCGTGCGTCTGCTCTCGCCCGCGCGACCGCTCTGCTCCGGGACGGCGTGTGCCGCGTCCACGGCGACCTGGCCGACCGAGGCGCGGGCCGCGGCGCGCTGCGCGAGCCGGGTCTTGCCGACGCCGCCGGGCCCGGTGAGGGTGATCAGCCGGTGGTGGGCCAACGCGAGGTCCAACCGGGCGAGTTCCGCCGAGCGGCCGACGAAACTCGATGTCTCATGTGGGATGTGCCCCTTCATGACCACAGCCTGACACCGTACGACCGCGGAGGGGCACGAACCGTCGAGATCACCGGTACGGCCTGCTCCGCTGTGCTCACTCCTCGTCGTAGGCCGACAGCAGCGCGACCGCCTGTTCGCGGCGGGCGAGGCGGCGCCCGGCGGCCTTGGAGCGGGCCGCGGCAAGTGTCGCGAGCGCGTGGGCGACCGCGGTGACGGCGGTCGGCGAGTCCGCGTAGGAGGTGCTGGCCGTGACGGCGGTCAGGCAGATGTCGGCGCGGGCCGCGAGCGGGCCGCCCGCGTCGTCGGTGATCGCGATGACGGTGGCCCCGAGGTCGGCGAAGGCGCCGGTCAGCCGCAGCGTCGCGGAGTCGTAGCGGCGCAGTGCGAAGGCCACCAGCACGTCCTGCGGGCCCGAGTCGGTGAGGGCCTCGATCTCGCGTCCGGCCGACCCGCCGACGAGCGCGACCTGGCCGAGGACCGCGGCCAGGTCGGTGGCGAGCAGATGCGCGAAGGCGTGGCTGCGGCGATGCCCGGTGACCCAGCGGCGGCGGCCGGCCAGCAGGGCGTCGGCGGCCAGTGAGAGGGCGCCGCTGTCGTGGAGTTCGCTCAGCGTGGTGGCGACGTTGTCCGACTCGCGCACGGTCATCCGGGGCAGCAGCCCGGCGCGGGCGGCCGGGCTCAGCCGGGCGGCGAAGCGCGCGGCGGGGCTGCGCAGTTCGTCGTTGAGCTTGTCGGCGACCCGGGCCTGGAGTTCGGCGAGGTCGCGGAAGCCCGCCGTGGTGAGCAGCCGGTGCAGGTCGCGGCGGGTGGCGCCGCTCTGTTCGAGCAGCACGTCGTGGCGGCGGAGCACCGAGTGCGGGTAGCCGGCCATCAGGACGTCGTAGAGGGCCTGTTCACCGTCGCCGAGGTCCTGGGCCGCGTCCGACAGCAGCGCGAGCGGATCGGACCACGTGGAGACATGACTGCACATCGCTCAGCCCTCCCGGCTCTGTGGTGCGGCGTGACCGCCGCGGCCGCGGTGGTCGCCGTGGGTGCTCCGGCGGCGAACCGGGTCCGCCGCACCCCTCCAACAACCGCGCAAAGCATGATATTTACTGACGTCAACCGGAAGCGGATCCGCCACACGCCTGCCAGCAGGGGGCCGTACGTCATGACCGAACAGCGCGGGAGCAGCGTCTCGGCGGTACGGCTGGGCCGCAGGCTGCGGATGAGCCGGCGGCGGCTGGGCCTGACCCAGGACGCGGTGAGCGGCAGGACCGGCCTGTCCAAGAGCTTCCTCAGCCAGTTGGAGTCGGGCCGGGCCAATCCCACGCTGGAGTCGCTGCACCGGCTGGCCGAGGCGGTGGAGACACCGCTGTCGGTACTGCTCGGCGGCCCGGCCGGTGGCGCCGCGCCCCGTACCCCGGCCGCGCTCAGCACCACCTACCGGCCGGCCCGCGACAGCCGGGAGTGGGGCGCGGGCGAGGGCCGGACGTATCCGCTGACCTCGCCGGGGGCCCGCCGTTTCGAGACGGTGCTGGCGGAGGGCACGCCCGCGCATCACGCCTTCGCCACCAGTCACCCCGGCGAGGAGCTGTGCCATGTGCTGGGCGGGCGGCTGCGCGCGGAGATCGGCGACGAGCGGTTCGCGCTGGCCGCGGGCGACACCCTGCACTACGACAGCGGTCTGCCGCACCGCCTGGTCGCGCTGACGCCGGGCACCCGCTTCCTGCTCCAGGTGGCGGGCCCTCCGGCGGCCTGAGCCCGGCCTCGGACGCTTTGTCATGGCCCATCACCGTACGCAGCCGCCCGGCGGTGGGCGACGGACGTGATGTCGGCACATGACTTCCGCTGTTCGACGTTACGTCGAGGTGTTCCGGGACGGGTGGGGCGGAGGTTCGCCCGGCGCCCCCCGTGAGCGAGCCGGTTCGGCGGTCAGGAGCCCGGCGGTTCCGCCGTCACCAGCGCGGCGGTTCCCCCGGTACCGGCGGCGGCAGCGCGGTGCCTTCCGGGTGCAGCAGATAGGCCACTCCCCCGCCGCCGTCACCGGACAGCCAGACCCGTTCAAAGGCGGCGCGCGGGTAGACCCGGCGCACGCCCGCGTCGGTGGCGGCCAGCGGGTCGTTGACGACGACGTCGCCGCTGCTGGTGAAGCCGCGCACCACCATGATGTTGCCGGCCGCGGACTGCCCGGCGCCCGACAGTTCGCTGCTGCGGAAGGACAAGGTGGTCGCGATCGGCAGGCCCGCGCTGATGAAGCGCTCGACGTCGGTGAGCGCGGGCAGCCGGACGACGGCGCCGCGCAGGCCGTAGCGGGCGGGGTAGGCGGCGTTGAACGCCCAGTTGCCGCAGCCCTTGTAGCCGTAGTCGTAGACCTGCCGGGCCGTGAAGTCGACCTGCGGGGCCGGGTCGTCGGGGTCCAGCCAGGTCAGGTCGGCGGCGCCGGGGCCGCGGCCGAAGAACTCCACGAGCATCGCGGTGCAGGCGGGGCCCGCCCATGCCTCGCCGCCGCCGTCCCACTGCGGGCAGTGCCCGATGTGGGCGCCCTGCGAGCGGGCCGGCACATCGAGGACGGTGCCCCAGGCGCCGCCGGGCCCGCTGACCGCGGGTGTCGCGCCGACCGGCGGCCGGGACGCCACGGCCCGGACGCCGCGCAGCGCGACGTCGACGTCCGCGCCCGCCTCCCTGGTCAGCACGACCTGGAGCCGGCAGGCGGTCACGCCGTTCCCGACCGCGGTGAAGGTGTCGGCGTCCACATGGCCCTGGCTGTCGCTCTGGCCCGGCACGGTGGCCCGGTGCACGACCGCGTCGCCGGACGACCAGTGCCCCATCACGTACCAGCCGGACTCGTGGCCGCCGGTGTCGCGGATCCGCAGCCGTACGGTGATGCGGGCGCCGTCGGGCGCGTCGGCGGTCCAGGACGGGACGATGTCGGTGGCGGCGAACGGCATGGCGGCCCACGGAGAGGTCCAGCTGCCGTACTCCCAGTCCAGCGAGCCGTGGCCGAAGGGGTCGGCGTAGGTCTCCCGGCCGACGGGTGCGGTCAGCCGCAGCGCGCCGCCGCTCCAGGCGGTGCCCGCGGCCTGCCCGGCGGCGAAGGCGGCCTCGTCGTCCCAGCGGTGCAGCACCGCGGCGAGCCGCCCCTCGGCGGCGGCGAGGCGCTGTTCGTTGCCTGTCACGGTGTCCCTGCCGCTCGGTCGCTCCGGTTGCTGCGCCGCCTACGGTACCCGCTCCGACCTGCTGCGACGTGCGCGGTCCCCGCTCTCACCGCAGCACTCGCAGCGCGTGGGGCGGTTGCTTCGCCGGGGGCGGGAGTGATGTGTCCGGCCCGCCGGGGACGATCGTGCCGAGCACCCGGGGGCCGCGGGCGCCGGTGCAGGACGGCAGGGTCGAGGGCAGTCCGTGGGCGGTGTGCCAGCCGAGGATCGCGAAGGCGATGGCCTCCTTGGCGTCGGCGGGCAGACCGGCCTCGTCGGAGGGCGTGAGCCGGACGCCGGGCAGCAATATGGCCAACTCCGCCATCAGCAGCGGATTGCGCACCCCGCCGCCGGACACCAGCAGGGTGTCGATCCGGTGTGCGCGGACCTCGGCGGCGACGGTCCTCGCGGTCAGTTCTGTCAGGGTGCGCAGCACATCCGCGTCGGCCACGCCCGGGTGCCGGGCGAGGTGGGCGTCGAGGTAGCCGGAGTGGAACAACTCCTTGCCGGTGCTCTTGGGCGGTTCCCGCCGGTAGTACGGCTCGGCGAGCAGGTCGGCCAGCAGCCCCGGGTGGGTGCGGCCGGTCGCGGCGAACGCGCCGTCGCGGTCGTAGGGGCGGCCGGTCGCGGCGAGGGCGGCGGCGTCGATGAGGGCGTTGGCGGGGCCGGTGTCGTAGGCGAGCGGACGCGGGCCGCCGGTGGTGAGGTTGGCGATGCCACCGAGATTGAGGGCGCCGGGGCGGCCGGGCAGCCCGGCGAGCAGCAGGCTGTCGGGGTACGAGACCAGCGGGGCGCCCTGCCCGCCGGCCGCGATGTCGCGGGCGCGCAGGTCGGCGACGACGGAGACGCCGAGGCGTTCGGCGATCCAGGCGGGCTGGCCCAGTTGCAGGGTGCCGTGCGCCTGGCGGTCCTCGACCCAGTGGAAGACGGTCTGTCCGTGCGAGCACACCAGGTCCACCGGGCCCCCGGCGGCGACGGCCGCGGCCGCGGCGTCGGCGAAGGCCCGGCCGATCGCGGTGTCGAGGCGGCAGACCTCGTCCATGCCGGTCCTGCCGGGCGGCAGCGCCGCCGCGATCCGGTCCCGCAGCTCCGTCGCGTACGGCACGGCCGCGGTGTGCCGCACCTCGGCCTCCAGCACGCCGTCGGACATGCGCAGGTCCACGATCGCGGTGTCGATGGCGTCGTGGGACGTCCCGCTGATCATTCCCAGCACTCTCAACCCGTCTCCCGCCTCTCCTGTGCCTGGTCCTGGTCGTACTCCTGCACCTGTCCCTGTGCCTGTCCGCGTGGTGCGCGCGTCCGGTGCCGCTCCGGCCGGACGACGGTAGGCGCGGCGGGTCCGCGAAAGCGATCGGCCGGCCAGGAGTTCACTGCTGGTGGAGACGGGCCGGTCGGCGCCGCGCTCCGGTCGTCGGCCACCGGTCAGGTGCCGAGCAGCAGATCGACGGCGGCGCGGGCGGAGGCGAGGGAGGGACCGTAGGTGTCGAGCCGCCAGCCGGCTTCCGGCCCGGGGCCCGGCAGACCCATTTCCACGATGCCCGCGTCGGGCCGGCGGGCCAGCAGCCGCGCCACGGCATCGGCGATCCACGGGTGCCGGGCGGCGTCCCGTACGACGAGGACGAGCGGCCGGTCGGGGTGGGCGAGGACCACGTCGAAGTGGGCGTCGTCGCAGGAGTCCGGGTCCAGGGTGAGCGCGACGGTGCCGGGCAGGCGCGCGGCGACCAGGTCGGCGATGCCCCAGGGGGTACGGCGGCCGACGGCGATCGACCGCGGCACGTCGAAGGTCACCACGACGGGCCGGCCGGCGAGCAGCGGTGTGCCCGGCGCACGGCCGGGTGCGCGCAGGTCCAGTGCGCGTGCGGCGGCGTCGGCGCCCAGGGGTGCGTCGGGCGCGCCGGGCCGGCCGGCGGCCGGGGGTGCGAGCGCGACGGCCGGCACCCGGGCGGCGGCCTCGGTGAGCCGCTCCTCGCCGAGACTGCCGTCCCGTACCGCCGCCACGAGGGCGTCGCGCACGGCGAGGACGGTGTCCTCGTCGGTGTGGCGCGCCCCGAGGCAGAGCAGGTCGGCGCCCGCGGCGACGGCGCGGACGGCCAGCTCCGGCAGGCCCCGGCCGCGGGCGACCGCGCCCATTTCCAGGGCGTCGGTGACCACCGCGCCGCGAAAGCCCAGGTGTTCGCGGAGCAGCCCGGTGATCAGCGTGGGGCTGAGGCTGGCGGGCCGGTCCGGGTCGAGCGCGGGCAGCAGCAGGTGTCCGGCCATGACCGTACGGACGCCGGCGGCGATCGCGGCGCGGAAGGGCAGCAGTTCGCGCCGGTCGAGGAGGTCCTGGTCGACCCGGAGGACGGGCAGGTCGTGGTGGGAGTCCAGGGCGGTGTCGCCGTGGCCCGGGAAGTGCTTGGCGCAGGCGGCGACCCCGGCCGACTGGAGTCCCGTGACGTACGCGGCGGTGTGCTCGGCGACGTCGGCGGCGTCGGTGCCGAAGGAGCGGATGCCGATGACCGGGTTCCTCGGGTCGGACGTGACGTCGGCGGTGGGCGCGTAGGCGAGGGTGATGCCGGCGCCGGCCAGGAAGGCGCCCGCCTCCGCCGCGACGGCGCGGGTCAGCGCGGGGTCGCCGATCCGGCCGAGCGCGCCGTTGCCGGGCCAGCTGCTGCCGGTCGCGGACTCCAGCCGGGTGACGGCGCCGCCCTCCTCGTCGGCGGCGATCACCGCGTGCGGGGCTTCTGCGCGCAGGGCCGCGGTCAGCCGCGCGGTGGTGACCGGGTCGGGGGTGTTGCGGGCGAACAGGCAGACGCCGCCGAGTCCTTGGGCGAGCTGCCGGCGCACCCAGTCGGGCGGCGCTGTGCCGTCGAAGGGTGGCTGGATCACGGCGAGGGCGTGCCGCCGGAGCTGCTCGGACACTCGTGGCTCCTCCGTGTCGGTGGGCGCGGGCCGCGGGCGCGTCCGCGGGACCGGCGCGGGCCGTCGCGGAGCGGTGCGCCCGGATCGCACCGCACGGTAGCCCGGCACGGTCGGCCGCACCAAGCGCCGCGCGGCGCCGAATCCGCAGCTCAAGCGGGCTTGTTCAGCAGCAGTGAACTTTGCCCGGCGTGATTGCCGTCAGGCCCGGCGGGCTGCCAGCCTCCCGCCAATCCGGGAGTCCGGTTCGGCCGGCAGAGCCCAGCACAGAGAGCAGGAATCACGCCATGCGACGCCAGTTCCGCACCACCGCCGCCCTCGCCGCCCTGCTCATCGCCGGCGCGGCCGCCTGTGACTCGGGGGGCGGTTCGTCGTCCCAGAAGCCGCAGGACTCCAGCGCCTCGGGCACCCTCACCGTCTGGCTCCAGGTGGACGCGCAGGATCTGTGGCCGAAGTCGGTCAGCGCGGCGACCGCCGAGTTCAACAAGAAGTTCCCCAAGGTCAAGGTGTCCGTGCAGTACCAGGCGTGGGCCGACCACCTGACGAAGTTCGACGCCTCGGCGCAGGCCGACAAGGTGCCGGACGTGATCGAGATGGGCAACAGCGAGACCGCCCAGTACATGGAGGCGGGCGCCTTCACCGACCTCACCTCGCAGAAGGCCACCTTCGACGGCAGCGCCAAGTGGCAGAAGGGGCTCAGCGACGCCTGTACCAGCGACGGCAAGCTGTACTGCGTCCCTTACTACGGCGGTACGCGCGCGGTCGTCTACCGCAAGGACCTGTTCGAGGCGGCGGGCATCACCAAGCCGCCGGCCACCTGGAAGGAACTCCAGGCCGACATCGGCACCCTGATGGCCAAGCACAAGGGCGACAAGGGCTTCTCCGCGTTCTTCATGCCGGGCCAGCACCCGTACGGTTCGCTGCCGTTCGTGTACGACAACGGCGGGCAGATCGCCGAGAAGGGCTCCGACGGCAAGTGGAAGTCGGACCTGAGCACGCCCGCGGCGATCCAGGGGCTGAAGAACTGGAAGTCGCTGATCGACGCCGGTATGCGCGGCGACCGTACCGGTGACGACCTCGGCGCGGTGCCGGCGCTGGTGGCGGGCAAGGCCGCGATGAGCTTCTCCACCAACGCCCAGCTCGTGCAGACCTACGGCACTGCCAAGGGCGACCCGAAGCTCAAGGGCAAGGTCGGCTCCTTCCCGATGCCGAGCCCCACCAAGGAGGGCTCCTTCGTGCCGCCGTACATGGGCGGTTCCGTGCTGGCGGTGACGGCCAAGAGCAAGCAGCAGACGATGGCCACCGAGTGGATCAGGGAC
Source organism: Actinacidiphila alni (assembly GCF_900112845.1). Taxonomy (GTDB): domain Bacteria; phylum Actinomycetota; class Actinomycetes; order Streptomycetales; family Streptomycetaceae; genus Actinacidiphila; species Actinacidiphila alni. The sequence continues at coordinate 109,571 of NZ_FONG01000010.1, forward strand.
TTCACCTCCACCGCGCGCGAGAAGGAGTTCCTGGCGGGCGGCTTCCTGGCCAACACCCTCGACCTGACCTCCAGCGACCCCGAGCGGGCCGGTTACTTCGTCGGTCTGGAGGACAGCTGGAACGTGCCGGCGGCCAAGAACTGGGCGCAGGTCGAGAAGGACCTGACGATCAAGCAGATGCTGGCGGACATCGCGACCGGGAAGCTCAGCGTCGAGGCGGCCACCGCCAAGTACGGCAAGAAGATGGAGGAGACCCTCAACGCCTCCTGACCCGTTTCCCCGGCCCGGTGGTGACCTCGCTCCCCCGCCGGGCCGGACCTCTTCTCGTACGGACGGATCGACCGAGATGACGACGCTCACCCCGCGGCGGGCCACGTCCCGCACGGCGGACCCCCGGCCGGCCCGCCGGCGGACGGACCGCACCCCGTATCTGCTGATCGCACCGTCGCTGGTGGTGCTGCTCGGCGTGCTCGCCTACCCGCTGGTGAAGGTGGTGATCCTCTCCACCCAGAAGTGGGGGGTGGCGCAGATCTTCAGCGCGTCGGGCGCGCCGTCCTTCGTCGGCGCCGACAACTACTCGAAGCTGCTGGGCGATTCGGAGTTCTGGACGGTCCTGCTGCGCACGGTGGTGCTCACCGTGGCGATGGTCGGGCTGTCGATGACGATCGGTTTCGGTGTGGCGCTGCTGATGCGGCGGGTGCCGGACTGGTGCCGGCGCGGTATCACCTTCGCCCTGGTGATGGCCTGGGCGGTGCCCACCTTCATCTCCACCGAGGTCTTCCGGTGGATGACCGAGTACAACTCCGGTGTCGTCAACTGGGCGCTGGGCATGCAGCCGCACAACTGGTACTCCGACGCCACGCAGGGCCTGACGGTGGCGACGGCGGTCGTGGTGTGGGGCGCGGTGCCGCTGATCGCCATCACCCTCTACGCCGGGCTGATGCAGATACCCGCCGAACTGGTGGAGGCCGCGCGGATGGACGGCGCGGGTGCCTGGAAGGTGCTGCGGCACATCACGATGCCGGTACTGCGCCCGCTGCTGGCGATGCTGACGACGCTGTCGGTGATCTGGGACTTCCAGGTCTTCAACCAGATCTGGATCCTGCGCAACGGCGCGCCGGCCTCCGACTACTACACGCTCGGGATCTACGCGTACATCAAGGCGTACGCCGGGCACGACTACGGGCTGGCCTCGGCGACCGCGGTGCTGACCGTCGTCGCGCTCGTCGGCGTGATGGTCGTCTATCTGCGGCAGATCGCGAAGATCGGAGACGTCAGTTGAGTACCGGTGCCCTCAAGTCCGTGGGGTCGGCGGCCGCGCGGCCGGCAGCCTCCGCCGTCCGTACCTCGCGTGCGGGGCGGATGCGGGCGGCGGCGACGAGCGTGTGGACGGCGCTCGGGATCGTCGTCATCGCGGTGTGGATCTTCCCCGTCTACTGGATGGCGACCACCGCCTTCAAGTCTGGGCCGGCGATGGCGGCCGACCCGCCGCAGCTGTGGCCGCACTCACCGACGCTGGTGCACTTCCGCAAGGTCGTCGACGATCCGCTGTTCTGGGACGCGGTGACCAACAGCGCGCTGGTCACCGCGATCACCGTGCCGGCCGCCGTGCTCGTGGCCTTCGGTTCTGCGCTGGCGATCGCGCGCTTCCGCTTCCGCGGGCGCGGGCTGTACGTCACCGCGGTGATGCTGGTGCAGATGGTGCCGCACGTGGCCCTGGTCGTACCGGTGTTCCTCACGCTCAGCGACGTCGGCCTGTCGGACTCGGTGCCGGGCCTGGTCGTCACCTATCTGGCGTTCATCCTGCCCTTCGCGGTGTGGACGCTGCGCGGCTTCATCGCGGCGGTGCCCAAGGATCTGGAGGAGGCCGCGATGACCGACGGCTGCACGCGGATGGGCGCCTTCCGGCACATCATCCTGCCGCTGACGCTGCCCGGTCTGATCGCGACCTCGGTCTACTCGATGATCCTGGCCTGGAACGAGTATCTGTTCGCGTATTTCATCATCGCCAGCCCGCACAAGTACACGGTGCCGCTGTGGCTGACGCACTTCGTGACGAGCGAGGGCACCGACTACGGGGCGCTGATGGCCGGTTCGGTGATCGTGTCGGTGCCGGTGGTGGTCTTCTTCATGCTGGTGCAGCGCCATCTGGCGGCGGGGCTCACGGCGGGGGCGGTCAAGGGCTGAGCGCACCGGCGGTCATGGGCCGAGCGCCGGTGCGGTCGAGGTCTTGGCACGGTCGCGGTCGACGGCCGAGCGCGGGGGCGGTCCGCCGGTCCGCCCCCGCGGCGGTCGACACGGCCGGGAAATTCCTGGACCATGCCGCGCATGCCCCTCACCGTCCGCGATCTTCTGGCGATCCCCTCCCTGCGGCTGACGCTGGTCGCGGGCAGCGCGGGTCTCGGCCGTGTCGTGGAGGCCGCGCACGCCTCGGAGATGCTGCGGCCCGCCGCGTGGCTGGAGGGCGGCGAGGCGGTGATGACGACCGGGCTGCTGCTCGCGGCTCCGGATGCCGGGACGGCCGCGGAGTGCGCCGCCTACGCCGAGGACGTCGAGCGCGGCGGCGGCGCCGCGCTGATCGTCGGGCTCGGTCCCGCGCTGCCGCTGCGGGAACTGCCGCCCGCCCTGGCGACGGCGGCCGAGCGGCTCGGTCTGCCGCTGCTGACCGCGCCGGAGCGCACCCCGTTCGTCGCGATCACCAAAGCGGTGTTCGGCGCCCGCGCCGCCGAGGAGCGGCGGACGCTGGAGCGCACGTTGCGCACCCAGCGGCGGCTGACCGCGGCCACGGCGTCCGGCGGCGGTCTGGACGCGCTGCTGCGGGCCTGGCAGGAGGCCACCGGCACCGGGGTGGTGGTGTGCGACGCGCTGGGCCGGCTGCTCGGCGCGGCGGGCACCGACGGCGCCGCGGCCCTGGCGGAGGCCACCGAACTGCTGGACGTGGTGGCGCTACGGGGTCTGCGGGGCAGCGCCGACGGCGACCTCGCCTCCGGGCGGGTGCAGGTGCAGCCGCTGGGCGCGTCCCATTTGCGCGGCTTCATGCTGCTGCTGGGGGCGGGCAGCGCCGAGTCTCGGCTGCTGGGCAGTGTGCTGGTGTCCCTGCTGTCGGTGGAGCTGGAGCGGCGGCACCTGGCGGACGAGCCGCAGCGGCGGCGCCGGGCGCGGATGCTGGACCGGCTGTTCTCGCCCGAACTGCCGCCCGACCAGGCCCGTACGCTGCTGGCCTCGGCCGGTGTGGCGGCCGAGGCCGTCCGCGTACTGGCGGTGGCGGCGGAGGCGGAGCCCGCGGACCTGGCGGCCGATCTGGCGCTGGCGGTGCCCGGCGGTCTGGTGCGGGTGGCCGGTGACGCCGTGGAGGTGGTGGTCGGCGAGGCGGTGGACGTGGAGGGCATCCTGCGGCGGTTCGCGCCGGGGCAGCCGGCCGGGATCGGGCCCGCGGTACTGCCGCAGCACGCCGCCCTGTCGCTGCGGCAGGCCAGGGCCCTGCTGCCGACCAGCCGTGAGCTGGGCCGTCCGGTGACGGCGACGGAGGCGGGTTCCGTACGGCTGCTGTTGAGTCTCGGCAGCCCCGTCCTGCTGGCCGCGTTCGCCGATACGGTGCTGGCGCCGCTGGACGCGCGGGACCCGGACGGTGTGCTCACCGAGACGCTGCGGGTCTGGCTGGAGACCAACGGTTCATGGGCGGAGACCGCGGCTCTGCTCGGGCTGCACCGGCACACCGTGCAGAGCAGGATCGAGAAGGTCGCGCACCTGACCTCGCGCCGCCTGGACCGCACCGAGGACCGGGTCGATCTGTGGCTGGCGCTGCGCTCGCGCGAGTCCGCCCCGCCGCACGGCCCCTGATCCACGGGCCGGTGCGGCGGGGCGGACGCCGTGCCGGGAGCGGTCAGCCGGTGAACCAGGGGTTGCCGCCGCCGAGCGACCAGACCGACACCTTGGTGACGCCCAGCGAGGTCAGCACCGCGAGCTTGGCGTCGAGCGCCGTGCTGTCGACGTAGTCGTAGAGTTTGCCGCCGGACACCCAGCGGATCTCGCCGGAGGACGGGTCGCGGCGCGCGGCCACGGTGGCCGGGTCGGTGGAGAAGCCGGGGCTGTGCTTCATGTCGCTGTACTGGATGTTGCCCGTGACCGCGTCCAGGTCGCAGGGGTCGGGCGCGCTGATGCCGTACGAGGGCAGGGCGATGACCAGCCGGGACGGGTCGGGGACCTTGCTCTGCGCGTAGCGCGTGACCTGGCGCAGCCAGTCGAGCGGGGTGATCGGCAGGCAGCGGTCGCCGGACGCGGTGTCGAACTCCTCGTCGTACGCCATGATGTCGAGTTCGTCGACGCCGGTGGCGCTGACGTCGGCGTAGTCGTAGAAGTCGGCGTCCTCAGTCATGGCGGGGGCGTCGACCACGAGCTTCTTGCCCTGCGCGTGCAGGGCGGTGGCGAGCTGCGTGAGGAACGTCTTGTAATTGCGGAGGTCGGCCGCGCTCCAGGACCAGTAGTCCTCCATGTCGACGTCCACGCCACTGAGTTGCTTGTCGACCACGAACGAGGTGAGCTGCGACACGGCGTTGCCGCGATTGGTGCTGCTGCTCACCAGGGCGTGCACATCGGCGGTGGTCATGGCGGAGACGGTCGGGTACTGGAAGGCCGAATGGGCCTTGAGGTCGGCGACGTTGGCGGCGCTGTAGGTGTTGCAGCTGCCGTCGGCGGCGGATTCGAGGGTGACCTTGCCCTTGCCGTTCACGCTCCAGTACTCGGGCTTGAGCGCACCGTTCTTGACCCGGTTGTCCGCGTATTCGGCCGGCGCGGTGCAGGTGGAGTCGCCGGAACCGCCGGGGTAGAGCCAGGTCTGGAACTGGACGCCGGTGGCGGCGTGCCGGGCGGTGGCCGCCGGGTGGTGCGCGGCGGCCGACCGCCGGTCCTTGCCGGCCGGGCCGTGGTGCGGGGCGCCGTCGGTCGTCATGGCGCCGGCCGTCATGGCACCGGCCAGCGCCGCTGAACAGGCAGCGGCAGTGGCGAGGATGATGAGCCTGCGACGAAGCATGTCCGTCCCTTCGGATGGTGTGGGGGGGATGACGCAGCGGAGCGGCCGACGTGACGTCAGGGGCTAGCCGCGGTCGTTCCAGTACGGGTCGAGGACGAGGGTGTCGGCGCCCGGTACGCGCGAGGCCGCCGACCAGGAGCCGCCGAGGACCCGACCGCCGTCGGCCTCGGGAGCGAGCGACAGTTCGGTCAGGATGCGGTAGCGGTCACCGCGGTAGACGGAGCGGGTGAATTCCACGACGCGGCCGTCGGCGTCCCTGGCGGCCCGTTCGAACAGCAGGGCCGGGGTGTGCACGGGCACACCGAGCAGGTCCGCCTCGGCCTCGTCCACCACGGTCGGCTCGATGAGCTGGGACGCGCGGGTGAGCAGGATGCCGTACCGGCTGCCGAGCAGGCGGTAGAAGGAGTCGGTCTCCAGGTCGCGGGGCGCGAGCCCGGGCACCAGCGCGGCCGGGACGTGCAGCGTCTCCACGCACATGGGGTCGCCGTCGACCAGCCGGAGCCGGGTGATGCGCAGGACGCGTTCGGCGGGCGCGGTGCCCAGCCGGCGGCCGATCCTGGGCCCCGCGGCGGCGCCGGTGAACTCCACGGTACGGCTGGTCCATTCGCCGTCCACACCGCCGACGCTCAGCCCGGGACCGGCCCCGGAGCCGGACGCCGGGCCCTGGCCGAGCCGCTGGGCGACCTTGCTCCTCGCGACGAAGACACCGCGCCCGTGCTCGCGCAGCAGCAGCCCGTCGCGGACCAGGTCGTCCATCACCGAACGCAGGGTCGGGCGGGAGACGGCGAGGGTCTCGCACAGCTGCCGCTCACCGGGCAGCGGACGTCCGGCCTCGGTCTCCTCGACCAGGTCCATCAGATGCGCCCGGATCCGCTGCCGTTTCTCCCACCGGCTCTCGCTGCTGACCATGCCCAGACAATGGCCCACTTCCTTACCACTGGTCAATATCTGGTCAGCAAAAACATCACCATCCGCCGTCCGAGTGATGTAGCGAATTGCAAACATCTGCAATTCACTACATCATGGAGGCCGTCGACGCCCGGGACCACCGCGGGCGCGGAGCCGGGCCGGATCCCGGCGCGCCCCGCAGGGGGCGAGGAGGGTACGGGATCGTGCCAGTGCGGGACTGCCGTGCAACACCGTGGACCGCGCGGTGAACGGAACACTCAGCACGCTCGCCAAGCGCGCGCGTGCGCTGCTCCCCGACCGCGCGGATTACGCGCTCATGGCGCGCGATCCGCGCCGCGACCTGCTGGCGGGGCTGACCGTCGCCGTCGTCGCACTGCCGCTGGCGCTCGGCTTCGGGGTGTCCTCGGGGCTCGGCGCCGAAGCCGGGCTCGCGACCGCCGTCGTCGCCGGCACCCTGGCCGCCCTATTCGGCGGCTCGAATCTCCAGGTCACCGGCCCGACCGGGGCGATGACGGTCGTGCTCGTGCCGATCGTGGCCAAGTACGGGCCAGGCGGTGTGCTCACCGTCGGTCTGATGGCGGGGGTCCTGCTCATCGGTCTCGCCCTGCTGCGGGCGGGCCGCGCCATGCGGTTCGTCCCGGCGCCCGTCGTGGAGGGCTTCACGCTCGGCATCGCCTGCGTGATCGGTCTCCAGCAGGTGCCGGGCGCGCTGGGGGTGCCCAAGCCCGACGGCGACAAGGTGCTCGTGGTCACCTGGCGGGCAGTCGACGAATTCGTCCGGACCCCGAACTGGACCGCCGCGGCGCTGGCCGCGGCGGTGGCCGCGGTCATGCTGCTCGGCGCGCGCTGGCGGCCCGGCGTCCCCTTCTCGATCGTCGGCGTGGTCGGCGCCACGGTCGTCGCCCAGGCGTGCCATCTGACGGCGGCGCCGCCGATCGGCGATCTGCCCTCCGGGCTCTCCGCGCCCTCCCTGGGCTTCCTCGATCTCTCGGTGCTCGGCTCGCTGCTCGCGCCCGCGGTCGCGGTGGCCGCCCTCGCGGCGCTGGAGTCGCTGCTGTCCGCGACCGTCGCCGACGGTATGACGGTGGGCCAACGGCACGACCCCGACCGGGAGTTGTTCGGCCAAGGCATCGCCAACATCGCCGCCCCGCTGTTCGGCGGCGTGCCCGCGACGGCCGCCATCGCGCGTACGGCCGTCAACGTCAGGACCGGCGCGGGTTCCCGGCTCGCCGCGCTCACCCACGCGGCGGTGCTCGCCGTCATCGTCTTCGCGGCCTCGCCGCTGGTGGCGAAGATCCCGCTGGCCGCGCTCGCCGGGGTCCTGGTGGCCACCGCGATCCGGATGATCGAGGTCGGGTCGCTGCGCGCGATGCTCGGGGCGACCCGCTCCGACGCGGTCGTCCTCGTGCTGACCGCCCTGGGGACGCTGGCGCTCGACCTGGTCTACGCCGTCGTCATCGGCCTGGTCGTCGCGGGCGCGCTGGCGCTGCGTGCGGTGGCCCGGCAGACCCGGATGGACCAGGTGGACTTCCGCCCGGACCTGCCCGGCGAGCACAGCGACGAGGAGCACGTGCTGCTGGCCGAGCACATCGTCGCCTACCGGGTCGACGGCCCGCTGTTCTTCGCGGGCGCGCACCGCTTCCTGCTCGAACTCACCGAGATCTCCGACGTCCGGGTGGTGATCCTTCGGCTGTCCCGGGTGACGACGATGGACGCGACCGGCGCCCTGGTCCTCAAGGACGCCGTGCAGAAACTCGACCGGCGGGGCATCGCCGTCCTGACCTCGGGCCTGCGGCCCGGGCAGCGGCGGACGCTGGACTCGGTCGGCGCGCTGGAGCCTCTGCACGGCCGCGAGTACGCCACCACGCCCGAGGCGATCGCCGGCGCGCACGCGCATCTGGTCGCGACCGGTGTGCTGCCCGCGCCGCGGCAGTCCGCGAGCGCCGTTCCGGTGGAGCAGCCGACGCCCTGAAGGGGTGACGCCGATGGCACGGAGCCGGGTGACGGGCGCGTGGACGGTCGCGCGGCGGGCGCGGCGCGCGGGAGGATGGGGGCATGGCGAAGAGTTCCAGGCGCACGCGAGAGCTGACGGGCCGGGCGCGGACGGCCGGCGCACCGGAGGCGGTGCGATGAGCGCCCCGCTGTACCAGCTCAAGGCGGAGTTCTTCAAAACGCTCGGCCATCCGGTACGGATCCGGGTCCTGGAACTGCTCAGCGAACGCGAGCACGCGGTCTCGGAGATGCTGCCCGAGGTCGGTGTCGAACCCGCCTATCTGTCACAGCAGTTGGCCGTGCTGCGCCGGGCGAATCTGGTCGTGACCCGCAGGGAGGGCTCGGCGGTGCACTACGCCCTGGTCAGCCCGCAGGTCGCGGAGCTGCTCGCGGTCGCGCGCGGCATCCTGTCGGGCGTGCTGGCAGGGCAGGCCGAACTCCTCGCCGATCTGCGCGCCGCGGAGCCCGCGGACGCGCCGGGAAAACGGTAGGAGTACGGCCTCGGCCCCGCGGCTGTCAGCCGTGCGAGCGGGTGCCGACGTAGAACAGCAGCCAGAGGAAGCCGGCGAAGAGGTGGCCGGCGATCACATAGACCAGCACGCGCAGCACGACGCCGCGCTCCTTGTACTTCTCGGTGCCCGCGCCCCGGTCCACCGGGCCGTCGTAGCCGGGCGTCCCGGTGCCGGTGCCCGTGCCGCTGCCGGTGTCGGGCGCCGGGGCGGCGCCGTGCGTGTCGCTCATGCCCGCGCCGCCGTCGCCGGCGCCGGTGTTTCCGTCGTCCGGGTGTCGGCCGCCGGGGTGTCGGTCAGCTCGGCCAGCAGGTCCTGGCGGCCGGCCAGCAGCTCGGTGAGGATGCGCCGGGCCGCCCGCATGAGATCGCCGACATCGCCGCCGGCCAGCGCGTAGACCACGGTCGAGCCGCCGCGCGTCGCCGTCACGATTCCGGAGCGGCGCAGCACCGCGAGCTGCTGCGACAGGCTCGACGGTTCGATCTCGATCGCGGCGAGCAGGTCGCGTACGGGCATCGGGCCCGCCTGGAGCAGTTCCAGCACCCGGATCCGCACCGGATGGCCGAGCATCCGGAAGAACTCCGCCTTCGCCTGGTACAGCGGTACCGGTGTCGTGTCCACGCCCGACCTTCCCGTCTCCCCCGCCGACCCGCCGTCGCGGCCCGTCTTCCGGGATAAGAACCTCACGAATTGAAGAACTCTTCAAGTCTAGGCCACGCCGACGGGCGGTGCGTCCGGCCCTCGGTGTGCTCCGGGCGTGGGGGCGGCGCGCGGTCAGCGCGCGCGGTCCGCCTCGGCCGCGTGCTTCTCCTTGATGCGGACCGCTTCCTTGCGGACGCCCGCCTGCACGGCGCGCTCGTGCGTGAGCCACTCGGGCTCGTCCCGCTTCAGCGCGTCGATCTCCTCGGTGGTCAGCGCCTCGGTGACCCCGCCGCGCGCCAGGCCCGCGATGGACACCCCGAGCTTGGCGGCGACCACCGGACGGGGGTGCGGTCCGTTGCGGCGCAGCTCCACCAGCCACGCGGGCGGGTCGGCCTGGAGCGCGTTCAGCTCGGTGCGCGAGACGACGCCTTCCTGGAAGTCCGCGGGGGTGGCCTGGAGGTACACACCCAGCTTCTTCGCCGCGGTCGCGGGCTTCATGGTCTGGGCGGTCTTCTGCGACGTCATGCCCCAAGGGTAACGAGCGCGCGCACCGCCGCCGACCACCAGCGGATAACCTGCTGGAGTGACAGCTCCGCAGACGCCTCCGACCTTCCGGCTCGCCTACGTCGCGGGCGTGACGCCGTCCAAGTGGGTACGGATCTGGCACGAGCGGCTGCCGCAGGTCCCGCTCGAACTGGTGCCGGTGACCGCCGCCGAGGCGTTCGGCATGCTGCGGGACGGCGGCGAGGGCCGCGAGGGCGGTGTGGACGCCGGCTTCGTCCGGCTGCCGGTCGACGGCGCGGACCTCAGCGCGATCCCGCTCTACACCGAGACCACGGTGGTCGTGGTCCCCAAGGACCATCTGCTGGCCGCTGCCGACGAGGTGTCCGCGGCCGATCTCGCCGACGACGTCATGCTGCGTCCCCTGGACGATGTGGTCGGCTGGGAGGATCTGCCGGGCGAACCCGCCAAGGAGCGCCCGGCGACGACGGCGGACGCCGTCGAACTGGTCGCGGCGGGCATCGGGCTGCTGGTCGTGCCGCAGTCGCTGGCCCGGCTGCACCATCGCAGGGACCTCACCTACCGGCCGGTCACGGACGCACCGCAGTCGCGCGTGGCCCTGTCCTGGCCCCAGGACGCGACCACCGACCTGGTGGAGCACCTCATCGGCATCGTCCGCGGCCGTACGGTCAACAGCACCCGCGGCAAGCCGCTGCCGTCCGGCGCCGAGGACCAGCGCAAGGCGCGGGCCACGGCCAAGGGCCGCGATGGGACCAGGGCGGGGGGCAAGGGCCGGGACAAGGGGCAGGGCGCGGGCCGGTCCGGTACGGGCTCGGCCCCCAGGTCCGGCTCGGCGCCGAGGTCCGGCTCAGGTTCGGGTTCCGGTTCGGGCGGCGGCAAGGGCCGCGGCCGCGGCGGCAAGCCCCGCCGCCGTTCGTAGGCACCCTCCCCCCGCCGCCGGTCGAAGAGCCCGGACCGCTTCGGGCCGGCTACGCCCGGTGCGCGGGCTCTCGCGTGCCGGCCAGGACCTCCGCGGCCGCGACGCCCGAGGCCGCCGTCGCGCCGTGGGTGAAGATCTGGGCGGCGCCCGGCGCGGTGTCGCCCGGCAGCCCCATCTCGACCACGATCGCGTCGGGGCGGGCATCGGCAAGTTCGGCCAGGGCGTGCCCCATCCACTTGTTGCGGGCGGCGTCCCTGACCACGACGACCAGCGGGCGGCCGGCGGCCGGGGTGAGACCGTAGGACTCCAGGAGGGCGCCGTCGGCGGCCAGTTCCTGGTGGTGGACGCGGACGAAGGTGGTGCCGGGCAGCCGCTCGCGCAGCGGTGCGGCGACGCCCCACGGCGTCTCCTTGCCGATGGCGAGGTTGGTGGACGGCACCAGTTCGACGACGTGCGGCGGCGCCGCCAGCGGCAGCACGGCCTCGGCGGAGCCGCCGAGGCGTATGGCGCGCCGGGCGGCGACGTAGCCGATGTCGCCGCTGATCGGGTTGACCGGGACGGTGCGGCTCAGGCCGAGCGACCAGTCGGCGAATGCCCCGACCCGCTCGGACGCCTCCGCCAGGCGGGCCCGGGTGAGGTCGCCGGAGCCGACGGCGTCGACGAGGGCGGCCACGAGTTCGTCGACGGTCTCGGGTCCCGCGTGCTCGCCGCCGACGCAGACCGCGTCGCAGCCGGCGACGACCGCGCGTACGGTGGCGCCGCCGATGCCGTAGCGGTCGGTCACGGCGCCCATCTCGATCGCGTCGGTGACGACGAGCCCGTCGAAGCCGAGTTCCTTGCGGAGCAGGCCGTCGAGGATGCGGCTGCTGAGAGTGGCCGGAAAGTGCGGGTCGTAGGCGGGCACCAGGAGATGGCCGCTCATCACGGCGCGCACCCCGGCGCCGATCGCCGCGCGGAAGGGCGGCAGCGCCTGGGCGGCGATGGTGTCCAGGTCGGCGTCGTAGCTGGGCAGGCCGTGGTGGGAGTCGACGGCGACGTCGCCGTGGCCGGGGAAGTGCTTGGCGCAGGCGGCGACACCGGCCGACTGCAGTCCCCGGATCCAGGCCCCGGCGTGCCGGGCGACGAGTTCGGCGTCGGTGCCGAACGAGCGGACGCCGATGATCGGGTTGTCCGGGTTGGAGTTGACGTCCACGCTGGGCGCGTAGTTGAGGCTGACGCCGGCGGCGTGCAGTTGGCGGCCGAGGTCGCGGGCGACGGACTCGGTGAGTTCGGTGTCGTCCACCGCGCCGAGCGCGAAGTTGCCGGGCCGGGTCGAACCGGTGGAGGACTCGATCCGGGTGACATCGCCGGCTTCTTCGTCGATCGCGATGATCAATGCGGGGTTTTCGGCGCGCAATTGCGCGGTGAGCCGGGCGACCTGCTGCGGCGAGGCGATATTCCGTGAGAAGAGCACTACTGATGACAGGCCGTCAGCGATGGCCCGCAGCACCCAGTCCGGCGCTTCCGTCCCCACGAATCCGGGCTGGAGGACGGAGAGCGCGAGTCGTCGCAGCTCCTTGTCGGGCGTGCTGGAGGACATCGACTGGGCCTTCCACGTAGAGCCAACGCAATTGCGACACGGCGGACATTGGTACAGACCATCCGGATACTCGCCCAGCTTGAACAGGGGTGTCAAGTGCGTCGCGCGCGTGCTCCCACCATCTCCACAAGCGCCGGATCGGGCCGCCAACGGCCCCGCGCACACAGAGGTTTACCCGCCGTAGGGCTCACATCGCAGACGGCGACGACGTGGCCGAATCGCGCTCCACGGTCGGCGCGACACGCCAACTCGCCGGTTGACAGTGGCGGTTGGTCTAATCCATTTTAGTGGGACGCGAGTTCAGCGAGCGACATGCGCGGCGTAGTGCCATGAATGATGAGCAAGTTGACTGGCGGAGCCCTCACGGGAACCGTTTGGCATGACCATCCGGCGCCCTGGGCCCCATCACCAGGCGCCCGTTCACCGACGGCAGCAACGCCCCGTTGCCGCGCGTATCCGCTCGCCCACCGACAGCAATACGTGGTGCCGCCATGTCTTGCTCCGGAACAAGTAGTGGTCGCCCAGAACTACTCTCGGCACCGGACGCGGTTATCCGTCCCCACACGGCTGATCCGTCCCGACCGAAGGGCAGCCCGGGGGCGATCCGCATCTGAGAACCGACCCCAGGAGCGACTGCTTTGTCCGCGCCTAACCCTGCTTTCCGAGCCGCTTCGGAGATACCGTACTTCAGCTCGGACGGCGAGACTTATCTCACGCCCACTCCCCTGCGTGACCTCCGCAAGACGCGGGAACTCCGCGTTCTGTCCGAGGAGGATTTCACTTTCTGGCAAACCTACGGCTATGTCGTGGTGCGCCAGGCGATCCCCTCGCTCGCGGCGAATGAACTGCTGGAATTCGCCTGGGATTTCCAGGGTCTGGACCCGGCCCGGCCGGACACCTGGTACGAGGAGCGCGAGTTCCGGTCCGACCTCGACCGGGAACTGCACATCTACGGTTTCGTCGAGGCGTACCACCACCAGCTGATGTGGGACAGCCGCCAGTCGCAGCGCGTCTACGACGCGTTCGTCGACGTATGGGACTGCGAAGAGCTGTGGGTGACCCTCGACCGGCTCAACCTCAACCCGCCCAACATCAAGAACCGCGACCGCGCGCACATCGCGCCCACCGAACGCGGTTTCGACATCCGGCTGCACTGGGACATCGACACCACCCTCGACGTCACCCCGCAGCGCGTGCAGGGCATCATCGCGCTCAATGACACCAAGCCCGACCAGGGCGGTTTCCAGTGCTCGCCGGAACTCTTCCGCCGCTTCGAGGAGTGGAAGAAGACGCAAGGCGAGGACCGCGACCCGATCCGGCCGAGCATCGACCAGGCGGAATACCCGATCGTCCAGCCGGAGCTGAAGGCCGGCGACCTGCTGATCTGGAACGGCCTGCTCGCGCACGGCGTGGCACCGAACGTGTCGGCCGACGGGGTCCGCTCCGCGCAGTACATCTCGATGATGCCCGCCCTCGAATCGCACCAGGAGCTGCGCGAGTCGCGCGTCGCGTCCTGGCGGGACCTCAGCACTCCGGAGTGGAACGCGACGCTGGTCGGCGACGCGGTCAAGCACGAGTCGCTGCGCTACGGCCGGGCCGAACTCACCGCGCTCGGCGCCAAGCTGCTCGGCCGCGACTCCTGGAAGCAGGGGGACGCATGCGCCGAATCTGCCTGACGCTGCCGACCGACCGCCCGTGCGCGACAACGATATCGGCGGTGTACGAGGAGGCCGCCTACGCCGTCACGCACTTCGACGTCGAGGTGCGTCTGCTGATCCTCGACTCCTGCGCGGCCCCGGCCGTCGCGGAGCACGCCCGGGTGGTCGCCGGTCTGCCCGCGGCGCCCGGTGTGGTCGTGCACCACATCGACGAGGCCGCGCAGCGCGACTTCCTGCGGCGGGCCGTCGACCGGTCCGGCGTCGCCAAACCCGAGCTGATCCTCGATCTGATGCTGCCGGACGGCCTGTCGTACGGCGCCTGCACCAATCGGGCGTTCCTGATCGCCGCGGCGCTGGGCTGCGAGTCCGTGCACCGCAGGGACTCCGACAGCCGCTACCAGCACGTCGACGGACTGCCCGTCTTCCCGATCCACCACGAGCTGATGTCGCTTGGCAAGCGGGCGGGCGACGCGGCGGCCGGGGTCACCGAGAACGCGCTCGCCGCCGAGCACGCCGACAAGACCGTCACCATGGTCGGCGCCTCCTTCATCGGCGAGATGTCGGTGGACATCGAGGAGATGTACCGGCTCGACCGCGACGCGTACTACGACGTCGTCGGACTGTGGGCGCCCGTGCACTGGTCGGCGGAGAAGAAGCGGGAGCTGGTGGACGAGTCCTTCCGCGGCGCGGGCAGCGAGCCCTTCGCCGGGGACCGGTCGACGCTCACCCTGGTCGATCCGATGCGGGTCGACATGTGCAACATCGCCTTCCACGGGGTGCACGAGCAGGTGCCGCTGATGCCCGCGAGGGACACCATCGGCAGCGACTACTTCCTCATCCATCTCGTCCCGGATTCCACTTTGCCGGGTGTGCTGCACAATCGGCACATCGTGAACTACTACACGGGCGAGCGACGCACGGACGCCGGTTTCCTCGCCTATCAGTTGCGCTTCGCCAAATTCTTCCTCTCGATGCTCTATCTCAATTTCGTGTACGACCGGATGACCGCGGCCGGCGCCGCACTGCTGGACGGGCAGGACCGCGTGCGGGTGCCCGCGATCGTCGAACTGCTGCGGGAGAGCGCGTCGCTCGACCGTACGGAGAACGAGGAGCGGCTGGACATCATCGACCGTTCCTATCGCACACTCGGCGGTCGTTACGCGGAATTCGCGGATCTGCTCGCGGGGCGGCGGGAACGACTGCTGGACGAAGCCCGGGGGGACATCGAGGATTACGCCCTGCTGACCGAAGTCTGGTCGGCGTTGATCGGGACGTGCAGATCCATGGGTGCCGGCGAATTCCAGCGGCTGCCCGGCTGAAGCCGCTCATGACGCACGAGAATTCCTCGCTGCTCGCCGCGCTCGCGGACGCCACCGAGGACCGGATCATCTTCGATCTCACCGCGATCGAAGAACGCTACGATTCCCTGCTGCGCGAACTGCCGGGGATATCGGTGCGCTTCGCCATGAAAGCCTGCCCCGTGGACGAAGTGCTCGCCTGTCTGGTGAACAAGGGCAGCGGTATCGATGCAGCGAGCCTCAACGAGATCACCCAGGCCGTCGAATCCGGCGTGGCGGTCGAACGGATCCATTACGGGAACACCGTGAAATCCGACCGGGACATCGCGGCGGCCCACCGCCTCGGTGTCCGCGACTTCGCCACCGACAGCCTGGAGGACGTGGCGGCGATCGCCGCGCACGCCCCGGGCTCCCGGGTGTTCTGCCGGCTGGCGACCGACGGGGCCGGGGCGCTGTGGGGTCTGAGCAACAAGTTCGGCTGCTCGGCCGAGGACGCGGTGGCCGTGCTGGAACGGGCCCGCGCGACCGGTCTGCGGCCGGCCGGCCTTTCGGTGCACGTCGGTTCGCAGCAGATGACGGCCGGCGCCTGGCGGCGCGCGTTCGAGCAACTCGTGGACGTGCTGGGCGTGCTCGGCGAGCGCGGCATCGCGCTGGAGTACATCAATCTGGGCGGCGGGCTGCCGGCGCTCGGCTATCTCGACAAGTGGGGCCGGCCGCTCGATCCGCCGATCGACAAGATCTTCGCGGTCGTCCGGGACGGGATGCACCAGTGCCGGAGCGTGTCCGGCCGCCGTCTGCGCTTCGTGATGGAGCCCGGCCGCCATCTGGTCGCGGACGCCGGCGCGGTCCGCGCCCATGTGTCCCGGCTCTCCACCCGGCACACCCCGGACGGGGCCACGCACCGCTGGCTGTATCTGAGCTGCGGCAAGTTCAACGGCCTGTACGAGATGGACGAGTTGCAGTACCGCCTGGTGTTCCCCACCCACCCGGCGGCGGGCAGCGGGGCGGGACCCGGCACCGGATTCGTGCACGCCACCGTCGCCGGACCCACCTGTGACAGCGACGACGCCTATTCGCGCGAGCACAGCCAGGTCGCCGTGCCGGAGGCGGTGCAGTCCGGGGATCCGGTGTGGGTGCTCTCCAGCGGTGCCTACGCCGTCAGTTACACCACCCAGGGGTTCAACGGCTTCAGCCCGCTGCCGTACGCGTGCATACGCGGCGCGGGCCGGCCTGCGCCGGACCCGGCCGCGGACGGAGGCGTGCGGTGAGCGACGAGGTACGCGTACGGCGGATCGGCGACGGTGACTGGGACGGCATCGTCGCACTGGAGGCGGCCGCCTACACACCGCTCGGGCTGTCCGAGGGGCGGGCGGCGCTGGAGTCGAAGGCGCGGGCGTCGCCGACGACCTGCTTCGTGCTGGAGTCCGGGGACCGGCTGGCCGGCTATCTGCTGTCCCTGCCGTATCCGGAGTCCGCGGCGCCGGAACTCGCCGGCGGCGCCCCGGAGATCCACACCTCGCGCAATCTGCATCTGCACGATGTCGTCGTCGCCGAGGATCTGCGCGGGCGGGGCCTCGGCGCGCGGCTGCTGCGGCATCTGACCGGGCACGCCCAAGCGGCGGGCTACGAACGGCTGTCGCTGGTGGCGGTCGGCGGCAGCCACACCTACTGGGCGGCCCACGGCTTCGCACCACGGCACGAAATCGCCAACTCCGGAAGCTACGGCGCCGGTTCGGTCTACATGACGATGCCGCTGCCGGCCGGGCACACCGCAAGACCGACCACGCCGACCAGCGGCCTGCTGAGCGGGACACCATCGCGAGACGAAGTGGGATAACTCCTGTGCTGCACGTTCACGATCCGTTCCGGCGCGGGCAGGTGGCCATCGGCGCCCTGTTCTTCTCGCTGGGCTTCCAGTACGCCACCTGGGCGTCGCGGCTGCCGTCGATCAAGTCGCGCCTGGACCTGACCGCCGCCCAGGTCGGGCTGCTCCTGATGGCCACCGGCATCGGCGCGGCGGCGGCCTTCCCGCTGGTCGCGATGCTGATGCGGCGGTTCGGCTCGCGCCGGCTGTCGCTGTGGTCGGCGCTCGGCCTGACACTGCTGCTGATCCCGCTGTCGGTGATGCCGAACTATCCGGTCGCCCTGCTGATCATGGGGGTCGACGGGGTGCTGGTGGCGTGCCTGAACGTGGCGATGAACGCGCAAGGTGCGGCACTGGAGGCGCTGCACGGGCGCAACGCCATGGCGAAGCTGCACGCGACCTTCAGCGGCGGCTCGCTCGGCGCGGCCCTGCTGGCGTCCGGGATGACGTCCCTGACGTCCACGGTGGCCGTGCACTTCGGTGTCGCCGCCGTGCTGCTGCTCGCGCTGTCCGGCTATGCCAGGACGGGCCTGCTGACGCAGGAGCAGATCGACGCGGAGCCGGGGACCGCCGAGGCCGGCGCGGCGGCGCAGGAGGCGGCGCAGGAGGCGTCGCGGGACGCCGGTGCCCCGGTGGACGCGGACGTGAAGAAGAGGAGCAAGTGGACGCTGCCGACCCGGGTGACCTTGTGGATGGGCCTGGCCATGGCTTTCGGCACCATCACCGAGGGCGCCATGAACGACTGGTCGGCGATCTACATGAAGGACGTCGCGAAGGCGTCGGCGGGTGTCGCCCCGATGGGCATCGCGGTCGTGTCGGTGATGATGGTGCTCGCCCGGCTCTTCGCGGACGGCTGGCGCAGCCGCTGGGGCGACGGCCTGATCGTCAAGGCGGGCAGCGCGCTGGCCGGCTGCGGTCTGGCACTCGCGCTGCTCAGCGGTGGTGTCGTGCCCGCGCTGATCGGCTTCGCCGCGGTGGGTCTGGGCATCGCGGCGGTGACGCCGTGCGTGTACGTGGCGGCGGCGGGCCAGGGTTCCGACGCGCTGACGCTCGTCGCGACGATGGGCACGACGGGGCTGCTCGCGGGCCCGCCGGTGATCGGTTTCATCGCCAGCGCGAGCGGTCTGGTGTGGGGCCTGGGCGCGGTGGCCGCGTGTGCCATCGTCGTCTCGCTGTGCAGCACCCAGATCCGCTGGCCGCGCCCGGCCTGACCTTTCGCAGGGTGGCGGCGTCCGGCGTGTCCCGGGCGCCGCCGCCCGTGCCCTCGAATCCCGGTTGACGTGCGGCTCGGGGCACCGGTTCGCTGTGCCGGTGAGCAGACTCCGTATCGAGCGCGTCGCCGACGACGCCTTCGCCGCCGACTGGCGGCACGTCCACAACACGATCATCCCGACGCACCTGCTGTCGCCCGAGGACGTACGTGACCGCGGCCGCCGCAATCTCCTGGACGTCGCCTATCTCGGCGACACCCTCGTGGGCAATACGACGGTGCGCCCGCCGACCGAGGAGGAACCGGCCGCCACCGTCATCGCCCGGGTGCTCACCGCCCACCGCGGCCGGGGTTTCGGCCGGGAGCTGTACGCGTACGCGCTTGGTCGGGCGCGGGAGCTGCGGCCGGAGCGGATCGAGACGGTGGTGCTGGAGTCCAACGAGGCCGGGCTGCGGTTCGCGCTCAAACAGGGCTTCGCCGAATTCGAGCGCTATGTGCTGCCCGGCGACACGATCGCCTATGTGACGCTGCGGCTGCCCTGACCCGCCGCGTCCGGGCGGGTGTCCTGACCGTCGGCGCGGCGTCCGCGGACCGCCGGGCGCAGGTCGAGCATCTGGAAGACCTTGTCGTAGCGGCGGTCGCCGACCGCGACGAAGCCGGGCAGCCTGCCGTATTCGCGGAAACCCAGCGAGGTGTAGAGGCGCAGCGCGTGGGTGTTGTCGGCGCGGGCGTCCAGGGTGAGCACCTCGACGCCGGCGCGGCGCGCGTCGGCGATCAGGGCCGCGGTCAGGGCGCGGCCGATGCCGTGACCGTGGGCGGCGCCGGCCACCGCGAGCTTCTCCAGGTCGGCGTGCGGGCGGTGCGTGGGCCGGGCGTACCGCCGCCAGTAGCCGAGGCCGACCAGTTCCTCGCCGAGGCGTGCCACCCGCAGCGCGGCGTCGCCCGCGCGGGCCGCGGCCCGGACCTCGTCGAGGAGTGCGGCGATCTCGGCGCGGTCGGGCGGCTCCACCCAGCCGAGCGCCGCGCCGTCCCGTACGAGCGCGGCCAGCAGCCCGTGGGCCGCGTCGGCGAGACGGTCCCTGGCGTCCGGGCCGGAGTCCAGTTCGCGGGCGGACACGATGTGCAGCGCGTCCCCCGGCACCGCCGTCTCGGCCGTCGTCGTCATCGACATCCGCCTCTCCCCTGCGCGTAGGACCGCCGCGGCCGGACCACCGGGCCGACATCAGTGCATCACCCATCGACCCCCGGGCGCTACGGCGCCTCGGGCGCGTCCGCGCCGTACAGTGGCGGTATGGCCGTCAGTTTGCTGGACATACCCGGTGTCGGCGCGGTGCGTCAGCGGCTGCGGGCGGAGCTGTTCGCCCGGGTGGCGGGGCCGCGCGGGCCGGAGAACCGGGCGCGTATCCACGAGACGGCCGGGCCGCGGTGGTTCGGCCCCGACCGGCCGATCCGTACCGTGCACGGCGACGCGTCGATGTTCATCGGCGGCCTGCGCGCGCTGCTCCTGCAGTCGCTGCACCCGCTGGCGATGGCGGCGGTCGCGGCGCACTCCGGCTACCGCGGCGATCCGTGGGGCCGCCTCCAGCGCACCAGTACGTTTCTGGCGGTGACGACCTTCGGCACCGCGCAGGACGCCCGCGCGGCCGTCGGGCAGGTGCGGGCGGTGCACGGGCGGGTCGCGGGCACGACGGCCGCGGGCGAGCCGTACCGGGCGTCCGACCCCCATCTGCTGGGCTGGGTGCACGCGGCGGAGGTCGACAGCTTCCTGCGGGCCCACCAGCGGTACGGCGCCCGGCCGTTGGACCCCGCGGGCTGTGACGCCTATCTGGCGGACACCGCGCGGGTGGCCGAGGCACTCGGTGTGGTCGACCCGCCGCGCGACCAAGCCGCGCTGGCGGAGCGGCTGGCCGCGTACCGCCCGGAATTGCGGGCCACCCGGGAAGCGCGGGACGCCGCGCGTTTCCTGCTGCTCGACCCGCCGCTGCCCTGGGCCGCCCGCGGCCCGTACGCGGTGCTGGCCGCCAACGCGGTGGCGCTGCTGCCGTCCTGGGCGCGCAGTCCGCTGCGGCTGCCGTATCTGCCGGTGCTGGAGGCGACGGGGGTCCGGCTGGCGGGGCACGGGCTGACCCGGACCATCCGGTGGGCGATGGATCCGCGGGCCGCCGGGGAGCCGGCACGCACGCCGCCCGGCGGGGCCGCGGCAAAAGCGGGGCGGACCCGGTGAGGTCCGCCCCGCCTGCCGGGATCGGTCGGGTCAGCCGGTGAAGGCGGTGGTCCCGATCGGGGTGCCGAGGCCGGTCGGGCCGTCGTAGCCGGCCTTGCCGGTGCACAGGTAGCTGCCGCCGCACGAGCCGTTGGAGCCGCTGGTCACGTCATTGAGCGCGGAGGTGTGCGCGTACGGGAAGGACGTCGGGTACGAGCCGGCGGACGGGGTGCCCGCGAGCGCGTACACACCGGCGATGACCGGCGAGGCGACGCTGGTGCCGCCGAAGGTGTACCAGCCTGCCGTGACGCCGTAGGAGTCGTAGACGGCGACACCCGTGGCGGGGTCGGCGACCGCGGAGACGTCGGCGATGGTCCGCTTGGCGCAGCCGGTGTCCTTCTGCCACGACTGCTTGGCGTCGTAGGCCGAGCAGCCGGAGCCGGTGCCCTCGGTGCTCGAGGTGGACCAGACGGTCTCGGTCCAGCCGCGGGTGGTGGAGGACTTCTTCAGCGCGGTGCCGCCGACGGCCGTCACGTACTTCGAGGCCGCCGGGTACTCGGCGCCGTAGCCGGAGTCACCGGCGCTGACGGTGATCGCGACACCCGGGTGGTTGAAGTACGAGGAGTCGTAGCTGCTGTCCGAGGAGGACTCGGAGCCGCCGTAGCTGTTGGAGACGAATTTCGCGCCGAGCGAGACGGCCTCGTTGACCGACTTGCCGAGGTTGGCCATGGACGCGGACTTGGCCTCGACGAGCAGGATGTTGCACTTGGGGCACAGGGCGCTGGCCATGTCCAGGTCGAGCGAGATCTCCTCGGCCCAGCCGCTGTCGGCGGACGGCAGCGAGGTGGTCGAGCCGGTCTGGCTGACCTTCTTGAAGCACCCGTTGGCCACGGTGCAGGCGGGCAGTCCGTAGTACGACCGGTAACTGGCCAGATCCTTGGCCGCGTTGGGGTCGTCGTACGCGTCGACGATCGCGATCGTCTCGCCCGCGCCCTTGGACGCCGCGGCGGAGGTCAGGCCGTAGGCGGCGAGCAGGTCGCTGGGGCCGTAGCCGGACGGGGTGGCGGCGGTCGCCGCGTCGGGGGTGACGGTGGCGGTGCGGGCCGCGTGCACGGTGCCGCTGGTCACGCGCAGCGCCTTGCACGCCATCTCGCCGGCCCTGGCGGGGGTGGCGCAGGCACGCGCGGTGTGCACGGGGCGCGCCGTGGCCGCGGGCTGCGCGGCCTGGGCGGACGGGGTGAAGGCGAGTGCGGAGGCGGCCAGGGCGGCGACCGCGGTGAGGGGAAGACCGGCGCGATGTATCGCCCGGCTCAGGGTGTTGCGCAACGAACTGCCTCCTGTGGTGGGTTACCTGGGGGCCCTGCGGATGCTCCAGTGGCTCCGGTGCCGGATGGGGCGGCAGAGTCACTGAACCGCCACTATGGGTGACGCGGGCACGTCAACAAAGTGGGCGGGTGAAGTCTCTACCTCCGCTTTGCACAAGGGACTTCGCCTTGGGGAAAGCCTGAACGAGAAATGACCGCGCGAGACGCATGAACGGCGCTCGCGCGGTCACTCCGGTCGGCTCGGGACCGCTCAGCGGTCAGGCGGTCAGGCGGTCAGGACGTCAGATAGCAGGATTTGGCGACGCCCGGCAGCGGGTCACCGCCGAAGGCGTCGTTGGTGCAGGGCGCGCCGCCGGTGAAGGTCGCGTACCGGTAGTCGCCGTTGGCGCCGTAGGCCACGGTCCTGCGGCCGGTGAAGGCGCAGGTGCCGTTCTCCGCCGAGCAGGTCGCGGGGAAGCCGGCCGGCGCTCCCGCGTAGCCGTAGCAGCTCTTGCCGACGCCGTAGACCGGGTCGACGCCCATGGTGTCGTTGCCGCAGGTCGTCGCCCCGTTGGCGCGGCCCGGCCAGAAGGCGCCCGCGGCGCCGTACGCGACCGGCCGATCCCCCGCGCCCTGGCAGACCGACTTCTCGGCGGCGCACAGCGCCCAGTTGCCGGCGGGCGGCCCGTTGGGCGCGGCCCAGCAGCTCTTGGCCGTGTTGTACAGCGGATCGGCGCCGAAGGCCGCGTTGGTGCAGTCGACGCTCCCGGTGACGACCTGGAAGCGGTAGGCGCCGTTCGCCCCGTAGGCGACCTCGCGGGTCCCGCTCACCGCGCAGGTGCCGTGCTCGGCCGCGCAGGAGGTGTATCCGGCGGGCCCGCCAGAGGGGGCGAGATAGCAGGACTTCAGCACGCCGTAGGCGGGATCGGCGCCGCCGAAGGAGGCGGCGTCGCAGGCCGTGGCGCCGCTGACCGCCCGGTAGACGTAGCCGCCCGCGCCGTAAGCCATCACCTGGCTGCCGGACGGGGTGCAGGTGCCGCCCTCGGTCGCGCACAGGGTGTAACCGGCGGGCAGCGCCGTGCCGTTGACGGACGTGGCGAAGGGCACTGCGGCGCCGAGGCCGGTGGCGGTCACCGTGTAGCTCCCGGCGGGCACACCGGTCAGCCGGACGTAACTGCCGTCCGTGCTGCCGCCGGTGATGCCCGCGCCCGGGTGGAAGGTGCCGCCGCTCCACACCGTGGCGCCGTTGACGGTGATGGTGACCGCCGAGGACGAGGGCGCGTCGGCGACGGGGATGCCGATCCGTCCGGTGGTCCCGGCCGGTGCGGACAGCGTCTCGTGGAGGGTGCCCGCCGCCGTGTCCTGGTCCCAGGAGCCGGTCACCGTGCCCTGCGGCAGGGTGATGGTGCCCTCGGTGTGCGCGATGTCGCCCGGGTGCGGTACGAAGTCGTAGCTCGCGGTGCCGGTCGGCGCCAGGCCCAGCAGGTAGAAGGTGAGGGCGGAGGTCGGCCCGGTGCCCCAGCCGTGCGCCAGGCTCATATAGGTGCCGCCGTAGTCGAAGGAGCCGTCCGAGCGGAAGCCCTCCCAGAACGTACTGCCGGTGCCGGTCGGGCTGTTGAGCATCCAGCCCCACTCGCGGCGGATCAGCGCGAGCGCGTCGACGTCGTCGCCGGCCACGAAATGCGCCTGCACCTCCATCGATCCGGGGAAGGTGCCGATCGCGCCGCCGTCCTTCTCGGGGCTGGCCGCGCCGTGGTCGTTCCAGCGGGCGGACAGGCCCCGGGCCACGGCGGTGTTCTTGGCCGCGCTGTCGGTGAGGCCGTACCAGACGGCGAGCGAATTGCCGTCCTGCGGATACAGCGTGCTGGTCGGATTGTCGCGGTAGAGGCCGACGGCGGAATTCCACAGCCGTTGATTGGCGGCCGACTTGAGGGTGGCCGCGCGCTGCCGCCATGTGCTCGCGTCCGCGGTGTCGCCCTCCGCGTCGGCGAGGGTCGCGCCGCCGGTCAGGGCCGCGTACAGCAGTGCGTTCGCCTCGATGTTCTCGCCGCCCTGGCCGCCGCGCGCCCAGTCGTTGGTGCCGGTGACGTTCAGCAGGCCGTTGCCGTCGATCTTCGCGGTGATGAAGGACATGCCCAGCCGGTAGCGGCTCCAGACCGAGTCCAGCCACGTCTTGTCGGCGGAGTACGTGTAATACGCGGCCGTCCCGATGAGGGTCCAGGTGTGATATGTGTCCGAGCCGTAGAAGTTGACCGCGGGACCGCCGTACTCCAGCTCGCCGGTCGACGAATTCTGGTGCTGGTAGAGGCTGTTCAGGGCGTTCTTGGTGGACGCGAGGTCATGGGTCGAGACGTATTCGGTCGGCAGTGAGACTCCGAGGTCGCCGGGCCACACGGCGCGGTCACGCTTGGCGCCGTCGGTGAGGATGCCCGCGCCGGAGCCGATCACGGCGTTGTTCTCCCAGCCGGAGGCGGGCGGCGGGTAGGCGCGTCCGGTGTCCGGCGCGATGGTGTCCATCTGGACGGTGTAGGCGCCCGCGTACCAGATCTTGTTGAGCAGATCGTCGCTCGAATAGAAGTAGTTGCTGTACGCGGCCGGGTCGCTCATTCCCGCCGCGCCGGTGAACGCCAGTGACACACCGTTGAGATCGACCCAGCCGGACGACGCCATGAAGACCGTCAGATAGCGGAAGCCGCCGCGCAGCTTGTCGGCCGGCATGGTGTAGCT
Source organism: Actinacidiphila alni (assembly GCF_900112845.1). GTDB lineage: Bacteria > Actinomycetota > Actinomycetes > Streptomycetales > Streptomycetaceae > Actinacidiphila > Actinacidiphila alni. The sequence goes on from NZ_FONG01000010.1 coordinate 133,936, forward strand.
GCCCGCGCCGTTCACCGTCGCGGTCAGGGCGCCGTCGGTGCCCGAGCCGGAGTAGACCGTGCCGCTGCTCAGATCGCTGACCGGGCCGACGTACAGCGACGACTCGCTGAAGGCGAGCCCGACCCGCTGCCCGGCGCCGCTCGCACCGGCGAATTTCAGCGTCACCAGGCCGCCGACCTCCTTGCCGAAGTCGAGGACGAGGAAGGAATTCGTGCCGGATATCCGGGTCGAGGCGCCGGACAGCACATTCCCCGGCGCGCTCACGGAACCGGACGTGCCGTGGACGGCGACCGGGGCGAGCGTCCGGCTGTGCGGGGCGTAGATGTACGCGTCACCGGCGGAGCGGCCCGCCGTGGCGGCGGGTGAGGCCGCGGCTTGCGGTGCGGCCGACGCGGCGGAGGTCGCTGCGGATCCCGCCGTGGATATCGCTGCGGATCTCGCTGCGGCGGGCGGGGTCGCCGACAGGCCGAGCGCCGCGCACAGGGCGGCGACGAGCAGCGCCACCCGCAGGCGGCGGGAGGCCGGTGCGGGTGGACGCCGCCGCGGCGGACGAAGTGGGGTCATGGCACGGGCCTCCGTACGAGGTGGGGGGTGCTCAACGGCGGACATGGCGCGGCTGGGGCGGAAGTGCGGGGTGCGGGAACACTGTCAATGAATCGTTTCATTCACGGTGTGCGAGGAGACCGTACGAGAAGCGCTGACACAGCGTCAAGACAGCGTGCGTCGGCGGATTGCCCGGGGCTGGCTGGTGAGTACCGAGGGCTCAGCGAATTCCGGGCACCCGAACGGAACCGGCCACGGGAGTGGTCACTCCTCGCCGTCGGTGATGTCCTCGGGCAGCGTGCCGCTGAAATAGGCCAGCGCGGCACGCGCGCCGGGCCGCGGTTCCGTGTCGAAGCACGCCCACGAGCAGAAGGTCGTCGGATTCCAGTCACTGGTGCGCCCGCACTGGGCGCAGACCATCACCGGATCGTCGTCGCGATCAGCCATGCGGTGAGTCTGCCCGGTCGCAGGCTCCGGCGACGAACGGATTCCCGGCGCGGCGCGGGACGCGCCCGACTCTCCATGGACATACCGGCCGCCGACCGGCCGCTCGGCCGGTGGCGTAGATGGGCTTGCTAGGCGGCTTCGAGAGCGGTCTTCCGGGCCTCGTCCGCGACCTTCGGCGCGTCGGCGCCGCGGGCTCCGCTCTCCGGCGCGGGTGCGGGCGCCGGTACGGTGGCCTTCGCCGCCCCGGCGAGCCGGGCCCGGGCCGCGGCGAGCGCGGCGTCGATGTCCCGCGTGCCCGTCGTCACGCACAGGGTGTAGGCGGTGTCACGCAGCAGATCGCCGATCCTCGGCTCCGCGAGCACCTCCGGGCTCTGGGCGCTCAGGCGCTCGTATCTTTCCAGCAGTTCACGCAGCACGGCAGGGCGGGCCGACATCATCACAGCCTCTCGGGTTTCCACGCATGTCCCGTGTCACGGAACACCGGTCGCCTACCCCGGAATTCGGCGCTCACTCCCCCGAATCACCATTGATCACCTCAAGAGTGACGCAGATCGCACTCAGTAACCTCGGCTGCGGTAGGTGGCGTTGGCCCGGTCGAGCCGGGTGGTGCGCAGCCGGCGCTCCTCGGCCAGCTCGTCCACCGCCTGCCGCAGCCCGTCGACGACGACGCGGGCCGGGCTGTGTTCCGGCACCTCGTCCGGCGGCGGCTCCTCGCCCTTGACGCCGATGAGCGTGCCGAGCGCCCGCAGGACCGGCGCGTCGGACGACCAGTGCTGGGCGGCCCTGCGCCTGCCGGGCGTATCGGCGAGCACCCGGCGGCTGGTCGGCAGCAGCCGCCAGCGCCGCTGGTCCTCGCGCACCAGGGTGCCCTCCTCCTCGAGAGCCGCCAGATACGCGGTCGGCAGATCACGCCCGCGCCGCCACAACCAGTCCTCGACCCGCTCCCCCGTCTCCTCGTCCTCGGCGTCCTGGCCGCTCCCCGCCGGGGCCCGGCCCGTATCGCCCGCGCCGGCCGCGTCGCCCTCCGGCCGCCGGTCACCGGCGGTTCCGGGGCGGGTGGCGGCTTCGTACGCGGTCAGCGCCTGCGTCAGCAGCCGGTCCCGGCTCGCCTCCGTGCCCTGCCCCTCGTCCCGCCGCTCCCCCGGCACCACGAGGTCGCCGCGCAGTGCGAGGGCGCGCGCGGCCAGCAGATCGATCAGTTCGGCGGCGGCCAGGGCGAGCGACAGGTCGCCGCGGTCCACGAGGAGGTCGGCGGGCACGTCCATGGCGACGACGATCAGGTCCCGGGCAGTGGTCATCGCGCGGCTCCGCATCACGGGCGGTGCGGGCGGACCGCCGGGCGCTGGTCGCCGCCGGGGTCCGGCCCGTACCGCTGGGCAGGTGGGAAGGACACCGCCCAAACTACCCAACCGGCCCCCGCCCCGGTGCGCGGCTCAGCCGGGCGCACCGCCCGGACCTCGGCCTTCGGCCGTGTCCGTCGCCCGGGGGCGGCTACTTCTATCCCTTCATCACATTGCGCACCGTGGCGATCAGCGCGGGCTGGTAGACCCTGAGGTCGGTCGTGTTGCCGCTGTCGCCCTGCTGGCCGTTCACGCTCGTGGCGAGGTAGTCGTAGCCGGTGAGCGTGATGGTGAAGACCGCGCCGCCGTGCAGCACCTTCAGCTGCTGCGACCCGCTGTCGATGGTGAGGAGATACGCCTTGTCGCCGAGGTCGGGCACGGGCTCGGTGGTCGTGACGGGGACGAGGTCGCTGGTGTCGAGGTCGCGCTGGTCCTCGAATTCCGCCGCCGGGTCGGTCGCCTTGTGCAGGTCGATGGAGACGACCACTTCGTAGCGCGCGGTGCCGCCGCGCAGCGGGATCGGCGAGGTGGTCTCGATGGTGCAGCGGATCTGGTCCAGTGCCGGGCCGAGGTGGACGACGGCGGGTGAGACGGTCTGGGTGTCGGTGGCCTTGAGTGCGTCGGTGAGCGGTTTGAGGGTGAGCGCGGCGCACGGGCTGCCGTGCAGGACGTAGCCGTGCATGTCCGGCGCTCCGGCCCGGCGCGGCCCTGCCGCGTACAGCGCTCCCGCCCAGACCGCCGACGCGATGAGGACCCCGCCGAGGCCGGCGGCCCACACGCGCCGGTTGAGCGCCGCGAACGGGCTCCTGCGCGGGGCGGGATCGTCGTCGGTCACGATGTCCGCGGGTGCGGGCTCGTCGAGTCCGCCGGTGAGTTCCGGCTCGGATATCACGGCTGCTCCTCGCGGTGTGCCCGGTCGGTCGCCGGGCGGTACGCGTCCGCCGCCGTGCCACCGCCCGCCTCGGTGCCGCCCGGCGTGGTCCGGCCCGCCGTCACGCCGCCTGCCGTCATGCCGCCCGCTGTCGTGCCTTCTGCCGTCCGTCGCACACGCTCACCCCCCTGCTCAGCCGATTGTCCCCGCGGCGCCGGTCCCCGGACACCGCCCGGACGGGGTCCGGGAGGGCACCAGTGACCGTACGCCCTGCCGCGCCCCGGCAGCAGGCGAATCGTCCCCGGCCCGAGCGCGTACGGCCGCGCGGCGGCGGCACCACGTCATGTTCCCGGTGGGCGCGCGGTCAACCCGCCGCGGGCCGCGGCGACTTCGTGCCCCGTACGCCCCCTCGGGCCGGGACATGTGAAAGGTCCCGCAGCCGGGGGGGGTGGCTGCGGGACCTCTCCTACCTTGGCACAGGGTGCGGCCGACCGCACGCCGACGTGCGAATGACCGCCGTCACCCGGCGCCGGTGCCCGTCAGGCGTCGGTCACCGTCACCGGGCTCTTCTGCCGGCGCAGCAGCGCCGAGCCCGCGAGGGCGGCGGCGAGCGCCGCGCAGACCAGCACCGTCGTGGTGGACCCGGCGAAGGAGCGGCCGAGGCTGTCCCTCAGCAGGTGGACGGGGCCGAGGCCCGCCGCCAGCGAGTGCAGCGCGATCGTGCCGATCGCCGCGGCGGCGCTCGTCACCCAGGTCACCACGGTGTCCTGGACGGCCAGCAGGACCGCGAGGAGCAGGCACAGTGCCGCGATCGCCAGCGAGACACCGGCGGCGACGTCGCCCGCGCGCAGGCCGGCGATGTCCGTGGGCAGGTGGATCGCGCCGACCGCGAGCAGCGCGACGGCCGCGGGCCAGCGCAGGACCGAGCGCAGCGACGCCTGGCCGGTGCGGGCGCCGCCCCCGCCGATGAGCGGGCGGGCGGCCGGGTCCGTCGGCGCGCCGGCGTCCCGCGTACGGCCCTCCCTCTCGGTTCGCGGCGTGGCCGCTTCCGCGGTCCGCCCGGGCGCGCCGGGTCCGCCACCGCCGCCGGCCGCGGTGTCCGCGGCCTCCTCCCCCGGCGCCCGCGTGCTGAAAATGGTGACCAGTTCTGCGACGTCCTCGATGGGCCGGCCCATCGCCGCCGCGCGCAGCGCGGTGCCGGCTTCGCCGTTCGCGTGCGGGGGTTCGCCGAGCAGCGTGACCAATTGCCGTACCTCGTCGACCGGGCGGGCCACCGCGGCCAGCCGCAGCGCCTCGTCGCCCGCGCTCGGCGCGTCGTCGGTCCGCCGGAGCAGGCTGACCAGCGAGGCGACTTCGGGCAGTGGACGGCCGCTCGCCGCCGTGCTGAGGAGGGTGTGCCGCGGTTCGTCGCCCGGGTCGGCGGAGGTGCGGTCGTCGTCGTGGGGGGAGTGCGGATCAGATGCCATGGTGCGCTTTCCTTTGCCGAACTGCCGGGGGTGGGACTTCCCCGGCGGTCGCGGTGCGTCACAGGTGACGCACGCTGAGTACCATGAGATCCGATATATCCTTATTGCGCCATTCGGCCGTGTGCGAGGACCGCTCGGCAGCGGCCCGCCGGTGGCCCGTGGAGCCCCGCGCTCCGCGCCGCCGGCCGCCGGACGCGGCGCTCAGCGGCCCGGGGGTTTCCAGTACGGCGCGAGGACGCACTGCATGTAGTGCGTGAGCGCCCAGCGCTCCCAGACCTGCGCGCGGACGGTGCCGGGACCCGTCGAATACTTGACGCATTCCGGGCAGTCCGCCAGCGGTTCGGGCTTCGCGTCGTGGTCGTCCAGCTGGTGGGTGGCCCAACCGTACAGATACGCACCGGGGTTGACCGTCGAGGGATCTCTGAACCGGGCCTCCAGCTCCGCGCACCGGACGCACTCTTCTTGCTCAACACCCCTCAGCCGACTCACGTGTTCGAGCCTACGTTCAACACCGTCGCCCGCGCACGTTTTCCCTGTCGGTGTCGCCCGACCGCGTCCCATGTGCGAACGTGCGAGCCGGTGGCGACGCGGGGTACGGCCGTACCCGGCGCGGGAGCACGACAGGACGGCGGTGGGTCGGTGGCGGGCATGCGGGCCGTGGTGTTCGAGGAATTCGGGCGGCTGCCGGAGGTGCGGGAGGTGCCCGTTCCGGTCGCGCCGCCCGGCGGTGTCGTGGTCCGGGTCGAGGCGACGGGCCTGTGCCGCAGCGACTGGCACGGCTGGCTCGGGCACGACGACACGATCGCGCTGCCGCATGTGCCGGGGCACGAATTCGCCGGGCGCGTCGCCGAGGTCGGCCCCGGCGTGACCGGCCGGCGGGTCGGCGACCGGGTCACCGCGCCCTTCGTCTGCGCCTGCGGGAGCTGCGCGGCGTGCGCCCGCGGCGATCAGCAGGTGTGCGAGCGGCAGGAGCAGCCCGGCTTCACCTACTGGGGGTCGTTCGCGCAGTACGTCGTCGTGCCGCGCGCCGAGGTCAATCTCGTCCGGCTGCCCGACGACATGGCGTTCACGACCGCGGCCTCGCTCGGCTGCCGCTTCGCCACCGCCTATCGCGCGGTCGTCGCGCGGGGGCGGGTGCGGCCCGGTAAGTGGGTGGCGGTGCTCGGCTGCGGCGGTGTCGGCCTTTCCGCGGTGATGATCGCGGCGGCCTGCGGGGCGCGCGTGGTCGCGGTGGACACCTCGGACCGGGCGCTGGAGCTGGCGCGGCAGTTCGGCGCCGCGGTGTGCGTGACCGCCGCGCGGGACGGCGCCGGCACGGCGGACGCCGTCCGTGCGGCGACCGATGGCGGTGCGCACCTGTCGCTCGACGCGCTCGGCTCCCCCGCCACCTGCGCGGCCTCCGTCGCGGGCCTGCGGCGGCGCGGCCGGCATGTCCAGGTCGGTCTGCTGCCGGCCGGCGGTGTCGCCGTCCCCATGGACCGGGTCGTCGCCCTGGAGCTCGAACTCCTGGGCAGCCACGGCATGGCCGCGCACGCCTATCCCGAGATGATGCGCCTGGTGGCGGCCGGCACCCTGCGCCCCGACCTGCTGGTCGGCTCGGTCATCGGCCTCGACGCGACGCCCGCGGCCCTCGCCGCGCTGAGCGACGGCTCCGGCGCCGGCGTCACCGTGATCGAGCCCGGGCGGACGTGAGCTGGCTCGTACCGACGCCGCGCTGCCGCACGACCGCACGAGCAGAAGCCGGCCGTACCGTGTCCGCGCCGCAGCGGCCTCGGCCGTGAACGTGCTCGGTCGCGTACGCGTGTCGGCGCCGAGCCGCCGCACGACCGCGCCATCGGGGCAGGCAGCGGCGCTCTCGCGCCGGCACGAGGTGGCCTTGTCCGTGGGCGCCGGGCCTCGGCAGGCGTGGTCCCGGCCGGCCTTTCAGCGGCGCCGGGTCGGACCAGGACGTCAGGGGGCGTCCAGGCCGCCGTCGGGGCGGCGGACCTGAGCCGACCAGCTTTCGTGGCGGAATTTGACCGGCGGGTACTTCGCGGCCTCCTTCTCGTCCAGGTCCACGCCCCAGCCGGGTGCGTCGGACGGCGCCAGGTAGCCCTCGCGCACGACGGGGGTGCCGGGAAAGACCTCGTGGGTCGCGTCGTTGTAGGTGTGCGATTCCTGGTAGCCGAAGGCCGGGGTGGAGATGTCGACGGCGAGATTGGCGGCGACGCCGACCGGAGAGGTGTCGCCCGGGGCATGGAAGGCCGTGCGGACGCCCAGCAGTTCGGCCAGTGCGACGAGTTTGCGGGTCGGGGTGAGGCCGCCGACGGCCGAGGTGTGCAGCCGCAGCAGGTCGATCCCGCCGTCCCGGATCAGCCGGACGGCGTCGGTGACCGAGCCGATCTGCTCCCCCACCGCGATCGGCACCGGGGAGGCGGCGCGCACTTCGGGCAGCCGGTCGTAGTGCTCGGGCGCGATCACGTCCTCCAGGAAGGACAGCCGGTACGGTTCCAGTGCCCGGGCCAGGACGACGGCCTGCTTCGGGGTGAGGCGGCTGTGCACGTCGTGCATCAGGCTGATGCCGTCGCCGAGGCGGTCGCGCGCGGCGGCGAAGAGTTCCGGTGTGGTGCGCAGATACCGGTCGACGTCCCAGCCGTCGGGGTGCGGGGAGCGCGGGTAGCCGCCGCGGGTGCCGGGGGCGCCGTACGTGCCGAGGCCCGGGCCGCCGGTCTGGAGCCGGATGTGCCGGTAGCCGGACGCGATGAGCTGCTCCGCCTCGTCGAGCGTCTCCTCGACGGTGCCGCCCGCGGCGTGCGAGTACACCTCGACGGCGGCACGGCTGCGGCCGCCGAGCAGTTCGTACACCGGCAGCCCGGCGCGTTTGCCGGCGATGTCCCACAGCGCCTGGTCGACGCCCGACAGCGCGTTGTTCAGGACGGGGCCGCCGCGCCAGTAGGAGGAGTAGTGCACGAGTCGCGTGATGTCCTCGATGTCGGCCGGGTGCCGTCCGATCACCAGCGGCGCCACGTGTTCCTCGACGGCCGCGGCCACGGCGGCGTACCGCTGGGTGAAGGTCGCGCAGCCGAGCCCGTACAGGCCGGGCTCGGAGGTCTCCACCCGGACGACGACGAGTGCGATGCCCTCCGGCGCGGTGACGATCGGCCGGACCGCGGTGACGCGCAGTGCGTCGCGGGGCGTCCAGGGCGGTGTCGCCTGGGGCAGCGCTCCGGAGGCGTCGAGCAGGTCGTCGGGGCCGGAACCGGTCATGCGCAACTCCCGTTCTCCGCTTCCCTGTTCACCAGCCGGGCCGTACCGCCGGGGCGATCCTGGCCGGCGGGGCACCGGGACTGTATGTCGTTGACAGCTTAATTACCCCGTCCTTACTGTCCTGATCACCCCCACCGTCGAGCGGCGCCGCGGCGCCGGGAGGAAGGGCAGCGTGAAAGTCCTGGTCACCGGTGCGGGCGGCACGCTCGGCCGTGAAGTGGTCGCCCATCTGCGGGCGACGGGGTGGACCGTACGGGCGCACGACCGGATCCCGCTCGATCCGGCAGCCGCCGACGAGGTCGTCACCGGCGAACTCCGCGACCGCGCGCGGGTCGGCGAGGCGGTCGCGGGCACGGACGCCGTGGTGCACGCGGCGGCGCTGCCGTCGCCCCACGCGGCGCCCGAGGACGAGGTGTTCGGCAACAATGTGCGGTCGACGTATCTGGTGCTGGACGCGGCGGGGCGGGCCGGCGTCGGCCGGATCGTGAACGTCTCCAGCCTGTCGGCGCTCGGCCTGGCCTTCGCCCGGCACGCGGTGTCGCCGGTCGGCGTTCCGATCACCGAGGAGCACCCCTTCGTCGGTGACGATGTGTACGGGCTGTCCAAGCACCTCGGCGAGACGGTCGCGGCGACCGTCAGCAGGCGCTGGAACGTGCCCGTGGTCAGCCTGCGCTTCCCCTTTCTGGGGACCGGTGAGCGGCTGCACACCCATATCGCCCGGGTGCACGCGGATCCCGGGTACGACCGGGGCTCGCTGTGGGCCTGGCTGGACAGCCGGGACGCGGCGCGGGCGATCGGCGCGGCCCTGACCGCGACGACCGAGGACCATGTCGTGATCAACGCGGTGGCGCCCGACACCACGGCGCTGGTGCCGACCGCGGAGCTGCTGCGCCGCTACCACCCCTCGACCCGCTTCGACGCCCCGCTCGACGGCTTCGCCACGCCCTTCTCCCGGCAGCGCGCCCATGAGCTGCTCGCCTTCGAGCCGGTCCACACCTGGCGGCCGTCACCCGGGAGTTGAGCCCGGGTCCCGCGGGGACGACCGGTTTACCGCGACCGGTCGGGGCAACCCGCCCGCCATGGCGCGGGAACACAGAGACGACGAACAGAACCTGCCGGCGGACGCCGCGGAGGGCCCCGGGCCCGAAGTGGAGCGCGCCGCACCCGACGAGCCCACGGAACTGGCCGCGCGGTCCTGGTTGTCGGTGCTGCGGGGCACGGCCAGGGAATTCCAGGACGACGAGCTCGGCGACCGCGCGGCGGCTCTGACGTACTACAGCGTGCAGTCGCTCTTCCCGGCGCTGCTGGTGCTGGTGGCGCTGCTCGGCGCGGCAGGACGCTCGACCACGGACAAGGTGCTCGACAATCTCACGCAGCTCACGCCCGGCTCGGCCCGCGAGATCATCACCAACGCCGTCAGAGAGCTGCAGGGCAAGGGCGGCACGGGGTCGCTGCTGGCCGTGATCGGTCTGCTCGGCGCGGTGTGGTCGGCGTCCGGTTACGTGGCCGCGTTCATCAGGGCCTCCAACGCCGTCTACGACATGCCCGAGGGGCGGCCGGTGTGGAAGGTCATGCCGCTGCGCCTGGCCCTGACGGTGACACTCATGCTGCTGGCCTGCGCGAGCGCGCTGATCGTCGTGTTCACCGGCGCCGTCGCGCATCAGGCAGGTACCGCCCTGGGCATCGGGGACACCGCGCTGACGGTCTGGTCGATCGCGAAGTGGCCGGTGCTGCTGGTGCTGGTCACGGTCATGATCGCGCTGCTCTACTGGGGCGCGCCCAACGCGAAGGGGCGGGGCTTCCGCTGGGTGACCCCCGGCAGTTTTCTCGCGCTCGTCCTCTGGATGGCGGCGTCCGCCGGCTTCGCGCTCTACGTGGCCAATTTCAGCTCGTACAACAAGACGTACGGCACGCTCGCCGGCGTGATCGTCTTTCTGGTGTGGATGTGGATCACCAACCTGGCGATCCTGCTCGGACTCGAATTCGACGCGGAATTGGCACGTCAGCGGGCGATCGCCGGCGGAATGCCGGAGACGCGGGAGCCGTATGTGGAGCCGCGGGACACCCGTAAGTGGAATGCGGAGGACTTCCGCGGCAGCCGGTGATCGCGCGCCGGGACGACACACCCACCGCGCGGCAGCACGGGGCGGTGCGGCGAGCCGGGTGTGTGCACGTCAGTGCCCGGGGTAGCCGGGCGGGTAAGGAAACGGAAGGGCCGGTGAGCGGTGATGGATCAGGTCGAGACACCCCTGGCGGCGCGTACCCCCGCTGCCGCCGGGGACCGGACGGCGGACAACGGCTCCGCGGAGCCGTCGGTCGGTGAGCTGGTGTCACGTGCGACGCGGCAGATGTCGCAGCTCGTGCGCGAGGAGATGCAGCTCGCCCAGGCGGAGATGACGCAGAAGGGCAAGCGCTTCGGCATCGGCGGCGGACTGTTCGGCGGTGCGGGTCTGCTGGCGTTCCTCGGCCTCGGGGCGCTGGTCGGCGCGGCGGTCGCGGCGCTCGCCCTGGCGCTCCCGGTGTGGGCGTCGGCGCTGATCGTGGCGGGTGCGCTGTTCGCGCTCGCCGGGGTGCTGGCGCTGGCCGGGAAGAAGGAAGTGGGCCGGGCGACGCCGCCCGCTCCGGAGCAGGCGATCGAAGGCGTGAAGGCCGACGTCGCCACGATCAAGGAAAAGACGAAGCGATGACGATCGACCCCCAGGAAGACAAGGATCCCGCCACCCCGGAGGAGCTGCGCGCGCAGGTGGAGAACACCCGCGAGCAACTCGGCGAGACGGTGGAGGAGCTGGCGGCCAAGGCCGACGTCAAGGCACGCGCCAAGGACAAGGCGGCGCAGGCCAAGGAGAAGGCCGTCGAGGTCAAGGACGAGGTCGGGCACAAGGCCGCCGAGGTCGGGCACAAGGTGCAGGACACGGTGGGCCGGCTCAAGGACCGCACACATGCGGCGAAGGACGACGCGGGCGAGGCGGCGGGAAAGGCCGCCGAGTCGGCCGGCGCGGCAGCGGAGGCGGTCGGCGAGCAGGCCGGAAAGGCCGGCGGCGCCGTCGCGGACGCCTCGGCGCCGGTGCGCGACAAGGCCAAGGCGGTCGTGAGCGCGGTACGGGAGAAGACGCCGGAGCCGGTGGCGGAGAAGTCCCGCCAGGCGGCCGAGGCCGTGAAGCGGCGGCCCGCCGCGGCGGTCGGGGCGGCCCTCGGCGCGATCGTGGTGTTCTTCACCGTCCGGTGGAGGCGTGGTCGCCGATGAATGCCGCGAAGATCGCCTACCGGCCCGTCGGGCTGCTGCTGAGCGTGGCCGCCGGAGCGCTGGCCGGGGCCGCGTTCAAGCAGACGTGGAAGGCCGTCGGGCACGACGACGACACACCGGACGCCCTGGACGAGGACCGCGGATGGACGGAGGTGCTGGTCGCGTCGGCGGTGCACGGGGTGATCTTCGCCGTCGTGAAGGCCGCGGTGGCGCGCAGCGGTGCCACCGCGACGCGGCGGCTCACTGGCACCTGGCCCGCCTGACTCACCCGATCTGCCTGATTCACCTTATTCGCCTGATCTCGTGCGGGCCGGGCGGCTCGGTCCGGCGGGCCCGGACCCCCGGTGTCCCATGGCTCGCGCGCCGTGTCCGCGGAGCGCGGTGACGGCCCTCCCTTCCGGCCGCCACCGCGTCACCCGTACGGACGCGGCGCGCGTCGGCGGCTCCGCGCCCCCCGGCGGTTAACTTCGGCGAATGCAGAAATGGTCCGGACTTCCGTATCCCCTGGGCGCGACCTATGACGGCTCAGGCACCAATTTCGCCCTCTTCTCGGAAGTGGCCGAGAAAGTCGACCTCGCTCTCATCGACGGTTCCGGACGCGAACAGCGCACCCCGCTTGCGTCGGTGGACGGTTCGGTCTGGCACATCTACCTGCCGGGTGTCGGCCCGGGGCAGCGTTACGGGTACCGAGTGCACGGCCCGTACGACCCGGCGCGCGGGCACCGCTGCAATCCGGCGAAGCTGCTGCTCGACCCGTACGCCAAGGCCGTCGACGGCCAGCCGGACGGGCACCGTTCACTGCTCGGCTACCGCGACGACGGTTCCGACGAACCCGACACCACCGACAGCCTGGGCCACACGATGCTGTCGGTGGTCGCCGACCCGGCCTTCGACTGGGGCGACGACCGGCTGCCGAAACGGCCGTACCACGAGTCGGTGCTGTACGAGGCGCATGTCCGCGGGCTGACGGTACGTCACCCGGAGCTGCCGCCGAAGCTGCGCGGCACCTACGCGGGTATGGGGCACCCGGCGGTCATCGGGCACCTCACCGAACTGGGCGTCACCGCCGTCGAATTGATGCCGGTGCACCAATTCGTGCAGGACGGGCATCTGCGGGACCGGGGTCTGTCGAACTACTGGGGCTACAACACGATCGGCTTCTTCGCGCCCCACAACGCCTACTCCGCGAGCGGCAGCCGGGGTCAACAGGTCACGGAATTCAAGGAGATGGTCAAAGCCCTGCACAAGGCGGGGATCGAGGTGATCCTCGACGTCGTCTACAACCACACGGCCGAGGGCAATCACATGGGCCCGACGCTCTCCTTCCGCGGCATCGACAACGCCTCCTACTACCGCTTGGTCGACGACGATCCGAGGCACTGTTTCGACACCACGGGCACCGGCAACAGCCTGCTGATGCGGCATCCGAATGTCCTTCAGCTCATCATGGACTCGCTGCGCTACTGGGTCACCGAGATGCATGTGGACGGCTTCCGCTTCGACCTGGCGTCGGCGCTCGCCCGGCAGTTCCACGAGGTGGACCGGCTGTCCGCGTTCTTCGACCTGGTGCAGCAGGATCCGGTGATCAGCCGGGTGAAGCTGATCGCCGAGCCGTGGGACATCGGCGACGGCGGCTATCAGGTGGGCAACTTCCCCGCGCTGTGGAGCGAGTGGAACGGCAAGTACCGTGACTCGGTACGGGACTTCTGGCGCGGCGTGCCGTCGACGCTGCCAGAATTCGGCTCCCGGCTCACCGGCTCCTCGGACCTGTACGAGGGCAGCCGCCGCCGGCCGCGCGCGAGCGTCAATTTCGTGACGGCACATGACGGTTTCACGCTGCGCGACCTGGTCTCGTACAACGACAAGCACAATGACGCCAATGGTGAGGGCGGCCAGGACGGCGAGAGTCACAACAGGTCCTGGAACTGCGGCGCCGAGGGCGAGACCGAGGACAAGGAAATTCTGGCGCTGCGCGCACGGCAGCAGCGCAATCTGCTGACCACGCTCTTCGTGTCGCAGGGCGTGCCGATGCTCGCGCACGGCGACGAAATGGGCCGCACCCAACACGGCAACAACAACGTCTACTGCCAGGACAACGAAACCACCTGGGTGGACTGGGAGTTGGACGAGGAGCGGCGCAATCTGCTGGCCTTCACCCGGCGGGTGATCGCACTGCGCGCCGAGCATCCGGTGCTGCGGCGGCGGCGCTTCTTCCGCGGCGCCGACACCGGCGGCGCACCGGATCTGGTGTGGTTCCGGCCGGACGGCGGCGAGATGGCGCACGATAACTGGCTGCGCGAGGACGCGCACGCCGTGGGCGCCTTCCTCAACGGGGACGCGATCGCGGAGCCCGGGCCGCACGGCGAACGTGTCGTGGACGACTCCTTCCTGCTGCTGGTCAACAGCCATTACGAGCAGGTGGACTTCCATGTTCCGTCCGCCGCCTTCGGCAGCGGCTGGCGGATCGTCGTGGACACCGCGGTCGAGTCCGACACCGGCGGGCCTGACGGACCGCGGGTGCCCGCGGACGCGGTGGTGCCGGTACAGGCCCGCTCGATGACGATCCTGACCCGCAAGCGCAAGGCCGGATGACGGCGACGCCACGACGCACCGCAGCCGGGAGCGCGTCGTGAGGTGCTGACACGTCCGGCGCTCCCGGAGTCACGCCGTGCCGGTGTCGTCCACCGGTACGGCGGGCCGGGCAGTCCGCCGACCGCTCGGCCCCGGTCGCTCCAGCAGGTGCGTCATCAGCTCGGCCGCGGACACGGCCGCGTCACCGCAGCAGTTGTTGAACAGCACGTGCACCCGGTCGGCCTTCCCGGCCAGCTGCTGGATCCGGGGGAGCCAGGGCCGCAGTTCGGCAGCGGTGTACCGGTGCCGGAAACGGTCTTCCTTGCTGCCGGTCCCCCACTGCCGGCTGCGGCCGTGGAAACGGACGACCGCGGTGGCCGACGAAGTGACGGCGGTCACCGGCGGCAGGGAGGTCGGCAGCCCTTGGGCGACGTCGACCGCGACGAACGCCGCTCCCGCGGACCGCAGCAGTGCGGTCGTCCCAGGGAAGGCCGAAGGGGTCAGCCAGGCCGGGTGGCGCAGTTCGACGGCGAGCGGGATCTCGCGCGCACGTTCCGCCCACCGGCCGAGGGCGGCCTGTGCCGCGGGTCCCGGGGCGAACCACGGCGGGAACTGGAGCAGCACCGTCCCCAGCCGGTCGGCGGCGATCAGCGGATCGAGGGCGCCGGCGAACCGCTCCCAGATCTCCTGTTCGGCCCCGACGGGTAGCTCGGCGGCGCGCACCGGGCGGCCGGGCGGTCCCGGCACCCGCAGGGTCGCGGGCAGCGCGCCGGCGCGGGTCGGGTGCCCCGTGAGCAGTGAGAACGCCTTCACGTCGAAGCGGAAGCCGTCAGGGGTGCGGGCGGCCCACAGTTCGCTGTTGCGGGTGCTCGGCAGCGCGTAGTAGGTCGCGTCCACCTCCACGACCGGGAAGCGCGAGGCATAGTGCCGCAGCCTCCCTTCGGGCCCGCGTGCCGACGGCGGGTACCAGCCGCTCGCCAGGAGCGCGGGATCCGTCCACGAACAGGTGCCGACGTCGATCCGTGTCATGGACGACCGGCTACCCCTGTACGGCCGGTCGTCCCCTACCGCGCGCCTCGGGGCCGGACGTGACGCGCGTCCTATGACGAGCGCCATGTCATGACCCGCGCGATCAGGGACAGACGCCCCGTATGACTTCGGACCAGCCGCACACTCCGCTCACGGACGCCTACATCGGACCGGCCGCTCTCGTCACCGGCCGGGGGGACATTCCGGTGATGGCCGATCTGTTCCTGGAACCCGCGGACCTGGCCCTCGGCGCCGGGGGCGCGCCGCGCGCCTGGTCGGGGCGGCTGGAAGCCGCCGAGGACGTCAACATCTTCGCTGTGGCCGTGGGTCCGTGCACCCTGCGGATGCCGGACGGCCGGCAGGCCACCGTGGTGCCGGACTCGGTCGCCGTGGGCACCGGCGTCATTCCGGTGGCGGGCGTCGGGCCCGCCCCCTTCGGCGACGCCTGACAGGTCCCATACGCGGACAAGGGCGAGGGCGCGGGCGGTGAACCGTCAGCCTGGCGTGCCCGCCGGGCCCGGGTCGAGCAGTGCCAGCAGGGCGCGCTTGTCGGGTTTGCCGCTCGGGGCGACCGGCACCTCGGTCAGCAGGGTGACCGTCGCCGGGACGGCGGCCTCGCCCAACTCCCGGCGTACGACGGCCCGCAGGGCGTCCTCCCCGGGGGTCCGGCCGGCGGCGGGGACGATGAAGGCGTGGGCCGCCTCACCGGTGTGCTCGTCGGGCGCGCCGACGACATAGACCTGGTCGACGTCGGGGTGTGTGGCCAGCGCCGACTCGATGGCGCCCGCGTAATGCAGCACGGCGTTGACGAAGATGACGTCACGGGCGCGGCCGAGCAGGCGCAGGAAGCCGTCGTCGGCGAGGGTGCCGAGGTCGCGGGTGCGGATCCAGCCGTCGCGCAGCACATCGCGGGTCTCCGCCTCGTCCTGCCAGTAGCCGGACATGGCGCCGCCGCTGCGTACCCAGATCTCGCCGCGCGCGCCGGCGGGCACGGGCCGGCCGTGCGGGTCGCGCACGCTGATGTCCACCCCGGGCATCGGCCTGCCGACCGCGTCCAGCACCTGGTCGGCGCCCTTGGCGAGGTCCTCGGGCGTGAGCAGGGTGAGCATCCCCGTCTCGGTCTGCCCGTAGCCCTGGTGGACGGCGGGGCCGAGCCGGTCGACGGCCTCGGCGAGCCGGTGCGGCGGCAGCGGTGAACCCGCGACGAGCAGGGCGCGCATGCTGCTGGTGTCGATGTCGTGCTCCCGCAGTGTGTCGAGGATCTGGTAGAGCCGGGGCACGGTGCACAGGCACGCGGTGATGCGGTACCGCTGCCAGATCTCCGGGAATTCCAGCGGGGGTTCGGGGATGACGGCGGTGCCGCCGCTGAGCAGGCACAGCGCGAGGTGTTCGAGCATCACCGCGCTGGTGAGGGTGCCGAAGACGAGATAGCGCCGGTAGCCGTCGGCGAGCCGGGCGGCGGTCTCGCTCCAGCGGGCGGGCTGCCACGACCAGTGTTCGGTCAGTGCCCGGTAGGTCTGGGCGCAGCCCTTGGGGCGGCCGGTGCTGCCGCTGGTCAGGGTGATCAGGCCGATGTCGTCGGGGCGGCCCCGGGCGGTGAGGGCGCCCTCGTCACCTTCGTCGCCCTCGTCGTCCGCGGAGGCGGCACCGGCCGTCGCGGTCGCCCGCTCCGCCACCAGGTCGCGGTCCACGTCGAGGACGGGGCGGCCGGCCGCCGCGGCGCGCAGTTCCGGTGTGCCGGTCGAGGCGTCGGCGATCACCGCGTCGATGCCGGTCCCCAGGACGTGGTCGAGCTGCGCGGGTGTGAGGCCGGGCCGCAGGCCGGTGACCCGGCAGCCCAGCAGGTGGGCGGCGATCTGGACGGCGAAGCCCTGCGGGGTGACGGCGGTGGTGACGGCCACTCCCCCGCCGGGCCCGAGTCCGGCCGCCCGCAGTCCCACGACGCAGGCGCGTACCTGGGTCAGCACCTCGCCACGGGTGACCGGACGTGACCGGTACTCGAAGGCCGGGGTCCGCGGGTCGGCCCGGAAAGCGTCGACAAGTGGTTGCGGAAATACCGATTCGGCCGGATTTTTCACGGACGTTCTCCGATCCTGTGCGGCGGTCACGGGGTCGCTTTTCGGCCGCGGGTACACCGCGGCACTCACCTCTACGGCAATGTGTGAGGCCGAAATTATCCGCCACAGGACATCCGGAAGACAGTGTGAGGTGGATCACATTCCTGCCTCTGGATATCTCCTTTAACTCTCAACTACGGTGACTCCGACCACTTCGGACGCCTGGAGGACGCATGCCCCGAGAAGAGCGGATCGATTACCTCGTCGTCGGCGCGGGACCGGCGGGAATCCAGGCGGCATATTTCCTCGAGCGGGCCGGTCGCGACTATCTGGTCGTCGAGGCGGGTACGGCACCCGGGACGTTCTTCACCCGTTTTCCGCGGCACAGGAAACTCATATCCATCAACAAGGTGCACACCGGCTGGGACGACCCGGAACTGAAGCTGCGCACCGACTGGAACTCGCTGCTGTCCGACGAGGGCGCCCCGCTGTTCACCTCGGTCACCCCGCGCTACTTCCCCGACGCCGACGACCTCGTCGGCTACCTCGCGGACTTCGTCGCCACCCACCGGCTGCGGATCCGCTACGACACGCGGATCACCCGGATCGCCCGGCCGCCGGCCGAGGACGGCGGCGGGCGCGGCGACTTCACGGCCGTGGACCAGGACGGCCACACCATCAGGGCCCGCCGGATCATCATGGCCACCGGCGTGTCCCGGCCGTACATCCCGCCGATCGAGGGCGTCGAACTCGCCGAGCGCTACGACCTCGTGTCGGTCGACCCGGCCGGATTCACCGGTCAGCGGGTCCTCATCATCGGCCGCGGCAATTCGGCCTTCGAGACCGCGGACAATCTCATCGAGACCGCTTCCGTCATCCATGTGGCGGGCCCAGGCTCGCTGCGTCTGGCCTGGCAGACCCATTTCGTGGGCCATCTGCGTGCCGTGAACAACAACTTCCTCGACACGTATCAGCTCAAATCGGAGAACGCCCTGCTCGACGGTGAGATCCTGCACATCGTCCGGGACCCGGAAAACGGTCGGTTCCGGGTGGCGGTGAAATTTGCCAGGGTCAACGAGGTGGTCAAGGAGATACGCTACGACCGGGTGATCCTGGCCACCGGTTTCCGCTTCGACGCCTCGGTCTTCGCCGAGGAATGCCGTCCGGAACTCATGATCAAGGACCGGTTCCCGGCGCAGACCGAAGCCTGGGAGTCGGTGAACGTGCCGGATCTGTATTTCGCGGGCACCATCACGCAGGCGCGTGATTTCAAGAAATCCACCAGCGGTTTCATCCACGGCTACCGCTACGGGGTCCGCGCCCTGCACCACATCCTGGAGCAGCGCTATCACGACCGGCCCTGGCCGCGCCGCGCGCTGACCGCGGCCCCGGCCGATCCCGCCGGCCCGCCCACCGACCTGCCCGCCGATCTGCCCGCCACCATCGCGGACGCGGTGATCGCCCGGGTCAATGTCACCTCGGCGCTGTGGCAGCTCTTCGGCTTCCTCGGCGACGCGGTGATCGCCACCAGGGGCCCTGACGGCGTCTCGGTCGGCTACCACGACGAGGTCCCCGTCGACCACCTCCACCAGGCTGTCGCGGACGGCGTGTTCGGCGACGTCGAGCGCTATCTGACCGTCACCCTCGAATACGGCGCCGACCACGACAAGGTCAATCCGTTCGACGTGTCGGTGGGCCGGGTGTCGCAGCAGGACACCGGCGGCCTCGACGGCCGCTATCTGCACCCGGTGGTGCGGCTGTTCGAGGACGGGAAGCCGGTCGCCGAGCACCATGTCACGGAGAATCTGGAGAACGAGTGGGACAGCGAGGACGTCCATCGCGCCCCGCTGGTCCGCTTCCTCACCGACCATCCGGTGGCGGGTGACGCCCCGGCCGCCGCGAACCCGTCGTGAACGGGGTGCTGGCCGCCCTGCGGGAGCGGGCCCGCGCCCGGCTCGATCCGGTGCACTGGGACTTCTACGAGGGCGGCGCCGGCGCCGAGACCGCGCTCGCCGCCAATGAGGCGGCCTTCGCCCGGCTCGCCCTGCTGCCGCGGGTGCTGACCGGCGCGGGCCCCGCCGATCCGGCGGTCACGCTGCTCGGCGAACGCCTGTCGATGCCGGTGCTGGTCTCCCCCACCGCCTTCCACCGGCTCGCGCACCCGGACGGCGAACGCGCCACGGCCCGCGCGGTCGCCGCGGCCGGCACCGTACTGATCACCTCGATGGCGGCCACCACCGCCGTCGACGAGGTGACGGCGGCGGCACGCGAAGTACGGCCGGACGCGGCGGTGTGGTTCCAGCTCTACCTCCAGCCGGAGCCGGCGGTCACCGAGGCGCTGGTGCGGCGCGCGGAGAAGGCGGGCTGCACGGCGCTGGTGGTCACCGCGGACTCACCGGTCTTCGGCCGCCGCACGCGCGACGACCGCAACGGCTTCCACGACCTGCCGCCGGGCCTGGCCGCCGAGAACATGCGGGACCTGCCGGGCGCGCCGCCCGGCCGCACCCGGGACATCGCGATGTCCCCCGCCCTGTCCTGGGCGGATCTGCGCCGGCTGCGGGAGCTGACGGAGCTGCCGGTGGTGCTCAAGGGGGTGCTGCACCCGGCCGACGCGCGCCGCGCCGCCGACGAGGGCGTGGCGGCGCTGCTGGTGTCCAATCACGGCGGCCGGCAGCTCGACGCGGCGCCCGCCGGTGTCGAGGCGCTGCCCGCGGTGGCCGACGCGGTCGCCGGGCGGATCCCGGTGCTGCTGGACGGCGGGGTGCGAAGCGGCGCCGACGCGGTGGCCGCGCTCGCGCTCGGCGCCGCGGCCGTCGGTGTCGGCAGGCCCGTGCTGTGGGGGCTCGCGGCCGACGGCGAGGCTGGGGTGGCGGCCGTACTGGCGGAGCTGCGGGCCGAGGTGGAGCACATCCTGACGCTGTGCGGCGCCGCCGACTGCCACGGGCTCGGCCGCGACCAGGTCGTCGTGCGCGGCGCGACGGGGGTGCGGCCGTGCTGAGGCGCGCGGGGGCCGCGGCGCTCGCCCTGACCGTCCCGTACTGGCTGCCGCGGACCGTGGTGGCGCTGCGGGTGAAGGTCTTCGCCCGGATCAACGGCCCGGAGGGCGTGGTCGTACCCAACGCCGAGGTCGATCCCGAGCGCTTCACCGAGCTGTACGAGCACCCGGCCGCCAGTGGCCGCAGCAAGGGCGCGGCGCTGTCCGACCTGTTCTGGTACTGGCTCTCGCCGGGGCCCGAGGTGCACCAGGAGCACCTGGAGCCGGGCCCGCGCTACGACGCGGTGGCCCGGACCACCACCGCGATCCTGGCCGGGACGAGCGCCGAGCTGTCGGCGGCGGCCGCGCGCAGGACCGCCGAGGTACTGGACGAACTGGTGCCGGGCGAGGCCGCGTTGGTGCGGCTGCGGGATCTGATGATGCCGGTCTGGGCGGAGTTCTTCTACGAGCTGGTCTTCCGCGAGCCGTGTCCGGCGTACGCGCGCGGGCTGATCGTGGCCAATGCCGAGGACGTCATCAACTCGCTGAAGAACACCCGCCTTCGGCACATGCGGCGGCGCGAGCGGCTCACCCGCTATCTGCTGCGGCGACTGGCGGCCGGTGACGTACCGCACGCGCTGCCACCGGAGTTGGCGTCGGCGCGGGACCGTGCGCACTACCTCCAGGGCACCTTCTTCAACACCGCGGTCGTGCAGATGTCGGAGGCGATGGCACATCTGCTGCTGGTGCTCGCGGCCGAGCCGGGCATCCAGCGAAGGCTCGCCGAACACCCGTACGACGACCGGGACTTGTCCAATGTCATGAACGAGACGCTGCGGCTGTATCCGCTGTTCGGCATCGCGCACCGGATCACCGACGCGGACATCGACCTCGGCGGCGGCGCGCACTATCCGGCGGGCACGGTGCTCTGCTTCGACTACCCCGCCTACCACGCGACGGGTTACACCGACCCCGGCACCTTCGACCCGGACCGGTGGAACCACCTGTCGGCCAAGCACGCGCACCACATCCCGTTCGGCGTGGCCGGCAACCGGCCCTGTCCCGCGTGGCGGCTCGCGCCGCTGATCATGCGGGCCGCCACCCGTGAGGTGCTGGCCCGGTTCACCCTGCACACCGGCGTGTCGCACACCCGCTCCATCCCGCACCGCGCGCCGGCCCTCCTCGTACGCCGCGACCGGCCGCTGCCGCCGTACCGGATCGCGGCCGTACGGCTGCTGCTGCGGGTCCGTGACCGCTGGGAGGACGTGGGCCGCAGCGTCCTGCAACTCGTGCTCGGCACCTGGATGGTGCTGGACGCGCGGCGGCAGCGGCCGACCGAGCGCTGGTTCGCCGCGCACGACACGCAGGGCTGCCCGCTGACCGGTACGTCCACCGCACGCGAGACACCCGGCGGCGACGGCCGCTGCCCGTATCCGCACTGACCGACCCCGTCCCCGCCGTATCCCCCCCGCCTCACTCCCCGCCGAAGGGCAGCACGCCATGTCCGCGACCGCGCTCGGCCCCGCCTTCCTGATCGCCGTTGTCGTCATCCTGCTCACCTGCCGCCTCACCACCTGGGTGCTGCGCCCGTTCGGCCAGCCGCCGGTGGTCGCCGAGATGATCGCGGGCGTGCTGCTCGGCCCGTCCGTCCTCGGCCTCGTCGCGCCGTCGTGGGAACGCGCCGTCTTCCCCACCGATCTGCGCCCGGTGCTGTACGTGGCCGGGCAGTTGGGGCTGGTGCTGTTCATGTTCCAGGCCGGTTACGAGTTCCGTGTCGAGCGGATCAAGCCCGTCGCGCGGCCCGCGGCCGTCATCTCGACGGCGGGCATTCTCGCGCCGCTGGCCTTGGGCACCGCCCTGGTGTGGGCGGTACGCGGCCAGGTGCACACCGCGCCCGCGGGCGTACCGATGTATGTGGCGGCGCCCTTCGTCGGCGTCACCCTGGCGATCACCGCCTTCCCGATGCTGGCCAGGATCATCACCGAACGCGGCCTGACGGACACGGTGTTCGGGACGATCTCCCTGGCGGCGGGGGCGCTGGACGACGTCATCGCGTGGATCCTGCTCGCGGGGGTGCTCAGCCTTTCGCGCGGTACGGCGGGCCCCGTGGTGGAAGCGGTGGCGGGCGCGGCCGGACTGGCGGTCGTGCTGCTGGTCCTGCTGCGGCTGCGCGGCCCGGCGGTCCGGGTGGCCGACCGGCTGCCGGCCGACCAACTCCTGCTGGTCACCCTGCTGTTGCTCTGTCTGGCCGCCTGGTACACCGACCGGATCGGCCTCTACGCCGTCTTCGGCGCCTTCAGCCTCGGCGTCGCCTATCCGCGGGCCCCGAAGATCGACCGCACCCTGGAGGCGGCGGCGCCGCTCGGCAATGTGCTGCTGCTGCCGCTGTTCTTCACCTACTCCGGGCTCAACACCGACACCGGGCTGCTCACCGACCCGACGCTGCTGCTCTTCGCGCTCGGCTGCACGCTGGCGGCGGTGGCCGGGAAATTCGGCGCGTGCTGGCTGGCGGCCCGGCTCGCCGGGCAGAGCGCCCCGGTGGCGCTGCGGGTCGGCACACTGATGAACGCGCGGGGTCTGATGCAGCTCATCGCCATCAATGTGGGCCTGGCCGAAGGGGTGGTGACCCGCGCGATGTTCACCGTGCTCGTCCTGGTCGCCCTGGTCACCACGGTGATGGCGACCCCGCTGCTGACGCTGTGGGACCGGCGCGACGGCGGCGTCCAGGACGCGCCGGAACTGCCGGCCGACGGGCCGCCGGCCGTGGTCGGCGCCGTCAGGGAGTGAGCACGCGGGTCCGCGCGCCGTAGGCGGCCAGCGGGTCGGACGGCACCCGGTGCGTGCGCCATCGCGCGGTGACCTCGCGGTCCGCCAGGGTGCAGGTCAGGATCAGGTGGTGCGGGGTCTCCAGGAAGCCGAGGTCGGCGACGAAGGTGTCGGCGTCGGTCCAGCCCGCGCTGACCGCGACCGGCACGGCCGCGTCGGGGCGGTCGGTGACCGCCCACGCCGTCCCGGTGAACCGTACGGTGAGCCGCGGCGCGTCCTCGGCCGCGCCTTCCACCAGTGTCAGCGCCCAGCCGCCGTCCTCGGCGGACAGTTCCACGGCGGTCAGGGTCGTCTGATCCTCGCACACACCGCCGTGCGGGGTGAAGCGCACGCCCGACCAGGCGTCCGGCCCGTCCGGTGGTGCGGGTCGCGCGTCGGTCTCCGGGGCGGCGAGCGCGGCCAGCCGCTCGCGCAGCGCCGCGTCGGCCGCGCTCTCCCGCTCGCCCGCCCCTTCACCGGTCCGCGGCGTGGGGCCGAAGGCGGGCAGCAGGTGCTCCCAGGCGAAGTCGAGGACGGCCTGCATGCGGTTGGTCTCCGCGGTCATGGCGATCACCGCGTCCTGCTCGGGCAGCACGACGCAGAACTGCCCGTAGGCGCCGTCGCCCCGGTAGCCGTGCCGTGACGTCCAGAACTGGAAGCCGTAGCCCTGCGCCCAGTCCGACCGCGCCGCCTCGGCCGAGCCGTCGCCGTTGGCGACGTGCGGGCGGGTCGCCTCCTCCGCCCAGCCGGCGGGCAGCAGCTGCCGGCCCTCCCACCTGCCGCCGTCGAGGTAGAGCTGCCCGAGGCGGGCGACGGCGTCGGTCGCGGCGTGCAGACCGCTGTAGCCGAGGTCGCGGCCCGCCGGGTACTGCTGCCAGGCCGTCTCCCCGATGCCGAGCGGTTCGAGCAGCCGGGGCCGCAGGTATTCGGTGAGCGTCTGCCCGGTGGCGCGCTGGATGATGGCCGCCAGCGTGTACGTGGTGGGCTGGTTGTACGCGAAGACCGTGCCGGGCGCGCGGTCCGGCGGCAGCAGCAGGAAACCGCGAACCGGTTCCCGCGGGTCCGCCGCGACCGCCCGGCTCCAGGTCTCGGCGTCGTGGCCGCTCGCCATGGACGCGATGTGCCGCACCAGCATGGCGCGGCTGCCGGGATCGGTGATGTCGGCGTCGAATTCCGGGAAGTACGACACGACCGTGGCGTCCAGGTCGAGCAGTCCCTCGGCGACGGCGAAGGCCGCGGCCGAGCCGGTGAAGCTCTTGCTGAGGGAGTACAGCAGGTGCGGCCGGTCCGCGGTGTACGGCGCCCACCATCCGGCGGCCACGACGCTGCCGTGCCGCAGGATCATCAGACTGTGCGGCTCGATCCCGGCGGCGTCCTCCAGCGCGTCGAGGAAGGCGTGGACGCCGCGCGCGTCGACACCTTGTGCGGCCGGGGTGCTGACGGGCAGCGATCGTGCGGGCAGCGGTCGTACGGTCATCCGGTGTCCTCCTGCGGGTTGCGACGGCCCATCCTCACCGGGCCCCGCCACGGGTGTCCAGAGGCCCCGACCGCCACTTACCGGCGGATTCGGCCCGCTCAGCGGGTCGTTCGGCGTGTCGTACCGCGCGTGTCATACGGGGGGCCGCGCGGTCTCCGGCGACCCAAGTCGGGTGCCGGCCCGCTCCTCCAGCAGGGCCACCGCGAGAAGTTCGCCGTCGACCGGCCCGAAGCGGTCGAGTGCCTGCTGGTGCAGGGCGGCCACGGTGTCGGCGATCGGGTGCGGGATGCCGAGCCGTTCGGCGAGCGCCGTGACGGCGGCGAGCTGGTCGCGTATCCGGTCGAGGCCGTACGTCGCGTAGTAGTCGCCGTCGAGCAGCGCGGGCAGGTCACGGCGGACGAAGTCGCTCGCGGCGGCGCTGGTGGCCAGTGCGGCGCCGAGCGCCTGCGGGTCGATCCCGGTGGCCTGCCCGAGCAGCAGCGCTTCGGCGGTGGCGGCGGCCTGGCCGAACCAGAGGAGATTGACCAGCAGTTTCGTGGTGTATCCGGCGCCGTGGTCTCCCATGCGGGTGATCCGGTCGGCAATCAGCGACAGCAACGGCCGCTGCCGGTCGAGCAGTTCGGCGGGGCCGCCGACGAAGAGCCGCAGCCGCCCGGCGGCCGCGTCGTCGGGCGAGCCGCCCATCGGGGCGTCGAGCACACCGATGCCGCGGGTGAGCGCGCGCGTCCTGAGCCCGGCGACGGCGGTCGGCGCACAGCTGCTCAGGTCGATCCAGCAGGCCCCGGGCGCGAGGGCGTCGAGCACCGGGCCGGTGACGGCGGCTGTGACGTCCGGAGCGCCGGGCAGCACGGTGACGAGCAGGTCGGCGCCGGTCGCGGCGGTGACCGCGTCGGCCGCCCATCGGGCGCCGATGCCGAGGGCGACGTCCTGCCGATGCGGGCGGAGATCGGCCGCGCGGACGAGGTGTCCCGCGCGGCAGAGGCGGGCGGCGACGGGGGTCCCCATGCGGCCCAGGCCGATCAGCGCGATGGTGTGCACGGCGGGATCGTAACCCCGCGCCCGAGGCGTTGGTCAGCCGAGGCGGACTCGGCCGCCGGGCTCGTCCCCGCCCGTACCGTTCAGCTTCGTCACGAAGACGATCATGTCATCGGCCTGTTGCTCACCGAACGCCCGCACCAGACCGTCGCAGAGGATTTCGGGCTCGGCCGCCAAGTCGGCCGCGACGGTGGCCAGGTCCTCCATGCGCGCGACGATGTCCTTGTCCCGCGTCTCTATCAGTCCGTCCGTGACGAGCACGATGGTGCTGCCGGGGACGACCGCATGAGTGCTGGCAGGTGGCTGAGGAAGTCCGAGGCCCAACAGCGGCCCGTGTTCCCGCACATACGTGCCCCGCTTCCCGGGGGGCATCAGGAGCGGCGGGAGATGCCCGGCGTTCGCGACCTCCACGGCACCGCCGCCCGGCGCCACAAGGACGATGCACACCGTCGCGGTCCAGCCCGGCTGGTGGAGCCGCATCAGATGGTCGAGCCGTTCGAGAAGGACGTGCGGGGGATGCCCTTCCGATGCGAACGCCCGCAGCGCGTGCCGCAGTTCGCCCATGACGACGGCCGCCTGGAGCGAATGGCCGACCACGTCGCCGACCGCGAGCAGCAGACCGGCCGGTGTGTTCACCGCTTCGTAGAAGTCGCCGCCGATCTCGGTCTCCGCCGCGGCCGGGAGATACCGCACCGCCAATTGGCCGTCGGGGAAACTCGGCAGCGCGGCGGGCAGGAACGTCCGCTGGAGGGTGAGCGCCAGTTGATGTTCCTCCCCGTACAAGGCCACCACGCCCCGGTTGGTCTCCTCCAGTTCCGCCGTGAGCTCCGCGTAGAGCGCCATGACACCCTGGTTGGTCTCGGTCAGTTCGGCGTTGAGCCGTGCCAACTCGTCGCGTTGCGCCCGGGATTCCTCCAGGGCTGCCGCCAGATCCCAGGTCTGGGACCGCAGGTCTTCCAAGGCGGTGGCCGAGACGGCCGGCTCCAGCGCTTCCCGTACCTGCTGGGCCGCTTCCTTCACGCTCTTGCGTACGGGCACGTCGCAGAGCAGCTCGACCGCGCCACCGACCTCACCCGGGTCGTACCTCAGGTCGGGAAGAATCCGGGCGGCCAGGGCCAGCGACTCCTCGCTCGGCATTCGCCCGTCCGGCCACGCGAGTTCGACCCGAAGCCGCGCGCGTTCGGCCTCGACGACCGTGAACGTGGCCGTGAGCGCGGACTCGGCCCGCAGCAGGTCCCGGCCCAGTTCACTCACGGCCGTCGCCAGCCGTACCTGGTCGCTCTCGTCGAGTCCCACCGCCCCCGCGGCAGTCTTGGCCCTGCGGCGCAGCGCGAACACATCGTGTTCCGTGAAGAGGACCGTGCTCGGACCGAGGTGTTCCATCCCCGTCACCACGCTCCCCTGGCGACCACCACACCGGCGTCGTCGCGCCGCGTTCCGGCGAGCCGCAGCAGACCTGCGGCCATGACGCTGGGCGAGTGCGGGAAGAAGGCCGCGACGTCCCGCGGAACCCACCGCTCGCTCAGACCGTCGGAATGCATGATCAGCGCCGCGCCCGGTTGCGGCAGGTACTCGTAGGTGTGCAACTGGTGCATCTGGTGGCCGACGATTCCCGGGTGCGACAGCATGTTGGTCCGGCTGTCCGGGGTGACCAGGGCGGCGGTGACATTGCCGATCCCGCAGAACAGCACGCGGCCGCTCTCCGGTTCGATCCGCGCCACCGCAACCGCGGCGCCCCGCGTACCGCGCAGTGCGCGGTGCAGCTCCCGCACGATCTGTTCGGAAGTACGCGCGGAGCCCGCACGGAATTCCTGTGCCGCGGACTGTCCGGCGAGCGCGGCCATCGGTCCGTGTCCCAGGCCGTCGCAGAGCATCACCAGGAGCGCGGGGCCGTCGCCGATGGTCACCGATCGCGTCCCGACGGACCGTACGGTCCGTCCGTACCGGGACGGCGATCCGGTACCGTGCCGCACACCGGTCAGGGTGCCCCAGTCGGCCGCCGCCGTGGCCGGGCCGGGAACCGGCAGCGGGGGGTCCGTCGGCGCCGTGGCCGCGCCCGCACTCCCGCCGTCGCCGTCATCCTGTCGGCCGCCGGGGTCCACGCGCGCCAACCACGCGTCACCGCAAATCTCCTCACCGCTGATCGGGCGCGTCACACCACCGACCAGGGGTTCGCCCGCCAGGGGCGGAGCCTTGCGCGGCCCGGGCCAGAAACGGGCCAGCTGTACGGTTCCCAGGCCCGGCCGGGAATGGATGTCGAAGGTGTCCGCCAGTCGTCGGACCGCGCCGAGCCCGATGCCCAGCGTCCCGCCCGTCGAGACGCCGTCCCGCATGGCATCGGACACATCGGCGATCCCGGGTCCCGCGTCCGTCACCAGAACCTCGACACCGGCTTCGTCCTTGGTGCGCACGACGCGCAGTACGAGCGACGCCTCGACGGAATGGCGCCGCATGTTCGCCACCAACTCGGCGACCGCCAGGACGAGTTCCGCCGTTCGCCGATCCCCGAGGCCGATTCTCCGGCCAAGTGCCGCCGCAGCGCCCCGGGCGCCCTGCGGCTCGTCCCGGAACCATGCCACGTCCTCGTACTCGACGATCGGCGGCAGGGCGCCGGGACTCAACGCGCCCACTTGGTGATGGTGACCGTCGTTCCCCGGCCGACCGCGCTGTCCAGGACGAAGTCGTCCACCAGACGGCGCGAGCCCGAAAGGCCGAGGCCCATGCCGTTGCCCGACGTCCACCCGTCGGTCAGGGCCAGATCGACGTCCGCGATGCCAGGTCCCTGATCCGCGAAGACGACGCGCACACCGCGCCGGCCGAACTCGTCCACGATCGACGCGGTCATCGTTCCGCCGCCGCCGTAGATGAGCGCGTTACGGGCCAGTTCGCTTGCCGCCGTGACGAGCTTGGTCTGTTCCACCAAGGACAGTCGGCAGTCCTGGGCCAGGGAACGAACGGTCTGGCGAGCCATCACCACGCCGTTGTTGCCGGTGATGCTCAGCACGGCCGGTTCGGTCATGAGTCGATCGCCCCGCCGGGTGGGAACCCGGCCTCCACGGCCCCGGGTTCGGCGTCGCCGTCGCCCGCCGCGGCCTCGAGTCGGCGGCGCTCCAGGACGCGCAGCCCCTTGTCGAGGGTCAGCGCCGTCGTGACCCCGCCGAGCGACAGGCCCAGCTCGACCAGGGTGATCGCCACCGCGGGGCGCATGCCGACCACGACGGTGTCGGCGTCCAGCAACCGCGAGATCGTGGCGATCGTCGCCAGCATCCGGCCGACGAAGGAGTCCACGATCTCCACGGCGGTGATGTCGATGACGACGCCGTCGGCCATGGACTCCACCACGCGGCTCGCCAGTTCGTCCTGGAGCCGCATGACGGCGTGATCGTCCAGGTCGGTCTGGATCGAGACCAGGAGGACCTGTCCGATCTGCAGAATCGGTACCTGCTCGCTCACCGGGCGACGCCCGTGCCGCTGGTGGTGGACAGGGTCGTCCCCGCGCGCCGCAGGGCGTGCCGCAGCGCGTCGGCGAGCGTCGCCTTCGTCGCGATGTCCCCGAAGTCGATCCCCAGGGCGACGATGGTCTGGGCGATCTGCGGACGGATACCGGAGATCGTGCACTCCGCGCCCATCAGCCGCGCGGCCACCACGGTCTTGAGCAGGTGCTGCGCCACTTCCGTGTCGACCGCGGGCACACCGGTGATGTCGATGATGGCCTGCTCGGAGCCGGTGTCGAGCAGGGACTGGAGCATCTTCTCCATCACCACCATGGTCCGGGCGGAGTCGAGCGTGCCCACCAGCGGCACACCGATCACGCCGTCCCACAGCTTGACCACCGGGGTGGACAGCTCCAAGAGCTGTTCGGCCTGCGCGGCGATGAGTTCCTCACGGGTACGCGTGTACGCCTCGATGGTGAACAGTCCGAGACCGTCGAGCAGCGACGACAGTTGCAGATAGGCCCGCACGTCGTCCTCGTTCCCGTCGGAGAGGACGGGCTCGAGCGCCTGCTTGAGCGAGAACACGCTCAGGGCGGTCTCGGTGGGGCTGAAGCCCTGACGGGCACGGCTGCGGGACAGTTCGGTCAGCAGAGCGCGCAGTTCGCCGAACGCCTCGCCGTACACATCCACGCTCTCCTGCCGCAGCGCGGCGAGCAGGGCCGTGTACAGCTCACGCAGTTCACTTTCGACCTCTGCCTTGCTCACCCGGCCGCCCAGCGAGGACGACACACGGTCGACCCACCCCGCGGCCAGGTCCTCCCCCGCGCGGGAGAGCAGAGTCACCAGGCTTTCAGTACCGCTTGCTGCAGCCACAACACACTCTCCAGACGTTACCCGGGCAGTCACCACGGACCATTGTCGTACGGCAACATTCAGCGGCAGCCGCCGGGGCAGCATACCGTCCGATCCGCCCAGATGTTCGACGTGTCCGGTCCGGCGGACCTGCCCTCAGGCAACGGCCCGCGACAGGGCGCTGACCGGCTCATCCGTCCCTGACGCCGAGACCCAGACGTGCGGTGACCCGCTTGCCCGGGGCCGTGTCCATGGCCGTCACCTCGACGCTCTCGCAGAGCGCGGCGACGATCTCCAGACCGTGGCGGCCGATGCGGCCCGGGTCGTACTCCATCGCCGTCACGGGCTGGGACGAGGTGTCCCACACGCTGATTTCGATGCGGCCGTCCGACAGCGCGAGGTCCAGACCGCACGGTCCCCCGGCGTACTTCACCGCGTTGGTCACCAGCTCGCTGACGACGAGCTGCGCCCTCTCGACGATGTCGGCCGGCGCGGCCCCGATGCCCGGCGCGGTCGCGTCGCCGAGGAAGGAGGCGACCTGCCGTCGCGCCGCGGCGATGGACGCGGACCTGCCGTCAAAAGTCGCGCTCGACCGCACCACGCCTCCGCCCCGACCGCCGGCCGACGCCGACCGCGGTGACGCCGAGGTGCGCACCGCTGTTCCGCAGCTTGTCACACCGCCGTCGCCTCGCGTTTTCCCCATGCGGCCGCGCGAGGCGACGGTGGCCCGGTCAGCCCCGCAGTCCGTGCCCGGCCGGCGGCAGGGTCAGCGGTCCGACCGGCAGGTTGGGACGCCCGGTGGTGCCGTATGCCGCGCCTGCCGGGAGGCGTACCGTCACCGCGCCGTTGCCGCGGGGTGTGACGGTGACCGTCCAGGTCGTGCCCGCGGCGCCGATGCCGGCGCCGGTGAACCCTGTGACGGTGCCGTTCGACACCTTGAGGTCGGCGGCGGTCAGGCCGGTGACCTGCTGGTCGAGGGTGAGCGTGAACGGGACCGGAGTGCCGCGGCGGGCGGCGGTCGCCGTGCTGACCAGGGTGCCGGTGGGGGCGTCCCCCACTCGGTACGCGCCGCCGCAGACACCGGTCAGCAGCGGGTCGGTGATCACGTCCCGGCTGCCCGAGGTGCTGAGCACATGGCAGCCGACGCCGACGCGTACGGCGAGCCTGCCGCCGTCCTGCCGTGTGGCGGCCTGCGGGCGGCCGTCCACGTACACCGTCGTGCCCCGGTATCCGTCGGTGACGGGCAGGCTGACGGTGGCCGAGGAGTTGCCGGGCACGGACACCCCGAGGTCGGTGCGGTCACCGACCCGGTGGAAGGAGGCGCCCACGGTGCCCTTGACGGTGGGCGTGGTCACCGAGCCGTACGTCTGGTCGCCGGGCTGCGGCCTGACCGTGAAGGTGTCGTAGCCAGGGCTGTCCGGCGCGATGCCGTACATGTCGCGCGGGATGACGTAGGCGGGAGCGGCAGCCCAGGCGTGCGACCAGGTCATGTTGCTCTTCTCGCTCGGATCCCACGCCTCGCCGGTGGCGCCCGCGCCCAGCTCGATCATGTGCATCCAGCTGTTGGTGGCGTGCGAGGTGAGCAGGTCGAGCGCGTCCTGGCCGTGGTCGGCGTTGTACAGGCCCTGGAGCAGGAAACCGGCGCAGTACACGCTGCACGCCATGCCGCGTTCCGTGAGGTACGAGGCGACGGCGTCGTACTGCTGCCTGCTCGCGGGCACCCCGAAGGCGGCGGGGAAGGCGCTGGCCTGGACGGCGAAGTGGCCGGTCGGCCTCATCGCGGCGTCGAGTCCGTCGTCGTAGGCGCCCTTGTCCGCGTTGTAGAAGGACGCGTTGAGGGTGCCGCGGAGCTTGTCGGCGATGCCGCTGAAGGTCGTGGCGTCGGCGCTCTTGCCGAGCGCGGTGGCCATCACCGCCATCTGGGAGAAGTTGCTGTACGACAGCGCGCCCAGGATGGTGTTCTTCGCGGCGAAGACATAGCCGTCGCGGCTGCCCTGGGGCCAGTCCACGATGGCGTCGGACTGGTCGATGGTGCCGAGTGCCGCGTTGTAGTCCTTGCTGAGCAGCTTCGGCACGAGCGCGTCGTACATCCGCTTCACTTGGTCGGTGGCGCCGGTCTGCCGCCAGTTGTCGTAGACCGAGGTGATCACGTACAGCGGCCATTCCTGCGGCCAGGTGCGGTGGTTGGCGAAGTAGTCCATCGAGTACACCCCGAGCGTGGGGTCGTCGCTGAGGTAGAGGCTCGCCAACTGGTGGATGTAGCTGTCGGCTTCGTACGGGGCGCGCTCGCGGGTCCAGGAGTCGACGTAGAAGTTCTGGTTGGTGGTCTCGATCGTGTTCTTGGCGAGCTGCCAGACCGCGACCAGGTCCTGGTCGGAGGAGGTGAGCTGGGCGCCGCTCTCGTCGAACGGGTAGACCAGCGCGAGGGCCTGGAGATTGTCGGCGGTGATCGGGACGGGCGAGTCGAGGACGTCGAGATAGCGGAAGACCCGCATGCCCCAGGTGTCGACGGTCTGGGTGCCGGCGCGCAGCGTGACGACGTCCTGGTACTCGTTGCCCGCGCGCAGCCTGTAGCGGACGGTCGTCGGGTCGGACAGCTCCTCGCCGTAGCGGAGGGTGACCTTGTGGCCCGCCGTGCCGGGCAGCGTGAGGTGGACGCCGCCCTGCCAGGTCTGGCCGAAGTCGACCAGATAGTCGCCGTTGCCCTTGTCGGTGATCTTGACGGGCTTTCTGAGCTGCTCCTGGATCTTGGCGACAGGCGTCGGTTCGAGGTCGGCGAAGGCGGGCTTGGCGACCGCGGCGGTCCACGCGGAGTCGTCGTACCCGTGGCGGCCGAAGCCGTCCGGGTAGCGGCTCATCGTGATGTCCTCCTGCGGCAGATTCCAGACGCTGGTCCCGCTGGACCTGGTGGAGGGCCAGATCGACGAACCCGCCATGGACGTCCAGTCCGGCCCGGTGCCGACGGTCTGTGTGCTGCCGTCGGTGTAGCGGATCACCAGATATGCCTGGAAGCGCTGGTCCTTGGCGGTGTACGCGACGGCCGACAGCGCGTGGCCGCCGCCGGTGCGCAGCGCGGCGGTGACGTCGAAGCCGTCGTAGGGGGTCTCCTTGTCCAGCGACTCGGTGGGGCCGAGGCCGATGAATTTCCCGTCGAGATACAGCTTGTAGACGTACTGCTTGGAGCCGTCGAAGGACGAGGCGGTGGCGAACACCGAGGCCCAGGCGACCTGTTTGGGCGCGCTGTGTCCCTTGTGGTCCTTGGTGGTGTCGAGCGTGAAGTCGTGCCGCAGCAGGGCCCAGTCGTTGCTGGTGTTGGTGCTGAGGCAGTCGGTGCTGGTGCCGACGGACAGGGCCCCGTTCTGGACGGTGCCGCAGGGGAAGCTCGCGTCGGCGGCGCCGAAGTCGTTGGCGTAGAGCGTCTTTCCGTTGTCGGCCGCGGCCAGGCCGGTGACGGTCACGTCGTCAGCGGTGCCGGTCTCGGTGCTGCCGGTGCGGAAGCCGATGCCGCCCTCGGCGAAGGTGGTGTCGGTCCTGCTGTCGACGACCACGCCGTCGAGGTACGTGGTGAGCTTCGGCCCGACCGCCTCGATCCGTACGTCGTGCGTACTGCCCACGGCCAGCGTGGTGTTGAGCGGTACGGGCGTGCCGGCCTGGAAAGTGCCGGCCGTCTCGATGTGCGGGACGAGGGTGTTGGCGTTGCTGGTGCCCGCGGCCCTGAACTGCCACATGTAGCCGTTGCGGGCGTCGGGCGAGCGGAAGCGCACGCCGAGCGCGGTCCTGGTGACGGTCAGCTTCACGTCGAGCCGGTAGTCGGTCCAGGCGGTGGCGGCGGGCGGCGCGGACCAGATGGGCGTGCTCGTGCCCCAGGTCGTGCCGGGCGCCGTGCCGAAGACCGCGGGCGCCGACCAGGCGGTCGGCCGGCCGCGCTCGTCCCAGATCCGCACCGTCCAGGAGTAGCGCTCGGCGGGCCGCAGGGTGCTGCCGCGGTACGGGATCGCCGTGGCCGCGGCGGAGCCGACCCTCGCGCTGTCCCAGACGGTGTGGCCGCGGCCCTGTTCGCCCTCGGTGACCCGGATCTCGTAGCCGGTCTGGCGGGCGACGCCGGACTGCCAGCCGAAGCCGACGGTGCCCGCCGGGTCGACGTCCACCGGTGCGGCGAGCGAGCCGGTGGTGAGGTGGGTCGGGGCGGCCGCGGGGCGTCCCGCGCCGATGCCGGTGGTGGCGCTCGCGGGCCCGGCCAGTGGCTGCACCAGGACGAGGGCGGCCAGGGCGGATCCCGTGGCCAGGAGGGAGACAAGTCTTCGGCGTATCGGCACGACGCATCCCGGGGAGATCAGGTGAAGCACAGCATTGAAACGTTTCATCACGCTCCGTAGTGACGTTACGGAGGCATGAACGGAGTGTCAAGACTCGTGTCGCAAGGTGCCGATGAGAGGTGCGCCGTCGGGGTCCGAATCGTTCGACCGTTTCAATGCCGTTTCAATCCCACGGGCAAGGAAAAGGCATGCACGAGCCCTTGACCCCGTCCTTGAGCGGCCCTAAGTTCTGCGCGGTGTGATTGAAACGTTATACATCGCGACGTGCTTGTCTCGACGTGCTCGTGTCACGCGCCGACCGCCGGAAAGAGAGGACCGACCTGTGCCGGAACCCATGGAGGACCGTCGGCCGTACCGCGGATCGCCGGGCGGACGAGGACGGCCGCGGGCCCGGCGGCGGATGGCAGGAGCGGCCGGCGCCCTCGCGGTGGCGACGCTGCTCACCGTGGTCACCGGCCAGGTCCCGGCCGCGGCGGGACCCGCTGTCGGCGGAGCGTCCGACTGCCCCTGGGTCGGCTCGCACGCCTCCCCGGGGCAGCGCGCCGCGCAGGTGCTGGCCCGGATGACGACCGACGAGAAGCTGTCGATGACGCACGGCAGCCAACTGCCCGGCTACGCGGGCGTCGTGGCCCCGATCCCGCGGCTGTGCGTCCCGGCGCTCAATCTCAACGACGGCGGCGCGGGTGTGGTGATGGGCGGGACCACCGCCATGCCCGCGCCGGTGGCCGCCGCGGCGAGCTGGGACCCGGCGGCGGAGCGTTCGTACGGGCAGGTCGTGGGCGCCGAGGCGAAGACCAAGGGGGTGAGCGTCGACCTCGGGCCCGACACCAATCTGGTGCGGGACCCGCGCGGTGGCCGGGTGTTCGAGATGGCGGGCGAGGACCCGTATCTCGCGGGCGCGATGGCCACGCAGTACGTCAAGGGTGTGCAGTCGCAAGGGGTGATGGCCGACCTGAAGCACCTGGTGGCCAACGACACCGAGCAGAACCGCAACAACGGCAACGCGATCGTCGACGAGCGCACCCTCAACGAGATCTACTACCCGGCGTTCAAGCAGGCCGTGCAGGAAGGCGGCGCGGCGTCCATCATGGCCGCGACCAGCCTGGTCAACGGGGTGCACGCCAACGAGAACGCGTATCTGCTGAACGCGACGGCCAAGCAGGACTGGGGATTCGACGGCTTCGTCGTCACCGACTGGGACGGCGCGCGCAGCACCGTCCGGGCCGCCAACGCCGGTCTCGACCTCAACATGCCCGCGCCAGGAAACTTCGGGCAGCCGCTGTCGGACGCCGTGCGCTCGGGCGAGGTGAGCATGGCGGTGCTCAACGACAAGGTCGCCCGGCTGCTCACCGAGGAGTTCGCCTACGGCCTCTTCGACTCCGCACCCGGCTCCCCCGGCGCCACCGCGACCACCCCGGAACACGTCGCCACCGCACGGGACATCGCGGCCGAGGGCACCGTCCTGATGAAGAACGACGGCGGACTGCTCCCGCTGGACACCGCCGGGACACCGTCGATCGCGGTGATCGGCGCGGCGGCGAAGGAGGCCCCGGTCACCGGGGGCGGCGGCAGCTCGCACGTCCCGGTCGGCGGTTCCTCCGTGGTCACCGTCGCCGACGGGATCGCGCAGCGCGCCGGGGACTCCGTCCGTGTGGACACCGTCGGCAGCTGGACGGGCGCCGCGTCCTCCTCGGCCAGTGGCTCCGACCAGCCGGGCAACATGTTCGACGGCAACACCGCCACCCGCTGGTCCAGCGGCGCGCCGATGGCCGACGGCCAGTGGGTCACCGCCGACATGGGCGGCTCGCACCCGGTCGACCGGATCACCCTGGACGCGGGCAACGGCACGGACTACGCCCGCGGTTACCGGATCTATCTGTCCGCCGACGGCTCCGACTGGGGCGACCCGGTGGCGGAGGGCACCGGCACCGGGCAGGTGATCACCGCGACCTTCACCGCACGGCAGGCCCGTTACCTCAAGATCGTGCAGACCGGTTCCGCGAGCAGCTGGTGGTCGATCGCGGAGCTGACGGCGTACACCGCGGACGGCAGCGGCGGCCAGAGCGCGGTGCCGCGTACCGGCGTACGGGTGCCGGGCGTCACCGACAAGCTGCCCACCGTCCCCTCGGCGCGCTTCAGCACCGCCGACGGGAAGCAGGGCCTCACCGCGAGCTACTACAACAATCTCGATCTGTCCGGCACGCCCGCGCTCACCCGGGTGGAGCCCGCGATCGACGACCACTACACGTCCGCGCCGGGCCCCGGCGTCAATCCGGCCGGTTTCTCGGTGCGCTGGAGCGGCTATCTGACGGCGCCGGTCACCGGCACCTACACCTTCTCGATGGCCAACACCGGCGGGGTCAGGATGACGCTCGGCGGTGAGCCGGTCTTCCAGGACTGGGCGCAGTACGGTCCCGGCGTCTCCGCGATCCACCTCAAGGGCGGGGTGCGGACGCCGATCACGGTGGAGAACTACCAGCCCGTCAACGGTCCGAGCGGCCCGGTGGCGGGCACGCCCACCAGCCCGCCCTCCAACGGCAGCATCACACTGGGCTGGCAGGTCCCGGACACCGACGCCATCGCCGCCGCGGCGGCCGTCGCCAAGCAGGACAGCGTCGCCGTCGTGGTCGTCAACGACGACGAGAGCGAGGACGGCGACCGGCAGAATCTCACCCTGCCCGGCGCGCAGGACGACCTGATCGCGGCCGTCGCCGCCGCCAATCCGCACACGGTCGTCGTCCTCAACACCGGCGCCCCGGTGCTCATGCCGTGGCTCGGTTCGGTCGACGGGGTGCTGGAGTCCTGGTACGGCGGTCAGCAGAACGGGGCCGCGCTGGCGTCCGTGCTGTTCGGCGACGTCAATCCGTCGGGCAAGCTGCCGCAGACCTGGCCCGCGAGCATGGACCAGCTGCCGACCGCCGACACCTCCCGCTACCCCGGGGATGTCGATGTGTCGACCAACACCACGAACTACCACTACAGCGAGGGCCTCGACGTCGGCTACCGCTGGTACGACGCCCACAAGCTCAAGCCGCTGTTCCCCTTCGGCTACGGCCTCAGCTACTCGACCTTCTCCTTCAGCGGGCTGTCGGTGACGCCGGGGCGTACGGACACCACCGGTCCCGTGCGGGTGTCGGCGACCGTGAAGAACACCGGCAGGCGGACGGCCACCGAGGTCGCCCAGCTCTATGTCGGCGAGCCGGCGAGCACCGGCGAACCGCCCAAGCAGCTCAAGGGATTCCAGCGGGTCACCCTCGCGCCCGGAAAGTCGCAGCGCGTGACCTTCACCGTCGACCCGGCGGACCTGCGCACCTGGGACGACGCCACGCACGCCTGGCGCAGCAATGACGGAACCTACCGGATGTACGTCGGCGACTCCTCCCGGGACCTGCCGCTGACCGGCAGTTATACGCTGCGCCGCTCGTCCGGCGCACGGACGGTCACGGCCCACGCACCCACCACGCTCGATCCCGCGCATGGAAATGTCGTCACCACGACACTCACCGCCGGCGGCAGCCGGACCCTCAGCCGGGTCGGGCTCGGCCTCGATCTGCCGGACGGCTGGACGGCGCGGGCGCTGAGCCGTACGGTCTTCGCCACGGTCAGGCCCGGCCAGCGGCTGACGGCGTCCTGGCGGGTCACGCCGCCCGCCGGGGCACAGGACCGGCTGTGGCGGCTGACGGCGACGGCCACCGCGAACGGCGGCTGGCGCCTGTCCGGCGGCCTCGGCGTCACCGTGGGCCCGCTGGTGTCGGCGACCCTCACCTCGACGGCGAAGCTGGCCCGTACCGGCAGCAGCTACCCGGCCACGCTGACGCTGCGCAACACCACCGACCGGCAGGTCACGGTGGACGCGGCGACGCGGGCGCCGGACGCGGTGACCGTCACCCCCGCGACGGTCTCGGTGGTGATCCCGCCCCGGTCGACGGTCACCAGAGCGCTCACGGTCGCCGTGGGGGACGGTGCGAAGTCCTCGTCGATCGGCCTGACCGGCACGGTGACCGCGGCCGGCACCGGCTATCCGCTCCAGGGCGGCGGGCTCGATCTGCCGCTGCTGTTCGGTTCGGTGGCCGCGGCCTTCGACAACACCGGGGTGAGCGACGACTCCGCGCCGGGCAAGGGCGACTTCGACGGGTCCGGCTACAGCTACTCCGCCCAGTCGCTCGCGACCGTCGGCCTCGTCCCCGGGCAGCCGGTGCCGCACGGGCCCGCCGCTCTCACCTGGCCGGACGCGGCGCCCGGCGATCCGGACAATGTGGTGTCCGCGGGCCAGCACATCGCGGTGCGCGGCACCGGCTCGCAGCTGCTGGTGCTCGGCGCGGCCAACAACGGCAGCGGTTCGGGCACCGGGACGCTCACGTACACCGACGGCAGCAGCGAGCCCTTCACGCTGTCGCTGACCAACTGGACGCCGAGCACACCGCTGCCCGGCAACGACGTCGTGGCGACGGCACCGACCTGGAACCGGCCGGCCGGCAGCGGCTATCCGCCGGACACCGCGGTCAGCGTCTACGCGACGCAGGTGCCGCTCGCGGCGGGCAGGACGCTCGCGTACGTGACGCTGCCGAGCACGGTCAGCGGCGATCAGGCCGGCACCCGGCTGCACGTGTTCGATCTGGCCGTCGGCTGACGCACGGGCAAGGGGGCCGCCTCCGGCGGGCGGCGGCCCCCGCGCTCTCCCCACCGATCACCCGTCAGGAGTGCGACATGAAACGGATCGTGTTGGCGACCGCATTGCTCGTCACCGCGCTGGCGCCACCGGCGACGGCCGCGGCGAGCGGCGGCCCGGTGCGGCACACCGAATACGGCAGCCTCGCCGCCGCCTACGACAACGCCGGCATCAGTGCCGCGGGCGCGCCCGGCTCGGCCGACCTGGACGGCCTGGGCAACAGTTTCGTGGCCGAGGACCTGAGCGCCGCGGGCTGGGGCCCGGGCGCCCCGGTCACCCTGGTCGGCACCCGGCTCACCGTCCCGCACACGGCGCCGGGCGCGCCGGACAATGTCGTGGCCGACGGCCAGCGCATCAGGCTGCGCGGCTCCGGCTCCGCCCTGACCTTCCTGGTGACCGGTACGGCCGCGGCGGCCGGCGGCACCGGCACGCTCGACTACGCCGACGGCAGCGCGCAGAGCTACACGCTGACCGCGCCCGACTGGTACAGCGGGCCGAGCGACGCCATGGCCGTCCGTGTCCCGCGCCGCAACACCCCGGCGGGGCCGACCGCGCTGGACGTGAAGCTCTACGCGGTGTCGGTGCCGGTCGACACCCGCAAGCGGCTGGCCGCCGTCACCCTGCCCACCGTCGCGTCCACGGGTGGCTCCCCCGCCCCGGAGCTGCATGTGTTCTCGCTCGGCCTGCGGCCGAAGTCGTCCGGCTGGACGGCCAGTTGGTCCACGGCCATCGACGACGGCCTCGCGCCGTACCAGTGGACCGACCGCACACTGCGGATGGTCGAGCACACCAGCGTCGGCGGCAACCGCGTACGGGTCAGGCTCGACAACGCCTACGGTCCGGGTCCCCTGACGGTGGGTCACACCACCATCGCGGTACGGGCGTCGGGGCCGGATCCGGTGGCGAAGCCGGTGACGCTCACCTTCGGCGGCAAGCAGCAGGTGACGATGCCGGCCGGCGGCCAGGCGTACAGCGACCCGCTGCCGTTCACGGTGCCCGCGGACCGGGACCTGCTGGTGAGCCTGTACCTGCCGGGCACGGTGCAGTTCGCGCCGATGCACAGCCAGGGCCTTCAGGACATGTACTCCACCAACGACGGCGGCGTGGACGACGCGGCCGACGGCTCGGACTTCCCGGTGAACAATCTCTTCGGCTTCTGGACGGTGCTGTCCGGTGTCGATGTCACCGGCCCCTCGCACAGCACCGTGGTGGCGCTCGGCGACTCGATCACCGACGGCTACGCCTCGACCGTCAACGGCAATCAGCGCTGGCCCAACTACCTGGCGCAGCGCCTGAACGCACGGTACGGGCCGAAGGCGCCGGCCGTCGCCAACGAGGGCATCAGCGGCAACAGGGTGCTCACCGACGCCTTCAACGGCCTGCCGAACACCGGCACGGCCGGGGTGAGGGCGACGGCCCGGCTCGACCGCGACGTGCTGAGCCAGAGCGGTGTGCGCACCGTCGTCGTCCTCGAAGGCATCAATGACGTCAACTCCGACAGTTCGGCGGCCGATGTGATCGCCGGTCTGAAGCAGATCGCCGCGACCGCGCACTCCTACCGGCTGCGGGTGGTCGTCGGGACGCTCACCCCGACCGCGGGCTGCGGCTGCACCAACCCGGCGCGGGCGGCGGCCAGGGATACGATCAACGCCTTCATCAGGGACAACGGCGGTGCCTTCGACGCGGTCGCCGACTTCGACGCCGCCGTCCGCGACCCGGCGAACCCGCAGGCGATGCTCGCGCAGTACGACTCCGGTGACCATCTGCACCCCAATGGCGCCGGCTACCGGGCGATGGCCGACGCGTTCGACCTCGCCTCCCTCTGATCCCACCGCCCCGTCCCACTCGTCCATGGGGTCCGGCTCGGGCTCGCGTACGAGCCCGAGCCGGACCGGCACGTCCTACGCGGTCCGCACGCTGAATTCGTAGTGTCCTGAGCCGACGCGGTAGACCCCGCCGCCGAGCGCCCGGACACCGGACGCCTTCTCGGCGGGTCGGCCGCCTTCCAGCACCGCCCTCCCGTCCGCGCCGGGCACATGGACGTCGGCCGTGGCGTTCCCCGGCACGTCGACGGTGAGGGTGAGCAGGCCCTTGGGGTGCTTGCGCCAGCTGACCGCGACCCGGCCGCGGACGGTGTCGACCCATGCGGCGGCGTGGTCGAGCGGTCCCGCCACCGACGGCTGGACGGTGATCCGTTCGTAGCCCGGTGCGCCGGGAGTGATGCCGCCGACCTGCTCGTAGAACCACTGGTCGATGGAGCCGAAGAGATAGTGGTCGTGCGACGGCGGCCGGCCCTGGCCGTCCTGTTGCAGCTCCCAGGTCTCCCAGAGCGTGTCGGCGCCGTTGGCCAGCCAGAAGCCCCAGCTGGGAAAGGTGCGCTGGCCCGCGGCGGCGTGCGCCACGTCGGCGTGGCCGGTCGCGGTCAGCACGGGCAGCAGGACGGCGGTGCCGACGGCGCCGGTGTTGAGGTGGTCGCCGTGCGCGTGCACATCGGCGGCGAGGCTGTCGGCGACGCGGGAGCGCAGATCGTCCGGGACCAGACCGAAGGCCAGCGCGATGGCGTTGGAGCACTGCCGGTAGCCGGGGTCCTTGCTGGTCCGGTACAGGGCGCGGTCGCGGTCAAGGAAGGTAGTGTTGAACAGGTCGCGCAGCCCGTCGGCCTGCTTCTGGAGCCGGGCCGCGTCGGCGCTCCTGCCGAGGATTCCGGCGGCGTCGGCGAGGATGCTCAGGCCCCGGTGCAGATAGGCGGTCGCCGTCAGCCGGGTGTCCTCCGGCGGCTGGGTGTAGCCGCCGGGCGAGAGCCAGTCGCCGAGGCCGCTTGTCGCCAGTCCTTCGGCGTCGCGGTTGCCGTACTCCCAGTCGACGTAGCGCAGCACACCGGCGTAGTGGTCGGACAGTGCGCGCAGATCGCCGAAGCGGCGGTACAGCTCCCACATCACGATGGGGTAGGCGGCCTTCCACTCGGGGGCCTGCCAGTCGTCGCCCCAGCCGCCGGTCGGCGCGATCACCGGGATGGTGCCCGAGTCGAGCTGGCTGTCGGCCAGGTCGTCGAGCCATTTGGCGAGGAAGCGCCGGGTGTCGTAGTTGAACGTCATCGACGGCACATTGAGCTGCGCGTCGGCGGTCCAGCCGATCTTCTCGTACATGACGTCGACCGCGGGGATGCCGAGCAGGTGGTGGCCGAGACTGCGGCCGACCATGGCGTGGATCCGCGCGTAGAGGTCGCTGGAGGAGCTGAAGCCGCCGGTGGTGGCCAGGTCGCTGCGCACTTCCTGGCCGCGCAGGGTGTCCTTGCGCGGGGCGCCGGGCAGTCCGGTGACCTGGACGTAGCGGAAGCTCTTGTGACTGAAGCGCGCGTGCCAGGTCTCGACGCCGTCGCCGGAGAGCACGTATTCGTCCTGCTGGAATCTGCCGCCCGAGACGTATCCCTGCGACAGGTCGACGGTGCCGTCGGCGGTGAGCTGCTGGGCGTACTTCAGCGTGACGCGGGTGCCGCGCGGGCCCGAGACGCGCAGCGCCGCCCAGCCGCCGAGGGTGCGGCCGAGGTCGAAGACCCTGACGCCCGGCTGGGGTTCGGTGACGGCGACCGGCGAGAAGGTCTCCTTGATACGGATCGGCTGGAGGGGCTGTGCGACCAGCCGTCCCGCGGGCGCGCTCATCGCGGTCGCCGCGCTCCAGGCGGTGTCCTCGAAGCCGGGCTTCGACCAGCCGGGCTGTGCCTGGCGGGCGTCGTAGGTCTCGCCGGCGTAGATCGAGTCGGAGCGGGTCGGTCCGTCCGTGGTCCGCCAGCCGTCGTCGGTGGCAACGATGTCATGCGTGCCGTCGGCGTAGCCGATCTCCAGTTGCAGGCGCAGCCGGGGGTCGCCGTTCCAGGGGGCGTTGGTCCAGTCCCATGCCGTGACGGTGCGCAGGCCGAAGAAGCCGCGGCCGAGTTCGGCGCCGATGGCGTTGCGCCCGCGCCGCAGGTGCTGTGTGACGTCGTGGGTGACGTACAGGACACGCTTGTCGTAGTCGGTCGGTGCGGGGTCGAGCACGCTGTCGCCGACCTTCCGGCCGTTGATCTCCAGCTCGTGGTAGCCGACACCGGCCGCGTACAGGCGGGCCTGGCGGACCGGTTTGGTGACGGTGAAGTCGCGGCGGAGCAGCGGGGCCGGGGCGGGCGGGAGACTGACGCCGTGGCCCCACGGGCCCGAGCCGTAGGCGGCGGTCTCGCGGGCCGCGGGCCAGCCACTGTCGTCGAAGCCGGGCTGCTGCCAGCCGGCCGGCTGGTCCTGCGCGGCTCGCCAGGCCGCGCCGGTCGGGACGATCAGCGGGTCGCCGGAGTCGAATTCGACGATCAGCCGGCCGAGCAGGCCCGCGGGTGACGGATTGCCGTTGGTGTCCAGGGCGTTGGTGGCGGCGACGGCGAGGGTGTTGCCGCCGGTGGTCAGCGCGGAGGTCACGTCGATGACCTGGCCGTCGTACCAGAGCGCGCCCTCCGGGGTGCCGCCCGCCTCCTGGCCGTTGGCGTACAGCACGAAGCTGTCGTCCGCGGTCATCACGACCCGGGCACGGGTGACGTGCCGGTCGGCGGGCACGTCGAAGTGCAGCCGGAAGGAGCGCACCATCGGGGGCAGGCTCTGGGTGGGGTCGCCTTCCGGGTACCAGATCCAGTGGGCGCCCTCGAAGGTCAGCAGGGGTGAGGTCGCGTTGCCGA
Source organism: Actinacidiphila alni (assembly GCF_900112845.1). Classification (GTDB taxonomy): domain Bacteria; phylum Actinomycetota; class Actinomycetes; order Streptomycetales; family Streptomycetaceae; genus Actinacidiphila; species Actinacidiphila alni. Next base: position 177,008 of record NZ_FONG01000010.1, read on the forward strand.
TCCACCGGCCCGTCCAGTCGTCCGGCGAGAGCAGGCCGGTCTCCCACAGGCTCGGCGCGCTCCACTGCGAGGCGCGGCCGTCCTGGTCCCAGACCCGGACCTTCCACACGTAGCGGGTCCTGGAGCGCAGCGGCGGCCCGGCGTAGACGACGCCGACGGAGTCCGCGGACGTGACCTGTCCGCTGTCCCACACATCGGCGCGGTCACGGGCGAGCGACTCCGTCGAACTGGCGACCAGGACGCGGTACGACCGCTGCCGCAGGCCCCGGCGCCCGCCGGCGTCGAGCTGCCAGCCGAGGCGGGGTGCGGTCACGTCGATGCCCAGCGGGCCGTCCGCGGACTCGACGGTGAGCGTGGTGGGACGCGGCGGGCCCGAGGCGGCGGTGCTCGCGGCCTGCGCCGGTACGAGCGGCAGGCCGGTGACGGCCACGCCGGTGCCGACGGCGATGGCGACGAACTCCCTGCGGGAGAAGGGTGACCGGGGCTGTTCAGGGGTGGTGCCCATGGCTGCTCCTACGATCGGGTGTTGCAGCGAAGGTGGGGTCGGTGCGGGTGCCGGGCAGGGTCGCCCGGCGCGGGTCGCCGTCGCGGGTGCCGGGCGGCCGGCGCGGGTGGTGAACGCCGGCCGGCGGCGGTCAGCGGCGGTAGCGGTCGAGGACGTCCTCGCGGATCTCGACGCCGAGTCCCGGGCCGCGCGGCGCGGTGAAGTGCCCGTCGCGCGGGAGGAGGGGACGGGGCGTCAGCTCGTGCTGCATGGGGTTGACCAGGGGTTTGATCTCGACCTGGCGGCAGCCCGGCGCCGCGAAGGACAGGGCGAGGCTGGCGGCGGTGACGACGGCGCTCGACCAGGCGTGCGCGTTGATCTCCCGGCCCGCCGCGTGGGTGTGGGCGGCTGCCGCGCGCCAGCCGGTGATGCCCTCGCAGCGTCCGGGGTCGACGCCGACGACGTCGACGGTGCCGGTCGCGACGATCCGCTGGACACCGCGCGGGGTCCACTCGCGTTCCCCGTAGGCGATCTTCGTGGTGACGGCGGCCCGCAGTTCGGCGTAGCCCTCGGGGTCGTCGGCGCCGAGCGGCTCCTCGATCCAGTCGATGCCGTGCTCCTCGAAGGCGCGGGTGCGCCGGATCGCGGTCCGTACGTCCCAGCGGACGGACGCGCCGAGGTCGATCATGATCGAGGGTTCCGGGCCGAGTTCGCGGCGCAGGGCGGCGACGAAGGCGACGTCCCGGTCGTGGTCGACGCCGAGCCGGGCGGTGCCGCGCTTGCCGAAGCCGACCTTGATGCCCGTCGCCCGGTGCTCGCGCACCCAGCCGGCCATCGTCGCGGCCATCGCGTCCAGATCCTCGACGGTCGCGTGGCAGCTGACCAGGGCGGGCAGCGCCTGGTGGACGGGGCCGCCGAGCAGATCGAGCAGGCTGAGCCCCGCGGCCTTGCCCGCCAGGTCCCACAGCGCGATGTCCAGTGCGGAGATCGCGAAGGAGGCGATGCCGCCGTTGCCGTACCACCAGGTGTGGTCCTTCAGGGCGGTGTGGATCGCGGCGTGCTCCATCGGGTCGCGGCCGACGACGAGTGGGGCGAGCCCTTCGACGAGGGCGGCGCACGCGGTGGTGGCCTCCGGCCACATCGTGACGGCCTCGCCCCAGCCGACCGTGCCGTCGTCGGCGGTGATCCGGACGAAGAGCAGGTGGCGGACGCCGTCGCTGTCGTTGGGCTCCGGGTAGGCGACCGGGATCGCCTCGATGCTCGCGGCCCTCATGAGACGGTCTCGAACAGGCCGCTGGCGGCGCTGCGGTAGGCGAGTTCCAGTGCTTCCACGGTACGGGCCCCCAACTCCCCCGGTGCCGGATTGTCGGTGGTCCTGCCGAGGGCGAGGTCGATCAGCCTGCGGACGGCGCGGCCGCCGTCGTACGCGCCCTCGCCCGGTGTGACGGGCAGGTCCTGCTGGCCGCTCCCGGTACGGAAGAGCGACACGCGTTCACGGAAGACGTCGACGGTGAACTGTCCGCCGGAGCCGACCGCCTCGACCGCCAGATGGTGTTTGTTGCCGTCCACGCCGAGGTGCGCGGAGGCGCCGCCGACGCTGCAGATGCCGCCGTCGGTCAGGGCGAGGCAGATCGCGTCGTGCAGTTCCACACGGGCGCCCAGCGGCGCCGCCATCAGCGCGAAGGCGCCGCGGGCGCGCACCCCGGTGAGGCCGAGGGCCAGGGCGAGGGCGTGCGAGAGCTGTGCCTGTCCGTAGCCGCCGCCGGATTTCAGCGGGTCGGTCCAGGTCGCCTGTTCCGGTGCGGTGTCGGGGCTGGCGTCGGGGTACGCGCCGGTGTCGGCCAGCAGTTCGCGGGTCTGCGAGGACATGGTGATGGCCAGGTGCTCCACCGTGCCGATGCCTTCGGCGGCCAGCGCGTCCCGGGTCCGGGTGATCATCGGGGCGAAATTCCAGCCGAAGGACACCAGCAGATGGCGGCCGGTGCGCTCGGCGGTGTCCACCAGCGACCACGCCTGGGCGGCGGTCATGGTGAACGGCTTCTCGCACAGCACGTGCGCGCCCGCCTCCAGCGCCGCCATGGCGTGCGTGTAGTGGTCGGCGGTCGGGCTGGCGATCACCACGATGTCGGCGCCGGCCGCCAGCACGTCCCGGTAGTCCTCGCTGGCGACCCGGAAGCCGTAGCGTTCCTTGATCCGGCCGAGCGCGTCCCCGCCGTGCCGGCACACACCGACGAATTCGACGTCGTCGCGGGCCGCCTCCAGGATCGGCAGATGGGCCGCCAGTGCCCAGGAGCCGGCGCCGATCAGGCCCAGGCGCAGTTGTGTCACCTTGTTGTTCCCTTCACCCTTCGCTGCTGTCGCGAGTTGATCACAGTTTGGAGAACCTGAGCCGCAACTGGTCGAAGCTGACGGCGATGATCAGGAGCGCGCCGCTGGCGACCTGCTGGTAGAAGCTGGAGACATTGAGCAGGGTCAGCCCGTTGTTGAGCACGCCGATGATCAGCAGGCCGACGATGGTGCCCTGGATGGTGCCGCGGCCGCCCGCCAGGCTCGCGCCGCCGAGCACGATCGCGGTCACGACGCTGAGTTCGAGGCCGGTCGCCGCGTTGGGCGAGGCGGCCGAGAGCTGCGAGTCCAGGATCAGTCCGGACAGCGCGACCCCGACGCCGCTGAGCACGAAGGCCACCACGATCATCTTGCCGCCGCGGACACCGACCAGCCGGGCCGCGACCGGGTTGGAACCCGCCGCGTACAGCGAGCGGCCGAAGACGGTGTAGCGCATCACCAGGGCGGCGAGCACCGCGATGCCGAGCAGCAGCAGTCCTGGTACGGGGATGTTGAGGAACGGGCGGGCGGTGCCGAGGCCGGAGAAGTTGGCCAGGGTGACGGTCGCGCCGTGCGCCCGTACTTCGGTCAGGCCGCGCAGGACGGCGAGCATGCCGAGGGTGGCGATCAGCGCGTTCACTCTGAGGACGGTCACCAGCAGGCCGTTGACCAGGCCGATGAGGATGCCGAGGCCGACGGCGACCAGCACGCCGAGGATCAGTGCGTGGTTCTGCGAGACGGTGGCCATCATGACGCCGCAGAAGGCGGCGCCGCTGCCGACCGACAGGTCCACCTGTCCGGCGATGAGCAGCATGGTGCCGGGGATGGCGATGATGCCGGTCACCGCGATCGCGGTGAGCACATTGACGATGTTGTCCTTGGTCATGAAGTACGGCGACTTCAGCCAGAAGAACGCGATCAGGGCGACGAGCACGACCAGCAGGGCGGCCAGTTCCGGTGCGGAACGGGCCCGCCTGCGGGCGGTGGGCGGCGCGTCGCCGCCCTTGGAGGCGGGTGTGCCGCCGGCGGCCGGGTCGGTGGACGTCCTGCCCGCCGGCGTCTTGTCGACGGACACCTTTTCGGGGGGCGTCGCGTCGGCGGGCGCCGTGTCCGGGGGCGCGGTGTCGGTCGGCGTGGTGTCGGGCACGGTGCCCTCGGTCGGAGTCGTGTCGGTGGTCTGCTTCTTGCCGGTGACGTTGGCCATGGAACCCTCTTCGGAGCTGGTGGTGTCCTTCATCCGCCCGCGGCGTCCGTCAGCGCCTCGGTGGTGATCTGGTCGGCTTGCAGTTCGCGGGTCACCCGGCCGCGGATCATCACCACGGCGCGGTCGGCCAGTTGGACGACCTCCTCGTAGTCGCTCGTGGCGACGAGCACGGCCGCGCCCTGGGCGGCCATCGCACGCAGCGCCGTATAGATGTCGGCGCGCGCACCGACATCGACGCCGCGGGTCGGCTCCACCAGAACGAGCAGTTTCGAGCCACGCTCCAGCCAGCGGGCGAGCAGCACCTTCTGCTGATTGCCGCCGGACAGCGTGGCCAGCAGCTGGTCCGCCCCGCCGACGGCCTTGATGTCGAGCGTGGAACTCCAGCGCTCGAACGCCTCCTGCTCGCGCGCGGCGCCGATCGCGCCGAAGCGGCTGAGCCGCGGCCAGGACGGGGCGGCGAGATTCTCGCCGATGGACCGGGTGATCAGGGCGCCCTCGCGCTGCCGATCGGCCGCGAGGTAGCCGACCCCCTGGTCGATGGCCTGCCGGGGTTCCTTCGCGGGTTCCCTGCCGAAGACGTGCACGGAGCCCGCGGCCGGCCTGCGGCGGCCGAAGACGGTGTCGGCGACGTCGGCGGTGCCGCTGCCGACCTTGCCGTACAGGCAGACGATCTCCCCGGCCCGTACGGTCAGGTCCACGTTCTCGTAGGCCGGGGGCGATCCGGCGGCGCGGAATTCCAGCACGGCGGCGCCCGGTTCCGTGTCGGCCGCGTCGGGGCGGCGCACCACGCCGATGTCCCGGCCGACCATGGCGGTGACCAGCTCCGACCGGTGGAATTCGGCGGCGGGTCCGGCCGCGGAGACGGCGCCGTCGCGCAGTACGACCACGTCGTCGGCGATGGCGGCCACCTCGTCCAGCCGGTGGGTGATGTAGACGATCGCCACGCCCTGGGCGCGCAGTCGGCGGACGAACCGGAAGAGCCGTTCGACCTCCTCGGCGGAGAGCGCGGCGGTGGGTTCGTCGAGCACCAGGCAGGTCGCGTCGTCCGACAGCGCCCGGGCGATCTCGACGATCTGGCGCTCGCCGATCCGCAGGGTGCCGACGGGCGCGTCGAGATCGAGGTCGACGCCCATGCTGTCCAGTACGTCGCGGGCCCGGCGGCGCAGCGCCCGCCAGTCCACGAAGCCGCGCCGCCGCGGCCAGTGGCCGAGGCCGATGTTCTCGGCGACGGTCAGGTCGGGCGCGTCGGACAGCTCCTGGAAGATCATCCGGATGCCCCGCCTGCGGGCACCGAGCGGGTCGAGCGCGGTGACCGACTCCTCGGCGCCGTCCGGTCCGGTGAAGCCGAGGGTGCCGGCGTCCGGCGCGTGGGCGCCGGCCACGACACGGACGAAGGTGGACTTGCCCGCGCCGTTCTCGCCGAGCAGGGCGAGCACGCGGCCGCCGAGGATGTCGACGTCGATGCCGTGCAGGACCTCGGTGCCGCCGAAGGACTTGACGATGCCGCGGGCGCGCAGCGTGAAGGCGGCGGGCCCTGCGGTGGCGACGGCAGCGCCGGCGGTCTCACCGGCGCCTGCGCCTGGCGTCTGGGAAGGGTGGGGGCGGCCGGAAGCGGCCGGCGTGCGGGTCATCGCGGTGCTCCGGTTCAGCAGGACGGGTGGTAGACGTCGGTGATGTTCGCGGAGTTGATGATCTGGTGCGGCACCAGCAGCTTCTCGGGGACGGTCTCGCCCTTGATCGCCTTGATCAGGTACGGGACGCCGATCTCGCCGTAGCGCTCGGGGAAGTAGGCGGTGTCGCCGACCCACTGCTGGTTGGACTTGATGTCGCACCAGGACGACGGGTCGGCGCCCTGGCCCGAGACGAACAGATCCTTGGCGCGGCCCGCGGTCTTGGCGGCGGCGAGCGCGCCCTCGATCGCGTCGTCGTTGATCGCGGCGACGACGATCCGGTGCGCGCCGGGCAGCGTGGTCAGGACGTCGGCGAAGGTGGTGCGCGCCTGGTCGATCCGGAAGGCGTTCTCGGTCTTGAGGTTCTTGACCGGGCCGCACACCGACTCGAAGCCCTTGCGGTAGCCGCCCATGCGGGCGGTGTTGACCTCGCCGGCGTCGGGCTCCTCCATCGAGACGAAGGCGTCGTACTTGCAGTCGAACTTCTGCTTCATGTAGGTGCCGAGCGCCTTGCCCGCGAGATTGCCGGCGAATTCGTTGTTGGCGCCCATGAAGGACGTCTGGCACGAGCCCTGGGCGATGTCGATCGCGATGACCGGCACCGAGGGGCCCGCGGCGCAGATCGCGTCGGCCGACTTCGCGTCGGACTGGAAGTTGAGATAGCCCTTCACGCCCTGGACCTTGAAGTTCCGGGCGCAGGCCAGGGCGGTGGCGCCGTCGCCCTTGGAGTCGCAGTAGACGAGCGTCGCGCCCGCCTGCTTGGCCTGCTTCTTGATGCTGTCGCTGACCAGCTTGGAGAAGGGCACCGAGTCGTCGAGCGTGATCAGCCCGATCTTCAGTCCCTTGCCGCTGCCGGGCGCCGCCTGCTGGAACGCGACCGCGTCGCTCTCGCCGCTCGGCGCGGCCACCGAGGCGGTGCTCGACGCGGACGGGACCGTCTGCGAGGAGGCGCTGTCGCCGCCGGTACTGGCCTTGCCGGTGCTGCACGCGGTGGGCAGCACCATCGCGGTCGCACTGGCCAACACGGTGATCAGAAGCCTTCTGGATCGCATGGGAACTACCTTTCGGCTGACTCGATGCCCGCCGGACCGAGCGATGATGGACGCTCCGGAATGGATTCCAGCTCTTCCTAACCCCGTTCCGCACCGACCGTCAAGGCTCTGATCCAAACGGGTCGCGAGTCTTTTACTAGGTCAGAGCCTGATGGGGCGGATGGGGAGATCAAGTGGACACAAGTGGTTGACCGCCGCCCGGCGAAGTGCAAGCCTGGCATCGATTCCAGCCTGAGGAGACCCTATGTCGGATGCACCTAATGTCGCCGGGGCCGTCCCCGGAGTGATCCCGGAGACGCCGGCGACAGCGCCGACCCGCCCGCCGGGAACCCACGGCCCCGGACCGCGGATCGAGTGGATCGACGTCGTACCCGTACGCGCCCCGCTCATCGGCGACTTCCGCGGCAGCTACTACCACATGACCCACCGCGCGACGCTGGTGATCCGGGTCCACACCGACCAGGGCATCGTCGGCGAGGCGTACGTCGGCGACGAGGACGCGACCGCCCACGAGATCCGCTCCGTACTGCTCGACGAGATCGCCCCGCGGGTGGTCGGCATGGAGGTGCTGGAGACGGAGAAGTGCTGGCAGGCGGCCTATCCCGCCACCTTCGACATCCTGCGCGACCGCCGGATCGGTCTCGTGGCGCTCGCGGGCCTGGACACCGCGGTTTGGGACGCGGCCGGCAAATTCCTCGGCCAGCCGCTGTGGCGGCTGTGGGGCGGCGCCCGCGCCCGGGTGCCGATGACGGCCATCGGCGGCTACTACGGCGAGCCGCTCGGCCCGATCGAGGAGGAGATCACCTACTACCGCGAGGTGCTGGGCCTGGCCGGGATGAAGTTCAAGGTCGGCGGCCGGTCACCGGAGGTCGACGCCGCGCGCGTACGGGCCGCCCGGGCCGCCGCGGGATCGGACTTCGTGCTGTGCATCGACGCCAACCAGGGCTACACGGTGCCGGACGCCGTCGATCTCGCGCGGCGCCTGGAGGACCAGGACATCCGCTGGTTCGAGGAGCCGGTGATGTGGCACAACGACCGGCGCTCGCTGCGCGACGTCCGTTACCTGGGCGGGATACCCGTCTGCGCCGGGCAGAGCGAGCTGTCGGCGAGCGGCTGCCGCGATCTGATGGAGACCGGTTCCGTGGACGTGTGCAACTTCGACGCCTCGTGGTCCGGCGGCCCCACGGCGTGGCGCCGCGTGGCGGCGATCGCCTCCAGCTATGACGTGCAGATGGGCCATCACGAAGAGCCGCAGGTCAGCACTCATCTGCTGGCGAGCGTCCCGCACGGCACCTTCGCCGAGTGCTTCCACCCCAGCCGCGACCCGTTCTGGTGGAATCTGGTGACCAACCGCGGCGACCTGGTCGACGGCGAGATCGTCCTGACCGACCGGCCGGGTCTCGGCTGGGAACTGGACTGGGACTACATCGACAAGCACAGGATCGACAAGTGACCTCACCCCTGGACGACGGACTGCGCGGCGCCCGCGTGCTGGTGACGGGCGCGGCGGGCGGCATCGGCGCGGCGACCGCCGCCGCCTTCGCCGCCGCGGGCGCCCGGGTGGCCGCCGCGGACCTGCCCGGCCGGCCGCCGCCCGAGGGAATGGCGGCGGCGCTCGAGGCCGATCTGCGCGACCCGGCGGGCTGCGCTGATCTGGTGGGCGCCGCGGCCGGGCGGCTCGGCGGGCTCGACGTGGTCGCGCATCTGGCGGGGGTGATGCGGCGCCGCGCCGACCTCGGCGAGGTGACCGAGGAGGACTGGGACGTCCAGCACGACGTCAATCTCAAGTCCGCGTTCTTCCTGCTGCGCGCGGCCGGCGAGCTGATGACCCGGCAGGGCGGCGGGGGCCGGCTGATCGCCGCGGCCTCGCAGGGCTGGTGGAGCGGCGGTTACGGGGGCTCGGCCGTCTACGCGGCGACCAAGGGCGGCCTGGTCTCGCTCTGCCGCGGCCTGGCCCGTACGTACGGGCCTGCCGGGATCACCGTGAACACGGTCGCACCCGGCGCGATCGACACCCCGATGCTCACCACCGACCTGTCCCCCGGCGCGTTGGACGCGATCGTCGCGGCGACGCCGCTCGGCCGGGTGGGCGCGCCCGAGGAGGTGGCCTCGGCGGTGCTCTTCCTCGCCTCGGCCCGCGCCTCGTTCGTCACCGCCGCGACGCTCAATGTCAGCGGCGGCTGGCTGGCGTACTGACCGGCCAGGACGAGGAGGCCGACGACATGGAATTCCTGGTGACGATCCGCCAGGACTGGACCGCCCTCCGCGATCTGCCCGACCTCGCCGCGCTCGTGGAGGAGGAGCGGCGTACCGGGCGGGAACTGATCGCGGAGGGTGTCATCGTACGGATCTGGCGGGTGCCCGGGCAGCGCGCCAACATCGGCGTCTGGCGGGCCCGGGACGCCACGGAACTGGTGGCGCACCTGGACCGGCTGCCGCTGCGCCGCTGGCTGGACGCGGAGGTGCGGGCGCTGGCCGCACACGAGTTGGAGGCGCCATGACCGCGGGCAGGGGCGGCGCGCACGCACGGACGCGCCGTACGGCGGCCGCGTCGGGCGCGGTCGCGGCACGGCGCGGGGCGCGGCGCGGGGCACGGTCAGTCCATGTGCCAGACCTCGGCGGCCTCGATCAGGCCGCCGTCGGGGCCCAGGTGCTCGGCCAGCACGTCCTGGAACCACGCGGACCAGCGGGCGTTGACCTCGGTGGCGCCGACCTTGCCGAAGGCGGTGGCCGCGTCCGGCTCGCACTCGGCGTAGGCGATCACCGTGGTGCCGCGGCGGAAGAGGCTGTAATTGCGTACGCCCGCGTCGCGCAGCGCGGCCACCAGCTCCGGCCAGATCTCGTCGTGCCGCCGCTGGTACTCCTTTTCGCGGCCCTCGATCACCGTCATGAGAAAACAGATGCGCTGCACTGCGGCTCCTCCCTTTCGGCCCGATCCGGACGACGCCTTGCGTTCGGCCGGATGCTCCGGCACTGTACTGGAACGGATTCCAGTACGAGAAACGATTCCAGTGCTGTTTTCAGGTCTGCATTCGGGTCCGCTTTCAGGATCGCTTCCCGGCACGATTCCCGTGCCGCGCCCGGCGCCGGCCTCACCGTCGGCGGCCGGAGCGGCCGGGCCGCCCACGGCCGGTGCGACCGGAGGGCGGGAGCGGCCGGAAGTACCGGAAGAATCAGCCGTACTGAGTCCCGACCCTGTCAGAGTCCGAGCGGAGAGCACTCGATGCGCCTGTCATGCGCTGACTACACCTGGCCCCTGCTGCCCCACGGCAGCGCACTGGACATCGTCCGCGCGCTCGGCTGCGAGGCGGTGGACATCGGCTTCATGACGGGCCGCTCGCACGTGCGCCCGGAGACCGCCCACGGTTCGATCGGCCTGGCCGCGGGCGCGGTCCGGGAGCGGGTGGAGTCCCGCGGGCTCGCGGTGGCGGATGTCTTCGCGATTCCGGCGGCCGATTTCGAGAGCCTGGCACCGAACAATCCCGACGCGCGGCGGCGGGAGCTGGCGATGGAGTTCTTCGCCGACGCGGTGGACTTCGCGCGGGCGGTCGGCGCGCCCGGTCTGACGACGCTGCCCGGTGTGGTCTTCGGCGACGAGCCGTTCGAGCAGGCCCTGGAGCGTTCGGCGCAGGGGCTGCGCCGCCGGGTCGACCTGGCGGGCGCGGTGGGCCTCGCGCTGTCGGTCGAGCCGCACACCGGTTCGCTGATCGACACCCCGGACAAGGCGGCCCGGCTGCTGGCGGCGGTCCCGGGTCTCATGCTCACCCTCGACTACGGGCACTTCGTGTACGGCGGCAGCCCGCAGGAGGACATCGACCCGCTGCTCCCGCACGCCAGGCACCTGCAGTGCCGGGCGGCCCGCCCCGGTGTGCTCCAGGCGCGCGTCGCCGAGGACACCGTCGACTGGGCGCGGGTGGTCGCCGCGCTCGGCGCCGGCTACGACGGCTATCTGGCGCTGGAGTACGTCTGGCAGGAGTGGATGGACTGCGACCGTGTCGACACGGTCGCCGAGTCCGCGCTGCTGCGCGACGTGCTGCTGGCCGCCGCTCGCGCGACCGCCGGGGCAGGTGCCCGATGAGTACCGAGCCGACCCGCCGCGGGCGCAAGGCCGCCAAGACGTCCCCCGCCGCCTCCGCGGCCCCCGCTCCCGCGGCCGCGCCCGTCGCGCCGTCCCGGCCGCCGGCCGCGATCGCCGACCGGGCGGGCATGCGCCAGGTCGCCGACCGCGCCGGTGTGGCCATGTCGTCGGTCTCCCGCGTGCTGTCCGGCCACCCCGATGTCAGCGCCGCGATGCGCAGCCGGGTGATGGCGGCCGTGGAGGAGCTGGGCTACGAGCCCAACATGCTGGCGCAGATGCTGCGCAAGGGTGCGACCCAGACGATCGGCTTCGTCGTCGGCGACATCTCCAACCCGCTGCTGGCGCAGATCGCGCTGGGCGCCGAGGTGGCGCTGCGCGCGGCCGGATACGCGATGCTGCTGACCAATTCGGTCAACCAGCCCAATCTCGACGCCACCCATATCCGGCTGCTCCAGCAGCGCCGGGTGGACGGCCTGCTGCTGTCGCTGTCGGACGAGACCAACGACCAGACGATCGAGGCGCTCAGCGCGACGCCCACTCCGAGCGTGCTCATCGACCGGGATCTGCGCACCCGGACCGAGGAGAGCGCGGTGCTGTCCGACCACGCCGCGGGCATCACGCAGGCGGTGGAACACTTGGTCGGCCTCGGCCACCGGCGGATCGCGCTGATCGCGGGTTCGCCGCACGTACGGCCGACCCGGGAGCGGATCAACGCCCTGGAGGAGGCGGTCGAGGCGCATCCCGAGGTGCACGCGCAGGTGCGGCCCGGCGCCTTCACCGAGGTGCACGGCGGTGCGGCGACCCGGGAGCTGCTCGACGGCCGGCGTCCGCCGACCGCGATCATCGCGGGCGGCAACCAGATCCTGGTGGGGGTGCTGGGTGAACTGGCCGCCCGTCAGGTGCGGATCCCCGACGACATCTCGCTGGTCACCTGCGACGACGTACCGCTGGCCAAGTTCTTCACCCCCACGCTGGCCACCATCGGCCGTGATCCGTACGAGATGGGCGCCGAGGCCGCGGCGCTGCTGCTGGCCCGCTTCGGCGGCGCCGAGCCGGGCGTCATCACACTGCCCACCAGCTTCACCGGAGGGCGCAGTTGCGCCGCTCCGCCCCGAACGGCACCACCAGCGCAGGGAGAGCGACCGTGACCACCGCAACGACCGACGCCGCAACCCGCGAGCAGTTGCTCGACATGCAGCGCCGGATGCACGAGATCAGGTTCTTCGAGGACATCACCAAGGACTGGTTCAGCCGTTCCCTCGTCCGCGGCAGTACGCACCTGGGCCAGGGCCAGGAGGCGGTCTCCGTGGGCGTCACCTCGGCGCTGCGCGAGGGCGACACGACGACCTGCACGTACCGCGGCCACGCGACCGTACTCGCGCAGGGCGCGCCGCTGGACCGTGCCTTCGCCGAGATCCTCGGCAAGGAGCAGGGCCTGTGCGGCGGCAAGGGCGGCTCGATGCACCTGACGGACCTGAGCGTGGGGGCACTCGGCTCCTTCGCGATCGTCGGCGCCCATCTGCCGGTCAGTACGGGCGCGGCGTGGGCGGCGCAACTGCTGGGCACCGGGGCGGTGAGCGCCACCTTCTTCGGTGACGGCGCCGCCAACATCGGCACCTTCCACGAGGCGATGAATCTGGCGGGGGTGTGGAAGCTGCCGGTGCTCTTCGTCCTGGAGAACAACCTCTACGGCGAGTACTCGCCGATCGCCACGACGACCGCCAACACCGATCTGCGCGTGCGCGCGGACACCTACGGCATGCCGGGCATCCGGGTCGACGGCAACGATGTCGAGGCGGTGCTGGAGGTGGCGCGGCAGGCCGTCGAGCGGGCGCGGGCCGGAGGGGGGCCCACGCTCATCGAGGCGATGACGTACCGCCAGTCGGGCCACTCGCGCTCCGACCCGGCCGCCTACCGGCCGCCGGGCGAGCTGGACGAGTGGCTGGCCCGCGACCCGCTGCTGGTGGCCGCCCGGCGGCTGGGCGAACTCGGTGTGTCCGAGGCGGAGCTGGACGCCGTGCGCGACCGGGCGCAGGAGACGGTACGGGCGGCGGCCGACCGCGCCCTGGCCTGGGACGAACCCGCGGCGGACCGCCGCTTCGACGACGTGTGGGAGACACGATGAGCACGGACACCCTGACCCCGGGCCTGGTGCGGATCAACTACCGCAAGGTGATCGCGCGGGCGCTCGCGGACGAGCTGGCCACCGATCCCACCGTGGTCTTCCTCGGTGAGGACGTCGGTGTGGCCGGCGGCGCCTTCAAGGCCACGGAGGGGCTCAAGGACCGGTTCGGCGACCGAGTGCGGGACACCCCGATCTCCGAGCAGGCCATCGTCGGCACCGCGGTCGGCGCCGCGCTGATGGGGCTGCGCCCGGTCGCGGAGATCATGTTCGCCGACTTCGCCGGGGTCTGCTTCGACCAGATCGTCAACACCCTGGCCAAGTACCGCTACACCACGGGCGGACAGGCCAAGGTGCCGGTGACGATCCGCATGTCGAACGGCGCCGGTTCCGGCTTCGGCCCGCAGCACTCCCAGGCGGCGGAGAACTGGTTCCTCAATGTGCCGGGGCTGAAGATCGTCGTCCCGGGCACGGTGGAGGATCTGTACGGGCTGCTGCGGTCGGCGATCCGGGACAACGACCCGGTGCTGGTCTTCGAGCACAAGAATCTCTTCGCGCTCAAGGGCGAGATCCCCGCGGAGCCCGACGACTCCTTCATCGTCCCGATCGGGGTCGCGGACGTGGTCCGGGCGGGCGACGACGTGACGGTGGTCGCCACCCAGCAGATGCGGCACCGCGCCGTGCAGGCCGCCGATCTGCTGACCGCGCACGGGATCTCGGCCGAGGTCATCGACCCGCGCACCCTGGTCCCCTTCGACATGGAGACGGTCCGCGCGTCCCTGGCGAAGACCTCGCGGCTGCTGGTCGTCCAGGAGGGTCCGCCGGACGGCGGCTGGGGCGCGACGCTGGTCGCCCGGACGGCGGCCGAGAACTTCGAACTCCTCGACGCCCCGCCGCGGCTGCTCGCCTGCGACCCGACGCCGGTGCCGTACTCGGGTCCGCTGGAGGACGCCTGGCTGCCGGACGCGCAGCGGATCGCCGACGCGGCCGAGCGGCTGGTCGACTACTGACCGCCGCCCCTCCCCCCCGGCGGCCCGTCCGCCGGCCCCTTCACCACGCCCTCGCCCACCTCGCCCCGCCCCGGCCGGACGCCGCCGCGCGCCGTGGCCCGCCCGACGCGTGCCCGAAAGCCCGGCACCAAAAGCCACGAAAAGGGCACGAAAAGTCTCCGAATCGCCCACACCACGCTCAACAGGACCGACCTCGGGAGTGTTCATGGAGAACGACGAAAGGCACGGCCTCACCAGACGCGGCTTCCTCGGCGCGACCGCCGGGGCGACCGCGGGCACGGCGCTGCTGGCCGTGGGCACCGGTCCCGCGGCCGCGGCGGCGGGACCGGCCGACACCGTGCGGGCGGCCACGGACGCCTGGCCGATCGCCGAGCCGTACCCGCCGGTGCACGGCGGCGGCTTCACCGGGCCGCGGGTCAAGGAGTCGCCGGACCCGCTGGTGGCCTACCGCTGGCCGGACCCGAAGGCCGACGACGGGCTCCAGGTGTACCGGCTGCGGCCGGCCGCGGTGGTGGCCGATCCGCCGGAGTCCTTCGGGAATCTCTCGTCCGTCACCACCGCGCGCTGCGATGTGGCGGTGCGGGGCACCGGCTCGATCCGGGTCGACTTCGGCGTGGAGAGCCCGGCCTGGCTGGAGTTCGACAGCCCGGATTTCTCCGGCACGGTGGAGCTGAGCATCAGCGAGTACAACGTGCCGGGCAAGGTCAACCCCGGTCCCCCGCACCCGGACAAGACGCTCGCCCCGCAGCGCTACGGCGACACCTTCCGGCTGGAGCTCAACCCCGACCTGTACGAGGGCGTGCGCTTCGGCTGGATCCATGTGCGGACCTTCGACCAGCCGTGGCACATCACCGCGGTGCGCGCGGTCTGCCAGGCCAAGCCCACCAATTACAACGGCCGGTTCGCGTGCAGCGACCCGCAGCTCACCCGGATCTGGTACGCGGGGGCGTACGGGGTCCGGGTGGGGTTCCAGCACGACTACATGGGCGCGATCCTGATGGACCGCGGCGACCGCTACGGCTGGTCCGGCGACTGCAACCCGATCCAGGCCGCCGCGCTCGTCGCCTTCGGCGACACCGACTTCGTGAAGGCCAATCTCGCCAGGACCGCCGACGACAACCAGGGCATCGAGTCGTACTCGCTCTACTGGGTGCTGAGCCTGCTGGAGTACCACCGGCACACCGGCGACGCGGACACACTGCGGTCCTACATCGACAACGTGCGGGGCAAGCTCGATCACGCCGAGACGCTGTACGCGGCGCCGCAGAGCACGTTCTTCGGGTGGGACGAGCGCCTGGGCGCCGGCTTCGAGGCGCCCAACCGTCCGGAGACGGCGGCCGTCTACCGCGGCATGTACCGGCAGGCGTGCCGGGAATTCGCCGACGCCATGGACGGCATCGGGCGCTCCGACGTCGCCGGTCCCTACCGGGCGGCGGCCGACCGGCACGACGCCGAACTGCACGCCGATCCCGACTGGTTCGGGCCGCTGGGCGTGCACGCCCGCGCGCACGCGGTCAACGCCCGCTCGATACGGCCGCGGGAGCGGCAGGGTGTGGTCGCGGGCGAGTTCGACGACCGGCTCAACCGGCTGTCCTTCTCGACGTTCAACCAGTATCCGATCCTGCAGGCGATGACGGCGCTCGGCCGTACCGACGACGCGATCGTCACCGCGCGCGACAACTGGGGCGGCCAGCTCGACTACGGCGGGACCACGTTCTTCGAGGTGTACCGGCCGGACTGGAACAAGATCCTCGGGCCCAACGACCCGGTGCCCAACAGCCAGTCCGGCTGGACCAGCCTGTCCCACCCCTGGGGCGGCGGCGTCACCGCCTGGCTGTCACACGACGTCCTCGGCATCACCCCGCGCTCCCCCGGCTACGACACCGTGGACGTCTTCCCGCGTCCCGGCCGCACGCTGAGCTGGGTCTCGGGCAGCGTCCCCACCCCGCACGGCGATGTGTCGGTGTCGTACGACATCCGGACCGGCAGCGGCACGCTGCGGATTCCGCCCGGCTCGCGCGGACGGCTCGGCATCCCGTCCGACGGGCGCAAGGTGCGCGTGGTGCGGGTCGGCAGGAAGGTCGTCTGGGACGGGAGGTACCGGCCGGTGCCGGGGATCGGCGCCGCGTCGGCGGACGGCGACAGCGTCGTCCTGGACGACATCGCGCCCGGCACGTACACGCTGAGCGTCGTCCAGCAGGGACGGCGGCCCGCCGCGCACCGGCCGGGGCCGATGCGCTACCCGATGCGGTTCGCCGGACAGGACCGGAAGACCGCCGGCGACTGGGGCGGCGTCTACGGCCGCGACGGCCAGGTGCTGTTCAACTACGACGGCATGGGCCACGACCGGAGCGACCTGCCGGATTACGTCGAGTCCGTCTCGGTGTGGCGCACCGGCTGGAGCGGCGCGCGGGACGCGGTGTGGGTGGCGGGCACGGACGAGCGGCGGGCGCTCGCGGCCGACCGGAGCAACGGCGGGGCGCGGGCCGCGGCCTGTGTCTACACCACGACGCCGAACCCGGGCGGGATGACGATGCCGGTCGACATCGCGGTGCGGCCGAACACGTCCTTCCAAATGGCGCTGTACTTCGTGGACTGGGACTCCACCGCGCGCCGGCTCGCCGTCGAGGTGTTCGACCTGGCGACGCGGAAGCTGGTGGCGCCGGAGCAGTTGGTCGACGACTTCCACGGGGGCGCCTGGCTGGTCTACGACTGCGACCGGTCGGTGCGGGTGCGCGTCGCGCATGTGCTGGGTGACAACGCGGTCCTCAGCGGCGTCTTCTTCGGACCTGCCGGGTCCGCCGTCCCCCGTTGAATGCCGCACCTGCTCGCCGCACCCCACCCCGTCCTCGGTCGACCTGCTCGGCCTGCTCAATCTGCTGTGGTGAACGACCTGCTGTGGTGAACGACCATCGAAGGAAAGGCTGATGCCATGAAACGCATACCCTCCGGCCTGTCCCGACGCGGCTTCCTGGGCTCGGCGGCCGGCGCGGGAGCCGCCGCCGCGCTCGGCGCCGCGCCGCACGCGCTCGCGGCGGACCGGGCGCCCGCCGCCGCGGACGTGCCCTGGCTGCCGTCGTATCTGGACGGCCGCCCCGTGGCGACCCTGCGACTGGACGCGCGGGACACCGGCCCCGTGCTGCGGCACGGTGACGGCCCGGGCCGCTGCGACATCTACGGCGCGCGCGACATCTGGGTCTACCGGGACCGCGGCACCCTCTACATGAACTACGACGGTGCCGGCGACGACGGCTGGCTCGCCTGCCTGGCGACCAGCCGCGACGGCAGCACCTGGGCCAAGAAGGGCCCGGTGCTGCAACTCGGCGCACCCGGCTCGGACGACGGCGGTTCCGCGAGCTACGGCGTCACGTACGAGGCAGCGCCCGGCGACTGGCACATGTTCTACCTCGGCACCCCGAACACCTCGCCGCCGCCGGACCGCATCCCGGCCTTCCCGTATCTGACGCTCAAGGCGCACGGCCGCGGTCCTTCGGGGCCGTGGACGAAGCAGCCGGACGTGGTGCCCTTCCGGCCGGTGCCCGGCACGTACTGCTCGACCACCGCGAGCCCCGGCCAGATCGTCCGGCACCGGGGCGAGTATCTGCAGTTCTTCAGCGCCTCGACGCAGAACGCGGCGGGCACGCAGCGCACCATCGGCATCGCGCGCACCAAGGACCTGGGCGGGTCCTGGCGGATCGACCCGGAGCCGATCGTGCCGCTGGACGAGCAGATCGAGAACACCTCGCTGTACTACGAGCCCGCGAACGACACCTGGTTCCTGTTCACCGACCACATCGCGCTGGACTCGTTCGGCGAGTACACCGACGCGGTGTGGGTGTACTGGACCCGCGATCTCGAGCACTGGGACCCGCAGGACAAGGCGGTCGTGCTGGACCGGACGAACTGCGCCTGGTCGCCGTACGTCATGGGCCTGCCGTCGGTGGTGCCGGTGGGGCGCAGGCTGGCGGTCTTCTACGACGGGCGGCCGGCGCCCGACGTCTCGCACATGGGCCGTGACGTGGGTCTTGCCTGGCTCGATCTGCCGTTGCGCCCGCCGCGGGGCCCGGCAGGGCCGAACCTCGCACGCGGCGCGCGGGTCACCGCGTCCTCGACGTATCCCGGCTACGCCCCGGAGCGGGCGGCCGACGGCCGGACCTCGACGCAGTTGGGCGGCGACTACAGCTGGACCAACGCGGAGGGCGGCGCGCTGCCGCAGTGGCTGGAGTTGGAGCTGCGCGGGCCGCGGACGGTCGGCCGGGTCGATCTCTACACGACGAGCGGCTACGAACTGCGCGACTACCGCGTGCAGCGCTGGGACGGCCGGGCGTGGGCGGATCTCGCCGTCGTCACCGGCAACACCTCCGCCTATCGCGTGCACACCTTCGCCCCGGCGCACTGCGAGCGGGTGCGGGTGCTGACCGGGAGCGGGCCCGACCGGCAGCCGGGCTACGGCCGGATCAACGAGGTCCAGATCTTCCCGCCCGGCCACTGATCAACCGCCCGACCGCCACTGACTCGCGGCCGGTCGCCCGGCCGGCCCGCGCGCAGAAAGCGGTTTCTGGACGGGCTTCGCCGACTCATTGACATGCATCTGTCAGTAAGGTTACCTATCAGACCACTACTGCTGCTCCGGAAGGTACGCCTGTGAAACGGTTACGCCTAGCCCTGGCCGCACTTGGGGTCGCAACGGTCACGGTCACCGCCGCCGCCACGCTCACCGCGCCGGTCTCCTCGGCCGCGAGCACGGCCGCCGCGGCGGGGCCGACGGCGAGTCAGCTGCTGTCCAAGGCCCAGTCCTGTACGCCCGCGTCGAACGGCAACTACGCCACCGACGAGGGCGGTCCCGCGACCGTGTCGATCTGCAAGAGCGGATCGGCCTATGTGTGGACGTCCGACATGGACATCGACTGCGACGGGATCACCACGTCCCGCTGCAACAACTCCACCGACCCGTCGTACTTCAACGAGACGTCGTTCCAGACCTCGACGGGCCAGTTCTTCACCGCGGACGTCACGCACTACTACGTGATCCCGCTGCCCAGCTCGCGCTTCAACTACCAGAACGCGGGCATCTCTCCGGGCAGCGTCGCCGCCGTGATCTACAACAACAAGGTCGTCTACGCCGTCTTCGCCGACGAAGGTCCCGACGACATCATCGGCGAGGCGTCCTACGCGACCGCCACGGCGCTCGGCATCGACCCGAACCCCGCCACGGGAGGCACCGAGGGTCCGGTGACCTTCATCGTCTTCCCGGGCAAGGTGCCGAGCCCGGTGGAGAACAACACCACGATCGACTCGGTCGGCTCGTCGGCCGCCACGTCGTGGGTCGGCGGCTCCACGACCCCGCCGCCCACCGGTGGCGGGACCGGGCCGATCCGCTCCGGCTACGCGAACAAGTGCGTGGACATCAATGCCGCGAACAGCGCCAACGGCACGGCCGTCCAGCTCTACGACTGCAACGGCACCAACGCGCAGAGCTGGACCGTCGGCAGCAACAACTCGCTCCAGGCACTGGGCAAGTGCATGGACGTGACCGGTGCCGGCACCGCCAACGGCACCAAGGTGCAGCTCTACGACTGCAACGGGTCCGCGGCCCAGAAGTGGACCCGCAGCGGCAGCACCCTGGTCAACACCGGGTCGGGCAAGTGCCTGGACGCCACCGGGCCCAGCAGCGCCAACGGCACCAGGCTGCAGATCTGGACCTGCGGCGGCGGCACCAACCAGCAGTGGACCCTGCCGAGCTGACGTCCCCCGGCAGGACGCGAGCGGCCGAGCCGCCGTTCCCCGTGCCGCGTACCGCACGGGGAACGGCGGCTCAGTGCCGCCCGGGCGGCGCCGCGACGAGGCCGAGCACGCGCGCGCCGTCCGGTGCGGACGCCGGATTCCCGGGCGCGGCGGCAGGGATCCGCTCCAGGACGCCGCCCGCGAAGACGTCGTAGAGCGGCAGCGTCTCCAGGTGCACATAGCCGATGTGGCAGTCGCAGACCGCCAGCGGGCAGCCGCGCGGCGCGAGCGCCGCCCGGTAGGAGCCGTCGTAGAGATTGCCCAGTTCCGCGCGGACGAAGTGGCAGCGTCTGACCGTGCCGTCGCCGTCCACCGAGATCACCGATTCGCCGGTGCGGCAGGGCAGTCCGGCCGAGCGGTGCGGGTGGCGGCTGTAGCCGAAGAGCGGGTCGAGCGCCGTCCACTGCTCGGCCTCGGCGTCGGTGTACGTGTGGCCTTCCGCCGCGTTCACCCACAGGTAGACATGGCCGGGCAGCGCGGCGCGCAGCCGTCCGGCGTCCTCGAGATGCTCGGGCAGGCCGACCACCCCGACGCTGAACCGGACGCCGTGCGCGGCGACTTCACGTGTCTTCCGGAGAAAGCGGTCGTAGGGCGTCTGGCCTGGGTGGTAGGTGCACCACAGGGCGAGGGTGTCCGGATCGGCGTCCGCGAGCCAGTCGGTGCGGCAGCTCAGATTGGTCTGGATCGCGACCCGCTCGATGTGCCGCTCGTGCGACAGTGCGGCCAGGGTGTCGCGGTACCAGGAGCGGACCAGGCCCTCGCCCCACGGCGTGAACAGCAGGGACAGCCGGTCGCCGGACTGCTGCCGCGCCCAGTCGGCGAAGCGGCCGAGCGCGGCCCGGTCGGTGCGCAGTTGGGCGGGGGTGTCGCGGCGCTTGGCGAAGGGGCAGTACGGGCAGTCGTAGTCGCAGGAGGCGAGCGGGCCGCGGTAGAGCAGCGTCAGGTCCATGCCGTGCTCCTGTCTCCGGTCCTCGGACCGCCCGGCCGCACTCGGCCCCGTCCCGGTCTCGTCCAGGTCGCGCCGCCGGTCCCGTAGCCGGTCATGTCAACGGTCATGGCGCCGGTCACTTCGGCTCGTACGCGGCCATCGCGGCCCGCACCTGCGGCGAGAACAGTTCGGGGCCGAGCGCGTCGGAGTGGGCGAGTCCGTCCGCCGACAGCTTGAGCAGGCCGGTCGTACGGGCCGGTCCGTCGAGCCAGCCGCGGGCGGTGAAGCGGTCGATCTCGGCGGCGAAGTCGGTGAGCGGGTCGGCGCCGAAGCGCGCGCGGTAGTCGGCGACGAGCATGCCGTCGGCCTGGAGCAGCGACTGGAGCAGGTGTCTGCGGCGCGCCTCGTCGGCGTCGACCCGGCGGCCGATCACGGCGTGGCCGAAGTCGCGGGTGGCGGTGTACTCGTCAATGATGCCGCGGATCTCGCGCATGTCGACGGCGTAGTCGAAGGAGTAGTGCAGCGCCGCGGTGTACGAGCGGGCGCCGCAGCCCAGGCCGATCATGCCGTCGGTCTGGCAGGCGTGGTCGTCCGGCCCCTGGGGGGCCGCGTCGGCGCGGCGGAACATCCGCATCGACACCTGCCGGTAGCCGTGCGCCAGGAGGTGGTCGCGGCCCTGCCCGTACAGCCGCAGCCGTTGCTCGTCCCAGGCCGGGTCGCCGACCGCGGTCCGGCCTTCGAGGCCGGTCCTCGGCCGGACGTAGAGCGGGTAGAGATACAGCTCCTCGGGCTCCCAGCGCAGCGCGGCGTCCAGCGAGGTGCGCCAACTGGCCGCGGTCTGGCCGTCGATGCCGTAGATGAGGTCGATGTTGAGCACCGGGATACGCGCGTCCCGGATACGGGCGAGCGCCGCTTCGACGTCGGCGCGGCGCTGGGGCCGGACGGCCGCTTTCGCCTCCTCGTCCACGAAGCTCTGCACGCCCAGGCTGAGCCGGGTGGTGCCGCGGCTGGCGAGGACGGCCAGCCGGTCGGCGGTGGCGGTCGCGGGTGACGCCTCGACCGAGAGCGGGATCGCCCGCAGGTCGGCGCCCATCCGCCGCTCCGCGATGTCGCAGAGCCGGTCGAGTTCACCGGCGGTGAGGAAGGTGGGGGTGCCGCCGCCGAAGGCCGCGGTGGCGAAGCGTATCGGCCCGTCGTCGCCGAGCGCGTCGCGCACCGCGGTGGCCTGCCGGTCGAGCGCGTCCAGGTAACGGGTGGTCAGCTCGCCGGGGGCACCGATCCGGGTGAAGAGATTGCAGAAGCCGCAGCGCACCTCGCAGAAGGGGATGTGCAGATAGAGCGAGAGCGCGTCCTTGGGCTCCGTCCGCCACAGGTCGCGCAGGGCGGGACGGTCGGGCAGCGGGCGGTAGGCGGTCTTGTGCGGATACGCGTAGACGTAGCTCTGGTACGGGCTGCCGGGGTCGGGTGCCGGTGTGGTGGGCCGGGGCGCGGCCGTCGGGATGGCGACGGCTCCTGTCGTAGCGGCGGTGGCGGTGGGCATGGCGTTCATGGCGACGGCTCCAGGAAGAAGTGGGCGTAGGGCACCGTCCAGACCGCCTCGTGACCGAGGCGGTGACCTGTGTAGCCGTCGTCCCCATAGGTGGTGCCGTGGTCGGAGCAGACGATGGTGAAGCAGCGGCGGCGGGCGGACGCGGCGTGCAGCAGCCGGCCGATGTGCCGGTCGATGTATTCGAGTGCCGCCGCGTGCGTGGCCCGGGTGTCACCGGCCGCGCGGGTGGCGCCCGGGGTGTGGAACCAGTTGGGCTGGTGCAGCGCGGAGGCGTTGACGAACAGGAAGAGGCGTTGCCCGGCGGGCAGTCGGGCGACGACCTGTTCCGCTCGCTCGACCTGCGCCTCGAAGGAGGTCGGTGAGGCGACGCCGAATTCCGGCTCCCAGTGGCTCTCCTGGAACAGTCCGGGCAGGACGTCGCCGAGCGCGCCGCGCTTGTTGAAGAAGCCGACGCCGCCGATGCAGACGGTGCGGTAGCCGGCCGCCGCGAGGCCCGACACCAGGTCGGGGGTGTCGAAGACAAAGGTGCGGGGCTCGGTGGTCTCGCTGCCGGCGAAGCGGGCCGCGAACAGCCGTGGATGCGGTCCCGGCGCGGCCGGGGTGGGCAGGAATCCGGCGAAGATCGCCTGGTGGGAGGCGTAGGTGAAGCTGCCGGGCGCGTGCCGTTCCTCCCACCGGCCGCCGGGCAGATGGCGGGCCAGATTCGGGATCCGGCCCGCCGCCGCCAGTTCCGCGGCCACGTCGTGGCGCAGTGTGTCGAGGGTGATCAGCAGGATGTCGTCGCGGCCGACGACCTCGTTCATGTCCGGGATCTCCGGCGTCTCGGTTGTCTTGGTGGTCTCGGGGGTCTTGGTGGTTTCGGGGGCCTTGGGGACCTCCGGTGTCTTCGGCGTCCTGGGGATCTCCGGCGGCTCCAGGGCCTTGGGCGGCGCGCCGCCCGCCGGTCCGGTCGCGGGCGGAGCCTGCGCCGCGGCGGCGTCAGAGGGCGGCATGGTCGGTCTCCGGGGTTCGGGCGCGCACGGCGGCGATCTGTGCGGCGTAGGTGTCCAGGCCCTCGGCGCCGCTGCCGGGCAAGCCGGTCAGACGCGGCAGCAGGTCGCCGAAGGCGTTGACCTCGCCGACCGCGAACCGCCGCCAGCCGATGGCGGGGAGTACGTCGACACCGACGCACAGGGTGCGCGGGAAGCAGGCGGCGGCCCGCTCAGCGGTCTCCAGCGCCTGCTGCCAGCGCAGGCCCGCCGCCTCGATGGCGGCGCCGAGGTCGCCGCGCGCGCCGCCGAGGTGGAGATTGGTGAGCGGCGACCTGCTGGTGCGGACCACGGCGTGTGTGGCGCGGCCGTCGATGACGACGACGCGCAGGTCGGCGACGCGGCCGTGCAGCGACGCCTTGGGCAGCCAGCGCTCGATGTGCAGACCGTCCGGGGCGAGCGCGTCCACCAGCGCCGCGATCTCCTGTTCGCGGGTGACCCGGCGCACCCGCAGCGAATTGTGCAGCTTCCCGTCGCAGGATTCGACGGAGGTGGTCGCCTGGACGCGCCCGCCGCCCGCGGTCTCGACGGCGAGCACTCCGGACGCCGAGGAGCCGTGCGCGAGCTTGACGAAGGCACGTGGCATGGCGTGATCGCGCATCAGGTCCCGCACATCGGCCCAGCCGCGCACGGCGGGCGCGTCCGGGCCCGAGGTCGGCGAGGCGGGGACGGGCACGTCCGCGGCGGCCAGCGCCGCGTGGCAGCGCCGCTTGTCGAACAGCACCGCCAGTTCGTCCGGGTCGTCCAGCCGCCGCCCGCCCTCCAGCGTGCGGACGGCGGCGGTGAAGCGGGCGTACCAGCGGGCGCTGCCCTCGACCCGGGTGGGATCGTCGACGTCCCGCAGTGCGCGGTCGACCTCGGCGTCCTCCCCGGGCGAGTCCAGCCGTACGACCTCGTCGGGGGCGAAGGCCGCACCGCCGTCGCGCAGCACGTCCCGCCAGGGCACGACGCGGGGCGCGGGCAGTCCGGCGGTGACCGCGGCCCGGGTGAACAGGCCCACCCGCCGGTTGTCCGGATTCCCGACGACCGCCAGTCGCAGTTCGTCCCTCACGTCCCCATCCCCTCTCCCCCGGCCGGCCCCGGCCGCCCGCTCTTTCGGCCGCGGTTACTCGCCGACGGCGACGAACCGCCAGACGGTGGCGTCCTCGTCGTCGTCATCGGTTTCCTCGTCCGCGTCGTCCCGGTCGAGGTCCAGCCGGACGCCCGCCGGCTCCAGCGCTTCCTTCAGCCGCTCCCTGACGGGCTCCGTCAGGTAGTTGTGGTGCAGGTCGAGGGAGGCCAGGTGGGTGAGCGGCTGGCCGGCGAGCAGCGCGGTGGCGCCCTCGTCGGTCAGTACGCCCATCGACAGGTCGAGGCTCTCCAGCCGGGCCACGACGGGTGCGGAGGCGACGGCGGCGGCGATCTCGTCCTGGATCTCGCTGTTGCGCAGGGCCAGCGAGCGCAGGCTCGGCAGCCGGGTGCCGGCGAGGAACGGCGCGAGGTCACCGATCTCGCTGTCCCCGCCGTATTCGGAGGTGCCGAGCCACAGGTCGAGGTGGACCAGGGCGGGGAAGTCGCCGCCGGCGATGCCGCGGACGGCCTGCGCGGGCATGCCGCCGGTCTCGACGGTGAGGGACCGCAGGCGCGCGTGGGTGACGGCGGGGAACACCAGGTCCTGGCCGCCGCGCACACCGAACGACTCCAGCTCCGGGAAGTTGTCCAGGAGCGGGCTGACATCGCCCTGGTTGATCCAGGAGATCTCGCACTCCTCCATCACGATGTCGCCGAGGAACAGTGCCCGTAGAGCGGGCAGCCGGTCCTTGGCCGCGACGATCGCGGCGATCACCGGCTCGGGGCCGCTGTCATAGGCGTCGCTCCACGAACCGACGATGATCGCGCGCACCCGCGAGAGGTCGACGGCCTGCGTGAAGCGGGCGAAGGCGTCCTCCCAATTCTCGTCGCTGTCGTAGGAGTCGACGGCGATCCGCCAGGCGACGGCATCCGCTTCCGGCAGTTCGGGACTCTTGTCCTTGCTGCCGGACCGGGGGAAATCGAAGGCGGGAAGCCCGTGCAGCTCCCGCAGATGGTTCCCGATGGTCATGTCCGCCTGCTCCTGACGCTCGACGTTCGACGGTCGTACGGGTTCGGCCGCGCCGATCACCCGGCCGATGTGTGAGCAAGTTCTACCAAGCCGGGGTGACAACGCCTGCGGCCGGGCCGATTCGGGGGCGTTGTCGGACCCCCCGCCTACTGTCGGTGTCGACGCGGAGCACGGAGCGCCGCGGGGAGGGAGTGCCGTGTACCGGCAGGGAGATGTGCTGATCGCGCCGACCGAGGAGTCGCGACTGCCGCCGCGTATCGACGACGCGCCGCAGGAGCCGCGGGACCCGCGCGGCAGGCTCGTGCTCGCGCTCGGCGAGGTGACCGGGCACGCGCACGCCGTCGTGGGCCCTGGCCGGCTGTTCAGTCCGGCCACGCCCTTCGCGCCGATGCTGCTGCATCTGCCGGACGGCGGGCGGGTGGTGCACGAGGAGCACGCGGCGATATCGCTGCCGAAGGGCTGGTACCGGGTGGTGCGGCAGCGGGAGTACGTGCCGGGTTCGGTCCGGGTGGTGGCCGACTGACGGTCGGTCGGCGATGCGGCGGTGCAGACGGAGCGAGGAGCGGATTTCATGGGAGGGGACGGCATGACGACCGTCGAGCAGTGGAGGCAGGCGGCCGTGGCGACCGGTCCGGCGGACCGGGCGGCGGCCGAGGCGGGCGTGCGGCTGGCGTATCGCAGGGCGGGCCTCGCGGAGCCGTTGCGGATCCACTGGGCGGGCTCGCCGCGGGCGGCGGTGGCGATGCTGCGCGCCGAGGCGGCGCTCCAGGGGCCGTGGGGCCGGGGCCGCAGTGTGCGGGACGCGATACGCGGCCGTCCGTGGGCCGACGAGCGGTCCCGGCTGCACACCGAACTCGGCCCCGCCGGCTGGGGCGAGCGGTGGAGCGCGACGGGCGCCCGGCTGTGGGACGGCGCGCAGGCGCTCGCGGCCAGGATCCGCACGGGCGTCGTCGAGGAGTTGGCGCCCGGCCGCAAGGAGGAGTCCGAGCTGCGGCTGCTGCTGCTCGACGCGGTGCTCGGTCAGCACGAGGCGGCCTGGCTGTGCGCGTTCGACACCGAGCCGGGCACACCGCTCGACGGGCTTGCCGCGGTGGCGCGTTCGGCCGGCTGGTGGTGGCCGTACGAGCGGGTGGCGATCGTCTGCGAGCGCCCGGCCGAGCTGTACCGGGACGAGGCGGGCCGCCTGGACCGGGCGGACGGTCCCGCGCTGGCCTTCCCCGACGGCTTCGCGCTGTACGCCTGGCGCGGCATGCCCGTCCCTGCCGACTTCCTGCGCGAACTGACCGCGCTCACCCCGGAGCGGATACGCGCCGAGGAGAACGCGGAGCTGCGCCGCGTCATGCTGGAGCACTACGGCTACGACCGCTATCTCGACGAGTCCGGTGCCGTGCCCGTGCACCGGGACGAGACGGGTGTGCTGTGGCGGATCGCGCTCGACGGCGACGAGGACGTGGTGATGGTGGAGGTGGTCAATTCGACCCCGGAGCCCGACGGCACGAGCCGTACGTACTGGCTGCGGGTGCCGCCCGCGACCAGGACGGCGAAGGAGGGCGTCGCCTGGACGTTCGGGCTGACGGCGGAGACGTACGAGCCGGTGCGCCAGACCTGAGACGGCATCCGTCCGCTGTGCGGCGCCGCGGTCCGCGGGTCAGGCGCGCTGCCTGATCCGGGACAGCTCGCCGGCCAGCGCGTCCCGGATCTCCCGGTTGTCGCGCGGAGCGTGTTCTCTGGCCACGGCGACGAACGCGAGGACGTCCGCGGCGTCCAGTTCGAGCTCCGCGATGTCGCCCGGCCGGCCGAGCCGCAGCAGCAGCCGCGCGTCGGTGCCCGCCACGGGCGCGACCCGGACGTCGCCGATACCGGCGGCGCCGGTCAGTCCGCGCGAGAGCAGTTCCCAGGCGAACACCCAGGTGGCCGCGTCGGGGCGGCCGAGACCGAAGGTGACCCGCACGGCCAGGCAGTCCTTGGGGTCGTAGACCATCAGGGCGGGCAGGCGCAGTCGGCGGCCGCCGGGGAGCAGCATGGTCGCCGTCACCGTACGGCGGCAGGAGTCGGGCATGGTGTCTCATCTCTCCCAGTGGCGGGCCGCGGCCGGCAGTGGCGCTCTCCGTCCGGGGTCACCGTCCGCACCACCTCGTGTGTCCGTCTGCCCCGGCACGCAGCTCACAGACCTGCGGGGCCCGGACCCGCCCGCTCGGCCGTTCAGCGGCACCGTTCGGCGGTAGCGGTGCACCGGTCGGGCATGGCTCCGGCCGGGACGGGAATCCGCAGAGCATGGCACTCCTCAGAAGAATCGCCCGGCCGATGCTCGCCTCGATGTTCCTCAGCGGGGGCTGGTCCACGCTGCGGGATCCCGCCGCGGTGGCGGACACGGCGGCGCCCGTGGCGACGCCCATCGCCGAACGGATCAAGGGGCTCCCGAAGGATCCCGAGCAGCTCGTCAGGATCAACGGCGCCGTGCAGGTGGGCGCCGGTGTCCTGCTCGCGCTCGGCCGGGCGCCGCGGCCGGCCGCGCTCCTGCTGGCGGGCACACTCGTGCCGACCACGCTCGCGGCGCACCCGTACTGGACGGTGGAGGATCCGGCCGAGCGGGCCCGGCAGCGGATCCACTTCTTCAAGAATCTGTCGATGCTCGGCGGGCTGCTGATCGCGGCTGCCGACACGCACGGCAAGCCGTCGCTGGCCTACCGCACCCGGAGCGGCACCCTGCACGCCACCGCCTCGGTCGCGGACCACGCGCACCGGGCGGCGGCCGTGACGGAGAACGCGGCGGAGTCCGTACGCGACCGGCTGCGCGTCGGCGCCTGAGCGGCGCTCTCACCGACGTCGCCTTTGCCGACGTCTCCGTCATCGGGGGTGGGCCGCCGGACCATGGGTCGGGCCGCCCACCCCCGCCGGTTCAGCTGCTCCGGTCGGTGTGCCGGTACCCGAAGGGGCCGGGCAGATCGGCGGACGTGGTGCGGCGACCTGTCGTCGACCACGTACGGTGCGCACCCTTGCGACCGAGCGTGATCGACAGGGACTTCCGGTTCACGTTGAGGCGGACGCCGGGAAAGATGTGGAACGACTTACGGAACGTCATGGGCATGATGTCCTCCAGGGGTTGGCCTGTCGGCACGTCTGCCCCCTCGGCGCGCCATCACGGCAGCCTTTTCGAACGCGCGCACCTTTCCTCTCCCCACCGGGCGGCCGTCTCCCGGCAACACGCTTCAGGTCCGGCCGACCGGGCAGCCGACGGTCATGGTCACGCTCGGTGTGGAAGAGGAGTTCTTTCTCCTCGATCCGGAGACAGGTCTGCCCGTGCCGCGGGTGGACGACGTACGGGCCGCGGCGGGTCTGCAGCCCGCCGCGGAGAGCCGCGAGGTGCAGGAGGAGCTGCTCCAGGCACAGATCGAGGTGGCGACACCGGTCTGTTCCGATCTGGACGAGGTCGCCGGACACCTGCTGCGGCTGCGGCACGCGGTGAGCATCGCCGCTGAGGAGTCCGGCTGCCGGCTCGCCGCCGTGGGGGCGGCGCCGCTCGCGGCGACCGAGCCGGTACCGGTGGCGCGGGCGGAACGGGCGGGTGCCACCAGATCGCGGGCCGCCCGGCTGGCCGACGAGCAGTTGATCAACGGCATGCACGTACACGTCGGTGTGCCCGACCGTCCCACCGGTGTCGCGGTGCTGAACCGGATCCGGCCCTGGCTGCCCGTGCTGGTGGCGATGGCGGGCAATTCACCGGTGTGGCAGGGTGAGGACACCGGCTTCGCGAGCTGGCGCACGATTGTCTTCGACCGCTGGCCGGTGAGCGGCCCGCCGCCGGTGTTCGCGGGCCCCGCGGACTACGACACCCGGATCCGTACGCTGGTCGAATCCGGTACGGTGCTGGACCGCGGCCAGGTGTACTGGCAGGCGAGGCTGTCCGACCGCTATCCCACCGTCGAAGTGCGGGCGCTCGACGTGCAGTTGCGCACGGACGAGGCCGCGCTCTTCGCGGGCCTGGTCCGCGCTCTGGTGGCGACGGCGCTGCGCGAGCACGCGGCCTCGGTCCCGTTCGAGAGCAGGCCGCAGGAATTGGTGCACGCCGCCACCTGGCATGCGGCCCGGTACGGACTGACCGGTGATCTGGTGGATCCCGATGGCCGCCGGCGGCCGGCCGGTGAGGTCGTGTCGGGCCTCGTCGACCATCTGACGCCGGCACTGGACTCGGCGGGCGACACCCGCCAGGTCATGGCGCTGGTCCACCGTCTGCTGGCCGAGGGCACCCCGGCCGAGCGGCAGCGAAACGCGTTCACCGCCAAGGGGATGCCCGGCCTGCTGGACCTCATCACCGCGGAGACCGTGGCCGTCTAGCGTCCGGGCCCGCCCGGCCGCGTGCCTCTGGATCGCATCGCGAGGCGGGGCGGGCTTCGGCGGGCGGTTCGATGTCGCGTGGCCGCGCAGCGCGTGGCCTCACGCCCCGTCACATCGCATGCGTGTTCGCGGCGGTCAGGGGCAAACGACCGTCGAGACCGCACGTGGGAGGCCACGTACGACAGGAAGGGACGTCATGGAGATCTCCGGAATCATCAGTGCCATCATCATCGGCCTCGTCATCGGCGTGCTGGGACGGCTCGTCGTGCCCGGCCGCCAGCACATCGGTGTCATCTGGACGATCCTGATCGGCATCGTGGCGGCCTTCATCGGGGCGGCGATCGCCGCAGGTCTCGATGTGAAGGACACCAACGGCGTGGACTGGATCGAGTGGCTGATCCAGATCGGTCTGGCGGCCATCGGCATCGCGGCTCTCGACCGGCGTGCCCCGCGCCGCCGCTGACCTCAACACGCTGGACACGGGCCCCGGGGCCGGCACGACGCTAGGAGCACGATGTTCGGATCCACCGCCCGCCGGATACGGCGCTGCGCACGCGACGTATTCGGCTGGCCGGAGCTGCGGGCACCGCAGTCGACGGCGATGAAGGCGGTGATGCGGCGCAAGGACATGATCGTCGTGATGCCGACGGGCGCCGGGAAATCGGCGGTGTACCAGGTGCCCGGGGTGCTGCTGAAGGGGCCGACGGTGGTGGTCTCCCCGCTGATCGCGCTCCAGCGCGACCAGGTCGAGGGGCTGCGCAAACGGGGCCTCGGCGCCGCCGCGATCAACTCCGGGCAGCGTGACGCCGACAACGCGAGCGCCTGGGAACGGCTGGAGAGCGGGAACCTCGACTTCGTCTTCCTCGCGCCGGAGCAACTGGCCCGCGAGGACGTCGTACGGCGGCTCGCGCGGGCCCGGCCCGCGCTGTTCGTGGTGGACGAGGCGCACTGCGTCTCCACCTGGGGCCACGACTTCCGGCCCGACTATCTGCGGCTCGGCGGCGTACGGGACCGGATCGGCCGCCCGCCGGTGCTGGCGCTGACCGCGAGCGCGGCGGCGCCGGTGCGCGCGGAGATCCTGCGGCTGCTGGGCATGCGGCGTGCCCGGCAGATCGTCGCCGGTTTCGACCGGCCCAACATCCTTCTCGCGGCCGGGTACTTCCACGAGGAGAAGGCCAAGCGGCGCGCGGTGCTGGAACGCGTCGCCGCCGAGGACGGCGCGGGCATCGTCTATACCGCGACCCGCCGCGAATCCGAGTCCTACGCTGCCGAACTGGGCGCGGCGGGGGTCTCCGCCGCCGCGTATCACGCCGGGCTGCGGTCGGCGGAGCGCACACAGGTACAGGACAGCTTTCTGCGCGGGGACCTGCGGGTGGTCGTGGCCACCTCCGCCTTTGGCATGGGCATCGACAAACCCGATGTGCGGTTCGTGGTGCACGCCTCGGTCCCCGGGTCGCTCGACGCGTATTACCAGGAGATCGGCCGGGCGGGCCGCGACGGTGCGCCGGCCCGGGCCTTCCTCGCCTACCGACCGCAGGATCTGGGGCTGCGGAAATTCTTCTCCTCGGGCCGCCCGGACGCCGACGCGCTCGGCGCCGTCCTGGAGCGGCTGGCCGCGCCGGGCGGGCCGCTGCCGGCGGCGGTGCTGCGCGCGGACACCGGTCTGACGGCCGGCCGGCTGACCGCGGTCCTCAATCTGCTGGAGCACGCGGACGCGGTCCGCACGGCCGCGGACGGCGAGGACGGTAAAGGGGGCAAGGGCGGTAAAGGCGGCACGGTGTCGCTCGCGCCCGGGTGCGAGAGCGCCGAACAGCGGCGGGCGGCGGTGGCCAGGGCCCTGGAAGCGGCGGACGGCCGCCGCCAGCTGGAGCAGTCCAGGGTCGACATGATGCGGGGCTTCGCCGAGAACGACGGGTGCCGCCGCGCCTATCTGCTGGGCTATTTCGGCGAGGCCCATCCCGGCCGGTGCGGCGCCTGCGACCACTGCGGCGGGTCGGCCGACGGGCCCACGACCGGGACGTCGCCGGCCGCGGCGCCGGCGGCCGGGCGCGGGAGGCGCGCGCGGGGTGCGGACGGCCCGGGCGGGCGGTACGCGCCAGGTGTCCGGGTGCGGCACGCCAAGTGGGGACACGGCGAGGTGATGGGGGTGGCCGACGACACCGTGACAGTGCTCTTCGAGTCGGCCGGTTATCGGACCTTGTCGCTGTCCGTCGTCCTGGAGCGCGAACTCCTGACACCGGTCAGCGGGCGGGGCGCGTGACGGACCGCTCCCGGGCCCGGGATTCGGCGGGTCCCCCGCTCGTCGCGTCGGCCCGGGCGGCAGCCGCCTGACGGCGAGACCTCCGACGTTTCAGCGAGCGGCGCTCCTCCTCGCTGGCACCGCCCCACACGCCCGCGCTCTCCCCGATGTCGAGCGCGTACTCCAGGCACACCTCGCGCACCGGGCAGCCCGCGCAGATCCGTTGGGCCTTTTGCACCTGGAGTTTCGCCGGTCCCGCGGTGCCGACCGGGAAGAAGAGTTCGGGGTCCACGGTGCGGCACGCGGCATGGTCCTGCCAGCTCACGGAGCACTGCCTTTCGTCGGGTACGAGGTGCGGAACGCGCCCTCGTACAGCGGACATTGCTGTTCGCCTGCCCCGGTGACCGGCGCTCAACGTGAGGGATTTGTGACGGCCGCACCGCCGGGCGGCGGAAGCGGCGGGCCGGCGCCGCCGGTCGGGCGACTCCCGGTCGCCCGCGGCCGGATCGGGGGTAGGCGGTAACAGGGAGGCCGTACGGTCTCCCCGCCGGCCGGGCGGACCGGCCGACCGGGCCGGCACCGGTGCGTACGCCGAAGGAGCGACCACGATGGTGAGAAGCGACCGCAGACCGGGCCGCGGGCCGGTGTCACCGCGCACCGCGCGCTCCGCGTGGGGCCTGTACCGCGAGACCCGCCGCCCCGGCGAACCGGGCCTGTTCCGGCGGCTGATCGCCGCGCCGCGTCTGGTGAGCGCTGTGCTGCGGCACCGCTATCCGGGCCTGTCGCGCGGCAAGTTGCTGGGCTTCGCGCTGCTGGCGGCGGTCTATGTGGTCTCGCCGCTGGACGCGATCCCGGATGTCATCCCGGTGCTCGGCTGGACGGACGACTCGGCGGTGCTGCTGTGGTTCGTCACCGGTCTGGTCCGCGAGTCGGGCCGCTTCGTGAGCTGGGAGGCCGGTGGCCGGCCGGGCGGCGCCGAACTGCCGCGCAAGGGCAGGACCGCGTGAAAGCAGGACCGCGTGAGGACGGGACCGCGTGAGAACCGCCGCGGCCCGGGGCGCGGTGATCGCGCCCCGGGCCGCGGCCGACCGCCTCGCTACTGAATGCCGGCGTCCTTGCACGCCTGGGCGAACTCGACCGTGCAGATCTGCGTGATCGTGTACATCTCGTCCTTGATGACCGTGTCCTTGATGTTGGTCTTGGTGACCGAGACGGCGTCCAGCAGCTTCGCCGGTATGTCCTGGCCGGAGCCGCTCTTCGCGACACCGTCCGCGACCGACTTGAAGTCCTTGCCGTTGAGCAGGTCGACGGCGATCTCCGCGGTCGCGTCCGCCTCCGGCTTGTACGCCTTGTAGACGGTGCTGGACTGAGTGCCCGCCAGAATCCGCTGGACGGCGGCGAGTTCGGCGTCCTGGCCGGTGAGCGGCGGGTTGATGCCGGCGCCCTTGAGGGCGGTGGCGATACCGCCGGCCATGCCGTCGTTGGCGGAGTAGACACCGGCGATGTTCTTTGCGCCGAGGGAGGTGATCGCCGCGGTGACCTTCTGGTTGGCGACGGTGTCCTTCCACAGACCCGACTGCTCGTAGGCGATGTTCACCTTGCCGTCGAGGATCTTGTGGGCGCCTTCCTTGAAAGAGGCGGCGTTCGGGTCGGCCGGGTCCCCATTGATCATGACGATCTTCGAGGAGGGCACGGCCTTGGGCCCCATGGCGTCCAGCAGCGCCTGGCCCTGGAGTTCGCCGACCTTCTCGTTGTCGTAGGAGACGTACGCCGAGACCGGGCCCTGCGCGAGGCGGTCGTACGCGACGACCTTGATGCCCTTGTCGACTGCCGCCTGGACCGAGGACCGGATGCCCACCGAGTCCTGCGCGTCCAGGATCAGCACCTTGACGCCCTTGGCGATCATGCTGCTGACCTGCTGCGCCTGCTTCTGCGGGTCGGCCGCCGCATTGTCATAGCTGACGGTGCAGTCCGCGCACAGCTCCTTGATCTTCGCCTCGATCAGGGGTCGGTCGAATTTCGCGTACCGGGTCGTCACGGTGTCGGGCAGCAGCAGACCGATCGACTTGTCCTTGTTGCCGCCGCCGGACTTGCTGTCATCGGTCTTGCCGCACGCGGCCATGGTCAGCGCGAGCGAAACGGCGGCGGTCCCGACGACGAGCCGTCGCGTCATTGCCTTCATGCGCGGGTGCCCCTCCCTGACTGGGCCGCTACACCGCGACCCGAGTGCGGGAGAGTCAACTCGTGTGACGCTCCGTACGTCAAGAAGTAAACATCGGATCGATCTGTTGAATCGATATCAGGCCGCGCCTGCGTCGCCCCACGAGTTATCGCCTACAACAAATGAATTCCAACTCGGTCATGTCAGGCATTGCGCCTTCATCGGTGAGATCCGCGCATTTCCGTGCGCCGCCGCCGAGCCGTCCGCCGAGCCGTCAGAGACGACGCCAGCGGGCGGAGGCGAAGGAGAAGACGCCGACACCGGAGAAGATCGCGCCCCGCGCGAGGCCGCCCGCGGCGCCGGAGGCGGTAACGGCGGTCCGGGTGCGCCGGCCCATCCGCCCGGTCTCCAGCTTCTTCAGGAACTTGCGCCGGGCCGCGCGGATCGCGAGGACGACACCCACGACGATGATCACGCAGCCCGCGATGCCCACCAGCCAGCGCCCGCCGGGCAGTTTCAGGGCCGACGCCGTCCAGTCCTTGGACTTCCGGTCGCTGCCGTCGGAACCGCCCGATCCCGCGGCGTAGGTCGCGGTGCCCCAGCAGACGAAGCCGTAGAAGACCGCGCGGCCGGCGTTCATCAGCCGCGATCCGGCCTCCTTCGTCCCGTCCTTGCCGCTCGTGCTCGCGTCCCCCGCGCCGATCACGGCCTGGGCGCCGCGCCACAGCGTCATGCAGGCGAAGCCCGCGGCCAGCACCCAGAGCAGGACGTGGCCGAAGGGCTGCGCCGCGATCTGGTGGAGTGCGCCCTGCCGGTCGGCCTGGTGTCCGCCGTCGCCCAGTGCGACCTGGACCGCGAGGACTCCGACGAGGACATAGACGACGCCCCGCGCGGTGTAGCCGGCGCGGCCCGCCGAGGTCAGCGCGTCCCGCCGGGACCGCTTTCCCGCCCCGCGGCCCGACCACCGGCCGCCTCGCACTGATGACGCCATGACGTCCCCGCCTCCCCACTTCCCGAGTGCCGTCAGGCGCGGGGCGCGCCTCCGGGACGGTCGTCTGCCCCGCCACGCACCGACGGCTCCGGGCACCTCACGGGCTCTCGCGCAGACACTTGCGCGGGCTCTCGCGCGGGCACTTGCGAGGTGTCTCACGAATATGCGCGCACACGAATGCGGCCCGTTTATCGAACGGCGCCGGAAGTGGCCGGCGACACGCGTATTCCCCTGCCCGCACCGCGTGTTACACAAAGCGTCATCGCGTGAAATCCGGAATTCACACGCAGGCAAGTTTCAGCTGGTCCCATCGCGGCTAATCCGCTGGTCAACAGGCTTTTTCGACGTCCCGCAACTGCGGGACCTGCGATGGGTGCGCGTCATGAACGAACTGCGTGTGCTGTCGATCTACGAAGGTTTCTTTTCCGGCGGTGCGAGGATTCTGCACAGCGACGTCGTCCGCGGTCTCGGTGGCGGCACACAACGGCATGCGGTGCTCAGCATCGAGGGCGAGATGCACCGCGAGGCGACGCGGCAGCCGATGTCCGAGGACGCCTGCTACCGGGCGCTGACGGCGGCCGGCGTGCCGGTGTCCGCGCTCCGCCCCGGCGGCGGGCCCGGCGCTTCCGCGGCCTTCACCCGCCGCGAACTGGCGGCCACCGCCAGGGCGACGGCGGCGGCCGATGTGATCCTGTCGCTCAAGGAACAGCCGCTCGCGCTGCTCAATCAGGCCGGTCTGCCGTACCGGCCGGTGGTGGTGTGCCTGCACAGGTCGGATCCGGAGAATCAGGGCCCGGCATTGGACGCGCTGCGCGCCGCGGTGGCCTCGGGCCGGGTGCGGGCCTGCGTGTGCTGTGCGGAATCGACCAGGGCCGCGTATGTGGCGGCGGGGATCCCGGCGGAGCTGACGCACGTCATTCCCAACGGCGTCGATCTGCTGCGCTTCCGTCCGGACGCCGACGCGCGTGCCGCGGTCCGCGCCTCGCTGGGGATCCCGGCCGCCGCGCCTGTCACGGTCTTCGCGGCCCGCTACGCCGGGATGAAGAATGTGCCGCTGTTCCTGCGCGCGGCCAGGATCTTCCTCGACCGTGATCCGGACGCGCGCGTCCTGATGTGCGGCGCCGGGATGACCGCGGCCAATCCGGAGCTGGCGGCGGATCTCTCGGCCGCCTTCGCCGGCGCGCCCGGCCTGCTGCGGCGGCTGTCGCTGCTGGGGGTGCGGCACGACATGGAGGCGGTGTACGCGGCGGCCGACGTGGTGGCGCTGACCTCGTCCTCGGGCGAGGCGGCGCCGCTGTGCCTGATCGAGGGCATGATGTGCGGCGCGGTGCCGGTGGCCACCGATGTGGGCGACTGCGCCGACCTGGTCGCGGGCCACGGCTTCCTCACCCCGGCCGAGCCCGGGCCGATCGCGCTGGCCTGGTCGCGGGCGGCGGCCCGCGCCGCCGACTTCGCGCCCGCCCTGGCCGCCGCCCGCGAGCGGTTCAGCCAGACCCGGATGATCGCCGCGTACGGAGCGGTGATCGAGCAGGTGCACCGGGACGCGGCGCGTCCGGCCCGCCCCGCCCGCGGCGGCAGGACGCGCGGCCGCGGTACGGCGCCGGCCCGCCACCCCGCCTGAGCCCGTGCCTGTGCCTGTGCCCGCGGCGGGCGTCGTACGCGTCGGCGCCCGCGGTCAGTCGGCGAAATACGCGTCGCGGTAGGAGAGGAAGACGCCGCCGGGTCCGTCCACCGACTCGGCGGTGAGGACGGCGTGCAGGACGGCCCGGGCGAGCACGTCGGCGCCGGCCGCGAGGACGGCGTTGACCGCTCCCGCTTCGATGTGCGCGCCGAACGCGGGATCGGTGTCGGTGGTGTCCGGCTCCGGCGGGACCAGCGGGCGGCGCCCGGTGGCCATGGCGAAGACGGTGTCGCCGTCGGAGAGGGAGTGGGCGGGGCGGACGGCGCGGGCGAGTCCGTCGTGCGCGGTGCCGGCCAGCTTCTGCGCCTGCGGCCGGGTCAGGGCCGCGTCGGTGGCGACCACGGCGAGCGTCGTGTTGAGGGGTCGCGTCCGCCGGGCCCGGCTTGCGGCGGACGCGTCCTCGATACGGCGCCGGGCCCGCTCCAGCCGGTCGGCGGGTACGGGCGGACCGTACGGGCCGAATTCGGCGGACGGCCCGGGCGCGGCGCCCCACAGCGCTCCCGTGTCCGGGTCGACCACGGAACCGGCCGCGTTGACCACCGCGAGGGCGGCGACGGTCACGCCGGACTCCAGCACCGTACTGGCCGTCCCCACACCGCCCTTGAGACCGCCGGCCAGCGCGCCCGTACCGGCTCCGACGCATCCCTGCCCGACCGGCGCGCCCTCGGGGGTCGCCGCCGCGGCCCGTACGGCGGCGAGACCGATGTCGGGGCCCGGGCGCGCCGTCCACGAGCCGCCGCGGCCGAGGTCGAAAAGAGCCGCGGCGGGCACCACAGGCACCACCTGTCCCGGGCCGCCGACCTGGAAGCCGCGGCCCTGCTCCTCGAGCCAGCCGACCACCCCGGACGCCGCGTCGAGCCCGAAGGCGCTGCCGCCGGTGAGCACCACCGCGTCGATGCGGGGCACGAGATTGCGCGGGTCGAGCGCGTCGGTCTCACGGGTGCCGGGGCCGCCGCCGCGGACGTCGACCGCGGTGACCGCGCCGCCCTCGGGTGCCAGCACGACCGTCGTGCCGCTGAGCCAGCCGTCGCCGGCGCGCTGGGCGTGCCCGACGCGCAGTCCGGCGACGTCGGTGAGTGCGTTGCGCGGTCCTGGCCGGGCGCCGGCCGCTTTGTCGCTGCTCATGGGGTCTCCGTCCCGTCGGCACGATCATGCCCGCCGGCCGGACCCGGCGACAGCCGGGGACCCGTGGTGTGCTCCGGCGCGTGTCAGGTCGCGCCGGAGCAAGGGGTATCCCATCAGACGGTCCATGGAAATTTCAATGCTTTCGCCGCAAAAAATGGACCGATCGACGAAACTCAGTGGCTCAGGTGCGCTCGCCGGATCCGCCCCGCGCACCCCGCCCGCCCCGGCGTCCGCCGCGCCGCGTCGCGGTGATCGCCCGCCGCAGCCGCCCGCCCGCCTGCCTGCGCGTGCCGATCAGCACGATCATGCTCCGCTCGTGGACCCGGATCCGCCCGCCCGCCTTCACCTCGGACTCGTCGGTGCCGTCCGCTTCCGCGGCGGTGTCCACGGTCACCTGCCACAGGCCACCGTGCTCGCGTTCGGGGAGCACGAAGTCCAGTGGTTCGTAGTGGCTGTTGAGCAGGATCAGGAAGGACTGGTCGGAGATCCGCCGGCCCTGCGGGTCGGCCTCGGTGATCGCGTCGCCGTTCAGCAGCAGCGCCACGGCGTGCGCGTCGCCGCGATGCCAGTTCTCCTCCCGCATCTCGTGGCCGTCCGGCCGGAACCACAGCGCGTCGGCGGCGCCGTTGCCGTCCGGGTCGCCGCGGAAGAACCGTCTGCGGCGAAGCACCGGATGCTCGGCGCGCAGCGCGATCAGTTTGCGGGTGAAGTCGAACAGGTCGCGTTGCCCGGCGTCCAACTCCCAGTCCACCCAGGTGGTTTCGTTGTCCTGGCAGTAGACGTTGTTGTTGCCGTGCTGGGTGCGGCCCATTTCGTCGCCGTGCGCGATCATCGGCACGCCCTGGGAGATCAGCAGGGTGGTGAGCAGATTGCGCTGCTGCCGGGCGCGCAGCGCGAGCACACCGGGGTCGTCGGTGTCGCCCTCGGCGCCGCAGTTCCAGGACCTGTTGTGGCTCTCGCCGTCCTGCCCGCCCTCGCCGTTGGCCTCGTTGTGCTTGTCGTTGTACGAGACCAGGTCGCGCAGCGTGAAGCCGTCGTGGCAGGTGATGAAGTTGATCCCGGCGCGCGGACGGCGGTTGTCGTCCTCGTACAGGTCGGAGGAGCCGGTGAGGCGGGAGGCCAGGGCCGGCAGTGTGCCGTCCGCGCCGCGCCAGAAGTCCCTTACGGTGTCGCGGTATTCGCCGTTCCACTCGCTCCACAGCGGCGGGAAGTTGCCCACCTGATAGCCGCCCTCGCCCAGGTCCCACGGCTCGGCGATCAATTTGACGCGGCTGACGACGGGGTCCTGCTGGACGAGGTCGAAGAAGGACGAGAGCCGGTCCACCTCGTGGAACTGGCGGGCCAGTGTGGCCGCCAGGTCGAAGCGGAAGCCGTCCACGTGCATCTCGGTGACCCAGTAGCGCAGTGAGTCCATGATGAGCTGGAGCACGTGCGGGTGGCGCATCAGCAGGCTGTTGCCGGTGCCGGTGGTGTCGAAGTAGTGCTGCGGGTCGTCGTCGACGAGACGGTAGTAGGAGGCGTTGTCGATGCCGCGGAAGGACAGGGTCGGGCCCATGTGATTGCCCTCGGCGGTGTGGTTGTAGACCACGTCGAGGATCACCTCGATCCCCGCCTTGTGCAGGGCCTTGACCATCTCCTTGAATTCCGTGACCTGTTGACCCCGGGTCCCGGTGGCCGCATAGGCGTTGTGCGGCGCGAAGAAACCGATGGTGTTGTAGCCCCAGTAGTTCGACAGACCCCGGTCCCGCAGGTGCCCGTCCTGGGCGAACTGGTGCACCGGCATCAGCTCGATCGCCGTCACACCGAGCGCCTTCAGATGTTCGACGACCGCCGGGTGGCCGACTCCCGCGTAGGTGCCGCGTATGTGCTCGGGCAGGCCCGGGTGCCGCATCGTCAGGCCCCTGACATGGGCCTCGTAGATCACCGACTCGTGGTACGAGTGCCCCGGCGCGCGGTCGTCGCCCCAGTCGAAGGCCGGGTCGGTCACCACCGACAGCATGGCGTGCCCGAGGCTGTCCAGCGTGTTGCGCTCGTCGGGCGCCCCGAAGCGGTAGCCGAACGCCGACTCGTCACCGTCGACCTGCCCCTCGACGGCCTGCGCGTACGGGTCGAGCAGCAGCTTCGCCGGATTGCAGCGGTGCCCGCGCGCCGGGTCGTACGGGCCGTGCACCCGGTACCCGTAGCGCTGCCCCGGGCCGACATCGGGGAGGTAGGCGTGCCGGACGAAGCCGTCGACCTCGGTGAGGGTCAGCCGCCGTTCCCTTCCGGCGTCGTCGATCAGGCAGAGTTCGACCTTCTCCGCGACCTCGGAGAACAGGGCGAAATTGGTGCCGGAGCCGTCGTAGCTGGCTCCGAGCGGATAGGGACGACCGTTCCACTGCCGCATTCACTGACCCTCTCGGCGTTGCCGGGTGACGGACCACAATCCACCGTCTCCTACCCCCGTTGACCTCAGGCCATGGGTTCGGGAACGCCGGGCGAAGACCGTACGGTCCCGGGCGCGGGTTCCGGGCCCGCCGACGGCACGGCGAAGGCCGGGGCGGCGAGGCGCCCCGGCCCTGGAGAAGTCGCGCACCGGCTGCCGCCGGCGCGCGTATCGGCTGCTGTCAGAGGTCGCCGTCCGGGTCGGCCTCCGGGTCGTCCACGATGTGCACGGCGGCCTCCTCGGCGGACGCGGCGCCGCCGTCGATGCCGATGTCGTCGGCCACGCCGTCCTGTGTGGGACCCTTCACCCATTGGTCGGTGGCGGTCAGCCGGCCGGCGCGCCGGTCGCCGGCCTCCGGATCGAGCAACTCCCCGTCGGTGTCGGACTCGTCGCCGAGGCCGTCGCCGTCCGGGAGGAGCGGCGCGTCGGGCCGCTCGCGGGCGAGCCGCTCGTCCAGCGAGTCGCCCTCCTCCTGTTCCTCGGCGGTCGTCCCCGTGCCCTCGACGGCCAGTGGCCGCTCCGGCGGCGAATACCCCTCGTCGAGCACGTCCTCGACACCGCGGTCGTCGAGTGTGTCCTCGGGTTCCAGCGGCCCGGCGTCCTCGCGGATCTCGCTGTCGTCGGGCTGGTA
Source organism: Actinacidiphila alni (assembly GCF_900112845.1). GTDB lineage: Bacteria > Actinomycetota > Actinomycetes > Streptomycetales > Streptomycetaceae > Actinacidiphila > Actinacidiphila alni. The sequence goes on from NZ_FONG01000010.1 coordinate 217,910, forward strand.
CACGTCGTCGCCCCTGCCGAAGTCGTCCATGTCGGACGCGTCGGCGCCGGAGCCGTCGGATCGGGGATCGGTCATGTGCTCACTCCGAATTCGTGCAGCAGCGTCTTGCCGAACGCCGTCAGGTCGTCCGGCTTGCGGCTGGTGATCAGGGTGCTGGGGGCGGCGCGGCAGACCACGACCTCCTCGTCCACCCAGGTGCCGCCGGCATTGCGCACATCGGTGCGCAGGCTGGGCCACGAGGTGAGGGTGCGGCCGCGGACGACATCCGCCTCGATCAGCGTCCACGGCGCGTGACAGATCGCCGCCACCGGCTTGCCCGCGTCGAAGAAGCCGCGGACGAAAGCGACCGCGCCCGGGTCCGTACGCAGGAAGTCGGGGTTCGCGACGCCGCCCGGCAGGACCAGCGCGTCGAAGTCGGCGGCGGAGGTCTGCGCCGTGGTGACGTCCACCGGGAAGGTGTCGGCCTTGTCCAGGTGGTCGAACGCCTGGACGGTGCCTTCCGCCGTGGACACCAGGCGCGGGGTCTGTCCCGCCGCGACGAGCGCCTCCCAGGGCGAGGTCAGTTCGATCTGCTCGACACCTTCGGGCGCCACCAGAAACGCGGTGCGCACGGACATCACGACCTTCCTTTTCGCGGGTTTCGCTCTCGGCTGCCGCCTACCCGTATCGCGCCGGCCGATGCGGATCGGCCGGACAGGGCGGGCGCCGGGCGGATCATGTGATGACGGCGCCGACCGCGACGAAGCCGCAGATCAGGACGAAGAGCGCCACCAGCAGCGGCCAGATGAAGCGCAGGTACTGGTCGTAGCGGACCTTCGCCAGCGCGACACCACCAATGGTGACGGCGGTGGTCGGCACCCACAGGTTCATCCATCCGCTGGCGGCCTGCCAGGCGGTGACGACGACCGAGCGGGAGACACCGGCGAAGTCGGCCAGCGGCGCGAGGATCGGCATCGCGAGGGTCGCGTGTCCCGAGGTGGAGGGGATCAGGAAGGCCAGCGGCAGATTCACCAGGAAGACGATGAGGCCGAAGACCGCGTTGGAGGTGCCGGAGACGACGCCTTCGATGGAGTGCAGCACGGTGTCGGTGACCCGCGAATTGTTCATGATGACGGTGACGCCGCGGGCCAGCACGATGACCAGCGCGGGCGAGATGAAGTCCGCCGCGCCCTGGATGATCGTCGAGCTGAGCTTCTGCTCGCCCATTCGGCCGACCAGGCCGATCAGCACGGCCGCCACGAGGAAGAGCGCCGCCAGCTCGGCGAAGGACCAGTCCAGCTCCCAGGCGTACGGCGTGGCGTCCGCCTTGCCGGTCAGCGCGCTCGACCAGGGCACCACCGAGAAGATCATGAAGGCGAAGACCAGGCCGACGGCGACCAGCACGGCCTTGTGCAGTCCGGTCAGCTCCGGCGGTTCCTTGTCGCGGTCCGCGCCCTGTTCCCGGTCGCCGGGCAGGAAGCCGACGATGGAGCGGTCGGGGTTCTTCTGCACGCGCTTGCCGTAGCGGACGACGTACGCGACGGTCACGGCCGTCAGCACGATCCACATCACGAAGCGCAGCACGATGCCGTCGCCGAGCGAGATGTCGGCCGCGGAGGAGGCGACGCCGGTGGCGAAGGGGTTGACGGTGGAGCAGAGCACACCGACTCCGGCGCCGAGGATGATCGCGCCGGTGGCGACCATCCGGTCGTAGCCGAGGGCGAGCATCAGCGGCACGATCAGGCCGTAGAAGCCCAGGGTCTCCTCGGCGAAGCCCTCGACCGTGCCGAGCACGGAGAAGACCACCATGATGCCGATGATCAGCAGCGCCCCGCGGTCGCGCAGCGCGTGTGCCAGCCGGGCGATGCCGCGGTCCAGGGCGCCGGTGGCGAACACCACGGTGATGAAGGCGCCGATGGCGAGGACGAAGAGGAAGACGCCGGCGCTGCCGTACAGGTCACCGGAATTGTCGGGCGCGACGAAGCCGCTCTTGGTGTCCTGGATGCCGTAGAGGCCGTTGACCGGCGACAGGAACAGGTCCTTGAGGTGGTCGACGAAGCTCAGGCCGGACGAGACGCGGTGGTACGTGCCCTGGATCGGCGCGCCCGAGTCCTTGCGCTTGTACTCGCCGGACGGGATCAGGAAGGCCAGCGCCCACACCGCGAGGGTGACCAGGGCGAGGACGGTGAGGGCGCTGGGGAAGGTGAATTTGCGCTTCTTGGGCGGTGTCCCGCCCTGGTCGCCGCCGACCGCTTCGTCGGCCCGGGTCGAGCCGCCGCTCACCGGGCACCTCCCCCGCCGCCCGCGGCCCGGAAGTCGGCGGCGTACTCCCGCAGGAAGGCCGCCTCGGCGATGACCGCGCCGCGCAGTTCGGAGAAGAGCACCCGTTCGTTGGGCGCGTGCAGATTGCACATGCTGTCCTGGGCGCCGAAGAGCAGCACCTCGGCCTGCGGTACGGCCTTGGCGAGGCCGTTCACCAGCGGGATGGAGCCGCCGCTCGCGGCGAACTGGGCCTCCTCGCCCCAGCCTTCGCGCAGTGCGGTGCGCGCGGCGCGGTAGGCTGGGCCGCCGGTGGCCGGTTCGAAGCCGGGGCCGGCGTCGCTGGGGGTCACGGTCAGCTCGATCCCGAAGGGCTTGTGCTCGCGCAGGTGCCTGACCAGCGCGTCGGTGGCCTCCTTCGGGTCCTGCAAGGGGTGCACGCGCAGATTGAGCTTGGCGCGCGCGTACGGCACCACCGCCGAGGCGGCGCCGTCCACGGTGGGGGTGTCCATGCCGATCACGGTGACGGCCGGGCCGCTCCACAGCCGCTCCCCCAGGCTGCCGGTGCCGATCAGCGGCATGCCGTCCTGGACGGTGGCCAGGCTGCGGAATTCCTCCTCGGTGTACGAGGCGCCGTCCCACGGCTCGCGGCGCAGGCCCTCGACGGTCACGTCGCCCGCCGCGTCGTGCAGCGAGGCCAGCGCCTGGATCAGCGCGAGCAGGGCGTCGGGCGCGGCGCCGCCGAATTCGCCGCTGTGCCGGGCCTCGGCGAGGGTGCGCACCTCCACGACGACCTCGGCGACGCCGCGCAGGCCGGTGGTGAGGGTCGGGGTGCCGGGCCGCAGATTGCCCATGTCCGCGATGACCATGGCGTCGCAGGCGAACCGCTGCGCGTCGGTCGGCGGGTAGTCGTCGAAGGCGCTGCCGTACTCCTCCTGGCCCTCCAGCACGATCTTGATGCCGGTCGGCGGGCGCCCGCCGTACGCGCGCAGCATGCCGATGTGCGCCATGACGTTGGACTTGTCGTCCGCGATGCCGCGCGCCCGCAGGCCGCCCTCGATCGGTGTCGGCTCGAAGGGCGCCGACTTCCACAGCGACTCGTCGCCGGGCGGCTGGACGTCGTAGTGCCCGTAGAGCAGGACGGTCGGGGCGTCCGGTGTCGGCGGCGGGATCTCGGCGTAGATCACGGGTGAGGTGTCGGGCAGGTCGATCCGCTCGATGTGCTCGACCCCGGCGTCCCGCAGCAGTTCGACCAGCAGGTCGTGCGCCCGGTGCACCTCGCCCTCGGGGTAGCCGGGGAACGCGATCGACGGGATCTCGGCGAGCTTCACCAGATCGGCGGTGAGCCGGTCCATCAGGCTGTCGACAGTGGCGGCGAGGTCCATGCGGTGTGTTCTCCTCATCCCGGGCGCCCGGCTGCGGGGTCACGGTGACCCCAGTGAGCACTCTCGCCATTGGACCGGCCGGGCGCAGCCGGAGTGAGCCGAACGGGCCACATCCGCCGCCCGTTCGCACGGCCGGCCGCGCATGGCGTAGGGCCCGTGGGACCCGTGCGATCCGGCCCCCGCGTCGCCCGGATCCGGCCGATGCGGAACCACCTCTTGACTGAACATGACAACGCTGTCTCAATGTGGTGTTGCAACGTTGGAAACGGCGAAGTCCCGTACTTGCGCCGCGAGTTGCGGCGCCGCGCGGGCAAGCCCGGCGTGACCCGTTCCGCACGGTCCCGGACAGGGGTGTGTCGCGTGAGCAGACGGTGGTTGGGGCGCGTTCTCGGCCTGGTGCTTCTTCTCCTGGTGTCGGCGCCGGGCGCCGCCTGGGCGGCGGGACCGGGCGCCGGCACACCACCGGTGTCTCCTGTGTCTTCCCGTACGTCACCGGTGGCGCCGCACGCGGCCGGCGCGGTGTGCGCGGTGTACTGCGACACCCGCGACCCGTCGCTCGCCCGCCAGGAGACCTTCCCGGTGGCGAACAGGATCGTCAACGGCCGACGGATCGAGCTCCATGTCTCGGACACCGACGGCATGGCCTGGGCGTCCATCGACGACGGGCAGGTCAATGACTCCGTCTGGCTGGACCGGTCCTGGGACGGCGGTACGACCTGGGACGGCCTGCTCGGCAAGGCGTCGATCCCCAGCACATGGACCGGTACGCGCACACTGATGTACAACCTCTACGACCCGACGAACCACCGGCGCGCGGTGCTCCGGGCGTGCGGCGACGCGCAGGGGGTGGCCTGCACGGACTGGGCGCACACGGCCGTGTGCGCCCAGCGGTGCGACGGCGCCGACCCGGGCACCGGGACGGGTGATCTGCGGCCGGTGCCGGACGCCACGCTGAGCGGCCGGACGATCGCGCTGCACATGGACGATTCGGGGATGGCCTGGGCGACGATCGCCGGCGGCACGGCCGGCGACGAGGTGTGGCTCGACCGGTCGTGGGACAGCGGCGCGAGCTGGCCGGACGGCTCGTCCAAGGGCCGGACGTCCGTGCCGTCCGGCGCCTCCGGCACCAGGACCACCGCCTTCAACACCTCCGATCCGCTGGGCAAGCTCTACGGCGGCGCGGTCCGCGCCTGCGGCCGGGCGGTGGAGGGGCAGAACGGCAGCTGCACCTCCTGGGCCCGGCCGACCGCCTCCCACGCCGCCGCTGCGGCCGACGCGCTGATGTACTCCTACGACCCGAACACCGCCTATTGGCCGTCCAGTTGGTGGAATTCGGCGGTCGCGCTCAGCACGGTGATCGACTACATGCGGCAGACCGGCGACACCCGCTACCTGTGGGTGGTCGACCGCACCTTCCAGGTCAACAAGGCCGCCTTCCCGGCCGGCGCGCGCAGCTCCGACCCGATCGACGGGGACTTCATCAGCCGTGCCACGGACGATGCCGAATGGTGGGCGCTGGCCTGGGTGGACGCCTACGACCTGACGGGCAACCGTACGTATCTCGACGAGGCCGTCACGATCGCCACCTACGTCAACGGGCTGTGGGACACCGGCAGCTGCGGCGGCGGGGTGTGGTGGGACCGGGAGCGGACGTACAAGAACGCGGTGACCAACGGCCTGTACGTACGGCTGACCGCGGAGCTGCACAATCGGCTCGGCAGCGGCGACACGCTGTGGCTGGGCCGGGCGACCACGTCCTGGAACTGGTTCAGGAACAGCGGTCTGATCAACGCCTCCGGTCTGGTCAACGACGGGCTGACGTCGGGCTGCGCCAACAACGGGCAGACGGTGTGGAGTTACAACCAGGGGCTGGCGATCGGCGCCGCCGTGGAGGTCTGGCGGGCCACCGGGGACAGCACGGCGCTGACCACGGCCCGCCGGCTGGCCGACGCGGCGGTCGCGGCCCCGTCGCTGGTGACCTCCGGCCTGCTCACCGAGACCTGCGACTCCCTCACCGCGGCCTGCGACGACAACGCCAAGCAGTTCAAGGGCGTCTTCATGCGCTACCTCCAGGATCTGAGCGGTGCGACCGGCGGTGCCTACACCGGCTTCGCCGCCACGCAGGCCGCCTCGATCTGGTCGGCGGACCGCGACTCCCTGAACCGGCTCGGCGAGCGCTGGTCGGGCCAGGGCACGTCCGATCACCCCAATGTGCGCGACTGGCGCACGCAGGCGAGCGCGCTCAGTGCGCTGCTCGCCGCGGGCTGACCGGCGCGGGCAGGTCGAGGTCGGCGAGCCCGACGCCGGTCAGGCGCTCCGACTCGCGCCACAGCCGGGCGTTGACCTCCGGGTCGAGCGCCCGCCGGGTGATCCGGGCGGTCGTCGTCGGGCCGACCAGGCCCAGGCGGCGCGGGCCGTAGTAGGCGCCCGCGGTGGCCGCGGGGTCGGCGGCGGCGAACAGCAGCGGTTCCGCGCCCTGTTCGACGCCCTGCTTGGGCAGGATGTCGATCACGCTCATGAAGCGGTGCATACGGGTGGGCCGGTCGCGGCCGAGGCTCGCCCCCGCCGTCTGCAGATTGGTGACGGTGTAGCCGGGGTGCGCGGCGGTGCTGAGCAGGGGCCAGCCGCGGTCGGCGGCGACGGCCGCCAACTGCTGGGTGAGGATGAGGTCGGCGAGCTTGGACTGGGCGTAGGAGAGATTCGGGCGGTAGCGGCCCCGCTTCCACTGGAGGTCGTCGAAGCGGATCCGGCCGTAGTTGGCGGTGCCGCTGCTCATGGTGGCCACGCGGGGTGCGTCGGCGGCCAGCAGCGCGGGCAACAGGCGGAGCGTCAGGGCGAAGGGGCCGAGGTAATTGCTGCCGAATTGCAGCTCGAAGCCGTCGGCGGTGGTCATCCGGGTCGGCGGTGCCATCACCCCCGCGTTGTTGACCAGCAGGTCGAGCGGGGTGGGGTCGGCGAGCACGCCCTCGGCGAAGTCGCGGACGGACGCCAGGTCGGCGAGGTCGATCCGGCGCACTTCGAGCCGGGCCTCCGGGTGCCGTTCCAGGATCTCGGCGCGGGCCTGCTCGCCCTTGGCGGGTGTCCTGACGGCCATGATCACGTGCGCTCCCGCGGCGGCGAGCCGCCGCGCGGCCTCCTTGCCCGTACCGCTGTTGGCACCGGTGACGACGGCCTTCCTGCCGCTCTGATCGGGGACGACGTACATGCTGAGCTCCTCCGGCGCCCATGACGGACACCTTGATAAAGAACCGGTGGTCTGTTGTGCTTCACGCTATCAGACCACCGGTCCGATAACAACAGACCGCAGGTCTGTAGAATGCGGTTATGCCCACGTCCTTCCAGCGCGCCCGCAGCGAGGAACAGCGCGCCCAGCGGCGCCAGGCCATCCTCGACACCGCCTCGGCGATGCTCACCGAGATGCCGGTGGCCGCGGTCAGCCTCAATGAGCTGAGCCGCCGTGTCGGCCTGGCGAAGTCCAATGTGCTGCGGTATTTCGAGTCCCGCGAGGCCGTGCTGCTGGAACTGCTGGATGTCGCCTTCCGCGAGTGGCTGACGCAGCTGGCCCCGGACCTGGCCGACGAGATCGACCCCGGGGCCCCGGTGCGCGAGCGCGGTGACCTTGTGGCGGCTGTTCTCGCCGCGTCGCTGGCCGCCCGGCCGGTGCTCTGCGACCTGGCCGGCGCCCAGGCCGCCGTGCTGGAGCGCAATGTCTCGCCCGAGGTCGCCGCCGAGTACAAACGCACCGCCATCCGCAACGCCCTCGACTTCGCCGCCCTGGTCAGGACGCACCTCCCGGAACTGAGCGAGGAGGATTCCCTGCGGTACGCGGGTGCGGCGCTCATGGTCAGCGGCGCGGTGTGGACGCACGCCCATCCGTCCGCGGCCATGCTGGCCGCCTACGAGGCCGATCCGTCACTCGCCGTCATGCGCCTCGACTTCGGCGCGACCGTACGCGAGATGCTGGAGGTCACGGCCAGCGGCCTGCTGGCGCGGCGGCTGCCCGAATAGCCCGCGCCCGCTCCGCCGTACCCCGACCGGGCCCCGATCCGATACGGCAGCGGGGCCTTGACCCGTATCCACCACTGAGGGAGACCACCGTCATGCCCCTGCGCTGCGCCGTGCTGGACGACTACCAGGGCGCCGCCCTGTCGCTCGCCGACTGGTCCGTGCTCTCGCCCGGCGTCGAGGTCGTCGCCTTCACCGGGCACTTCACGTCCGAGGCCGAACTCACCGCCGCCCTGGCCGACTTCGACATCGTCGTGACGCTGCGCGAGCGCGTCCGCTTTCCCGCCGCCGTCCTTGCCGCACTCCCCCGGCTGCGCCTGCTCATCGCCTCCGGCATGCGCAATTCGGTGATCGACTACGCGGCGGCCGGGCGGCACGGTGTGACGGTCTGCGGTACGCGCAGCGCCACGACGCCGCCGGTCGAGCTGACCTGGGCACTGCTGCTCGGCCTCGCGCGCGGCATCGTCCCCGAGAGCACGGGCCTGGCGGCGGGCGGCCCCTGGCAGACCACTGTCGGCGCCGATCTGCACGGCGCTCGGCTCGGCCTGCTGGGGCTCGGCAAGATCGGTGGCCGGGTCGCGCAGATCGGCCGGGCCTTCGGCATGGAGGTGACCGGCTGGAGCCCGAATCTCACCGACGAGCGCGCGGCCGAGGTCGGTGCGACCCGGGCGGCCGGCCTCGAGGAGCTGCTGTCGACCGCCGACTTCGTCTCGGTCCACCTCGCCCTCGGCGACCGCAGCCGCGGTCTGCTGGGCGCGCCGGAGCTGGCGCTGATGAAACCGACCGCCTACCTGGTCAACTCCTCACGGTCGGCGATCGTCGACCAGGCGGCGCTGCTCGCCGCGCTGCGCGAGGGCCGGATCGCCGGGGCGGCCGTGGACGTCTTCGACACCGAACCGCTCCCGGCCGACGACCCGGTACGGACCACGCCGCGCCTGCTGGCCACCCCGCACCTCGGCTATGTCACCCGCGCCAATCTCCGGACGTATTACGGCGACGCGATCGAGGACATCCAGGCGTATCTGGCGGGCGAGCCGATCCGCCTGCTCGGCTAGTCCGCCGACGCCCCGTCGCTCGATACCCCGTCGCCCGATACCGCGCCGCTCGATGCCGCGCCGCCCAGCGGCACCCGGCGGGCGAGGACGGCGCGCCGACTGATCCGCCAGCCGTGCGCGCCGCGGATGATCCGGTCGTCGTAGGTGACACTGCCGCAGGTGCCGTCCGCGTAGACGCCGAGGCCCTTGGACAGGGCGCGGACCGATCCGTCGGGCAGTTCGGACAGCAGCACGTTCGTCACGTGGTGGGCGACCGGATTGCGGTCGCCGAGCGCGAGCGCCGCGTCGCGGACGGCGGCCACACCCACGAGTTCGCCGCCGCCGAGGTCGCTCACGTCGTAGACGACGTCCTCGGTGAACAGCGCGTCCAGCCGGTCGAGTTCGCCGCCGTCGAAGAGATGGCCGTGCAGATGGACCAATTCGGTGACGGCGGCGCGGTCCTGGGCGTCGATCGGCAAGGGGACTCCTCTCGGGCCGGGCCCGTCCCGGCCGGTCAGCCAGCGTAGTGCGGGCCGGAGCCGTACGGTCCCGCCCCGGTCAGGACCGGGCGCGGCGGCGGCAGAAGTCGGCGTCGTACGGGCCAGGTCCGGTCAACTGCGGTCACTGCCCGCAGTCGTGCCGCACCGGCGGGTGAATTCGGGGACCGTCGAGGATCGTCAGCCGTTCATCGATCCGAGGTGCCCGTGATACTCAGAATGCTGAACAGGCCGGGAGTCCGCGACCGGGACGAGGCGCCCCCCGACGGGCCGGCGCCCGCGCCGCCGACCGACGTCATGGCGGGACGTGCGAGACTGCGGGCGGCGCGCGAACTGGGCCGTAAAGCCGAGGAATTCCTGCGGCTGTACCACGGCGAGGAGGTCTCGGCGGGCGACCTGGACAGCAGGCTCGCGGCGGTCCGCGCCGAGATCGCCGACACGGGCACCTACCGGCACACCACCGCCGAACTGGCCTTCGGGGCGCGGGTCGCCTGGCGCAACAGCAACCGGTGCATCGGGCGGCTGTACTGGCGGTCCCTGCAAGTGCGCGATCTGCGGCACCTGACGGACGCCGAGGACATCGCACGCGAGTGCGCGCAGCATCTGCGGCTGGCCACCAACGGCGGCCGGATCCGGCCGCTGATCACGGTCTTCGCGCCCGACTCGCCCGACCGCCGCGGTCCGCGGATCAGGAACGAACAGCTCATCCGCTACGCCGGTTACCGTGCCGCCGACGGCACCGTCACCGGCGACCCGCTCAATGCCGGCCTCACCGAGCGGGCGCTGCGGCTCGGCTGGACCGGCGGCCCCGGCACCGCCTTCGATGTGCTGCCGCTGATCGTCGAGGGCGTGCACGACAAGCCGCGGCTGTTCGAACTGCCGCAGGACGCCGTGCTGCACGTGCCGCTCGACCACCCCGAGCGGCCCTGGAGCCGGCACTGGGGGCTGCGCTGGCACGCGGTGCCCGCGATCTCCGCGATGTGCCTGGAGATCGGCGGGGTCTGCTACGGGGCGGCGCCGTTCAACGGCTGGTACATGGGCACGGAGATCGGCGCCCGCAATCTCGCCGACACCGACCGGTACGACCTGCTGCCCCGGGTGGCCAAGGATTTCGGGATGGACACCGGCAGCGTCCGCTCGCTGTGGAAGGACCGGGCCCTGGTCGAGCTGAACCGCGCCGTGCTGCACTCCTTCGACCGCGCGGGCGTCACGCTCGCCGACCACCACACCGAGGCGGAACGTTTCCTCCAGCACATGGAACGGGAGCGGCGCCGGGGCCGCGACGTGCACGCCGAGTGGTCCTGGATCGTGCCGCCCATGTCGGGCGCGACGACGGGGGTCTTCCACCGCAGCTACGACAACACCGTGCACAGCCCCGGCTTCGTGCGCCACACGGACGGAGCCGACGGCATGGCCGGCTCCGGTGGCGCCGACGGCACCGGGCACGGCGCGGCGGGCGCGGCCGAGATCCGATGACGACAGGCTTCCGAGGGGGTGCGGGCGCCGTCCCGGGGACGTCCGCCTGCCGCCCGCGTGGGGGCGGCAGGCGGACGGCGGGCGGTCAGTCGCGGCACTCCGGGTGGCCCCAGCCGTCGGGGTTCTTGGCGATCGGCTCGCCGGCGGCATAGCCGCGGCCGCAGCGGCAGCGGCCGGGGAACTTCGCGTTGAGGGTGCGCGAGGAAGAAGACGACGAGGCGGCTTTGGTCTTGCCGCCTCCGGTGGCGCGCTTGGCCGGGGCGGAGGCCCGTACGGCGTCGGGGGCGCGCGGCGGCTGCGGGGAGCCGAGCGCGGAGCCCGCCGCCTCCTGCGTGATGGCGGCGTGGCTCGCGGCGCGGTCGGCGAAGTCGTTGAGCCGGTCACCGTCGACCTGGTGCGCGGGGACGTAGCGGAATTCGATGTCGCGGCCCGTGAGCAGCGCGTCGATGCCGGCGACGAGCTCCTGGTTGGCGACCGGTTTGCCCGCGGCCGTCTTCCAGCCCTTGCGCTTCCAGCCGGGCAGCCAGGTGGTGACGGCCTTCATCGCGTACTGGGAGTCCATCCGGATCTCCATCGGCACGGCGGGGTCGGTCGTCTCCAACAGCTCCCGCAGCGCGGTGAGTTCGGCGACGTTGTTGGTGGCGGTGCCCAGCGGGCCCGCCTGCCAGCGGTCGGGGTCGCCGCTCCGGTCGGCGACGACCCAGGCCCAGGCGGCCGGCCCGGGATTGCCCTTCGATGCCCCGTCACACGCGGCGATGATGCGTTCTGCCATGCCACCGATCATGCCAGCCCGCCGCCGCCCGTACGGCCCCGGCCCGTCCGGCGGCCGCGGCGCGGAGCCGGTGCGCGGCCCGCGGCGGCGTCACGCCTGCGGTGTACGGTCCGGCAGTGCGAGCCACTCCTGCCAGGTCAGGTCTCGGCCGATGTAGCGCGGTCGCGTGAACGGCCAGACCTCGCCGATCCAGCGCGGGACGAGGTCGTCCAGGTCCTGCTCCAGGGCGGTGCCGACCTTGTCGTCCACGACCCACCACGAGATCTCGGCGTCGGCCCCGGCCTTCTCCGGCGGGTCGATGTAGACGCAGCCGAGCAGCGCGGTGTTCGCGTCGTCGAACAGCGCGTAGTTGAAGGACTCGTGCGCGGCGATCTCGACGGCGTGCCGTTCCAGGTCGGCGCGGTCCGCCTCGTACGACAGGTCGGCCGCCGGCCAGCCCCAGGCCGGGCCGAAGATCGACCACAGCCGGTCCCGGGAGCCCATGACGGCCGGAAAGTCGAGGTCGGTGTCGGATCCGGCGATCGGCCGGAGGTGGTGGCCGCCGGGGAGCGGGACACGGACGGGGTGAACGAAGTCGTCGGGCAGCCAGGTCGTCATGCGGCGGAGGCTAACGGGGGCGGTGGCGCGGCCGCACCGGGTTTTCGGGCGGCGCACCGGCTTGCGGGTGGTGCTCCGGGGCTTAGGGCGGCACACCGGGCTTTCGGATGGCGCTCCGGGTCTTCGGGCAGCGCACCGGGCTTGCGGGTGGTCCTCCGGGCTTTCGGGTGGTCCTCCGGCGGCCGTTCTCAGTGGCCGCCGGTGGGGCGCTGGCAGCCGGTGCTGTCCGGGTATCCGGCGAAGGCGTCGACCTTCGTGGTGGCCAGGTCCATGGTGCCCTCCAGGCAGATCGGCGCGTGGTCCACGAGGAAGCTCACCCCGGTCGGACCGTTCTGGAAGACGCCGACCACGGCGGGGTCGTAGCCGAGTCCGACGATGCTGTCGTGGACGTGGCCGGTGCCGAAGTCCTTCTTCTTCCGCAGCGGTTCGAGGGCCGCGGTCAGGGCGCGGGCCTGCGCGAGACCTTCGCAGCGCGGCTGTCCGTGCAGCGGCAGCGGGATCTTGAAGCCGTTGTTCTCGGCGTAGTGCGGCGCGCCGTCGCCCGCCTCGGGGAGGCCGGTCGCGGTAGGCGCCGGCGTCGCGGTCTCCCCCGGGCACAGCACTTCCGGCGGGGTCGTCACGGCGCGCGAGGTCGCGACGGGCGGGTGCCCGGACGGCAGCCCGGCGCCCGTGCCGTCGGCGGTGCGCGTCCCGCAGCCGGACAGGACGAGGGCGAGCACCGCGACGGCGGCCGGCGCGGTCGGCAGGAGGAGGGCGGCGCGGCGGCCGGTGGATCGGGGCATGCCACGATCATGCCGGGTGCCACGGGCCCGCCGCGTGAGTACCCCTACTCAGTCGGCCCGATCGGCGCGACCGTCATTCCGCGTCGATGCCGGTGATGACGGGATCGCCGAGCCGGGCGCCGTCCTCCGCGATGCCCGCGACCCGCAGTGCGTCGCGCACCAGGTCGGCCGCGACCTGCTCGGCGCCGTCAGGATTGTCGGCGTCCACCGCGACGCGGACGCTGAAGGCGCTGGAGTCGCCGTACATGGTCAGGATGTCCAGCTCCTCGTCCTCGCCGAAGTCGGTGCTCTGCGGGTCGGCGGGCCGCAGCGCCCGGACGAGCGTCGTACGGGCCTCGGTGGTCGGCGCGTCGAGGAAGGTGCCGGGGACGGTCACGACATAGGTGGTCATGAAACTTACGTGTGCCCGCTGCGCGGCCGGTCATCCCCGGTGCGCCGGGTGTCACGCGTTCGGGCGCCCGGCGCGCCGGTGTGCGGCGCGCCGGGCGGTCCCTGCCGGCAGAAGGTCAGCTGTGGTTCCAGGTGACGCTGAAGTTGGTGCCGCCGGACAGCGCGGAGGTGGTCGCCTTCGTGGTGCTGCCGGAGGCCATGTTGATCTTGTCGGGGCCGAAGTTCCCGATCGGCTGGCCGTTGGCGGTGGCGCTGGTGAACGACGCGGTGCTGAAGTGCGCGAGCGGCAGGACACCGGTGGAGCTGGACGGCGCCTCGGCGATGATCTCGGCGGACGCGAGCGAGGCGTTCCGCAGCGTCTTCGTGGTGGTCTTCGTCCAGCCCCTGGTGGTGTTGGACAGGGTGAGGGTGAACGAGCCGCTGCCATTGGTGGAGACCGTCGAGGTGAAGTGGTCGCCGGGGCTCACCGGGTTGGAGTAGTTCACCGGATACGCCGGATACATCTCGTACCACGAGGAGTACACGGCCCGGCCGCCGGAGCAGTCGGCCTCGGTGCCGGTCTGCTCCACCGAATTGCTGCCGTCGCCGTCGAGTCCTATCCAGAACGAGGAGTAGGTCGTGGCGCTGGTGCAGCTCACCGACGGCTGGACCCAACTGGCGGAGACGCTGGTGAAGGTGGAGCCGGTGGCCGCGTAGCCGGCCCAGTTGCCGCTGGTGCTGTGCGCGATGCGGCTGTCCGGGCCGACCAGGTGGTGGCTGCTCATGGGGGTGAGGCGGACCGGGGAGTCCGTCGCGGCGGCCGCGCCGGGCGCGGTCGCCAGAGCGGACAGAACCGCCGCTGCCACGGCGGATACGGCGGTGATGCGCAGGGTTGCCGACATGCTGCTCCTTCTCGCGGGTCTCGCGGTGCAGGTGTCACCGGCGTGATCGGTGGGGTGTGCGTGGCGCCGGTGGTGATGCTTGTCAGTGTGCTGACAAGTTCGCCGAGTAGGTGCAGGCGGAATCAAACGATCGGCAAAAGTCACGCCAAGTCGCCTGTCGGACACGGCCGGTTGACGGCGTGCGACGCCCTCGCGTCACGCCGCGGCCGGCGCCTCCGTCGGGGTGAGCCGGGCCGCCCGCATCGACGGGTGGACGCACATGTCCCGTCACCGGAGGGGACGGGGACGGGGTCAGGCCCGGCGCCTGAGGTGCGGGCGCCGGGCCGGATGCGACGGCGGCATCATGCGATCGCGCGCCGCCGCGAGGTGCGCGGGGTGTCGTGGGAACCGCTCAGGTGCGGGACCACTTCTGGTTGCCGCCGCCGTTGCACGTCCAGATGTCCAGTGCGGTGCTGTTGGCGGTGCCGGCCCGGTACGCGTCCAGGCAGGTGCCGGAAGCGACGTTGACGACGGTGCCGTCGCCGCGGACCCGCCACTGCTGGGCGGTGGCGCCGGTGCAGACGTTGATCTCCACTCCCGTGCCGTCGGCGGTGGCGCCGCCGATCGTGCCCAGGCACTTGTTGTCGTAGACGGTCAGCTGATTGGTGGCGGTGGAGGTCCAGGTCTGCTGCGGGCCGTGGTTGCAGTCCCAGAGCGCCGGCTTGGTGCCGTTGTCCTGGCCGGCGGCGGGTACGTCGACACAGCGGCCGGACGCCTGGCCGGTGAGCGGTCCGGATACGGCGCCGCGGTCCCAGGTCTGGTTGGTGCCGCCGTGGCAGGTCCAGATCTCCAGCGGGGTGCTGTCGGCGGTGGCGCCGCCGGGCACGTCGAGGCACTTGCCGGAGCCGACGCCGACGACGCTGCCGTCCGCATTGACGTTCCACTGCTGATTGCTGCCGCCGGTGCAGTCGGAAATGTCGACGGCGGTGCCGTCGGCCGTGCCGCCGCCCGCCGTCTCCAGGCACTTGCTGCCGTAGACCATGAGCTGCTTGGCCGGTGTGGCGGTGAAGGTCTGGTTGCCGCCGCCGTTGCAGCCCCACAGGGTGACGGCGGTGCCGTTGGTGTGGCTGCTCGCGGGCACGTCCGCGCAGATCCCGGAATTGCGGTCCTTCAGGAAGCCGCTGACATTGCCCGCGGGCCCGGGGGTGACGGACAGATTGTCGAACTGGTCGGTCTGGTAGCCGACCACGCCGAAGCCGATCTGGCCGCTGCCGTAGGAATTGTCGTTGACGGCGCCGAGCGTGCCGCCGTCCAGCGTCGCGGTGATCCGGTCGCCGGAGAAGCCGAGCGTGACGGTGTGCCAGCTGTTGAGACCGAGCCCGGCGTGGCTGCCGGAGGCCAGGGTCGTGCGGCTGCCCGCGCTGGTGGACTTGACGATCGACCAGCTTCCGGTGTCCGAGACCAGTAGTTGATACGCGGCCTGATGGCTCTGCGGCCGGGACTGCGTACCGGCCCGGCCCAACAGGGTGACGCTGCCCGCCTGTTGGAGATCGACGTCGACGCTGACGGTGTAGTTCGACCAGCTGGTGTCACCGGCGAGGGTGTAGGCGTCGGAGTCGTCCTGCCATTCGATGGGCTTGACCGGGGCGACCTGCTGGACGCACTGCCCGGACCGGCCGCCGGCGCACGGCCGCGCCTCGAACGAGCCCTGCATGTCGGACAGATAGCGGGCCTCGGTGTTGGTCGCGGTGCCGTCGAAATTGTCGGAGTACGGCAGCGCCAGGGCGTGCGCGGCCGGGCTCGTGGCCGTGCCCTTGCCCTGGCCGGTGGTCGTGCTCACCGTGTAGACGTAACCCGGCTGCAAGGTCAGGGAGTACGAGCCGCCGGACGGAGCGATGTCCTGCGTGTGGACGAAGGAGGTCGCCGGACTCGGGGAGTTCACCTGGGTGGCCCACACATGCACGGTCCCGGCCGAAAGGCCGCCCTGCACATGGAGGTTGACGCTCTGCGCGGCCGTGGCGGTGGTGGTCTCCAGGACGGTGGACCAGTCGGCGGACGTGTTCGACTTGATCGTCACATAGCTGCCGTTGGATTCGGCGCCGCCGAGGTAGCCGGAGGCGGAGTCGATGAATTTCCAGCCGGGTTTGGTGAATTGGGTGACCTGGGCGGTGGCCCAGGTGCTGGCGCCGATGGTGTAGTTGCCCGACCACGGCGAATTGGCGGTGGCCAGGCCGACGGTGTTGTACGGCAGATTCGGGTAGATCGCGGCGAGCAGCGGCCAGTTGAAGTAGCTGACCATTTTGGCGTCCGTATAGCCGCGGGTGATGGCGCGGATCAGCGCGGGGGCTCCGGTGTTCATGTCCTGGGAGCCGTTCTCGCTGTCCCACAGCGGTTTGCCGTTGTTCCGCGCGGCAGTGGTACTGCTGCATGTGTCGGCGCTGCCGCCGTCGCCGCCCTCGCAGGAATAGTGCGTTCCGATGATCGAGACGGCGTTGTTGAAGGCGGGATTGTTCGCCATGTCGTCGGCGACGCCCCAGCCGCTGTCGTCGGCGACGAGCTGGACGCCGGAGTATCCGGCGTTGTTCAGGGCCGAGCGGAGCTGGACGTACCAATTGGCGTCGTGGCCGCGTTCGTTCCAGCCGCCGAGGTATTTGATGGTCAGTCCGTGCTGCTTGGCGCAGCCGAGCCAGGTGATCAGGTAGTTGATGGTGTCGGTCGACCAGAATCCGCCGCTGATCCAGCCTGGCGCGGCCCAGGCCAGGCCGTACAGGCCGATGTCGGGATTGCGCGCCTTGGCCTGTTCCGCGAGCCAGAATTCGTATCCGGCGTCGCAGTTGACCTGGCCCTTGACGTGTTCGACGGACGGCTCCGAGCCGTCGGTGGAGTTGGCGTCGCCGCCGATCTCCAGTTTGAGCAGTTGCAGATTCGCGCCGTAGCCGGGCTTGAAAAGGTAGTCGAGGATCTGCGCCTGCTGGGCGGCCGGATAGTCGGTGAGCAGCCGGGAGTTGCCGCCTCCGCCGCTGATCGCGCCGATGCCGTCGAAGGTCCGGCCGCCCTGGGTTCCGTCCACCGTGATCGTGGTGGTCGCGGCTTGCGCGGGTGCGACGCCTACGGTCAGCAGTGCGACAAGGAGCCCCATGACCCACAACGGGGCGAATCTCCATGTTCGTAACATGCCTGAACCCTTCACCGTGGGGGGAATGGGGTTCAGTGTCTTGTCGTGTTCACTTCTCGGTCAATATCCCGAACAAAGAAAACAGAATTGAACGCTTCAGGTGGGGTCGCCGCCCGACTCGCCGGTGCGGCGGGCGGCCCAGACGGTGCGTTCGGTGCGGACGGTGAGGTCGGCGCGCTTCAGGATGCTCTCCGGCCCTTCGGTGTCGAGCAGGCGGTCGAGGGCGGCGAGATCGCCTGCGTCCAGGGCGGGTGCGGCCGAGCCGCGCATCCGGCGCAGACTCTGCAGCGCGTAGCGGCCGACGGCCGGGGCGGCGGCGCCGTCCAGGTGCACGGAGACGGTGCGTTGGTGTTCGACGGTGAAGCCCGCGGCGGTCAGCATGGCGCCCCAGTCCGCACCGCGGTGCGGTACGTGCTCGGTGTGGTGGCGTTCGCTCGCCGCGTGGCAGCGCTCTTCGAGGCCCGGCCGTTCCTCGGGCGCGTCCGCGGGCAGGAAGCGCGGGAAGCCGGCCAGTTCGACGACTGCGAACAGGCCGCCGGGTGCGAGCAGTTCATGGACCCGGCGCAGCGTACGGCCGGGGTCGGCCATGTGGTGCATCGACGCGGACGCCCAGACGAGGTCGGGGGCCGTCAGGTCGGGCCACGGCGCGTCGAGGTCGGCCTGCACGGTACGCACCCGGCCCGCCGTACCGCTCGCCGCGGCCTTCTCCCGCAGCCGTCGCAGATGGTCGGCCGAGGAGTCGACGGCGGTCACCTCGGCGTCCGGGAATCGGGCGAGGAGCGCGAAGGTGCCCGCTCCGGTGCCGCAGCCGAGGTCCACGACGCGCCGCGGGGCCGGACCCACGGGCAGCGACGCGACGATGTCGGCGAGGTGCCCGGCGAGCACTTCCGCGTCCAGATCGAGGAGGTCCGCCTGGTCGTGGTCATGGCCGTGGCCCGGGTCAGGGCTGTGGCCGGCGCCGTGGTCATGGCCGGCGCCGTGGTCATGGCCGGGACCGTGGTCATGGCCGGGACCGTGGCCGTCGTCGGGGTCGTGTTCCGTGGCGCCGTGCGCCGCGTGCGGGGCCGCGTGGTGGTTCATGGCGCCACGCTAACCCGGCCATGCGCCGACGGCACGACGTCTTTCCGTTTACGCAAGGCGACGGCGCGGATCGCTGCCCGACGCGCAAAGCGGTGCGGCCTGGGCCGCGGCCGAAGCGGTCAGCCGGACCCGGCTTCCGCGCGCTGGTGGCCGCGCCGGGCGTCCCGGTCGAAGATCCCCATGATCTCGCAGGGACCACCCTCGGCGCCGATCGCGTGCGGCAGCATCGTGGGGAATTCGGCGGCCTGATTGGTCTCGATCCGGAAGCGCCGGTTGCCCAGCAGCAGCACGGCCGTACCGGACAGGACGACGAGCCATTCGCGGCCGGGGTGGGCGCGCAGCCGCGACGGGCTGTCCGGCGGGGGTTCGGTCATCCGCTGCCGCATCACCGACATGCCCGGGTCCGCCTTGACCAGCCACCGCATCACGCCGTGCGCGCCGTCGATCTGCGGGCTGGAGACGACGTCGTCCGCCGCCGTCTCCACCAGCTGGTCGAGCGTGGTGTCCAGGGCGCGGGCGAGCGTGACGAGACTGTCCAGGGCGAGCCGACGCTGCCCGTTCTCGATCCGGCTGAGCGTGGACTGACTCAGCCGCGCCCGGGCGGCCAGCTCCTCAAGCGACCAGCCCTGCGCCACCCGCAGCGCGCGGATCCTTTTGCGCACCAGGCTGTCCAGCTCACCATCATTTTGCGTCATGGGCAACATCGTATGCCGACCGGGCAAGGCCCGCCTACGGTCGTGCGGGGGCGGCATCCGCCGGCCCCGTACGCGGCCGGCCCTCGCCGCCGTACCCCTCGCATCGCCTCGCCCTTGTCGGGAGACATCATGAGTACGAGCCCGTCCAGCCCACCCGACGCGCGTCAGCGGCGCACGATCCTCGTCACGGTGTGCGTCGCGCTGATGGCCGTGATCGCCTCGGTGTCGGGTCTGAACGTCGCCCAGCCCGACCTCGCCGTCGCCTTCGACGCCTCGCAGAGCACGATTTTGTGGATCATCAACATCTACACCCTGAGCCTGGCCGCGCTGCTGCTGCCGCTCGGCGCAATCGGCGACCGGCTCGGCCGCAAACCCATGCTGCTGACGGGTCTGACGCTCTTCGGCGTGGCGAGCGCGGTGGCCGGGCTCGCCCCGTCCTCCGGGGTGATGCTCGCCGCACGGCTGCTCAGCGGCGTCGGCGCGGCGATGATCATGCCCATCACGCTGGCCGTCATCACCTCGACCTTTCCCGAGGAGGAACGCGGCCGCGCGATCGGGGTGTGGACCGGAGTGGCCGGCGGAGGCGGCATTCTGGGCATGTTCCTGTCGGCGGCGCTGGTGGACGTCGCGAGCTGGCGCTGGCTGTTCGTGCTGCCGGTCGTGCTGGTCGCCGTGGCGCTGGCCATGACGCTGCGGTCGGTGCCCGACTCCCGTGAGCGGTCCGGGCACTCCTTCGACGCGGTCGGCGCGCTCACCTCCGTGGTCGCCGTCGTCGGGCTGATCTTCGTCCTCCAGGAGGGGCCGGAGCGCGGCTGGAGCGCGCCGGTGACCCTGCTGAGCCTGGTCGTCGGGGTGCTCGCGGCGGTCGCCTTCGTGGCCTGGGAGCTGCGCCGCCGGGACGCGTCGCTGCTGGACGTACGGCTGTTCGGGGAGCGCGGTCTCGCCGGCGGTTCTGTGACGCTGCTGACGGTCTTCGGTGTGCAGGCGGGCATCTTCGTGGTGCTCTTCCCCTTCTTCCAGGCCGTGCTGGGCTGGTCCGGGCTGCTGTCCACCCTCGCGCTGATGCCGATGGCCGTGCTGATGATGCTGGCCTCGGGTCTCGCGCCCAAGCTGGCCGCGCGGGTCGGCAGCCGGGCGACGATGGCCGCGGGCATCGCCCTGGCGGGCGCCGGGCTTGCCCTCATGGCGGCCCTGGTCTCCGTCGGCGGCGGCTACCTGTCGGTGCTGCCCGGGATGCTCGCGATGGGCACCGGCATGGGCCTGTCGATGACGCCGTCCACCGAGGCGATCACCGGCGCGCTGCCGCGCGAGCGGCAGGGTGTGGCCTCGGCGCTCAACGATGTGGCGCGCGAATTCGGCACCGCGCTCGGTGTCGCCCTGCTCGGCGCCCTGCTGTCGGCCGGCTATCGCGGCGCGATCGGCTCCCGGCTCGACGGTGTGCAGCGCGGCGCCGCCGACACCGCGCGTGAAGGCGTCGCCAACGCCGTCGAGGTCGCGCCGACCACAGGGCCACACGCCCGGGCCCTCGTACGCGCCGCCCGCGAGTCGTTCGTCGACGGCTGGCAGCAGGCGATGTGGGCGGGCGTGGCGGTGATGGCCGCGCTTTTCCTCTACATCGTCCTGCGCGGCCCGCGCGCCCAGGACGCGGCGGTCGCGGACAGCGCGGACAGCGCGGACAAGCAGCCGGAGCCGGTGGCCTGAGCCCGGCCCGGGCGGTCCGGGAGTCCGGGCGGGCCGCGAGTCCGGGCGGGCCGTCAGCCGGTGACGTCCATGCGCTGGGTGCCGATCACCGAGAGCAGCCGCAGCGCCTGCTCGGAGGGCGACCCGGGCGTCGCGGTGTAGATGACGACGCGCTGGTCCCGGTCGGCGATGTCGAGGACGTCGCAGTTGACGGTGACCGGACCGACCAGCGGGTGCTGGAAGGTCTTGCACAGCGTCGGCTCGTCGAGGACGTCGTGCGACTCCCACAGCCGCCGGAAGTCCTCGCTCCCGGCGAGCAGTTCCGCCACCAGCTCGCGCACCTCGGGATCGTCGGGGTAACGGGCGGCGACCGTACGCAGCCGCTGGGCCGAGGCCCGGCCGAAGTGCTCCACGTCGGACACGCCGTACAGCCGCCCGTCGGTCGGCGGGCCGAGGAAGGCGCGGCGGACGAGATTGCGGTCCCGGCGGGGCAGGGCGGAGAAGTCCTCCATGAGGGCCGCCGCGAGGTCGTTCCAGGCGATCACCTCGCCGATCGCGGACATCACGGTCGCCGCGGCCTGCGGCAGCCGGTCCAGGAGGTCGAGGATGCTCTGCCGCACCTCGCGCGGCGGCCCGGCGGCGGCAGGTCCGGGCGGGGCCCCGGCGAGGTGGTGCAGGTGGGCGCGCTCGACGTCGGTCAGCCGCAGCGCGCGGGCCAGTCCGGCGAGCACCTCGCGGGACGGGCGCGGGCCCCGGGCCTGTTCCAGGCGCGTGTAGTACTCGGTCGAGATGAAGGCCAATTGCGCCGCCTCCTCGCGGCGCAGCCCGGGTGTGCGGCGGCGCGTACCGGCGGGCAGCCCCACCTCGGCGGGGGTGATCCGCTCGCGGCGGCTGCGCAGGAAGTCGGCCAGTTCTCGTCTGTCCACCTCTCCAGTGTGCCCGTCCGCCGCGCGGCAGCCAGGTACAGCCGGTGCCTGGTTGCGTCCCGCGGTCCGGCACACGCTCGATGCCATGGACAACACACCGACCACCCCTGTTCCCCCCACCGCTTCCACCCCGGCGCCCGGCACCGCGACCGCCGGTTCCGCCCCGTCCGGCCTGCTGGCCGGCAAGGTCGCCTTCATCACCGGCGCCGGCCGCGGCATCGGCGCCGCGGCCGCCCGGCTCTTCGCCCGCGAGGGCGCGAAGGTGCTGCTTGCGGCGCGTACGGAGACCCAGCTCAAGGCCGTGACGGAGGAGGTGCGGGCGGCCGGCGGCACCGCGGAGTACGTGGTGTGCGACCTCGCGGACCCGGCGAGCGTCCGCGCGGCCGTCGACCGTACGGTGCGGCTGTACGGACGCCTGGACGTGGCCTTCAACAACGGCGCGACGAGCGTGCCGCCCAATGCGGTGGACGCCGTGCCCCAGGCCGACTTCGACCTGCTGTACGCCGTGAATCTGCGGGGCCCGTGGCTGGCGATGGCCGCCGAGGTGGCCGCCATCAGGGCGACCGCGGGCAGCGGCGCGATCGTCAACAATTCCAGCGTCGGCAGCCTGCGCGGCAATCCCGAGCTGCCCGCGTACGGCGCGATGAAGCGGGCGGTCAACAGCCTGACCGAGTCCGCCGCGGTCACCTACGGCCCCGAGGGCATCCGCGTGAACGCCATCGCGCCCGGCGGCACCCTCACCGAGATGATCCACGACTGGGCGGAGCACTCCCCCGGCCTGCTCGACCGGATCACCGCGCACACCCCGCTGCGGCGGGCCGCCGACCCGGCCGAGATCGCCGAGGCCGCGGCCTGGCTGCTCAGCGACCGTTCCTCCTACGTGACCGGCACGGTGCTGCGGGTGGACGGCGGCGCCGCGGCCTGAGGCCGCGACGTTCAGGTGCGGCGCGGCGACCGTCGGAGGACGGGCGCCGCGCCGCACTGGCGCGCTCGTGCTCGTGCTCGTGCTCGTGCTTGTGCTTGTGCTCGTGCTCGTGCTTGTGCTTGTGCTCGTGCTTGTGCTTGTGCTCGTGCTTGTGCTCGTGCTTGGCAATCGGGCGGATTCCGTTCGCGCGGATCAGCCCGTGCCGCAGGAGACGGACGGCCAGGTCCAGGAGCCGTTGCTCTGGATCGTCACGCCCCAGTTGTCACCGTTGCCGTTGGGTTTGGCGACGAGCGTCTGCGCGCCGGGATAGCTCGCGGTGACGTTCCAGGTCGCCATGACCTTCTCGGGCGCCGGGACGTTCATCGTCACCGTCCACTGCTGCGATCCGGACACGGCGACATTAAGGTTGTAGCGGTCGCTCCACCTGGTGCCCGCGGTCACGGTCGCGGTGCAACTGCCGCCGCTCCCACCGCCCGTTGTGCCTCCGGTCGTTGTGCCTCCGGTCGTGCCGCCTCCGCCGTCGGGGGCGACGGCGCGGCCGGTCTGCGGCGAGATCATGCCCGCGCACAATCCGCGGGATGCCAGATTCTGCGCGATCCGCGGGATCGCGGCCAGGGTGTTGGCGGGCCACTCGTGCATCAGGACGACCTGGCCGTTGGTCAGCCGGGAGTTGGCCTGCACGATGGCGTCGACGCTCGCGCCGTTCCAGTCCTGCGAGTCGACGTCCCAGATGACCTGGGTGAGACCGTGCGCGGCCTCCACGGACTGGAGCGTCGCGTTGGTCTCGCCGTACGGCGGCCGGAACAGCCTGGGGGTGCCGCCGCCCGCGGCGGCGATGGCCTGCTGTGTCCTGGACACCTCGGAGTCGATCTGCGCCTGGCTCTCCTGGACCAGATGCGGGTGGGTGTAGCTGTGGTTGCCGACCCACATGCCGGCGGCGACCTCCGCCGCCACCTGGGCGGGGTAAGCGGCGGCGTACTGGCCCTCGTTGAACATCGTGGCCCGCAGGCCGTTCTGCTTGAGGGCGTTGAGCACGGCCGGGGTGTGGTCGTTGGAGGGGCCGTCGTCGAAGGTGAGGCCGACGTAGCCGTTGCAGGTGGCGGCCTGTGACGGGGTGGAGTTGACGGTCGCGGTGACCAGGCCGGTCACGGCGAGTCCGGTCGCGGCCAAACCGGCGACCAGGGCGCGCGTGGAGCGCGGTTTTCCGGGCATGGGGGGATCTCCTCTGCGGGACGGCGGTCCGCCGTCGGACGAGGGGTGCGGTGCCGGTGGGTCAGCCGGCCGCGCAGGAGAAGGTGGGCCAAGTGGTCGAACCGTTCTTCTGCACGGTCAGGCCCCAGTTGTTGCCGTTGCCGTTCGGTTTGGCGACGAGCGTCTGCGCGGTGGGGTAGGTCGCGGTGATGTTCCAGGTCGCCATGACCTTCTCGGGGCTGGGCACGTTGACGGTGACCGTCCAGTTGGCGGCGCCGCTCACCGCGACATTGAGGTTGTACCGGTCGGACCACTGGTCGCCCGCGGTGACGCTGGCGGTGCAACTGCCGCCGCCCGTACCGCCGTTGTTCCCTCCGGTGGTGCCGCCCGTGGTCCCGCCGGAACCGCCGCCCGAGCCGACGGTGATGCTGGAGCTGCCGGAGGACTGATAGCCCTCGGTGGCGAGGATCTCGTAGTTGAAGCTGCCGAGATTCATGCCCGCCCCGGCCCAGGCGTTGAAGTGGTTGGCGACGGTGATGGTGCCGCCGGTCCGCTTGGACTGCCGGACGCTCCAGTACTGGTTGAAGGTCCGATTGCCCTCGATCGAGGGCGCGTTGACCCGGGTCGTCTCGTAGATGTCGTAGGTGCCGCCGTCACTGGTGACGGTGCCCTTGTACGTGCCGGTCGGCCGGTAGGTGCCGTAGTTGTCGACGACGTAGTACTCGACCAGCGGATTGGTGGTCCAGCCGTACAGCGACAGATACGCGTTGCCGGACGGGTTGAAGCTGCCGGAGTACGTGACGGGGTTGCGGCTGCCGGTGGACCAGCCCTTTCCGGCGACGAAGTTGCCCGCGTTGCTCCAACTGGTGCTGTAGCTGCCGCCGGCTCCGAGGTTCATCGAGACCTGGCCGCTGCCTTCGGTCCAGAAGGAGTAGAAGTAGCCGTTGTTGGTGCCCGTCTGGTTCGAGGTGATCACGGTGTCGGCGCTCGCGGTACCGGGCAGCGTCAGGGCCGCTACGGCAACGAGCGCGACGGCGCAGACGCCGCCGAGGAGCAGCCGGAGCCGGCTGAGTAACCCGGGCGAGCGGCGTCCGCCGCTCCCGCGGTGTGCGGTGTCGTTCATGGATGCATGACCTCCCGTTGGCAGGGGTTGGCCGGGTCAGTGTTGAACTGGGCACATCAACTGTCAACACTTTCGACATGCATCACGAAAGCTTCGAATGGCGGTCGCTCCACGCAACACCCCATATTCCCAGGTCAATCCCCACCCTCCCGCTGCTGATTCACGTCTCGCTCAACGGCCACTTCCGCAGGAGTGGATCACACGGAATCGAATCCCCGAATGTTTCGAATCTTTCGACGCACCATCCGGTGCCGTCGACCCTCCCCCGCGAGGACGCCGCGCGTCGGCGGGCAGGCGGTCACGCGTGGCGGGCGAGGTCCGCCGAGACGTTGTCCGCGAGCCGCCGCAGGAGCGTCATGGCGGCCTTGGTCTCCTCGGGCGAGAGGTTCATGGCGGCGCCGATCGCCGGCGGTACGTCGCGGGCCCGGTCCCGCAGCCGGTCGCCCTCCTCGGTGAGGTTGACGTGCACGGTCCGCTCGTCCCGGGCGCTGCGCTCGCGGCGCACCAGGCCGGCCGCCTCAAGCCGCTTGATCAGCGGAGTGAGGGTGCCGTAGTCGAGCTGGAGCGCGGCACCGACGTCCTTGATCGGGACGGCGCCGTGCTGCCAG
This sequence comes from Actinacidiphila alni, assembly GCF_900112845.1. Lineage (GTDB taxonomy): Bacteria > Actinomycetota > Actinomycetes > Streptomycetales > Streptomycetaceae > Actinacidiphila > Actinacidiphila alni. The sequence continues at coordinate 243,349 of NZ_FONG01000010.1, forward strand.
AGCACCAGCATCACCAGATACTGCGGATAGGTGAGACCGAGGTCGTCGAGCAGCGGCCGGTAGCGGCTGGTGACCGCACGGGAGGCGGCATACAGCGCGAAGCAGAGCTGGTCGTCCAGGAGCAGCGTGAACTCGCGCTCTGCTGCTGCTTCTCGCGTGCGGTCCATGGGGCGCGGCCCTCCTGGGGTGACGGGTAGGACATCGACCGTTACGACATCGACCTTTGAGCCTAGCTTTACTGGACGGCAATTTCAACGTGCACATTTAACTTGTGCACGATGTAATCGTGTCCTAGTCTTCTGGATGTGCGGACGACGCTTCCACCGAGCAGCATGGGAAGCGCCGGGCACATGCACCGTCCGTCCCGTCGTGCGAGGAGTCCCCGTCATGTCCGAACCCGCTTCCCGGCCCGCCGCAGAGTCCACGGCCACGCCCACGTCCACGTCCGCCGACGCCGCGTCGTCACCCGCGGGACCCGTACTGGAGCCCGCCGCCGCCGAGTTCGCCGCCGCCACCGCCAATCCGCCGTATCTGTTCGACCTCGGCCCCGAGGCCGGCCGCAAGGCCGTCGACGAGGTGCAGTCGGGCGAGATCGCGGCGCCCGAGATCGACGAGGAGTGGGTGACCGTCCAGGGCGGGCCCACCGGCTCGGTGCGCGCGCGGATCGTCCGCCCCAAGGGCGCCACCGGCACGCTCCCGGTGATCGTCTACATCCACGGCGCCGGCTGGGTCTTCGGCAACGCCCGCACCCACGACCGGCTGGTGCGCGAACTGGCCACCGGCGTCGGCGCCGCCGTGGTCTTCCCCGAGTACGACCTGTCCCCCGAGGCCCGCTACCCGGTCGCGATCGAGCAGAATTACGCGGTCGCCCGCTGGGTCGCCACCGACGGCGCGGCCAACGGCCTGGACGCCGCCCGTATCGCGGTCGCCGGGGATTCCGTCGGCGGCAACATGGCGGCGGCGCTCACCTTGATGGCCAAGGACCGCGGCGATGTCCCGCTGGTGCAGCAGGTGCTCTTCTACCCGGTCACCGACGCGTCCTTCGACACCGGCTCCTACCGGCAGTTCGCGACCGGCTACTTCCTGCGGCGCGACGCCATGCAGTGGTTCTGGGACCAGTACACCACCGACCCCGCGCAGCGCGCCGAGATCACCGCGTCGCCGCTGCGGGCGACCACGGAGCAGCTCGCCGGGCTGCCGCCGGCCCTGGTCGTCACCGGTGAGGCGGATGTGCTGCGCGACGAGGGCGAGGCGTACGCCGACAAGCTCCGGCAGGCGGGCGTCGCCGTCGCCGCGACCCGCTACCCCGCGATCATCCACGACTTCGTGATGCTCAACGCGCTGCGCGGCACGAAGGCCGCCGAGGCCGCCATCGGCCAGGCGGTCGCGGCACTGCGCTCGGCGCTCGCCACGGGCTGAGCGCGGCGCCCCTACGCCGGACCCGGCCGCCCGCGGGCGGCCGGGTCCGGCGTTTGACGGCGGACAGGCCCGATGTCAGACCAGTGAACGGGCCAGCGAGCGGCCCCACATGCCCATGTGGCCGAACGCCTCGGGATGCCACACCCCGACCCCCAGCACCGGCACCACCAGCAGGATCGCCAGGACCAGCGAGGTCTCGCCGAGTGTCGACAGCTCGTAGCGCTCCACCAGGGTGCCCAGCACCATCAGGCTGAGGAAGACGACGGCGGCGAGCGCGAGCAGATCACCGACCGCGTAGACCGCCACGACCCCGGCGCCCGGGTGTTCCCAGCGCGCGTACGTGAAGCTGGTGCCGGCCAGTATCACCAGCAGGAGCAGGCAGCAGCCGGTCAGCACCGTCAGCCATGTCGTCCACTGCGGTGCCGGCGGCTTGCGGTCCTCGGGGGCGTCCTCCGCCGCTTCGGCGTCCCCGGCCGTCGCGGCGTCCTTCGCCTTGCTCAGCTTGGTGGCACCCGCGGGTACGGCGTCGGCGGGCGCCGGGCGGGCGCTGCCGATGGCGGCGCGGGCGGCGGCCATCTGGGTGTCGGAGGCATCGAGCCGCCGCCGGGCCGAGGCCAGCACCCGGTCGACCTCCCGCAGCCGGTTCTCGGTCGCGCCGGACTGGGGGTCGTCGGCGACGAGGACCGCGGCGGCAGAGCGGTCGCCCGCGACCGGGACGAGGGGCGGTGCCGGTCGCGGCCGGTGCCGGTCGCCCTCGCCGGACATGCGGCGGGCGACGATCGCCAGTTCCTCGGCAGCGTCCCGCTTGCCGCGGGCCGTGGTCAGCAGCGCTTCCGCCGCCACCAGGCGGTCCTGATGCTCCGCCAGGTCGCGGCGGCGCCGCCGTACGTCGACCGCGCCCGCGTCATTGGCCCGGCTCTCCAACTGGGCGCACCACGCCTGGAGATCGGCCACGAGATTCATCAGCGTCTGGACCACGGCGGTGATGACGGTGAGCACCTCGCGCACGAGCACATGCCCGTGGTGTCCGTCGTCGTCCCCCGTGACCGATGGTGGTTCCGGCTCCGGCGCCCCGCCGGCCGGCTCCCCCTGCGACATCGAACTGCCCCCGTTCTCGACCGGCTCCCCGATGCCGCGCCGCGGCATCGGCAGTCCCCGGGACCCATCAGATCACCTGCGCCGGTGATCGGCCACCCTGTTTCGCGCGCCACGCCGGAGCGGTACGAGCACGGTCCGACCGCCGTTCGCGCCGGGCGCACGATGCGCGGCGCCGGGGGCTCCGGCGGGAACGTCCGGCGCCTCCCTGCCGGGGGATGGCGGTGACCGGAGGGGTGGGTCCGGTCCGGCAGGGAGGCGCTGTCAACGGGGTGGTCCGGCGCGGTGCCGCGCCGCGACCCGTGGGGGGATCGAGGGGAGGGCGGGTCAGTCGACGATCAGGTCGAACTGCTCCCATCCGCCGATGGTCGCCCGATTGGCGATCAGCGCGCCCGCACCGGCGTTCTCGGCCGTCACGTACTGGTTGTTGGCCAGGGCGCGCAGGCTCACGGTGCCGTTGGAATTGTGGACGAGCTGGAAGGTCTCCCAAGGGCCGACCGAAGTGCGGTTGGCGATCAGCGCGGCGGCGCCCGCGTTCTCGGCGGTGACGATCAGATTGTTGGCGTGCGCCCGCAGTGCGATGGCGCCGCCGCCCGCGTCGAGCTGGTCGAACTTCTCCCAGGTGCCGATCGCGGTGCGGTTGGCGATCAGCGGTGAGGAGCCGGCGTTGTCGGCCGTCACGTAGTTGTTGTTGGCGCGGGCGCGCAGGCTGATCACCGTGCCGCTGCCGCTGCCGGGGTTGCCGATGACGGGTTGGGTGGGGCGGGTGGGGGTGAGGGGGATCTGCCCTTTGAGCATGCGGCCGCCGTCGCCGGTCAGGCGCAGGTAGTAGTCGGAGGAGCAGGCGGTGCCGTCCTCGTCGAGGGCGAGCATGCCGGAGTCGGCGGGGAGCCAGGCGGTGGATTCGGCGGTCTTGGCGATCTGGTTGCCCTCGTTGTACTCGTCGAACATCGAGATGTAGACAGAGGCGACGCCGGCGCGTTTCATGTTGTAGAACTGCCGCCACATGAAGTCCCCGTGCGCCCGCTGCCGCAGCGACACGGCACCGGGCAGCACGCAGGGCTGGTAGTCGATGCCGTGCGCGGCGCATTCGGCCAGGTCCGGGACGGTCGCCACGTTGTAGAAGTTGTCGGCGTCCCCGACGTTCCCGATCCGGCCCACCATCCACGGCGAGAGCATGTCGAAGGCGCGGTACACATCCCCGAACCCCGGCCGTGAATCACGGTCACCGGTCCGCCACCACGTCGGCACACCCCCGATCACATAACACCCCTGCCCCTTGAACCAGTTCACGACATCCAGACACGGCGCGGGAGCCCAGGGCCGTTTGTCGTCGTTGAAGCCGAAGCCCCAGATACAGACGACGGGCTTGCCGTTCTGCTTGGCGTACGCCGAGGACGCGGTGTGCGCCTTCATCTTGCTGGTCCAGTCGGCCTTGATCTCCGACTGCATGTTCGTCCAGTCGGTGACGTCGTACATGATGTAGAACTTCCGGCCGTGCGACTCCGCCGCACTCCGCACCTTCGCCGCCATCGCATCCCGCGTCGGACCCTCCCCACCCGTCGGGTTGAACCGCTGGAGGGCGGCGGTGTCGATGCTGTTCTGCTGCATCCACAGGAAATGCGTGTCCACCGTCTGCTGGTCGTACGACGAGAACAGCGTCGCCGGCTGACCATTGCCGAGATTCGCGTAGGACGTGCGGTACGTCGCGGTGTAGTCGCGCATCTCCGGCCAGGCGACGATGCCGGTGTTGGACGGCGAAGGGGCCTGGCCGGCGTTGGCGCTCCAGTGCCACCACGCGTTGATCGGGGCGCCGTCGCCAATGCAGGCGAACCAGCCCTGATAGCCGACCGTCACCTTGCCGACCACATCACCGGGACCGCTCGCGGCGGGCGCCGCGGCGGCGGTGGGCGAGGCCGACGCGGCCTTGGCAAGACCGAGGGCGGCGAGGGCCGCGGCGGACGTGCCGCCCGCGGTGACGCTCAACAACGTACGACGTGACACTGCCATGGGGGGACTCCGTACGGCGACGCGCGGCGGGGGTGCCGCGCGTATCGGTGGGCTGAGTGTGGGGGGTCATACTGTTCGCGGTGGGCGGCGTTCAACAGATGAACTCAGTGCTGACCGACGGGTTAGCCGGCTGCCATCCCTGCTCGATGGTCGTTTGCGTTTGTTTGCGCTGGCTTGCGTTGGGAAACGACGCGTGCGGTCCTCTCACACACGTCACGCGAAGCACTTGTGCATGAGTGGTTCCGGCACGCAGCGATTCAACTGCTGAACCAAACATTGCGTCAAGGCTCCGGACCCGATCGGACGTTTATCCGGAAAAGTGCCAATCATCCGCAGTAGGACGGGAGTTGAACGCTCTGTTCAATGCCGAAAGGTCGGACGACCGACTTCAGAGGATGGCGGCAGGGCGGTGGCCGGCAGAGCGCCGCACGGCGGAGCGGCGCACAAGAAGAGGGGGCGGCGTCACGCGGACAGCGCCTGCTCCTGCCCGTCCGCTCCGCCCTCGTCGGGCGCGCAGGCCGCGGCCAGGACGTCCAGCGACATGCCGAGCGCGGCGGCGAGCGCCACCACGGTGAAGAAGGCCGGTGTCGGCGCCCGGCCGGTCTCAATCTTGCGCAGGGTCTCCGCGGAGACCCCGGCGGCCGCGGCCACGTCCACCATGCTGCGGTCGCCGCGTGCCGCACGCAGCAGCGCGCCGAAGCGCTCACCGCGGGCGCGCTCCTCGGGGGTCAGGGGTGTTCTCACCATGCCCGTGATACTAATACCGGTATAAGTATTGGGTCACATCGCGGTCGGACGGGTCCGGCCGCGCGCAAGCCGAGGAGTGGCGGGACATGGTGGAGATCAAGACCGACGCGGCGCTGGACGCGATGCGCGAGGCCGGGCGCGTCGTGGCGCAGGCGCTCGCGGCGGCGCGGGAAGCGGCGGCCGTGGGCGTACGGCTGCGGGAGCTGGACGAGGCGGCCCGCGCCGTCCTGGACGAGGCGGGCGCCGGCTCGCCCTTCCTCGGCTACCAGCCGTCCTTCGCGCCGACCCCCTTTCCCGCGGTGCTCTGCGCCTCGGTCAACGACGCGGTCGCGCACGGCATCCCCGACGACTACCGGCTGCGCGACGGCGATCTGGTGAGCATCGACTGCGGCGCGGAGCTGGACGGCTGGACCGGCGACGCGGCCGTCAGCTTCATCGTGGGCACCGCGCGCCCGGCGGACGTCGAATTGATCGCCGCCACCCGGCGCGCCCTGGACGCGGGCATCGCGGCGGCCGTCGTCGGCCACCGGATCGGGGACATCTCGCACGCGATCGGGTCGGCGGCCCGCGCGGCCCGCTGTGGCATGCCCGCGGACTTCGGCGGCCACGGCATCGGCCGCCGGATGCACGAGGACCCGCACGTGCCGGGCCGCGGCCGGCCGGGGCGCGGTTTCCCGCTCCGCCACGGCCTGGCGCTGGCCATCGAACCGATGCTGATGGCCGGCGGCAGCGACACCTACCGTACGGACGCCGACGGCTGGACACTGCGCACCGTCGACGGCAGCCGCGCCGCGCACATCGAGCACACCATCGCGGTCACCGAGCAGGGTCCGCGCATCCTCACACTGCTCTGAGCGCCGCGGCGGCGGACGGTCCCCGCCCCACGTCCGGAACGGGCGGCGCTACGGGCAGTTTGGCCAACCGCCACACACGGCACCCGCGGTAACCCCCGTTGACCTGTGCCTTCGTCCGACCGGTCCGGGCCACACCGGGCAGTTTGTTGTTTGTTATGGGCCGGTCCCTGTCAAAGTGGCGTTGGTATAACTCTTCCACGGGCAAAACCGGGCACGCCGTGCCCGGACCGGTGAGAGTCAGGTGGTGACCGTGCGAGCGCAAGAACGCCAGCACCGCATCCTCGCGCTCGCGCGCCACCAGGGCCAGGTCGAGGTCACCTTGATGGCCGCCGACCTGAAGGTGGCGCCGGAGACGATCCGGCGCGATCTCGGTGTGCTGGAGAGCCGGGGCCTGGTCCGCCGTACCTACGGCGGCGCCTACCCCGTGGAGGGCGCGGGTTTCGAGACCGACCTCGCCCAGCGGGTCACGCTGCACGTCGCCGACAAGCGGCGGATCGCGGCCGAGGCGGTCAAGCTGCTCGGCGAGGCGGAGACGGTCTTCGTGGACGAGGGGTACACCCCGCAACTGCTGGCGGCGCTGCTGCCGAGCGACCGGCCGCTGACCGTGGTCACCGCGTCGCTGACCACCGCGGCGGCCGTCGCGGACTCCGCGAACACCACTGTGCTGCTGCTCGGCGGCCGTGTCCGGGCCCGGACACTGGCCACCGTCGGCTCCTGGGCGTGCGACATGCTCGCCGGCTTCGTCATCGATCTGGCCTTCGTCGGGTCGAACGGCATCTCCCGTGAACTCGGTCTCACCACACCCGATCCGGTGGTGGCCGATGTGAAGGCGAAGGCGCTGGAGGTCTCCCGGCGCCGGATCTTCATGGGTCACCACAGCAAGTTCGGCGCGAGCAGCTTCTGCCGCTTCGCCCAGGTCGGCGACTTCGAGGCGATCGTCACCGACACCGGTCTGTCCAGCGCCGAGGCGCACCGCTACGCACTGCTGGGACCCCGCGTCTTCAGAGTGTGACCCGCGGGCCCCGCCCCGCGCCCGTACTCGCCCACCGTCCCCCGGCCCTGTCCTCCGCAGAGCTGCCCGTTTCCGTCCGGTTCGCCAATCCTGGCTACCCCCTGCCCTCCCGCACCCTCACTCACAGCATTCCCGGCACTCCCGGCTCCCCCGTATTCCCGGATCTTCCAGCACCCCCAACCCTCATCAACAGTCATGAAAGGGACGCATCATGACACCGAGAACCAGAAGGCTGCACCACCTCCTTCCCCCGGTCGCGCTCGCCGTCTGCGGCACGCTGCTGGCCGCCTGCTCCGGCGCGGGCGGCTCCGGCGGGAGTTCGGGCGGGCACTCCATCAATGTGCTGATGGTGAACAACCCGCAGATGGAGGACCTGCAGAAGCTGACGGCCGCCAACTTCACCAAGTCCACCGGTATCAAGGTCAATTTCACGGTGCTGCCGGAGAACGACGTCCGCGACAAGATCACCCAGGACTTCTCCAGCCAGGCCGGCCAGTACGACGTCGCCACCATCAGCAATTACGAGACGCCGATCTACGCCAAGAACAACTGGCTCGCGTCATTGACCGCGCACACCAAGTCCGACACCGGTTTCGCGCAGAACGACATCCTGCCCGCCCTCCAGCAGTCGCTGACCTACAACGGGCAGATATACGCCGAGCCGTTCTACGGCGAGTCGTCGTTCCTGATGTACCGCAAGGACGTGTTCGCCGCGAAGGGCCTGACGATGCCGGCCAATCCCACCTGGGACCAGGTGGCGGACCTGGCGGCGAAGGCGGACGGCGCGCAGTCCGGGATGAAGGGCATCTGCCTGCGCGGCCAGCCGGGCTGGGGCGAGGTGATCGCCCCGCTGACCACCGTGGTCAACACCATGGGCGGCACCTGGTTCGACAAGGACTGGAAGGCCCAGGTGAACAGCCCCGCCTTCACCAAGGCCACGCAGTTCTACGTGGACCTGGTCCGCAAGCACGGCGAGGCGGGCGCCCCGCAGGCCGGCTTCACCGAGTGCCTCAACGACCTGGAGCAGGGCAAGGTCGCCATGTGGTACGACGCCACGTCCGCGGCCGGTTCGCTGGAGGCCAAGGACTCGCCGGTCGCCGGGAAGCTCGGCTACGCGCCGGCGCCGGTCGACCAGACCAAGAGCTCGGGCTGGCTCTACACCTGGGCCTGGGGCGTGCAGAAGGCCAGCAAGCACCAGGACGACGCCTGGAAGTTCATCTCGTGGGCCTCGGGCAAGGGCTACGAGGAACTGGTCGGCAAGCAGCTCGGCTGGTCGCGCGTCCCGGCGGGCAAGCGGACCTCCACGTACAGCAACCCCGACTACGTCGCGTCCGCCTCGGCGTTCGCCAAGGCCACCGAGACCGCGCTGGAGGCGGCCAACCCGTCGAACCCCGGGGTGCAGCCGCGGCCCGCGCCGGGCATCCAGTTCGTCGGCATCCCCGAGTTCACCGATCTGGGCACCCAGGTGTCGCAGCAGATCAGCTCCGCCATCGCCGGCCAGACCAGCGTCAGCAGCGCACTCGACGCGAGCCAGAAGCTCGCCGAGAAGGTCGCCGGCAAGTACGCGGGCAACTGACCGCTCCCGCCCCATCCGACGGTTCCCCGCCGCCCCCGACCCCCGCTCCACGCGGCACCGGGCCGGGAGGCGGGCGGGGGCGCGAAGCGGAGAGAGACGACTGACCCCATGAGCACGCCATCCCTCACCAGACGTATCCGCGCGCCGCAGGCCGAGCAGGCGCCCGCGCCGCGCACCGAGCGCCGCTCCCCCGGCGCCTGGGCCCGGCGGGCACCGCTGCTGCCCGCCCTGGTCTTCATGATCGTGGTGACCCAACTGCCGTTCGTCGGCACCCTGGTGATCTCGTTCATGCGCTGGAACGCCCTCGACCCCGGCGACCGCGGCTACGCCGGCCTCCAGAACTACAAGGAGGAGTTCACCGACCCGCAACTGCGGCACGCCCTCACCACGACCGTCGTCCTGACCGTCGCCGTGGTGCTGGTCAGCCTGGTGCTCGGACTCGGTCTCGCGCTGCTGCTCGACCGGAAGTTCCTCGGCCGCGGCATCGTGCGCACCCTGCTGATCACGCCGTTCCTCGTGGTCCCGGTGGCGTCCGCGCTGCTGTGGAAGCACGCGCTGTACAACGCGTCGTACGGTTTCATCAACGGCGCCCTGACCTGGATCTGGAGCCTGTTCGGCAGCGACAACCCGCCGCAGCCCGACTGGCTGACCACCCATCCGCTGCTGGCCGTCGAGGCGTCGCTGGTGTGGCAGTGGACACCGTTCATGATGCTGATCCTGCTCGCCGGGCTGCAGAGCCGGCCGATGGACATCGCCGAGGCGGCCCGGGTGGACGGCGCGGGCACCTGGCAGATCTTCCGCTATCTGACCTTCCCGCACCTGCGCCGCTATCTGGAACTGGCCGCGCTGCTCGGCTCCGTGTACGTGGTGCAGAACTTCGACGCGGTGTTCACCATCACCTCCGGCGGCCTGGGCACCGCGAATCTGCCCTACACCGTCTACACGACCTTCTACCAGGCGCACGACTACGGGCAGGCGTCCGCCGCCGGCGTCATCGTCGTCATCCTGTCGATCATCGTGGCCACCTTCGCGCTGCGGACCGTCTCGTCGCTGTTCCGAGAGGAGACCCGCTGATGGCCTCCGTCGCCCTGCCCTCCGCCCGTCGCCGGCTCGCGCCGGCCGCCCGCAGGGAGCGGCGCAACCGCTCGCTGCTCGGCCTGCTGGCCTGGCTGTGCGGGATCGTCTTCTTCCTGCCGTTCGCCTGGATGGTGCTCACCTCCTTCCACAGCGAGCAGGACGCGGCGACCAATCCGCCGAAGATCGACGCGCCGCTGACGCTGCACGGCTACCGGGAGTTCTTCGGCTCCGGCACCGGTGTCAGTCCGTGGCCGCCGCTGACCAACTCGCTGACCGCGGCGGCGGTCTCCACCGCGCTGGTGCTGGTGCTGGCCTTCCCGGCCGCGTACGCGCTGTCGATCAAGCCGGTGCGCAAGTGGACGGACGTGATGTTCTTCTTCCTGTCCACCAAGATGCTGCCCGCCGTCGCGGGTCTGCTGCCGGTCTACCTGATCGCGAAGAACGCCGGTCTGCTGGACAACATCTGGCTGCTGATCCTGCTCTACACCTCGATGAACCTGCCGATCGCGGTGTGGATGATGCGGTCGTTCCTCGCCGAGGTGCCGGTGGAGATCCTGGAGGCCGCGTCGATCGACGGCGCGGGCCTGCCGACCATCCTGGTGCGGATCATCGCGCCGGTGGTCACCCCGGGGATCGCCGCGACCGCGCTGATCTCGTTCATCTTCAGCTGGAACGAGCTGCTGTTCGCCCGGGTGCTGACCGGTGTCGTGGCCGGCACCGCGCCGGTCTTCCTGACCGGGTTCGTCACCAGCCAGGGGCTGTTCCTCGCCAAGGTGTGCGCCGCCGCCGTCTGTATCTCCCTGCCGGTCCTGGCCGCCGGTTTCGCCGCCCAGGACAAGCTCGTCCAGGGCCTCTCCCTTGGAGCCGTCAAGTGAAAGCAGCTGTCATCAGCTCTCCCGGTGTGGTCGGCATCGAGACCGTCGACGACCCGGCGCCCGGCCCCCGGGACGTCGTCGTCCAGGTCGCGGCCTGCGGCCTGTGCGGCACCGATCTGCACATCCTCCAGGGCGAGTTCGCGCCGACCCTGCCGATCGTGCCCGGGCACGAATTCGCCGGCGAGATCGTCGCGATCGGCTCCGAGGTACGGGAGTTGGCCGTCGGCGACCAGGTGGCGGTGGACCCGTCGCTGTACTGCCACGAGTGCCACTACTGCCGGATCGGCCGCAACAACCTGTGCGAGCGGTGGGCCGCGATCGGCGTCACGGTGCCGGGCGGCGCCGCCGAGTACGCGGTCGCGCCGGTCGCCAACTGCGTCAAGCTCCCCGAGCACATCAGGACGATGGACGCGGCCCTCATCGAGCCGCTGTCCTGCGCGGTGCGCGGCTACGACATCCTGCGCAGCCAACTGGCCAGCCACGTACTGATCTACGGCTCGGGCACGATGGGCCTGATGATGCTGGAGCTGGCCAAGCGGACCGGCGCGGCGACCGTGGATGTCGTGGACGTCAACGAGGAGCGGCTGGCCACCGCGACCGCGCTGGGCTGCTCCCGGGTGGCGACCAGCGCCGAGGAGATCAGCAGGCCGCGCGGCTGGGACGTCGTCGTGGACGCCACGGGCAACGCGCAGGCCATCCAGGACGCCCTGGAGCGGGTCGGCAAGGGCGGCACCTTCCTCCAGTTCGGGGTCGCGGACTACGCGGCGCGCGCGACCATCGAGCCGTACAAGATCTACAACCAGGAGATCACCATCACCGGCTCGATGGCGGTGCTGCACAGCTACGAGCGGGCCGCGGAGCTGTTCGCGGGCGGGGTGCTCGACCCCGAGGTGTTCATCAGCGACCGGCTGCCGCTGGTGGACTACGCGACCGCGCTCCAGCGCTTCCAGGCAGGCCAGGGCCGCAAGATCCAGGTGGTGCCCTGACCGTCGGGCACCTCGCCGATCGGGGGCCGGGCCACCGCGCTTGTGGCCCGGCCCCGGCCGTCGGCAGGATGGGGCCATGACCGAGATCCGCACACCCCGCCTGCTGCTGCGCCGCTGGCGCGAGGACGACCTCGCGCCGATGGCCGAGATCAACGCCGACCCGCAGGTCATGCGGTTCATCGGCGACGGGACGCCGCGCGACCTGGAACAGACCGCCGAGTCCATCCAGCGGTGGGAGGACGAGTGGGACGACGAGGGCTTCGGCCTGTTCGCCGTCGAACTCCTCGGCTCGGGCGAGCTGGCCGGTTTCACCGGTCTCGCCGTCCCGTACTTCCTGCCCGAGGTGCTGCCCGCGGTGGAGATCGGCTGGCGGCTCGGCCGCCAGTTCTGGGGACAGGGGTACGCCTCGGAGGCGGCGCAGGCGGCCCTGGACTTCGCCGTCACCGACCGCGGTCTGGACCGGGTGATCAGCATCGCGCAGATCGGCAACCACGCCTCGGAGAACGTGATGCGCAAGCTCGGCCTGACGCCGGAGCGCGAGACCACCCACCCGCTGTCGGGACGGCCACTGCGGGTGCACGCCATCGACCTCACCGAATACCGGGCCTGAACGGACCGGCCACGGTGCACGAGTGGGACGGAGGGCACACAGCGAGCGACGCCGGTCACATGGACACATCACAGGCTTTTCACTAAGGTTTGCCTTGCCTAAGGCAACCTTGCGGTAGCACCTGCCTGCGCATCCCTGTCGTCCCCGCCGTTCTCCTTTCCTGCCCGTGGAGTTGTTGACCCATGTCTGCCGTGCCCAGAGCCTCCGCCGTCGCCCTGCTCTCCCTCGTCGTTCTCGGCACGGCCGCGGTCACCGGCTGCGCCAAGAAGAGCGACGCCTCCTCCGACGGCGCGATACGCGTGGACGCGGCCGACAACTCCTGCAAGGTCTCCAAGACCGAGTTCCCCTCCGGCACCGTCAGCCTGGACCTGCACAACAAGGGCTCCAAGGTCACCGAGGTCTACGTCTACGCCCCCGGCGACCGCATCGTCACCGAGCGGGAGAACATCGGCCCCGGCACCAGCGCCAGCATCACCGCCCAGATCAAGGCGGGCGCGTACGAGATCGCCTGCAAGCCCGGCATGAAGGGCGACGGCATCCGGCAGAAGATCACCGTCACCGGTGCGAACGCGCCCAAGCCCGGCGACCCGCGCCTGGACCAGGCGGTCGCCTCCTACCGCAAGTACTCGCAGGAGCAGGCGGATCTGACCATCCCGCTGGTGCAGAAGTTCGCCGACGCGGTCAAGGCCGGCGACGTCGCCGCCGCCAAGGCCGCCTTCGCGCCGTCGCGCGTCGGCTGGGAGCGCACCGAGCCGGTGGCCGAGAGCTTCGGCGACATCGACCCCAAGACCGACACCCGTGAGGACGGTCTGGAGGACGGCCAGAAGTGGACCGGCTGGCACCGGCTGGAGAAGACGCTGTGGACCACCGGCAAGCTGACGCCGGAGGACAGCACGCTCGCCGACCAGCTCGTCGCCGACCTCAAGGACTGGCAGAAGCGCGTCGGCACCGCCGACATCACCGCCACCAGCATGGCCAACGGCGCCAAGGAACTGCTGGACGAGGTCGCCACCGGCAAGGTCACCGGTGAGGAGGACCGCTACAGCCACACCGACCTGTCGGACTTCAACGCCAATGTGGACGGCGCCCGCAAGGCGTACGAGCTGCTGAAGCCGGTCGCGTCCGAGAAGGACCCGGAGCTGTCGAAGACGCTGGACACCGAATTCGCCGACATCCAGACGCTGCTGGACAAGTACCGGCAGGGTGACGGCTTCGTCTCCTACGACAAGGTCACCGAGAAGGAGCGCAAGGCGTTCTCCGACGCGGTGAACGCGCTCGCCGAGCCGCTGTCCAAGCTCGCCGCGGCCGTCGCGCCCGCCAAGTAGCCCCCGCGCCCCCGCGCGCACCCCACCGACGTCCCACCGCAGCTCACCGAGCCGTGGCACACCCCGCGAGGGGCGTGCCACGGCTGCGGCGCGGCGGGGCCCGGAACCGCACCGCAGCAGTACGCAGTACGCACAGCCGACAAGAAGGGCACCAACTCATGGGCGGAGCAGACGCGGCCGGCACCCACGGCGACCGGTCCACTCCCGACGGGCCCGCCGCCGACGGACCCGCTCCCGACGAGGCCGCCGACGAGCCCACCGCCGAGCGGGCCACGGGCCTCAGCCGCCGGGCGGTCATGGGCTGGGCCGGCGCCGGGCTGGCGCTCGGCGCGGCGGGCGGCGGTTCGGTCGCCGCGGCCGTGAGCGGCGGCTCGGACAGCGGCACCACGGTCTCGGACGGGGCGATCGCCTTCTACGGCGACCATCAGGCGGGCATCGCCACCCCTGTGCAGGACCGGCTGCACTTCGCCGCCTTCGACGTCCTCACCGACGACCGCAAGGAGCTGGCGGCGCTGCTCAAGGAGTGGACCAGCGCCGCCGCCGCGATGACCGCGGGCCGCGAGGTCGGCCAGGGCGCGGTGGACGGGCTGGCCGAGGCGCCGCCGGACGACACCGGTGAGGCGCTGGGTCTGCCGCCGTCCCGGCTGACCCTCACCATCGGCTTCGGCCCGAGCCTGTTCGAGCAGGTCGACGCGGACGGCACCCGCACCGACCGGTTCGGGCTGCGCGCGCGGCGGCCCGCGGCGCTGGTGGACCTGCCGCACTTTCCCGGCGACAGTCTCGATCCGGCCCGCAGCGGCGGCGACCTGTGCGTCCAGGCGTGCGCGGACGACCCGCAGGTCGCGGTGCACGCGATCCGCAATCTGGCCAGGATCGGCATGGGCAAGGTCTCGGTGCGCTGGTCGCAGCTCGGCTTCGGCAAGACCTCCTCGACCACTCCTGACGCCCAGACCCCGCGCAATCTGATGGGCTTCAAGGACGGCACCCACAACATCGCGGGCACCGACACCGCGACGCTCAAGGACCATGTCTGGGCGGCTCCCGGCGACGGCCAGGACTGGATGACCGGCGGCTCGTACCTGGTGGCGCGCCGGATCCGGATGCACATCGAGACCTGGGACCGCGAGGGTCTCAAGGCGCAGGAGGACGTCTTCGGCCGCACCAAGGGCGAGGGCGCGCCGTACGGCAAGCAGCGCGAGCGCGACACGCCCGACCTGGCGCGGCTGCCGAAGGACTCGCACGTCCGCCTCGCCCACCCGGACACCAACGGCGGGCTGCGGATCCTGCGCCGCGGCTTCTCCTTCACCGACGGCACCGACGGGCTCGGCCGCCTCGACGCCGGCCTGTTCTTCCTGGCCTACCAGCGCGACACCCGCAAGGCGTTCGTGCCGCTGCAGCGGCGGCTCGCCGCCAACGACGCGCTCAACGAGTACATCCAGCACGTCGGTTCCGCGCACTTCGCGTGCCCGCCCGGCGTCCGCAAACCCGGCGAGTGGTGGGGGCAAGCCCTGCTCGGCTGACGCCACCCGCCCCCGACCAGCGTCCCAACCGTCCCGGCCCCTGGAGTACCGCCGTGTTCGCCAACTATCTGATCGGCCTCCGAGAAGGTCTCGAAGCAAGCCTGATCGTCTGCATCCTGATCGCCTACCTGGTCAAGTCCGACCGCCGTGAGAGCCTGCCGCCGGTCTGGACCGGCATCGGCGCCGCGGTCGTGCTGAGCTTCGGCTTCGGCGCGCTGCTCCAGTTCGGCTCGTCCGAGCTCACCTTCAAGGCCCAGGAGGCGCTGGGCGGTTCACTGTCCATCGTCGCGGTCGGCCTGGTGACGTGGATGGTGTTCTGGATGCGCCGCACCGCCCGCCATCTGAAGGCCGAACTGCAGGGCAAGCTGGACGCGGCGCTCGCCATGGGCACCACCGCGCTGGTCGTCACCGCATTCTTGTCGGTGGGCCGCGAGGGCCTGGAGACGGCGCTGTTCGTGTGGACCGCGGTGCAGTCCAGCGACGACGGGGCGCGTCCGCTGGTCGGCGCGATGCTCGGTCTGGTCACCGCGGTGATCCTGGGCTGGCTGTTCTACCGGGGTGCGGTGCGGATCAATCTGGCGAAGTTCTTCACCTGGACCGGCGGCATGCTGGTCGTGGTCGCCGGCGGTGTCCTCGCGTACGGTCTGCACGACCTCCAGGAGGCGGGCTGGATCGGCGGCCTGAACAATCTGGCCTTCGACATCAGCTCCACGATCCCGCCGGACAGCTGGTACGGCACGCTGCTCAAGGGCATCTTCAACTTCCAGCCCGACCCGACCGTGCTGCAGCTGTGCGCCTGGTTCGCCTATCTGGTGCCGACGCTGTACTTCTTCTTCCGCCGCCCCGGCGGCAGCCGCCCGGCCCCGGCCGCGCGGGTCTCCCCCGAGCCGACGGCGAGCACCGAGACGGCGCACTGACCCGACCGCCCCGGCCCCGTCCCCCCGATATTGCTGTTCCGGCAACAAAGTTTGCCACGGCCGCCTAGGTGTCCGATGCTCCGGAAACGGAGGTGGTCACCATGACCGAGACGGTGAACGAGTACGGAACGGCCGGCGGGCCCGGGCACGCCGGTGAGGAGCGGCGCTACGACGTCGTGGTGGTGGGCGGCGGCGCCGCGGGACTGAGCGGCGCGCTGACGCTGGGCCGGGCGCGCCGCTCGGCGCTGGTGATCGACGCGGGCGAGCCGCGCAACGCGCCGGCCGACGGCATCCACAACTACCTGGGCCGGGAGGGCGCGCCACCGGCGGAGCTGCTGGCCACCGGCCACGACGAGGTGCGCCGCTACGGCGGCGAGATCACCGAGGGCCGCGCCGTCTCCGCCGCACGCCTGGCCGACGGCGGCTTCCGGGTCGTCCTCGACGACGGCCGCGCGGTCCGCGCCGACCGCCTGCTGCTGGCGACCGGCCTGGTGGACGAGCTGCCGCACGTCGAGGGGCTCGCGCGGCGGTGGGGCCGCGATGTGCTGCACTGCCCGTACTGCCACGGCTGGGAGGTGCGCGACCAGGCCGTCGGTGTGCTCGGCACCGGCCCGCTCGCGGTCCACCAGGCGCTGATGTGGCGGCAGTGGAGCGCGGACGTCACCCTCTTCCTGCACACCGCGCCCGAACCGGACGACGAGCAGTACGAACGGCTGGCCGCGCGCGGCATCGCCGTGGTCGACGGCACGGTCGAGTCGCTCGCGGTGACCGACGACCGGCTCACCGGCGTGGCGCTGGACGGCGGCCGGGTCGTCCCCTGCCAGGCTCTGGTGGTGGCCGCCCCCGTCAGCGCCAGGACCGACCTGCTCACCGACCTGGGCCTGGCGAAGGTCGGCCTGGAGATGGGCGGCGTGCCGGTCGGCGACCGGGTGGACGCCGACCCGACCCAGGCCACCTCGGTGCCGGGCGTCTGGGTGGCGGGCAACGTCACCGCTCCGACCGACGTCCTCATCGGTGCGGCGGCCGCGGGCGTACGGGCCGCGGCGGCGATCAACGCGGACCTGACCGAGCAGGAGACGGTCCGCGCGGTCGCGGCGCGCCGGGCCACGGCGGACGCCGTCTGATGCCGGCGGACCGGCCGGGGCCGGCGACCAGGCGCACCGAGGAACGACACACGAGGCAGACGGCGGCGGGACACGCCGGGGAAAGGGAGCGACCGATGACCGAGGACACGCACGCCGCCGACCAGCCGCTCCAGGGGCGGGAGTTCTGGGACGCGCGCTACGGCGAGAAGGCGCGGATCTGGAGCGGCAACCCCAACACCGTCCTGGTGCGCGAGGCCGCGGGGCTGCTGCCGGGCCGCGCGCTGGACCTGGGCTGTGGGGAGGGCGCCGACGCGATCTGGCTGGCCAAGGAGGGCTGGCGGGTCACCGCCGTGGACATCTCGGGGGTCGCGCTCGACCGGGCGGCAGGGCACGCCGCGCAGGCAGGTGTCGGCGACCGGATCGACTGGCAGCGGCACGACCTCGGCGAGTCCTTCCCCGAGGGCTCGTACGACCTCGTCTCCGCCCAATTCCTGCACACGCTCGGCGAGATGCCGCGCGAGGAGATCCTGCGGCGGGCCGCCGCCGCTGTCGCGCCCGAGGGCGTGCTGCTCGTCGTCGGTCACTCGGGCTTCCCGTCCTGGGAGAAGAACCCGCACCCCGAGGTGCACCTGCCGTCGCCGCAGGAGGTGCTGGCCGGTCTCGAACTGCCGGACGGCGCCTGGGAGGTGCTGCTGTGCGCCGAGCACGAGCGGATCCAGAACGACCCGGAGGGCCGGCCGACCACCCGCACCGACAATGCCGTGAAGGTCCGCAGGCTGCCGGCCGCGCGCTGAGCGGCGCGCCCGTACCCGCCCCGTCCCCGGCCCGCCGCTGTTCGGCGAGTCGGGGGTCTTCACCCCCCGGTCGGCATGGCGTCAGGTACGAGTGGGAACGTGAGGCGCATGACGGAGATCGGACTGCCCTCTGGCGTACGAGCCTGCCTCTTCGACCTGGACGGAGTGCTGACGCCCACCGCGCTGGTGCACGCCGCCGCGTGGAAGGAGACCTTCGACGACTTCCTGCGGGAGCGGGACGGCGACGGTTTCCGCCCGTTCGACGCGACGGCCGACTACGACGAGTACGTCGACGGCCGGCCGCGCGCCGACGGGGTGCGCAGCTTCCTCGCCTCCCGGCACATCGAACTGCCCGAGGGCGACGACGAGGACCCACCGGACAAGCAGACCGTGCACGGCCTCGGCAACCGCAAGAACGACGCCGTACTGGAGAAGATCCGCACCCAGGGCGTCAAGCCGTATCCCGGCTCGGTGCGCTATCTGGAGGCGGTCCGCGCGGCGGGTCTGCGGACCGCCGTGGTCTCCTCCAGCGCGAACTGCCGCGACGTACTGGTCTCGGCGGGCATCGAACACCTGCTGGACGTGCGGGTGGACGGTGCGACCGCCAAGGAGCGGCACCTGCCGGGCAAGCCGCACCCGGACACCTTCCTGGCCGCCGCCGCTGACCTGGGCTTCGACGCCGCCCGGGCGGCGGTCTTCGAGGACGCGCTGGTCGGCATGGACGCGGGCCGGGCCGGGCACTTCGGTTTCGTCGTCGGTGTGGACCGCGTCGGCCAGGCCGCCGCGCTGCGGCAGCACGGTGCGGATACGGTGGTCGAAGACCTCGCCGACCTGATCGGAGCCACCGCGTGATCACCGACCCGGCCTACGAGGTCGCCCCCTGGACGCTGCGCGAGTCCGAGCTGAATCTCGAGGTGCTGCCGCAGAGCGAGTCCGTCTTCGCGCTGTCCAACGGCCACATCGGCTGGCGCGGCAATCTCGACGAGGGCGAGCCCAACGGACTTCCCGGCTCGTATCTCAACGGCCTGTACGAGAGCCACCCGCTGCCGTACGCCGAGGCAGGCTACGGCGACCCGGAGTCCGGGCAGACCGTCATCAATGTCACCAACGGCAAGATCATCCGGCTGCTGGTGGACGACGAGCCGTTCGACCTGCGGTACGGCACCATCCGCGCGCACGAACGCGAACTCGACCTGCGGGACGGGGTGTTGCGCCGGGTGTGCGAGTGGGTCTCCCCCGCCGGCCGCGCGGTGCGGGTGACATCCACCCGGATGGTCTCCTTCACCCACCGCGCGGTCGCCGCGATCGCCTACGAGGTGGAGCCGCTGGACGGCAGCGTCCGGGTGGTCGTGCAGTCGGAGCTGGTGGCCAACGAGGAAGTGCCGCGCAGCAAGGGCGACCCGCGGCGGGCGGCGGCGCTGGAGAACCCGCTGGTGCCGGAGGAGAATTCGGCGGCCGGCACCCGGCTGCGCCTGGTGCACTCCACCGCGCGCAGCAAGCTGCGGCTGGCCGCCGCCGCGGACCATGTGGTCGCGGGGCCCGACGCCACCAAGCTCTCCTCGGAGTCCGACGACGACGTCAGCCGGCTGACCGTCACCTCGGTGCTGGAGTCGGGGCAGCGGCTGCGGGTGGAGAAGTACGTCGCCTACGGCTGGTCCGCGACCCGCTCGCTGCCCGCGCTGCGCGGCCAGGCGGACGCCGCCCTGGTCGGCGCGCGCGACACCGGCTGGGACGGGCTGCTGGCCCAGCAGCGCGCCTACCTCGACGACTTCTGGGACCGCGCCGATGTCGAGGTCGACGGCGACACCGAGATCCAGCAGGCGGTGCGCTTCGGTCTGTTCCACGTCCTCCAGGCCGGTGCGCGGGCCGAGGAGCGGGCCATCCCGGCCAAGGGCCTGACCGGCTCCGGCTACGACGGTCACACCTTCTGGGACGCCGAGACGTGCGTGCTGCCCGTGCTGACCTTCACCTCGCCGCGGGCGACCGCCGAGGTGCTGCGCTGGCGGCACAACACGCTGCCCGCCGCGCAGGAGCGGGCCCGGCAGCTCGGTCTGGCGGGCGCGGCCTTCCCCTGGCGGACCATCAACGGCGACGAGGCGTCCGGCTACTGGCCGGCCGGCACCGCAGCCTTCCACATCAACGCGGACATCGCCGACTCGGTGGCGCGCTATGTGACCACGACGGGGGACCGCGACTTCGAGGAGAACATCGGCCTCGAACTGCTCACCGAGACCGCCCGCCTGTGGCGTTCGCTGGGTCACCACGACCACTCCGGGGCGTTCCACATCGACGGTGTCACAGGACCCGACGAGTACAGCGCGATCAGCGACGACAACGCCTACACCAATCTGATGGCGCAGGCCAATCTGGTCGCCGCGGCCGACGCCGCCGAGCGGCACCCGCGCCGGGCGCACGAGTTGGGCATCACCGACGAGGAGACGGCGGCCTGGCGGGACGCGGCGGCGGCCATGACGCTGCCGTACAACGACGAACTGGGGGTGCACGAGCAGTCCAAGGGTTTCACCCGGCACCAGGTGTGGAATTTCGCCGAGACCGATTCCGCGCACTATCCGCTGCTGCTCAACTACGCCTACTTCGACCTGTACCGCAAGCAGGTGGTCAAGCAGGCCGATCTGGTGCTGGCGATGTTCCTGCGCGGCGACGCCTTCGAACACGCCCAGAAGATCCGCAACTTCGCCTACTACGAGCCGCTGACGGTACGCGACTCGTCGCTGTCGGCGTACTGCCAGTCGATCATCGCCGCGGAGGTCGGCCATCTCCAACTGGCCTACGACTACCTTGGCGAGTCGGCGCTGATCGACCTCGGCGACCTGGAGAACAACTCCCGGGACGGCCTGCACATCGCGGCGCTCGCCGGTACGTGGACGGCGCTGGTGTCGGGCCTCGGCGGGATGCGGCTCTTCGACGGCGACCCGATCCGGTTCGCGCCCCGGCTGCCGGACGCGCTCAGCCGGATCGCCTTCCGGCTGGCCTTCCGTGGCCGCCGGCTGCGGGTGGAGGTCACCCGGACGAAGGCGACGTACACCCTCGCCGCGGGCGAGCCGATCGAAGTGCTGCACTACGAGAAGCCGTTCATGCTGACCGGTGAGCACCCGGTCAGCCGTGACCTGCCGAAGATCACCCATCTGCCGCAGCCCGCGCAGCCGCCCGGCCGCGCGCCGCGCCGCCGCAATCAGCGGCCGAGCTGATGTGAAGGGGGCCCGGCCGCCAGTGGCGGCCGGACCCACGGCGATCTGCTGCGGACGGCCGGTGTCCGCGCTACCACCGGTACCAGCGGCCCCGGCTTCCACTGGCATTGGTGCCGCGGGCGACAAAGCCCAGCAGCCACAACACCAGCACCACCAGCGCGACCCACCAGAGGATCTTGACGGCGAAGCCGACACCGAACAGCAGCAGTGCGAGAAGCAGTACGACGATCAGTGGTCCCATGATTACCAACCTCCTGACGTCCGCGTTCCCGCGCCTTATTCGTTCATGCGCACGAAAAACGCCGCCCTCCCGGCCCCGTCGCGGGGTGGGAGGGCGGCGTGCCGAGGACTGGCGCTACCGCTCGTCCGGCGGCGTCGCGCGGCTGTGCCGCGTCTCGCTCTCCTCGGGCGGATGCCAGGATCCGGCGCGTTCCCTGGTCGGCGCCGGCTGCCGTTCGGGCGGCGCCGGCGGGGCCGATCTGCGCGCGGTCCTTCTGCTGCCGAGCAGAAATCCGCCGAGCAGGACGACGAGGACGACGATCGCGATGCCGATCGCCCACGCCGCCCCGGTGGACATGGCCAGTTCAGAGGTGTTCCGCAGGGCGGAGTGCATGACGACCTTCCTCTGTCGGTGCGCAAGGGGCGGCGGTTCGGCGGTCGTGCCGTGCCGTCCCCGTCCTTCAGCGACGGGCCAGCAGACGTACCCCTTCGGCGCTGGGCTTGTACGGCAGCCCGTAGTGCTCGAAGATCGCCGCCTCGTCCTCGACCGGCAGGACATCGTCCGTGCCGATGGAGGGGGCCGACTTCACCAGAGCCTTGCCGTAGGGGACCTTCACCCAGCCCGGACCGACGATCACGTCCACGACGGGCGCGAAGGTGAGCCGGTGCCGGGTGGGCAGGCCGATCTGGACGGTCACCATCAGCGGCTCGTCCGTACCGGTGTCCACGTACACCGCCTCGAGGGCGCCGATCTTGTGCCCTTCCTCGTCCACCACGTCGTGGTCCCGCCATTCGCGGAGATCTGCGGGCTTGATCATGGCGAACCTCCTGGGTGACGTCAGCTACCCGTTCACTGTGCGTCTGCCCCGCTCCGGCCGCCACACGCGTGCGGCAGTCGGGTCACCCGCGGCGCCTGACCGGGCCCCGGAACCGGCCCCGGTCAGTCGGTGCTCACCTCCGAGCGGTCACCGCCCCACAGCGTGTGGAAGGAACCCTCGCGGTCGGTGCGCCGGTAGGTGTGCGCACCGAAGTAGTCGCGCTGGCCCTGGGTGAGCGCCGCGGGCAGCCGCTCGGCGCGCAGCGCGTCGTAGTACGCCAGCGCCGCCGAGAAACCGGGGGTGGGGACGCCGTGCTCGACGGCGGTGGCCACCACCGAGCGCCAGTCGTCCTGCGCCGCGCCGATCTCGTCGGAGAACTGCTTGTCCGACAGCAGGCTCGGCAGGTCGGGCCGACTGTCGTAGGCGGACCTGATCCGGTCCAGGAACGCGGCCCTGATGATGCATCCGCCGCGCCAGATCGACGCGACGGCGCCCAGGTCGATGTCCCAGTCGTAGGTCTCGCTGCCGGCCTGGATCTGGTGGAAGCCCTGCGTGTAGGAGACGATCTTGGACGCGTACAGCGCCTGCTCCACCCGGTCGGCGAAGGCGGCGGCCTCGGCCTCGCCGAGTGTCGCGACCGACGGGCCCGGCAGGTCGCGCGAGGCGGCCCGCAGCCCGCCGTGGCCGGACAGCGACCGGGCGAAGACGGCCTCGGCGATGCCGGAGACGGGGACGCCGAGGTCGAGCGCGATCTGTACGGTCCAGCGGCCGGTGCCCTTCTGCTCCGCCTGGTCGGCGACGACGTCGACGAAGGGCTTGCCGGTGGCGGCGTCGGTGTGCGCGAGCACCTGCGCGGTGATCTCGATCAGGTACGAGTCGAGGCGCCCGGTGTTCCAGGTCGTGAAGATCTCGGCGATCTGCGCGGGCGAGTAGCCCGCGACCTCGCGCAGCAGGTGGTACGCCTCGGCGATGAGCTGCATGTCGGCGTACTCGATGCCGTTGTGCACCATCTTCACGAAGTGGCCGGCGCCGTCCGGGCCGATGTGCGTCGTGCAGGGCGTTCCGTCCTTCGCCTTCGCGGCGATCCGCTCCAGCAGCGGGCCGAGCGACTCGTAGGACTCGGCGGAGCCGCCGGGCATGATGGACGGCCCGTTGAGCGCGCCCTCCTCGCCGCCGGAGATGCCGACGCCGACGAAGTGGATGCCGCGCTCGCGCAGTTCCTTCTCGCGGCGGCGGGTGTCGGCGAAGTGCGCGTTGCCGCCGTCGATGATGACGTCGCCGGATTCCAGCAGCGGCGCGAATTCCTGGATCACGGCGTCGGTGGCCTCGCCGGCCTTCACCATGATGACCAGCCGCCGGGGCCGTTCCAGGGCGGCGACGAATTCCTCGGCGGTGCGCGCCGCGATGAAATTCCCCTCGTCGCCGTGCTCCTCGACCAGGGCGTCGGTCTTGGCGGTGGTGCGGTTGTGCAGGGCCACGGTGAAGCCGTGGCGGGCGAAATTCCGGGCGAGGTTGCTGCCCATCACTGCCAGCCCGGTGACGCCGATGTCCGCCGATGCGCTCATGCGATCTCTCCACGTTTCTCACGGGTGCCGGTCCGCCGCGGTGTCCGTGGTCCGGGCGCGGCCGGTCGATCTCTTGGTGTGCAACGGTCGCCGGTGCCGTGCGCTTCCCGTGGCGGCCACTGCCGAGCCTGCCCCTTCCGGCTCCGTCCAGCCACCCGTACGCGGCACGTGTACCCGCCACGGTGGACGGCGAGCGGCTGACGGCGGATCCGGCCGGGCCGGGAGCGCCGGGCTGCCGGATGATGACAGGGGCGGCCCGTACGGACCCGTACGGCAGGGGCGTCCACGGGGCGGTAGCGGAGAGGAGTCGCCGTGGCGGAGCAGCAGGACCGGCTGGCGAAATACCGCGGGATGCGGCGCTTCGACCGCACCGACGAGCCGGAGGGCGGCGCCGCGGCGCCCGGCGAGGACCCGTCCTTCGTGGTGCAGATCCATGACGCGACCCGGATGCACTTCGACTTCCGGCTGGAGGTCGACGGGGTGCTCAAGTCGTGGGCGGTGCCGCGCGGCCCCTCCACCGACCCGCGCGACAAGCGGCTCGCGGTGCCGACCGAGGACCACCCGCTGGAGTACCGCGGGTACGAGGGCATGATCCCGGGCGGCCAGTACGGCGCGGGCCCGGTCATCGTGTGGGACCACGGCACGTATCACCCGCTGGTGGACGGCGGGCCCGAGGCGTTCGCGCGGGCCCTGGAACGCGGTCACGCCTCCTTCGAGTTGCACGGGACGAAGCTGCGCGGCGCCTACGCGCTCACCCGGATCCACCAGGGCCCGGACGGCGGCGCCGGGGACGCGGCCGATCCGGCGTGGCTGCTGGTCAAGAAGAAGGACGCGCACAGCACGCCGGGCCGCCCCACCACCCCGGACCCGCACCGGGCCCGCTCGGTGCTGTCCGGCCGCACCCTCGCGGGCGTACGGCGCGAGGAGCCGCAGGACGGGTCCTAAGCGCGCCGTCGTTTGGCCGTCCCGCGGGCGGGCAGCCGCCCCGCGAGGGGCCACCGCCCCGGCGAGGAGGACGACGCCATGTCCGAGCACAGCACCTCCGCGACTCCCGAACCGCGTCCGCGCTGGGAGCGGGAGAACGGCCGCGACTGGGGCCAGACCAGCGAGCCCGTGCAGGAGCCGGCCGACACGCCGCGCGGCGCCAAGGGCGCCTTCCTCATCGGTCTCGGGGTGATCGTGCTGGCCGCGGTGATCGTCCTGATCGTCGCGCTGGTCTGACACCGGCCGGCCCGCGGCCCCGTATCCACGTTTCGGGGCGAAACGGGCGGGTACGGCCAACGACAGGACGGTGGCGGAGCTGGTGACGTCACCGACTGCCGTACGGCAGCCAACCGCTCCGCCGCATGACCACTCCGATCAGGAGGCACTGTGACGGACCAGGGAAGCAACAAGACCGGCCCCGCGCGCGACAACGAGCTGAAGAAGGAGATGCAGGGCGATCTCAAGGCCAATCGCGCCGTGCGGGTCGAGGAGCAGTACGAGCCGCAGCCGTCCGGCGAGGACCAGCCGCTCGCGGCCCGGCAGCCGGCAGGTGGCGCGGCGGGCGCGCCCGCGGGCATGACGCCGCAGGACGTGATCGTCCGCAGCGAACTTGCCAGGCACCTGGAGCGCTCGGTCTACCCGGCCGACCGTGCCACCCTGCTGGCGTCGCTGCGCCGCCACCAGGCTCCCGACGGCCTCACCGCACTGGTCTCCCGCCTTCCCGCGGCCGACACCTATCCCAATCTCCAGGGCGTCGTGACGGCACTCGGTCTCGGCGCCGAGCGCGGCCGGGGCTGACGCCGGAGTACCGCGGGCGGGGCCCGCGGCGGCGGGCCGAAGTCCGCGTCCGTGACCGTTCGACCGGCGCTCCGATCCGGATGAGGGGGCAGCGATGCCCACGCGACGCGAAGTGATGAGCCGCCTGCTCGCCGAGCAGGGCCGTACGTACGCCGAGGAGGCCGGAATCCGGCTCCGCGACACCCCGCAGCCGCTGTACCGGCTGCTCGTCCTGGCCCATCTGCTCAGCGCCAGGATCCGTGGCGACATCGCCGTCGCCGCGGCCCGCGCACTCGCCGACGACGGGCTGCGCGGGCCGCGGGCGATGGCGGACGCGACATGGCAGCGCCGGGTCGACGCCCTCGGCCGGGGCGGCTACCGCCGCTACGACGAAAGGACCGCCACCCAGCTCGGCGACGGCGCCCGGCTGCTCCTCGACGAGTACGGCGGCGACCTGCGACGGCTGCGGGACGCGGCGGACGGCCGGGTCACCGACCTCCGGCGGGCCCTGCGCCGCTTCCCCGGGATCGGGCCCGCGGGCGCGGACATCTTCCTGCGCGAGGCGCAGCGGGTGTGGACCGGTGTGGCGCCCTATCTGGACACCAAGGCCCTGGAGGGCGCCGAGCGGCTCGGTCTGCCGGACCGGCCCGCCGCGCTGATGCGACTGGCGGACGGGGCCGAGCCGGCGGTCGTCGCCGCCGCGCTGGTACGGGCGGCGCTCGGCGCGCGTCCGGCGGGCACGAGCACCTGACCGGTCCTCAGGGGTGCGTGAGGCGTTCCAGGAGTGCCAGGGCCTCCAGGACGGTCGCGCGTTCCTCGGGGGTGTAGCGGTCCTGGAAGGCGCGGGCCAGCCACTCCTCGCGGGCGGCGCGGTTGCCCTGGACGCGTTCGCGGCCCGCCGCCGTGAGGACGATGAGCTGGCGGCGGCCGTCGCGCGGATCGGGGTGCCGCTCGATCAGCCCGTGCTGGTCGAGCGCGGCGAGGGCGACGGCCATCGACTGCGGGCGGACGCCTTCCGCCGTGGCCAGGGCGCTGGCCGTGGCCTCCTCGCCCTTGCCGAGGCGGCTGAGCACCGAGGTCTGGGAAGGGGTCAGGTCCTGGGTGCCGGCGATCTCGCGGAACCGGCGCAGCAGGCGGCTGATCACCACCCGCAGGTCACGGGCCGCGTGGACCGCGGTCTCTGAAATGTCGTCGGTGCTCTCGTCCATGCCTCTACCGTAGGGAAGCCGGTGCCGCGGCGGCGGCACGGGAGCGCGTCACGCGCGGCGGGTCGGCGTCGGGCTCGTGCGTGCTGCGGGGTCCGGCCGGTCGTGGTCGGGCGGTCAGCCGCTCTGCGGCGGCGACCAGACGTACGGCGTCGTGGTCGTCACCGCGTGGAAGCCGAGCCGCCGCAGGATCGGCGCGCTGTCGTCGGAGGCGTCGACCTGGAGGTAGCGGATGCCCCGGGCGGCGGCGACGGACGCGCGGACGGCGACCAGGGCGCGGTAGATGCCGCGTCCGCGCCACTCCTGGAGCGTGGATCCGCCCCACAGACCCGCGAAGTCGGTGCCGGTGCGCACCACCAGCCAGGCCGCGGAGACGACCTCTCCCCCGGCCTCCGCCACGAAGACGGCGACTTCGTCGGGCGCGGCGGCGACCCGGGCGATCAGGTCGTCGCCGAGCCAGGCCCAGTCCTGGCCCCAGACCACCGACTCCATGGCGGCGATCCGCCGCATGTCGGCGTCCGCGGTGACCTGGCGCAGCGCCACCCCGTCGGGCAGTACGGGCTCGGCGGCCATCTCCCGCGCCCGCCCGATCAGTACGGTCTCCCGCTCCTCGGGGAGGAAGCCGGCGGCCCGCAGCCGGTCGGGCAGCGCGGCCGGGCGGTCGGGCAGCGCGGCCGGGCGGTCGTGGCCACGGGTCTTCCACTCCAGGGACTCGCCGCGCGCGGCGAAGTGGTCGCGCTGCCGCGCGATCAGCAGGTCCAGTTCCGCACCGTCCACCCCGAGGTCGGGCGGTGTGCTCACGAACCCGCGGAACTGCCCCGTCAACCGCAGCACCGGCCCGTCCTGCTCGGCCACGACTCCGGCCGGGAGGTTGGGCGGTACGCCCCGCATCTGCTCGTCATAGGCCGCGAGCAGGCCGTCGGTGTTCGTCATATGAGCCAAGGCTACGAACGGCGGCAAGTGGTTTTCGCCGCCCGGCCGATGAGTTCGGCGCGCCGGGGCGGTCTACCGGGACATGACTGCTTCCGTACCTTCCACGAGTCCTCGGGCGCATGTCCCGCCACGCATCGTCGACCGCGCCGCCCAGCCGTACGCGGGCGTGCGGTCGGTCGTCACCATGGACACCGTCGCGACCGTCGCGCACCGCATCCCCGAGGTCATCGGGCGGCTGGCCGCGCTCGGCGTCGAACCGGCCGGGCCGCCCTTCCTCAAGTACAACGTCATTGATATGGCACGGCAGTTGGAGATCGAGGCGGGCGTGCCCGTCGCCGGCGCCGTGGTCGCCGACGGCGACCTCTTCTCCGGTGTGCTGCCCGCGGGCCGCTTCGCGACGTACACGCATGTCGGCGGCCCGGACGGTCTGATCGGCGCGAACGCGCTGCTGCTCGACTGGGCCGCCGCGGCCGGTCTGCGCTGGGACATGGCGCCGTCGCAGGACGGTGACCGATGGGGCTGCCGGACGGAGAACTATCTGACCGACCCGCGCGTCCAGCCCGACACCTCCAAGTGGGAGACGGAGCTGGCCTTCAGGCTGGCCGACTGACCGTCCCGGCGTCCGCCGTCGCGGGGGCGCCGACGTCCGCCGTCGCGGGGTCGGCGGCGACCAGTTCCAGCAGACCGGCGAATCCGGCGTCCGCCAGGGCATGGCGCTGGCGGACGGCGCCGGTTCCCTCGGCCAGGATCCGCCGCACCCCGGACGTCACCCGGTCGGCGTCGCCGGCCTCGTCGAGCGCGGGACCGACATACGCCAGCAGCGCGGCGACGACAGCTCCGGCGGGCGCGGGTTCGCCGCTCACCGGGTCGACGAGGTCGCCGCCGAGCCCGTGCCTGGCCGCGTGCCAGCCGGCCGCCCGCACGATCTCGTGCGGCGGGATCAGCGGCGGTGTGCCCGTGTCGGCCTCGCGCAGCGCGGTGATCACCAAAGCGCGGGTGAGCCCGGCGATCGTGACGGCGTCGGGGACGTCGAGCTGTACGTCGGGGGCCCGGACCTCCAGCGTCGGGTAGCGGTCGGACAGCCGTGCGTGCCAGTACGCCTGGTGCGGCTCGCGCATCACGCCGGTGGCGAGCAGCCGTTCGAGGGTGGCGTCGTAGTCGGCGGCGTCCCGCGCGTACGGCGGGACGCCGCTGACCGGCCAGCGGCCGAAGACGACGGTGCGCCAGCTGGCGAAGCCGGTGTCCAGGCCGTCCCAGAACGGCGAGTTGGCGCCGAGCGCCACGAGAGCGGGCAGCCACGGCCGCAGCCGTCCGAGCGCGGCGGCGCCCGCCGACCTGTCCGGTATCGCCACATGGATGTGCATGCCGTTGATGAGCTGCTCGTCCACGAGGTGCGCCGCCTGGGCGCGCATCGCGTGATAGCGGGGTTTCTCGGTGACCGGCACCGGCACCGGCTCGCGGTCCGCGACCGGGGCGGCGCCTGTGGCGACGACGCGGCATCCGGTCCGCCGCGCCGCGGCGCTCACGGCCCTGCGGAACCGCGTGAGGTGGGCCGCTACCTCCGCCAGGTCCTCGCACACGGGGGTGGCGACCTCCACCTGTGCCTGGAGCAGTTCGTTGTCCACCTCGCCCTCGGCCAGGCCCGCCTCCCGGTCGGCGGCCGCCCGCACCCGCGACGCCCGCGCCGCGGGCAGCCCGGTGCCGTCGTCCAGCAGCAGATATTCCTCTTCCACACCGAGCGTGACCATGTCCGGCGTCTAACCCGGCCGTGCGCACGCATTCTGCCGGGTCGGCGGCCAGAAAGGTCAGGTCAGGCGGGTCAGCCGCCGCTTGCGGGCCTTGTGCCACACGTGCGGCAGCGCGCGTCCGGCCCGCTCGGCGAGGTCGTCCTGCCGGGCCCGGAGCAGGCCGTACGCGAAGGTGTTGGCGCCCGCGCGGTGGGCGTCGACGGCCAGCGTCGGCAGTGCGGCGCGCGCGACGACGGCGTCCTGATGCTCGCCGAGCACCTGCTGCACGGCCTTGGCGCGTTTGCGCAGCCGCCGGGCCCGCTTGCCCGCGTACGGCAGGGCGGTCTCCGCGGTGTGCCGGACGCGCCGGGCCGCCTTGCGGGCGGCGTGCAGCGCCAGGTCCCGTTCCTCGCCCGCGGGGGCGGCCTGCGCCGCGGCGATCCGGCGGGCGAGCCTGCGGTGGTCGCGTGCGGCGGCCTTGCTCAGCTGCGCAAGGGCGGGCTTGCGGGCCCTGCGCCGCAGCGGCGGGTCGGCGCGCAGCGCGTCGAGGGCGTCGAGCAGCGCGAAGTAGCGCGGCTCGTCGAGCGCCAGGACGGCGGTCCGCCATGCGGTGTCGTGCCGTTCGCGTTCCTGCTTGCCGATCCGGCGGGCCGCCGCGCGGTGCTCGGGGCCGAGGCGCAGCATGTGGGCCGGCAGCCGGTCGGCCAGAACCTCGTGGTCGCGTGCGGGTGCCAGCAGCGAGGTGAGCCAGGCGAGTTCGCGGATTACCGGCTCCGTGCGGTCGCGGTCGAGCAGCCGGCGGTGGCTGCGCAACAGATTGCGGATCCGCCGGGAGGCGGTACGCATTCCGTGCAGGGCGTCCGCCTCGTCCGCGCGCACTCCGGGATCCAGGTCCAGCAGCGCGGAGACCTGCTGGTCGAGCCGCCGCATGATCGCCTCGCCCGCCGAGCCCGGCCGCACCTTGCGCCGGCTGCCGCCGGCCCGTTCGCGCGCCGCGGGCAGTTCTTCGGCGAGGGTGTGGTCCAGCTTGTGGGCGCTGGGCGACGGATACCAGCCCGCGTCGGCCAGGCGGCGCGCCGCGGCGTCCAGCAGCCGGGGGCCGCCGTCCTCCAGCTCGACCTCGATCTCGAACCAGTGGGTGAGGCGGGTGCTGGTGTCCGCGCTGTCCTTCTTCGCCGCCGCGCCCAGCCGTTCCGTCCCGAGCACCTGCGCGGCGACCCGGTCCTGCGCGACCTCGGCCAGCGGCCGGCCCTTCTTGTCGAGCAGCACATGACGGCGGCGGTGCGTGCGGACGTGTGCCACCGGTGTGAGGGGGCCGCCGCGTGCGAACGCGGCCAGTCTCCGGGCGAGTTCGGGCGGTACGGCGCCGGCCTTTCCCGCCTTCAGCGGCGCGTGGATCTCCCGGTTCCCGCGGTGCGCCTGCGGCTTGGGCATCTTCACGTGCCAGCCGGCGTCGTGGCCGCCGCGGCGGCGGCGCAGCGTGATGCCGTGCGTCAGCAGGCGCAGGTCGGCAGTGTCGTAGTAGAGGGCGTCCAGTTCCTCCGCGACCTCCTCGCGTATCCGGGCGACGCCCGGGAGACCCCGGAGTGCCTCGGGGTCGAAGACGCCGCTTCCTTCGAACTTGGCTTCTCGCTCCGTTCGGATGGTGGTCATACTCATCGCGTGCCCCTCTCTGTCCAGGGCACCCCCGTTCCCCGCACGCACGGACGACGGCCCCTCTCCGAGGGGGCGGCTTTCGCCTGACGGCGAGCGAGTCTTTTAGGGCGCGGGGTCGCGCGCTGCGTCGGCGGAAGTGGGTGCCCGATAGGGGCGCGGGGAACTGCGCGCTCAGCCCGCGCGGGCCTTCAGGCGAAAAACCGCCCACAGCGGGGCAGACGCTGTTGTTTTGCGACCACCGGCCCGGTGGTGGGTTGCTCGCGCAGTTCCCCGCGCCCCTAAAAACATGACTCCCGCACTCCGCAGGAGACATCAGGCACCCCTGGCAGGGGATCACGCACCGCACTCCGCAGGAGAACACGCACCCGCCCTCCGCAGACGGGGACCGTCCTCCGCACGCGCGGGTACAGGCGCCGCGCCCGGAAGAGACCTCGGGCACCGATTCCCTCACAGTTGGGCGCCCACCGCGAGGAGGAGAGCCGCCATACCGACGGTCAGCCACATCAGGTAGTCGCCGAGGAGGCCGGAGTGGAGCCGGCGCAGGGGGACGACGGCGAAGCGGTGGGCCGGGCCGGCGGGACGGCGCAGGACGCGGAGGGCACGTTCGGGAGCGGCGGGCAACCATACGGCGGCGGCGGCAAAAGCGATGGCGAGGCCGCAGGAGAGCAGGCCGAGGAGCAGCCCGGAGCCGGTCCAGGCAGTGGGGGGTGGAGGCGGCGGAAGCGCCGCGTGGGCGCCGGTGACGTCCGCCAGGTAACCCGCGCGGTCGCCGAAAGCACGGGCGCCCGCGGCGACGGCCCGGCCGGCGCCGGGAAGCACGCCGAGCGCGAGGCTCCCGGCGAGCAGCAGCCCCGGCACGACCGTCATCGTCAAGGGCACCGCCCTGCGCGGGTCGCGCACCTCGGGCTCCTCGCCCTCGCCACTGGTCTCGATGTCGGCGTGGCTGCGCCGCGGCGCGGGTCCGGCCCCGCCGAAGACCCGCAGCCCCGCCCGCAGGACGGCGCCGCCGGTCACGGCGGACACCAGGACGTAGACGGCGGTCAGCCATCCCGCGTACTCCCCCGCCGCGTGCTCGGCGAGCGCCTTGCCGAGGCCGGTACCGAAGGGCGGCAAGCCGGACAGGGCGAGGCCGCCGAGCAGGAACAGGCCGCCGGCCAGGCGCAGTTCACGGCCGCGGCCGTGCAGCGCGTGCTCGTCCACCGAGCCGTGGCGGTCGAGCAGTACCCCGACGAGTCCGAAGAGCGCGGCCTTGGTCCCGGCGTGCCCGGCCACGTACAGGGCGGTGCCCGCGGTGGCGTGCGGGTCGAGCAGGCCGAGGCCGATCAGGAACAGCCCGGTGTGCCCGATGGTGGAGAAGGCCAGCAGGCGCTTGAGGTGCCGTTGCTGCCAGCACATCACCGCGCCGACCAGCGCGGTCAGCACCCCGATGCCGATCATGGTGTGCTGGTAGGCGTGCGCCGGGATGCCGTGCGGTCCGGCGAAGACGGTGCCGTAGATCCGGGCCGTGCCGTACACGCCGAGTTCCACCATCACTCCGGACATCAGCATGCAGACCGGGGTCGGCGCGACCGCGTGGGCGTCGGGCAGCCAGAAGTGGAAGGGCACGGCGGCGGCCTTGACGAGCATGCTGGTGACGGTGAGGACGAAGGCGGTCACCAGCAGGGCGTCGGTGTGGTGCCCGGCCAGTTGGGCACCGATCTGCGCCATGCCCAGTTCGCCGGTGCGGGCGTACAGCAGGCCGATGCCGAGCAGGGTGCCGTACGCGGCGAGCGAGTTGACGACGCCGAAGGTGAGGGCGCCATGCAGCGGCCGCGAGTCCTCGACGCGGTAGCCGGTCAGCGCGTAGGCGCAGACGCCCATCAGCTCGAAGAAGACGAAGGCGTCGAAGAGGTCGCCGGTCAGCGCGAAACCGCACATGCCGGCCTCGAAGAGCAGCAGCAGCGCGGGGAAGGAGCCGCGGTGCCGCTCGGGCGGCTCGTCGAAGTAGCGCCAGGAGTAGGCAAGGACGGCCACTATGAGGACGGCGGCCAGCAGTGCCAGGCCGATGCCGAGCCGGTCGCCGACCAGCACGATGCCGACGCTCTCGCCGTGCCGGGGCCGCCAGCCGCCCGCCCAGCTCACCACCCGGCCGTCGCCCGCGCGCAGCCACAGCACCGTCAGGGCCGCGCAGGTCGTGACCGCGACGGCGGTGGCCAGCACATCGTTGGCGGTACGCGGCAGCAGCCGTCCTGCCACCACCAGGAGGGCGGCGCCGAGCAGCGGCAGGGCGACGGTCAGCGGCAGCATCCTGGACGGGTCGAGCACCGGCCCCGTCAGCCCTTCAGCCCGGTCAGCGCCTCGGGATCGAGGGTGCCGGTCCGTTTGCGGATCTGGATGACGAGGCTGAGCAGCAGCGCGGTGACGGTGGCGCCCACGACCACATCGGTGAGGACCAATGCCTGGACGACGGGGTCGACCACGGTGCTGCCCACGGGAATGTCGGCGAAGACCGGCGCGGTGCCGCCGCGCCGGTAGCCGACGGCCAGCAGCAGGACGTACGTCGAGGACTGGGCGACGGCCAGACAGCCCACGGCGTGCACCAGATTGCGGCTGGTCACCATGCCGTAGAGGCCGACGAGGAAGATCCAGCCCGCCGCGAGGAAGGGCAGCAGGGTCACGATGCCTCCGGTGGGTTGCCCGGCGCGCCGCCGCCGGTGTTCTGTACGGGCCCGGCGTGTCCCGGGCTGGTGATCTCGACGGCCTGGTCGAGGAATTGGGCGAGCAGCACGATCACGCCCGAGGCGACCTCGACGCCGACCGCCGCGTTCACCAGCGGCACGGTGCCGCCGGACGTGAGCTGATTGAAGGTGCCCAGCGGCAGGACGTTCTCCAGGTACGAACCGCCGGCGATCAGACCGGCGAGGCCGAGCGCGGTGAACGCCCCGGCGCCGGTGGCGTCCAGCGCGCCGAACACCGCGAGCGGCCGGACCCGGCGCAGCACGCGGTAGTCGGCGGCGACGTACGCCAGGTGCAGGCCGGTGGCGAGCACGACGCCGCCCTGGAAGCCGCCGCCGGGGCTCAACTGCCCGTGCGCGACGACGTACACGCCGACCAGGACGGTGACCGGCAGCAGTGCGGCGCCCAGCAGTCGGGTGGAGGGCAGCACCCGGCGCGGCTCGGGGTCCGCGCGGTCCTCGTCGCGCGCCCGGCGCAGCAGTACGACGGCGCCGAGGACGGCGGCGAAAAGGATCGACTCCTCGCCGAGGGTGTCCAGGGCCCGCTGGTCGAAGTTGATGGCCGACACGACATTGGCCGTGCGGTGGGCGAGCGCGGCCCGGACGGCGCGGTCGCCGTAGGGGTGGGTGTCGGTGCCGAAGCGCGGCAGGCCGGTGCAGGCCCAGGTGAAGGCGGCGGCCAGGACGGCGGCGGCGACGAGGAAGACGGTTGTGCGGGTGTTCCGCGTCATGGGGTCACTCGCCTTCCCGTTCGCGCCGCGCGTCTCCGTTGCCGGGCGACCGGTCGGGCCGGGCGCCGTCGCCGCGTGCGGTACGACGCGCCTTGCGGACCGTCAGGAGGATGAGCAGCGGGGTGAGCGCGCTTCCGACGGCGAGCTGGGACAGGGCCACATCGGGTGCCTGGACGGCCACGAACAGCAGCGCGAGGCAGAGACCGAGGGCCGACAGGACCGCCGCCTGCCGTACCGGGTCGCGGGTGAGCGCGGCGCAGGTGGCGGTCACGGTGACCAGCACCAGGGCCACCGCGACGAGCCAGTCGACTCCGCCCGAGGTGCCGCTCACGCGGGCGGCTCCTGGCCGGTCGACGCCGCCCGGTCGGTCGCGGCGGCGCGCTCCTCGTGGACGGTGCGGCCGATCGCGATGGTGACGACCGGTCCTGAGACGGCC
The DNA here is from genome assembly GCF_900112845.1 of Actinacidiphila alni. GTDB lineage: Bacteria > Actinomycetota > Actinomycetes > Streptomycetales > Streptomycetaceae > Actinacidiphila > Actinacidiphila alni. The sequence continues at coordinate 278,225 of NZ_FONG01000010.1, forward strand.
ACGAGCGCCGCGACGACGAGCAGTTTCACCGCGGCCCTGCCGGGGCCCGCGTCCACGGCGAGCGCTAGGCAGACCAGTGGCACGCCGAGGACGGTGGCGGGCGCGAGCGCGTGCAGCCGCTGGTAGGGGCCGGGCAGTACGAGCAGGGCGAGCGCCGACAGCAGCAGTGCGGCCGTGCCGCCGGCCAGCAGGATCAGCGCGCTGGCATCGCGTACGTCCATCCTGTGCTCCTCCCAGTGCCCGTGTTCCAGTGCGTGTGTCTCAGTGCCCGCGTCTCAGCGCCCGGGCGCGCGTTCGGCTCCGGTGCGGCGCGGTTGCCGCGCGCCACCGGCCAGGCAGCGGCAGAAGACGAGCGTGCCGGTGGGCGACAGCACGGCCAGGACGAGCGCCAGGTCGACATAGGACGTACGGTCCAGGCCGCGGGCGGTCAGCAGGAAGACTGCGGTCGCGACGGTGCCGCCGAGGGCGATGCCGGTGAGCCGCTGGTCGGGTGCCCCGCGGCAGGCCCGCCACACGCACGGCGGCATTCCCGCGGTCAGCAGGCCGCAGGCGGCCAGCAGCCAGGCGTTCACCGTTCCCGCCGCCCGGGCAGCGCCGCTTCCACCGGGGAGGGTGCGGCGTCGAGCAGATGCACCGTCAGGAGGGCGCCCGCGCCGGGCTCCCCGGCGTCCTCGCCCGCTTCCTGGATGTCGATGACGCAGGCGCCGGGGCTCGCCGACAGCAGGGCCGCCGCGAGGGCGGGTCCCGCACCCGGCTCCAGGCGTACGGTCACTTCCCGTCCGGTGTCCGGCCGCCCGCGCAGGGTCCGTACGACGGCCGCGGCCAGTCGTACGGTCTCACCGGCGAGCGCGGCCGGGAAGGCGGCGCCCGCACCGCCCAGGCGCCGCGCGCCGCCTGCCGGGGGACGCTCGGCCCGCCGTACGGCCTCCGCCGCGACGGCGCCGAGCAGCGCCGCGCCACCGCCCACCGCGAATTCCGCGGGCGAGACGGTCGAGACGCACACGAGGTAGAGCGCGAAGAGCAGCGCCCACCAGCTCAGCAGGGTCACGGCGGTCGTCGTCGCGGCACGCGCCATCCGCCGTCGCCTCCTCGTCCGCGCACACTCCCGGGACCACCGGTATACCGGCGCGGGTCCCGCGGAATCCCGCGCCGCACGCGGACACCCGGCGGGCACCACTCCGATGCCGCTCCCGGCCGCGCCGGTGTCCCCCGCCTTGCCCGCGCGGCACGGACCAAACACCGTGAGCCCCGCCCTGCGGGCGGACGCCGCGACTTTGCGGACACGCCTTAGCGGGCTTCGCCCGGGTAGGTGCCGAAGGACCAGTGGTTGCCCTCGGGGTCGAGAGCGGCGAAGTCACGGGAGCCGTAGTCGGTTTCGTGCAGGCCGGTGCTGATCTCGGCGCCCGCGGCCTTGGCGCGGGCGTGCACGGCGTCCGGGTCGGCGGTCACGACGTAGGCGCCGAAGGTGCCGGGCCGCAGCGCCCATTTGTCGTCCGTGTCCCCGTCGCGGACGGAGCCGAGCATGATGCCGCCGCCTTCCGGCCAGGCCAGTTCGGCGTGTGCGACGAGGTCGCCCTCGCCGTGGACGGCGGTCTCCTCGAAGCCGAAGGCGTCCACGAGGAAGCGGATCAGCGCGCGGGCGTCGCGGGCCCGCAGTGTGGGCCAGACCTGCGGCGGGGGCGGGGTCTTGGCGCGCGGCGCGGTCCCGGCGCCGCCGGCGCCCTCGGTCAGGATGTCGTCGGTGCTCTCGATCATGGGAAGCGGACCTCCTCGGGTGTCGTGTTCCCTTGCGGTGATCCGTCCAGCCTCACCCGGGCGGGTGGTGTCCGGATTGGATGTTTCGGCGTTCCTCGGCCAGCCACGCGGTGGGCGGGCAGCCGGCCATGGCCCGGAATTCGCGGTCCATGTGGGCCTGGTCGAAGTAGCCGCGGTCGGCGGCGAGCCGGGCGAGGCCGCCTTCGGTGCCGGGCCGCGCGGCCAGCCCGCGGCGGGTGCGGTCGAAGCGGATCACCCGGGCCGCGGCCTTGGGGCTGAGCCCCACTTCGGCGGCGAACCGGTCCCGCAGCCGCCGCTCGCTCCAGCCGGTCCCGGCCGCGAGCGCCGCGACACCGATGGAGCCGCCCGTGGCAGCCAGCAAGTGCCAGGCGTGCCGGACCTCCGGGGCGAGCCGTACGTCGGAGCGCGCCCGGCCGAGCAGCCAGGCGTCGAGCACGGCGAACCGCCCGGGCCAGTCGGGGGCGGCACGCAGCAGGTCGTGGGCCTCGGCGACGGTTGGGCCGAGTACGTCCTCGGCGGCGAGGTCGGCGCCCGCCAGGGCGCCCGCGGGCAGCCCGAGCAGGGTGCGGGCGCCGAGCGGGTCGAGGGCGATCTGCACCCCCGACTGCCGTCCGGGCACGGTGATCAGCGCGGGTGTCGTGTGCAGGCCGCCGACCAGCGCCGCGTAGTCGCCGGGCGGGTCCGCCGGGTCGGGGTGCGCGGCGACGGTGATCGGCTCGTCGAGGGTGAGGATCAGGGTCAGGTACGGCGACGGCAGGCCGCGGTGCCGGGTCACGGGCACGCCCCGCTGGCGGTAGCCGGAATACCAGGCGACCAGCCCGCGCAGGGCCGACGCCGGCCGGCCCCGTACCGCCTCGTCCACGACGATGCCCGTGCTCACCGCTGCCTTCCGGTCAGCCGCCCGCGATCAGTCCCCGGGTGTGCTCGCGGATCTGGTCGGCCGTCAGATAGTCGTTGGTGTATTCAAAGTCCTTCAAGGTGGCCGGGTTGCGGGACTGGAAGCCGGTGCGGACGAAGTCGTCGCCCGCGAAGGCGTTGAGCATCCAGTTGGTGAGCACCCTGGTCTTGGCGACATTGGTCCGCAGCGCCGACCAATGGTAGCCACGGGCCACCGCCTGCGCGGGCAGGCCGCGCAGTTCGATGCCGAGCGGCTTGGACACCGCGTCCTTGCCGCCGAGGTCGACCACGAGGCCCAGGTCCTTGTGCGCGTAGGGCTTGAGCGGCTGGTTCCGCAGCGACGCCAGGATGTTGTCGGCCATCACCCGGCCCTGCCGCATGGAGTGCTGGGCGGTGGGCGGGCAGACCGCGTCGTCGCCCTTGGTGGTGTCGGGCACCGCCGCCGCGTCGCCGAGCGCGAAGACGCCGTCGAGCCGGGGCACGGTCATCTCAGGGGTGACCGCGAGCCGGCCGCGTACGGTCTCGGCGTCGAGCGTGGCCACCAGCGGGCTCGCGGCGACGCCCGCGGTCCAGATCAGGGTGCGGCAGGGCAGGACGCGGCCGTCGGTGAAGGTGACCTCCTCGGGGCCCGCCTTCTCGATGGACACCCCGAGCGACACCTCGATGCCGCGCTTGCGCAGGATCTCCAGCGCGCTCTGCCCGAGCTTGTCGCCGAGTTCCGGCATCAGCTTGGGCGCGATGTCGATCAGGTGCCACTTGATCAGTTTGGGGTCGAGCCGCGGATAGCGCCGGATCGCGTTGGTGGTCAGGCGTTGCAGGCAGGCCGCGGTCTCGGTGCCCGCGTAGCCGCCGCCGACCACCACGAACTGCAGCCGGGAGGCGCGTTCCGCCTCGTCCTGGCTGGCGTCGGCGAGGTCGAGCTGCGAGATCACGTGGTCGCGGATGTACGCGGCCTCGGCGAGCGTCTTCATGCCCCGGGCGTTGTCGACGAGGCCGGGGATGTCGAAGGTGCGGGTGATGCTGCCGGGCGAGAGCACGATGTAGTCGTACGGCTCGTTCACCATCTCGCCGGTGATCTTGCGGATCACGCACACCTTGGCCTTGGCGTCCACGCCGACGGCGCCGCCGGGGATGATCCGCGTGCGGTGCTTGCTGCTGCGGCGCAGCGACACCGCGATCGACTGCGGTGTCAGCACCCCGGAGGCCACCTGGGGGAGCAATGGCAGATACAGCTGGTACGAGAAGGGTGTGACCAGGGAGAGGTCCGCCTCTCCCACACCGAGTCTGCGCTCGAGGCGGCGTACGCACGCCACTCCGGCGAAACCGGCGCCCACCACGAGAATCCTGGGTCGTGCCACGACATCCGTCCCTTCTCAGGCTTACGCGGTCGTCTGCTCCCCTGCCCCGTGAACGCGGTTCCGGCACTTCCTGTCTTAGCGCGCCGCGGGCGGCCTCGCCAGCCGAACGGCCGAGTACGCGGTGGCCGGGAGGGCCGGTGGCGCCCGATCCGCGCCGCGCGTGCGCCGCCGGTCCCGCGCTGCACGGATCGCCGTCCCGACGGAGCATGGAACCGACGGGCGGTGCCCGCGGGCGCGCGGGCGGCCCGTACGTCGTCACGGGCCCGGAACGGCCGGTGGACCGGCAGGCGGGCGGACGAACACGTACGGCGAGCGGACCGACGGACGGGACGGCGGATGAGTCGAAGGGGCCACGGATGAACGATCGTGACGACGGACCCCCGGCAGACCGCCGTACCACCGGGCAGCGGTCCGCCGCGACGCCGTCCACGCCCGGGCCCGCGCCCGACGGACAGCCGGAAGAGCAGCCGGACGAGAGGCCGGAAGAGCCGCAAGACTCACCGGCCGCACGGCCGACCACCGACGAACGGCCCGACCCACCGGCCGCGCCGCCGGCCACCGGCGAGCAGCACGACGAGCACCCCGACCGGCCGGCCGAGCTGCGGCAGATCGACGCGCTCAACGAGATCCCGCCCGGCCGGGACGAGGCCGGCGCGGGGCCGGGTGGGGACCGTACGCGGGAGGGCGGCGCGGGCGGCGCGGGCCAGGCGCCCCGGCAGCGTGACGTGACGCTGATCGAGGCCGGCCGGGCGCTGGCCGAGGCGACCTCGCTGGAGGAGGTCTTCACGGCGCTGGCCTCCCTGGACTCGCCAGCCTTCCCGCTCGACGGCATGGCGGTCTTCGGCGTCACCGAGAAGTCGCTCAATCTCCTCGGCCGGTACGGCTACCGCACCGGCGGCGGCCGTACGGTCCGGATGCCGATCACCACCGATCACCCGGCCACCGAGGTGCTGCGCACCGGCCGCGCGGTGTATCTGCCGACCGTCAAGGAGTACCGCGAGCGCTTTCCCACCACTTGGCGGCTCGCGGCCCGCAAGGGCAGCCGCTCGTGGGCGCTGCTGCCGCTGGTGAGCACCGGGCGGATCACCGGGGTGTGGCTGGTGGCCTTCACCGAGCAGGTGGAGTTCGACGGCGCGCTGCGGAACACCCTGGTGACGCTGGCCCGGCTGATGTCGCGGGCGCTGGACCGCACACACACCGGGGAGGCGGAGCTGGCGCTGTCGCGGGGCCTGCGCAGCAGCATGGGGCGCGGCGCCTCGCAGTACCGCGGGATGACGGTGGCCTCGCGTTACGTGCCGACCGGGGGCGGGCTGATGGTGGGCGGCGACTGGTACGACGTGATCGACCTGCCCTCGGACCGGCTGGCGCTGGTGATCGGCGACGTCCAGGGGCACGATCTGCACGCGGCCACCCTGATGGCGCAGTTGCGCACCGCCGTGCACGCCTACGCCGCCGAGGGCCACGGGCCCGACGCCGTACTGTCGCGCACCTCGCGCTTCCTGACCTCGCTCGACGAGGACCGCTTCGCCACCTGCATCTACATCGAGGCGGATCCGGGATCGGGCACGCTGCACGTGGCGCGGGCCGGGCATCCGCACCCGGTCCTGCGGATGCCGGACGGCACCTGCATGATCAAGCACATCAGGGGCGGCCTGCCGCTGGGGCTGATGCCGGACGAGGACGACTACCCGGTCAATGTGCTGGAGCTGCAGGCCGGTGAGGTCATGATGCTCTGCACCGACGGGCTGATCGAGACCGGCGGGCACGACATGTACAGCGGCTGGGTCCGGGTGCGCGACGCGCTCTCGCCGGGTCCGGCCGACGATCTGGAGGGCATGGCCGACCGGCTGGTCCAGGGGGTGGTCGGGCCGGTGACGGAGAACGGCGAGGAGCGGCTGACCCCGCGCAACGAGGACGACATCGCGCTGCTGATGCTGCGCCGCGACACCGGCGCCCAGCATCCCGTACGGCCGGTGCGGCGCATCCTGATCACCATCGAGCAGGACCAGGCCGAGGGCCTGGCCGAGGCGCGGACCGAGCTGCGGGCGCTGCTGCACGACTGGACGCAGCCGGACCAGGTGGACACCGCAGTGCTGCTCGCCTCCGAACTGCTGGGCAATGTGCTGGTGCACACCGACCAGTCGGCGGCCCTGATGGCGTCGGTGTCCGGCGAGCCGGGGACGCGGACGCTGCGGGTGGAGGTCACCGACAGCGGCGACGAGCTGCCGCACCAGCGGACGCCGGGCGAGATGGCGTCCTCGGGGCGCGGCCTGGTGCTGCTGGACATCCTGTCGGACCAGTGGAGCGTGCGCCCGGAGTCGGAGGGCAAGACCGTCTGGTTCGAGCTGGCCGAGGAGTCCGTCACGGGCGACGGCGCCGGGCCCGTATGACGGCGTGACCGCGTGACAGGGCGACCGCCTTACGCGGTGGCCGCGTGACAGGGCGACCGCCTTACGGGGTGACCGCGTGACGGGGTGAACTCCCCGCGGCACGGACCGGGTTGCCCGCCCGGGCGGTTTTGCCGCCGCTTGGCCCGATGGCCATCCGGCGTTTCTCACAGGTACATGACACTCTTCGCGGTGATTGGCGGCACCGACGCGTGACGGCCGTTCAATACGGTCCGTCCTCGCACCGTCACACCCCGATCAAGGAGTCGTGTTGACGCCTCTGTCCCGCCGCGGTTTCCTGACCGCCGCCGCAGGCACGTCCGTCGCCGCCGCCGTCGGAGGGCTGCCCGCCTCCCTGCAGGAGGCGATGGCCGCAACCTCGGCCGCCGGAACGCTCGACGACGTCGAGCACGTCGTGATCCTCATGCAGGAGAACCGCTCCTTCGACCACTACTTCGGCACGCTCAAGGGGGTGCGCGGCTTCGCCGACCGCTCCCGGCTGCGCTTCCCGAACGGCTCGGACGTCCTGCGCCAGACCAGCGCGGGTGCCGCGGGCGGCAGCGTCGTCCTGCCCTGGCACCTGGACACCGCGACCACCGACGCACAGCGCGTGCGCGATCTGGACCACGGCTGGTCGGGCACCCACAACGCCTGGAACAACGGCAAGTACAACGGCTGGATCCCGGCCAAGAGCGCCTGGAGCATGGGCTATTACCAGCGCTCCGACATCCCGTTCCAGTTCGCGCTGGCCGAGGCGTTCACCGTCTGCGACCAGTATTTCTGCTCGGTGCAGGGCCCGACCAATCCGAACCGGCTCTACCAGTGGACGGCCACCGTCGACCCGGCGGGCACCCACGGCGGTCCGGTCACCGACAATTCGGAGAAGGGCTACACCTGGACCACCTACGCCGAGCGGCTCCAGGCCGCCGGTATCTCCTGGCGGGTGTACCAGCAGCAGGACAACTACGACGACAATCCGCTGGCCTGGTTCACCACCTTCAAGAAGGCGTCCACCACGTCGCCGCTGTACGTCAACGGCATGCAGCGCCGCAGCGCCGCCGCCTTCAACCAGGACGTGGCCGCCAACACGCTGCCCGCGGTGAGCTGGGTGGTGGCCCCGGCGAACCAGAGCGAGCACCCGGACTACCCGCCCGCCTACGGCGCGAACTACACCTCGCAATACGTGCTGGAATCGCTCGCCGCCCACCCCGAGGTCTGGGCGAAGACGGTGGTCTTCCTCAACTTCGACGAGAACGACGGCTTCTTCGACCACGTGGCACCGCCCGTGCCGCCCTCCGGCACCGCCGACGAATTCATCGGCGGCGTCCCGATCGGTCTCGGCCCGCGCGTCCCGATGATCGTGATCTCGCCGTGGAGCCGCGGCGGCTACGTCAACTCGCAGGTCGCCGACCACACGTCGCCGCTGCGCTTCCTGGAGAACTGGACCGGCGTGAAGGAGACCAACATCTCCGCCTGGCGCCGTACGGTCTGCGGCGACCTGATGAGCGCCTTCGACTTCACCACCAAGAACACCACCTTCCCTTCGCTGCCGGACACCGCGGCCCTGGTCGCGCAGTGCGACGCGGAGAATTCGCTGCCCGACGCGGCGCCGCCGGGCACCCAGGCGGCGCCGGTCCAGGAGAGCGGCAGCCGTCCGGCGCGGCCGGTCGGCTACGGCTTCGACACCACGTCGTGGACGGACACCGCGACCGGCCGGATCTGGTTCAAGACGGTCGCCACCGGCGCCCTCGGCGGCGGCTTCGCGGCCTACACCGTCAACCACCGCACCTACGACAACTGGCGCTACACCCTGCCCGCCGGGGGCAGCATCTCCGACTACTTCAGCGCCCAGACCTACGGCGGCGGCCTGTACGACATCGATCTGCACGGCCCGGACGGCTATCTGCGCGGCTTCAAAGGCGATGTGCGGACCTGGAGCAACACCGCCAAGGGCCACCCGGAGGCGGCGGTCGCGATCGCGCCCGCGAGCCCGCTCACGCTGCGCCTCACCCTCACCAACAGCGGCGGCGCCGCGGTGACCTTCACCGTCGGGGTCAACGCGTACACCGGCACCGGCGGCTCCACCGTCGCCGTGGCGGCGGGCGCGACCAAGCAGGTCACGCTCTCCCCCGCCCCCGACGGGCAGTACGACTACACCGTCACGGCCGATGTCGGCGACGGCTTCGAGCGGCGCTTCGCCGGCCGTACGTACCCGGCCGCCTGACCCCGCGCGCGCCGGGCCCGTCCGCACCGCCGTACGGGGGCGGGCCCGGCGCGACGCGTGCTCGTTCACAGGTTCCCATGCGCACCCGGACAGGTGACGATGAGTAAGGTGTGTTCCTCGGGCACGGGAATTTCCGCCTAGCCTGGGCCGGGGAGGGGGGTGACCGTGAAGCGACGAATACGGTCGGCCGCACCCTCCGGCGGCGCTCTGTCCGAAACGGGCGGGCACGGGCGGACGCCTCCGGTGCTCACCGCGCTGCCGTATGTGTTCATGGCCGTGGTCGCCGTCGTCGACACCACCGCGGGCGCGAGTGTCGGTCTGCTGCCGCTGGTGTCGCTCGGCCCCGCCTTCTCCGGTCTGGTCGGCGGCTGGCGCAGGACCGCCCTGGTCGGTGTGCTGGCCGTGGCCCTGTGCTGCGCGCTGGGGATCTACGACGGCCTGTTCGAGGAGCGGCGCGGTTTCAGCGCCCTCGCGTCGGTGATCGGTGTGACGGCCGCGGGCATCATCGCGGCCGTGATGCGGCAGCGCCGCGAGACCGAATTCGCCAATGTCCGCTCCATCGCCGAGGTCGCCCAGCGTGTCCTGCTGCGTCCGGTGCCGCGCAGCGCGGGCCGGCTGCGGACGGCCGTGTCGTACACCTCGGCGGTCGCCGAGGCGCGGATCGGTGGTGACCTGTACGAGGTGGTCGCCTCGCCGGTCGGGGTGCGGGTGATCATCGGTGATGTGCAGGGCAAGGGCCTGGAGGCGGTGGAGACGGCCGCGGTGGTGCTGGGCGCCTTCCGCGAGGCGGCGTACGACGAGACGGGGCTGAGCGCCGTCGGCGAGCGGGTGCAGCGGGCCGCGGACCGGGCGCTGAGCGGCGAGAAGTTCGTCACGGCGATCATCGCCGAGATCGGCGGGGAGGGCGGCGCCGTCCTGCTCAACTACGGCCACCCGGCGCCGATGGTGCTGCGCCAGGACGGTTCCGCGTGCTTCCCCGAACCGCCGCAGTACGCGATGCCGCTGGGGCTCGGCGTGCCCGCGGGCGAGGGCCCCGTGCCGTACCGGGTGCCCTTCGGTCCCGGCGACCAGATGCTGCTGTACACCGACGGCGTGACCGAGGCCCGCGACCACACCGGCACCTTCTATCCGCTGGGCCAGCGCTCGCACCTGCTCAAGGACCCCGATCCGGAGGCCGCGCTGGAGGCGCTGCGCACCGACCTCGTGCAGCACACCGAAGGGCCGCTGCACGACGACGCGGCGATGCTGCTGCTCCGCTTCCGCGATCCGGGACCGACCTTCGGCACGCTCGGTCCCTTCGACCCGTCCTGAGCGCGTGGACCGGACACCTCGCGGACCGGTTCCGTCCGCGTTCTAAACTGTGGATCCCTATGCGCGGGGCGGGGTCACGCACCGCTTGCGCTCCATGTCATGGCGGGAGGAAAACACCGGTGACGCCACGCCCATCCCACGGCGTTCCGGACCCGTTCGTGCCCGGCGAGCTGTCCGCGGCGCACCTCCAGCGCGACGAAGAGGCGGCGCTCGCCCTCTACCGCGCGCTGCGCGACCTCGGCCAGGGCAGCATGGCGGAGGTCACAGCCGCGTCCGGCCTCGAAGGCACCTCGGCCGCGCACGGCTGGCGGCGGCTGCACGAGTTGGGACTGGTGCAGGTCGTCAGCGGGGTCGCGGAGCCGGTCGAACCGGACACCGCCATGGCGCAGGCCATGGACCGGTACCACTCCAACATGTCGCGGCAGTTGCGCGACACCCGCTCGCTCCGGCATGTCACCGAATCGCTGATGACGGTCTTCCGCCCCGCCGTCGCCCGCGAGTCGGCCGAGGTCGCGGTGGGACGCATCGGCGACCGCAAGCGCAGGACGCGCATGCTGATCGACCTGAACGCCGCTGCCATGGAGAACTGCGACTCGATGCATCCCGGGCCCATGCCTCCGATCGAGACCCTGGAGGAGTCGCTCGGCGAGGACGAGAAGCTGATCGCCCGCGGCATCCGGGTGCGCGTCATCTATCCCGAGTCGCTGCGGCGCTCGCCGAAGTACGGACGATATCTGCACCGGCTGCTGGAAACGGGCGTCGAGGTGCGGCTGCTGGAGCACTCGCCCTTCGACATCCTGATCTTCGACGGCCACACCGCCTGTGTCCCGGGCGATCCGGAGCGGCCGAGCGAATCCATGCTGCTGGTCCGGGGCTCGGCCCTGCTCAAGGGATATGTGGCGCTCTTCGAGGACTGCTGGCTGCGTGCCGTGCCGGTCGTCCGGCATCCGGTCCCGGCGGCCGCCGGGACCGCCGGCGCCCCCGACTTCAACGAGCAGGAACGCGCCGTCGTCCGGCTCATGGCGAGCGGGCTGAGCGACGACCAGATCGCGCGCAAGCTGGGCGTGCACCGCCGGACCGTGCAGCGGGCGGTCGCCAAGCTGATGGAACGGCTCAACGCGTCCAGCCGTTTCGAGGCGGGCCTGAAGCTCGCTCGCGATCCGGCCCTGATGAGCGTGTATCCGCTGGGCTGACGGCGCGCCCGCCGAGCCGACCGTCCGCCTGGGGTGTGCTGTTTCCGGCGGGGGCGCCGCCAGGCCCAGGAGGCGCCCCCGCCGACCGCCGCCGACTGCCTTCCGCACGGAGGCGGGAAGGCTGCCGGCGGCAGTCCCGGCCCGCGGGTATTCGGGGGACCCGCGGGCCGGAAGTCTCAGTGCCGCCGAGGCGGGCCCGGGGCCCTCCACAGCGGGTCGCGCATGGCGGAGGGACCGGGGATGGGGGGCGCGATGCCCGGCGCGACGGCGTCTGCCGCACCGGTCACCGGCACCCCGCTGAATCCCCCGTTCACGCGGGTGACCGCGTGTTCCGTACCGGCTTGCCGCAACTCCCCCGCAGGCGCCCCAGCGCCCGCGAGCCCTCCCGGAGCCGACGGCATGCCGTTTCCCTCCCCGAGACCGGCCGCCGACCGGAGGTCACCTCCGGTGCCGCGTCCGGCCACGGTCCGATCTTTACGCACCGGCCTCCCGCTGGCTACGAACCCTCGGGTACGTATTGCCCCGGGTGCGGCAACGCCAATGGTGGCCGCGGTGTCGCAGAGGTGACACCGTCCCGAACGGACACCCTCCGGACCCGCGCCGCGAGAGGCTGTCGGGCGGTCAGCGCACCGTGACCTTGACGACGTTGGACGTCGCGCCGCCGCCGACGATCCGCAGCTGGTTGACGCCCTTGATGCCGAGCTTGACCCGCAGGTTGTACGTGGCGTTGCGGTTGGTGTTCATGGACGCGGGCAGCGAGACCCACCGCTTCTTCTGCAGCTGCTGGAGGGTCACCCGGGTGCCCGCCTTGATGTTCTTGGTGCTGCCGTAGACCCGGAACTGCTGCCATGCCTTGATCGAGCCCACCGACGCCTTGGCGGTGAGGCTGGGGCGGGCGGCGGCGGGCGCCATGGTGACGCTCCCGGCCGCGGCGGCCTGCGCCACGGGGGCGGCGGTCAGCAGCGTCAGGGCGGTGAGACCGGTGGCACAGGCACGCGTGAGGCGAAGCATGATGGCTCCTACGGGGATCAAAGCTGACATTTCGTCACCCAGTAGAGATTCACCACCGCGTCACCCGCGGGTGACGCGCCGCGCATCTGTCCGATTCGGACCGCCGAACCACCGATCGGCGCAACCCGTCACCGCCCGGGGGTCACGCCGAGTCCTCGCCGCGTTCCAGGAGATTGGCGGCGGCGCCGACGATGCGGGGGTCGGGCGTGCCGACCACGTCCTGGTCCTTGTCCGCGTAGTCGAAGCGGGCCAGGACGCTGCGCATCGCCTCGACGCGTGCCCGCTTCTTGTCGTTGCTCTTGACCACGGTCCAGGGCGCGTACGAGGTGTCCGTCTCGCGGAACATCGCCACCTTGGCGGCGGTGTAGTCGTCCCAGCGGTCGAGCGAGGCGAGGTCCATCGGGCTGAGCTTCCACTGCCGCACCGGGTCGACCTGGCGAATGGTGAACCGGGTGCGCTGTTCGTCGCGCGACACCGAGAACCAGAATTTGACCAGGTGGATGCCGTCGTCCACCAGCATCCGCTCGAAGGCGGGGGCCTGCCGCATGAAGCGGTGGTACTCGTCGTCGGTGCAGAAGCCCATGACGCGCTCGACGCCCGCGCGGTTGTACCAGGAGCGGTCGAACATCACGATCTCGCCGGCCGTGGGCAGGTGCGCCACATAGCGCTGGAAGTACCACTGGCCGCTCTCGCGGTCGGTCGGCTTCTCCAGCGCGATCACCCGGGCGCCGCGCGGGTTGAGGTGCTCGACGAACCGCTTGATCGTGCCGCCCTTGCCCGCGGCGTCCCGGCCCTCGAAGACGATGACCAGCCGCTGTCCTGTCTCCTTCACCCAGCTCTGGAGCTTCAGCAGCTCTATCTGCTGGAGCCGTTTGTGCAGCTCGTACTCGGGCCGCTCCATGCGCGCGTCGTACGGGTAGTTCTCCCGCCAGGTGTCGACCACGCTGCCGTCGGCCCTGACCAGCACCGGATCGTCCTGGTCGGTGTAGTCGACCCGCATGCCCGCAAGGAGTGCCGAGCCGTCGGTGTCCGCGCTCATCGCTCGCCCGCCCTTCGCCCGTGGAAGCTCTGACATCGTGAGAACCGCCCGGCCCGGTCGGATATGCCGCCGCCGGGCCGGCGTCGTACCGCCGGCGGCACCGCCACCGTCGGCCGACCCGCTAGTGGAACTGCGGAATGATCAGATACAGCCCGTAGACCACCGCGCAGGCGCAGGCCAGGAAGCAGGCGCCCGCGCCCGCGAGCTGCCCGGTGCCGGTGCCGCCCGATTCCCGTACGGTGTCGCGGGCGGAGAGCGCGAGCACTCCGATCGCGAACACCACGACCACGCCGACGGTGACGCCGAAGCTGACGGCCGCCACTTCGCCCAGCGCGTTCCAGTCCACACTCATGCCGGTCTTCCCTTCTGCTGTGCTGCCGTCCGGGCTGCCACCGCCCGAGGATGGTGCCGGTACGGGCCCGCGGCCCGGTGCTCAGGCGCCGGCGCCCGCGGGCTCCGCGGGCCGGACGGAGGTGGTGCGACCGTGGTTCACATTGTCCGCGTGCACCGGGTTGCGGCGCGAGAGGACGACGATCCCGCCCGCCACCGCGACCGCGAGGACGGCGATGACCACGACGCCCGGCGTACCGCCGTGCACGACCACGCTCGCGGCGACCGCGCCGACCACCGCGGCCGACGGCAGCGTCACCAGCCAGGCAAGCGCCATCCGGCCCGCGGTTCCCCAGCGCACCTCGGCGAGCCTGCGGCCCATGCCCGCGCCCAGGATGCCGCCGGAGCAGACCTGTGTGGTGGACAGCGCGAAGCCGAGGTTCGCCGAGGACAGGATGACCGCCGTGGACGCGGACTCCGCGGCGAAGCCCTGCGGCGACTCGATGTCGACCAGGCCCTTGCCCATGGTGCGGATGATCCGCCAGCCGCCGAGGTAGGTGCCGAGCGCGATGGCGAGCCCGGCGGTGAGGATGACCCACACCGGTGGGTCGGCGTTGTGGCCGAGCGCGCCGCAGGAGATCAGCGCGAGCGTGATCACGCCCATCGTCTTCTGCGCGTCATTGGTGCCGTGCGCCAGCGAGACCAGCGAGGCGGACGCGATCTGGCCGAACCGGAAGCCCTTGGTGACGGTGTCCTTGCGGGCCCGGTTGGTCAGCCGGTAGGCGAGGTAGGTGGCGGCCAGCGCGGCCACTCCGGCCACGACGGGCGAGGCCACCGCGGGGATGAGGATCTTCTCCACGACCTTGTCGAAGTGCACCCCGTGCCGGCCCGCGCCGACCCACACCGCGCCGATCAGGCCGCCGAACAGCGCGTGCGAGGAACTCGACGGCAGTCCGAGCAGCCAGGTCATGAGATTCCACAGGATGGCGCCCACCAGGCCGGCGAAGATCATGCCCGAGGTCACCAGCGAGTCGTCGACGATGCCGCCGGAGATCGTCTTCGCCACTTCCGTCGACAGGAACGCACCCACGAGATTCAGCGCGCCGCTGAGCAGGACGGCGACCTTCGGCCGCAGCGCTCCGGTGGCGATGGACGTCGCCATCGCGTTGGCGGTGTCGTGGAAGCCGTTGGTGAAGTCGAAGGCGAGGGCGGTGACGATGACCAGTGCCACAAGGAATGTGATGTGGTCCATGGGTCCAGGGAAGCAGTCCAGGGCGTACGGCCGGGGAAGCCACGGTGAAGGGACGGCGTGGAGGCAGGGGCGAAGCTTCTACGATGTGCGCGGAACGGACGAGGGACGGTACGCGGGGGCAGGGCGCGGGGGGCGGCATGTGGCAGACGGCTCTGGTGGTCAGCTGGTTGGCGGTGCTGGGCACGGGGATACGGGTCGGCCGGGCCTGGTGGCCGGTCAGGGACGGGGCGCCACGGCCGGAGTCGGCGGGCGAACTCGACCCGGTCGAGGCGGGTTTCCTCACCGGCGGTGCCGCGCGGGCCGCGCAGCTGGCGATGGTGCGGATGCACCGGCGCGAACGGCTGGTGCTGTCCGGCACGGCGGGCGACGGCGCGCTGACCGGGTCGGGGCCCGACGAGGGGCCGCTGGAGGCCGCGGCGGCCGAGGTGCTGGGGCGCTCGCCGCGCCGCAGGCTCAGCACCGTGGTTCGTGAGGTCGCGGATTCGCCCGCCGCACGCGATCTCGAACTCGCCCTGGCCGGGCGGGGCTTGCTGCGGCCCGCCGAAGCGATCGCCCGGCTCGCCGCCGCCCGCAAGGCGGAGGCGGTGGCGCTGTACGTCACCTTCTTCACCGGTGTCTTCTCGATCATGACCAGCGGCGCCTCGCAGCTGGTCTGGCTGCTGTTCGTGGTCCCCGGAGCGGTGTCGCTCTGGCTGACCATGTCCACGACGGCGCTGCTCGATCCGGTCACGGCGGCGGGACGCGATGAGCTGTCCGTCCTGCGCGCCCGGGTCCGTGTCGCGACCTCGGGCCCGGGACGCACCCTCGGCCCCGACGAGGAACTCGCCGCCGCGGCCCTGTCCGGTGTCGACAGCCTCTACGACCGGCCGCTGCGCGAAGCGCTGGACACGGGTACCGGCCCGACGGCCTGACCGTACGACTCCTTCCCCGTACGACCCCTTCCCCGTCGGCCCCGTCCGAGGCCGGCGGGCGCATCGCGATACGCGGAAACTCTGAGAGTTGACTCTCATACATTGTGAGAGCACACTCTCACACCATGGAACCGAGCAACCGCCTGGGCGACATCGAGATCACCGACCCCAAGGCCATGCGCGCCCTCGCGCATCCGGTACGGCTGGCGATCCTCGAACATCTGCAGCGGCACGGACCCGCGACCGCCACCGCGCTCGCACCGCACGTCGGCGCGACCCCGTCGGTGACGAGCTGGCATCTGCGGCATCTGGCGGGCTTTGGTCTGGTCGGGGACGCCGAGCCCGGCGCCGACAAGCGCGAGCGGCGGTGGCGGGCCGTCGCCCGCGGCTTCCGCTTCGAGGTGCCGGAGGACGGGGCGGACGAGGAGGGCCGTACGGCGGCGCGGCTGCTCTCCCGCGAGATGTTCGTACGGTCGGCCGATCTGCCGGCCCGCTGGGCGGCCACGGTCGAGCCGGGACTCGACCCGGTGTGGCGGCGGGTCGCGGGACTCGCGAACACCCGCGTCGTGGTGACCGCCGAGGAGGCCGCGGCCATCGAGGACGCGATCGAGCAGGTGCTCGCGCCCTATGTCACGCGCGCTGCGGACGCCCGCCCGGACGGCGCCCGCAGCGTACGACTGCTGCGGTACACCCTCCCCGAGGGTGAATCTCGACCTCAAGGTGAGGGTGAAGGTCCCGCTGAGGGTGAGACTCCGGGCAGCGGCGCCAAGGGTGGCACGGGACCGGCGGACGGTACGGGCCCCGCTGGTGGTACGGCGTGACCGCCGCCGCCGGGGATCCCGCGCCGATATCCGTCGCCCGCGACCGCCGCTTCCTGCGATTCTGGGCCGGGCAGACCGTCTCGCAGTTCGGCGACCGGATCAGCGAGCTGGCGCTGCCGCTGATCGCGGTGGGCGCGCTGCACGCCTCCGCGAATCAGGTGGCCTGGCTGACCGCCCTGGTCTGGACCCCGAATCTGCTGGCCATCGTGCTCGGTGCCTGGGTCGACCAGCAGGTCCGCAAGCGCCGGCTGATGGTGGCCGCCGACCTGGTCCGCGCGGGCGTCCTGCTGTCGCTGCCCGTGGCCCACGCGGCCGGGGCGGTGACGCTCGGCCAGCTCTACGCCGTGGCCCTGCTGACCGGCGCCGCGGGCGTGCTGTTCAACACCGCCTATCCCCCGTTCTTCGCGCATCTGGTGCCGCGCGCCGCCTATCTCGACGCCAACAGCAGGCTCAGCGCGAGCCGGTCCGCGTCCTTCGTCGCGGGGCCGGCTGTCGGCGGCGGCTTGGTGCAGGCGCTCACCGCGCCGGTCGCCGTCGCCGCCGACGCCCTGTCCTTCCTGGCCTCCGCCCTGCTGATCGGGCGGCTGCGGGTGACCGAGCCGCCGGTCGGCGCTGCGGCCGGCGCCCGGGACTCCTCGCTGCTGCGCCGGTCCCGCGAAGGTCTTGCCTATGTGATGCGGCATCCCGTGCTGCGGGCGGGGCTGGGCTGCTCCACCACCGTCAACTTCTTCACTTTCGTCTCCGGCAGCGGTCTGATCGTGCTCTTCGCCAGCCGGGGGCTCGGTCTGTCGGCCGGTGTCATCGGTCTGGCCTTCGGCATCGGGTCGACCGGCGGGCTGCTCGGCGCGGTGCTGGCGCCGCGGGTCTCGCGGTCGATCGGTCTCGGCCGCAGCATCGTGGTCGGCGCCGTGCTCTTCCCGGCGCCGATCGCCCTGGCGGCGGCTGCCGACGGCCCGGTGTGGGTCGGCGCGGGCGCGCTGGCCGCGGCCGAATTCCTGTCGGCGCTCGGCGTCATGCTCTTCGACGTCAACCTCAACTCCCTCCAGGCGTCGGTCATCCCGGACGGCATGCGCAGCCGGGTCGCGGGCGCCTACAGCACCGTCAACTACGGCGTCCGGCCGCTGGGCGCGGTGGTCGGCGGCCTGCTGGCGACCTTCCTGGGCCTGCGGATGACGCTCCTCGTCGCGGCGGTCGGCGGGGCACTGTCCGTCCTGTGGCTGCTCCCGTCGCCGGTGCCCGGCATCCGTGCCCTCGGGCGGGACGACGGGCAGCCGCGGCAGAAGGCGGCCGACGACGCGGAACCGTCGACCGCCTGAGCGTCTTTCCCCTGGGGCAGCCGGTGGAGGTTCTCCCGGCCGGCCGTCAGGCGTCGCCGCGGGCCGCGGCCCTGCGGCGGCGTTTGCCCAGGGGCGCCTCGGAGAGATCCTCGGCGTGGGAGGCGAGATTCTTCCAGCCGTAGCCGCGCCCGGTCAGCCAGCCGCGGGCCGCGGTCTCCGCGCGTTCCGTCGCGGCGAGGATGTCCTCCTCCGCCTCCCCCGAGTCGAGATAGCGGAAGGTGAAGAACGGGCGGGCCGCCAGGTCGTAGGTCACGGTGCCCTCGGTGGTGAAGGCGGCGTGCAGGATGTCGTGGTCCGCGGCCCGGGCGAGCAGTTCGGCCCGCTGGTCGTCGGTGAGGGCGTCAAAGGCGCCGCGGACGGTGATGCGGAACGTGCGCGTGGTCATCCCCGGATCGTAGGAGCGGCGGGGCGCCCGGCCCACCGGATTTCCGCGCGCCGGGGCCGTACTCCCGGGTCCACGCTTGACACCCGCCGCCGATGCTGATTTTTTAGCTCCCGTACGCCCTGACCGAATGGTCGGTCGGCGCGTGATGCCAGGGTGCCCCGGCCGGGGCGTCCGGCCGGGAATCCACGAGGCGGTGGGCAAGCGGTGGCTCAGGGCAGCGGCACCGGGCCGGAGCGCGACTCCGGGATCGGCGCGGCACAGGCGATGTTCGCGGCGGACAAGGCGTCGAACGCGCTCGGCATCGATTTGCTGCACATCGGCGACGGTGTCGCCGTGGCGCGGATGGTGGTCACCGCCTCGATGCTCAACGGGCACGGCACCGCGCACGGCGGTTATCTGTTCCTGCTCGCCGACACGGCCTTCGCCTGCGCCTGCAACACCGACGGCGCCCCGACCGTCGCGGCGGCCGCCGACATCGACTTCGTCGCCCCCGCCCACGAGGGCGACGCGCTGCTGGCCACCGCCAAGGAGCGGGCGCGGTTCGGCCGCAGTGGGATCTACGACGTACGAGTGCTGCGCGGCGACGAGCTGATCGCCGAATTCCGCGGCCGGAGCCGTACCCTGCGGGGCGCCGGCGGGAAGGAGGCATCGTGAGCCATCTGGACGGGATGATCCCGCACGAGGCACCGGAGACCGCGGAGCGGCTGGACCGCGCCGAGCTGCTGGACCTTCAACTGCGGCGGCTGCGCCGCACTTTGCGGCACGCGTACACCCATGTGGAGCTGTACCGGCGGAAGTTCGACGCGGCCGGAGTCTCCCCCGAGGACTGCCGGACGCTGGACGACATTGCGCGCTTCCCCTTCACCACCAAGGCCGATCTGCGAGACACCTATCCCTTCGGGATGTTCGCCGTGCCGATGTCCGAGGTGCGCAGGGTGCACGCCTCCAGCGGCACCACCGGCCGTCCCACGGTGGTGGGTTACACCGAGAACGACCTGTCGATGTGGGCCGACGTGGTGGCCCGCTCGATCCGTGCGGCGGGCGGACGGCCCGGCGACCGGATCCATGTCGCCTACGGATACGGGCTGTTCACCGGCGGCCTCGGCGCGCACTACGGAGCGGAGCGCGCGGGCTGCACCGTGATCCCGGCGTCCGGCGGCATGACGGCGCGTCAGGTGCAGATCATCCAGGACTTCGAGCCCGACATCATCATGGTCACCCCGTCCTACATGCTCACGCTGCTCGACGAGTTCGAGCGGCAGGGCGTCGATCCGCGCTCCACCTCGCTGCGGATCGGGATCTTCGGCGCCGAGCCGTGGACGGAGCAGATGCGGCGCGAGATCGAGGAGCGGTTCGCCATCGACGCGGTGGACATCTACGGCTTGTCGGAGGTCATCGGTCCGGGCGTCGCCCAGGAGTGCGTGGAGACCAAGGACGGTCTGCACATCTGGGAGGACCACTTCTACCCCGAGGTGGTCGACCCGCTGACCGACGCGGTCATGGCGCCGGGCGAGAGCGGTGAGCTGGTCTTCACCTCGCTCACCAAGGAGGCGCTGCCGGTGATCCGCTACCGTACCCGCGACCTCACCCGGCTGCTGCCCGGCACCGCGCGGCCCGCCTTCCGCCGGATGGAGAAGGTCACCGGGCGCTGCGACGACATGATCATTCTGCGCGGGGTCAATGTCTTCCCCAGCCAGATCGAGGAGATCGTGCTGCGCACCCCGGGTGTCGCACCGCACTTCAGGATCGAGCTGACCCGGCGCGGCCGGATGGACCACCTCACGGTCTACGCCGAGGCCAGGGCTGAGGCGAGCACGGACCTGCGGGAGGCCGGCGCCGCGGCGATCGCCCAGGGCGTCAAGGACGGTGTGGGCGTCAGCGTCGAGGTGCACGTCGTGGACCCGGAGACACTGGAACGCTCGGTCGGCAAGATCCAGCGGGTCAAGGACCTGCGGTCCGGCGACTGAGGCCGCGGGGCCTCAGTCGCCGGACCGCAGTCGCCAGGTCCCAACGGCCTAGGGCGTGTCCGCAATGTCGCGCCTGGCCGGCGGCGCCTGGCACGCACGCTCGCTGCGTTGTCGGGCTCGTCCGAGTAGGCCCACTACGAGGACGACCCTCCGCCTTGCGATCGCACGCACCAGACACCGCCGGCCCCGCCCTGCGGGCGGACGCCGCGACATTGCGGACACGCCCTAGGTGTATTGACCCGTAGCGTTGTTGATTCGGGTGATCGGGGGCTGGCCTCCGATTGCGGTGTGGCTGCGGTGGTGGTTGTAGGTGTGGAGGAAGTCTGCCAGGGCTGTGGTTCGTTCGTCGG
>NZ_FONG01000031.1 GCF_900112845.1 Actinacidiphila alni
GGCCGGATCAGGGAGCGGGGTCTGGTGCGTGTGATCGCAAGGCGGAGGAGGGAGGCGACGCGGAGCGTCGTCGACCGACGACAACGCGGCGAGCGCGCGTGCCAGGGCTCGCGACCCCGGCAAGATCCACAAGACACGCCCTAGTCGCCCCGCCCGGCCGGCGGTGAGCCGGCGGACGGGGTGGGGGAAGCAGGGGCTGCGGGTGGAGCCGGTGTCGCCGCGGCGGCCTGGAGGGGCACGCTCGCCGCACTGTCGCCCGCGAGCGACGCCCGCACCACGATCGAGGGCGGCCGGGCCGTCTCGCGCTCACCGGCCCGCTGCTCCGGGCGGCGCCGGTCCCTGGCTCGCGAGATCCACTGCGCGAGTGTGCCGATCCCGGCGACGAGCGCGGATATGCCGAGCCCCAGCGTGAGCGCGAAGAACGAGTTGGACGCGGCCTTGCCGCTGAAGTAACCGGCCCCGACCGAATACCCGGCCCAGACCGCCTCGGCCACACCGGCGCCGATCGCGTACCGCCGGGCGGGATACCGTACGACACCCGCCGCCAGGCCGCCCACGATCCGGCCGCTGGGCAGGAAACGGACACCGATCACAAATGGCACACCGTGCCGCTGTATCCGCAGCGCGGCCCAGCTCAGCAGAGCCGCGCGGCGCTGATTGCGCTCCATGCGGGTCAGCACCCGGCCGCTGAGCGCGCGCCCGGTGCGGTGGATCAGCAGGTCGCCCAGGGCCGCGCTGCCCGCCACCACCAGCAGAACGAGGGCGATGTTCAGATGGCCCTCCGCGGCCATCACACCGCCGGTCACGAGCAGCACCGAGTTGGGCACGAGCGGTGGAGCCGTCGTCAGCCCCAGCACCGCGTACGCCCAGAAGACGTGTCCACCTCGCAAGTACTCAGCGAGACCCGAGGTGAAGTCCAGTGACGACACACTCAGTGCAACGTCCATTCCACCGCCCCTCTTCCCGCCCCCGGGATTCAAAACTGACAGCGGTGCGCCGGGCGGGGCAAGGGGGTTTCCGGTGGACCAGGGGATTCACCAGGGGCTCCCAGGAGAATTCATCCTGAGGGCTCAGTCCGGCTACTCCCCAGGGAGTAGCCCTCAGCGGCCGAGCAGCTCGCCGCCGTTGCACTGGAGGATCTCGCCGGTGATGAAGCCCGCCTCGGGCGAGGCGAGGAAGAGCACGGCCGCCGCCACGTCGGCGGGGCGGCCGACCCGGCCCACCAGGGTGCGCCCGGCCCGCCGGGTCAGCTCGGCGTCATTGAGCCGGGAGCCGAAGAATTCGGTGCCCGCCACGGTGCCGGGCGCCACGATGTTGCAGGTGACGCCCTGCGGGCCGAGCTGGGCCGCCAGCGAGTGGTTCCAGGCGTGCAGGGCCGCCTTGGAGGCGCCGTACGAGCCGCCGCCGCGCAGCGCCGCCACCGACGTCACGGTGACGACCCGGCCGGTGTCGGAGAAGCGGTCCCGCAGCGATTCGGTCAGGAGCACCGCGGTCAGCACATTGCGCTCGAAATCGCCGCGCCAGCGGGCGAGCATGCCGTGCGGGCCGGTGCCGGCCGCCATCTCCCGGCTGCCCGCGTTGTTCACCAGCACGTCCACCCGTTCGGGCAGGTGGTCGAGCGCCGCCTCGACGTCGTCGGGGTCCGCCAGGTCGCAGACCACCGGGGTGACGTCCAGGCCGCGGTCGCGGCGCAGTTCCTCGGCGGTGGCGTGCAGCACCTCACGGCGGCGGCCGACGATCGTGACGCGGTGGCCCTCCTCGGCGAAGCGGATCGAGACCGCCCGGCCGATGCCCGTACCGCCGCCGGTCACGACGACGCTGCGGCCCGCTGACCCGTTCTGTGCCATGTGCTCCGCCCCTCATGAGGAGACAGCACGCTACGGGATCGCCCCATTCCGGCCGCGAGCGGGGTAGCCTGCGAAAACGCCCCCTCAGCGAAGAGACGTAGATCACAAGGCTTGGAACGTAACCATTACGGTGGTTCGTGGGTCTTATGTCTTGAGCACCGCGCTCCCGGCGGAGCCGGTGGGGGGCTGCGGAACGGGCTGTCTTGGGGGACGGCCCGGAATGCGTCGCCGGGGCGATGTCCGGGGAGCTTTGAGCGGCCCTCCCGGGCCGCAGTCGTCCCGGCACGGCGCAGCCGCCGAAAGACGCCCGGTCGGACCCGTGGGGGGATCCGTTCCGGGATACGGGAGCGCCCCGTGCCGGACCCGTGGGGGGATCCAGCGCGGGGCGCTTTCTTGTGCTCTGTCAGGGGCGCTCGCGCACGCGTCAGCGGGCCTCGACCGGGACGTAGTCGCGCTCGACGATGCCCGTGTAGATCTGCCGCGGACGGCCGATGCGGGAGCCGGGCTCCTTGATCATCTCGTGCCACTGGGCGATCCAGCCGGGCAGCCGCCCGATCGCGAACAGCACGGTGAACATGCTGGTCGGGAAGCCCATGGCCCGGTAGATCAGACCGGTGTAGAAGTCCACGTTCGGGTACAGCTTGCGCGACACGAAGTAGTCGTCGCCGAGCGCGTGCTCCTCGAGCTTGAGCGCGATGTCCAGCAGCTCGTCGGACTTGCCGAGCGCCGACAGGACGTCGTGGGCGGCCGACTTGATGATCTTCGCCCGGGGGTCGAAGTTCTTGTAGACACGGTGTCCGAAGCCCATGAGCTTCACACCGTCTTCCTTGTTCTTCACCTTGCGGATGAAGGAGTCGACGTCGCCGCCGTCCGCCTGGATGCCCTCCAGCATCTCCAGCACGGACTGGTTGGCGCCGCCGTGCAGCGGGCCCCACAGCGCGCTGATGCCGGCCGAGATCGAGGCGAACTGGTTGGCCTGCGAGGAGCCGACCAGCCGGACCGTCGACGTCGAACAGTTCTGCTCGTGGTCGGCGTGCAGGATGAAGAGCTTGTCGAGGGCGCTGACCACGACCGGGTCGAGGTCGTACTCCTCGGCCGGCACGGAGAAGGTCATGCGCAGGAAGTTCTCGACGTAGCCGAGGTCGTTGCGCGGGTACACCACCGGCTGGCCGACGGACTTCTTGTACGCGTACGCCGCGATGGTGGGCAGCTTGGCGAGCAGCCGGATCGTGGAGAGGTGGCGCTGCTCGGGGTCGAACGGATTGTGGCTGTCCTGGTAGAAGGTCGACAGCGCGCTCACCACGGACGACAGCATCGCCATCGGGTGGGCGTCACGGGGGAAGCCGTCGTAGAACCGTTTGACGTCCTCGTGCAGCAGGGTGTGCTGGGTGATCTCGCCCTTGAACTCCGCCAGCTGGTCGACCGTCGGCAGTTCGCCGTTGATCAGCAGGTAGGCGGTCTCAAGGAACGTTCCGCGCTCGGCGAGCTGCTCGATCGGGTAGCCCCGGTAGCGCAGGATGCCCTGCTCGCCGTCGAGGAAGGTGATCGCGGACTTGTAGGCCGCGGTGTTGCCGTAACCGCTGTCCAGAGTGACCAGGCCGGTGTCGGCGCGCAGCTTGCCGATGTCGAAGCCCTTGTCACCGACGGTGCTGTCGACCACCGGGTAGCTGTATTCGCCGTCGTCATACCGCAGTACTACAGACTTGTCGCTCACGTCATTCCCTCACCGACGGTGTTGCCTCTTCTTCGAGGTGCCCTGACGAGGTCCACTGTCCCCCATTTGGCACTGGCGTGTGCACTCGGGGTCGGCCATCGGGCCGAAAGGTGGCACTCAGTGCCTATTTTGCGCCTCGGGACAGCCGGTGGTCGAGAGCCGTGAAGCGCCTTCCCGCCGACACCGTCCGCACCGCCTGCCCTATCGCACGGCGCGAGCCGACCAGTACGACCAGGCGTTTCGCCCTGGTCACGGCCGTGTAGAGCAGGTTGCGCTGCAGCATCATCCAGGCACTGTTGGTGACAGGGATCACCACCGCCGGATACTCGCTGCCCTGCGAACGGTGGATCGTCACCGCGTACGCGTGGGCCAGCTCGTCCAGCTCGTCGAAGTCGTACGGGATCTCCTCGTCCTCGTCGGTGCGGACGGTCAGGCGCTGCTCGACGGTGTCCAGAGCGGTGACGACGCCGACCGTGCCGTTGAAGACGCCGTTCGCCCCCTTTTCGTAGTTGTTCCTGATCTGGGTGACCTTGTCGCCGACCCGGAACGTACGGCCGCCGAAGCGGCGCTCCGGCAGGTCGGGCCGGGCCGGGGTGACGGCCTGCTGGAGCAGCCCGTTGAGCACACCGGCGCCGGCCGGGCCGCGGTGCATCGGCGCGAGCACCTGGACGTCGCGGCGCGGGTCGAGGCCGAAGCGGGCCGGGATCCTGCGGGCCACCACGTCCACGGTCAGCCGGGCCGCCTCCTCCGCGTCGTCCTCGGCGAACAGGAAGAAGTCCGGCAGCCCCTGGGTGACCGGCGGGACACCGGAGTTGATCCGGTGCGCGTTGGTCACCACCCCGGACTGCTGGGCCTGCCGGAAGATCCGGGTGAGCCGCACCGCGGGGACGGGACTGTCCGGTGCGAGCAGGTCGCGCAGCACCTCTCCCGCACCGACGCTCGGCAGCTGGTCCACGTCGCCGACCAGCAGCAGGTGCGCGCCGGGCGGCACGGCCTTCACCAGCTTGTTGGCCAGCAGCAGGTCCAGCATCGACGCCTCGTCCACCACCACCAGATCCGCGTCCAGCGGCCGGTCCTTGTCGTACGCCGCGTCGCCGCCCGGCTTCAGCTCCAGCAGCCGGTGCACGGTCGAGGCGTCGGCGCCGGTCAGCTCCGCCAGCCGCTTGGCGGCCCGGCCGGTCGGGGCGGCCAGCACCACCTTGGCCTTCTTCGCCCGCGCCAGCTCCACCACCGAGCGCACCGTGAAGGACTTCCCGCAGCCGGGGCCGCCGGTGAGGACGGCGACCTTCTCGGTCAGCGCCAGCCGCACCGCCTGCTGCTGCTCGGGGGCGAGGTCGGCGCCGGTCCTGGTCGCCAGCCAGGCCAGCGCCTTGTCCCACTCCACGTCCCGGAAGGCGGGCAGCCGGTCCTCGGGGCCGCGCAGCAGCCGCACCAGCTGGGCCGCGAGCGATATCTCCGCGCGGTGGAAGGGCACCAGATAGACGGCCTTGACCCGATCGTCCCCGCCGTCGGGCGACGGCACGTCCTCCCGGACCACTCCCTCCTCGTCCGTCAGCTCGCCCAGGCAGTCG
This sequence comes from Actinacidiphila alni, assembly GCF_900112845.1. Classification (GTDB taxonomy): domain Bacteria; phylum Actinomycetota; class Actinomycetes; order Streptomycetales; family Streptomycetaceae; genus Actinacidiphila; species Actinacidiphila alni. Next base: position 5,133 of record NZ_FONG01000031.1, read on the forward strand.
ATCACCAGCCCGGTGTCCACCTGGAGCAGCTTCACCGAGTCCGCGATCAGCCGCTCCTGCGGCAGATAGCAGTTGCCGCCGTCGGTGGCCTGCGACAGGGCGTACTGCAGTCCGGCCTTCACCCGCTCCGGGCTGTCGTGCGGTATCCCGACCGCCTGTGCGATCCGGTCCGCGGTCAGGAAGCCGATGCCCCAGACCTCGGCGGCCAGCCGGTAGGGCTCGTTCTTCACCACGGAGATCGAGGCGTCCCCGTACCCCTTGTAGATCCGCACCGCGATCGAGGTGGAGACCCCCACGCCCTGGAGGAAGACCATCACCTCCTTGATCGCCTTCTGCTCCTCCCATGCGGCGGCGATCAGTTTGGTGCGCTTGGGCCCGAGGCCCGGCACCTCGACGAGCCGTTTCGGCTCCCCCTCGATGATCTCCAGCGTGTCGGTGCCGAAGTGGTCGACGATCCGCTCGGCGATCCTCGGTCCGATGCCCTTGATCAGCCCCGAGCCCAGATAGCGGCGTATCCCCTGGATCGTGGCCGGCAGCACCGTCGTGTAATGCTCGATGGTGAACTGTCTGCCGTACTGCGGGTGCGAGCCCCAGCGGCCGTGCATCCGCAGCGACTCCCCCGGCTGCGCCCCCAGCAGCGCGCCGACGACCGTCAGCAGGTCCCCCGAGCCGCGCCCGGTGTCCACTCGCGCGACCGTGTACCCGGTGTCCTCATTGGCGTACGTGATCCGTTCCAGGACGCCGTCCAGCACGGCAAGCCCCGACTCCCCCATGGCCCGGCCTCCCTTCCCGGTGTTCCCCGCGGTGATCTGTTCCGAAGGTACCGCCCGGCACGGACACCCCGTTTCCGCCCTGTGGACAACTCCTCCGGCAGGCAACTCCCCCTGTGGACAACGCCGCACGGCCGGGGGCCGTCACGCGTTCGGCCGCGCTCCGGGAGCCGCCGTGCGCCCCTCGGCATAGCGTGCGCCACATGAGCGACCGACCGCTGCAGGACGAAGTGCTGACCGAGCTGGGTGACGAGCGGCTCCAGGAAATGGCCGAGCGGCTCGGCACGGACGCGGACGGGGCGCGGCAGCTCGTGGGCGCCTCGGTCGGTTCGCTGACCGGTGTGATCACGGACGAGGCAGTGACGCCCGGCGGGACGGCCGAGCTGAGTCAGGCGCTGGAGCAGGCCGCCGACGAACCGGAGCCGATGACCGGAGTCGCCGGCTTCGCCGGGCTCGGCGCGGGCATGGGCGGCGGTCTGCTCGCCACGGTGCTGCGCAAGGCGAGCGCGCCGACCGCCCGCGCGGTGTCCAAGCGGACGGGCCTGCCGGTGGCGGCCGTCACCGGGGCACTGGAAATGCTGATTCCCGTGGTGGCGACCGTCCTGGCGCGGCGGGCCCGCCGGACGAAGTGATCCGCCGGGCGGGGTGAGCGGGGGCCTCCGGATCGTGTGCGGCGCCTCCCACACGGCGCCCACAGTGCCCGCACAGGCATACGAAAGAGGTCCGGCACCAGGCCGGACCTCATTCGTGTTCCCCCCTACTACCCCCGAAGCCCCCCTCGGGCGCATTTCCCTCTTGGCTCCCTGAAACCCCTCCCAGGAGCCGTGATGCCCAGTAAGACCGCCCACCCCCCGAAAGGGTTGTACGCGTGATGCGCAATCTCCGAAGTTTTTTTCAGAGCACGTGCCGCACGTACCGATCGGCGATCTCGGCGACCAGTTCGGCGCCGTCCCTGGCCCACAGAGCGGCGTTGAAGATCTCCACCTCCACGGGTCCGCGGAAGCCCGTGGCGTCCACCTGCTCGCGCAGTCCGCGCAGGTCCACGCAGCCGTCGCCGAGCTGTCCTCGCCCCAGCAGGACGCCCTCGGGCAGCGGCGTCACCCAGTCGGCGACCTGGAAGCAGGCGAGCCTGCCGCCCGCCCCGGCCCGGACGATCTGTGCGGGCGCGAGGTCGTCCCACCACAGGTGGTAGGTGTCGACGACGACGCCTACCCGGTCGGCGGGGAAGCGCTCGGCGATGTCCAGTGCCTGGCCGAGGGTGGAGATCACGCACCGGTCGGAGGCGAACATCGGGTGCAGGGGCTCGATCGCGAGGCGCACACCCCGCTCGGCCGCGTACGGCGCCAGTTCGCCGATCGCGTCGGCGACCCGCTCCCTGGCGGCGGCGATGTCCCGGTCGCCGGGCGGCAGGCCACCGGAGACCAGCACCAGGGTGCCGGTTTCCAATTCCGCCGCCTCGTCGATCGCCGCGCGGTTGTCGTCCAGGGCCGCGGCACGCCCGCCCGGATCGGTGGCGGTGAAGAATCCGCCACGGCACAGCGACGTCACCGTGAGCCCGTGGTCCCGCATCAGGCGCGCGGCGCGCCGGAGGCCGTACTCCTGCACCGGTGCCCGCCACAGACCGACCGCGCCGATGCCGGCGGCGGCGCAGCCCTCGGCCAGTTCCGGCAGCGACCACTGCTTGACCGTCTCCTGGTTGATGCTCAGCCGCGCCAGGTCGCGGCCGGTCGGCGCGGTCACGCGTCCACTCCGTGCACCGCGAGCAGGCCGCGCATCCGGGCCTCGGCAAGACCCGGGTCGGGGAACAGCCCGATCCGGTCGGCCAGTTCGTAGGCGCGGGCGAGATGCGGCAGGGAACGGGCCGACTGGAGACCGCCGACCATGGTGAAGTGCGACTGGTGGCCCGCCAGCCAGGCGAGCAGCACGACACCGGTCTTGTAGAAGCGCGTGGGCGCCTGGAACAGGTGCCGGGACAGTTCGACGGTGGGGTCGAGGATCCGGCGGAATCCGGCGGTGTCCCCGGTGTCCAGGGCGCTGACGGCGGCCGACGCCAGCGGCGCGAGCGGGTCGAAGGCGCCGAGCAGGGCGTGGCTGAAGCCCTGTTCGTCGCCTTCGATCAGCTCCGGGTAGTTGAAGTCGTCGCCGGTGTAGCAGCGCACCCCCTTGGGCAGCCTGCGGCGCAGTTCGACCTCGCGTCCGGCGTCCAGGAGCGAGATCTTCACGCCGTCGACCTTGTCCGGGTGGGCGGCGATCACGTCGAGGAAGGTCGCGGTCGCGGAGTCCAGGTCGTCGCTGCCCCAGTAGCCCGCGAGCGCCGGGTCGAACATCGGGCCGAGCCAGTGCAGGATCACCGGTTCAGCCGCCTGGCGAAGCAGCCGCCCGTACACCTCCAGGTAGTCCTCGGGGCCCTTGGCGACGGCGGCCAGCGCGCGGGAGGCCATGAGAACGGACTGCGCGCCGGTCTCCTCGACGACGGCCAACTGCTCCTCGTAGGCGGCCACGACCTCGTCGAGCGTGGCGGCGGGACCGGTGAGCTGGTCGGTGCCGACACCGCAGGCGATACGGCCGGCCACCGAACGCGCCTCGGCCGCCGACCTGCGGATCAGCTCGGCCGCGCCCGTCCAGTCCAGGCCCATGCCGCGCTGTGCGGTGTCCATCGCTTCCGCGACCCCCAGACCGTGCGCCCACAGATGGCGGCGGAAGGCGAGCGTGGCGTCCCAGTCGACGGCGGCGGGCGCGTCCGCCGCCGTGCGCAGCGGGTCCGCCACGACATGGGCGGCGGAGAAGACGACACGGCTGCGCAGCGGCAGATCCGCCGCATAGGTGACGGATTCCGAACGCGGCACATAGATGCGCGTTTCACCGGACGCGGTGGGCAGCAGGATGCTCACAGGGTCAGCTCCGGCACCTCGAAGCGGCGTCCCTCGGCGGAGGAGCGCAGGCCCAGTTCGGCGAGCTGGACACCACGGGCACCGGCCAGTAGGTCCCACCGCCACGGCTCGTCGAGTGCGACATGGCGCAGGAAAAGCTCCCACTGGACCTTGAAACCGTTGCCGAAGTCGGCGTTGTCCGGCACCGGTTGCCACTGCTCGCGGAAGGACTCGCCGGCCGGCAGATCCGGATTCCACACCGGCTTGGGTGTGGCGGAACGGTGCTGCACCCGGCATTCGCGCAGGCCGGCGACCGCGGAGCCGTGGGTGCCGTCCACCTGGAACTCCACCAATTCGTCGCGGTTGACGCGCACCGCCCAGGAGGAGTTGATCTGCGCGACAGCGCCGCCGTCGAGTTCGAAGACACCGTAGGCGGCGTCGTCTGCGGTCGCGTCGTAGGGCTTGCCCTTCTCGTCCCAGCGCTGCGGGATGTGCGTGGTGGCCAGGGCCTGGACGGTACGGACCCGGCCGAACAGTTCGTGCAGCAGATACTCCCAGTGCGGGAACATGTCGGCCACGATGCCGCCGCCGTCCTCTGCCCGGTAGTTCCAGGAGGGGCGCTGGGCGCTCTGCCAGTCGCCCTCGAAGACCCAGTAGCCGAATTCGCCGCGCACGGACAGGATCCGGCCGAAGAAGCCGCCGTCGATGAGCCGCTTGAGTTTGAGCAGGCCCGGCAGGAAGAGCTTGTCCTGCACCACGCCGTGCTTGATCCCGGCCGCGGTGGCGCGCCTGGCCAGGTCCAGTGCGCCGTCCAGCGAGGTGGCGGTGGGCTTCTCGCAGTAGATGTGCTTGCCGGCCGCGATCGCCGCCTTGAGCGCGTCCTCGCGGGCGGCGGTCACCTGGGAGTCGAAGTAGATGTCGACGGACGGGTCGGCGAGGACGGTGTCGAGGTCGGTCGACCAGTGCTCGATGCCGTGCCGCTCCGCCATGGCCCGTAGCGCGTGTTCCCGCCTGCCCAGCAGGATCGGCTCCGGCCACAGGGTGCTGCCGTCCCCGAGGTCGAGTCCGCCCTGTTCGCGCAGGCTCAGGACGGAACGCACAAGGTGCTGCCGGTATCCCATCCGCCCGGTGACGCCGTTCATGGCGATCCGCACTGTCCTGCGTGTCACGGTGACAAGTCCTCTCGTCGCTGCCGGGAGTGGGGAAGGCGCGCTGCCGTCGCATGTGCCGCACGTCGCTGATGTCGATGTCGATGCCGACGTTATTGATGACAGCAAGCGCTTTCCCTCAAGGCACGCTAGCTGCCGCAACCGGGCTTCGACAAGAGGCACCAGGATGCGGGAGTAAGCGCTTTCTCCCGCGGCGTCCTCGGCTCGCGTCCCGCACGCACCGTTCGGTCCGGTCCCTCTCGCGCCCGCGAGGTGAGAGCATGTGGCCCGGCGGGCGGGGCGCGGTTACGGCGCCGGTGCCGCTCGCGGGCCACCCACCCCTACAGGAGGACCGGACCGAGATGGCAGTGACTCTGGCCGATGTGGCGGCCCGCGCCGGAGTGTCCTCGGCGACCGTCTCGCGTGTCCTGAACGGCAACTACCCGGTCGCCGGAGGTACCAGGGAACGGGTCAGGCGCGCGGTCGCCGAGCTGGACTACGTCGTCAATGGCCAGGCACGGGCGCTCGCCGCCGCCACCTCCGATCTGGTCGGCGTCCTCGTCAACGACGTCGCCGACCCCTTCTTCGGGCTCATCGCCAGCGCCGTCCAGGCCGAGATCAGCGCGGGCGCCGAGCCGGGCGGCGGCAAACTCGCCGTGGTCTGCAACACCGGCGGGTCGCCCGAGGCCGAACTCACCTATCTCACCCTGCTCGAACGTCAGCGCGCGGCCGGCGTCGTCCTGACCGGGAGCGCGGTGGAGAGCGCCGAGCACACGGCCGCGGTCACCGCGCGGCTCACCCGGCTCGCCGCGTCCGGCACCCGGATCGTGCTGTGCGGCAGGCCGCCGCTCACCCTGCCCGACGGCGGGATCGCCCCGGCGACCGTCGCGTTCGACAACCGCGGCGGCGCCCGCCGGCTCACCGAGCACCTGCTCTCGCTCGGCCACCGCAGGATCGGTTACGTGAGCGGGCCCGTCGAGCGCAGCACGACCAGGCACCGGCTGGAGGGCCATCGCGCGGCGCTCGCCGTCTCCGACCGGCCACTCGGACCGGACGCGGAGGCGTACGCGGAGCGGCTGACGGTACACGGCACGTACGACCGGGCGTCCGGCTACGACGCCGCGCTCGAACTGCTGCGCCGCGAACCGGAGCTGACCGCGATCGTGGCGGCCAACGACACGGTGGCGCTCGGGGTGTGCGCGGCGCTGCGGGACCGGGGACTGAGCATCCCCGGCGATGTGTCGGTCGCCGGATTCGACGATCTGCCGTTCAGCGCCGATGTCTCCCCCGCGCTCACGACCGTCCGGATTCCCCTGCAGGAGGCCGGAGCGCGGGCCGGAAAGCTGGTGATGGGGCGGCTGGCGCCACCGCCGGGCGGGGTCGCCACGGTCGGGACGGAGCTGATGGTCCGCGGCTCGACCGCACCGCCCGCGGTGCGGACCGCCTGATCCCGCCTGAACCCCGCCGGATCCGGGGTCGGCCGAAGTTATCCACAGGTTTCGGCGGGGGCTTCCGCCGGGACTTCACGGCGGCATACCTTTGACTCAGGCAAAGGTAATGGGGGAATGATCATGGCCGTCCGGGAGATCCGCGAATTCAACCGCTTCTACACCAACCTGATCGGCGCGCTGGACTACAGCCGTCACCTGCACACACCGTTCACCCTCACCGAGGCGCGGGTGCTGTACGAGCTGGCGCACGCGCCGTGCACCGACGCGGCCGACCTGCGGGTGGAGCTGTCGCTCGACGCGGGTCATCTCAGCCGGATGCTGGCCAAGTTCGAGGAACGGCAGTTGGTCACGCGCGGCCCGTCCGAGCGCGACGCGCGCCGGCAGCGGATAGAGCTGACGGCACACGGCCGGGAAGCCGCCGCGCTGCTGGAGGAACGGTCGGAGGAAGCCGTCGGTTCGCTGCTCGCCCGGATACGGCCGCAGGACAGGTCACGCCTGTCCGAAGCGATGCGGACGGTGCGGGACATACTGCGCGACGGCGAGGACGGTGGCGGTACGCCCATGCCACCACGGGTGGTGCTGCGCGGACCGCGCCCCGGCGATCTGGGGTGGGTCATCGAGCGCAACGCGACGGTGTACGCGGACGAGTTCGGGTGGAACGAGGAGTACGAAGCGCTGGTCGCGCAGATCGTCGCCGATTTCGCGGCCACCCGCGATCCGGAGCGGGAGGCGGTGTGGATAGCGGAGCTCGACGGGCAGCGGGCCGGCTGTGTCTTCTGCGTGCGCAACAAGGAACCGGACACCGCCCGACTGCGGCTGCTGCTGGTCGATCCCGCCGCACGGGGACACGGCATAGGCAGGCGGCTGGTGGACGAATGCATCGCGTTCGCCCGCACCGCCGCGTACACCGAACTCGTCCTGTGGACGAATGACATACTGGCCGGCGCCCGAGCGATCTATCAGCGCGCGGGATTCGAACTCGTCGCGGAGAAGCGGCATCACAGCTTCGGACGGGAACTCGTGGGACAGGACTGGCACATGGCGCTGTAGGGGACGGCGCCGCGATTTCCGAGGGGGATTCCATGGCCATTTCCATGCAGAAGGTGGAGCAGACCGCGCCCGGTCTGATCAGCCTGTACAAGCAGGCGGCGGTGAGCCTGGACAAGCACCGGCTGTCCGGCGAACGCGCCGCGGTCTATCTGGTGCTCGACCGATCGGGCAGCATGCGGGAGTTCTACAACGACGGCACGGTCCAGTATCTCGCCGAACAGACGTTGGGGCTCGCCGCCCACTTCGACGACGACGGCACGGTGCCCGTCGTGTTCTTCTCCACCGAGGTCGACGGGGTGGACGAGGTCTCGCTGACGCAGTACGGCGGGCGGATCAACAAGCTCAACGACGCGTACGGCCATATGGGCAGGACGAATTATGCGGCCGCCATGGAGGCGGTCATCACCCACTACGAGCAGTCGGGGGCGACGGCGCCGGCCTTCGTGGTCTTCCAGACCGACGGCGGCCCGATCAACAAGGGCGCGGCGATCGAGGTGCTGTGCCGGGCCGCGCGGCTGCCGATCTTCTGGCAGTTCGTCGGATTCGGCAATGACGAATTCCGTTTCCTGCGGCGGCTGGACGGACTGCCGGTGCCCGCCAAACGGGTGGTGGACAACGCCGGATTCTTCGCGGCGGGCAAGAACCCGCGGACGATATCCGACGAGCGGCTGTACGACCAGCTCATGGCCGAGTTCCCCGACTGGCTGAAGGCGGCCAGGGCGCAGGGCATCGTGAGGTCCTGAACGCTGTCCGCGGGGCGCGGGCGGGACCGCCGGCGGGACATCAAAGGCGGTTGACCGAGCCGGAACCGGTGCCTAGTGTCCGGCGAATGAAACTCGCCTTTTCCACCCTCGGCGTCCCCGCGTTGCCCATCGACCAGGTGGTGCGGCTCGCGACGGACCACGGTTTCCACGGTGTCGAACTGCGTGCGAGCGACGAGGAGCCGGTCCACCCCGGTCTCTCGGCCGCCGAACGCGCGGACGTGGCCGAGCGGTTCGGGAAGGCCGGGGTGGAGATCCTCACCGTGGCCGCCTACGCCAAGGTGGCCGCGCCCGGTGACGATCAGCCGGTGCTCGACGAGATCGGTGCGGCGATGACGCTCGCGGCGGACCTGGGCGCGTCCTACGTGCGGGTGTTCCCCGGCGGCGGGGAACTGCCCACGCCGGAGGCGGACGTCATCGCCGCCCGCCGGCTCGCGGCGGTGGCGCCGGTGGCCGCCGACCTCGGGGTGCGGGTGCTGCTGGAGACGCACGACTCGCACCGCGGCGGCGCCGACGTCGCCCGGGTGCTGGGCCTGGTCGGGCACGTGGGGGTCGGGACGATCTGGGACCTGATGCACACCTGGCTGGCGGGCGAGCAGCCGTCCACGACGTATCCGGCGCTGGCGCCGTACCTCGGCTATGTCCAGGTCAAGGACATCGCCTCGGCCGCCGATACGACGCCGCTGCCGCTGGGTTCCGGGGTGCTGCCGCTGGCCGAGACGGTCGAGGTGCTCAGCCGGGAGGACTGGGACGGCTGGCTGTGCTGGGAGTACGAGAAGCGCTGGTATCCGCAGGCGGCGGAGCTGCCGGGGCTGCTCGGCCCGGGGCGTGAGCACCTGTCCCGGCTGCTGGCCGACTCGGCCTGAGCGCCGTGCTGGACCTGGGACGGTTGCGGGCGCTGCACGCGGTGCACACCCACGGGTCGGTGGTCGCGGCGGCCCAGGCCATGGGCTACACACCGTCGGCGGTGTCGCAGCAGATCTCCAAGCTGGAGCGGGAGACCGGTTCGGTGCTGCTGGAGCGGCACGGGCGCGGGGTGGCGCTCACGGACGCGGCGCACCTGCTGGTGGAGACGGCGCAGCGGTTGATGTCGATCGTGGAGGCGGCCGAGGTCACGCTGGAGGAGCAGCGCGGGCGGCCCACCGGGCGGCTGACGCTGGCGGCCTTCCCGACGGCGGCGTGCGGGCTGCTGCCCGGGGTGCTGGCCGAACTGACGTCAGCGCACCCGACGTTGGAACTCCGCTTGCAGGAGGTGGACGCGCATCTGTCGGTGGACCTGGTGAGTCAGGGCGCGGTGGACGTGGCGGTGGCGCACGACTGGGACATCGCGCCCCTGCCGGTGCCGCAAGGGCTGGAGCGGGCGGTGATCGGCGACGACCGGTGCGATGTGCTGGTGCCGGCCGGGCACCGGCTGGCCGGTCGGACGTCACTGACGCGGGCGGACGTGACGCACGAGCGGTGGATCTGCCAGCGGCCGGGGTCGGTGTGCCACGACTGGCTGGTGCGGACGCTGCGGGAGGCCGGGACGGAGCCGGACATGGCCTTCCAGGTCGGCGAGTACGGCACCCAGTTGGCGCTGGTGGAGGCAGGGCTCGGAATCGCGCTGGTGCCGAGGCTGGGGCGGGGCCCGGTGCCCGAGGGGGTGGCGGTGGTACGGCTGGAGCCCGCTCCGGTGCGGCGGCTGTTCGCGCTGTGGCGGACCGGGGCCGCGCGCAGGCCGTCCATCGTGGCCGCCGTCACCGCGCTGCGCTCGCACTGGGCGGCCGGGCCCGGCGCGTCCGGCGCCGGCCGGTGACCGGCGCCCGCGCCGGCAGGCGCGACCGCGACCCCAGCCGCAGCCGCAGCCGCAGCCGCAGCCGCAGTCGTACGGAACCGGTCGGGGTCCGGGCGCGTCGGAGGGGCATGCTGACGGTGAATCCGCGCAAGGCGAGCCCGGTCGTGGTGCTGGCGGTGGCGCTGGTCCTGGGCGGTGTCGCCTGCGGCAGCGGGACCGCGGACGACGGACCGCGCCGGGACCGTACGGACGGCGCGCCGCCGTCCGTGAGCGGGACCGCGACCTCCGCCCCCGCTCCCACCTCCACGACGGAGGCGCCGCAGACGAGCGACGCGGCCACGCCGGTCACGGGGTCGGTCGCGGAGCGGGTCGTGTACTTCTCGACGTCGGTCAGGGCGCCGCGGGAGACGCACGAGGTGCTGCACGACCGGGGCGAGGTGCAGGACTTCGCCGAGGCCGTGGCGACGTCCGACACCCAGGCGGCGGCGAAGATCGCGGCGAGCGGGGCGGCGACGGACTTCACGCGGTCCGTCCTGGTCGGCTGGGCCGTGTCGACCGGATGCAGCGCGGCCACGTCGGCGACGCTGCTCGCGGCCGGTGACACGCTCAGGCTCCATGTCGTGCAGCCGGAGCCGCCGCCGGAGTGCTTCACCGACTTCCGGCTGACGGTGGTGTTCGAGGTGCCGAAGGAACGGCTCCCGGCGCACCCCGCCTTCGACTGAAGCCCGGACGGCGGCGGCCCGGTCAGGCCGCCGCCCGCACCTCGCCGGTGAAGGTCCGCCACAGTTCGGCGTAGCGGCCGTCGCGGGCGAGCAGCGCATCGTGCGTACCGTCCTCGATGATCCGGCCGTGGTCGAGCACCACGACCCGGTCGGCGCGCGCCGCCGTGCTCAGCCGGTGCGCGACGACCAGCGTCGTACGGCGGGTGGCGAGCCGGTCGGCGGCCTGGTTGACCAGGGCCTCGGTCGCCAGGTCGAGTGCGGCCGTGGCCTCGTCGAGCAGCAGCACGGCGGGATCGACGAGTTCGGCGCGGGCCAGCGCGATCAGCTGCCGCTGCCCGGCGGACAGATTGCGCCCGCGTTCGGCGACCTGGTGCAGATAGCCGTCCTCCAGGGTCGCGATCATCGCGTGCGCGCCGACCGCCCGCGCCGCCGCCTCGACCTCGGCGTCGGTCGCGTCCATCCGCCCGTAGGCGATGGCGTCGCGCACCGTGCCCGCGAACAGATACGGCTCCTGCGGGACGACGCCGAGGCGCTGCCGGTAGCCGGTGAGGTCGAGTTCGCGGATGTCGGTGCCGTCGACCAGCACCGCGCCCGCGGTCGGGTCGTAGAAGCGCGCGACCATCTTGACCAGCGTGGACTTGCCCGCGCCGGTCTCGCCGACGAAGGCGACGGTCTGCCCGGCGGGAATCCGCAGATTCACCCCGGCGAGCGCCTCTGTGGCCGCCGCGCCCTCGGCCCCGTCGCCGCCGTAGCGGAAGTGCAGGTCACGGAAGGCGATCTCGCCGCGCAGCGGCCCGACCTCCCGCGGGCGGGCGGCGGCCGGGGTGGCGGTGGGTTCGCGCAGCAGCTCGCGGATCCGGCCGAGCGACACCGACGCCTGCTGGTAGCCGTCGAAGACCTGCGAGAGCTGCTGCACGGGCGAGAAGAACAGGTCGATGTAGAGCAGGTACGCCACCAGCGCGCCCGCCGTCAGCGTCCCGTCGCCTACCCGGTGCGCGCCCACGATCAGCACCAGCGCCGCGGCGACGCTGGACAGCAGCTGCACGAACGGGAAGTAGACCGAGATCAGGAACTGGCCGCGCACCCGCGCCGAACGGTAGTCGTCACCGCGTCGCGCGAAGCGTTCCGCGCCGCGCTTCTCGCCGCGGAACGCCTGCACGATCCGCAGGCCCGCGACGTGCTCCTGGAGGTCGGCGTTGACGACGGCGACCCGCTCGCGGGCCAGCTCGTACGCCTTGACCGACTTGCGGCGGAAGACCCAGGTGGCGGCCACCAGGATCGGCAGCGTCGCGAAGACCATCAGCGCGAGCTGCACGTCGATGGCGAGCAGCGCCACCAGGATGCCGACGAAGGTGAGGACGCTGACCAGGGCCGTGACCAGGCCGGTCTGGAGGAAGGTGGACAGCGCGTCCACGTCGGTGGTCATCCGGGTCATGATCCGGCCGGTCAGTTCGCGCTCGTAGTAGTCGAGTCCGAGCCGGTGCAGATGCGCGAAGATCTTCACGCGCAGCGTGTAGAGGACGCGTTCGCCGGTCCGGCCGGTCAGCCGCGTCGAGCCCCATTCCGCCGCCCACTGCGCGATCACCAGGGCGAGGCCGAGCAGGGAGGCCACCCACACCGCGCCCAGCGCGGCCTGCCGGACACCGGCGTCGATGCCGTGCCGGATCAGCACCGGCAGCAGCAGCCCCGCGACAGCGTCCACGGCCACCAGCGCCAGGCTGAGCAGCAACGGCGTCCGGAAGCCGCGCAGCAGACTGCCGAGCCCGAACTTCTCGTCGGCGGTCCGCGCCTGCTCCTCGTCCACCTCCGGGACGTCCACGGCGGGCGGCAGCGCCGCGACCTTGGCGAGCAGATCGGGCGTGGCCGGCATGCCCGCGAGCGCGCCCGCCATCCCGCCGGGCCCGGGGCCGGGTCCAGTCCGCGGCGCCGCCGCGGCGCCGGCACCGCTCGGCGCGTCCTCCTCGGCCGCCGCCCGCCGGTCCGCGGGCCACAGCTCCGGCGTGATCCCGGCGCCGTTCGTGCCGGAAACACCGGAAACAGCGGACCCGGCATGCTCGGCGGACTCCGCGCCGTGCTCCTCCCCCAGTGGGCAGTCGATTCCGTCGAACCCGTCGAGCCCGTCCGCCGCAGTCCCGCACTCCCGGGCGCGCGCCGCGGCCAGTCCCGCCGGATCCAGGTCGACCACATCGGCGCCGAGCGCGTCGGGGTCGGTGAGCAGCGCCCGGTACAGCGCGCTGCGTTCCTGCAGCTCCTCATGGGTGCCGACGTCCGCCAGCCGCCCCGCGTCCAGGACGGCGATCCGGTCGGCGAGCGCCAGCGTGGAGCGGCGGTGCGCGATCAGCAGCGTCGTACGGCCGCGCATCACCTCGCGCAGCGCGTCGAAGATCTCGGCCTCCACCCGGGCGTCCACCGCCGAAGTGGCGTCGTCGAGCAGCAGCAGACGCGGGTCGGTGAGTATCGCGCGGGCCAGCGCGACACGCTGGCGCTGCCCGCCGGACAGGGTCAGGCCCTGCTCACCGACGACCGTGTCGTAGCCGTCCGGCAGCTCCGAGATGAAGCCGTGCGCCTGCGCCGCGCGGGTGGCCGCGAGCATCTGCTCCTCGGTGGCGTCCGGGTGCCCGTAGAGGATGTTGGCGCGCACGGAGTCGGAGAACAGGAAGCTGTCCTCCGGGACCATGCCGATCACCGACCGCAGCGAGTCGAAGGTCAGCTCCCGTACGTCCGTGCCGCCGACCCGCACCGCGCCGCCGGTCACGTCGTACAGCCGCGGCAGCAGCAGGGAGACGGTGGACTTGCCCGAGCCGGAGGAGCCGACGACGGCGACGGTCTCGCCGGGCGCGATGCTCAGGGTGAAGCCGTCGAGCACCGGCCGGTCGGCGGAGTAGCCGAAGGTGACGTCCTCGAAGTCGACGGTGGCGGGCGCGTCCGCGGGCAGCGTCCTGGTGCCCTCGGTCAGCGTCGGCTCGGTGTCGATCAGTTCGAAGACCCGCTCCACGCCCGCCCGTGCCTGCTGGCCGACGGTGAGCATCATCGTCAGCATCCGGACCGGGCCTGTGAGCTGCGCGAGATAAGTGGAGAAGGCCACGAAGGTGCCGAGGGTGATCTGGCCGCGGGTGGCCATCCAGCCGCCGAGCGCCAGCATGCCGATCTGGCCGAGGGACGGCACGGCCTGCAACGCCGGGCTGTAGCGGGCGGAGAGCCGGATCGTCCGCAGCCGGCCGGCGAACAGCCTGCGGCTGACCGTCTCCAGCTTGTCCATCTCCTGCTGCTCCTGGCCGAAGCCCTTCACCACGCGCACACCGGTGACCGAGCCGTCCACGATGCCCGCGACGGCCGCCGCCTGCCCCTGCGCGTACCAGGTCGCGGGAAACAGCCGCTTACGCGACCGGTCGGCGATAAACCACAAAGCCGGGGCGACCGCGAGCGCGACCAGCGTGAGCAGCGGCGACAGCACCAGCATGACGACGAGCGAGAGCACGAACAGCAGCAGATTGCCGATCATCATCGGCAGCATGAAGAGCAGGCCCTGGATGAGCTGGAGGTCGCTGGTGGCACGGCCGACGACCTGGCCGGTGCTCAGCTCGTCCTGGCGGCGGCCGTCGAGCCGCATGATCGAGCCGAACATCTCGTTGCGCAGGTCGTACTGCACGTCGAGCGCGAGCCGGCCGCCGTAGTAGCGGCGCAGATAGGTGAGGGCGTAGACGACGACGGCCGCCGCGACCAGCACGATCGCCCACGGGGCGAGCGGCTTGTCGTGCTTGACGATCACGTCGTCGATGATCAGCTTGGGCACCAGCGGGACGAGCGCGGTCACCGCCATGCCGCCGAGCGACGCGCCGAGTGCCAGCAGCACACTGCCGCGGTAGCGCCAGCAGTAGCCCGTCAGCCGCGACAGCCAGCCGCGCTCCTTCGGCGCGTCCGCCGCCGCCCCCTCACCGGGGACCGGACCGTTCCTCGTCCTCGCCCTGGCCAACGACCTCGCCACCCGCGTCCTCCAGCCCGTCCGTCCGCCCGCTGTCACCGGACTCCGCCCGTTGTCACCGGCTTCCACCGGCGCTGACCGGCTCTCACCGGTTCCACCGGACGCTGCAACGCTCCGGCGTGCGCGTTTCATCCTCCCGCAACAAAACGGCGACCAAGGTCGCGGGGTGCTGCGACCTTGGTCGTACGTCCCGCGGGGGCCGGGCGGGACGGACCGTCAGCGGGCCGCGGCGATCTGCCGGGCCATGATCGTGGTCAGCTCGTACGCGGTGTGCGAGGCCGCGACCGAGGTGATCTCGGCGTGGTCGTAGGCGGGGGCGACCTCGACCACGTCCGCCGACACGAGCCGGCAGCCGGCCAGGCCGCGCAGGATCTCCAGCAGCTCGCGGGAGGTGAGCCCGCCGGCCTCCGGGGTGCCGGTGCCCGGGGCGTGCGCCGGGTCGAGCACGTCGATGTCGATGGAGATGTACAGCGGGCGGTCGCCGATCCGCTCCCTGAGCTGCTGCGCGACCTCGTCCACGCCGCGCCGCATGACGTCGGCGGAGGTCACGATCCCGAAGCCCATCTTCTCGTCGTCGTCCAGATCCTTCCTGCCGTACAGCGGGCCGCGGGTCCCGACGTGCGACAGCGCCGAGGTGTCGAGGATGCCCTCCTCGACGGCGCGCCGGAAGGGCGTGCCGTGGGTGTACTCGGCACCGAAGTAGGTGTCCCAGGTGTCCAGGTGCGCGTCGAAGTGCAGCAGCGCCACCGGGCCGTGCCTGCGCGCGACGGCGCGCAGCAGCGGCAGCGCGATGGTGTGGTCGCCGCCGAGCGTCATCAGCCGGGCGCCGGTGTCCAGCAGTTCGCCCGCGGCGGCCTCGACGGTCTCCACGGCCTCGTTGATGTCGAACGGGTTGGCCGCGATGTCACCGGCGTCCGCGACCTGGGCGAGCGCGAAGGGCGAGGCGTCCTGGGCCGGGTTGTACGGGCGCAGCAGCCGCGACGCCTCACGGACGGCGTTCCCGCCGAAGCGCGCGCCCGGCCGGTAGGAGACGCCGGAGTCGAAGGGCACGCCGACGACGGCGACGTCCGCGCTGCCGACCTCGTCCAGCCGCGGCAGCCGGGCGAAGGTCGCCGGTCCCGCGTAGCGCGGGATGCGCGAGGAGTCGACGGGGCCGCGCGGCCGGTCGCTGCTCATGATGGGTGCCTCTTTCATCGGGGTCGTGGGGGGCTGGAGTCATGGGGGGGCGCCGGGGTCAAGGAGGTCGTCGGGGGCGTGGTGTCACGGGCGCGAGGCCGACCCTACGGGGCGGCCGGAAGTCACCGGAATGTACGTTTCCTCCAATCGGCGGGGCCGATTACGCCTCGGCGTCGATCTCCGCTCCGCCGCACGTCGGTGTGCCGGAGCGCGACAATGTGCGCATGCCCTTGGACCCAGCTCCCGCAGCACCCAGCCGTCAGGCCCTCACCGCCCATCTGGTGAGCACCCGCATAGCCGGCGACGTGGCGACCAGCCGCGAGAACAACCTCGACCACTTCAGCGCGCTCGCCGAGGGGAACCGCTACTACTGGTTCGGCCTCGATCTGGGCGACCGCTGGACGGACCGGGACGCCGTACTGGAGCTGATGGCCGAGCGCTGCGGTGTCGTCGCCGACCCGGACCACCGGTTCGGGCAGGACACCATCGACCCGGAGCTGACGATCGACGCGCTCGACCGGATGGCCGAAGTGCTGCACAAGGCGGCGGAAAACGGCTCCAGGGTGCTGGTGGCGACCGGTCACCCGGCGGGGCTCCTCGCCGTCCACTGGCAGCTGGCCGCCGCACTGCGCGCCGCGGGCTGCACCTTGATCACCCCGGCCGAGCGCCTCTATGCGGACGGCGGGGAAATCCGGCACCTTGCGGCGGTTTCCATGGTCCACCGGGCGGGCGGCCTGGTGCACACCCACTCCCCCGACCCGATGCGGGAGATCCTGGACGCCCTGGAGCGCGACGGCGAGCCGCTGCCCGATCTGGTGATCGCCGACCACGGCTGGGCGGGCTGCGCGGGTGAGCGCGGCATCGACACGGTCGGCTTCGCGGACTGCAACGACCCCGCGCTGTTCGTCGGCGAAGCGGAGGGCAGCCTCCTGGTGACGGTGCCGCTGGACGACAATGTGCCGCCGCACCATTACGCGCCGCTGACCGCTTATCTGCTGGCCGCCGCGGGACTGACCGGCGCTGGTCGGGACGGCTCGGCGGGCCCGGCCGGCACTGCGGGACCGGACGACCCCGACGGTACGGAGCCGGCGCCGCGGTCCAAGGCCCGGGAGGGCAGGGGCCGCGAGAGCCGGAGCCGGGAGAAGAAGGGCACGGACGGCACCGGCCGGGTGTCGCGGCGCACCGGCCTCGGCCGGTCCGGCCGGGGGGCCGGGAAAAAGGGGACCTGACGTCACCGCCCGCCAGTCGTTACGATCAGTGAAGGGGCAAAGCGGGACAAGAGAGGCAGGCGCAGTGGTCCAGGTGGCGATCGTCGACGACGAAGCGCTGGTCAGGGCCGCCCTGCGAAGCATCCTCGAATCCTCCGGCGACATCGATGTGGTGGCGGACTGCGACGGGCACGACGCGGTCGCCGCGGTGACCGCGGCCTGGCCCGGGCTCGTCCTGCTCGACGCCGTGATGCCGCCGCCCGACGACGGGCTGACCGTGCTGCGCGCCCTGCGGGCGCTGCCCTCGCCGCCGCCGGTCGCGATGCTGACCGCCTTCGACACCAGCGAGCACATCCACCGGGCGATGGCCGCGGGCGCCACGGGTTTCCTGCTCAAGGACACCGCGGTCGGCACCCTGATCGACGCCGTCCGCGTCATGGCGGCGGGCGGTACCGTCTTCACGCCCACGGTGAGCCGCGCGGTCGTCGACGGCTTCCTCGGCGATCCGGCGGCCGACCCGGCAGGCGTCACCAGCGCCGGACGGTACGGCCGGTCCGATCAGCCGTCCGGCCACGGATCCGGGCCGGGGACCGGCCCCGACGGTACGGCGGCAGGTCCGCCGTACGCCGCTGCCCTGGCGCCGCTGACCGGCCGCGAGCGCGATGTGCTGGCGCTGCTGGCCGCCGGGCTGCCGAACGCCGTGATCGCGGCGGAGCTGGGGATATCGGTCGGTACGGTCAAGGACCATGTGCGCGCCGTGCTCCGCAAGCTCGCCGCCCCGAACCGCGTGGCCGCCGCCGTCGTCGCACATCGGGCCGGACTCGTGCGGGTACCGGAATGACCTTCAGGCCCCGCGTCGCCCTGCCGGACGCCGCGCTGCTCGCCCTTTCCGTGACCGAGGTGTGGGCGACGCGCTCCTACGGCGGCCCCGTCGCCCTCGGCTTCGCGTGCCTGGGCACGGTCGCCCTGCTCTTCCGGCACCGCTTCCCGCTGGCCGCCTTCGCCGCGACCCTGCCCGCGCTCTCGCTCGGCTACATCTGGTTCTCGCCGATGGGCACGCTGTACGGGATTGCCGCGGGCGGCACCGACCGCCGGTCCGGGTCGGCGTGGCAGGGGCGGGCGATTCCGGGCCGCGCCCTGCTGATCGGCGGCTGCGCCCTGCTCGCGGCCACGGTGTCCTTCGTGCCCTGGCCCTTCCGGGCCCCGGTGGGCTGGGGGCTCTCCGACACGATCCTCGCGGTGATGCTGTCCGCGCTGCTGGCGGTGGCGCCGACGGCGCTCGGCCTCTTCGCCGCCTCGCGCCGCGAACTGGCCGGGAAGCTGGCGGAACTGGCGGCCAGCCGGGAGCGGGAGAGCGTACTCGCCGCCGAGCAGGCGGTGGTACGGGAGCGGGCCCGGATGGCCCGCGAGATGCACGACACGGTGGCGCACCACATCAGCCTGATCGCGGTGCAGTCCGGCGCCCTGGAGGCCACCGCCAAGGGTCCGCAGGCGCGGGCGGCGGCCGGCGCGGTGCGCGAGTTGAGCCGGGACGCGCTGGACGAGCTGCGCCGGATGGTGGGGCTGCTGAGGCTGCCGCTGACCCCGGGTCTGCCACTGGACGCGGGACCCGGCCTCGCGGGCATTCCCGCCCTGGTCGCGGCGGCGGGACCCGGTACCCGCGGCGAACTGCCCGCCGCCATCGTGCCCGCCGGGGCCGCCGCCCTGCCGCCGGACGTGCAGCACGCCGCGTACCGCATCGTGCAGGAGGCGCTCACGAACATCCGCAAGCACGCGCCCGGCGCCGAAACCCGCGTCCTGGTGCGGCGCAGCGATGACGTCCTGGTGGTGGAGGTGCGCAACGGCCCCGCCGTGGCGGCGCCCGGGCAGGCCCTGCCGTCCGGCGGTCACGGCCTGGCGGGGCTGCGCGAGCGGGCGGCGCAGCTCGGCGGTGAATTCACCGCGTCGCCCGCGGCGCCCGGCGGCTTCCTCGTCCGCGCCACACTGCCGGTGGGTCCGGCCGCGGAAGCCGCGTGAAGGCGACCGCGTAAGGCCGGTCCCCCAAGGCCGTAGGCAGCACTAATAAGCGCCGCATCAGCCGCAAATAGGCGCGGCCCGAAATCCGCGCTCACCCCTACGGGTGAGCGTCAGCGACGCGGCACCCGGACCAGGCCCTCCTGGATCACCGAGACCGCCAGCCGCCCGTCCTGGGTGTAGATCCGGGCGGTGCCCAGGCCGCGACCGCCGGACGCGGACGGGCTCTGCTGGTCGTAGAGCAGCCATTCGTCGGCGCGGAAGGGCCGGTGGAACCACATGGCGTGGTCCAGGCTCGCGCCGACCACGTCGCCGACCGCCCAGCCGCCGCGCCCGTGGGCGAGCAGCACCGAGTCGAGCAGCGTCATGTCCGACACATAGGTGGCGAGGCAGACATGGAGCAGCGGATCGTCGTTGATCTTTCCCCGGGTGCGGAACCACACCTGGGAGCGCGGTTCGCGGGTGACGCCCGCGGTGAGGAAGGGCGGGTCCTCGACATAGCGCAGGTCGACGGCGGCGCGTGCTTCGAGCAGCCGGTCCACGACGGTGGGGTCGGGGAATTTGTCGGCGTGCGCGGGCAGCAGTTCCTCGGCGGTCGGCAGCGTCTCCGGGTCGGGCGCGGCCGGCATCGGCTCCTGGTGCTCCAGCCCGTCCTCGTGGGTCTGGAAGGACGCCGACAGGTGGAAGACCGGCTGGCCGTGCTGGATCGCGACGACCCGGCGGGTGGTGAAGGAGCGGCCGTCGCGGATCCGGTCGACCTCGTAGACGATCGGTGCGCCGGGGTCGCCGGGCCGCAGGAAGTAGGCGTGCAGGGAGTGCGCGCCGCGGTCCTCGGGCACCGTGCGGCCCGCGGCGACCAGCGCCTGCGCGGCGACCTGGCCGCCGAACACCCGGGGCACCACCGCCGACCGGCTCAGGCCGCGGAAGATGTCCTGCTCGATCCGCTCCAGGTCGAGCAGATCGAGCAGCGGCCCGAGCGGATCGTGGGGGTCGGCCGCGGATCCGGTCGCGGGTCCGGTCACGGATCCGGTCACAGCCCCATCGACTTGGCGATGATCGACTTCATGACCTCGCTGGTGCCGCCGTAGATCCGGTTGACGCGGTTGTCGGCGTACAGGCGGGCGATCGGGTACTCGTTCATGTAGCCGTAGCCGCCGTGCAACTGGAGGCAGCGGTCGATGACGCGGGCGGCGACCTCGGTGCAGAACAGCTTGGCGGAGGCGGCGTCGGCGGCGGACAGCTCGCCCTTGTCGTGCGCCTCGAGCGCGCGGTCCACGACGGCCTCGGCGGCGTCCACCTCGGCCTTGCAGGCGGCCAGTTCGAACTTGGTGTTCTGGAAGGCGGCGACGGGCTTGCCGAAGACGGTCCGCTCCTGGACGTACGCCTGGGCGAAGCGGATCGCGGCGGCGGCCTGGGAGTGGGCGCCGACCGCGATGGCCAGCCGCTCCTGCGGGAGGTTCTGGCCGAGGTAGGAGAAGCCCTTGCCCTCCTCGCCGAGCAGGTCGTCGACGGGGACCAGGACGTCGGAGAAGGAGAGTTCGGCGGTGTCGGAGGTGCGCAGGCCGAGCTTGTCGAGCTTGCGGCCGACCGCGTAGCCGTCTGACGTGGTGTCCACCACGAACAGCGAGATGCCGGCGCGCCGGTCCTCGGCGGTGGCGGGGGCGGTGCGGGCGCAGACGATGACGCGGTCGGCGTGGACGCCGCCGGTGATGAAGGTCTTGGCGCCGTTGAGGAGGTAGTGCCTGCCGTCCTCGGTGAGCCTGGCGGTGGTCTTCATGCCCGCGAGGTCGGAGCCGGTGCCGGGTTCGGTCATCGCGATGGCGAACATCGTCCCACCGCTGACGAAGCCGGGCAGCCAGCGCTTCTTCTGCTCGTCGGTGGCGTACGCCATCAGGTAGGGCAGGCAGAGGCCGACGTGCACGCCGCTGCCGCCGAAGCTGACGCCCGCGCGGGCGCACTCCTCGCTGATGACCGCCTGGAACTTGAAGCTGTGCTCGCCCGCGCCGCCGAATTCCTCGGGCACCTCGATGCCGAAGACGCCCAGCTCGCCGAGCTTGTAGTAGAAGTCGCGCGGGACGATGCCCGCGGCCAGCCACTCGTCGTGGACGGGGACGACCTCGGCCTCGATGAAGGCGCGAATCGTCTCGCGGAACGCCTCGTGGTCCTCGTTGAACACCGTACGACGCACAGCGCGCCTCCCATCCGCCACCGGGTCGACCGGCGGACGACCACGCGCGGGAGCCGCGCACGAGCGACCGGTCGTATGAGCATGCCGACAATTAAGCAAGCGCTCAGTAAGTTACCCGCCAGTTGCCGGTGCTGTCCAGACCGTCCAGCGCGTCCAGCGCCCCGAGCGCCAGCCGGTGCAGCAGCGCCGCCATCACCGTCCGGCCGGGCAGACCTCCGCGCTCGCCGATGTGCGGGGTGGAATTGAGCAGGCCGAAGACGGCGTGCACGGCGGCCCGCACCTCGCTCTCCCCGGCGGCCGGGTGCACCTGCCGCACCACCGCGACCCACTCCTCGACGTACTGCCGCTGGAGCTGGCGGACCAGTTTGCGGTCGGAGTCGCGCAGCCGGTCCAGCTCGCGGTCGTGCAGGGTGATCAGCGGCCGGTCGTCGATCGCGAAGTCGATGTGGCCGCGGATCAGCGCGTCCAGCGCCTCGGCGGGCCCGGCCGCCTCGGCGACCCGCATCTTGCCCGCGGTCAGCAGCCGCCCGCTGATGCCCACCAGCAGTTCGGCCAGCATGGCGTCCTTGCCGGCGAAGTGCCGGTAGAGACCCGGGCCGCTGATGCCGACCGCGGCGCCTATCTCGTCCACGCCGACTCCGTGGAAACCGCGCTCGGCGAAGAGCCGGGCGGCCTCCCGGAGGATCTGCTCGCGGCGGCTGTCCGCCGTTTTCGTCGGGTTCATGAGATCGAGTCTAGACAATCGAGTTAGCGAGCGTTAACGTGGAGTCATCACGTTAACGCTCGCTAACATCCGGGGGGGCCGAAAGATGGCAGCACCCGCCCTGTCCAGCGCCGCGGATCCGGCGTCGGAGGCGTATCAGGCCAACGCGGCGGCACATGCCGCGCTGGTCGCGGACCTGCGCGACAAGCTGGCCGCCGCACGGCTCGGCGGCGGCGAGAGAGCCCGCGCGCGGCACACCGCGCGGGGCAAACTCCTGCCCCGGGACCGGGTGGACGGGCTGCTCGACCCCGGCTCCCCCTTCCTGGAACTGGCGCCGCTGGCCGCCGACGGGATGTACGACGGGCAGGCGCCGGCCGCCGGGGTGATCGCCGGGATCGGCCGGGTCGCCGGTCGCGAGGTGGTCGTGGTCGCCAACGACGCCACGGTCAAGGGCGGCACCTACTACCCGATGACGGTCAAGAAGCACCTGCGCGCCCAGGAGATCGCCCTCGACAACAGACTGCCGTGCGTCTATCTGGTCGACTCCGGCGGCGCCTTCCTGCCCCGGCAGGACGAGGTCTTCCCCGACCGCGACCACTTCGGCCGGATCTTCTACAACCAGGCCAATCTCTCCGCCCGCGGCATCCCGCAGATCGCCGCCGTCATGGGCTCGTGCACCGCGGGCGGCGCCTACGTCCCGGCGATGAGCGACGAAGCGGTGATCGTCCGCGGTCAGGGCACGATCTTCCTCGGCGGGCCGCCGCTGGTGAAGGCCGCCACCGGCGAGGTCGTCACGGCGGAGGAACTGGGCGGCGGCGAGGTCCACTCCCGGATCTCCGGCGTCACCGACCACCTCGCCGAGGACGACGCGCACGCCCTGGACATCGTCCGGAACATCGTGGCGACCCTGCCCGCGCGCGGCGACCTGCCGTGGACGGTACGGCCCGCCGAGCCGCCCGCGGTCGACCCGGCGGGGCTGTACGGCGCGGTGCCGGTCGACTCCCGCACGCCGTACGACGTCCGCGAGGTGATCGCCCGCCTGGTGGACGGCAGCCGCTTCGCCGAGTTCAAGGCGGAGTACGGCACGACGCTGGTCACCGGCTTCGCGCACGTCCAGGGCCACCCGGTCGGCATCGTGGCGAACAACGGCATCCTGTTCGCCGAATCCGCCCTCAAGGGCGCGCATTTCATCGAGCTGTGCGACCAGCGCGGCATCCCGCTGCTGTTCCTGCAGAACATCTCGGGCTTCATGGTCGGCCGGCAGTACGAGGCGGGCGGCATCGCCAAGCACGGCGCGAAGATGGTGACGGCCGTCGCCTGCGCCCGGGTGCCCAAGCTGACCGTGGTGATCGGCGGCTCCTACGGCGCGGGCAACTACTCGATGTGCGGCCGGGCGTACAGCCCGCGCTTCCTGTGGATGTGGCCCAACGCCAAGATCTCGGTGATGGGCGGCGAACAGGCCGCGTCCGTGCTGGCCAGCGTCAAGCGCGACCAGCTCGCCGCGGCCGGCGAGAAGTGGAGCGAGGAGGCGGAGGAGGCGTTCAAGGGCCCGGTCCGCGAGCAGTACGAGACGCAGGGCAACGCCTACTACGCCACCGCCCGGCTGTGGGACGACGGCGTCATCGACCCGCTGGAGACCCGCACCGTACTGGGCCTGGCCCTCACCGCCTGCGCCAACGCGCCCCTGCCCACCGCCGATCCGGGCGCCCCCGGCTACGGCGTCTTCCGGATGTGAGGGGCGTGCCGATGATGACCACCGCCAACGCCGGGAGCGCGAGCCCGATGTTCGACACCGTCCTGGTCGCCAACCGCGGCGAGATCGCCGTCCGCGTGCTGCGCACCCTGCGCGAGCTGGGCGTACGCTCGGCCGCCGTCTTCACCGACGCCGACGCGGACGCCCGGCACGTCCGCGAGGCCGACACCGCGGTGCGGATCGACAGCTATCTGTCGGCCGAGGAGCAGGTACGGGCCGCCGTCGCGGCCGGCGCCCAGGCCGTCCACCCCGGCTACGGCTTCCTCGCGGAGAACGCCGCGTTCGCGCGGGCCTGCGCCGCCGCCGGACTGGTCTTCATCGGCCCGCCCGCGCAGGCGATCGAGCTGATGGGCGACAAGATCCGCGCCAAGGAGACAGTCCGGGCGGCGGGCGTGCCCGTGGTACCCGGCAGCACGGGCAGCGGTCTCACCGACGCCCAACTGGCCGACGCGGCACGGGAGATCGGGCTGCCGGTGCTGCTGAAGCCGTCGGCGGGCGGCGGCGGCAAGGGCATGCGGCTGGTACGGGACGAGAGCCTGCTCGCCGAGGAGATCGCGGCGGCCCGGCGCGAGGCCCGCGGCTCCTTCGGCGACGACACCCTGCTGGTCGAGCGGTGGATCGACCGGCCCCGGCACATCGAGATCCAGGTGCTCGCCGACGGCCACGGCTCGGTGGTGCACCTCGGCGAGCGCGAGTGCTCGCTGCAACGCCGCCACCAGAAGGTCATCGAGGAAGCCCCCTCGGTGCTGCTGGACGAGGCGACCCGGCAGGCGATGGGCGAGGCCGCCGTGCAGGCCGCCCGCTCCTGCGGATACACCGGCGCGGGCACCGTCGAATTCATCGTCCCCGGCGCCGACCCCGGCGTGTACTTCTTCATGGAGATGAACACCCGCCTCCAGGTGGAGCACCCGGTCACCGAACTCGTCACCGGGCTCGACCTGGTCGAGTGGCAGCTGCGGGTGGCGAGCGGCGAGCAACTCGGCTTCGCCCAGCAGGACATCACACTGACCGGGCACGCGGTCGAGGCCCGGATCTGCGCCGAGACGGCCCGCCCCGGCGACGGCCGGGTGGACTTCCTGCCGTCCGCCGGCGCGGTGGTGGCGCTCGGCGAACCGTCGGGCCCCGGCGTACGCGTGGACTCCGGCCTGGCCGTCGGCACCGAGGTCGGCACCGCCTACGACCCGATGCTCGCCAAGGTGATCGCGCACGGCCCCGACCGGGCCACCGCGCTGCGCCGGCTGCGGGCCGCGCTCGCCGACACCGTCGTCCTCGGCCTGGACACCAACACCGGTTTCCTGCGCAGGCTGCTGGCCCACCCGGCGGTGGTCGCGGGTGACCTCGACACCGGGCTGATCGACCGGGACGCCGCCGGCCTGCTGCCGCCCGGCGTCCCCGACGAGGTCTACGCGACGGCGGCCCTGCTGCGGCAGGCGGCGCTCGCCCCCGCGCCGGACGCGGGCGGCTGGACCGATCCCTTCTCGCAGCCCAGCGGCTGGCGCATGGGCGGCGAACCCGCCTGGACGGTGCACCACTTGCGGGTGCCGGGACGCGACCCGGTGACCGTACGGGTCGGCGACGGCCTGGTGCGGATCGGCGACGGGCAGGCCGTGGCCGCCTCGCTGACCGTGGACGGCGAGCGGGCGCTGCTGCACCGCGAGGGCACGGTGACCGCCTTCCGGCACGCGGGCGAGTGGCTGGGCCGGGACGGCGACGGCTGGTGGGTGCGGGCGTACGACCCGGTGGCCGCGGCCCTGCGCGGCGCGGCGGCCGGCGGCGGGGGCGGCGCGCTGACCGCGCCGATGCCCGGCACGGTCACCGTGGTGAAGGTCGCCAAGGGCGACGAGGTCACGGCGGGCCAGAGCCTGCTGGTGGTGGAGGCCATGAAGATGGAGCACGTCATCACCGCCCCGCACGACGGGACGGTGTCCGAGATCGACGTCACCGCGGGCAGCACCGTGGCGATGGACCAGGTGCTGGCCGTGGTCACCCCGAAGGACGGCGCGACGGCGGCCACCGGGGAGGCGTCATGAGCGACCTGCCCGCCGGGCTGCCGATGGCCGTGCCCGCGGCCGGACTGCCCGAGGCCGTGCGGATCCACGAGGTGGGCGCCCGCGACGGCCTGCAGAACGAGAAGACGACGGTGCCGACCGAGGTGAAGGCCGAATTCGTGCACCGGCTCGCCGCCGCGGGCCTCGGCACCATCGAGGCGACCAGCTTCGTCCACCCCAAGTGGGTGCCCCAACTGGCCGACGCCGCCGAGCTGATGCCGCTGCTGGCCGACCTCACCGCGCGGGATCCGGCGCTGCGGCTGCCGGTGCTGGTGCCCAACGAAAGGGGTCTGGACCGCGCCCTGGAACTGGGCGTCACGGAGGTCGCGGTCTTCGGCAGCGCCACCGAGTCCTTCGCCCGCGCCAATCTCAACCGCACGGTGGACGAGTCGCTGGCGATGTTCGCCCCCGTGGTGGCCAGGGCCAAGGCGGCCGGGGCGCGCGTGCGCGGCTATCTGTCGATGTGCTTCGGCGACCCCTGGGAGGGTCCGGTACCGGTCGCGCAGGTCGCCGCCGCGGCCCGCAGGCTGTACGAGCTGGGCTGCGACGAGCTGAGCCTGGGCGACACCATAGGCGTGGCCACCCCGGGCCATGTCACCGCGCTGCTCGACGAGCTGACCGGCTCCCCCGCGGGCGGCACCGGCACCGGCACGACCGGCTCCCCCACGAACACCGTCCCGGTCGACAGGCTCGCCGTGCACTTCCACGACACCTACGGCCAGGCGCTGTCCAACACCCTGGCCGCGCTCCAGAAGGGCGTCACCGTCGTGGACGCCTCCGCGGGCGGCCTCGGCGGCTGCCCGTACGCCAAGAGCGCCACCGGAAACCTCGCCACCGAAGACCTCGTCTGGATGCTGCACGGCCTGGGCATCCGCACCGGGGTCGATCTGGACCGCCTCAGCGCCACAAGCGTGTGGATGGCGGAGCACCTGGGACGGCCGAGCCCCTCCCGTACTGTCCGCGCCCTGACCCACCAGGAGCAGTAGCCATGTCGATCGACCACCGTCTGTCCGATGAGTACGAGGAACTGCGCGGCACGGTCGCGGAGTTCGCCAGGGACGTGATCGCGCCGAAGATCGGCGAATTCTACGAGCACGAGGAATTCCCGTACGAGATCGTGCGGGAGATGGGGCGGATGGGCCTGTTCGGGCTGCCGTTCCCGGAGGAGTACGGCGGCATGGGCGGCGACTACTTCGCGCTGTGCATCGCGCTGGAGGAGCTGGCCCGGGTGGACTCCTCGGTGGCGATCACCCTGGAGGCCGGGGTGTCGCTGGGCGCGATGCCGGTGTTCCGCTTCGGCACCGAGGAGCAGAAGCGCACCTGGCTGCCGAAGCTGTGCTCGGGCGAGATGCTCGGCGCCTTCGGCCTGACCGAGCCCGAATGCGGCTCCGACGCGGGCGGCACCCGGACCACCGCCCGGCTGGACGAGGCCACCGACGAGTGGGTGATCAACGGCACCAAGTGCTTCATCACCAACTCCGGCACCGACATCACCGGCCTGGTCACGGTGACGGCGGTGACCGGCCGCAAGGAGGACGGCAGGCCGCGGATCTCCTCGATCATCGTGCCGTCCGGGACGCCGGGCTTCACGGTGTCGAAGAAGTACAGCAAGGTCGGGTGGAACGCGTCGGACACCCGTGAGCTGTCCTTCGCCGACTGCCGGGTGCCGGCCGCGAATCTGCTGGGCGAGGAGGGCCGCGGCTACGCGCAGTTCCTGCGCATCCTCGACGAGGGCCGGATCGCGATCTCGGCGCTGTCCACCGGGCTCGCGCAGGGCTGCGTGGACGAGTCGCTGTCGTACGCCAGGACCCGGCACGCCTTCGGGCGCCCGATCGGCGACAACCAGGCGATCCAGTTCAAGATCGCCGACATGGAGATGCGGGCCCACACCGCGCGGCTGGCGTGGCGGGACGCGGCCTCCCGGCTGCTGCACGGCGACGACTTCAAGAAGGAGGCGGCGCTGGCCAAGCTCTACTCCTCGGAGGTCGCGGTGACCAATGCCCGCGAGGCCACCCAGATCCACGGCGGCTACGGCTTCATGAACGAGTATCCGGTGGCCCGGATGTGGCGGGACTCCAAGATCCTGGAGATCGGCGAGGGCACCAGCGAGGTGCAGCGGATGCTGATCGCCCGCGAGCTGGGCCTGGCGGGCTGACCCACCCGGACCGCGCCCGGCCCCCCCCCACGCCCCCCACAAAAGCACACCCACAGCACGTCCCCGAGGTCGTTACGGGCGCCCGATGCGCCCGTAACGACCTTTCTTTCACTCCCTTGGCCGCTTCCCCTGCCCGAAATCGGGCAGGATTCTTGCAAAGCGCAGATGATCACATCAGTATCGACGGGTGCTCGAACGCCGGACGTCCTACGAGGACCTGATCGACCACCTGGTGCGCTCCACGCCGCTGCACCGCGGCGAGGCGGGCCGGGTGGTGCTGGACGTCCTGGCGTACTTCGACGAGACGACCGAGGAGTTCGTCCGCCGCAGACACCGTGAGCTCCAGGCGAAGGGCCTGGTCAACACGGACATCTTCGAGCGGATCGCCGAGGAGCTGCCGCACCGCGCGGTCGCCCCCTCGGCCCTCTCGCAGCGCCAGCTGCGCCGCATCGTCTACGGCTGAGCACCGATCCACCGGCCGGCCCGCGGGACAGGGCACCCGGGACGGCCGTACCGCGGAAGACCGCGGAAGAACGCAACAGAACACAGCACACGGACAGACAGGGACGAGGGACGACCATATGTGCGGAATCGTCGGATACATCGGCAGGCGTGACGTGGCGCCGCTGCTCCTCGAAGGACTGCAGCGGCTCGAGTACCGGGGTTACGACTCCGCGGGCATCGTCATCACCGGCAAGTCCGGCGAGCTGAGGACCGTCAAGGCCAAGGGCCGGGTGCGCGAACTGGAGGCCCGCGTCCCCAAACGCTTCGCGGGCACCACCGGCATCGCGCACACCCGCTGGGCCACCCACGGCGCCCCCAGCGACCACAACGCGCACCCGCACCTCGACGGCGACAGCAAGGTCGCGATCGTCCACAACGGGATCATCGACAACGCCTCGGAGCTGCGCGCCAAGCTCACCGCCGACGGCGTCGAATTCGCCTCCGAGACCGACACCGAGGTGCTCGCCCACCTGATCGCCCGCGCCCAGGCCGAGACCCTGGAGGAGAAGGTCCGCGAGGCGCTGCGCGCCGTCGAGGGCACCTACGGCCTGGCCGTCCTGCACCGCGACTTCGCCGACCGCATCGTGGTGGCCCGCAACGGCTCCCCCGTCGTCCTCGGCATCGGCGAGAAGGAGATGTTCGTCGCCTCCGACGTCGCCGCGCTGGTCGCCCACACCCGCCAGGTCGTCACCCTCCAGGACGGCGAGATGGCGACCCTCAAGGCCGACGACTTCCGCACCTACACCACCGAGGGCTCGCTCACCACGGCGACGCCGACCACGGTGGAGTGGGAGGCCGAGTCGTACGACATGGGCGGCCACGACACCTACATGCACAAGGAGATCTCCGAGCAGGCGGAGGCCGTCGACCGGGTGCTGCGCGGCCGGATCGACGACCGTTTCTCCACCGTCCACCTGGGCGGCCTGAACCTGGAGCCGGGCGAGGCCCGCCGGGTGCGCCGGATCAAGATCCTCGGCTGCGGCACCAGCTACCACGCGGGCCAGATCGGCGCCGGGCTGATCGAGGAGCTGGCCCGTATCCCCGCGGACGCGGAGCCCGCGTCCGAATTCCGCTACCGCAACCCCGTGGTCGACCCCGACACCCTCTATGTCGCGGTCTCCCAGTCCGGTGAGACGTACGACGTGCTGGCCGCCGTCCAGGAGCTGAAGCGCAAGGGCGCCCGGGTGCTGGGCGTGGTCAATGTGGTCGGCTCGGCCATCGCCCGCGAAGCGGACGGCGGCACCTATGTGCACGCCGGGCCCGAGGTGTGCGTGGTGTCCACCAAGTGCTTCACCAACACCGTGGTGGCCTTCGCGCTGCTCGCCCTGCACCTGGGCCGGATCCGCGACCTGTCGGTGGCCGACGGCAAGCGGATCATCGAGGGCCTGCGCCGGCTGCCCGGCCAGATCGACGAGATCCTCAAGACCGAGCCGGAGATCAAGCAGCTCGCCCGGCGGTACGCGGACGCCAAGTCGATGCTCTTCATCGGCCGGGTGCGCGGCTACCCGGTGGCCCGCGAGGCGTCGCTGAAGCTCAAGGAGGTCTCGTACATCCACGCCGAGGCGTACCCGGCCTCGGAGCTGAAGCACGGCCCGCTGGCGCTGATCGACCCGTCGATGCCGACGGTGGCGATCGTGCCGGACGACGACCTGCTGGAGAAGAACCGGGCCGCGATGGAGGAGATCAAGGCGCGCAGCGGCCGGATCCTCGCCGTCGCGCACCAGCCGCAGGAGAAGGCCGACGACACGATCATCGTGCCGAAGAACGAGAACGAGCTGGACCCGATCCTGATGGGCATCCCGCTCCAGCTCTTCGCCTACCACACGGCCCTGGCGCTGGGCCGGGACATCGACAAGCCGCGTAACCTGGCGAAGTCCGTGACCGTCGAGTAATCGTCCGGTCGCGCATACAGCGGAGGCCCCCGCCAGCCCGGCGGGGGCCTCCGTCCCGTACGGGACGATCCACTACGGGATGACCACTCGTTACGGAATGACCACCACGGGCCGCTGCGCCCGCCGCGCCAGGCGCCCGGCGACCGATCCGAAGATCCGGCCGACCAGGCCGTGCGTGCCGCCCACCACGATCGCGTCGGCCTCGTACTCCCGGCCGACCTCCTCCAGCTCGTGGCAGATGTCGCCGCCGCGCTCCACCAGCACCCAGGAGATCTCGGCCAGGTGGTCGGCGCAGGCCAGCTCCAGGCCCAGCACCTCGGTGCGGTGGTCCGGCACGTCCACGAAGACCGGTGGCTCGCAGCCCGCCCACACCGTGGCCGGCAGCCGGTTGGCGACATGCACGATGATCAGCGCGGAGTGCGTCCTGCGGGCCATGCCGATGGCGTAGGACAGGGCGCGCTCGCTGGAGAGGGAACCGTCGAAGCCCACCACGACGCCGTGCCGGAAGGCAGGATCGCAGGCGTGCCGCAGGGCTGGAGCCAGCTCGGGCAGCGCCGCCGACTCGGCGAGCGGCCTGCTCTCGGCGGGCTCGGGAAACTCATGACCGGCCATGATGCGGATTCTCGGCGAGGGCGGCGCTGACGCGCCGAGCGGCGGACAAGGACGGTGCTCGCGGGGCGGGCCGCCGGAACCAGCCGGTTTCGGCCAGTTCGTCACGTCCCGTCCCACTGACTCCAGAGTACGGCCGTGACAGCCCCCTGCACAGGCTTGCCGGGGTCTTCACAGCTGTCCCGTACCCGGCAGGTACCCGGAGTTTCCAGGAGAATGCCGGAGCCGGGCCGAGATAGCAACGCCATCGCGCCAACCGGCGGCACGACTCAGCGCACCGGCGCACCATGGGGGCGCACCCGGATCACCCGTCCGGGGCAGTTCCGGAGCACAGCGGTGCAGGTGGGCCGCGCGCCGCGGGCCACCCCGCGCACACCACGGGCGCACGCCCCGGCACCCTTTACGCACAACGGACCGCCGAACGGCGGTTTTCGGCCAACTTCTCGTCCACGGACGCCGGTTGGGCCTCCGCCGCATTAACACCCCCGCCACCTGCGGTTCTACGATGCCCCAAGACGCGGAGGGGGCGTGCCGGGGCCCGCGTTGCGGGAGGCGTACTTCCCAGCGGGCTCAGCGAGTGAAACGCTTCGTGATCGAATGCTTTACGCCACGTTGTCTTGTCGACTTAGCGTCAGATGGTGAACTAGTCACTAACGCCCCACCTGACACAGTAGATTTGATCATGGGTGGCCTCACGGGGGGAAACATGCAGGACCGAGGGGACGACGCGTCGATTCGAGGGGGGCTTGAGCTCCATGAGCCAGGAGTCCAGTTCCGTTACGGCGGCGGACAGTCCGTCGCAAGCACCATCGGCATCGCCTCGCGCCATTCGTAAACTTTCCGCGCGACGCCGACCGGAAGTCGTCGCGGTGCTGTTGTTCAGCGGCGGACCGATCTTCGAGAGTTCCATACCGCTCTCGGTCTTCGGCATAGACCGGCAGGACGCGGGCGTGCCCCGCTACCGGCTGCTGGTGTGCGCCGGGGAGGACGGCCCGCTGCGCACCACCGGCGGACTCGAACTGACCGCGCCCTACGGCCTGGAGGCACTCTCCAGGGCCGGCACGGTCGTCGTGCCCACCTGGCGCTCCATCTCCCAGGCACCGCCGCCCGAAGCGCTGGACGCGATCCGCCGCGCCCACGAGGAGGGCGCCAGGATCATCGGCCTGTGCACCGGCGCCTTCGTACTGGCCGCCGCCGGGCTGCTGGACGGCCGCCCGGCCACCACGCACTGGATGTACGCGCCGACGCTCGCCAAGCGCTACCCGTCGGTGCACGTGGACCCCAGGGAACTGTTCGTCGACGACGGCGACGTCCTCACCTCGGCGGGCACCGCCGCCGGGATCGACCTGTGCCTGCACGTGGTCCGCACCGACCACGGCGGCGAGGCCGCCGCCGCCCTGGCCCGCCGCCTCGTGGTGCCGCCGCGCCGCGCCGACTGGCAGACCGGGCAGCGCCACCTCGACAGGTCTTTACCGGAGGAGATCGGCGCCGACCCGCTGGCCGAGGTCGTCGCCTGGGCGCTGGAGCATCTGCACGAGCAGTTCGACGTCGAGGCGCTGGCCGCGCGCGCGTACATGAGCCGCCGCACCTTCGACCGGCGGTTCCGCTCGCTCACCGGCAGTGCCCCGCTGCAGTGGCTGATCACCCAGCGGGTGCTCCAGGCGCAGCGGCTGCTGGAGACGTCGGACTACTCGGTCGACGAGGTGGCGGGCCGCTGCGGCTTCCGCTCCCCCGTCGCGCTGCGCGGGCACTTCCGGCGCCAGCTCGGCTCCTCCCCCGCGTCCTACCGGGCCGCCTACCGCGCCCGCAGGCCGCAGGACGAGCCGGACCGTACGCCGCCGGTCCCCGACCTGCCGCCGCCCCGGCGCGGACCGGTCTCACAGATCCTGGCCGCGCCCGGCAAGACGGACGGCGACGCCTATGTCGCCGCGCGTGTGCCGGAGCAGCCCGGCAGGGCCGAGGCGGCCGACGCACCGGGCCGCGGCCGGCTGCGCGCCTCACGCAGCCTGGGCGCCGCTCTGCCCGGGCCGCGGGATCGCCCCGTAGGGTGAGGCGTATGAACGACCGGATGGTGTGGATCGACTGTGAGATGACCGGGCTGTCGCTGGCCCACGACGCGCTGATCGAGGTGGCCGCGCTCGTCACCGACTCCGAGCTGAATGTGCTCGGGGACGGGGTGGACGTGGTCATCCGGCCGCCCGACGAGGCGCTCGTGACCATGCCCGACATCGTGCGGGAGATGCACACCGCCTCCGGGCTGCTGGAGGAGCTGCCCGGCGGGGTCACCCTCGAAGAGGCCGAGAAGATCGTGCTCGGCTATGTCCGCGAGCATGTCACGGAGCCGCGCAAGGCGCCGCTGTGCGGGAATTCGGTGTCCACCGACCGCGGCTTCCTGGCCCGGGACATGGCCACCCTGGAGCAGCACCTGCACTACCGCATCGTGGACGTCTCCTCGGTCAAGGAGCTGGCCCGGCGCTGGTACCCGCGGGCCTACTTCAACAGCCCGGAGAAGAACGGCAACCACCGGGCGCTGGCCGACATCCGCGAGTCGATCGCCGAGCTGCGCTACTACCGCGAGGCGGTCTTCGTGCCCCAGCCGGGCCCGGACACCGACACCGTCCGCGCCATCGCCGCCAAGCACGTCCTGCCCGCTCAGTAGCCGTGACGGGCCCCTCCCGGGGCCCGCGGAAAAGGGTGCGTGAGCACGCTCCCGCACCCTGTACACTTTTCCAGGTCGGCACCCGAGGGCGCCGGACATGGTGGGTGTAGCTCAGTTGGTAGAGCACCTGGTTGTGGTCCAGGTGGCCGCGGGTTCGAGTCCCGTCACTCACCCCAAGCAAAAGGCCCGGTCCGTGCAAACGGACCGGGCCTTCTTCGTGACCTGGGTCACTCGGCATGACCTACGTCACGCCAGTACCTCGTCTCATTCGTCGAAGAGCAGCGCGTACGACCCCATGGCCAGGGCGATGTCCGCCTGGGCCCAGAAGCGGTGGTAGGTGAAGGACGGTGCGGCGCCTCCCGCGAGGTAGTCGGCGATCTTGGACCAGTTCGGGTCATTCTTGTAGAAGGAGCGCAGCTCGATGAAGGTCGAGCTGGAGTTGATCTTGTCGCCGTTGGGCATGGTGCCGGAGAAGGTGGACGGGACGTAGACCGGGTCGTCGAAGCGGTTGAAGTCGGTCCTGGTCTCCGGGACGGCGATGCCCAGGGCGTCCCGGTCGTTGCTCCACATGCCGTCGAGCAGCGCCTTGGCCGTGGTCCGCGCGGCCGTGTTGCCGGACTTGGCACCGTAGTAGGCCAGCGTCTTGGCGAAGGCCGCCGCGACACCGAGGTCGTTGCCGTAGGCGGTGACCGTGACGTGCAGATTGGCGTTGGCACCCGGCGAGGCGGCGTTCCAGGTGTCCGGGGCGCCGGACCACGCCAGGTCGGACGGGATCTTGAAGCTGCCGTCCGGGTTGACCGTCGTCTGCGAGATCGCCCAGCTCACCCACTTGTCCAGGACCTTCTTGGCCTTGGCGTCACCGGTCTGCTGGTAGTACTCCGCGACCCGCTCCATCGACCACGCCTGCATACCGAACCACTGGTTCGACGGCGGGTCGTGGTAGACCGGCGCCGGGTCGTACGCCATCCCGTAGAAGGTCGGCGTACCGGCCGGCGGCTGGGCGTACGCGCCGTCCCAGCTGTTGGTGGCGCCGCCCGCGATGGCGCCCTCGTCGGACTGCAGCCAGGTGTAGAACTCCAGCTGCCGGGACAGGCTGGTCGTCCAGTCCTGCTTGCCGGTGGCGGACTTCGGGGCCATCGCCGGGTCGGTGGTCAGCGCGTACGCCGCCAGCGGGTTCTGGTAGCCGAAGTGCGAGGCGCCGTCGC
This sequence comes from Actinacidiphila alni, assembly GCF_900112845.1. Classification (GTDB taxonomy): domain Bacteria; phylum Actinomycetota; class Actinomycetes; order Streptomycetales; family Streptomycetaceae; genus Actinacidiphila; species Actinacidiphila alni. Next base: position 39,774 of record NZ_FONG01000031.1, read on the forward strand.
CGATCCGCCAGGACCAGCCGCCGCCCGTACCGCTGGAGCCGCCCCAGGCGTAGTACCAGGACAGCAGATAGTGCTCGCTGTCCTTGCCGGTGCCGGCCGGGCAGCTCGGGCTGGTGCAGTTGCCGATCTTCTTGAAGTACTTGTCGAAGAACGCGTACCGCAGGTAGTCGCCCATCTTCCCGGCCTTGGCCACGGTGGTCGCCACGTCCGCGCCCTTGCCCTGCGCCTTGGCCCAGGTGTCCGCCCAGTAGGCGGCCTGGATCGCGCGCGCGTCGGCGTCCGGCGCGTCGGTGTACTTCCACTGCTTGGCGTACGAGGAGTCCCCGGTGAACAGGTCCAGGTAGCCGTTGGTGCCGCCGTACTTGAAGGCGTCACAGGTCGGCTGCGGCACCGTCTCCCACACCGACTCCTGCGCGCCGCGCTGGAAGGTGTTGATGTACGAGGGCCCGTCCGCCGTCGGCCCCAGCTCGCAGCCGCCGCCGGGCGTGTCGCCGTAGCCGTAGACGTTGTCCACGTCCTGCAGCCAGTGCATGCCGTAGATGTCGGAGGTGCCGTACGCCGATTTCAGCTCGTTCGCGATCGGGTCCTGACCGACGGAGACGCTCGTGTCGAGCTTGGACGGGTAGTCCGACGGCAGCGGGTGCTCCGGCGCGTACGTGGCCGGTTTGGACGGGTCGTAGAAACTGTTGGTGGGCTGGTCGGCGGTGGTGGGGATCATGTACTTCTCCATCAGCGCCCAGGCCCCGTTGAACTTGCTCCAGTCCTGGGTGATCCGGCCGTACATCGCCTGCAGCCAGATCAGGTACGAGTACGCCTCGGACGTCGTCTCGTGCCCGTAGTCCGGTGCCTCCACGATCAGTGTCTCCACCGAGTGGTACGGGATGCCTTCCGGTGAGAAGTAGCCGTTCGCCGGGTCGGTGATCTTCCCGTAGAGGTCGAGGAAGCGGGTGTCGTACGTGCCGCCGGTGCCGGCGACCTCCGTCACCGTGACATCGGCCTTGGCGTAGCCCGTGGCGGTCGCGGAGAAGGTCGCCGCCCCGCTGCCGGTGGCCGCCGCGGCGACGGTGACCGTCTGCGCGGTGCTCCAGTCGGCGGGGGTGAAGGTCAGGCTGGCGCCGGACTTCACGGTCAGCGAGCTGTTGCCCGCCGTCCGCGCCACCGCGACCGTCACAGCGGCCGACGGCGCGCTGGAGAGCTTGACGCCGAAGGTGCCGGTGCCGCCCTGCGCGACCGAGACCTGGCTCGGCGAGGCGACGACCGAGGGCCCGGCGGCCACGTGCACGCCGACCGGGGTCGACTCGCCGGCCGCGCCCGTACTGTCGTACGCCTTCGCGTAGAGCGAGTAGTCACCGGCCGCGACCGCCGGCCAGGTGAAGGTGTACGGAGAGGTGGTGTCGGTGCCGAGCAGCGTGGTGTCGCTCCAGAACTCCACCTTGCTGACGGTCGCCGAGTCCGCCGCGACCGCGGTGGCCGCCAGCGGGATGTCTGCGCCCGCGGTGTACGTGGCACCGGCCGACGGGCTGGTCAGCACGGCGAGCGGTGGCTGGTGCGCGCCCCCGCATACGGTGCCGTTGACGGAGAAAGCGGTCGGCGCGGCGTTGGTGCCGCTGTAGTTGAAGTTGGCGCTGGTGGTCACGCCCGCGTTCGGCGCGATCGTCCTGTTCCAGTCGAGCGACTTGACGGTGACGTTCTTGCCGGTCTGCGACCAGGTGCCGTTCCAGCCGCTCTGCAGCGTCTGGTTGCCGGTGTAGGCGTACGTCAGGGTCCAGCCGTCGATGGGGGCGGTGCCGCGGTTGGTGACGGTGGCGTTGGCGGTGAAACCCGAACCCCAGTCGTTGGCCGAGTAGTCGACGCTGCACTGGAGGGTGTCGGCGTGGGCGACGGTGCCGCCGCCGGCCGCGGTCATCGCGAGCGGCAGCGCGAGGGCGGCGGCCACGGCCGTCACCAGTCGGCGCAGCCGCCTGCGCGCGCGGTCACGCGCGGGATGTTCGCTGAACGGTCTTCCTCGGGGCATGCGAGAAGCCCTCCTCGCGGTTCTGGTGGGGGGAATGTTTCTACTGAACCAGTGGGAGCGCTCCCACAATCAAGGCGCTGTGAGCGCACTGTCAAGAGTCCGTGCACAACGGTGTACGGCGCCGCTCCTCTACCGCCATGGCCCAACTGCCGCTAGGGTCTGCGGCGGACCAGTGGGAGCGCGTCCACTCCTTGATCTCCCCACATACGAGGAGTCGCACATGCGACGACCCACGCGCACCGCGGCCGTCGGGATGGCGGCCGTCACGACCGCCGCCACCGCTGCCGCACTGCTGCCCGCGGCCCTTGGCGCGACCGCGTCCGGAGCCACCCCGTCCGCCGTCCCGGCCTGTTCCGTGGCGTATTCGGTGACCAGCCAATGGGACTCCGGTTTCCAGGGCAGCGTCGTGATCACCAACAACGCGGCCCCGACGAGCGGTTGGAAGCTCGGCTTCGACTTCACCGGCGGCCAGAAGGTCACCCAGGGCTGGAACGGCACCTGGTCGCAGTCCGGCACGGCCGTCACCGTCGACTCGATGTCGTACAACGGGACGATCGCGACCGGCGGTTCGGTCAGCGCCGGCTTCCTGGCGAACTGGTCGGGGACCAATCCGGCGCCGACCGCCTTCACGCTCAACGGCACGACGTGCGATGTCGACGGCACCACGCCACCGACCACTCCCCCGACGACACCGCCCACCACTCCCCCGACAACCCCACCGACGACGCCGCCGACAACTCCGCCCACCACACCGCCCGGTGGTGACACCGCACCGCCCGAACTGCACGTCTCCGGCAACCAGCTCCAGGACGCCACCGGCAAGAACGTCGTCCTGCACGGCGTCAACCGCTCCGGCACCGAATTCATGTGCGCCCAGGGCCGCGGCATCTTCGACGGCCCGGTGGACGACGCGGCGATCGACGCGATCAAGAGCTGGCACGTCACGGCCGTCCGCGTGCCGCTCAACGAGGACTGCTGGGAGGGCCTTTCGTATGTGCCGGCGGCGGACGGCGGCGCCAACTACATCGCGGCGATCACCGACTGGGTGCACCGGCTGGCCGCGCACGGCATCACCCCGATCGTCGAACTGCACTGGACGCACGGCACCTACACCGGCAATTCGGCGGGCTGCTCGGACGTCAACGCGACCTGCCAGAAGCCGATGCCGGACGCGCAGTACGCGGCGCCGTTCTGGACCGGGGTCGCCAACGCGTTCAAGGACGACACCTCGGTCGTCTTCGACCTGTTCAACGAGCCCTATCCGGACCGGGCCACCTCCACCACCGAGCAGGCGTGGACCTGCTGGCGGGACGGCGGCACCTGCCCGGGGATCGGCTACCAGGTCGCCGGGATGCAGACCCTGGTCGACGCGGTACGCGGCACGGGCGCGCGGAACGTGATCCTGCTCGGCGGGCTCGCCTACTCCAACGACCTCACGGGCTGGCTGGCGCACAAACCGACCGACCCGGCCGGAAATCTGGCCGCCGCCGTCCACGTCTACAACTTCAACTCCTGCGCCTCGGCGTCCTGCTGGGACTCCCAGCTCGCGCCGGTCGCCGCGCAAGTACCGCTGGTGGCCGGTGAGATGGGCGAGAACACCTGCTCGCACGGCTTCATCGACCAGTTCATGAGCTGGCTCGACGCGCACAAGCTGTCGTATCTGGGCTGGACCTGGAACAACTGGGACTGCTCGTCGGGACCGTCGCTGATCACCGCCTACGACGGCACACCGACCGCGTACGGCATCGGGCTGCGCGACCACCTGGCGGCGCTGGGCTGACCGCGCGGCGCGCACCGACAGGCCGGGGCGGTCCCGTACATGGATGGCGTGTACGGGGCCGCCCCTTCGCGCACGGGGCCGCCCCCTTCACATACGGGCGCGGGTCCGCGGATGCGGCCCCGGCTTCAAGGGGCGTCGCCAACCGGCGTGAGCTGCGGCGTTCCACGGCGCCGCGCGTTCGGTTCTCGAAACGGGGCACCGGGCCAACCGGCCATTATTGACCGGCTTATTGACGGCGCTGTTCGGCCCTTGTAAACATCACCTCGCTGGGAGAGCGCTCTCAATTCGTCCCAGCCTCCATCACGGACCCCCACCCGGTTGAGGAGAAACACATATGTCAGGCAGCACTACCCTGTCGGTGCGCGGGCGGCCATGGCGCGGCGGGCGCCGGCCGGTACTGATCTTCACCGTCCTCGCGGCGGTCCTGGCGAGCCTGGCGCTCGTCTGGACGCAGTCCCCGGCCCGCGCGGCGGACACGCTGCTGTCGCAGGGCAAGCCCGCCACCGCGTCCTCGACGGAGAACGCGGGCACCCCCGCGTCGGCCGCCGTGGACGGCAACACCGGCACCCGCTGGTCAAGCGCCGCCGCCGATCCGCAGTGGCTCCAGGTCGACCTCGGCTCGTCGCAGACGATCACCTCGGTCGCCCTCAACTGGGAGACGGCGTACGCCAAATCCTTCAAGATCCAGACCTCCGCCAACGGCACCACCTGGACCGACGTCTACTCGACCACCACCGGGACCGGCGGCAATCAGACGCTCGCCGTAAACGGTTCCGGGCGTTATGTCCGCATGTACGGCACCGTCCGTGCCACGCAGTACGGCTACTCCCTGTGGGAGTTCCAGGTGTACGGCAGCGGCGGCGCGGTCCCGCCGGCCGCGTGCGGCACCGCCAACGCCGCGCAGGGCCACCCCGCCACCGCGTCCTCGACGGAGAACGCGGGCACCCCCGCGTCAGCCGCCGTGGACGGCAACACCGGCACCCGCTGGTCCTCCGCCTTCAGCGACCCGCAGTGGATCCAGGTGGACCTCGGCTCGTCGCAGACCGTCTGCCAGGTCGGCCTCAACTGGGAGGCGGCGTACGCCACCGCCTACCAGATCCAGGTCTCCGACAGCGGCACCGGCGGCTGGACCACCATCTACTCCACCACCACCGCGACCGGCGGCACCCAGACGCTCAACATCACCGGCACCGGCCGCTACCTCCGCGTCAACGGCACGGCACGCGCCACCGCGTACGGCTACTCGCTGTGGGAGCTGGCCGTCCACACCACCGGCGGCGGCACCACCACTCCCCCCACCACCCCGCCCGACGACGACTTCTGGGGCTCGACGGGCGACATCCCGGCCGCGCACAACGTGATGGAACTGAAGATCCTCAACCGGACCAACGGCCAGTACCCGGACAGCCAGGTGTACTGGAGCTTCAACGGGACGGTGCACTCCATCGCCGAGCAGCCCTACTTCGACATGCCCGCCAACTCCTCGGGCCGGATGTACTTCTACCTCGGCTCGCCGAACAGTCAGTACTACGACTTCATCGAATTCACCATCGGCCCGAACGTCTTCAACGGGAACACCACCCGCGTGGACGCCTGGGGCCTGCCGCTGGCGATCAGGCTGCACACGCACGACGGCCAGGACGTCCAGCTCGGTGACAGCCAGGACCTGTTCAACCAGAGCCGCGAGGCGACCTTCGCGCAGTTCCAGGCGGCGGTCCCGCAGCAGTTCAAGGTGCTGGCGCAGACCCAGGCTCCGTACCGGATCATCGCACCGGGCAGCGACCCGAGCTTCCGCGAGGGCGGCGCCAACGCCAACTACTTCACGGCGTACGCCAATTCGGTCGGCGTCAACGAGCCCACCTCGAACATCTTCGGCTGCGCCGGCTCGCTGGCCGGCGACCCGGGGATGTGCGCGGCGCTCAACCGGCACACCGCCAACCTCCCGTCCTCGCAGTGGGAGGACCCGAGCAAGTTCTACACCGGCGGCGACCCGGCCAACTGGTACGCCAAGTTCTGGCACGACCACTCGATCAACCACCTCGCCTACGGCTTCCCGTACGACGACGTGGCCGGGCAGGCGGCGTACGCCTCGCTCCAGAACCCGCAGTGGATGGAGATCGCGGTGGGCTGGTAGGCCCTCCCCGACGCCATGACCCCCCACAACCGCCGGGGGCGGGCGGCGGTCCTGACGGACCGTCACCCGCCCCCGGCGGCATGCCGGGACCGGCTCACAGCACAGGCGGCCCCTGCTCGATCCGGCGCAGCACCGGCGCCAGCCGGTCCAGATCGGGCCCGGTCTGGAGCTGCCGCTCGTCCCACCAGGTGGCGCCCGCCTCCGCCAGCGGCGCGATCAACTCCCGCGCCGCGGCGGGCTCCCCGGGGCTGACCCCGCCGACGACGATCTCGAAGTGCTCACCCTCCCGGTCCGGGCCGCGCTGCCCGGCCACGTACGCCGCCACCTCGCGGACCCGCTCGGCGGTCGGCGGGACGCCGTGCTTGGCGTCGGCGAAGAGCGGGACGGCGCCGTCCCAGCGGGCGGCGCGGCGCATCGGCGGCCGGTTCGGCCAGAAGCCGCCGATCCAGACCGGCGGCCGGGGCCGCTGCTCGGTGGCGGGCAGCAACTGGACATCGCGGACCCGGAAGTGCCGCCCGTCGTGCTCGACGGGCTCGCCCGACCAGTAGCGGGCCAGCAGGTCCAGTCCCTCGTCGAGCAGTTCGGCCAGCACGACCGGGTCGGTCGGCTCGCCGAAGCTGCCGTACTCGTCCTCGACCGGTCCGCCGAGCCCGGCCGCGAAGACCACCCGCCCGCCGCTGAGCGCGTCCAGCGTGGCGACCTGGCGCGCCAGTTGCTGCGGGCGGCGGCGGGCGACCGGGGTGAGCAGGGTGCCGAGCGTGATCCTGGAGGTGGCCAGCGCGGCGGCGGTGAGCAGCATCCACGGGTCGCCGAAGGGCTTGCCGCGCTGTGCGGTCTTGTCGTGCACGACGTGGTCCCAGACGAACAGCCCGTCCCAGCCCGCCTGTTCCGCCGCGGCGGCGACCGCGGCCACCGTCCTGGGGTCGGCGAAGTCACCGAAGTTCGGAATGTTGATCGAGAAGCGCATCCCCGCATTCTTCCGCCCGCGAGAGGGGTCGTCTTCTCCTTTCCCGAGCGCCCAACTCCTGTGGCGGGTGGGATGACAGCGTTGCCATGAGTGTTGACATGCGCGTGTCAGTGTTTGATGGTGGTGGGACGTCCGACGGTGAGAGCGCTCTCTCCTGCGGAGCGAGCCGGACCGCCGGGCACTGTTCGAGTTCGTTGTCCCCCCACGATTTCTCGCTCGCGAGAAGGTGCAAAGGAGCGCGTCCATGCGACGTAAGACTCGTACGGGCTGGTGTCTGTCGGCCGTGGTGGCCCTGGGGATCGGGGCGTTGGGGCTGGCCCCGGTGACCTCGGCGTCCGCCGCCGCGCCGGCGAAACCGGTGTCCCCCGGAATGGTGAGCGCCATGCAGCGCGACCTCGGCCTGACCCAGGCCCAGGCGACCGCGCGGCTCAAGGCGGAGGCGACGGCGTCCGCGCTGGCGCCCGACGCGCGCCGCGCGGCCGGAAAGGCGTACGGCGGCGAGTGGTTCGACGCCGACTCCGGCAAGCTCGTGGTGGCGGTCACCGACGCCGCCGCGACCAAGGCCGTCACGAGGACCGGCGCCTCCGCCGTCCGCGTCGCGCACAGCGCGGCCGTCCTCGACTCCGCGAAGTCCGCCCTCGACAGCGCCGCCAGGTCGTCGGCCGGCGCGCCCGCCGCCATCCACAGCTGGCACGTCGACGTGAAGACCAACCAGGTCGTCGCCGACGTCCAGGCCGGCGCCGAGAACCGCGCCGACGTCAAGGCGTTCCTCGCGCCCGCCCGCGCCGCGGGCCTGCTCACCGTGCACGCCGACAACACGCCGGCGCCGCGCACGTACTCGGCCGGCACCGTCGGCGGCGACCCGTACTACATCAACGGCAACGTCCGCTGCTCCATAGGCTTCTCGGTCGTCGGCGGCTTCGTCAGCGCGGGCCACTGCGGTACGGCCGGCAGCAGCGTGGCGGGCTGGGACGGCTCGGCGATGGGCAGCTTCGTCGCCTCGTCCTTCCCCGGCAACGACTACTCCTACATCGCCATCGGCAACGGCTGGTGGACCGTCCCGGTCGTCCTCGGCTGGGGCACCGTCAGCGACGTCCTGGTCCGCGGCTCGAACGTCGCCCCGGTCGGCTCGTCCATCTGCCGTTCGGGCTCCACCTCGCACTGGCACTGCGGCACCGTGCTGTCCCAGGGCGACACCGTCAACTACTCGCAGGGCGCCGTCTACGAGATGACCGGCACCAGTGTCTGCGCCGAACCCGGCGACTCCGGCGGCTCGTTCATCACCGGCGACCAGGCCCAGGGCGTCACCTCCGGCGGCTGGGGCAACTGCTCCAGCGGCGGCCAGACGTGGTTCCAGCCGGTCAACGAGATCCTCAACACCTACCACCTGACGCTCGTCACGTCGTCCTGACCCGACGCCCGGCACGTCCGGGCCCGTGCGCGGAAGCGCGCACGGGCCCGGGCTGTGGCAATGGCGACACGGGAGAACTAGAGGATGCTCTCGGGGCCGTCGAACTGGTGCACCGGGGCGTCGTCGCAGGCCGCGACGGGGCCGCCGAGGACATTGCCGCCGACGCCCTGGGTGGCCGGGACGGCGCAGCGCAGGTCGACGTTGACGAGCGGGGCACCGTAGGTGTTGAGGACACCGTGCGGGTCGCCCGCGATGGAGACGTCACCGTTCTGGGTGGCGTTGTTGGTCGGGCCGGTGGTCGAGGAGAAGCCGGACGTGCCGGTGCCGTAGTCGGTGTCGCTGCCGTAACCGGCCTGGGCCGCCATGGTGGCGTCCTCGGTGCTGGTCGTGGTGCCGGCCTGCGGGCCGTCCGTGGCGGCGCTGGCGACACCGCCGGCGCCGACGGTCGCGGCGGTGGCCGCGGTGAGCAGGGCGGCGCCGGTCAGGAACTTGCGGATCATCGAATGCTCCGAATCGGGGGGACGGAGTTGTGCGGTCGGCCATACGGTGACCCGCGGGGGCGTCAACCACAGCTGACGTGGCGCATATTTTCGCCCGGGCGGCGCAACCCCATCAGTCGTCCGGCGCACGAAAACGATCAAAGCCGTACGCACAACGGTCGTACGGGGCGAACCGGTCCCAACTGGGCACCCCGTACGGGGTACTGCGGTGCGTTAATCCCATTGAATGGCCGGTCGTACCGGCGCTTGTTCTGCCGTACCCCTGATCAGTCCATGCCCTTGCGGCCCGGGGTCCAGAAGGGCTTGGTCCGGATGCTGCGGCGCGGCCAGTGGCGGTCCTCGGTGAGGTGGCGGCGGACGAGCTGGATCGTCCGCGCCTCGCCCGCGAGATAGGCGGTGCCGGGTTCGGCCGGCAGGTCGAGGGCGCGGACGTCGTCCACCAGGCTGGTGGCCGACGCGGCCGAACGGCCCTGCCGAAAGCTCCAGTTGAGATCCCAGTTGGCGGCCGTGCCCGGACCGCCGAGGTCCAGGCGCTCGTCCGGGGTGTCCACCTCCAGGCAGCCGAAGGCCCGTTGGCCGGCCGGCAGCGCGCGCAGCATCGGCCCGTACGCGACCTGCGCGGTCTCCTCCCCCACGAACAGGTGGTAGCCGGCCGCCGGATCGAGGACGAGGCTCCCCTCGGGCTTCATCAGCCGCAGTTCGTCCCCCGGCCGCGCCGTACGGGCCCACCCGGCGCCCGGACCCTCGTCCTCACCGTGCTGGTACACGATCAGTTCGAGGGTCTCGCCGTCGTAGTCCCACACCGTGTACGTGCGCAGGGTGCCCACCAGCCAGTCGACGGCGCCCGGCGCCGCGCCGACCTGGAGACGTACGTGCTGGCCCGGCTGCCAGGAGAGACCGGTCAGTTCGGGTCCGGTGAGGGCGATGTGGCGCAGCCGGGGCGCCCGCTGTTCCACGGTGTGGACTCGGGCGGCCAGCAGCATGCGGTCCAGGAGGCGGCGTTTCACGGTGGGCTCCGTATCGGGGGTGCTCAACAGGTGCGGGAGTGCGGTCAGTTCGCCGCGCGGCGACGGTAGAGGACGGTGGCGGCGGGCGCCAGGATGAGCAGCAGCGCGGCCGACCAGGCGAGGGTGGCGTACACCGGGTGCTGCATCGGCCAGGCGTCGATCGACGCCGACGGGTTGGGATTGCCGAGGAGTTCACGGGCGGCGGCGGTCACCGCGCTGATCGGGTTCCAGTCGGTGAGATCGCGCAGCCACGGGGTCATCCGCTGGGTCGGGACGAGGGCGTTGGACATGAAGACGACCGGGAAGAGGAAGAGCAGACCGAGGGCCTGCGCGGTCTCGACCCCCTTGCTCAGCAGCCCGATGCAGGCGCAGCCCCAGGACACGGCGTAGCCGAACAGCAGGACCAGGGCGAAGGCGGCGAGCGCCCGGCCGACGCCCTCGTGCGGCGACCAGCCGATCGCGAAGCCGGTGGCGGCGACGATCGCCGCGCCGAGCACCGCGGTCAGCAGATCGGTGACCGAGCGCGCGACCAGCACGCCGGGGCGCCACATCGGCAGGGTGCGGAAGCGGTCGATGACCCCGGTGTTGACGTCCGTGCTCAGGCCCACGCCGGTGCCGACGGTGACCGTGACCTGGTTGAAGACCAGCAGCCCGGGGATCGCGAAGTCCTTGTAGTCGGCGCCGCCCGGCAGCACGACACCGGCGCCGAAGACGTACACGAACAGCAGCGTGAACAGGACGGGCTGGATCGTCACGTCGGAGAGCTGGAAGGGCTCGCGGGAGATGTGCACCAGATTGCGCAGCGACAGGACGGCGACGTCGGAAACCTTGCGGAGGAGGCTGTGCGGGCGCGGGACGGCGGGCGGCAGCGGCGGCGCGGAGGCTGTCGTGAGGGTGGCGGTGCTCATGCCCGGGTCACCAGGCCCTTTCCGTCGGTCGGCGCGTCGGGGGCGCCGGGGGTATCGGATGCGGCGGACACGTCGGACGCGCCGGATTCACCGGACGGTGCGTCGGCGGGTGCGTCGGCGGGTGCCTCGGCCGGGTGGCCGGTCAGGGCGAAGAACACGTCGTCGAGCGAGGGCGGACGGATCTCGACGTCGTCCACGCCGATCCCGGCCTCGTCCAGGGCCCGGACGACCGTGCCCGCCAGGCCGCTGCCGGTGGTCACCGGGGCCCGCAGGTGCAGGCCGTCCCGGCTCACCGCGACCTCGCCGGTCGCGAACCGGCCGAGTACGGCGGCGGCTTCGGGGCGGGCGTCGGCGAGCGTCACCTGGAGCCGGGCACCGCCGGTCCTGGCCTCAGCTCGGCGGCGGTGCCCGCCGCGATCACCCGCCCGTGGTCGACCACGACGATACGGTCCGCCAACTCGTCGGCCTCGTCCAGGTACTGGGTGGTCAGCAGGACGGTCGCGCCGTCCGCGACCAGTTCCCGGATCACCGACCACATCCGTACCCGGCTGGCCGGGTCGAGCCCGGTGGTCGGCTCGTCGAGGAAGAGCACCGGGGGCCGGATCACCAGGCCCGCCGCCAGGTCGAGGCGACGGCGCATGCCGCCCGAATACGCCTTCACGACGCGGTCGGCGGCGTCGGCGAGACCGAAACGGTCCAGCAGGGCGGCCGCCAGGCGGCGCGCGTCGGTACGGCGCAGGCCGCTCAAGCGGCCGATCATCGTCAGATTCTGACGCCCCGTCAGCAGGACGTCGACGGTGGCGTCCTGGGCGGTGACGCCGATCTTCGCGCGCACCGCGCCGGTCTCGCGCACGACGTCGTGCCCGGCGACCCGGGCCCATCCGGCGTCCGGCGCGGTCAGGGTGGTCAGCATCCGTACGGTCGTGGTCTTCCCGGCACCGTTCGGGCCCAGCACCCCCAGCACCGTCCCGGCCGGGACCGCCAGGCTCACCCCGGCCACCGCCTCGGCGTCGCCGTAGCGTTTGACGAGACCCTCGGCCTCGATCATCAACTCACTCACGAGTTGTCTCCTCTGGGGCTGTGCGCGGTCATGGGCGCCCGCCGCGGCTTCCGCGCGGGTTCATGCGCATATGACGGCGTCTGCGTGCTTTACGTGGCCGGCCCCCTCCACGCTAGGCTGGCTCGCATGCATATGGCGGCCGAGGAATACCCCGAAACGGCCAAGGTGGACGGTGCTACGGTGCACAGCCCGCCGCAGGCCGCGACCTTCGTCACGCCGCCGACCGCACCACCGGCCGCGCCACCGACGCCACCACCGGCCCCGGCATCGACCGCCGCATCAGCCGCGCCGTCGGCCGCACGATCGGCCGCGACGCCGGTCAGGTCGCCCGTACTCAGCGTCGGCCGCGACGGGGACGACCCGCCGCTGTGGATGACGGCGCACTCCCACCCCGAACACATGCTGCTGTGGTCCGCGTCGGCGACGCTCACCATCGGCACCCCGGGGCGCGACTGGCTCGTACCGCCCGGTTACGGCCTGTGGGTGCCCGGCTGGACCGAGCACTCGGTGTCCACCCTGCGCTTCGGCGAAGGATCGGTGCTCGCCTTCGCCCCCGAGCGCTGCCCGATCACCTGGGCCCGGCCCACCGGCGTCTCCATCACCCCGCTGCTGCGCGAACTCATCGCGCACCTGTGCCGTACCGGCCCGCAGGACACCACCCGCGCGCCCGCCGAGGCCCTCGCCTTCGCGCTGCTCACCCCGCTGCCCGACCACGACATCCAGGTGGCCATGCCCACCGACCCACGGGTGCGCGCCATCGCCGAACGCCTCGTCGCCGACCCGTCCGACCCCCGCGAACTCGCCGCCTGGGCCGACCACGTGCACGCCGGCGTCCGCACCCTGTCCCGGCTCTTCGTCGCCGAGACCGGACTCAGCTTCGCGCGCTGGCGCACCCAGGTACGGATCCGCGCCGCGATCCACCTGCTGTCGGACGGCGCCACGGTCGAGAGCACCGCGCGCGCCGTCGGCTACCGCAAGCCCAGCGCCTTCATCGCGGCCTTCCGCCGCGCCACCGGCCAGACCCCGGGCACCTACCTCGGCCCCGGGGACCCGCCCCCGCCGTCACCCCCGCCGCCGCTCAGTCCGCGGTGACACCCCCGTACGCGATCCCGGCCGGGGCGCCGTCCGCGCCGTGCAGTTGCCCGCCGCCCGGTCGGGGTACCGGAACGCCGCCGCCGGATCCGCCCGGTACGGCCCCGCACTGCTCCAGCCGTCGCCACCCATGCGCTGCCCCCTCCCCCTGTTTCAGTATCGGCGCCAGCGTAGATCCCCCCACTGACAACGCCTTCCGACCGCCCGCTAGCATCCCTGAGCGTGGCGAGACGGGGGACGCGGCTCAGTGCCGTGGCAGGGGTGGCGGTCCTGGCGGCGCTGTGTGCATCCGGTCCGCAGCACCCGGACGGGCTCCGTACGGCGCCGGGCCCCGGTCCGCTGCCGGCCGACCGTTACGCCTTGACGGGTCAGGACTACCAGCGGTCCGAGCGCGCGTCGGCGCTGCTGGTCCGGCAGTGCATGGCCGACCGCGGTCACCCGGACTTCCCGCTCGACCCGCGCCAACCCAGGGATCCCGTCGTGTTCACTATGGTGGGCACGGACTACGGCGTCCTCGACCCCGGCACCGCCCGCCGCTGGGGCTACGGCTGGGACCCGGCGCGGCCCCGGGACGCCCGGCCGACCGGCCGCCGTATGACCGGCGCCGAATACGCGGACTGGCCCGCCTGCAACGCCGAGGCGAGCAAGACGCTCATGCGCGGCATCGACGTCACGCGGGACTGGCTCTACGCGGCCCGGCGGGCCACCGACATCGACAAGGCGGTCAAGCGCGACCCCCGCCTGCTCGCCGCCTGGGACGTATGGTCCCGCTGCGTCGCGGACCAGGGCTTCACCCGCTACCCCGACCCCGTCGCGGCCTACACCGACAAGACCTGGCAGCGCGGCAGCGACGGCAACACCCGCCACACACCCCGCGAACGCGCCACCGCCCTGGCCGACGCCACCTGCAAACGCCGCCATCACACCACCGAGCTCTGGCACACCGTGCGCGCCGAGCAACAAACCGCCGACATCGCCCGCCACCGCGACCGCTACGCCGCCGCCCTCAAAGCCCTCCAGAAATACCGGTCCACGGTCGACGGCATCCTGCGCGAGCTCGGCTAGGACGGGTGCGGCCCGGCAGTCTCGACTGCCGGGCCGCGCCCCTCTTCCGACGGCCGGGGTCAGCCGGTCTGGGTGAAGGTGTAGTGCGGGGAGTCGTATTGCGGGCCGTTCTTTTCGTAGGTGAACCAGTAGGTGAGGACGGAGCCGGTGGACAGGCCGTTCACCGTTTGGGTCCAGGTGCCGGCGGAGTTGGTCATCCGGAAATTCTGCTGGTTGGCGCCGTTGACGAGGTAGTGGACGTCGACGTAGGCGGCGGGGGTGGTCGGGGTGAAGGAGATACGGGCCTGGGTGGCGCTGGTGGAGGTCACGCTCGTGGTGTAGTCGGGCGTGGTCGTGGAGCCGCCGGTGCTGCCGCCACTGGTCGTACCCGACGACGTACCGCCGTTGGTCGTACCGCCGTTGGTCGTGCCCGAGGACGTACCGCCGTTGGTCGTGCCGCCGTTGGTGGAGCTGCTGCCGGCCGGCTTCTGGTAGACGGCGAACCAGTCGACGCTCATGCCCGCGCCCGAGCTGATGTCGGCGGACGGGGAGGTGCAGCCGCAGACCTTGTTGGGGTACGAGCCGCCGATCGCGACGTCGAAGATGGCGAAGAAGCCGTGGTCGATGGCGGCCTGCCAGGTGCCGACGGAGACCTGGTTCTCGTTCACGGTGTAGGTGAGGGTGCCGTCGAGGTAGAAGCGGAGCTGCTCGGCGGCGGTGTTGGTGCGGTCGATCACCGCGGAGTACGTGTGGTAGCCGGTCTGGCAGCCCGCGCACGGCTGGAGGTCGCTGGTGATGCCGTCGGGGTCGTGGCACTCGCCCGCCCACACACCGCAGTGGAAGGTGGTGGAGTGCTTGGACAGGGCGTTGACGTCCTCCATGATGTCGATCTCGCCGATGCCGGGCCAGTTGGTCGCGCTGACCGGGCGGGCGTCGGCGCCCATCGCCCAGAAGGCGGGCCAGTAGCCGAGGCCGTGCGCGGGGTTGGGCTGCTGGAGGGAGGCGCTGATCTCCAGCTGGCCGCCCGCGGGCGCCGCGAAGTCGGTGCGCTGGGTCTCGACGCGGCCCGAGGTCCAGTGCCCCGAGGAGTCCTTGATCGGCTTGATGACGAGGTGACCCGAGCCGTCCTGGTAGACGTTCTGCGTCGAGTCGGTGGACGTCTCGATCTCGCCGGTGCCCCAGTTGCCGGCGCCGCCCGGGTAGCCGGTGCCGATGTCGTAGAGCCAGTCGGCCCGGTTCAGTCCGCTGCCCGCGGCCCCGTTGAAGTCGTCGCTGAACAGCGTCGTCCAGCCGGCCGGGGGCCCGGGAACGGCCGCGGAGGCCGAACCGCCGGACAGGACGAGGCCGATGATGCCGGTGACCAGCAGGAGCAGGGCGCTCAGCGCGGCCAGCGGGCCGCGACGGCGGCGGCGCCCGGCGTGGTGGGCGGCCGGTGTGGAGGTGGTCATGGAGAGGTGCTGCCTTTCGCCGGTGGGGGACAGCGGGCATGAGCATGACACCCGAGAATCTGAGAGCGCTCTCAGTCGGGTGTGCGTGTGGAGTGTCAGCCGGATCGGCAGACACGTCAAGGCATCGCGCGGAAATCCCCGGGGCGCGCCGGCCCGGACCGCCCTCGGACGGTCCGGGCCGGCAGTCGTCAGGCGGCCTCGGACGCGAGCAGCGCGGCGAGCGGGCGCGGCTCGGAGAACATCGGCCAGTGCCCGGTGTTCATCTCGACCAGCCGCCACTTCTCCCCCGCCAGCAGCGCCGCCACATCGCTGTTCGGCTCGGGGCCGTCGAGCAGGCACTTGATGTACGTGGCCGGCAGATCGGAAAGGGGTCGCGCCGGCGTGGCGGGCTCGGTCAGCGTCGCCGCCGGGTGCGGGGTCGCGCCGGCCACCAGCCGCGCCGTCTGCTCGTCGGTCAGCCCCTGCCCCTCGAACTCGTCGACAGCGGGCGGCTGCCAGAAACCGTCGCCCCCGGCCAGGATCGCCTCGAACTTCGCCTGCCCCTCCCACCAGCCGGAGGCGAACGACCCGCCCTCGACGGGCACTTCGGCGTCGACCAGCACCAGCCGGGCCAGCCGGTCACCGATCAGCGCGGCGGCCTGGCCGACCGGAATGCCGGAGTAGCTGTGCCCGACGAGCACCACGTCCCGCAGATCGAGCCGCTCCACCTCGCCGACGACATCCTGGACGTGCGTGCGCTGCCCGGCGGGCACGTCCCGCTTCTCGGCGAGGCCCGACAGCGTCAGCGGATGGACGCCGTGCCCGGCCGCCCGCAGTTCGGCCGCCACCTCGTCCCACGCCCACGCACCGAGCCACGCCCCTGGAACCAGTACGAATTCAGCCATGCGGGCACCGTATCCGAGGGGTCCGACAATCCGGCCGAGCGACGGCCGCCGCCGGCCGGCTCCGGGCCGATCCGCCGGGCGCCGATCCACCGGGCTCCAATCCACCGGGCGCCCGGCACCGAATACCCGGTGAGGGGCCGGCACACCGCCGGACCCGACGACACCTGCCCGGCCCCGGCCGCCCCCCCGATCGGACAATGGCCGGACACCGCAGAGAGCGAGCACACCGATGCCCTCCGTGACCACGACGGCGGACCCCGCCACCCGGCGCACCGACCGTACCGGCGGCCGTCCCGGCGCGGCCGACCTGCTGCGACCGCACCTGGACCGGGCGCTCGGCGGGCGGCTGCCGCTGCGGGTGCGCCTGTGGGACGGCAGCGAATTGGGCTCCGGCGACGGCCCGTTGATCGTCGTCAACCGGCGGCGGGCGCTGCGCCGGCTCCTCTGGCAGCCCGGCGAACTCGGCCTCGCGGAGGCGTACATCGCCGGGGAGATCGACGTCGAGGGCGACCTCGGGCTGGCGCTGCGCACGGTCTGGGACGCCGTACGCGGCAGCGCGCTGCGGCCCGTACGGCTGTCGGCGGCCGACCGGGCACGGGCGCTGGGCGCGGCGGTACGGGTCGGCGCGATCGGGCCGCGCCCGGCGCCGCCCGGCACACCGGCACGGCTGCGCGGCGTGCCGCACAGCAAGGACCGCGACCGGGCCGCCATCCACCACCATTACGACCTGTCCAACGACTTCTACGCGCTGCTGCTCGACGAGACCATGGCGTACTCCTGCGGCTACTGGACCAGCGACGCGCCCGACTACGGGTCCGCCGACGCCCAGCGCGACAAACTCGACCTCATCTGCCGCGGCCTGCGCCTCACGTCGGGCTCCCGGCTGCTCGACATCGGCTGCGGCTGGGGCTCGCTGACCCTGCACGCCGCCGCACGGTACGGCGCGCGCGTCACCGCCGTCACCCTCGCCGTCCGGCAGGCCGCGTACGTCCGCGCCCGGGTCACCGAACTCGGGCTCGACGACCTCGTGACCGTGGAATGCCGCGACTACCGCGACATCGCGGGCGACGGCTACGACGCCGTCGCGACCGTCGAGATGGGCGAACACGTCGGCGACGCCGCGTACCCGGCCTTCGCGGCCACCCTCCACGACCGGCTCAGGCCCGGCGGCCGCCTGCTCGTCCAGCAGATGTCCCGCGGCCGCAACGCCCCCGGCGGCGGCGCCTTCATCGAGACCTACATCGCCGCCGACATGCACATGCGCCCGCTCGGCGAGACCGTCACCCTCCTCGAGGGCGCCGGCCTCGAAATCCGCTCCGTGACCGCCCTGCGCGAGCACTACGTCCGCACCATCGACGCCTGGCACCGCACCCTCGACGCGCGCTGGTCGGACGCCGTGGCCCTCGTCGGCGAGGAGACCGCCCGCGTCTGGCGGCTCTACCTCACCGGCAGCGCCCTCGCCTTCGCCGAGCGCCGGATGGGCGTCGACCAGATCCTCGCCGAACGCCCTTGTCCCGCAACGCCGTTGGCACCCTGAACGTGCCTTGAACACGCCTTGAGAGCGCGATCGGGACGCCCGCGTACAAGAAACGGAGGCAATCCACCGGCCGGACGTCGTAGCCTCCGTTCATGGCCGAGACATGGGACGAGCAGGAGTTGATCCGCGCGGGATTCGAGCGGGTCTTCGCCGAATTGGACCGCTTCGACACGCCTGTTTTCGGCCTCGCCGAAGTCGACGGGGACGCCCACTACTTCCGGCTCGTGGACGAGGACTTCTACGCCGTCTGGCCGGTCGGCGACGCCCAACTCGCCCTCGAACGCGAACGGTGGGCCGTCTTCGCGGCCTGGCACGCCCGCTACGAGGCGGGCACCGCCGAGCCCGACACCCACCCCGGCGCCGGCGGTGTCGACGCCCGCTACGACGAACTCACCGCCCTGCTCCTGCCGCGCCGCACCGCTCCTCCCGAACCCCGCGTCCTGCGCGCCGAATGGCGCGGCATGGACGGGCCGCGCTACCGGCCCGACGGCGTCGACTTCCGCGTCAAGTGGCACCCGGCCGACTGATCTTCGCCCTTCCCGGCCCTACGCCCCAGAACTCCACCGCCTTCTCGATGTCCCCCAGCCCCGGGGAAAGCTCGTGCTTCTCCGTCGGCAGCACCCGTCAGGGTGGACCGCTCCTTGTCCGTCAGGCGGATTTCCTTGACGA
The DNA here is from genome assembly GCF_900112845.1 of Actinacidiphila alni. Lineage (GTDB taxonomy): Bacteria > Actinomycetota > Actinomycetes > Streptomycetales > Streptomycetaceae > Actinacidiphila > Actinacidiphila alni. The sequence goes on from NZ_FONG01000031.1 coordinate 58,229, forward strand.
ATACGGTGGTCTGTCCCGACCTTTCCGTACGCCTGTCGGCGGGACTTCATGGTCGGCCTCCGGGCTGTTTGTTTCTCCCACCCGCCCACCCGTGCGGGTGTGTTGGCGTCTGCGGGCGCCACTCGTCGTGGGTCGGTGCCACCGCGGGGTGCCTCCTCGAGCTGCGTGCGGAGCCGTTCCTCCCTTTGGGCACCCTGGTGTCGGCACGCAAATCTGCGGGGGCACCCCACGGCGGCCCCTCCTCGCCATTGGCGGCTGCCGGCCACTAGAAGGAGAGGTCAAAGACCAGATTCGGTACCCGAGGAATCCGGTGCCCAACCTGGTCCTTGACCTCTCACCCCAGTGGTGGGGAGGACGCCGATGGCGAGGAGGGGCCGGGTCGGGGTGTCCCCGCAGATTTGCGTGCCAACACATGGGTGCCGGATACGTATGAAGGGTGCCGCACGCAGCTCGAGGAGACACCCCGGCCCGGCACCGACCCCCGCACAGGCGGCACCGGAACCCGCACACGCACCCGCACGGGAGGGCGGGCGGGCAAACGCACCCTCGAGAGGGGAAGCCTCAGACGGAGTCGCGTTGGACGAGCTCCGTGGTGAGGACGACGTGCCGCCGAACGGAAGCACGTTCAGCGATCTCCTCGAGGAGAACCCGCGCCATGGTCCGCCCCATCTCCTCCGTGGGCTGCCGCACGGAGGTCAGAGCCGGATCCATGTGCCGGGCGATAGCCGAATCCTCGAACCCGACAAGCGCCACGTCGGAAGGCACCTGCCGCCCGGACTCGCGGAGCACCTGCCGCGCGCCCGCCGCCATGAGATCGGAAGCGGCGAAGACGGCATCGATGTCGGGCCGCCGGACGAGGAGTTCCCGCATGGCGCGGCGCCCGCCCTCCTCGGTGAAGTCGCCCCGGGCGACAAGCTCGGAGGACGCACCGGCGGAGCCGGCCGCCTCGACGGCCTGGCGGTAGCCGTCGAGGCGACAGCGGGCGACGTACATGTCGGGCGGCCCGGTGATGGTGGCGACGGTGCGGCGCCCGCGGGCGAAGAGGTGGGCGACGGCGGCGCGGGCGCCGCCGACGTTGTCGGCGTCGACGTAGGAGACGGATTCGAGGTCGCTGCGCCGCCCGTTCAGGACAGCGGGCATCTCCAGCTGTTCCAGCAGGTCCGGCAGCGGATCGTCCTCGTGGACGGAGACGAGCAGGACGCCGTCGACCCGGTGGGCGGCGAGGTACTGGCCGAAGCGGGCGCGCTCCTTGGGCGTGCGGATGAAGGTGAGCAGCAGCTGCATGTCGGTGTCGGCGAGTTCCGCCCCGATGCCCCGGATGATGTCGGAGAAGTAGGGCTCGGCGAAGAGCCGCGTCTCGGGTTCCGGGATGACGAGGGCGATGGCGTCGGTCCGGTTGCCGGCCAGCGCGCGGGCCGCGCGGTTGGGCACGTAGCCGAGTTCGGCGATGGCGGCCTCGACGGCGGCCTTGGCACGGTCGCTGACGCGTGGCGACCCGTTGATGACGCGCGAGACGGTGCCGCGTCCCACCCCGGCGCGTACGGCCACCTCTTCCAGCGTGGGCCGTCCGCTGTGCCGCCCGTTCATGGCCACTGCCGCCTCCTGTGCTCCACTGTCGCGCCACCTTAGCGCCCGGCCCGGCCGGGACGGCGAAATCGCTTGAGAGCGCTCCCACCATGCGTTCACCGTACCTGCCCGTAGCCCTCCGTTCCGTTCAAGAAGTAACCGCCGCCGCCGTCCGGACACGTTCCGGCAACGAAATCGACTTCACATCTTGACACTGGACCCCCCGAGGCAGGACTGTTCCGGCAAGCCTTAGTGGGAGCGCTCCCACACCCTCACCCGCACCACCGCACGCCAGACCCACCCTGACAAGGAGAGTGGAATGCGCACTTCCGGCAGAACCCGCAGGACCGCCGTCATCGCGGTCGCGGGGCTCGCGACCTGCGCGACCCTGATCACCGGATGCAGCAGCGACAGCAAGGACGACGCCAAGGGCGACAGCGGCAAGTCGTCCTCCGGCGAGCAGATCACGCTGCACATCGGTGACTTCGGTTCGTTCGGCTACGACGACAAGACCGGCGCGAAGCTCTTCTCGGAGTACGAGCGGCTTCACCCGAACATCAAGATCGTCGAGGACAACGTCTCCGACGGCCAGCAGTACTGGGACTCGCTCAAGCTGCACCTCCAGCAGAACAGCGGCCTCGACGACATCCAGGCCATCGAGATCGGCTACATAGCCGAGGCCATCCAGCCGAACCTGGCGTCGAAGTTCGTGGACTTCAAGACGGTCAAGGGCTTCAACGTCGACGACTGGGTCAGCTACAAGGAGAAGGAAGCCACCACCTCCGACGGCAAGGTGATCGGCGTCGGCACCGACATCGGCCCGACCGCGATCTGCTACCGCACCGACTTCTTCAAGCAGGCCGGGCTGCCCACCGACCCGGCGCAGGTCGCCGCGCTGTGGAACGGCGACTGGTCGAAGTTCGTGTCGGTCGGCGAGCAGTTCAAGGCCAAGGCGCCCAGCGGCGTGGCCTTCACCGACTCGGCCGGCGGCCTGTTCAACGCGGTGCTCTCCAGCCAGTCGGCGCAGTACTCCGACGAGAGCGGCAAGCTGGTCTACGACTCCAGCCCCGGTGTGCAGACCGCCTGGAATCTGTCGGCCAAGGCGATCAAGGAAGGTCTGACCGCCAAGCTCCAGCAGTTCGACTCCAACAACACGTGGTCGGCGGCGTTCAAGACCGGCAAGTTCGCCACCGTCGCCTGCCCCAGCTGGATGATCGGCCAGGTCGCGGCCAACTCCGGCCCGGCGAACAAGGGCAAGTGGGACATCGCCCAGCCGCCGCAGGCCGGCAACTGGGGCGGCTCCTTCCTCGCGGTGCCCAAGTCCGGCAAGCACGTCGCCGAGGCGACCGCCTTCGCGCAGTGGCTGACCGCCGCCGCCCAGGAGGTCAAGGTCTTCCAGAAGTTCGGCAACATCCCGTCGAACAAGGCCGGTCTGGCCGACCCCGCGGTGCAGAACGCCACCAACGACTACTTCGGCACCGCCGGAGCGCCGATCGGGAAGATCTTCTCGACCACGGCGAACGCCATCCAGCCGGCGCCGATCGGCCCGAAGGACGGCACGGTCAAGGACATCATCACCAAGAACGGCCTGCTCGACATGGAGCAGCGCGGCACCTCCGCCGACAAGGCCTGGTCGAACGTGAAGGCCCAGGTCAAGGACAAGGTCGGCGAGTAGTCCCGATCGGGGCCGCCCGGCAGTGGCACCCGCCTGCCGGGCGGCCCGTACGTCACCCTCCCCAACCCCCGGAAGGACGCCCCTCGTGGCCACCTCCGCCCCGCCGGCCGGCTGGCGCTCCCGGCTCTACCGGCTGGACACCAAGGCGTCGCCGTACGCGTACATCGCCCCCTTCTTCCTCGTCTTCGCGGCCTTCGGGCTGTTCCCGCTCATCTACACCGGCTGGCTGTCGCTGCACCATGTGGAGCTGGGCCAGAGCGGTTCCGGGACCTGGGTGGGCTTCGACAACTACACCAGCCTCTGGGACAACCAGTTCTTCTGGAAGGCGCTGCGGAACACCTTCACGCTCGGCGTGATCTCCACGGTGCCGCAGCTGCTGATGGCCCTGGGCCTGGCCCATCTGCTCAACTACAAGCTGCGCGCCCGCGGTTTCTTCCGGGTCGCGGTGCTCGCGCCGTACGCCACCTCGATCGCGGCGGCGGCGCTGGTGTTCGTCCAGCTGTTCAACCCCGACTACGGGATGATCAACCAGTTCCTCGGCCACGTGGGTGTGCACGACATCCGCTGGGACTCCTCCAAGTGGCCCGCGCAGATCGCCATTTCGGCGATCGTGACCTGGCGCTGGACCGGCTACAACGCGCTGATCTACCTGGCCGCGATGCAGGCGGTGCCCGCCGATCTGTACGAGGCGGCGGCGCTGGACGGCGCCTCGCGCTGGCGGCAGTTCCTCAGCGTGACGATCCCGTCGATCCGTCCGACGATCTTCTTCACCATCATCGTGTCGACCATCGGCGCCACGCAGCTGTTCGGCGAGCCGCTGATCTACGGCGGCGGTGTCGGCCCGACCGGCGGCACCGACCACCAGTACCAGACGCTGAGCCTGTACATGTACGACAAGGGCTGGCAGGTCGGCCAGCTCGGTCAGGCGTCCGCGGTGGCCTGGGTGATGCTGCTGATCCTGCTGCTCATCGGTGCCGCGCAACTTCTCGTCATGCGGGCCAACCGCCGGAAGCTGGGGGGCTGACCCATGGCTCAACTGACCGAGTCCGTCAAGCCCGCCGACGCGCGCGGGCGCACCGCGCCGCCGCGTACGGCCCGGCGCCGCAAGGTGCGTGCGGGCGGTGCGGGCAAGCAGCACAACGGCGGCCCGATCGCGTACGCGTTCCTGATACTCGCGGCGCTGGTCTCGCTGTTCCCGCTGTACTGGACGGTGGTGGCGGCCTCGCACACCGACACCGACATCGTCACCCCGCCGACGCCGCTGCTGCCCGGCAGCCATCTGATCGACAACCTCAAGATCGTCTGGGACCAGGTCGACATGACCAAGGCTCTGGTCAACTCGACGATCGTGGCGGGGACGGTGGCGATCAGCACGGTGCTGTTCGCGACGCTCGCCGGATTCGCCTTCGCCAAGCTGGAGTTCCGCGGCCGGAACGCGCTGCTGACCATCGTCGTCGCGACGATGACGGTGCCGCCGCAGCTGACCGTGATCCCGCTCTACCAGATCATCACCGACGCGGGCTGGGTCGGTCATCTGCAGTCGGTGATCCTGCCGTCGCTGGTGGCGGCCTTCGGCGTGTTCTTCATGCGGCAGTTCCTGTCCGAGGCACTGCCCATCGAACTGGTCGAGGCGGCCCGGGTGGACGGCGCGCACAGCCTGCGGATCATCTGGCACGTGGTGTTCCCGATCGCCCGGCCGGCCATGGCGGTGCTGGGGATGCTGGTCTTCGTCCAGTCCTGGAACGACTTCTTCTGGCCGTTCATCGCGCTCAGCCAGCAGAACCCGACCGTGCAGGTGGCGCTCGCCGGTGTCGGCTCCGGCAACCACCAGATCGACCACGCGGTCGTGGTGTGCGCGGCGCTGGTCGCCACGCTGCCGCTGCTGCTGGTCTTCGCGGTGCTCGGCAAGCAGATCGTCAGCGGCATCACCGCGGGTGCCGTCAAGAGCTGACTCCCCCTGCTCCCGCCCATCCCCGCCCCTTCCCCTCCCCCTGAGCCCCTCCCCTGCTGACCCCGCTTACCCCTGATTCCTTTGGAGTCCCCCGTTATGACCGCTGTCCGCTCCGAGAGCGCCGAGGGCGCCCCTGCCGACGTCCAGACCGGCACCCATGCCCCGGCCTCGCTCCGCTTTCCCCCCGGCTTCGTCTGGGGGGCGGCCACCGCCGCCTACCAGATCGAGGGCGCCGCGGCCGAGGACGGCCGCACCCCTTCGATCTGGGACACCTTCAGCCACACTCCCGGCCGCGTCCGCAACGGGGACACCGGTGACATCGCGGCCGACCACTACCACCGCTTCCGTGACGACGTCGCCCTGATGTCCGAACTGGGCCTGGGCGCCTACCGGTTCTCCGTCTCCTGGTCGCGCGTGCAGCCGACCGGGCGCGGCCCGGCCGTCCAGCGCGGCCTGGACTTCTACCGGGCGCTGACCGACGAACTGCTCGACCACGGCATCACCCCGGTGGCCACCCTCTACCACTGGGACCTGCCGCAGGACCTGGAGGACGTCGGCGGCTGGACCGTACGCGACACCGCCGAACGCTTCGCCGAATACGCGGCCCTGGTGGCCGGCGCGATCGGCGACCGGGTGCCGTACTGGACGACGCTCAACGAGCCCTGGTGCTCGGCGTTCCTCGGCTACGGCTCCGGTGTGCACGCGCCGGGCCGTACCGAACCGGAGTCCGCGCTGCGCGCCGTCCACCACCTCAATCTGGCGCACGGCCGGGCGATCGGCGTCCTGCGTTCTGCGCTGCCGGCCGGTGCGCAGACCTCGATCACCCTCAATCTGCACCAGATCCGCCCGCTGACCACCTCGCCCGGCGACCTCGACGCGGCCCGCCGGATCGACGCGGTCGGCAACCGGGTCTTCCTCGGCCCGATCCTCGGCGGCGACTACCCGGCCGACCTGCTCGCGGACACCGCGCACCTGGTCGACTGGGAGTCGCTGGTGCACGACGGGGACCTCGCCGAGATCTCCCGGCCGATCGATCTGCTCGGCATCAACTACTACACGCCGACGCTGGTGTCCGACGGCCGCGCGCTGGGCGACGACATCGATCTGACCCGCAACGACGGCCACGGCGCCAGCGACCACTCGCCGTGGCCGGGTTCCGAGCACGTGGCGTTCCACCTGGCGCCGGGCGAGACCACCGCGATGCGCTGGGCGGTGGACGCGACCGGACTGTACGACCTGCTGACCCGGATCCAGCGGGAACACCCGTCGCTGCCGATGATGGTCACCGAGAACGGCGCCGCGTACGACGACTACATCTCGCCCGAGGGCACGGTCAACGACCCCGAGCGGATCGACTATCTGCGCGGCCACCTGTCGGCGGTGCACCGGGCGATCGCCGACGGCGCCGATGTCCGCGGCTACTTCCTGTGGTCGCTGATGGACAACTTCGAGTGGGCGTACGGCTACAGCAAGCGTTTCGGCGCGGTCTACGTGGACTTCGGCACCCAGCGCCGGATCCCCAAGCAGAGCGCGCACTGGTACGCGGCCGTCGCCCGCGACAACGTCCTTCGGGCAGCCGCGGAGGAGGACGCGGCCTCCTGAGGGGACGGAAAAAAGGAGCGGTACGGACAGCTCGAGGGTGCTGTCCGTACCGCTCCGCGCTCCTCCCCCGTGGGGGTGGGAGAGGAACGCCCTTGCGGGGTCCGCGCGCCGGTGGTCAGGCGGCGCACGGGGGTTACGCGTACGGCCGGTTGACGGAGTGTCAGCCGGTGTACGCGGCGAAGGCCTTGGAGAAGGCGCCGGCGCTCTGGGTGATCGAGCTGCACGTGGCGCTGGCCCAGCTCTGGGCGCCGCCGTCGCACTGCTTGTCGCGGGTCGCGGACCACATCGACAGCCACGCCAGGTGCTTGGTCTTCGCGAAGTTCACCAGCTGGGTGGCGTCGGCGACGGTGAAGGTCTCACTGGCCACGTCGTTGACGCCGATCATCGGTGTGACCGCGATCTTCTTCCAGGCCGCGTCGTCGGAGATCCCGAGCACGCTCTTGACCTGTGCCTGCGTGGCGGTCGCGCCGTCGATCGCGTACTGGCCCATGTCGCCGGAGAACGAGGCCCCGTAGTCCATCGCCATGATGTTGACGGCGTGGATGTCGACGCCGTTGCTCTTGGCGCCGCTCAGCAGATTGATGCCGTCCTGGGTGAGGCCGGTCGGCATCGCGGGCAGCGTGTAGGAGACCTCGAGGCCGCTGTGGCTCTTCTGGAGCTGTGAAATGGCCTGCGCGCGGCGGTTGTTGGCGGCGGTGTCGGCGAGCGCGCCGCCCTCGATGTCGAAGTCGACCTTGGTGAGCTTGTACTGGTCGACGACCTTGCCGTACGCCGCCGCCAGGTCGGAGGCCGAGGAGCAGGCCGCCGCAAGTTCGGTGCCGTTGGCCCCGCCGAAGGAGACCCGGACGTCGCCGCCGGCCGACCGCAGCGCGCCGATCTGCGCGGCCACCGCGTCGCTGCCCAGGTCCGAGACGCCGCCCCACTTGGGGACGCAGCCGCCGCCGGAGAGCACGAAGGCGAGGTTGAACTGCTTGACGCCGTTCGCCTTCGACGCACCCACCAGGTCGTACGCCGGGTACAGCGAGGTGTCGACGTACGGGCTGAAGCCGCCCGAGGTGCCGGTGCCGCTGCCCGGGGTGGTGGTGGGCGGGGTGGTCGGCGGCGTCGTGGGCTGCTGCGTCGGCTTCTGGGTGGGGGTCGGGGTCTGCGTCGGCTTCTGGGTGGGCTTCTGCGTGGGGGTCGCGGTCTGCGTCGGGTGGCCCGTCGGGGTGGGGGTCGGGCCGTCGGACACCGAGCACTTCGCGTTGTTGATCAGGCAGTTGACCGGGTCGCCCGCCTTGCCGGTGGAGGCCGCGACGAAGCCGACGTCGATGGTGGCGTGCGGGGCGACCGTGGTGTTCCAGCTCGCGGCGGTGACCGTCACGGTGCTGCCGGACATCTTGTACTCGCCGTTCCACAGCGAGCTGATCCGGGTCCCGGCCGGGAGGTCGAACTTCAGCGTCCAGCCGGTGAGCGCGCTGCCGGAGGAGTTGGTGATCGCGTACTGGCCGGTGTAACCGCCGTCCCATCCACTGGTCTTGGAGTACACCGCCCCGACCGGCGCGGCGCTCGCCGACCCCGCCAGCGCGAACGCGCCTCCGGCGACGGCGGCGACGGCGGTCAGTCCGCCTATGAGCTGGACCTTCCGGCTGGGGCGACGGCGGTGCGTTGATGCCATGTTCGTGCCTGCCTCTGTGTGTCGGGGGGAGGTGGCAGCACGCTAGCGCCCGCGGAACGGACAAATGCCCTGGTCCGGGGCGTGGGGGCGGTTCTTATGGCGCGCTTAAGGCAGCGAAAGGGAGGCGTTAAACGTGACGCCGGCGACAGGACCGCGGTGGTTCGGCGACCGGTCAGGCCATGACATGGGTGCCGGACCAGGCCATGACCTGGGTGCCGAACCCGCCGGATACGGAATCAGCCCGTCCGGCGTTTGAGGGCGGCACGGCGGTGCCCGGACGACGAGGGCGGCGGGGTGTCGCGGGACAGCGCGAGCCACAGCCGGATCTCGGCGCCGCCGAGGACGCTGCGGCCCACGGCCAGGTCACCGCCGGTCGACTCGGCGACCCGGCGCACGATGTCCAGGCCGAGCCCCGTGGAGCCCTGGCCGCCCGCGCCGTGACCGCGGCGCAGCGCCGCGTCCGGATCGGCGAGACCGGGACCCGCGTCGGAGACCAGCACGATCACGGCGTCGTCGCCGCGGTGCACGTCCACCGCGAAGGCGGTGCCCTCGGGGGTGTGCCGGAAGACGTTGCCGAGCATGGCGTCCAGCGCGGCGGCCAGGTCGGCGCGCGCGACCGGCACCAACGCCGGCCGGTCGGCCCCCGCGGAGCGGACCTCGCGGCCCTCGTCCTCGGCGAGCGCGGACCAGAAGGCCATCCGCTCCCGGATCACCTCGGCCGCGTCGCAGCCCGCGGCGCTGCCACCGCCGGCGCCCGTACCCGCCCGGTCGCCGCGCTGGGCGCGGGCGGCGCGGATGATCTGGTCGACCTCGCGTTCCAGTTGGGCGACGGCCGCCCGCGTCTGGTCGGCGGCCGGGCCCTCGCCGAGGGAGGCGGTGTTGAGCCGCAGCACGGTCAGCGGGGTGCGCAGCCGGTGCGACAGGTCGGCAGCCAACTCCCTTTCGTTGGCGAGGAGTTCGACGACACGGTCGGCCATGGAGTTGAACGCGGCGGCGGCCGAGCGCAGTTCGCTCGGACCGGCCTCCGGCACCCGGACCGCGAGGTCGCCCTCGCCCAACTGCTCGGCGGCGCCCGCCAGTCGGGCCGCGGGCCGGACCATGCGGGTGCCGAGCCGGTCCGCGATCGCCACCGAACCGACGATCAGGCCGAGGCCGACCCCGGCCAGCACCAGCCACGCGGTGGTGACACCGCGGTTGATGTCGCCGTACGGCACGAACACCTCGACCACCGCGACCGTCCCGGAGCTGACGGCGGTCGGCTGGAGCAGCGCGTATCCGCCGGGGACCCGTACGGTCGCGGCCTCGCCGTACGCGGACGCCGTGTGCAGCGCGGTCTCGGTGGCGTGCGGGGTGCCGATGCCGACGGCCGGGGACTGGGTGGTGGCCGGGATGCGCAGCGCGATCCGCGACTCGGCGCCGGCCTGGGTGCTGGCGATGGCGCGCTGGAGTTCGGCGCGGTCGGTGGTGATGGCCAGGGCGGGGCCGATCGCGGCGGCCTGGCGTTCGGCGTTGGTGAGCGCCCGGTCGCGGGCCAGTTCCTTCACGACCAGGCCGAGCGGCACGGCGAAGGCGATGACGACCATCGCCGTCACCGCCAGGCTCACCTTGATCAGCGCCCATCTCATGCCGGCGGCACCGCGGTCGGCGGTTCGAGCTTGACGCCCACCCCGCGCAGGGTGTGCAGATAGCGCGGGTTCGCGGCGGTCTCGCCGAGCTTGCGGCGCAGCCACGACAGGTGGACGTCGATGGTCTGGTCGTCGCCGTACGACTGCTGCCAGACCTCGGCGAGCAGTTCGCGGCGGGCGACGACGACGCCGGGGCGGGCGGCGAGGAAGGCCAGCAGGTCGAATTCGCGGCGGGTCAGGTCAAGCACGGCGCCGTCCAGGACGGCCTGCCGGCGGCGTACGTCGATGTGCAGGCCGCCGACGTGGATCAGCGCGTCGGCGGCGGGTGCCGCGGACCGGCTGCGGGCCCGGCGCAGCACCGCGGAGAGCCGGGCCGACAGGTGCTCGACGGAGAACGGCTTGATCAGGTAGTCGTCCGCCCCGGCGTTGAGCAGCCGTACGACCTCGGCCTCGTCGTCGCGCGCGGTGGCGATGATCACCGGTACGTCGCTGAGGCCGCGCAGCATCTTCAGCGCCTCCGACCCGTCGAGGTCGGGCAGGCCGAGATCCAGGATGACGACGTCGAAGCCGACCTGGGCGACCTCCCGCAGCGCCTCCAGAGCCGTACCCACACTGCGGACGGTGTGGGACGCCTCCGTGAGGTGCCGGATGAGGGCGGACCGCACGAACTGGTCGTCCTCGACCACGAGCACACTTGCCATGCGCCGCAACCTAGCCCATCCGGGGGAACAGACACCGGTGTGCGGCCGGATCGGTGGGCGCACACCGGGGCGCATCGGACGCGTGTACCGGTGGTTCACGCGGGTGCGGCAGTATGGCGCGCGTGCACAGAGGACTGTTCCATGTCGGCGCCTGGGCGCTGGCCACCGCGGCGGCCGTGACGCTGTCGTGGTTCGGTGTGCATTCGGTGCTGCGCACGGCGTACGACCCGCCGCGCGCGCTGCCCATCTCCGACGTGGACGGGCCGCCGGTCGCCTCCTCCACGCACCGCCCGAAGCCGCCGGCCACGGTGACGGCCCGCACACCGACGCCGGGCCGTACGCGTACGGCGCCGCCGACCGCGGGCCGCGGCGCGGCGAAAACCCCGCCGAAGACCCCGCCGGGCACCCCGAAGGCCACCGCTTCGGCGAGCGGGGACACCGGCAATGTGCACAGCTACACCGTCGACGGCGGGCGCGTCGCCCTCGATCTGGCGCCCGCCTCCGCCTCCCTGGTCTCCGCGACGCCCAATCCGGGCTGGAAGATGCAGGTCTGGACCCAGGACGGCTGGCTCCGGGTCACCTTCACCCAGACCTCGGGCAGCGGCTCCTCCTCCGTCTTCTGCACCTGGAACGGCCACCCGCCCACGGTCCAGGCGTTCGAGGACTAGCGCGCTGCGCGCGCGGCTCACGAGACGGGGGCCTCCGGCCCACGTGCACCCCCACCGGCCTGCGGCCGGGCCGCATACGGCGGGGCTGGTGATCCCCTACGGCGCCCGCACCGGGCGGCCCGTGGACCGGCGCCATACGTCGCGGCCTGGGATTCGGCCCCGGGGACGGGGGTCGTGGTGATCCGCCGGACGGGCGTCAGCAGAAGACGGATTCCGGTGGGGCCGGGGAGGGGGCCGCGGTGGCGTCCGTGGTGATGGGGGCGCCGGCGGCGAAGGCGGTGAGGGGCGGGCCGTGGTCGACGCGGCCGGGGTGGGGGTCGGAGGCGACGCGGCGGGTGAGTTCGGCGACCGGCAGGGGCTGGTCGGCGGCGTAGAGGATGAGATTGCCGAAGCGTTTGCCGCGCAGCACGGCGGGATCGGCGGCCAGGGCGACCTCGGCGAAGGCGGCCCGGACGGTGGCGATCTGGGCGCGCAGGAAGTCCAGCCGGCCGCCGTCGGCGAGATTGGCGGCGTAGTGGCCGCCGGGCCGCAGCACACGGCGCACCTCGGTGAGGAATTCGGCGCTGGTGAGGTGGGCGGGGGTGCGGGCGCCGCCGAAGACGTCGGCGATCACCAGATCCGCCCAGCCGTCGGGCAGTTTCGCCAGCCCCGCGCGGGCGTCACCGCCGCGGACCTTGATCCGCCAGGTGCGGTCCCACGGCAGCCGGGCGCGGACCAGTTCGACCAGCGCGGTGTCCAGCTCCACGACCTGCTGGGTGGAGCGCGGCCGGGTGTGCGCGGTGTAGCGGGCCAGCGTCAGCGCGCCGCCGCCCAGGTGCAGCACCCGCAGCGGGCGGCCGGGCGGCGCGGCCAGGTCGATCAGGTGGCCGAGCCTGCGCTGGTAGGAGAAGTCCAGGTGCGCGGGGTCGGCGAGGTCGACGTGGGACTGGGGTGCGCCGTCGATGAGCAGCGTCCAGGCGTCGGGCCGCTCCCGGTCGGGCACGAGCGTGGCGAGCCCGCCGTCCACCGGTGCCTCGACCGTGTCCGGGGTGCGCGCCCTGCCGCCCTGCCGCTTGCCTGCCATGCCCCGATTATCCGGGACGGCACCGGGCCCGCCGGTCGGGCCCCGCTACGGGCGGCGGTGGTCGGCGGGGCGGAAGCCGTCGGCCAGCTCGATGGTGCGGGCCGCCATGCCGAGGGCGGCCCGCAGCACGGCCGGGTCGGTGACGGCGGTGTCGGTGTGCGGCGGCACCAGCCAGCCGGTGTCCTCCACGGGCGGCTCGTCGCCCAGGACCAGGCCGCGGCCGTCGGTGCTGGTGCAGGAGCTGCCGGGCACGTCCCAGCAGTCGGCGGTGCCGGGCGGGACGAGGAAACCGAGGCTGTCGCCCGCGTTGTCGTGCAGGACGGGGCCGACGCCGCTGCTCAGCCGCAGGATGTCGACGGCTTCGAGTCCCTGCCTGGCCGGCACCGTCACCAGATCGCACGGTGGCGGCAGCTCGCTGCTCTCCGTCCTCGGACCCGACGTGTGTGACCCGCTGGTGTCCAACAAGGCAACTCTCCTCACGCTGACGATGGGATCGGCACCACACCGATATCAACGCGCCCCGGCGTCAACGGCTACGCGTGAATGACGCCGTAAGGGGTGGCGTTTCATGGCGGATAGCGCGTGAGATATCCCGTTTGTCGCCAAATCGGGTGCTTCCGGGGGCCCGGTCACGGGTACGGTCGTGCCCGCCGCCGAGCGGCACCGTCCGTCCGGGAGTCCGTCATGACGCCGTCCCCCGCTTCGCCGCGCCCCGCATCGCCGCGCGCCGCCGCGGCCCCCTCCACCGCCTACGCGCCCAACACCGCCTTCCGGCAGTTGCGAGGCGACCGGTCGCCGGGTGAATTCGCCGCCGCCGTACGGCGGGCCGCCCGCGAGATCGGCGAGCACGTGAGCTGCGACGCCCGCTACATCGGGCGCCTGGAGTCCGGCGAGATCCGCTGCCCCAACTACGCCTACCAGCGCGTCTTCCACCACATGTTCCCCGGGCTCGGCTCCGCGGAACTGGGCTTCGCACCGCGGCGGACGGTACGGGGCCGCCGCCGCTCCCCCGACCCCGGCCCGTCCGATCCCACGTACGAGGAGAGCGACGTGCTGCGTCGCGCGTTCATGACCGGCGGCACCGTCGCCCTGGCCAGCACGCTGGTGCCCGCGCAGGGCGGCCGGGACCGCGGCAGGACCGGCCGCCGCGCCGGTTCCGCCGAGGTGCGCGCCGTCCACGAGGCCGTACGGCAGATCCGGCTGGCCGACGACCGGCACGGCGCCGACGGCCTCTACGCCGACGCCGGGGACACCCTGCGCGGCGCCTACCGGCTGCTCGACGAGAGCAGCCACGGGCCGGCCGTCGCCGCCGGCCTCGCCTCCGGCGCCGGCGAACTGGCCATCTCCGTCGGCTGGTTGGCCCATGACTCCGGGCGGCTCACCGAGGCCCGCTCCTACTACGCCGAGGCGCTGGCCACCGCCCGGGTCGCCGGGGACGCCGCCCTCGAAGCGCACGCCTTCTGCAACACCGCTTTCCTCGCCCGCGACGCCGGGCGCCCCCGCGAGGCGGTGCGCGCCGCCGAGGCCGCCCAACTCCTCGCCCGGTTCGCCGGTTCGCCGCGTCTGCTGTCGCTGCTGGCGCTGCGCGAGGCCGGGGGCCGGGCCGGGCTCGGCGACCGGCGCGGCTGCGAACTCGCCCTGGCCCGCGCCCATTCGCTCTTCGCCGCCGGGCCCCACGAGGCCGACCCCGCCTGGATGACCTTCTTCGGCGAGGCCGAACTGTCCGGGCTCGCCGCCCAGGCCTGGTCCGCCCTCGGCGCCCACTCCCGCGCGGCGGACGCCGCGCGGGAGGCGGTCCGCCTCCAGGACCCGCACTTCACCCGCAACATCGCTCTCTACGAGGCCGAACTCGCCCTCAACCTGGCCGCGTCGGGACGCCTCGACGAGGCGGAGGCGGCGCGCTCGCGCGCTCTGTCCTTGCTGGGGCATGTCCGCTCTTCCCGCATCCGCGCCATGCTCACCGCGTAGTTCCTGCCGTTTTTGCCCGCCCGCCCTCCCGTGCGGGTGCGTTGGCGGGTTCCGGTGCCGCCTGTGCGGGGGTCGGTGCCGGGCCGGGGTGTCTCCTCGAGCTGCGTGCGGAACCCTTCGTACGTATTCGGCACCCATGTGTCTGCACGCAAATCTGCGGGGACACCCCGACCCGGCCCCTCCTCGCCGTCGGCGTCCTCCCCACCACAGGGGTGAGAGGTCAACGACCAGATTCGGCACCCGGGGGCTCCGGTGCCCAACCAGGGGTGCCCATGGGTGACCCGGGGCGACATGGGTACCCATGGGGCACCGGATCTCGGGGGCACCCATACGGTCTTTGACCCCTCCCCCCTAGGGCGTTTCTTTCAGATCATCGGATCGTTGGTCTGGGTGTGTCGTTGACTGATGCGCAGTGGGCGCGGATTGAGCCGTTGCTGCCTGATCGGACGCCTCGGCGGGGTGGGCGGTGGCGGGATCACCGGCAGGTGATCGACGCGATCGCGTTCAAGTACCGCACCGGGACGCCATGGATGGATCTGCCCGAGCACTTCGGATCGTGGAAGGGCGCTCACAACCGGCTGCGGATGTGGGCCGCGGACGGGACCTGGGAGAAGGTCTTCACCGCACTGCTGGCCCAGGCCGACACCGAAGGCGACCTCGACTGGGTCGTCGCGGTCGACTCCACGATCGTC
>NZ_FONG01000045.1 GCF_900112845.1 Actinacidiphila alni
AACGCGAATCCCGCCGCTTCGAGGGCCTGTACATGCTCCGCCAGCAGGACATCGTCGGCTGGCACACCCACCCCGACGCGATCGCCTCCGGAGGCTGGTCACTGGACCTCCACCCCGCCGACGGGGTCTTCAGCGAGCACCCGGGCAGCAACCACATCCACGCCCGCGGCGTCTACCAGATCCCCTACCGGTGCCTGGTCAGCCGCGACGTGCCGAACCTGCTCCTGGCGGGCCGGATCATCAGCGTCTCGCACGTGGCGTTCGCCTCCACCCGGGTGATGGCCACGTGCGCCCAGGCCGGGCAGGCGGCGGGCCTGGCAGCGGCGGTGTGCGCACGCGACGGCCTGGCCCCGGCCGACCTGACCGAGCCCGGCCGGATGCGGGCGCTGCAGCGTGACCTGCTGCGCACCGGCCAGCACATCCCCGGTGTGCCGCTGGAGGACCCCGACGACCTGACCGCGGAGGCGGAACCGGACGCCTCCAGCGAGCTGGAGGCGGCGGTCCTGCCCGCCGACGGCCCGCCGGTGCCGCTGGACTTCTCCCGCGCCCAGCTGCTGCCCCTGCCCGCAGGCCGGATACCGCAGTTCACCCTGACCGTGGACGTGACCGCCCCCACCACACTCCGGGTGGAGATCCGTACCGGCAGCGGCCCCGGCGACTACACCCCCGACACGGTTCTTGCCGCCCGGGACATCGCACTCGCCCCGGGCCAGGGACAGCCGGTCAAGATCGACGCAGACGCGGTGCTGGACCACCCCCGGTACGTCTTCCTCACCGCCCTGCGCAACGACCACGTGGCGGTCCGCACCACGTCGGCCCGCGTGACGGGGCTGCTGGCGGTACGCAACGCCTCCGCCCAGGACGCCGACCCCGCCGTCGGCCGCCCCCGCGTGGAGTTCTGGACCCCCGAACGCCGCCCCGCCGGCCGCAACCTCGCCCTGACCATCGACCCGCCACTGCGCGCCTGGCCCGCCACGTCCCTGCACACCGGCCACGCCCGCCCCACCGACCGCCCCAACGCCTGGGCCGCCGCCCCCCACGACCCCCACCCCACCCTCCACCTGCGCTGGCCCGAACCCCGGACGATCACCCGCATCCACCTGGCCTTCGACACCGACCACGACCACGCGATGGAATCGGTCCTGTGGGACCACCCCGAGCGCGCGGTCCCCTTCTGCGTCCGCGACTACACGATCCGCGCCGCCGGCCGCGTCATCACCGAGCGCCGCGGCAACCACCAGACCCGCAACGTGATCGTCCTGGACACCCCGGTGACCACCGACGACCTCGCGCTGGAACTCCACGCCTGTCACGGCGACGTCCCGCCCGCGGTGTTCGAGATCCGCTGCTACGGCTGACGGTGCCCCGGCGCCGAGGTTCGGGGCCCGTTATTGCGGCTGACGGCGTCCCGTCCGGCGCTCGCCGGAAGGGTGTGGTGCCGCCGGGATAGGCCGTTGCGGCTGGCTGGAATGTCTTCGTGCGTCTGGGGGGCGCGGCGGCTGCCGGGCTGGGCGTGGGGTTGGCCTGGTTTCTGTGGTCGGGGTACGGCGGGTTGGCGGTGCAGGGGCGGTGGCGCTGATCGCTGGTGTTCGGAGAGGGGGCCTGCGTGCTGTCCGCCGACCGCCGACCGTCTGCCGTGCGGTGCGCGGTTCTGCGGCGGGCTGTTGTCCGTGCCTTTCCGGCACGACGGGCCCGGACCTGTAAGGACCGGCCGGCCGGTTGCCGGTTGCGGGTTGTTGGTGTGTGGCCTTTGCCTGCGGTGGCCGGGGCAGGACGGTGCCGGTCGCTCGGGGACGTTCGGCGAGGTTCGTTCGGTGGAGGAGGAAGGTGCCGGACATGCGCACGGCTTTCCTGGCGACTGCTCTGGTGGCCGGTGTGGTGCTGGGCTCCGCCGCTGCCGCGCGGACTGATGCGGCTGCTGGTGATGTGACGGTACTGTCCGCGATGACGTAGGACAGCAGCCGGATTCCGGGTTCGGTCTGTTTCGCTGCCGGTCGTTCGGTATCGGCGAGCGGCGTTGTGCACGCGGCCGGCGGCGTGTGGTGAGTCTGTCCCAGCGCCGGGAACGGGAGCACGGTGGTGTGCGGCTCGCGCAGTTCTTTTACGGCCGCCGGCACCCGGGAGCACCACCATGAGCGAAGGGTTCAGCATCGAACTCTCCGGTGGTGCTGAGACGGCCGTCGTCAATTGCTCGACGAGAACTGCACTGCCCGGGGCCGGGAGACGTGTCCCGCTCGGGCTGCCGTCGCACGTACTGACGACCCCGTCGGGCGTCGGCCGGGCGTGCAGCAGGCAGGACAGTGCGGGCCCGGACCTTGGGGTGCTGCTTGTCTACCAGCGCATGCCGAGCGCGGTCAGTTCCGCGCGTCGTTCAGGGGTGAGATTGCCGGCTCGGCGGCGGGCGTTGTCGAGGAAGGTGCCCAGCCGGACCTCGGTCACGGTCCCGTCCGGCTCGGTCAGCTGCTCGACGGCCTTGCGGGGCACGCGGAGGTGGCCTTCGCGGGTGTGGAACTGTGTGGCGGCCCGGATATTTACGGCCCACTTGTCGGCCTGTGTACGGGGCGCGGTCGGCTGCTCGTCCGGCTCCGCCGGGCGGAGCCGGAGCATGTGTTCGAGCATCCACTGTTGTGCGGGCAGAAGCTGGTCCCAGTGCAGGCGCTGCGTGTGTGCCCATGCTCCGAGATCTTCGCCCTGCACGGTCATCTGTCCGGGTGCGGTGGGCGGTGCGGTGCCGTTCTCGATCAGGCCCCGGCACAGCCGGTAGGAGCGCTGCCAGGCGACCGGCCAGGCGGGGCACCAGCTCGGGTCGATCGCCTCCAGGGCGTCGCGGCGTTCCTCGGTCAGTGCCCCGGCGGCGGAGCCGGGCGGCAGGCCCTGCTGGCGGCGTGCCTGGATCTGCATCGCCTTCCGGCCTGCAGTGCGCTGGTTCTTCATCCACACCCCGACGGGGAAGCCCTTCCAGACGGCGGTGGCCGGTGGCAGCAGATGCCCGTGTTCCGCGGCCCATGCCCGTGCCGCGGACAGCCCTTCGGCGAAGGCGGTGTCCCAATGCGACCAGATCATGCCGAGGTCTTGGAGCTCCTGGGCGCGTGCAGGTTTCATCTGACCGGCGTTGTAGAGCCTGCGCCGGTCCGCGATCCACGTCCCCAGCGGGAAACCCGCCGGGTCCCAGCCCTGTGGCGTGGTGAACGCGTAGGGGACTTTCAGGCCGCCGTGGTCCTTGGCGTACCGGGTGGCGGCCTGGATGCCCTGACGCCAGTGCGTGTTCTCGGGGCGCAGAACGCGGAGCCTGATGAACTGCGCCAGCACCGCCGGGTCCCGGGGCGTGGAGAAGCACAGGAGATTCCGTGCCGGAGCCGACAGGCCCCCCTCCCCGTCCGCGTCCCCGTCCCCAGCGCCGTCCGCGCCGGTTGCGGCGGGCTGTTTCCGGCTCCGGCTGGGCGCCTGCTGCTGTGCCAGGGCCTCGACGGTGTCGGCGTCGTGGCCGCGCAGCGCGGCGAGCACTTTGGCCAGGGCGTTGTAGCCCCGGGACGTGAGCATGGCGTCGGGGTCCTCACCGGGAGCGAGGAAGACCGGCACCACCAGACTGGCGACCTTGCCCTCGCCCGGCTTCATGCGCAGCGCCCGGCCGACGATCTGCAGGATGTCGACGGCCGACCCGCGTACGTCCCCGAAGAACACCGAATCGCACCCCGGCGTGTCGACGCCCTCCCCGAGGATCCGTACCGAGCTGAGCAGCCTCAACCGCATCGGCACCAGCCCGCCACCCCCGCCGCCGTGCCGTCCGCCGACCGGGTCCGCGAACGCGGCCAGCATCGTCCTGCGGTGCGTGGCCGTGTGCTCCCCGCACAGCCACGACGCCCACACCCGGCCCGGATCAAGGCCCCCCTGCGGATCGTCCTCCCACAACCGCCGCACCACCGCCGGCACCCCGGCCGCCATCGCTTCGGCCTCACTGGTCCGGTAATGGAACGTCAGCATCCTGCGCAGCCCCCGCTCGGCCGCGACCCTCACCGCAGCGGTCTGCAACGCCGCCAGCCGCGCCCCGCGCACACGGTCCGACCGGGCCTGCACCCCCAGCAGCACGGCCGCCCCCAGCCCGGGATCGGCGACATCCACGCACACCACCTGATACGCCGCCACCAGCCCCATATCCCGGGCCTGCGACAGCGTCAGCCGGTACGCCACCTCACCGAACAGACCGTCCGGATCGTCATCCATACTCGCCACCAGCACCGACGCACCGCTTCCCCCCTCCCCGCCCTCCGGCACCTCCCACACACGCGGCGTCGCCGTCATGTACAACCGCCGGTCAGCCGGAATCCGCACATTGTCATGGACCGCCGCCCACGGCTTACCGCCCCTCCCACTGGTCCGGTGCGCCTCGTCGACCACCACCAGCGACCAGGACGAAAGCCGCGCCTCATGCGCCCGCTGGAGCGTACCGAGCCCCACCGAGGCATACGTGGCGAACACCGTCACCTGCTCCAGCCCCCGCGTCCACGCCACCAGCTCCTCCACATCCGTCGTGCACGCCGCCAGCCCCGGTGCCTCCTCCGCCCGCAGCGAGCACACCCCGTAGAACAGCCCCGTACGCCCACCAGCCCGCCACGCGTCAGCCGTCTGCACCAGCAGATCCAAAGTCGGCACCAGCACCAGAACCCGACCCGCCCGCAACTTCCGCGCCGTCAGAACACCCATGAACGTCTTACCCGACCCGGTCGCCGCGATGACCTGGGTCCGCAGACCCCGAGCAGGCATCCTCCGACCAGGCCGCAGCTCAAGCTTTCGCACCGCCGCATCGGACGCCTCGACCTGATGCGGAAGCGGCTCCATCCCCACGACCGCACTCCCGACTACCGCCGCCATGATCGTGACGCTCCCTCATACCAACTCGACAAGAACCCCCGACCGATACGTCAAGGGACTCACCTCTTATTCCAGACCCTAGCGCAGACAAATTTTGACGCACTTCTCTCTCCATACGAACCAGCCACACTGATCCAAGACCCCGGACCCAATCGACGACAGGGGAGCCCCACCGGAAACCGCCGAGAACAGAGACCACGCAAACAACGCGCCGCATCGGCCGCGCCCGCACCGATCCCGGGAATTCGACCCACCCCACGCCCCCCTGACAGGTCACCCAAAGAAGACCCCCCTCTAGCCAGCCCATCGCGGAGTGCGGAGCACACCGCGTGCCTCGAGCGAAGCGAGGGGCTGGCTTCGTCAAGACAGCCGCGCAGCGGCTGTCTTGACGAAGCCTCAACCCTGAAGCGGAGCGAAAGGGCTGAGGCCGGCGAAGCCGGCCAGACCGCGCGAAGCGCGGTCAAGCTGAGCGAAGCGAAGCGTTTCGTTTGCACATCGCGCAGCGATGTGGTACCCGCTCCGCGGG
>NZ_FONG01000017.1 GCF_900112845.1 Actinacidiphila alni
CCACCGGCGAACTCTGGCTCTACGCCGGCACCGGCAAGACCGCCGCCCCGTACGCCCGCCGCACCCCGATCGGCCCCGGCTGGAACACCTACACCCACCTCCTCGGCGTCGGCGACCTCCACGGCGACGGCCACAACGACCTCCTCGCCACCGACCCCACCGGCCTCTGGTACTACGAAGGCACCGGCAACCCCCAAGCCCCCTTCAAACCCCGCACCAAAATCAGCGACGGCTGGCAGGCCTACAACACCCTCCTCTGACCCACCACCATCCTTTCTCGAACGCCCTTCGAAGCGCCGGTCCGGCATTTTTCCTCGGACGCCCGGGCCGGCGCCCCATGCTGCTCGGTAGTCGGCAGAGGCGAGATCGGCCCGGCCGTCTTCGCGCTCGATGGATCAGAGACGGCCGTGTTCTCGAAATCGGATGTCTGCGCATGGGAATGCACAGGCAATACGTGCCGATCAACCCGAAATTCCAAGGATCTTCAAAACAAGAAAGCCCGGTCCGGACAATGTCCGAACCGGGCTCCAAGCCGAGCCGCCTTCGGGATTCGAACCCGAGACCTACGCATTACGAGTGCGTTGCTCTGGCCAACTGAGCTAAGGCGGCGCGCTGCGCGCGTGGGTGCCAGGGTGGCAGGCGCAGCGGGGGAAAGTCTACAGGGTTGTGGGGGGTGGTCAGGACCAGGTGGGGATCATGGGGGGTGCAGGTCAGGGGGTCAGGTGCACTTCTGGTCCTTCGGGGGGACCTTGCCCTGGAGGAGGTAGGCGTTGACGGCGGTGTCGATGCAGTCGGAGCCGCGGGCGTAGGCGGTGTGGCCGTCGCCGTCGTAGGTGAGGAGGTGGCCGGAGGAGAGCTGGTCGGCGAGGGAGACGGCCCAGGCGTACGGGGTCGCCGGGTCGCGGATGGTGCCGACGACCAGGATCGGGGCGGCGCCCTTGGCCTCGATGCGCTGGGCGTGGCCGGTGGCGGGCAGCGGCCAGTAGCCGCAGATCAGGGAGGACCAGGCCAGGGTCGTACCGAAGTGCGGGGAGGCGGCGCGGAAGGCGGGCAGGGCGCGTTCGACGTCGGCCGGGGAGGACAGGGCCGGGGGCAGGTCGAGGCAGTTGACGGCGGAGTTGGCGTACATCAGATTGCTGTACTTGCCCTTGTCGTCCCGCTCGTAATAGCTGTCCGAGAGCTGGAGCAGCGGGCCGCCGTCACCCTTGAAGGCGCTGGTCAGCGCGGTGCGCAGGGACGACCACGCGCCCTCGTCGTACATCGCGGCGATCACCCCTGTGGTGCCGAGCGCCTCGGTGAGGGGGCGCTTGGTGCCGGTGGAGAGCGGTGTGGCGTCCAGCGAGGAGAAGAGGCCGTCCAGGCGCTTGCCCGCGTCGGCGTACGAGGTGGTGCCCAGCGGGCAGTCGGAGCGCTTGACGCAGTCCTCGGCGAACGCCTTGAACGCGGTCTCGAAGCCGCCCGCCTGCGCGCGGCTGCTCTCCAGCGCCCCGACGGACGGGTCCATCGCGCCGTCGAGCACGAGGCGGCCGACGCGCTGCGGGAAGAGGCCGGCGTAGGTCGCGCCGAGGAAGGTGCCGTACGACTTTCCGACGTACGTCAGCTTCTGGTCGCCGAGCAGCGCCCGCAGCACATCCATGTCACGGGCCGAGTCGACGGTCGAGACATGCCCGAGGATCTTCGCGGACCGCTGCTCGCAGCCCTTGGCGAAGTCGCGGTCGGCGGTGGTGAGCTTGGTGATCTCGGCCTTGTCGTCGGGGGTGGTGTCGACGGAGGTGTACGCGTCCATCTGCTGGTCGGACAGGCACTCCACGGGCTCGCTGCGGGCCACACCGCGCGGGTCGACGGCCGCCATGTCGTACCGCGACGTCACCGGCGCGGGGTAGCCGAGCGCCGCGTACTGCAGATAGTCGATCGCCGAGCCGCCGGGCCCGCCCGGGTTGACCAGCAGCGACCCGAGCCGCTTGCCGGGGCCCGCGGCCTTCTTGCGCGCGACGGCAAGCTTGAGGTCGTCGGCGGGGACGGGGTGCGCGTAGTCCAGCGGGACCTTCATGGTCGAGCACTGGAAGCCGGGCACACCGCAGTCGTGCCAGGACAGCTTCTGCCCGTAGTACGGCGCCAGGTCCGCGGGACTACCCGACGGCAGCGGCTTGAGCGAGGTCGTCGCGGGCACCGGCGAGGACGCGGCGGCCTTGTGCCCGCCGCCCTCGGAGGTGCATGCGGACAGCAGCAGGCCGGTCACCGCGATCACGGTGGCCGGGATGCGGAGCAGGCGCTTGGGGTGCATCGGCGGCTCGGGTCCTCCCGTCGGGTGTTTGCGAGCGTATCTGCCGGTGGGCGGGGGCGCCGGGTACGGCTGTCCCCTAATGAGTGACTCGCAGGGTTGTGGGGGGCTTACGGGGAGGGCTGTGCGGAGAGCTGCGCTGACGGCTTGTGCGGGGTCCTATCGGGTGCGGGCCGCCGCCGGCTTCGTACCCGCCGTCCCCGTACGGCTCGGGCCGTCCAGCTTCTCCGTCAGATACGTCGCCACCAGCGCGTACAGCTCGCGCCGCGACCGTACGCCGTCGATGATCCGTACCTGGTCGCCGTGCGCGCGCAGCGTCGTACGCAGCCGCAACGCCGAGGCGCGCGGGGCCTGTTCGCCCGTCGTGGACGCCAGCAGCAGCGACGCGTGCGGGCCCGCGGCGGGCGCGGGGGGCGGGTAGACGCCGGAGATTCCGGCGGCGGCGCGGTAGCGGTCCGGGTGGGCCAGCGCGTCGTGCACCGCGCAGGGTGCCTGCGTGCCGGCGCCGATCACGGCGTGGGCGCCGGTCGCGGGCAGCAGCCGGAAGTGGCGGGCCGCCGCGGTCAGGGCGGCCTCCGGGGCCTGGGGCTGCTGAGGTTTCTGCGGCTGCCGGCCGCCGCAGCCGGGCGGCAGCACCAGCACGAACGGATCCGCCAGGCCGCGTTTCGCCTGGACGGCGAAGCCCTCGTACGCGGCGGCGCTCTCGCTCGCGCTGTCGGGGAGTTGGGCCACCACGGCCGGGTACGCGAGGTCCGCCGCGCCCGGCGAGTCGTAACGCGGCGGCAGCCACACCCGTACACCGTCCCGCAATTCCATCAGCGTGCCGCCGGCCGGGTGACCGACCGTCCGCATCTCCGGCGGGGGCGGGGCCGGCGCCGGGGTGCGGCGCGGCGCGGGCGGCGGCGCGCTCGGGGCCGCGGCGGCCCGGCCCTCGGGCGCGCGGTCCGCGTCGTGGCCGGTCAGCAGCGGTACGGCCAGGCCGACGGCGGCCAGCGCCGCCGCCCCCGCCGCTCCGGCCCGCAGCGCGGTGCCGAGCCGGTCCGCCGGCAGCTCGTACGGGCGCCCCGCCCGCTCGGCCCACCAGTGCCGCAGGGCGCGGTGCGCCAGCAGCGCGGTCGCGGCGAGCGCCGCGAGCAGGAGCACGGACAGAACGGCGGTCGGGACGGCGTCGTCGGCCACGGCGGGAACCCTCCGGGGTACGGGTGCGGCGCGCTTCCCGCGGGGGGTGGTGGGGTGGGGACGGTGCCGGGGTCGTCCGTACGGTCGGGTCCGGGGCTCCGGACATCGTCCGGAGGTCGTCCGGGGGCGCCCGGTGGGCGGGAGTCCCTTGTTCCGGGCCGGTACCGGGGGTCGGTGCCGGGTCCGTCCGTACGGCGGCGGGGTGCGGGAACGCTGTCTGCACCTTGCAACGGCGGTGGGCCACGGGGCGGGAGCCGTAACGCGGCGGGGCGCGCGATCACCCGAAGGCACCAAGGGGTGGGGCTCCGGGCGGGTGGTTCGCCCCACGTGGGGACGGCCGCCCCCGCGGCCGACGCTCTCGCCGGGAGGGACGGCCCGATTCCGCAATCTCTATGTGGGCACTTCCGGCGGCGGTCCGGGCGGGGTCTATCCCGCCCGGAGGGCAAGGGTCAGGGCCTCCACCGCCAGCAGCGGCGCGACATTGCGGTCCAGTGCCTCGCGGCAGGCGAGCACCGCCTCGATCCGGCGCAGGCTCTGCTCCGGGCGGGAGGCGCCGGCGATCTGCTCGATGCCCTCGCGCACCTCGACGTTCGCGATGCCGGACGGCGAGCCGAGCTGGAGCGACAGCACGTCGCGGTAGAAGCCGGCGAGGTCGGTGAGGGCGAGGTCCAGCGTGTCGCGCTGGGTACGCGTCGAGCGGCGCTTCTGGCGGTCCGCCAGTTCCTTCATCACGCCCGCCGTGCCGCGCGGCATCCTGCTGCCCGCGCCCGCCGCGGCGCCGAGCGCCGCCCGCATCTCCTCCGTCTCCTTGCTGTCGACCTCCTCCGCGACGGCCTTCGCGTCCTCCTGCGCCGCGTCCACCAACTCCTGCGCCGCGCGCAGGCACCCGCCGATGTCCGCCACCCGCAGCGGCACCCGCAGCACTGCGGCGCGGCGCTTGCGCGCGGCCTCGTCCGTCGCCAGCCGCCGGGCACGCCCTATGTGGCCCTGTGTCGCCCGCGCGACCTGCGCCGCCAGCTCGGGCTCGATGCCGTCGCGCCGCATCAGTACGTCCGCGACGGCCTCCGCGGAAGGTGTGCGCAGGCTCAGCAGCCGGCACCGCGAGCGGATCGTCGGCAGCGCGTCCTCCACGGACGGGGCGCACAGCAGCCACACCGTACGGGGTGCGGGTTCCTCGACGGCCTTGAGCAGCACATTGCCCGCGCCTTCGGTGAGGCGGTCCGCGTCCTCCATCACGATGACCTGCCAGCGGCCGCCGGCCGGGGACATCGCGGCGCGGCGCACCAGGTCGCGGGTTTCCTTGACGCCGATCGAGAGGAGGTCGGTGCGGACGAATTCCACGTCGGCGTGGGTGCCGATGGTGGTGGTGTGGCAGCCGTCGCAGAAGCCGCAGCCGGGTTCGCCGCCGAGGGCGCGGTCGGGGCTGACGCATTGGAGGGCGGCGGCGAAGGCGCGGGCGGCGGTGGAGCGGCCGGAGCCGGGGGGGCCGGTGAAGAGCCAGGCGTGGGTCATGCGGGAGGTGGGGGGCGGGGGGTGGCCCTCGTCGTGGGCCGTGACCTGGGCGTCGGCGTCGGCCGCGGCTCCTCGCAACTCGGTGACCACTCGTTCCTGGCCGACCACGTCGTCCCACACCGGCATCGCGCGCCCTCCTTTCCGGTCCCGCTCGCGTTCGTCCTCTACCACCGCCCATTCTGCGGTACGCCACTGACAAGTCCTGCTTTCCCTGGCTCCCGGGGTGCGCTTGCCCTTGTCGTCGGGGGTCGGTGCCGGGCCGGGGTGTCTCCTCGAGCTGCGTGCGGAGCCCTTCGTACGTATTCGGCACCCATGTGTCTGCACGCAAATCTGCGGGGACACCCCGACCCGGCCCCTCCAGGTACATCGGCGGCGAACGGTCGTCTTCGCTACCCGTACCGGGGACGGGTGGGCGGGAACAATACGTCGACGGCGGTCGGTTCCACAGACTTCCCGCAGACCCAGGACGGCAGGAGGGGGGCGGGGGCGCAGGGAGAGGGGGTCGAAATGATGCCGGATATTTGTGGCGGGGAAGAGGGCACCGTTACGGAAGAACCAGAAGCGCCGTAAATATACCGATTTCGACCCCCTCTCCCGGAGCACCCGCACCCCGACCCCCGCACCGGCACACGGAACACGGAACACGGAACACGGCACCCGGCACCCGCACAGCCCGCGCCCGAGTCACAGCGAAAGCCGCTGAACGCCCCCCGCCACCGCCCGCGGCTCCGCCGCGTCCTCCGCTCCGGTCCACCAGCACGACCCGCGCCGCGCCAGCAGCCGCCGCAACCACACCTCGGTGGCGACGAGTTCGCCGACCCCGTCGAGGTCGGCCGCGGAGCCGCCACCGTCCGCGGCGGCGGCCAGCACTCCCCGTACCATCCTCGCGTCGACCAGCCCCGCGTCGGCCAGCAGCGGCGCCTCGAAGAGGTCGAGGACGTCGTCGAGCGAGGCCCGCAGCCCGGTGCGCGCCGCCGCCACCGAGGCGCCGGGCGAGCCGCTGCCCCAGCCGGCGGGCAACTCCCGTACGCCGGCGCCCTCCAGGACCTCGCGCAGGACGTCCGCGCGGGCGGTGGGCCGGACGCGCAGGGCGCCGGGGAGGGCGAGGCAGGCGCGGACGACCTGGTTGTCGAGGAAGGGCGCGTGCAGCCGCTGGCTGGGGACGGCCGCGGCCTGTTCGAAGGTGCGGAAGTCGGCGGCCTGCCGGGCGAGGGCGGCGCGGGCGCGCCGCTCGCCTGGCCGGTCCATGGGCCAGGGCCGCCGCGCCGCGTCCTGGAGCCGCACCGACACCTCGGCGAGCGCCTCACCGGTGAGCCAGCGGGCGGCGGGCCCGGGCCGCACCCAGGTCATGGCGGCCAGCGACGCGCCGAGCGGCCCGCCGCCCCCTGAGCCGCCGGAAGACCCGGAACCCCCGAAGTCCCGCCGCAGCAGCCGCGCCGCCGCGTCCTCCACGCCCTGCTGGTACGGGGTGCGGGCGAGCCGCCGGGCGGCCCGGTAGACGGTGACGGGCACGGTGAAGGGGACGAGCGCGGGGTGTCCCCCGGCGGCCCCGTCCGCGCGGGTGAGCGCGGCGACGGGCCGGACGAGGTGGCGGCGCCGCCGGTCCATCAACAGGTCGGCGAGCCGCGCGGGATGCGCGTCAAGGACCTGCCGGGCGCCGAAGCCGATGAGGTGGTCGGCGCCGCCCGCGGCGAGCCTGCGCCGGTTGCGTTCGGCGTCGATGAGGGACGGGCCCGGCTCGTCGGTGAGCGGGCCGCCGGCGAGGTCGGCGTACGGGAGCGCCTCGGCGCCGCCCGGTACGACGACGTGCCGCAGCCGGGGGTCGCCGCCCATGGCCCGGGCCCTCTCCAACTCGGCGTCGCGGTCCCGGAATCCGCCGGCGGCGAGGTCGTTGAAGGTGACGGCGAGCAGCCGTTCGCCGGCGAGCGAGCCGGGGGCGCCGGGCAGCAGCCCGGGGTTGCCGGGGAGTCCGGCGGCGAGCAGCGCGAGGGTGGCGGAGGCGCTGCCGCCGGACAGGTCGGCGCCGATGCCGGGCGCGACGCCGTCGCCCTCGCCGGTGGGGTCGGGGACGAAACGCGCCTGGTCGAGCCGGGCGCGGACGGCGTCGACGAGCGCGTCCCGTATGCCGTCGATCGCGGCGGCGGCGTCGGCGGTGCTGGTGGGCTGGTGGCCGACGGCGAGCGAGGCGGTGGGTTCGTAGCCGCTGACGTCGGGAACGCCGTCGCGCAGGATGAGCGCGTGACCGGGCGGCACGCGGCGCACGCCGAGGTACGGGGTGCCGTCGCCGAGCGCCTCGGGCGAGTCGGGGCAGGCGAGCAGGGCGGCGAGGTGGGTGACGTCGAGCCCGGCCTCGATGAGGTCGGCGAGCGGGAGCGCGGCGGTGGCGTACGCGGTGCCGCCGGACCAGCGGGTGTGGAAGACCGGCCGGGCGCCGGCGAGGTCGCCCAACACGGTGATGCGGCGGCCGAGTTGGAGGACGGCGGTGTAACTGCCGGACCAGGCCGTCAGATGGCGCAGCGCGCCGCCGCGGGCGGCGACCAGGCCGAGCCGCAGCTCGGAGTCGCTGGCGCCGCAGCGGCCGACGATCGCGAGCCGCGCGATGCTGTGCGGGGCGCCGCCGTACGGTCCGGGGCCCGGGCCGTGCCCGTTGGACGAGGCGCCGTTCTGGCCCCCGCGGTAGCCGTAACCGTCGCCGTACGCCGCGCCGTTGCCATGAGTTCCGGAGCCGTTCCCGTACGCCGCCGCCCCGTTGCCGCCGCCGTACGCGTACGTCCCGCCGCCCGCGTCGGCGTGCACGACGCGGATCTCGTCGGGGCGCCAGTCACCGACCACCCACAGCGGATCGGGCTCGGCCCACAGGAGTTGGGCACCGACGGGCAGCGGCGTACGGCCGCGCGCACCCGGGCCCATGCCAGGACGCGAGCCGGCGCGGACATCGGTAACGGGACCCGCGGTGGCACTGCTCCACCCCACCAACCACCGCATCGCCGCCTCCACAGGCTGTGGACAGCCGGTGCGCCGGGGGGACCGCCCCACTGCCGCACCGCCGCGCTGCCACGTCTGAAGTCCGAAAGACCATGCTGCCACGTGAGAGCGCGCAAAGCGGCGCATGGGTGCACCAAGGAGCGCCGGGTCGCACGCGGGAGGCAGCCGCGGGGCGAGCGGGGAACGCGCATCGGCCGAAACGTCTGATTCGCGCCAAAGTCCGCGGCACATGCCGCAGTTGATATGCCGGTCACCAAGTCCGGTGACGGGGACCGGCCGAGGACGATTCGGGGCCGGTTCGAGGTCGGAGGGCGGGACGCTCAAGACTCTTTCCGGCCGCGCGGAGGCAGTGGCGGGGCACGGAAGCGGAGCACGGACGTGATCGTGGAGGAGGTGTGGAGCAGATGTGGACCGCCGGTGGAGCACCTCCCGGAGCCGTCGGGATACGGGGCGCGGGCCCGCCGCCGTGGCAGGGCGTCGGCGCAGGGCGAGGTCCACGGCCCGGGAGGGCCCACAGGCGCCTCCCGGGCCGGTCCGCCGCCCGCGGGGATTGTGGCAACGGAACCCCCTGGCCCGCCGTGCCACCGCCATAGCCGCCTGCCGGGGCCGCGGGCCGACCCACGGTCCCCATGCAAGCGCCGCGGCCCGTGACGGCACAGAGCGCACGGCCGGGCGCACGGCCACATATTCCGGGAGCACGGTCCACCGCACCGATGAGTCGCCTGTGCGTCCGTGGCGAGTAAGGGGCAGGAATCTCGCCATCCGGGACGAGACTCTTAACGGTCGGGATGCGGCGAACTACGCTGGGTGTACCCGGTTCGCACACGTACGCGCGGCTCGGGTGTCCGGCGCATGCGCCGCACCGGCCGTGCAGCGGTCACCGCGGTGGCTGAATCGGACTCCAGGGGAGGGCGACCCCCGCACCCCACGACAAGACCAGGCCGGCCGGCCTGCCCCCAGCGGCATCACGAGGTGAACCGCAGTGAACAGAGAACACCGCGGGCCGAACGAGAAGCTCGGCACCCTTCTCGCCGCGGCCGGCATCAGCAACGCCGGACTCGCCCGCAGGGTCAACGACCTTGGTGCGCAACGTGGTCTGACGCTGCGTTATGACAAGACGTCGGTCGCCCGGTGGGTGGCCAAGGGCATGGTCCCGCAGGGCGCGGCGCCGCATCTGATCGCGGCGGCGATAGGCGCCAAGCTGGGCCGTCCCGTGCCGCTGCACGAGATCGGTCTGGCCGACGCCGACCCGGCGCCGGAGGTCGGTCTTGCCTTCCCCAGGGACGTCGGCGAGGCGGTGAAATCGGCCACCGATCTCTGGCGGTTGGATCTCGCCGGACGGCGCGGCCCGGGCGGCGGGGGCATCTGGCAGAGCTTGGCCGGATCTTTCGCAGTGAGCGCTTACGTGACCCCCGCCTCGCGCTGGTTGATCACCCCCGCGGACGCCACCGTGGCCCGTGACGCGCCCGCGCCGGGGATGAATCACGTGGGGCACAACGATGTCTCCAAGCTCCGCGAGGCCGCCGAGGACGCCCGCCGCTGGGACTCCAAGTACGGGGGCGGCGACTGGCGTTCGGGCATGGTGCCGGAGTGCCTGCGGGTCGAGGCGGCGCCGCTGCTGCTCGGCTCGTACAGCGACGACGTGGGCCGCGCGCTGTTCGGCGCGACCGCCGAACTCACCCGGCTCGCCGGGTGGATGGCCTTCGACACCGGTCAGCAGGAGGCGGCGCAGCGGTACTACATCCAGGCGCTGCGGCTGGCCCGCGCCGCCGCCGACGTGCCGCTCGGCGGTTACGTCCTCGCGTCGATGTCGCTCCAGGCCACCTACCGCAACTTCTCCGACGAGGGCGTCGACCTCGCGCAGGCCGCCCTGGAGCGCAACCGGGGCCTGGCCACCGCCCGCACGATGAGCTTCTTCCACCTCGTCGAGGCCCGCGCGCACGCCAAGGCGGGCGAGGCGGCGGCCTGCGGGGCGTCGCTGGCCGCCGCCGAGGCGCTGCTGGAGCGCTCCCGGGACGGCGACGCGGACCCGCAGTGGCTCGGCTTCTACTCCTACGACCGGCTCGCCGCCGACGCCGCCGAGTGCTACCGCGACCTGCGCATCCCGCGCCAGGTGCAGCGCTTCACCGAGCAGGCGCTGGCCAAGCCCACCGAGGAGTTCGTGCGCTCGCACGGCCTGCGGCTGGTCGTGTCGGCCGTCGCCGAACTGGAGTCGGGGAATCTGGACGCGGCGTGCGCGGCCGGCACCAAGGCCGTCGAGGTCGCGGGGCGGATCTCCTCGGCCCGCACCACGGAGTACGTCCGCGACCTGCTGCACCGCCTGGAGCCGTACAACGACGAGCCGCGCGTGCTCGAACTCCGGGAGCGGGCACGGCCGTTGCTCGCGGCGCCCGCGTAGCCGGCCTGTCGGCCGTCGGTTTCGTCGGTCCGTCGGTCCGTCAGTCCGGGGGCGTGCTTTCCGGACATGCCGACAGCAAATTCCGCACCCGTCCGATGTTTGAGAGCTAACCTGCCCGGCTATGAGGGCCCACAGGCAGGAGGCGTCATGACCCGCACCGGACCTCTCGGCTCCTCTCCGGAGGACGTCGTCATCGTCGGCGCGGGCATCATCGGCCTGTCCACCGCGTACGCCCTCACGCGCGCGGCCCCCGGCACCCGGATCACGGTGCTGGAGAAGGAGCCGGGCCCGGCGCGGCACCAGACCGGCCGCAACAGCGGGGTGATCCACAGCGGCATCTACTACCGGCCCGGTTCGCTCAAGGCGCGGTACGCGCTCGCCGGGTCGGCGGAGCTCGCCAAATTCTGCGCCGAGCACGGCATCGCGCACGAGATCACCGGCAAGCTGATCGTCGCGACCGCGCCCGCCGAACTGCCCCGGCTGCACGCCCTCGTCCAGCGCGGCCGGGAACACGGCTTAGCCGTACGGGAGTTGGGCCCTGCCCAGATCGCCGAGCACGAACCGAAGGTCGCGGGGATCGCCGCCATCCATGTCGCCGCCACCGGCATCTGCGACTACCGGGCGGTCGCCGCCGCCTTCGCCCGGCTCGCCACGGACGCTGATACGGACGCCGGCTGCCGGATCCGGTACGGCGAGCAGGTCCGTACGATCGAGCGCCGCGCGGACGGTCTGATCGCCGTCGGGACGGCGGACGCCGAGGGGCGGCCCGGGGCCGCACTCCGTACGAAGGTGCTGGTCAACTGCGCGGGCCTGCACAGCGACCGGATCGCCGAGCTGGCCGGGGACGACCCGGGGATGCGGATCGTGCCTTTCCGGGGCGAGTTCTACGAGCTGGTGCCGGTACGGCGCGGGCTGGTGCGCGGGCTGGTCTATCCGGTGCCCGATCCCGAATTCCCCTTCCTCGGCGTCCACTTGACGCGTGACGTGCACGGCGGCGTGCATCTCGGGCCGAACGCCGTGCCCGCGCTGGCCCGCGAGGGCTACCGGCGCAGCACCGTACGGCTGGCCGATCTCACCGCGACCGCGCGCTTCCCCGGCACCTGGCGGATCGCCCGGCGCCACTGGCGCCAGGAGGTCGGTGAGATCCACCGTTCCCTGTCCAAGCGCGCCTTCACGGCGAACGCCCGCCGCCTGCTGCCCGACCTGCGCCCCGGCGACCTCGTCCCGGCCCCGGCCGGCGTCCGCGCCCAGGCCGTCCTCCCGGACGGCACCCTCGTCGACGACTTCCTCTTCGGCGGCTCCGGGCCCTTCGTCCACGTCCTCAACGCGCCGTCGCCTGCGGCGACCGCTTCCCTCCCCATCGGCCGCGAGGTCGCGCGGCGCGCGCTCGCCGCACTGCGGGACGCGTAGTCGCCTGCGGCGGACGGGAGTTCGTGCATCGGCGCCCACGCCGGACGGTCCGCCTCCGGCGGAAGGGCTGCGCGGGCGGCGGCACGGAGTCACCTTCCGCCGGGCGGGGGTTGGGGTCGCGCAGGCGGCGGTCGCCGCCGGACGGGCGGGGGTCGGGGGCGCCGGCTCCCGCGGTCACCGACGCCCCCTGTCACGGCAGTTCGATCCGCGCGAACAGCGGCGCCGGGCGCGGGAGTACGCCGTCCGCGTCCGGCGTGCACTGCCGCGCGATCCGGCCCGCCGCGTCCGGGAGGAACGGGGCGAGCTGGTCGGCGAGTTGGCGGCACGCGTCGAGGAGGACGACGAGGACCACGTCCAGACGTCCGGCGCCGTCCGGGTATCCCGCCACGGCCAGACGTCCCGTCGTGTCCGGGCTTCCGGCCAGGCCCAGGCTCGCGGCAGCGTGGGCATGTCCGGCGGCGGCCGGGCTTCCGGCAGGGCCCAGGTGCGGGCCGGCGGCGGGCGGCGCGGCCGCTGCCTCCGCCTTTGCCAGGTCCCAGGGTCGGGTGGACTCGATGCAGCGGTTGGCCTCTTCCAGGATCGTCCAGACGGCCGCCGCGGCGCGGCGGAAGTCGTGGCGGGCGAGGGCGGCGGTGACGCGGTCGCCGGCGGTACGGCAGGCGGTCGCGAGCGGGGCCGTATCGGGTGAATCGGGGGCGCCCGTACGGTCGGGGCGGCCGCCGCGGTAGCGGTGAATCATCGTCACCACGCGGTGCACCAGATTCCCGAGGCCGCCCGCGAGGTCGGAGTTGGCGCGGGCGATCAGCCGCTCGACGGTGAAGTCCGCGTCGCCGACGCGCGGTACGTCGCGCAGCAGCCACCAGCGGACCGCGTCCGTACCGTAAGCGGCGACGAGTTGGGCCGGGTCGACGGCCGAACCAACGCCCGTACCTGCCGACTTGCTGATCTTGCGGCCGTCAACGGTCAGATAGTCGTGCACGAGCACATCCGTCGGCAGCGGCAGGCCCGCGGACAGCAGCATGGCGGGCCAGTACACGGCGTGGAAGCGGACCACCCCTTTACCGACGAGGTGGACGCGGCGCCCCTCCCCCGCCCACCAGCGCTCGTACGCGTCGCCGCCACCGCCCTCCGGGGCCGACCCGTAACCGAGGGCGGTCACGTAATTGCCGAGCGCGTCCCACCAGACGTAGACGACCTGGTCCGGGTCGTCCGGCACCGGGATGCCCCAGCCGCGGGCGCGGGCGACCGAGCGCGAGACCGAGAAGTCGCGCAGGCCGCCGTCGATGAGGGCGAGCACTTCGTTGCGGCGGGCGGCCGGTTCGACACGGAGCCGACCGCTGGTGATCAGCGCGCGCAGCCGGTCGCCGTACTGCGAGAGCCGGAAGAACCAGTTCTCCTCGGCGACCGGCCGCGGCACGGTGCCGTGCTCGGGACAGCGCCCGTCGACCAGTTCCTCCGGCGTCCAGAACTGCTCGCAGCCGACGCAGTACAGCCCCTCGTAATGCTTCCGGTACAGGTCGCCGGCCGCCGCGCACCGCCGCCACAGCGCCTCCACGCCGGTGCGGTGGCGCGGGTCGCTGCTGGTGCGGATGAAGTCGTCGAAGGAGAGCGCGAGGGGCGCGCGCAGGGCCGCGAAGGCGGCGGCGTTCCGGTCCACGAACTGCTGGACGGGGACGCCCTCGGCCTCGGCGGCCAGCACGTTCTTCAGCGAATTGTCGTCCGTGCCGGACAGGAAGCGGACGGGGTGGCCGGCCCGGCGGCGGTGGCGGGCCAGGACGTCTGCCTGGACGAGTTCGAGCGCGAAGCCGAGGTGGGGGCGGGCGTTGACGTACGGGATGGTGGTGGTGACGTAGTACGGGAGCTTCGCGGGCGTACGGGCTGCGGTCATCGGAGCCTCTTCCTTTGCCTTCGGTGATCGGCGAGTGCCGTCGGTGATCGGCGAGGGGCGGGGTTCCGGACACAAAAACGAGGCCCCGTTCCCGGGGCCTCGTGTGTCGTGTGCGGTGGTCGCACGCGCGCGTCAGTGGCTGCCCCGGTGGCGGGGCATCATCTGCGGTGCGCGTGTGATCATGTGCCGAGGGTAACAGGGCCGTACGGCCACGGGCCCGGGGATTTCCGGCGGCCGGGGGCGTACGCGGCCGACCCCGTAGAATCGGGAGCATTGTGTCCAGCTCACCCACTCCCCCCACGACGGTCACCGTCACCGACCGCGCCGACATCCTCGTGAAGCAGCGGCGGTTCCCGAACGGTCCCGCGCCCGATCCGGCCGCCTCCCGCGAGGAGCACCGGATCAGGTCGTTCCATGCCCGGCGCGGGCGGATCACGCAGGCGCAGGCCGCGGCGATCGACGCGCACTGGGACGCGTGGGGCGTCGAGCTGGACGGCAGCCCGCTGGACCTGCCCGCGCTGTTCGGCTCGGCCGACCTCCCCGTCGTCCTGGAGATCGGCTTCGGGATGGGCGACGCGACCGCCGCGATGGCCGCCGCCGACCCGGCGACCGGCATCCTCGCCGTGGACGTGCACACCCCCGGCCAGGGCAATCTGCTCGCGCTCGCCGACCGCCTCGGCCTGACCAACGTCCGGGTGGCCAACGGCGACGCCGTCGTCCTGCTGCGCGACATGCTTCCGCCCGCCTCCCTCGCGGGCCTGCGCGTCTACTTCCCCGACCCCTGGCCCAAGGCCAAGCACCACAAGCGGCGGCTGATCCAGCCGGATTTCCTGGCCATGGTCACGCCGCTGCTGCGGCCGGGCGCGGTCGTGCACTGCGCGACGGACTGGGAGCCGTACGCCGAGCACATGCTGGAGGTGCTGTCGGCGGCGCCGGGGCTGGTCAATCAGTATCCGGCCGGTCCGAATTCGCGGCCCGCGGAAGGTTTCGCGCCGCGTCCCGATTTCCGGCCGCTGACGAAGTTCGAGCGGCAGGGGCTGGCGAAGGGCCACGTCGTACGGGATCTGCTGTTCACACGGGTGTGATCCGCCGCCGGTGAGCGCCGGACCGTACGGGGGCCACCGTATCGGGCCGGTCACCTGCGGGGATCGATTCGTACGCACCCTCGCGCGGGGCCGCCCGGCCCCCGTACTGTCGACGGGTGTCCACGTATTCGCACCCGGCTGCCGGGGCCGCGGGTCCGTACGGAGTGGGCTCGCCCGGTGCGGCCGGGCTGCCCGCGGCTCCCGTACGGCCCGGCTCCGACGTGACGCCGGTGTCGGCCCCCGCTTCCGCAGCCCCCGCACCCGCCCCCGCTCCGGAGGACTGGCAGTACGCGCCACGGCGGCCCTTCTGGGAGAGCCGGGCGGTCCGGACGGGCGCGCTGTTCACGGCGCTCGCGGTCTGCGGTGTGATCATCCTCGCGGTGGTGCGCCAGCACATCGGCACCGAGAGCTTCCTGGTCGGCCTGGCGCTGGCGATCCTGCCCGTACCGCTGCTGCTCTGGGCGTTCCTCTGGCTCGACCACGTGGCGCCGAGCCCCTGGCAGAACGTCGTCTTCGCCTTCTCCTGGGGCGCGTGCGCGGCCACGCTCGTCGCGCTGTTCGCCAATGAGTACGGGGCGAAGCTGCTGGCCACGACCTTCTCGGCGAGTCAGACCCAGACCGACAGGTGGGGTGCGACCTTTGTCGCGCCACTGGTCGAGGAGACGGCGAAGGGCGCGGCGCTGCTGCTCCTGTTCGCCTTCCGGCGGCGGCACATCGAGTCGATCGTCGACGGCATCGTGCTGGCGGGCCTGGCCGCGACCGGCTTCGCCTTCACCGAGAACATCCTCTACATAGGTTCCGCCTTCGGCGAGGACAAGGCCCTCGGCTCCTCCGTCCTCGGCTCGGCGACCGCCGCGACCTTCTTCGTCCGCGTCCTGATGACGCCTTTCGCGCATCCGCTCTTCACATCCATGACCGGGATCGGCTTCGCGATCGCCGCCACCAGCCGCCCGCGCAGCGTCTGGCGCCGGCTCGCCCCGCTGTGCGGCTGGCTCGTCGCGATGTGCCTGCACGGGCTGTGGAACAGTTCCTCGCAGCTGTCCCCGATCGGTTTCCTGACGGTGTACGTGGCCGTGATGCTGCCCGTCTTCGGGCTCGTCGTCTGGCTGGCCTTCTGGGCCCGGGCGCGCGAGCTGCGCACCGTACGCTCCCACCTGCCCGTGTACGCCGCGGCCGGCTGGCTCACCCTTCCCGAGCCGGTCGCGCTCGCGTCCATGAAGTCGCGCTCCCGGGCCCGCGACATCGCCCGCCGCCACCACGGCGAGGCCGGCGCCCGCGCCGTACGCGACTACGCCGTCTTCGCCACCCACCTCGCCTTCCTCCGCGCCGCCGCGACCCGCGGCGCGGCCCCCGCCGACTTCACCGCCCGCGAGGCCGAACTCCTCCACCACCTCTGGCACCGCCGCCCCCTGGCCCAACCCGCCCTGACCTCCGCCGCCCACCCCTTCCCCCTCTGGCCCCCACCCCTCCCAACCCCGCGCCGCCCCCCGATGTGGCCCCCACCCCAGTCGTCCCCACCCCCCTGGGGCCCTCCGGGGCCGGGTGCGGGCAAGCATCCGTGACGCCGTTTCTCCTTATTTGTCCACATCAGCGGAGCTTCACCCGATAATGACGGCAAGCCCAAGGAAAGCAATGACGCTGCGGTGGCTCACTAGGGCTGTCAGAGCCTCGCGTTAGTGTGATCCTCATACTTTTCCACACGCGACATTTGGGGGCACCGTGGACGTCGTCGTAGGAGCGGAACTCAGACGTACAGAAGCTCATGACATCTACGGCGGCAGCCGACAGGGCGGCATCTGCCCCAGCCGTACGACTCCCTCCGTCATGCTTTTCACCGACCCCACACGGGGGCACCGACACGGCTACTTCGATGGGTGGGGCGCTGACGGCTGCTACTACTACTCCGGCGAAGGCCAGACCGGCGACCAGCAGTTCACCAAGGGAAACAAGGCGATCCTCGAACACGTCAAGGATGGCCGCACCCTACGCCTCTGGGAAACGGTAGCGAGAAGTGTCGTTGCCTATCGCGGAGAATTCGTCGTCGACAAGGAAAGGCCGTACTACACAACGGATGCTCCCGACACCAACGGGGACATCCGAAGCGTGATCATGTTCCGCCTGCACCCCGTCGCCGCTATCCCCCACCAGGGACCGACCATCGCTCATACCCCTGTCGCGCAGAACATCGTGGAGGATGTCTCGACAGAGCAGCGGAACACCGAGCGGATGACGGTCAACCCGAGTGCTGAGCCCCGTGAAGCCGAGCGCCGGGAAGCTGCACTGGCTGCCAACTACGAACGCCATCTGTCCGGTCTAGGGCACACAGTCACACGGAAGAAGATCATCCCGTCAGGCGACCAGAGGCCCCTCTTCACCGATCTCTTCGATGTCACGGACAACGTCCTCATCGAGGCCAAAGGTTCGGTTGCGAGGGAGGCCGTCAGGATGGCGCTGGGCCAACTCTTCGACTATCGCCGATTCATCGCCCCCACGCCCTCCCTCGCCATGCTGCTGCCCACTCGTCCACGGCAAGACCTCATCGATCTCTGCTCAACCGCATCTATCGCGGTGGTCTACCCCGATGGGATGGGGTTCCAGATCGAACAGTGATCTCAACTGAGCGCGGCCTGCGCCAGTGTGTTGAGTCGTTCCAGTACATGCCCGATGGCGTCCACTCCTCGCTTCTCGGCGTCCGGTCTGATGTCGCGCCAGTTCACTGGCATGGTGTGAGCGAAGGTGGCCGGGACGACTTCCACAGAGATCAGGATGATGTCTCGGTCGTCAAGGAGTTGATAGATCCAGACGTCCCGGAGCACGCCGTGCTCGTGGGCGGTGGTGAGGAGTGGCTCCAGGCAAAAGGAATCGCTCCACGTGGCCACGGTGTCGGTGAAGTCCGCGCTGATGGCGGCGAGTTGGTCAACCGAGGGGATCATTGGTCGGGTCCGGCTCTCCTTGGGTTTCGGCCTCGAAACGCATCTGTGCGTGGTCGAGAACGGTGTCCGGGTCACGGCCGTTGGCCGCGAGCCAGTGGAGGAGGTCGGCGATGAGGTCCACGGTGAGGGAGTCGGCGGCGTGGAGCGCAGCCGAAGACGCGGTATCGGGTGTAGTGCGTCGGAGGACGTAGCGTTCGACGGCCTCGGCTCCCCGGACAGCGTAGGGATTGTGCCGGCGTTGGTCGGTAGAGCGAGCGAATTCGCAGGAGACCGTCTTGCCGGTCGGCGTGGGGAAGGCGGACCAGCCGGTGGAGACGCCGGAGACAAGAGTCAAGCCGCGGCCGTCGATGTCTTCGGGCCGGGAGTGCCCGGCGTGGGGCATGGCGCCGCCGGTGTCGTGGACTTCGAGTCGGATGGCGTCCTCGCGGGATTCAAGGACCAGGGCAGCGGGCGTGCCCGCACCTACGTGACGGATGACATTGGTCGCCAATTCCGAGGCGGCCAGAGTCACGGCTTCGATGAGGTGAGCGGCATCCCAGGTGGCCAGATGTAAGCCGACGAGGTGGCGTAGTTCACCCACGACCTGAGGATCGGCCTCGAACGGAAGAAGGCAGCGGCGGGACGGACGAATGGGCGGGCAGTCGTACATGAGGAGGCAGCCTCTTCTCACAGCAAGGCAGTCACATGGTGTGTGCGCCTGGTGGCGCTCCGAGTACGAGTATGCCACTGAGAAGTTTCTTCGTGTAACTTCTCATGAAAACTCCTCCCAAGAGATTCGGTAGATCGCCAACTGCCCCACGACATAGCCTCGTCCTGGCATCGAGCACAGGAACGAGGCGCGGCAGCATGACATCTGGGCCCACCACTCGTCGCCGCCAGTTGGGCGCAACGATGCGCAAGCTGCGCGAGCGCAAGGGCATGACGTTGGAAGAGGCCGGGACGCGTGTCGGCGTATCCAAGGCGACGGTGAGCCGGTACGAGACGAAGGAAGGCCCGGTCAAGTGGCCGATCGTCGACGCACTGTGCCGTGAGTACGACGCGACCGAGGCCGAACGCCGGGCAGTGGTCGAGTGGGCGAAGTCTGCAAAAGAGCAAGGCTGGTGGGGGTCCCTGTCCGGCCCGCTCCCCGAGACGCTGAACCTGCTGCTGACGTTGGAAGACGAGGCTACCCGCGAGGACCACTTCGCTACCGTCTACGTACCTGGCCTGCTTCAGACCCGGGGATATACGGAGGCGGTTCTCCACGCTTCGGAGATGCGACTGTCGGCCGCTGAAACGGAACGACAGGTCACGATCCGCCTCAAGCGACAGGGGATCCTCGATCGAGTCGATCCTCCGCACATCTGGGCTGTCCTGGACGAGTCCGTCATCCGTCGCGTCGTAGGTGGGCCAGCCGTCATGCGGGATCAACTTACGCATCTCGCATCGTGTGCGGAGTCGCCCAACATCACCGTGCAGATCCTCCCCTTCTCTACCGGTGCGCACGCCTCGGCCATGGGCAGCTTCGTCATCATCGGAGGCGCCGAACCGTCGCTGGACGTTGTCTACCTTGACATCCACACCGGCGCTCTGTTCATGGAGAAGGAAGACGAATTGGATACCTACCGCCGAGCCTTCGACTACCTACGCGCGCAAGCCCTCGGCCCAGCCGATTCCACAGCATCGATCCTCAAAGCCCGCGAGGAGATGCTGTGACCGCCAACCGCAGGAAATGGTTCAAGTCCTCATACAGCGGTGGCGCAAACACCGATTGCGTCGAGGTCGCGGTCAGCGGCGACGGGCTGCTGGTGCGGGATTCAAAGGATGCGGAGGGGCCCGTGCTTGGGTTTTCGCGGGATGCCTGGGGGGCGTTCCTGCGGGAGGTACGGGGTGGTGAGCTGGTCGATGAGGGGTGAGCTTGCGATCGTCCGGTGGGCCGGGGGCGGGCCCGGTGACGACGGTGGGGTGGGGCGGTTGTTGGCGGGTTATCACCTGCGGACCGAGGCCGAGAAGGGGAGGGCCGTTGTGGGTGTGGGGGAGTTGCCGGAGAGGTATCGGGGGGAGGTCGTGGACCCCGGGGCGGCGTTCCGGGGGGATGCGGTGCTGGTGGCCGTGAGTGGGGGCGCCGCGGTGGGGTGCGTGGTGGTGACCGCGCCGGACGGCGGGCGCGCGGAGATCAAGAGGCTGTGGACGGAGCCGGAGTTCCGGGGGCGGGGGGTCGCGTCCGGGCTGGTCGGGGCGGCGATCGAGCATGCGGCGGCGAGCGGCGTCAGCACCGTACGGCTGTCGGTGTGGGAGTGGCGGACGGGGGCCGTCGCGCTCTATGAGCGGCTGGGGTTCCGCGTCGTGGAGTCATGGGACGCGCGGGACCGCCTGGTGTGCATGGAACGGGGTACGGTCCCGGGCCGCGGAGCGGGTGAGGGTGCGGTGGGCGCGGTGGAGGAGGAGTAGGGCGGCCAGGGAGAAGAGGGCACTGCCGGTCAGGGCCGTGGGGAGCGGGGTGTCCAGGGACGGGGACTGGGTGAAGCCGACCCAGATGTAGGTGAGGACGGCGGCGGTCGCGAGGGCCAGGCGGTGGGCGGGGGTCCAGGCGGGGCTGCGGGTCCAGCGCAGGGTGAGGGTGACGAAGGCGGCGGCGACCAGGAGCCAGAGGGCGCTGTCGTACCAGTCGGGGACGCCGGACGGGAGCAGGCCGCCGCGGGCCCAGTGGAAGGAGGCCGCGGCGAAGGCGACGGCGCCGACCGTACGAGGGCGGGGGACGGTGCGGCCGGCGTGCGGGGTGGGGCGGGCCGGGAGGCGGAAGGCGACGGCGATCAGGGCGAGGATGACGGCGCCGCAGCCGATGAGCTGTGCGGGCGAGGCCATGAAGTGCTCGCTGTGCTGCTGCTCGTAGGAGAGGAAGACGGAGTCGGCGAGGAAGGCGAGGGCGACCAGGGGCAGCCCGATCCGGCCGCCGAGCCAGGGGCGGGGGCCGCCGGCCTGGTACGAGTCGCGTGCGAAGGTTTCGACGAGGACGATCGGGACGCAGATGCTCCACACGGTGTGAATGGCCAGCACGTCCTGGATCATCCCGAGGCTGGTGCCGAGGAAGGGGACGTACGTGCCCGCGTACGCGCCGGCCATGTCGTAGCCGCCGTAGTGCGGATTCCACAGCATCTGGTCGATGGGGCCCTCCTCGACCAGGGCGTACGCCGACGCGAGCACGATCATCGTCGGCCAGCCGCGGCCGGCCCTGCGGGTGACCTCGCGGATCAGTACGGCGCCGCCGCCGTACATCGGCGCCAGGAGCAGGACGAACGGCAGCGCCGTCAGCGGCTGATTGCCGAGCAGATACTCCCCGATGAGCGGTGCGAGGAAGAAGAGGGCCAGGGCGAGGCGGATCCGGTGGTATGGCCGGGGCGCGGAAACGGCGGTCCGTTCCGCTTTCGCGCCCGTCGGCGATGTCCTTGAAGGCATGCTCCCGACGCTAGGCACGCCCCGGCGCCGCGGCCTCGGCCGATCGGCCGGACCCGTTGGCCGGTCGGCCAGACCCCCTTGGCCGGTCGGCCGGAAAAGCTCCCCCCTACTCCCCTGCGTCGTGCGCCAGCAGCGCCAGCTGGATCCGGTTCTCGACCCCGGCCTTGCCGAGCGCGCTCGACAGATGCACCTTCACCGTGCCCACCGACAGATGCAGCCGGGCGCCGATCTCCGTGTTGGACAGGCCCTCCGCGACGGCCGCGGCGACGGCCCGTTCCCGTTCGGAGAGGCCCGCGAGCCGGGCCCTGGCGGCCTCGGCCCGGGTGTCGGAGGCGGAGGCGGTGGAGGCCGAGGCGGCGTGGGCGATGAGGGCGCGGGCCGCGTCGGGCGAGAGCGCGGGGTCGCCGTGCGCGGCGCGGCGGACGGCGGCGACGATCTCCTCGGGCTCGGTGTGCTTGAGCAGATAGCCCGCCGCGCCGGCCCGTACCGCCTCCAGGACGGTGTCCTCGGCGCCGAAGGTGGTCAGCACGATGACTTGGGGCGCCGGGTCGCGGCCGGTGAGCGCGCGGGTGGCGGTGATGCCGTCCATGACGGGCATGCGGATGTCCATGAGGACGACGTCGGGGCGGTGCTGCCGTACGGCGCCGGGTACGGCCGCGCCGTCCGCGACCTCGCCGACGACCTCGATGCCGTCGGCGCCGCGCAGCATCATCTTCAGGCCCGCGCGGACCAGCGGGTCGTCGTCGACCAGCAGGACGCGGACGGTGCTCTCGTTCACCGGCTCACCTCGCTCGCGGGCCACGGTAGCCGGACGCGTACGGTGAACACGCCGTCCGCGGCGCCGTGTTCGAGGGTGCCGCCGTCCAGCGAGACGCGCTCGCCGAGGCCGACGAGCCCGGCGCCGGCGCCGGGCAACACCCCCGTCGGCGTACGGGGACGGCAATCCGGCCCCGGCGGAAGCGAGTTGGCGACCGTCACGACGAGGTCCGCGCCGGGAGTGCCGCTCAGCCGTACGGTCGTCCGCGAACCGGGCGCGTGCTTGCGGGAGTTGGTCAACGCCTCCTGGACGGCGCGGTACGCGGTCCGCTGGAGCTGCGGGCGCAGGCCCGCGACGGCGGAGGGCTCGGTGTCGTCGCGGAAGTCCACGGACTGGCCTGCGGCCCGCGCCTCCGTCACCAGGGCGGCGACGTCGGCGAGCCGGGGCTGCGGGGCGGTGGGCGCCGGGCCGTTCGGGGAGTCGTCGGAGCGGAGCACCACCAGCACTTCGCGCAGTTCCTCCAGCGCCTGGTGGGCGTTGTCGCGGATGACGCGGACGCTCTCCTCGGCCTCGGCGGCGTCGAGAGCCGGGCCTCCCCCGTCGCCCCTCATGCGGTACGCGAGCGCGCCCGCGTGCATCGACAGCAGCGAGATCCGGTGCGCGAGCACGTCGTGCATCTCCCTTGCGATGGCGGTGCGTTCGGCGCGGCGGGTGTCGGCGAGGCGGCGGGCGTGCTCGGCCCGTTCACGGATCGCGTCCGCCCTTTCACGGATCGCGTCCTGACGTTCCCGCTCGGCGTCGGCGCGTTGCCGCTCGGCGTCGGCCCGCTCCCGTTCCGCGTCCGCCCGCAGCCGGACGAGGAGTTGGCGGCGCGAGCGCAGGGCGCTGCCCCAGGCGAAGAAGACCAGGTAGTACGTGACGGAGAAGGCCGCCGCCGTCCAGTCGGCGTGGT
This sequence comes from Actinacidiphila alni, assembly GCF_900112845.1. GTDB lineage: Bacteria > Actinomycetota > Actinomycetes > Streptomycetales > Streptomycetaceae > Actinacidiphila > Actinacidiphila alni. Next base: position 22,816 of record NZ_FONG01000017.1, read on the forward strand.
GCGGGTCGGACAGCAGCAGCGCGTCGGGCACGGACGCGGCCACGAACAGGCCGAGCACCGGCAGCGCGCGGCGCGGCGGCTCGTACAGCGCGAGGTTCGCCGTGATGACCATGCCCGCGCCGAACACGCTGTTGGACATCGCGAGCGCCGGCACGGCCAGCAGCGCGACCGCCATCGGGTGGCGGCGCCGCCACCACAGCGACAGGCAGGCGAGCGCGCCGAGCGGCAGGTCGACGGCCTGCATCCACACCGGCCGGTCCTCGTGCGCGGCGGCGATCCCGTACACCACCATGCCGACCAGGACGGCGAAGCACAGCGTGGCCGCGTCCACGGCCAGGTCGCGGGCGGTGCGGCGCCACGGGGTGTCCTGGAGGTGGGTACGGGGGTCGGCGGCGGTCATTCCCCGAGCGTAGGGGTGGCGGGGTGCGGGACCGGGGAGCCCTCGCGCATCCAGGCGCGCGTGCCGAAGGAGGCGCAGGAGGCGGTGGCCACGGCGGAGGCGTACGCCAGGGCCGTACGGAAGGCGCCGGCCGTGAGGCGGCCGCCGGTGAGACGGTCGGCCGTGAGGCGGTCGGCCGTGAGCTGGTCGGCTGTGCGGCGGTCGGCCGTGAGCTGGTCAGCCGTGAGGGGGTCGGCGGGAGGCGCCGCGAGGACGTACGCGAGGGCGCCGTGCAGGACGTCGCCCGCGCCGAGGGTGTCGGCGATACGGGCGGCGGGGGCGACGGGCAGTTCGCCGCGGGCGCCCCCGGGCCCGGCCCAGACCACCGGGTCGCCGCCGTGCGTGACGGCGGCCCACGGGACCCCGGCACCGGAGGACGCCAGAAAGTCCAGCACCTGAGCGGGAGTTGACGCCTCAGGCGGCCGGAAGTCCGCCGAGCAGACGGCCACGTCGATGAACGGCAGCAGCTCCTCCGTCCCCGGCTTCCAGCTCCCGCCGTCGAGGACGGTACGCCGCCCGGCGGTACGGGCCGCCCGCGCGACGGCGATGGCCGGCCCGATGTGGTGGCCGTCGCACTCGACCACGTCGGCGCCCGCGACCAGCTCCGCCACGTACGGGCCGGGCGGTACGGCGACGGGCCGGCCGGTGGTGTTGAGGGACGCGACGGCGCGCTCGCCCGTGGCGGCGGTGACGAGGATCGAGGAGACGGCGGGCGGCGCATCGGAGTCGGCGGCCAAGTCCACGACGCGGACGCCGAGTTGGGCCAGGTCGGCGGTGACGCCCGCGGCCAGCGGGTGGCCGCCGACCGCCGTGAGCAGGGTGGCCTCGCCGCCGAGATGGCTGAAAGCCGCGGCGGCGTTGGCGGCCGGGCCGCCCGCGGCGACGGTCTGCGCGCGGGCGGTGACCTTCTCGTTCGCGGCGGGCACGTGGTCGACCAGCTGGATGATGTCGAGCGTGGTGAGCCCGACGAACAGGCCGCGCGGCGGGCGGCGTCCGCCGCGTACGGTCGGGTCCCCTGTCACGTCCTCCGGATCTCGCGTCACCCGCCCATGGTGCCGCGCCCCGCCGCGCGCCGGGCGTCCGGCGCAGGCGCGTCAGTCGGAAGTGGAAGCGGAGGCCGAGGCGGAGACGGAGGCCGGAGTCGAAGCGGTGTCCACGAGGAGCTGCTGGAAACGCCGCTCGAAGTCGCGCGGATCGGCGCTCAGCGATTCCTTGACCATCGCCGCGAACTCGTCGACGACGACCTCGTACGCCCCGTCCCGCACGCCGTCGAGGGCGCGCCGGGCCACGTCGGCCGGGGCCACCTTGGGCACGTCGAGCCCCCTGGTCATGTCGGTGTCCGCCGCTCCGAGGTGCACCGAGGTGACGGCGGTGCCCTGGGCGGCCAGTTCCTGGCGCAGGGCGTTGCCCATGCTCCAGACCGCGGCCTTGGAGACGGCGTACGCGCTGCTGCCGGGGAAGACGAACCATGACGCGGAGGACGCGATGTTCAGCATGGCGCCGCCGCCGTTGGCGGCCAGGACCGGCGCGAAGGCGCGGGCCATGGACAGCGTGCCCCACAGGTTCACCTCCAGGGTGGCGCGGACGGCGGCCAGGTCCCCGAGCAGGAGGCCGCCGCCGATTCCGGCGTTGTTGACGAGCAGGTCGACGTCGTGTGCCGTACGGGCGGCCGCCGCCACGGCCGCGGGGTCGGTGATGTCCAGGGCGAGGGTCTCGACGCCGTCGAGGTCGATCGCCTCGGGGCGGCGGGCGGTCGCGTAGACCTTCGCGCCGCGCCGGCGGAGTTCGGCGGCGAGGGCGCGGCCGATGCCGCGATTGGCTCCGGTGACGAGCGCGGTGGCTCCGTGGATGTCCATGGCACGTACGCTAGAACCTGACGTTGGCGTGAGGTTCAAGTCGGATCGGGCGGGATGTCCACGTCGGACCGGGCGCGAGGTCCGGGTCAGCCCGGGGGGAAAGGTTCGAGTCCGACCGGGCGGGAGGCCCGAGTCGGACGGGCGGGAGGTCGTATGCGGATCGGAGAGGTCGCCCGCGGTGCGGGCGTGAGCGTGCGCGCGCTGCGGTACTACGAGGAGCAGGGGCTGCTCGTGGCCGAGCGCATGCCGAGCGGTCACCGGCGGTATCCGAAGTCGGCGGTGGAGCGGGTGCGGTTCATCCAGCTGCTCTACGCGGCCGGGCTGAACAGCAGGACGATCCTGCAGATCCTGCCGTTCCTCGACACCCTCGTCGCCACGCCCCGGATGACGCAGCGGCTCAGGGACGAACGCGACCGGCTCCGGACGCAGATCGACGATCTGACCACGGTGTGCGACCGGCTCGACGAGCTGATCGGCCTGGCCGTACGGGCGGAGTCCGCGCCGGCCGAATGCGCCGCCCGGGAAGAGGGGAAGCCGGCGGATCCGTAAGCCCGCAGGCCCGGGTCTGCGGGCCCGTAAGCGAGCCCCAACTCCCCTCACCTCCACGGGTCGAGAGCGTGCTTGCCCTCCGTGCGCCCGGCGGCGAGAGCCGTGAGGACGGCAGGGCCGTCGGCGAGCGGATGGACGGCGGGGCCGCCGGGCGGCCGGACACCGGCGGCGGTCAGGACGTCCAGCTCGTCGAGCAACGAACGGTAGAGGGACGGGAGTTCGGTGGCGAGGGCGCCGATGTGGAGGCCCTTGAGCTGGACCCGGTGGGTGAAGACCAGCTCGTGGGTGGTGACGGTGGCGTCGCCGGACGCGGCGCCGTAGACGACGACGCGGCCGAGGAAGGGTTTGGCGACGGTCAGGCTGACCGGGAAGGTGGCGCGGCCCACCGATTCCAGGACGAGGTCGACCCCGGCGCCGTCCGTCAATTCCATGATGTCGGCGGCGAGTTCGGGTGACGTGGCGTCCAGGACGGCGTCGGCGCCGAGGGCCGCGACCGTACCGTGCTTGGCGGGCGAGGCGGTGGCCAGGACGCGGGCGCCGTAGTGGCGGGCGAGGCGTACGGCGGCATGGCCGACGCCGCCCGCTGCCGCGTGGACGAGGACGGTCTCGCCCGCCGCGAGGCCGCCCAGGGGGCGCAACGCGGCAAGGGCGGTGGCCCAGTTGAGGACCGTACCGAGCGCGGCGGCGTCCGGCCGGCCGGGCGGCACCGGCAGCGCGCCCACCGCGGGCATCGTCATGTACGGGGCGAAGGCTCCGGGTCCCGTGCCGATGACGTGGGTGCCGGGCGGGAACGGGTCCGCGATCCCGGGTCCCGCGCCGACGATCTCGCCCGCCGCCTCGAAGCCCGCCACGTACGGCGGGCACGGGCCGTCCCCGTATCGGCCGTACGCCCGCATGGCGTCGGCGAAGTTGAGGCCGGCGGCGGTGACGCGGATCAGGTAGTCGCCCGGCCCCGGGACCGGGCGCGGCGCGTCCTCGACGAGCGTCAGGTCGCGCGGTCCGCGCCGCGAGAGCTGTACGAGGGCGCGCATGGTCGGTGTTCCGCTGTCGTGGTCCATGGCCGGACCGTAGAAGCCTGACACTTGCGGCAGGGTCAAGCGCCCGCGCCGGAATCCCCCATTCCCGAATCCCTCAAATACGCGTCGAGAGCGGCCTGTTGGGCGGACAGCGCGGCGACGCGGGCGGCGAGCCGGTCGCGGTGGGCCCGTACCTCGCGCAAGAACTCCGCATCGGTGCACGCGGGGCGACGGCCGTCCGGGTCGTCGGGACCCGGCAGCGCCTGCCGGATCAGCCGTACGGGCAGGCCGGATTCGAGCAGCGCGCGGACGAGGAGGACCCGGTCGACGGTCGAACGGCAGTAATCCCGGTAGCCGTTGCTGTGACGGCCGGGCACGATCAGGCCCTCGTCCTCGTAGTGGCGCAGCGACCTCGCGGTCGTGCCGCTCAGCCGGGCTGCCTCACCGATCCTCATGTACGGCGCCAACGCCCGCCTGCCGCGCGGGCATTCCGCGGCCGGTCCACAGCCGGTCCATTGGCCGTTCCGCGGCCGGTCCACGGTCAGTCCGTGATGTACCAGTCGTTCTTGAGGTACTCCAGCGTGGAACTGCCGATCTCGCTGTCGGTGAAGGTGACGGAGGCGCGGACCGAGTCGGCCGGCATCTCGATCTTGTCGGGCGTCTCCACGACCACGCGCGCCGGATCGACCGTCGCGCTGCGCAGGGCCTTCTTCTGCGGGGGCGAGATCATCTTGAACGTGACGGGGAACGTCGACCGGCACGGCCCGAGCCCCTCGTCCTCCGCCTTCTTCGCGGCGGGCCCGGCCACGTCGCAGACCGTGTCGAGGTCCTCGCGGCCGACGGCGTGGAGGAACTGCTCGTACCGCTGGATCGCGCCCGCCTTCGTCCTGGGCGCGTGCCCACCGCCGGCCGGCGCGGTGGACGGCGCCGTGGCCGACGGGGTCGCGGACGGGGTGGTCGCGGTCGGGGTGGGCGACGCGGACGTCCGCGAAGTCGCCGTGGCGGTGGGCGTGTGCGAACCCTCGCTCTGCGTCGACTTCTTCGGGCCGCACCCGCTCGCCACCAGCACCACGCACGCCGCCACGGCCACGCCCGCCGTCACCCGGGTCGTCGTCCTAGCCATCATCCGCGTCACCGTTCGCGTACTCATCCGGTCCCCCTCCGGTCGCCTCGCCGGTTCACAGTCGCCGCACAGTCACGACACATCAACAGGAGGTCACGCAGGATCCGGGGGAACGGTTCCCACGGATCCCGCCCCGGGACGGTGACGGCGTGCCCGCCGAGGGCGACGCGAGGGGCGAGGGTTAGCCTCGGAGCCGAGCGGCGGCTCCCACCGGGCCGGCGCGACGACGACCAGTACGAGATCAGCGCGGGACCAGTACGACCAGTACGAGACCAGTGCGACGACCAGGAGGACGGCATGGCAGGGATTCCGGCAAGTGTGGTCGCGGCCGGCGGGCTCGTCGGCGGCTATGGCGTCGCCCGCTGGACCCGCAAGCGGGCGCTCGGCGGTGTCGCGCTCGCCGCGGCGGGCACTCTCGCCGCCCGCGACTGGCACGCCCGCTCGGGCCCGGTCGTCGCGACCGCGCTCACCACCACGTACGTCGCGGCCTTCGCCGGTTCGCACCCGCTGGCCCGCAGGCTCGGCGCCTGGCCGTCGGTCTTCACCGTCGCGACCGCGGTCGCCGCCGCGTCCTGGGCCGTGAGCGACCGGCACCGGTAGCCGCACCAACGCCAGTGGCCGTACCGAGGCCAGTGGCCGTACCGGCACCGGTAGCCGTACCGACACCGCCGGCCCGGTGGCCGTACCGACGCACGCCGGTGGCCGTACCGGCACCAGCAGCCGTACCGGCACCGGCCGGCGCCCGTGATCGACGGGCGCCGGTCAACCTCGTGGGGCCTGTGTGCGTCCTGTGAGGTAGCGGCAACCGGACGGGTCGCACGAGGAGACGACCGCGGAGAGGGGGGAACGTGACTCGGCGGGAGCTCTACGCGTATCCGCTGCGCGCAGGCGCGGCGACGGCCCGGTTCGTCTGGCGCACGCTGTACCGCGAGTGGCAGGGCATCATCGCCGATCCCGTACGGCAGCTCTTCCGGCGCGGGCCGTCCGCGCTGCTGCTCGCCGCCATCGCCGCCTCCGGCGTCATCTTCTTCCACGACCTGGCCCAGCGGCAGGCCGGCGCCACCGCCGTACGCGTCCTCGGCGGGGTCTACGGCAGCCTGCCGCTGTGGCTTGAACTGCTGCGGACGCCGGTCTCCCTCTACGTCCCCGCGCTCGACCTGCCGGTCTGGGCCGGGATCACCCAGCTCTTCCTCGCCTTCGCGCTCGCCGAGTTGGTGCTCGGCCGGTTCCGTACGCTGCTGATCGCGTACGTCACCACCCTCGCCGGGACCCTCACCGTCCGCGTGATGATCGCGATCGGGCCCGACTCGTGGCGGTTCGGCCTTCCGCCGGAGGCCGGCGCCGTCCTCGACACCGGGCCGTCCGCCGCCGTCGTCGGCCTCTTCACCTACATCTCCGTCGTCCGCCGCGCCCCAATCGTCTTCGCGCTCACCGGCGGCTCGATGGTCTGGGAATCCATCGCCGTCCCCAATCTCGCGGGCCGCGAACACCTCATCGCCGTCGGCACCGCCCTCGTCCTCGGCCTCCTCCACAGCCGCCCCCTCCCCCGGCCGCCCCGCCTCACCCCCTGGCGCCGCCGCCCGGCCCCCACGGTCGTCGTGGCCCGCAGCGACGAAGCCACCCTCAGCACGACGCCCTCGACCGCGCTGCCCCAGGACGCCTGCGAGGCGGACTGACCGCGACCGGCATCCTGGGCCCCAGCCTCTCCGCCGCCTCACGCATACGCACCGGCGCGGCTGGGGCCCCGCGGGGCGGCCGGTGCCCGTGGGACCGGTGCTCCGATCACTTGGCGTCGGGAACGGTCAATTCCGGTCGGCGTACATCCCCGGGCACCCGTCGGTGGTCAGATACGTACCCGCGTACGTATCGGGCGGGGATCGAGCAGCATCAAGCAGGGGGGAGAGCGACGACATGGTGGATTCGGGGAGATCGAGGGGCGGGCGGCGGGCACCCGGGGGGATACGGGTGCGGGCCGGGGCCGCGGTGGGGGCCGTGCTGCTGGCCGTGCTGGCGGTGGGGTGCGGGGGCGGCAACTCCGGGAAGGACGACGGGGCTTCCGGCGAGGTCGTAGCGGCCAGTACGTCGAGTACGTCACCGACACCGAGCGTCGTGCTGACGGTCGCCCCGACGACCGAGGCGCCCACGACGGCGCCGCCGACCACCGCCCCGACCACCGCGCCGCCGACCACGACCGAGGCGCCCGAGCCCGTCGTGACGACGACGAAGCCGGCCCCCAGGCCGACGACGCACCGGCCGGTGACGCCGAAGCCGGTCACGCACAAGCCGGTCACGCACAAGCCGACCGTGGCGCCCCCGCCGGACAGCGGGGACATCCTCGCGCCGAGCGGAAACCATTACGCGGCGGGCCAGTTCTGCAAGAAGGCGCATTTGGGGCTGACGACGCATGACGCGCACGGCGCGGTGATCAAGTGTGAGCGGGACGGCAGTTACAACCGCTGGACGCACGTCTGAGACATGCCGACGGCCCTGGCGTCGGGGGGGAGTCGCCAGGGCCGCCGGGGTTTGCGGAGGGGTGGTTCGCGGAGGGGTGATCCAGGGGGGTGCGCAGGGATCAGATGGCGATGTCGTGGGCGCGGAGCCAGGGGGCCGGGTCGATGGGGGCGCCGCCGCCCGGGCGGACCTCGAGGTGGAGGTGCGGGCCCATGACATTGCCGGTGGCGCCGACGCGGCCGATGGTGTCGCCGGTGGTGACCTTGCCGGAGGTGACGACCATGGTGGAGAGGTGGCAGTACCAGAGCTCCGTGCCATCGTCGAGGGTGAGGACCACGCGGTAGCCGTACGAGCCCGCCCAGCCGGCCGAGGTCACCGTGCCGCTGTGGACCGCGTGCACCGGAGTGCCGGTGGGGGCGGCGAAGTCCAGGCCGGTGTGGGTGTTGGCCCACAGCGAGCTGACCTCGCCGAAGCCGGCGGTGAGCGTGTACGAGGCGACGGGCTTGATGTACGACGCCGCGAGCTTGGCGAGCCGCTCGGCCTCGGCCTTGGCGGCGGCCTCCGCGTCGGCCTTCGCCTTCGCCTCGGCGGCGGCCTTGGCCGCGGCGGCCTGCTCGCGCACCTTCTGCGCGGCGGCGTCGCGGGCGGCCTGCTGGGCGGCGGCCTGCTCGGCCGCCTCGCGCTCGGCCTTCGCCGCGGCGTCCTTCTGCCGCGTGGCCTGGTCGAGGATGCGGGCGCGCAGGGCCTCGCCGGGGTCGGCGGCGACCGGGGTGGCCGCCGTGTCCTCCACGACCGTCGCCGCCGTGTCGGCGGCCGGCACCGCACCCGTACCCGCGTCCGAGTTCGTGCCCGCGTCCGTGGAAGTGGACGGAGAAGGGGCAGCGGAGCCGAAGAGGTCCCCGAGGACCGGGACGGCGGACGGTACGGAGGGCGGTGCGGAGACCTTCGGCAGGTCGGGGAGGTCGGGCTGCTCCGGGAGGTCAGGGACCGCTATCGGCGCGGGCACGGCGTCCGCGGCGGCGGCCACACCGCCGGCGCCCACGGCGGCCATCGCGGCGACGCCGAGCACGGCGGAACCGCGGGCCATGCCGCGCTGGCGGGGCAGCCGGTGCCGGTTCTCACCGGAGGCGAGTCCGGAATCGGGGCCGGAATCGGGGCCGGAAGAACCGGCGGGACCAGAGGCGGCGGAAATCCCGTATCCGGCAACGGAATCGGGGGAATTCCAGTCGTCCCACCCGGCGGGGGGCTCGGCCGCGGGGGCCGCCGGAGCAGGAGCGTAGGCAGGCTGGTTGGACGCCACTCGGGCGCACTCCTTTCCTTCCTTCTCGCCTACCGGGTTAGCTGACGGGTTCGGAGCAGGAAGGTCTCCTACGGGCCTGACGGCTGCCCGATTCACCCCATGGATCCCCTCCCGTACGCCTGACTGCGACGTGCGAAAGGTCGGGTCCCCGGTTCCCGCGGACGGGATTCGGCAAGCGCGCGGTGCCGCCTCTGTGGCGGTGGTGACGACCGCGCTGCGTTATCGAACGTTAATAGAGCCGGAGGCGTTTTCCAAGCCGAATCCAAGAGTTGACGTCGGGAACCAAACGGTCACGGCATGCGTAGTACGGGTAAAACCGGCACCGGATGTGGCCGGGCGGTGATGTGAGTGTGTGTCAGTTGTTATCCGCCGTTATCCACAGGGGGACGGCGTGACTACGGACGGTCAGCGTACGGTGGCGGTACGGGGCGGCGGCGCCACCGGTGTGGACCTCTGCCAATTCGTGAATCCCTTGGCAGGTCACGTAGCCCGGCCGCACCATGAGCAGGCCCGCATTTCTGTCATGCACTCGTCCGCTCCAACTCGCCCCACCCCGCCCGATCCACGACCACGAGGGAGCCTTCATGGCGCGCGCCGACGAGCACCAAGCACCCGAACCCGCACGCTCGTTGACGGACACCGGGACGCACACCGGGACGGCCGGCACCCCCGGCGCGCCCCCGACCCGCCGCTCACTGTTGCGCGGGGGCCTCGCCTTCGGCGCCGCGGCGGCGGTCGGCGTCGCCGCCGACCTGACCTCCGGGATCGGCCGCGCCTCGGCCGCCACCGTGGACTACCCGGGCGCCACCTGGGCCCCGGCCAGCACGAGCAACTACACGGCCGCGAACCGCCCTTCGACGTATCCGATCAACATGGTCGTGATCCACGTCACCCAGGAGACGTTCACCGACACGATCCGCCTCTTCCAGGACCCCTCGCACGCGGCGGCGGCGCACTACGTCGTACGGTCCGGCGACGGCGCGATCGACCAGTGCGTACGGGAGCACGACGTCGCGTGGCACGCGGGCAACTGGGACTACAACACGCGCAGCATCGGCATCGAGCACGAGGGATGGGTCGACCAGCCCGCGTACTTCACGACGGCGATGTACCACGCCTCGGCGGCGCTCACCCGGGAGATCTGCCTCAAGTACGCGATACCGATGGACCGCAACCACATCATCGGGCACGTACAGGTGCCCGGGACCGATCACACCGATCCTGGGCCGTACTGGGACTGGGTGCGGTACATCAGGCTGGTCAACGGCACGTGACACCCTCCGGGCGGGTCGCTCGATTCGAGCTTGGCCCCCACCGGGGCGGTGATCCGCTACCACCCGTCTGCCCCACGGGGGGGGGTGGGTTCTTGGGCCGCTGGCACGCGTCGGTTGCGCGCGCAGTTCCCCGCGCCCCTGAAAAGTCCCCTCGAACCGTCCTTCCACGGCCCCGCTGCCCTTCCCGGCAGCGGGGCCGTTGTCATGGGCGTTGACAGAATGGTCAAGAGTCGTTGACCATTACTGGCATGCAGCCACAAGGACCCGAGGAACCGGCCGAGGGCGTCGAGGACGTCGTGCGGCTCACGACGGACGAGCAGTTGCGGGCCGTCAACAATTTGGTGCGGCACCGGATCATCCGGCTGCTGCGGGACGGGCCCGCGACGATCAGTCAGGTCGCGGAGAAGCTCGGCTTGTTGAAGGGCAGTTCGAGCTACCACGTGCGGGTGCTGGAGCGGGCCGGAGTGATCAAGGTGGTCCGCACGCGGAAGGTGCGCGGGGTCACCGAGCGGTATTACGCGCCGACGTCGCGGCAGATCGAGCTGCCGGATCCCGGGCAGGGCCAGCCGGACGTGCTGATGCGGCACGCGCTGGCCGACCTGGAGGCGGCGCCCGCCGACCCGGCCAGGGTCGTGCGCCTTCAGCACGCGCGGATCGGGGCGGCGAAGTTCGCCGAGTTCGCGGACCGGCTGACGGCGCTGATGGACGAGTTGGGTGCGGCGAGCGAGCCGGAGGAGGGGGACGCCGAGCTGGCGGTGGCCTTCTTCCGGCCGCAGGACGCCGGGCCGGTGCGGCAGGACACCGCGGACGGCGAAGAGCGCGACGAAGAGGGCAACACCAACGGGGAGCAGGGGATATGACGGGGATTCAGAAAGTAACGGGCGGTCTGCCGCCGGCGTTCCTGCGGCTGTGGGCGGCCTCCGGGGTGTCCGGGCTCGGCGACGGCGTCTATCTGGCGGCGCTGCCGCTGCTCGCGTCGTCACTGACGCACGACCCGTTCACGCTCAGCCTGGTGGCGGCGACCGCGCTGGTGCCGTGGCTGCTGTTCGGGCTGATCGGCGGTGCGCTGGTGGACCGTTGGGACCGGCAGCGCACGATGTGGACGGTGGACGCCGGGCGCGCGGTGCTGCTGGCGGTGCCGGTGGTCGCGGCGGCTTTCGACGTACTCAGCATTCCGCTGCTCGTCGGCGTCGCCTTCCTGCTCGGCACCGGGCAGTTGCTGTTCGACACGGCGGCGCAGGCGTACATCCCGGAGCTGCTGAGCCGCGAGCCCGCGGGGTTGCGGGTCGCCAACTCCCGCCTCCAGGCCACCACTTCGGCCGGTGAGGGCTTTGTCGGACCGCCGACCGGGAGTGTGCTGTTCACCATCGGGCGGGCGGTGCCCTTCGCGCTGGACGCGCTGTCCTTCGCGCTGAGCGCGATCCTCATCCGTACGCTGCCGGCCGGGCCGAAGCGCGCCGAGGCATCGGACAAGGCCAAGGACGGTGCGCGCGGCGGCATTTGGGCCGAGGCGCGGGCCGGGGCGTCGTACGTCTTCCACCACCGGGTGCTGCTCGGGCTGGCGCTGCGGCCCGCGATCGGGAACATCGCCTTCATGGCCGGTGAGGGCGTCCTCGTCCTCTTCGCGCACGAGCGGCTGCACATCTCGTCGTCCGGCTACGGTCTGCTGCTGGCCTGCGAGGCCGTCGGCGGGCTCGCGGGGTCCACGTTCGCCGGGCGGATCGGCGAACGGCTCGGCACCGGCGGCGCGCTCACCGCGACCGCCGCCGTCGAGGGGCTCGCGCTGCTCGGCTTCGCCGTCTCCCCCGGCGCCGTCCCGGCCGGCTGCTGCCTCGCCGTCCTCGGGGCCGCGATGGGCGCGACGATGGTGCTCGGCGCGACCGTCCGCCAGTCCATCGTCCCGGCCGAACTCATGGGCCGCGTCACCGCCGTCACCCGCCTGCTCGCCGTCTCCGCGGCCCCGCTCGGCGCTCTCCTCGGCGGCTTCCTCGCCTCCTCCTACGGCCTGCGCGCGCCCTTCCTCGTCGGCTCCGCCCTGCTGATGGCGATGACCTTCGTCACCGCCTCCCTCACCACCAACCACCGCGTGGAGGATGCCCTCGCGGCCGCCCGGCCGCGCCCGACGACGGCCGAGGTCACGGAAGACGTCGAGGTCACGAAAGCGGTCGCGGTCACGGAAGCGGCGGCCTCCTAGGCCCGCGGCGACCCACGTAGGGCATGCTGTCCGCCTGACCGTTGATCCGACGGTCCGAGGGGGGATCGCATGGGGAATCACATGGGAAAGAAGATCGGGTTCGTGGCGCTCGGTGTGCTCATGGCCGTCATGGCCGTCATGAGTTTCGTCGGGAGCGTACGCAGCCTGCACACGTTGGTGCTGATTCCGCCCGGCGTGGCTACGGCTGTGGCGTCCTGGTACGCCTTCCGGGCAGCGTTCGCGCGACCGGTGCCCGCGACTGAGCAGGCTCCTCGGCAGACCTGGTACCGCTGAGATCCGCGGCCACCGCAGCGCATACGCCGACGGCCCCGGGCATCGTGCCCAGGGCCGTCGGTGTGCCGCCCGTCAGGCCGTCAGGGGATCAGGGGGGGATCAGGGCTTGATGACGACGGTGTGGACCATCTTGTCCGCGAAGGTCTGCCTCTTCTCGTCCCACGCCGGCCACAGGAAGCCGAGGTAGCAGGGCAGGGCGTCGAGGATGTGCAGCAGGCGGCGGCCGAAGGCCGTGCCGAAGCCGACGATCTGGCCGTCGGCCTCGCGCAGCAGCCGGGTGCCGACCACCTTGCGGCCGGGGGTCTGGCCGGTGGTGCCGTCCATGTACGACAGCCACACGGCGCCCACCAGGCCGACCAGCCCGCCCAGCAGCGTGCCCGCGATGCCGCCGATGCCGAAGCGCAGGACGGCGTACGGCACACCGACGATCAGGCTGTCGATCAGGTAGGAGCCCGCGCGCTCGCCCCAGTTGGCCAGCGGCGGCATCCCGGTCGGCTGCTGGCCGTACGCCGCCTGGTCCGGCTGGCCGCCGCCGGGGTAGGAGGGTATGCCGCCGCCCTGCCCGTACGGGTTCTGCTGACTGTAGGGGTCGGGGGTCTGTCCGGCCGGGTCGTGCTGCCACGGACCCGACTGCCCGCCGGAGGCACCGTCGTACGGGGGTGGCTGTCTGTCGCTCATGCGGGCCAGTACAGCGGCTGTGACCGGGCACGGACAAGGCTGTGGGTGCAACGTTTTCGCGCCGTATCCGTATATGTAAGCTCCGGGCCCCGTCCGGGGCAGGTGCTCGCGGCGGCGGGAAATCGGGATGCGGCCGCCGGACGGCCTGGCTAGCGTCCGGACCATGGCCCACACGTATCCCCCGCTGAACGTCGAGATCCGCACGCCGCGCCTCACCCTGGCGGGCGCGACCGACGACCTGCTGGAACGGCTCGTGCCGCACGTGCGGGCCGGGATCGCGGACGGCGAGCCGTGGCCGTTCGACGACCCGAGTTCGTTCTACGCCGACAGCCCGGAGCGCGAGTGGCGCTGGCTGCGCTCGGTCTGGACCGGCCGCGGCCGGGTCGGCCCGGACGCCTGGCGGCTGTACTTCGCGGTGGTCCTCGACGGTGAGCCGGTCGGCATGCAGGACCTCACCGCGAGCAATTTCACGCGCTTCGGCACCGTCTCCAGCTTCTCCTGGCTCGCGCCAGGCGCCCGCGGCCGGGGCCTCGGCAAGGAAATGCGCGCCGCCGTCCTGCACCTGGCCTTCGCCGGTCTCGGCGCCAAAGAGGCGGGCAGCGACGCCTTCTTCGACAACGCGGCCTCCAACGCCGTTTCCCGCGGCCTCGGTTACCAGGCCAACGGCACCGACTGGGACACCCGCCGCGGTGCCCCGGCCCTCATCCAGCGGTGGCGCCTCACCCGTGAGGTGTGGGAACGGTCGCGCCGCGACGACATCGAACTCTCCGGCGTCGAGGCGTGCTTGCCCGTCCTGGGCATCGGCTAGCCGGCGGCGCCGACATGGGCCCACACGAGCTTGCCGATGCCGTCGCGCTCGCTCACGCCCCAGTTGCCCTCGGTGAGGGCGTCCACCAGCAGCAGGCCGCGGCCGTGCTCGTCCAGCGACGCGGGGTCGGCGGGGCGTAATTCCGGTGCCTTCACCGACACGTCGTGCACCTCGATGCGGACGGCCCCGTCCGGCAGCCGGAGGAATCGGGCGCCGATCTCGCTGCCGACGACGGCGTCCGCCGAACGGTCGGCGTGCTGGATCGCGTTCGCGAGGAGCTCGGACAGGACGAGGGTTGCCGCGTCGGCCAGTTGGGGCAGCTCCCACGCGGTGAGCGTCCGGACGAGCCAGTGCCGCGCCGGGGCGACGGACGCCTCGGCGGCGGGCCAGAGGCGGAGGGCTGCCGCCGGCTCCGTGAGGGTGTGTTGCATGGGCTGACCTTCCGGTTTCGGTCACGTCGGTGACTGGTTACTCCTAGCCTGGCTAGTGGCGACAGTGAGTGACAGAGCCACCGGTGAGACAGAAGCAACTGTCCAGACAGCGCGGAAAGCCCCTATGAGTGCTGAGACCGAGAACACGGACCCGGACGACACCTCGACTTCCCCCCTCAAACACTTCGGCCACGAGGTCAAGCTCGAACGCGAGCGACAGGGCATGTCACGAAGCGAGTTGGGCAAGCTGGCGAGCTGCGGCTACTCGCTCGTGGCGAAGATCGAGGCGGGCGACCGCATGCCCGCGCTGGACTTCGCGGAGTCGTGCGACCGTGCGTTCCCGCACTCCAACGGGCGGTTCGTGCGGCTGTGGCCGCTGGTGATCCGGTACGCGTACCCGTCGTGGTTCCGACCGTTCGTGGACCTGGAGGCCGCGGCGGCTTCCATCAGGTCGTTCGAGGTGCAAGTCGTCCCAGGCTTGCTCCAGACGCCCGAATACGCGCGCGCGGTGATGGAAGCGGGCCGGTTGCGCCTGGGCACGCAGCGCGTGGACAACCTGCTCACCGCCCGGATGGAGCGTCAGCGCATCCTCAACCGGCCCGATCCGCCCGACCTTTGGGTGATCCTGCACGAGAACGTGCTGCGGGTGCGCGTGGGCACGGCCGACGTGTTCGGCGCCCAACTCGCCAAGCTGCTCCAGGCGGCCGAAACGCCGAGCACGGTGATCCAAGTGGTGCCTTACGCGGCCGGCGGGCACGCCGGGCTGGCTGGTCCGTTCGCCATACTCTCGATGGACGAGGGCCCCGACGTGGTCTACGCCGACAGCTTCGCGCAGGGCCAGATCGTCGCTGATCCGGCCGAGGTCAAGGGAGCGCTGCGGGCCTATGATTTGCTCACCGCAGTGGCTCTGTCACCAAGTGACTCGCTGGACCTGATCCGGATCACCATGAAGGAACTGAACAGATGAGCAACGCCGACAGCCTGCCCGTCCTCGCCTGGCGCAAGTCCTCGTACAGCAGCGACAACGGCGGCAACTGCGTGGAAGTCGCCGTCAACGTGCCCGGTCACGCGCCCGTACGCGACTCCAAGGACCCCCAGGGCCCGGCTCTCATCTTCTCCACCGCCGCCTGGGCGGCGTTCATCACCGCCGTGCGGTCGGGCAAGTTCCCCACCAGCTGAACCCACAGGGAGCGCGTATGAGCACTGTGACCTGGCGCAAGTCCTCGTACAGCAGCGACAACGGCGGCGACTGCGTCGAGGTCGCCGTCAACATCCCCGGCACCGCCCCCGTACGCGACTCCAAAGACCCCCAGGGCCCCGCCCTGACCTTCACCGCCGCCGCCTGGGCGGACTTCATCACCGACGTACGGGCCGGACACTTCCCCAGCTGAGCCGAAGAGACGTCGGCCCCGCCGTCCACCTCTCGGGCGGCGGGGCCGGCGTATGGGCTAGACGCGGGTCAAGGCGACCACAGGGATGGTGCGGCCGGCGCGGGCCTGGAAATCGGCGAAGAAGGGGGCCGTACGGAGTTGGGCCGCCCAGAGGCGGTCGCGTTCGGCGCCCTCGGTGATGGTGGCCCTGACGTCGAAGGAGTCGGTGCCGACTTCCACGTGAGCATCGGGCGCAGCCCGGAGGTTGTGGAGCCAGTTCGGGTTCTGCGGGCGGCCGCCGTTCGCGGCGAAGACGATGAGGCGGTCGCCGTCGGTGGCGTAGGCCATCGGAGAGGTGAGGCGGCGGCCGGTGCGGGCGCCGGTCGTGGTGAGCAGCAGCATGGGGAGCCCACCGCCGCCGAGGACGCCTCCGTTGGCGCGGAACTGGTTGATGACTAACTGATTGCGCTCGACTCGCTCGGTTGCCTCGGACACCGGCCCGGTCCTCCAGAAATCGCGGACGCCCCCGTTGGGCGTGACCTCGGGTCCGAACCTACCCAGGCACGGACGGCTACGCCCACGTATCGGCGCCGCCGCCGAGCCACTGGATGAGATCCGTCTGCTCGACCTCGACGTCGTCCAGGCCGGCCCGGCGGAGGAATTCCACGAGGTCGGCGATGCGGTGGGCGCGGCCCACGTCGGTGCCGCGGATCGTGACGCGGCGCCCGCCGCCGGGGCCCGGCGGATGCACGGTGATCGGCGGAGTGTCCATGTCACCAGCCTGCCCCGCGCGGCCCGGGTCCGCACCCCCGGGCCACCCCCGTAAAGCCGGCCCACTCCCCTGACCTGCGGAAAGACGGAAACGCGGGCAGGACACGGCCGCCGCCGTCAAGACGGTGTCAACGTCACGGCCGCCCGCGCCAGGGAAGCGTTAACAACGGCGATACGGGCCCGGACGGGGCCTCTCATGGAGACGCGGGTCGGCCGACCCGCTCCGTCCCTTCTCCTTAACGATCCGGGGTCCTCGCCCATGTCCGATGTTGTCTTCGTCCTCGTGACGATCGCGGTGTTCGCCGTGCTCGCCCTGGTGGTCAAGGGGGTCGAGAAGCTGTGAGTGTCGAGAACGTCGTCGGTCTTGTCGTGGCTGTCTGCCTGCTCGGCTACCTCGTGCTGGCCCTGATCTTCCCGGAGAAGTTCTAGTGAACGACACTCTCGCGGGCTGGCTGCAGATCACCGTGCTGATCGCGGCCCTGGCGCTGTCCTACCGCCCGCTGGGCGACTACATGGCCCGTATCCTCACCACCGCCAAGCACCTGCGGGTCGAGCGCGGCATCTACCGGCTCGGCGGTGTCGACGCCGACGCGGACCAGAAGTGGTCGGCGTATCTGCGCAGCGTGCTCGCGTTCTCCGCGGTCTCTGTGCTGTTCCTGTACGCCTTCCAGCGGCTGCAGAATCATCTGCTGCTCTCGCTCGGCTTCGCGCCGGTCAAGGCGGACCAGGCGTTCAACACGGCCGCCTCCTTCGTGACGAACACGAACTGGCAGTCGTATTCGGGCGAGGTCACGATGGGGCACCTGGTCCAGATGATGGGCCTTGCCGTGCAGAACTTCGTGTCCGCGGCCGTCGGCATCGCCGTCGTCGCCGCGCTGATCCGCGGCTTCACCCGCAAGCGCACCGACCGGGTCGGCAACTTCTGGGTGGACCTGACGCGGATCGTCGTACGGCTGCTGGTGCCGATGGCGTTCGTCTTCGCGGTCGTGCTGGTCGCGTGCGGAGCCGTGCAGAATTTCCACGGCATCCACGAGATCTCGACGCTGATCGGCGACAAGCAGTCGGTCACGGGCGGCCCTGTGGCCTCGCAGGAGGCCATCAAGGAGCTGGGCACCAACGGCGGCGGCTTCTACAACGCCAACTCCGCGCATCCCTTCGAGAACCCCAACGGCATCTCCAACATCCTGGAGATCTACCTGCTGCTGGTGATCTCCTTCTCGCTGCCGCGCACCTTCGGCCGGATGGTCGGCGACCACCGGCAGGGCTACGCGATCCTCGCCGTGATGGGTCTGATCTGGGCCGCGTCGGTGGCGATCATCACCGTCAACGAGCTGCACAGCGTGAGCAGTTCGGCCGGTCACGCGGCCGGCGGGATGATGGAGGGCAAGGAACAGCGGTTCGGGATCTGGGCGTCGACGCTCTTCGCGGCGTCCACGACGCTCACCTCGACCGGCGCCGTCAACTCCTTCCACGACTCGTTCTCGCCGGGCGGCGGCGGCATGACGATCTTCAACATGATGCTCGGCGAGATCGCGCCGGGCGGTACGGGCTCGGGCCTGTACGGCATCCTGATCCTCGCGATCATCGCGGTGTTCGTGGCCGGGCTGATGGTCGGCCGCACCCCCGAGTACCTGGGCAAGAAGCTCGGCGCGCGCGAGATGAAGTTCGCCTCGCTGTACATCCTGGCCACCCCCGCCGTCGTCCTGATCGGCACCGGCCTGGCGATGGCGCTGCCCGGCGAGCGCGCCTCGATGCTCAACTCCGGGCCGCACGGCTTCTCCGAGGTGCTGTACGCGTTCACCTCCGCCGCCAACAACAACGGTTCGGCGTTCGCGGGCATCGGTGTCAACACCGAGTGGTACAACACCGCGCTCGGCCTGGCGATGCTGCTCGGCCGTTTCCTGCCGATGATCTTCGTGCTGGCGCTGGCCGGTTCGCTGGCCCGGCAGCAGCAGGTGCCCGTCACCGCGGGCACCCTGCCCACCCACCGGCCGCAGTTCGTCGGCCTGCTCACGGCCGTGATCATCGTCGTCGTGGGCCTCACCTACTTCCCCGCACTCTCGCTGGGCCCGCTCGCGGAAGGTCTGCACTGATGTCCCTGACCACTGACCGGCCGCCGGCCCCGACCGGAGGCCGTGACGCCGCGGCGGCCCAGCCGTCGCACCGCGTCTCCGGCGGCCTGCTCGACCCGAAACAACTGCTCGTCTCGCTGCCGGACGCGGCCAAGAAGCTCGACCCGCGCGTCATGGTCAAGAACCCCGTGATGTTCGTGGTCGAGGTGGGCGCCGTCCTGACGACGCTGTCCGCGATCAAGGACCCGAGCATCTTCGCCTGGGTGATCACCGCGTGGCTGTGGCTGACGGTGGTCTTCGCCAATCTGGCGGAGGCCGTTGCCGAGGGCCGCGGCAAGGCGCAGGCCGAGACGCTGCGCCGCACCAAGACCGAGACGGTCGCGCGCCGCCTCACCGACTGGCGGCACGGCTCCACCTCTTCCCCGGAGGAGTCGGTGCCCGCAGCCGAACTGCGGCTCGGCGACCACGTGGTGGTCGAGGCCGGCCAGATCATCCCCGGCGACGGCGATGTCGTCGAGGGCATCGCCTCGGTCGACGAGTCCGCGATCACCGGCGAATCGGCCCCGGTCATCCGGGAGTCGGGCGGTGACCGGTCCGCGGTGACCGGCGGCACCCGCGTGCTGTCCGACCGCGTCGTCGTCAAGATCACCTCCAAGCCGGGCGAGACCTTCATCGACCGGATGATCGCCCTGGTCGAGGGCGCGTCCCGGCAGAAGACGCCCAACGAGATCGCGCTGAACATCCTGCTGGCGTCGCTGACCGTCGTCTTCCTGCTGGCCGTGGTCACCCTCCAGCCGCTGGCGATCTACGCGGGCGCCGAGCAGTCCCTGGTGATCCTGGTGGCGCTGGTCGTGGCGCTGATCCCGACGACCATCGGCGCGCTGCTGTCCGCGATCGGCATCGCGGGCATGGACCGGCTGGTACAGCGCAATGTCCTGGCCATGTCCGGCCGGGCCGTCGAGGCCGCGGGCGACGTCAACACCCTGCTGCTGGACAAGACCGGCACCATCACCCTCGGCAATCGGCAGGCCGCCGAATTCCTGCCCGTCTCGGGCGTAGGCATCGAAGAGCTGGCGGACGCCGCCCAGTTGTCGTCGCTGTCCGACGAGACGCCCGAGGGCCGCTCGGTCGTCGTGCTGGCCAAGGAGCGGTACGGGCTGCGGGGTCGGGCCGAAGGGCAGTTGCCGCACGCCGAGTTCGTGGCGTTCACGGCGCAGACCCGGATGAGCGGTGTCGACCTGGTCGAGGACGGTGACCAGCGCGCGCTGCGCAAGGGCGCGGCGACCGCCGTCATGAAGTGGATCCGTGACGCGGGTGGCCACCCGACCGCCGAGGTCGGCGAGATCGTGGACGGCATCTCGGCGAGCGGCGGCACCCCGCTGGTCGTCGGCGAGGTCGTCACCCGTGACGGGCGCGCCTCCGCGACGGTGCTGGGCGTCATCCACCTCAAGGACGTCGTCAAGGCCGGTATGCGGGAACGTTTCGACGAGCTGCGCGCCATGGGCATCCGTACGGTGATGATCACCGGCGACAACCCGATGACGGCCAAGGCCATCGCGCGGGAGGCGGGCGTGGACGACTTCCTCGCCGAGGCCACGCCCGAGGACAAGATGGCGCTGATCAAGCGGGAGCAGGCGGGCGGCAAGCTCGTCGCGATGACCGGCGACGGCACCAACGACGCGCCCGCGCTCGCGCAGGCCGACGTCGGCGTGGCCATGAACACCGGCACCTCGGCCGCCAAGGAGGCCGGGAACATGGTGGACCTGGACTCCAACCCGACCAAGCTCATCGAGATCGTCGAGATCGGCAAGCAACTGCTCATCACCCGGGGCGCGTTGACGACTTTCTCGATCGCCAACGACGTCGCGAAGTACTTCGCGATCATCCCGGCGATGTTCACGGTCGCCTATCCGGGCCTGGACAAGCTCAACATCATGGGCCTGCACAGCCCGCAGTCGGCGATCGCGTCCGCGATCATCTTCAACGCGCTGATCATCGTCGCGCTGATCCCGCTCGCGCTGCGCGGCGTCCGCTACCGGCCGTCGTCGGCGTCGGCGCTGCTGAACCGCAACATTTGGGTGTACGGGCTCGGCGGCCTCGTGCTGCCCTTCGTCGGCATCAAACTCATCGACCTGATCGTCCAGTTCATCCCCGGACTGCGCTGACCGGCTCCTTGGAAGGAGAGAGCGAACCATGTCGAAATTCCTCACCAGCGCGGTCCGCAGGCACCTGTCGGCGCTCCGCATGCTGCTCCTGCTGACCGTGGTCACCGGGATCGTCTATCCGCTGGCCGTCACGGGCGTCGCCCAGGCCGCGTTCAGCGACAGGGCCAACGGGTCGGAGGTGAAGCAGAACGGCCATGTCGTCGGGTCGAGCCTGCTCGGGCAGAGCTTCAACCTGCCGAAGAAGGATCCGAACAACGCGGACGAGGTCGCCAAGCCGGACCCGAAGTGGTTCCAGCCGCGGCCGTCCGCGGGCGGCTACGACCCGCTGGCGTCCGGCGCGTCCAACCTCGGGCCCAACAACCCGGACCTGATCACGTCGATCAAGGACCTGCGCAAGGCCGTCGCCGCCTTCGACGGCGTCGACCCGGCGTCCGTACCGGCCGACGCGCTGACCTCCTCCGGGTCCGGCCTGGACCCGGACATCTCGCCCGCCTACGCGTACGAGCAGGTCAACCGGGTCGCCAAGGCCCGCGGCCTGACCGCGGACACCGTGCACAAGCTGGTCGCCGACCATGTCGTCAACCGCGATCTGGGCTTCCTCGGCGCCAAGCGCGTCAATGTGCTCGACCTGAACCGGGCGCTGGCCACGCTGCGTTGATCCGCGGCCCTGCCATGACGCCCGACACCCGGCGCCGGCAGGACCGCCCGACCCGGCGCCATCGGGACCGCCGGCCTCCCCGCCGTAATCCCCCGTGCGCCGTCCGCCCCTCGGGATACGCTTCCGCCTGCAGACGGAAAGCGTGTCCCGGGGGGCTCCGCGTTCTCCGGGCAGGGGGAGGACCATGTCCGACCGGCTCAATGTGCGGGGCGTATTACGGCGGGTCGAGGCGATCGAGGACTGGTCGCTGACCGACGCCGAGTGGCGGGCGGTGGGCGCCGCCCTGGAGGCGCTGGGCGGCGCGCTCGCCGACGGCGACCGTGAGGCCGACGTCGAGGGCGTACGCGCCGCGCTCGGCACGCTCCAGGAGGTGGAGGAGGCGCGGCGGGCGCTGGCCAGGCCGGGACCGGTGCGTACGTACATCCCGCAGCAGCAGCGGGAGCAGCGCAACATCCTGGTGCGGCGGCTCACCCTCGACCTGAACCGGGAGGGCGCCGTGCCGCCGTCGGGTGTGCCGCCGGCCCCCGGGCAGTCCGGGTGATGCGCGCGGCGGCCCGCTGATGCGCGGGATCGACAAGCCGGCGCTGCTCGTCGCGTGCTTCGTGCCGACCGCGCCGGTGGACGACGCGCTGCCCGACTCCGGTGCCCCGCACGGCGATTCGGCACACGCCTATCTCGACGACCTGTGGCGGGCGTGCCGCGCGCTCGGCATGACCGCGCCGATCCCCGGCCTCCCGCTCCCGGCCGAGCATCTGCCCGCGATCCCTTCGCGGACACGGGAGTTGGAGATCCTCGCGGCGGCCGACCGGGGCGGCGGCACGGCCGTCTACTCCGTCTACGTCTTCGCCGAGCACGACACGGCGGGCCTGGTCGCGCTGCTCGCGCCCAATGACACCGACGCGGGCCTGGACCGCTGGGGCGAGCTGCTGGCCGAATGGCGGGCGGCGCTGGCCGGGATCGGGCGGCCCGGCGGCGGGCCGCCGACGGAGAGCGTCCTCGGCGAGTTCCACGTCTACGAGGCGCTGCGGCGGCGGACGTTCACCGGCACCGAGCAGGCGCTGTGCGAGGCGGTCCGGCGGTACGCGCCGGGGGCGGGTCCGTCGGCGGCGGGCAGCGGTCCAACGGCCAGTGGCACGGCGGGCAGTGATCCAACGGGCAGCGGGGCCGCGGGCGCCAACTGGTGGCGCGGCTACGACCGTACCGACCACGGCTTCAGCGTGTGGCGGCGCGAGGAGGACCACACCCGCGACCTCGTCTCCGACCTGTACGTGGTCGCCCCGGCCCGCCTGGAGGCCGAACTCGACGCCTGGGCCTGGGCGGTGGACGGCGAGAGCGGCCTGCGTCCGCTGACCCGCTATCTGCTGCACACCGCGAAGCTGCGCTACGAGGCCCGGCAGTACGCGGCGGCCGACCCGGTCGTCGCCCACGTCGATGTCACTGATCGTCAGACCCGGGAGCTGCTACAAGAGTTGGAGCCAGCGGCGGCCGGTGAACCGATCTCGCTCGGCCGTGTCCTGCGGGCCGCGAATCTGCTGGACCGTACGCAGCTCGGCCCGCAGGGCATGACGTGGACGATCACCGGCCTGCGCCAGCTGAGCCGTACGGTGGCGATCGCGGCGGCCAACATGCGCATCCACGCGCCGGTCGTGCACCGCCAGGGCCCCGGCGTGCCGTGGCCGGCCGCCGACCTCGCGGCCGCCGAGGCGTTGGTCGCGCAGGCCGACAGCGACCAGGTCTATCTGGAGACCACCCGCGAACGGGCCGAGGCGGCACGGGCGTTGGCCTCCACCATCGTGGACCGCGCCTTCGACGACCGGCGCGGCAAACTGACGCTCATTCAGGGCTCGGTACTGGGCGCGGTGGTGACGGCGCTGACCGTCGTCCAGTCGTTCCAGTACACGATCCCGCTGTCGCACATCGTCCAGTCCCCGACCATCGCGGTGCTCACCGCGCTGGCCCTCGCGCTGCCGCTGACCGTGCTGCGCTGGGCCGGGGTCCGGGCGACCACCTCGTACACCTGGCTGATGTCCTGGGCGGCGGGCCTGGTCGGCGCGTCGCTGGGCTGGCTGGTGACCGTGCTGATCCGCCGCCATCTCGACCAGGGCCCGTTGCCGGCCGCCGTGACACTGGCCTGCGCCGCGGTGTCCGGCCTGCTCGCGTACGGCGCGTCCCGCCTGCTGACCCGACGACACGGAGGTGCCCCATGACCCATGACGTACCCGCCGAGCCGATGCCCGCGCCGCGCGCCCCGGACGGCGCCTTACCCCCCGGCCCCGCACCGGGACCCACTCCCGATCCCGCACCCGCACCCGCACCCGCACCCGATCCCGGCGCGGCCATCCGCGCCTTCGTCGACGCCCTCGACGTCGAGGACCTGATCACCCGCTTCGACGTCGACTTCGACGTGCCGATGCGGCAGTCCGACGCCGTCGGCATGCTGCGGCTGGCGGGCGCGTACGCCCCCGTCCCGGACGGCGGCGACATCCGTTCGGTGGCGCGGCGCGTCGGCGCGTACTGGTGCGAGATCGTCCAGGCCGACATGGCGTACGAGCCGCTGACCGGGCTGCGGCTGATCGAGGCGTCCCGGGCGGACGCCGAACGGCTGCTGGCCCACCTCACGGCGCGCACCGCGGGGGTGCGCGCCGTGCCGGACGACTTCCTGTCCTACGTGGCCGCCCGCTGGTACGACGGCGTCGGCAGGATCCGCTACCGGCTCGGCGACTACACGCCCGCCCGGATCGCCTTCGGCACCGCCACGCAGACCGCGATGGCGGCCGGGCTGTGGTGGGTGCTGCCGGACCTGCGCAGCAACCGGATGCGCGCGGATTTCGAGGAGCGCAGCCAGACCGCGCGCGACCGCCCCGAGGGCACCGACTCCTTCGGTCTCGTCCCGCAGTTCAGGGCGCTGTGCTCGGCGCTGCTGTCGCAGGCCCGGACGTACCATGTCGCGCTCGCCGTGCCCGAGGAGGGCCCGCCCCGGCACCGCGAATTCCTCCGCGGCTACGCCAACGCGCTGCACAATCTGGCGACCGCGCTGCGCCAGGACGGCGACATCGAGGGCGCGTTGGACGTCACCGCCGAGTCGCTGGCCGTCGCCCGCGCGCTCGGCGACACCTACCGCGTCGCGCAGACGGTGAATCTCCGCGCGCAGTGCGACCCGGCCAACGCCGTCACGTACTACGAAGGGCTGCTCGACCAGCCGTGGCCGCGCGGCGCGCGGATCGCCCGGCAGAATCTCGCCATCCGCAAGGGAGGCCCGCGGGGTCTGGCCGAACTCGGCGCGATGCTCGACGACTTGGAGCGCGACGAGGGCGGCACCGGCCGGCAGACCGGCATGGACGTCGACTTCTACGCGTACACGGTGCGCGGATACGCGCGGGTCGCCGGTCAACTGCCCCCGGACGCACGCCCGTCCGATGTGCTGGAGCGGCGGCTGACGATGGCCAGGACGGTACGCGGCGCCGTCGCGCTGCCCGTCTACAAGCGGGCCTACGCCCGGCACATGCGGCCCGCCTACCTCCAGGCGATCGCCGCGGCCGTCCTGACCGGCGACGGGTCGCGGGAGAATCTGGAGCAGGTCCTGTCGCTGGTCGAGGAGTCCTCCGGCCGCGAACTGCTGGATCTGCTCGGCTCGTCCAGGCCGCCGGTGCTCGCCCCGCCCGGACCCGGACAGCGCCAGCCGGGCGCCGCCGCGCCCGACCCCGAACCCTGGAACGCGCCGGGCGAGGGGCGGCGGGCGGCGCCGCAGCCGCTCGCCGAGGAGGAAGCGGACGCGCTGCGCGACCTGATCGTGCGGCGCGAGCAGGAGTACGAGGAGTGGTTCCTCCAGCACCCGCTGACCTCCGTCACGCACGACGAGGACATCGCCCACCAGCTCGTGCAGTACACCCTCAACCACCAAGGCGCCTGCGTGGTGCGCTACTTCGGCTACGCGGCGCCCGACGGGGTGCGCGGCGACGGCGGCGAGGCGGTACGCGACCGGCTCGGCGTCATGGTCTGCCGCGACGGCCTGCTGACGCTCGCGCCCGCGGTCCCGTACGAGGACGTCAGGGCGCTCTCCGTCCAGGTGGCCGCCGACCTCGCGGCGGGCGCGCCGACCCCGGAGACCTGTCACCGGATCTGGGAGCTGCTGATCGCACCCGTGTGGGACATCGCCTCCGCCGGCGGCCCGTTGACGCATCTGACGCTGATCCCGACCGACGACCTGTTCGCGATGCCGCTGCACGCGGCGGCCGAGCCGGGCGACGACCGGCCGCTGGCCGCCCGCGTCCCGCTGTCGCACTCGGTCAGCGTCGCCGCCTTCGTCAGCCGCGGACGGCACCTGCTCAAGCGGCAGTTGATGGAGCGGGACGACGACCTGGCGGCGCTGCTGGTCACCGACGCCGACGCGACGGGCCGCGAGGTCGTCGCCACCGGCTGGGACCCGGAGCACATCGTGCTCGCCGGTGACGTCTTCGGCGGCTTCCCGGACCCTTCGGCGGCGCCGGAGGAGGCGCACCGCCATCCGGCGGACTGGTCGGGCGTCGCGGCCCTCGTGGAGTGCAAGCCGGAATTCTTCGTCTACGCCGGGCACGGCACGTACGTGGAGACCGGCGAGGCCACCGGGCCGCTGCTCAACCTCGGCGAGGAGGACGTCCTGACGCAGTTCGACCTCGCGCTGCACCTGAGCCTGCCGCGCAACAAGCTGACCGTGCTCGGCGCGTGCCTGGCGGGCCAGGGCATGCGCTCGGACGGCGGCGACGTGCTCGGCTTCATGCGGTCGCTGATGGTCAGCGGCGCCGGCGCGATCGGCGTGCCGCTGTGGAAGGTGCTCGACACGACGATGGTCGCCACCGTGCGCGCGCTGCTGCGCGGCAGCCGCGCGGTGCTGGCCCCCGGCGCGTCCGGCACCGGCGTCTTCGACGTCGTCGAGGCGCTGCACCGGCACTACCGCGACGACATCGAGACGTACGACGGGCTCGCGGCGCGCATCGAACGGCTGCCGCTGGCGCTGTACTTGTGAGGCAGTCGTGAGGCGCTTATGAGGGCCGGCCGGGCGGGGCCTCCCCCGCCCGGCCCGTACGATCCGGGTGACGACCAGCGGGTGACCAGCGGCAGCGCGCCGGGCAGGAGACGTGGCATGGACGGGACGGACGGTATCGACCTCGCCGAGGACGGCGCCCAGGACTCCGACGGCGAGGCCGACCGGGTACGGGAGCGGCGCCGGGCGCGGCTGGCCGCGTACGACGAACTGCGCGCCCGGCGGCCGGAGTTGTTCACCAATCCGGAGGGCGCCGCCTTCGAGATCCTGCTCGACCCGGCCGAGCAGGCGGCGGTGACCCGGCAGACCGCCGAACTCGCCGCCGCCCTGGGCCTGTCCGACGACGTCGCGGACATCGGCGTCGTCCACCAGGACCCGTACATCCGGCTCGTCCGGGACGCGGTGCGGTTCGCGGACGGCCGCACCGGCACGTACATCCGTATCGTCGGCGACCGCGCCACCGGCGGGGCCGCCGCGCTGCCGGTGCTGGACGACGGCCGGATCGTCCTGCTGCACCACTTCCGGCACGCCGACCGCCGCCGGCACTGGGAGATCCCGCGCGGCTTCGGCGAAGCGGGCGAGGACGGCGCCGCCACCGCCCGGCGCGAGGCGGGCGAGGAACTGGGCTGCGCGGTGCGCGAGAGCGTCCTGCTGGGTCCCTACGCCGCCGACTCCGGCATCGGCGACAACGTCAACGAGCTGCACCTCGTACGGATCGACACCGCCGCCTTCCGCGAGGAACCGGAGGACGGCGCCCGCGCGGAGGGCATCAGCGAACGGCGGGCGCTGGACCCCGGCGCCTTCCACGCGATGCTGCTCGGCGGGGAGATCACGGACGGTTACACGCTGGCGGCGTACGGACTGGCCGTCGCCCGTGGCCTGTTGGCGCCGCCCGGCCGCTGACGGCTTCGGGGCGGGCCCTGACACCGGTCCCATTCACCTTAATGGTCGGCGCTGTTCGTCAAACGGGTTCCCGCGTTCCGGTTGCGCGGACACCGCGCGTGACGGTGGACTGGACACCAGCCGTCACACGACCACCCGGAAGGCACAGCGCATGGCCACGTCACGCGGCCTCGACGTCTCCTCGTTCCAGGGCACCCAGGACTGGAAGGCCCTGGCAAGAAGCGGCATCACCTTCGCCTTCGCCAAGGCCAGCGAGGGCGAGCACACCAGGGACAGCCGCTTCGCCGGCCACATCGGCGGCATCATCGCCGCCGGACTCGTACCCGGCGCCTACCACTTCGGCTGGCCGAACCAGAACGCGGCCAAGGAGGCGGCCAATTACGTCGCCGCCGTCAAATCCCATGCCAGACGCGGCTTCGTGCACGTCCTGGACCTGGAACGGCGCAGCGACGGCGCCAACTACTCCGGCCGCACCGCCGCCCAGATCCGCGCCTACGCCTCGGCCTGGATCACCGCCGTGGCCAAGGCGTTCCCCGGCCAGCGCGTCGGCGTCTACACCTCTGCCGACGACATCACCAACAAGCACGTACCGGCCAACTCCGGCTTCCTCTGGTACCCGGCGTATCCGTCCGGCGCCATGTCGTACGCCGAGGCCGAGAAGCACGCCCGCCCCGCGCCCTCGGGACAGCACCCGCTGTTCTGGCAGTTCACCTCGACCCCCCTCGACCGCGATCTCGCCTACCTCTCCCCCGCCGACCTGCGCACATGGGCGGCCAACGACCCGGAGGACACCTTGCCCGAGCCCTTCGACGTATGGGCCTACAAAGGCCAGTTGAACGGAAAGACCGACCCGCACGACGCCTACTCCTACCTGCGCGGTACCAACGCCGACGTCAAAACCCTCGCCCGCCGCCTCGACGCCCTCACCGCCACCGTCAACACCCTCGCGAAGGCCCTGGCCGCCGCGAACCCCGCGATCGACGCCGACACCCTGCTGACCCAGGTCCACCAGGCCATCGACACCGCGGTGACCGCCGGGGAGGCGCCGGAGTAGCCCGTGCCCGCGAGGCCGGAGTAACCCCCGCTCGTGGGGCCGGAGTTGCGCGCGGGGCACTCCGGCCGGTATGCACAGCGGTAAAGCTGCGGGGGAAGGTGACACCATGGCGGGACTGGCGGTTGCCTGGAGGCGCTCCGCGATCGGACGGCTGGTCAAGCAGGCCACCCACATCGAACTGATGCACCGTTCGATGGGATTCGCCGCGCTCGGTTTCGTCACCCTGATGCCGCTGCTGGTGGTGGTGGCCGCCGCGACGCCGTGGGAGCACCGGCCCGGTTTCGCGCAGTGGGTCGTGGACGGCATGGGCCTGGACTCCGCCGGATCGCACAGCGTCCGCAGCCTGTTCGCCGCGCCCCGCAACGTACTGAGCGCCACCAGTGCCTGGAGCCTGGCCTCGCTCGCCTACTTCGGCCTCACCTTCGTGGCGAGCGTGGAGACCGGCTACCGCAAGATCTGGGACCTGCCGTCCGGGCCCTGGCACCGCGACTGGCGGCGCGCGGTGTGGCTGACGGTGCTCACCGGTTATCTGTTCTGCGAGTCGCAGAGCGCCGCCCTCATGGGCAGCGGGCTGCTGCGCGGCGGCGTGCGGATCGCGCTCACCTTCCTGCTGGGCGTGGTCTTCTTCGCCTGGGGCCAGCACTTCCTGGTCGGCGGGCGGGTGCGCGTCCGTACCGCCCTGCCGGGCGCGGTCTTCACCATGCTCGGCCTGGCGGGTCTGCGGATCTTCTCGCACCTGTTCTTCGCGCCGATGATCGTCTCCAACGCCGGTACGTACGGCCCCGTCGGGACGGTGCTCACCGTCGTCACCTGGCTGGTCGGCGTCGGCTTCGTCGTCTTCGGCGGGGCGCTGCTCGGGCGGCACGTACGGGACGGGCGGATGCTGCGGCGGGGCGCCGAGATTCCCCGGCCGCAGCGGCCGGGCGACTGGTACGAGGAGCCGGTCGAGACGGCTCCGGGTGTGCTGTGGCGGTCGGACGGGTCGGGCGGAGCGATCGACTAGCCCGCGGCCGCGGCCGTCGCCGCCGCCGGGGTGAGGTGGACGGGGTCGGGCCGGACGGCTTGCTCCGGCAGGACGGCTGCCGGCTCGGGCAGGAGCGCCGGCTCCGGGTGGGTGGCCGGGCGGCCGGGGGCGACCTCCAGCACGCTCTCGGTGACCGCGATCCTCCCGCCGAGCCGCGGCACCGGAAGCGTTCCCGGGTCGCCGGTCAGCAGCAGCCGTACCGCCGCCCACGGGAGGTTGAGCCCGCTGAAGGCTGTCTGGAAAATGCCCGCGGACGGCCGCGGGTTGGCCTCGAGGAGCACCGGGCGGCCCGCGCGGTGCCGGAGCTGGACGTTGGACAGATACGCAAGCCGGAAGTGCCCGACCAGCCGGCGCGCGATCGCGACCAGGGCCGGGTCGTCGAGCAGATGACGGTAACGCCCCTGCTTGGAGCGGGCGATGCCCGCGATCATCGCGCCGCCCGGGGCCGACAGGCAGTCCACGCTGATCTCGGGTCCCTCCAGATACGGCATCACCAGGAATTCCGGTACGGCCTCCCCTTCGTCGGCCGCGCGCCGCATCGCGCCCGCCACCGACGCGACCGACGCCAGCGGCAACGGCGCGGCCAGCAGGTCCTTCAGGCGCAGCGGCCGGTCGTCCAGGATCCGGAAGCCGAACGCCGAGAATTCCCCGGCGGGTTTGACGCACAACCGTTCACCGGCCGTGTCGGCGGCCAACTCCTCGACAGCGGTGAGGAATTGGTCGGCGTCCGACACCACCCGCCACGGCGGCACCGGCACCCCGGCCGCGCGGGCCGCCTCGTACGTACGGCCCTTGCTCGTCAGGACGTCCACGGCCGCGGGCGGCGAACACATCACCCGCGTACCGATGTCGGCGAACTCCCCGGTGCGGCCGGCGAGGGCGGCCAGCCGGCGGGGCGGTACGAGGACGTCGATCGCGTGCCGCCGGCAGAAGTCGAGCGCGAAGGCGGCGTAGTCGGCGTCCCCGACGTACCGCGGTTCCGGCTCCCCCACATCGCATGCGGCGAGCGCCGGCGCGTCCCGCTGCACATTGGTCCCGTAGATCCGTACGTCCACCGCGTCGGGGTTGTCGCGCAGCATCCCCATCACCTGCGCCGACGCGACTCCCGCGCTGCTGAGCCATATCCGAAGTGCTATGGCGATTCTCCTTTGCCGTCCCTGCGAGCCCCCCGAGGCCGCCGTCCGAGCATGCGGGCGCGGGGCACGGACGGCCCAAGTCCCCGCAGGCCGCGCGCCCTTTCCCGATCATGTGTGAGCGCACCCTAACGCTTCACTGTGACGCGGAGATTTCCGACCCACGTCAACTCGCCAACATCACGGGACGGGTTCCGGTGTGCGCTGGGGATTCCTGGGGCTGGACGGTTCAGACGGCGCCGTGGTGCGCGATGCCGAGCACCAGGACAAAGCGCCTTCCGCTACCGTCACGCTGCGCGGCGGCCGGCTCACCACGCCGTGGCGAGCCACACCGTCACCGCGGCCGCCACGATCAGGGCCGCATTGAGCCCGGTGTCCTTCGCCTCGCCGCGCGACAAGTGGAGTGCGGCGGCGAGGAGTTGGAGGACGAGGAAACCGGCCGCGGCGACGAGGGCGAGGGCGGGCGCGACACCGGTGAGCGGGGGCAGCAGCAGCCCGGCGGCGCCGAGTATCTCGACCGCGCCGATGCCCCGGACGACCGGCATCGGCACGGTGTCCACCCAGCCCATCATCGGCGCGAGCCGCTCCTTGCTCTGGACGGCCTTCTTGCCGCCCGCGTAGAGGTAGAAGGCGGCCAGCAGGGCCGCGACGATCCAGTAGGCAGTCTTCATGTGCGTCTCCTCCGACGTCATCGGTCATGGTTACGACTTGTAAGCAGCCACATGATCGGTGACGATGGAAAGGCTTACAAAAGGCACACGGGTGTGCGTGACGCACACCGCCCACGGGAGATTCCGATGTCGACGTACCGCCGTTCCTGCCTGATCCGCGGCGACGGCGGCCGCGCGATCCGCGGCCTCCTGGACCGCGTCGGCGACAAATGGACCCTGCTGGTCGTCACCACCCTCGACGGCGAACGCCTGCGCTTCACCGAACTCCAGCACCGCGTCCCCGGCATCTCCCAGCGCATGCTGACCCGCACCCTGCGCCACCTCGAACGCGACGGCCTGATCACCCGCACCGCCTACCCCGAGGTCCCCCCACGCGTCGAATACGCCCTCACCCCCCGCGGCCGCACCCTCATCGCCCCTGCCGTCGCCCTCGCCGAATGGGCCGTCGACAACGACCCGGCCATCACCGCCAGCCAGGCGGCGTACGACGCCGCACACCCGTCCGCCGCCGCGACGGACTGACGGCACGTCAATTGCTGTGATCCGTAAGGGCGTCACGGGCGTCCGGGCCGGGGTCTCAGCGTGACGGCGCCGGCCGGCCGATCTGGAGGAGGGAAGCCGGCGCCGGAGCGGCACAACAGCCGCTGTTCTGCTGGGTGTTGGCGGAGTCGGTGAGGAGGCCGGGGCCGCCGCAGACGCCGGTTTCGGGGAGGGTGAGGACGACGCGGTCGGCCGCTTCGGTGTCGCCGGCGAGGGCCGCGGTGATCGAGCGGACCTGCTCGTAGCCGGTCAGGGCGAGGAAGGTCGGGGCGCGGCCGTAGGACTTCTGGCCGGCGATGTAGAAGTCGGGTTCGGGGTGGGCGAGTTCGCGGTGGCCGTGGGGGCGGACGGTGCCGCAGGAGTGCTGGTTGGGGTCGATCTCCGGGGCGAGGGCGGCCGGGGCCTGAAGGCGTTCGTCGAGGCCGAGGCGGAGTTCGGCCAGGAAGGACAGGTCGGGGCGCAGGCCGGTCAGGACGATCACCTCGTCCACCGGGTCCAGGCGGCGGCCGTCGTCCCCGACAAGGACCAGGCGGCCGTCGGCGGCCCGTTCGACCGCCTCGGTGCGGAAACCGGTGACCGCCTCGGCGTGGCCGTCGTCCACCGCCGCCTTGGCGGCCAGGCCGAGGGCGCCGCGCGCGGGCAACTGGTCGGCGCTGCCGCCGCCGTACGTGGCGCCGCCCAGTGCCCGGCGCAGCACCCACACCGCGCGGGTGCCCGGGATGTCCCGGGCGAGTGCGGCGAGTGCCGCGAGCGCGGTGAAGGCGGAGGCGCCGGAGCCGATGACGGCGGTGCGCCGGCCCGCGTACCTGGCCCGTACGGCCGGGTCGCCGAGGTCGGGGACGCGGTACGCGAGGCGGTCGGCGGCGGCGCGTTCGCCCAGCGCGGGCAGGCCGTTGCCGCCCGCCGGGGCCGGCAGCGACCACGTACCGGAGGCATCGATGACGGCCCGGGCCCGTACGCGTTCCTCCCGGCCGTCCGCCGTCACGCGGTCGACGGTGAAGGGCCGCCCGTCCCGGCCCTCGTCCACCACCCGGTCGCGGCCCGCGCGGGACACCCCGGTGACGGTGGCCCCGTACGTCACGGCGGCGCCGAGCGCGTCGGCGAGCGGCTGGAGGTAGCCGCTGACCCACTCGGCGCCGGTCGGATACGCCTCGGGGTCCGGCGCGTCCCACCCTGCCGTGGCGAGCAGCCGCTCCGCGGCGGGGTCGGTCAGCTCGGCCCACCGCGAGAACAGCCGTACGTGCCCCCACTCCCGTACCGCCTGTGCGGCCTTCGCACCGCGCTCCAACACCCGTACGGGCAGGCCGCGTTCGGCCAGATGCGCGGCAGCGGCGAGGCCGACGGGGCCGGCCCCGATGACGACGACGGGCAGGCCGGAGGCGGGGCTGGCGGCAGGTGATGACACGACGACACCTCTTGATTCGACGTTTGTCTATGTCCGATGCCTTCGACGGTTGCACGACACATAGACGAGCGTCAACATAGACGTATGTCGAAGTCCTTGCCCGTCGTCGAACTGCCGGTCCTCCAGGACGCGGCGCAGTGCTGCCCGCCGATCACCGCGGGCGCGCTGCCGGTCGCCGACTCCGAGCGGATGGCCGCCCTCTTCAAGGCCCTGTCGGACCCGGTCCGGCTCCGCCTCTTCTCCCGGATCGCCTCCCACCCCGGCGGCGAGGCGTGCGTCTGCGACATCCAGGACGTCGGCGTCTCCCAGCCAACCGTCTCCCACCACCTGAAAAAACTCCGCGAGGCCGGCCTGCTCACCTCGCAGCGGCGCGGCACCTGGGTCTACTACCGCGTCGAGCCGGCCGCGCTCGCCGGCATGAGCCAACTGCTGGCCGTGCCTTCCTGAGCCGCTCAGGAAGGCACGGGCTCAGACGCGCTCGCGCACCCACGCCGGATCGGGATTGGTGTGCGCGGTCCCGGCCACGACCACCGTCGGCACCGTCTCGTTGCCGTCGTTGACGGCCCTGACCGCCGCCGCGGCCTCCGCGTCCCGCCAGATGTTCACCCAGTGCAGCCGCCCCGCCCGCGGGCCCAGCCGTATCCGCAGCCGCAGGCAGTACGCGCACCCCGGCCGCCAGAACACCACCGGCCGCCCGTCCGCCGCGCTGCGCCGCCGCGCCTCGGCGACGCCCACCGACCGCGGGAAGACCATCGGCGAATACACGGCGGCGAGCAGCGCGCACGCCACCAGTACGACCGCGGCCCCGCCGCCGTCCCCGCCCGCGGCCATCGCCCCCGCGACCACCGCGCCGCCGAGCAGCGTCAGCCCCGACAACCTCCACACCCGCCACCACATGCTGCCGCAGGTTACTCCCCGGTTCCGGGGGCCGGACGCGCGCGCGTCCTCAGCCGCAGTGGCCGCCCGACAGGCACGGCGGGACGCCGTACGTCGTCGTCGGCCGCGGTCGGGGTCACGGCCGCACGGTGGCGCGGTCGCCGGTCCCGGGCTGGGCGGCGTACGTGTCGACGAGGGAGAAGGCGACGAGGTAGCGGTGGTCCGCGTAGGCGGAACGGCTCACCGCGCGCGTCCACAGCGGGTGCCAGGCCACGTAGTACGTGCCCTCGACGGCGGACTTCCGTGGCGGGCCGTCGAGTTGGAGGTCCCCGGTGTCCGCCTCCGGCGGGCACGGGCGCTCCGCCACCGCAGCCTGGAGACCGACCTCGGCCCCCGTCGGGGCGGCGGCCTGCGCGGCCGGGACGTACCCCGTGGACAGGCAGATCGGCCGCGACCCCGGCGGTTCCGTGCTGCCCCGCTGCACCGCGGAGGGCGAAGCATCGCCGCCGGCCTCGCTCAGCCATGTGGCCATGGCGGTCAGCGTGTTCCGGCCGGCGTCCGTGCCGGCCCACTTCTTCTCGGCCAGTACGGCGTCGAGTTGGCGCAGGCGCGTGCGGATGTCCCCGTCGAACGCGAGGTAGAGGACGGTGTTGCGGGTGCAGCGGATCGGCGACCAATTCCTCGGCCCGAACATCGCGCCCTGTTCCAGCGTCCGGCAGGAGTCCGCCACCGACGTGCCGACCGGCACCGCCCAGGGCAGCGCGGCCCTCAACTCCCCCAGCCGCGCGGCCCCTTCCCGCGCCGCGTCCGCACCCGCACTCCGCGTGGCCGCCGAGCGCGCGAAGGCACCGACATCCGGCGGCGGCCGGTCCCACGTCCGGTGGATCTGCCACAGCGCACCGAGCACGACCGCGCACACCACGAAGAGCACGAGCGACACGACGCCCACACACCCACGTACCCATGCCGGCGACCCGCCCCGCGCCACCCCCGCCGAATGCCCCATGCCCGCATGATCCCTGCCCCGTACAGGAGTTGCGGCAACGACCGGATCTCCTTCCGGTCTCGCCATCCGGAATGCCGGCCGCCGGTCCGTACGGCCCCGCTCCTCCCGGCCGCACTGTCAGTGCCACGATCTACGGTGCGGCCATGTCCTTCCCCTGACCGGAGCCGGCAGTTCGGCCGGACCGCCGGTGCCCGCCCCGCTCACTCGTCGTCTCCGCCGACGAAGTCCACGCCGCCGCTGCCGGAGAGCGTGACGTAGCCGTTCTCCCACCGGAATCGCCATCCTCCGGCATCGCTCACGCATGACGCGCGCGTCCATTGGCACTGGTACCGGGTGGGTTTCCCCGCGTCCTCGACACGGACCGTCTTCGGCAGCCGGTCGCATCGGGCCGGGCCCTTGTCCGCGCGCTGCCGGGCGGCCTCGTACACCGCGTCGGCCGTCAACGTACCGCTGACCACCACGGCGTCGTACTGGCTGAGGCCGTCCCCGAGAGAGGTGGAATAGACCCTCCACACGAGGTCGAGACCACTGCGGATCACCGTGCAGCGTTCGACCGTCTGGGCGCCGATGGACCCATCGGCCTCGCACGTGCCGGGCCGAACCTCGCCGGAGGCCGACTGCGCCGCCGTGCGGTGCACCAGGTCGCGCATCACCTCGTCCGTGTCCGGAGGCAGGACGACCTTGGACCCCTCGCCGGGCGGAGCGGCGGAGTCGTCGGCGTGCGGCGGGACCTCCATTGCCAGCGGCGCCCCTTCGACGCGGGACGGGGCAGTCGGTTCGCTCCGGTCGCAGACCGACGCGGTCCCCGGCGAGCAGGCCGCGAGCAGCAGTACGACGGGTACGGCGGCACCCGCGGCGACCGGCCCGAGCGCCCGTCCCGCGGCGCCAGTGCGCCACACCGCCACCGCCACGTCCCCACGTCCCTTCCCCAGCCCTCACCCGGTCCTCGCCCGGTCCTTGCATGGCCCCCCCCTGCATGGCCCGTGCCCGTATGCACGGCGGGGGCCCAAGGGTAGCGAGCGGGGATCGGGTGCTGAAGGCTCCCGCGGTGCGCCCGGTCCTCGGGCTTCGCCCGACACACGTCGCCGGGAGCCTTGGTGACCTCGGTCTTGCCGTCCGCCCGGGAGGCGCACTCCGCGGTCCTTCCGGTGGGACCGACCGTCGACGACCGGAGCGTTGACATCCCTAGCTAACAGCATTAGCTTTAAGTTAATGACGTTAGCCACTCAGTCGTTCCGACGGAGGACCCCATGCCCGAGTACCTGACCATCGGTGAACACACCCTCGCCTACGACCTGACCGGCGAGGGCCCCCTCGTCGTGCTGGCGCACGGGCTGGGCGACAGCCGGCACTCGTACCGCTTCGTCGCCCCGGCGCTGGCCGCGGCCGGTTACCGGGTCGCGAACGTCGACGTCCGCGGCTGCGGCGACTCCGGTCTCGGCTGGGACGGCTACAGCCGCACCGACATCGCCGGCGACTTGGTCGCTCTCGTACGGCACCTCGGCGGCCCGGCCGTGATCGTCGGGCACTCGATGAGCGGCGGCGCGGCGACCATCGCCGCCGCCACCGCTCCCGACCTGATCAACGGCGTCGTCGAACTGGCCCCGTTCACCCGCAAGCAGGCCGCCGACCTCGGCGCCCTCGTCCGGGTCAAGCCGTACCGGAAGGGTGCCCTCCTGATGGCCCGGGTCGCCATGCTCGGCAGCCTGCCGGCCTGGAAGACGTATCTGGACCTGGCGTACCCGGCCAAGCCCGCCGACTGGGACGCCGAACTGGCCCGTATCGACGCCAAGATGAGCGAGCCCGGCCGGATGAAGGTCCTCCAGGCCATGTGCCAGTCGGCGGCCGACGCCGGCGCCCAACTGCCCCACGTCGCCTGCCCCGTGCTGATCGTCGAGGGCAGCGCCGACCCCGACTGGGCCGACCCGCGCGCCGAGGGGGAGCGGATCCTCGCCGAACTGCCCCAGGGCCTCGGCGAACTGGCGGTCATCGAAGGCGCCGGACACTACCCGCACGCCCAAACCCCGCAGGAAGTCGTTGAGTTGACCCTGTCCTTCCTGGCCAGGACGACCGCCCGTGCCTAGGGCGGGACTTGACCCGGCGCAGGTCACCGAGGCCGCCGCCGCGCTCGTCGACGAGGTCGGGTTCGACCGGCTCAGCATGGGACTTGTCGCCGAGAGGCTCGGCGTCAAGACGCCCTCGCTCTACAAGCACGTCGCCGGCCAGGCCGACCTCGCCCACCGGATCGCCGTCCTCGCGGCCACCCAACTCGGCGACGCCGTACGCGACGCCACCCAGGGCCGGGCCGGCGGTGACGCCCTCTTCGCCGCCGCGCAGGCCATGCGGACGTACGTACGCGCGCACGCCGGACGGTACGCGGCGCTCAACAGCGCCCGCCCGGACGGGCCCGACGATCCGTTCGCCGCGGCCGCCGCCCGGGCACTGGGCTCCCTCGCCGCCGTCCTGCACGGCTACGACCTCGACCCCGACCAGGAGACCCACGCCCTGCGCATGCTGCGCAGCATGCTGCACGGATTCTCGACCCTCGAAGTCGCGGGCGGCTTCCAGCTGGACACCGACGTCGACGACAGCTTCACCTGGATGATCACCTTCATCGACCGGGGACTCCGGGCCGCCACACCGCCCGCCCACTGACGACCGAAAGGCGGTCACGGCCGTGACCGACAACACCCGAGGCGCTTTGCGCTTCCTCGCCGAACTGATCGCCTGGGTCGCCACCCCCTGGGCCCTGTGGCCCCACTCACCGGCCCTCGCGATCGGCGCCGTCCTCCTCCTGATCGGCCTGCCCACCCTCTTCAGCACCCCCGGCGACCGCCCGGGCGGCGACAGCCCCTTCCCGGTCCCCGGCGCCGTAACGATCCTCCTGGTCCTCCTCCAACTCGCCGCCGCCACCGCCTCGTCCTGGACCCTCCTCCCCACCTGGCCCGCCGCCGCGATCACCGCCCTCTGCCTCACCATCCCCCTCACCGACCACCCCCGCCGGCACCGCCTCCTCACCACCCCTCCAGCCCCGACCAGGTAGCCACCCGTGTCCATGCCCCGCATCCCATACGACCGACTTCCCGCCGACGTCCGCCAAGCGGTCGCCGTCAGGACCGGCGCGATTCACGAGGCGACGACCGCGCCCGGCGGCATGAATTCCGGGGTCGCCTCCGTCCTCACCACCGCCGGCGGCCCCGTCTTCGTGAAGGGCATCCCGACCGGCCATCCCCAAGTGACCGCCCAGCGCCGCGAGCCCGCGATCGCCCCGCACCCGCCCGCCTCGTGCGACCCCATAGGCCGTGTGGGACTTGAACCCACAACCAGTGGATTAAAAGTCCTGGTCAGAGAGTGCCGGGGGGTGGTGGACAGTGGGTCGCCATCCGAAACCCGCAGGTCAGGCCGACAGCTGTTGGCCGCCCCGTCCGCTACGTACCGCCCAGTGCCAGCACATCCGCTCACGCATCGCTCACGCATTCGGCCGTGCGGCTGGCCTCGTTCCATCGCTGCCCCGTCGCCTTGCCCGATACTCGTCAGTATGACGTGAAGTCACCCTGAACGGCAGCCCAGCAGTCCCGGATCTGGGATGCTGAGGGCGATCGAGAGGGGCCGCAGCGATGCAGTGGAAGATCCATGGGGAACGTCCGATCTACGAGAACCCTTGGGTGAACGTGTGGTTGGTCGATGTCGAGCAGCCGGACGGGCGGCGGTGGGAGCACCACGTGCTCAAGCTGCGACACCTGGCAGTGGCAGCCGTGGTGAACAACGAGAAGCGGGTCCTGATGATGTGGCGCCATCGCTTCATCACGGACTCATGGGCCTGGGAACTGCCCATGGGCCTGGTCGAGGCCGATGAGACTCCGGCCGAGGCTGCCGGGCGCGAGGTCATGGAGGAGACCGGTTGGCGCACCAGCGAGATGAAGCCGCTCATCTATGCCCAGCCGGCCAACGGAATCACCGACTCGGAGCACTTTGTCTTCCGCGCCGACGCGGTCGAGTACGCCGGTCCGCCGACCGAACTCAACGAGTCCGACCGGCTTGAATGGATCCCGCTGTCCGAATTGCGCGGCATGATCGACCGGCGTGAAATCGTCAGCAGCGGGACACTCGTGGGAGTTCTCTACCTGCTTCTGGACGAGGCCGGACTCTGATCAACCTGCTGTCTCCGCCAGCCGGGCGTCCAGTTCCGCGACTGGCCGGAATGTGCGGAACGGCATGAGCAGGTGACGGAAGTCCCGCAAGTGTGAGGTCACACGGGGCGAGTCGACGGTCGCAGACAGGTTCAGGGCGTCATTCGCCGCTCGGCATGCCTCCTCCACCTGGCCACGTTGCAGCTGGGTCCTCGCCAGCCAGAAGGAATGGAAGGCCCGGCCGCGCAGATTCGTCTCCGGCTCATCGCGCAGCGCTTCCGCGATCAACGGCTCGGCGGCACCCGCATCCCCGAGCTGCCCGAGCGCGATGCCGATGTCCACGGTGAGTTTGGTGCGGTCGAAGTAATTCACCCACGGTGGGTCGTCGTCTGCGAATCCGACCCGCCCGAACTGCAACTGCGCCTCAGCGATGGCTGCATGGGTCGCCGGCCGGTCACGTGCGCTGGCGTGGCCGAACGCTTCGCGGACGTACAGCATCGCCATCAGTCTCGGAGTGCCACCGTCGTGGCGGGCAACGTCCTGGGCAGTCCGTGCCAATGTGACAGCTTCCTCGGCCCGGTCCTGATAGGTGGCTTGGAGGCTCAAACAAGCGAGGACGTTGGCGACGAAGGCCCGGTCGTCGATCGCGCGGGCCAGGCGCAGGGACTGGGTGAAGTACGCCCTCGCTGTGCTGTACTGCCGTGCGTCGAAGAGCGTCCAACCGGCCAGCCGGGCGAGTTCCGCAGCGATGCCGTGCAGACTGCGCCGGTAGTTCGGATCCGTACTGTCGGCCAGTAAGCCCAGGACGTACCTGAGTTGCGCAATCACAGCCGGCCGTAGGGCCTCGCCGCCGTGCTCGTCGTCCCGCCGCCAGTAGTCTTCGATCGAGGTCTGGAGGGACCGAAGCGTGCTCGGCGTTACTTTCGTGGCCGCCGCGATGGCGAGAATGCCGTCCAGATCCTCTGGCTGTCCCGGGAGGAAGCTCAGTCCAGGGGTCTCCTCGGCGAATCTGCGCACGGGCGGAGCGGGGGCCGGAGTTCGTTCCTCCCAGTCCCGCGGCGCGAGGCCGAGCATGTGACCGGGAACCCGTAGGCCGTCCGCTACGCGTTCGATCACGTTCATGTTCGTGATGGTCCGGCGACCGGAAACGACCTCACCGACCCTGCTCGGTGTCAGCTCACATTGGCGGGCGATGCGGGAGACGTGAATACCGCCCCGTGCTTTCGCCAAGCCGAAGATCTTGGTGAAGTCCCGCGCGGCGCAAGCCTCGATCATCTCGGGATCTGCCAGCAGACGAGCGGGCAGGCCGATCGCTGCTGTGGGTTCGATCATGCCGGCGCCCCCTGGTACGGGAGTGTGATCGCTCATCGTCACACGGGATCACTTACTGCGAGTTTACCCAGCATGGGTGTCCACGCTGGCCTTATCCCAGGACGGGTCCCTGGAGCAGTCTGAGATTCCCTCCAGGAGCTGGCCTCCGGAGAAAACGACAAGCCCCGTGCTGCACCGAAGTCAGCGGCATGGCACGGCATCCAGCGTCTCGAAAGGTCCCCAGCGATGTCCGACACCATCTCGGATACCTGCCCTCCTACATTCGGATTCCGCGTCGAAGCCGAGTCCGAGGCGGTGTCCGAAGCCCGGCGGAAGATCGTCGCGTTAGTGCGGGGCTGGGATGTGCCGGTGTCTGACAACACCTTGGACGACTTGGAGTTGCTGTCCACCGAGCTGATCACGAATGCCGTCCGGCACACCGATTCGTCCTGTGCGGTGGCCGTGCGCTGGACCGGCGAGCGCGTCCGGGTCGAGGTCACCGACGTGAGTCCTGCGCGCCCGTACCGGCGCCACAGCTCGCCAGAGGCGGAGGGCGGACGCGGCCTGCTCTTGGTCGAGTCCCTGGCCACCGCTTGGGGAAGCGCCCCCGATCCGGCAGGGAAGGTCGTCTGGTTCGAACTCGGACCGTCCGACGGGACGCCTCCTCCCTGGAGCACTCCCGGTAAGTGGACGATCACCACCGACAGCGGATCGGCTACGTCCGGCTACCTCCCCGCCTGGGCCGAGGACGACCCGACCGAGGTCAATGTGCCCCTGGACCAGTTGCCGGAACGGCTGGCCGGCATCAACCACCGGAACTTCTTCGAGGGCCCGATGATGCCCATCAATGCCCCGGACGTATGGGACGGGGTCGAGGAGGACGCGGTCTTCGAGGGCAGCATCGACTGCAACCCCTACGACCCGGATCCCGGCCTCCGCGTGCCGGTCGTCAACCTCCAGGTCTGCGTCGGGCGCTGGATCCTCGGCCTGGACCCGCACGGCCTCGCCGAAGTCACCGCGAAGCTCCGTGCCCACGCCGACTTTCTGGAGGCGAAGATCCGTCCCGCGCTCATCGCCGCCCGTGAGGACTGGGCCGCCCATCACACGGATTAATCACCCGCTCTACCTGTGGAGGTCGTCGTGACCGCACGCCCGCTCGCCGCCAGAGACGAAGGCACGTCGTACAGCACGGTGCCGCGCCTCGTCGCCAGCCCGTTCCTCGGCCAATACCTGCTCGTCCAGCCCGGTCACGCCACAGGCGTACGCATCCCCGAGGCCCGTTACGAGGAGCTGCGGAGCGCCGTCATCAACGATCAGGCGGCCCCGGCCTGGTTGACCGACGCCGCAGCACGAGCATGGGGCAGCGAACTTCCGCAGGTCCGGACGCTCTGCGACCTTCTCCTCGTCCGGGAGCGTTCTCGATACGGCTACGCCAAAGCGTCGTGGGAGATCAACCTCGGCTGCGACTACAACTGCGAGTTCTGCTACCTCGGGGAGAAGCGCTTCGCCGGCCTGGACTGGGAAGGCAAGCAGCAGCTCCTGCGCGTCATGCGGGACGCCGGGGTCCTGTGGTTGCAGATCACCGGTGGGGAGGCGCTGATCGACCGCGAGTTCGGCGCGGCGTACGAGTACGCCCACCAGCTCGGCATGATGGTCCAGGTCTCCTCCAACGGCTCGTCGCTGCGGAAGCGGCCGGTCCGGGAGCTGTTCGCCCGCCTCCGCCCGTACCGCCTGACCGTGAGCCTGTACGGCGCGACCGCCGGGACGTACGACGCGGTCACGAAGAACCGCGGAGCGTTCGGCCGGTTCACGGCGGGCCTGGACGCCGCCCGCGAGGACGGGCTGCCGGTCCGGCTCAACGTCATCGTCTCGGACGACAACGCCCATGAGGTCGACGCCATGGTCCGGCTCGCGGAGTCGTATGGCTTCCCACACCAGGTGTATTCGAGCATGTCGCCCACGATCGACGGCGCGGCAAACCCGCTGGCGGCCCAGGCACATGAGCACCGGCGCCCCCGAAGCGTCTTCACCGGCTGCAACGCCGGCCACACCTTCTTCCACGTCGATCCGCACGGCATCGCGTCGATCTGCAAGGTCGGCCGCGACCCGAGCGTGAACCTCATCACCGAGGGCGTCGAGGCCCTCCCCCGGCTCGGCGCGATCGCCGAGTCCCTGCAACTCCGCACCGGTGGCTGCTCCGGCTGCACGAAGACCGGCACGTGCCGTACGTGCCGGCCGCTGGCCAAGCTCTACCAGGAGGCGGGGGACCAACGAGAGCTCTACTGCCAACACGGAGGTTACGGATCATGACTCCACCCACCGCAGTCCTTGCCCCGGCACGTCAGCCGGTGCCGGTCACCATCGGCCGGCGTCCGCCGACCACTCCGAACGACGTCCCGCCTGTGCCGCTGGCCGTCGCGCCGATCGGGGACGACGAGTTCCGGATCATCGCCGACCTTGACGAGGCAGCCGAGGGAGCCGAGTGCTCCTGCTCGGCGGGCGAGGATCAGCCTTACTGACCCAGCCGGGCATGCCCGGTGCCGCCCCGGCCGTAATCTGGCCGGGGCGGCATCACCAATTCCCAGCAGCCAAGGAACCGCGCGTCGTGTCCATGTCCCGTATCCCCTTCAAACAGCTTCCCGCGGAGGTCCGCCAAGCGGTCGCCGTCAGGACCGGCGCGATTCACGAGGCGACGACCGCGCCCGGCGGCATGAATTCCGGGGTCGCCTCCGTCCTCACCACCGCCGGCGGCCCCGTCTTCGTGAAGGGCATCCCGACCGGCCATCCCCAAGTGACCGCCCAGCGCCGCGAGGCCGCGATCGCCCCGCACCTGCCCGCCTCGTGCCCACGCTTGTACTGGCGCCTGGAAACGGGCGGCTGGAGCCTCCTCGGCTACGAAGTCGTCGACGGCCACCACGCCGACTACGCCCCCGGCTCACCCGACCTGCCGCTCGTGGCAGCGGCGCTCGCCGAGTTGCAAGGGATCACCGCACCGGCGGATGTCGGGATCAAGCAGGCCGTGGACAGGTGGGCGCACTACGCACCGCCGGGCACGTCGCGGCACTTCGACGGCGACACCCTGCTGCACACCGACTTCGCCCCGGACAACGTCCTGATCACGGAGGGCCGCGCCCGGCTCGTCGACTGGGCCTGGCCCACCCGGGGCGCCGCC
Source organism: Actinacidiphila alni (assembly GCF_900112845.1). Classification (GTDB taxonomy): domain Bacteria; phylum Actinomycetota; class Actinomycetes; order Streptomycetales; family Streptomycetaceae; genus Actinacidiphila; species Actinacidiphila alni. Next base: position 66,510 of record NZ_FONG01000017.1, read on the forward strand.
TGGATCGACCCGGGCGCCCTGGCGCTGCGCCTCATGGAAGCCGGACACCCGGCCGAGGACGCGATCGGATTCGCCGCCCGCTTCCCGTCCTGGCGCCATGCGCCACCCGAAGCACTCGCCGCCTTCGGCACAGCGACCGCGGCTCTGTGGCGGGAGATCGCCGAACAGGACGACGACGCGCAGTGGAAACGCACAATGGCCGAGCAGGCGGCGATCCTGGCCGAGCACGTCCGGGACGTGACAGTGCCCCGACCGTCCGAGGACGGCCGGGGCACCCATAAGCACAGGCCAGCGGCCCCGAACGAGACCGGACCCCGTAGGCCGTGTGGGACTTGAACCCACAACCAATGGATTAAAAGTCCACTGCTCTGCCAATTGAGCTAACGGCCCGCTGCCTCGGACAGCATAGCCGGGACCTGGGGCGGGGGCCGAGCAGGTTAGGGGAGGGGAAGGTCGAGGGGGTGGGCGCGGACCGGGTCGCAGCAGCCGGGGCACGGCGCTGGTGGTGGGCGGACCGTTGGGGCGCAGGCCGCCGCCGGCGGTGAGGCGGGGGGATGCCGACGCCGCCGATGCCCTCGTCGGGGAGGTCCAGGCTGTAGAGGTGGAAGTCGGCCTGCTGGGGCGTGAGAGTGACCGTGACGTCCATGCCGTCCGCGCCGGAACGCTCGACGGCGGCCGAGACCCGTACGCCGCCGTCCGTGAATCCGCCCTCGGTCCGGGGCGCGACCGACCGACCGCCACAGCCCACGGCGGCGGTGGTCACCACCCGGATCAGGAGGACGACGGCCCGCCGCGCCGCCCGCACGTGGCTAGGCCCACTTCTTGAGGAAGGCGTCCACCGCGCTCGCCGGCATGCTGCGGGCGTTGGAGAACTGCCCGTCCTTCGTGGCCGTCCTCGTCCGGCCGGACGGATCGAGCACGACCAGAGCGGGTATGCCGCTCGTCTCCACGTCCACGTACGGCGCCGCCACGTCCGGATTGTGGTCGAACTCCCCCACGTCCACGTCCACGCTCACGACGCGGTACTTCGCCAGCAGCGCCGCTGCGCCCGGCTCGGGGCGGCAACGGCAGCAGCGCGTCCGAGCAAAGGTTCCTCCTGGACATGACCGGGACACGAAAGGGTGTGGCAGAGGGCGGGACGGGACAGGACCGGTCAGAACAGCAGCCGATAGCCGTCCCAGCCCCCTCCGATTCGCACGCGCGGACCGAACTGCCCACCGGATGTGCCGAAGTAACGCCACAGGACGCCCGAGGCGTCGCGGGCGACGAGATCGGCGCGGCCGTCACGATTGAGGTCGCCGGGGCCGACCAGGGCGGTGTACGTGTTCCAGCCGGGACCGACGCGGACGCGGGCCTTGAGGCGGCCCTTGCCGTCGCCGGCGTAGCGCCAGAGCACACCGGACCTGTCGCGGGCGACGAGGTCTCCGGTGCCGTCGCCGGTGAGGTCACCGACGCCGGTCATCGTGCTGAAGATGCCGAAGCCGTAACCGATCTTCACGCGGGCACGGAAGGCGCCGGAGCCGTTGTCGGCGTAGAGGTAGAGGTCACCGGACGGAGTGCGGGCGAGCAGGTCCGGCCGGCCGTCGCCGGTGAGGTCGCCGGGGGCGAGCAGGGTGTTGTAGATGTTCCAGCCGGGGCCGATCAGCCTGGAGGGGTCGGACCGCAGGAAGGAGCCCTCCCCGTCGCCGGGGTAGGACCGCAGCTTGCCGTCGCTGGTGCGTACCAGCAGGTTGCCGTAGCCGTTGTTGTCCAGGTCGCCGAAGGCGAGATACGTGGCGGTGGTCGGCCAGCCGTGATCGGCGGTCTGCGGCGGGTTGAGCGTGCCGTTGGCGGCGGCCTGGTAGAGCCGGAGCACCCCGGCCGGGGTGACGCCGAGCACGTTGGCGCTGCCGCCCGCGGTGAGGCTGTGCTGCGTGGGACGGCCGCCGTAGACGTAGAGGACGCCACTGGCGGTGGTGCCGCCCTGGCTCACGCCATTGGCCGCAGTGGTGGTCAGCGTCCATCGGTAGCCGCCGTCGGTGGCGTACACGCCGTTGGCGTCCCTGCCGTTCCAGTTGGCGTAAATGGATGAGCGCGTCGCCCCGCCGCTGCGCGTGGCCTGGAGCGCGCCCGTCGCCATGCTGCGGATCTCCAGCTTCCAGCCGGACACGGCACCGCTGAGCAGCCACTCACCCGACCAGTCGCCGTACCCGCCGTCCCTCGGCCAGCTCTGCACACGGACGTCCGACCAGGCGGCGTTGACCGGTGCGGGGGCGATTACGGGCGACACGAGATGGGTCGCGGCGTCAGCGGTCGTGTACGCGATCGCGCCGCGGAATTTGTCGAGCGTCCAGGTATTGCCCCGCCCGGTGTCCGGCAGTGCCGGGTCGGCGGGCAGCGCGGCCAGCGTCCGGGTGGCGCCCGCGGTGCCCGGCCGGATGTCGGTGAGCTGGAGCTGATCGCCGGGGTGCCGCAGCACGAAGCCGTCGCCGAGCAGGGCGGGACCCGCCGGGACCCGTACGGACTTCTTCGCCGTGCGGTCGTAGACCCCGGCCGGGCCGCTCGCGCCGCAGGACCAGTACAGCCAGCGGCCCAGCGCCTGCACCTCCTTGATCGCGCAGGGCGCGTCGGTGGTGAGGGAGGGACGGGTGACCGGGCCCGCCGAGGAATTGTGCACGAGATCGGTCTGCGCGAGCTGTCCCTTGGTGCCGGTCGCGCTCCACAAGGTGTCGCCCCACAGCGCCGCGGGCACGATCGGCCGCGTCATGACGACCTTGCGGTAGCCCGGGGACACGATGTACTGGCGTCCGTTGGAGCCGCTGTTGTAGATCGTGGTCCATTCGGACGCGTCCACGATCCGGCCGCCGGACGAGTCGACGGGCACCCCGCCGAGCATCGTGTTGTTCTCGGCCCTGACGGTGTCCTTGCCGTCCGCGCCCTCCTCGACCCAGGACAGCGTGTACTCGTCGCTGCCCATGGCCAGACCGGCCGTACAGTGGCCGGGAGTCGCGCAGGACGACACCGGAGCGCCGCCCAGGCTGCTGAGGTACGGGGCACTGGTCGGCTGCGGGACCGGCCCGACGCCCTCGTCCTGGTGGTAGAGGGCGGCGTACACGGCACCCGTGTTGTCCTCACGGCCCTCCATGAACGCCAGGCGGCCGTGGCCGAGCGTGAGTCCGTAGCGGACCGGCCTGAGGATCCGGTTGTGGAAGAGCGCCACGGGTGTCCCGCCACTGGGGGCGATGCGGTAGGTGTCCCAGTGGTCGGCGTCCGTACCGCCGCTGACGTACGCCCCGGCGTCCCCGGAGGCGTGCGGGGCCGACGCGTCCGGCAGCGGCTCGGTGACGGGGCCGCCGTCCAGCGGCACGGAGTAGAGCGGGTCGGCGCGACCGTCGTTCCAGGTCGAACCCTTGCGTACGGCGAGCAGCGCGCTGTCGGTCAGGGTGATGTCGTACGCCGTGCTGCCGGCGTTCGCCTCGGCCGGGAGCGAGACCGTACGGGGTGCGGCGGCAGGGTCGGCCAGTGAGTGGAGCGTGAGGGTGCCGGTGCTGTACCAGCCGAAGGAGTGCGAATTGCTGAAGAAGGTGACGCCCGAGGGCGCTTGTGTCGTGTGGACGGTCGCCGCATCGGCGAGGTCCACCACATTCAGTGCCATACCGCTGTCGGACGTGGTGGCCACGACGACGCGTGCCGCGGTCTCGCCTTTCAGCATCGTGGCGCGGTACTGGCCGTCGGCCGGCAGACCCGTCACCGGCCGGTCGACGAACGTGGTCGCCCCGGCGTCGAAGGTCAGCAGGTGGACGGTTTTCCCGATGACGTTGCCGTCGGTGTTCAGCACCTCGGCGGTGGCGATGGCGGCCCAGCCCTCGGACGTACCGATCGCGGCGGCGAAGCTGTACCCGTGCGGCAGCGCGAAGTTGGTGGACGTGCCGGCGGCCGGGTCGGTCAGTCGTATGGTGCCCGCCCACGGCTCGGCGAACCGCTCGCTGCCGTCGGGCAGGATCAGCGGGACGCCCCCGGAACCCGCGGCCGTCCGCGGCGTACCCGACTCGTACGGCACCCACTGCCCGACGCCGTCGAACACCCGGAAGTACCCGTGGGAACCAGCCGAGGTGACATAGCGGTCGGCCAGTACCGGTTTGTTCACCGCCGGGATCACCACGTCGTAGCCGGCGGCCGGTGCCGCCGCGGCCGGGCCGACGCCGACGCCCGCGAAGGGCGCGGCGCCCGCCGCGAGGGCGAGAGTGACGACAGCGGCGAGAACACCGCGGATATGGGCGCGCTCGGCCACCCGTTCCTCCCCTGGAGATCACGAAACGGCATGGCGGAACCCCGGCCTGTCCGGCCGATTCAGCGCGCTGCGGTGAAGCCCCCCGGCTGTACCCCCATGCAAGTGAGCGCACTCTAACAGCCGCCTCACAGCTCCTGGAACTCTTGTCCACAGGCCCGCGGGAAGGCGGCGCCCACCTGCGCGAACGGGCCCGCCCGGTGCGATGTTGTTCGCACCGGGCGGGCCCGTTCAGGAGAGGATCACGCGTCAGCCGTTGCGCTTCCAGCGCGGCTTGCGGTCGTAGGAGGAACCGGCCGCCGGGGCCGAGCCGCGGCGGTCGTCGCGCGAGGTGTACGAGGGACGCGAGTCACGGCGGTCGTACGAAGAGCGGGAGTCGCGGTCGCCGTAGGAGGGACGGGAGTCGCGGCGGTCGTACGAGGAGGACGACGACGGGCGGCTGCTGTCGCGGCGGTCGCGGTTGAAGGGACGGTCACGGTCGTCGCGCCGGTCGTACGAGGAGGACGGACGGCGGTCGTCGCGGCGGTCGTAGGAGGACGAGCGGGAGTCGCGGCCGTTGTACGGGGTGGACGGCCGGCCGCTGCGCTCGCCGTACGAGGGACGGGAGTCGCGGCGGTCGTCGCGCCGGTCGTAGGAGGGGCGGCTGTCACGGCGGTCGTCGCGCGAGGTGTACGACGGACGCGAGTCACGGCGGTCGTACGAAGAGCGGGAGTCGCGGTTGTTGTAGGACGGCCGGGTGTCGCGGCGCTCGAAGTTGCCGCGGTCGTCGCGCCGTTGGTAGCCGCGCTCCTCGCGGGGCTCGGGCACCTCGGGGGTGGCCGCGGCCAACGCGGCCGCCTCGGCGGCGACTTCGGCGGCCTTGGCCGCCACCGCCTCATCCGGGTCCTCGCCGCGCTCGCGGGCCGAGCGGGCGGTGAGCCGGTCGGCCTCCTCGCGCAGCTCGGTGGCGCGCCGCTGCAGCCGCTCCAACTGCTTGGTGACGTCGGCGACTTCGCGCTCGGCCTGGAGCGCGGCGTTCTGCACCGCGTCGGCCTGCACATCGGTCAGCGACCGGGCGCCGGTGATCCGGGCGACGTCCTCGTCGAAGACGCCGGCGCCGCCGATGATGTGGCGCGAGGCGTCCACGCCCGCGTCCTCCATCAGCCGGAAGATCTGCTTGCGCTGGTGCGGCAGGGCGAGCGAGACGACCGTGCCGGACTTGCCGGCGCGGGCGGTGCGCCCGGAGCGGTGCAGGTAGTCCTTGTGGTCGCCGGCCGGGTCGACGTTGAGCACCAGGTCGATGCCGTCGACGTGGATGCCGCGGGCGGCGACGTCGGTGGCGACCAGGACGTTGACCTGCCCGCCCTTGAAGTCCTCCAGGGTGCGGGTGCGCGCGCCCTGGGTCATGCCGCCGTGCAGCGCGTCGGCCCGCACACCGGACTCGATGAGCTGCTCGGCGACGCGGTCGGCGCCCATCTGGGTGCGGACGAAGATGATGGTGCGGCCCTTGCGGGCGGCGATGGCGGCGGTGACCGGCGCCTTGTCCTTCGGCTTCACGACGAGCACGTGGTGGCTCATGGTGGTGACGGCGCCCTGGGCGGCGTCGACCTCGTGGGTGACCGGGTCGACCAGGTAGCGCTTGACGAGGGTGTCGATCTCGTTCTCCAGCGTGGCGGAGAACAGCAGCCGCTGGCCGCCGGCCGGCACGAGGTCGAGGATCTCGGTGACCTCGGGCAGGAAGCCCATGTCGGCCATCTGGTCGGCTTCGTCGAGGACGGCGATCTCGACCTGGTCCAGCACGGCGGAGCCGCGGTTGATCAGGTCGCGCAGCCGGCCCGGGGTGGCGACGAGGATGTCGACGCCGCGCTCCAGCGCGTAGATCTGGTTCTGCATCGAGGTGCCGCCGCAGACGACCTTCATCTTCAGGCCGAGGACGTCGCCGTACGGCTGGAGGGCGTCGGCGACCTGCATCGCCAGTTCGCGGGTCGGGGTGAGGATGACGCCGCGCGGGTGCTTGCGCTCGGTGCGGCCGCCGGCCAGCTGGGTCAGCAGCGGCAGGCCGAAGGAGAGCGTCTTGCCGGAGCCGGTACGGCCGCGGCCCAGGATGTCCCGGCCGGCCAGCGCGTCCGGGATGGTCGCGGCCTGGATCGGGAAGGGGGTGGTGACACCGTTCTGGGCGAGCTTGCGGACGATGCCGTCGGCGAGGCCGAGGTCGGCGAAGGTCACGCCGGGCTCGGCGCTCTCGGTGGTGTCGGTGTTCTCGGAAGTGGTGTCGGCGGTGTCGGTGATGTCCGTCACGGCGGCCACGGCGATGATCTCGTCGTTCTCGGGCATGGCGGAACGGTCGGCACTGTCAATGGGCATGCTGAAGCTAAACCTCTCGGAGACTTACGGCACGCGCCAGCTCCGTAGGTTGCTTACAACCGCCTCGATGCGGTCAGCCACAGGAGAAAAGGAACGCGCCACGCGGCGCGCATCGGATCAGGCGCCAGGCAATGGGATCAAACGATCTACCAGCATACGCATCCGGCGGCCCTTTTGCCAATCATTCCAAGGCACCCGCCCTGACCTGCACGTCCGTCCGCAGGCCGGGCCGCTCGGTGGTCCGCTCGGTGGCGCGCTCAGTGGCCCGGGTCGGCCGAGCCGCTGGGGTCCGCGGCCGGGCTGGACGACGGCGGGTCGGTGGTCGGCTGGGTGGTCGGCGGGTCGGTCGTGGGCGGCGCGGTGGGCGGGTCGGCGGTGGGCGACTGCTGGGCGGTGGGCTGCGGAGCCGAACTGCCGTCCGAGGGGGTCGGCGCGCCGCCGGCCCCGGCCGGGCCGCCGTCCCGCGCGCCGCTCCCGTGCTCCGCGGCCGGCGAGCGGGTGCCGTCGGGCGAGGCCGTACCGGTGGCGGACGGGGACGGGGACATCGGGCCGTCGCCGTGGTGCGTGCCGTTCCTGCCGTGCGGGCCCGACGAGCCGTCCGCGACGACCCCGGCGCTGACGCCCGGCCCGTGGCTGGGCGCCTTGGGGTCGGACTCGCTGCCGGCGCTCACGCAGGCCGCGACGCCGGAGGCCACCAGGGCGACGAGGACGGCGGAGCGCAGCCCGAGACGGAGACGGTCGGCTGGAGCAGGGAGCACGTGCATGCACCTCGGGGCTCGGTACGGGGAGGAGGTCGGATCGCCGTGTCCAACGCCCCCGCCTCCTGGCAGGACACGCCCGCGCGCCCAGCCGTACCCGAGCGCGTACCCGCCGAGGTACGCGCCCTGCCGTACGCACCCGCCTGCCGTACGTACCCGCCGCCGTACGTGCCCGGTCGCGGCGCGGCGCTCAGCCGTACCCGAGTGCGTGGAGGCGGGCGTCGTCGATGCCGAAGTGGTGGGCGATCTCGTGCACGACGGTCACCTCCGTCTCGGCGACGACCTCCTCGCGGGTGGCGCACATCCGCAGGGTCGGGCCGCGGTAGACGGTGATCCGGTCCGGCAGCACTCCGGCGTACCACTCGCCGCGCTCGGTCAGCGGCGTGCCCTCGTACAGGCCGAGCAGATCCGGGTCGCCGGGCGCGGGTTCGTCCTCGACGAAGACGGCCACATTGTCCATCAGCCGGGTCAGCTCGGCCGGAATCCGGTCGAGGGCCTCCCCGACCAGTTCCTCGAACTCCTCGCGCGTCATCTCCAGCACACGTTCATTGTCCCGGCGGGCGCCCCCGCGCACACCCGCGACCGCGCCAAAAGCGTTTTGGCGAACCCTCCGCCGATCCCCTATGCTGCGCAGGCCAGCCCTCATCGTCTAGTGGCCCAGGACGCCGCCCTTTCAAGGCGGTAGCACGGGTTCGAATCCCGTTGGGGGCACCACCGTCGCAGGACGGACCGCACACGAACCGAGCCCGAGCCGCCCCGAAGCGGCCCGGGCTCGATCGCGTCCGGCGGAAAACCTCAGAAATCCTCAGCCCTCGTCCTGCGTGCCCGTCAGGGTGACCCGCACGCCCACCGTGCCGCGTTCGCCGCGGCGCAGCCGGCTGCCCAGCAGGACCAGCCGGCCGGTGATGCCGTACTTGCGGGCGATCAGCTTGCGGAAGCGGGCCGTCTCCTCCGGTCCGGTGAGGGTGGCCCGGGCGGTGAGCGAGGGGGCGTCGGGCTTCGCGCGGCCGCGGACGTCGCTGGCGGTGACCAGGACGTCCTCGCGGTTGCGGATGCGCTTGACCTTGCCGGAGTCCGCCGTGGTCCAGATGCCCAGCGCCGCTCCGTCACGGACCACCCAGACCGGGGTCGGCACGGGGGTGCCGTTCCGGCGGAAGGTCGTCACCAACACGTACTTCTCGCCGCCGAGCTGCTCCAGGGCCGGATCGGCGGGGGCGGCGGACCGGTGGGTACGGTCGGACTCCGGCGGTGTCATGGCTTGTACGCCACGCCCGCGTACATGGCGACGTCCGAGTCCTTGACCTTGCCCTCGGTGCCGGGCTCCGGCCGCCAGTTGTTGACCAGGACGATGCCCGGTTCCACCAGCTCCAGGCCGTCGAAGAACGGCAGCACCTCGGCGTGGGTGCGGTTGCGGGCGGGCATGCCGCGCTTGGTGTACTCGGCGACGACCCCGCCGATCGGCTTCGGGCTGGAGTCGACGGTGACGGTGGAGATCGCCAGCCAGCTGCCGGACGGCAGCGCCTCCACGTACTGCCGGACCAGGTCGTACGCCTTCTGGTCGTCCATCACGAACTGCAGCACCGCGATGATCGACAGCGCGACCGGCCGGGACAGGTCGAGCGCCTCGGTCAGCTCGGGCGAGTTGAGGATCGCGGCCGGGTCGTTCATGTCCGCGTGGATGTACGTCGTACGTCCCTCGGGCGTGCTGGTCAGCCGGGCGCCGGCGTGGGCGAGCACGATCGGGTCGTTGTCCATGTAGACCACGCGGGCGCTCGGGGTCACGCCCTGGGCGACCTCGTGCAGATTCGGCGAGGTCGGGATGCCGGTGCCGATGTCCAGGAACTGGTCGATGCCCTGTTCGGCCAGGAAGCGGACCGCGCGGTGCATGAAGGTGCGGTTCTCGCGCATCGATATCCGCAGGCTCGGCCAGCCGTCGAGCATCCGCTCCGCGGCCTCGCGGTCCGGCGGGTAGTTGTCCTTGCCGCCGAGGATGTAGTCGTAGACCCGCGCCGAGTGCGGCACCGACGTGTCGATCTCGGGCGGTTCGTAGTTCGCCGGCCGCCGCGTCCAGGCCATGTCGTCGGGCATCCGCTGTTCCTCCTGATTACGCAACGTTCACAAGATTCGGGTCGAGCAGGATCACGCCAAACAAAAAACGGGAAAGCTGGGAAGGCAGGGAAAGCAGTAAGCGGGTGCAAACGTCAGGAAAGGGACAGACTGGCCTGTCCAGCCTCCCAGCCGCGGGAGAAAACGTCGAGTTCGATCTGCGTGAAGATGAGCGCGGGGCCCTCCGGATCGGTGGACTGCCGCACCGCGAACCGGCCGTCGGCCAGCCGTCGCACTTCGACGCAGCTCCCGCCGTTGCTGCCGCTCCACGGCTTGTGCCAGCCTTCCGCCCCGAGCGTACGAACAGCGTTGTGTATGCGATTCACGGGCTTAGAGCTCCTTGCGAATGGCACCGAGGAATTCTCCGGTGCGTTGTACTGGCAGGGCGTGGGCGCACAAGCGGTCCAGCGCTTCCTGGAAGTTCGTGACGTCGTCGTACTCGTCGAGGTACACGGCACCGACGAGATTCTCGACGTAGGCGATGTCGGAGATCTCCTCGTGCGGGAAGCGGAAGATGTGGAAAGCCCCGTACATCCCCTCGTGCGCGCAGATTCCGAACGGCAGCACCTGGAGTTTCACGTTCGGTAGCTGCTCGGTGACTTCGATGATGCGGTCGATCTGGGACCGCATCACGTCGACCGGGACCATGGGTCTGCGGAACACGGTCTCGTCCATCACCACCCACAATTCGGGGGGCTCGGCGGTGGTGAGCAGTTGCTGCCGCTGCATACGGACGGCGACCCGGCGCTCGACCTCTTCCTCGGCGTCGTGCAGGCCGGCCCGGAGCACGGTCGTCGCGTACTCCTCGGTCTGCAGCAGGCCGGGAATGTAGTGGGGTTCGTAGGCCCGGATGAGGCTGGCCTCTTCCTCCAGGCTGACGTAACCGCTGAACCAGGTGGGCAGGGCGTCGCGGTAGCGGTGCCACCAGCCGGGCTGGTTGGCGTCCCTGACCAGGGCGAGGAAGGTCCTGGCCTCGTCGGCGGGGACGCCGTACTCCTCCAGCAGTGTCTTGACGTAGGGCAGCTTCCACTTGCCCTTGGCCAGCTCCATGCGGCGGATCGTGAGGGGAGCGACGTCGAGGACCACGGCGGCGTCCTCGAAAGACTTCCCGGCCGCGACCCGGAGGTCGCGCAATCTCCTGCCGAGCACCATCAGCCGGACGGTCGAGCCGCCCGACGACTGCGCAGCCGTCACGCCCCGGCTCCTCTCACCGCGTCCATGGGAGCAGTGTGCCATCCCTCTCGGTGATATCCACACCCCCGAAGCCTTCTCCGTGAAATTATCAAGATTATCCTTGCCCCATCCACGGGGCGGGAGCATAGTGAGCTCGTGACCACGTTCACACACACGCGATGGAGAGGAATCTCCGCTGTGGGTTCACCGACCACCGACACCGTCGACACCATCGGTTCCGGGACGGCCACTCCCGGTATTGCCGCGGTTCCCCGCGCCCCCGGCCCACGCGCCGGCGGCTGCACTTTCGAACTGCTGGCGTGCGGTGCGGCGGTCTCCGAGGCCCGGCGGCGCGCGCGTGCCTATCTGACGGCGCGCGGCTGCAGCGCGGACGCCTGCGACACCGCGGCGCTGCTCGTGAGCGAACTGGTCACCAACGCCGTACGGCACACCGCGAGCCCCACCGTCATCTGTTCGGTACGACGCGACGGGACGCGGGTCCGCGTCGAGGTCGAGGACCACGGCAATGCCGGCGGCGCCGACGAGGGACCGGTGCTGCGCGACAGCGGTACGCACGAGGTGAGCGGCCGGGGTCTGCTGCTGGTGGACGCGGTCTGCGACGAGTGGGGCGTGGTGCCGGGCCGCGACGGCATCGGCCGGATCGTCCGCGCGGTCTTCCGCGACACCGAGGTCTGACCCGTAACCGAGGCCCGACCCGTACCGGAGTCCGTGAGGAGCCGGGTCGGCACCGAGTCCGTGGTCAGGGGCCTCACCTGGGGTCTGCTACGCTGATCCAGCGACGTGCCCCTGCCCCAGCGTGACCTTCCGGTCACTGTCAGGGCCGCAGATAAGCGGTACGGAGCACCCGAGATCCTGTGCGAGAATTGTCCCGCACAAGCTTGGTCCTGTGGAGCAGTTTGGAGTGCTCGCCACCCTGTCAAGGTGGAGGCCGCGGGTTCAAATCCCGTCAGGACCGCTGCGGCTGGGTAGCTCAGTTGGTACGAGCGACCGCCTGAAAAGCGGTAGGTCGCCGGTTCGACCCCGGCCCCAGCCACCGCACGACGTAGGCCCCGTCCTCGGACGGGGCCTACGTCGTTCCCGGGGCCGTGAGCGGGTGCGGCCGGAAGCGGAGGAAATGCGTTCGCCGCTCGCCCGCCGCAGATGCGATCCTGGATCAGGTATGTCTACCCAACCCACCACCGCCGACCTCGCCGGCCGGCTGCCCGCGCTGACCCTGCGCGACGAGCAGCGGCTCGGCCGCCGTCTCGACGGCGCCCGCCGGATCCGCAAACCCGAGGCGCGGGCTGCGGTGCTCGCCGAGATCGCCGCCGAGATGGACAAGGGCGAGGCCCGCCTCGCCGCGCGCCGGGCCGCCGTGCCCGCGGTCGACTATCCGCAGGCGCTGCCGGTCAGCCAGAAGAAGGACGAGATCCTGGCGGCGGTCCGCGACCACCAAGTGGTGATCGTCGCGGGCGAGACGGGCTCGGGCAAGACGACGCAGATCCCGAAGATCTGCCTGGAACTGGGCCGCGGGGTGCGCGGCCTGATCGGCCACACCCAGCCCCGCCGGATCGCGGCCCGTACGGTGGCCGAGCGCGTCGCCGAGGAGCTGCGCACACCGCTGGGCCAGGCCGTCGGCTGGAAGGTCCGCTTCACCGACCAGGTGAGCGACTCCACGCTGGTCAAGCTGATGACCGACGGCATCATGCTCGCCGAGATCCAGACCGACCGCGAACTGCGCGCGTACGACACGATCATCATCGACGAGGCGCACGAACGCAGCCTCAACATCGACTTCATCCTCGGCTATCTCGCCCAACTGCTGCCGCGCCGCCCCGATCTGAAGGTGATCATCACCTCGGCGACGATCGACCCGCAGCGCTTCTCGCGGCACTTCGGCGACGCGCCGGTGGTCGAGGTCAGCGGGCGGACGTATCCGGTGGAGGTCCGCTACCGGCCGCTCACCGAAGAAGGGGACGGTGAAGAGGACAGCGCCGACGACCGGGACCAGATCACCGCGATCTGCGACGCGGTCGACGAACTCCAGGCCGAGGGCCCCGGCGACATCCTGGTCTTCCTCTCCGGCGAGCGCGAGATCCGCGACACCGCGGACGCGCTGACGAAGAAGAACCTGCGCTCGACGGAGGTGCTGCCGCTGTACGCGCGGCTGTCGTCGGCCGAGCAGCACCGCGTCTTCCAGCAGCACAGCAACCGCCGGATCGTGCTGGCCACCAATGTCGCCGAGACCTCGCTGACCGTCCCCGGCATCCGGTACGTCATCGACCCCGGCACCGCCCGCATCTCCCGCTACAGCCACCGCACCAAGGTGCAGCGGCTGCCCATCGAGCGGATCAGCCAGGCCAGCGCCAACCAGCGCAAGGGCCGCTGCGGCCGCACCGCGGACGGCATCTGCATCCGGCTGTACGACGAGGACGACTTCCTGTCCCGGCCGGAGTTCACCGACGCGGAGATCCTGCGCACCAACCTGGCCTCGGTCATCCTCCAGATGACGGCGGCCGGCCTCGGCGACATCGCGCGCTTCCCCTTCATCGACCCGCCGGACAGCCGCAACATCAAGGACGGCATCCAACTCCTCGAAGAGCTGGGCGCGTTGGACGCCAAGGAGAAGGACCCGCGCAAACGGCTCACCCCCATGGGCCGCCAGCTCTCCCAGCTGCCGGTGGACCCGCGGCTGGCCCGTATGGTGCTGGAGGCCGACCGGAACGGGTGCGTGCGCGAGGTCATGGTGATCGCGGCGGCGCTGTCCATCCAGGACCCGCGCGAACGCCCGGCGGACAAGCAGACACAGGCCGACCAGCAGCACGCCCGCTTCCGCGACGAGACCAGCGACTTCCTGGCCTTCCTCAACCTCTGGGGATACGTACGCGGCCGGCAGAAGGAGCTGTCCTCGTCGGCCTTCCGCCGCATGTGCCGCGGCGAATTCCTCAACTACCTGCGGATCCGCGAGTGGCAGGACATCTACAGCCAGCTGCGGACGGTCGCCAAGTCCCTGGGCATCACCGTCACCGAGCCCAAGTCCGAGGAGGACGCGGCCGATCCGGTACGGGTGCACCAGTCGTTGCTGAGCGGGCTGCTCTCGCACCTGGGCCTCAAGGACACCGACAAGAACGAGTATGTGGGCGCGCGCAGCGCCAAATTCGCCGTCTTCCCCGGTTCGGCGCTGTTCAAGAAGCCGCCGCGCTGGATCATGTCGGCGGAGCTGGTGGAGACCTCCCGGCTGTGGGCGCGGGTCAACGCGCGGATCGAGCCGGAGTGGGTGGAGCCGCTGGCCCAGCACCTGGTCAAGCGCACCTACAGCGAGCCGCATTGGGAGAAGGACCAGGCGGCGGTGATGGCGTACGAGCGGGTCACCCTCTACGGCGTGCCGCTGGTCGCCCAGCGCAAGGTCACCTACGGGCGGATCGACCCGGTCGTCTCGCGCGAGCTGTTCATCCGCAACGCACTGGTCGAGGGCGACTGGCGCACCCACCACCAGTTCTTCCACGACAATCGCAAACTCCTCGGCGAGGTCGAGGAGTTGGAGCACCGCGCCCGGCGCCGCGACATCCTCGTGGACGACGAGACGCTGTACGACTTCTACGACGCGCGGCTGCCCGAAGAGGTCGTCTCCGGCGCCCACTTCGACTCCTGGTGGAAGCAGAAGCGGCGCGACGAACCGGAGTTGCTGAACTTCGAGCACTCCATGCTGATCAACGAGAACGCGGAGGCGGTCACCAAGGCCGACTACCCCGACTCCTGGCGGCAGGGCGCGCTCAAATTCCGCGTGACGTACCAGTTCGAGCCCGGCGCAGACGCCGACGGCGTGACCGTGCACATCCCGCTGCAAGTCCTCAACCAGGTCTCGGCGGCGGGCTTCGACTGGCAGATCCCGGGCCTGCGCGAGGAGGTCGTCACCGAGCTGATCCGCTCGCTGCCCAAGGCGATCCGCCGGCATTACGTGCCCGCGCCGAACTACGCCAAGCGTTTCCTGGACACCGCGGTCGCCGGGCCCGATCCGCTGCCGGCCGTGCTGGCGCGCGAGCTGCAGAAGATGGTCGGGGTGCCGGTCACCGCCGAGGACTTCGACCTCGGCAAGGTGCCCGAGCACCTGAAGATCACCTTCCGGGTGGTGGACGAGCGGCGGCGCAAGCTCGCCGAGGACAAGGACCTGGACGCGCTGCGGCTGAAGCTGAAGCCGAGGACGCGGGAGGCGATCACCAAGGCGTTCGAGTCGGCCTCCGACCCGGCGCTCGCCTCGGTCCAGCAGCGCACCGGCCTCACCGACTGGACGATCGGGGCGCTGCCGCGCACCTTCGAGGCGCGGCGCTCGGGCCAGCCGGTCAAGGCGTATCCGGCGCTCGTCGACGAGGGCGCCACCGTGGCCGTACGGCTCTTCGACACCGAGCCGGAGCAGGCGGCGGCGATGTGGCGGGGGACGCGGCGGCTGATCCTGCTCAATGTGCCGGTCAATCCGGCGAAGTTCGCCGCGGACCGGCTGTCCAACCAGCAGAAGCTGGCGCTGTCGCGCAATCCGCACGGCAGTGTGCAGGCGCTGTTCGAGGACTGCGCGACGGCCGCGGCCGACCGGCTGATCGCCGACCACGGCGGGCCCGCCTGGGACGAGGAGTCGTACCGCAAGCTCTACGACGCGGTGCGGGCCGATCTGGTGGAGCTGACCGGGCGCAGCGTGCAGCGGGTGCAGCAGGTGCTCGCGGCCTGGCAGTCCTGCGAGCGACGGCTGAAGGACACCAGCAGCCTGGCGCTGGTCGCCAACCTCCAGGACGTACGGGAGCAGCTCGCGGGCCTGGTGCACGCCGGTTTCGTCACCGAGGCGGGGCTGAAGCGGCTGCCGGACCTGATGCGGTATCTCGTCGGCATCGACCGCCGCCTCCAGCAGATGCCCACGGGCGTCCAGCGGGACACCACGCGCATGGAGAAGGTCCGGGAGATCCAGGGCGAGTACGCGGAGCTGCTGGCCGCGCAGCCGGCCGGGCGGCCGGTGCCGGCCGCGGTGCGGGACATCCGCTGGATGATCGAGGAACTGCGGGTCAGCTACTTCGCCCACGCCCTGGGCACGGCCTTCCCGGTCTCCGACAAACGCGTCTTCAAGGCCCTCGACGAAGCCTGGGCCTGACGGCCGGGAACGAGTTCGACCGCACGCCCTGACCTGCTGTACAGTCTGTCTCGCAGCCGCGCCGAACGGGCTGCGACACCAGGTCCTGTGGAGCAGTTTGGAGTGCTCGCCACCCTGTCAAGGTGGAGGCCGCGGGTTCAAATCCCGTCAGGACCGCTTTTACGTCTGCCACTAGGCCCGCCCCTTCGAGGGGGCGGGCCTTTTTGCTGTGCCCGGGCGCCCTCCCGTGGGGCTGGGCGCTGACTCCCCGTATGCGGGCGGGAGTTCATTAGCGCACCCTCGGCAAGATCCACAAGTGGGCGTCGTGTGACGGGAGTCACGGAAAACCGTTTCGGGAGTGGGGAACCGGACGCCCTCCGGAGAGCTGTCGATTTAATATGTGCAATGGCACCCTCCCGGGGACGACTCCGACACCAGCACGCAACCGCCCCCAGGACCCCACGGATCACGCTTCTTCCGGGCACAGAAAAGACCGCATCGGACCCGGCGGAGTCCGATGCGGTCTGGTGAAGCGGGGTGAAGCGGGTGAAACGGTGTTGCCGAGCTTGGAGCACCCTCCGGCTTCCCTGATGGGGGCAGGTGACCTTCGGGGGGGGCGGGCGACGTATGGGGTGGGGGCCCCGTAAGCCGCCCATAAGGGCCTGTCAGGCCCGTCAGGCCTCGCTGCGCTGCTGCGGAATGCCCGCCAACAGCGCGCGGACCTCCGCCTCGCGGTAGCGGCGGTGCCCGCCGAGCGTGCGGATCGACGTGAGCTTGCCGGCCTTTGCCCAGCGCGTGACCGTCTTCGGGTCGACGCGGAACATGGTGGCGACCTCAGCAGGGGTAAGCAACGGCTCGGCATCAGGGGTGCGAGCGGTCATGAGCGGCCTCCTCGAGAGAACCGAACCAACGCGGTTCTTTCCTCTAAATTCTGCACCTTGACCCGCGTTGCCCGAAATGGCAGACGCGGGCCGAGTCGGTAATAGGACGAACGGCTTGTCCTCGGCACTACAACTACACCATCCGTCCAGCCGCGTCGGCCAAACCGATGGAATTGCCCTCTCAGGTGTTCAAGCTCGGCGGATGCCGATGGACCGTGTCATAGCGGACAGTCACACCAACGTGACGATCAGTCACAACCTGATCATCTGCCCCATCCCCACCTTCGAAACGAGCCCGAGGAGGACCCGATGTCCCATTTTGACACGAGAGATGGCGATGCAGGCAAGAGTCCGCTTACGTGCTCTCCGTCACGCTTGGGCCATTACCGCCGCTCTCGATGCCAAAAGGCAAGCTGAGGGGCGCAAGAGACACAACGAGACAACACATGGCTCAGCTGGAGAACTGGAGCTCCCGCACGGCCCGCCACCGGTCGGTCAGGCGTTCGTACGCCTCGCCGGCCGCCGCGGTGTCACCCTCGCGCAGCGCCGCGAGCCCCTCGGCCACATCGGCCGCCGACCGGTCCTCGGCGAGCACGTCCTGGCCCATGACATGGACGAGGCCGCCGTAGTCCAGCTCGACCAGCGAGCGCGGGTGGAACTCCTCCAGCCAGCGCCCCACGTCGATCAGCCCGTCGATCAGCGGGCCCTCGTCCAGCGCGTCCTTGAGCACCCGCAGCGCCCGCGCCACCCGCCGCCTGGCCTGCACCATGGGCGTGCGGTAGCGCAGCAGCGGCTCCTTGGACTCGCCCGCGCCGGCCGGTTCGTACTCCCGCTCGTCGTCGCCGACCAGGGTGAACCAGCGCACCGGTACGTGCCAGGTGGCCGAGCGGATCCACGGCCGGGCGTCCGGGTTGCGGTCCCGCCAGCTCTCGTGGTCGGCTGCGGCCTGGCGGCGTACGACCGGCGGCAGCATCGCGTCGAGCACCGGCTCGGGCAGCAGCTCGCCCACGTGCTCCAGCGCGAGCCAGCCGCGCAGCCGGGTGCGCCAGGGGCAGATGTGGGTGACGCCGGCGACCACCGCGACGAACGCGTCCCGGCTCTCGTGCACGGGGACGGCCATCGGCGGCACCGGCAGCAGGTCGGCCAGCGACTGCCGCAGTTCGTCCTGAGCGGTACGCGTCAGGCCGCGGGCCGCATACCGGTACCAGTGGGTCCGTTCGGGCTCGGGAAAGGCCGCCAGCGGCTCGTAGACCCGCAAATAGGCCGCGTACGGGACCAGTACCGGTGAACCGCCCACACCCGCTCCCTCGTCACCGTGCCGTTGTTCCGATCGTCCCACGCGACCCACCGTGCCGGAGGTGATCCCGGCCACGCACCCATGATCGCCCGCGCAGGGCCTACGCTTCTGATTGTCCGGCCTCCCGCCACCCGCACGGGGAGCCGGAGGCCAGCAAGGCCAACCGGGTTCGCCCGGAATAACTGGACTATGGGAGTCACCACCGTGACCGACGTACGACAGACGGACCGCGCCTCGTCGATCGAGCCGACCGTTTCCCCCGAGTCGTCCGTACTCGCCAAGCTGTTCCGATCGGAACAGGGCGGGCACGAGCAGGTCGTCCTGTGTCAGGACCGCGCCTCCGGCCTCAAGGCCGTGATCGCGCTCCACTCCACCGCCCTGGGCCCGGCCCTCGGCGGCACCCGCTTCCACGCCTACGCCTCCGACGAGGAGGCCGTCGAGGACGCCCTCAACCTCGCCCGCGGCATGTCGTACAAGAACGCGCTGGCCGGGCTCGACCACGGCGGCGGCAAGGCCGTGATCATCGGTGACCCCGACACCCTCAAGTCCGAGGAACTGCTGCTCGCCTACGGCCGGTTCGTAGCCTCGCTCGGCGGCCGGTACGTCACCGCGTGCGACGTCGGCACGTATGTCGCGGACATGGACGTCGTCGCCCGCGAGAACCGCTGGACCACCGGCCGCTCCCCCGAGAACGGCGGCGCCGGCGACTCCTCGGTGCTCACCGCCTTCGGTGTCTTCCAGGGCATGCGCGCCGCCGCGAAGGTCCAGTGGGGCGAGCCGACGCTGCGCGGCCGGCGGGTCGGCATCGCCGGGGTCGGCAAGGTCGGCCACCACCTGGTGGAGCATCTGGTGGACGACGGCGCCGAGGTCGTGATCACCGATGTGCGCGCCGACGCCGTCGAGCGGATCGTCGCGCGGCACCCCGGCCGGGTGACGGCCGTGAGCGACGCCGAGGTGCTGGTCCGTACCCCGCTGGACGTGTACGCGCCGTGCGCGCTGGGCGGCGCGCTGGACGACGCGACCGTGGGCGCGCTCACCGCGACCGTCGTCTGCGGCGCGGCCAACAACCAGCTCGCGCACCCGGGCGTCGAGAAGGACCTCGCCGACCGCGGCATCCTCTACGCGCCGGACTACGTGGTGAACGCCGGTGGCGTGATCCAGGTCGCCGACGAGCTGCACGGTTTCGACTTCGACCGGGCAAAGGCCAAGGCCACGAAGATCTACGACACGACCCTGGCCATTTTCGACCGGGCGAAGGCGGACGGTGTGCCGCCCGCGGTGGCGGCCGACCGGCTCGCGGAACAGCGGATCGCGGAGCGTACTCCGAGCGCGGAATGGTTGCGTCCGGAAGGGTCCGCGTGACCGACAGCACGGCCCGATAGCAAGTTCGCGCTAGAAGAAGGTAAAATCGGCCCTGACCAGGCAGAACAGGGCCGCGAACAGCCCCTGTTCCGACGCGTGTCGTGCGGGCGACGTACCGTGCGGCGTCGGAAGCAGGTACCGTTGTGGGCCTACGGACCGGTCTCTCTCCGGGGAGGCCGCTCCGCATCATGAACGCGTGTCAAGACTCGGGGCCGCTGAGCCCCGCCGTTAAGGGGGTCGAGCCATGGGGCGCGGCCGGGCCAAGGCCAAGCAGACGAAGGTCGCCCGCCAGCTGAAGTACAACAGCGGCGGCACGGATCTCTCACGTCTGGCCGACGAGCTGGGCGCATCGTCACCGCTTCCGGTCAATCCGGAGCCTGTCGAGGACGATGACGAGGATGACGACCCGTACGCACAGTACGCGGATCGCTACAACGACGACGAGGACGAGGACGACGAGTCCGAGTCAGCTCCTCAGCGCCGTCACGCTTGACACTTCCGTCACGTAGACGCACATTTCCGCACGTCACGTCGGCCCGGTCCGGGGCCCAACCCGGACCGGGTTTCGTCGTCGGCGCATGAGGACCGTCGGTCATGAGGATCGGCCGTTCGCGGGCCGTCAGGCGTAGTCACCGGTCAGTTCGACGGCGGCGGCGCCATTTTCGCGTGCCGTGATCTCGCCCGCGACCCAGGCCCCGACGCCCCGGTCGGCCAGGGTGGCGAGGGCCACGTCCACCGACTCCTGCGGCAGGACGGCGATCATGCCGACGCCCATGTTCAGGGTCTTCTCCAGCTCCAGGCGCTCCACCCCGCCCAGTTCGCCGACCAGTCCGAAGACCGGCGCGGGCTCCCAGGTGGAGCGGTCGACGGTGGCGTGCAGACCGTCCGGGATCACCCGGGCCAGGTTGTTGGCGAGCCCGCCGCCGGTGATGTGCGAGAAGGCGTGCACGGGGGTGGTGCGGGTCAGCGCCAGGCAGTCCAGCGAGTAGATCTTCGTCGGCTCCAGCAGCTCCTCGCCGAGGGTGCGGCCGAACTCGGGCACCTGCCGGTCGAGCGACCAGCCGGCCCGGTCGAACAACACGTGCCGGACCAGGCTGTAGCCGTTGGAGTGCAGGCCCGAGGACTCGATGGCGACCACCGCGTCACCGGAGCGGATCCGGTCCGCGCCCAGCACCTCGTCCGCCTCGACGACACCGGTGCCCGCGCCCGCCACGTCGAAGTCGTCGGCGGCCAGCAGCCCCGGGTGCTCGGCGGTCTCGCCGCCGACCAGCGCGCAGCCGGCCAGCACACAGCCCTCGGCGATGCCCTTGACGATGGCCGCGACCCGCTCCGGGTAGACCTTGCCGACGCAGATGTAGTCGGTCATGAACAGCGGTTCCGCGCCGCACACCACCAGGTCGTCCACGACCATGCCGACCAGGTCGTGGCCGATCGTGTCGTAGACGCCCATCCGGCGGGCGATGTCCACCTTGGTGCCGACGCCGTCGGTGGCCGAGGCGAGCAGCGGGCGCTCGTACCGCTTGAGGGCGGAGGCGTCGAAGAGTCCGGCGAAGCCGCCGAGGCCGCCGACCACCTCGGGGCGGGTGGCCTTGCGGACCCACTCCTTCATCAGGTGGACGGCGCGGTCGCCGGCCTCGATGTCGACGCCGGCGGCGGCGTAACTGGCACCGGTTGACTCAGACATGGCTGGGGAACCTTCGTGTCGTTCGTACGTCGTTGCTTCGGGTACGAGATTGCGTCGGTACGGGTCTGCTTCGGGTACGAGTCTGTTTCGGGTACGAGGGGACCGCGCGGCTACGGGCGGCGCAGGGCGTCCGCGGCGTCGGCGCCGCCGGCCAGCTCGGTCTCCAGCAGCTGCTTGCCGAGCAGCTCCGGGTCGGGCAGCTCCATCGGGTACTCGCCGTCGAAGCAGGCCCGGCACAGGTCGGGCTTGGCGATGGTGGTCGCCTCGACCATGGCGTCGATGGAGATGTAGGCGAGCGAGTCGGCGCCCAGCGAGGTGCCGATCTCGTCGACGGTCATGCCGTTGGCGATCAGCTCGGCGCGGGTGGCGAAGTCGATACCGAAGAAGCACGGCCACTTCACCGGCGGCGAGGAGATCCGTACGTGCACCTCGGCGGCGCCCGCCTCGCGCAGCATCCGGACCAGGGCGCGCTGGGTGTTGCCGCGGACGATCGAGTCGTCCACCACCACCAGGCGCTTGCCGCGGATGACTTCCTTGAGCGGGTTGAGCTTGAGCCGGATGCCGAGCTGGCGGATGGTCTGCGACGGCTGGATGAAGGTCCGGCCGACATAGCTGTTCTTGACCAGGCCAGAGCCGTACGGGATGCCGCTGGCCTCGGCGTAGCCGACCGCGGCCGGGGTGCCGGACTCCGGGGTCGGTATCACCAGATCGGCCTCGACCGGGGCCTCCTTGGCGAGGCGGCGGCCCATCTCGACCCGGGAGAGGTAGACATTGCGGCCGGCGATGTCGGTGTCCGGGCGGGCGAGGTAGACGTACTCGAAGACGCAGCCCTTGGGCTGGGCCTCGGCGAAGCGGGAGCTGCGCAGGCCGTTCTCGTCGATCGCGATCAGCTCGCCGGGCTCGATCTCCCGGACGAAGCTGGCGCCGCAGATGTCGAGGGCGGCGGTCTCGGAGGCGACCACCCAGCCGCGCTCCAGCCGGCCGAGGACCAGCGGGCGGATGCCCTGGAGGTCGCGGGCGGCGTAGAGGGTGTGCTCGTCCATGAAGACGAGGCTGAAGGCGCCCTTGACCTGGGGCAGCACGGTGGCGGCGGCCTGTTCGACGGACAGCGGGGTGCCGTCCTCGCTCGTCTGGCCGGCGAGCAGCGCGGTGATCAGGTCGGTGTCGTTGGTGGCGGCGACCTTGGTGGCCCGGCCCGGGCCCTGCGGGAGGGCGGCGACCAGTTCGGCCAGCTCGGCCGTATTGACCAGATTGCCGTTGTGCCCGAGGGCGATGGAGCCCTGGGCGGTGGCGCGGAAGGTGGGCTGGGCGTTCTCCCACACCGAGGCGCCGGTGGTCGAGTAGCGGGCGTGACCGACCGCGATGTGGCCGGTCAGGGAACCGAGCGAGGTCTCGTCGAAGACCTGGGAGACCAGGCCCATGTCCTTGAAGACCAGGATCTGCGAGCCGTTGCTCACTGCGATGCCCGCGGACTCCTGTCCGCGGTGCTGCAGGGCGTACAGCCCGAAATAGGTGAGTTTGGCGACCTCTTCACCGGGGGCCCAGACACCGAAGACGCCGCAGGCGTCCTGGGGGCCCTTCTCGCCGGGAAGGAGGTCGTGGCTGAGTCGTCCATCACCACGAGGCACGAATACGAGTCTAGGGCAGGATTGCCCATCGTCCGAACGAGGGACCCTTGCATCTCCAGGTTCTATGCGCGTAGTGCCTTGCGGCGCAAGGGCATGTGACATGTGCCCCGCCCTTTCGGCAGCCCGTGGACGGCTACCGCATGACCGGGAGGTACGGCGCCAGGTCGGCCCGTTCGCCACTCGCCGTGACCGCGGAGGCCTCGATCTGCTCGGCCCAGGTCGTCCGGCCGGTCGCCAGCCGGATCCAGGTGAGCGGGTCGGTCTCCACCACGTTCGGCGGGGTGCCGCGGGTGTGCCGGGGGCCCGGCACGCACTGCACCGCCGCGTACGGCGGGATCCGCACCTCCACCGAATTGCCCGGCGTCCTCGCCGCGAGCGCGTCCGCGAGCAGGCGCACCACCGCGGCAACGGCCTGCCGGTCGAGCGGCACGTCCACGCCCGTGGCCCGTGCCAGGTCGTCGCTGTGCACCACCAGCTCCACCAGCCGCGTCACGGTGAAGTCCAGCGCCCGCATGCCGCCGAAGACCTGCGGCACCACCAGGTCCGTCCGCAGCGCCCGCTCCCGGCACCCGGCCAGCTCCCCGGCCGCGGCCCGTACCGCCTCGGCCGGGTCGCCCATCGCCGCGGCCGCCTCCCGCGTCGTGACGTCCAGCCGGTCCGCGATGCCGGCCGTCGACACCGCCCAGGTGTCCAGACCGGTCACCTTCGCCCGCCCCGCGGGCACGGCCTCGGCCACGTACCGGGGCAGCACGACGATCTGCCGCACCACATGCGCCACCAGCGTCCGCACGTCCCACCCGGGCAGCCCGCTCTCCCCCGCCAGCTCCCTCTCGCCGAGGCCGCCCACCACGGCCCCCACCTGCCCCACCTGCGCGACAAGCGCCCGCCACGTCCGGTCGGGATCGTACGTACGGGGCCGTCGACGGCTCTCTGCGGGCATGCGGCGAGCGTATACGGGGGCACCGACACCGCGGCCGCGCCCGCGTGCACCGCGGGCGCGGCCGTACGGGTCGGAGCGTCAGCCCTGGCGGGGGCGCTCGAAGGTGAGGAGGAGGCCCTCGACGGCGCCCGGGCCTATCCGGCCCTTCACGTCGGCGGCCGTGATGGACTTCAGCGCCCAGCCGTCGGCGGCCTGCTTGTTGAGCGTCTTCTCCAGCTTGTCGCCGTCGAGGGCGTCGCCGATGAGCGATTCGCGGAAAGAGACGACCTTGTACTCGTACATGCCCGAGCCCCTTGGTTGTTGCGGTGGTTCGTACGGTCGTACGTCTGGCGGGGACAGCCAACCACGGATGCCGGGGCGCGTCAGGCGTCGGGGGTGACGGGCGGCACGGCGCCCGGGGCACGTCCGGCGCCGCTTACCGCAAGTCGCCGTGGACCGGTGAACCGCCAAGCGCACGGCGGAGGTTCGGGAAGTCGTCCACGGGCCGCCACCCCGTGGTCATGTCCGGGGGGAGGGATGACGACGACCCGCTTCCCCTATGAGGAGTCTGCCGTGCGCATCCCCCGTACCGTCCTCGCTCTCGCCACCGCGGCCGTGCTGGGCGCGACCGCCGCCGGGCCGCTCGCCGCGCCCGCCACCGCCGCGCCCGTCAGGGCGGCGGCTCAGGCCGCCGTCCAGACGTCGGCGTCCTTCACCGCGGCGCGGGCCACCGCGAACGCCGACGGGAGTTACCTGATCAGCTGGGCGTCCAACACCTCGCAGGTGACCGTCACCGCCGCGACCGACGCGGCCGCCACGACCGGGGTGACGGTCGGCACCGGCGGCGGCACGGGCAGTGTGACGGTGCCCGCCGGGACGCTGCCGGGCGCCGCGCGCTGGTACTTCCGGCTGACCGCCGCCGACGGCTCGGCCCTCACCGTCGCCGAGCGCTCCCTCGGCCTGGCCGACGCGCACAACTTCCGTGACGCGGGCGGCTACCGGACGACGGACGGGCACTGGGTCCGTACCGGCGTGGTCTACCGTTCGGGCAAGCTCAGCGCGCTGACGGCCGCCGAGCAGCAGGTGCTCACCGACGAGGGCATCACGCTCGACGTGGACCTGCGCAACGCCGCCGAGCGGTCGGACGACCCGGACGCGATCCCGGCGGGCGTCACGTATCAGGTCGCGGACGTCGTCTCGCTCGCGCACGGGCTGAAATTCCACAAGGACGCGGCCGCAACGCTGGTCAAGGCGCTGGCGGCCGGGCTGTTCAGCGGGTCCTCGGACCTCGGGCAGTCCATCGGCTACCCCTTCATGGTCAATTTCGTGGGCGCCGACTACGCCTTCCACGACGCGCTGACCGCGGTCGAGCACAACCCCGGCGCGACCGTCTTCCACTGCACCGCGGGCAAGGACCGCACCGGCTGGACCAACGCCGTGCTCCTCACCCTCCTCGGTGTCCCGCGCGCCACCGTCGAGGCCGACTTCCTGGCCAGCAACACCTACACCGGTGACCCGGAAGCGGTCGAACTCTCCTGGCTGGACGCGGCCTTCGACGAGGTGAACGCGATCTACGGGTCCTTCGACGGCTATCTGCACCAGGGCCTGAAGCTCACCGACGCCGATATCGCGGCGCTGAAGGCCAAGTTGCTGGTCTGAGCCCCAACTCCCTTACGGAGCAAGGCTCTCCCGCGGCTGCGCGGGCTCAGCCGGGCTCAGGCAGCCTCAGGCGGGCTGCCACAGCTCGATGCGGTTGCCCTCGGGGTCGGTCACCCAGCCGAACCGGCCGACCCCGTCCATGTCCTGGGTCCCGGGCGCCACGTCGGCGCCCGCGGCCCGGAGCTGGTCGAGCATCGCGTCCAGGTCGCGGACCCGGAAGTTGAGCATGGTCTGCTGGCGGGGCGAGCCGAAGTAGTCGGTGCCGGATTCGAAGGCCGCGAAGACGGTGGGGCCGGCCTGCTGCGCCCACAGGCCGTTCTCGTCGGCGTCCAGGCCGAGGACGTCGCGGTACCAGGCGGTCAGGGCCGCCGGGTCGGCGGCGCGCAGGAAGTAGCCGCCGATGCCGAGCACGCGTTCCATGTCAGTGCCTCCGCAGGTCCGACACGACGCGGAAGCGCTGGAGGACCAGCGGGGTCGCGTCGGTGACGGTGTAGCCGGGATCGTCGAGCGCGGTCCTGAACTCCTCGCCGTGCCAGAAGAGTTCGTGGCCCGCGCGCCACTCGGCGACGGTGGCGTACCCCTCGCCCTCGTCCACCGCGTGCGCGAGGTCGACCTCGCCGAGCGGTACGACGCGGACCCCGGTCGTCTCGATGACGGCGACGGGCCGGTCGGCGGAGTCGACGACCACCGAGCGCTCGCCGGGCTCCGGCAGCGCCTCGCCCTCGTGCTCGTAGTCGGCGACGACGCCGGTCGTGGAGGTCTTGGACCCGTCCAGGATCGCCGCCACCAGCTGGTCGCGCAGCGGCCCGGGAAAGGCGAACTCCGCCTTCGGGAGCGCCGCGAGCTCGGGTGGGAGGTGGCCGTCGTTCGTCATACGGCCACCGTATCGGCCCCCGGACGGGCGGTGCGGGCTACGCGGCCGGGCGGCCGTGGCGGACGCACTCGATGTAGCCGACCGCGATTTCCACTCCCGTCACAGTGACCTCTCCCCCGTCGTACCGGTCCGTCCCTACGACGGTAGGCCCCGGGGCCCGGTCCCGGGCGGCATCCCGCGGCTGCCGGTCACGTCCTTCGGCGGCGTGACGAGGGTCACATCGATGGGCGTCACAAGGCGCGGGCCTGACGCGTCCTGACCGCGAAACGTATCGACGGGGACGTAAAGGTGGAGGAGTCGTCATGCGGATTGTCGTGGCGGGTGCGACCGGGGTCGTGGGACGGCAGATCGTGCCGATGCTGAGCGCGGCGGGGCACGAGGTGGTGGCGTTGTCGCGGCGGCCGGGGCCCGGGACCGGAAGTATCAGGACGGTGGCCGTGGACGCGCTGGACCGCGAGGCCCTCGGGGACGCGGTGCGGGAGGCGAGGCCGGACGCGGTGGTGCATCTGCTGACCGCGATCCCGGGCGACATCAACCCGCGCCGGATGGAACGGGACTTCGCGCTGACGAACCGGCTGCGGACGGAGGCGACGCGGACCCTGGCGGAGGCGGCGCGGGACGCGGGCGGGGCGCGCCTAATCGCGCAGGGACTGGCGTACGCGTACGAACCGTCGTACGGGCAGGGCGCGTTGGCGGCCGAGAGCGATCCCTTCTGGGAGCACCCGCCGAAGGAGTGGGCGACCTCGCTGGCCGCGCTGGAGGAGTTGGAGCGGCTGACGGCGGCGGCCGACGGTCTGGTGCTGCGCTTCGGGCACCTCTACGGGCCCGGTACGGCGTACGCGGCGGACGGTGCGACGGCCCGGCAGATCCTGGCGGGGAAGATGCCGGTGGTCGGGGACGGCGGGGCCACCTTCTCCTTCGTGCACACCTTCGACGCGGCGTCCGCCGTACTGGCCGCGCTCGCCCGGCCCGAGGTGACGGGTGCGCTCAATGTCGTGGACGAGGACCCGGCAACGGTCGGCGACTGGCTGCCCGCGACGGCCGCGCTGCTGGGCGCGCCCGCGCCCAAGCACGTGCCGACCGCCCTGGCCCGGCTGGCCGCCGGCGCCTGGGGCGTCGCCTTCATGACCCGGCTGCGCGGCGCCACCAACGCCCGTGCCCGCAAAGTCCTCGGCTGGACCCCGGCGCACCCGTCCTGGCGCACCGGCCTGGTCACCGGCTAGGGCACATCCCGGCGGCCGGCGGCGCACCGGGCCGCCGGGGACCGCCGGCATCGAGGGACGGTCTCAGCACTCCTTCAGGCCGTACGGGTGGCGTCACCCCAACTGCCTCACCCCGCCAGCGCCCCCGCCCCCACCACCATCAGCGCGACGCCCGCCAGAACGAAGGGGAACAGGGCGATCAGGCCGCACGTCGTCGTGGCCCGGTCGGAGGCGCCGTCCAGGTGGAAGACGGACGGGTCGGCGGTCGCGTAATGGACGGGGATCCACAGGCCGAGCGCGTCGCGGTGGTGGTGCCGGGAGGTGGCGCTGCCGGGCGCCGGGACGCCGGTGACGGTGGGGGCGCCCGGCGGGGTGAAGGTGACCACGGGCGTGTACGAGACGTGCACATGGCCGTCGTCGTCGCGCCGTTCGTCCTCCAGGACCGCGACGATCTCACCGTCTGCGGTCCCGGACGACGCCAACAGCGCGCGCCTGCGCCGGTATTCGCGCAGGCTCGCCCGAAGTGCCGTGCCGAGGGCGGCCGTCCACAGTACGCCGAGGCCGAGCAGCCCGAGGCCGTAGCCCGCGACGAAGGAGAGCCGGACCAGCAGCGCGGCCAGGACGAAGAAGGCGGCGACCGCCGGGAGCCGCAGGCCCTGCCAGCGGCCCTGACCCGGCCGGGTCAGCATCCGGAAGCGGTACGGCTGCCCGGGCGGGAAGCGCACCTCGATCTCGCGGCCCGCCCAGGCCGCGTCCAGGGTGCCGCTGTGCGCGCCGGTCGTCGGCACCGTCAGCTCCTGGCCGGTCGCCGGATCGCGGAAGGCCAGCACCACCGGCACCCCGGCCGACCGCCGCGCGCCGGACGACGGCCGCTCCACCCGTACGATCCGGGCCGGTACGCGGACCGCCCGCGCCCCGCCGCCGCTCGCACCGGTCGCGTACCGCCGCAGACCGATCGCCGCCGCGCCGGCCCATCCCGCGCACCACAGCGCCAGCACCACATCGAGCATCCCGCGCACCCCCCCTGCCGTACCGCCCGGAAACCGCGTCCCACCTGCGAGGACGGCGATAATACGGGAACGGTTGCACGGGTGCCCCGGCCGCGTCACGGCGACCGGGGCACCCGAGGAGAACAGCGGGAGAAGCGGGGACGGCTCAGGCGAGCAGCGCCGGAATCGTCCCGTCGTACGCGGCGCGCAGTTCGCTCAGCGGGATGCCGAACTCGCCCTGCACCTCGACCGTTTCACCGTCCACGACGCCGATCCGCGCCGCCGGAAGGCCACGCGCCCCGCACATGTCGGTGAAGCGCAGCTCCTCCGAGCGCGGCACCGCGACGACCGCGCGGCCCGCGGACTCCGAGAACAGGAAGGTGAAGGCGTCCAGACCGTCCGGGACGACCAGCCGGGCGCCGTGGCCGCCGCGCAGGCAGGACTCGGTGACGGCCTGGACGAGACCGCCGTCGCTCAGGTCGTGGGCGGCGTCGATCATGCCGTCCCGCGACGCCGAGATCAGGATCTCGCCGAGCAGCCGCTCCCGGTCCAGGTCCACGGCCGGCGGCAGCCCGCCGAGGTGGTCGTGGACCACCTGCGACCAGGCGGACCCGCCGAACTCGGCGCGCGTGTCACCGAGCAGGTAGAGCAGGTGGCCCTCGTCCTTGAACGCCATGGGTGTGCGCCGGTCCACGTCGTCGATCACACCGAGCACCGCGACCACGGGGGTCGGGTGGATCGCCACGTCGCCGGTCTGGTTGTAGAGCGACACATTGCCGCCGGTCACCGGGGTGCCCAACTGCAGGCAGCCGTCGGCCAGTCCGCGGGTCGCCTCGGCGAACTGCCACATCACCGCGGGGTCCTCGGGCGAGCCGAAGTTCAGGCAGTCGCTGATCGCCAGCGGCTTGGCACCGGAGGCGGCGACGTTGCGGTACGCCTCGGCCAGCGCCAACTGCGCCCCGGTGTACGGGTCGAGCTTGGTGAAGCGGCCGTTGCCGTCGGTGGCGACGGCGACACCGAGATTGGTGTCCTCGTCGATCCGGATCATGCCGGAGTCCTCGGGCTGCGCCAGCACCGTATTGCCCTGCACGAAGCGGTCGTACTGGTCGGTGACCCACGCCTTGGACGCCTGGTTCGGCGAACCGACCAACTGCAGCACCTGCGCCCGCAGTTCGTCCGCGTTCGCCGGGCGGGCCAGTTTGTCGGCGCTGTCGGCCTGGAGCGCGTCCTGCCACTCCGGGCGGGCGTACGGGCGGTGGTAGGTCGGGCCGTCGTGCGCGACCGAGCGCGGCGGCACGTCCACGATCCGCTCGCCGTGCCAGAAGATCTCCAGCTGCGAGCCGTCGGTCACCTCACCGATGACGGTGGCGATGACGTCCCACTTCTCGCAGATCTCCATGAAGCGGTCGACCTTGCCGGGCTCGACGATCGCGCACATCCGCTCCTGCGACTCGCTCATGAGGATCTCCTCGGGCGAGAGCGTCGCGTCGCGCAGCGGCACCGTGTCCAGTTCGACCCGCATGCCGCCGGAACCGGCGCTGGCCAGCTCGCTGGTGGCGCAGGACAGGCCCGCGCCGCCGAGGTCCTGGATGCCCGCGACCAGCTGCTCGCGGAAGATCTCCAGGGTGCACTCGATGAGCAGCTTCTCCTGGAAGGGGTCGCCGACCTGGACGGCGGGGCGGCGGGACGGCCCTGTGGAGTCGAAGGTCTCGCTCGCCAGCACGGACACACCGCCGATGCCGTCGCCGCCGGTCCTGGCGCCGTACAGGATCACCTTGTTGCCGGGTCCTGACGCCTGCGCGAGGTGGATGTCCTCGTGCTTCATCACGCCCACGCACAGCGCGTTGACCAGCGGGTTGCCCTGGTAGCAGGGGTCGAAGACGACCTCGCCGCCGATGTTGGGCAGGCCCAGGCAGTTGCCGTAGCCGCCGACGCCCGCGACGATCCCGGGCAGCACGCGCCGGGTGTCGGGGTGGTCGGCCGCGCCGAAGCGCAGCGGGTCCATCACGGCGACCGGCCGCGCACCCATCGCGAGGATGTCGCGCACGATGCCGCCGACGCCGGTGGCCGCGCCCTGGTAGGGCTCGATGTACGACGGGTGGTTGTGCGACTCGATCTTGAAGGTGACCGCGTAGCCCTGGCCGACGTCCACGACGCCCGCGTTCTCGCCGATGCCGACGAGCAGCGCGTCGGTCCGCGGGGCCTTCTCGCCGAACTGCTTCAGGTGCACCTTGCTCGACTTGTACGAGCAGTGCTCCGACCACATCACCGAGTACATCGCCAGCTCGGCGCCGGTCGGGCGGCGGCCGAGGATCTCCCGGATGCGGGCGTACTCGTCCTCCTTGAGGCCGAGTTCCTTCCACGGCTGCCCGGCGTCGGGGGTCCGCTCGGCATACTCGACGGTGTCGAGGCGCTTGGCCGCGGCGGCGTCGTCGCCGGGG
Organism: Actinacidiphila alni; assembly: GCF_900112845.1. Lineage (GTDB taxonomy): Bacteria > Actinomycetota > Actinomycetes > Streptomycetales > Streptomycetaceae > Actinacidiphila > Actinacidiphila alni. Next base: position 97,206 of record NZ_FONG01000017.1, read on the forward strand.
GCGGTGCCGGTGTCCTTACCGGTGTCGAGAGTCATGCGGCAACCAGCTTCTTGAGTACCGAGGTGAAGAATCCGAGGCCGTCGGTGCGGCCGGTGCCGATCAGCGGCTCGACCGCGTGCTCGGGGTGCGGCATGAGACCGACGACATTGCCCGCGGCATTGCTGATGCCGGCGATGTCGCGGAGCGAGCCGTTCGGATTTCCGTACCCGCCGGCGGTCGGTCCCGCACCGCCCGCCCGGCCGTCCGCGCCGGGACCGGCGTAACGGAAGACCACCCGGCCCTCGGCCTCCAGCTCGTCCAGCACCCGCTCGGCCGCGGTGTAGCGGCCGTCGATGTTCTTCAGCGGGATGGAAATCTCCTGGCCGTCGGTGAAGTCCGCGGTCCAGGCGGTGGCGCTGGTCTCGACCCGCAGCTTCTGGTCACGGCAGACGAAGTGGAGGTTGTCGTTGCGCAGCATCGCGCCCGGCAGCAGATGGGTCTCGGTGAGGACCTGGAAGCCATTGCAGATGCCGAGGACCGGCATTCCGGCCTTCGCCTGTTCGATGATCGTTTCCATCACCGGCGAGAAACGCGAGATCGCGCCGGCCCGCAGATAGTCGCCGTAGGAGAAGCCGCCCGGCAGAACCACCGCGTCGACCTGCTTGAGATCCTTGTCACGGTGCCACAGCGGTACGGCTTCGGCGCCCGCGACCCGGACCGCGCGCTGTGTGTCACGGTCGTCGAGTGTTCCCGGGAATGTGACGACGCCAACGCGCGCAGTCACGACTCCACCTTTACGGCGAAGTCCTCGATCACGGTGTTCGCGAGAAAGGTTTCCGCCATCTCGCGAATGCGGGCGAGGGCGGCGTCGTCGACCGGCCCCTCGACCTCTAGTTCAAAGCGCTTTCCCTGGCGGACGTCGGAGATCCCGTCGAAGCCCAGGCGCGGCAGTGCGCGCTGCACCGCCTGGCCCTGGGGGTCGAGGATCTCCGGCTTGAGCATGACGTCGACTACGACGCGTGCCACTGGCACTCCCGGTGGTGTGGTGCGTGAGGTTCTCTCAGCGTACCCGGTGCGAAAATCTACGCGAGTAGATATGAGCGGAACACCGTATACCGCTCCACTACTGTCACGGAAGCGCCCCGGATCACCGCCGGATCACTGATCACGTTTATGTATCGGCAGTCGAAATGCTTGGGGAAACCCGTCGGTGAATCATAGAGTCCCGATTACGAAGCGGCACCCGGGGGAATTAACAGGTGTCACGATGTATCGCACGCTGCCCATTTCGTGGCATCCCACAAATGAAAACTTGTCGACACCCGACTTGTCGGCCCATCCGTGACACCGCGGCCCCGCGGCGGATCGCGACCCGCTGCACCGGGTCGCGCCGATCGCCGGGACCCCGGCAGCCCGATGGCGTACGAAAGGACCGAATCCCTATGGCGCAACGCGTACTGGTCACCCTCGCCGACGATCTGGACGGCGGAGAAGCGGCGGAAACCATCGCATTCGGCGTCGACGGTCAGTGGTACGAGATCGATCTCTCGTCCCAGAACGCGGACAAACTGCGGAACGACCTGGCCCCTTACGTCGAGGCAGGGCGTCGCCGCACCCTTTCCGGGCGTGCGTACAAGCGCACGCCGATCGCCCCGACGCCGGCCACGGTGCGTGCCTGGGCCCAGTCCAACGGCTTCGAGGTACCGGCGCGCGGGCGCATCCCGAAGAAGGTCTACGAGGCGTTCAACAAGGCCGGCTGAGTTCCTTGTTGAGGTCCCCGCAGGGTCCCGGCCGGGATGCCGGCCGAGGTCGCGCGGGGTTCCGAACGGATGACGGCGCGGTGACGGGCGGGGGCGGTGGTGCCGACTGGACAGCCACCCCCACCCTTCCGCTAGTGTGTGGAGCACGCCGAGGGCAGGGCCGAAAGGCCAGGTCAGCGGAGGTCACGCGGGTGTAGCTCAGTAGCAGAGCGCCCCCCTTCCAGGGGGGAGGGGCAGTGTGCAATTCCTGTCGCCCGCTCTGGTCGCTCCGACCGGTCCGACGGATCGGGTAGAGTGGCCGCAGCACCTGCGGACGTGGCTCAGTTGGTAGAGCATCACCTTGCCAAGGTGAGGGTCGCGAGTTCGAATCTCGTCGTCCGCTCCAGCGTGATGAAGGCCCCGGTCATCGTGACCGGGGCCTTCGCCGTGTGTCCTGGTTCACCGTGTGTCCTGGCCGGTTTTTAACGGTTTCGGGTTGCCGTGCCCCATCGGGTACAGTGTCTGCACGACCTGCGGACGTGGCTCAGTTGGTAGAGCATCACCTTGCCAAGGTGAGGGTCGCGAGTTCGAATCTCGTCGTCCGCTCCAGCGTGAAGAGGGCCCCGGTCATCGTGACCGGGGCCCTCTTCGTATGTTCACGGCGTACGTCCACGGCTGTTCACGGCGTACGTCCACGGCTGTTCACGGCGTACGTCCACGGCCGGGTGTCACGCCCAGGGCGTGCCGGTCAGCCGCTCGTACGCCTCGATGTAGCGGGCCCTGGACTGCTCGACGATCGCGGCGGGGAGCGCCGGGGGCGGCTGCTCGCCACCGCGGTCCCAGCCGAGCGCCGGGTCGGTGAGGTGGTCCCGGATGAACTGCTTGTCGAAGGACGGCTGCGGGTGGCCCGGCTCCCACCGGTCGGCCGGCCAGAAGCGGGACGAGTCCGGGGTCAGCACCTCGTCGCCGATGACGAGCGTGCCGTCCGCGTCGTAGCCGAACTCGAACTTGGTGTCGGCCAGGATGATGCCGCGCTCGCGCGCGATGTCCCGGGCCCTGCTGTAGACGGCGAGCGTGGTCTGCCGCAGCTGCGTGGCGGTCTCCGCGCCGACCTGGCGGGCGACCTCCTCGTACGACACGTTCTCGTCGTGCTCGCCGACCTCGGCCTTGGTGGCGGGGGTGAAGATCGGCGCGGGCAGTTCGGAGCCGTCGACCAGGCCCTCGGGGAGCGCCAGGCCGCACACCGTACGGTCCCGCTCGTACTCGGCCAGTCCCGAGCCGGTCAGATAGCCGCGCGCGACGCACTCGACCGGCACCATCTTCAGCGACCGGCACACCATGGTGCGGCCCGCCCAGTCGGCGGGGGCGCCCGCCGGGACCTCGGTGGAGATCACATGGTTGGGCACGATGTCGGCGAGCAGGTCGAACCACCACAGCGAGAGCTGGGTGAGGATGCGGCCCTTGTCGGGGATCTCGGTGGGCAGCACCCAGTCGTAGGCGGAGGTGCGGTCGCTGGCGACCATCACCAACTCGCCCTGCTCGTTCCGGTACAGGTCGCGCACCTTGCCGGTGTGCAGATGTACCAGTCCCGGCACCTGGACAGGCTCGGGCTTCTCGACGAATCCGGACACGGGTCGTCCTCCCCACTCAGCGGTTCAGCTCCCGATTGTCGCTTATCGGGACCCTGCCTTTTGCCGCCGATGAACCGTTCCCCTCAATCGTGCTTGCAGATCCGGTCGAGGAGGTTGGCGGTGGCGCGCTGGACACGCGGGTCGACGTGGCCGGGGCGGTCGAGGGCCGGGGACCAGGCGAAGGTGCCGGCGGCGAAGACGTACGCGCCGCTGGGGGCGCGGTAGAGGGAGGTCTCCTGGTGGCAGCGGCGGCCGTCGGCCGACTCGTACGGCGAGTGGGCCAGCAGGATCCGCTCGGTACTCTCCGGCAGCGCGGTGCGCGGGTAGTAGCGGTCGGCCTCGCCCGCGACCAGGCCGGGAATCTCGTCGCCCTCGCCCGCCCCGGTGGCCTCCCACAGCCAGTGCCCGGCGTTGCGCACGATCAGCGGCGCGGGCTGCGGGACCCGGCCTGCGTACTGCACGCCGAGCAGCAACTGCTCGGGCTCGCCGAGGTCGCGCCAGAGCGCCGTACGGCCCTTGCTGTCGCCGTGCCGCTTGCGGCAGCTCAGCAGCCGGTCCGGGTCGCCGGCCGGGGAGGCGGCCAACTCGACCTGCCAGTACATGGTGTTGGCCGACAGGAAGACCAGCGAAGTGCCCGCGTCGCGGGCGGTCTCCGCGGCCCGGCGCATCGGCTTGGACCAGTATTCGTCGTGGCCGGGGAAGACCAGGCCGCGGTAGCGGGTGGGATCGATCCGGCCCGCGTGCAGATCGCGGGCGTCGGCGTACGCGACGTCGTAGCCGTAGCGTTCGGCGAAGCGGACGAAGTCGTAGGCGTGGCCGATGTGCAGCGGCAGGCCGGCGCCCGCGTAGGGGCGGTCGAACGAGACGGTGGTGGCGGCCTGTTCCTCGCCGAGCAGCTGCCCGCTCTCGTCCCACGCGTGGTAGAGGCTGGCGCCGGTCCTGCCGTCCTCGGGGTAGAGGTTGTACGCCTGCCAGGTCACGTCCGGCATCAGCAGCAGTAAGTCGGCCTCGTGGGCGGCGCGGACGGTGAAGGGGACATGGCTGCGGTAGCCGTCGGCGGTGGTGAGGACGGCGACGTACGCGCCGGTGTTCCAGTACGTGGGGATCTGCAACCGCCAGGACTGCCACCAGTGGTGGCAGGAGACGGTGCGTCCCGCGGCCAGCGGCGCGGGCTGCACGATGCCGGACAGCCGGGGGCTCGCCGACATCTTCGCGGCGCCGTCGCCGCCGTAGTGGCCGATCCGGTAGACGTCGACGGTGAACTCCTGCGGCGGGTCCACGGTGATCCGGAAGTCGACGGCCCCGCCGGGCAGGACGGAGCCGGCCGACGCGAAGCCTTTGATCTGCCGGCGCACGTCGTCGGCGGTGCGCGGTCCGGGGAAGCGCGGGCGGTGCGCGGCGCCGCCGCTGCCGGCCGCCAGGTCCACGTACCAGGGGACGACCTGGCCGGTGTCGTCGAGATACTGGGTGGCGCCGCGCAGCCAGGGCAACGGGCCCTGGCCGAAGGGGTCGGAGACCCCGTGGGCGAGCGCTCCGGACTCCCACCGCCGGATCTGATCCGTACTCATCGAAGCCCCTCCCTCACCTGTCCCGCCCCGCGCTCCGTCCCACTGTTCGCCATGTCACCCGTGCGGTGCAACGGTGCGGTGCTCCTGTCCAGCACATCACAGAAAGCACCGCTCTGGTTACCGTTCGTGGTGAATTATCGGAACGGATCGGGCGACGAGTGAACCAGATTCGGTCAACTCATGTGTGGTGAACGTCACATGACGCTGGTCAGGAGGGCCGCGCCCACCGCCGGGGAGCGGGCAGGACGGGTGTCCGGGCCCGCTTCGGGCCCTGGCCGGAATTCGCCGCTCCGGCGGTGCGGTGGCGTGGTGCTTGTCACACCGGGTCGGCGAGCCGGAGCGGCTTGTCCGCCCGGATGCCGACAGCCGCGAGCCAGGAGCGCAGCGGCGTCGCGTCGCCGTTCTCGACCAGGCGCAGCACCGGCCAGGTGAGGTCGGCGCGGCGGGCGCCGCCGACCAGCAGCGCCGGGCCGTCGAGCCAGTCCAGGCCCGGGTCGGCGCCCGCGGTGTCGACGGCCGCGCAGCACACGACGGCCGTGACGTGGTCGGTGAGCAGCTCGCGGCCGGTGCGGGGCGGGAGCAGCGGATACACGGGCGCGGGCAGGACGTCGTCCGCCGTCGTACGGCCGAGGCTCGGATCGGCGGCGGGGATGCCGGCCGGTACGGGGGCGGTCGGTGCGGGTCCGGGGCCGTCCGCCGAGGGGGCGGCCGAGGCGGCAGAAGGTGACGCGGAACCCGCCGCTTCCTCCTGGGCGACCAGGGCGCCGATCCGCGCGGCCAGTTCCTCGCTGCCGCCGCGCGAGAGCCGGTCGATGACGCGGGCCAGCGTGGCCTCGGGGGTGTCGGCGTGCGCGGGCGGCGGCACCTCGTCCAGCACCCGGATCAGCCGGGCGGCCTCGCTGCGCCAGATCCGGTCGACGACCTCCTGCGGATAGCCGTTCCAGCTCACCGGGGCCCAGTCGGGGCCCGGCCGCTGCGGACCGGCGTGGAAGAGCCGGGCCGCCAGCAGCGAGACCGCCTCGTCCATCAGCCCCGGCTCCTCCAGCAGGTCGCAGGCCGGGCGCTCGCCGAGCCTGGTCTCGAAGCCGTCGGCGAGCCGGTCGCGGCGGGACAGCTCGGTGAGCGCGGCGACCACCCCGGCGTCCAGCCGGGACGGCCAGCGGCCCATCCGCCACGCGGGCAGCGCCACCCGGGTGAGCAGCCGGTCCCAGCCCGCGTAGGCGAGGCCGACCTGTTCCTGGGCGACGATCCGCAGCCCGTAGTCGACCGCCTGGGCGCGCTCGGACGCCGACGCCGCCACGCACCGTTCCATCTCGGCGACATGGCCGCCGCAGCCGCGCAGCAGCAGCCGTACCGTCCAGCCGAGGAAGCCGAACACCGGGCGCAGCAGCACATTCCCCGCGCTGCCGTGCGCGGCGACGCCCGCGGCCGCGTCGAGCCCGCGCACGAAGCGCCGGGCCGCGGATATCTCCGGGTCGGCGGCCGGTCCTGTGCCCGCCACGACGGGCGCGAGCAGGGCGCGCAGCTCCGCGATCCGCATCCACCACATGAAGGGCGAGCCGATCACCAGCACCGGCGCGGGCCGGTCCTTGCCGCGCCGGGCCGCGCCGCCGGGGCCGGGCCTGCGCTCCTCCAGCCAGCTGTCGCAGTCCGGCGTCAGCTCTATCGCCGAGGGCGCGGGCACCTCCATCCGCTCCGCCAGGTCGCGGACCATCCGGTAGAGGTCGGGGGCGGCGGACTCGGCCACCGGCACGGCGGGGCTGACCGCGGGCCTGGCCCGTACGATCACCGCGGCGACGGCCGCCGCGATCAGCAGCACCACGAGCGCGCCGCCGGTCACTCCCCAGCGCACCCCGTCCCAGCGCGGGCCGATCCGGCCGGTCGCGCCGCCCGCGTGCAGCACGACCGCGGCGGCAGCCGGCAGCAGGACCGCGCCGAGCGCGGCGCCGCGGACCCGCAGCACCGCCAGGGCGCGGGAGCGCGCGACGGCCTCACCCGCTTCTCCGGCCATCGGCGACTCACCCCCTGCGCTGTGGTGACCGCCCCGATGGCGGCCTCCCCCCACTGTCGCACCGCCCACCGACATCGCAACGGCCGTACCGCTGATTGCCGCAATGTCCCGCAGTGCGCTTTCGGGGCACCATAGTTGGGCGCCGGGGAGGAGTCAGCCGTATGGCCGAGCCATCACTCCTTGGAGTGGCTTTGGTCAGAGACCGGCCGCTTTCGCGGCGATGTCCGTACGGTGATGACCGCCGTCCAGGCCGATCCGGTCGACCGCGCGATAGGCCCGGTCACGGGCCTTGGCCAGGTCGGAGCCGGTCGCGGTGACCGACAGCACCCGGCCGCCGGCGCTGACCACCCGCCCGTCGGCCAGCTTCGTCCCGGCGTGCAGGACGTAGGCGTGCTCGTCCTTCTCCGCAACCTCATCGAGGCCGGAGATGGGGTCGCCGGTGCGCGGGGTGTCCGGGTAGTTGTACGAGGCGATGACGACGGTCACCGCGGCGCCGTCGCTCCAGCGCAGCGGCGGGAAGGCGGCGAGCTGCCCGGTGGCGGCGGCCCGCAGCAGCCCGGCCAGCGGCGTCTTCAGCCGGGCGAGGACGACCTGGGTCTCCGGGTCGCCGAAGCGCGCGTTGAACTCGATCACCCGCACCCCGCGCGAGGTGATCGCCAGGCCCGCGTAGAGCAGTCCGGCGAAGGGGGTGCCGCGGCGGCGCAGCTCGTCGACGGTCGGCTGCAGCACCGTGCGCTCGACCTCGGCGACCAGCGCCGGGTCGGCCCAGGGCAGCGGCGAGTAGGCGCCCATACCACCGGTGTTGGGGCCCTCGTCGGCGTCCAGCGCGCGCTTGAAGTCCTGCGCGGGCTGCAACGGGACGACGGTCACACCGTCGGTGACCGCGAACAGCGACACCTCGGGGCCGTCCAGATACTCCTCGATGACCACCCGGTCGCAGCTCAGCGCGTGCGCCCGCGCCGCCGCCAGGTCGCCGGTCACCACGACGCCCTTGCCCGCCGCGAGCCCGTCGTCCTTGACGACGTAGGGCGCGCCGAAGGCGTCGAGGGCCGCGTCGATCTCGTCGGCGGTGGTGCACACATAGCTGCGCGCGGTCGGCACCCCGGCCGCGGCCATCACGTCCTTGGCGAACGCCTTGGAGCCCTCGAGCGCCGCGGCCTGCGCGGTCGGGCCGAAGCAGTCGATGCCCCGGGCCCGTACGGCGTCGGCGACCCCGGCGACCAGCGGCGCCTCGGGTCCGACGACCACGAAGTCCGCGCCGAGCCCGACGGCCAGGTCGGCGACGGCCGCGCCGTCGAGTGCGTCGACCGCGTGCAGCTCGGCGACCTCGGCGATACCGGCGTTGCCGGGCGCGCAGTGCAGCGAGGTGACGTCGGGATCGAGGGACAGGGAACGGCACAGGGCGTGTTCGCGGGCGCCGCCGCCGATGACAAGGACCTTCACGCGCACCAGGGTAGTGGGCCGCCGGGACGCGAGCCGCCCTCACTCTTTCGAGCGAAGGGGTACATCGGCCTATACCTGATCACGGTGCCCGTACGGGCGGATATCCGGAGATCCCCACCCCGCACTCAGCCGTTCGGCGGTAAGAAGAGAGCTTCGCAACCGGGCCGGAGAGCCGCAGAGGGGCCTTCGCGGCCGTACAAGGGAGTGTGCAGTGAGCCAGCCGGACATGTTTCCCGAGGAGACGCCCCGGGACGAGCCTGCGCGGCACGCGCTGCACCAAGAGCACGAGGACCTGCGGGCGCTGCCCTTCCCGCTCGGCGACTGGGGCGAGCCCGCCGAGCGCCTCGCCGAGCTGTACCGCTGGGCCGAGACCGGCGCCCTGCGCACCGCCGACTGGTACCTGGAGGACCGGGTGCGCAAGCGGCGCGGCGCCCGGGCGCTGCGGCTGGGCGCCGCGCTCTTCGGCACGGCGGGTGCCGCGCTGCCGCTCGTCGAGGTGACCGGCGCCACCGACACCACCGCGGGCTGGGGCTATCTCGCGCTGCTGCTGGCCGGTGTCTGCGTCGGCGCCGACCGGCTCTTCGGGCTCACCTCGGGCTGGATGCGGGACATGGCCACCGCCCAGGCGGTCCAGCGGCGGCTGGAGTCGCTGCGCTTCGACTGGGCCTCGGAGAGCGTGCGCGAGGTCCTCGGCCCCACCGAGGGCACCGCCGCCGAGGCCGCCGAGCGCTGTCTGGCGATCCTGCGCCGCTTCTGCGACGACCTCGCCGATCTCGTGCGCATGGAGACGGCCGACTGGATCGTCGAATTCGGCTCCCGCGCCTCCGGCGCCCCCTTGCGCACCCAGTCCGCCGCCTGGTGGCGCTCCTCCCCCGACCAGTCCTCCGCCCCGCGCCTCCCCCACCCGTCCACCCGCCCGAACATGCCGCGCCAGCGACCACCGGAGGCATGACGCCGGAACTGCCGGAGGGGGCCAAGGCAGAGGTACGGCCACACCGATTGGTTGACGATCCGCCCCCGGATGCCCCGGGAGGGTACGTCTTCGGGGATGGCCGGCCCCGTTGTAGCCGGCGAGCCAAAGGGCGCGCCGGTGTCGAAAGAGACGATGAGCAGGGAGCGAGGAACGAGCGACCGTCGAAGAGGAACGTCGACACCGGGTCTAAGCGCCCGGAGGCGAGAAGGCGGCAAAAAAGGGGGGAACCCTAGCTGAAGACGATCATCGAGCCCTGCCCCAAACTGCGGGTGGCCGCCGCGTGCAGGCCGAGCCAGACGTGGTGCTCGCGGGCGAAGGGGCCGTCGCCCGGGGGCGGCGGGGCCGCGGGCTCCTCCAGGGTGGTGTGGTGGTCCGGCGGGGCCGGGGGCAGTGGCGGGTTGGCGGGGTCGATGCCGATGACGGGGGCGACGAATTCGAGTTCGCGCAGCAGCCCGTGGCTGGAGCCCAGCGGGCCGCCGCCGGCGAGCAGTTCGTCGTTGACGACGGGCTGCGGGAAGTCGAGCGGCACATAGGCGCCGGCGTGGTCGTAGTGCCAGACCAGGTGCGAGCGCTGGGCGGTCGCCTCGAACATCTCCAGCAGCTGCTCGTAGTCGCCGCCGAGCGCGTCGACCGGGGTGACCTCCAGGCCCTGGAGGCTCAACAGATAGGCGCGGCGCAGGAAATGCAGCGCGTCGTAGTCGAAGCAGGCGATCGGGCCGACGTCGCCGGACAGGCCGGGCATGTAGCTGTAGACGGGCACGGGCGGCTGCCCGGCGTCGTTCAGGGCCTTGTCGTATCGGGCGAGTTCCTCGGAGAAGGGGTTTTCCGGGCTGTGGCAGAGCACGTCCACGAGCGGCACCAGCCACAAGTCGCAGGCCACGAACACTCCATCCGGTCGGGGGCGTACAGCCTAAAACGCCCGCGCCGGTCCCGTCATGGGTGGCACCGGTCCCGTCGTGGACGGCGCCGCTCGCGTCATGGACCGGAGGGTGCCAGCTTCTCCATCAGCGCGCGGGTGTGGTCGCTGTGGTCGAGGGTGAGCCGGCGGGCGGCGGCGGTGTCGCGGGCGGCGACGGCGTCGATCAGCTCGACATGGCCCGCCCAGCACACACCCGCGGTGTCGTCGAGGGCGCGCAGCAGCGGCACCGCGTAGATCCAGGTCTGGATCCGCATCCGGTCGAGGAATTCGCAGATGTGCGGATTGCCGCCGATGGCGGTGAGTTCGCGCCAGAAGCGCAGGTCGCAGCCGATGAGGATGTCCAGGACACCGGACCTGGCGGCCCGGGCGGCGGCCTCGGCGCGGCGGCGTACGGAGGCGATCGCGTCGGCGGGCAGCTCGCCCATGCCGGCCTCGGCCATCTGCCGGAAGGCGGCCTCGACGATGAACAGCCGCGCCTCGGTGAGGGTGCGGTAGTCGTCGGCGGTGAAGCGGCGCACCTGGAAGCCGCGGTGCTGCTCGACCTCCAGCAGGCCCTGCGCCGCGAGGTCCACCAGCGCCTCGCGGACGGGCGTGGCGGAGACGCCGTACAGCTCGGCGATCTCCTTGACGGTGAAGTGCCGGCCCGCCTGGAGGCGGCCGGTGAGCACCTCGTCGCGCAGGGCGTCGGCGATCTGCTGGCGCAGGCTGCTGCGCCGCACGGGCGAGCCGCCGCCGTCCGCCGCCATGCCGTCACCTCCGTCGCGCCGGGTCGTCCGTCCACCCCGGGTGGGTTCGTACGTTCGTACGCCCGCGGGGCTGCCGGACACGATATGCGAAGCCCGTGCGCTTCTGCGCGCCGTGACGGGCGGGCGGGGGGCGGGACCCGGGTGCGGGACACCGCTGCGGGCGCGGGTGCGGACGCGGGAGTGAGTACGAAGGTGAGTACGTCCTTGAGTACGCCGTGGTGGGACACCCCTGACCCCGGCGGCGTTCATACGCTTATTCTTCGCCGTACACGTCGGACAGCGGTGGGGGAAGAGCGACGATGGACGAGCTGAGGCCCGGCGATCCGCAGGGGATCGGCGCCTACCGGCTGCTGGGCAGGCTGGGCATTGGCGGCATGGGCATCGTCTACCTCGCCCGTTCCGAGCGCGGCCGTACGGTCGCGGTGAAGCTGGTCCGCGAGGAGCTGGCCGAGCAGGAGGAATTCCGCAGCCGGTTCCGGCGCGAGGTGCAGGCCGCCCGCCGGGTGGGCGGGCAGTGGACGGCGCCGGTGCTGGACGCCGACACCGAGGCCGCGGTGCCGTGGGTGGCCACCGGTTATGTCGCGGGGCCCTCGCTCCAGCAGGTGATCAAGCAGTACGGGCCGCTGCCGGAGTCTTCGGTGCGGGTGCTCGCCTCGGGCCTCGCGCACGCGCTGCGCGACATCCACGCCGCCGGTCTGGTGCACCGCGATCTCAAACCTTCGAACGTGATGATCACCATCGACGGTCCCCGGGTGATCGACTTCGGTATCGCGCGCGCCCTGGAGACGGTCGCGGGCGGCGATTCCCTCACCCATACCGGCGCCATGGTGGGCTCCCCCGGTTTCATGTCGCCCGAGCAGGTGCGCGGCGACCGGGTCACGCCCGCCTGCGACATCTTCTGCCTGGGGTCGGTGCTGGCCTACGCCGCCACCGGCCTCCAGCCGTTCGGCGCCGCCAGCAGCGGGGTGCACGCCCAGATGTTCCGGATCGTGCAGGAGCCGCCGGACCTGGACGGGGTGCCGGAGGGGCTGCGCGAGCTGGTCACGGACTGCCTGACCAAGGCGCCCGAGCTGCGGCCGGAGCTGGCGGAGGTGCTGGAACGGCTGGAGCTGCCGGGCGGTGACGGTGCGGGGTCGGCCGGAGCCAGGGCCGCCGGAGCGCGGGACGGGAGCGCCGAGCCGTGGCTGCCGGGTGCGATCGTCGCCGAGCTGGGGCGGCACGCGGTACGGCTGCTGGAGGTGGAATCCGCGGCGGCCCCGGCCCCCGACCGGACGGCCGTCGACACGGCGCCGCCCGCCGCCGCACCTGACGCGACGCCCCGCCCGCTGCCGCCGACCGCGTACGCGCCGACGGCGTACGCACCCACGTACAGCTCCCCGACGTACAGCTCCCCCTCGTACAGCTCCACCGGCTACGCGCGGCCGGCCCTGCCGCCGGGCGGGACGCCACCGCCGCCGACCTATGCGCAGCCGGGTCCCGGGCCCGCGCCGAGGTCGCGGCGCGGCGCGCTGATCGCCGCGGTGGTGGCGCTGGTCGTGGTGGCGGGCGGCGCGACCGCGTACATCGCGAGCCGCGGCGGGACGAAGGACGACGACGCGCACCCGCCGCCACCGACCACGACGGCCACCGCGACCGGGACCCCCACAGGCACTCCGACGGGGCGGACGGACCCGGACTCGCCGGTGCCGTCCGCCATGGTCGGCGTCTGGCGGACCTCCTTCAGCACCGACGAGGAGGGCGACAACACCAGGACGCTGACGGTGAAGGCGGACGGCACGGTGGAGCTGTCCGGCGACAGCGCCACCTACGCGTGCTTCTGGACGATGCACGTCACCTCGGCGGGACCGCCGGTCGCGCTCAGCCCGTCGAAGGTGGTGACGGGGACGCCCGCCAGTTCGTGCAGCCCCGGCGGCGCCACCACGCTCACCCTGGTGGACGACACCCATCTGCGCCGCGACAACGTCGACGCGGGCAAGGCGCCGCTGACGTACACAAAGGTGCAGCAGTAAGCCCCGCCCACCTGGGTGAGCGGGGCTTACACACGCCTGCGCCGGACGGTGCCGGAAGGGTCAGACGAACGAGTTGATCTCGATCGTCTCGGTGCGGCCCGGGCCGACACCGATCGCGGAGATCGGGGCGCCCGACATCTCCTCGAGCGCCTTGACGTACGCCTGCGCGTTCTTCGGCAGGTCGGACAGCGACTTCGCCTTGGTGATGTCCTCCGACCAGCCGGGCAGGTACTCGTAGACCGGCTTGGCGTGGTGGAAGTCGGACTGGCTGTACGGCAGTTCCTCGACGCGGCGGCCGTCGATCTCGTACGCGACGCAGACCGGGATCTGCTCCCAGCCGGTGAGGATGTCCAGCTTGGTGAGGAAGAAGTCGGTCAGGCCGTTCACCCGGGTGGCGTAGCGGGCGATGACCGCGTCGAACCAGCCGCAGCGCCGGTCGCGGCCGGTGGTGACACCGAATTCATGGCCGACCGTACGCAGCCGGTCGCCGTCCGCGTCGAGCAGTTCGGTGGGGAACGGTCCGGAGCCGACACGCGTTGTGTAGGCCTTGAGGATGCCGATCACCCGGCTGATCTTCGTGGGTCCTACGCCACTGCCGGTGCAGGCGCCGCCGGACGTCGGGTTCGACGAGGTGACGAAGGGGTAGGTGCCGTGGTCGACGTCGAGGAGCGTGCCCTGGCCGCCCTCCATGAGCACGACCTTGCCCTCGTCGAGCGCGTTGTTGAGCACCAGGGCCGTGTCGGTGACATAGCCCTTGATCTGCTCGGCGTAGCCCAGGTACTCCTCGACGACCTGCGCGGTGCTGATCGCGCGCCGGTTGAAGATCTTGACCAGGATCTGGTTCTTCTCGTTGAGCGCCGCGTCGACCTTCTGCTGAAGGATCGATTCGTCGAACAGGTCCTGGACGCGGATGCCGACCCGGTTGATCTTGTCGGCGTAGGCCGGGCCGATGCCGCGGCCGGTGGTGCCGATCTTGCGGTTGCCGAGGAACCGCTCCGTCACCTTGTCGATGGTCTGGTGATAGGGCGTGATCAGGTGGGCGTTACCGCTGATCAGCAGTTTGGAGGTGTCGACGCCGCGCTCGTTCAGCCCGCTCAGCTCGGAGAGCAGGACCGCCGGGTCGACGACGACACCGTTCCCGATGACCGGGGTGCACCCCGGTGACAGGATTCCGGAGGGGAGGAGATGCAGTGCGTACTTCTGGTCGCCGACGACGACCGTGTGGCCGGCGTTGTTGCCGCCCTGGTAACGCACCACATAGTCCACGGAGCCACCGAGCAGGTCGGTGGCCTTCCCCTTGCCCTCGTCACCCCACTGAGCACCGAGCAGCACAAGTGCGGGCACAGGCGTACACCCCTTCCGGGCGGGGCATGTCCAACGTGCAGAGAGCCGTCGAACCTGCCCCGGAATAGACGAAGCCCCTGACGCAAAGGCGCAAGGGGCTCTTGCACCGAGATTTTACCTGAGGAAGGACCGAGGTGTCGGCCGTGTCTCCTGGGCATCCTCCCCCGGACTCCGACCGGGAGCACCCGCTGCTCCTGGTCATCGACCCCGCGGCACGCGCTGTCGACGGTGAATCCGTCCGGATCGCCAAGGATGTCCTGTGCGCGGGGGCGTCCTCCGTGAAAGTTTGCGTGCCGGATTCCGCGGAGGAGGCGGAGCGCGCGCTCGCGCACCGCGGCCGGCGTCACCCTGTGGTGCTCGGCGACGACAGCGCGCTGCTGCGGACGGTACGGGCGCTGCACCGCGACCGGACGCTGGGCGAGGCGCCGCTCGCGCTGGTGCCGATCGGGCCGCGCTCGGCGCTGGCCCGCGGTCTCGGGGTGCCGGGCCAGGTGCTGCCGGCGGCCCGCGCGGTGCTCGACGGCGTGGAGCGCGAGCTGGACCTGCTGGTGGACGAGAGCGGCGGCATCGTGCTGGGCGCGCTGAGCATTCCGTGCGGCACACCGGTGTCGCGGACCGCCGCGCACTGGTGGACGCCGGTGGAGAAGACCGCCCGCTCCCTGGTGCGCACGCTGACCGCGCCGATCCCGGTCAACGGCAGTCCGCCGCCGCAGCGGCTGCGGGTGGAGGCCGACGGCGTACTGCTCGCCGACCTCGACCAGCCGGTGCGCGAGGTGTCGGTGCGCACCTCGCCGTCGGGCGTGGCGGAGGTGTTCGTGCGCCGTACGGAGGGCGCGGAGCACGTCCGCGCGCAGGCCCGCACCATCACCGTCTCCGGCCGGGACTTCCGCTACCGCGCCGACTCCGCCGTCACCGGTCCGGTCCGCACCCGTACGTGGACGCTGGAGCCGTCGGCGTGGCGGCTGACGGTGCCGCGCCGCTGACGCCCGTGCGGCGCCGTCACCAGGTGACGAGCAGCTCCTCCACGCCCCGGATCACATAGCCGGGCCGCCAGGACGGTTCCGCGACCGGCTTCATGCCGGGGGCGGAGCGCAGGAAAGTGCCGAAGGAGGCGGCGAGTTCGAGGCGGGCCAGCGGGGCGCCGAGGCAGTAGTGGATGCCGGCGCCGAAGGTGACATGGCGGTTGCCGTCGGCGGGGCGGGTGACGTCGAAGCGGTCCGGGTCGGTGAAGCGGGCCGGGTCGCGGTTGGCGGAGCCGAAGAGCATGGCGACCTCGGAGCCGCGCGGGATCACCGTGCCGCCGACCTCGATGTCGTCCAGCACCCACCGCTCGAACATCTGCAAGGGGGTGTCGTAGCGCAGCATCTCCTCGACACCGTCCCGCAGCCGCTCCGGCGCCCCGTACAGCGCCGCGAGCTGGTCGGGGTGGCGGAAGAGGGTGAGCCAGCCGACGGTGGTGGTGTTGACGGTGGCCTCGTGGCCGGCGTTCAGCAGCAGCACGATGGTGGAGACCATCTCCTGCTCGCTGAGCACGTCCCCGTCCTCGCGGGCCGCGATCAGCGCGCTGATCAGGTCCTCGCCGGGGTCGGTGCGCCGGGCGGCGATCAGCTCCCGCAGGTAGGCGGAGAATTCCTCGCTCGCGGTGACCGCGCGGCGGGCGCTGTCCTCGGTCGGGTTCAGCTCGAACATCCCGGTGATCGCCGCCGACCAGGGCCGCAGCAGTCCGCGGTCGGCGGGCGGGATGCCCAGCATCTCGGCGATCACCGCGACCGGCAGCGGCTCGGCGACCCGGGACAGCAGGTCGCCGCCGCCGTCCGCGTACAGGGAGGTGACCAGTTCGGCGGCGAGCCGCTCCACGGTGGGCGTCAGATTCTCCACCGTGCGCGGGGTGAACGCCTTGGCGACCAGGCGGCGGATCCGGGTGTGCGCGGGCGCCTCCAGGTCGAGCAGCCCGTTGCCGTTGAGCGTGGTGAAGGGTTCGTGCGCGGCGGGCGGCGCCTCGCGGCCGAACTCCTCGTGCGTGAAGCGGTGCAGATACGTACGGCCCAGGCGCCGGTCGCGCAGCAGGGCGTTGACGTCGTCGTGGTGCGGGATCAGCCACTGCCGGGTCGGCTCGAACCAGTGAGCGCGGCCGGCCGCGCGCAGCGCCGCGTACGCCGGGTACGGGTCGGCGACGAAGGACGGCGACCAGGGGTCGAAGCCGGCCCCGGACGGGACGGACGGGACAGCAGGTGTGCTCATGGCAGATCGATCAATCCGTGTTCGCGGAGGTAGGCGAGCTGCGCCTGGACGGACAGCTCGGCGGCGGGCCACAGGGAGCGGTCCACATCGGCGTAGACGTGGGCGACGACATCGGCAGCGGTGCGCAGCCCCGATTCGACGGCCGTCTCGACCTGGGCGAGCCGGTGCGCCCGGTGGGCGAGATAGAACTCGACGGCGCCGCGGGCGTCGTCGAGCACCGGGCCGTGCCCCGGCAGCACGGTGTCCACGCCGCCGTCGACCGTGAGTGCCTGGAGCCGCCGCAGCGAGTCCAGGTAGTCGCCGAGCCGGCCGTCGGGGTGCGCGACCACCGTGGTGCCGCGACCGAGCACGGTGTCACCGGTCAGCACCGCGCTGTCGGCCGGGAGGTGGAAGGAGAGCGAGTCGGCGGTGTGCCCCGGGGTGGCGATCACCCGCAGCTCCAGGCCGCCGGTGGTCACCGTGTCGCCCGCCGCCAGGCCCTCGTCGCCGAGCCGCAGCGCCGGGTCGAGCGCCCGGACCCGGGTCCTGGTCAGCTCGGCGAACCGGGCCGCGCCCTCGGCGTGGTCGGGGTGGCCGTGGGTGAGCAGGGTCAGGGCGACCCGCTTGCCCGCGCGCTCGGCGGTCTCCACCACATGGGCGAGATGCCCCTCGTCCAGCGGGCCCGGGTCGATGACGACGGCGAGGGGCGAGTCGGGCTCGGCGACGATCCAGGTGTTGGTGCCGTCCAGCGTCATCGCCGACGGGTTGGGCGCCAGCACGCACAGCGCGCGGGCGGTGGCCCGGCCGCCGATGGTGGTCTGCGGCTCGCCGGGGAGCTGGGCTGCGGTCACCGGGCGTCTCCGTTCGGCTCGGCATGCGTCGCCCCGTCAGGGCCCTGCGCGGGGTCAGGATCTGGGTCCTGGCCCGGCAGTCTTCCCGCCGAGCCCGGGATGAAGCGGGTGAATTCGTCGTGGCCGGGCCAGGTCAGCACGACCCCGCCGTCCGCGTCGAGCGCGGCGCGGGCCAGGACGGGCGTCAGGTCGCGGTGCGCGGCGGCGGCCAGCGCGTCGGCGGCCGAGGCGTACGGCGTCAGGTCGCGCAGGGTGGTGATGGTCGGCGGCAGCATGCTCATCTCGCCGCGGTCGTAGCCCGCGGCGGCCTCGGCGGGCCGCAGCCACACCGTGTGGTCCGCCTCGCCGGACACGTCCCGGGTGCGCTGCCCGGCCGGGAGGGTGGCGAGGAAGAACCAGGTGTCGTAGCGCCGCTCCTCGAACTCCGGGGTGATCCAGCGCGCCCACGGCCCGAGCAGGTCCGAGCGCAGCACCAGGTCGCGGCGGGCGAGGAAGTCGGCGAAGGCCAGGTCGTGCGCGGCGAGCGCGGCCCGGTCGGCCTCCCAGTCCGCGCCGGTGATGTCGGCCACGACCGTCTCCGCGTCAGGACCGGCGAGCAGCACCCCCGACTCCTCGAAGGTCTCCCGCACCGCCGCGCACACCACGGCCTGCGCGACGGCCGACGTCGTACCGAGCGCCGCGGCCCACGCGTCCAGCGAAGGACCGGCCCAGCCGACCGGCCGTTCGTCGCGCGGGTCGACACCGCCGCCCGGATACGCGTACGCGCCCCCGGCGAAGGCCATGGAGGCGCGTCTGCGCAGCAGATGGACGGCGGGGCCGCCGCCGTCGGTGTCCCGCAGCAGCAGGACGGTAGCCGCCCGGCGCGGTACGGCGGGGACCAGTTCCCCGCTCGTCAGCGCCCGGATCCGGTCCGGCCACGAGGCGGGGAACATCTGTCCGTCGGTCCTGGTCATGGGCCGGATGCTACGGGGAACCGCCGGGATGTTCGAGAGCACGCCCGCCGCGTACGGCCGTGCCGGGAGACACGGCCGTTGTCCGGGGCCCGGGCGCACCCCGGACGGTCAGTCCGTCAGCTCGACCTGGATCTCGACCTCGACCGGCGCGTCCAGCGGCAGCACGGCCACGCCGACCGCGCTGCGCGCGTGCACGCCCTTCTCGCCGAGGACGTCGCCCAGCAGCTCGCTCGCGCCGTTCACGACGCCCGGCTGCCCGGTGAAGTCGGGCGCGGAGGCGACGAAGCCGACCACCTTCACCACCCGCGCGATCCGGTCCAGGTCGCCGACCACGGAGCGGACCGCGGCCAGCGCGTTCAGCGCGCACGTACGGGCCAGGTCCTTCGCCTCCTCGGCGGTGACCTCGGCGCCGACCTTGCCGGTCAGCGGCAGCTTGCCGTCCACCATGGGCAGCTGCCCCGCGGTGAAGACGTACCGCCCGGAGACCACCGCGGGCTGGTACGCGGCCAGCGGCGGCACCACCTCGGGCAGCGTCAGGCCCAGCTCGGCCAGCCGCGCGTCGACGGCACCACCCGCGCCGTCAGCCGCCGCGCTCACGCGGTCTTCTCCCGCTTGAAGTACGCCACCAGCTGCTCGGGGTTGTTCGCCCCGGGCACGACCTGGACCAGCTCCCAGCCGTCCTCGCCCCAGGTGTCCAGGATCTGCTTCGTCGCGTGCACCAGCAGCGGCACGGTCGCGTATTCCCACTTCGTCGTCGCCATACGGCGACTGTAGTGCCTCCCGGCGACCCGGCCCGCGCGGCCTGTGGACGACACCGGCCCCGGCCTGTGGACAACGCCCGCGCGAGTCCGCGGACGACGCCGACGGGACTCTGTGGACGACATCCGCCCCCACCCCGGGACGACACCCGCCGGACACCTCCCGGCCACCCCCAACAAGGCGGCCACCCGCGTGCGCGCTCCCGTCAATGGTTAGGCTCACAAGGTGAGCCCTCAACAGTCTTCAGCCGTCAGGCTCCACATCGTGACGGGCAAGGGCGGCACGGGAAAGACCACGGTCGCCGCCGCGCTGTCGCTCGCCCTCGCGTCGGAGGGACGGCGTGTGCTGCTGGTCGAGGTCGAGGAGCGGCAGGGCATCGCCCAGCTCTTCGAGACCGAGGCGCTGCCGTACGAGGAGCGGAGGATCGCCTCCGCGCCGGGCGGCGGCGAGGTGCACGCGCTGGCGATCGACGCCGAGCTGGCGATGCTCGACTACCTGGACATGTTCTACAAGCTCGGCCGGGCCGGCCGGGCGCTGAAGAAGCTCGGCGCGATCGACTTCGCCACCACCGTGGCCCCCGGGCTGCGCGACGTGCTGCTGACCGGCAAGGTGTGCGAGGCGGTGCGCCGCAAGGACAAGGCGGGCTGGCCGGTCTACGACGCGGTGGTGCTCGACGCCCCGCCGACCGGCCGGATCACCCGCTTCCTCAATGTCAACGACGAGGTCGCGGGGCTGGCCAGGGTCGGCCCCATACACAACCAGGCGCAGACGGTGATGCGTGTGCTGAAGTCCCCGCAGACCGCGGTCCACCTGGTGACGCTGCTGGAGGAGATGCCGGTCCAGGAGACGGTGGACGGCGTCGCGGAACTGCGCGCGGCCGGGCTCCCGGTGGGCGCGGTCATCGTCAACATGGTGCGTCCGGTGCTGCTGGAGGACGCGGCGCTCGACCTGGTCGCCGACCCGGCCGCGGGCGGCGCGGGCAAGCGGCGTACGGCCGTCGCCAAGGCGCTGTCCCAGGCCGGCCTCGGCGGCGCGCGGCGCGGCGGTGTCGCCGAGCGGCTGGTCGACCCGCTGCTCGCCCAGGCGTACGAGCACGCCGAGCGGGTGGTGCTGGAGCGCGAGCAGCGCGCGGAAATCGGCGAACTGGCCCTGCCCGTACGGGAGCTGGAGCTGCTCGGCGACGGCGTGGACCTCGGCGGGCTCTACCGGCTGGCGGACAGCCTGCGCAAGCAGGCGGTGCCGGGCTTCACCACGGCCAAGGGCACCCGCGGGAAGAAGCGAGCTGGGGACGACACCGGCGACGACGGAGACAAGGTCTGACATGAGCCTGGAGAGCCCCGTGCTGGAGATCGATCCGCTGATCGACGACCCCAAGACGCGGATCATCGTGTGCTGCGGTTCCGGCGGTGTCGGCAAGACGACCACGGCCGCGTCGCTGGGCGTACGGGCGGCCGAGCGCGGCCGTACGGCGGTGGTGCTCACCATCGACCCGGCGCGGCGGCTCGCCCAGTCGATGGGTCTGACCGAACTGGACAACACCCCGCGCGAGGTGGCCGGAATTGATCGGTCCGCCGGCGGTTCGCTGCACGCGATGATGCTGGACATGAAGCGGACCTTCGACGAGGTCGTGGTCCAGCACTCCGACCCCGAGCGGGCCCGCGCCATCCTGGAGAACCCCTTCTACCAGTCCCTGTCGGCCGGTTTCGCGGGCACGCAGGAGTACATGGCGATGGAGAAGCTGGGCCAGCTCAGGGCGCAGGACGCCTGGGACCTGATCATCGTCGACACCCCGCCGAGCCGCAGCGCGCTGGACTTCCTGGACGCGCCCAAGCGGCTCGGGTCCTTCCTGGACGGCAAGTTCATCAAGCTGCTGATGGCGCCGGCGAAGGTCGGCGGCCGGGCCGGGGTGAAATTCCTCAACATCGGGATGTCGATGATGACCGGCACCCTCAGCAAGGTGATGGGCGCCGGGCTGCTGCGCGACGTCCAGACCTTCGTGGCCGCGATGGACACCATGTTCGGCGGCTTCAGGACCCGCGCGGACGCCACGTACCGGCTGCTCCAGGCGCCGGGCACGGCCTTCCTCGTGGTGGCGGCCCCCGAGCGGGACGCCCTTCGGGAGGCGGCCTACTTCGTGGAGCGGCTGGCGGCCGAGGACATGCCGCTCGCGGGGCTGGTGCTCAACCGGGTGCACGGCAGCGGCGCCGCCCAGCTGACGGCCGAGCGGGCGCTGGCGGCGGCGGAGGCGCTGGAGGAGGCACTCGACGAGGCTGCCGAGGCGGCCGAGGCAGTGGGCGCGGCGCAGGCGTCGGAAGCGACCGACGGGCCGGGAGCGACAGCAGAAAATAATCTTTCCGACGGCCGCATTGTCGATCATCCGGACGGGAAGGCTGACTCCGGACAGGTGGACGCGGCCGGTACCGAACGGCTGGCCGCGGGCCTGCTGCGCCTCCATGCCGAACGCATGCAGGTGGTCGCGCGTGAACGACGCACCCGCGACCGCTTCGTGTCCGTCCACCCGGAGGTGCCGATGGTGGACGTGACGGCGCTGCCCGGCGACGTGCACGACCTCACCGGTCTGCGGGCGATCGGCGAACAGTTGGCCAACGGCGAGTCGGCCGCAGCGTAAGGCGTTCGCGTACGTACACGTAGGTACCTGCTGCGTACCGGTGCGCGGTGCGGCGAACGGTCAGCCGGCAGCCGCGTAGTCGTCCTCGTCGTCGAGCGGGATCAGGCCGGTGCTGCGCTCGTACTCGGTGCGCGCCGTCTCCAGCAGTCTGCGCCACGAGGTCACCATGGGGCGGCGGCGCAGCAGCGCGCGGCGTTCACGCTCGGTCATCCCTCCCCATACGCCGAACTCCACGCGATTGTCGAGCGCGTCCGCCAGGCACTCGGTCCGCACCGGGCAGCCGGTGCACACCGCCTTGGCCCGGTTCTGGGCCGCGCCCTGGACGAACAGCTCGTCCGGATCTGTGGTCCTGCACGCCGCTTGCGTGCTCCAGTCGGTTACCCAGCTACTCATGCTGGCGCCGTCCTCTCCCGAATCGAGGCTCCCCCACGGCGGCAAGCGGCATATTCACCGTTGCCAGTTGAGGACGTTACGGAAGGTAGGCGCGGCGCAACAGCCCTTTCCGGCCCAATCTTGCATGGCCCGAACGGACTATGCGTGCGCGGGAGATCACCCAACGGAGTGAGCCGGGGTGCCGTCGACCGCACATCGGGGATTCATCGGACATATGGGGCGAAGTACGACACTCCACCCGTCAGAAGGGGCAAGCCCCTCGGCATATGCCGAAATTCGGGCAGTTCTCATCACTCACAAGAGTGACGAGAGAAGACAGAGACGCGCCCGACGATCGCGCCCTGTCCGTTACAGAGTAGGCGAACAGTTGGGCGCACGTCCGGGGAATCGCAACGTAGGCTGCCTTCATGGCACACAAGCGATCGGGCGGGGGGCTGAGCACAGCCCAGCAGGCCGCCAAGTTCCTCGGCGTCAGCGTGCTCTCAGGGGTGGTCCTCGCGGGCATCGCCCTGCCGGCCGTCGGCGCGCTCGGCCTGTCGGCCAAGGGCACCGCGGCGGGCTTCGACGACCTGCCGGGCGAGCTGAAGACCCCGCCGCTGAGCCAGGCGTCCAAGATCCTGGACTCCAAGGGCGGACTGATCGCCACGGTCTACTCGCGCGACCGTACGGTGGTGCCGATCACCGCGATGAGCCCGAACATCCTCAGCGCCATCGTGGCCATCGAGGACTCGCGCTTCTACAAGCACGGCGCGCTCGACCCCAAGGGCATCCTGCGCGCGCTCAGCAACAACGCGTCGGACGGCGGCACCCAGGGTGCCTCGACGCTGACGCAGCAGTACGTGAAGAACGTCTTCGTGGAGGAGGCGGGCGACGACCCCGACAAGGTCGCCCTCGCCACCCAGCAGACGGTCGGCCGCAAGATCAAGGAAATGAAGTACGCGATCCAGGTCGAGAAGGAACTCGGCAAGAAGAAGATCCTGGAGAACTACCTCAACATCACCTTCTTCGGCGAGCAGGCGTACGGCATCGAGGCCGCCTCCCAGCGGTACTTCAGCAAGCACGCCAAGGACCTGTCGCTCAACGAGGCGGCGCTGCTGGCCGGCCTGGTGCAGTCGCCGAGCCGCTACGACCCGATCAACGACGAGCAGGAGGCGCTCAAGCGCCGCAATACGGTGCTCGCGCGCATGGCGCAGCTCAAGGACATCACCCCGGCGCAGTCCGCCGCCGCGCAGAAGGCGCCGCTCGGCCTGAAGGTCAGCTCGCCGAAGAACGGCTGCATCACCGCCGTCAACGGCGCGGGCTTCTTCTGCGACTACGTGCGCAACACCTTCCTGACCAACGCCGCCTTCGGCAAGACGAAGGAGGAGCGCGCCAAGACCTGGAACACCGGCGGTCTGACGATCAGGACCACGCTCGACCCGAAGGCCCAGGCGGGCGTGCTGGACGGCATCAGCAAGCACGTCTACAAGAGCGACTCGATCGCCGCCGCCGTCTCCCTGGTGGAGCCCGGCACCGGCAAGATCATCGCGATGGGCCAGAGCAAGCCGTACGGCTTCGGCAAGAACGAGACGCAGATCAACTTCTCGGTCAATGCCAACATGGGCGGCGGTGTGGGCTTCCAGAACGGTTCGACGTTCAAGCCGATCACCGCAGCCGCGGCCCTGGAGGCGGGCTACAAGCCGGACCAGGTGGAGTCCTCGCCCAACAAGATGACGTATCCCGACGTCACGACGTGCGACAACTCCACCATCCACGGCACCGACGAGACGGGCAACGAGGACCCGTCCGAGGTCGGCCCGTACCAGATGCCGGAAGCGCTGAAGAAGTCGATCAACACCTACTTCCTGCAACTGGAGAGCCAGGTCGGGCTCTGCCCGATCGTCAACATGGCGACCAAGCTGGGCCTGGGCCGCGCCGACGGCAAGCCGCTCAACCAGATCGCGTCGCTGACGCTGGGCACCAACGAGGTATCGCCGCTCAATGTGGCCGCCGCGTACGCCGCCTTCGCCGCGCGCGGCAATTACTGCACGCCGATCGCCATCGAGTCCGTCACCACCACGGCCGGCAAGAAGCTGACGGTGCCGAAGTCGCTGTGCTCGCAGGCCATGTCGCAGAACACCGCGGACACCATCAACACCATGCTCAAGGGCGTGGTCGACGACGGTACGGGTGAGGCGGCCAACCTCGACGACGGCCGGGACACCGCGGGTAAGACCGGTACGACCGACGACCGGTGGGCGGCCTGGTTCGCGGGCTACACGCCGAACATGGCGGCGGCCGTGTGGATGGGTGACCCGAAGCACGAGCACAAGATGAAGAACATCACCATCGGCGGCCACTACTACCCGCTGGTGTACGGCGCCGACGGCCCCGCGCCGATCTGGAAGGACGCGGTCTCCGCGTCGCTGGAGGGCAAGCCGGTGGAGAGCTTCATCACCGTGCCGCTCAACATCCAGGACAAGGGCAAGACGCCGCCGCCGGACCCGAACAACCCGGCCAGCCCCACCGGCGACGACAACAAGCACAAGAAGCCGGGCCGCGGCCACGGCCCCGGCGGGGTCACCACGATGGGCCAGACCACCGGCGCGATCACGGCGGGCACCACGGGCGGCGTGACGAACGGCGGCGTGACCGACGGCGGCGTGACGGATGCCGGTACGACCGGCGGCGCCGTGACCGGTGGCGGCAACGGCGGTACGGGGACCAGTGGTGGGGCCAACGGGGGCCCCGATCCGTTCCCGACGTTTCCCGGGCTGACGAGCGGGGGCAACGGGCCGTAGCGGTCCGTCGCCCGCCCGCCCGTACGTACGTGTAAGGGGCGCCCTCCCAGGGAGGGCGCCCCTTACTGCTGCCGTGCCGTCCGCTGCGGCCGTCTACCGCTGCCGCCTGCTGCCGCGGGATCAGCCCGCGAGCTGCCGCTTCACCTCGGCGGCCACCCGGCCGCCTTCGGCGAGCCCGGCCACCTTCGGGTTCACGATCTTCATGACGGCGCCCATGGCGCGCGGCGAGTCCGCCCCGGACTCGGCGATGGCCTCCCGCACGATCGCGGCCAGCTCGTCGTCGCCGAGCTGCTTGGGCAGATATTCCGCGAGCACCTCGCCCTCCGCCCGCTCGCGCTCCGCCGACTCCGCCCGACCGCCCTGCGCGAAGGCCTCGGCGGCCTCCCGCCGCTTCTTCGCCTCGCGCGTGATCACCTTCAGCACCTCGTCGTCGGAGAGGGTGCGCGCGGTCGTACCGGCGACCTCCTCCTTGGTGATGGCCGTCAGGGTGAGCCGGAGCGTGGCGGAACGCAGCTCGTCGCGCCCCTTGATCGCCTGGGTGAGGTCGTCGTGCAGTCGCTGCTTGAGCGTCGTGGTCATGCACCGATTTTCGCACTCCCGGGGAGCAGCCGCGCCGTATATATGCGGAGCCCACGTAAAGGGGCCCACTGCGCGGGTCGTACGTGCTCGCCGACGGCCTCCCCGTCCGCCCCGTCCGTACGCCCTGGAGCGCGCGCCGGCCCCGGACTCTGACACGATGGGCGCATGCGCGCGCGATACGGAATTCCCCTGGGTGTGACGGCGGCCGGCGCGGCCTGTGTGGCGTACGCGGCCGGCTTCGAAGCGCGGTCCTTCCGCCTGCGGCGCGTGGACATCCCGGTGCTGCCCGACGGCATGCGGCCGATCCGTGTCCTCCAGGTCTCCGACATCCACATGGTGTCGGGCCAGAAGAAGAAGCGCCGCTGGCTCCAGTCGCTGGCCGGCCTGCGCCCCGACCTCGTCGTCAACACCGGCGACAATCTGTCGGACCCCACCGCCGTCCCCGAAGTCCTGGACGCGCTCGGCCCGTTGCTGGAGTTCCCCGGCGCGTACGTCTTCGGTTCCAACGACTACTACGGCCCCAAATTCCGCAACCCCGGCCGCTACCTGGTGGAGAAGGCGCGCGGCCAGCACGGCCTCAACGGCAAGGACAAGATGGCGCACGGCGTCATCCGCAACCCTTGGGGCGAGCTGCGCGACACCTTCGACGCGGCCGGCTGGGTGGGCCTGAGCAACTCCCGCGGCCGACTCAAGCTCGACCACGGCCCGGTCCTCGGCTTCACCGGCCTGGACGACCCGCACATCAAGCGCGACCGTTACGCCGCGGTCGCCGGCGGCCCCGACCCGGACACCGACTTCAACCTGGCCATCGTCCACGCGCCCTACCTGCGCGTCCTGGACGCCTTCACCTCCGACCGCTACCCGCTGATCCTGGCCGGCCACACCCACGGCGGTCAGCTCTGCGTCCCCTTCTACGGCGCGCTGGTCACCAACTGCGACCTCGACACCGACCGGGTCAAGGGCCTGTCCACCCACACCGCCACCGGTTCCACGTCCTACCTGCACGTCTCGGCCGGCTGCGGCGCCAACCGCTACACCCCGGTCCGTTTCGCCTGCCCGCCCGAGGCGACACTCCTCACGCTCACGCCCCGCTGATCCGTTTCGCCGTACGCCGTCTCGTACGGTGAGGCATGCCCGAAATCTCCCGTCCGTACGTGGCGGCCGTATCGGCGTACCGGCTGCTGATCGCGGCGACGGCGGTGACGGGCATCAGCATCGAGTGCGCCCATTTCCCGCCGGCGCGCGTCTTCACGTACTTCACGATCCTCACCAACGCGGCGATCGCCCTGACCTTCGCCCCCGCCGCGTACCGCACCTGGACCCGCCGCCGCCCGGTCCCGCCGCTCGTCTACGGCGCCGTGCTGCTCTGCATCGTGATCACCGGCCTCGTCTACCACCTGGTGCTCGCCAACGACGCGAGCGACTTCTCCGAGTCCGAGGCCCTCGGCGCCCGCACGGGCGCCCTCGCTGTCTCCAACCAGCTGCTGCACACCGTGACGCCCCTCACAGTCACCCTGGACTGGCTGCTGTTCACCACTCCCGGCCGCTTCCGGTGGCGCCACGCCTGCCAGTGGCTTCTGCTCCCCCTCGCCTACTGCGCCTTCGCCCTCCTGCGCGGCCCCTTCCAGCCCCCCGCGCCCCCGTCCCGCTACCCCTACCCCTTCCTCGACGTCGACGCCCACGGCTACCCCGCCACCCTCCTCACCGCCCTCCTCCTCGCCCTCGCCTTCACCGCCCTCGCCCTCCTCCTGATCCTCCTCGACCACCACCGCCCCCACCTCCCCCGAAACCGGATTTCGCCCACGGCCCGCAGTCCGCTAAAGTAATTCCCGTTGCACCGGGGTGTGGCGCAGCTTGGTAGCGCGCTTCGTTCGGGACGAAGAGGCCGTGGGTTCAAATCCCGCCACCCCGACGGTATAGCAGCAGGTCAGGGCCCTGATCCTTCCGAGGATCAGGGCCCTGAGTCGTCTCCGGGGGCGTCTTGGGAGCTATTGGGGAGCCGAACTCGTCAGGCGGCTCCCGGGCGGGAGCGGCCCGGCTCGGCGGAACGCCTGAAGCGGCCCTGGCAACGGCGCTACCGTCGCCCCACGGATAGTCGGCCGGGGGGGAAGCACACCATGCAGGACAGATCAGCGGGAGAACAGTCGGTGCCCACGGCGATGTCCGGGCCGCTCATCGCCGGCGAGGTATCGCTGCCCGAGGTCATGGCACAGCTCCAGCAGGATCGGCCGGTCTTCCACTCCGAGCGGGACCTCCAGCACAGCTTCGCGCGCGTGCTGTGGAAGATGGCGCCCACGGTCGAGGTCAGACTGGAGGTCCGCCAGAACTCACCGGAAGCCGCTGGCGCCGAGTATCTCGATCTCCTGTGCATCGGCGCCACAGCTCGCACGGCGATCGAGTTCAAATACCGCACGGCGAAGTGGACGGGTACAGCCGACCCTGACCAGGAGCAGTACACGCTGAAGTCTCACTCAGCCACCGACCTGGCCCGCCTCGGCTTCGTCTCCGACATCGCCCGCCTGGAGCGCTTCGGCAAGCCCAACCAGAACGGCCTGGCCCTCCTCATCACCAACGAGGCCGGCCTGTGGACCCCGCCGAAGCAGAACAACACCCGAGACCGCGACTTCCGCCTCCACGAGGGCCGCACGCTCACGGGCCAACTCGTCTGGGGCCGCGACGACTACAAGCCGAACAGGCGCCACTTGAACGGCTCGTACTCCCTCAATTGGCACTCGTACTCCATGCAGGACGGACTCCGGGGCGAGTTCCGCTACCTCGCCGTTTTCATCGGCCCAGAGCCCACGCCGGGTCTCCCAGCCCAGCCATAAGTGCCCGGATCCGACGAGCACAGCCGAAAAGGAGAACCCCAATGAGCCCTCACGCCGACCCACTCGTCGACGGTGCGCCTCCGATGAGTGCCTACGAGGGGCAGGTGTGGACCGCGCTCAACGAGCACTGGGAGCGCCGCGACAACCGTCGCGGTCTTCCGAACTGGGCGAATACGGCACTCGGTCGCACTGGTGAGGCCGCAGGAAGCGCGGTGAGCCGGGTCAGGGGCGCTGTGCCCAAGGCGGTCAAGGAACCGATCCGTCGCGCAGGTGACGCAGTCGCCACCAAGGCGGCGCGACCGGCACTCGCAGCGGCGGCAGCGCTGCTCGATCTGGTCAACGACTGGGCAATGGAGCTGAACGACCCGAAGAGCGTCGAGAAGCTCGCCCGCAAGCGAGGCGTGGAACTCAACGATTTCACCGAGCTGCGGCAGAAGGATCTCAAGTCCTGTGACAGGCTGCTGACCTTCAATGCCCTCACATGGCGGACCGCCGGCGCACTCGAAGGTGGTGCTATGGGTTTGCTGGCCATGGTTCCCGTCGCCGGTATCCCTGTCGCGATGACCGCGGACATCCTCGTCATCCAGGTGCTGAGCACATCGATCGCGGCGCGCATCGCGTACTCCTACGGCTACGACGCCAAAGATCCCGACGAGCAGGTCTTCATCCAACGCCTGGTACGCCGGTCCTTCATGGCGCAGGCAGCCAAGGTCGAGCCGTTGCGTGACACTGCTCGGGCGGCGGAGGCGGTCAGAGGACGCATACGGTGGTCGGACAAACTCCGCCAGGACCACCATCTCCTGGCCGCACTTGAGAAGCTGATGCAGCAGCTCGGCCCGGCAGGGTCCAAGGTGTCAGTCGAAAACGTCGCCAAGGTCGTACCGGTCGTGGGTGTCCTCGTCGGAGCCGGTATGAATGCCGCGATTCTCGGCAGAGTGGCGGCCGACGCCCAGCGGTATTGCCAGACCCGATTCCTGTGTGACAAATACGGGCTGCCGCTGCCGACCGCGCTCGCGGGCGACCGGGACGACGACCACGAGAGCGGCACCGCGTAAGTACGGCGACCCTCATCGGCTGTTCAGGATCGCAAAGTGCTCCGCGAGCCGCATCCCACAACTCAGATGCTGTCCGGCAGAACATGACGGCCCGCCCGCCTGACGCTTGACGGGCGAGGGATCATGTCGTGGACCAGCCGGCGAAGACACAGGGGTTAGGGGGAATCATGGTCGCGTTCCACGCGTCCGCGCTGGACGGAGTCGCCCGCAACCCGGCGCTACCACGGTAACCGGAGACATCCCGAGTTCCGCCGATGCCTCCTCAACAGTGCGCGTCGCGTGCAGGATCCGCTCGATGTCGCCGTCCCAAGACCCACCGGCCGTATGGAGCTTGCCGTCGACGGCCGGCCAACGGTTCTGCTTCCCAATCCCTGCCGTCGACGACGAAGATCCCGGCGGGGCCGATAAGCACCATGCACGCAGTCGCCCCGCCGCACCGGGCCAGTGGCGGTCGACCAGCAGCCGCCAGCCCCCTTGCGGGTCAGCGTGAGCAGATGAGCGGCAACTTGCCGCTCCCCTTCGCTCGCCGCTTCCACCGCCGAACTATGTGCTGTGCGGCCTGCCACCGCTCCCGCCGATCCGCCTGCCACCACAACCCCACCCCTCTCAGGGCCTCGGGTTTCGCTCAACCAATTGCCGAAGAGGTTGCGCCCCGAATGGCGGTACGTCGCTGCGAGCCATGTGCGGCTATTGAACGGGGGGGTTCACCGTCGGCTACGCAGCGGCATGGAACTTCTGTGTCGCATTCGAAGCGGGCGAAGCCTCAGGGATGCCGACGACCTCTACAGCGACGTTCAAAGGCTCCAGTGCCTTGGCCGTCTGTGCGAGCGTGATCAGGGAGAAGGGAAAGAGCGTCTCGGGGGTCAACGCCGTGCCCTGCTTGAGCAGGATCGCGAATACGACGCGCTGCGGGACGAAGTCGTCCGGCAGGGTGTGGCGTCCGTTGCTCTCCTGGAGGACCCGGCTGGCGAACCGGCGGCGTACCTCCGCTGAGGTCTTCAAGAGCTGTATGGCGACGAGGCCCTGGCTGAAGAGGTGGCTCAGCGGACCGGACCCGCCGTGGGCGTGCTTGACCATGACGAGCGTGTTGTCGGGGGTGAGCAGGTCGCACACCTCGAACCCGTCGGTGGGTCGCAGCGGGTTCGCCACGTTCTTGCGGTCCATGCAGACGTAGCCGGGGCGCTGGTCGGGGACGTGCTCGTTGTACGAGCGCTCGCTGACACCGGCCGCCCAGGCGGGCAGATCCACTGAAGGCAAAGGTGTGAAGAGCCGATCGACCGTCCCTCGGACCGTGGCCAGGTATTCGGCGCCGATCTCGTACCAGTCGCCCTCCAGCAGGCAGAACCGCTGCGCGCCGAGCGAGATGCTGGCCTCCAGCCACCGCAGCGCCGGCGTGACGCAGAGCTGGTCCTGCGGCGCTGCGCGTTCGTGGCTGTAGAGCGTGACCGTGCCCCGCCTGAGCGCCTCCAAGCGCTGCCCGCGTCCCTGCAGGCGGACGCGGTGGAGCACATAGCCCAGGTCGAACTCCTCGAAGCGCCCGGCCTCGTCGCTGGCGATCTTCAGGTGGAAGGCACGAGCCTGGGAGTGGTCGTCCCACTGGTCCATGGGCACGGTCACGGCGAGCCGGCCGTCGGGGGGCGCGCCGAGGATGTCGTCGAGAGTGGACCCCAGGCGGGTGAGCACGGTCTCGTCCTTGACCGGCACGATGTGCTCGACGAACTCCAGTGCGGGCTGGGGAGCCGTGTCACGGCAGACGCGGGCGATCTCCCGGATGTCCGCGAGGAGGTCGTCCGGCTCGATCCCCAGGGAGAGACTGAGCCCGCATCCCCCATCCGCGCTGCATACCGCGCTGTGACCGCTCCGAGCTCGCGTGAGCTCCAGCCGGTCGAGGTAGCCGCCCAGCCGCCGGACGATCTGGGCGTGCTCGCGCAGGCCGAGGCTGAGCACAGGCGTTCCACCGGGCACGATCGCGATGTCGGTCCTGGCCTCGCCGAGCGTCTGCGAGACGAGGTCCCGGACCTGCAACGGGTCGACCTGCCGAATGGCGAACGTGAGGCCGAAGCGCTGGTCCTTCACCCGACCGGGCAGCAGCCGATACCCCTGGTCATAGCCGATGGCGTAGACGTCCTCGTCGACCGCAATCAGCAGCAGGGCGGCGGTCCGCCGGACCGGCTCGACGATCCGGCAGCCCGTCGTACGCGCGACTTCCCGGCACCAGGACGCTTCCTCGCTCGTCATGGCCGCGGTGATCAGCAGCGCGGGTGCCCGGAGCCGGTCGTCGGGAAAGTGGATCTGCGCGTCCAGCGCGGTCAGTTGGGCGTGGTCGAGGGCGTCGAACATGGCGTCGAGTGTGGGTGCGACACCAGCGAGCCGGTACAGCGTGCGCTTGGCGGTGGCAGGGGCCATGGGTTCCTCCTGAATGCAGATCAGCCGACCACTAATGAGATTGAAAGCATCACCAGAGAACCACAGACTGAAAGCACTGTCAAACATCACATGAGGAGGCGAGGCTGTTCATGGGTCTACCGAGCGGCTCAGTTTGCGACAGGGCTTGCACGCCGGAGGCCACGGCGGTCGACCGCACGCGGGCCGTCGGCCGGCACCTTTGACACGAGCAGCAACCGCCAGCAGCGTACGCACCCGGTCAGGCACGAACGGCGCCGGGCGCGGGCGGCGCTCCATGCGTCGGTGCCGCGCCGGAGCGATAGATCAGCCCTCGGCCCGTCGCAACCGGAGGAGGAGGTCGGCGATTTCGCGAGTCTCCTCGTCGTCCTCCCCGAGGACGACGCACATGTCCTCGTGGAGCGCATCGAGAACGCCTTCGGCCGTGTCCCGGTCGCCCTCGGTGTACAGCAGGACACCGATGTTGCGACGCAGGTCGAGGGCCGTCGCAGAGGCATCTCCCTCCGCGCTGGAGACGAGCTCCAGGACGTCCTGGAACTCGTGCAGGGCGGCCTCGGTCTCACCGAGGTTCGCCCGGCAGCCGGCGGCGGACCGGCGGCATTCCAGGGTCTCGTGACTCGAAGGCCCCGCCGTGCGGGCGTAGATGGCGGCCAGCGCGTCGAACTCCGGGAGAGCCCGGCGGTAGTCCTCACCCGCCATGAGAACTGCCGCACGCTGGCGCCGCAGGCCAAGCACCCGCCGGTTCTGCACGCCGAGTGCAGTGGCCGCGGGCCCGATGAGCGCCTTGAGGACGTCGGCGGCCTGGGTGAACCGCCCGTCGTCGGCGAGGTCCGCGGAGCGGGCGTACGCCTCGCGGATCGCGTCCCGAAGGGCCGTGTCGGCGGGCGCGGGGGACGGGGCCGCCGGCGTCGGCTCTGTGGCGGGGGACGGGGCCGCCGTACGCCGCAGAGGCGCGTTCGGCTGCCGGTAGACGACGGTCGGGTCGGCCACCCCGGACGGCGCACCGCCGGTGTCCGGGAGCGTCGAAAGGCCGCTCCCCGCCCCCGGAAGCGGAAGGTGCGGGACCAGCCGCTCGTACACGGCGTAGGCGTCGGCCGGACGCTGCTCCGGCGCCTTGGCCAACAGATCCAGTGTCAGTGCCTCCAAGCCCTCCGGCACTTCGGGACGCAGGTCGCGCAGCCGCTGTGGCGGCATGTCCACGTGCTGGCGCATGAGCTGGAAGTCGCCGTCCCCGGTGAAGACGGGCTGCCCGGAGAGGAGTTCGTGCAGCACGCAGCCCAAGGCGTAGAGGTCGCTGAGCGGGGTGATCTTCCCGCAGTTGATCTGCTCGGGCGACATGTAGCGAGTCGTGCCGATCGGGTTGCCCGTGGCGGTCAGCCGCGTGACGTCCGACCGCAGGATCTTGGCGATGCCGAAGTCCAGCACTTTGACGCTACCGTCGGCTGCGATGAGGATGTTGTCCGGCTTCAGGTCGCGATGCACGACCGGGATCGCGTGGGCGTATGACAGGACGGTGCAAATCTGCGCGGCGATGGACGCGGCCCAGCTCACCGGGAGCAACGACGCCCCGAGGCCGTCCGCGCCGGCGCCCGCGAGAACGGTGCGCAGGGACGTCCCGTGCACGTACTCCATCACCAGGTACAAGCGGTCGTACGACGCCTCGTCGAGCAGCGCGTCGAACACTTGCGGCACCCCGTGGTGCCCGATCCGGGCGGTCACGCGCGCCTCGCGCCGGAAGCGGAGCGCGAATTCCTGAGCGTGCGAGGGAGACCCGATCGCGTCCGGACGGATGACCTTGACCGCGATCTCGCGGTCAAGGACGGTGTCGTAGCCGCGCCAGACGACCCCCATGCCACCGGAGTCGATCTCCTCGATCAGCTCGTAGCGACCCTGGTCGCCGATCTTCGGTGCCTGCGCCACGCCGTGTGCCCGCCGTCCCCTCGTCCCGCTCTCCCACCGCCGCCCACCGGTACCGGTGCGACGGGCGAACCCGCCGACGCGGAGCCTTCGCGCAGCACGGACCATGATGGCCGACCAGGACGCCCATCGCGTGCGAAGTCGCGTTTCCCGCGCCCGTGAAGTCGATCCGTTGTCGGAGCCGTGGCCTAGTGTGAGGACGTGCCCGGCGGGTGAAGAGCGCCGGCCCGCGGTGGGGCGTTGGCGAACAGGCACCTGGGGTGGGCGATGGCGCTGGCGATGTGCCCGATATGCAGTGAGGACGAGGACATCGAGCTGGTGCGCGTCCTCGACGACGGGCGTCGGCTGGTGAGGCACCGGTGCGGCCAGGAGTGGGAGCACGGAGAGCCCCGCGCGGAGCGGAAGAGACCGTCCTACTCCTTCGACGACCTCAGAGCCCGCTTTCCGAAGCCCGAGGATGTCGAGCCGGGAAGGATGGAGCGGGCGAACCGGCTCAAGGCGCAGTTCCTTGCCACCAGACCGGGACCCGACCCAACAGTGGCGGCCTACTGGGCGAAGTACCAGAACATCTTCTCTGCTGACGGGCTGTGGACGTGCGACCCGCAGCTCCTCAAGGACTTTGCCAATTCCGATGTCGGAGCGCACCCCGGCAACCAGTCCATGTTCAACTCCGCATGGAACACGATGGGTGAGGCCGCGGCAGCGGACTCGACCCGCAGGACGATCGAGTACCTACTGCACGGCCCGGCGTCCGTCCCGCTCGAAGACCGGCTGGAGCACCTGCTGTCCGGCGCCAAGCCCTTCGCCATGACCGGCTTCAAGGAAGCCCTTCTCACCAAGGTCCTCTGTGTTGTCCAGCCCGACCGGTTCCTGCCGATCCTCAAGTACACGACCGCGGCGGACGGCAAACGCGAGATCGCACGGAAGGTGTACGGGCTGGAGCTACCGGCTCCCGAGTCGGTGAACTGGACCCGCGGCCGACTCGTCCTCTGGAGCAACGACGTCCTGCACGCCCTGGTCGGCGACGGCCTCGCCGACCGCGAGCATGCCTCCGCGTTCCTGTGGTGGGCCAAGGACCGGCCCACGGAGCTCTGACCGCTGACGTCGGCGGTCAGAGCGGGTCAGGCGGCGTCGCCGTCGATGTTCTCCTCACGGCGGATCATCTGGTACGCGGCCCGGCGGGCGCTGCGGTTGAGCGTCTGCTTGAAGCTGTCGTCGTGGCTGAAGTACTGGCGGCCCATGTCGGCGATGGTGTCGATGTGGTCGGCCATCTTGTCCTCGAAGACCGCGTCGAAGACCAGTCCGAAGTTCTCCTCGTCGTTGACGGCGGCGGCACGGACCTTCGGGTCCGCCGCTGCCTCAGTGAAGGGTGTGATGACGTCCTGCTCGGTGAAGTCGGTGCCGAACTTCTCGTTGAACTTCTCGATCAGCTCCGACAGCGGCGACTTCTCCTGCTCTTTCGCACCGCCCGAACCGTCGCCGAAACCGGGGAGCTCAGCCGCGCCCTCGGCGGTCAGCGCGAGGTCGTACTCACCGGTCTTCTGCACCCGCAGGTGGCTGAGGTCCACGTCACCGATGTCCACGCCGCCGTCTCCGCGTCGCGGCAGCCGGTTGAGAAGGTGGCGGCCGTAGAGGTAAAGCCGTTCGAGATCAGCGTCTCGGTACGGGACGATCTGCGCGAGGAAGCCGTACTTGCGCACGTAGTCGTTGAGGTTGCTGCGGAACTCCTCGGCCGCTTCCTGCGCATCCTCGTCCGGTTCGTTGGCCTCGTCCTTCCGGTCCAGCAGGTCGGTGAAGCGTGAGACGGCCGGGGCGAGGAGCCGGTACAGCTCGGCGTGCAGCTTCTCCCAGCGGGCGGGCGAACCCGCTGCCTTCTCCTCGGCCGCCAGATACGCCTCGGCGAAGTCCTGCATCTCCGCATTGACGAGGATGTCGGGCTGCATGACCCGGCTCTGGGCGGCGTAGAGGAGATTCGGATCGGACGGGAGGGTGTTCGCCTCCTCGTAGTACGGGACGAACGACGCCTTTATGTCCTCGGCGTCATTGACGAAGTCCAGGACCGCCAGGTCCGCTTGCGACTTGCGGTCGGCGGTGCGGTTCAGGCGCGAGAGGGTCTGGACGGCGTTGATGCCCGCGAGCTTCTTGTTCACGTACATCGTGGTGAGCAGCGGCTGGTCAAAGCCGGTCTGGTACTTCTCGGCGACGACCAGGATGCGGTATTCGCGCTGCGTCGCCTTCGCACCCGTCCGCACCGCCTTGTCGTCCTTGCGCGTGTACGCGAACGCCTTCGGCAGCGCGGACTCCGACAGACCGCCGTTCTCCTTCGGCTCGGTCGTCTCCTCGCCGTCGTACGTCAGGCTGCCGGAGAACGCGACGAGGACCCCGGGATTGGCGTAGGCCCGGTCATCGATATACCGCTTGATCGCGCGGGCCATCTGCACGGCGCTGTGCCGGGACGCCGTCACCACCATGGCCTTGGCCCGCCCACCGAGCCGGCCCGCGGTGTGCGCGCGGAAGTGTTCCACGATCACTTCGGCGTGCTGGGCCACCGTGGATTCGTGCGTGTACGCGAACCGCGCGAGCAGGCTGCTCGCCTTCGACGGGTCCACGTCGACATCGTCCGGATTCTGGTTCACCAGCTTCCAGTACGTGCTGTACGTGACGTAGTTGCGCAGGGGATCGAGGATGAAGCCCTCTTCAATGGCCTGGCGCATCGAATACGTGTGGAACGGCACGTATGCCGCCTTGCCGTCGACGGTGTCCAGGGTGCCGAAGAGTTCGAGCGTCTTGGCCTTGGGCGTCGCCGTGAACGCGAAGTAGGACAGGTTCTTGGCCTGGCTGCGCTGGATGGCTCTCTTGACGAGCTTCGCGTCGGTGGTCGTCGCCGCCTCTTCGGTGACACCGGCCTCGTCGGAGTCCGAGTCCAGACCGAATTCACGCAGGGCCGCTCGGACGGCGGTGGCCGCGTCGCCGGACTGGGAGGAGTGCGCCTCGTCCACGATGATTGCGAAGTTGTGGCCCTGGAGCTCGGTGGGGTTGCGCTTGAGGTAGTCGATGAGGGCGGGGAATGTGTGCAGCGTGACCGTGATGATCTTCCCGGTCTCGCGGGACAACGCCTTCGCCAACTGGTCCGACTTCGCCCCGTGCTTCTCGTCGATCTTCACGACCAGGCCGGCGGTCTTCTCGAAGCTGCCGACCGTCTCGCGGAGTTGGGCATCCAGATTGCGGCGGTCGGTGATGATCACGACCTTGTCGAAGACGGGTGCGCCCGGCTTGAGCCCGGCGGCCAGCGCGTCGGGGTCGAGGGCGGCCGGGTCGGTCGGCGTGTGAAGGGAGGACAGGCGGTGGGCCAGCCAGGCGATGGTGTTCGACTTACCGGAGCCTGCGGAGGCCATCCCGAGGTAGTTGTGCCCCGCACCATGACGGGCCGCGTGCGCGGCGAGCTTCGTGACGATGTCCCACTGGTGGTAGCGCGGGAAGATCAGCCGCTTCCGCGTCTTGCCGTCGGCGCCTTTCTCTTTGCTCAGGTGCACGAACCGCTCGATCAGGTCCAGCCACGTGTCCGGCTGCCAGATCTGCTCCCAGAGGTACGAGGTCGCGTACGTGCCGGGGGCGGTGGCCGTTGGGTTGCCCTGGCCGCCGGGTTTTCCCGGACCCTCCGAGCCGGTGTTGAACGGCAGGAACCGGGTGGGCTTGCCCTTGAGCTCGGGGGCGACGAACACCAGGTCCGGGTCCACGGCGAAATTCGCGATCACGCGGCGCGTGAAGATCAGCTCGGTGGCGTCCCGCTCCTCGCGGTACTGCTTCTTCGCCTGCTCCGCCCCTTGCTTGGTCAGCGGATTCTTCAACTCGGCGGTGACCAGCGGGATTCCGTTGAGGAAAAGGGTGAGGTCGAGGCGGTTGCCCTTGTCCTGCTGCTTGGTGGCGTACTCCAGCTCCCGGACGACGGTCAGCCGGTTCGCCCGGTAGTCGTCCAGGATCGCGTCGGAGGCGACGAGGCTGGGCTTGAAGTAGGCGAGCCTGATCCGAACCCCGTGGTCCTTCACGCCTTGCCGAAGTACGTCCAGCACGCCGTCGGCGGCGATCGCCTTGTCCACCTGCTTGGCGAATCCGGCCTGGGCGGCGTTGGGGTCGCCGCCGTAGAAGGCAAGCAGCTCGTTCCACTCATGGATCTGGGTGGCCCCGATAAAGGCGAAGAGCTGGCCCGTGTCCAGGCCGAGGTCCCGGCTGTAGTCGGCGCTGTGGCCGAGCTGCCAGCCGGAGGCCAGGAGGGAGGCGACGATGGCGTCGCCGAAGACGGACTCGTGGTGGATCGGGCTCATGGCGGGTGCCTCCTCAGTCCTCGATACCTCTGCCGCTGGCGGTGCTGACGTCGATCTGGCCGGTGACGGCGGCGGTGATCAGGGCTTGACGGCGTTCAGCAACAAGAGATTGCTTACGTCCAATTGCCGTCAGAAGCCTTCGATTTTCCTCCTCGTGAGTGCTCACACGGTATGCGAGGTCCCGCCGTCCGGAATGAGTTTCAGGAAGCCAAACCGTGAAGTGCGTGATGTCTGACATGTTCAGAGCCGGCTGAGCGGCCGCACCGCTGGTAGCAAGCTCTGCCTGAATTTGGAATCCTCGGCTACGAACCCAAGAGGCGATCAATTGAGGGGAAATCCCAGCCGCCAATTTGACTCGAGCCAGCGCACGGCTCACGTTGAAGCCAGCCGTTTCGGCAGGTGCCACATCGCACCGCCCGATTGTTGCCCCTACCACCGTGATCAACAGATCCCCAGGGGAGATGCATGTTCGTCTATATTCCTGGGCCTGCCCTTCTTCGATCCTGGGGAGTCTCACAAGATCATGATCGAGTTTCCCAAGGTCGCTTACGCGAATCAAAGGAACGCCTACATCTGCGAACTTCGGAACCAGCACTCCGTAGCATGGATTGGACTCCATGAGGTGCCGAAAGCGGTACTCGCGGCGACCATCTCCGGGGCCAAAGAATTGCGCCACTATTGCCTCCGAGCGTTCACGAAGCAGGTAAACTTGACGTTCCCCCAGTTCCGCTAGACGGTCGATGCGTGAGGTCTCGGCATCGAGGAAGTCAGCGATCCGGCGCTGCTCTTTCAGCGGAGGCGGAGTGGGCACCGATGCGTCATAGGCTGCTTCGCGAGACAAGCCGGGAACGCCAACGTCTTGCGAGGGGCTGCGAAGGTCGACGGCGTGCAACGCGTAGTAGAGCCAGCGGAGGTCAGCAGAGGTCAGCCTCTCATCAATGTAATAGGCGGTATCAATCGCGAAACCACCGGTCGGCACCCAGTGCAATGAGCCGTAACTCCCTTTGCGGCCGATCACGATTCCAGGCGCCCTGAAATTTGGCGCATTGTGACTCCCGGAGATGCCGCCCGAACCTACGATCGGGAATTCTCCTTCGGTCCTCATATCTGCAGCTAGCGAATCCCCATATGCCATACGCGTGACGCGCTTCAGCGGAACGGTAGGCGTCACTTCGTCACCTCACCCAACAGCACCTGGATCTCGGCCTCCAGGGACTTCAACTCCGCGTCGATCTCCGCCAGGGGACGCGGCGGCTTGTAAACGTAGAAGTGGCGCGTGAACGGGATCTCGTAGCCGATCTTGTCCTTAGTCCGATCCACCCAAGCGTCTGGGACGTGAGGCAACACCTCCCGCAGCAAGTACTCGTCCACGCCCTCGTCCAGCGGGACGTTCTCGTAGTCACGCAGCTCCGGGTCCGGCTCCGGCTCGCCCTTGACCTTCTGGACCTCGCCCTCCGGGTCGCGGACCCCGACCGCCTCACGGAGCGCCTTGCCGAACGGCGCGCCCGTCGGCCACAGGCGGCCGGCCGCCACCACCGCGTCCTTGAGGTCGATCCACGCGTCGGACTTCGTCGTCCAGGACTTCCCGACCAGCGGCCGCAGCGCCTCCACGAAGGCGTCCACATCCGTGGCCTTCGCGATCGGCTTCGAGGCCGCAACCGCCGCCAGCGTCTCGTCCGTCACCTCGAAGCGGAGCTTCAGCGGGCGCTCGACCGTGATCCGGCGGTAGCCGAAGTCCTCGTTCTTGAAGACCTTGATCTTCCCGGCCTTCTCGATCAGGTCGTGGCCGTCGCCCCGCTCGGCCGCGTCCACCACGGCCAGCGCCTCCGTGTAGAGGCGGGTGATCTCCGCGATGTGGTCCTCGCCCAGCTCCTTGCGCTTGTCGCCGAGCGACTTCCGCATCTTCTTCCAGTAGTCGCGCCCGTCCAGCAGGACGACCTTGCCGCGCCGGTCGACGGACTTGCGGTTGCTGAGGACCCAGAAGTACGTGGAGATGCCGGTGTTGTAGAAGAGCTGGTCGGGGAGGGCGACGATGCCCTCCAGCCAGTCGTTCTCCAGGATCCACTGGCGGATGCGGGACTCCCCCGACTCGGCCGCGCCCGTGAACAAGGGCGAGCCGTTGAAGACGATCGCGATGCGGCTGCCGCCGGCGCCGCTCGCGTCCACCGGCTTCATCTTCGAGATCATGTGCTGGAGGAAGAGGAGAGAGCCGTCGTTGATACGCGGCAGGCCGGCCCCGAAACGGCCGCTCTCGCCGAGACGTTCGTGCTCGGTCTCGACCTCGTCCTTGACCTTCTTCCACTCCACGCCGAACGGCGGGTTGGCCAGGAGGTAGTCGAAATGTGCGCCCGGGTGCCCGTCGTCGCTGAAGGAGTTGCCGAACTTGATGTTCTCCGGGTTCTGCCCCTTGATCATCATGTCGGAGCGGCAGATGGCCCATGACTCGGGGTTGAGCTCCTGGCCGTAGACACCGACCGTCGCGTCGGGGTTGAAGCTCTTGATCTGCTCCTCGGCCGCGCTGAGCATGCCGCCGGTGCCGCAGGCGGGGTCCATCACCGTGCGGACGGTGCCCGGCAGGGCCAGCACGTCACTGTCAGGGGCGACCAGCAGGTTCACCATCAGGCGGATGACCTCGCGCGGAGTGAAGTGCTCACCGGCCGTCTCGTTGGACTGCTCGGAGAAGCGGCGGATCAACTCCTCGAAGATGTAGCCCATTTGGTGGTTGGAGACGACCTCGATCGGCCGCCCGTCGTCACCGAGCACGGGCGTGCCCTCGGCGTCGGTACGGACCGGCCGCAGGTCGAGGTCGGCGAACCGCCCGACGACCTGATACAGCAGATTCGCCGCGTCCAGCTTCTTGATCTGCTGCGCGAACTCGTAGCGGTCCAGCACCTCGTACGCGTTGGGCGAGAACCGGGCGCAGTACTCCAGGAGGTTCTTCGCGACCTGCGAAGGGTCGCCCGCGATGGCCTTCAGGGTGTACGTGCTGGTGTTGTAGAAGCTGTGCCCGGACGCCTTGCGGAGGAAGCTGTCGGGGTTCATGGGCGACTGCTCGTACCGCGCAGCGACTTCGAGAACCTTGTCCTTGGTCGGCGCCAGGACGCACTCCAGCCGACGGAGCACCGTGAACGGCAGGATGACCTTGCCGTAGTCCGACTGCTTGTAGTCGCCGCGCAGGAGGTCGGCGACGGACCAGGCATGGTTCGCCAACTCCGTGTGCTTGCTGCTGTTCAACGGGCTCGGGTTTCCCTTCACTTCTCCGCCCGAAAGGGGCGGAAGAGCCAGTGTGGTCGAAGTCGGGGGCCGCGGGCGGCCATCGGCGCGACATCCGCGAAATCGTGTGGGATTCGCGGCGCGTCGGGAGCAGACCTGCCCCGGCCGCTGCCACGCGGTGGCGGGATCAGGCCGTGTCAGGCGGGATGTCGGCCGGTAGCAGAGCGCCGCTCGTGAGGCCCGTGGTGAGGAGGTCGGCGGCTTCGGCAGCGAGGTCCGCGGCCCGTCGTGCAGCGCCGGCCAGTTCGTACAGACGCCGGAACGCCTGCCCGTAACGCTGCTGCTCGACGAGCGGCAGGAGGGGGAGCCGTAGCCGTTGGGCCTGGACCTGGACCGCGGTGCTGCCGACGGTGGCGCTGCTGACGTTGTCCTTCGCGGCCAGGAATCCGGCGAGGAACCAGGGGTCGAGGCGTTCCGGGTCGGGCCGGAAGAGGTGGAGGTGCGAGCCGAGGAGCGAACCCGCGTCCTGTGCGTCGGCGACGCGGGCCGCGACTGTCCGGCCGCCGAGGGCCGGCAGGAGGACGTCGCCCTCCTCAACGACGACCGCATGGAGGAGGGTGACGTCGTCGCTGCTCCCTGACGCACGGGTGCCCGCGGTGACATCGCGGCCGGTGAGTACGGTCCGGCCGGTGTGCCCTGGCGGGGTATCCCGGTCCTGCCCGGCCCGTGCGGCCCGGTGCACGGTGAGCGCGCCGCCGCGGGCGAGGTCGGCGACGGTGGCCGTTCGCCAGGAGCGCGGATCCTGCCCCGCGGCCTGCCATCCGGTCACGGTGGCGGCCCTGTCGGCCAGTGCCGTCAGGCTTTCCGTCAGTTGCCCGTGCAGGTCGCCCGCCCGATGTGCGACGTCGGACGGGTCGATGCCCGCCGGGGTGAGCCGTACGTGACGGGCCGGAGTGATGTCGGTGAGGTCGTCGAGCAGTTCGATGACCGGCACCGCACGGGCAGTGCCGGGTTCGTCGGCGAATCCCTCGGAGTCCGCGTCGAACGCCTGCCAGTGCCGTAGGACGGTCGAGGTCAGCGCGTCCCAGTCCAGAGGTGCCCGCCCGCCCTGGGTACCGGCGCGGTCACCACGTGCGCGCTGGTCGCTGTCGACGGTGTCGATGAACAGCACTCGCCCACGGTCGGGACCGCTGGGCCCGGGACGTTGCAGGATCCACACGTGCAGCCCGATGTGCAGCGGCACCGAAGCACCGGGAGGGAGCGCGATCACCGCGCGCAGGGCGCCGCCGCGCAGCAACTCGGCCCGGATGCGTCGGCCCGAGGCGCGGGCCGCGGTCGCGGGAGGCAGCAGCATCACCGCGAGGCCGCCGGAGCCGAGGTGGGACAGGGCGTGCTGGTTCCAGGCGAGTTCCGACTCGGCGCGCGGCGGAACGCCGTAGGCCCAGCGGGGATCGTACGCAAGCGCGTCGTGGCCCCAGTCACGGTCGGCATACGGGGGGTTGCACAGCACGGCGTCCACCACCAGGTCCGGGAAGGCGTCGTCCCGCAGGCTGTCGGCGCTCCGCACGACCACCTCGGCGTCGGGCGCCGTCAACAGCAGTCGCACGGCACTGCGCTGCGCCTGGACCGGAACAACGTCCTGGCCGTAGAGGTGTGTCGCGCCGAGGCGGGCGGCAGCGGCGAGCAGGGAACCGCCGCCACAGGACGGGTCGAGCACTCGCTCCGGGTACGGCTTCGCCGTCGGTGCGGCGAGTCGTGCCATGAGATCGGCCAGCGGTGCGGGGGTGCTGTACGTGCCGGTCGCGGCGCTGTCCTCCAGCTCTCGTTCGGCCAGGACATCGAGGGCGTCCTGGCCGCCTTCGTCGCGAACGCAGCGAATGAGGCTACGCAGAAGGCTTACCTCGTCGGCCTTGTAACCGATGCCTTCGGAGGCGGGAACAGAGCCGCCCAGCGCGGCGACGGCTGCACCGGCGTGGTCGGCGA
The DNA here is from genome assembly GCF_900112845.1 of Actinacidiphila alni. Classification (GTDB taxonomy): domain Bacteria; phylum Actinomycetota; class Actinomycetes; order Streptomycetales; family Streptomycetaceae; genus Actinacidiphila; species Actinacidiphila alni. The sequence goes on from NZ_FONG01000017.1 coordinate 140,453, forward strand.
GGTCTGCATCGGCCAGTGCGGCGAGTTCGTCGAGCCTCTTCCTGTCCAGACGGCCGGCGGCAAGAACGAACGGGACGAGACGGGTCGCGCTCCCGCCCGGAGCCAGGCGCAACGCGGATCGCAACTCTTCGGCCGACGACGCGGCGGCGCCCTGGCCGCGTGCTTCCAGCCAGGCGCGGACGGCCTCCAGGTCGTAGAGGGGGCTGGCGTCCGTACCGCCGCTCGGAGCCGGGAAGTCGGGGTGCCTGCGGCGCCAGTTGCTCACGGTGGCGCGCGTCACCCCGGCCAGCCGGGAGATCTCGGCGGCTGTGACCAGTGCGGATGGCTTAGGCATAGGCCTTCCCGAGGATCGATGGCGAGCAGTCATCACAGAGTACACCATTATTCATTCTCTGATAGATGATTGACAGCGCTTTCATGTCTCTGCTTATCTGGATACGCTTCCACGTGAGAGCTCGGCTCAGTGCAGCGAACTCCTGGCTCTGCGCGGAGTCTGCTTCGCCTCTCTCCCGTGGACAGCACCGCCATCGATCGCCGCCCGTGAAAGAGGCCGCACCATGACCGAGGAACCGACTCCGCCCACAGCGCCCCGCCGGGGTCCGACCTGGCCGACACCCTCCGGCCCGCCAGCCGGCCCCGAACCGCGGACCGCACCCGCCGCTAACACCCCGAACGCCCCGAACGCCGTGAAGAAGCGGCACCCCGTACTGACCCACGGCGCCGTCGCCCTCGTGGCGGTCGTCATCGGCGTCGGGATCGGCAACAGCGGTGGCTCGCCGGGCGACGGGAAGCAGGCGACGACCTCCGCGCCGTCCACGTCCACGGCGACCGTCAAGCCGAAGGCGACGGCGAAGCCCGGCCCGCGCACGTCCTTCGCAGGAGACGGCGAGTACCTGGTCGGCGACGACATTGCCGCCGGCACATACAGGACCGCGGGGCCGCAGGACGGGATTCCCTGCTATTGGGAACGTGACAAGGACTCCAGTGGCAGCTTCGCCTCAATCATCGCCAACGACACCGTCAGCGGCACGGGCCGCGTGACCCTCCGCAAGGGCGAGGTCTTCAAGACCGAACGCTGCACGACCTGGAAGAAGGTGGGCTGACCATGGCCTCCCCTGCGCAGAGCGCGCGCACCGACGCCGCCGCCCCCGAGATCGCCCGTACGGACGAGGCCGGTACGGCAAAGGCCGATGCGGACGAGATCCGACCGGACGAGGGCCTCCTCGCCGAGGTGAACCGACGGTTGGCCTCCTCCGGACTGGGCGACGCGGTCCGGACACTGGTCTCGGACGCACTGGCCGTCGTGGCGACGGGCACCGACGGCCACGGCGGATCCCCCGCAAAGGGAGCCGTGTTGAAGTCCGTCACCGTGCAGGGCTTCCGGGGCATCGGACCGGCCCGCACGCTCGATGTCCCGCCCGGCCCCGGCCTGACCGTCGTCACCGGACGCAACGGCAGCGGAAAGTCCAGCTTCGCCGAGGGCATCGAGGTGGCCCTCACTGGTGCCAACCGCCGGTGGCTCGGCGACGACGGCAAGCCGGCGCACCCGGTCCAGCAGCGCGGCTGGCGCAATCTGCATCACCCTCGGGAGCCGCGGATCGATCTGGAGATCCTCGTGCCCGGCCGGACGGCCCCGCTCACCGTCACGCGTACGTGGGCGGGAGAGACGTTCACGGACTCGCAGAGCCGCGTCGCGGGCCTCAGCGCAGAACCGGCGTCCGTTTCCGCCCTCGGTTGGGACGAAGCGCTGCACACGTTCCGCCCGATCCTGTCGTACAGCGAACTCGGTCAGATGATGACCGCCAAGCCGGTCCGCATGTACGACGCCCTCGCCACGATCCTCGGTCTCGGACCGCTCTCCGCCGCCCGGCAGCACCTGGCCGAGCGGGAGAAGACGCTTGCCCAGCCCGGCAAGCGCGCCAAGGCAGCACTGGAGGAACTCCGGACCGTCCTCGCCGCCACGGACGACGACCGGGCGCGCGCGGCCGCCGCCGCGCTGGCCGCGCCCGTCGATCCGGAGAGGGTACGGGAGGTCCTGGCGGGCACGCGGGCCGCGGATTCGGCCGAACTGGCCCGGCTGCGACGCCTGGCGGACCTGGACGGCCCCGACCCGGTCGCTGTCACCGCCGCGGCGGAGCGGCTGCGTATCGCTGCGACCGCCGCTGACGATGCCCATCTTTCCGACGCCGGTGACGCCCGTGCCCGTGCCGATCTGCTCGACCGCGCGCTCCTGCACCACCAGCGGCACCGTACTGACGCCTCATGTCCGGTGTGCGGCGAGGCACGGCTCGACGAGGCGTGGGCCGCTCGGGCCGCCGAACAGATCGAGATTCTGCGCGAGGAGGCCGCGGCCGCCGAAGTGGCAGCGAGCCGGCTGCGGTCCGCGCGGGGTGGTTTGCTCGCGCTGATCGGGGGCCCGCCGGTATATCTGCCCGACGCGATGCGTCCGATGTGGGAGACATGGACGGCCTGTCGGGAGATCTCGGGCGCGGACGTACTCGCCGCCTCTGCGGAGAAGGCGGCCCAGGAGCTGGCGGAAGCCTGCCGTCAGGTGCGCGCCCAGGCCGAACAGGAGCTGGCCGCGCAGGACGAACGCTGGCTGCGCGTCGTGCCGCAGCTCGCGGAGTGGCTGCGGGACTACGACGCGGCTGCCGCGGCGAAGGAACTCATCGTCCGGGTCAAGGCAGCGCTGGAGTGGCTGAAGGATGTGCAAGCGGACCTGCGGGGCAGCCGCATGCGCAATGTCGCGGAGACCGCCGGGATGATCTGGCGGCTCCTGTGCCAGGAAAGCAGCGTTTCGCTGGGCAGCATCGAGCTGAAGGGGTCGGAGCGCTACAACGGCCGGAGTCTGGAGCTCGACGTCACCGTGGACGACGTGGAGGCGCCCGCGCTGAGCGTGGTCAGCCAGGGTGAACTCTTCTCGCTGGCGCTGGCCTTGTTCCTGCCCCGGGCGACCGCGGCGGACAGTCCGTTCGGCTTCGTCGTCATCGACGACCCGGTCCAGTCGATGGACCCGCGCAAGGTGGAGGGGCTGGCCAAGGTGCTGGCCGCTGTCGCCGCGACCAGGCAGGTCGTCGTGTTCTCGCACGACACCCGCCTCGCGGACGTCCTCCGCTACCACCGGATCCCGGCCACGGTACTCGGCGTGACGCGTCACGACCGCTCTGACGTGGAGGTTCACCCCGCCGGCGATCCGGTCGAGGCGGCCCTCGGCGACGCACGGCAAGCGGTCAGGGACCTCTCGTCCGAGCCCGATGTCCTGGCGGAGGTTCTGCCCGGACTGTGCCGTGTCGCGCTGGAGGCCGCTTTCCACGAGGTGGTCATGCGGCGGGCCTTCGGCCCGGGTACGACACTGCGGGAGGCGCTGAAGATCGAGGAGGACGTCGACGGTTCCGGGAAGCTCGTGCAGCTCGCTGCACTCGCCCTGTTCGGTGAGCGCCGCTCTACCGGCGCGGTGTACGCCGAACTCACCCAGCGGCTCGGGCGAGAGGCTTCCGATCTGGTGAGCTGGTGCAATCGCGGCTCCCATACGGCCGTCGACGTGCGCCGGCCCATGGCGCAGGTGGACCGCACACGGCGCGTGGCCGAGAACGTGAGGTCCCTGTGAATTCCGCCGATCGGCTGTCCAGGGTGGATGCACTTCTCGGTATCGCGGTGGATGGGGCGGCGGCGGCAATCCCGGGCGGCCCGGGAGACGTCAGCGCGCCCCATAACCGCGCCGCCGCCTTCCTCCTTCGGCGAGCGTTGGAGGACCGGCTGGACTCCATCCTCGGCGCCCGGCACCCCGTCCTCCTTCGGTGCGCCGCCCGGACCCGCATCGCCTGGCTCGCGCAGCACGTCGGCACGGCTTCCGCCGGCCGGTACGCCACCACGTGGCACTGCCTCAGCCTGGCCTGCCACTACCACCGCTCGGTGCTGCCTCCGACGCGGGCGGAGCTGCGCGGATGGCGGGATGACGTGGCGGCGGTTCTGCGGGAGCTGCCGACGCCCTGAACGCTGTTGAACGGCCACGAACCCCGTGGCCGTCGGCGAGCGGCGCACGCCGCACGCAGGCGACGCGCACAAGGTCGTCTGCCACTCAGCGCTTTGCCGGGACCGTCAGCTCCCTGTGAGGAACGCGCGCCGGGGCATCAACATGCGGGAGGCCGCGGCGGTCGCAACGTCACCGTTCTCCATGGCACTGCCGACTCGGACGCAAACCTGTGTTGCGTCATTGACCCGCGCAATTATTGCCGAGATAGTTTGATAACGCACCCTTCATCGTAAACTTGAGTTCAGGCACACTCGACGCCAACCGAGTTCTAAAATCCCCTAACCCCAAGTCCTTTACGTGGGACCGAAGAGGGAAAGTGAGCGGACTCCTCGGCGCGTTCTGCGGGAATAACGCTTACGTTGGCGTCGGCTTCAACTAGTTGCCCGGCCGACGGCCAGATTGTCAGAGCAAGCGACGCAAGGTACGCGCCGCGCTCCCGGATACGGTGCTCGTCCCAGGACACCGCCCAACCCTCGGCAGCCACGGTCGGTGGAGCATTGAGCAGCGTGCCGTGGGTGAGGCGGAGCAGACTGTGCTCTCCCAGCCAACGTTTCTTGTCTTCCCAACCCATATTGCCGAGAGCCGGGTTCAGGCGGGCAGTGACCAGGGTGAGGTTGCCCAGGGTGTGGACGAGTTCGTGGCGATCGGCACCTTCCGTGGCGTCGTCCTCCAGCACGGGCCAGTTTTCCTCCCAGCTCTGCGGCATGACGTGCTCAATGGTGAGCTTCGCACCGAAGTGCTCGCCGACAGGCACGGTGAGCTGTTCGGTGTGCCCGGTACGGAGTTCGTCCTCAAGGCCCTCAAGAAGGATGCGGACCCGATGCCGATAGAGGCGGGCGTAGATAGGGTCCTGCTCCAGAGCGGCCTGAAACGCGGCATCGGTCGGCCATTCACGGTGCTGTCCCTGCATCGCACGGAGAGCGTCGATGATCAGTACGTCGGCCCGCTCGGGCTGCTGCGAGGCAGCGGCGACAAGATCGCGGAACACGTGGTTGTAGTCCCGGTTGCTCAGGTTGAGGACGGCACGGCGGACGATATAGCTGTCGATGGCCCTAATGGCTCGCTGCCGCCGCTCAGGCGGCAGTACGGCGTCACCGAGCCCGTAAAGGAACAGCAGAAGGGGCATGGGGGTGGAGGTCTGCAGGACCTTCATCCTGTACAGGAACCTGCCCTCGACGCCGTCGAGCGGATGCTGGTCGATCTGGTCGTAGATCTCGGCATACTGTGCCAGCTCCGCGAAGACGTCTTCTGTGGCTGGAGCATCTGACCGCAGCCAGTGCTCGAACTCCTTGAACAACGCGGAGGACGTGAATTCGCGGCGAGTCCTCATGGTGAGCCAGTAGGTGAGGAAGACATCGAGGCGGCTGCGGGTGATGCGCCCTGTGGTCTGTTCCACCCGCCACTCCGCCTGGTCGAACGGAGACCAGTAGGTCTTGTAGAGCCGGTCGACGTCGGCGCCGGCGTGCTCGGCGTCGCGGAAGAGAAGGTTCTTCACCAGATCCGCATGCTCCAGTGGTGTGCCACGGCTGTTGAGCGTCTCGAACACGACCTGGGCGTCGTCGTGCTCCTCCAGATCGATGATGACAAGGCGTAACTGCTCCCGCATCGTCTGGACCAGGGCGTCGAGACGATCTGCCGGCTCGGCCGCTTCTGCCACCCAGGTGTCGATCTCCTCCCGGAAGTAGCTCACCGCCTGGGCCAGGACCCCGGCGCCGCCCTGTCCGCTCATGACGGCCCGGAACTGGTCCCGATCCGCGTTAGTGGGCCAGACCTTGTATCGGTGGTCCGGGTGCTGACCGATGTCGAACAGGTCCTCGTCGTTCTCGAGAAACTTGCCCAGCAGACGTACGGAGCGCTCGTGATCCATCCCGGCAGCGGACAACCGGGCGGCGTACAGGAAGAGTTGCAGGGTCGTGAGCCGCTGCTGCCCGTCAATGACCTGCCGGGTCTCCAGATTCGATGACAGGTACGGCGTCTTGTCGAACACCACCGCACCCAGAAAGTGCGGCGCCACGGTATCCCCGCTGTCGCCCGCTCGCTCCGTCCGCTCGATCACCCGACGGATGTCCTCCCACAGCGCCGTCCAGTTCTCGTCCCTGTTCCAGACATACGGTCGCTGGAACAGCGGCACCGTGTACCGCACGTCCTTGCCGAAGATCCGCCGCAAGTCGACCGTATCCGCCTTCACGGACCGCCCCTTTCGTCCAAGATTCCGCTGTTCACGGTATCGACTTACCAGCTGCCGGCGTTGGCAGTTGACCAAGCCGGCAGCTCGGTCTCGTGTCCGTGTCAGTCCCGCACATGCCGGATGCGGACATGGCTGCGGCCGCCTCGGCCGTCGGTGTACTCGACGCGGGTACCCGCCTCGCGCCACAGCAAGGCGGCGCCGAGCTCGGTGAACGGGCTCAGAACCTGGATGCCGTCAACGGACGGCCGTTGGGAGGTGATCTCGTACTCCTCGACGGCGTCGGTGCCGTCGAAGATCAACCCGACTAACCTGCCGGGGGCCACCACCGTGCGGCCGGAGGTCCGCTGCGCCGTGGGCACGGCCTGGAGCACCCTCTGCAAGTACCCGGCCCGCTCTTCGAGCTGCTCCCGGCGCTTGTCACGCTTGCGCCGGCTGTCGTCCGCTTCACGCGGCACGGGTAGTTGCAAGTCGGCCAGAGCCGCGCGGATTTGAGTCAGCTCGTGTGTGAGGCGCTGGCGCGATGTACCCGCGAGAGCGGTGATGGGAAAGGCCTCCCGTGTCACCGAGGCGGCTGGACCGGTGTGAGGGGTGCCAACCGGCGGACGGACGGGGGAGCGACGGCGCACCGATCCGCTCGCGGATTCACCGTTGGACCGTGCGGTCGCCGCGGAGACTTCCGGCAGAACCAACCCTTGGGGGGCCGTCGTCGTGGTGTGTTCGATGGGCCGGATGACCGGGGCGGCCGGCACGACAGCACGCGCTATCGCGCTTTCGACCGCCGTACGCAGCCGGGACTCGGCTCCGGGCCGGTCGCGGTACCAGTCGGTGCCCCAGATGCGGTGGAGCTCCCAGCCGAGGCCCCGCAGTACGCCTTCTCGGAGCCTGTCGCGATCTCGTGCCGCCTTCGACGAGTGGTACATGGCGCCATCGCACTCGACGCCGAGCACAAAACGCCCTGGAAGCTCGGGGTGGCGGATGCCGAGATCGATGCGGTAGCCGGCAACTCCGACCTGTGGCTGTACGTCGTGTCCCAGCTTTTGCAGAACGGCGAGCACCGACTCCTCGAACGGACTCTCCGGCTGTGCATCTCCGTCCACCGCCGATGGGGCCAGGGCCGCCAGGCCGCTCTGGGCGTACCGGAGGTAGCGCTGAAAGTATCGGAAGCTCTCGCTGGCGGTCTCCCGCATCTGCCCCGGGTCGAAGGAGGCAATGACCTCCATCCGGTAGCGGGCCCGAGTCGCGGCGACGTTGAGGCGGCGCCACCCGTCGGGCTTGTTCATCGGGCCGAAGTTCATGGAGAACTTGCCCTTCGCGTCCGCCCCGTACCCGACGGACATGATCATCACATCGCGTTCGTCGCCCTGGACGCTCTCCAGATTCTTCACGAAGAAGCCGTCCAGTCGGCCCTCGGAGAAGCTGTCGTCGAGGTCGGGCCTGGCGCGTCGGGCGGCGTCCACCGCATCCTGGATCGCCACCGCCTGTGGCTGCGAGAGTGCGACCACGCCCAGTGACTTGCCTTTGCGGGTGGTGAAGTGGTGGATCACGCGCCTGGCGACCTCGGCGGCCTCACCGGGGTTGTCCCGTGCCGCGCCGCCGGACCGGTAGACGCCCTCCGTCGCGCGGAAGAACGCGACACCGACATCGTCTCCCTCGGCGTGGGCGCCGGGGAAGGTGGTCATCGACTCCTTGTAGAACTCGTGGTTGCTGAAGGCGATCAGGGCTTCGTGGCGGCTGCGGTAGTGCCATCGCAGCGACAGGCTGGGAAGCAGACCGCTCGCTTTGCACATGTCGAGCACGGAATCGAACCGCTCGGGCAGCTCGTCGTCTTCGGCGTCCGCGTCGTCATCACCGGTCGAGGAGAAGAAGGATGTCGGGGGCAGTTGCTTCTGGTCGCCCGCGACGATGAGCGAACGTCCGCGGTAGACGCAGTTCACAGCGTCCTGAGGGAGGACCTGTGACGCCTCGTCGAAGATCACGACGTCGAAGTCGATGTCCGCCGGCAGGAAGCGGCTGACGGTCAGAGGACTCATCATGAAACACGGCTTGATCAGCCGCACGGTGTCGCGAGCCGTGTTGAGCAGCTCCCGTACCGGCTTGTGCCGGGTCTTCTTCTCTCCCTCTCGGCGGATCAGCACCGCGCCGGGGTTGGTCACTGTCCGGGGCCTACGTGCGTCACATGCGTGGATGACCCGAGCGCGTGCATGATCGGTGAGCTTGGCGTCCAGCTGCTGGAACCGCTTCACCAGTCCGTCGCGATCCACGGAACGTGTCGTCGCCAACCGTTTGTCCACGCTCAATTGCTCGTCCACCCAGGCCCGCAGCACTGCTCGTACCACTACTCGGGGAAAGTCGTCGGGCGCGACGCTGCGGCGCACCGCACGGTCGACCAGGTCGCCCAGGCTCAGCCCGTCGAGGACGCTGCGTCCCTCGTCATAGGCACGCCACTCGTCCGGACCGCCTCGATCGGTGCCCAGGACGTCGAGCGCCTGCCTCGCGGCATCGGCGCTCCGCCGCAACGCGGCACGAAGGGAATCCGCCCTCGCCGCACGGAACAGGCCGACCAGACCCTCGGAAGTTTGGGACCACCTTCGTTCTGCGGTCTCCAGCTCGGGATCGGCGTCGGCTTCGAAGAGGATCTCGGCGGCCGCAGTTCCCAACACTGCGCTTCCGTCCATGCCACAGGCAGTACGGAGATCGGCGACCCACGCGACGGCCGCCGTAAGCGCGGTCCCGTCAGTCGCACGACCCTCGTAGAGGCCACCGAGCAGCTTCCGATCGGCATCCGCTGTGGACTCGAAGGCAGCGGACGCGGATCGCGCGTCCCGCACCCTCTGTACTGCGGCGCGGGATGCGGAAAGCGTCCACGCACCTGAAGCGAGATCCCCACCGCCCCCCGCCGCCGCGGTCTGCTCAACGACGCGGATGAGCGGTTCCGCCGCCCGCAGCGGCGCGAGATGTGCGCGACTCCAGGCCGCGGCCGCAAGCAGGCTGCCGGCTTCCAGCTCGTACGAAGGCCCGGGAGTCGGTGGGAGCACCAACGAGTTCCGCCACTCTGCCAGCCACGCAACCGTCTCTTCGGCGCTACTCTGCGCCGCATGTCGAGGTGCACCGCCGGCGGCCAGCTCACGAGCCAGCGAGTCGTGGCTGAGCACCCGGGGAGCGAGCGTCAGGATCTCCTCGGCCCGGGCGACTATGGCATCCAGGACGGCGAAGTCGGTTTCCTCGCCCTTCCACAGCGGGCCCAGTGCCGGAGCATGGCTGAGCGTCGCAGCGCCGAGCGCCTGCGCGGCCTGCTGCCACGCCACGGCAGCCGGAAGCGCGCCGACTACGGCCTTGGTGACTTTGCCCTCTCCGACAACCCAGGATCGGACAAGCTGGCGATCAGCTCGCCGAGCAGCCGAAAGGGTCCCCGCAAGGGAGCGGTGCACGGTGGCAAAGCGCTCGGCGACCTCGCCCAGCGCTTGGTCGGCCAGCACCCGCTCATTGAAGATCGCGCCCGCTTGTTGCCGGGCCGCCACCAGCACTCGCACCGACTCGCGTAGGGCCTGAACAGCCCTACGGGCGTCGCCAAGCCCCTCAGCCGTGAGCCAGGAAGGTTGCGGCTTCGCGTCGTCCGGGAGTGCGGCGAACGCGGCAAGGCGGCCGAGACGGAGGGCTTCCTCACAGGTCTCCGGCTCCGGCAACCCGTACATACGAGCTACGGAAGCCATCGATCGGGCCGCCTGCTCCAACCCGACCGCGTCCCTCTCCAGCCGTTGCGCAAGATCTCGGACGTCATCGGCGGTGAGCTGAGTCAGGTCCACGTGTGCCGGGACCAACGAGGAAAGGGCTGTCTCAGCGGGACTCGGCTCCGGATCCACGCCTTGGGGCAACCGATCCCACACCGAGCCAAGCGTCTGTTCGGCGGGACGTTCGGCCTCCGTCACCGCGTTCATGCGCTCCAGGAAGGCCCGCACATCGTCACCCAGCGACTCCGGATCCGCCGTGAGCCATCCTCGGGGGACGGACGGACGCCTGCCTGCGATACGCAGCACCTCTGTCAGCCGGGCCGCGGCCCCGGGGCCCTCCCAGTCCAGCGCGCTCAGCAGGCCGCCATGAACGGCGAGGGCCGAGTCGAGTTGGCTCAGCGCTTCGGAGGCCAGGTCCAGCGCCAGAAGTGGATTCCCACTGTCATTCAGGCCGTACCAGGAGAAAGCGGTGCCTTCCAGCGCCGGGCGCCAGGATGCGGCTACTTGGACCGCGGCGTTCTCCGCGTCGCTGAGAAGCTGCTCCGACAGCGCGGTGGCATCGAAAGAGTCGTTCGCCGGCAGGGGGTCGGCCGTGTCCAGCTGCGCTATTCGTCCCAAGGCGTCATGGAGGGACATCCCGAGCCCCGGCCTGACGTCGTTCATCGCCGAGGCGTATTCGGAGAGCTCCTCGCGCAGCTTCCTCGCACGCCCGAGTTCCACCTGGCTGCCGCCCGACAGGGTACGGCGCGGAGCCGCGAGCGCCCTGCCGAGCTCCTGCGCCACCTGCTTGCGTCCGGCCGTGTTGCTGTGCAGCGCCAGGACGTAATCTCCGAGGCCGACATCACTCAAACGATTGCGCACCACGTCGAGAGCCGCGGCCTTCTCGCTCACGAAGAGCACGGTTCGGCCCTGTTCGATCAATCCGGCGATCATGTTGGTGATCGTCTGACTCTTGCCCGTTCCCGGCGGGCCGTCCATCACGAAACTGCGCCCGTCGAGCGCTGCGGCGACGCACTGCCGCTGTGACGAGTCGGCGTCCAGGACCATCGGGGCCTTCTCGGGCGGCTGGACCGTGTCGATGCGATCGATGTCAGCGGGCTCGAAGTCGAACGTCGCGGCCGGAAGACCGGAATCCGCGCCGAGGCCAAGAGCACGGACCAGGCTGCTGCCCATGACCCGGTGCGCGTTTTCCAACAGGTCCCGGTACATGACCTCTTTGCTGGAATTGAAGGTGTCCAACACGATGCGCGTCGTCACCGTCCAGTTGCGGTGCTTCACCACCGCTCGCCGCACGCTGTCGATCAAGTCCGGGATGTTCGCGAGCTCCACCTGGTCAGGACGCGGCCAGTCGACACTGAGCTCGCCCATCTTGATGCCGAGAGCCGGATTGAGCACCGGCTCCTCATCCGTGTTGAGCTTGAGGACGTAGGTGTTTCCACGCCGCTCCAGCACTACTGGGACCATGACCAGGGGTGAGCTGAGACCCTTCTCCGCAGAAGGTGACGGCTTCCACTCGAGGAAGCCCACGCCGAGATGCAGCACCCACAGGCCGTAGTCGTTGTACTTCTCGCGCGTCACCACCGCCAGGCGTTTCAGGTGACGGTCCTGCTCGGCCTGGGAGGTCTTGGAGGTGGTCAGGTTCACGGCCGGCCGACGACCGGCCACTCCCCGGCGAGAGGCAGGGGTGTCAATGGGCCGGCTGTCCGCCGGGACCACCACCGAATTGGTCTTGGCCAGCGCCACTCCGCGGCCGGGCACCCTCTCGTCGTTCGGCTCAGCCTCTTCCACCTCGGCAAAGCCACAGACGCGGCTGAGCCCTTCGAGGACCGAGAGCAGACCAGGCGCGACGATATCCATCCCGACCGACGTCGACCGACGCTGGTAGCTGAGCAACCGGTTGCGGAAGCTGAGATCGATGAGCGAGTCCCGCCAGGAAGCCAGCAGGTTCTCCAACCGCTTCCGATCCGCCGGGCCCATCGGAGGTCGGACATTCATACGGCGGAGCTCCTCACAGTGGCACGACGGCAGTTGTGGAGATTTGGTGAACGGAGCATAGCGGCGCATGGCCGCATGCGTCCGTGATTGTCCGAAGTCGAACCGGTTCTGCGCGGTGCCAGGTCCATGAAGCACTCATGACCCTGCGCACAGCGCCCCCGCAGCGGGTCCAGCCCATCTCGCGCGCCACTTTCAGGAACTTCCGGCAGGTCGTCCGGCGGAGTGGAGACGCACCCCTGTCCGTGCAGCGTGCTAGGCATGGCTTCATGCACTCTGCCGCACCCCTGCCTCACCTGGATCTCACCGAAGCGCAGTGGAGACTCCTGGCACGGCTGGCCGAAGGATCGGTCCCGGACCCGAGCGATCGGTCGGCCTTCGTCGAGGCGTTGGCCTTGGACGGACTGGATGCGGATCTGGCCCGGGACGACCTGCCGACACTCCGCTGGATGAAGCTGGTCGACCTGGCAGACGGTTCGCTGGCGCTTACGGACCTGGGCGCCGCAGTCCACTTCCGGGCGTTGTACGAGTCCTCGCAGGAGCGGCTGGCCGAGATCGCCTGCCTGGCCGACATGCGCGAGGCGGTGGCCCCGCACTTCGCACGGGCGGTCCGACGTATGGCTGATGGTTCCTGCTCGCTGCCGGAGGCACTGGCGGGTATGGACGAATGCGATTGACATGCGGTTGGGGTCATGGCACCTCGTGCCTCTCGAAGAGGGCATCGACCGGGGTGTGGCGTGCCTTCCGAGCAGCCGCGGCAACAGGCCACACTCCGGCTGCAGTCAGCTCCGCCTCCGTGATCACGGGACCGGCGAGAATCTCCCCCAACATCTCGCTCTGGCGTGGTTCGAGATCGGTGATACGGCGGAGTACGGAGAGCAGCTCGATGAGTTCCGTCGTCCATTCGTGCGGCCAGCGCTCCGCGTGGACGTCGTCCAGGGGGCTCGTCCGCTTGCTGGTCGGCACGGCCTTCCGGTAGCCAAACCACTTGCTGACGATCTTCATACCGCCGACGTTGTAAGCCCACACGACATCGGGCACGGGAGCGAATGATCCCTCCCCGACGTGGAGCGTTCGTGTCGCTGCGTCGTACTCCAGTCGATCAGGGATGCGGCTGCCGATCTGCGTCAGGTAGCGCACCTGCCGCTCGTCTCCCGAGGGGAACCGCACTTCCCCGCCGAGCCGCCCAAGCGCAGGATCGGAGCACCGTTCGCCGTACGTCGAGGCCCATAAGATTTCCCGGCCGAGTCCGACGGCGTACGTCCACAACGCCCCGTCGCGGGTGAGAGGTATGCGTACGCCAGGGGTCAGCAGTTCCTCGGCGAACCTCTGGGTGAAGGCGTCGTGGCCGGCAACAGCCACGACATATGCGGCGAGATCAGTGGCCGTGACTCGGTCCTGGTCCACTGCCCGAGCCAGGTACGCGAGGAGTCCCGGCGGCAAGTTCGGGGACCCGTCCGGGTGCAGGAGCGGCAGGATCCGTCCTCCGCGACCGTTGAAGTGGTGCGTATCGGGGACAAGGTGTGTGGCCACGACCGCAGGGCCGGAGTCGATCTCATGGGACGACTGCTGGTTGAGGAAAATCTGCCCTGCCTGGAGGGACGCCCATAGGTCGGGGCGCGGGCGGTCGAGTACGCGGTTGTCGGCGATCAGCCACTGGCGGTCGAAGCTCCGGAGGGCCGTGCGTATGAGGTTCGGGCGAACATCGGTCTCCTGCACAAGTGAATCGGGACGAACGGGCTGGCCCGGTAACGGCTCCCTTCTGGAGTTGAGATCGCGACCTTGCGTCTCCTTGAATTGCTTGGCCTTGAGGGCGAGGTCGCCGCCTCGTATTAATGTGGTCCAACGTCGACGGAGCACGTCGTCCGAAGGGTCGCTCACCCACGAGCGGTTCGAGGTGATCCCGAGAGTCCCCCAAGGGAAAAGATCATCCAGCGCAAGAAAGTCTTCCCAGCCGGACTGCATTTTCGGCGTGAACGGCCGCGGACTCCGGGAGTGCGCGTCACGCCAGCCGTCGTCATCGATCTGCGCCGCTTGCAACTGGGCGAACTTGTCCGCCCTGCGGCCGGCAAGAGCCCGGTAGTGCACCCTCGCCCGGTGGCCCTCATCCCGTTCGGCACCCGCCTTGCGGACGAATATGGAGATCGCCAGTGGCTGCGCCACGCCTGGGAAAGGGCGTGTGGCCACATCGGAGCGGTGTCCCTCCGGTGACAGGTTGATGATCCAGCCCTCGTCACAGGTGCGGCGCAGATACTCGCGCATGCCCCGGCCGCCGGGACCAGTGGCCCAGCCAGAGGGCGTGATGAAGCAGACCACGCCGTGGCGTTCGCCGTCGTCCGCGTCGAAGACCTTCCAGGTGGCCCAACGCCAGAAGTACACGTACATGTTCTTGAGCACGTGCTCGTAACGCCCGTTGCCTGGATAGCGGAAGGCGTCGAGCAAGGGCACCTCGGCGCGGTCGGTGCGCTTCTCCACCCAGCCGCCTCGGTCTTCGGCCTTGTCGTCGTAGGGCGGGTTCGCGATGACGACGGTCACGGGAACGTTGGCCTTGACGTTGTTCGCTCGTCGTCGGGACTCGGACAGGGCCTCGTAAGTTGAGGCCAGGTATTCGTCCTCGACAAACGGGTTGTCCAGCGTGTCGGTGACGAAGAAGTTGAGTCCTCCGTCAGGTAGCGGTGCCTCGTAGCGCTTGAGCAGCTCGGAGGCCCGTAACTCCGCAACAGCGAACGGTCCCATCTGCATCTCGAACCCGTACAACCGCGGGGCGAGGCGTGAGATGGCATCGGCGGACATCGCGTGTCCGGAGCCTTCGGCGGCCTGCGTGGCGACCCGTTCGATGATCGTATGGAGAAAGGTCCCGGTGCCCATAGCGGGATCGACGATCCGAACGCCGTCGCTTCGGAACCCGTCGGACTGGCCGAGACGCGTACGGAGCACGTCTTCGGTAAGACGCACCATCTCCTGAACAACCTCGTGCGGGGTGTAGTAGGAGCCGCTCCGCTGGCGCAGCACCGGGTCATAGGTCGTGAGGAAGTGCTCATAGAGATGGAGGTAGGCGTCACGGTTGCCGGTGCGGATGGCCGGCCAGTCCACCTGGGCAATGGTTCGACGCAGCAGTTCCAACGTGACGGTGAACCGCTCGTTGACGTTGTCGGTGAGGAGTTGGAGCGCCTTGCCCATAAGAGCGTGGTCGGCATCGAGGCGGCGCCCGATGTCATGGAGGCCGATTCCTTCTTCAAGCACGCCCTCGGAACGGGCGAGCAGCAGGGCGAAGGTGACGGCCTGGGCGTAACCGTCGGCGAAGGTCGCGTCGTCTGCGGACGGGAACAGCATCCGCCGCCAGTCGTTCTTGAGCCCCGTGAACGGCCGGGCGCGGACATCGTCGTCCCGCTTGGACGATCGGGCCTCGGCCGACAACTGCTCGAGGACGGCGGAGCGCAGCAACCGGCAGAGCGGAGCGACGTGCTGCACGAGCCGGGCGACGCGTTTGATGGCCGGGGGTTTCCACACAAGGAATTGCTTCAGCAGCGCATCCAGTGCGCCAGGGTCCGCCGGCGCGAGACTGTCGCCCGCCGAGCGGAGCGATCCTATGAAGCAGACCGTCTCGCCGAGCTGCCGCCCGTCGCGGAACAGTCGCCACTCGGTGCCGTTGGAGTACAGCAGGTTAGGCAGGTTCCGGAGCTTTTCCCACTGCTCCCGGTTGCTCTTGCCAAAGGTGTCGGGATCGACCGACAGCCCCGGCTTCTTGAGCTCGATGTAGCCCGCTAACTCACCGCTTGCGCGGATGGCGTAGTCGGGTCGGACGCCAAGGTCGGGAACACGGAACTCGTCGTGCCAGGAGACCTCATGCTGCTCGTGGTGCTCGCCAACGGCTTGGAGCAGTGCCTCAAGCGGTGCGCGTATCGCGGCTTCCGGGCTGCCGCCGCCCGACAGTTTGACCTTGCAGGCACGTCCGAACTCCGACACGGCAGCGAGCAGCCAGCTGTCTAACCCCCCTGACATCTTCCCCCCAAGGATCGCGTCAGGGCGCCGATGCTATCTACGGACGGTCATCAGGGGAAGACAGATGGTGCAGGCGGATCACTTCTTGGCCTTCTGAAGTTTGGAGGCCGGGATTCGCTTTTTGCCCATCTCGATGATCAGGCCGGCAGCCTTGAACGTGAGGTTGAGGGCGACAAGCTCAGGCACCCGCTGGTCGGGGCCAAGGTGTCCGGTGATGTAGTCGCCCATCCGGACCTCCGGGTCCACACGCTTGAGGACCATGTAGGCGATGGACTCGGCCTCGACCTCGTTGCGCGCATGTACGTTCGTGGCCTCTGAAGAAGACCGCAGGCGCCGGTCAGGCCATGTCTCCCCTGGGCCTGCGCCGAGGTGTCCGCAGAACAGGTGGCCGAGCTCGTGGGCAAGCGTGGCGTACCGGTCCAGCCGAGGCAGGTTCCGGTTGACTTCGATCTCGAACAACGTCGGGTATGTCTCCGATCGGTCCCCAGGCCTGCTACCAGGGCGCTCGACGAACCCGCGGGACCTGCTGGGGTACGTGCGCCCGCAGGACGAGGCCGCGTTGTCGACCAGGGTGAGTCGGATACCCAGGGGCGCGAGGTTCGTCTCGGTGTTGTGCCAGAGCTCGGCGACATCCCTCTCGTCGGCTCGAGAGGACACCGATACCGGGGCGGTTATCGCCTTGGGGAGGGGCCAGGCCCCAGGCAGGGCTTCGGTGTCCCCAACGTCGTACACGAGCATGTAGGGCCCACGGGGCTGGAAGATCAGCAGCGGCTGGGCGCCGGGTTTGAGTACCCGCCGGTACTTCGACCTCCACTCCGAGGAGGGCAGAACGTAGCGTGCTCCCGGCCTCTGGATGTGAACTACCATCGCGTTGAACGGCGCATACCGCTTGAATCGGCCGACGAACTCCAGCATGTGCAGGTATTCCGAGGACGAGCGATAGCGCTGAGCGCCGCGGACAAGGTCGTCGATCGAGGCTTTCGCCAGGTTTTCCTGGGAGACCTCGACCTCTTCGTCCCAGGGCAGTTCGAGTCCGTGCTGCACGATCACCGGCTCTTCTTGCTCGGGAATCCTGCGCAGCCGCTTCCAATCCGTGAGTTGCTTGTCGGCCCAGCCGGGCTCGACCACGTGCGCGAACGACAGCAGTCCGGTCACGTGAGCGTCCAGCGCGGCGAGGTCTTTGAACTTCTGGTGATCGCGATGCTGCTCGATGCCGAACGCCGCGGCTCCTCGCACATGGTTGGTGATGCGGCGCTTGTACTCGCGCGTCAGGCGAGGTGTGGGGCCGTCCACGAGGATGCCCAGCACGCTGCGGCGGGCACCGGGACGGGCCACATAGGTCTTCTTCGCGTTGAGCTTCATACCCAACGACACCAAGGCCCTCTTCACCCCGGCTACGAGACGGTCGACATCGTCGTGGCGAACGAGTCGACGGCTGGAGAAGTACATGTCGTCGCTGTAGCGGGTGTAGCGCAGCTGCATGGACTCGGCCAAGTTGGTCACAGCAGCGTCGACTTCGCGCATGACCATGTTCGACAGGTATCCGCTTGTAGGCGCGCCCTGCGGCAGGAACCCCTCGCGGGTGTGCTGGTAGACCAGGCTTGGCCGGTGCACGGAGAAGTCCTGTCCTGTGGCTTCCAGTCTCACGATCCGGCGTCCGGTGCCGCGGTTCGTCCAGGTCTCGCTCGGCTCAGGCGGCGACACGGTGACCAGCCGGGCCATGGCGTACGTCCCAAGGGTGCGGCCGGTGCGACGCAGGCCGATCTCCTGGCCGCCGTGGTCGTCCTCCACAAGATCGATCCGGTACTCCCGCTCCGTCGGGCGGGTCCAGGCGTCCTTCAAAGCGGCATGGACGTGCCGTTCCCGGATATTCCCGAAGAAGTCGGCGATGTCCAGACGGATCACGGTGTGGGCTCGCAGATGGACGGCAGCGCAGTCCGCAACCGAGCGGCCACTTCGGTAGGCGAACGCTGCCGGGTGTGGCTGGAGCCTGGCCGGAAGGGCCTCCAGACATGTCAGGATTTCTTGCTGAATCCTGGACAACCGCGGGATCGGGGCATGCAGGGTCCGTATCCCACCGCGGCGCTTGGGGATCCGGTGTTCGGTGTACGGATAGATCGAGCCGCTGACTATCGCCTCGAGAAACTGCGCCGGGGCAAGGTCCGCGAAGTCGTCCGCCATCGTCACCCGACCCGCCTCGTCCCTGCTGGTGGAACGCAGCCGGCAGGCCTCACCTTGAGCCGTTCCACCGCCCCTCCACGGGCGGTCCGCTGTATCCCTCCGCCACCCTGTGCAAGCACAGGGCCCGATCCCCAGCACCCGATGTGATCAGCACCGAGCCACCCAAGAACGAAGGGCCCATCGCATGGATGGGTTCCTGAGACCCGCCGACTGCGTTGAACCGGATCATAGCCTCTCTTCGAGTGGTATCGGCGCCCACCCGTCAAGCGGCGCTTAGACCCCGGGCGCCTGGCAACTCGGCTTTCAAGTAACCGAAATCCGGCGTGCAAGCGGATCATGTTGGCCACCACGTGTGGCCAACAATCGGTTTAGGCCCTGACGCCGACGGCTCAGGAACGAGGATCTGCGTCATGTAACGCTCCTAGCCATCTTCCAGCTTGAAGGAATTGGCATCTGAGGGCGTTTTCGTCGAGCCCAAGAGTTGCCGCACACCTGCCCGTACGACGTCCCACTCTGTACCGGGATCGTGGTCCCGCGCCCGCTGCAACCTGGTCTCCCGGTCCCGTGCTCACGGCGCAACTTCCCGATGTCCAGATCGATACCCGGCGGAACACCCGCATGCTACAGCTCCGATATCCGCTGATCCATCGCAGCCAGCAGCGCCCGGTCGAGTTCGGTCACCGCAGCAAGGAACTCATTGGTCGGCATGGCCACCTGTCCCGCGGACGGGCCAACGAACTCAATGAGACCTTCAGGATCGGGCTCGTGCTCCCAGGCTACCGTCACGGTGTCAGCGCCCCCAACGACGGTGCGCCAGAAACGAATACTCGGGGCGACCCGCAGGTAGCCGGTACTCAGGTACCCAGCGTTATACCAGGTCGAAGCGGCGTCGGCCTCTGGTGTATCCAGCCAGGCCCGGTCCGGCGAGGCCGCCACGGCATCGACCAAATCCTCCGGGACCAGTTCCATCGTCTCCGATACAAGCGCGATCACGTCCTCCCGCAAGCGGACGACGTAGTAGAACACATACGGGTGTGGCGGACCGGCTTCAGGATCGCTACGCAGCGCCTGCACAGTTCGCTCGGAGTAACGCAGAACCTCGTGCCCGTCGAGGTCGATGCAGTACCAGCCGTCGGTTAGCGCAAAGCCGCGTAATACGAGATGTTCGCCGCCCCGCGGCGTGACCCTTTCCAAGGGGGGTCAGCCCGAAGCGGAAGCAAATCGCGGCGTCTGTGTTCCTCACTCGCGCAGTGTCCCGGTCGCCCACGCGAGCGTCTTCCCTCGGGCAGGCCCGTCCGGTGGGCAACCGCGCAAGGAGGCTCTCGTGGCGATTGAGCGGTTCATCGTGACTGACCCTCCTCTGGCGCCGGACTCACGCGCAGAGCCCTCTCGATCAGCAGTCCCACCATGCGCTGCATGTCGTCGTGATCTTCCAGTGCCAGGATGGCACGCTGGTGGAGGGCCGAGGCAAGCTCTGCGAACTCTGAGCGGACCCGCGCGGTCGGCCAGGCCAGGGGCAAGCTGCTGAAAGCTCGGGCGCTGAGTTCCCGAGCGCTCGCGCCTTGAGCAGCAAGTGCGATGTCGCCCCGCCTCGCACGTAGCTCATGCAGGAGCCACCACTGTTCCTCCGCACCATCGGCCCGCACCGACAAGGTACCGCGGGCGGCTTCTGCATCACCTGAGGCGTCAAGAACGATTCGGCTGGCGCCTTTCTTGGTCGCGATCAGCAGCTGACCGGGCTCGGTCCACGCGCGATCCGGCCCCCCCGTCATACGATTCCACCAGTACGGGAATTCCGCGTTGAGGACATCGGCTGTCGCTACCTGTACCCCGCTGCGGCCGCTCTCGTCAGTATCTGCCTCGTCCACGACCGTCCTTCGGTGCGCCCGGCCCCCACCGGCCCTCGCCTCGCACACATCCCCGATGAGCGCCGGCAGCGCGCCGCCCGCCATGCGTAGTTGCGCGAACAAGGCGTCTGCCGTGTCCGTGGCGGCCCTTGACAGGTCGAGGCTGGCCAAGGCTCGTTCCTCGACCTGCGCGAGCACGTCGAGGCAACGGTGCCGGTCGGCAGCCGCAGGAAGCGGCACCGTGAGGTTCGCAATTGCCCGGGCGCCTATCGTCGGCTGCGCGAACCCGCGCGCTTCCCGGGCGAACCAGAGGCGCATGCTCGGGGATTTGAACCAGTAACGGAGCCACTCGACGGTACTCGTTGCCTGGTCCGACGAGTCGGTGCACCGGATGACGCCCACGGAACGCGCCGCGTTCCAGCCCGCATGCTCAGCCGTGACCAGGGCTGCGTCACCCACCCTGCCCACCAGGACGACCACCAGGTCGCCTTGTCGGAGCCATGTGCGGCGATTCTGCAAGTGAACAGCTTCATCAATGCGCATCGTCGAATCCGAGGCGAGGCGCCCTCGGAGGATGTTCTGGGCCTGGAGCATCGGCACGCCCCCTCTGGCGTACCCGCCGGGCTCGACCACTCCGTACGTCACGGTAATACCGGGGATCGACCCCAGACGAAGGTAAGTGACGTCATCCGTCACGCTCATGCCTTCCGGGACCGGACCTGGCCTCACCACTCACCCAGTTTTTCGAGAAGTGCCTGCTCCAGCTGATGGACCCGGGCCATCCGCTCTGCCAGCCGACGGACCAGGCCGTCGAACTCGGCGTCGGGGTCGTGCGGTTGGCTCACGCCTTCGGGCCGGCTGCCGGGGATGTAACGCGACGGAGTCAGATCCCACTCAAGCGCCTCAACGTCCGATGTGGTCACCGTTGTCCACCAGGCATTCGTGGACGCTTCCGAGGGCTCCAACTCCCCCCGTTCGCGGCCCCAGTTGTGGCTGCGCCACGACTGCAGCACCCTCGTGATCCGCTCGATCGCCAACTCAGGAATCACCCACTGCCCGCGCGTGACCTGCTCGCCCATCCCGGACGCGTCGACGAGCAGGATCTCGTCATGCCGATCGCGCGACCCGGATCCGGTCTCCGACCTTTTGTCCTTGTTCAGAACCCACACGCACGCGGGCACCCGCACGTGGGGAAAGAGACCTGAAGGCAACGTCACCAGGGCCTCGACCGCATCGGTGCCGACCAACCTCCGTGTGATCTCCCGTGCCTTCGTCCGACTGTCCCGGGTACTTTGGTCAGGCATAAGGACGCAGGCCCTGCCGTTCGGGGCAAGGAGTGCGAGCGCTCGCTGGAGCCAGGCAAAGTTGGCATTCGATCGCGGCGGGTGACCGAGTTCCCATGGCAGCGCCTTGATCTCAGCGTCAGTTGCCCAACCTCTCTGGTTGAAGGGTGGGTTGAGCAACACGACATGGTTGCCGCCCTCGCCCGTCGACGCGGGCTCGAGGAGGCTGTCGACCGGCTGCTCGCCGAGGTCGGCTCGCAGCCGGTGTGCAAGGAGATTCATCTGGCCGATCTGCCAGGCGTCTCGGTTCGATTCCCGTCCGGACAGCCCCAGCGTCGTGTGCGCCGAGGTTGCGGCGTGTCTGTGAGCGGCCAGGAGAAAACCCCCGGATCCGCAGGCGGGATCGAAGACCCGCTCGCCGTCCCTGGGGTCCGCCAGACGAACAGCGAGGCTGACGACCGATCGAGGTGTGAAGTAGTTCCCAGCCTCGCCGTTGGTCCGCGAGTAGTGCTCCAGGGCCATCTCGAACACATCTCTCAGATCACCGTCGACGGCGTCCACGACGCCGACCAGATTCCGGAGAGCTTCTTGAGTCTCCGCGGAGGGACGCTGAATATGATCCCGCATTTCCCAAATCACGGTGCCAGCAGTGCTGCCCGCCATCTCCCTCTCCAGCGCGTGCTCCAAAACGCCGGCAATGGGTGCTTCCGTCTCAAGGGTCTCCCGGACCTCTTGGCAGAACCACGCCCAGACATTATCCGTATCGAGAGGGTCGGTGACAGCACGGAGAAGGAGCATACGGAGCGCGAACTGGTAGGCGGTTTTGTAGGCGCCCAATCGATCGGCGAGTCCGTCGATCGCAGTCCACAAGTCATCACGCCGTCGCATCTGCTCCGTCGCGTCCCGATTGCGCAGACCCGCAGAGGTTCCCCTCGCAATATTCACAATGCCCCCAGCGCTGTCGTGATCAGGATGCCGAGCGTCAGTGCCGCCCCGAAAGACGCCCCGCCGCTCTGCACGGCGCCCACATAGGTGCCGCCTCCAAGTCGCGCGAGGATACCGGCAATCAACGCCACGATCACCGACGACAGAACCACCACAACGAGGATCCAGCCCTTCTTGTGCACGCTTCCCCCTACCCTGCCCAGGCTTCCGCCGGGCTGCTGTGGACCGACCTCCCCGGCTCACCGAGGCATGCTCCAACGTAGGACGTGGAACAGCCACCAGCTACAGCACCCGGTTTGGGATTGCATCTTGATGGTGACTATCGCACGTTATATACGCTTTGAGCCCTGCTCCGCGCCGACCGCGCCTGCTTCCTGCTGCCTGCTGCCTGCTGGCCGTGGAGTGGGCACCTGGAATGACCAGCATCAAGGGAGGGGCCACCGGGGTTGGGAATGACAACTTCGAGATGTTTGGCTCCCGATTCACCACAGGTGGCCGTAACTCGTAGGCCAACGGCACGTACGAGTCCGGCGGGAACGGCCACCTGCAGACAGTCACGCACGCCAGCGCAATGAAGCAGGTCAGCGTGGCGAACAAGGAGCCACAACCACAAACGGACCGCAGTTCACCGCGTATGATTCGCGCCCGCCTCCCGCTACTTGATGTACGACTACGGAACTCTTGGCCTCAAGCGTTCCGCGGAGATCGACGCCATCGTGAGGTCAGCAAAGATCACGACAGGGGGCATTCCGCTGGATTGTCTGGATGCAGTCGACCGCCCTCGACACCTCGGCCGCTGGCGGCGACCCTGAGGGCGAGGACCCGTCACAGAGCCGTCTCGACATGACCGTGAACTCGGCGGAATCCGGGGACCTGTCCTCGTCCGAGAACGCTCTGGATCCCGGAACGGCGAAGACGAAAACCGCCACAGCGCCTCAGCCTATTCAGCGAGTACAGTATTTCCACCGATCAAGGCAACGGAGTCACACCCGAGCCCGCAGAAATTGCGACTTTCCGCGAACCCGCTGAAATCTGGGTGCTCTGCTGCCCGGATGCGGAGCCCTGCGCCAGCTCATCGAAGCCGCAGGGCGCCACGACATCAACCGCCGCACGCAGGGGAGCTGTTGCACGTCCCGAGCCGTCTTCTCCGGGAGAAAATTGGGAGACGATCATGGAAAACCCGCCTCCCGAGACTCACTCAGACCAACCCCCTGACCTGTGGTTTCCCGAATCCCGCAGGTCAGCGGGCGGGCAGGGCCTCATTCGGGACGAAGAGGCCGTGGGTTCAAATCCCGCCGCCCCGACGGTATAGCAGCAGGTCAGGTCTTCCGCTCCCGTGCGCGGGCGGCTGGCGGGACGAAAGTGCCGTGCGTACGGGGCGGGGGCGGTTGAGAATCGGGGGCATGGATCCGATCAAGGACGCGCGTGCCGTTGTGGAAGAGCTGCATCCTGGGGCCAGGGCGGCGTTCCTTTGCGGGAGCGTGATGACGGACAGGCGTACGGCCAACTCCGATCTGGACATCGTTGTGGTGCTGGACGGGGAGCCGGCGCCGTATCGGTTGAGTGTGCGGGAGCGGGGGTGGCCCGTGGAGTTGCTCGTGCATACGGAGGAGACCTGGAACGCCTTTGTCGACCGGGAAGTCCCGCTGCGGAGTTCGCCGCTGATGTCGATGTGCGCCGGCGGCACGCTGCTGTTCGACACCGACGGCGTCGGCGCCCGGCTCAAGGCGCGGGCCGAGGCGCTCGTCGCGGCCGGTCCCGCGCCCATGCCCGAGGCGGAGGTCGAGGACCGCCGTTACGCGCTCACCGACCTGCTCGACGACCTCACCAGTTGCACCGACCCCGGCGAACTCCTCTTCATCTCCACCGAGATCGCCCGCCGTACCGCCGAACTCGCCCTCGTCGTCCACAACTCCTGGAACGGCGCCGCCAAGTGGCTCGCCCGCCGGCTGGACGAGGTGGCGCCCGGCCTGGCCGTACGGCTCCACGGCGCGGTTCGGCAGGCCCTCGACGGCCGGACGGAGCCGCTCGTCGCCGTCGTGGACGAGGTGCTGGATCAGGCGGGCGGCCGGTTGTGGGCGGGATATCGGCGCAGCGGCAAGCCGTAGGGTCACGTGCTCAAGTGCTCGTGGCGCATCTTCCACGCGCCGTCGCGCTTCACGATCACATTCGTGCCCCGGCCCGCTCCGGACCGCGGCCGGCCGCCGACGATCCCGGTCCAGGAGAAGCGGTACCGGCACACGGCGTGGTCGGCGGTCAGCACGACCCACTCCAAGTCCCCGATCCCGTACGCCTCGTCGCGAATCGTCGCGAACGTCCGCTCGATGGCGCCGGTGATCTCGGCGACGCCGCGGTACGAACCGTCGGAGAACCAGTAGACCGCGTCCTCGGCGATCAGCGGTACGACGCGGTCGATCTCGTGGCTGTTGGTGGCCTGCTCGTACTGCCGCATGAAGGCGGTGAGTTCGGTGACGAGGCCGGGCGCGGGGCCGGCCACGCCGACGGAGGCGCCTGCGCCTGCGTCCGGGAAGAGGAGGGTCGGTTCGGCGAGGATGTCGCGGCCGGTCTCGCTCTTGTAGATGGCATCGACGCTGCCGAACCGGGCGTCGGAGTAGTCGAGTCCGAGGTGGGCGGCGGCGTCGCGTACGGACGGTTCGTCGGGGCCTTCGATCTCCAGGAAGGTGGGGAGGTCGGGCCAAGTGTCGAAGTCGAAGGCGACATCGCCGAGTTGCCATTCCTCGCGGAAGTTCTCCTGGTAACGGACCTCGCGCAGGCCGAGGTTGGTGAGGATCTCGGCCATCGCGTCGAGGTCGCCGACCTCGGTCTCGATCTCGGTCGTGCCGTGGATGGACGTGGCGTCGGTGACCTGCTTGAGGGTGAGGGTGGTGCGTGTGCCCTCGTTGCGCAGGCGCACCCACTGCGAGCCGTCGAGGACGTCGCTCTCGAAGATCTTCCGCGTGAGCAGGGTGCGGGGGAACACCTGGACCGCGCCGAAGGCCGCCAGTTGGGCCCGGAGTCCGGCGACGTCGACGGCGAGGAACTTCGCTTCGTACTCGTGCTTCATGATTCATTTTCCCGGACCACGCTGTGCACGACGCTTCCGGTTCGCGGAGCCGATCCTCGGCGGGGTATGGCAAGGGCTGTCGGACGCGCGGGAGTTCGCGCGGCGGTGGGCCGATGGCGGCGGAGCGGGGGGCGAACTGCCCGAGCCGAACGAGGAGATCATCGACGACGCGCTGCTCGCGCGCCTGGGCGGCGACCGGTTGGAGGCGACCCGGCTGGCACTCGCCTGGTGCTCGCTCGAGACGTGGCAGCCGCCGGCGCTGGCCGTACTGTGCCGCAGCGTGGAGGTGCGGCGGCAGTACGGCGCCGCGCTGCTGCCCGCCTGCCGCGAGGTGGCGGCGCTGGAGCGGCACGACCTCAAGTGCCTGGCCTACGCGCTGGCGGTACTGGACGAGGAGACGCTCGTGGTGCTGCACGAGCCCACCGGCACCGGCTTCGAGATCCGTATCGGCGGCATCGGGGACAACTTCCAGCTGCACACGCTGCTCGCGCACGTCCTCATCGGCGGCGGCCACGTACCGGGCACGGCGCCGTCGGCGGAGAGCGTACGGCTGGCCACCGATCCGGCGCCCGCGCAGGGCCGTACCGAGACCGTCACGACCGGGGCCTTCGAACTCCTCGCCCCGGACGGCGAACGCCTCTGGAACGAGGGGCTGCCCGACGACATCCCCGTCGTGGAGGGCCGCCGGCTGCTCGTGCTCGGCGAGCCGGCGTACCGGCGCGGCTGGAACGCCGACCGCTTCTTCCCGCACCTTCCGGGCACGGCCGAACTCACCCGCGTCCTGCCCGCCGACGAGGCGCGGGCGTGGTTCGGGCGTACGGCCTTCGCCGGTTCCGGTGGCGTGGGGGAATCCTGAGGGCTCAGTCGGCGGCGGCCTCCGCGCTCTCCCCGTACGCCGCCGCGATCTCCTGGGAGGACGCCCAGCGGCTGTAGGTCGGGGACTGCGGCCAGCCGTCCGGGGAGTCCTGCCATTCCTCCTGGCGGCCGTAGGGCAGGACGTCGACCAGGGGGAAGAGGTGGCTGAGCTGTTCGGTGCCGCGGCCGTCGGTGTGCCAGGTGCGGTAGACGGTGTCGGTGGCGGGGTCGCGCAGGAAGACGTTGACGGCGAAGCCGCCGTCGGGCGGGGCGCCGACGTCGCTGCCGAAGCCGCTGTTGGCCGTGGAGTACCACGTCATCCGGTTGCCCACCTTGCGGCGGTACGCGAGTGCCTCGTCGATCGGCCCCTGGGTGACGATCACGAACCGGGCGTCGAACTTCTCCAGGCCCGCGAGCCGTGTGAACTGCGAGGTGAAGCCGGTGCAGCCGCCGCACTGCCACTCCGCGCCCGTGTGCCACATGTGGTTGTAGACGATCAGCTGCGGGTGCTCGCCGAAGATCTCCGCGAGCCGTACGGGCCCCTCCTCGCCCTCCAGCACGTAGTCGGGCATCCGCACCATCGGCAGCCGGCGGCGCTGCGCCGCGATGGCGTCCAGCTCGCGCGTGGCGGCCTTCTCCCGTACGCGCAGCGCGGCCAGCTCCTTCTCCCAGGTGGCGGCGTCGACGACGGGCGGCAGGGGGGTGGCGTGGGCGCTCGTTCCTGTTGCGGACATGGTCCCTCCGGGAGGGTCGGGTGTGCTTCCGGGAGTACTGACCCCGGGGGCGCCCGAAACTCATCGGTCGGGCGCGGCGGTCACAGGTAACAGGTCACCGGCCGGTGCGGCAGCATCGGATCTGCCGTGGCTGTTTCCCACAAGCTTCAGCATCGCGACCCCGATGGCGCCCGCACGCGTCGCCGGAGAACTGAAGGACATCGGCGCGGACGGCGGTCTGTTCGCGGTGACGGTCACGCCCGAGCTGCTGGCGACGAGGGACGGCGTACGGAGGAACACGGCACGTGGATCCGGGTCGTCGAGGCCGGGCCTCAGCCGTGGAGCCCGCTGGTCACCGGCCTCGGGATCATGCCCTCTGTCGCCGCGGATCGGGCGGTTCGGCCTCCGTCGTCGCACGCTCATACGCCCCGGCCGACGGGCTAGGCGAGGTCGGGGTGGATCAGCAGGGCCGGGGGCGTCGACGCGACTGTGATTGCGCCCCAGTCGCCTTCCAGGCGGTAGGCGTCGGCGTCCGTGCGGGTCAGGGCGTCGACGCAGCCGTGGTCGGGGGTGCCGTCCGGGTCGCGGGAGGGGGGTCTTCCCTGGCCGGTCCAGTGCAGGTCGCGGACGTCGCGGAAGACGAGGGTGGCCGTACGGAAGCAGGCCCGCTCGCCCGGCCGCGGGGGGCGGTGTTCGGGGTGGCCGGGCAGGAGCAGCAGGTCCAGGCGCAGCGTCAGCACGCCGGGGCGGGCCTCGATGTCCAGCACATAGCTGTCCTCCAGGAGGACGTGCTCGAACCCGGGCAGCTCGTCGTAGGTGCCGGACATGGTCGCTTCTCTTCTCCCCGTTCCCGGCTCAGTCGTCCGCCGCGACGGCGGGTCCCAGCCGTGGTCGCCGTCGGGCGCCGTCCCGGCCGCCCGGCGGCAGGCCGCGACATAGGCGGCGGTGACGCGGGCGAGCTGCTGGGTCACGGCCATGGGCAGGAGTATTCCGCAGCGCTCGCGCCCCTTCCCCGTGGGGGCGCGAGCGGGGCGGGTGGGGTCACCAGGTCAGGGCGTCGCTGAGGGACTGCTGCCAGTACGTGGTGGTGAGGGAGTCGTCGACGTGGACGCCCTTGGCGGGGAGCGGGGGCTGGGCCGGGCTGGGGGTGCTGGTGGAGAGGGAGCGGTCGTAGAAGTGGACGATGAGGGAGTGCTCGGTGTAGCCGTGGGTGCCGGTGCCGTCGGCGGCGGAGAGGCGGACGGAGGCGTAGCCGGACTCGCCCGGGTTGAGGGTGACGACCGCCTGGGGGTGGGAGTCCTCGATGGCCGGCGGGACGGCCTGGGCCTCGCCGAAGCGCAGGGCCGGGTAGGCGTAGAGGTAGCAGGTGCGGCTGCCGGTGTTGGTGACGGTGAGCAGCAGGTGGTTGACGGGGCGGGCGATCGGGGCGGCGACGGTCTTGGTGTTGGAGCCGTCGCAGGTGACCGGCTTGTTCGCGGGGGCCGGGGCTTTCGAGGGCGCGCCGCTCCGGGTCGGCGGCTTCTTCGACGCGGAGGCCGGGGCCGGTGCGGGCTTCGCCGTCGTGGCGGACGGCTGCGGCGCGGGCGCCTTCGTCGGGGAGGCGGGGGAGGTCGGAGTCGTCGCGGAGATGTCGGCCGCGGCCTTGTCCGTACCGTCGCCGGAACCGCCACCGCACGCGGTCAGCGCGAGGGCGGCGAGTGCGGCGGACGCGGCGGCGCCGGCGAGGCGGACACCGGTACGGGTGCGGCTGCGGGAGGTGCGTGTGGTGGACATGTGGCGGACCCCATCTCTCGGTCGTGCTCGGTTCTCGGCTGCTGCGGTCAGTGCGATGCTTGGATGACCGGAGCTTGTGCCGTGATCCGTCCCGCCCGCCATGCCCGGCGGGCAACAAGGGACGCGGGAACGCCGAAACACGCTCTGACCAGGGGGAACACGGTGCCCCTGGAACGCCGGAACGGGACGCCGTGGAACGGAGGAACGGGTGTCAGGGGAAGCGGGGCCGCGGGCGACCGAGGAGTTCGCGACGCTGCTGCGGGAGCTGAAGGACCGCTCGGGGCTGAGTTACGGCACGCTCGCCAAACGGCTGCACACGAGTACGTCCACGCTGCACCGCTACTGCAACGGCACGGCCGTACCGAACGACTACGCGCCCGTGGAACGCCTCGCCCGCGTCTGCCGTGCGACGCCGCCGGAACTGGTCGAGCTGCACCGCCGCTGGATCCTGGCGGACGCGGCACGCGGCGCCAAGGCGGAGGAGCGGATCGCGGAAGTCGGGGAGGCCGGGGACGTTCCGGAGGCCGCAGACGTCCCGGACCACACCGCGACCGACGAGCCCGAGCCCGCGCCCGCCTCGGCCCGGGCCGCCGACACGGCGGAACCCGTCGTCGTCCGCCTCCCTCCCGCCCCGCCCGCCTCCCCCGGCGGTCCCCCGCGCCGCCGCCGTACGGCACTGATCGCCGCCGTCGCCGTCGCGGCCGTCGTGGGCGCGACCGTCCTCGTCGCGCAGCACCCGTGGAGCGGGGACGGCGGCGGGGACCAGCAGGCGGTCGGCGCCACCGCGACCACAGGACCGGGCCCCCGTACCGCCACCCCGCCCCCGGCGAGCGCGAGCGGCACCGCGGACCCGGCGCCGTCCACATCGGCGCCGGGCACCCCGCGTACGAAGCCGGCCGCGCCGCCCGCGGGCACGCCCACCCACACCGGCCGGAGCGACACCGGCACCGGCACGCCGATCACCGTCGGCGTCCGGCCGTACGTCTACGAGGACGCGTGCAGCCAGCACTTCCTGGTGGACAAGGAGCCCGCGCAGATGGGGCCGCCGGCGAGCGAGCAGGACGCGCCGCGCTGGGCGGCGGCGTACGCGGCGGTGTCCTCGGACGAGCAGCGGGTCGCGCTCACCGTGCAGGGCACCGGCGCGGACACGGTGGTGCTGGAGGCGCTGCACGTACGCGTCACGGCCAAGGACGCGCCGCTCGCCTGGAACGACTACTCGATGGGCAGCGGCTGCGGGGGCGGCGTCGACACCAAGTCGTTCGACATCGACCTCGACCGGGGCAGTCCCGTCGTCGCCGCGAAGGGCGGGCAGCGGGATTTCCCGTACAAGGTCAGCGAGTCCGACCCCGAGGTCTTCTACATCAACGCCCACACCGCGGCGCACGACGTCCGCTGGGACCTCTCCCTCGACTGGTCGAGCGGCGACCGCCACGGCACCGTCCGGATCGACAACGACGGCACCGCCTTCCGTACGAGCGCGGACGTCGGCCGGCCCGGCTACGACTACCCGCCGGGATACACCGACTGGATTCCCCGGTAAGGCGGTTGACGTCTCATCGCCCGGCCGTAGGACGTTGCGGCCGTACGACGTTGCCCAGCCGTACGACGTAGGCCGGCCGTACACCGTGACCGTGCGCCGTGACCGTACGCCGTGCTTGGACGTACGGCGGCCGGGCACGCGACCGGCATGGAGCCAACGGAGCCAACGGTGGAGCCGCGGCCGGACGGCACCGGAGTCGGCGTCGGCACCGGCGTCGGCCCGGCCTTCGTGTTGGGCGGCGGCGGAGCCCTGGGAGCGCACGAAGTCGGCATGCTCAAGGCGCTGTTCGCCGCGGGCGTCACGCCGGGTCTTGTACTGGGAACATCGGTCGGGGCGATCAACGGAGCGGCGGTCGCGGCCGAACCGTCGCAGACCGCCGTCGCTCGGCTGATCGAGCTGTGGACGGGACTCGGCCGGGCGGGTGTGTTCACCGGTTCGCTGTTCGGGCGGGTGTCCACCGCGGTGCGCAGCCGCACCCACCTCTACACCCCGACGGCGCTCTCCGGCCTGCTGCGCGAGCACGTACCGGCCGACCGTATCGAGGAGTTGGCGGTCCCCTACCAGTGCGTGGCCGCGAACATCGAACGTGCCGCCGAGCGCTGGTTCGACCGGGGCCCCTTGGTGGAGGCGGTACTCGCCTCGTCGGCCGTGCCGGGGCTGCTGCCGCCGGTCGCGATCGGCGGCGAGCACTTCGTGGACGGCGGGCTGGTCAACAGCATCCCGGTGGGCCGGGCGGTCGCCCTCGGGGCCCGCGAGATCTACGTGTTGCAGGTCGGCCGGGTCGAACGGCCGCTGACGCCACCGAAGTTGCCCTGGGACGTCGCCACCGTCGCGTTCGAGATCGCCCGCAGGCACCGTTTCGCCCGCGACATGGCCGACCTGCCCCCGCACGTCACCGTACGGGTGCTGCCGACGGGCGCGGGACCGGCCGACGAGGGCGGCACGCTGAAGCAGTTGCGGCACCGGGCCTTCGGCCAGACGGCGGCACGCATCGAGCGGGCGTACGCGGCCTCGTCCCGTTACCTGGAACGGGAGTTGGCGGCAGCGGACGGTGCGGGCACGACGCCGGGCGGTCCGGAGTGAGCCGCCTCCTGCCGGGCGCGTCGGGCGACCCGGACGCCTCGGGGGGCTCCGACGCCGCCCCGGTCTACGAATCCCGCCCGGTCGGCGCCGCCCCAGCCGGCCGACCCGCCGCGTCCAGGGCCGCGCGGCCCGGCACCGCCCTGCTCACCGCCGCCCGGCGGACCGTCACCACCGCGCTCCTCCTCGCCCTGATACCGGCCGTAGCAGCCGTGTTGATCGCGGTGACCGTGCTCGGCGCACCCGTCTCGCTCCCGTCGCGCGGGCCGTGGCGGCCGAGCCGCATGGCGTGCTTCGTCCTCGTCTACCTGCTGGTGGACCTGTCCGGACTGCTGGCCGCGACCGCGCTCTTCCTGCGCGCCCCGCGCGCGACGCGGGAACGCCGGGCCGCCGAGGCATTCGCCCTGCTCGCACGCCTGTTGGCCGTGCTGCGCGGGTCCGCCGAGCGGCTGTTCCGGCTGCGGGTGGAGACAACTCCGGCACCGCCCACGGCCGTACGGACGTCGGCACCGGACACACCGCTGGTGGTCTTCGTCCGGCACGCGGGGCTCGGCGACTCCTTCCTGCTGCTGCAACTCCTGCTCACCGAGGCGGGGCTGCTGCCGCACACCGTGCTGAAGGGAGTGCTGCGGGCCGATCCGTGCCTCGATGTGCTGCTCGGCCGGGTGCCGCACTGCTTCCTCCCTCCGGCCGACGGCACCGCGGAGAACGCAATCGGGGCGCTCGCCGCGGGCCTGCGGCCCCGGGACGCGCTGGTGATCTTCCCCGAGGGCGGCAACTTCACCCCGCACCGGCACCGTCGTGCCGTCGCCGCGCTGCGGCGCCTCGGCCAGTACCGGCGGGCGGCCCGCGCCGCCCGGCTGCGGTACGTCCTGCCGCCGCGGGACGCCGGGAGCCTCGCGATACTGGCCGCGGCGCCCACGGCGGACGTGGTCTTCGTCGGCCATGCCGGACTCGACGTCATCGCCTCGCCGCGCGCCGCCTGGTCCTTCCTCCCCTTCCGGGGACCGGTACGGGTGCACTGGTGGCGGGTACCGGCCGCGGAGATCCCTGCGGGGGACGCGGCGCGCAGCGAGTGGCTGCTCGGGCAGTGGGAACGGATGGACCGCTGGACGGCGGCCCAGGCGGTGCCTGCGACACCGCACGCGTGAGGCGTACGCGTACCGCGTGTGCACGGGTACGGGTACGCGTACGCCTCGGGTCACCCGCCGTCCGCCCGAACTCGCGCCGTCACAGCGTCCGTTCGAGCCGGTCCGCGACCAGCGTCACGAAGCGGGCCGGGTCGGACGGCTCGCCGCCCTCGGCCAACAGGGCCAGGTCGTGCAGGAGTTCGGCGGTCTCGGCGAGGGCCGCGTCGTCCGGGCGCTCGGCGTGGCCGCGCCGCAGACCCGCCACCAGCGGGTGGCCCGGGTTGAGTTCGAGGATCCGCTTGGTGTGCGGGATCTCCTGGCCCATTGCGCGGTAGAGGTTCTCCAGGGCCGGCGTGACGTCGTCGGTGTCGGAGACGACGCAGGCGGGCGAGACGGTCAGCCGCGAGGACAGCCGTACGTCCTTGACGTGCTCGCCGAGGCGTTCGGTCATCCAGGTCAGCAGGTCCGCGTACTCCTCCTGCTTCTTCTCGCGCTCGGCGCGCGCCTCCTCCCGCTCCTCCGCCGTACCGAGATCGACCTCGCCCTTGGCGACCGAGCGGAACTGCTTGCCCGCGAATTCCGGCGCCGTGTCGACCCACACCTCGTCGACGGGGTCGGTGAGCAGCAGCACTTCGATGCCGCGGGCCCGGAACGCCTCCATGTGCGGGGAGTTCTCGATCGCCTGCCGGGACTCGCCGGTGAGGTAGAAGATGTGCTCCTGGCCGTCCTTCATCCGCTCCACGTACTGCGCGAGCGTGGTGAGTTGCTCCTTGCCGTCCTCCGCTTCGTGGGTCGTGGCGAACGACGAGACACCGAGGATCGTCTCCCGGTTCTCCATGTCGCTCAGCAGCCCCTCCTTCACGACGCGGCCGAACTCCCGCCAGAAGGTGGCGTATCGGGTGCCGTCCTCCGCCGCCTGCAGGTCCTTGACCGTCGCCAGCACCTTCTTCGCCAGCCGCCGGTGCATGAGCTGGATCTGCCGGTCCTGCTGGAGGATCTCGCGGGAGACGTTGAGCGAGAGGTCCTGGGCGTCCACCACGCCCTTGACGAAGCGCAGATACGGCGGCATCAGCTCCTCGCAGTCGTCCATGATGAAGACGCGCTTCACATAGAGCTGGATGCCGCGCTTGTAGTCGCGCATGAACAGGTCCTGCGGGGCGCGGGCCGGGATGAAGAGCAGCGCCTGGTACTCGAAGGTGCCTTCCGCCTGGAGGCGGATGGTCTCCAGCGGGTCGGTCCAGTCGTGGCTGATGTGCTTGTACAGCTCGTGGTACTCGTCGTCGCTCACCTCGTCGCGCGAGCGGGCCCACAGGGCCTTCATCGAGTTGAGGGTCTCCGGTTCGGGGGCGGCCTCGGGAGCGGCCGACTCTTCGCCGTCCTCAGCGCCGTCCTCCGCGTCCTTCGACGGCGGCACCATCCTGATCGGCCAGGTGATGAAGTCCGAGTAGCGCTTGACGATTTCGCGGAGCTTCCACGGCGAGGTGTAGTCGTGCAGCTGGTCCTCGGCGTCCTCCGGCTTGAGCCGCAGCACGATCGAGGTGCCCTGCGGGGCGTCCGGGACGGTCTCCACGGTGTACGTGCCCTCGCCGCTCGACGTCCAGCGGGTGCCTTCGGTCTCGCCCGCGCGCCGGGTCAGCAGCGTCACCTCGTCGGCGACCATGAAGCTGGAGTAGAAGCCGACGCCGAACTGCCCGATCAGGCCATCGGCACCGGTGCCATTGGCGTCGCCCTTGTCCGTGTCCTTCAGCTGCTTCAGGAAGTCCGCGGTGCCCGAGTTGGCGATCGTGCCGATCAGCGCGACCACCTCGTCGCGCGACATGCCGATCCCGTTGTCCCGGACGGTCAACGTCCTGGCCTCCGGGTCGGTTTCGAGGCCGATGTGCAGATCGGACACGTCCGCGCCGAGGGTGTCGTCGCGGAGCGCCTCCAGGCGCAGCTTGTCGAGCGCGTCGGAGGCGTTGGAGACGAGTTCACGCAGGAACACGTCCTTGTTGGAGTAGATCGAGTGGATCATCATCTGCAGAAGCCGGCGCGCTTCCACCTGGAACTCGAACGTCTCGGTCGGCATGGTCTGTTGGTCCTTCTGGTCCTTGTCGGTCCTTGTCGGTCCTTGCCCGGTCACCGGAGTGACAGGGGGACGACGGGCAGTGACCGCAGCACTCTAAGTCAGCGGCGGCGGGCCGTGGTCGGGCACCCCGTACCGGACGCCCGGGTTTCCCCAACGCACCCCGTACTCGGCACCCGGCGCACCCCGTACCCGGCGCCCCGGGAAACCCCTCGCCCCGGCCCGGAGCGTTCGGCCACTGTGGGGGTCATGGAATTCCTCTGCTACCACCGCGACCGGCCCGGCTCCTTCCGCCTGCGGGCGGAGATGATCGAGGAACACTGGTCCTACATGGACCGCTTCGCCGCGGAGCTGATCGCCCGCGGTCCGACGCTCGCCGATGACCTGGACACCCCCACCGGCAGCATCCACATCGCCGACCTGCCGGGGCCCGCCGCGGCACGCGCCTTCGCCTTCGACGAGCCCACCTACCAGGCGGGCGTCTACCGCGACGTCCTCGTGCGCCGCTGGCGCAACGTCCTCGGCCGCACCATGTGGCAGTTCCCGGGCGACCCCGAGGCCGGCCGGCGCTTCCTCGTCCTCGGCCTCGCCGAGGCGGGCGACCCCGCCGGTGCCGCCGACCCCGAACCGTCCGCCCCGGACGCCGACATGATCGCGTACGGCCCGCTGCTCTCGGACGACGGCACGGCCTGGCTCGGCACCGCCGCGATCCTCGCCGCCGAGGACGCGCGGGCGGCGCGCGCCGTGCTGACCGCGGACCGGTACGCCGACGTCGAGGTCCACAACTGGGACTTCGGGGGCCGCCCGGAGTAGCGGCGGCGGCCGTTGTCGGACCCCTGTGGTGGAGTGGACGGCACGGGGGGAGAACGTACGGGGAGGGGCGCCGCGTTCGACGCGGCCGTCCGCGCCGTCGTCGAACCGCTCGCCGCCCACCCGGCGTTCCTGGCCCCCGACCGGCATCCTGACCACGCGGGCCACCTCGTCGTCGTCCGCCACAGCGGCAACCGGCCGGCTCCGGCGGCCGATGCGCTCTCCGACCCCCGCCAGGTCCGCGCGCTCCGCGCTGCCCCGGCGCCTCATGCGCGAGGCGATACGGGCGACGGCCGCCGCGTAACGAACAGGCCCCGGGAGGTCAGGAATTCTCCGCCGGGATCGCGTTGCGCCAGATGTCGATGTCGAGCACGACATTGGTGCTGGGGTCGGAGGCGGCGGACGCCTTCTTGAAGGTGATCAGGGCGACAGAGCCGGACGAGGTGCGGGCGCAGATCTGCGAGCCCTGCGAGAGGCGGGCCTGCTCGATCTCGTGGGTGTAGCGGGTGTCGCCCAGGCAGGTGTCGAGCGAGCCCTTCTCACCGGTGTTGAGCAGCACCATGTTGGTCTCGTAGGAGCGGAAGACGCAGTTGCCGCCACCGCCGTCGCAGTAGTACCAGAGGTCGTCGTCCGCCCCCTCGCGCGGCTGGAGGGTCTGGTCGGAGTAGCTGATGTGGAAGGAGGCGGGCAGCTGCACGTTCGGGTGCGACTCGACCTTGGGCGGGGACGCCTTCCGGGTGGCGGTGGGCTTCTGCGAGGAGTCGTCGCCGGTGTCCTTGCCTGAGGTGCCGCTGCTCGAACTGCTGCCGCTGGAAGCGCTGTTGTCCTTGTCGGAGGAGCCGCCGACGGCCCGGATGACGGTGGACGCGATGCCGAGGACGACGAGGGCGCCGATCACGGCCAGCACGATCAGGCCCTTGTTCTTCTTCTTGGGCGGCAGCGGCAGCGGGCCGCGCGGCGCCATGGTGTGCGGGCCACCGGGGCCGCCGGGCCCCATCGGACCGGCCGGGCCGCCGTACGGGCGCGCGCCCGGCGGGACCTGCTGGTGCGGGTAGCCGTACTGCGGCTGCGGCCCGGTGGGCGCCGGGCCCTGGGCGAAGCCGTGCTGCGGCGGCGGGGTCTGGTGGTACGCGGCCTGCGTCGGCGGCTGCGGCGCGGCGGGCGGCTGCGCGGGCTGAGGCCGGGCGACGGGCGGCGGGGTCGGGGCGGCCTGGGTCGCCGCCGCGTGGGTCGGCGGCTGGGCGGGCGGCTGCCCGGTCGGCGGCGCCGTCGGCGCGGGCTGCGTCGGCGGGTGGGCCGGCGGCGGGGTCGCGCTGTGCGCGGTCGGCGTGTACGCGGGCGGCGCCCCGACCGGCGGGGTGTCCGGGGTGGTGGCCGCGCCCGGGGTGGGCGGGTTGTACGTCGGCGCCGCGTGCCGCTCGGGGATCGCCGCGGCGACCGCGACCGGCAGCCACTGCTCGGGCCGTACGAGCTGGGTCTGGTCGGCGGCCGCCTGGCACATCGACACGACCTCGGACAGCGAGGGCCGCAGCCCGGGGTCCTTGGCGAGGCAGCGCATGACGAGGGTGCGCAGTTCGGCCGGGAGCGCGGACAGGTCCGGCTCCTCGTGCACGATGCGGTAGAGCACGGCGTGCGAGGGCCCGTCGCCGTACGCGGGCCCGCCGGTCGCGGCATAGGCGGCGACCTGGCCGAGCGCGAAGACGTCGGTGGCCTCGGTGACGGTACGGCCCGCGGCCTGCTCCGGCGACATGAAGGCGGGCGTGCCGATGGTCAGGCCGCTGTCGGTGAGCGAGGTGGCGTCGGCGGCGCGCGCGATGCCGAAGTCGATGACGCGCGGGCCGTCGGCGGCCAGCAGGACGTTGGACGGCTTCAGGTCGCGGTGCACGATGCCGGCCGCGTGCACGGACTGCAGCGCCTCCGCGATGCCCGCGACGAGCAGCAGGACGGTCGGCACCGGCAGCGGCCCGTGCTCGGAGACGGCCGCCGCGACGGTCGGCCCGGGGACGAAGGCGGTGGCCAGCCACGGCCGCGCGCCGTCCGCGTCGCTGTCGATGACCGGCGCGGTGTGCAGGCCGTGCACGCGCGCCGCGGCCGTCACCTCCTGCCGGAACCGGCGCCGGAATTCCGCGTCCTCGGCGAATTCGGGCCTGATCACCTTGATCGCGACCGGGCGTCCGGCGGGCGTGTACGACAGGTACACCTTGCCCATGCCGCCGGAACCGAGCCGCGCCGCCAGCCGGTACGTGCCGACCGAGGCCGGGTCGTCCGCTTCGAGCGGCTGGAAAACCGATCCGGGATCTGCCGTGCTGCTCATCGCTGAATGTCCTCGTCCCCGTAGGTGCCCATGGCGGCAGTGAGACTACCGGGCACCGTGCGCCGGGCGCGCCGTACGGGGCAAGGCTGTTGCGAGTCCGTCACCGGACCCGTGCGGTCCGCGGACCTGCGCCGTACGTCTGTACGTCTGTACGTCTGTACGTCTGTACGACGAATCGCCGCGTTCACGCCCGCCGCGCCGTTACGGCAGCCGCGCGCCGCCCGCCTGCGCGAGCCGCAGGATCACGGCCTTCTGGTCCAGGGCCCCGGTGGAGCACAGCAACCGGCCGTCGCCGTCGCGCAGTTCGAGGCGCTCCACGCGCCGCTGCGAACCGCCCTGCCCGTAGGTCGCCGTGTGGGAGC
Source organism: Actinacidiphila alni (assembly GCF_900112845.1). GTDB lineage: Bacteria > Actinomycetota > Actinomycetes > Streptomycetales > Streptomycetaceae > Actinacidiphila > Actinacidiphila alni. Next base: position 178,358 of record NZ_FONG01000017.1, read on the forward strand.
GCTCGGTGAGGCGCAGGTCCCGCCACGCGTGGGCGGTGGCACCGGCCGCGCCGGTGAGGACGATGCCGCCGTCGTAAACGTGCAGTCGCGGGATACGGCCGTCGCGGTGCGCCTCGTAGCGCAGGGCCGCGACCGGGAGCAGAACGGCGAGCACCAGCAGGGCGATCGCGACCGACGTCGCGGCCGGACCGTACGGGCCGATGAGGATGCCGATGCCCGGGATCAGCAGCACGGCGCCCACGCCGAAGCCAACGCAACCGACGTCTCCCCCGCCCAGCGCCTGGTGGAAGTGGGCCTCGCCGAAGCCGCGTCGCTCCGCCAGCCCGGCCGCGCCCACTCCCGTACCGGTACCCGACTCCGTGTCCGTCATCGCCCCATCCCCCACCGCCCGTCCGCCGCTTCCGCCAACCGTTCCTTACCCACGAAACGGGGCGGCCGCCCCCTCGACGGCCGCCCCGCGGCAACTGCTCTCCCCAGGAGGGACATCGGTACGGACAGCCCCGGTTCCGACCGGCGTGAGACCCGGGCGCCGCCCGGACAACGAGCGCCGCGGGCAAGGCGTTTCAGGCGGTACGGGTCTGCGGGTCGCGCCACATGGGCCACATGTGGGGGCCGTCCGGGAGGTCGAGGGTGCGGCCGGTGAAGACGTAGCCGAGCCGCTCGTACAGGCCGCGGCTGCGCTCGCTGCTCGCCTCCAGATAGGCGGCCAGGCCCTCGCGGTCGCAGCGTTCGAGGACGGCGGAGATCAACTCGGTGCCGCGGCTCTGGCCCTGGACTTCGGCGTCCACGGCGATCAGCAGGAGGTAGGCGTGGGCGCGGTCGGTGGGGTGGTTCTCGCCCATGATGCGGGCGATCTGCTCGACGCGCTCGTTGGCCGGGTCGACCGCCTCGCGGAATGCGGCGGGGTCGTCGTCCCCGCCGTGCGCGTCGGCGGCGTCACCGGACGCGTCCCCGGCCGCGGGCATCGACAGCCACAGGGCGACCGACTTGCCGTCCTCGGTCATGTCGATCCAGCCCTCGGCGAACACTTGGTCGGCGAAGGCGCCCATCAGGTCGGGGTGCTTGCGCAGCCGGTGGTCCGGGTCGGGGAAGACCCAGCTGCTCACCGGGTCGTTCCTGAACACCCTGTCCAGCAGCCCGACCACGACCTCCCGGTCGTCCGCCCCGGCCCTCCGGATCGCCACACCCATCGCCCTGTCCGCCCTTCGTCTGCCACGTCGTATCAACTGATCAACCGTTTACGGCCGTTGCAGCCTAGAGGGTGCGGTCGCCCGCCGGTACGGGTCGCCGATACGGGTCGCCGGTACGGCATTGGGCACAGCATTGGGCACGGCTCTCAGGTGCGGGTCTGGACGACGGCGTACGTGCCGCTCGTCCGCCAACTCGTCCCCGTCGTGCGGCTGTCGGCGTCGAGCCCGGCGACCGTCGCCGCGTCCAGGCCGACCACCACGTCGGACTTGAGGGTGCGCAGGGCGGCGAGCGGGCCGGGGAAGTACGCGGTGGCCGCGGCGAATCCGGAGGTCGGCGGCCACCACCGGTCACCCACCAGGCGGCGGTAGTTGAGGTCCCCCTTGAGCAAGGTCACGGTGGCGCCGCCCAGTTCGGCCCGCAGATCGCCGGGCATGGCGGCGTACGGCAGCGGCGCGCAGAAGAACGGGTGCGTACGGATAGCCAGCCGGCCGTCGCCCAGCGCCTCCCGCAGCCGTACGCCCGTCTCCCCGGCCCGCCCCGGCGCCCGCCCGATCCGGCGCACGCACTCCAGGACGTCGGCGGTCGTCGCGTCGGAGACGAAGTACGGGTAGGGCTTGACGTGCAGCACGGCGGTCGCGGCGCGGCCGGTGTTCAGGAGGTGGTCGAGCAGGATCAGGTCGGGGATCAGCTCGCGACCGGCGTTGTCGGCGATCAGGTGGACGGCGGCGGTGCCGGGCGGGGCGGCGGCGAGGTGGCGCCAGAGGGCGGGGCTGTCGTCGGCGAGGACGGCTGAGGCTGCGCTGTCCGGGGTGGTGCCGGCGTCGGCGGTGAGGCGGAAGCCGAGGTCGGCGCGGTTGCCCCAGAGGGCGGCCCGCAGGAGTGCCTGGTCCCGCTCGCCGGGGGCGAGGGCGTCGAGCCCGTCCAGGGCGGCCAGTTCCGCGGCGACCTCGGCGCCGGCCAGTTCGGCGCGCTTGACCGGCGCGAAGGGGTCGACGCCCTGCCAGGGCCCGGGGCCGAACCAGCCGACCGCCGCGAGCAGCCTGCGGTAGAACCAGTTCTCCGCCCACAGGAAGGGCACGTCGTACCACGACTTGCGGCCCACATAGTGTGCGACGCCCCACCGTTCCCACAGCTCGCGGTCGGGGAAGGCGGCGCCGGTCGGGAGCGGGCCCATCGACGGGCCGTCCGTCGCGTCGGCCGCAGCGGGCGCCGCCGTCTCCTCGGCGAGCGCGTCGAGCGCCCGCCGTACGTCCGGCGGGTACGGGTGGCCGTCCGCGACCTGCCGCAGCAGCACCGGGTGGCGGTCGGTGAGCACACTGCGGGCGAAGGAGCCCGGCGTCCCGCTCATGACCACGGGCGGGGCGGCCTCCGGCGTACCGGCTTGCCCGGCACGCGGCCTCTGTCCTTCACCTGTTTCGAACACCGTTCAAGAATGGCAGGGGGTAGGGCTGCCCCCACCCCCGACCGGCCGGGCTGCCGGATGCCGCCGAGGGGGTGCCGGGCGGGATCGTGGAGTCATCAGGACGGAACGGTCCCCACCGCGATGATTCGAGGCCAGCCATGACCGCCAGCACCCTCCCGCAGGCCGGGCAGCGCACCACGGCACCCGGTCTGCTGCCCGGCGCCGCAGGACCCGGGCACCCGGCGTACGCCACCGCCGGCCGCGCTCCCGGCCGTACGCGCCCCCGTACGGACGACCGGCCGGGCTTCTGGCGCGCGCCCTTCTCCGGTGCGGCCTTCCGCGAGATCGGCTACACCCTGACGTCGCTGCCGGTCGCGATCGCCGGCTTCACCTTCGCCGTCACGATGTCCATGCTCGGCGCGGCCCTGGTGCTCACCGCGCTGGGTGTGCCGGTGCTGGCCGCGGCCCTGGCCGGCGCTCGCGGTCTCGGCAGCGCGGAACGGGGCCGCACCCGCGGCCTGCTCGGCCTCGACGTCGGCGCTCCGGGTCCCGTCCCCGCGCCCCGTACCCCCGGCCGCTGGGCCGCGCTGACCGCCCGCCTCGGCGACACCGCCGGCTGGAAGGCGCTGCTCTTCCACACCGTGATGTTCCCCTGGCGCGTCCTGAGCTTCGTGCTGTCGCTGACCTTCCTGGTCACCGGCTGGACGGTCGCCCTGCTGCCCGCCTACTCCTGGGTCTTCCCGCACTACGTCGGCTGGCCCGGCTACCGCCTGTACGACTACACCTCCGGCGGCGTGCACCACTCCTTCTACCTCTCCTCCCCCTTCCAGATCGCCGGCGCCTCCGCCCTCGGCCTGGTCATCGTCTTCCTCACCCCGGCGCTCGTCCGCGCGCTGACGAACGTCGACCGCGCGGCGGTGCGGGGCCTGCTCGGCAAGTAGGCGGCAAGTAGTCGGCAAGTAAGGGACCCGGAGCCGCACTTCCCCGTCCACCGGCCCGTCCCGGACCGACCTCGTCGGCCCGGGACGGGCCATACTGGTCAACCGGTCCCGCGGGGGCGGGGGGGTACCGGGTGTCCAGGGGAGCCGGAGTGGAACGGATCGGCAGCTACGCCGTCGTGCGCAAACTGGGGGAAGGCGGCATGGGCGTCGTCTACCTCGCCCGGTCCCGCGGCGGACGCCATGTCGCGGTGAAGGTCGCCCGCCCGGAACTGGCGTCGGACCCCAGCTTCCGGGACCGCTTCCGCGCCGAGGTCGCCGCCGCCCGCCTGGTGGGCGGTTTCCACACCGCCCCTGTGGTGGACGCCGATCCGGACGCCGAGTCGCCGTGGCTGGCCACCGCCTATGTGGAGGGTCCGACGCTCTCGCGGCTGCTGGCCACCGAGGGCCCGATGGACGAGAAGCGGCTGCGCGCGCTGGGCGCCGCCCTGGCCGAGGCGCTGGAGGCGGTCCACCGCTGCGGTCTGGTGCACCGCGATCTCAAACCCGGCAACATCATCATGGCCGCCGACGGGCCCCGGGTGCTGGACTTCGGTATCTCGCGGGCCGTCGAGAACACCCGCATCACCACCACGGGAACGGCTTTCGGCACCCCCGGTTTCCTCGCCCCCGAACAGGCCGAGGGCCGCGATGTGACCGGCGCCGCCGACGTCTTCGCGCTCGGCGCCGTCCTGGTGGCCGCCGCGGGCGGCAGCGCCTTCGGCGGCGGCACCCCGGTCGCCCTGATGTACCGCTCGGTGCACCACGACGCCGACGTCTCGGCCGTACCCGAGGCGATCCGCCCGATGGTCGCCGCGTGCCTCGCCAAGGAAGCGGAACGGCGCCCGAGCACCGATCAGCTCCTGGACTGGTTCGGCGACGCGGGTGAGGAGGAGGCGGAGGCGGCGCCGGCCGAGGAGGAGGCGCCAGCCGTACCACCGCCGCCCTCGTACGCGCCGGCCGTTCCGTGGCCGGTGGTCCCGCCGTCGCCCGCGCTGGCCTCGGCGTATCCGGCGTATCCGGCGTATCCGAACGCGCAGGGGCCGGCGGTGCCGGCGCCGCCGGACGAGGAGCAGGACTTCCTCGCGATGGACCGCAAGAACGCCGTGCTCGCCGACGACTACGGCATCTCGCTCGGCCTCAACGGCCGCACCACCGAATTCCCCTGGCCGCTGGTCGACATCGCAGAATGCGATGTCGCGCCCGGCGAATCCGTCTTCCGCGTCGCCGTCGTCCTCACCGACGGCACCGTCCACACCGGCCGCGTCAGCAGCCGCAATCCGGCCGAACTCACCTGGTGGGCGCACACGTTCAACGCCATCGTCCGCCGCCACCTGGTGACGTAGACACGGATCACGCCGTCAGAGCGCCTTCGTACCGTCCGCGCCGACGTCCAGCACAGTGACAGCGCCCGGATTGGCCCGTCATGCGGCGTTCGTCCTTCGCGCCTAGGGTGTGGGGACGGGCAGCCGGCGAGCCGAGGAAAGGGTGGCGGCCATGAGCGAGGCGGCACGGGACGCGGAGACGGGCACGGCCCCGGACGCGGACGCGGCGGACACGGCTACGGCTACGGATGCGGCGGGGTCCGGGCGGATCGTGGTCGGCGTGGACGGCTCCGACCCGTCTCTCCAGGCGCTGCGCTGGGCGGTGCGCCAGGCGGCCCTGACCGGCGCCGTGCTGGAAGCGGTGATCGCCTGGGAGATGCCGTCGGCCTACGGCTGGGGCGGGCTGCCCGCGCTGCCGGAGGACTTCGACCTGGAGGCCACCACGGCCCGGGTACTGGACGACGCGATCGAGAAGGCGCTCACGCCCGAGCAGGCCGCGACCGTCACCCGCCGCACCGTCCTCGGCAACGCCGCGCAGACCATCCTCGACCGCGGCGAGGGCGCCGACCTGATCGTGGTGGGCGTCCGCGGCCACGGCACCTTCCGCGCCACCCTGCTCGGCTCGGTCAGCCACACCGTGACCCTGCACGCCTCCTGCCCGGTCGTGGTCGTACGGGGCTCGGCGACGGTGTGACCGCCGACGCGGGAAGCGCGGGGAAGCGAGAGGAAGCGCGAGGAAGCGCGGGAAGTTATCCACAGGCTGTGAAGGGTGGGTGCCCGAATGTGCTCGGGGCAGAGCATCATGGGGGCATGAACGAGATCACCGGATCCCCGACGGGGTCCATGCCGGAGTGGGAGAAGCGCTTTCGCGCGCCGCGGGTGGGACTGCCGGAGTGGGCCGAGGACGCCCCGCACCGCAGCCTGTTCGTGTCCAACGTGACCGGGACGTACGAGCTGTACGCGTGGGACCGCACGACGGGCGGGCGACGGCAGGTCACCGACCGGCCGAACGGGACGACGGACGGCACGCTGAGCCGGGACGGCGCGTGGGTGTGGTGGTTCTCGGACACGGACGGGGACGAGTTCGGCATATGGATGCGCCAGCCCTTCGACGGCGGCGAGGACGTACCGGCCGCGCCCGGCCTGGAGGCGTCCTATCCGGCCGGTCTCGCGCTCGGCCCCGACGGTCTTGCCGTGGTCGGCCGCTCCACCGACGACGAGGGCACGTCGGTGTACGTGGTGCGGCCGGACGCCGAGCCGGTGGAGGTCTACCGGCACGAGGAGTCCGCGAGCGTCGGTGACCTCTCGGAGGACGGCACGCTCGTCGTGATCGAGCACACCGAGCACGGCGACGCGATGCACAGCGCGCTGCGGGTGCTGTCGGTCGCCGACGGCCGGGCGGTCGCCGAGCTGGACGACACCGACGGCGGCCGGGTCGAACTCGGCCTGGACTGCCTGGGCTTCGCGCCCGTCGTCGGCGACACCCGGCTGCTGGTCGGGCACCAGCGGTCCGGCCGCTGGCTGCCGATGATCTGGGACACCGCCACCGGCGAGGAGAGCGCGCTCGCCATAGACCTGCCCGGCGACGTGCACGCCGAGTGGTATCCGGACGGCTCCGCGCTGCTGGTCGTCCACGACTTCCGGGCCCGCAGCGAGATGTTCCGCTACGACCTGGCGGCCGGCACCCTGACCAGGCTCGACACCCCCGCGGGTTCGGTCAGCGGCGCCACCGCACGGCCGGACGGGACGGTGGAGTATCTGTGGTCGTCGGCGGAGCGCCCGCCCGCCGTACGGTCCACGACCGGCGCGGTCGTCCTGGAGGCGCCGGGGCTGCGGGCGCCGGAGTCCGTGCCGGTGACGGACGCGTGGGTGGACGGGCCCGGGGGCCGGATCCACGCGCTGGTGCAGAAACCGGCGGGCGAGGGGCCGTTCCCGACCGTGTTCGAGATCCACGGCGGCCCGACCTGGCACGACGCGGACGCCTTCGCGGCCGGCCCGGCCGCCTGGGTCGACCACGGCTTCGCGGTGGTCAGGGTCAATTACCGCGGCTCGACCGGCTACGGCCGGGAGTGGACGGACGCGCTCAAGCACCGCGTCGGCCTGATCGAGCTGGAGGACATCGCGGCGGTCCGCGCGTGGGCGGTCTCCTCGGGCCTGGCCGACCCGGAGCGGCTGGTGCTCACCGGCGGCTCCTGGGGCGGCTATCTGACCCTGCTGGGCCTGGGCACCCAGCCGGAGGCGTGGACGGTCGGCATCGCGGCGGTCCCGGTCGCCGACTACGTCGCCGCGTACGCCGACGAGATGGAGGCGCTCAAGTCGCTGGACCGCACCTTCTTCGGCGGCTCCCCCGAAGAGGTCCCGGCCCGCTACGAGGCGTCGTCCCCGCTCACCTATGTCGAACGGGTCGCCGCCCCGGTCTACATCAGCGCGGGCATGAACGACCCGCGCTGCCCGATACGCCAGATCGACAACTACGTCGAGCGGCTGCGGCAGCTGGACAAGCCGCACGAGGTGTACCGCTACGACGCGGGCCACGGCTCACTGGTCGTCGAGGAGCGGATCAAGCAGGTCCGCCTGGAGCTGGCCTTCGCGCTCAAGCACGTGGGCGGCTAGCTCTCCCCGGCCTCTTACCGGCGGTACGGGTACGGGGGGCTAGGCGTCGGCGGACGCGGTAACGGCCGCGTCCGCCCGGTCGGCGGCGCCGTCTCCCCCGTCGCCGTCCTCCCCGCCCGCGGGTGCCTCACCGTCGCCGGGCGCCTCGTCGTCACGGGCCTCCTCGTCGGGGACGAGGCCGAGGGCCGCGTCGGCGCGCATCTCGGCCTCGCGGCGGGCGAGCCGGAACCACATGAAGACGACGAAGGCGGCGAAGACGAACCACTCGCCGGTGTAGCCGAGGTTCTGGAACGCCTTGATGTCCAGGCCGCTGTTGGGCGCCGCGGCCGGCGGCACCGCCTTCAGCGGCGCGGCCGGGTCGGTCGCGGTGACCCAGCCGCTGTAGACGGGGTAGGGCAGCACATTGACCAGCGACGCGGCGCTGATCATGCCGAGCTGACCGGAGGGCAGCGCACCGGACTTCACACCGTCGGTGCCGGTGCTCTCCGGATACTGCAGGGCGCCGGTGACGGTGACCTGTCCGGTCGGCGCGGCCGGTACGGCGCCGCTGCGCGCCGCGTCGGAGGCGTCGCCCGGCAGCCAGCCGCGGACGACGGGCAGCGCGGTGCCGTCCGCACCGACCCGGAGGGGGGTCAGCACGTAGTAGCCGTCGTGACCGTCGAGCGTGCGGTCGGGCACCAGGAGTTGGTGGCCGGTGTCGTAACGGCCGGTCGCCGTGACCGACCGACCGGAGGCGCCGTCCGGCACCTGGGTGCGCGGCCCCGGCAGCAGCGTCGCCAGCGGCACGGCCGCCTCGGCCGCGGCCTTGCCCCGGTCGTGCTCGGCGGTCTTGTGCGAGTCGACCCGCACCTCGAACCGGCTCAGCTGCCAACTGCCCATGAACACGCAGAAGGGCACGGCCAGCAGCGACAGGACGCTGACCGCGAGCCAGCGCGGGGTGAGCAGGAACCGGTACACACCACCACGGTACGGGGGGCCGTCCGCGCCCCGACAACCGGGGACCCGCACCGGCCGGACCCGCACCGGCCGGTCGCGTCCTAGGGCGTGTCCGCAAAGTCGCGGCGTCCGCCCGCAGGGCGAGGCCGGCGGTGTCTGGTGCGTGCGATCGCAAGGCGGTGGGGGTACCCCCGGACGGAGTCTGGGGGAGGTCGTCCTCGTAGTGGGCCTACTCGGACGAGCCCGACAACGCAGCGAGCGTGCGTGCCAGGCGCCGCCGGCCAGGCGCGATATTGCGGACACGCCCTAGGAGCCGGAGCCCGCCGTCGTACCGGCGTCGGAGCCCGTACCGCCGTCGGAGCCGGAGCCGGAGGGGCTGTCCGGAATGGGGGCGGTGGTGTAGATGGTGCCCGCGCAGGCGTTCTGGATCACCGGGCCGTCCACGACGGGGGCGCCGGCGGCCGGGGTGTGGTTCAGCTCGACGCTGGCCGGCGGCGGGCTGGTGGGTGCGTCACCGGTGCCGAGCTGCGGCGAGGTCGCGTTGCCGGTGCCGCTCCCGCTGCCGGAGTCGGGGCCCGAGCCCGAGCCGCCGGTCGGGCCGCCGGTGGCCGGGGGCACCGTCGCGGTATCAGTCGGCGTCGGGGTGGTCGGGGGCGTGGTGGGGGTGACGGGACAGCCGCCGGGCCCGTCGCCCGCCGGGACCCAGGCGAACCGCACCTCGTAACTGTCGCCGGGAGCGAGCACGACCGGGCCGTCGCTCACGGCCGGCAGCCCGGCGGCCGGGTCGCCCGGGGTGTGGCCGACGACCTGGATGCGGGACGCGTCGGCCGCGCCTTCCGCGAGGACCTGCACCTGCCCGCCGCCGGGCACCGTACAGGGGATGCCGGAGACGTTGGCGACGCGAAACCAGCCGTAGACGCGGCCGGTGGCGTCCGGGGAGTCGGCGGAGCTGCTGCCCTGGCCGAGCTGGACGCTGGAGCAGTCGGGCGCGGTCGGCACGACCGTGCCCGACTGGGTGGCGGTCACGGGCGGCGGGGCGCCGACCGGGCTGGTCTCCTCGCCACCGGTGCCGCCCGTCGCGGTGGGCGCCTGACCGACGGTGGGCCCGCCGGCCCAGTAGCTGGAGTGGCCGTCCTCGCCCGGCGAAGGCGCGTGCGAGCTGGCGACATTGGCCGGGGCCGCGGTCGTACCGCCGGAGGCGTCCGCCGCGTGGATCAGCGCGGGCACCGCCATGCCGGCCAGCAGCACGGCCGCCGCCGCGCCCGCCAGCGCCTGCCGCCGGTGCTGCCGGCGCGCCGGGATCGCGCGCCGCAGGTGGTCGAGCGCATCGGGCGACGCCTCGATGTTCTGGACGGCGTCGCGCAGCAGCGCGCGCAGCGCCTCCTCCTCGGCGGTGCACTCGGCGCCGTCGGCGCTCTCGAGGTCACCGAGGCTGTCGGGATCGGGCTTCTTGGTCAGGTCTTCCATACCGTGCGCGTCGTCGGGGGTGGCGGGGGTGTTCATGCCGTGGCCTCCATCGCGACGCGCAGCGCCGCGATGCCTCGCGAACCGTACGCTTTCACCGAGCCCAGGGAAATCCCCAGCGTCTCGGCGACCTGCGCCTCCGTCATGTCGGCGAAGTATCGCAGCACGAGCACCTCGCGCTGACGGCGTTGCAGCGTACGCATCGCGGCCTTGAGCTGGTCGCGCTCCAGGATCTCGTACGCGCCCTCCTCCGCGCTGGCCATGTCGGGCATCGGCTTGGAGAGCAGCTTCAGCCCGAGGATGCGGCGGCGCAGGGCGGAACGGGAGAGGTTGACCACGGTCTGGCGCAGATAGGCCAGCGTCTTCTCCGGGTCGCGGACCCGGTTGCGGGCGGAGTGCACCCGGATGAACGCCTCCTGGACCACGTCCTCGCAGGAGGCCGTGTCGTCCAGCAGCAGCGCGGCGAGGCCGAGCAGTGAACGGTAGTGGGCGCGGTAGGTCTCGGTGAGGTGGTCGACCGTGGTGCCTACTGCCATCGCGGTGTCAGAGTCCTCGCCGTCCGCGGTCGTGGTCGTGACCCGCGTGACCGGCCAGGGCGCGATCACCGGAATGCCGCCAGAGAGCGCGCCAGGCGCATGCGGTCGCGGCAGCCGTGGGGGTGCGATCGCCCCGTGCCGCCCAAACGCCGTCTCGATACCCAGTGCCTCCGCCACGACTGTTGGACACGCATCCCCCCCTCAGGGTTGTACGCGCACGGCACGTCGCTCGACGGAGCGCCACATATCCGCATGCGTACCAGCTCTTCCTCAATGCCCCAAAGACGCGCCCTCGGGCCAGTCGGTTCCTGACGAGGGAAAGCAAAGTGTCCAACGGCGGGGCACAGGAGTTCAAGTGGTCCAGACCAGCAACTTTGTCACGTCGCGCGCCGGTCCGTGCGGGGGTCGGCCGCCTGTCGTCCGCCGCTCACCGTCCGGGACTTACCGTCCGGTGCCCCCGTACACGACGGCCTCGTCGCTGTCGCTGTCCAGGCCGAAGGCCGAATGCACGGCCTGCACCGCGGACTTGACGTCGTCGATCCGGGTGACCACCGAGATACGGATC
>NZ_FONG01000024.1 GCF_900112845.1 Actinacidiphila alni
GCCATCTGGGTCTTGCTGTCGGCGGCCGAGGCGCGGGTGGCGTTGGAGGCGGTCTCGGTGGCCTTGGCGACCGCGGTCGCGGCGGCGGCGGACGCCTTGGTGACCTGCGCGGCCTGCTGGCCGTAGAGCAGGCCGCGGCCGCGCGGCTGCCCGGCGTTGTCGGCGATGGCGTACGCGGCCTGCTGGGCGGTGTCGGCCTTGGCGGCCTGCGCCCGCGCGTCCTGCGCGGCCCGCGACGCCACGAACAGCTCGCCCAGCGCCATCGCCTGCGCCTTGACGATATCCGCCTTCACTTTCGCAAAGACACTCGCGTCTGGGTAGTCCAGACCGGCACTCTGCGGGGTCTGCTTCAGCCAGTAGGCCTGCCAGTCCGCCAGGCGACTGGCGATGATCGACTGCCCCAGCGATTCGCCGAGGGCCTGGGTGGCGACCTGGAGGTCGGCGTTGGCGGCTGCCTCGGCGCCCAGGATGGTGTCGCGCTGCGTCTTCTGGCCGTTGATCTCGGCCTGCCACTCGGTGGAGGCGGTGACGAGTTCGGCGTCCAGCACATGGTGCGGGTCCGGTGGGTTCTCGGTGCTGCACGACGCGAACCGCGCCTTCAGCGCCTCCACGTCCAGCCGGAACTCCATGGTGTCCGGGGCCGGCGCGGTGGTCGGGAAACCGCCGTTCTGCAGGAAGATCCGCGCGTCATCGGCGTACATCGGGTGCATGAACGTCATGTCGTCCAGCGCCCGCAGGTCGTCGTAGTCCCGCGACTCGTCGGTGTAGCGGGCCTTCGCGATCGCGTTGACCGCGTCCACCGACTCCTTACTCGCCAACGGCGTCTGATCGATATCGAAAAGGTCGCCGCCGGTCTGCCAGAACTGGTCGGCTATCCAACCCGACAGACCCGTAGCGTTGAACGGATTCTGGGCGTCGGTGATCCAGCCGAAGGTAGTGGGGTTGTACGGCGGCGGCTCAATGACGTTGAGGGATTTCTCCCACTCTTTGTGACGGTCGTTGAGCTCATCGAGCTTCGCCAACGAACGACTCTTGTCGCTGGTGTATGCGCCGTCCAGCGGCGGCTTGACGTCATGGCTGAAATCGGTGTCGGCGGCGGCCAGCAGATCGGCGTCCGACCCATTGAAGCCGGTCCGGGCCACGGCCTTCAGGGCTTGTCCGCCCTTGCGCTGTACTGTCGTCAGCGTGCATTGCGCGGCGCGGATCTTGGCGGCGGCGTCCAGGTCGTAGTCACCGGTCGTGTCGGTGGCCACCGGCGCGGTATTGGCCGCGGCCACCGTGGCGGAACCCGCCATCAGGACGGCCGTTGCCGTCGCCACCGCGGTCGCGGACAGCACCCGCGACCATCTCCCCCTGCGGCGCGGGCCGCGGGCCAGGTCAGAAGAACGCATTGAACCCCGCCCATCCGCTCGTGCCGATCTGCACCCGCGCCGCGAACGGCGCCGACGCCTTGCCCGTGCCCTTGAACAGCCACAGCGCGCCCGCGCTGTCCGAGGCGATCAGATCCGGCTTGCCGTCCCCGTCGTTGTCACCGGTGGACACCAGCGTCTTGTACGCGTTCCAGCCCGTGCCCACTGTGACCCGGGTGCCGAGGATCGCGTTGGCCGTCACACTGCCCGTGCCCGGGTACAGGTAGAGCGTCCCCGCCGGCGTACGCGCCAGCAGATCGTTCTTCCCGTCCCCGGTGTAATCGCCGTAACCCGCCAGCACATCCATACCGCTCCAGCCCGTACCCGCCTGGACGCGGGTGAGGAAGGTGCCGTCGGTCTTGCCCTGGTAGAGCCACAGGGCGCCCGCGGTGTCCCGCGCAATGACGTCGGGCTGGGCGGCGCCGCCCATGTTCCCGGGGGACATCAGCAGATTGAACTGGTCCCAGCCGGTGCCGATGAGCTTGGTCTCGGTGCCGCGCTCGGCGGTGTAGTAGAGCGCGTTGTTCATCCGGAGGTAGAGATCCTGCGCGCCGCCGTTGCCGGAGAGCGGCATCCGGAACAGGGCGGTCGCGGTGGAGTATCCGGTGCCCAGGTCGGCATACGGCTGGAAGCCGCCGGTGCCCTTGGGCTCGTACGCGCGCAGCTGTCCCGAGGTGGTGCGGGCGAACAGCGGCAGCATCGGCGCGGAGCCGGCCACCGTACGGACGTCGGCGCCGCCGGCCGCGCCATGGGACCTGAACGGGGCGGCCGGGGCGGACGCGTCGGACGACGCGCTCGACGCGGCGGAATGGTCCGCGTGCGCGCTCGGCGCGATCACGGCGGCGAGCGCGGCCAGTGCCGCGGCCGCCGACCAGCCCGCGGTCCGCAGCGCCACCCGGCGCACGGACCGTCTGAGAGTGAAGCTCATCTGCGAGGAACCCCCACACACAACGCACTTGTGCGCGCACGCGTGAAGGCATGCCAAACCGTCCTGCTATCCCCCCACGGATGGCACACGCCCGTCCGGTGGACGGGCACAGTGACTATAGGTCGGCAGTGGGTTTCCTGTGAAGATCCACAACGCGGGGGACACCGCGCTGACCTGGAACGTTCGGGTATACCCGAACGACCGGCCGGGGCGGGTCGAGCGGTGGGTCAGTGGTCCTCGCCGGTGGCCTGGCGGGCGGCCTCGGCGCGGGCGAAGGCGGCGTCCACGGCCGCGTCCTCCTTGGCCTTGTTGGCCCCGCCCTGGTTCTTGATGATCGTCACGATGACGGCGATGAAGAGGATCGCCATCACCAGCGGCGGCACGATCGCGGATACGTAGTCCATGCCGTCCAGCGTAGCCACGGCCCCGGCGGCCCCCGCGCCGGGGCATGGCCGGCGGCCGGCCGGGGTAGGTCCGGGGCCGGCCGGGGACAGGACCGGGAGGGCGCGGGCGAGGGAAGGGCGGCGTCGATGGCGGCGCGGGGCGAGGCGGGGATCGGTGAGTTCCTTGACGGGCTGTCGCCGCGGACCGTGGGGGTGCTGGCCGAGGCGGGCTTCGAGATGGGGCTGCTGCGGCACCTGGGCAGGACCGACGAGGGCGCCCGCCAGGTGCGGCACATCGTCGGGCAGTTCGGCCGGGTGCCCTGGTGGCACCGCGCCGCGCACCGGATACGGCGGGGCTTCGGCGCGCTCGCGGCGGGCGCGGGGACACCGGCCGGGACCGGGCGGGTGGCCGCGTACTGGTCGGCCGCGCTGCTCTGCGCGGTCCTCGGCCTGGCGGCCACGCTCACCGCGTCCGTCCTGGTCGCGCGGGTGCTGGGGCTCGCGGTGGCGGGGGCGGTGTGGATCGTGCTGGTCGTGCTGCTGCTGATGGCGCCCGGCACCCGGGGCCGGGAGGCCGCCGTCCTGGTGGCGCTCGGCGCGTCCGCGGTGCTGCTGTTCACCGCGTTCCTGAACGCGCCGGAGTGGTATCTCGCCGCCCGCGGCCGTCAGGTCACCGCCACCGTCGTCGCGCCGCTGCGCGGCTGGTCGCACGGCAGCCCCGCCACCTACTGCCGGGTGCGGCTGCCCGGCGGCGCGGTGCGCCGGGTGGACCGCAACGACCGGACCTGCGCCTCGGAGGAGGGCAGGTCCGTGACCGTCGTCTACGACCCGGGCGGCCGGCTCGACCCGGTGCTCGGCGACAGGGCGTCGCTGGGCCGGATCAGCCGCCCGATCGCGGCCGGCGCGGGTTTCGTGCTGTTCGGTACGGCGACGGCCGCGGTCCTGGCCACCGGCCGCCGCGGTCGCGGACGCTGAGGGCGTCGGACGATACGGGCGGGCGGCGGCGTCCGGGGTCGGGCAGAACGGGCCGCGGGGCCAGCCGTCAGGCCGAGCGGGCCGCCGGTCCGAACGGCCTCGGGGCCCTCGGGGCCGCAGGGCCGCCGGTCCGCCGGACCGCAGGGCCGAATCGCCCCTCGGGCCGGCTGTCAGGCTGAGCGGGCCTCGCCGGGGGGCTTGGGGGCGGCGGGCTTGCGGTGCGGGGGCCAGATCTCGGCGGGCGTCGGCGGGCGCTTGGGGGCGGCGGGCGCGGGAGAGCCGGGACCCGCGGGGGACGCGGGCGCGGGCGACGGAGCCGGGGCCGGCTTCTTCTCGGCCGGCTCGGCGGCGGCCGATTCCGCTGCGGTACGGGCGCCCGGCAGCGTGAGCAGGCGGCGCGACGTGGTCATATGGGCCTCCAGACGGAGTCGTACGTCGTTCTCTGCGAGGATTTCGCAGCGGCGCAGCAATGCCGTACGCCTGCGGTGCTCCGGGCTCGCGCACGGCAGGGCGCGCAGGCCGCGCAGCGCGGCCAGGTCGTCGGCGCCGGGGACGTAGCCGGTGGCGAGCGCGGCGGTGAGGCGTTCCAGATAGCCGCCCGCGGCGCCGGGCAGCGCCTGCCGGTACCGGCCCAGCTCGTCCAGCAGGAACGACCGCAGCCGGCCGGCCTCGGCGGCCGCCTCGTCGACGGCGTCCACCAGCCGGAGGTACTCCCGCACGTGCTCGGCCGGGCGCGGGGCGAACCCGGAGTCTGCGGCGGCCTGGCCCGAGTAGAGGGCTTCCGCCAGGGCGCGGCGCAGCACGCGCAGTTCGTCCGCGCTGAACGCCATGCCGCCTCGGTTTCCGTGTGGCGTGGGCATAGCGAAAGATTAGTCTTTAACCGGACAAATCACCCGTAACCGCGTACTCCCGGGTGCGTCGCGCCCGCACCCGGGAGATCGACGCGAAGCCCTACGACGTCTGCACGTTCCGCTCGTAGACCAGCCGCAGCCCGATCAGCGTCAGCCACGGCTCGTGCTCGTCGATGATCGACGCCTCGCCCAGCACCAGCGGCGCCAGGCCGCCGGTGGCGATCACGGTCACGTCGTCCGGGTCGTCGGCCAGCTCGCGGGCCATCCGCTCGGCGATCCCGTCGGCCTGGCCGGCGAAACCGTAGAGGATGCCCGACTGCATCGCCTCGATGGTGTTCTTGCCGATGACGCTGCGCGGCCGGGCCAGCTCGATCTTGCGCAGCTGCGCGCCGCGCACCCCGAGCGCGTCCACCGAGATCTCGATGCCGGGCGCGATCGCCCCGCCCAGGTACTCCCCGCGCGCCGACACCGCGTCGAAGGTGGTCGCCGTGCCGAAGTCCACGACGATGCACGGGCCGCCGTAGAGATGCACGGCGGCAAGGGAGTTGATGATCCGGTCGGAGCCGACCTCCTTGGGGTGGTCGACCAGGATCGGCACCCCCGTCTTGACGCCCGGCTCGACCAGGATCGACGGGACGTCGC
Organism: Actinacidiphila alni; assembly: GCF_900112845.1. Taxonomy (GTDB): domain Bacteria; phylum Actinomycetota; class Actinomycetes; order Streptomycetales; family Streptomycetaceae; genus Actinacidiphila; species Actinacidiphila alni. Next base: position 5,189 of record NZ_FONG01000024.1, read on the forward strand.
CGTAGTAGCGGCGGGTCACCTCGCGCAGCTCGTGCAGCACCGACGGCACCGTCGAGCAGATCGCGATGCCGTCGATGCCGTCGCCCAGGTCGCCGAGGAGCGGATGCATGCCCATCAGACCCTGGAGCAGCACCGCCAGTTCGTCGGCGGTACGGCGCGGGTCGGTGGAGATCCGCCAGTGCTCGACGATCTCCTCCCCGTCGAACAGCCCGAGGACGGTGTGGGTGTTGCCGACGTCAATGGTGAGCAGCATCGCCCGCTACCCCTACGCTTCCGCTCGCAGATCCAGGCCGATGTCCAGGATCGGGGAGGAGTGGGTGAGCCCGCCCACCGACAGAAAGTCCACGCCGGTCTCGGCGTAGGCGCGGGCGCTGTCCAGGGTGAGCCGGCCCGAGGACTCCAGGATCGCGCGCCCGGCGACCAGCGCGACGGCCTCCGCGGTCTCCTCGGGCGTGAAGTTGTCCAGCAGGATCAGGTCGGCGCCCGCGTCCAGCACCTCGCGGACCTGGTGCATCGTGTCGACCTCGACCTCGATCGCCAGGTCCGGGAATTCGTCGCGGACCAGCTTGAACGCCTGCGCGACACCGCCCGCCGCGACCACGTGGTTGTCCTTGACCAGAGCCGCGTCCGACAGCGACATCCGGTGGTTGACGCCGCCGCCGCAGCGCACCGCGTACTTCTCCAGCATCCGCAGGCCCGGCGTCGTCTTGCGGGTGTCGCGGACCTTGGCCTTCGTGCCCTCCAGCACGTCGGCCCAGGCGCGGGTGGCGGTCGCGATGCCGGACAGCCGGCACAGCAGATTGAGCGCGCTGCGCTCGGCGGTCAGCAGGTCGCGGGTGCGGGTGCGTACGGTGAGCAGCTTCTGCCCGGCCGCGACCCGGTCGCCGTCCTCCACGTGCCGCTCGACCTCGAACTCGTCGGTGCACACCACCGACAGCACCGCCTCGGTGACCCGCAGGCCCGCGACGGTGCCCGCCTCGCGGGCGGTGAAGTCACCGGTGGAGAAGGCGTCCTCGGGCACGGTCGCCACCGTGGTGACGTCCACGCCCTGGTCGAGATCCTCCTCGATCGCCAGGTGCGCGACGTCCTCGACCTGGATCGGGTCGAGGCCCGCGTCCATCAGCAGCTGCGCCAGGTCCGGGTCGAGCCCGCACTCCAGCGGGTCGAGGCCGTACGCGTCGTCGTGTCCGTCGCCGCAGCCGCAGCCGTCACCGCAGCCGCCGCCCGCGGTCTCGCTCGGCGGGCCGATCTGCGGCAGCGGGAGGGCGACGGGCCCGGGGCGGTCGGGGGTGCTCACAAGGACTCCTTCGGGACGGCGTGCGAGGCGGTGCGGTCGGGCGCGGGACCGTGCGACGCGGGACCGTACGGCGCCGCCCCATCATCCACGATCGGGGCGGTGTCCCGGTCCCCGCCCCGGGTCGGGGGGAAGTCCGCGCTCTCGGTGGTGCGGACCTCCAGGGTGCGGTGCGGGGTCAGCCGGACCACCAGATGCCGGCCCCACCGCTGGTCGTCGCGGTCGGGCCGGTCCTCGCGCCAGTGGCAGCCGCGGGTCTCCTCGCGGCGCCGGGCGGCGGCCACCAGCACCCGGGCGACCAGCGCGAGGTTGGTCGCCTCCCAGGTCTCCACGCACGGCTCCGCGGTCTTGCCGTCCCGGTCGTACGCCTCGACGGACGCGGTGCGCAGCCGTTCCAGCGCGCCCGCGGCCGTCGCCAGGCTCTCGGCGCTGCGCAGCACGCCCGCGCCCGCCGTCATGATCCGCTGCACCTCGTAGCGCGCCTCGGACGCCAGCAGCGGGGCGGGCGCGGGCTCGGGGATCACCGGCTCGCCCGGGGCCGCCGGTTCCGCGGCGATGTCGGCGGCGATCCGCTCGGCGAAGACCAGGCCCTCAAGCAGCGAGTTGGAGGCGAGGCGGTTGGCGCCGTGCACGCCGGTGCAGGCGACCTCACCGCACGCGTACAGGCCCGGCACGGTCGTACGGCCGCGCAGGTCGGTACGGACGCCGCCGGAGGCGTAGTGCGCGGCGGGCGCGACCGGGACGGGCTGCGTCACCGGGTCGATGCCGTGCGCCCGGCAGGCGGCCAGGATCGTGGGGAAGCGGCGCTCCCACATGGCGGCGCCGAAGTGCCGGCCGTCCAGGAACATGTGCTCGGTGCCGGTCTCCTGCATCCGCCGGGTGATCGCCTTGGCGACGATGTCGCGCGGCGCCAGCTCGGCCAGTTCGTGCCGGCCGACCATGAAGCGGACCCCGTCGGCGTCCACCAGATGCGCGCCCTCGCCGCGGACGGCCTCCGACACCAGCGGCTGCTGGCCCTCGGCGTCCGGGCCCAGCCACAGCACGGTGGGGTGGAACTGCACGAATTCCAGGTCGCTGACCTCGGCCCCGGCGCGCAGCGCCAGGGCCACGCCGTCGCCGGTGGACACGTGCGGATTGGTGGTCGCGGAGAACACCTGGCCCATGCCGCCGGTGGCCAGCACCACCGCCCGGGCGCGTACGGCGCCGACGCCGTCGCGCCGGCCCTCGCCCATCACATGCAGCGTGACGCCCGCGGCACGGCCCTCGGCGTCCGTCAGCAGGTCGAGCACCAGGGCGTTCTCGACGAACTCGATACGGGCCGCCCTGACCGCCTCGATCAGGGCGCGGGAGACCTCGGCGCCGGTCGCGTCGCCGCCGGCGTGCACGATGCGGTTGCGGTGGTGGCCGCCCTCGCGGCCCAGCAGGATCTCGCCGCTGTCCTCGTCGGCGTCGAAATGCGCGCCGGTCGTGATCAGCCGGCGCACCGCGCCCGGACCCTCGGTGACCAGGGCCCGTACGGCCGGCTCGTCGCACAGGCCCGCGCCCGCGACCAGGGTGTCGGCCAGGTGCTGCTCGGGGGTGTCGCCCTCGCCGAGGGCGGCGGCTATGCCGCCCTGCGCCCAGCGCGTGGAGCCGTCGTCGAGCTGCGCCTTGGTCACCACGGTGACCTTCGCGCCCGCGGCGGCGCAGCGCAGCGCCACGGTCAGCCCGGCGACGCCGGAACCGACCACGACCACGTCGGAGGTCAGCGTCCAGCCGGGCGCGGGGGCGTACAGGCGCGGACCGCTGCCCGTACCTCGGTTTCCGTTCATTCGGGGGCTCCGAACTCCAGCGGGATGTTGTCGATCAGCCGGGTCGTGCCGACCTTCGCGGCGACGGCCAGGACCGCGGGGCCGGTGTGGCCGGGCGGGGCGTCGGTGAAGTCGGCCGGGTCGATGAGGGCGAGGTAGTCGACGGCGAGGCCGTCGGCGGCCTCCAGGACCCGCCCGGCCGCCTTCCGTACGGCGTCCGGTCCGCCGGCCACCGCGTCGCGGCCCGCGAACAGGGCACGGGACAGGGCGAGGGCGTGACCGCGGTCCTGCTCGCTCAGGTAGCGGTTGCGGCTGGACAGGGCGAGGCGGTCGGCCTCGCGGACGGTGGGGACGCCGATGATCTCGACCGGGAAGTTCAGGTCGGTGGCCATGCGGCGGATCAGGGCGAGCTGCTGGGCGTCCTTCTCGCCGAAGAAGGCGGCCTCCGGACGCGTGAGGTGCAGCAGCTTCGCCACGACGGTGAGCATGCCGTCGAAGTGGCCGGGGCGGGCCGCGCCCTCGTAGCGCTCGCCCATCGGGCCCGCGGAGATCCGCACCTGCGGCTGCCCGCCGGGGTAGACCTCGTCGGCGGACGGGGCGAAGACGCGGTCGGCGCCGGCCTGTTCGGCGAGCTTCAGGTCGGCGTCGAGGGTGCGGGGGTAGCGGTCGAGGTCCTCGTTCGGGCCGAACTGGAGGGGGTTGACGAAGACGGTGACGGTGACGGTGCCGCGTGTGCCGTCGCCCGCTCCGGCGCCGCCGCCCGCTCCGGTGCGGTCCGCGTGGGCGCGGGCGGCGCGGATCAGGGCGGCGTGGCCCTCGTGCAGCGCGCCCATCGTCATCACGACGGCGGTCGCCGGGGGCAGGTCCGCGGCGGTGTGCACCAGCTCGGTCACGGGGTTCCTCCGTCGGCTCGGCCGGCTCCGTCGGCGAGGGCGCCCAGCAGCGCCTCGGCGAACTCCGGCTTCAGCATTCCGTTGGCGAGCGCGCGGTCCGCGGTGGCGCGGGCCATCGCCACGTACGAGGCGACCGTCTCCGGCGCGTGCGCGCGCAGTTCGTCCAGGTGGGCGGCGACGGTGCCGGCGTCGCCGCGGGCGACGGGGCCGGTCAGGGCGGTGTCGCCGGAGCGCAGGGCGTTGTCCAGGGCGGCGCCCAGCAGCGGGCCGAGCATCCGGCCCGGCTCGGTGACGCCGGAGGCCCTGAGCAGGTCCATCGACTGGGCGACGAGGGTGACCAGGTGGTTGGCGCCGATCGCGAGGGCCGCGTGGTAGAGGGGACGGGCGGCCTCCTCGATCCACTCGGGCTCGCCGCCCATCTCGATCACGAGGGCCTCGGCGGCCAGCCGGAGCTCGCCGGGGGCGGTGACGCCGAAGGAGCAGCCCGCCAGGCGCTGCACGTCCACGGGGGTGCCGGAGAAGGTCATCACCGGGTGCAGGGCGAGCGGCAGCGCGCCGGCCCGCAGGGCCGGGTCGAGCACGGCGGTGCCGTACCGGCCCGAGGTGTGCACCAGCAGCTGGCCTGGGCGTACGGCGCCGGTCTCGGCCAGGCCCTTCACCAGGCCGGGCAGGGTGTCGTCGGGGACGGTCAGCAGGACGAGGTCGGCTTTCGCCAGGACCGCGGCCGGCTCCATCAGGGGTACGTCGGGAAGCAGCGCCGCCGCTCTTCTGCGGGACGCCTCGGACACGCCGGACGCGGCGACCGGGCGGTGGCCGGCCATCCGCAGCGCCGCCGCCAGTGCCGGGCCGACCCGGCCGGCCCCCACGACCCCCACGCTCAGCCGGGCGGGCCGCCCCTCCGCCTTACCCATCTCGTCCACGCGCACCGAGCCCTTCCGCTCCACTTCTCGTCAATCCTACGCGAATCCCCCTCCGGGGAGGACCCGCCCACTCCCCCCAACCCCGAGACCTCCAGCACACCCCGCCCCCGCGGGAGGGTGCGCACTGCCCGCGCCGGGCCCGCCCCTGCGGGGACCTGAGGCCCGGCGGGCACCGCCGGAGAGCGCCGCGCTGGCGAAGCGCCATCGCGGCGGATGGAGGGTGCGGGCCGCACAGGGGGCCAGGTCCGGGCGCGCGGCCCGAGACCGCGATCCCCGCCCGGGACCCTGGACGGGGCCCCAGCCCTGGTCTCTGGTCCGAGGCCAGCCCCTCGAACCCGCCGCAGCGGCGCTCAGCCACGACGGCGGCACCCGGCGGTGCCGAACCCGGCTCAGGCCCGGCGGGCACCGCCGAATCGCGCCGCGCCAGCGAAGCGCCGTCGCGGCGGACGAAGGGTGCGGGGCCGCACAGGGGCCAAGTCCGGGGCGCAGCCCCGAGACCGCGCCCCGGGGGCTCCGGGGCCCGGGGCCCCGCCCAGGGCCTCGGAGCCCTGGTCCGAGGCCAGCCCCTCGAACCCGCCGCAACGGCGCTCAGCCACAGCGGTGGCACCCGGCGGTGCCGAAAGCACCCCCAGGTCCGGTGGGGGCCGGGGTTATGTGGTGGTCGGGAGCTCCCCGCAGGGGGAGGATCGGGGGATGGGTGATGACACGAAGCGGGAGCGATTGGCAGCGGCGGTCGCGGCGTGCGAACGCGTTCTCACGCGCGGGCCGCAAACGGGCGTCGGGGAGCGGCTGGCACGGCTGGTGGCGGAGGGCGCGGCCGCGTACGACGTGACGGAGCCGGTGGACATCTACGGCGACGGCGTCGTCGCCGCCCTGGAGGACCGCGTCGCGGACCTGCTCGGCACGGAAGCGGCGGCCTTCTTCCCGACGGGCACGATGGCCCAGCAGGTGGCCCTGCGCACCTGGGCGGGCCGGACCGGCAACCCCACGGTGGCGCTGCACCCGCAGGCCCACCCGGAGGTGCACGAGCGGGACGCCGTCAAGGTGGTGAGCGGCCTGCGCACAGTGCACCCGACGACCGCGCCCCGGCTGCCGACCCCGGACGAGGTGCGGGACTTCGAGGAACCGTTCGGCACCCTGATGATCGAGCTGCCGCTCCGCGACCCCGGCTTCGTCCTGCCGACCTGGGACGAGCTGTCCGACACGGTGGCCGCGGCCCGCGAGCGGGACGCGGTCGTGCACTTCGACGGCGCCCGCCTGTGGGAGTGCACCCCGCACTTCGGCCGCCCGCTGCCGGAGATCGCGGGCCTGGCCGACAGCGTCTACGTGAGCTTCTACAAGTCCCTGGAAGGCATCTCGGGCGCCGCCCTGGCCGCCCCCGCCGATGTCGTCGCGGAGGCGAAGACCTGGCGGCACCGCTACGGCGGCCTGCTCTTCCAGCAGTTCCCTGCCGCCCTCGCGGCCCTCGCCGGGCTGCACACCGTCCTGCCGCGGCTGCCCTCGTACGTCGCGCACGCCAAGCCGGTCGCGCGGGCGCTGCGCGAGGGCCTGGCGGAGGCGGGCGTGCCGTGGCTGCGGGTGCACCCGCAGGAGCCGCACACGCACCAGTTCCAGCTGTGGCTGCCGTATCCGGCGGACGTCCTGGACGAGGCGGTGCTGCGGCAGGCCGAGGAGACCGGGACCTCCCTGTTCGGCCGCACCACCTTCCACGAGCCGGGCCTGCCCGGCCTGTCCATGACGGAGGTGACCGTCGCGGGCCCCGCCCTGGAGTGGTCGGAGCAGGACGTCAGGGACGCGGCGGCCGACTTCGCCCGCCGCCTCCCCGGCCTGGAAGCCCTGGAACCCTAGGAGCGGAAACGTCAGCCGCCCGCCCGTACCAGGCCCGTCTCGTACGCCAGTACCACCGCCTGGACGCGGTCGCGCAGGCCCAGCTTGGTGAGGATACGGCCGACGTGCGTCTTGACCGTCGCCTCGGAGAGGACGAGCTTCGCGGCGATCTCGCCGTTGGACAGGCCCTGGGCGACCAGCAGCAGCACCTCGCGCTCGCGGTCGGTGAGCTTGTCGACCTCCCGCCGCTCCGGCGCCGACGAGGACGGCAGCATCGGGGTGAAGCGGTCGAGCAGCCGCCGTGTCGTGCTCGGCGCCACCACCGCGTCACCGCTGTGCACCGCCCGGATCGCGCCGAGCAGCTCGTCCGGCGGCACGTCCTTGAGCATGAAGCCGCTGGCGCCCGCCTTGAGCGCGGCGAACGCGTACTCGTCCAGGTCGAAGGTGGTGAGGATCAGTACGCGCGGGCCCTCGCCGTCCCGGCCGCCCTCTTCGCCGCCGCAGATCTGCCGGGTGGCCTCCACCCCGTCCAGACGGGGCATGCGGACGTCCATCAGCACCACGTCCACCCGGGTGGAGCGGAGCACCTCCAGCGCCTCGGCGCCGTCGCCCGCCTCGGCCACGACCTCCATGTCCGGCTGGGCGGCGAGCACCATCCGGAAACCGGTGCGCAGCAGCACCTGGTCGTCGACGAGCATGACGCGGATCGCCATGAGTCCTGCCTCTCGGTGTGTGGGTGTGTGGTGTGGTGGCCGGGGCCTCAGCGGCCCGTACGCAGCGGGAGCACGGCGCTGATCCGGAAGCCGCCGCCCGGGCGCGGTCCCGCGTCCAGGGTGCCGCCGACCATGCCTATCCGTTCGCGCATGCCGATCAGGCCCTGGCCGAGGCCGTCCCGGCCGCCCTGCTCGTACAGCTCGTGCCGGGCGCCGCGCCCGTCGTCCTCGATCAGCAGGTCGAGCGCCGCGTCGCCGAAGCCCAGCAGCACGCTGGCGCTCGCGCCGTCGCCGCCGTGCTTGCGGACATTGGTCAGCGCCTCCTGCACGATGCGGTACGCGGTCAGCTCGACGCCGCTGGACAGCGGGCGCGCCTCGCCCGCCACCTCGAACCGCACCGGCAGGCCCGCGCCCCGTACCTGGTCGATCAGATCGGCCAGCTGGTCCACGCCCGGCTGCGGTACGTACTCGCCGCCCGCGTCGTCCCCCGCCCGCAGCAGGCCGAGCAGCCGCCGCATCTCGGCCAGCGCCTGCCGGCCGGTGGTCGAGATCGTCGACAGCGCCTGCTTGGCCTGATCGGGCGCCGCGTCCAGGACGTACGCGGCGCCGTCCGCCTGGACGACCATCACCGAGACGTTGTGCGCCACGACGTCGTGCAGCTCGCGGGCAATACGGGCCCGCTCGGCGGCCACCGCCGCCTTGGACTGCGCCTCGCGCTCCCGGTGCAGCCGGGCCGCCCGTTCCTCCAGCTCCGCGTAGTACGCGCGGCGGGTGCGGAGCCGGTCGCCGACCACCCACGACAGGGCGAAGATCACCGTCAGGAAGAAGGTCTGGAGCAGCGTCGTCCAGATGGTCGAATATTCGTCGTGCGGCGGCCAGCGCACCATCGACAGCGGCGCCGCCGCCAGGCCCGCGAGCAGCGCCAGCCGGGACGACCAGCGCTCGCCGTTGGACGCGCAGGTGTAGATGATCGCGAGCATCGCGGCGTCGCCGGGGTTGGTCTGCACGCTCAGCGCGAGCTGGGCCAGGCCGACGCCGATCGCGAGCAGCAGCATCTTCTCCGGGGCGCGGCGGCGCAGCGCCACCACGACGGCGAGGGCGGCGGAGAGGGGGACGGCGAAGAGGCGTTCCACTTGGGAGAGGTCGGGGACTTCCAGCACCCACACCGCGCACACCACGAGCAGGACGAGGGCCCAGAAGCCGTCGACCCACGTCGGGTGTCTGCGGAGGAAGTCGTAGATGCGCTGCACATAACCCAGCGTAGGCATTGGAACCCGTGCCGGGGTCAGCCGCTGGAGCGATCTCCCCTACTCCCCAAGGTGGACCCTCCCGGCGGGTCACCCGACCCCACTCCCCCGGGAAGACCCGGACCCCTCCCCGCCCGAGGCCGGCCCCCTCCTGCGGAGTGCGGCGCGTGATCCCCTGGCCGGGGGTACGTGATCTCCTGCGGAGTGCGGTGCCCCTCCGGGGCGGGGTGCGTGAGGTCTCCTGCGGAGTGCGGCGCCTTCTCGCCTGACGGCGAGCGAGGTCTTTTAGGGGCGCGGGGAACTGCGCGGCCCGCCCCCACCGGCCGGTGGTCGCAAAAACAACAGCGTCTGCCCCGCTGGGGGCGGTTTTTTGTCTGAAGGCGCGCGCGGGCTGGGCGCGCAGTTCCCCGCGCCCCTGAGGGTTACCGCACTCCGCCTGCGCAGCGCCGCGTCCCCGCGCCCCCGACGGGGCATCCCTCCTCCGCAAGGAGAATCGGGCACCGCACTCCCCCGGGGGGAGGGTCAGCCGGCGCGGCGGTGGCCCGGGCCGCGGGAGCGGCTGCGCTTCTCGACGTACATACGTTGATCCGCGGAGTGAAGGACTTCCTCGGTGGTCATCCCGCAAGCGGCCCACCCGATCCCGAAGCTCGCGCCGACGCGGACGGCGCGCCCGTCGACGCGGATCGGCGGAATGATGGCGTTGCGCAGCCGCACCGAGAGATCGGAAGCGTCGGCGGGAGCCAAACCGTCGGCGAGGACGACGAATTCGTCACCGCCGAGCCGGGCGACGGTGTCGCCGTCGCGGACGGCGCCGGTGAGCCGGCGGGCGACCTCGATGAGGACGGCGTCCCCGGTGTGGTGCCCGAACCGGTCGTTGATGGACTTGAAGCCGTCGAGGTCGCAGAAGAGGACGGCGAGCCCCTTGCCCGCGTTCTCCGGGTCGCCCTCGTCGGGCGCGACGACGTGCCGGTGGGCGTCGTAGCCGAGCGCCCCGAGGGGCGCGGCCAGCTCGTCGGGTCCGTAGCCGTAGCTGAAGGCGAATTCGTCCGGCCCCTCGCCGTCCGGGAGGGCGAGGGCGTCGGAGGAGGAGGCGGCGGAGGCGGTCTGCGCGTCCTGGGGCCGCGAACAGAGCCGGGCGGAAAGACGGGACCGCAGCTCCGCGCTGTTGGGCAGCCCGGTGAGCGAGTCGTGGCTGGCCCGGTGCGCGAGCTGCAGCTCGCGCCCCTTGCGCTCCTCGATGTCCTCGACGTGGGTGAGCAGGAAGCGCGGCCCGTCGGCGGTGTCGGCGACCACCGAATTGCGCAGCGAGACCCAGACGTAGCTGCCGTCGCGCCGCGCGAGCCGCAGCTCGGCCCGGCCGCCCTCGGCGGAGGTGCGCAGCAGCAGCCCGACGTCCTCGGGGTGCACGAGGTCGGAGAAGGAGTAGCGCCGCATGGTGGAGGCGGAGCGGCCGAGCAGCCGGCACAGCGCGTCGTTGGCGCGCAGCAGCTTGCCGTGCTGGTCGCCGCCCATCTCGGCGATGGCCATGCCGCTGGGCGCGTACTCGAACGCCTGCCGGAAGCTCTCCTCGCTGGCGCGCAGCGCCTGCTGGTCGCGTTCGAGGCGGACGAGGGCGCGCTGCATGTTGGCGCGCAGCCGGGCGTTGCTGATCGCTATGCCGGCCTGGAAGGCGTACATCTGGAGCGCCTCGCACCCCCAGGGCCCGGGGTGCCGGCCGCTGGTGGGCTTGTCGACGGAGATGACGCCGATGAGTTCGCCGCCGACGGTCTGCGAGGAGTACATGGGCGCGTAGAGGCGGTCGCCGGGGTGCCACTCGTCGGTGAAGCGGGGCAGCGGCCCTTCGGTGTGCCACTGCGGCACGTCGTCGTCGATGAGGACCCAGCCCTCGGTGTGCGGGATGAAGCGCAGGGTGCCCCAGCGCTCGCCCATCGAGAGCCGTCGCTCCCAGGAGGTGCGCGAGCCGATCCGGCCGGCCATCAGTGCCTCGGCGGCGGCGCTGCCCGCGAGGGCGGCCACGATGAGGTCGCCGTCCGGGCGCACCAGATTGACGGCGGCCAGCTCGTAGTTCAGCCCTTTGACCACGCCCTGGGCCACGGCCTGAAGGGTGTCCGCGAGACTCCGCGCCGTATTGAGGTCCGCCACGACCTGGTGCAGCTGACGCAGGGTCGCGAGACGGACATACGGCTCCGACTCGGTGTCCATGCCTCTCTCCGCGCCTTCGACAGCAACTCCTGATAATTTCAAAGCTACGGTTACACGAGCCACTGAATCACAGCGAGCTGTGCCCCGGGTACACAGGGTCAACAATTCCTTGCCCTTGTGACTCAAGTCACATCAACGTGTAAGCGGTTGAACACACAACGTAGAGCACGGCCCGGGGCCGGGACGACGGGCGAGTCCTAGGACCGGCCGGCCGCCGACTACGACCGCAGCCCGATGCGCACGTTTCCTACCGACCCGTAACGTGGCCGGTGTGCTTGAACCTTCACCCGGGCGGCATGCTGGGACCACCATGACCGTGCCCGAACCCGAACCCGAGCCCGAACCCGCGACCGAGCCCGTCGACGTCGACGACTTCCGCGCCGCGATGTCCCGCCTCGCGGCGGGCGTCGTGCTCATCACCGCGCACGACGCGGACGACGAGCCGCGCGGCGAGGACATCGGCATGACCGCCACCGCCTTCCTGTCCGTGTCCCTGGAACCGCCGCTGGTGCTGGTGAGCGTGCGCGAGGGCTCCCGGATGGACGAACTGCTGGAGCGGCAGCCGCGCTGGGCGGCCTCGGTCCTCAGCGAGAGCCAGCGGCACATCGCGGGCCGTTTCGCGCTGCGCGGCCGGATCAGCGACCGGCTGCTGTTCGAGGACATCTCGTACTACCGGGGCGAGGCGTCCGGCGCGCCCGTGCTCGGCGGGGCGCTGGCGATACTCGAGTGCGAGACGGAGCAGCGGGTGCGGGCGGGCGACCACACGCTGATCGTCGGGCGGGTGCTCACCGCGAGGACACCGAGCGCGGACGGCGGCCCGCTGACGTACTTCCGGGGCCGGTACCGCTACCTGCGCTGAACCCGAGCCGTACACGTACAGAAGAGCCGTACACGTACAGAAGGGGTCAGTCCTCAGTCCCAGCCGCCGCTGCGGCCCCGCTTGGTCTCGCTCCGCTGCTTCTTCACGCGCAGCCGCCGCTCATTGATCCCGCGCGGGATACGGGTCGGGCGGCGGGCCTTGGGCGGCGGTGCGGTCGCCTGGCCGAGCAGCGCGGCCATCCTGGCCAGCGCCGTCTCCCGGTTGCGCCACTGCGAGCGGTGCTCGGACGCCTTCACCGTCAGCACGCCGCCGGTCAGCCGGCCCGCGAGCCGTTCCAGCGCGCGCTCCTTCCACACCGGCGGCAGCGCCTGCGTACGCGCCAGGTCGAAGCGCAACTCCACCTGGGAGTCCGAGGTGTTCACATGCTGGCCGCCGGGGCCGGACGAACGCGAGAAACGCCACAGAAGCTCGGCCTCCGGCACGGAGACCGAACCGCGGATGAGGAGTGGCCCGGACATGTGACCCATGATCCCGCGTCCCGGGGCGGTACGTCACAGGGTTTTCGACGGTCGAACGGCAGATCGGTGGCCGGATGACGGAACCGTACGATCCTGTGACCGCGTTTTGACGAATGACGGTAGTTTCGTCGGCAGTACGGCAGCACCTACGACAGACCACTAAAGGGGACTCCTCATGGCTGTAAGCCTCTCCAAGGGCGGCAACGTCTCACTCACCAAAGAGGCGCCCGGCCTGACGGCCGTGACGGTCGGCCTCGGCTGGGACGTGCGCACGACCACGGGCACCGACTTCGACCTGGACGCCAGCGCGATCGCCGTGAAGGCGGACGGCAAGGTCTACTCGGACGGCCACTTCGTCTTCTTCAACAACAAGCAGACCCCGGACCAGACGATCGTCCACACCGGCGACAACCGCACCGGTGAGGGCGAGGGCGACGACGAGGCGATCAACGTCAACCTGGCGGGCCTGCCCGCCGACATCGAGAAGATCGTCTTCCCGGTCTCCATCTACGACGCCGAGGCCCGCAGCCAGAACTTCGGCCAGGTCCGCAACGCCTACATCCGCATCGTCAACCAGGCCGGCGGCACCGAGATCGCCCGCTACGACCTGAGCGAGGACGCGGCCACCGAGACCGCCATGGTCTTCGGCGAGCTGTACCGCAACGGCGCCGAGTGGAAGTTCCGCGCCGTCGGCCAGGGCTACGCCTCCGGCCTGGTCGGCATCGCCACCGACTTCGGCGTCACCCTCTGACGCACCCTCCCTCCCCCGGCCCCCGCCGCCCCGACCCGATCCGGCGCGCGGGGGCCGTCGGCGTTCCGGTTCGCCCCCGCGACCAGTCGCTGTCTCAGAACTCGCCGGTGTCCAGCACGAATCCCAGCGGCTCGGGAAGCTCCAGCTTCCCCGAGAGCTTGACCGAGACCCGCCGCACGTACGCCTCGCCCTCCGGCTCGGAGAAGAGCGTCGCCGTGTCGGCCTCCCGGTCGATCAGCAAGTAGTGCGGGATGCCCGCCCGCGCATAGCCGCGCAGCTTGCCCTTACGGTCGCTGTCGCCGGTGGAGCGGGAGGTGATCTCGGCGACGAGGAGCACGCCCGTGGGCGCGTGAAATTCCTGGTCGTCGGCGAACGAGCCCTTGGGGGCGATCGCCACGTCGGGAATGACCCTGTTGCCCGACGAACCGCCGGGGAGGCGGAGCCCGATCCCGGTGTACCTGGCAAGATCCTTACGATGATCACGGAACTGTCCCGTGATTTCGGAAACGATCTCTTCGTGCTCGCCATTGGCGGGGGGTACCACGTGGATCTCTCCCTCGATCAGCTCCACGCGCCATCCCTCGGGGAGGGACGCGTCGATCGCGTCGAAGGCCTCTTCCACGCTCGCCACCGCATTGCGCTTGTTCATAGCGACCTCGGGCTCACGCTCGGGAGCGGTTACTGCCACAGCTGGCCTCCTTCGTACGAGGGCGACGGTTTCAGAGTAGGGCGAACACCCGCGCGCGGTCGCCGATACATCACTCGAACAGGTGTACGTAAAACGTTTCTGCGTGCCCACCCCCTTTCGGCGCCGTCCACCGCGCAGGTGACACCATCGGGGGGTGACCGACCTCGGGTACGCCCTTTCGCGCCGTTTTCCCGATCCGCCGCAGACGGACTACCGGGCGGCGGACGTACGGGCGCTGCGGCACGATCTGTTCTGCGGGGACGTGTATGTCGCCGAGGATGAGCGGGAGTTGTCCACAGGGTGGGGATGGGTGCCCGTGCTGGACTTCGCGTGGGCGCTGTGCGACATCGTGGAGGAGCTGGACCGGGACCCGGCTGGGAGCCGGGCGGCGCGGCCGCAGTACGCGGAGTTCGACTTCACGGAGTCGGCGGACCGGCTGCGCTTCGTACGGCGCTTCGGGCACGTGGAGGTGACCGCGGACTGGGAGCCGGACGAGCCGCCGCTGTCGCTGCACCACGCGGAGCTGCGGCGGGAGGCGCGGGACTTCCTGCACGACGTGGTGGCCGACCTCACCGACATGCACGACGGGCTGGACGGCAATCCGGTGATCTGGGACCTGCTGGCGCGTTTCCCGCGGGTGTGAGGTCCGGTCGGGCGGCCTAGGTCCATCGTCCGGCTTGTGGTCAAGTCCCCTTGAGGTTGTTGGCTGGCGGTGACCCCAGCCTCCCACCGCCGACAGGAGAACCGCCATGCACGCCGTACGTCTGCACGCTTTCGGCCCGCCGGAGAATCTGCGCCTGGAGGAGGTGCCGGACCCGGTGCCGGGGCCCGGGCAGGTGCGGATCGCGGTCACGGCGGCCGGGGTGCACCTGGTGGACACCACGCTGCGGGCGGGTTCGTACGGTGGCGGCCCGATCGAGCCGCCGGAGCTGCCGACGATTCCCGGGCGCGAGGTCGCGGGCACCGTGGACGCGCTCGGCGACGGCACCGACCCGGCCTGGCTCGGCCGCCGGGTCGTCGCCCACCTGGGCATGGTACCCGGCGGCTACGCCGAACTGGCCGTCACCGACGCCGCCCGGCTGCACGCGCTCCCTGACGGGCTGGACGACGCGGCGGCCGTCGCGATGATCGGCACCGGCCGTACGACGGTGGGCATCCTGCGGCTGGCGGGCCTGCGGGCGGACGACACGGTGGTGGTGCTGGCCGCGGCCGGCGGCATCGGCACGCTGCTGGTGCAGGAGGCGCGGCGGCTCGGCGCCACCGTCGTCGGCGCGGCGGGCGGCGCCGCGAAGACCGCGCGGGTACGGGAGCTGGGCGCGAGCCTGGCCGTCGACTACGGGCAACGGGAGTGGACGGCCGAAGTCCGGGACTTCCTGGGCGCGACCGGGCGCGCGGGCGCGAGCGTCGTCCTCGACCCGGTGGGCGGCGGCCTCGCCCGCGCCGCGATCGGCCTGCTCGCCCCGGGCGGCCGGCACCTCGTCTACGGCTGGTCCGCGGGCGAGCCACCGCATTTCGCCGACAGCGAACTCGCCGAGCGCGGCATCACCTCGCAGACCCTCGTCGGCCCGGCCCTGCTCAGGCTCACCGGCACCCCCGAGGGGCTGCGCGCGCTGGAGTCCGAGGCCCTGGAAGCGGCCGCAACCGGCCGTCTGCGGCCCGCCGTTCAGCTCTTCCCGCTGGCCGACGCGGCCGGCGCGCACCGGGCGCTGGAGTCGCGGGCGACGATGGGCAAGGTCGTCCTCGTGCCGTAGCCGCGGGGGCCCGGCGGCCCGTACGGAACCGGCCGTACGGGCCGCCGTCGCCCCGGCTTGGGAACTCCTTTACGCTCCCCGAGAGTTATCGGACCGTGCACCGGACACCGTGCCGGTCCTGTCACGACCCCGCCCGAGGAGAGAGCAGCTCATGGCCCTGTGGGACCGCTTGAAAGACTCCACCAAGACGATGCAGACCCAGCTCAACGCGAAGAAGAACGACCTGAAGAGCGGGGCCTTCCGCGACGCCAGCATGGCGATGTGCGCCCTCGTGGCCGCCGCCGACGGCTCCGTCGACCCCTCCGAGCGGCAGCGCGTCGCCACCCTGATCGGCACCAATGAGGTGCTGCAGAATTTCCCGGCGCTCGACCTCCAGCGCCGTTTCGACGACTACCTCGCCAAGCTGACCTCGGACTTCGACTTCGGCAAGGTGGCGATCCTCCAGGAGATCGCCAAGGTGCAGAAGAAGCCGACCGAGGCGCGTGCCGTCATCCAGATCGGCATCGTCATCGGCGGCGCCGACGGCGACTTCGACAAGACCGAGCAGGCGATCGTGCGCGAGGCGTGCTTCGCTGTGGGGCTGAACCCGGCGGAGTTCGACCTCTAAGCGCCGCCTACGGGCTCCGGGCTCGGGTTCCGTGCTCCGGTTCCGGGCCCCTCGCCGCGGTCTTCTCCTCGGGGCGCCGTCCGCCTGTCCGGTGGGCGGCGCCCCCGGCATGTGCCGTGTGCGCATTTTTGGCCATATTGGGCTGTTCGAATGACATGGACTTCTCTGTCCTCATATCGTCGTGCTGTTACGACCTGCTACCGGTACAGCACTGTGCGCCACCGGCCGACTCCTGGGGAAGTGAGGTGCTGGCCGTGCCGCTGGGGGGTTCCGCACGCCGTACGGGACGGGTGGGAGGGGTGGCGCTCGCCGTACCACTGCTGGCCGTGGCGGGGGTTGCGCTCGGAGCGGGCCGAGCCTCGGCCGCACCAGAAGCGGGACGCGTGGTCGCGTCCGCCGAGGGCGGCGGCATCGGTGTCGCCGTCTGTGTGGACGGCCGGATCGTGCGGCGCCTGGTGCGCCTGGACGTGGCCTTGCCGCTGCTTCCCGTGGGCGGGCTGACGGTACGGGTCGGCGAGCCGTGCGGGGGCCGGACGCCGTCCGGCGGGAGTACGCCGACGCAGGAGCCTCCGACGCAGGAGCCTCCGACGCAGCCGCCGCCGACCACTCCGACGCCGTCCGTCACGCCCACGCGGACGGTGCCGCCGCCTTCCGGGCCCGGGCCCGTGTCCGTACCGCCGACGCCGCCGCCGGCTTCCCGTACGCCCGCGGATCGGGGCGCCGTACGTCCGGGCGGGTCCCCCGCGGGCTCGCCGTCACCATCGCCGTCACCTTCGCCCTCGCCCGCGCTGTCGCCCGTCGCCGCGTCCGTATCCGATCCCGTGTCCGCCGCCTCGGCGTCCGCCTCCGACGACGGGAAGCCGGGGGCGGCGGGCGGGCGTCCGTCGGTCGAGCCGTTCGACGGGCAGGCCGCCCCGGCCTCGCCCGACCCCGGTGACGGCGTCGCGCGCTGGTGGCTGCTGTCGATGCTCGCGGTGCTGCTCCCGGCCGCGCTCGCGGCGCTGCCGCGACTGACGCACCGCCCCGGCTGACTCCCGCTCGCTCCCCCCTCTTCCCCGTCCAGGAGTCGCATGTCCATGTATGTGGTCTCGCTGCTGTCCGTCCTCGGCGGTGTCGCCTTCGCGGCCTTGCTCGGCCGGTTCCTCGGCCAGGAACAGCGGCTGGCGAGCGTGGAGTTCAACGGCCAGGCACTGTCGCTGATCGGCGGTGTGCTGCTGAGTTCGTTCATCCTGCTGACCGGTTTCCAGGTGGCCGGCGCCTGGTCGGCGCTGAGCACGGCGCGGTCCCGCACGTACGACGAGGCCAGGGCGCTGGGTGACACGTACTGGGCGGCGGGCGGGCTCGCGGACGCCGACCGCGTCAAGGTGCGGGCGCTGCTGCGGCAGTACACCGCGGACGTCAGGACCGTCGAATTCCCCGACCTCGCGCACGGGCACACCAGCCCCGAGGCGTGGCGCGCCCTGGACCGGGTGCGCGCGGCGGTCGGCGCCGCCGCTCCCGCGCCAAGCCACCAGAGCGCCAAGTCGGCCGCCACCACGGCCCTCGCCACCGTCTACGAGACCCGCACCGACCGCGCGGCCGAGGTCAAGGGCGGCATGCCCCGCATCACCTGGATCGCCCTCCTCGTCGCGGGCGGCTTCCTCGTCGCCTTCCCCCCGGTCCTCGGCCTCACCGCCACCGCCCGCCACCTGGTCGCCCTCTGCTTCGTCGGCGCCGCCATCGCCTTCGCCATCTGCCTCACCGCCCAGCTCAACCACGCCTTCCAACACCCCTTCGGCGTCCGCGACACCGCCTTCACCTTCGCCGAGTCCCGCTTCCACCAAATGGACGGCTGACGTCCCTGCGGACAGCTAGCCCACAACCGACCGCCTCCCGGCGCCGGGGGGGGGCACACCTGGCACGCCTGCGGCGCCCACACGGCCCGCCCCGCCGGGTGGGGCGGGCGACCAGATGCGCCCGGGGAATGGAAGCCCCCTGCGACGTGCGGCGGCACGGCAGCGCGCACACGGCGCGACGACACCCCCGCCCGCCGGGCACACGCGGCCAACAGCCGCCATCCGACCTGAACGCCCGCACGACTGGGGTGCGTTGCGCCGGGCAACCAACGCTACGTCTGCGGCGACCGTCCAGCACGGCGCGATCGGCGACCAAGCATCCGGCATCCGGTCAGAACGCCCGCACGGCGAGGGCGCGTTGCGCCGGGCAACGGAAGCCACGCCCACGGCTCGCGGCGACCGTCCGGCACAGCAACGCGCACACGGCGCGACGACACCCCCGCCCGCCGGGCACACGCGGCCAACAGCCGCCGTCCGACCTGAACGCCCCCACGGCGAGGGCGCGTTGAACCGATAACGGAACGGAGCGATCTCCGAGCGAACAGCCCACGATCGGCGTCCGGCCGGGGCGCATGCGCGCGGCCGGGCGCTGCGGATCATCGGCGGGGAGCGCAGGCCGTCCGGTGATCACCGACGCGGGGTGGGGGCGCCCGCAGAACGCGCGAGGGGTCCCGCCGTCGGGCCGGGCCGACCCCCTCGGGCGCCGTGGGCGTGGGCGCGAGTCGGTGGGGCTATTCGGGCCGAGGGGCCGTCGCTTGCCAGGCGGTGAAGAGGGGGGTGCCGGTGGGGGTGTGGAAGATGACGGTGCCGAAGGGGCGGTTGAAGGCGATGTGGCGGGTGCGGGGGGCGCGGGTCGGGGCGCTCAGGACGTGGCGGACGTCGATGTCGGTGACGACGAGAGCCTCGACGCCTTCCTCGTCGACCGTCAGCCGGGCGTCCTGGACGAGGCGGCTGATCGTCAGCTCCTCCGGGGACATCGCGGAGAAGTCCGCGTCCTCGGCGACGGCCGAGGGGGCGCCCAGGCGCTCCAGGTGGGCGGTCGCGTCGAGGCGGGTGCGCAGCGAGAGCCGGGGCAGGGCGATGGTCACCGCGTCCTCGGCGACCGGCCGCCGGTCGCGCTGGTCCGCCCACGCGGCGGGCAGGACGTCGGCGGCGCCGCTCCCGGGGGCGCCGAGCACAAAGCTGACCTGGACCGCCGCGCAGCGCAGCGCCACGACCTCGACCGGGGCGCCGTCCGCGCCCGGCGCGGTCCACGCGTGCGTGGGGCGCGGCAGCTTCGTGGTCATCGTCGGCACGGGCCGCGCGACGCCCGACGCGTCGGTGAAGGGCAGATCCCGGGTGCGGCTCCGCACGAAGGGCGTGGCCCACTCCGCTTTGAGGGCAAGGGAGTTGACGAGGACGAGCAGCGTCCTCGGACCTGGCCGGCCGGGCAGTCCCGCGACCCGTCCGCCGGTCGCCCGCCGTACCCACGCGTCGAGCAGCGCCGGATCGACCGGCGCCTCCGCTCGGCCGTCAACCGCCTCGGCGGCGGACGGCAGATGGCCGAAAGCGACGTCCGGGAGCGACTCCCGGAACGCCCGGTGGACCGGCGTACGCGCCCAGGCCGCCGTGGCGACGGCCACCCCGTCCGCCGGCCCCAGCGCGCGGCCCGCCGCCGTGGCGAGCGCCGCCGCCTCCGGCCCCGCGACGCCGAGCACCGTACGCAACTCCCGCGCCGTGGCGCCGCGCGTGCCCGCCGCGACCGCCGTCAGCGCGAGCCACATCCCGGCGGGCGAGCAGACGAAGTCGCCGTCCGGCGCGGCCTCGCGGTCGGCGGCCACCTCCGCCGCCCACCGCCCGGCGAGCGCGCGGATCGCCGGGACGTACTTCTCAAGTGCCGTCTGCGCCATGGCAGTTCAACCCCCCTCAAACCTGCTGGACAGGACGCCGCGGCCGTCCCGCCCGGTTCCTCACACGTCGAGGTCGACCACCAGCGGCCGGTGGTCGGACACCGGCACGGCGGGCGCGTGGGCGCCGCGTACGGCGGCCCGTACGGTGGCGGCCGGCAGCCCGGCCGCCAGGACATGGTCGAACTGCACGCGCGGACGGTGCGCGGGATAGGTCGCGGTACGGGCCAGGTCGCGCCAAGGCCCGGCGCCGCGCGGCCCGTTGAGCACCGCCCGCGGCGCGGCGCCGATCAGATTGAAGTCGCCGAGCAGCAGGTGCGGGCGCGGCAGATCGGCGATCCAGCGCCGTACGGCGCGCAGTTGGCGGACGTTCCAGCCCGGTACGAAGGACAGGTGCAGCGCGACCACGGTGAACGGCCCCTGCCCGCCCGCCAGTACGGCGGCCAGCGCCGCCCGCGGCTGGTCCCGTACGGGGACCAGGCCCCGCCGCCCGGCCACCCGCAGCGGCAGCCCGACCGGCGCGGGCGGCAACCGCCGCGCCCGCCACCGCCGTACGGGCAGCCGGCTCATCAGCACCACCCCATGCGCGGGCGGCCCGCCCGCGTCCCCCGGCCCGTACACCCCCAACTCCGGCGCTCCCGGGTCGAGCGCCCAGCCCTCCCCCGGCACCGACCGCCCGTGCACGGCGGCCCCGTACCGCCACTCCCCGAATCCCCCGGCCTCCGCCGCCGCCCGCGCCTGGTCCACCCGCCCGGACCGCTCCTGCCCCCGGTCCACCTCCTGCAACGCCACGACATCGGCCCCGAGTCCGCCCACCACCTCCCCCAACGCCCCCGACTCCCCCGGCCCCCCGACCGCCCCCGCGACGGGCCGCCCACCCGCCATGACCTGCCCGTGCAGCACATTGAACGTCACAAATCGCACGCACCCGACGATAACGACTCCCCGCCCCTCACGCCCTCCGACCGGAATGGCAGCGAAACGATATCGACTGTGCGGAGATAATGGTATCGTTTCTCTTCCGCTGCTACGCGCCACCGAGGAGGAATCACCAGCATGACGAGAACCGTGATCGACCTCGACGACGAGATGGTGGCCGAGGCCATGCGCATCTTCGACACGAAGACCAAGGCGAAGGCCGTACGCCTCGCCATGGAGGACGCCGTCAAGCGACACCTGCGCCAGGAGTTCTTCGACGCCATGGACTCCGGTGAACTCGACTTCAGCGAGATCGTGGAACAGACCGGCCCCCGCCACACCGACGGCACCCTCAAGCGCGGCAACGGTCACGACGGAGGACGCGCCGCCTGATGCAGGACCGCTATCTGATCGACAAGTCCGCGCTCGCCCGCTGGACCAAACCAGCCGTCAAGGACGTACTCCGGCCCCTGCACGAGCGCTACCTCCTCGCCGTCTGCCCGCCCACCGAGTACGAGATGGTCCACTCGGCCCGCGACAGCGCGGAAGCCACCCGGATCAGCACCTGGTTGCGCGCCTTCGACTACCTCCCCACGGATGACGACGCCTTCGCCCGCGCCCTGGAAGTCCAGCGCCACGCCCTCAACGCCGGCGTCCATCGCGCCCTGTCTCTCGCCGACCTCCTGATCGCCGCGACAGCCGAGGCCCACCGGCGCACCGTTCTCCATTACGACGGCGACTTCGACATGATCGCCTCCCTCACCGGCCAACCCGCCGAATGTGTCGTCCCCCCGGGTACCGCGGACAGCTGAGCGCGGGTCCACCACCACTTCGGCGGACGTCATCGGTCACCGATTGCCGAGTCCCTTGCCAGGGCGAGGAGTTGGGCGTGCGTTGCCGGGTCCGCCGCGGCGATCAGGCCGCGGGCGGCGGGGCCGAGGGGGGCGCCGGTGAGGTCGGTGAGGGTGCAGCCGGCGGCGCGGCAGAGGGCGATGCCGGCGGCGAAGTGGAGGCTGGCGGTGAGGTCGCCGCCGTCGGTGACGTAGGCGGCGCGCTTGCCGGCGGCGACCCAGGCAAGGGCGAGGGTGGTGGAGCCGACGCGGGCCCGGAAGCGGGTGCCGAAGGCGGGGTCGGTGAGCAGGCGGGCGGCGGGCAGCGGCGGGTCGAGGTTGATGTCGACCAGGGCGGAGGCGGCGCTCGGGACGAGCGGGGTGTCGGCGCCGCCGGCCCGTACGTGGGCGGTGGCGCCGTCGGTGTGGAAGACCTCGCCGCTGAAGGGGTCGGCCACGGCGGCGGCGCCGTCGCGCAGGGCGACGTTGACGGCCACGAGCATGGTGCCGACGGCGTAGTTGAGGGTGCCGCACAGGGGGTCGACCAGCCACAGCCGGTCGGCGTCGGCGGCGCCCCGCCGCCCTCCCTCCTCGCCGAGCACCGCGTCGCCGGGCCGGGCGGCCCGCAGGACGTCGAGGATCGCCCGCTCGGCCGCGAGGTCCGCGGCGGTCGCGAAGTCCCCGCCGCCCTTGTCGACCCGCTCCAGGCGCCCGCCGTACAGCTCGCGCACGATGTCCGCCCCGGCGCGGGCGGCGGCGACCGCCACCTCGACGTCCGAGGAGCCCGAGGAGCCCGACGAGTCCGGACCTGCCCCCGGTACGCCACCCTCGCCCGGCCCGGCCGACCCCGCTGCTGAATCGATCATGCGGGCAGCGTACCGACGTCCCCCCGGCCCCCGCCCAGCCCCGTCACAACCCGCCACAACCACCGGAAAACCGCCCCGAGAGCGCTCTCACGCATCTTGACGGCGACGGATGTACACGGGTTCAATCATTATCGATCAGGTCTATACCAACGGCCCCCGCCGTACCTCCTCGCAATTCCCTCCCGCGCGTTTCCCTGGCACCCCCATCCCGTCCGTCGGCTGACGGACCGTCAGGAGTTTCTCGTGATCCACCGCAGATCCCCCCGCACCCCCCACGGCAGATCCTCGGCGAGACCCCGGCGCGCCTTCCGCCGCCTCGGCGTGGCCACCGCGCTCGGCGCGCTCGCCGTCTTCGCCTCGCTCACCACGGGCACCCCGACGGCGGGCGCCGTCACCGTGCCCGGCGCCCCGGCCGGCTGGACCACCGTGTTCAGCGACGACTTCGCGGGCCCGGCCGGCAGCGCGCCGAACGGCTCGAAGTGGACGTACGACACCGGCCCCGGCTCCAACTTCGGGACCGGCGAGATCGAGACGATGACCAACTCGACCAACAACGTCCACCTGGACGGCAACGGTCACCTCAACATCACCGCGCTCGGCAGCGGCAGCAACTGGACGTCCGGCCGCATCCACACCCCGACCGCCGTGGCGGGCGCGCCGGCCGGCGGCAAATTGCAGGTCACCGCGTCGATCCAGCAGCCCAACCCGGCCAACGGCCTCGGCTACTGGCCCGCGTTCTGGATGCTGGGCCCCGGCCAGTGGCCGGAGAACGGCGAGATCGACATCATGGAGGACGTCAACGCGCGTTCCCAGGTGGCCGGCACGATCCACTGCGGCACCTACCCCGGCGGCGTCTGCAACGAGGGCAACGGCATCGGCAGCGGCCTGCGCGCCTGTTCGGGCTGCCAGACCGGCTTCCACACGTACTCGATGATCCTCGACCGGACGAACACGTCCAACGAGTCGATCACCTTCTACCTCGACGGCGCCGCGTACTTCACCGTCACCGAGGGACAGGTCGGCGCGTCCACCTGGCAGGCGGCGTACGACCACAACCTCAACATCATCTTCGACCTCGCGATGGGCGGCGGCTTCCCGAACGGCGTGTGCGGCTGCACCTCGCCCGACGGGGGCACGACGTCCGGCGGGACGATGAGCGTCGGATACGTGGCCGCGTACACCACCGGCGGTGGCGGCGGCACCAACCCGCCGCCGTCCGGCGGCAAGGCCATCACCGGCTACGGCGGCCTGTGCCTGGACGACCGCTCCTCCAACAGCGCGAACTACAACCCCGTGCAGGTCTACACCTGCAACGGCACCGGCGCGCAGCAGTGGACGGTGGTCGAGGCCGGCAGCACCCTGCACGTGCTGGGCAAGTGCCTGGACGTCAACGGCGGCGGTACGGCCAACGGCACGCTCGTCGACATCTACGACTGCAACAACACCGGTTCACAGGTGTGGATACCGCAGTCCAACGGGTCGCTGTACAACCCGCAGTCCAACAAGTGCCTGGACGACACGGGCTGGTCGACCACGCCCGGCACCCAGGTGGAGATCTGGGACTGCACCGGCGGCGCCAACCAGGTCTGGCACCTGCCCTCCTGACGTACCGTCAGGCCCTCCCCCCACCCGCGGGCCGCCGCCCCGGCCGCACCGCCCCGGCGGCGCCCCGCTCCCCCACACCTCCGAGGAGGAATACGTGGTCTCCCGACGTTCCTTCGTGGCCGCGGTCGGCGCCGGCGCCGTCGCGGCCAGTTCCCCGCTCTGGTCGCGCAGCCTGGCCTCCCGCGCCTCGGCGGCCGGTCCCTCGCTGCCCATCTCGCTGAAGAACAACTCCGGCAGCGGCACCGTCTACGCCTACATCAGCGGCTCCGACACCAGCGGCTGGCCCGGATTCGTCACCACCTCCGGGCACTTCCAGCGGCTGCCGAGCCCCTCGTCGGTGCTCACCCCGGTCGCCGACTTCTCGATCCCGCTCGGCGCCTCGGGCTCGGCGCCCACCAACTTCACGCTCCAGGACTACGTGATCGGCGGCCGGGTCTGGTTCTCGGTCGGCAAGAAGATCCAGTTCTTCGTGAACCCCGGCGCCGTACCCGGCCTGGTCCAGCCCGGGTTCACCAGCAGCGACCCCAACTGGCTGACCAACTGGACCTTCTGCGAGTTCACGTACAACAGCGCCAATCTGTACGCGAACATCTCCTACGTCGACATGGTCGCGCTGCCGGTCTCCATGGCCAGTACGGGCAGCGGCGGTTCGCAGTCGGTCAGCCCGCTGCCGTCGGGCGCGCTCGCCTCGATCGCCTCCGGGCTCCAGGCCCAGCACGCCGCCGACGGCGCCCCGTGGGACCGGCTGGTCGCCACCGACTCCTCGGGCACCGCGCTGCGCATCCTCGCGCCCGGCCACTCGCCGGTCGACTTCGGCGGCTACTGGAACAACTACCTCGACCGGGTGTGGAGTTACTACCAGTCGCACACCCTGACCATCAACGGCCAGGGCAGCATCGGCTCGTACTCCGGCACCGTCTCCGGCAACACCCTGGTCTTCTCCGGTCTGAACACCAACGGTGTGCCCTTCACCAAGCCCAGCGCCGTCGACATCTTCGGCTGCGCGAGCGGCCCGCTCTACAACTCCGGCGGTGACGCGCGCGGCGCGGTCGCCGCCCGGCTGGCCGCGGCCCTCAACCGCAGTTCGCTGCTGGTCGGCGGCGGCAACAACCAGCCCGACGGGGTGCAGCCGTCCGCGTACTACACCGACGCGACGACCAACCACTACTCGCGGCTGGTCCACAAGTACGCGTCGATCGGCTACGCCTTCCCGTACGACGACGTCGGCCCGACCGGCGCCGCCCCGGTCGACGGGCACATCCAGGACGGCGCGCCCACCTCCTGGACGATCGCGCTCGGGCCCGGCGCGGGCTCGGGCACCACTCCGCCGCCGGGCGGCGGCGGGACGGGCGCGTACGGCACGATCCAGGCGGAGTCGTACAGCGCGCAGAGCGGGACGCAGACCGAGAGCTGCACCGACTCCGGCGGCGGCCAGGACGTCGGCTACATCTCCGGCGGGGACTGGCTCAAGTACAGCGGTGTCGACTTCGGTTCGTCGTCGCCCGCGCAGTTCGTGGCACGGCTGGCGTCCGGTGCGGCGGCCGGGGTCAGCGGCGCGATCCAGGTGCGGATCGACGGCACCGGCGGCACCAAGATCGCCGAGATCGACTTCGGCAACAACGGTGGCTGGCAGAACTGGCAGACGGTCCCGGCCAATGTCACCGGCTCGGTCACCGGGAAGCACGACGTGTACCTGGTGTTCTCCTCCGGCAGTGGCGCCGACTTCGTCAACATCAACTGGTTCACCTTCACGAAGTGACCGCACCGTGACAGCGGGGATCCGGAACCGGGTCCCCGCTGTCGTCGCGCCATGCTCGTGCTCCTTGCCGTGCTCCATGCCGTGCTCCATGGGCGTCCCGCCGTCGTCAGCCGCGCGATCGACGCCCGTCACCTCGTGTCTGCCCGGGTGAGGTCGGCTGCTGGTGGGCGTCGGACGACGTCCGCGCCACCACCCCCGGAAGGACCCCCATGTGCACACACGGTGACAGTCCGTCACACGACGACGAGAGCGCGCACAGCGGCCACAGCAGGCGCGGCTTCCTGCGGAACGCGGCGCTGGCCGGTGCGGGCGCCGCCGCCGTGGGCGTCGGCGCGCCGATGCTCGCGGGCGCACCCGCCGTCGCGGCGGACCCCTCGACCGCCTCGCCGGCCGCGAAATCCGCCAACTCCTCGACGAGCCACGGCCGTACGGGCACCTGGCGCCCGGACCCGACCGCCCAGCGGTTCACCCTCGCGGTCATGCCCGACACGCAGTTCCTCTACTGGGGCAGCCAGGACAGCGTCGACCGGACGCCGCAGGAGGAGTCGTTCCGCTACATCATCGAGCACAGCGGCGACCCGGACAGCAACATCGTCTTCATGGCGCACCTCGGCGACCTCACCCAGGACGCCGACCCCTCGTCCTTCGAGGAGGTCGACAAGGCGTTCGCACTGCTCGACCGGCACGGCGCCGCCTACAGCGTGCTGGCCGGCAACCACGACGTGAGCGGTGACGACAGCCGCGGCGACACCCCGTACCTGCGGACGATGGGCCCGAGGCGCTTCAAGCGCGCCAAGACCTTCGTCGGGTCCGACCCCACCGGCTACAACACCGCGCACATCTTCCAGGCCGCAGGCCGCTCGTGGCTGGTGCTCGCGCTGGACTGGCGCACCACCGACCAGGGCTACGCGTGGGCGAACGAGGTCATCAAGGCCCACCCGAAGACCCCGGTCATCCTCACCTCGCACGACATCGTGGCCTCGCCGTACGATGACAACGTTTTCCCGTACGAGTCCGGCGACCCCGAGAACAACGCGATCCTCGTCGACAACGGTCAGAACATGTGGGACAAGCTGATCGAGGACAACGATCAGATCTTCCTCACGCTCAACGGCCACTACTGGCCGCCCGGGCGGACGACCAGGAAGAACGCCGCCGGCAACGACGTGCACATGCACATCACCAACTACCAGAACCGGTATTTCGGCGGCGGCGCCATGATCCGGCTCTACCACTTCGACCTGGCCCGCGACACGATCGACGTCGAGACGATCAACCCGTGGATCCTGGCGCAGGATCCGGAGTCGCGCACCGAACTGGCCGCCGAGCACGCCCGGATCACCGGCCCGGTCGACAACTTCTCCGTCCCGATCGACTTCGACAAGCGCTTCTCGGGCTTCATCCCGGTGCCGGTGCGGCCCGCGCGGCCCGCGAGCCAGGAGCTGGTGCGGGGCACGGTCGCCTACTGGCGGTTCGACGGCCAGGGCGCGCCCGGCACCGCGCTCACCGCGGGCCGGACCGTCCGCGATCTGTCGGGCAAGGGGAACGACCTCACCGTCATGACCGTCCCCGGCACCGCCGCCGACGCGCTCACCTGGTCCGACGACCACCACCCCGACCAACCGGGCCACGCCAGCCTGAAGTTCGTCGGCGGGCGCGATCCCGTGCACGGCTCGTACCTCACGACCGCGGCGACGGCGCCGCTGAACACCGAGACGTTCAGGGGCGGTTACACCATCGAGGCGTTCGTGCGGCTGCCGCTGGACTGGGACGCGGGGAAGAACGGCAACGCGTCCTTCCTCAGCCGCCGCGGTTCGGCCGCCGCCGCGGGCAAGCACGGCAAGAACACCGATCCGAACGAGCCGTTGGCGCAGTTCGCCGTCACCAACAACGGCCGCGAGGCGCAGTTCAACCACTACCCGCTCAACGACACGTACCCCACCACCAATTGGGGCCACGGCATGGTCGAGCTGAAGTGGTGGCACCTCGCCGTCGTCAACGACGGCCGTCACACCCGCCTTTACGTCGAGGGCGCCCCCGTCGTCGACAACCCCTCCCGCCTCTCCGTCGGCCTCACCTCCCTCGGCCTCCCCTGGCTGCTGGGCGCACACGAGTACGCGGGCGCCATCGACATCGTCTTCCACGGCAATGTCGGCGACATCCGCATCGTGAACCGGCCCCTCGGCCTGAAGGATTTCCTGACGGCGAAGTGACGTTCCGGGTGCCCCTGGGCGAAGCCGTCCGGTTGCTAAACGGAGAACTCTCCATTATCGTCCCACAGGGAGACGGAGAGATCTCCGTTTAGCATCCTCGCACGTCAGCGTCATCGACGCGCAGCGCACCGAAGGGCACGGCACCACCCATGCGACTCGACTCCTACCGCACCCTCGGGCGCTCCGGACTGCGCGTCAGCCCGCTGGCGCTCGGCACCATGGCGTTCGGCGATCCCGCCTGGGGCTCGGACGAAGCGACCTCCGCCGCCCTGATCTCGGCCTACGTCGAAGGCGGCGGCAATCTGATCGACACCGCCAACGGCTACACCGAGGGTGCGTCGGAAC
Source organism: Actinacidiphila alni (assembly GCF_900112845.1). Lineage (GTDB taxonomy): Bacteria > Actinomycetota > Actinomycetes > Streptomycetales > Streptomycetaceae > Actinacidiphila > Actinacidiphila alni. Next base: position 33,467 of record NZ_FONG01000024.1, read on the forward strand.
GGATCGTCGGCGCGTATCTGAAGGACCGCCCCGGGCTGCGCGACCGGCTGGTGATCTCCACCAAGTTCGCCCGCGGCATGTTCCCCGGCGACCCCAACGGCGGTGGCGCCGGCCGCAAGGCCGTCCTCCAGCAGGTCGACGCGTCCCTGACGCGCCTCGGCACCGACCACATCGACCTGTACTGGCAGCACTGCTGGGACCGGCACACCCCGCTGGAGGAGACCCTCGCCGCCCTGAACGACCTGGTCACAGCCGGGAAGATCCGCTACATCGGGCTGTCCAACACGCCCGCCTGGGCCGTCGCCCGGATGGCGACCGTCGCCGAATTCCGCTCCTGGTCGCCGATCGTCGCCCTCCAGGTCGAGTACTCGCTGGTGCGCCGCACTGTCGAGGGCGAACTCTTCGGCGCCGCCCGTGAGTTGGGCCTCGGCACGCTCGCGTACAGCCCGCTCGCCAGCGGTGTGCTGTCCGGGAAGTACTCGCGCGAGCTGCGCCGCCCGGAGGGCTCGGGCCGGGGCGCGCTGGCCGAGGCCCAGCTCGGCGAGCGGACCTTCGCGATCCTCGACGTCCTGCACCGCGCCGCCGGCGCCCTCGGCTGCGACGTCGCGGCGGCGGCCCTGGCGTGGGTACGGCAGCAGCCCGCCACCACCGCCACGATCCTCGGCGTCCGCAGCCCGGGCCAGCTCGCCGCGAACCTCGCCTCCCTCGACGTCACCCTGCCGGCCGAGGTGCTGCGCGAACTGGACGAGGTCAGCGCGCCCGACCTGAACTACCCCTACCCGTGGCTCGCGACCATCGCCACACCGCTCCAGCAGGGCGGCACCGAGATCAACGGCGTCGGCGCTCCCGTCTATCGAAGGGAACGGTGAGCCGGCCGTGCCAGCCGTCCTGGTCACCGGCGGCGGCCGGCGAGCGCTTCCTCGCCGTCGCCGGGCACGGCGTCCGGGTCGTGGGGATCGCGCGGATCCTGCGCGACCGACTGGGTGAGCGGGCCGTCAAGGCCCCGACCCGGGAACTCCCGGTGCGGGCCACCCGTGCCCTGGCCACTGTCAATCCCGAACTCCGGCTGCCCAGGCGCCAGTTGGGACGTGACCTCGACGCGACGGGCGCCACGGCGGAACGGGTCCTGGGCCGGCGGGCCCGCCCCCTGGAGGACACGATCGCGGACACGGCGGTGAGTCCGCTCGCGTACGGGATCGGGTGACGGCTCCGGCAGGCGCTGCTTTGCCTGGGCACGTCTACCAGGGCACGACGCCCGCGTCCTCGAAGAAGCCGCCGGTCGGGCCGTCGTCGGGAAGGGTGGCCAGGCGGATGGGGGTGGCCGCGCCCTGCCGCGGGGTGCGGGGCGCCTGGAAGCCGGTGAAGTCGGTGGCGACCAGGCCGGGGCAGGCCGCGTTGATCAGGATGCCCGTACCGGCGAGGTGCCGGGCGTACTGCACGGTGACGGCGTTGAGGAACGACTTCGTCGGCGCGTAGACCGCCATGACCGGGCCGACCTCGACCGCCGGGTCCGCCTGCCGGGTCAGGGACGCGACGGCGCTGGAGACGTTGACGACGCGGGGCGCGGGGGCGCGGCGCAGCAGCGGGAGCAGTGCGTTGGTGACGCGGATGACGCCGAGGACATTGGTGTCCACGACGGCGCGGACCGCGTCCAGGTCGAGCGCGGTCGGGTCCTGCACCCAGCCGGGGCCGGTCTCGCCGGAGATGCCCGCGTTGTTGACCAGCACGTCCAGTCGGCCCTCGCGCCGCTCGACCAGGCGGGCGGCTTCCGCGACGCTCCGGTCGTCGGTCACGTCCAGCGGTACGCCGAAGGCGTCCACGCCGGCGGCGCGCAGCTTTGCGACGGCGGTCTCGCGGCGGGCGTCGTCCCGGGCGCCGACGCCCACGCGGTGGCCGAGGGCGCCGAGGCCGGCGGCGATCTCGTAGCCGATGCCTTTGTTGGCGCCGGTCACGAGGGCGACGCGCGGCCCGCGGTCTTTTACGTTCTCGGTCTCGTTCTCGGTCTCGTTCTCGCTCATGCCGCCGATGCTCGCCCGGGCCCGGGAGGCGCGGCCAACACCGATCCGGTGCGCTGTGATACTCGGCGGGTATCAGCCGACGTACGCTGGGACCGTGGACGCTCCGGACACCCGTGAACTGCGCTATTTCGTGGCCGTCGCCGAGGAACTGCACTTCGGCCGGGCCGCCGAACGCCTCGGCATGGCCCAGCCGCCGCTGTCCCGGGCGATCCAGCGGCTCGAACGGCGGCTCGGCGTCACGCTGCTCGTACGGAACCGGCGCGGGGTCGCCCTGACCGGTGCGGGTGAGGTGCTGCTGCACGAGGGCCGCGCGGCCCTCGACGCGACGGCCGCCGCCGCGCGCCGCACCCGCCGCGCCGCGGGCGCCGACCGGCCGGGCGCCGGCCGGCCGCGCCTGGTGCTGGCGGTCAAGGCCGCCGCCGTCCACGAGATGCTGCGCAAGCTGCTCGACGCGTACGCGGCGGAGCCCGGCGCCGTCGAGGTCGAGGTGCTGCCCTGCGGGCTGTGCGAGCAGGAGGAGCTGCTCCGCGACGGGCGCGCGGACGCCGCTCTCATGCACGCGCCCTTCAACTCCCTGGCCGGCTTCGACAGCGAGCCGCTGATGACCGAGGGCCAGATCGCGATCCTCCCGGCCGGCCATCCGCTGGCCGCCCGCGCCTCCCTGACCCTCGCCGAGGTCACCGACATCCCCGGCCTCCCGCCCGCCCGCTGGCCGCGCCACGGCACCTACGCGCCGGGGCCCGGCCCCGAGATCCGCGACCAGACCCAGCTCGCCCACCTCATCGCCCTCGGCCGCACCATGGCCGTCTTCCCCGACTCCGCCCGCGCCTGGCTCTGGCCCGCCCACACCGCCGTCCCCCTCTCCGATGCCCCCCAAGTCACCACCCACATCGCCTGGCCCGCCCACTCCCACTCCCTCCCCCTGGCCACCCTGATCGCCACGGCAACCCGCCTCTGCCCGCCCGCCGTCCGGCGAGAAGCCGAGCCCCTCGCCAACACCCATGACAGGTAGCCAAGTTGACCGACTCCCGGCCGAGGGGATTCGAGCCGTTCCGACTGCACCCTGCCGAACGCGCGGATACAGTACTGCGACCAGTTGGGGGGAAGTTCAGTGGACGAAGTGACATTGGCGGCGACCACCGTGGCCGCAACCTTTCTTACTCGGGCAACGGAGGAGGTCTACGAGAGGGTCCGTGACGCCGTCGGCCGACTGATCCGACGCAGCGATCAGCCTCCCGGGACAGTGCCTCAGCTCGAACGTCTGGACCGGCATCGGGTCGCCGTGACGCATGCCCCGGCCGGTGATCGCGACACCGTCTTGCAGGCTGCCGCTCTCGCGTGGGCGCCGGTACTCGATCGCCTCGCGGCGTCGGAACCCGCGGTGTACGCGGAACTGTTGGCCCTGGCCCGCCAGAATGCTGCTTCCTCCGTCGTCAACCAGCACAACCACGGCGAAGGCACCTTCATCAATGGAAATGTCGAAGGCGGCGTGACCATCAACGTCGGCGCAGCACGAACCAGACATGGCTGATCCCCACGTACCGGGCCAACAGCACAACCACGGGCCCGGAGTGTTCATCGCCGGAGATGTGTACGGGGACATCAACAATCACCAGACGCCCCCTGCCAACCCGTGGCCACCTGCCGGACCAATGGCCTACCAGGGACGCCCGATCCGCTACGGAAAACGCCCCGGTGGAGCGATGGGGACGAGGTCCGGCCTGGCGCTGCTGGGATGGGCGTGGGTCACCTTCTTGACGTTCGGCGCGTCCGGCTACTGCATTGTGAAAACTTTCCTCGGGGATCCGCAGTCAATCCCCGGCGAACTCGTCGCCGCCGTGCTCCTTGCCAGTGGAGGGACGCTGGCGTCGGGATTCGTCTTTCTCACTGTCACGGAGGTCTGCGCCGCGGGCACGGCCAATGCTGCCGACTCGGCGATGAAACGGTGGGCCCAGGGACAGCGGGCAGCGGCTGTCCTGAATCTCCGGTATGCGAGAACCTTCGTCCGCATCGCAAGGTTCAGTTCCGGCGTGGCGGGGTTCATGGCAGGGCTGCTCGGATTCCTGGTGATCGGCAAGCAAGCTGCCGACCGGATTCATGCCGCGCGTGCGCTCGCCGAGTCCGAGTTCGCAAAGACACGCGCCTTGTGGGCGGAAATACCCGACGGGAAGTAGTCGGGATCTCCGGCGCACGTTCCTCTCTCGGCGGGCGCGGGGTGAGGTCGGTGCGGACGGTGCGGGGGCCGTCGGGGGGTGGCCTCCGCCCACCGCCACACCGTTCAGTTGAGCCGCGACGAAGCCGAGGAGCGAGCCTGTGGCAATCCCGGCGAAGGTGTCGGTGAAGGCGCGGCCGACGGTGACCGCCGGATTGGCGAAGCTGGTGGAGGAGGTGAACCAGTAGGCGGTGCTGACGAATTCGGCGGCGGCTACGGGCAGGACCGCTTGACGTCACCGGCCGCCGTTCGCCGTGCGGCGGCGGCCAGTTCGGCGAAGGACCCGGCCGGCCCCTCCAGTACCTTCACATCGGCGGAGCCCGCCACCAGCCCCCGCCTTCCCGTCCCTTCCCGCCTCCCCCGAGCAGAGAGCCGCGGAGCACCATGCCCGACAAGCCGCCCGTACCGTCGCCCGCGAAGTCCCCGCGGCCCGCGCAGCCCCCGAAGCCCCGGCCATCCGTGCTCTTCGTCTGCGTGCACAACGCCGGCCGGTCCCAGATGGCCGCCGCCTGGCTCACGCACCTCGCGGGCGACCGCGTCGAGGTGCGTTCCGCCGGGTCGCGGCCCGGGGACGCGGTGAATCCGGCCGCCGTGGCGGCCATGCGCGAGGTCGGGATCGACATCGCTGCCGAGGTGCCGAAGGTGCTCACCGTGGACGCGGTACGCGAGTCCGACGTGTGCGTCACGATGGGCTGCGGCGACACCTGCCCGGTCTTCCCCGGCAAGCGCTACCTGGACTGGACGCTGGACGACCCGGCGGGACAGGACGTCGCGGCCGTACGGCCCATCCGTGACGCGATCAAGGTGCTCGTCGAGGAGTTGATCGCGGAGATCGCGCCGGAGCCCGCTCCGTAACGACCGGCGCCGCGGCAACTCCGTTCCACCACAAGCCGGTTGGCGCCCTCACCGGGGCTCGTAGGGATAACCCCACCGCGGGTGTGGTGCGCGCCGGATGCCGTTCCGAGCGGCCGCTCCCTAGCGTCGGAGGCATGAGAATCCTCTCCGCACGGCGCGCGGCGCCCCTGGCCGCCGCGGCCGTGGTGACGGCACTCCTGGCCGGTACGACCACGGCCGCGTCCTCGCCCGCCTCCGCGACGACGTCCACGACCGGTTCGGCCCCAACTCCCGCTCCCCCGGCTTCCGGTGGCCGCGGCACCCTCCTCGGCGTCACGACGCTGCGCACCCTGGACCGCGCGCAGGCCGCCACCTGGCTCACCGACCAGGGCTTCGGCTCCCCCGCCGCCCGCCACGGCTTCACCGAATACCGCGTCACGTACCGTACGGTCGACCCCGCGGGCCGTCCCACCACCGCAAGCGGCGTCCTCGCGCTGCCGGACACCGGACGACGTACGCCGCTCGCACCGGTCGTGTACCTGCACGGCACGACCGTGCCCAAGGACGCGGTGGCCAGCGCCACCGGGGACAACTACGACGCGGCGGCGGGCCCGATGTTCGCCGCGGCCGGCTACGCGGGGGTGGCACCGGACTACCTCGGGCTCGGCTCGGGCCCCGGCCCGCACCCGTACATGGTGCACGCCGCCGAGACGACCTCGGCCCTCGACCTGCTCACCGCCGCCCGCACCCTGACCGCCCGCGAGGGCCGCCGCCTCGCCCCCGGCATCCGGATCGCCGGCTTCTCCCAGGGCGCGGCCGCCGCGCTCGACCTCGGCAAGACCCTGCGCGAACACCCGGTGCGCGGCACCTCGGTCACCGCGATCGGCGCCGTCAGCGGACCGTACGACGTGGCCGGCGCGGAACTCCCCGCCGCCCTGGACACGGACCAGCTCGACGGCGTCGAGGTCAGCTTCTACCTCGCCTATCTCACCGTCGCCTGGAACCACGTCTACCACCTGTACGACTCCCCCGCCGAGGTGTTCCGCGGCCGCTACGCCCGCCTGATCCCCACCGTCTTCGACGGCGCCCACGACTACACCGCGATCTACCGGGCCCTCCCGGCCGACGTCACCGACATGCTCACCCCCGCCTACCTCGCCCGCCTGCGCCACCCCACCGGCACTCTCGCCCGGGCCCTGCACACCAACGACCTGACCTGCACCGGCTGGCGCCCCGCCGCGCCCGTCCGCCTCTGGGCCGCCCACGCCGACGGCGACGTCGCCTTCCTCAACAGCGAGCACTGCCGCGCCGCCCTGCACACCTCCGGCGCCCGCCCCCGCCTCACCGACCTCGGCGCACTCGACCATCAGCACACCGCACTGACCGGACTCCCCGCCGTCCTGCGCTGGTTCGAACGACTGGACGCGGCACGGCCCTAACGCACGCGTTCCGTCATCCGGCCGGCTCAGGACGCCGCACCCTGCGCCGACATCACCGACGGGTCCATCCACATGACCTGCCAGCCGTGGCCGTCCAGGTCGTAGAAGCCGCGCGCGTACATGAAGCCGTGGTCCTCGGGCCCGTCCGCCTCCGTCCCCCGGCCCCGAGCGCGGCCTCCACCACCTTGTCCACCTCGGCCCGGCTCCCCACGCCGAAGCAGTACAGCGCCGGCGTGTGCGTCCTGGCGTCGGCCACCGGCAGCTTCGCGGACTCCGCGAACTTCTCCCGCCCGAGCAGCATCACGAACGCCTGCTCCCCCGCACCGGGCGCCCGACTGCCCCTCTGACGCCGCACTTCCCGCCGTCGGTACGACAAGGCTGTTCAGCCGGCGGCATCGCCCGGTGGGTGCGGGAGGTTGGGACCCGTGGTCCCCTCGGTCAGGCGGGCCCGCAACTCGTCAGGGCTGAGCGTCATGAGGCGGTCGACCGCCTCATTCCACGCGGCTGCCACGTCGTCCACCGAGGTCCGGAAGTTGCGCCGGAGCAGGCTCCCGGTCGTCGCCAGGGCCAGGGCGACGACCGGCCGCAGCAGCCACCGGCCGCGCAGGCGCGCGGTGACATCGACCTGCCAGCGCCCCTCGGCGCCCGCTTCGGGCCGCAGTTGCAGCGCGGCCTCGCCCAGCAGATGCTTCAGCCGTACGGTCGCCGGCGCGCGCGTCGTCCTCGGCGCTTTGGCCGCCGGCCCGGCCGCATCCCACCAGGCCACCGGGTCGAACCGCCCCTTGCCGGAACCCCGGCGAAGCCGTCCCGTTCCCTCCACGCCCCGCACCCACCCCTCAGCCTCAACCAGCCGGGGCCTGTCCGGTGCGCGCAGGCGCAGCGCCACCCGCAGGGTCAGCGTCATGTCCTCCGACGTCAGCGTCGTCTCCACGACGATCGCGCTGCGGCGCCGCCACTCGCGTACGAGCACCAGCACCCGGTCCCCGGCGGCGTCGTCGACCAGTTCGTACCGCGCGCCGGGCCGCAGATGCCGTCCCTCCACCAGCCGCAGACCCTCGACCGGCCGTCCGTCCGCGAGGAGGACCTCCTCACCCCGGGAGCGGGACGACTCCGCCAGGTCGAGGACCAGCCCGGTGACCTCCTGAAACCTCTCGGCGCTCAGCGCGACCACGGACACGGAGTGCCGAAGAACGCTCATACGACCCCCTCACACGCGAAAGCCAGGCCCGGACGAGCATGCCAGGATCCCTCGGCCGCGCCGTCAGAGCCCCGGAAGGCTCACGAGTACGGCAGCAGCGTCCCGGTTTCCAGGTCGAAGCCGAACGGTTGGGGGATGCGGAGGCTTTCACCGAAGTCGGCGTCGTCGCGGCGGTGGTATTTCCCCCCGTCGGGAGAGACAAGGTCGGTGTTCTCGCTCGGCAGCAGATCACCGGGGCTGGCGGGAACTCCTCGCCGGAGTCGGCTCCTCGCACCGCCCCCGGTCAAGCCCGCGCCGCGCGGGCCAACCGCGTCCACGGACGCGAAGGCCCAGCCCGGACCGAGTCCGGGCTGGGCCTTGACGAAGAGCCCCCTGTCGGGTTCGAACCGACGACCCCCGCTTTACAAGAGCGGTGCTCTGGCCAGCTGAGCTAAGGAGGCAACGGGGGAAGTGTAGCGGGCACGGATCGGGGGGCGGGAGGGGAAATAGGGGGTCAGGGGCTGGTGACAAGGGGCGGAAGGGGAGGTAGCGTCACGGGAAGGTCCGCGCATGTGGACTGGACCAATCCTCCTTTACTCGGATCGTCCGGCACGTTCCTGCCGGTGAAGGGACTGCAACAGTCATGGCTACTGTCACGTTCGACAAGGCGACCCGGATCTACCCGGGTGGCGACAAGCCCGCGGTGGACGGGCTCGACATCGAGGTCGGGGACGGCGAGTTCCTGGTTCTGGTCGGCCCCTCGGGCTGCGGAAAGTCGACCTCCCTGCGGATGCTCGCGGGTCTGGAGGACGTCAACGCCGGCGCCATCCGGATCGGTGACCGCGACGTCACGCACCTGCCGCCGAAGGACCGGGACATCGCGATGGTGTTCCAGAACTACGCGCTGTACCCGCACATGACTGTCGCGGACAACATGGGCTTCGCCCTGAAGATCGCGGGCGTCAACAAGGCCGAGATCCGCAAGCGGGTCGAGGAAGCCGCGAAGATCCTGGACCTCACCGAGTACCTGGCGCGCAAGCCGAAGGCGCTCTCCGGTGGTCAGCGGCAGCGTGTCGCGATGGGCCGCGCGATCGTGCGTGAGCCGCAGGTGTTCCTCATGGACGAGCCGCTGTCGAACCTCGACGCCAAGCTCCGTGTGCAGACCCGTACGCAGATCGCCAGCCTGCAGCGCCGCCTCGGCGTCACCACCGTGTACGTGACGCACGACCAGGTCGAGGCCATGACCATGGGCGACCGCGTCGCGGTCCTCAAGGACGGCATCCTCCAGCAGGTCGACAGCCCGCGGAACATGTACGACCGCCCCGCGAACCTCTTCGTGGCCGGCTTCATCGGCTCCCCCGCGATGAACCTCATCGAGGTGCCGATCATCGACGGCGGCGTGAAGTTCGGCAACGCGGTGGTCAACGTCCAGCGCGACGCGGTGCAGGCCGCGGCGGACAAGGGCGACAGCACCGTCACCGTCGGCGTCCGCCCCGAGCACTTCGACATCGTCTCCCCCGAGGACGAGTCCAAGTCGCTGACGAAGGAAGGCCCGGCGGGCCTGGCCGTCACCGTGAACGTCGTCGAGGAACTGGGCGCCGACGGTTACGTGTACGGCTCCGCCAAGGTCGGCGACGAGCACAAGGACATCGTCATCCGCGTCGGCGGCCGCGCCATCCCCGAGAAGGGTTCCGTGCTGCACGTCGTGCCGCGCGCCGGCGAGACCCACGTCTTCGCCACCTCCTCCGGCGAGCGCCTCACCGACAGCTGAGCCGAAGGCCCGAAGACACGTCGGCGACCCGGCCGTACGCGCACCCCGCGCGTACGGCCGGGTCGTACGCGTTGTCGACAAATACATGCGCATATCCGGCCTTTCGGGTCTGTTCGTCAACGTCCGAACGGCCGCTTCCGGAATTTCACTCCCTCGTCAGAGTGACTAAATGTCGCCAAATCATCACCCTTCGCTACGATCCGATGCGTGAACCAGGTAGCTCGCCGTCTCGGCAAGACATTCGCGCTCGTTCTTCCGGTCGTTCTCGTGCTGTCGGGAACGCTGGCCGTCACCCGCGTCCCGTGGGCGGCCTCCTCCTCCGAGGCGCAGGTGCTCACCGCATCCGCGAAGACCAAGGAGCAAGTGGCCGCACAGGACGCCAAGAAGGCCCCGCAGGAGGTGCTGCGCCGCAAGCTGCTGGACGAACTCCAGGAGAAGGACCCGGGCGCCGCCCTGACCCAGTTGCAGGTCGAGATGGCCCGTCAGCCGTCGCTGGCCAAGTACTGCGCGTCCATCGCCCGCTCGCTGGGCCGCGCCGCCGTCGCCAAGTACGACGGCGCCACGCAGCGCGCCCAGGCGTGGTCGCGTCCGGTGTGCGACACCGCCTTCGCGACCGGCGTCGCGTCCGTCGGCTGACGCCCGCCGACGACGGCCGTCCCCGGCACCCGTCCGGAGCGTCCCGGAGGAACCCGCGGCGTGCGCCCCGCCCTGTGCGGGCCGCACGCCGCCGTCGCATAAGGTGCGCTGCATGACGCGCGCCGACCACGCACCCGCAGCGACCGAAAAAGCAGCAGAAGCAGCAGAAGCAGCAGAAGCAGAAGGAAAAGCCGCCGCCCGGCCGGCCGGTGCCAAAGCGCCGCACCACGACGGCCCCCCGGTCACCCAGGCCGTGCTGCTGGCCGGCGGACAGGGCTCGCGGCTGCGCCCGTACACCGACGACCGGCCCAAGCCGATGGTCGAGATCCCCGGCACCGGCACCCCGATCATCGGGCACCAGCTCGCCTGGCTCGCCGCCGAGGGCGTCACCGACGCCGTCGTGTCCTGCGGTCACCTCGCCGAGGTGCTCCAGGAGTGGCTGGACAGCGCCCCGCTGCCGCTGAACGTGACCACCGTCGTCGAGCACGAGCCGCTCGGCCGTGGCGGCGGCCTGAAGTACGCGGCGGCGTCGCTGCCGCGGGCCGACGAGCCCTGGTACGCCACCAACGGCGACATCTGGACGCGCTTCTCGCTGCGCGAGATGGCCGCCTTCCACCGCGAGCGGGACGCGACCGCCACGCTCGCGCTGGCGCGGCCCCGCATCCCGTGGGGCGCCGTCGAGACCAATGAGTTCGGGCAGGTGCTGGACTTCATCGAGGCGCCGCCCTCGCCCTTCCTGATCAACGCGGGCGTGTACGTCTTCGCGCCGTCGTTCACGGCGCAGCTCCCGGACCGCGGCGACCACGAACGTACGACCTTCCCGCGGCTCGCCCGCGAGCGGCGCCTGGCCGGCTTCCCGATCCCGCAGGGCGCGTACTGGCGGGCCATCGACACCGCGAAGGACCTCACGGAGGCGGCGAAGGAGCTGTCCTCCCGGCCGTAGGTCCCCCGCGCCCGGCCGCAGGCCCGCCTCCCGGCCGCAGGCCCGCCTCCCGGCCGCGGGCCCCGTGGCACGCGAGAGCCCCCGGAACCTTCACCAGGTTCCGGGGGCTCCGGCGTATGTCGAGCGCTACATGATCAGGAGCTGGCCGGTGACGGCGCCGGCGGCTCCCCCAGCACATGCAGCCCGAGCAGGCCACCGATCGCGCCCTGCGTCGGCTTGGCGGCCGGCGCGGACGGCGGCGGAGCCGACGGCTGGGACGGCGGGGCCGACGGCGGCGGGGCGTCGGAACCGCCGCCCGAGGAGCCGCCGGAGGAGGAACCGCCGGAGGACGAGGAGTGGCTCGGCGTCGAGCCCGCGGTGTGCGAGGACGACGACGAGGAGGAGGACGGGGCGCCCGCCGCGGGCGCCGTCGTCTGCTGCTGCTCCTGGGCCTTCTTGCGGTCCTTCTTCGCCTTCGCCGACGCCGAGGCGGACGGCTTGGGCGAGGCGCCCTTCGAGCTGTCGCCGCCGGAGACCTCGGGCAGCGGCGAGCCGGGCAGATTGTTGGTCGGTACGACCTGCGGCCGCAGCGGCTTGTCGTCGTGCGTGCTGGAGGCGCGGACGGCCGCGCCGAGCACCGAGCCGATCAGCAGCGTCAGACCGGCGATCACGGTGGCGAGCACCGCGCCGCGGCGCAGCACCCGGCGGCGCAGGTCCCACACGGTCACGCGCGGGCCGAGCCGCCGCCAGGCGTCGCCGGCCAGGTGGCCGTCGATGGAGTAGACGGGGGCGCCCGCGATGACCAGCGGGCTCCAGGCGGCGAGATAGATGAAGTCCGGGGCGTCGTAGACCGGGACGGTCTTCCAGCTCACCGTGACCAGCAGCGCGATCGACAGGCCGGCGCCGAAGAAGGCCGCCACCCGCTGCCACAGGCCGCAGACGGTCAGCACGCCGACCACCACCTGGAGGAACGCGATGCTCAGGCCCGCGCCCACCGGGTGGTTGAGCGCGGAGTCGCGCAGCGGCTCGGCCAGCGCCCACGGGTGCAGCGAGTTGAGCCACGTGACCATGGAGCCGCGCTTGCCGCCGTCGAAGTAGACGGGGTCGCAGAGCTTGCCCATGCCCGCGTAGATCGACACGAAGCCGAGGAAGATCCGCAGCGGCAGCAGCACGATGCCGAGGTTCATCCGGCGGTCGGGGTACCAGGCGTGCTTGGCGGGTTCGCCGCTGCGGGTACGCGGCCGGCGCTCGCCGTCGGACGGGGCGTCCGGGGGGCCGCCGACGTAGCCGACCCGCGGCTCGTCGGGGTCGTCGTCGTACGCGCCGGTGGCCGGGCGTACGCCGCTGAGCAGGCCGGTCGGCGGCTGCCCGGCGCGCTGGCCCACGACGGTCGGCACGGGGGGCAGCACCGTGGTGTCGGTGCCGTCCGCGTCGTCGCCGATCCGCGGCAGCAGCTGCGTCGCCGCTCCGGCCGAGGCGTCGCCGCCGCCCACGGAGGCTCCCACGGAGCCCCCGACGGCCGCGCCCGCGCGGCGGACCGCCTGGAGGAGTTCGCCTGCCGCCGGGTCGCCCGGCGCGGAGTGGCCCGACCACACCACGGGCGACAGCTTCCGCCGCCCGGCCGTACCGGGCTGCGCTTGTGTCACTACGGGGATGCGCGCGGTGTCGTCGAGACTGCCGCCGAGGCTGCCGAGGCTGAGGGCACGGCCCGAGGTCGCGCCGAGCTGCACCCGGAAGCTCGCGTGATTGACGATGACCTGGGCGGGATCGCTCGGCACCCTGGCCATGCTCAACGGAGCGGGCTCGTCGAAGCCGGGCAACCCTCCCCCCGTAGGAGTGCGGGGTGTTCTGGTGTCCACACTCATCTAACCGAGTGACGGACGTTTAGGACACTGCCTCACGGCACCCGCGATGTCCGAGACCCGTCAACGGCCCCCGGCCGGGGGCCGGTCCGCGGGGACGCGGGCGGCTCAGGCCCGGCGGCGCGAACGTTCAGGCCCGGCGGCGCGACGCCTCGTACAGCACGACACCCGCCGCCACACCGGCGTTCAGCGACTCGGCCGCGCCGCCCGGCATCGGGATCCGCACCAGCAGGTCGCAGGTCTCGCTCACCAGCCGGGACAGGCCCTTGCCCTCGCTGCCCGCGACGATCACGACCGGGCCCGACAGGACCTCGAGCTCGTGGAGTTCGACGTCGCCGTCGGCCGCCAGGCCGACCACCGTGAGGCCCGCCTTCTGGTACGACTCCAGGGTGCGGGTGAGGTTGGTGGCGCGGGCCACCGAGACGCGGGCGGCGGTGCCCGCGGACGTCTTCCAGGCGCCGGCCGTCATCCCGGCCGCGCGGCGCTCGGGCACCACGACGCCGTGGCCGCCGAAGGCCGCGACCGACCGGACGACCGCGCCGAGATTGCGCGGGTCGGTGACGCCGTCCAGCGCGACGATCAGCGGGTCCTCGCCGGCGTCCTGCGCGGCCACGGCCAGGTCGTCGGGGTGCGCGTACTCGTACGGCGGGATCTGCAGCACCAGGCCCTGGTGGTTCAGGCCCGCGGTGAGCCGGTCCAGTTCGGGGCGCGGCGCCTCCAGCAGCGGTACGCCCCGGTCGGTCGCCAGCCGCAGCGCCTCGCGCACCCGCTCGTCGTTCTCGATGAACTGCTGGACGTAGACGGCCGTCGCCGGGATGTCGGCGCGCAGCGCCTCGACCACCGGGTTACGGCCGACGACCAGTTCGGAGGTCGACTTCGAACCGCGCCCGGAGGGGCGGCGGGACTGCGCGGAGACGGTCCGCTTGGCCGCCGCGTTGGCGATGCGGTTCTTCTTGTGGCCCTTGCGCGCCTCGGCGGGCGGCGTCGGGCCCTTGCCCTCCAGGCCCTTGCGCCGCTGCCCGCCGCTGCCGACCGTGGCGCCCTTCTTGTTGGACGTACGGCGGTTCCTGCGCTGGCTGTTCCCGGCCATGGGGCACTCTCACTTCTTCGCTTCGGTCATGCTCGCCGGACCGGCTCTCGCGGCCGGTCCGGCGTTACGGATGAAAGGGGGGCTCAGGGCTCCCGGGGTGCGGGATCAGCCGCGCAGCGTCCAGCGGGCGCCCGACGGCGTGTCCTCGATCTCCAGACCGGCCTGGACGAGCTGGTCGCGGATCGCGTCGGCGGTCGCGTAGTCCTTGCGGGAGCGGGCCGACTGCCGCTGTTCGAGGACCAGCCGGACCAGGGAGTCCACGACGCCGTGCAGGTCGTCGCCGCGGTCGGCGCCCGTCCAGTGGGCGTCGAGCGGGTCCAGGCCCAGCACTCCGAGCATCGCACGGACTTCGGCGAGCCGCGCGACCGCGGTCTCCTTGTCGTCCGCGGTCAGCGCGCTGTTGCCCTGCCGGACGGTGGTGTGCACGACGGCCAGCGCCTGCGGCACCCCCAGGTCGTCGTCCATCGCCTCGGCGAAGGCCGGCGGCACCTCGGCGGCGGGCTCGACGGGACCGGCCTTCTCGATGACCCGCTGCACGAAGCCCTCGATCCGCGCGAACGCCGACTCGGCCTCGCGCAGCGCGTCCTCGCTGTACTCGATCATCGATCGGTAGTGCGGGGTGCCCAGGTAGTAGCGCAGCACGATCGGCCGCCAGCGCTGCACCATCTCGGAGACCAGCACCGAATTGCCGAGCGACTTGCTCATCTTCTCGCCGCTCATGGTCACCCAGGCGTTGTGCACCCAGTAGCGGGCGAACTCGTCGCCGTACGCCTTGGCCTGCGCGATCTCGTTCTCGTGGTGCGGGAAGATCAGGTCGATGCCGCCGCCGTGGATGTCGAAGACGGTGCCCAGGTACTTGTGGGCCATCGCCGAGCACTCCAGGTGCCAGCCGGGCCGGCCGCGGCCCCACGGGGTCTCCCAGGACGGCTCGCCGGGCTTGGCGGACTTCCACATCGCGAAGTCCCGCTGGTCCCGCTTGCCGGTCTCGCCCTCGCCCTCGGGCTGGCGCAGATTGTCCAGCTCCTGGTTGGACAGCTCCAGATAGTCCGGGAACGAGCGCACGTCGAAGTACACGTTGCCGTCGGCCTCGTACGCGTGGCCGCGCTCGATCAGGCCGCGCATCATCTCGATCATCTCCGGCACATGGCCGGTGGCCCGCGGCTCGTACGTCGGCGGCATGCAGCCCAGCGCGTCGTAGCCGCTGGTGAACGCCCGCTCGTTCGCGTAGCCGATGGACCACCACGGGCGGCCCTGGTCGGCCGCCTTCGTGATGATCTTGTCGTCGATGTCGGTCACATTGCGGATGAAGGTGACGTCATAGCCGCGGTAGCGGAACCAGCGCTGCATGATGTCGAAGTTCAGGCCCGACCTGATGTGGCCGATGTGCGGGGCCGCCTGCACGGTCGCACCGCACAGGTAGATCGAGACACAGCCCTCGGTGAGGGGGACGAAGTCACGGACCTGGCGGGCGTCGGTGTCGTACAGGCGAATGGTCACCCCTCAAGGGTAGTGGCCCCGCGCCCGTGCCCGAGCCGCTTTCCCACCGCCGCCCGGGGATCAGGCGCGGGCCACCAGAGCGGTCGCGATCGCGGCCAGGCCCTCGCCGCGGCCGGGGAAGCCGAGGCCGTCGGTGGTGGCGGCGGCGAGCGAGACGGGGGCGCCGACCGCGTCGGACAGCAGCCGCTGGGCCTCGTCGCGGCGGCGGCCGATCTTGGGGCGCTGCCCGACGACCTGGACCGCGACATTGCCGATGACGAAACCGGCCTCGCGGACGATCCGCGCGGCCTCGGTGAGCAGCGTGACCCCGGAGGCGCCGGCCCACTCCGGCCGCCCGGTGCCGAAGTGCGCCCCGAGGTCGCCGAGCCCGGCGGCCGAGAAGAGCGCGTTGCAGGCCGCGTGCGCGACGACGTCGGCGTCGGAGTGCCCGGCCAGGCCCGGCCCCTCGCCCTCCCACAGCAGCCCGGCGCACCACAGCTCGCGGCCTTCCTCGAAGGCGTGGATGTCGGTGCCGATGCCGACCTGGGGCAGCACGACCCCCACGGGTGACGGTTCAGTAGGCATCGGTGGCCCTCCTGCGGGCGAGTACGGCCTCGGCGAGGACGAGGTCCAGCGGGCGGGTCACCTTGAACGCCTCCTCGTGGCCCGGCACCACGAGGACGGGCACGCCGAGCTGTTCGACCATGCTCGCGTCGTCGGTGACGTCACGGGTGACGGTGGCGTGCG
The DNA here is from genome assembly GCF_900112845.1 of Actinacidiphila alni. Taxonomy (GTDB): domain Bacteria; phylum Actinomycetota; class Actinomycetes; order Streptomycetales; family Streptomycetaceae; genus Actinacidiphila; species Actinacidiphila alni. The sequence continues at coordinate 49,651 of NZ_FONG01000024.1, forward strand.
CCTTGACCAGGGTCGCCCGGTCGAAGCCCTGCGGGGTCTGGACGGCGCGCAGCAGCGCGCGTTCCGGCGTGCCGGTCACCAGATCCGTGCCCGGGTCGATCCGCTTGACGGTGTCGGCCAGCGGCAGCGCGGGGACGACGGCGGGCGCGCCTGCGCGTACGGCCTCGACCACACCGTCCACGGTCTCCACCGGCACCAGCGGGCGGGCCGCGTCGTGCACGAGCACCACATCGACGTCGTCGGGCAGCGCGGCGAGCCCGAGGCGTACGGACTCCTGCCGTACGTCACCGCCCGGCACCACCTTTATGTCGGCCGATCCCGGCAGGCCGTGGGCGTCGAGCAGCGACCTGACCTCGGCGGCGCCGTCGGAGGGCGCGACGACCACGATCACGTCGACGGCGCGGGCGCGGGCCATCGCACGGACGGCGTGCACCAGGATCGGCACCCCGCCCAGGGTGCGCAGGGCCTTGGGCGCGCCGGGGCCGAGCCGAAGTCCACGGCCGGCGGCGGGAATGACTGCTGCGGTACGCAGGTTTGTGTCCTTGTATGAGGTGGGTATCGCCTGGGAGTACCCCCGGCCGCGAGGCCAGGGGCAGTGCCGGGCACAGCTCTCCGCGGACCCCTTCCGTGAAGTCCGCGGGGATGTGCCGCGCCCGGTACGACCGATGGGCGACGCGTACGTGAGTAACGTGCGCGGGCACAAGCATGCCGCAGCACCCGGTCGTCATGCCCGACCGGGTGCCACGGCAGTTGCCTCGGATGCCTCGGGGAGCTCCGGGGGCGGTTGCGTCGCCGTACGACTCAGGATCGGCGTGGCCACGCCGATGAGACGGGAAACGAGAACCTCGATGGCACGTGGTGGGCGCGCGCGAGGATCTTAGGACGCGAGAACCTCGTCGAGCAGCGCCTCGGCCTTGTCCTCGTTGGTGTTCTCCGCGAGGGCGAGTTCACTGACCAGGATCTGCCGGGCCTTGGCGAGCATGCGCTTCTCGCCGGCCGACAGGCCGCGCTCGCGCTCACGACGCCACAGGTCGCGGACCACTTCTGCGACCTTGATGACATCGCCGGAGGCGAGCTTCTCCAGATTTGCCTTGTATCGCCGGGACCAGTTCGTGGGCTCCTCGGTGTACGGCGCGCGCAGCACCTCGAAGACCCGGTCCAGACCATCCTGACCGACCACGTCGCGTACGCCGACGAACTCCGCATTGTCCGCGGGTACACGTACGGTCAAGTCGCCCTGGGCGACCTTGAGCACCAAGTAGGTCTTGTCCACGCCTTTGATCTGGCGAATTTCGATTGCCTCGATCAGCGCGGCCCCGTGATGGGGATAGACCACGGTGTCGCCAACCTTGAACGTCATGTGACAGGTACCCCTTCCGTGGCTATCCAGGGTAACACGTGAACGCCCTCATCTGAATGGCGTTTTCGCAGGTCAGAGCATATCTCAGGGCTTGACAAGGGCCCCCGGAACGTGCTGGAGGGTGCCCCCTTCGCGGGGTATCCGCAGGTCGGAGCGGGTATACGGGCGGGCTGAAACGCGCCCGTTACAGGCTCATCGAGCGCCGAACAAGGGGCAGTACGTCCACATTTGTCACTCCCGGACGAGTGGATCCTCGCTACTCCGTTCGGGAACCCGGCGGCAGATGATCCAATTTTGCACAGTCATGGAACAACGGCCGAACACTCTTCGAAAACGCGCGGTCGCGTTGCAGAAGCGATCATGAACGCCGGCATGAACCAGGCCATGAACCACGGCATGAACCACGGCATGAACCGCCCGGGTAATCACGCTGCGGGAATGACCGGAATGCAATGCGTGAGAAGCCGCGGCCGGATCATCGGTGCGGTCAACGGCCGGGGCAGCACTGCCACCGCCCGGGTGAGTCGCGGCGCCGCAAGGGGCCACCCGGTGCGCGGCGGCTTCAACGGCTCGGTAATCTAAGCCCGCTGGAAGATCTTCCGAACCTGCTCAAGGAGATGCCGCCGCCGTGGTCCGCAGCTTCCGACGCGGCGCCCTCGCCGCCGTTTTCGCGCTCTCGATCGTCCCGCTCGCCGCCGCCTGCGGCGCGGGCAACGACGCGCAGACCCTGAAGGTCCGTCCGGACAGCGACTCCGTGACCGTCGGCAAGATCAAGGTGCAGAACGCCGTGGTCCTCACCGACGGCAACGGCACCGGACCCGCCACCGTCTCGGCCCGCCTGTTCAACAATGGCGACTCGGCGCAGACCCTCCAGTCGGTCCAGCTCGGCGGCCAGGTCAATGTCACGCTCGCCGACAAGGACGGCGGACAGACCGTCAGCGTCCCCGCGCACGGCAGCGTCCTGCTCGGTGGCAAGGGCAACCCCTCCGCCGTCGTGGACAGCGGCTCCGAGGGGCTGCGCAACGGCGACGTGCAGAAGGCCGTCTTCCAGTTCAGCTCCACGGGACCGGTGGCCATCCAGCTCAATGTGATCCCGGCGACCGGCGACTACAAGAAGTACGGTCCCGGCTCGCTGCCCACCACGCAGGCCCCGACGACCCCGCCGGCGACGCCCACGGACACCGCGACCCCGACCGGTACGGCCACCCCGACGGGTACGGCGACGCCGACCTCCTGAGGCTGCTTTCAGGCCATTCTGAGCGACGCGGAACGGCCCGGTGACGGACATGTCACCGGGCCTTCGTACGTATACGAGCCGGTACGGGCTCGTGCGGGATTTACGGCTCGAACTTGTAGCCCAGGCCGCGGACCGTCACCAGGTAGCGCGGGGCGCCCGGGTCCGGCTCGATCTTGGCGCGCAGCCGCTTGACGTGCACGTCGAGGGTCTTGGTGTCACCGACGTAGTCGGCGCCCCAGACCCGGTCGATGAGCTGCATACGGGTCAGCACGCGGCCCGCGTTGCGCAGCAGCATCTCCAGCAGGTCGAACTCCTTGAGCGGCAGGTCCACCTTGCCGCCGGAGACGGTGACCACGTGCCGGTCGACGTCCATCCGGACCGGACCGGCCTCCAGGGCGGCCGGCGAGATCTCCTCGGGCTCGCCGCGGCGCCGCAGCACCGCGCGGATCCGGGCGACCAGCTCCCGCGAGGAGAACGGCTTGGTCACATAGTCGTCCGCGCCTATTTCCAGGCCGACGACCTTGTCGATCTCGCTGTCCTTGGCGGTCACCATGATGACCGGGACATTGGACTTCAGCCGCAGCTGGCGGCAGACCTCGGTGCCGGGCAGGCCCGGCAGCATCAGGTCGAGCAGTACCAGGTCGGCGCCATTGCGCTCGAATTCGTCCAGCGCGTCGGGCCCGGTCGCCGAGATGGCGACCTCGAAGCCCTCCTTGCGGAGCATGTACGACAGCGCGTCGCTGAAGGACTCTTCGTCCTCGACGACGAGTACGCGTGTCACGGAAGGACCTCCGGGGCGGGGATGTGTTCGGGGAGAGAGCGGAAGAGCCTGTCGTCCGACGGCCGCTCGACCTCGTCGATCGACGCGGCGTCGGAGTCGTTGTCGGAGCGGTGGTCCGACACGGATTCGGAATCGGAGTCGCGGTCCGCGTCGGGTTCGAGGTCGGGGTCGAGGTCCGCCTCGGCATCGGGATCGGTGCCGGGCGGCAGTGCGCGGTCGCGGGCGATCCCGGCCTCGGGAAGCCGCAGGGTGAAGGTGGAGCCCTGACCCTCGGCGCTCCACACGGTGACCTCCCCGCCGTGCGAGGCGGCCACGTGCTTGACGATGGACAGCCCGAGCCCGGTCCCGCCGGTGGCCCGCGAGCGCGCCGGGTCCACCCGGTAGAAGCGCTCGAAGACCCGGTCGCGGTCCTTCTCGGAGATGCCGATGCCCTGGTCGGTGACGGAGATCTCGATGAGGTCGCCCCCGGGCGCGTTGATCCTGCGCCCGGCTATGCCGACCCGGGTGCGGGCCGGACTGTAGTTGACGGCGTTCTCCACGAGATTGCCCAAGGCGGCGGCGAGCTGGCCCCGGTTTCCCCATATGTGCAGGTCAGGGGTGGTTCCGGTGGCCATGGTGATCTGTTTGGTGTTGGCCTGGTGGCGGCAGCGGTCGACGGCCTCGGCGACGAGGTCGTCCACGGCGACCGGCTCGGCGTCGTCGAGCAGGTCGTCGTTCTGGACCCGGGAGAGGTCGATGATCTCCTGGACCAGACTGGTCAGCCGGGTGGCCTCGATCTGCATCCGGCCCGCGAAGCGGAGCACCGCCTCGGGGTCGTCCGAGGCGTCCATGACGGCCTCCGACAGCAGGGAGAGCGCCCCCACGGGGGTCTTCAGTTCGTGGCTGACGTTCGCCACGAAGTCGCGTCGCACCGCTTCGATCCGCCGGGCCTCTGTCAGGTCCTCGACCAGCAGCAGCACCAGCCGGGAGCCCAGCGGGGCGACCCGGGCGGAGACCGCCAGGCCCTCGCCGCGGCTCGCGCCCCGGCGCGGGAGGTCCAGTTCGACCTGCCGTATCTCCCCGTCCCGCCGGGTCTCGCGGGCCATCTGCAGCATCTGGTCGACGGCCAGCCGGCCGCCCCGTACCAGCCCGAGGGCGTACGCCGCCGAGCTGGCCTTGACCACGGTGTCGCCCTCGTCCAGGACGACCGCGGAGGAGCGCAGGACCGACAGGACGGTGTCCACGCCCGGCGGCAGTGTGCCGGTCACATTGTCGGGCCGCATGGCCGTACGGGTCGGGCGGGCCTGTTCCCGCTCGCTCCAGCGGAACGCGAGCACGGCGATCACGCCGGTCAGCAGACCGGCGATCGCACTGGCTGCGGCGACTGCCGCGTTCACGTTCATATCCCCAGGTTAGGCGGCTCGATCGAGCGGTCCACAACCCTGGGAGCGAGCTCTCGGATCCCCGTTGCCAAGAGTTCACCTTCACGTGAGCAGTGGTTCACTTCAGGTGCGCGGTCGGGACGCGTACGGCCATCAGCGTGGCAGCGTGGAGGAGAAACCTCTGTTCGGACGGAAGGAAAGCGATGCGCGACGCATACCACGAGGAGCTGGACTCGATCGGTGACGGTCTGGTCGAGATGGCCCGGCTCGTCGGATCCGCGATCGGCCGGGCCACCACCGCGCTGCTCGACGCGGACCTCAATGTCGCGGAGAGCGTCATCGCCGCCGACGAGAAGGTCGACGAGATCCAGCGGGACCTGGAGAACCGGGCGATCGCCCTGCTGGCCCGGCAGCAGCCGGTCGCCACCGACCTGCGCATCGTCGTGACCTCGCTGCGGATGAGCGCGGACCTGGAGCGGTCCGGCGACCTCGCCCGGCACGTCGCCAAGCTCGCCCGCCTGCGCTTTCCGGAATCGGCCGTGCCGCGCGACCTGCACAGCACCATCCTGGAGATGGGCCAGCTCGCGCAGCGCCTGGTCGCCAAGGCCGGCGAGGTCATCATCAGCAAGGACGTCGACGACGCGCTGCAACTGGAGGCGGACGACGACCGCATGGACGAGCTGCACCGCACGCTCTTCCAGCACCTGCTCGACGACCGCTGGAAGCACGGCATCGAGACCGCCGTGGACGTCACCCTCGTCGGCCGCTACTACGAGCGGTTCGCCGACCACGCCGTGTCGGTGGCCAAGCGCGTCGTCTACCTCGTGACCGGTGAGCACGCCGACGAGATCGCCCCGGCCTCCCCGCCGCCGGTGGCCGAGGGCGCGTAAGGCCGTTCTCTTACGGGGGTGCGATCCGGTACGAGGGCGCGCGCGGCATTCGGTGACGGTGGGTGTGCGCTTGTGCGCCGTGGGCGCGCTGTTGAAGCGCGCCTCCGGAGGGCAGTTCACTGGAGGGCAGGCAAGCCCGAGGAGGGTGTACTGATGCAGGAATCCCCCGCCACGCCGACCGCTGTCCGCGACGAGCCGTCCACCGACCACGCCCCGCAGTCCCTGCGGACCCCGCTGCCGCTGGTCGCCGCGTGCGGCTGCGGTTCGGGCTGCGGCTGCGGCTGCCAGTCCGGCGCTCCGTGCCAGTGCGGCGGCTGCACCGGCTGACCTCCCCTTCCCTCCGTCCGTTCCGCCGACGGCCCGCGTTCCCACCGGGAGCGCGGGCCGTCGGCGTGTCCGGGCCGGGGCCGGACAGTGAGCGTTACTTCTGCGACTCCTGTGCGTCACCTCTACAACCCTTGTGCGTCACCGCCCGTCTAGCTCTCCACAACCGCACGGGTCGGCTCCGAGGGGGAGGGGTGTCGTTGCCCATGGCAAGCGTCAACCGCACAGGCGGCCGCACGACCAGATGGAAGTCCGGCAGGAGGCGGGGGGCCGGGCTGCCGGCCGCGGCCCTCGCCGTACCGCTGCTGCTGCTCGGCGCTCCGGCGGCACCGGCCGCCGCGACGGAGACCGTCACAGCACCGGCCGCAGCCGGGGCCGGCACCGTCGCGATCGAGGCCACCGACGCGGTGACGCTGCCGCCGATGGTGACGCATTCCGCCAGGACCGCCATCACGATCGGCTTCGGCAAGGACCGGCCGGGGCACCCGACGGGTCCGCGCACGATCACCGTGGACACCTCGGGCGCGGCGGCCGTCGTCGACTTCTTCCAGTTCCCGGACTGCGAGCGGGGCGCGACCGAGGACATCCATGTGTGCACGGTCCCGCACAAGAAGGCGGACGGCTCGGACACCGTCACCTTCACCGCGTCGGCGGCCCCTGATCTCCAGGGCGGCGCGGCCCGCCTGATCACGTACACCGGTTCGTGGGGCGGGGTGCCGGCGACGCCCGCGAGCACGCGCGTACGGGTCGGCACGTCCACCGACCTGCGGGCCGCCGCGCCCCGGCCGGTCGGCGTCAAGCCGGGCAGCGGCGGTTCGCTCGCGGTCGCCGTGACCGACAAGGGGCTGGTCGGCGCGGACGCCTTCCTGCTGACCGTGCAGGTCACCAGCGCCCGGTTGTCGCTGGTGAAGGACCCGGCCTGCACGTACGACACGCAGTACGGCCGGGACCGGCTGACCTGCCGCTACGACGTACCGGTGGCTCCCGGGCAGACCGTCGCCGTGCGGCCGGTGCGGTTCACCACCCGGGCCGACTCCTTCAACGAAGAGGTGGCCTTCGGCGTCACCGCGCTCGTCTCCCCCGGCCCCGGCGAGCCGCCGGCCGCCGACCACGACCCGTACTGGACCGGGACCAAGGTCCGCGTGGTGACCGGCGCCGACTTCCGGGCGACGGGCGCGCGGCTGACCGGGCCGGTCGGGGCGAAGCTGACGGCCCGGTTCTCCTTCGTCAACGCCGGGCCCGCGGCCACCGACGACGGGCCCGGTATGTACGCCGTCGTGACGGTGCCGAAGGGGACGGAGGCCGTGGACGTCCCGCGCGTCTGCGACCCGACGCTCGACGACGACGGCTCGCAGCCCGACCCCGAGCATCCGGGCCGCTACCAGTGCCCGTTCCTGAACGGCTCGGGTGCGCCGGGCATCGTGCACACCCTGGACTTCACCTTCAGGATCGTCACCGCGGACGTCGCGCCCGGCTCGGTGACGGTGAGGGAGAATTCGCACGCTCACCCGACCGACCCGGACCTCTCCAACAACACGGCGCCGATCGCGGTGACCGTGACCTCGGGGTCCTCGTCGTCGCCCTCGTCCTCGTCCCCGGCTTCGTCCCCGGGCCCGGGCTCGGGCCCGGCCGCGGATCCGGGGTCGTCGGCCGGCGAGCTGGCCGCCAGTGGCGCCCCGCCGGTCGCGCTGATCGCCGCCGCTGCGGTGGCGGCTCTGGCGCTGGGCGGGGCCGTCGCGTACACCTCGGTCAGGAGGCGCCGCTGACCGCCGGCTCGACCGACGACCGGGCCGCTGACCGGGCCTCTGACCGGGCGGCGAATTTGGCGCGGGCCGCCGGGGTGACCGGTGTGAAGAAGTTGACGAGGGTGCCGTCGGGGTCGCGGACGAGGAGGGAGCGGTTGCCCCAGGGCATGGTGGTGGGTTCCTGGACGAGGTGAACGCCGTGGTCCGCCAGGTTCGCGTGGACCCGGTCCACGTCCTCGACCAGGAATTCGACGATGACGCTGTGGTTGGCGGCGGGGCGGACGGAGCCGGGGTCGTCCGGGATGAAGAGCGGGACGGTACGGGTGGAGCCGATGGCGAGGGTGGCCGCGGGGGTGCCGATCTCGGCGAAGTCCTCCGTCGCCCAGGCGGCCCGCAGACCGGTGGCCTTCTCGTAGAAGGCGACGAGGCGGGCGATGTCGCCGGTGATGACGCGGATCGAGACGAGGTCCATGAGGTGCTCCCGGTGGTTCGGTTCGGTTCCGTTCGGTGGAACACTCCGCACCGTAGGACGGATAGTGGACAGATCCGGTCCACTATCCGCGCTAGATTCCGGAGCATGTCCCGACCCACCGGCCGCGTCCTGACCCTCCTGGAACTGCTCCAGTCCGGCGGTGTCCGCACCATCGCGGAACTGGCCGAACGCCTCGGCGTGGACGGCAGGACCGTACGGCGCTACGTCGACCAGCTCGTCGACCTGGACATCCCGGTCGAGGCGGTCCGCGGCCGGTACGGCGGCTACCGGCTCGGCGCCGGTTACCGCCTGCCCCCGCTGATGCTCGGCGACGACGAGGCCCTCGCCGTCCTCCTCGGCCTGCTCGCGGGCCGCCGCTCCGGCCTGACCGCGGCGACCGACTCCCCGACCGGGACCGCGAGCGAGACGGCGGCGGCCAAGATCCGCCGTGTGCTGCCCGTACGGCTGGCCCGCCGGCTGGACGCCCTCCTGGAGTCCCTGGCCTTCACCTCACCCGCCGACGACCTCCCGCACCCCGACGCCGAGGTGCTGCTCACCGTCGCCGACGCCGTACGCCACCGCCGCCCGCTCACCATCCGCTACACCGACCGCCACGGCCGCCGCACCGAACGCCCCCTGCACCCGTACGGCATCGTCGCCCACGCCGGCCACTGGTACGTCACCGGTTTCGACCCGGCCAAGGCCGAGGACCGCACTTTCCGCCTCGACCGCGTGGCCGCCGCCCGGCCCGCCCCCGGCACCTTCGACCCGCCGGCCGGCCTCGACCCGGCCGCCCGTGTCGTCACGTCCCTGGCCACGGCCCCCTACCGCCACGAGGTCACCCTCCACGTCCGGGCCACCCCCGCCCACATCCGCACCCGCTTCCCGCCCACGGTCGCCACCCTGACCCCCGACCCCGACACCCCGCCATGGACCCGCGTCGACCTCCGCGCCGACTCCCTGACCTGGCTCCCACCCCTCCTCGCCGCCCTCGACCGCCCCTTCACGATCACCCGCCCCCAAGAACTCCGCACCCTGACAAGGGACTTCGCCACCCGCCTCACCACAAGCGCCGCATCCCCACCGGGCCCGCTGCCAACGACGTAGTACGCGGGCGGTTCAGTCGCCGCGCGTCGCGGCCATCGACGTGAGCAGCGCCAGGGACCGCTCGTCCGGCGAGCCGGGCCTGGCGTGGAGGACGGTCAGCACCTGGCCGTCCTCCAACGGCATCGCGTGGAAGCGGAGGTTGACGACGCCGACCTCGGGGTGGCGGAAGCTCTTGAGGCCGGACGTGGTGGTGTGCACGTCGTGCCGGGCCCACAGGTCGCGGAAGTCCTGGCTCCGCAAGGACAGTTCACCGATGAGGTCGCGCAGCGCGGGGTCGTCGCGCTCGGTGCCGATCATCGCCCGGAAGTTCGCCACCACCTCCGACGCGGAGATGGGCCAGTCCACGTGCGAGTGCCGGGTCTCGGGGTCGAGGAACATCGCCCGCAGCAGATTGGTGCCGGGTGTGTAGCAGGGGGCCAGTTCGCAGGCCAGGGGGTTGGACGCGACGACGTTCATCCGGCGGCTGGTCACCGAGGCCGGCGTCATCGTCCAGGCGTCGAGCAGTTCCTGCACCGCCTCCGGCACCTGCTCGCGGGTGCGCGCGGCGGTCGGCGCGGGCCGCGCCAGCGCGTACAGGTGCTCGGTGAGGTGCTCGTCCAGACGCAGCGCCCGGGCCAGCGACTCCAGGACGCTCTCCGACGGCCGGTGTCCGCGGCCCTGCTCCAGCCGTACGTAGTAGTCGGCGCTGACCCCGGCGAGCAGCGCCAGCTCTTCCCGGCGCAGCCCGGCCACCCGCCTGCGGTGGTCGCCCGCGGCGTCGTCGAGCCCCACGTCCTCGGGGCGGACCAGGGCCCGGCGGGCGCGGAGGAACTGCGCGAAGGCGGCGTCGTCCATGCGTCCACGGTAGGTCCGCGCCGGTCCTCCGGCACCGGGCGAGGGTGGCCCTGCGGTTCCCAGGCTCCGGCCACCGATGGCGGGGCCGGTGCGCGCGGCACAGCCTGGACCGCGTACCGAACGAAAGGGGACCGATCGATGCGTACGGTGAACGGCTGGGCCGCCCACGCGCCCGGGGAAGCCCTGCGGCCGTGGCGTTTCGAGCGCCGCGACCTGCGGCCGACCGATGTCGCGCTGCGGGTGACGCACGCGGGTGTGTGCTTCACCGACCTGGACCACGTACGGCCCGAGCCGGGGCAGGAGCGGCCGGAGATCTTCCCGCTGGTGCCCGGGCACGAGATCGTGGGCGAGGTGACGGCGGTCGGCGCCGCGGTCACCGGCTTCCGGGCCGGCGACCCGGTGTGCGTGGGCAACATCGTGGACTCGTGCGGGGTGTGCGAGGCGTGCCGGGGCGGCGACCAGGAGTTCTGCGAGCAGTTCCCGACCCTGACCTACGCCGGGCGCGACCGGGTCGACGGGAGCCTGACGCAGGGCGGCTTCAGCGACGAGTACGTGGCCGACCAGGCGTTCGTCCACCGGCGCCCCGAGGGGCTCGACCCGGCCGGGACCGCGCCGCTGATGTGCGCGGGGATCACCACATGGGTGCCGCTCAGGCAGTGGGAGGCCGGCCCCGGGCGGACGGTGGGGATCATCGGCCTCGGCGGGCTCGGCCACGTGGCGGTGAAGCTGGCCAAGGCGCTGGGCGCGGAGGTCGTGGGTTTCACCACCTCGCCGGGCAAGGCCGCGGACATGCGCGCGCTCGGCGCGGACGACGTGGTGCTGTCCACGGACGCGGAGGCGATGGCCGAGCAGCGGGGCCGGTTCGACTTCATCCTCGACACGGTCCCGCGGGCGCACGACCTGACCCCGTACCTCCACGCGCTCCGCTTCGACCGGACGCTGTGCTCCCTCGGCATGGTCCAGGACATGCCCTTCGACCCGATGGCCCTGGTGTTCGGCCGCAAGCGCCTCGCCGGCGCGGGCAGCGGCGGCATCGCGGCGACCCGCGAGATGCTCGACTTCTGCGGGGCCCACGGCGTCACGGCGACGGTCGAGGTCCTCCCCGCGACGGAGGTCAACACCGCGCTCGACCGCCTCGCGGCGAACGACGTGAAGTACCGCTTCGTCCTCGACATGGCGCGCTGACGGCCCCTGCGCGCGAAAGCCCCTGACCCGCACCGTGTGCGCGGGTCAGGGGCTTGGCCCTATGGGAGAACTACTTCTTGCCCTGGTTCTTGACCGCCTCGATCGCGGCCGCCGCGGCGGCCGGGTCGAGGTAGGTGCCGCCGGGGGTGAGGGGGTGGAAGTCGGCGTCGAGTTCGTAGCTGAGGGGGATGCCCGTGGGGATGTTGAGGCCGGCGATGTCGGCGTCGGAGATGTTGTCGAGGTGCTTGACCAGGGCGCGCAGGGAGTTGCCGTGGGCGGCGACCAGGACGGTGCGGCCGGCCAGCAGGTCGGGGACGATGCCGTCGTACCAGTACGGGAGCATCCGGGTGACGACGTCCTTGAGGCACTCGGTGCGCGGGCGCAGCTCCGGCGGGATCGCGGCGTAGCGCGGGTCGTCGCTCTGGGAGAACTCGGCGCCGTCCTCCAGGGGCGGCGGCGGGGTGTCGTAGGAGCGGCGCCAGAGCATGAACTGCTCCTCGCCGAATTCGGCGAGGGTCTGGGCCTTGTCCTTGCCCTGGAGCGCGCCGTAGTGCCGCTCGTTGAGCCGCCAGGAGCGGTGGACGGGGATCCAGTGGCGGTCGGCGGCCTCCAGGGAGAGCTGCGCGGTGCGGATCGCGCGCTTCTGCAGGGAGGTGTGCACCACGTCGGGCAGGAGTCCGGCGTCCTTGAGCAGCTCGCCGCCCCGGACCGCCTCCTTCTCGCCCTTGTCGTTGAGATTGACGTCCACCCAGCCGGTGAACAGGTTCTTCGCGTTCCACTCGCTCTCGCCGTGGCGGAGCAGGATCAGTCGGTACGGAGCAGCAGCCATGGGGCGAGCCTAATAGAAATGCCCTGGCGCCACCCGACCGGCCTCTGTAAGAATCGCCTCGGCGCTATGCCTATTACAGTGGTGACGACTCGGGGAGGGCGCCGTGACGGCGGTCGGGCGGGCGGTACGGGAGACGGTGAGCGGTCTGCCGCGCCAGTTCTGGTGGCTGTGGACCAGCACCCTGGTGAACCGCCTCGGCGGCTTCGTGGTGACCTTCCTCGCCCTCTATCTGACGGTGCAGCGCGGCTACTCCGCCTCGTACGCGGGCCTGGTCGCCGCGCTGTACGGGCTCGGCGGCGCGGCCGGCGCGGTGGTCGGCGGGGTGCTGGCCGACCGGATCGGCCGCCGCCCCACCCTGCTGGTCACACAGCTCGGCGCGGCCGTCACCACCGCGGTGCTCGGCCTGGTGGTGGATCCGCTGGCGATCGCCGCCGTCGCCGCCCTGGTCGGCCTGACCAGCAACGCGTCCCGGCCCGCGCTGTCCGCGATGATCGCCGACCTCGTACGCCCGGAGGACCGGGTGCGGGCGTTCTCGCTCAACTACTGGGCGATCAACATCGGTTTCGGCGTCTCGGCCGCCGCCGCGGGCTTCATCGCCGCCGAGGGCTATCTGTGGCTGTTCCTCATCGACGCGCTGTCCACCGTGCTGTGCGCGGTGGTCGTCTACGTGAAGGCGCAGGAGACGCTGCCGGTGACGGACGCGGTCACACCGGCGGCGGGCGCCGGGCCCGCCCCGACGGGGAAGAGCGCGGACACGGGCGTCCGCCTCGCCGACGTCCTGCGCGACCAGCGCTTCATGGCCCTGGTCGGCCTCACCTTCCTGCTCGGCTCGGTGATGCAGCAGGCCAACTCCACCCTCGCCGTGGACATGGGCGCGCACGGCCTGTCGGCACGGCAGTTCGGGCTGGTCGCCGCGATCAACGGCCTGGTGATCGTCGTCCTCCAGATCCCGGTGACCCGGATGGTCCGGCGGTACGGCAACGCGGGCCTGCTGGGCGTCGGTTCGCTGCTGATGGCGTGGGGCTTCGGCCTGACCGTCCTCGCGGGCTCGGTCGGCTTCTACGCGCTGACCGTCGTCGTGTGGACGCTCGGCGAGATCGTGCACGCCCCCGCCTCGATGTCGGTGGTCGCCGACATCGCCCCGGCCACCGCGCGCGGCCGCTACCAGGGCATGTACACCCTGTCCTGGTCGGCGGCGGCCTTCGCGGGCCCGCTGGCCGGCGGCGTCACCCTGGACCAACTCGGCCGCGGCGCCGTCTGGTTCGGCTGCGCCGTCGTCGGTACGGCGGCGGGCGCGGGCTACTACCTGCTGCTGCGCGGCCGCCGCCCGGCCGCCGCGACGGACGTGATCGTCACGGCCGAACCGCAGCGGGACAAGCCCCAGGAGCCGGTCAGCGGCTGAGCCGCAACCCGAGCTGCGGTGCGGGGCTTGTTACGACCGGCCGCTCGGGCTGTCCGGCCGGCCGCCGGTCAGATGGGTGAACGCGTCCAGATTCCGGGTGGACTCGCCCCGCGACACCCGCCAGGCGTACTCCTTGCGGATCGACGTGGCGAAGCCCAGCTCCAGCAGGGTGTTGAAGGAGCCGTCCGCGTTCTCCACGACGGCGCCGAGCAGCCGGTCCACCTCCGCCGGCGTGACGGAGGCCAGCGGCAGCCGCCCGGTGAGATAGACGTCACCGTGCCGGTCGATCGCGTAACTCACCCCGTACAGCTTGAGGTTGCGCTCCAGCAGCCAGCGGTAGAACGCCTCCTGGTTCTCGTCCGGGTGGCGGACGACGAAGGCGTTCAGCGACAGGGTGTGCGCGCCGATCAGGAACGAGCAGGTGGTGGAGAGCTTGCGGGTGCCGGGGAGTTGGACGACATACGTGTCGGGCCGCGCCGACTCCCACGGCAACTCGGCCTCGCGCAGCGCCTGTTCGAGGGCCCGGGCGGCGCGCTCGCGCGGCGGGCCCCCATCGCCCTCAGTGCCCTCGGCGGCGTCCATGCGTGTCTCCTCAGCCATGCGCCGATCGTAGGTGACGGCGGTGGTCGGCCTGCGCCGCCGCGTACACCTCGGTCGTGTCGGCCGCGGCCTTCCCCCAGCCGAATTCGCGCGCGTGCCGGGCCGCGGCCCGGCCCAGCGTCTCGCCGAGCGCCGGGTGGTCGACGAAGCGGCGCAGCACCCGCGCGTAGTCCCGCGGGTCGTGCCCGGGGACGAGGAAACCGGTGCGGTCGTCGGCCACCGCGACCGGCAGACCGCCGACGGCCGCCGCGATCACCGGGGTGCCGCACGCCTGCGCCTCGATCGCGACCAGGCCGAAGGACTCGCTGTAGGACGGCATGACCAGGACGGTCGCCGCCCGGTACCAGTCCGCGAGCCGCTCCTGGTCCACCGGCGGCTGGAACCGTACGACGTCGCAGACGCCCAGGCGCGCGGCCAGTTTGTGCAGCGCCTCCGGCTTGGCCAGGCCGCTGCCGCTCGGGCCGCCGACCACCGGCACCACCAGGCGGTCGCGCAGCCCCGGGTCCTCCTCCAGCAGCACCGCGACCGCGCGGATCAGCACGTCGGGGGCCTTCAGCGGCTGTATCCGGCCCGCGAACAGCGGCACCACCGCGTCCTGCGGCAGGCCCAGCCGGGCCCGGGCCGCCGCCCGGCCCGGCTCCGGCCGGAAACGGTCCAGATTGACGCCCGGGTGCACGACGGCGACCTTCGAGACGGCGGCCTCGTAGTGCCTGACCAGCTCGTCCGCCTCCTCGGCGGTGTTCGCGATCAGGCGGTCGGCCGCGGCGACGACCTGCGTCTCGCCGATCACGCGGGCCGCGGGCTCGGGGCAGTCGTCCTCGGCGAGCGCCGCGTTCTTGACCTTGGCCATGGTGTGCATGGCGTGCACCAGCGGCACGCCCCAGCGCTGGGCGGCCAGCCAGCCGACGTGCCCGGACAGCCAGTAGTGGGAGTGCACCAGGTCGTAGTAGCCGGGTCGGTGGCCGGCCCACGCCTGCATCACGCCGTGCGTGAAGGCGCACAGCTGCGCGGGCAGCTCCTCCTTGGCCAGCCCCTCGTACGGGCCCGCGTCCACGTGTCGCACCAGCACACCGGGCGCCAGCTCCACCGCGGGCGGCAGCGCGCCGGTCGTCGCCCGCGTGAAGATCTCGACCTCGACGTTCAGCTCCGCCAGGCGCTTGGCCAGCTCGACGATGTAGACGTTCATGCCACCGGCGTCGCCCGTACCGGGCTGGTGCAGCGGTGAAGTGTGCACGCTCAGCATGGCGACCCGCCGCATCCTGCGGTTCCCGGCCCACCGCCCGCCCCGCTTCGGCAGCGCCGGCACATGCATGTGCCGCTGCGCCTGCTTCTGCGTACCGCCGCGGAGCGTGCCGAGCCGGGACGACGAGTGCTGGGTCACCATGCGATCCTTCCCAAGGCCGTACCCCCGCGGTCAACCACGCACAACACCGGAACAGGCCGTTCCATTTCCGTGCTGCGTGCACGTTGCCGAAGCGTGACCTCCGCCCTCCGGGCGGGAGCGTGTCGCACCGGGCCGCACCCGGGGCGATTAGGGTCGTGGCATGGGCGGCGCGCGGGTGGTCGGGGCGGTGACGCGGGGCACCACCAATCCGAACCGGTTGCGGCGGATGGACCGGTGGATCGCGGCCGCCATGGAGGCGGAGCTGCGGCGTACCGCGGATCCGGTGGTGGTGGACCTCGGGTACGGCGCCGCGCCCTGGACGGCGGTCGAGCTGCTCGGGCGGCTGCGCGCGGTACGGCCTGACGCCGAGGTCGTCGGCGTCGAGATCGACCCGGCCCGGGTGGCCGCGGCGCGACCGTACGAACGGCCCGGGCTGAGCTTCGCGCACGGCGGTTTCGAGGTACCTCTGCCCGGCGGACGCCGCCCCATGCTCATTCGCGCGGCGAACGTCCTGCGGCAGTACGAGGAGGGCGCCGTCGCCGGCGTCTGGGCCCGGCTGTGCGGGCGGCTCGCGCCGGGTGGACTCCTGGTCGAGGGCACCTGCGACGAGATCGGGCGGCGGCACGTCTGGGTCGCGCTCGGCCCCGAGGGGCCGCGCTCGGTCACCTTCGCGACCCGGCTCGGATCGCTGGGGCGGCCCTCGGACCTCGCCGAGCGCCTGCCGAAGGCGCTCATCCACCGCAACGTTCCCGGTGAGGCCGTGCACTCCTTCCTCACCGCTTTCGACCGGGCCTGGGCTTCGGCCGCTCCGCTCTCTGACCTCGGCGCGCGTCAGCGCTGGGCGCGGGCCGCTCTTTCCCTCCGGGAGGACGGTTGGCCCCTTCTCGACGGGCCCGCTCGCTGGCGCCAAGGCGAAGTCACGGTGCCCTGGGCTTCCCTCGCCCCTTCCCTCTCGTAGGACAGTGCCTGATCTCCCGCGGAGTGCGGTTCCTTCTCGCCCGACGGCGAGCGAGGTCTTTTGGGGGCACGGCCCGCTGCCCGCACCTTGCGGAAGGGGGCAACCCCTCAGGGGCGCGGGGAACTGCGCGCTCAGCCCCCACCGGCCCGGTGGTCGCAAAACAACAGCGTCTGCCCCGCTGGGGGCGGCTTTTTGTCCGAAGGCCCGCGCGGGCTGGGCGCGCAGTTCCCCGCGCCCCTAACGAACCGCACTCCGCAGGAGAGGAACGTCCTCCGCACAGTGCGGGTACCAAGGGCGCGCCCTTGGAGGCTCGGGCACCCCGCAGGGGTGACCTTGGTCATGTGCGGATCAACACATCGCCCGCGAAATCCCCTTCTGACCCCCGCATATGACGCTGACGGTTTACTTTTCGCACTCCCGTCCCGCCCCCCGGAGCCACTAGGGTCTCCGGAGGCCCTCGGGGGAGGGAAGGAGTCGCTTGATGTCCGCAGCCCAGCGCGGCACCGATCGGCCCTCAGCCACCGACGACGTGACGCGCGGGGCCGAGGGCCCCGTCGCCGTACCCACGCCGGACCCGGCACCCGAGCCGGAAGCCGCACCCGTATCCGCACCCGAATCGAGCGCGGAGCCCGCGGCAGGCGCCGCTCCCCTGCCGCTGCCGCGGCAGCGGCAGGACCCGTCGGGCCCGCCGATTTTCACGCTGCTGGTGGTCGGCGACGACCCGACGGACGCCTTCACGGCGCCGTGGTTCCAGGAGAACGGCGGCCCGCGGATCCGCGTCCTGCGGGCCCGCAACCTCACCGCCGCCGGCCGCCTCCTCACCGACGACGTGCACTGCATCCTGCTCGACCTGCCCGACGTCCTGGACGGTCTGCGGCAGGTGCTGCGGCTGGCGCCCGGCACGGCCGTCCTGGTCCTGACCGACGGCGCGGACGACGGGCGCGCCGCCGAGGCCGTACGCGTCGGCGCCCAGGACCACTTGGCGCGGCACGAGGTGGACGCCGCCACCGTCACGCGGGCCGTCCGCTACGCCGTCGAGCGCAAGCGCGCCGACCTCGCGCAGCGGCAGCTCACCGAGACGCGGCTGCTCGCCCAGGAGAATTCGCGGCTGGAACGCGGCCTGCTGCCGACGCCGCTGCTGGGCGGCGCGAGCCTGCGCTTCGCGGCCCGTTACCGGCCGGGCCGCAGCCGCGCGCTGCTCGGCGGCGACTTCTACGACACCGTCCGCGCGCCGGACGGCACCGTGCACGCGATGATCGGCGACGTCTGCGGCCACGGCCCGGACGCCGCCGCCCTCGGTGTCCAACTGCGGATCGCCTGGCGGGCGTTGACCTTCGCCGGGCTCGGCGGCGACACCCTCCTGCGGACGCTCCAGCAGGTGCTGGAGCACGAGCGGTCCGACGAGGAGATCTTCGCGACGCTCTGCACCATCGACATAGCGCCGGACGCGCGCAGCGCCGACCTGCATCTGGCCGGGCACCCGGCGCCGCTGCTGGCCACCCCGGGCAGCGCCCCCGACGTCCTGCCGTACACGGAGGGCGGCCCGGCGCTCGGGCTGCTGCCGGACGCGCGCTGGCAGCGGATACCGGTACGGCTGCGCGGCGAGTGGAGCCTGATGCTCTACACCGACGGCCTCATCGAGGGCCGGATCGGCCAGGGCACACAGCGGCTCGGCCAGGACGGCATGGTCGCGATGGCCGCCCGGCTGCTGGCCGAGGGCCTGCGCGGCGAGGAACTCCTCGACGCGGCCCTCGCCGAGGCACGCGGCCTCAACGGCGGCGAACTCACGGACGACGTCGCCGTGGTGCTGCTGGAACGACCGAAGCGAATCTGACGGTCTGCCGGTACGGAATACGCGCCTCAGCCGTTGTACGGGCCGTAGGGGCCGTCGCTGCTGCTGCCCCGGCGGCGGCGCAGGCTGCGCGGGCCGCCGCGGCGGGAACCGCTGACCGCGCGGACGGCGGGCCGTACGTCCACCATGTACACGATCACCGCGACCAGGCCGATGACCGGCAGGAACGACATGATCGAGAAGAGCTTCATCACCACGGCCGCGATGCCGAGGATGATCAGCCAGAACGGCTTGGTGTTCTTGTCGGCGGCGCGATACGCGTCCTCGCGGCGGAACGCCGCGTCCACGAAGGCGAAGGCCGCGAAGATGAAGAGCGCCCACGACACCAGGGCGAGCACTCCGAAGAACCCCGTGATCAGCACGCCGTCCACCGCCTTGTCGCTGTCGACCGACCGTCGGCCCTAGCGCCCACGGTACCGGTCCCGTCAGGACAACGGGCCGGGCGCGCAAAGCGTGCCCGGCCCGTGACCGCTTCGCACCTCACTCGGCGGACGCGTCCGTCGCCTTCTTGCGCGGCGCGCTCTTGCGGGCGGCCGGCTTCTTCACTGCCCCGGCCTTGGCTTCCGGCGCGGCCTCGGGCGCGGGCACGGGCTCCGGCTCGACGGCCGCGGCGATCTCCACGACCTCGTCGGCCGCCTCGCCGCGCCAGTGGGCGACGGCGCCCTTGCCGCGTACGGCCAGCTCGTCGTACGTCTCGCGCGCCTTGACCGCGTACTCGGCGGCGCGGCCGACGCCCTGCAGCGCCAGGTCCTGCACCGATCCGCCGATCTTCTTCAGGTCGAGGTCGATGCCGGTGATCGTCTCGTTGAACTTCGTCTGCGCCTTGCTCGACGCGTCCTTCGCCTGCGCGGTGACCCGCTGCTGCACGTCCTTCGGGTCGGTGCCGCGGATCTTCTCGAACCGCTCCGGCGCCTGCTCCCGCAGCTTCTCCAGCAGCGCGGGCACCTCCCGCAGCTTCTCCGCCGCCAGGTCCGCCGTACCGGCGACCGCGTACAGCGGGGTCGGGTTGCGCAGGCTCTTCACAATGTCGTCGGTGATGGTCATGCCTCGGATTCCTCCCGTACGAGCGTCGGAGACGAATCCGCCTCGACGTTCTGCGTCTCTTCTTCCGTGTCCTTCGTGCCCTCGGCCGCCTTCGCGGCCTCGGCGGCGGCGTTCTCTTTCCTGAAGGACTCGTAGATCCGGATGAGGGCCTGCTTCTGCCGCTCGTCGATCGACGGGTCCGACATGATCGCCGCCGGTACCTCCAGCTCGTCCCGCTCCCGCGCGTCGAGCATCCCCGCCTGCACGTAGAGCGTCTCCGCCGAAATACGCAACGCCTTGGCCAGCTGCTGGAGGATCTCCGCACTAGGCTTCCGCAGCCCGCGCTCGATCTGGCTCAGATACGGATTCGACACACCGGCCGCCTCCGCCAACTGCCGCAGACTCAGCCGCGCGCCGCGCCGCTGCTCCCGCAGATACTCCCCGACGTTGCCCACCTTCAGCGAAGCCATGCCTCCACCGTGCACCACCCCGCTAACTTTTGCAAGCAGAGTGCTTGCAACTGTGTCAGCGGTCACCGCGGGGCCTCATGGTCCCGCGCGGGACCATGAGGCATGCGCTCCCCCGACGGCTGGCACCTGACCGACGACGTCGACGTGTTTCTCGGGCGGGCCGGGGACTTCCTGCGGTCGCGGGCCGCGCTGCACACCATGCAGGTGACGGCCGCGGAGGGGATACGGACGGGGATACGGACGGGCCGGGGGCGGGTGCGGGCCGGGTTCGGGTGGCTGGCGGAGGGCGGGGAGGTCGGCGGGGCGTTCGTCCGGGTCGGGGAGGGGCTGCTGGGGCTCACTCCGGTGAGCCCCGGACAGGCGGAGGCGCTGGCCGTACGGCTGGCCGGGGCCGGGCACCGCGTGCCGGGGGTCAGTGCCGGCGAAGGGGCGGCGGCCGCGTTCGCGACGGCGTGGGAGCGGCGGACCGGGGCGACGGCCGAATACCGGGGCCGGTTGCGGCTGTACCGGCTGGCCGGCCTCGTCGAGCCGCGGCCCGCACCGCCGGGACGGGCCCGGCACGCGGACGGCGCGGACCGTGACCGGCTCGTCGCGTGGTGCGCGGACTTCGCCGCGGCCGTCGGCGATCCCACCGTCGTGACCGCCGCCACCTGGGCCGGCACGCGCTTCGCCGCCAAACGTTTCACCTTCTGGCAGGCCCCGGACGGCTCCCCCGTCGCGCTCGCCGGGGCCACCGCGCCGGTCGCGGCCCACGTCCGTATCGACCCCGTCTACACCCCGCCCCACCTGCGCGGACACGGTTACGCGGCGGCCGTCACCGCCGCTGTGGCCCGTACCGCCCTGGCCGCGGGCGTCACCGATGTCGCGCTCTTCGCCGACCCCGCGAACGCCACCAGCAACGCCCTTTACCGCCGGCTCGGCTTCGTCCCGCTCACGGATGTCGCGCACTACGCGTTCACGCCGTGACGCGCGGCCGAGCCCCCGACGTGACCGGCGCCTCAGCCGGATACGGGAATCCGCGGGCACGGGGCCGGGTTGCCGCTGGTGGAACCGACAGAGGCGGAAAGAGGCGCGCATGAGTCTGCGACAGTACGAATACGCGCTGGCCGTGGCCGCGGAAGGGTCCGTGACGGCGGCGGCCGAGGTGCTGCGGGTGGCGCAGCCGTCGGTGTCGCAGCAGATCAAAGGGCTCGAACGGGACCTGGGCGTGGAGCTGTTCGTCCGGACACCGGCCGGGCTGGTGCCGACCGCGGTCGGGCGGGCGTTCCTCATCGAGGCGGAGGTCGCGGTGAACGCGGCCCGGCGGGCCCGGGCGACGGCGCGGGCCGGGGCCGACGACCTGGACGGCGAGCTGGTCGTCTCGGTGCAGATGGGCTTCGGTACGCGCCAATTGCCGCGTGCGCTGGGCGCGTTGCGGCGCCGCTTCCCGCGTCTTGAGGTCACCGTCTTCGAGGAGCCCAGCTCCGCCGAGCTGGACAAGCTGTGCAAGCGCGGCGTCCTGGACCTCGCGCTGATGGCGGCCTGCGAGCGTACGCCGGCCGACGCGCACCACCTCGGCGACGAGGAGTTCGTGGTCGTGCTGGGCGCCGGGCACCGGCAGCTCGCCGCCGAACGCGTCGACCTCAGCGCCCTGGAGGGCGAGCCGTGGGTACGGTTCGACCGGGACAGCGCGCTCGACGGCGTCCTGCTCAATGTGCTGCGGGACCAGGACCAGGACCGGGATCGGGATCCGGCGCCGGCCGCCGCCACGACGGCGGCCCGCGTGTCCCAGACGGCGACGGCCGTCCGCTGGGCCGCCCAGGGGCTGGGCGCCACCCTCGTCCCGGCCTCCGCCGTACCGCACGGCTACGAGCACCTGGTCCGGCCGGTGTTCCCCGCGGTGTCGCAGCCGGTCATCGCCGTGGTCCGGCAGGGCGCGGGACCGGCGGGCACCGCCCTGCTCGAACTGCTGCGGCAGCAGACGTGGGCGGAGCCCGAGGCCGTTTCCGTACCCGGGTCCGGGTCCGGGTCTGTGTCCGTGCCAGGGCCCGTATCCACGCCTGCCGCCTGACACTTGACGCCTGCGCCTGGTCGCGCGCCGTGAGCGCGCCGTCTGCGCGCCGTCAGCCGCGCGGGAACTCGCCGCCGTCCACGACCAGATTGCTGCCGGTCAGCCAGTCCGCGCGGCCCGACAGCAGGAACAGCACCGCGTCGGCGATGTCGTCGGGCCGGCCCTCGCGGCCCAGCGGCGGCGTGTCGTCGGCGTTGGTCTGGCCCGGCCCGACGGCCAGGCGTGCCCACTGCTCCCGGGTGGCCTCGCCGCCCGGGGTGGCGGTGCGGCCCGGCGTCACGGTGTTCACCCGCACCCCGAAGGGCGCCAGCTCCAGCGACAGGCCCCTGCTGTACGTCTCCAGGGCCGCCTTGGCCGCCACGTAGTGCAGGAACTGGCCGACCGGCGTGAGCACCGCGGCCGAGGACACGTGCACGATCGCCCCCGTACGGCGTTCCCGCATTCCCGGGGTCAGCAGCGCGTCCAGCCGCACCGAGGCGAGGAAATTCAGCTCCAGCGCATTCTTCCATTCCTCGGCCGGAATATCCGCGGCGCTCGCGTACGGCTGTGCGCCGCCCGCATTGTGCACGACGAGATCCACCCCGCCGAATTCCTTGTGCGCGGCCGCGGCGATCACCTCCGCCCCCTCCGCCGTCCGCACGTCCGCCGCCACGAAGCGCGCCCCCTCCGGCACCTCCGCCGCCCCCGACCTGGCCGTCGTCAACACCTCGACCCCGGCCCCCACCAGCTGCCGCACCACAGCGGCCCCGATCCCCCGCGACCCCCCGGTCACGAGCGCCCGCTTCCCGTCCAGCCCGCCCAGTCCGTCCAGCCCCGTCAATTCCCGCGCGAATTCCGTCATTTCCCGTTCCCGTCTCTCATTCCCACGACGACTTTCCGGTGCGCATCCGGTCGAGCGGTGTCACCGTACGCAGGGAAATACGGGCGGAGCAAAGACGAAAATTCACGGGGGGACATAGGGGCTGCCTATGGGGAGTGCCTACGGGCGCCGCACGGGTCCCGTCCACCCGCTGCGGGCGGCACATTCCAAGCAAGGGCTTGACATCAGGGCGGGGGCGCGGTCATATTCCAAGCATGTCCTTGGAAAGTGATCCGCGACGGATACGGCTGCTGGACGACCCGCTGGCGATCCGCGCGATGGCGCATCCGGTGCGGCTGGAGATTCACGCGCTGCTCGGGGAGGAAGGGCCGCTGACGGCGGCGGAGGCGGCGCGGCGGCTGGGGATCAGTCAGGCGCTGGCGTCGCACCATTTGCGGCAGTTGGCGAAGTACGACTTCGTGGAGCCGGCGCCGGGGAAGGACAACCGGGAGCGGCCGTGGCGGGTGGTGTCCACGTCGCAGACGTGGAGCAGGGCGGATCTGACGCCGGAGCGCGCGGCGGCGGTGAACGTCCTGGAACAGCTGATGGCCGAGCGGGCGCTCGACCAGTTGGCGAAGTGGCAGCAGCGGCGCCCGGCCGAGGAGCCGCGGTGGCGGGACAGCACCGGCATCGACCACACCGGGATCTACCTCACCGCCGAGGAACTCACCGAGGTGACCGGGCAGATCGCGGCACTGCTCCAGCGGTACGTGGACGAGCGGCCGATCGACGACAAGGCCGCGCGCCCGCCCGGCAGCCGGCACGTGCACTTCACGCAGATCGTCACCGTCGCGCCGCCAGTGCCTGAAGCCGTGCCTGAAGCCGTGCCTGGCGCCGCGCCCGAAGCCGGGGCCGAAGCCGACACCGACACCGACACCGACACCGAGGCCGACCCCAAGTCCGGTCCGGAGGACGGGCGGTGAGGGACCTGTGGGCGGTGCTCGCGCGGCGGCGCGACTACCGGCTGGTGCTGGGCGCCGGCCTCGTCTCGCTCACCGGCGACTGGCTGCTGCGCACCGGTCTGGCCTTCCACGTCTACGTACTGACCGGCTCGACGCTGTCCTCGGGCGGCCTGCTGCTGGCGTCGTTCGTACCGACGGTCGTCCTCGGCTCGTTCGCGGGGGTGTTCGCGGACCGCTGGGACCGGCGGCGCACCATGATCGTGCTGAATCTGCTCAACGCCGCCGTGCTGCTCCCGCTGTTCGCCGTGCGCGACGGGCGGACGATCGGCATCGCGTACGCCGTCGTCCTCGCGCAGAGCTGCCTCCAGCAGTTCTTCACGCCGGCCGAACAGGCGCTGATCCCTGCCCTGATCGAGCCCCGGCAGCTCATGACGGCGAACGCGCTGAACAGCCAGATCCGCGATGTCGCCCGGCTCGTCGGCGCCGCGCTCGGCGGTGTCCTGACCGCCGCGGGCGGCCTGTCCCTGCTGGCGACGGCGGACGCGGCCACCTTCGTCGTGGCGACGGTCCTGCTCCAGCGCGTACGGCACAGGTCGGAGCGGACGGCGTACCGTACGCGGACGGCGGCCAAGACCGTACAACCGGGGGCGGCCGTACGGCGGTTGGCCGCCGAGTGGCGGGACGGGCTCCGGCTGTGCGCGACGGGCGGCGCGATGCGGCTGCTGTTCGCCTTCGGGCTGGTGACGCAGGTCGGCGAGGGCCTGATGAGCACGCTCTTCGCGCCCTTCGTGAGCACCGAACTCGGCGGCAGCGCCCGCGTGTACGGCCTGATCGTCTCGTCCCAGGCGGTGGGCGGCATCGTCGGCGGCCTGGTCGCGGCGGCACTCGGCTCCCGGCTGCGCGCGGCCGCGATGTGGGGCGTCGGCTCCGTCCTGTTCGGCCTGGTCGACCTCACCCTCTTCTGCTATCCGCTGGTCTCCGACAGCCTGGTCCCCGCCTTCGTCTGCATGATCCTGGTCGGCGTGCCCGGCGCCTTCACCGTCGCCGGCTCCATGACCGTCCTCCAGCACCTCACCCACGACGCCTCCCGGGGCCGCGTCCTCGGCGCCCTCGGTGCGGCCGAGGGCGCCGCCGTCCTCCTCGGCATCACCACCGCCGGCCTCCTCGGCGACCGCCTCGGCACCATCCCCCTCCTCGCCCTCCAGGCCCTCGGCTACCTCGCGGGCGGCCTCGTCGTCCTCACCCACCACCCCCTCCTGACCGCCCCGCCCCCGTCCGTCCCCGCACCGGAAACACCCCCGGCCCGAACGGGAGCGGGAACGGCGGGCGGTGTCACGGGAGTTGCGGGGTGACGGCGATTCCGTACGGACGAGGGGACAACGACGTGGGCGTGGGCGTGGACGTGAGCGGACGGGCCGGGGCGTTCGGGCGGGTGGCCGGGGCGTATGCGGCGTATCGGCCGTCGTATCCGGCGGAGCTGTTCGCGGGGGTGGAGGAGCTGGCCGGGCGGGAGTTGCGGGGTGCGCGGGTGGCGGACGTGGGGGCCGGTACGGGGCTGGCGACGGCCCTGCTGCACGCGCGCGGGGCGCGGGTGGTGGGGGTGGAACCGGCTGCCGCGATGGCGGCGGAATTCCGGCGCGGGCTGCCCGGGGTGCCGGTCGTGCTCGGCAGTGGGGACCAACTGCCGCTCGCGGACGGGGCGTTCGACTTCGTGACGTACGCGCAGGCGTGGCACTGGACGGACCCGCGCCGGTCGGTGCCGGAGGCGCTGCGGGTGCTGCGGCCGGGCGGCGCGCTCGCGGTGTGGTGGAACGGCACGGACCGGTCGGTGCCGTGGGCGGCCGAGCAGGACGCCCGGCTGCGCCGGCTGTTCGGCGCGCCGGCTGCCCCGCCCGACCCCCGGTCCCGCTTCCACACCCTGCCCGGCGGCCTCGACTTCCGCCACCGGCAGGTCGGTTGGCGCAGGACCGTCCCGCTGGACACCCATCTCGCCTGCCTGGCCACGCAATCCGGCTTCGTCGTCCTCGGCGAGACCGCCACCGCACCGTTCCTGGCCGGTGAACGGCGGCGCCTGAAGGAGCTGTTCCCCGACGGGACGGTGGAGGAACCGTACGTGGTGAGCCTGGCCGTGGCGGTGCGGTAGGCGTTCAGCGCGCCAGGTCCGAGGGCGCGTCGAGGCGGGTCAATTTGTGCGGATTGGCGACGACTTGGACGCGGGTGACGCGGCCGTGCTCAACCGAGAGGGAGACGGCGGCGAGATAGCCGTCGCCCTCGACGCGGGCGGCGGGCGCGCCGTTGAGCCGGACCGGGGAGATCAGCCGGTCGGGCCGGTCGGCGCGGGCGAGCAGGGCGGCGACGGTGGCGGCGCCGCGGACCGGGGTGAGAGCGGCCGGCGTGAAGCCGCCGCCATCGGCGCCGAGGCCGCCCGTATCGCCGTCACCACCCTCACCACGACCCCGACGCGCGTCGCGCTGATCCGCCTGATGGCGTACGACCGGGCCGCGTACGGCCTGCTGACGGCCGCGCTGGCCGAGGTCGCCTGAGCCTCGGGTCACCGGGGTAGCCGGGGTAGCCCGGGTCCGTACGCGGCCGGACGGGCGCCGCGCCCACGTTCGGCGGCGGTCCGATTGCCGCGCCCCGGCCCGCGCCGGACGATCGTCGGAGCGGCGGCGCACGGCGTACGGACGCACAGGCGTACGGGCGTACGTCACGGGCGTCCGGACATACGGCACGGACGTACGGCACCGGCGTACGGGCGTACGGCAGACACGGCGGACGAAGGCGGGGCTGCGGGTGACGGCTCGGGACGGCGGACGCGCGGCCGGCCTCCGGGCCGGGCGGGGGGCCCGGTGAGCGCGCGGCGCCTCGCCGACCTCGGGCGGCCGCAGCGGCGCCGCGCGGTCGCGGCGACCGCGCTCCGCTGCGCGCTGGCCACCGCCGCGATCCTCGTCCTCTACTACTTCCTGCCGCTGACCGGCGGCCGGCCCGACGCGGCCGCGCTGCTGCGGCTGGTGATCGGCGCCGTGCTGTTCACCGCCGTCATGACGTACGAACTGCGCGCGCTGCTGCGCGCCGAGCTGCCGCAGTTGCGCGCCATGGAGGTGCTGGCGGTCGCGCTCGCCCTCTTCCTCGCGCTGTTCGCGGGCGCGTACGTCTGCCTCGCGGACCTCGATCCGGGCAGTTTCAGCGCGCCCGTGGACCGCACCGCGGGCCTGTACTTCGCGATCGTCACCCTCGGCACCGTCGGCTACGGCGACATCACCCCCGTCACCGACTTCGCCCGGGTCCTGGTCAGCGTCCAGGTCCTGATCGACCTCGCCTTCCTGGCCCTCCTCCTCCGCCTGGTCGTCGACCTGACCCGCCGCACCCTGCACCGCGACGCGGACCGCTGACGCCCGGACTCCCCCGGCACCCGGGCGCGCCCGAAGCCCGGAGCCGGGCGGCCCGGCTGCCGTACGCTGGCCGCATGGGGAAGGACGTGGGCGACCAGTTCGGCGTCGTCACGGCGTTGGTGCGGTCCGCCTTTCTGGTGGACGCGGTGTACGCGGACACGAGCCGCTCGTACGGGCTGACCGCGCAACAGGGCCAGCTGCTGTGCGTGCTGATGGGCCGGCCGCTCGGGATGGGCGAGCTGGGCGGCATCCTCGGGCTGGCGAAGTCGAGCCTGACGGGCCTGGTGGACCGCTGCACGCAGCGCGGCCTCGTACGGCGCGAGGCCGATCCGCGGGACGGCCGCGCGGTCCGGGTCGCGCTCACCGACGCGGGCGGCGCGCTGGTCGAGGAGTTCTACGCCGAGACCTGCCGCCGCGTCGAGGAACTGCCGTCCGGGCTGACGGCGGCCGAGCGGGACACCCTCGCGGACCTGCTCAGCCGTGTCGTCCGGGACAACAAGGTGCCTGACGTCTTCCTCGACGTGGACGAGGCACCGGCCGGCGCCTGACCCGCCGCCCTGTACGCCCCGTACGCCCCGTACGCCCCGTACGCCCCGTACGCCCCGTACGCCCCGTACGCCCCGACACGGTACGGGCTCAGGCCGTACCGAACAGCTCCGCGAAGCGCCCCACGAACAGATCCGCCCCCTTGTACGCCGCCACCCGCGGCGCCGGT
Organism: Actinacidiphila alni; assembly: GCF_900112845.1. Lineage (GTDB taxonomy): Bacteria > Actinomycetota > Actinomycetes > Streptomycetales > Streptomycetaceae > Actinacidiphila > Actinacidiphila alni. The sequence goes on from NZ_FONG01000024.1 coordinate 77,383, forward strand.
ACGGGCACGGCGCCGCCCGCGCCCCCTTCCGTGTCCGGCAGCTGACCGACTCCGCCGCCCGGGCCGAGCGGGAGCAGGGCGGACGGGACGGGCGACGGCAGATACGTGGCCGTGGCGCGCTCACCGCGCGCCTGGGCGAGGATGTTGCGCGCCACGACGTCGGCGTGCCGCATGGCGTGGCCCGCCATCTTGGCCTCGGCGACGTCGGTGAGGTCGCCGAGCGCGTAGACGTGCGCGTACGGGCCCGCGGGGCCGGTGACGTTGAGGGTGTCGGTGACCCTGACCTGGCCCTTGGGGGTGGGGAGGGTGAGGCGGCCGTCGCCGAGGTAGCCGCCGTTGACGCGGACGCCGTGGCAGCGGAACCAGATGTCGGCGGTGAGATCGGCGGTGAGGCCGGCGGTGAGATCGCCTACCGGCGTCGTCGGCACGGTGAACGTCTTCGCCCGGCCCGGCTCCCCCGGCGGCTGCTCGTCCAACCGGACGCCGAGCCGCAACTCGATGTCCAGCGCGGCCAGTTGACGCAGCAGATCGGCCCGCACCTCGGGCAGGAAACCGGGCAGCACCTCCGGCGCCGGGTCGACGATCACGATGCGCTTGGCGGGCCACACCGCCCTGATCTCACCGGCCAGTTCGAGCCCGACGGGGCCGGCACCCAGGATCAACACCCGCTCGGCGCCGGTCAGTTCGTCGTACGCGACGCGCAGCCTGCGCAGCGCCTCCGCCGAGGAGTCGGTCTCCGTCTTCGCGGGGAAGGCGTAGTCGGAGCCGGTGGCCAGGACGAGATAGTCGGCGTCGATCCGCCCGCCGGAGGCCAGCGTCACCCCGCCCGGGTCGACCGAGGACGCGCGCTCGCGCAGCACCCGGCCGCGGCTCAGCAGCCGGTCGTACGGGAAGAACATGTTCGCGGCCCAGTCCGGCCGGACCAGCGCGCGCAGCGCGCCCGCCGAGTGGACGAAGGCGTCCTTCGGCTCGATCAGCACGACGTCCGTCCCGCCGTCCAGGGCCTTCGCCACGGCGGCGCCGCCGTAGCCCCCGCCGACGACCGCGACCGTGGCACGGCCAGCGCTTACGTTTTCGCTTCCGCTTCCGCTTCCGTTCTCGGACATACGTATCCATCCCTCGCGTCATATCGACAGCAATATCGTTCGTTCTACGAACGATATTAGTTCGTAGAGCGAACCGCAAAGGTTTCTCGACGGCTCCCGGACGAGCTGCTTGACTCTGACGTCGGGGAAAACCCCAGCATCGGACGCGTGCCGGGCGAAGGGCCCGGTGCGAGGAGGGACGACGAGGAGCGGCCATGCGGGCGGAATCTGCGGGGCCCGGGCAGCCGGGTGAAGCCGGCGGGCCGTACGGGCCCGGTGAGCCGTACGGGCCCGGTCGACCGGGCGGATCCAGTGGACCGGGCGGACCCGGGGACGGGCTGATGGGCATCGGGGCCTTCGCCACCGCGGCCCGCCTGTCGCAGCGCGCGCTGCGGATCTACGACGAGCTGGGACTGCTGTCCCCCGCCCGCGTCGACCCGGCGACCGGCTACCGCTCGTACGCGCCCGCCCAACTGGAGAAGGCCCGCCTGGTGGCGTGGCTGCGCAGGCTCGGGATGCCGCTGGCCGGCATCCAGGAGGTCTGCGCCCAGGACGGCGCGGGGGCCGCCCGCTCGGTGGCCGCGTACTGGTCACAGGTCGAGGCCGACACCGCCGCCCGGCGGGACCTGGCCGCCTTCCTCGTCGATCACCTGAGCGTGTTCTGGAGGAACCCCGACATGTCAGCAGCCACCGCACCCCTCGGCATCCGTTACGCCGCCCTGACCGACGCGGGCCTGGTCCGCGAGAGCAACCAGGACACCGCCTACGCCGGCGCCCGCCTGCTCGCCGTCGCCGACGGCTTCGGCACCGGCGGCGCCCCCGCGGGCGCCGCCGCCGTCGACGCCCTCAAGCCGCTGGACACCGGCGCGGGCACCGCGCTGCCCGCGGGCGAGCTGCTCAACGCCCTGGAGGACGCCGTCCAGCAGGCCGGACGGGCGGTACGCGGCATCGCCGCCGCCGAGCAGGACCCCGGGCACGTCGGCACCACCCTCACCGCGATGCTCTGGACCGGCTCCCGGCTCGCCCTCGTCCACATCGGCGACTCCCGCGCGTATCTGCTGCGCGACGGCGGCTTCTTCCAGATCACGCAGGACCACACGATGGTCCAGTCGATGGTGGACGACGGCCGGCTCAGCGCGGCCGAGGCGGAGTCGCACCCGCAACGCTCCCTGCTGGTCAAGGCGCTGTCGGGTACGACTTCGGAGGCGGCGGACACGGGATCGGGGGCCGACATCCGGCTGCACGACGCGCGGCCCGGCGACCGTTTCCTGCTCTGCTCCGACGGCCTGTCCGCCGTCGTCCCGGCCGACGCCATCCGCACGGCGCTCGCGGCGGCCGGCGAACCGGAGGAGGCCGTACGGGCGCTGGTCGCGCTCGCCAACGGGTCCGGCGGCCCGGACAACGTCAGCGCCGTCGTCGCCGACGTCGTGGAGCTGCCAGCGTGAGGCGGCCTCGCGGCCGATCCGAGGGCGCCCGTTCCTGGTAGCGGCAGGGACAGGCCGGCGGCGGGCCCGGCCGGGCCCGCCGCCGTACGCTGGGGATCATGGCGACGGTGACGACGCTGGGCGAATTTCTGCGGGTGCGCCGGGAGCGGCTGCGCCCCGCGGACGTCGGCCTGCCGGAGGGCACCAGGCGCCGGGTGCCGGGGCTGCGGCGCGAGGAGGTCGCGCTGCTCGCCGGGATCAGCGTCGAGTACTACCTCCGCCTGGAACAGGGCCGCGACCGCAGCCCGTCGGACCAGGTGCTGGAGAGCATCGCCCGCGCGCTGCTGCTCGACGGTGACGCCGAACGCTATCTGCGGGAGCTGGCCAGACCGCCGCGTCCGGCCCGGCGCAGACCCGCACGGCCCGAGCGGGTGAGCGCGGGGGTGCGGAACCTGATCGATGGGTGGCCGACCACACCCGCGCTCGTGCACGGCCGGTACATGACGACGTTGGCCGCCAACTCCATGGCTGTGGCGCTGAGTCCGTACTTCGCGCCCGGTGTGAACACCCTGCGTGCCGCCTTCCTCGAACCCGGGCTGCGCGCGCTGTACCGGGACTGGGACGGCATGACCGCCAAGGCCGTCGCGTATCTGCGCTCGATGGCCGGCGGCGCGGGCGACGATCCGCGGCTGCTGGAGCTGATCGGTGAACTCAGCCTGCACAGCGAGCGGTTCCGCACGCTGTGGGCGCGGCAGGACGTGCAGCAGAAGACCAGCGGGGTCGCCCTGCTCCTGCACCCCCAGGTCGGGCCGCTCGACCTCCACTACGAGAAGCTCGCGCTGCCCGGGGCGCCCGGGCAGATGCTCATCACGTACCACGCGGACCCGGGCACCCCGTCCTCCGAAGCCCTCCACCTCCTCGCCCACCTCACCGACCGGTAAGTGGGTGCCCCTCAAGGGGCATCCCTCGTCCGCAGGAGGGGACCGTCGCCCGCGCGTGCGGGTAGAGGGGCGCCGGACGCGAGGTCCGAATGCTGCCAGCTTCGGGAGAAGGGCAACCGGAGACTGAGGGCATGACCTCAGTGAACGTGGGAACGGCGCCCGAGGCGCACCGTATAGAACCCGGCATCCTGTACTTCGGCACCCCGGTGGTGCTGCTGTCCACCGTGAACGAGGACGGCACCCCGAACCTGGCCCCGATGTCCTCGGTGTTCTGGCTCGGGTGGCGGGCCGTGCTCGGCCTGGGAGCACGGTCACAGACGGCACGGAACCTGGTGCGCGACGGAGCGGCCGTACTGAATCTGCCGGAGGACTCGATGGCGGCGGCCGTCGACCGGCTGGCGCTGACGACCGGGCGCGACCCGGTGCCGGAGGGCAAGAAGCGGCGCGGGTACCGGTACGAAGGGGACAAGTTCGGGCGGGCGGGCCTGACGCCGGTGCCGTCGGAGACGGTGGCGGCGCCGCGCGTCGCGGAGTGCCCGGTGGCGATGGAGGCCGTGCTGGAGGCCACGCACCCGCTGGCCGACGACGACCCGGAACAGCGCGGCGGCATCCTCGTGTTCGAAGTACGCGTCACCCGCGTCCTGGTGCACGACCGGATCCGCGCGGCCGGCACCCGCGACCGGATAGATCCGGACAAGTGGCGGCCCCTGCTGATGAGTTTCCAGCACTTCTACGGCCTCGGCCCCCGGCTGCACCCGTCCGCGCTGGCCACGATCCCCGAACGCCTCTACCGGGGACCCGACATCGAGCGCTCGCGCGCCGCCGCCGACGCCAACGCGGTGGTGACGGGGCGGTCTTGACACCCGGGTGCCGCCCGCAGAGCCTTGGGTGCGCACCGACGGCATCCGTTCGACTCCACGCAGTTCGTTCGAGACGCGGTGCCATCGGGGTGGGCACGGCGGGGGGTGAAGCCGCCGTGGCAGGGACGTGGATGTGGACGAGGAGGGGCCGTCATGCGCGGGCCAGACGCGTATCCGACCGTGTCAGGTGTCGCGGCGGCGGCCCGCGTACTGACCCGGCGGCACCCGGACCTGTGCCGGATGCGGCTGGCCGGTGAGTCGCGGGCGGGACGCCCGCTGTGGCTGCTGTCCGTCGGGCACGGCAGCCGGAACGTGCTGGTGGTGGCCGGCCCGCACCCGGACGAGCAGGCCGGCGGCGCGACCGCGCTGTGGCTGGCCGAGCACGCCGTCGCCGACCGGCAGCGGCAGGCCGACGCCGACCTGACCTGGCACTTCCTGCTCTGCCTCGACCCGGACGGCACCGTACTCAACGAGACGGGCCCGGCCGGGCCGCGGCCGCCCGCCGTCCACTACCGGCACACCTACCGGCCCGCCGCCGCCGAACAGCCCGAGTGGGCGGGCTCCTTCCGGGTCCCGGGCGACGAACTGCCCGAGACACACGCCCTGTTGGCCGTCATCGACGAACTCCGGCCGTTCCTCCAGTGCACCCTGCACGGCACGGACGTCGGCGGCAGTTGGGTACAGCTCACCGCCGATGTGCCAGGTCTCGCCGAGCCGTTCGGGAAATACGCCGCCGAACTCGACATACCGCTCCAGACCGGCACGTACGACGCACTGTACTGGACCGGCTCCGGGCCCGGCGTCTTCGTCCAGCCCGCCGCGGGCAAGCCGGAACGCTTCGCGAGCGAGCCCGAGAACGCGGCGGGCTCCACCTGGGGCCGCCCGCACCGCTACGGCGGGCTCACCGCCCTGGTCGAGGTCCCCATGTGGGCGACCCGGCGGGTCTGCGACCAGGATCCGCATCCCGACCCCGCGCAGGCCGTCACCGCGCTCGCCGCGCGGCTGCGCAAGGACGGCGCCGCCGCGTCCTCGGCGCTCGACCGCGCCTGGCGCCTGCTCTCGCCCGCCGCGACGGGCAGCGCGCTGCTGCGCGGCGTCGAACAGGCCGCCGGGGCGTTCGCCGGGCTCGCGGACGACTACGAGAATCTCGCCGACGACTCCCCTGTCCAGCTCACCATGGCGCACATCGCCGCGCTCGACATCGCCGCCCGGCGGATTCCGCTGCGCGCGTCCGGCATGCTTTTGCGTCTGCTCGACGAGGAGCGCAACGGGGAGGGGGATCCCTCCGGGGATCACGGCCGCCTGCGGGGGCGGCTGGAGCGGCGGATCGACGCCGGGGCTCGCGATTTGCTCGCCACCACCGATGCTCATTGGGTGCCGGTGGGTGACCAGGTCGAGCTCCAGGCCCGCACCGTCCTGGCGACGGTGGACCGCCTCACCTAGGGGCCCGGCCCCTAGCACCCGCACCCCTGCGGAAGAGGGTGCCCCATAGGGGCGCTGGGGGCACCTCCCAGCGGTAGCTGGGGGAGGAACTGCGCGAGCAACCCACCACCGGGCCGGTGGTCGCAAAACAAACAGCGTCTGCCCCGCTGGGGGCGGTCTTTCGCCTGAAGGCCCGCGCGGGCTGAGCGCGCAGTTCCCCGCGCCCCTGAAAGACCTCACTCGCCGCCAGACGAGAAGGCGCCGCCGCAGGCGGGGCAGGTGGGGAGGCGGGGGTGGCGTTGGAGGATGGGCTCGCCGAGGGCCATGAGGTTGATGCCGTAGCGGAAGCCGGGCCGCATGGGCGGGACGCCCGTGAGGAGGGCGAGGGCGGCGTGGGCGACGAGGGTCCCGGAGAGCCCCGCGGTCACAGCGCTCGCCGGATTCCACGCCATCCGAGGGGAAGCCGCCTCCTCGCTCTGGCCCGGCGCCAGCCGGAGGTCGCGGCGGGCGTCCTCGCCGATGCGCTGGCACTCCCAGCAGGGCCCGTCGCCGGGGACGTGGACGCCGGCGGTGACGAGCGGACCGCGGTAACCGCCCTCCACCCAGGGCAGGCCGAGGGCGAGGCAGACGCGGTTGGCCCAGCGCCGTATCGCGGGCGGCCGGTCGGCGCCGAGGACGAGCAGGTCGTACGGGGACGGGGCGCCGTCGGGCGCGAGGAGGGCGGCCAGCGCGCCGGGGCCGCGGATCTCGCGCCGCTCCCCGGTGACGGTGACATCGGAGTTGAGGGCCCGCAGCGCCGCGACGGCGGCGTCGGTCTTCGGGCGCCCGATGTCCGCCTCGCGGTAGAGCACCTGCCGGTTGAGGTTGGACAGTTCGACGACATCGGGGTCGACGACGTGGACGTGCCCGACGCCGGAGGCGACCAGTAACTGGGCCGCGACACCGCCCGTACCGCCGACGCCGAGCACGAGCACCCGGGCGCCGGCCAGCCGGAGTTGGGCGTCCCAGGGGGTGGCGCGCGGGCTGAGGTCCATCCAGCGCAGCAGCGCGACCCCGCGCGCGTACCGGATCCGGTCGCGTTCGGCGAGTCCGGCGGGCAGCGGCGCGGCGGCGTCGTCCACGAAACCCGCGTCCCGTAAGTCGGCCATCGCCGAGCCGACCGTCTCGGCGGGTAACGGTAACCGGGGGTGCGCGGCGGCGACTTCGGCGGCGATCTGGGCGGCCGTCCGCGTCCCGTCCATCGCCTCGGTCAGGGTCCAGACCCAGCCGTCCGGGTCCTCGATCTCGGCGCCGATCCCGTAGATCACGCTGCCGATCCGGACGTTGCCGTCGATCGTGCGATACGCCTGGTGTTCGGGTTTGATCCGCGGCCTCGACAATGCCTCGGATCCTTCGGTGTGCGGTGGTGCCGTCATCGACCGACCCCCTCGAACTCCGCCCGTACGCACGGGTACGTACGGGCCTTGACACTGTCGCCGGGCCGCCGGAGCCTTGGCAAGGTGCGGGGGATTCAGGGGACATAACGTTTCAACTCCTCTGCGCTGCACGGGGCTTGAGCAGTCAGGGACGGAGAGGAGTCAGCATGGCGGGCACCACCATCGTCATCCGGCCACTGAACAGGGAAGAGACCACCGGCGACAGCAACTCCAACGGCACGTGACGTCGGAGCCCGACGCCTATCCCAGCGTCGCGGAGGTCGCGGCGGCGGCCTCCGCGTTCGCGCGTTCGCGCCTCGTACCGCCGAGCACGCTGCGGGAGATCGGCAGGTCCCGGCAGGGCAGGCCGCTGCGCCTGCTCAGCGTGGGGCGCGGCAGGCGGCACATCCTGGTGGTCGCCGGGCCGCACTCCGACGAACGCGTCGGCCCCGCCACCGCGTTGCGGCTCGCGCACCGCGTCGCCGCCGACCCGGCCCTGCACGCCGGGGCCGACGCCTCCTGGCACTTCCTGCTCTGCCTCGACCCGGACGGCACCGTACGCAGCGAGGCCGGGCCCGCCGTACGGCGCACCCCCGCCGAGCACTTCCGGCACGCCTACCGGCCGCCCGCCGACGAACAGCCCGAGTGGGCGCCCTCGATCCGGCAGCCGGACGACCAACTCCCGGAGTCCCGGGCCCTGCTGGACCTGATCGACGAGCTGCGGCCCGAGCTGCAGTGCTCGTTGCACGGCAACGATCTCGGCGGCTCCTGGGTCCAACTCACCCGGGACATCCCCGGGTTGGCCGAACCGCTCGGCAAGCTCTCCGCCGAGCGGGACGTGCCCGTGCAGACCGGCACGTACGACGCGCTGTACTGGACGGTGTCCGGGCCCGGCGTCTACCTCATGCCGGCGCCGGGCCGACGCGCCCAGTTCGACAGCCTGCCCGAGGACGTCGGCCGCTCCACCTGGATCCACCCGCACCGGCACGGCGGGATGACCGCGCTCTTCGAAGTGCCCATGTGGGCGAGTCCCGATGTCGCCGACACCTCACCGCATCCCGAGCCCGGGCGGGCGCTGGCCGGTCTCGCCGCGCTGCTGCGGCAGCACGCCGACCGTACGGGTGCGCTGCTCGATCGCGTACGGCCCCTGGTGGCCGGCGATGGCCCGCTGACCCGGGTCGCCGAGGGCATGGCGCCCATCATGCGGAGTGTCGCCCACGACTGGGATCACCTGGATCCCTCTCCCGTGCCGCTCACCCGGGCACATCTGCACGCGCTCGACATCGCGGCTCGCCGTATCTCCCTGCGGGCGACGGGCACCCTTCTCCGTCTTCTCGACGGTCTCCCGTCCTCCTCCTCGGAGGCCGGCCTCCGCGCCGCCTGCGCGACCCAGCACTCCCTCTGGTCCACCGAGCTTGCCTCCGGCCATTCCCTGGCCTGGGTGCCCGTCCCCGTCCAGGTGGACCTCCAGTCCGAGACGGTCCTGGCCGCTTTTCGCCTTCTCGGCGAGTAGCCCGCTTTCGCGGAAGAGGGCGCCCGATAGGGGCGCGGGCCCTGTACCCGCACTGTGCGGAGGAGGTTGCCCGATAGGGGCGCGGGGAACTGCGCGCTCAACCCCCACCGGCCGGTGGTCGCGAAAACAACAGCGTCTGCCCCGCTGGGGGCGGTTTTTGACCCGCAGCCCCGCGCGGGCTGAGCGCGCAGTTCCCCGCGCCCCTATGGGGCACCCTCCTCCGCAGAGATCAGGCGCCGCTCTCCGCAGGAGAGAGTTCGGCGGCGACGAGTTCGGCGACCTGGACGGCGTTCAGCGCAGCGCCCTTGCGAAGGTTGTCGTTGGAGACGAAGAGGGCGAGCCCGTGGTCGACGGTCTCGTCGCGGCGGATGCGGCCGACGTAGGAGGGGTCGCGGCCGGCGGCCTGGAGAGGCGTCGGGATCTCCGAGAGTTCGACGCCGGGTGCGTCGCGCAACAGCTCGTAGGCCCGCTCGACACTGAGCGGACGCGCGAAGCGGGCGTTGAGCTGGAGGGAGTGCCCGGTGAAGACGGGCACGCGGACACAGGTCCCGGACACCTTCAGCTCCGGGATCTCCAGGATCTTGCGCGACTCGTGCCGCAGCTTCTGCTCCTCGTCCGTCTCGAAGCTGCCGTCGTCGACGATCGAGCCGGCGAGCGGCACGACGTTGTAGGCGATGGGCCGGGCGTAGACGGCGGGCTCGGGGAAGGCGACGGCGTCGCCGTCGAAGGTGAGCCGGTCGGCGGACTCGGTGACCTTGGCGGCCTGGCCGTGCAGCTCGGCGACGCCGGACAGGCCGGAGCCGGAGACGGCCTGGTAGGTGGTGGCGACCAGCGCGACGAGACCGGCTTCGGCGTGCAGGGCGCGCAGGACGGGCATCGCGGCCATGGTGGTGCAGTTCGGGTTGGCGATGATGCCCTTGGGGCGGTCCGCGATGGCGTGCGGGTTGACCTCGGAGACGACCAGCGGGACGTCGGGGTCGCGGCGCCAGGCGGAGGAGTTGTCGATGACGACGGGGCCCTGGGCGGCGACCTTCTCCGCGAGGGCGCGGGAGGTGGTGCCGCCGGCCGAGAAGAGCACGATGTCCAGGCCGGTGTAGTCGGCGGTGGCGGCGTCCTCGACGGTGATCTCGGTGTCCTGCCAGGGCAGGGTGCGCCCGGCAGAGCGGGCGGAGGCGAACAGCCGCAGCTCCGTCACCGGGAACGCGCGCTCGGCCAGCACCTTGCGCATGACCGATCCGACCTGTCCGGTCGCTCCGACGATTCCGATCCTCATCCGGCTTTCTCCGATCCGTTCCGTGTGGTGCCCGCCCGCGTGTCGAGTATCTCCCGGGGCGCGGGTGGGGCGGCGGGGCATTTCAGGTGACGAGACGCAGTGCGGCGCGGGCGCCGGTGACGACGTCGGCGGGCGCGGGCAGCAGCGGCAGCCGTACGTCGGGGGTGGGGATGCGGCCCTCGGCGTGGAGGACGGCCTTGATGACGGACGGGTTCGGGGCGCGGAAGAGGGCGGCGGCCAGGGCGGCGAGGCGGTGGCCGGACTCGCGTCCCCCGGTGGAGGCGCCGGTGGCGGCGGCCAGTTCGGCCCAGCGGGCGGTGGCCAGGTGCGCGGAGGCGAGGATGCCGCCGGCCGCGCCGAGGGCGAACAGGGCGGGCGCGAGGACGTCGTCGCCGGCGAGGATCTCGAAGCCGGCGGGGTGGTCGCCGAGCAGGGCGACGGTCTCGGCGTCGATGGCGCCGGTGGCGTACTTCACACCGGCGACGCCCGGCAGCGCGGCCAGTGCCCGCAGCGCGGCGGCGTCCAGCGGCTGCGCGGTGCGGTACGGCACGTGGTAGACGATCAGCGGTACGGGTCCGGCGGCGGCCAGCTGCTCGAAGTGGGCGAGCACCCCGGCCTCGCCAGGCCGGGTGAAGGCGGGCACGGTGGCCAGCACCGCGTCCGGGACGACGGCCGCGTCGGCGATCTCCCGCAGTTCCCGTACGGCCGCGGCCGTCGCGCCGCCCGCCGCGCCGAGCACGTACCGCGCGCCGTGTTCCCGGCACACCCGGCCGACGATCGCGGCGGCCTCGGCGCGCTCGGCCGGTTCCAGGGCGGCGGTCTCGGCGGTGGTGCCGAGCGCGACGAGCCCGGCGGCGCCGTCCCGCAGCACCTGGTGCGCGAGGGCTTCGTGCGCGTCGGCGGCGACCCGGCCCCGGGCGTCGAACGGCGTGATCAGCGGTACGAGGATCATGCCTGCGAGTCTCACCCGGGCGCACGACGAAGGTCCAGTTAATTGTCGTGCAGAGAACCGTTAAGCAGCACTACGCTCCCGCGCATGTACGAGATCTCCGCGGACCCGGCCCGCCTCGACGTCCCCCGTATCCACGACTGGCTCGCCAACGACTCCTACTGGGCGAAGGGCCGCACCCTCGCCACGCAGGAGGCCGCCATGGCCGGCTCCCTCAACTTCGGCGCCTACCACCCCGACACCGGCGCCCAGCACGCCTACGCCCGCGTCGTCACCGACCACGCCACCTTCGCCTACCTCTGCGACGTCTACGTCGACCCCGCCACCCGCGGCCAGGGCCTGGGCACCGCCCTGGTCACCGCCGTCCGCGACCACCTGGCCCCCTACGGCCTGCGCCGCATCCTCCTGGCCACCGACGACGCCCACGGCGTCTACGCCAAGGTCGGCTTCGAACCCCTGAAGTCCCCCGCCAACTGGATGGTCCTGGGCACCCACTGACCCCACCGCCTCACCGGCGTGCCAGTCCCCCGGCCGCCGCGACGAGGCCGGCCATCCCGACCACCACCGTCCCGGCCCGCGCCCGCCGCAACCGTTCCACCCGGTCCGCCGAGCGCGCGTAGCCGAGGAAGGGGACCTCCGCGGCCCTGGCCGCCGCCACGTCCGAGGGCGAGTCGCCGATCATCAGGCAGTCCGCGGGCCGTACGCCGACAGCGTCCATCGCGCGCAGCAGGCAGTCGGGGGCCGGTTTCATCAGCCGCGGATCACCCGGGTCGCGGCCGAAGACCCCGCCGTCGAAGAGGTCGTCGAGGCCCTGCTGCTTGAGGTAGATGCCCACCGCGGTGGGCGCGTTGTTGGTGGTGACGGCCAGCAGACGTCCGCTGTCGCGCACCGCTCTGACGAACGCGTCGGCGCCCGGGGTCGGCACGGCGCTGCCCGCGGCGGCCTCCTCGCCGACCGCGAGGATGTGCTCCAGTTCCGCCATGACGTCCCGGTCGCGGCCCGGGGCGAGCAGCCGGTGCGGGTCGTCGCCCGCGGCCGGTGCCGCGGGGTCCGCCGCCAGCCCGCGGGAGGCCAGATACCGCCGCATGTCGTACGCGATGTGCGCGGCCGGGCTGCCCCCGAAGAGTCTGCACACCGGCCCGTCGAAGTCGAGCAGGACGCAGACGGCCCGCTCCAGCAGCTCGGCCGGACCGGATGGCCGAAAACGATGGGGTGTCACCCCACGATTGTCCGTGGCGCCGCCGCCCTGCGGTCACCGGCCTCGCCCCACCGCGGTCTCACCCCTCGGCGGTCCGCGCCGCGCGGCCCTCGGGCGCCGCGGTCTCGAATACGTCCCGCACCGGCTGCCAGGTGACGATCACATGGCTGCCGGGGCTCTCCCGCCGCAGCGCGAGCATCCGCTCGCGGTCGTACGCGAAGCCGAGGAACGGGATGCCCGCCGCCGCGGCGGCCTCGGCGTCCATGGGCGAGTCCCCGATCATCAGGCAGTCCGCGGGCCGTACGTCGAGCTTCGTCACCGCGCGTAGAAGACAGCTCGGATCCGGCTTCATCAGCTGTGGGTCGCTGGGGTCGCGGCCGAAGACGTGCTCCTCGTCGAAGAAGTCGTGCAGCGACGTCAGATCGAGGTAACTGTGCACCGCGCCCGGGGAGTTGTTCGTGGTGATCGCCAGCCGCTTGCCGCGCCCGTACAGCTCCTTGACCACGAATTCGGCGTCCGTCGTGGGCTCGGCGCTCGCCGCCGCCAGCTTCTCCTGCGCGCTCAGCAGCGCTTCGAGCCCGGACGCGATCCGGGGGTCCCGGACCGCGCGCAGTATCCGGGCCGGATTGTCGCTGGCCGCCACCTCCGGGTCGCGGGGCGCCATGTCCCGCTCCGCCAGGTAGGCGTGCATCAGCTCGGCTATGCCGGCGGCCGGGTGTCTCAGGAAGAGGTCGCAGAGCGGGCCGTCGAAGTCGAACAGGAAGCACTCCGCCCGGCTGAGCAGGAGGTCCAGCTCGGCCCCGGGTGGCCCGGTGTACGCAGAAGTCACTCGACGAGTGTCACGGTCCTGACGAGCCTTGGCCAGAGTGTGTCGTGGCAGGGGTGCCCCCATGGGCGGCCTCCCGCGCCTGCCGCCACCAGTCGTGGAAGACCCCTTCGACCGCCGGCCGGGACGGCGCCTTCTCGACGCCGAGCGGTTCGCGCGCGGCGTCGAGCACCTTGCCCACCAGCGCGGACGTGCCGCGCAGCCGGGTGTACGCCGCCCGCGTGCCGGGCACGTCCGGTGACTCCAGCAGCCGGGTCGCCGCCCTTATGACGTCGGTGCACAGCGACTGGACACGTTTGTACGCGCGGTAGTGCGGCAGGTCCTCGCGTGCTCCCGCCGCCGCGTCCTCCCCAACCGCCTTCTCCCAGCGGCCGATCAGGTTCTCCTCCTGGTCCTCCGGATACGCCATCAGGTGCAGGTGGGTGGCCAGGTCGTACAACGGGTCGCCGATCAGGGCCAGTTCCCAGTCGATCGTCCACAGGGCGCCGTCGGGGTCCACGATGAAGTTCTTGCGGTGCAGGTCGCCGTGGAGCAACGCGCGCGGCCGGTCGGTGAGTTGTGGTCTGCGGCGCTCGAAGGCGGCGAGCGCGCTGCGGGGCACGCCCAGCTCGGTGAGCAGGTCGTGCAGCGACGCCCGCTGCCGGTCCTCGTAGGCGTGCCGGACGGTGAAGTGGGTGAGCCCGCGCAGGAAGGCGGTGGACCCGCCCTGCACCGCGGCACGCGTCGGCTGGGGTCCGGTGGCCTCGTGCTGTTCGCAGCCGCAGGGAAAGGGGCCGCCGAAGGTCTCCAGCAGCCGGGGGTCGACGGCGACCAGTGAGCGGAACAGCTCCACGATCTGGCCGACGTACTTCTCCGCCACCCGGGCGCCCCGGCTGCCCGGCATGCGGTCCAGGGTGACGCCCTCGATGAAGCCGAGGAACGCCGTCCACTGACCCTGGACGTTCAGGTTCCGCACATGGGGAATGTGCGGCAGCCGGTCACGGTAGTGGTCGTCGAGCAGCCGCAGCACCAGGTCCTCGGAGGGGAACCAGCGCATGTCGTACCAGTAGACGCCTTCACGCGGCTCGCGCAGCTTGAGCCTGCCGAAGTCCTTCGCGAACGGCGAGGCCGGGTCCAGCCGTACGGCATACGTCTGGTGGTGGTAGCCCTTGAGGGGCCCCTCCACCAGATCGGTCTCCACAGCCCTGACCGCCTGTGCCTGGTGCTTTACGGCAGGCGTTTTCGCCGTCGTGGTCAAAGCGCTCCTCGCCGGTACCGGTCACGCCACGTCAACGACGTATGCTCACGCATCCCGGGTCTCGCCACGACCGACTTGGCTGATTCGAAGCCGTTTCATAACGCGTTGAACCTCCTGCCACGGCGATTTGTGAACTATCACTCGAAGAGTGACAGGGGCTCCGCGATGGTTGACCAGAGCGAGTCGAACCAGCTCTGGGAGTCGGCGACGAACTGGGAGTCGCGGGATTCCGGTTCCGCGGGATCGCCCCGGTACGCGAAGAGCATCGCGTTGATGCCGAGCACGTCGTAGATGGCACCCTTGCCGCTCTTGCCGAACTCGACCTGTCTCTTGACCACCTGGTAGTGGCCGGACAGGGCCGTGTGTCCGTTGATGAGGTAGAGCTTGTGCACCGGGGTGATCGGGACCGCTCGCATCTCGATCGACGCCTGGATGTCCGGGCGGAATTCGGTGAGACCGACGAAGGAGCTGCGCAGGGCGAGGGCGTGGGCGCGGACGAGTTGGCGCAGGCGGCGCATCGGGCGCTCGTCGTCCGGGTCGTCGACGAGGCGGGGAATCGCGAGCCGGGCGTCGAGGCTCGGCAGCAGCAGCCGGAGCGTGACCGACTCGGGGTTCAACTCCCGGTTCTGCACCCGGAGCAGGGGGGCGACGAGCGCGCGGCCGAGGGTCTCGGTGGTGAGCGAGTAGGCGTCGATGGTGACGTGCGGCTCGTCGAAGGCGGTGGCTATGTGCGTCTTGAGGGAGAGCGGTGTGATCTCGGGTTCCTGGAACTGCGTCTTGGAGACGCCGGCACCCTCCTGCCACGGCAGCACCTCCGACGGCCGGCCGCGCTGGTTGTCGATGTAGCCGTCGTCGCGGAGGACGCCGAGGGCGCGCTGGATGGTCGGGCGGGAGACCTGGAAGCGGTCTTCCAGGTCGGCCTGGGAGGGGATGCGGTCGCCGACCCGGTAGCGGCCGTCGTGGATCTCACCACGGAGTACGTCCGCGATGTAGCGGTAGGGGGGGCGGGAACCGTTGGTTCCGGGGTCTTCCTCGTCCACAGGTAAACGCTACAACTTCGGGACAGGGAAAGGTGTTTACCTGACGCAAGTTTACCGATCTCAGGCAACCGGGCACACCCTTGATAGAGGTAAGTCACTCAACTTCTCAGCCGGGCAGGGAAGTTGAATGATCCATCCTCAACGGGGCTCGCCGACTTCCCGTCCGACGGCGTACGGGTCGCACCGCAGCCACCCACCTTCTGCAGGAGCGCAGGGTCGCGAAGGAGGGACGGTCATGCTCGCTCTCAGCTTGTGCGCATATGCCTTCGAAGAAATAGTCCAGTGGCGTTACGGGGCGGCGGGTGCCATCGCCGTGGGGCTGGTGGGACTGGGTCACAAGATGCGGAACACCACGTGCACCTGCATCGGAATGGCCGCGCTCGCGCTGCTGCTGGCGCAGTAGCGGGCGTTCAGAACGTTCGGAGCGGTCGGAGCGGTCAGAAGACGTCGGGGCACCAGGGCCGGCGTGGGGTGCGGAACAGGACGTCTGCCGTCCTGGCCGCACCCGAGCTGTGTTCGGACACGCGGCCGAGGGCCGCGAGCCGGACCGGGGACTCGTCACCGAGGTAGAGGCAGCCGAGGTCGGCGACGGAGAGCGTGAGGTCGGCGGAGGCCGTGGTGGGGGCGCAGGCTGCGGCGCCCGAGGCGTCCGTCTCCAGCAGGAAACGGCCGCCCGCCAGGCCCGCGGCGTCGTGGACGTCGAGGACGAGGGCGGCCGGGCCGCCGGCATAGGTGCGGGCGGACAGCGCGGCGGGGACGTCGAGCGGGCGCAGCCACATGAAGTCGGCGTGCGTCTCGGTGCGGGCGGCGCGCGGGTCGCCGAGCAGCAGCGGCAGCAGGTCGTCGGGGGCGCGGTGGCCGGACTTGAGCAGCGTGACCCAGTCGAGCGAGAGCAGATACCGCCACAGCGCGGTCTCGGCGGCCGGCGAGGCGGCGATCAACTGCCGTACGGAGACGTCGACTTTGGGGAGCTTGCCGGGCCAGTGCTCCTCGGAGGCGGTGTACGTGGCGAGGCCGTCGACGCGGCCGGTCGCGTCGCGGTGAGCGACGGCGAAGGGCTCGGTCCACGGCTGGCTCGCGAACCGCCGCTGACCGGTGGACATCTCCCACCAGAAGGGGGTGCGGTCGATGGCGCCGACCGTACGGGCGCGGACCCGGTCGTGCAGCCCGGGGCCGAATTCACGGACCTCCTCCAGCGGCATCAGGTCCACCCGGCCGCCGTCCGTCGGTCCGGCCCAGCGGCGGTCGAGGGCCGCGCGCGGCACGTCGACCTCCCAGTCGGTCACCCAGGTCGCCGGGCCGAAGCCGTACCGCCCGTAGATCGGGTACTCGGCGGCCACCAGGATCGACACGGCGTCGCCGCGCTCCTTGGCGGCGGCGAGATCGGCGGCCATCATCCGGCTGGCCAGACCGCGGCGGCGGTGCGTGGCCGTCACCGACACATTGGTGATCGCCGAGGCCGGGACGGCGGCGCCGCCGGGCACGGTGAGCCGCCGCGGCATGCTGCGGAAGGTGGCCACGCACCGGCCCCGGTCGAAGGCGCCCTGCGTACGGGAGAGGTCGAACAGCGGCCTGCGGGCCGCCACTTCCTCGTCACCGACCGACGGCGCCAGATGGAAACCGGTGCTCATCGCGCGCACCCAGTCGGCGACATCGGACTCGGCGACCGTACGGACCTCGGGGCTCTCGCTCATACGGGCACGCTACGGACGGCCCGCCGCCCGCGCACCCCAATATCGGTGCGGCGGACATCGGTGCGGCGGGCGGCCTCGGCGATGCTCGACGGCCGGGCGGGTCAGGCCGCCCCTCCCCCGTCCGACAGCAGGTCGTCCACGCTCGCCTCGCCCTCCCGGTACCGCCGGGTGATCTCCGCGCTGCACCCGTCGACGGTCTGCTGGAGTGCCTGGCGGCGGCGGGAGACCTGCTGCTCGTTGCGGACCAGCCGGCCCATCGCCTCGTCCAGCTCGCGGTCGGTGCGGGCGTCGAGGTCGGACAGCTCCACCTCGGCGAGCATGTCCTCGGCGAGCTGCCGCACCCGTTCGGTCAGCGGGGTGCCGAGCGTGACGTGCCGGGCCGACGAGCGCACCCGGGACGGCCCGTCGGTCAGGATCTCCGACAGCCGGTCGAGCACGGGCGGCGCGGCGGGCGCGTCCGGCGCCCGCGTACCGGCGGCGGCGGAGGCCGTGTCGCCGTCCTGCGCGCCCGGTCCGCCGCGCCGCGCCCGCTCCGCCTGGAGGATGTCGATCCGGCCGTGCAGCATCCGGCGCAGATACGACAGGTCGGCCTCCTCCTGCTGGGCGTCCCTGCGCAGGGCGCGCAGCGCGCCCAGGTCGAGCGCGCCGAGGTCGGGCGCGGACGGCTCCGCGAGCGGGCCGCGCGGCGCGGGCGGGCGCAGCGGGCCCCGTGGACCCAGCGGACCGGGACCGTCGGCCTTCAGCATGCGGTGGCCCTCCGTGGTCGGTACGGCGATTCGTGCGGCGGTGGATACGGCAGCGGATACGGAATGCGGTACGGCATTCGGTACGGCGGTGGATACGGCAGTCGGTACGGCAGTCGATACGGTGATCGGTAGGGCATTCGGTGCGGCAGTCGGTACGGCGGTGGATACGGCAGTGCCGGAAGTCTCTCCGGCGCCGGGTGTGGTCATGCCTGGCGTCCCCTCCGTGGCGGCGCCTGCGCCGCCACCCTTCCGATGCTGCCACTTGCCACTGTCACCCCGCAGCGACTCTGCACCCGAACGGCCGTCGCAACTGTTGTGCGAGGCCGCCGACCGGGCGTGCGTTCCCCTCCCCGCGCTCCACACCACTCGTTCGAGTGACGGCGGGCCCGTACGGGTGACGCGGGCGGCAGCACGTCACAATGGGCGCATGCGAGCGGTGGCCCAGCGGGTGAGCGAAGCGGAAGTCGTCGTCGACGGGGAGCGCGTCGGCGCCATCACCGGACCGGGGCTGTGCGTCCTGGTCGGGGTGACGCACGACGACACCAAGGAGAAGGCCGCGGCGCTGGCCCGCAAGCTGTGGACGCTGCGGATCCTGCCCGAGGAGCGGTCCTGCTCCGACGTCGACAGCCCGCTGCTCGTCATCAGCCAGTTCACGCTCTACGGCGACGCCCGCAAGGGGCGCCGCCCCACCTGGAACGCCGCCGCGCCCGGCGACCTCGCCGAGCCGCTGGTGGACGAGGTGGTCGCACAGCTCAGGGCGCTGGGCGCGACCGTGGAGACGGGCCGCTTCGGCGCGGACATGAAGGTCTCGCTGACGAACGACGGCCCGTTCACGATGATCGTCGAGATGTGACGCCAGGCGGGGCCGCTACGGCGCGACGACCGTCTCCTGCGACGCCGCCGTCTCCTCCGCGAGCAGCACCGCGTCCTCCGGGGTGTTCCGCTTCACCAGCGCGAGCGCGACCGGGCCCAGCTCCCAGTGCCGGGCCGAGGACGTGACGAAGCCGACCGGGCGGCCGTCCGGGCCGTCGGCGGCCAGCCGTACCGGGGCGCCGTGGCCGGGCAGCCGTACCTCACTGCCGTCCAGGTGCAGGAAGACCAGGCGGCGCGGCGGGCGGCCGAGATTCTGCACCCGGGCGACGGTCTCCTGGCCCCGGTAGCAGCCCTTCTGCAGGTGCACGGCGCTGTCCAGCCAGCCCAGCTCGTGCGGGATCGTACGGTGGTCGGTCTCCAGGCCGAGCCGCGGGCGGTGCGCCTCGATGCGCAGCGCCTCCAGGGCCAGCACCCCGACCGGCGGTGCGGCCTGCGCCGCGAAGCCCTCCAGCTCGGCGCGCGGCACGAACACGTCCCGCCCGTACGCCGTCTCGCGCACCGCCCACTCCGAGGGCGTCGTGACGATCGAGCCTGCGGGCAGGTGCACCACCGCGTACGCGCCGGTCGCGTCGGCCGTCTCGACCCGGTAGAAGAACTTCATGCTCTCCAGGTAGGCCAGCAGCGCCTCCTGGGTGCCGGGCTCGACGTGCATCCAGGTCGTGGCGCCGTCGTCCACCAGGTAGAGGGCGTGCTCGATGTGGCCGTGCGCGGTCAGGATCAGCGACTCGGTCGCCTGCCGCGGCGGAAGTTTCTCGACGTGCTGGGTGAGCAGCAGGTGCAGCCAGGACAGCCGGTCCTCACCGGTGACGGTCACCACACCCCGGTGCGACAGATCGACGAAGCCGCTGCCGTCCGCGAGGGCGCGCTGCTCGCGGAAGAGGTCGCCGTAATGCGCGGCCACTCCCTCGTCGGGCCCTTCGGCGGGGACGGCACCGGGCAGCGACAGCAGCGGGCTGCGCCGGATTTCGCGTACGCCACCGGCCGCCGCGCCGTCCGCCACCGCGCCGTCGTTCGCCCCGTCGGTCATGTTCACGCCGTCAGTCATGCGTTCAAGACTACGACTCGGCTAGGTCGTGTCTGGCAAATAGCGTCGTCCGCCCGCAGGGCGGGGCTCGCGGTGTCTGGTGCGTGCGATCGCAAGGCGGAGGGAGGAGAGCGCAGCGGGCTGCGCCGACGACTGACAACGCGGCGAGCGTGCGTGCCAGGCGCCGCGAGCCAGACGGGATTTGCCAGACACGGCCTAGGACTGGGCTACGGCTGCCCGTCGGAGACGTCGGAGAGCTTGCGGGTGCAGTCGCGGCAGCGGCCGAAGATGGCGAAGTGCTTCATGTCGGTCTCGAAGCCGTACTCCTCGCGCAGCCCGTCCGTCAGCGGCGCGGCCAGCGCGACCGGGGCCTCGGTGACGGCGTCGCAGTCGCGGCAGACCAGGTGCATGTGGTCGTAGCGGTCGGCGAGGTGGTACGTGGGCGCGCCGTGGCCGAGGTGCGCGTGGCTGACCAGGCCCAGCTCCTCCAGCAGCTCCAGCGTGCGGTAGACGGTGGAGATGTTGATCCCGGAGGCGGTCTTGCGGACCTCGCACAGGATGCCGTCCGGCGTCGCGTGCTCCAGCACGTCCACGGCCTCCAGCACGAGCTGGCGCTGGGGCGTGAGCCGGTAGCCGCGCTGCCGCAGATCGGTCTTCCAGTCGGTGGTCACCACACGGCCAGTGTAGGACGGCGGCCGGAATAGCGGCCCGGACCGGGACGAGCCCGCCTCCTTGAGGACCGGTCCCTGTGCGAAGACCGGCCCTACTTGAAGAAGGCGATGCCGTCGTCCGGCAGGTCCTTGAGGTCCGCGGCCCATTCCCTCGGGTCCACGACCTTCTTCAGGTGCGCCGACATGTACGCGCGCAGCGGCACCGCGGGGGTGGCCTTCTCGCCGACCCACATCAGGTCGCTGTTCACATAGCCGTACAGCCGCTTGCCGCCGCTGTAGTCGGGGGCGCCGGCCAGCCGGGCCACCGCGTCGGTGACCAGGTCGATCTGCGGCTTGCCGTCGGCCAGTTCACCGGTCCAGATCTCCACGACGCCCTCGTCGCGCGTGGTGGTGACGTCGACCTTGCGGTCCTTGTCGATCCGCCAGAAGCCGCTCTCGCTCTCCAGCGGGCGGACCTTCTTGCCCTCCTCGTCCAGCACCCAGGCGTGCGAGGTGTACTCCAGGAAGGGGCGGCCGTCGTGCGTGAAGACGACCTCCTGCCCGAAGTTGCACTTCTCCGAGCCCGGGAAGTCGTGGACGCCCGCGCCCTCCCACCGGCCGAGCAGGAACGCCAGCGGTACGAGGTCGGGGTGCAGGTCGGACGGGATCTCGATCATGTCAGCGCTGGCCCTGGTAGAGCTTCTTCACCGCGTAGAACGCGAACAGGGCGACGCCCACGCAGACGAGGACGAGCAGGGCGTCGAAGTAGTACTCAATGTGCACGGGACGTGCTCCTCGGACAGGTCATGCGGACAGGTGGTGCGGACGGACCGCCCACGAGTCTAGTGCGCGGCCCGCCGCCGGGCACGGCCAGCCCGGGTGACGCGCTGCGGGCGGCGGCTCGGGCGGCGGGGGCGGGTGTGGGGCGGCCGGCTCAGCGGCCGGTGCGCAGTCGCTGGTACTGCGCGTCCAGCAGCCCCCGTACGTAGCGCGCCGACGGCGTGGTGTCGCCGGTCAGTGTGAGCGTGATCTGCACGTCGCCCTGGTAGGAGAGGGCCACCACGGCGCCGGTGCTCTCGGCCGAGGCGGACGCCAGGTCGTAGGCGCGGGCCGGATAGGCGGCGCCCAGCGGCATGGGGGCGCCGTCGAAGGTGTGCTGCCGGTAGTACGCGGCGGCCTGGGCCGGGCTGCCGAGGCGGATCAGCCGGGCGCTGATCTCGTACGCGCCGTCGCCGGTGAGATAGGTGCGGTAGGCGCCGGACCTGAAGCCGTACGTGGTGAGGGCGGCGCGCGCGTCGGACGGCTTGGCGGCGCTGCCCGCGATGTCGTCGGCGGTGTACGGCGCGCCGTCGCGGTCGCCGGACACCTCGGCGTCCGCGGGTGCGGGCAGCAGGAAGAAGCGGAGGTCACCGGTGTGGACGCCGTCCGCGACGTGCCCGGATACGCGCGCGGCCGGCACGGAGGCGGACGCTTCGGAGGAGGGGACGGACGAGGGCGTCAGGGAGGGCACGGGCGGGAGCGCCGGGGAAGCGGCGGGCGGCGGGGTGGACGTGGCGGACGCGTCCGCGTGCCCCGACGAGGAGCCGACGGCGACGACCACGCCCACCGTCACGGCCGTCACCGCCACAAGACCGGCCGCCACGGCGTACAGCACGCCCCGGCCGCGGCGGCGGGCGCCGCCGTCGTTCGCATTCACACAAGCTCCCCGGGGCGTACACGCGTGCGTGATGCACGCGGACCCGCATTTTATGCCGGGACGGCACAACCGGTTCACCAGACGGACGGCGGGCGGGCGCCGGGCCGCGGGCGGGCCCCGCCTACGCTGGTGCGATGGCGAAGAAGCTCGTGATCAAGGTGACGGCGGGCGCGGACGCGCCCGAGCGGTGCTCGCAGGCGTTCACGGTGGCGGCGGTCGCCGTGGCCAGCGGGGTCGAGGTCTCGCTCTGGCTGACCGGTGAGTCCGCGTGGTTCGCGCTGCCCGGCCGCGCGGCGGAGTTCGAACTGCCGCACGCCGCACCGCTGCCGGACCTGATCGACGCGGTGCTGGCGGCGGGCAGCGTCACACTGTGCTCGCAGTGCGCCGCCCGCCGCTCGATCACCGAGGGGGACGTGCTGGAGGGCGTACGGATCGCGGGGGCGCAGCTCTTCGTCGCCGAGATCATGCCGGACGGTGTGCAGGCCCTCGTCTACTGACCGCTCCCCCGGGAAGCGGTCAGTCGAGGTCGGACAGGTCCAGCACGAAGCGGTAGCGGACGTCGCCGCGGCCGAGCCGGGCCAGGGCCTCGTCGACGCGGCCGGACGGCAGCGTCTCGACGTCCGCCGCGATGCCGTGCTCGGCACAGAATTCCAGCAGCTCCGCCGTACGGCGGCGGCCGCCCGTGCCCGACGAGGACAGCTTCTTGCGGCCGTAGGTGAGGTCCATGATGCGGACGGTGGTGTCCAGCGGGTAGCCGAGCAGCGACAGGGTGCCGTCCAGCGCCGCCATGCCCAGCAGCGGTGACAGGTCGTGCGGCGCGGAGATCGTGTCCAGGATCAGGTCGAACCGGCCGCGGGCCCGCCGCACCTGCTCCTCGTCCGTGCTGACCAGCAGTTCAGCGGCGCCGAGCTTGCGCGCGTCGGCGGCCTTGTCCGCGCTGCGGCTGAGCACGGTGACGTGCGCGCCGAGGGCGGCGGCCAGCTTGACGCCGAGGTGGCCGAGGCCGCCCATGCCCGCGACGGCGACCTGGCTGCCGGGGCCGATGCCGGCCGCGCGCAGCGGCTCCCACATGGTGATGCCCGCGCACATCAGCGGCGCGGCGGCGGCCGGGTCGAGCGCGGCGGGCAGCGGGTACGCGAAGGCCGCGCGGAGCACGTACTCGCGGCTGTAGCCGCCCTGGGTGGGCGTGCCGTCGTGCCGGTCGGTGCCGCCGTAGGTGGTGGTGGCGCCCTCGTAGCAGTAGTTCTCCTGGCCCGCCTCGCACATGGCGCAGGCGCCGCAGGAGTCGACGACGGTGCCGACGGCGACGCGGTCGCCGGGGGCGAAGCCGGTCACGGCCGTACCGGCGGCGGTGACCGTACCGGTGAATTCGTGGCCCGGGACGACGGCGCCGGCGCCGAAGGTGCCGCTGATGCGGTGCAGGTCGCTGTGGCAGACGCCGCAGTAGTCGACGCGGACGGCGAGGTCGTCGGGGCGCAGGTCGCGGCGCTCGATGGTGACGCGCCGCAGGGCGGCCGTGCCGTCGTCGGTGCTCTGCCAGGCGGGGGTGGGGCGCATGGGTGTGTCCTCCGGGGACTCTCAAGACAGACTGGTCGGTCTTTTTCGACCCTAGCCCTCGCGAGCGGAAAAGCAAACCA
Organism: Actinacidiphila alni; assembly: GCF_900112845.1. GTDB lineage: Bacteria > Actinomycetota > Actinomycetes > Streptomycetales > Streptomycetaceae > Actinacidiphila > Actinacidiphila alni. Next base: position 100,886 of record NZ_FONG01000024.1, read on the forward strand.
ACTGTTCTGTTTACGGATTCTGCTAGCGTGGCCCGTATGCCGCCGGAACCGCCCGCTTCTTCCTCCGCACCGACAGCCCCCTCGACGGCGCGCGGCGCCGCGACCAGCCGGCGGATCATCGACGCGGCGGCGGTGGAATTCGCGGCGCGCGGGATCGCCGGGGCGCGGATCGACCGGATCATCGCGGCGGCGCACACGAACAAGGCGCAGCTCTACGGCTATTTCGGAAGCAAGGACGGGCTTTTCGACGCGGTCGTGGCCGACCGGGTCAGCTTCACCACCGAGGCGCGGCCGTTCGACGCGGCGGATCTGCCCGGCTGGGCGGTCGGGCTCTACGACCACAATCTGCGGCAGCCGGACCTGGTCCGGCTCATCGCCTGGATCCGGTTGGAGCGGCGGCCGACCGGGCTGTGGTTCGACAGCGCCGACCACGAGCAGAAGCTCGCCGAGATCGCGGCCGAGCAGGCCGCGGGGCGGCTGTGCGCGGGCGACCCCTTCGACCTGCTGACCCTGGTCATCTCCATGGCCTGCGCGTGGTCGCCGGCCAGCGGTGTCTACACCGCGACGGCGGAGGAGCCCGCCGCCGACCACGAGCGCCGCCGGGCGCTGCTGCGGGAGTGCGTCGCCCGCGCCGTGGCGCCCTGAGCCCGGCCCGCTACGGTCTGCGGTCCAGCTCGTCCCACCAGCGGTCGGACTCCGGGTCGCCGGACGAGCCGCGCACCTGCCGGTCCTGTCCCGCCGGGGTCTTCGGCGGCGGAGGAGGCGGCGGGGGCGGCAGCGGCGGCTCCCTGCGGTCCCGCGGGCGCAACGGCGCCTCGTCCCACCACCGGTCCTCCGGACCGCGCCGGTTCGCCACGATCGCCGCGACCGGCGGAATGACCATCGCCACCAGGCACATCGCGATCGCCGCCGGCACCGACCACAGGCGCACGACCGACCACGCCGTGACGAACAGCACCACGCAGGTGCCCATCATGGCGAAGTACCAGTGACGGCGACGCGCGTTCACCCTTCAACGGTACGTCGCGCACTCCGTCCAGGCACCACACGGACTCCGCCCGGGCCGGCAACGGACTCCGCCCGGGCGGTACGGCAATGCGAAGGGCCGCGCCCCCTTGCGCGGGGTGCGGCCCTTCGGGTTCTGCGGGTGGGGCAGGACGGGGTGGGGTCAGACGGCGATGGCGACCTCGGCCGCGGCGCCCTGCTGGGCGACGACCGTGCGGTCGACCGTGGCGCCCGGGACGAGGGCGCGCAGGGTCCAGGTGCCGGGGGCCGCGAAGAAGCGGAACTGCCCGGTCGCCGAGACCGGCACCTCGGCGGTGAACTCGCCGCCGCCGTCGAGCAGCCGCACGTAACCGCTGACCGGCTCGCCGTCGCGGGTCACCGATCCCTGGATGATCGTCTCTTTCGCCACGTCAACTCCTGCCAGATCGGGCCCGCCGGCCTTGGCTCCACACATAACGTTCAGTCCTCCGGGGTCAGTTGGAGCCGAGCTCGATCGGCACGCCGACCAGCGAGCCGTATTCGGTCCAGGAGCCGTCGTAGTTCTTGACGTTGCCCTGGTCGAGCAGCTCGTGCAGCACGAACCAGGTGAGCGCCGAGCGCTCACCGATGCGGCAGTACGCGATGGTGTCCTTCGCCAGGTCGACCTGCTCCTCGGCGTACAGCGCCTTCAGCTCGTCGTCCGACTTGAAGGTGCCGTCGTCGTTGGCGTTCTTCGACCACGGGATGTTGCGGGCGCTCGGCACGTGGCCGGGGCGCTGCGACTGCTCCTGCGGAAGGTGCGCCGGGGCGAGCAGCTTGCCGGAGAACTCGTCGGGCGAGCGCACGTCGACCAGGTTCAGCGAGCCGATCGCGGCGACGACGTCGTCACGGAAGGCGCGGATCGAGGTGTCCTGCTCCTTGGCCTTGTACGTGGTCGCGGCGCGCTGCGGCACCTCCACGGCCAGGTCGCGGGAGTCCAGCTCCCACTTCTTGCGGCCGCCGTCGAGCAGCTTCACCGAGTCGTGGCCGTACAGCTTGAAGTACCAGTAGGCGTAGGAGGCGAACCAGTTGTTGTTGCCGCCGTAGAGCACCACGGTGTCGTCGTTGGCGATGCCCTTGGCGGACAGCAGCGCCTCGAAGCCGGCCTGGTCGATGAAGTCGCGGCGGACCGGGTCCTGGAGGTCCTGCTTCCAGTCGATGCGGACGGCGTTCTTGATGTGGTTCTTGTCGTACGCCGACGTGTCCTCGTCGACCTCGACGATGACCACCTTCGGGTCGTCGATGTGGGCCTCGACCCAGTCGGCGTCCACCAGGACGTCACTGCGGCTCATGTTGTTTCTCCTCCGGGGCAGTACGGATGTGCGGTTGCGCGACGGAGCGCGGGGATACGCGTGCAGGGCGCGGGGCTCGCCCGGCCGGCCGGGCGGGGGCGGGGAGGCAGGCTGTACCGGGGGCCGTCACGGCCGGCATCGGTACGGGGGGACCGCCGCCCCTAGGGCATGCGACAGAGCATGGCGGCGACGCGGCACAGGTCGACTGCCCGCCGCTTCGTGAGATCCGCCTGTCGCTTCATGGTCCCGATCGTAGGGATATCACCCCGTAGGTGTCACCGTCGTGTCATATCGTGAGACGCGATCGTCCGCATGGCGGACGGGGACCGTCGTGACGAACGGCCCGCACCGCGTCCAGCGCCTTCCTACCCCGTCCGCGGCCCGCCCGAACCGCCGCCGCGCCGCTCGTATGCCCGTTCGGGCAACGCCGCCGACCTGCGGACGACCGCCGGGCGGACACCACCGTCTCAGTCGGCGAGAAATTCCGGGCGCCCGGAACCCGGGCCGGGACAAGAAGAGCCGGTGAACGGTCCCGGCGGTCCCGCGGGCCGGGAAGCCGTCAGTTCGCGAGCACCACGTGCTTGCCGCCCGCCGCCACCGACAGCCCGTCCGGCGTGCTGGTGATCGAGGTCAGCGCGATCCCGGCCGGCAGGTGCGTGAGCTGCCGGGTGAAGTCGATCTGCTGCCGCACCTGGTCGTCCAGGCCCAGCGCCGTGAACGCCTTCGGCAGCGTCCGCGCCCGGAGGCCGATGGAGTCCGCGCCGCGTACGGTCACCTCGCTGAGCACGCTCAGCTTCGCGCCCATGAAGGTGCCGGTCAGCTTGACCAGCGCGCCGCCGTTCTCGCTCTTGGCGTCGCCCGCCGAGGAGACGGTAATGCCGGCCGGCGCGGCCTTGGTGAGGTCGGCGTAGGTGAGGAAGGCCAGGCCGTCGGCGGAGTCGGCGACCGCGCGCCGGTAGCCGTCGGAGAGGCGTACGCCGTGCAGGTCGGCGTGGAAGCTGTCGATCCGCAGCGTCTGGCCGCCGTTGCCGGCCGCGATGTCCTTGGCGGTGACCTTGACCTCGTCGAGCTTGCCGGACAGCGCCTGCGTGAGGAACGGGAAGCCCTCGATCGACACCTTGGGCTTGCTGGTCAGGCCCTGGGTGAGCGCGGCGCGGTCGGCCGCCTTGTTCTGCGCGACGGAGACCGTGATCCGGTCGGCCGCGACGAACAGACCGCCCAGGATCACCAGGACGATCAGAACTGTCCGCGCCACTCTCATGCGTCACTTCTCCCCGCTCGTGCGCCCGGGCGCTGCCGTGTGCCGCCCGGGGTGATCTCCCCCCACCCCTGACGGCGGGGCCGGTCGTTCGGTTCCCGAAGTGTTCAACCGCTACCGACCGGCCCCGGGTTGCCGCCGCACGGCGGCGCGTGCGGCGGGCCCGGGCTTCCGTACGGTCAGGTCAGCCGGTGAGGGCGCGGCCCAGCACGTAGACGGCCGGGGCCGCGGCGGTCAGCGGCAGCGCCACACCCGCGGTGAAGTGGACGAAGCGGGACGGGAAGTCGTAGCTGGCCACCCGCAGGCCGACCAGCGCGCAGACACCGCAGGCCGCGGCGGTCAGCACGGCGTCGCCGCTCGCCGTCCCGGTGGCGGAACCGGTGGCGAGGCCGGTCGCCGCGGCGGCGGCCAGCGCGGCCACCACGGAGGCCGGGCCCGGCAGCGGCAGCGCGCGGACCAGCGCGGCCGCGGCCACCGCGATCGCGCCGACCACCACCGGGTCGGACCCGGCGTCGGAGGTCGCGGTCGCGAGGTAACCGGCGGCGAGCACGGTGAGCAGGGTGGACGCGGAGGTCGCGGTGAGCGAGGCCATGCGTTCGTCGCCCGAGCCGTGGTGCCGCAGTTGCAGCACCAGGACGAGGAGCAGCCACACGCCGAGGGTGCCGAGCAGCACCTCGGGGCCGTGGTCGCCGCTCGCGATCAGCAGGCCGATGTCGGCGGTGACGCCGGACAGGAACGCCAGCACGATGCCCTGCCGGGCGGGCCACATCCCGTTCAGCCGGAACCAGCCGGCCGCGGTCACCGCCTGGAGCAGCACCAGCACGACGGCCAGGCCCGGCTTGCCGATCGCCGCGCCGCCCGCCATCAGCAGGCCGAGCGCCGCGGTCAGGGCGGCGGGCTGGATCCCGGGGGCGATGATCGGGGAGCCGGTGCGCACCGGCGTCCCGGCGGCCGCCTCCGCCGCCGCGGTCGGCTCGGCCCTGCGGCCGGGCGTCTGCTGCGGCACGCTCTCCACCACCGGCAGCACCGCGGTCCGCTCCGTCTCGCCGTACGCCTGCGGGTGCGGGTGGCCCGCGCCCTGCTGCCAGTCGCCGCCCGCGGCCGTCGCGTGCCCGGCCCACGAGTCGCCCGCCTGCGGGGCGCCGTAGGGCGCGCCCGGCTCCGCGTACGGCGGCATCGGCCCGGCCAGCGGCTCGGGTACGTATGTCCGCCCGCCGTCATGGCCGCCCTCGTAACCCGCCGAGCCGTACGCCGGCCCGCCGCCGTACCCGTCGTGGCCGTGGTCCCGGGTCCCGGGGTGGCCGGGGGCGCCGCCGTCCGCGTACGGCCCGGGCACCTGCCCGTACGTGCCGGACGCGTAAGGCCTCGGCACCTGCCCGCCGCCGTACGCGTCGTACGTGCCGTCGGCGTACCCGCCGCCCTGCCCGTGGCTCTCTGCCCCGGTGAAACCGGAGGCGCCGTCGTACGGATACGGCTCCGCGCCGCTCGCCCCGTACGCGTACGGCCCGGGCACCTGCCCACCGCCCTGCGGGTGTCCCGCGGCGCCGGCCCCCTGCTGGTCGGCGGCGTACGCCCCGCCGGGGGCGGAGTCGTAGGCGCCATGGCCGCCGAAGGCGCCGGAGCCGGGGCCACCCGCGTTCGGGGCGTCGTGGCCCGCGGCGGGCGCACCGGCGCCGTACGGGCCTTCGGGGCTTCCGCCGTGGCGCGGCGAGGTCGGGCCGGGGGCGTCAGCGCCGTAGGGGGCGGCGGGATCGTCCTGGCTGCCGGGCCGGCGGCCGTGGTCGTCGTTCTGGCCGGGAGGCCACTGCTCGGTCATGTCATCCTCCCGCGAACGGCGGGAGGACCTCCACCGTGGGGCCGTCGGTCAGCAGGACCTCGGTGTGGTCCCGGGTGCCGACGGGGTTGCCGTCGACGAGGAAGGAGCTGCGCAGCAGGACGCGGGCGAACTCCGGACGGCGCGCGTGCCGCTCGCGCGCCGCGGCGAGCGCGTCCGCGAGGGTCGTCGCGCGGTACGGCTCCTCCGCCGTGCCCGCGGCGGCCTTGGCGGCGGCCCAGTAGCGGATCGTGCCCGCCGCCGGGCCCGCGGCCGTGTCGGGTGCAGCCATCACGGCTCCGTCCTCACATTCCGTTCGGCGCGCTCCGCGCGCCCTGTGTCGTCGTCCATCATGGCCCGTCCGCGTCACCGGGCGGGAACACCGCTCGTCAGCCAGTCGCCGATCCGCCGCAGCAGCGCGTCCCGCGCCGCGTTCTCCGCGTGCCCGAAGCCGGGCTCGATCCACAGCTCGGCCGTGTTGTTCCCGTTGTCCCCGTTGTCGCCGTCGGCGCCGGCCGCCGCGGCCAGCGACAGCGGGTGGTCCAGCGGGAAGTACCCGTCCTGGTCGCCGTGCACGATCAGCAGCGGGGTGGGCGCGATCAGCGGCACCGCCTCCACCGGGGAGAGCGGCACCGGGTCCCAGTCGGACGGCCGGATCCGGGTCTTCAGGCCGTAGCGCGAGACCAGCCGCCCGGCGGGCCGGGTGATCGCCCAGTGCACGCGCCGCATGGGCGCGGTGCCCCGGTAGTACCAGCGGGCGGGTGAGCTGACCGACACCACCGCGTCCACATGCGCCGGTGAATGCGCCGTCGTGCGCCCGTCACGCGCGGGGCGCACACCGGTTGCCTCCGGCCGTACCGAAGCCCGCGCCGAGGCCCGCTCGGCGGACCGTACGGCCGCGTGCACCGTCGTCCCGGCCGCGTGCCGCAGGACGACCGAGCCGCCCATCGAGAAGCCGACCGTGACGACCCGCCGGTAGCCCAGCCGCCGGGCCCAGGCGACCGCCGCGTCCAGGTCGAGCACCTCCAGATCGCCCACCGTCGACAGGCCGCCGGAACGCCCGTGCCCGCGGAAGGAGAAGGTGACCACTCCCCCGTATCCGGCCAGGACACGGGCCGCGCGACGGACCGCGGGCCGCTCCAGCGCACCGGTGAATCCGTGCGCCACGACGATGGCCGATTCCCGCTCCCGGTACGCGCCCGCGCCGGCGGGCCCGGCGCCCTCCGTACCGTCCCGCCGGCCGCCGTATTCACTCACGATTTCCGCGTCCGACAGGCGGTGTTCCGCCTCGATCGCGATGCCGTCGGCCGTCAGCAGCGTCGTCAACCCAGCGGCCTTACCGCCACCCGAAGTGATCGGAGCTACACGCTTTTGCTGGTCAAGGGGCTCGGCAGGGCTGTCCATGTGGGCTATTCTTCCGTGCCAGAGGACCTGGGCAATGTCGCCCCCGGGTCCTTTCGTGCTTTCCCGGCACGCCGCACGTCCTCGCAGGGACCGAGGAGGGTTCAGAAATGAGCAAGCGCACCGCGCGCGGAAATGACGCGCACCGATGTGACGTCCGGACGACCGACGGGAGTCTGCGGTGAGTTCTCTCCTGCTTCTGACCAACGCCCTCCAGCCATCCACCGAAGTGCTGCCCGCGCTCGGGCTGCTGCTGCACAGCGTCCGCGTCGCGCCCGCCGAGGGCCCGGCCCTGGTGGACACCCCCGGCGCCGACGTGATCCTGATCGACGGCCGCCGTGACCTGCCGCAGGTGCGCAGCCTGTGCCAGCTGCTGCGCTCCACCGGGCCCGGCTGCCCGCTGATGCTGGTCGTCACCGAGGGCGGCCTGGCCGCGGTGACCGCGGACTGGGGGATCGACGACGTGCTGCTGGACACCGCGGGCCCCGCCGAGGTCGAGGCCCGGCTGCGGCTGGCCATGGGCCGCCAGCAGATCGTCACCGACGACAGCCCGATGGAGATCCGCAACGGCGACCTGTCGGTCGACGAGGCCACCTACAGCGCCAAGCTCAAGGGCCGGGTGCTGGACCTGACCTTCAAGGAGTTCGAGCTGCTGAAGTACCTGGCGCAGCACCCCGGCCGGGTCTTCACCCGCGCCCAGCTCCTCCAGGAGGTGTGGGGCTACGACTACTTCGGCGGCACCCGCACGGTGGACGTGCACGTACGGCGGCTGCGCGCCAAGCTCGGCGTCGAGCACGAGTCGCTGATCGGCACCGTCCGCAATGTCGGCTACCGCTTCGTGACGCCGGAGAAGGTCGAGCGGGCCGCCGAGGAGGCCGCCAGGAGCGAGGCCGCGCAGGGCCGCGGGCCGCGCCCGGGCGACGAGCCCGCCGACGTACCGGTGGAGCGGCCCGGGTCCGCGGACGGCTCTGCCGGACAGGCCGCGGGACACCCGGCCGGACAATCGGCAGGACGGACCGTATGACCGGTATGACGATCCATGTGACGGCGGGATAGACACGCGTAGACTGCGCGACGTGCCCAAGGTGACGCGTGACGACGTGGCAAGGCTGGCGGGGACGTCCACCGCGGTCGTCAGCTACGTCATCAACAACGGACCCCGGCCGGTAGCCCCGGCCACCCGCGAGCGCGTGCTCGCGGCCATCAAGCAGCTCGGCTACCGCCCGGACCGCGTGGCCCAGGCGATGGCGAGCCGCCGTACCGACCTCATCGGCCTCATCGTGCCGGACGCGCGCCAGCCGTTCTTCGCGGAGATGGCGCACGCGGTCGAACAGGCGGCGTCCGAGCGCGGCAAGATGGTGCTGGTCGGGAATTCCGACTACCTCGACGAGCGCGAGGTGCACTATCTGCGGGCCTTCCTCGGTATGCGGGTCTCCGGCCTGATCCTGATCAGCCAGGGCCCCAGCGAGAACGCGGCGACCGAGATCGACGCCTGGGACGCCCGCGTGGTGCTGCTGCACGAGCGCCCCGAGGCCATCGACGACATCGCTGTCGTCACCGACGACATCGGCGGCGCCCAGCTCGCCACCCGCCACCTGCTGGAGCACGGGCACGAGTACGTCGCCTGCCTCGGCGGCATGGAGAAGACGCCGGTGATCGGCGACCCCGTCACCGACCACGTCGTCGGCTGGCGGCGGGCCATGCAGGAGGCGGGGCGGTCCACGGAGGGCCGCCTCTTCCAGGCTCCGTACAACCGCTACGACGCGTACGAGGTCGCGCTCGGCATCCTGTCCGGGCCCGACCGGCCGCCGGCCATCTTCTGCGCCACCGACGACCAGGCGATCGGCGTGCTGCGGGCCGCCCGCGAACTGCGGATCGACGTGCCCGAACAGCTCGCGGTGGCCGGCTTCGACGACGTGAAGGAGGCCGCGCTCGCCGATCCGCCGCTCACCACGGTGGCCTCCGACCGGCAGGCGATGGCCCGGGCGGCGGTGGACGCGGTGCTCGACGACTCGCTGCGGGTGCCCGGCGCCCGGCGCGAGCGGCTGCGGCAGTTCCCGTCCCGGCTGGTGCTGCGGGGCTCGTGCGGCTGCCACGCGTGAGCCGCTGCCATACGCGAGCCGGGTGCACGCGAGCCGGTGCACGTGAGCCCGCACGTGCGGCGTCTTGCGTGATCTTCTTTATATAGGGCATATCTACTTCTGCCGGGCTTCTCAGCGAGTGCTCAGGAAGCTCTCATCTTCCGGGCCCACAGTCATTGACATGACCGAGAGCAGCCGCAACGGCGAACCCCACCAGTACCCGTCCGACCCGCAGCTTCCGTTCTCCTCCGAGCCCGACACGGCCGTCCAGCCGGTCCAGCCCGTGCACCGGGCGCCCGACTTCGACGCGCCGTCGGCGACCGGTTTCCCGCCGCCGCCCCCGTACGAGCCGGGCACGGGCGCGGTGGCCGCCGCGGCCGAGCCGCCCGGGGAGCCGGTGCCCGCCGGGCGCCGCCGGGCCCGCAGGCCCGTCGCGCTGTTCGCCGCGGTCGCCCTCGCGGCCGGCGTGATCGGCGGCGGCGCCGGCGCGCTGATCGGCAACGCCACGCACGACTCCGGCAGCAGTACGACGGCCAGTACCGCGGTCAACGCGAGCGTCGTGGACGGCAGCGTCAGCAGCGTGGCCAAGGCGGTCAGCCCCAGCGTCGTCGAGATCAACGCGACGTCCAGCGAGGGCAAGTCGACCGGCGCCGGTGTGATCATCACCAGCGACGGCGAGGTCATCACCAACAACCACGTCATCGCCGGTGCCGACTCCGTCTCCGTGACGTACAGCAACGGCAAGAAGGCCACCGCCTCGGTGGTCGGCACCGACTCCGCCAAGGACCTGGCGCTGATCAAGGTGCAGGGCGCCAGCGGGCTGCCCGCGGCCACGCTCGGCGACTCCTCGAAGATCGCGGTCGGCGACCAGGTGGTGGCCATCGGCTCCCCCGAGGGCCTGACCGGCACCGTCACCAGCGGCATCGTGTCCTCGCTCAACCGCGACGTGACCGTGTCCACCGACGAGAGCCAGGGCCAGGGGCAGGGCCAGGGCGGCAACGGCCAGTGGCCGTTCTCCTTCGGCGGCAACCAGTACAACGGCAACACCGGCAGCTCCACCACCACGTACAAGGCGATCCAGACCGACGCCTCGCTCAACCCCGGCAACTCCGGCGGCGCCCTGATCAACATGAGCGGCCAGATCATCGGCATCAACTCCGCGATGTACTCCGACGCCTCGTCCTCCGGCGGCAGCAGCAGCGCGGGCAGCGTCGGCCTCGGCTTCGCGATCCCGATCGACACCGTCAAGTCCGACCTGGCCAAGCTCCGGGCCGGCGGCACCAGCGACAACAGCGACAGTGACAACGGGAACGGGAACGGCAGCAGCGACGGGACCAGCGGCAACGGCGACAGCAGCGGCGGCTTCGGCGGCTTCTGAGCGGCCCAGGCGCCCCCGCCGTGCGACGCTGGGAGAATCCCGGCACCAGCCATACAGCAGCAGCCCTGCGGACCAGCGAGGTACCCGACACCATGACCCCCGGCGACAGCGGCGAGGCACCCGCCCGCATCCTGATCGTGGACGACGAGCCCGCCGTACGGGAGGCCCTGCGCCGCACCCTCGTGTTCGAGGGGTACGACACCGCGCTGGCCGCCGACGGGATCGCCGCCCTGGAGCAGGCGGACGCGTACCACCCGGACGCGATCGTGCTGGACGTCCTCATGCCGCGGATGGACGGTCTCACCACGGCGCGGCGGCTGCGCGCCACCGGGGTGACCACGCCGATCCTCATGCTCACCGCGCGGGACACCGTCGGCGACCGCGTCACCGGCCTCGACGCGGGCGCCGACGACTACCTCGTCAAGCCGTTCGAACTGGACGAGCTGCTGGCCCGGCTGCGCGCCCTGCTGCGCCGCAGCTCCTACGCGGCCGGCGCGCACGCGGGCGACGACGCCGGCCACGCGCTGACCTTCGCCGACCTGCGGATGGACACCACCACCCGCGAGGTCACCCGCGACGGCCGGCCGGTCGAGCTGACCCGCACCGAGTACACCCTGCTGGAACTCTTCCTCACCCACCCGCGCCAGGTCCTCACCCGCGAGCAGATCCTCAAGGCCGTGTGGGGCTTCGACTTCGAGCCGTCGTCCAACTCGCTGGACGTCTACGTCATGTACCTGCGGCGCAAGACCGAGGCCGGCGGCATGCCGCGGCTGGTCCACACCGTCCGAGGCGTGGGGTACGTCCTGCGCGCCCCGGACGGCGGTCACGGCGGCCACGCGTGAGGCGGCTCCCGCTCCGGTCCCGGCTGACGATCCTGACGGCCGCCGCCGTGGCGGTTGCCGTCGCGCTCGTCGCGCTGGCCTGCTGGTTCATCACCCGGGACCAGCTGATCCGGCAGGTCGACGCGACGCTGCGCGACCAGGTGCCCGCCGGCGGCACCACCGCGTACGTCAACACGATCCTGCGCAACTGCCAGCCCGACGCGCCCAGCCGCTCCGACCTCCCGCCGGGGCTGACCAGCGTCCAGGTGGTGGAGGCCGGCGGCAGCCGCTGCGTCGGGCCGAACTCGGCCGCGGTCAAGGTGCAGGGCACCGACACCCGGGTGGCCAAGGGCGAGCTGGAGTCCGCGACGCACAACGCCAGGACCGACAGCGGGAAGTCGGTGCGCGTCTACACCGTGCAGCTCGTCAATGTCGGCCCCAACTTCTCCAGCCGCACCAATCTGGCGCTGTCCATCTCCCGGCCGCTGTCCGAGACCGACCACACCCTCGACCAACTGGCGTGGGTCCTGCTCGCGGTGGCGGGTGTCGGCGTCGTCGGCGCGGCGAGCGCGGGGCTGTGGATCGCCCGGGCCGGGCTGCGCCCGGTGGACCGGCTCACGGAGACGGTCGAGCACATCGCCCGCACCGAGGACCTGAACGTCAGCATCCCGGTGGAGGGCGAGGACGAAATCGCCCGGCTCAGCGCCTCGTTCAACGCGATGACGTCCGCGCTCGCGTCCTCCCGCGACCGGCAGCAGCAGCTCATCGCGGACGCGGGGCACGAACTGCGCACCCCGCTCACGTCGTTGCGCACCAATATCGAGCTGCTGGAACGCAGCGAGGCGACCGGCCGGGCGATCCCGCCGGAGGACCGCAGGGCGCTGCTGGCGTCGGTGAAGGCGCAGATGACCGAACTGGCGTCGCTGATCGGCGACTTGCAGGAGCTGTCACGGCCGGACGCCGTACCGACCCTGGAAGTGGTGGCGCTGCACGCGAGCGCGGAGACGGCGCTGGAGCGGGCGCGGTTGCGCGGCCCGGACCTGAAGATCACGGCGGAGCTGGCGCCCTGGTACGTACGGGCCGAACCGGCGGCACTGGAGCGGGCGATCGTCAATCTGCTGGACAACGCGGTGAAGTTCAGCCCACCCGGCGGCGAGATCGAGGTGCGGCTGCGCGACGGGCGGCTGACCGTACGGGATCACGGTCCCGGCATTCCGGAGGAGGAACTGCCGCACGTCTTCGAGCGGTTCTGGCGCTCGCCGTCGGCGCGGTCGCTGCCGGGCAGCGGGCTCGGCCTGTCGATCGTGGCGCGCACCGTGCAGCAGTCGGGCGGCGAGGTGACGCTGACCCGGGCGCCGGGGGGCGGCACGCTCGCCACCCTCCGGCTGCCGGGAGCCCCGACCCCGCCGCCCGAACCGCCCGAGGCCCCCGCGGAATACCAGGGGTTCGACGAATAGGCCCGTTTCGCGGGCTACTTGACGACGGTGATCCGGTCGGCGGCCGGCGGGGCGATCGGCGCCGCGGCCGTCGAGTGGGCGGTCAGGTAGGACGCGAAGGCCGCCAGGTCGTCGCCGCCGACCAGCAGGTCCGAGCCCTGCGCGAGGGCGGGGAAGCCGTCGCCGCCGCCGGTCAGGAAGTTGTTCATGGCGACGCGGTAGCTCGCGGCCGGGTCGATCGGTACGCCGTCGAGCTTGACGGAGTCCGCGACGACACGGTCCGCGCCGGACTTGGTGAGGTCGAGGGTGTAGGTGAGCCCGGCGGAGATCTGGAGGATCTTCGGCGCGGCCTCGTTGGGCCCGCTGACCTGCTGCTGGAGCGCGGCGATCAGCTGCGCGCCGGTCAGCGTCTCCAGATTCACGGTGTTGCTGAACGGCTGTACGGCGAAGCCCTCGGCGTACGTGACGACGCCGTTCCCCTCGCTGCCGGAGGGCGCGTAGACCAGGTCGGTACGGATGCCGCCGGGGTTCATCAGCGCGATCCGCACGCCGGGGTCGAGGGTCCTGCCGTACTCGAGCTGGGCGTCGGCGATCAGGTCGCCGAGCGGTGTCTCATTGGTGCCGGTGCGGCCGATGTCGCCGCTGATCCAGCCGATGGTGCGGCCGGCGATCGGCGCGGCGATGGTGTTCCAGCGGCTGATCAGCGCGGTCATGTCGGCGGCCTTGGGCTGCGTGCGGTCCACGACGTGGTTGCTGCCCTTGACCGAGGTGCGCACGATGTCGCCGGTCCGGGTGTCGACCTTCATGTCCAGCTCGCCGTAGAGGCGGCCGAAGGACGAGGCGCTGGTGACCAGCCGCGGCCGGCCCGCCGGATCGGGGATGGTGCAGACGTACGCGTTGTGGGTGTGGCCGGTGACCAGCGCGTCCACGTCCGGTGAGATCTTCTTGGCGATGTCGACGATCGGCCCCGAGATGCCGTTGCCCGCGCCGCCGCTGTCGCAGTCGTAGTTGTAGTTCCCGGAGACCGGGAAGCCGCCCTCGTGGATCAGCGCGACGACGGACCTGACGCCCTGCTTGCGCAGGATCGCGGTGTACTTGTTGACCGTCTCGGCCTCGTCGAGGAATTTCAGGCCCTTCACACCGGACGCGGTGACGATGTCCGGGGTGCCCTTGAGGGTGACACCGATGAAGCCGACGCGGACGCCCTTGACGTTCTTGACGGTGTACGGCGCGAGCAGCGGGCGGCCGGTCTTCTCGTTGACGACGTTCGCCGACAGGATCGGGTAGTCGGCGCCCTTGAAGGTTTTGCCCTGCTCGTAGCAGCCGTCGACCGGGTGGCAGCCGCCGTTCTGCAGCCGCAGCAGCTCGTCCTTGCCCTCGTCGAACTCGTGGTTGCCGACGCTCGTGACGTCCAGGCCGATCTTGTTCATCGCCTCGACGGTCGGCTCGTCGTGGAAGAGGCCGGACAGCAGCGGGCTGGCGCCGACCAGGTCGCCGGCGGCGACGGTCAGGGAGCGGTCGTGGCCCTTGCGGGCGGTGCGCAGGCTGTTGGCCAGATACTCCACGCCGCCCGCGTCGATGGTCCTGGTGCTGCCGTCCGGCTCCAGCTCGGTGACCCGGCCGGAGGAGCCGGCCGGGGGCTCCAGATTGCCGTGGAAGTCGTTGATGGTGAGGAGCTGGAGGTCGACCGTGCGGGCCGGGTGGCCGTGGCCGCCGTGACCACCGCCGTGGCCGTGCGTCGGGCCGTGGCCGTGCCCGTGGCCGCCGCCGTGGTGACCGCCGCCGTGCGGGGCGGGTCCGGCCGCGACGAGCGCGCCGACGGCGAGGAGTCCCACGGCCGCGGCCGAGATTCTGCGCGTCAGAGGCAGGGATGACGTGGATGACATGGCTTCCCTCGGGTCATTCAACTCGGGTCAATAACCGGTCAAGGCTGGGTCATGCGCACGGCAGCTTAGGGTCAACGCGCGTAGCGCGTCAGGGTTTCCGGGGTGAAGACCGGGTGACGTGCGAGGATGCGCGGCTTCTGTCGGCACGCGGACACACCCCGTCGCATGTCTCATCATGCGGAACAGGCTGTCTCAGCCAGCGGATCACCCTTCATAGTTGACTGCACCACCCACCCACCGAGGAGGTGCGTTCGACGTGCGTCGCTGGATCATGCTGGCGCTCGGCACGGCCGCGCAGACCGCGGCCTGTGCCTTTGTCTACGGAGTCCCCTACCTGGCCGACGAACTGCGCGGACAGGAGCGGCTGAGCCTCACCCAGGTCGGCTTCCTGGTGGCGTGCCCGACCGCGGGACTCGTCCTCGCCCTCTACCTGTGGGGCGCGGCGGCCGACCGGTGGGGCGAGCGGGTGGTGATCGCGCTCGGCCTCGGCGCCGCGGCCGTCGCGCTGGGCGGCGCCGCCTGGGCCGCGCACGGCATGGCCGCGCTCGGCGCGCTGCTGGTGCTGGCGGGAGCGGCCGGCGCGTCGGTCTACTCGGCCAGCGGACGCCTGGTCATGGGCTGGTTCTCGGCGAAGGAACGCGGCCTGGCCATGGGCATCCGGCAGACCTCCACCCCGCTCGGCATGGGCGTGGCCGCGCTGGCCATGCCGCCGCTGGCCGCCGGGCACGGGCTGCGCGGCGCCTTCGGCTTCCTGGCCGTGATCTGCGCGGTGATCGCCGTCCTGATCGCGCTGTTCGCCGCCGACCCGGCGCGGACGGCAGCGGCAGCGGCCGGGCCCGCGCCCAACCCGTACCGCGGCTCCCGGCTGCTGTGGCGCATCCACGGCTCGGCGGCGCTGCTGGTGGTCCCGCAGTTCACCGCGGGCGCCTTCGCGCTGGTGCTGCTGGTGGACGTCCGCGGCTGGTCGCCCACGCACGCCGGGCAGCTCATCGCCGTCGCCCAGGGAATGGGCGCGGTGTCCCGCATCCTGGTCGGCCGCTGGTCCGACCACGTGGGCAGCAGGCTGCGCCCGATGCGGCAGCTGGCCGTCCTGACCGCCGCCGTGGTCGCGGCGACCGCGATCGGCACCGCCTGGCCGTCCCCGGTCACCCCCGCCCTGCTGGTCGCCGCGATCGCGATCACCTCGTCCACCAACGGCCTGTCCTTCACCTCCACCGCCGAGCACGCGGGTCCCGCCTGGTCGGGACGGGCGCTCGGCGTCCACAACACCGGCCAGAATCTGACCGCCGCGATCGTCCCGCCGGTCATGGCCGCGGTGATCTCGGCCACCGCCTACTGGCCGGGCTTCGCACTGGCCGCCGCCCTGACCTGTGCCTCCGCGCTGATCGTGCCCGTGCCGCGCCGGACGGCGGAGGACGACGCAAGCGCCGGCTCCGGAGCCGCCCGCCGTACGATCACGGCATGAACGACGCGCGGATCGAGGCCCTGACCGAACTTCCCGCCGGCACCGCGGACGCGGTGCTCGACCTGATCGGGGCCGCCGCCGCGGCGGACGGGCAGCCCGCGGTCTCGGAGAACGGCCGGCTCCATCTGCGCGGCGGCGCCCGCGAGGGCGTACGGCACCTGCTGCTCCGCACCCCGTCCGAGGACTCCGGCGGACCCGAGCTGACGGGGTACGCGCAGGTCGACGGCGCCGACCCGGTCGAGGCGCCCGCCGCGGAACTCCTCGTCCACCCCGACCGGCGCTCCCGCGGCCACGGCCGCGCGCTGGCCGACGCCGTCCTCGACGCCACCGGCAAGCGCGTACGGGTCTGGGCGCACGGCGGCCACCCCGCCGCGCGGCACCTCGCGCAGCGGCTCGGCCTCAAGCTCTTCCGTGAGCTGCGGCAGCTGCGGCGCCCGCTCGCGGCGGACGCCGCGGACCTGCCGGAGCCGCGCTTTCCCGACGGGGTCACCGTCCGGACCTTCGTCCCCGGGCAGGACGAGGACGCCTGGCTCGCCGTCAACGCCGCCGCCTTCGCCCACCACCCCGAGCAGGGCTCGCTCACCCGGCGTGACCTCGCCGACCGGCTCGCCGAGCCCTGGTTCGACCCGGCCGGCTTCTTCCTCGCCTTCCGCGGGCCCGATCTCGTGGGCTTCCACTGGACCAAGGTGCATCCTGCGGATGGCTTGGGCGAGGTCTATGTCGTCGGGGTCCTCCCGTCCGAGCAGGGTGGCGGCCTCGGCCGCGCCCTCACCGCCCTCGGCCTGCGCCACCTCGCCCTCGACCGCGGGCTGCGCACGGCGATGCTCTACGTCGACGCCGACAACGGTTCCGCTGTCGCGGTGTACGAGCGGTTGGGCTTCACCACCCACGAGGTCGACCTCATGTACCGCACCGAGTCCTGACCCGTCTCCTCCGGAGGGGGGTGCCTGATAGGGGCGCGGCCCCTGTACCCGCACCTCTGCGGAGGAGGGTGCCCCTTCAGGGGCGCGGGGAACTGCGCGCCCAGCCGCAGCGCGCCTTCAGACAAAAACCCGCCCCCAGCGGGGCAGACGCTGTTTGTTTTGCGACCACCGGGCCGGTGGGGGCTGAGCGCGCAGTTCCCCGCGCCCCTTAAAAGACCTGACTCCCGCACTCCGCAGGAGATCAGGCACCCACTTCCGCAAAGTGCGGGGGCAGGGGCCGTGCCCCAGGGACGGGGCGTACCGTCGTGCGCGAGGTGGGCGGAGGGGCCCGGTGGGGGCCCGGGCCGTGGGTGGGCGGCACCCTCGCTGGAAGCGTCCCGCTTGCCTGACGGCAACGCTCTCTTTACCGACGGTTCAACCGGCCTTGCGAGCATCGCAGGATGCAGCCCGCTGCCCCCACACCCTCACCCCCGCCCGACCTGCCGAAACCTTCGGGTAGACGGGACAATGGAGCGACGGCCCAAGGTCGCCCTGAAACGGCCGCCGGCCGCACGTACGACGTGCCGGACCCGGAGGAGGGCTCGCATCCCATGGCCCAGACGAATCACCCCAGCGTTCCCAGCCAGCCCCAGCAGTCCCTGACGGGAGGCGGGCGGGACGGCGCGTCCGGCGCGTTCCGGCCCAGGGTCGTACCGGCGCCGGAACCCGATCCGGGGCCGAGCCTCGGCGAGGCGAGCGAGGAATTCGGCGAGGAACTGCCGCAGAACCGCTTCCTGGACCGGGAACGCAGCTGGCTGGCGTTCAACGAGCGCGTGCTGGAGCTGGCCGAGGATCCGGCCACCCCGCTGCTCGAACGGGCTAACTTCCTGGCGATATTCGCCAGCAATCTCGACGAGTTCTTCATGGTCAGGGTCGCCGGCCTCAAGCGCCGCATCGCGACCGGTGTCGCCACCCGCGCCGCGTCCGGCGCGCAGCCGCGCGACGTGCTGGACCTGATCCTGACCAGGTCGCGCGAGCTGATGGCACGGCACGCCGCCTGCTTCCAGAACGACGTGGCGCCGCAGCTGGCCGACGAGGGCATCCACGTCATCCGCTGGCAGGAGCTGACCGAGAAGGAGCAGGCGCGGCTGTTCACGCTGTTCCGGCAGCAGATCTTCCCGGTGCTGACCCCGCTGGCCGTGGACCCCGCGCACCCGTTCCCGTACATCTCCGGCCTGTCGCTGAACCTGGCCGTGGTCGTACGGAATCCCGTCTCGGGCAACGAGCACTTCGCGCGGGTGAAGGTGCCGCCGATCCTGTCGCGCTTCCTGGAGGCGAGCCCGCAGCGGTACGTGCCGCTGGAGGACGTGATCGCGGCGCACCTGGAGGAGCTGTTCCCCGGCATGGAGGTGCTCGACCACCACATGTTCCGGGTCACGCGCAACGAGGACCTGGAGGTGGAGGAGGACGACGGCGAGAACCTCCTCCAGGCGCTGGAGAAGGAACTCATGCGCCGCCGCTTCGGCCCGCCGGTACGGCTGGAGGTCGAGGAGTCCATCGCCCCGCGCGTGCTCGACCTGCTCGTGCACGAGCTGAAGATGAAGCACAACGAGGTCTACCCGCTGCCGGGTCCGCTGGACCTGACCGGCCTGTTCGCCATCGCGGGCCTGGACCGGCCGGAGCTGAAATACCCCAAGTTCGTGGCCGGCACCCACCGCGACCTGGCCGAGGTGGAGTCCGCGTCGGCGCCCGACATCTTCGCGGCGCTGCGCCGCCGGGACGTACTGCTGCACCACCCGTACGACTCCTTCTCCACCTCCGTGCAGGCGTTCCTCGACCAGGCCGCCGCCGACCCGGACGTACTGGCGATCAAGCAGACGCTGTACCGCACCTCCGGCGACTCGCCGATCGTGGACGCGCTGATCGACGCGGCCGAGGCGGGCAAGCAGGTGCTGGTGCTGGTCGAGCTGAAGGCGCGCTTCGACGAGCAGGCCAACATCAAGTGGGCCCGCAAGCTGGAGGAGGCCGGCTGCCATGTGGTGTACGGCCTGGTCGGCCTGAAGACGCACTGCAAGCTGTCGCTGGTGGTGCGCCAGGAGGACGACACCCTGCGCCGCTACAGCCACGTCGGCACCGGCAACTACCACCCCAAGACCGCCCGGCTGTACGAGGACCTGGGGCTGCTGACCGCCGACCCGCAGGTGGGCGCGGACCTGTCGCACCTGTTCAACCGGCTGTCCGGCTACTCGCGGCGCGAGGTCTACAACCGGCTGCTGGTCGCGCCGCGCAGCCTGCGCGACGGCCTGATCTCCCGGATCATGGAGGAGATCGCGCACCACCGCGCCGGGCGCCCCGCGTACATCCGGTTCAAGGTCAACTCCATCGTCGACGAGCAGATCATCGACGCGCTCTACCGCGCCTCGCAGGCCGGGGTGCGGGTGGAGATATGGGTGCGCGGGATCTGCGCGGTGCGGCCGGGCGTGCCCGGTCTCTCCGAGAACATCACGGTCCGCAGCGTCCTCGGCCGTTTCCTCGAGCACTCCCGGGTGTTCGCGTTCGGCAACGGCGGCGAGACCGAAGTATGGATCGGCAGCGCCGACATGATGCACCGTAACCTCGACCGCCGCATCGAGGCGCTGGTCAGGGTCGCCGACCCGGTCCACCGCGCCACCCTCAACCGCCTGCTGGAGGACGGGATGTCGGACACGACATCCTCCTGGCACCTGGCGGCAGACGGTAATTGGACCCGGCACAGCACCGACCCCGAGGGGAAGCCGCTGCGCCATGTCCAGGAGATGCTCATCGACGCCCGGAGGCGCCGGCGTGGCCCAGCAGCAGCTACCTGACAGCCCCCCGCTGGCCCCCGCGGGGAGCGGCGACCCGGGACCGCCGGCCGCCGGCACGGGCGGCCCCCCGACGACCACCGCCACGGGCGCGAACGCGCTCACCGGCAGCGCGGGGGCCACCCTCGCCCGTTATCTGCACGACCAGGCCACCGCCTTCCTGCGGGCGCTGAGCCTGCGCGGCGAGCACGAGACGGAGGCCGACGAGCAGCTGCGCGCCAGCGCCCGGCGGATCGGCGGTGTCCTGCACATCTACGCGCCGCTCACCGACCCGGCGTGGGCGGAGCCGCTGCGCGCGGAACTGGGCTGGCTGGCCGGCACGCTGGCCCGCGAGCCGCAGTACGCCGGCCGGCTGCTGCGGCTGCTGGAGGCACTGCGCCGGCTGTCGGCGGCGGCCGACCCGGAGGCGCCGGACGGTGCGAGTGGCGGTGCCGGTGCCGGTGCCGGGCAGGGTGCGGACGCTCCTTCCGGGGAGGAAGCCCCGGCTACCCCCGCCCCCTCCGCTTCCTCCGGGAACGGCGCCCCGCTCGCGCTGGGCGCCGCGCGCGCCGGGGCACTGCTGGACCGGCAGCTCACCCTGGCCAGGACCCGCGCGCACTCCGCGACGCTCCAGGCGATGGGCTCCTCCCGCTTCCACGCGCTCGCCGACAGCATCGCCGTACTGGCCTCCGAGGTGCCGCTGACCGCGGCCGCCGAGAGCCCGGCCGCGACCGTACTGCCGCCGCTGGCCGCGCAGGCCGACCGGCGGCTGGCCGAGGCGGCAGGCGCGCTCCCGCTGCTGCGCGCCGCGCACCCCTACAACGCGGAGGCCGTACAGGCCGCGCTCGGCACCGAACTGACCGCCGACCTCCAGGACTCGCCCTGGCACCAGGTCCGGGTGCTGCTGCGGCTGAGCCGGTACGCGGCCGAGGTCTGCCGGGGCGCGGGACCGGACGACGAGGCCGCGGCCCGGCGCCTTTCCGCGGCGGCCGAGCTGCTGGCCAGGCACCGGGAGGCGGCCGAGTCCGCGGCGGCCGTCGCGGCGGCGGCCCGCACCCCGCGGATAGCGCCGGCCACGGCGTACGCGCTGGGCGTGCTCCACGCCGACCAGCGGCACGAGGTGGAGGCGGCCCGGTTCGCCTTCTCCCGGCTGTGGCAGCCGGACGACCGGCCCGAGGACCCGGATGACGACCAGGGCGACCGCGGCCCGCGGCGCAGCCCCGTACCGGGCGCGCGCAAGGAGTGACGCATGACCAAGACCGCCAGAGCCGTCAAAGCGGCGGGCGTCGTGCTGTGGCGCTCCTCGCCGTACTACGACGGCATCGAGCTGGCGCTGGTGCACCGGCCCAGGTACGACGACTGGAGCCTGCCGAAGGGCAAGCTCAAACGAGGTGAGGAATTCCCGGCCGCGGCGCTGCGCGAGACCCGCGAGGAGACCGGGCTCGGCTGCTCGCTCGGCGCCCGGCTGCCGTCCACGCACTACCGGGTGGATGGCCGTCCCAAGGAGGTCCGCTACTGGGCCGCCGAGGCGGGCACGGGCCGGTTCGTCCCCAATGCCGAGGTGGACCGGCTGATCTGGCTGCCGCCGACCGCGGCCCGGCGCCGGCTCACGCACGACCGCGACCGGCCGCTGGTGGACGCCCTGCTGCGGGCGCTGGAGGACTGACCGGCGCCCCCGGAGACCTCTCCGGAAGGCCGGCGGAACACCCACCGTCAGTCCGGCCGCAGGGCGCCTCAGGTGGACGGCCGGTGAACCGGCGGACCAATCCGAGCCGTACGGCCACCCCGGAGGCCGTGACCTGCCCGTGTTCCTGGGTGACGCAACGGCAGCACCGGAGACCACTTCGTTACCACAGCACGCTTGACGCGCGTAGCGGCACCACCCCGATGGGCGAGGTTCACCGTGCGTTCACCTCCACCCGCCGGTCGCTTCACTTCATCTGCCTAATTTCGGGCTTACCGGTGAGCATCACGCGACGCCGGGTGGATGCAGAACCCATAACCCCTCTGCTTCGCCGTCCACCGGCGGGCTTTTGGAAGGAACACACGAAGGTGAAGCTTCAGCGTAAGAGCGGGCTGCGCGCCCTGACCGTCGGCGCGGTCGCGATTACCGGCGCGCTGGTCCTGACCGCCTGCGGTTCGGACGACAACAACGACTCGTCGAGCAACCCGAGCAGCAGCGCCTCCGCGAGCTCGTCCACCAGCGCCAACAGTGGTGCGAACGCCAGTGGCATCTCCTGTGAGAAGGGCCAGATCCTGGCCTCCGGCTCCAGCGCGCAGCAGAACGCGATCGAGTCGTGGGTGAAGGACTACCAGCAGGCCTGCTCCGGCGCGTCCATCAACTACAAGACGTCTTCCTCCGGTGAGGGCATCGTCGACTTCAACCAGGGCACGGACGCCTTCGCCGGCTCCGACTCCCCGCTGAAGCCCGAAGAGGTCGCCTCCTCCAAGAAGGTGTGCACCAACGGCCAGGGCATCAGCATCCCGATGGTCGGCGGCCCGATCGCCGTCGGTTACAACCTGTCCGGTGTGAGCAACCTCGTCCTGGACGCGCCCACCCTGGCGAAGATCTTCAACTCGAAGATCACCACCTGGAACGACGAAGCGATCAAGAAGCTCAACCCGGGTGTCACCCTGCCGAGCTCCAAGATCCAGACCGTCCACCGCCAGGACGAGTCCGGCACCACGGACAACCTCACCAAGTACCTCAAGGGCGCCGCGCCGTCCGACTGGCCGTACGAGCACGCCAAGGCGTGGATGGGCAAGGGCGGCCAGGCCGCTGCCAAGTCCTCCGGTGTCGCCGCGCTGGTCAAGCAGACCGAGGGCTCGATCGGCTACTTCGAGCTGTCCTACGCGACCGCCAGCAGCATCCCGACGGTGAAGATCAACACCGGCGCCTCCGCCCCGGTCGAGGCCACCTCGCAGAACGCCTCCGCGGGCATCGCCGCCGCGAAGGTCGTCGGCACCGGTGCCGACCTCTCCCTGGACCTGGGCGCCGCGTACACCACCAAGGCGGACAACGCCTACCCGATCGTCCTGGTGACGTACGAGATCGCCTGCGACAAGGGCAACAAGGCGGGCACCCTGCCGCTGACCAAGTCCTTCCTGAGCTACATCGCCAGCGACGCCGGCCAGGCGAAGCTCTCGGCCGCCGGCTACGCGCCGCTGCCGACCGAGATCGCCACGAAGGTCCGCTCCACCGTCTCCGCCCTTTCCTGATCGCGTACGGCGGGCCCCGCGGTCACACACCGCGGGGCCCGTCGCACTTCCGGTGCACCGCCGCCGGGGGACCGAACCTCCCCCACCCAGACCGGAGAAATTCCTATGACCACCACTGCCCCACCCTCCGCCGCACCACCGCGGGCGGCCAAGACCGTCACCCGCCCCGGCGACCGGATCTTCGCCGGGATGTCCCGCGGATCCGGCATCTTCCTGCTCGTCGTGATGGCGGCCATCGCCGTCTTCCTGACCGTCCGCGCCGTCTCCGCGATCTCCAAGGACCACGGCAACTTCCTGACCACCTTCGAGTGGAACGCCGGCCTGAACCCGCCGGTCTTCGGCATCGCGGTACTGGCGTACGGCACGATCGTCAGCTCGGTCATCGCGATGCTCATCGCGGTCCCGATCGCCGTCGGCATCGCCCTGTTCATCACGCACTACGCGCCGCGCCGTGTCGGCGGGGTCCTCGCGTACGTGATCGACCTGCTCGCCGCGGTGCCCAGCATCATCTACGGCCTGTGGGGCGCCATCTTCCTGGTGCCGCACATGAAGGGCCTCAACCTCTGGCTGGACACGTACTTCGGCTGGACCGTCATCTTCGACAAGCAGGACCCGAACTCGGCCGCCCGGTCGCTGTTCACCGTCGGCATCCTGCTGGCGATCATGATCCTGCCGATCATCACCAACGTCAGCCGCGAGGTCATCCGCCAGATGCCCAAGATGCACGAGGAGGCGGCGCTCGCGCTCGGCGCGACCCGCTGGGAGGTCATCCGCCTCTCGGTGCTGCCCTTCGCCCGCTCCGGCATCATCAGCGCCTCCATGCTGGGCCTGGGCCGCGCGCTCGGCGAGACCATGGCGGTCGCCACCGTGCTCTCCGCCTCGCCGCAGCTGTCCGCCCACCTGCTGGACCCGCTGGGCGGCACCTTCTCGCAGAACATCGTGGCCAAGTTCGGCGAGGCCGACCAGTTCGGCCGTGACGCGCTGATCGCCTCCGGCCTCGTGCTCTTCTTCATCACCCTGCTGGTCAACGGCGCCGCCCGGCTGATCATCGCCCGCCGCAAGGAATACTCGGGGGCCAACGCATGAGCGACATCCTCGTCGAGGACAAGACGCCGACCCCGGCGCCCGTCCCCCGCACCCCGCGGCTGGCCAGCCGCCAGCTCCCCAAGTGGGCACCCCTGGCCATCGCCGCCGGTGCCATCGCGATAGCCGCCGCGATCGGCGCGGGCTTCGGCCTGGACAGCAAGATCCAGTGGGGCCTGATCGCCCTGGTGCTGTTCGTGCTCGGCTCCTACGTCATCACCGCCCGGGTCGAGGGCCGCCGTCAGGCCAAGGACCGGGTGGCCACCAGCCTCGTCTGGTCGTCGTTCATCCTGGCCGTGATCCCGCTCTACTCGTTGGTGCAGACCACCATCAGCAACGGCTCGAAGGTGCTGGACGGCACCTTCCTGACCCACTCGATGAACAACGTGCTGACCATCCAGCCCGGCGGCGGTATCTACCACGCCATCATCGGCACCGTGGAGCAGGTCGCGATCGCCACCGCCATCGCCGCGCCGCTGGGCATCCTCACCGCGATCTACCTGGTCGAGTACGGCAAGGGCGCGCTCGCGAAGTGGGTCACCTTCTTCGTCGACGTCATGACCGGCATCCCGTCGATCGTGGCCGGTCTGTTCATCCTGTCGATGTGGTTCGTGCTGCTCGACAAGGCCCCGGCCACCGGCTTCGCCGGCTCGCTGGCGCTGGCCATCCTGATGATGCCGATCGTCGTGCGCTCCACCGAGGAGATGCTCAAGCTCGTCCCGAACGAGCTGCGCGAGGCGTCCCTCGCCCTGGGCGTGCCGAAGTGGCGGACCATCACCAAGGTCGTCATCCCCACCGCCCTCGGCGGTATCACCACCGGTGTGATGCTCTCCATCGCACGTATCGCGGGTGAGACCGCGCCGATCGCCCTGCTGGTGTTCGGCAGCAATGTGATCAACAACGACCCGTTCAAGGACCCGCAGGCGTCGCTGCCGCTGTACATCTACCAGCAGTACGGCAACGGCAACGAGCCCAGCTACGACCGTGCCTGGGCCGCGGCCCTGGTCCTGATCGCGTTCGTGATGATCCTCAACCTGGTGGCGCGCGGTATCGCCCGCTGGAAGGCACCCAAGACAGGTCGCTGACGCGACCCGCTATCCCGTCAGCAGCCGGCAGTCGGCAGACCTGGCAGAAAAGAAGTGATCCCCATGGCCAAGCGCATCGACGTCAGCGGCCTCACCGCCTTCTACGGCGGCTTCAAAGCCATCGAAGACATCTCCATGACCGTGGAGCCCCGTACCGTGACGGCCTTCATCGGCCCGTCCGGCTGCGGCAAGTCCACCTTCCTGCGCACCCTGAACCGCATGCACGAGGTCACCCCCGGTGGCCGCGTCGAGGGCAAGGTGATGCTGGACGACGAGAATCTGTACGGCTCGGGCGTCGACCCGGTCACCGTGCGCCGCACGGTCGGCATGGTCTTCCAGCGCCCCAACCCGTTCCCCACCATGTCGATCTACGACAATGTGGCGGCCGGCCTCAAGCTGAACGGCGTCCGCAAGAAGGGCGAGCTGGACAGCATCGTCGAGAAGTCCCTCAAGGGCGCCAACCTCTGGAACGAGGTCAAGGACCGGCTCAACAAGCCCGGTTCCGGCCTGTCCGGCGGTCAGCAGCAGCGGCTGTGCATCGCCCGCGCCATCGCGGTCGAGCCGCAGGTGCTGCTGATGGACGAGCCCTGCTCGGCGCTCGACCCGATCTCCACCCTCGCCATCGAGGACCTGATCGGTGAGCTGAAGACCCGCTTCACGATCGTCATCGTGACGCACAACATGCAGCAGGCCGCCCGTGTCTCCGACCGCACCGCGTTCTTCAACCTGGCCGCGGTCGGTCAGCCCGGCAAGCTGATCGAGATCGACGACACCGAGCGCATCTTCTCCAACCCGTCGGTCCAGGCCACCGAGGACTACATCTCGGGCCGCTTCGGGTGATCAGGACCGCCGTGCGGTGCTGCATGGCGGTGCCACCGCAAGGCGCAGGCCCCGCTTCCCGTCGGTTCGTCCGACGGGAAGCGGGGCCGAACCCGTTCCCGGGCGGGGCCGAAGCCGTTCCCGGGCGGCGGGGCCGGTCAGCCGAAGATCAGCTTGACCACGTAGAAGCTGACCGCGGCGACCGCGCCGGCGGCCGGCATCGTGATGAACCAGCCGGCCACGATGTTCTTCGCGACGCCCCAGCGCACCGCCTTGACCCGCTTGGTCGCGCCGACACCCATGATCGCCGAGGTGATGACATGGGTCGTGGAGACCGGCGCGGTGAAGATGTACGAGGTCGCGTAGAGGATGCCCGCCGAAGTGGTCTCGGCGGCGAAGCCCTGCGGCGGGTCGAGGTCGATGATCCGGCGCCCGAGGGTGCGCATGATCCGCCAGCCGCCCGCGTACGTGCCGAGCGACATCATCGCGGCGCAGACGAACTTGACCCAGATCGGGATGCCGTAGCCGTTGCTCGGGTCGTGGATGACCAGGGCCAGCACGACGACACCCATCGTCTTCTGCGCGTCCTGCAGACCGTGGCCGAGCGCCATGCCCGCCGCCGAGACCGTCTGCGCGATCCGGAAACCGCGCTTGGCCTTGTGCGGGTTGGCCTTCCGGAAGAACCAGAGGATCGCCAGCATCACCAGATAGCCGACCACCAGGCCGACCACCGGCGAGACGAACATCGGGACGATGACCTTCTCGACCACACCGTCCCAGTGCACCGTGGTGCCGCCGGCCAGCGCCGCGCCGACCAGACCGCCGAACAGCGCGTGGCTGGAACTCGACGGCAGCCCGAAGTACCAGGTGATCAGATTCCAGATGATCGCCCCGCCCAGCGCCGCGAAGAGGATGCCCATCCCCGAGCGGCCCTCGGGCGTCTCGATCAGCCCCTTGCTGACGGTCTTGGCCACCCCGCTGCCCAGGAAGGCACCGGCCAGATTCATCACGGCGGCCATCGCGAGCGCGGCCTTCGGCGTCAGCGCGCGGGTCGACACCGAGGTGGCGATGGCGTTGGCCGAGTCGTGGAAGCCGTTGGTGTACGTGAAGAAGAGCGCGACCGCGACGGTCACGACCAGAGCGAAGGTGTCCACAGAGGTCAGGACTCCTTGACCGCGATGGTCTCCACCGTGTTCGCCACGTGCTCGAAAGCGTCCGCCGCCTCTTCCAGTACGTCCACGATCTGCTTCAGCTTCAGCACCTCTATGGCGTCGTACTTGCCGTTGAACAGGTGCGCGAGCAGCTTGCGGTGGATCTGGTCGGCCTGGTTCTCCAGCCGGTTGACCTCGATCCAGTACTCGGTCAGGTTGGACATGGTGCGCAGGTTGGGCATGGCCTCGGCGGTCAGCTCGGCGGCCCTGGCCAGCACCTCGATCTGCTGCTCGACACCCTTGGGCAGCTCTTCGACGTTGTAGAGGACGACCAGGTCAACGGCCTCCTCCATGTAGTCCATGATGTCGTCGAGCGAGCCGGCGAGCGTATAGATGTCCTCCCGGTCGAACGGGGTGATGAAGGAGGAGTTGAGCTGGTGGAAGATCGCGTGGGTCGCGTCGTCCCCGGCGTGCTCAGCCGCCCGCATTCTCTCCGCGATCTCGGTCCGGGTAGCCGAATCGGCCCCGAGCAGTTCCATGAGGAGCTTCGAACCGGTGACGATGTTGTCCGCGGACGCGGCGAACATGTCGTAGAAGCTCGTCTCCCTGGGGGTCAGACGAAAGCGCACGTGAGGTCCTCGGTGTGCATCGGATTCGGTCTCGTTGATGCTAGGCGCATCATCCGGCCACGGCTAATGGGCGTCACCCAGTGTCGCCCATGAAGAAGTGTCCCCCTCACCAGGGATGCGTCGCACAAGGTATCGATTCGGTACGATATACCCGGCAGGGGTATAACGGGACAGGAAGGGCGGGGTTGAGGATGACGACGGAAGCCACGGATCCGGCCGGGGTTGAGGCGGAGATCACGCC
The DNA here is from genome assembly GCF_900112845.1 of Actinacidiphila alni. Taxonomy (GTDB): domain Bacteria; phylum Actinomycetota; class Actinomycetes; order Streptomycetales; family Streptomycetaceae; genus Actinacidiphila; species Actinacidiphila alni. The sequence goes on from NZ_FONG01000024.1 coordinate 128,691, forward strand.
GGCGCGGCCACTGCCGGACGCGGACCCGCCGTCCCAGGACTCACCGTCCCGGGACGCGGCGCCCGGGGACGCCTCGTCCCGGGAGACATCGTCCCGCCCCCAGGGCCCGCACGGCTACAGCCATGACAAGGATGCCCATCTCAAACGGCTGCGCAGGATCGAGGGACAGATCCGGGGCCTGCAGCGGATGGTCGAGGAGGACGTCTACTGCATCGACATCCTCACCCAGGTGTCGGCCAGTACGAAGGGGCTGCAGTCCTTCGCCCTCCAGCTGCTGGAGGAGCACCTGCGGCACTGCGTCGCGGCGGCCGCGGTCGGCGGCGGGCCGGAGATCGACGAGAAGGTCGCGGAGGCGACGGCGGCTATAGCGCGACTGCTGCGGACGTGACCGTCAGCGGCTGGAGCGGGTGGACCGGTGACTTCGGCGGGTGCACCGGCTCACGGTCGCGGGCAACCTCCAGCACCTCGTCGATCCTGGCGAAGCTCAGCCGCTCCTCGTCGGCGGCGGACGCGGCGATCATCAGCTCCCCGCACAGCTCGATCTCCGCGAGGGCCACCGGGTCGTCCTGAACGACCAGCATTCCCGGCGACGGCGCCATACGCACACCACCTCCTCGTCCACGCGTGCCCGACGGCAGCGGTCCGCCACTGCCTCGAACCAGCGTAGGGACCGGCACCCGGTCCGCGCATGGCACGGAAGGACCATTTCGGCAACGTCCGTTCCGGTGAGGGCCATTGCCGCGCAGACCCCTTACCGCGGCTACGAAGAAACGATCTTGCCGGTCCAGATGTCGGCAGCTCGGGGCATCGTGACGGGGACGGCGACGCCGAAGGTGTCGTAACGGGTGGTCGAGACCACCGTGACGTCGGGCGCGGCGGGCTTCTTCGTACCGGAGGTCGTTGCGGCCGTCGCGGCGCCCTTCGTACCGGACGTCGTGGCGGCCTTCGTGCCGGCCGGGGCCTCCGAGCTGAAGGTGAAGCGCTGGCTCAGCTCGCGCAGTCGACCGTCCGCGTCCAGCCAGGCGTCGAAGGGCACGCTGGTGACGGAGAAGCCCTTGGCCGCCGCCTTGAGCGGCCCGCGGTCGCCGGGCGGCGCGGCGTCGGCGGCCCGCGCGATGTCGGCGGTCCCCCGGTAGTGCCGCAGCCGCGTACCGCGCCGCGTCTCCGTACCGACCAGCTCCACGTCCTGCGCGCCGCGCAGCAGTTCGGCCGCGGCCAGCGGTTCTGTGGCACCGCCGGTGACCAGATTGCCGTCCGGCAGCCGGTCGGTGTCCATCCGTACCCACTTGCCCGCGGGCACGCCCTCACCGCGGTTCTTCATGTAGAGGGCGCCCGGGGTGAGCAGTTCGGTGAGCGGCTTGTGCTCCTCGGCGCCCGCCGCGTCCTTGGGCAGCTCAAGCCGCAGCTCGCCCTGCCGCTTGACGTAGTCGAAGCCGCCGCTGCCGGTGATGGTCAGCCAGGTGCCGCCGCTGGCCATCCGCATCGCGGTCTCGACGTGCGAGCTGCCCGACCTGACCAGGACGTCGGCGGCGGCGCGGACCGCGCGGGCGGCGTCCTGTCCGGTAGCGGCCGGCGCGCCGCCGCTCTCGGCCGCCGCGCCCTCCCCCACGCAGCCGGTGAGGAGCGCCACACCGCACAGGCAGCCGAGGGCGGCGGTGAGGCCGGTGGCGGCGGTGCGCCGCCGCTTGTCCGCCCGCCGTTCCCGCTGTTGTCCGGACTGCCGCAGCCGCAGCCGCTGCCGTTTCCGTACGGTCGGCCGTACCGTCGCTACCCCCGGGGCCATTGTCGCCACCACATCCCTGAGCCTCGCCGCGCGTTCCCGGGCCGGGGCCTGCCACCGGCCGGGGCCTCATCGCTCTAACGACCGTCGGAAGTGCACCGTCACGCCCGCTACCGTGGTCACGTGCTCAACTTGCGTGCCGAGCAGAGGCCACCCCACGCGCCGCGTACCGCCGAGGGATCGGGCGGACCCGACGGCGGCCACCGCACCTCCGTCGTCGAGCGCGGCGCGTTCGCCGTCGCCCGCTGCACCTGCGGCTGGAAGGGACCGGCCCGGCGGGCCAGGGACCGGGCGAGACGGGACGCCGACGAGCACGTGGCGGGCTGAGGTCCGTGGCCGGGCCGAGGTTCGGGGTCGGACCTCGGCCCGGCCGAGATTCGGTCTCCTTACGGCGTCGGCTCTGGTCGCGGACCGCAACCGGACTCATGATTCACACGTCTACGGTTACGCGAAGGCGGTGGGGCAAGAGATGAGTCATGTGCAGCGTGGGATCCGAGCGGGCCGAGGCGACGTGGTGAACCAGGTCGAGCGCGTGGATCGGGTGAACCGGGTGGACCGCAGGGCGGCGCTCAAGGCGGGCGGCGCCGTGCTGGCCGGGGCCTGGCTGACCGGCTGCGGCCCCGACAGCGGGGGCGACGACTCCAAGGGCGGGGCGAGCGCGCCCCCGTCCTCCGGCGGCGCGACACCGACCCGTACGACCGCCTCCGCGACCGCGCCGCCGGTCAAAGCGGACTGGCCGGCCCTGGCCAAGTCCCTCAACGGCAAGCTCGTGCTGCCCACCGACAGCGCGTACGCCGCCGACCGCATCCTCTACAACACCCGCTTCGACGGCCTGCGTCCGGCGGGCATCGCGTACGTCACCGGCACCTCCGACATCCGCGCCTGCCTGGACTTCGCCCGCCGCACCGCCACCCCGCTCGCCATCCGCAGCGGCGGCCACTCGTACGCGGGCTGGTCAAGCGGCGACGGCCGGCTCGTCATCGACGTCTCGCGCCTCAACTCCGTCCACCTCGACGGCACCACCGCCACGATCGGCGCGGGCGCCAAGCTCATCGAGGTGTACTCCGCCCTCGGCAAGCAGGGCCGTACGATCCCGGGCGGCTCCTGCCCGACCGTCGCCGTCTCCGGCCTCACGCTCGGCGGCGGGCACGGCGTGATGAGCCGTTCCATGGGTCTGACCTGTGACAATCTCATCGGCGCCACGATCGTCCTGGCCGACGGCCGGGTGGTGGAGTGCTCCGCCGACTCCGAGTCCGACCTGTTCTGGGCGCTGCGCGGCGCGGGCAACGGCCAGTTCGGGGTCGTCACCTCGCTGCGCTTCAGCACCCACCCGGTGCCGGACGTCGTCACCGGCTACCTCACCTGGCCGTGGAGCCGGGCCGCCGCCGTGGTCCGCGCCTGGCAGCGCTGGGGCCCCGACCAGCCGGACCACATCTGGTCCGCCCTGCACCTCGACTGCGCCGCCGGCGGCTCGCCCACCGTCGCCGTCCCGATGCTCTCCACCGGCTCCCGCGACGACCTGGCCGCCGCGGCCGACCACCTCGCCGCCGCCGTCGGCGCCGACGCCACCTCGGTCTCGCTGCGCCCGCACGGCTATGTCGACGCGATGTTCTCCTACGCCGGCTGCGCGGGCCTGACCGCCGCCCAGTGCCATCTGGCCCCCGCCGGGCACCTGCACCGCGAGACGTACACGGCGCGCTCGGACTTCTACGACAAGGACCTGCCGGAGGCGGGCATCTCCGCCCTGCTCTCCGCCGTCCAGAAGCTCTCCGCCCAACCGGGCGGCGGCGCGGGCAGCATCGCCCTGACCGCCCTCGGCGGCGCCGTCAACCGCCCCGCCCCCACGGACACGGCCTTCTGCCACCGCACCTCGCGCGTCCTCACCCAATACCTGGCCTCGGACGCCCTCTCCACCACCACCTGGCTCGACACCACCCACAAGGCGATGCACCCCTACGCCTCCGGCGCGGCCTACCAGAACTACGCCGACCCCACCCTCCCCACCTGGCGCACCGCCTACTACGGCCCCAACGCCCCCCGCCTCACCACCCTAAAATCCCATCTCGACCCCACCCACCTCTTCGCTTTCCCCCAGTCCCTCTGACACCCGGGACCGGGGGAAGCGGCTGATGGAGCGATCAGCGGGTCAGCGGTTGACGGCCTGGATCTCCTCGACGGTCACGTCCTGCTGAAATTCGGAGAGCCCCGGCGCCAACGGTGTGCCGTTCGTCGTGGGCACCGTGCTCGGGTTCCACGTCACGTTCCACGTCATATCCGCCGTGAACGGATACGTCCCCGCACTCGCCCTCGTGTAGGTGATGTTGCATCCGGCATTGGCGGAGTCCAGCGACGGGGCATTGCCCAAGCCGTACTCGCATTTCTGCGGCGCCGCGTACTGCGTCCCGGCGTCCACCGTCAGACTGTTCGGCACCGCCGTCACTGTGGCCGCGATCACCTGCCCGTTGGGCTCGGTGAGCTGCGCCGTGACCGACACCTGCGCGTTCGCCCGCTGAAACTTCACATACGTCGGCAGATTGACCTTCTGATTCTCCGGGGCAGGGCTCAGGTCAACGCCCTTGGTCGGCAGCTTCAAATGTCCGTACGCGGCATCGGCCAGCATCTCCGGGGTGATCTGACCGGCCGGCGGATCGGCCGGCGGACGCCAGAAGTAGCCCTGGTCGTACGGGCACGTCGCATTGAAGTTGTCGAGCTGGGTCTCGTCCCAGGTCAGAACCCACCAACTACCGTCCTTGCCCTCGTGGTAGTGGTCCTCGTCCATCTGGTTGTTCTGATCGTTGTAGAAGTTGTAGACCGTCCCGGCGTTGTCCTTACCCGCCTGGTTGTACCGCCGGAGAATCTCGTCCTTCATCTGCTTCGGCGTCATGGACGTGTACCAGCACACGGGAGGCGTGAAATTACCGTTGGACGACTTCACCGTCTGCGGGTTGTCCCCGTCCCCGGTCCCCCTGTAGCTGTAGTTCACGTGCGCCGTGTAGGTGCTCCCATGACCTCCCGCGCCGCTGTCACTGCTTGGAGGGTTCGCGTCGACATCATCACCTGCGACCGCCGAAGTGATCCCGGCGGTCAGGAACGACAGACATGCGACCGCGACAAAGAGACGCCGGCCGACTCGATTCTTCAGGCGACCTGACACTGCTTTGCCCCCTTGAGCCACTTGTGATCGAAGACATGCCACTCACCGGAGGCGGACTTCGTCATCTGAAGATTCCACTGCCGGAAGTCGCTCGGCGACGGAGTGGTCGTCTTGACCTTGCCGGTCGCCGAATCCTTCGAGTACGCCTTGCGCTGGTCCTCGCAGTAGACGACCGAGAGGTTGCCGCTGTCCGTGAGGGTCTTCACCACCGGGTTGTAGTAGTGGTACGTCCCGGTGATCCCACCCTTGCCCGTGATCTGCGACATCAGCGAATCCGCGAAGGCGGCGCCTGTGCCGCCCGTCCAGAAGCGGCTGAAGTTCGGTGTGACCTTTGAGTGCGCCTTCGCCTCGAGCTCGAGAACCGACTGCGCCGCGTACGTCGCATCCTGCAACGCGGCCTTCTTCGTCGGATCGCTGTCGTCAAAGCCCTTGAAGTCCACCTTGATGTCCGACGGAAGGTCGAACTTCGGCGCCCCCGGCCCCGCCGCCTGCGTAGGCGAAGGAGTCGTCGTCACCGGCGCCGCCGACGTCGTCGCCGTCTGCGACGGCTGAATCTTGTCCGAGCTGTCCGACCCGCCCCCACCACAAGCGGTCAGCAGCAGGCCCGCCGCCGCTGCGAGGGCGACGGCGATGGGCAGGGAAGAGCGGGTCACGATGAGATCCCCCGTGAGTCGTCCAGTTTCCAGTCAGTTCCGCGTAGTGCTTGACATTACCGGCGCGCGTCGTGGGGCTGTAGGGGCGTCCCTTGATCGGTACCGGTTCGCAGCACACTTCACATCCCCCTCACACAGAGGAACGCCCCCGTGACGCCCGGCACGCCTCCGCACCCTTGATGAAGGTGATCCCAAGGACTGCCAATCCCCTCTGAAGGCCGCGCTCTTGACCAGAACAAGGTCGTAGCGGAGGCAGCGCGTCGTCGCGCGCGTAGAACCGGTAGGCCGGATTGGGCTCGATAGCGTGCGCCGCGCGACAGTACCGAGGCCGCCACACCGCCGTGGCGCACTGCACGGCGGCTTCACCAACGGAACCTCATCGACCGCTTCCGCCCCAAGGGCCCCGCTTGTCGCGCGGATCACCGTACCGATAGTTTCGTACGACTGATTCGTGCGACTGAACGGTGCGGCGGTTGACGACGCCGACGAAGAGGGCGAGGGGCGGGCAGTGGGGGACGAACGGGCCGGCAAATTTCCGCATCTGGGGTTCGACCCGACGCCCGGTGATGTCGAGCGGACCCGTTCGCTGGCCCGGCAGATCGGTGATGTGCACACCGAGTTGAGCACCACCGTCTCCGAGCTGGACCGGCTGGACTGCGGCTACTGGAAGGGCGAGGCCGCCAAAGCCTTCATCTCCCACATCGACAGCGACGTCACCCCGCTGATCAAAAAGGCACACGACTCCTTCGGCCGCGCCTCCAGCGCACTGGGCCGCTGGGCCGACCAACTCCACGGCTTCCAGGACGAAGCCGACGCACTCGAACGCGAAGCCGCCACCAAACAAGGCACCCTCGACCACGCCAAAACCGCCGCCGGCATCCCGCCGGACGACGGCGCCCCGCACCCGCAACCCGAGGCGTCCCCGAATCCGGACCCCGACGCCG
>NZ_FONG01000025.1:0-120431 GCF_900112845.1 Actinacidiphila alni
TCACCGGCGACGGCCACGCCGACCTGATCGCCCGCGACACCACCGGCGAACTCTGGCTCTACGCCGGCACCGGCAAGACCGCCGCCCCGTACGCCCGCCGCACCCCGATCGGCCCCGGCTGGAACACCTACACCCACCTCCTCGGCGTCGGCGACCTCCACGGCGACGGCCACAACGACCTCCTCGCCACCGACCCCACCGGCCTCTGGTACTACGAAGGCGCCGGCAACCCCCAATCCCCCTTCAAACCCCGCACCAAAATCAGCGACGGCTGGCAGGCCTACAACACCCTCCTCTGACCCACCGACCGGTCCCGGCCAGAACTCCGGATCCCGGACACGGCCCGGACCGTGTCCGGGACAATCGCCGCCATGCTCCGGCTCGTCGTCGACTTCCTGGCAATCCCCGATGACATCGAGGCCGGCGTCGCGGCCCGAACCGCACGAGCGCGGTACATCGGGCAGGAGGGCCGCACCTACCATGTGCTGCTCGGTGAGCAGGCCCTGCTGACGAACATCGGCGGAGCCGAGGTCATGCGGGGCCAGTTGCGGCACCTCCTCGACGCCACCCACCGCCCCGGACTCACCCTGGGAATCATCCCCGCCCGGGCCCGCCTCCAGGTCTACCCGGGCGACGGCTTCTCCATATTCGACGACCGCCGTCTCGAGGTCGAAGGCTACCGGGGCGCCGAAACGATCACAGATCCGGAACGCCTCACAATATTCCGCAAGGCATTCAGCCTTCTGCAGCCATCAGCCCTGTACGGCCAAGAGGCGCGCGACCTCATCAAGGCGTCAATGCCAGGAACTTGATGCCCACCGTCACGTGAACGGACCGGGCGGCGATCGGTCCGGGGCATCGTGGCGACGGGGCAGTGGCGTGGCGACAACGTTCGACGCCGTGGGGAGAAGCGAGTGAGCCGCCGCAAGGGTATGCGGACTGTCCGCTTCGCTTCCCGGGCCAGTATTTCGACGCGGAGACCGGACTCCACTACAACCTGTTCCGGTTCTACGCACCCGAAACCGCCGCATACATCAGCCCGGACCCACTGGGACTGGCGCCGGCGCCCAACCACCACGCCTACGTTCTCAATCCCCTGGCGTGGATCGATCCGCTCGGTCTGGCCTGCGGCGACCCTGTGCCCAGTTACATGGACCAGAAGGCCAAAGCTCTCCGGGACGCCGGCGTGCCGGAGTGCCAGGAACCGCTGGGAGTGCGCTACGTGTACTCCACGGGACCGAGCTGGCAGGGCAGCCCGAAACTGTTCGACGCCAATCATCAGCCGATCATGTTCCGGGAAGAGGACCATCTGACGGACTCGGGCGACCTGGTGACCTTCCAGGACCACTGGACGGGCCACCGGGAGCCCGGCGATCCCGGACATCAACCGCCTCATGTACACGTACGGCCGCACGAGAACCCGAGAAACGGTCAACTGCCCGGAGACGCTGGAGGCCGAGCCGGAGCGGCGGGTACGGGTGGAGGTTGCCGCGGACGGCGTGGCCCTGCGGTTCACGGCCACTGCCGATGCTTTGGTCGGCAAGCCGAGTGCGTACCGGGTCACGGCGCAGGGAGAAGAGCACTCCTACGTGAGTAAGGTCGATCGATTCCGCTTCGGGCACGGTGTGCCGGAGGTCTGGGAGCGGAGTTTCTATGGACGCATCTGAACGGCCGTCCCAGTGGCCCCTGTTGCTGGACAACCCCGCCGCGATCACCGAATTCTCCGCATCTCCGCCTGGCACGGCACCCCGCCCGAAACGATCACCCTCACCCCCGCCGAATCCGCCCCCCGGAGTCCGTTTCACGGTCTCCGGCCCCCACCACGACATCCAGGTGACCGCCACCACGGCATCCGTCGTCAACGTGAAGGCATTCATGGCCTCACCGACCGCCGAATAATCCTCATTCCGCGGTTGACGGATACGGTGCGGAATGCGCGCTCCTGCCGGCGAGGACAGCTTCCACGGCACGGTACTGGCCTGTGTACGCAAGATCCGGCGGCACTATTTCGGGCCCGACCAGAAGATTTTGCTGCTCGACGTCATGAGTGACCTGGCGATCGACGGCGCCGCCCGGCCGGAGAGCGCCGAGGCAGCTGCCGTCGTCCCCCCCGCACCTCACTGTGCCGTCCGCCCATCTGGACCGCCTGCGCAGGGCGGTCGAATCCCATCGGATCAGTGCGCCCCGGCCGGGCGCCGACCGTGACCATGCCGAAGTCGAAGTCGAAGCCCCGCCCCCGGCGGCGGGGGCGGGGCGTCGCGGGCGTACGAGCGGCTATTTCACCCGGACGTACGTCTCCGGGCCGTTGGAGTCGATGTGGCGGCTGTCGGTGGTGAACCACACGACGACCCACGTGCCACTGCGCGTCGCCTTGCCGCGCAAGTGGTAGGTGCCCTTGGAATCGGTCTTCACGCGGCTGACGTAATGCCACGTCTTGCTGCCGGCCGGCCGGAACTCCAGGTACGCGTAGGTGCGGGAGACCCCGGACCATCTGCCCGATGTGCTCCGCTGCTGCACATGTCCGCCCAGACCGACGTACGTGTTCTTGCGCACCGTGGTGTGGCCGGGCTTGCCACCGGTGACGCGGGTGGGCGTGCGGTAGACCTTGACCGCGGTGCTGTAGGAGGGCGAGTAGTCGGGGGTGCCCGGGAAGTACGCCCGCCAGTAGCCGTTCGCCTGGCCGCCGTAGGTCGCGTAGGTCCTGAACTCGTCGCCGGACAGACCCTGGCGGCCGATCCGGGTGGTGCCGACGGTGTGCCACGACCTGCCGTTGGACGAGTACTGGATCGTCATGGAGTGCGTGTTGTTCGCGAACTCCGACCCGTGCAGGTCGAGGTGGCCGTCGATGACGGCCTCGCCGTACTCGTCCTCGCTGACGTGGAACGGCGTCACGCGACTGGTCGTCGGGATGTGCACGTAGACCGGCGTCCTGGTGCTGTCGGTGCTCAGCAGGAACGGGTCGTAGTCCCAGTAGTTGCAGAAGTAGTACGCGCCCGCCGGCCCGCTGGTGACGGAGAAGGTGCCGTTGGCCGTGGTGGTGACCGTGGCGGAGAAGTACGCGGGTTGCAGGGCGTAGATCTTCTGGCCCGGTGTGCCCACCCACGTGGACCCGACCCGCCGTTCGAGCACACCCTTGATCGTGGTGTGGCCGCCTCTGGGAACGTTGATGTTGCTGCCGCTCAGCATGCGGATCCGGGTGGTCTCCGCCTTCGCCGGCACGGTGAGCGGTACTTGGTCGCTGCCGCTGAGGAAGTACGGGTAACCCGCGGTGGCGGTGCCGTCGGCGCTCGCCGTCCGGTACGTGATGCCGCGCGTCACCGTCACGGGTGCGGCGACCCGCCCGTCCGCGCGTGCGGACGCCACGGCGACGGTGTCGTAAGGACTGCCGTTCGGGTCGGTCAGGGCGACCGACACCCCCGCCGGGTCGAGCGGCGCCCCGGTGCCGGGGTCGGTGACGGTCACCGGGGCCGAGACGGTGTACGACCGGTGCTCGTAGTCCACGGAACTCCGGTCGGACGCGAGCTTTCCGACGGACACCCGCGCCGCGTACGTGAAGCGGCCCGCGTCGGCGAAGTGCTCCACGTTCCCCGTGGTGTCGGTGACGTCCACCGAGACGTCGTAGACACCCATCGCGGGGAGGACGACCCGCTGCGCCGACACCCGGTTGCCGTAGGTCGGGTCGGTCACGAATTCCGACGTCGTCGCCGCGTCCGGCGTCTCCGCCGAAGCGCCGTGCGCCCGGAAGTGCGCGGTGATGCCCGCGACCGCCGCCCCCGCGGTCTCGCTGTACACCGACAGCGACAGCTTCCAGTGGTCGGACCAGGCGTTCCCGACCGAGTACACCTGGAACCGGTGCGGCGGCGCGGTGGTGTCGGTCGGATCGGGACTCGCGGGACCGGTCGTATCGGTCGGACCAGTCGGATCGGGCGTCGCGGTGTTGTCGGTGGGCTCCGGGCTCGCGGTGTCGGTGGGTGTGACCGTGGGCGAATCCGTAGGCGTGCCCGTGGACGGATCTGTGGGTGTGTCCGTGGGCGGGTCGGCCTCGGTGGTTGTCGGTACGTCTGCCGTACCGGGGCTTTCGGCCGGTTGCGAAGCCGGTCGGCCCGGCCCGGAAGGCCCGGGATCGGCTGCGGCTACCGGAAGCGCGAGCGCGGCTGTCAGCAGCGCGCCGGCCGTCACGGCAGGCAGAAGAGCGCGAAGTCTCACTCGGTGTATCCCCCCAAGGAAAACGAGTGCCCCGGCCGTCCGCACCATTCGCGGCGCCGATCACGGCCGGAGGTCGGCTCATACTAGAGCCGCCCACCGACACCCCGACGCGATGGGCAGCCCCCACCGACCTCAACGGCCCCCGCATCACCGCTCGGCCCGAGTCTCCGTCTACCCGAGGTCACCGCGACGGAGGGCCTCCCTTATCCCGCTGAGCTTCGCGGTCGTTGCCGGGGTCCCCTCCTGCTCTTGTTCGGCGCGTCGGAGGGCATCGTCGATCTCGCTGAGCTTCCCGGAAGACAGGACGGCCGCCCGCTCCATGAGGTCGTCCCGGGACACGGTGGTCAGCCACGTGCACGGGGTGAAGCCCGGACGCGGGAACGCGAGCCGCAGCACGCCCTCGATCGGCAGCCCTTCACCGGCGCCGACCGCCACTTCGATGCCCAGACCGCTGATGTCGAGGCCCGCCGGAGCGACGACCTGCATCCCCCGGAACCCGGACGCGTCGTCTCCCGACAGCAGTACGACCAACCTCCGCTCGTCGAATCGGACCCACCAGACCTCGCCACGTTGCACAAGCCCTCCCGTCCACAGCCCGGCCGGCAGCCGCTGCGCGACCTGACGTGGCCACCATTGATCATCGGCGTGCGAAGACAAACCATCACGCGCTGGCCGCAGCGTAGACCCCGCCTGCCGGCAGAAAGCGTCGTACGCTGCCGTTGGGGGTGTCCGCGTGAGCGGTGGGCCTGGGAAGCCGTTCCTGTACGTCGTGGTGTGCGCGGCCGGGGTCGCGAAGGACGTGGGGGTCCTCATCTCGGCTGCGCAGGGGCGGGGTTGGGGTGTGGGGGTGGTGGCCACGCCTCTGGCCTTGGGGTTCATCGACCAGGCGGCGGTCGAGGCGCAGACGGGTTATCCGGTGAGTTCGGCGTGGCGGAAGCCCGGTGACGTCCGGCCGTTGCCTCCGGCGGACGCCATCGCGGTGGCGCCGGCCACGTTCAACACGGTCAACAAGTGGGCCGCCGGAATCGCGGACACGCTGGCGCTGGGCATCCTGTGCGAGGCGTATGGTCTCGGCATTCCGACGGCGGTGCTCCCGTACGTCAACAGTGCGATGGCGGCGCATCCGGCGTACGGGCCGAGCCTGGCGCTGCTGCGCGGCATGGGGGTCCTGATTGGCGGGCAGCCGCCGCATCCGCCGAAATCCGGTGGAAGGGCCGACGCCTTCCGGTGGGAAGAGGCACTGGAATTGCTCGCGCCGGGAATGGTGGAATGAAAAAGCCCCAACCGGTGGGTTGGGGCTTGATTCAAAGAGCGGATGACGGGAATCGAACCCGCGCTCTGAGCTTGGGAATCACTGGTGCTTGGCGGGAGTACCTGCTGGTCAGGCGGCTCCCGTGCCGTCTGGTGCCTCGCGTCTGCGTGCCCGCGCCTGGCCGTGATTGGCCTTGGCGTACCGCTGGAGCTGGTGCGGAAGTTGTGCGGAGCAGCGCCCGAAGGTGCTGCGGCCGCCCGGTTTCGGTCTCCGGCCCGCGGTCCCATGCCCGTCGTCTGTTCGTTGGGACGGTGCGGGCTGCCAGGTGTCGTTCTGCTCCCCGCGCCCGCGGGGATGGACCCTCCTCGGCCACAGCCTCGGCCTCGCACCAACGGTCCAGTGCATCGTCGTGGCCACCGAGGCCGGGGAGCAGTAGTCGCGGGTCGAGCCCGCGGTGCCAGCAGCGGGCCTCGAGGTGGTACGCCCCTGGTCCGTGGTGTGCCGCTTCGACCAGCACCGCGGTGCTCAGATGGTGATCAGGCTGACGAGTCAGCCCTGGCCGGGGGGGAGTCGTCCAGCGTGGAGAGCATGCGGAACGTCGTGTGCGCGGCCTCGGCCGGGCCAGCCCGCACCACGTGGTGGAGGCCGTCGTTGGCTTATACGACGCCTCGCCGGCGCGACGAGTTCCAGGGACTCACCGATGGCGGTCCGAGTGTCTGGGCGCCGTTGTGCGCAGCCGCGGACTGGAACGAGCCATTGGGAACGTGAGCGCGTGATGGCTCTTGACTGCACTTCTCGTCCTGACTACCCTTCGAAACTCAATGGGCGCGTGAGCGCGTGATGGAGAGATGGTCTTGGACGCGAGAACCTACCTCAGCAGCCTCGGGATCGACGTAACCGACGCCGCGCAGCCGGTCATCGGACGGCTGGCGCTCGCTGGGGAGTTCATGCTTGGCGGTGAGCGCGGTGTGCTGCTTCGCCCCAAGCGCGGTGATGTGTCCGACCGCTACCTCGAGCTCCTCGCGGGCGAGGGCTACGCATTCGTGATCGTCGACGGCGGCAGCTATCCATCGTTCTACGCTCGCGATGAGGGGGGGCTCGTCCCCGTGCGGGCACTGCCCGTCGCCGAGCGCAGCCACTTTCCGTCGGTAGGAGTCCTTGGCGCCTGGGGGCAGTTGATTCACGCGGCCGCCGGTCACAGTGATGCGACGAAGCTGGGCGTCGCCCAGATGGTCGCTCGCCTGGATGGCGATGAGGTATTCGGGCCGGACCTCGTACGCCCCACGGGCGGTGTGCCTGTGTCGCGTCTCGGTGGTGACGAGTCGGTCGCAGTAGAACCGCTCCGCACGGCGGCTGCGCTCCTGGCCGGCTTTCGACTCCGCCCGAACGCGCCCGAGGAGTTGGTCCGTCTCGTCGTCGCGCTGTCCTCACTGCTTCCCGACAAGGGCCAGTTCTCCGGGCTGACCGAGAGCGTGGCGCCGTTGGTGCGCGGGCATCAGCTCGGCGCTCGTCGTCTCCTGGTCTCAGGCGGAGCCGGGGCGGAGATCGCTGCACTCCTCGGCGCGGAGGGGACGATCTTTCTTCCGGCCGAGCTTCGCCTGCTCGAGCCGCTGCTGGAGCGCATGCTTCCGAGCGTCGAGCGTGTGTTCGCTGACTTCCTGCAGTCGAACCTCGATGGGTCCTACGACGGTGTGATCGTCGTCCCGCCGATCGGCCTCCAACTGAGCGGAGCCCAGCTGGCCAGGTTTGAGTTGTCGAAGCGCGGGGGCAAGGTGCGCAGCCGCGTGCCTACAGAGCTGCTGTTCATCGAGCACGCGCTTGCGGCGATGGCCGATGGCGCTCTCCTCGTCACCGTCTTGCCCGAGGGCCTGCTCTCGAGCGCCGGGCATGCGGACTTCCGCGAGTGGCTGCTCGAACACGTGCGTCTGCTGGCGGTCGTCAGCCTGCCTGCCGGAACCTGCCTCCGCGGCACGGGGGTGAAGTGCTCCGTCGTGATACTCCGCAAGCCGGCGTCGGCCGACGACTACCCGATCCTCATGGTCGACGTGGAGGCGCACGACCTCCGCGGCGACATTGGCGCGGCGCGGTCGAAGCTCGACGACTTCCTCGAACGCGAGGTAGCCACATGCGCGTAGCCACGCTCTCCCGCGCCGACCTCGGCAAGCGGCACGTTCGCCTCGACCCGGCCTTTTACCTCGGGCGCGAGTTGGTGCGGTCGACAATGAGTTCGGAGGGCAGTCGACACGTTAGCCTCGAGGATATCGTCGAGTCCATCCACGACGGGGCTCGCCTGCCTTCGGCTGCATCGGGGATCCCGATGCTCCGCCTGAACAACGTGCGGCCCTGCGAGTTGGACTTGAGCGGCATGGCCCATGTCGACGGCACCGTCGCCAAGTGGATCAACGTCCAAGAGAACGACGTCCTGTTCACGCGGGCAGCCCAGCCGTTTCGTGCGGCCGCGGTCCAGTCGGGGATGCCTGCAGAGCTCGCCGTGTCGTCGGAGTTAACCATCATCCGGCCCCGGCCGGCGGTCTTGCCCGAGTACCTGGCCGCCGTGTTCTGCACGCCGACGCTGAACCGGATCCTGCGTGACCTCGCGTACCGCGGTGGCTCGTCGGCGCTGCCGCGCCTGCGCCTCTCGGACATCGCGCGCCTCCCGATCCCGCTGCCCCCGCGCAGCCTGCAGGAGTCGCTCGGGCTGCAGTACCAGCAGGCCGTCGACCTGACCGCGAGCGCCCGTGCCGAGTTCAACGCGGTTGTGATGGCGATCCACACCGAGATAGACCACTGTGTCTCCGGGGTCAAGCCCCCCAGCACCGCCATCGAGGTTCTCCGATCGCAGCTGGCGGACCGGTGGGACGTCCCGTTCAACCGCGGGCGCGTGTTCCGCCATTCTTCGGCAGCATCGTCGGCCATGCGGCCGTTGCTCCAGCTTGCGAAGCCCGCGGGCACGAGCCTTCGTGGCCTCGCCGATGACGAGGAGGTCTTCGCCGTTCAGGCCGACGACGTGAACGAGAGTACTTTCCTTGTTGAGGGCGGCGAGGTTCGGCCCCTGTCCGACCTGTCCTCGCGCATGCGGCAGCGGCTCGAGGTGGGCGATGTCCTACTGTGCACGACCGGCTCGGGCGACCAGGTCGCTTACCTTGACGAGGAGCTCGGCCCCGAGGAGCAGCCGCTCCTCGGGAGCGCCACCTTCACTGCCCTCCGCTTCCACGAGACGCCCCGCGTCTTCGCTGTCGCGCTCGCCCATTCCCTCGTCCGCACGCAGCTGCGGCTGCTCTCCTCCGGGTCCGTGCAGCGATTTGTCAACAAGCGCGACCTCGACGAGTTGCTCGTCCCGGTGCTGGGTCAAGTCTGGCGAGAGGACTTCGAGACCCGGCTCACCCGAGCGATGCAGCGTCGCCGCGAGGCATTGCTGGCGCGGACCGCGCTCATCGAAGCTGCCGACGACTACCTCCAGAAGGCGGCGCTGTGAACGCCGTGGCGCCGAGCATGAGCTCTCCTGGGGGCTGGAGTCGCCTTGTGCGGAGTGATGTGCTCACGCGGGCACTCGGGTCGGCGCCTCGCTTTGCCGTCGTGCCGAGGAACAACATGGCGTCACGCGATCGGGTCGTACGACAAGCCATGCAACTGGCCCCGCTGAAGCGCATAGTTGAGATGGTCGTGCTAGGCGAGGACGACCCGACGTGGCTCCAGCACAAGATCGAATTCAAGAACCTCCGCAACGTCCACTACTACCTGGCGGCCGCGCGCTGGGCCCGGCTGTTCAAGGAGGGTGGGACCCGGCCGACCAGTCTCGGGCGCCGCTACGTCAGCTTTCGCTTCGAGCCTCGCGTGATCCTCGAAGGGGTTCGTGGCCGCGCGATCTTTGAGGAGATCAGGCGCGTGGCTGGCGACGACGTGCTGACCCCGGACGTCGTCGCTAGCGTCCTGCGGCGTTGGAGCTTCCGTTACAGCAAGGCCACGGTCACGCGACGCGCCCGCCACTTCTGCGCGATCCTCGGCCGCATCATCGACGAGGCCGCGAACCCGAAGGAGCGCAAGCTCGTTGGTCACTCGGCGTGGTTGGAGCCGCAGGACCTGCTGGCCATCAACGGCGTCGCCGCGATCTGGCCGGCCCTGCAGCTCACGCCGGTCAAAGGCATCCGGCGTTCGAAAAGTACTTCGCGGGGCGAGGCGACCGACGCCCAGCTGCGCCTCCCGCTCAAGGAGGAAGCATGATCGGCCCAATCACCTCGAAGATCCGCGACTTCCTGATCGGCCGCGGTCCCGCGACGCCCGAGCGCGTTGCGGAGGCCGTCCCCGAGCTCACGGAGGTGGGAGGTGCCGAGCGGGCCCTCTTGCTGATGAGACTCGATCCGACGCTCGAACGGACAGGTAACGACATGTGGGCGGCGCGGGGAACGGCGAACACCGACGACAGCCGAGTCCGAAACGCCGTCGAGAAGTTCTTCGACGGCCGCCTCGGTGCTCCGCTGGCAAGCGCGGTGCGGGCGGTAGCGAACGAGACCAGCTTGCCAGAGCACCTGGTGCGCGAGCTCCTCACCGAGCAGTTCGTCGTGGCGGGCACCAACATTTTCAACCGGCGACGGTAGCGAGAGGACCCATGGCCAAGAGGAAGAACACCACAGACGAGCTCCGCGATGGGGCGCGGGAAAAGCTCTCGCAGCTCGGCTACCAGCAGATCAAGGACGACTTCGCGCTCTTCGATCCGCTCGGCGACGGATCCATGTCGGCGACCGCCGAGCTTGTCGCGCTCGACGAGGACGAACCCATCATCCTCTTTGCCAGCGGCGAGCCCGGCGATGCCTCGCGGCCTGCCGTGCAGGACGACGCGAAGTTCAAGGCCGGCCTCGGCGCCGCCGCCGGTAAGCCGTTTCGCTTCGTCTGGGTATGGGATGACGAGAACGACTTCATCTTCGACGTCGAGAAGGACGCGCAGGTCTCGGCGCTGCCGGCCCGGGACGAGTGGAAGACCGTCGCCCGGCCGATCTCCGAGTCCCGCACCCGGCTCGTGCAGGAGGTCTCGGCCGAGTACCACCGTGGCGACTTCCGGGCAATCCAGCGCAAGTTCGATCAGCTGCACGAGGCCATCTACTCGCGCGGCGGCGTCAAGCCCACCAATGCCGCTATCGACGAGCTCGGCAAGCTTCTCTTCCTCAAGGTCCACCTTGAGAAGGCGCCCGGCTATGTGCTCACGAGCGGCGCCGCGAAGGGCAAGCGGTTCGCCGACGTCTACTCGGCTAGCCACGTGCGGGAGCACAAGAAGGACGCGGTCATCCAGCTCAAGGACGCCTTCCGCGAGATCAACAACCTCCCGCAGTACAAGGCGACCGACATCACTGGCGAGGTGCACACGATCTTCTCGTACGACGAGCCGCTGCGTCTCGAGAACCCGGAGGTCCTCGCCCTCGCCATCGAAGCCCTCGAGCTTCGCGATCGTGAGGGCAAGCCCATCCGGCTCTCCGTGCCCGACCGCGAGCTCCTCGGCAACGGCGAGAAGGCCCGCGAGATGCGGGCGCACCTCATCCACGAAGACTTGCTGGGCTGGGCCTTCGACGTGTTCCTTCGCGGCAAGTACGCGAGCGACGAAGGGCTCGCGACCTACCTGACGCCTGGCCAGGTCGTGGAGTGCATGGCCCGCATGGTTTTCCACGACATCCCCGACGCGGACCTGTGGGCCCGACGGGGCGACGACGGGCAACGCGAGCGCTGGAACCCCCAAACCGACGAGGAAGCCGCGCTCCCCGCCTTCCTCGTCGGCGACATCTGTTGCGGTACTGGGCGCTTCCCCATCGGCGCTCTGCGTGAGGTGAAGCGGCGCGTGCTCGACGACCGCCACGTCGGCCACTCCGACGATGACAAGCTGCGCTGGCTCTCGCAGATGAAGCGGCACAGCTTCGTCGGCGCCGACCAGGCCGCGGGATCGATCCAGAAGGCTCGCATCAACATGCTGCTGTACGGCGAGGACCACAGCCAGCTGCTGAAGGTCGACGACTCGCTGGTCGACCCGCATATCGATCGACTCATCGGGAAGTTCGACGTCATCCTGACCAATCCACCGTTCGGCTCCGGGAAGTATGACGATCCACGCGGGCTGGCGCGCATGCGCGATGAGGCGCGCGGACTCGAGCTCGGCTGGTCGTGGGCCCCCGGGAACCGGGCAAAGCGAAAGGAGCTCAAGAAGGCTGACCCGGCCTCGCTGTTCATCGACCGCAACCTTCAGCTTCTGAAGCCGGGCGGGCGGCTACTCATCGTCGTGCCCGATGGGATCCTCTGTAATTACACGGACGCTTACATTCGCGAGTACATCATGGGGACGAAGGACGACGAAACGGGAGAGTTTCTCGGCGGAAGGGCGATCGTTCGCGCGGTCGTGAGCTTGCCTACCGAGACCTTCTCCATCGCGGGCACGGGCGCCAAGACCAGCTTCCTCTACCTCCAGAAGAAGCGGCATCCGGCTGAGAAGCAAGGCGCAGTCTTCATGGCCGTTGCCGAGCACGTCGGGTACCTGAAGAAGGGCAAGACAGAAGCGGTTGACCCGGCTGGGAACGACCTTCTGGGCATCTCTGACGCCTATTCACGGAGGCCTTCTCATGGCTGAAGCGAGTAAGCACGTCTGGGCGGATGCGACACAGCTTGAGGCTCGACTCGATGCTGACTTCTACCAGGCCCACTTCCTAGAAGCAGAGCGCAGGCTAAGGCGTGTTCCAACACAGAGGTTCCACAATCTCTGGCGCGACTCGAACCGGATCTACATCGGGATCGCGGGCTTTTCGGAAAGAACCCAGGATCGAGACTACACGCCCTATATTCGTCCGACTGATGTCGGAATGAACGGCGAGATTGACTGGAACCACATTGCTTGGTGCTATGCCGAATGGCTCGACGACTATTCCGTCAGCGGTTGCGCGAAGGCAGGGGACCTGCTTGTCGAGGTGAAAGGCAACACCCGCCGAGTGGCGATAGTCGACTCAAGTGTTCCTGCCAACTGTATTGTCTCGGGGAGCTTCTGGCGTCTAACTCTGGCCGACTCGGTGAATCCCAGGTTCGTTCTCGCCTACCTCCTGTCTAACACCGGACAGCTTCTGAAGCGACGCTGGGTGTCCAACTCTGTGATCTCCTGGATCGACCCGCACTCCTTTCGTCGCTTCCAGATTCCGGTCCCCGACCGGCGCATCCAGGACTACATCGGCGCGAAGGTCGAGTTGGCGGAGCTCTGTCGCGCGCGTTCCGGAAGCCTTCGTGCGGAGGCCATCGGCCACTTCGACGCACTTCTCCGGACGTCCAAATTCGGCCCGGGTGCGGATCTCTCCAACGTCGTCGACGCCCGAGCCCTCACCGATCGTCTGACAGGCGAGTTCTACCTCCCTCGCTACTTTGCACTCGAAGCACATCTCGCGGGCCTTGGGGTTCCGGTCAAGCCGCTCCGCTCGCTGCTTCGCAGTGATATCACTCGATCCTCCACCCCCGAGCGAGATGAAGCCGCACCCATCCCGTGCATTCTCACCTCGGACATCGACCCTCAGGAGATTCGCTGGCGCAACCCGAGCTTGCGCGTCACGCAGTCGGTGCATGACCGCCACGGCGGTCGGCTCGGTGGGCGAGATGTCGTATACACCTCCGTCGGCCCGCCCGTAGGGGAAGCGGCTGTCGTGCTGCCGCAGTTCCTCCCGATGGCTGTCGGTGGCGATGTGTCCATCCTTCGCCATGGCGAGGATCTTCATCCCGGCTTCCTCGCTCTGTATCTCAACTCGGCGTTCGGGAAGATGCAGAATGATCGGTACTCACGCGGAATCCGACAGCGGCGCGTGTACCCCGAGGACATCGGCGCGTTCTTGATCCCGGTGTTCGGTGCCAAGGATCAGGCCTACGTCGGGGAGCGGATCGTTCGGCATCAGGTCCTCAACGAGCTGGCCGTCGACCTGGTCAACGAGGCCAAGGCCGATGTCGAAGATATGATCGAGGGCACCCTGGACGTGCAGGCGATTATCGCCGGAACGCTCAAGCCACCGACCGCGGACGACATCCCGGAGCTGGCGGAGGACGACGCATGAAGGTCCTCGGCATCGCTCCCAGCTCGGCCGACTTCAAGTGGGCGCTCCTCGATGGCAGCCGGGCTCAACCCCGCGTTCTGCCGCTTCCGTCCACGTCGCAGAAGCTGCCCGCCGACGCGTGTGAGGGGCACGCGCTGGTGAGCCTTCGAAGGCTGCTCTCGACCTTCCTGGCGGAGCAGGGAGTAGAGCGAATCTGCGTCCTGCAGGCCGGCTCCTCGCAGTTTCGAGGGCCGTCGGCCTCGCGCGTCAAGGCAGAGGGGATCGTCCAGTTGGTGGGTGCTGAGCTCGAGCTGACCGTCGACCTTGTCGCGCCGCAATCTCTCCGTGCGCAGGAGAAGCGCTTCGCGTCCATCACGTCTGCTTCTCCCGAGAACGTTTTGAACGGCGGCGCGGACTTCAAGCCGAAGACCTGGCGTGACGCGGTGCTCGTCGCGTGGTGGGGGCTCGACGAATGAGCACGACCCTTCAGGACGTCCAGCAGCTCATCGCTGCGACCGGGAAGTACAGGCTCGAGGCGGAGAACACCGAGGGCGCGAACGCGTACGCCTTTCGTGCGCATCACGTACCCCTCGACCTGCCGGTGTTCCTGAAGGTCCTCTATCCCGATCCGAGCGGTGACCTCTTCGCGGAGCCGCGCCTGCTCGTGGAGGCGACCAGGACCGAGGGCAACGAGAGCAACCTCGTGCGGGTCCACGACGCACAGCGCCTCGGCGACGACTTCGTCCTCGTCGCCATGGAGTATGTCGGCGGCGGCAGCATCCTCTCGCGCCTGAGCGGTGGCCCGCTGCCGATGATGGAGGCCGTCCGCGCGGCGATTGGACTCCTCCACGGGCTCGCGCAGCTTCACCAGGCACTCCTCGTTCACCGGGACATCAAGCCCGCGAACGTGCTGATCTCGCAGCGTCACGGGCGCATCTGGCCGAAGATCACCGACTTCGGCTCGGTCGCACGACTCGCTCATGCGAGTGCGAGTGTGACCGCCTCGCGCCACAGCGCGCTCTACGTGCCGGTCGAGGGATGGGCGACGCCGAGCCGCTACGACGTGCGGTCGGACCTCTACCAGGTGGGCCTGGTGCTCTTCGAGATGGTCCACGGCGCTCTGCCGTACAACGACGACGCCTACCTGGACCGCGAGGCGAGGAAGGAGCTTCGCGAGTTGGCAGAGGCATCGGGCGGCTGCGTCGACGATTTCGACAGGCAGAAGGTGGTCGACCGGGCGCTGGTCCGGGCAGCGTCCGGCAAAGGCGTGATCTCCTTCGGGCGGATGCAGCCATACGTGCCCAAAAGCCTGGCGCGCATCATCAACAAGGCGGTCGCGCCCGACGCCGCCGCCCGATACCAGACGCCGTCCGAGATGATCGGCGATCTCGAGGCGCTCCGGCTGCCTGACTGGAGGCTAGCTCCCTGCGGTGAGCAGTACGCCGCCGACGGATGGTCGGGCTGGGACTGGAGCATAAGGAAGGATCCGAAGAAGCCGGAGCAGTGGGTCGTCCTGCGCTCCCGTAAGGCGGCGACGAACTTCCGCCGCTGGGCCGCGGCCGACAGCGCGCGAGCGGCCTGTCAACTCGTCATGGAGGCTGCGGCATGAGTCTGCCCGCCCGCCCGAACGACGCGGTCGCGCTCTTCGAGCATCTTGCCCAGTGGGGCGAGGTGTCGGCTTACGAGGCCGATGACCTCGGCGCTAAGCCGTGGGTCACGGTGTTCGAGAACGCAGGTGCCCTCGAGGCGGTTCACGACGAGCACGGTCGTCCGGTGGCCTGGCACCTGACGCAGCCCTTCGTGCACCTTGTTGAGTGCGACGCGCAGCAGGCCGGCCGTCGTTTGTGCTTCGCGGTGCCCGAGTACCGCGCCTACCTGCTCAGCATCCTCGTCGAAGGGCTGGTCGATGCCGGCCGCGCGGGCATGACCGTGGAGCTCGAAGAGTGGACGAAAGACGGGCTTGCGCCGCTGCTGGCTGAGCTCAACGCCTTCCTTGGGCCCCTTGAGGACGACAAGCGTCTGGTCGATTTCACGTCGGCTGAGCTCGAGGCTCGCATGGCCGACCTCTTCGAGCGCTCGCGGTCGTTCGCCGCCTGGGACAGCTACACACTCGGACACTCCGCGCGTCCGAAGGGACTCTTCGAGTTCGCGCTGCGGCGCTTCGGCCCCGCCTGCGCGGCGCTGCCCGTCGCTGTCGAGAGCGCTGCGGTCCTGCGCCCTCTGCCGCTCAGTAGAGAGGACGGGTTCGGCCTTGGCAGCGCCTTTATTCCGCAGCCGTGGAACACGCAGCGCTTCGGCGTGCTGAGCGGCGCCCCGATCGTCGATGCGCGTGGCCAGCGCATGTTCGAGGAGGACGCGCCGCTGAACGAAGTGCTCGTCGAACATCTCCGCGATGCCGTGGTGAAGCACCCGTTCTACGCCGCGGTGATCCACCTGGGCATCTGCGCCTGGCGCTCGCCAGCGTCGACGATGCCCACCGTGGAACTCTACGTGCCCGCGTCTGGCGCCCTGCACGACGTCTCGGTGCTCGTGGGCTCCCGCGGGGTCGGCCGCGTGGCCGAGCTGCTCGGCGACCTCGTTCGCGCGCAGGGATACGCACCCTTCGGCCTCGTCGACGGCCAAGTCTCCGACGAGCTCATGGGCAACCTGCTCCGGAACCTCCTCGAGCTCCGAATCCTGCGCCACCAGGACGAGCTTCTGGTGCTCGACGACGACTACCAGTCGTCGCTGATGGCGGCGCGCCTGCGCACCGTGTTCCGGCCCGGCAAGGAGCTGCAGAAGCGCATGGTCGAGGAACTCGCGTTGCGGGCGTCGGAGGGAGGTGCCGCATGATGCCTCGCAAGGTCGACCTGGCAGTCGACTGGATGCGCAGCCAGCCGCGGCGGGTCTTCCACTACCGGGACGAGGTGTGGGCGGCGCTGGCGGAGCTCCATTCGGACGAGTTCGCCGTGAGTGACGATCGTAAGACGCGGTGGTTTTCGCTGCATCGAGACATGGCGCAGGACGCCCGTTTCCTTCGAGGTGACAAGGGGATGTTCGAGCTCGTCGAAGGTGCCCTCGCTGAGGTCACCTCGGCCGAGGCGGGCGATGTGGCGGCGCTGATCCACGTCGGTGGGGATGTGGCGCATCTCGAGCTCGACCGCGCCGGGCGGGGCCCTCTGTGGCGCCACGTCCGCTCGATGCTCGAGCAGGTCGGATACTGGCTGGTGGGGGCCAGCACCCAGGATTCGCTCTGGGCCGGCGCCGTCCACGTGATGCTGAAGAACCGCGAGCTGCTCGATGTGTTCGAGCGCGACGGCGACGTGCTGCGTCTGACCGGCGACTACCAATCCAAGATCAAGGCTCATCCGGGACACCTGCAGAACCGGGGCGAAAAGCCCTACCGCGTTCGCCTGTCGCAGTTCCTGGCGACTTTCCACGGAGGACAGGCATGAACACGCCGTTGGTGCGTATCGCGCTCCCCAAACTGTTTCTATGGAGCGAGGCGGCTCGCATCCAGGAGTACCCGGAGGCGGCGGCCCGTGCCGAGCCAGGCCGCGTCTATTCACGGGCCGATCTCGAGCGCGTGGTCTTCGACATCGCTCCCACGATGCAGTTCAGGGGCGGGGCGCCGCGCGGCAAGGGGACCGACGGCGTCATCAACACGTACGGGATGGAGCGCAGCGGCGCCCGCTACCGCATCAACGGGATCAGCCTCTTCGAGCGGGTCGACAAGGGCCTCCGGGCCACCGCGGAAGGCGTCGCGCTGGGGAAGGCGTTTCGCGAGGCGGACGCTGACGTCGACTGGGCTCGCGCCCTCGCGAAGCAGCTGCTTCGACGTGAGCCTCGCGCGCGCTTGGTGATCGGGCTTTGCGTTGCGGGCTGGCAGCTGGGAGTTGAGGCACCGGGCGGTATCCCCACGGGCGCGGTGTCGCTCACGTCGCCCGAGGGCGATGTCCTCGAGATCGCACAGCGCAACTGCGACGGCTTCAACATGCTGCTGCGCGACAACGCCGAGCTCGCCCTCGGGCCGTGTTGGCGCACTGACCTCTCGGCTCTGGGCGAAACCGCGGCGGTCGTGTGGGAGGGCGTCCAGGGTGGAACACCCTCGACGAACGACCTACCGACCGCGCTCAAGAAGGCTCTGGCCGTGTTCTTCCACATCCGAGCCTTCGATGGTGGTCCCTCGACCTGGGGCCTGGACGCCGGTGGACTCGCTGGTGCGCTGGCGGTGGAGAACCTCGTCGAGCTCGGATTCGAGGGAGCAGCGCCTGTGCGGCTGACCGACGACGAGGCGTTCGCGCGGGCGCTTCGCGATTGCGCGGACTCCGAGGACTTTCTCATCGTGAGTCAGCTCAGCGAGCGCTTCGGCGAGCTCCTTCAGGTGCCGGACGAGGATCGAGCCGTCGTCCTCGACAGCTACATCCGGACGGCGATGTACCACGAGCAGCTGCGATTGCTCGACCGCCACCCAGGACAGCCCCGCATGGGACGAGGGCTGTTCGGCGAGCCCGGCGCACGTCGCGTCCGCATCGACTTCACGCCCCTCTACAAGACCATGAACGTCGAGACTGCGGAGCAGACCCCCACGGGTTCCTCCAGGGAGATGCAGGGAGAAGACCGATGACCATCACCAAACCGTGGGCCGCCAAGGGGGTCGCACTTTATCCGCCTTCCTTCTCCATGGTGGGCCAGAACCAGGTGTTCAACGCACTCCACCAATTCCGCCGATCCTTCTGGGACGGTGCCGCGAACGACATCGCCGGCTTCTTCATCGCGTTCGGCGACTGGGGTCTGGGCAAGACACGGCTTGGCTACGAGCTCATCGCGGAAGCGACGGGCCACGTCGACCGGTGGCTACTCAACAAGAACGAGTACGTCATCCCGCCCTTCCATCAGCCAGACAAGAAGCCGCGTGTGCTCGAGCCGGCGCTGCAGGATGGCATCCTGCCGCTCTACATCCGCTACAGCACCGTGTGCGACGACGCGCTCGACGCTGCGACGTGGGTGGCTCGCCTGGCGGTCGAAGCCCTGCGGCACACGTTGCGCGCCGACCCTGCCGCTGGCGGGCCGCGGGACCTCTACGAGGACCTCAAGGCGGCGATGCAGGCCAAGGGCGTGAACCTGAAGGCGCTCTCGCTCGTCGACGACGACACGCGATCGTTCGAGGATCGGCTTCGCGATGCGAAGAAGGTCTTGGGCGATGCTGGCCTGAACCACCTCTGGATCATCGTCGACGAGGTCGAGACGCCCGGTGACCTGAAACGGGGCCTTCGCGAGGACACGCAGACCAAGGTCGACGACGAGTACCTCCTGATGGTCTCGGAGGTCATCAAGCACGAGAACTGGCGAAACCAGCATCCGGACGTGAACTTTCTGCTGCTGTGCAGCGTGGGCATGCGCGACCAGATCCGTATCGGTCCGAACTTGCGCCGAGCGAGCTCGGTCACGATCGAGCCGAACCAACTGACCGACGTGCAGAGCTACGTCGACCACATTAAGGGCGGTCTGGTCGACCCGCACGCCGTCGAGTACCCGGTGGGGACGCTCGAGGGCGCGTTCCTTTCGGCCAACCGGAACTTCGGCTGGCTGAACGTGATCATGTCGTCCATCCACGAGACGTACGCCCGGCACATGGAGCGCGGCTACCGCTCGAGTGCGTGGGAGCTCCTGAAGGACTTTGCCAAGACCGATGCCCGGGCCAAGCATATCTTCAACGACGACGCCGTCCTCCCCCTGCTCGGCAAGGTAACCGGGGTCCCCGAGCAGGAGCTGGAGCGGCTCGTGTACGGCCAGCTGCCGGCTCCGGTCGGCGGGGCGGCGAAGGCGGCGTTGACCGAGGAGATGGCCGATGCGCTGCTCGCCCACGAGGTCGCGGGCCGCGGACACGCCTTCGCGGAGCTCTTTCAGGTTCACATCGACGAGCGCGCGCTCGCGAACGAGCTGACCCGCCCCGAGTTCGGCTTCAAGGCGCAGGAAGGGAAGACGGATACGTACTTCACCCCGACCTGCGAGGTGTCCGTCGTCGGACTGCTCGAGGCATTGCGAGCGTTCTCCGTTGCGGTCGGGGGAGCCCCGGGCGCCGCTGGTGACTTCGTCGTCTACGCCGACCTGGAGAAATGGGGCGAGCAGCTGGCGGCGCTCTACCCGCGAGAGGGCATCGAGTTCGCGGCCGAGTCGCTCCACCGCATCTTCTCGAAGGCGGAGTACCGGGTCGACGGGACTCGGTTCATAGGGATGTCGTTCCGGCTTTGGCGCGAGTTCAACAAGCTCCTGGTCTCGGCGGCTGAGAGTGTTCGCTTCTTCAGGGACGGCAAGTACGAGGCTTCGCTCGACGAGTACGTCCGCGGCATCAGTCAGACGAAGGCGAAGCGCGGGACGGCGATCTGCCTTGGCCTCGCGAAGCTCCTCGACGACCACCTCAAGGATGAGGCCACCAAGCACATCTCGGGGCTCAAGGACGTTCCGCACAAGGCGCTCACCTCCGCGTTTGGCTCGCCGTCGCTCGACGGGCTTCGGGTCACGCCGGATGGTCGGTGCACGGTCGTGTACTGCCTGGACGCGCAACAGACCCTCGACAAGCTGCGCGCCTACATCGGCCTCGAGCGGGTCCACCCGATCCTCGTCCTGTTCCCGGCAGGCGCGGACGTGGCATCGTTCGAGCAGCAGCTCGATACGTCGCCGGCCCTTCGCCGCTGCGTACTGACGCGGCGCCTCGTGTCGCAGGAGGAGGAGTTCCTTCTCAAGTACTCGGGCCGGGGCTCCGCCTACAACCCCCACGAGGCACGCCTGAGCAAAGTCGCGAAGGGGCTCGAGGGTTCCTACCGCGACGAGTGGCAGGCGAAGAGCCGGGAGTGGGCGAACGGACTCCGCAAGACCGGCTACCTCCTCGCTCCCATCTGGAGCCGCAAGACCGGCAGCAGCACAGCCGATTTCGCGAAGGGCTACCGCTACATGTTGGCGAACGACTGCTCGCTCGATGCAGCCGTCGACACGGCCGGCGGACCCCTGAATAACGTGGAGTTCGAAAACTGCCGGCAGGCGGCGAAGAAGAACATCGATCCACCTGTGGCGTGGAAGTACGGCGACCTCCTCGGCGTGCTGACGACCGACGGCAGCCTGCTTCCGAAGGTGCCCCGGTGCTTCTTCGCGCTCCTCCAAGAGCTCAAGACGCAGTCGGCGGTGAGCAAGCTCGCCAACAGCTTCTTTTTCGCGGTGCCCGACAGCGAGATGAAGGCACCGCAGCAGCTCGAGCAGATCCTCGAAGTGCTCATCGGCATC
Organism: Actinacidiphila alni; assembly: GCF_900112845.1. Taxonomy (GTDB): domain Bacteria; phylum Actinomycetota; class Actinomycetes; order Streptomycetales; family Streptomycetaceae; genus Actinacidiphila; species Actinacidiphila alni. The sequence goes on from NZ_FONG01000025.1 coordinate 20,755, forward strand.
GGGCTCGTCCGTAAGAAGAACGACCTCTACAAGGCTGTCGACCGGACGATGCTCGAGAGCCGCCGCCAGTCGGCGTCGACCTGGCTCGAAGGGGAGTGCAAGGACTCGGTCAAGACGCTCACCGACCTGTTCCCGACGCAGGCCAGCATTCTGCTGAACAACAACTACCCCACGGCCAAGCAGCAGCTGGTGACGGCGGAAAGGAAGATCCAGCAGGTGAGCTCGGACCACCTGACCGCTGACATCGACAGCCTGACCGAGAGATCGCTCAAGACGATCGTCGCTCAGGTCCTGGACATCGAGGAGCGCATCCTCGGTGTGTGCCCGCTTGAGATAGGCGAGACGACGCTCCACTTCGACTGCTCGCCGCCGCGAATCCCGTCCTACGAGACCCGGTATTCGACGCTCTCGCTGTGGGAACGCGTCACCTTCCTGGCGTGGCTGAAGAAGACGTTCCTGGCTACTCGGGACGAGATGATCGAGGAGATCGACCATCTGCTAGGCGAGGCGGCCACGCTCGATGAGGCCGAGGGCCATCCGTTCCCCATCGCCCCGGTCACGCTGCCGCTCAAGGCCATCAAGTCCGAACTCGAGAACGCAGTGAAAGGGCCCGCCGCGGCAGGCACGAAGACGCGGATGGCGACGATCCCGGTCGCGTCCTACACGCTGATGATCGACCAGTACCTGGTCAACTCGCAGTACGAACACTCGTGGAAGCGCATGGACGCGCTGAGGGACCTGATCAGCAAGGAGCAGCCCGGTAGCTTCTTCGCGCAGTTCAAGAAGCTCCATGAGCAGTGGGCGAAGGCGGTCAAGGACTACAAGGCCGCCGCCTCCGCATGGCAGTCGCTGGGCGACTTCACGGCCGACGCTCCGCAACTGGTGCAGGCATCGCTCAACCCGCTCAAGCTCGAGGTCCAGAAGTTCCGCGGCCTCGTGGAGGGAGGCCTGAAGCAGCAGGTGCAATCGCTGATCGATCAAGTGGCAGAGACCGAGCTCTTGAAGAGCCTGGAGACCGAGGTCGTCGCGACCGCCCAAGCGGTCCAGCGGCTCCCGCAGGAGGTCACAGAGAAGCTCGACGAGCTCAAGACGCAACTCCGGCAGGTGATCCGCGAGAAGGAACTGCGCGCGCTCAACCGGGTCCTGAAGTCGAACAGGAAGGCCGCCAAGGCGGAGCCGACGCCGGCTGCGACTTTCGGGGCCACGAAGGCGCGCTACGAGGCGTTCAACAGCGAGGTCTCCCAGGAGGGCGCAGGCTTCTTTGAGGGTGCTGGCAAGGGCCTCCACTTCGGTCTGTGGGTCGATATCTCCGGCGATCTGGAGGCCGGCGCCTACGACGAAGACCACCACCCGGACCACGCCGACGCGATTCGCGAGCTCAAGGAGATGAAGCTCATCCGCTCGAAGCTGGAGCTCCGATGAAAGCGCGCATCGTCGAGGCACAGGCTGACCTGTTCGAGATCGGCGTCCTCTCGCAGACGGCAGAGGTCGAGAGCGTTCCCATGGATCGGCTCCTGGCTGATCCGTCGGGGCCTCCGCTCGTCGTCGTCGGTGGGTTGCTGGATGTCGAGCGGCTCGTCGACATGCGCAAGCTATCGTCCGCGCTCGCGCGGTCGCGGGTCGCCGTCATCGTCGTGCCGCCGTTCACGGATCTGGTCCTCGGCCGCTACTTCGAGACGCCGGTCCAGCTGGGAGCCCGACGCCGCGCCGCGGATTCGGCTGCTCGCATGACCGACGGTGCGCTCGAGGAGGTCCTCGGCGGAGAGGTGAAGGTCCGGTCGGACCACTTCTTCGACACAGTGCTCGGCGCAGGCGTGCTCGCCGTGGATGCCCAGAACAAGCCCGTGCTCCTCCGGTACCAGGCGACCAACACCGCGGGTCCGGTGTTCTTCTCCGCGCTCCAGCTGCTTACCTACACGGCGCTGACCGACGAGGCGCATCGCCAGAGCCTGCTTGGGCACCTCTTGTCGTGGACTCCGTCGATCACGGCGGAGGCCAGGGAGATCGCACGGCGGCCGTCGAGCCCGCCGAAGGCCGAGGCAGTCGGCGAAGGGGTACTCGTCCCCGTTGTGCTGCTCCTTGCGGCCGGCGGCCCACAGACAGCAGAGCTCCTGCGATCTCGAGCCGGGGCGCTCCTTGGGGTGGACCTGAGCGCAAATGACGTCGGTCGAGCCATCGAGGAGCTCACGCGTCAGGGGCTCGCGGCCTCCGGTGCGTCGGCACCGAGCGATCGCGGGGCTCTCGTCCGGTTTCTCGAGGGGCGCGGGATGCACGCGTACCTGCGTGAGCTCAGGGCACTGCTTGCCTCAGAGGAGACGACGACATGAAGAGCATCGAGCTGGCTCGCGCACTCGCCGCGGCAATGAGCCTGCGGCTTCCCGGCACCGCCGGGAAGATCGCCAACAAGATGCGGTACATCGACTCGAAGGCTCCGCTCTTCGTGCGTGGCGGCATCATCCGCAGCGTCGAGTCGCGCCGGTTCGATCGCGTCTACGCCGTCGGCGTTTCCTCCAAGAGCCGGAGCATGCCCGCCCTGGGCGGCATTCTCTATGGAGCTGCAGCGCTCCGTCATGACATCGTCGTGTCTGGCAACCAGGTGACGGAGGGCTTCCAGGACAGCCGCGTCGACATCAACGACATGAACTTCCTGGACGCGTCCGAGCGACTTGCGTGGAAGGAGTACGTCCTCGTCTACCAGCTCCTGACGGACCTGCTGGATTCGGATACGAAACCGGATGTCATCTTCGTCGACATCCCGCTCCTTGTCCCGCGTGCCGAGCAGAGTCTCAGCCTCGCCGAGCCCGACGTCGAGGAGGAGTGGTGCGAGCTGATTGAGGTGATGGAGGCGTTCTGGCAGCGGTTCCTGCCGTCCATCTACCCGAACGACCCGAACGGTCCGTTCCTCGTCTCGCTTCAGTCGCGCCGCGACCTCAACGCCGCCGTCTTGAACGCGCTCCGTGAGAAGGGATCGGCGGGTTCCCCCGAGGCGATCGGCAGCGAAGCGCTGGACCTCGTGCAAGTCGAGTGGGTGCAGCTGCGGCGGGTCGGTATTCTCCGCTTTCTCCGTGGTGCCCTGCGCGCAGGGCATCGGACGGCCGCCTACTACTACGAAGCGCTGGGACGCCAGATGAAGCGCTTCGAGCCTCGGACGGTCGCGAACCACGGGCTCATCGGCTTCCACATCCAGGTCGGCCTCAGAACGCCGATCTGGAAGATCGAGACCGTCGGTGCTCCGGGGCAGTGGGACTCCGAGGCCCTCGACAGGCTGGCCAGCATCACCGCCTTCCTGACGCTGAACGACAACCCGCGGATGAAGCCGCTGCCGCTCTGGTACGCCGAACAGCTCGTGATGATGCCGCGCGAGGTCCTGTCCGGCTACCTTCGTTCGACCCTGGGCATGCTCAAGGACCGTGCCGTTGATCGAGCCTGGCTCGAGGGCGTCGACACCATGGATGAGGAGTGAGCATGTTCCGAGACGACGAAAACTACATTGGCAAGCTGGTCGGCAACACCGGGGAACCCAACAAGCTGACGATCGCGCTGCGTACGAGCTTCTCGGCGCGGCGTGGGGAGTTCGTGCGGGTCGCGCACCAGGAGCGCGAGTCGGAATCGCTGCTCGACGTGCTGGGCCGCATCGTGGGGCTCTCGCGGTCGAACATCCTGTTCAGCCCAGCGCTCGGCGAAGGGATCAGTGAAGTCGAGCTGCTGCCGCAGTCGCGGCTCTCGGGCGAGACCGTGTATGCGACGCTCGAGCTGGTCGGCTACAAGGATCCGTTCACCGGCGAGATCCGGATACCCCGACGGCCCCTGACGCCGGGGACGAAGGTTTACGGAGTCGACTACGCGTTCCTCACGAGCTTCTACGAGTTTTCAGAGGACACCAGCATCCATCTGGGCAACCTCGTCGGCTATGAGAAGGGCGAGAACATCGTCCCGGTCTTCCTCGACGCGAACACCTTGGTGACCGAGCACCTCGCCGTGCTTGCGATGACCGGCTCGGGGAAGAGCTACACCGTCGGGCGCGTCATCGAGCGGCTGGTCTCGCAGCTCAACGCGTCGGTCGTGGTCTTCGACCCGCACGGCGAGTACGGCAAGGCCTTCCGAACCGGCAAGCTCAACTTCAACGACCGGCTCGACAAGGTCGAGGATCCTCGGGACCGGCAGAAGCTCGCCGAGATCCAAGACGCCCTCCAGCAGCTGCAGGACCGCGGGGGCGGCATCAAGGTCTACACGCCGCAGCTGCGGAGCTTCGACGAGAAGTACGCGGGGAAGAACATGCGCCTCGCTCTTCAGCTCGACCACTTCGACGTGGACGAGTTCTCTGGTGTGCTCCCTGGACTGACGGAGCCGCAGCAGCGCGTGCTCGACGTCGCGCTCCGCTACTGGAAGGAGAACATCGACGAGCCTCGCGACATCCAGGAGCTCTTCGCGGTCCTCGATGATCTCGACCGCCTGAAGGAGTGGGTGACGGAGTCCGGCAGCCAGGGCGAGGCCAACGCGCTCCGCGGAGGGAGCGCCAACATCGCTGCCATCCGCCTTCGGCGCATGATCAACGAGGCGCAGAGCTTCTACTCGCGCGCTGCCGGTGAGCCGTTCGACGTCTATGAGATGGTCGGCGACGACAATGCCGAGGCCGGACGGCTCTGCATCATCGACCTCCAAGGGCTCTCGAACACGGCGCGGCAGGTCATCGTCGCGCTCATCTCGAGTGAGCTGATGAAGGCGGCGGCCGACAAGCAGCGCCCGACCCGACCGGTGTTCATTGTCTACGAGGAGGGGCACAACTTCGCGCCCGCCGGCGAGGCTGCGATCTCGAAGAACATCATCAAGCGCATCGCGGCCGAGGGCCGGAAGTTCGGCGTGGGCTTCGCCATCGTCAGCCAGCGTCCGAGCAAGCTCGACTCCGACGTGACGAGTCAGTGCAACACTATCGTCGCGATGCGCATCAAGAACCCGGACGACCAGCGGTTCATCCAGAAGACCTCCGACTACTTCTCTGCAGCGGACCTGGCAGAGCTCCCGACGCTGTCGACCGGTGAGGCGCTGATCTGCGGACGGGCGATCATCGCGCCGCTCGTCGTGAAAGTCGGCACCAAGGCGCTCGTCCACGGCGGTGAGTCACCGCGCGTGTGCGAGCGCTGGGGGAGGCCGGGAGGATGATGGGTGACCGCTGGACATCACCGGCGGACCTGGTGTTCGAAGGGCTCACCAACCGCCAACTGATGGTCGAGCACTTCCCGATGCTGCTCTCGGGGATCCCGGACATCGGGCTCACAGTGCACTCGCACTTCCTCACGGTCCTGGCCACCGCGGGGCAGTCGCAGGGCTACTCCGCCGTGGCGGAGTGCCCGATCTGGTGGGCCCGCGACAACGGCCTCGGAGACGTGCGCGCGGACTCCGTGTGGTTCGAGAAGCACTCGGGCGAAGCCTCGCTCGCGTTCGAATTCGAGAGGTTCGAGCGCGGTGACGAGGGGAAGCTGAGGGGCAAGGTCGAGAACCTAGCGATCGCGTCGACCACGTCCCCGAGCTTGAAGCTGTGTGTCCTGATCTACTGGGTGCGCAGCGGCTCGGCTCCGCGCAGCATGGACGCCATAATTGCAACCTACCGCGAAGGGTTCAGGCGTCGTGGCAGTGACGTGGACCCGGCACGGACACCGTTGATGATCATCAAGTGCGTGATGCGCCCCGCTCCCGATTCCGAACGTCTCGTGTTCGGCGAGTTCCTGCGCGACGAGCGCAACGAGCGGCTCGCCTTGGGGAGGGCGTAGTCATGGCGCTGATCGTGTTCCGCGGCGAACCCAGCGAGGAGCTGGGCGATCGGTTTCGCTTGCTAGCCGAGCTCGGCAAAGGGAGCTTCGGCGAGGTGTGGCAGGCGCGGAGACTGAAGGATGGTGCCACGGTCGCGATCAAGATTCCGAAAGACCAGGAGAAGGGCGAGGAGGTGCTTCGCAAGGAGTCAGACATCATCAGGGAAATCCGTCACCCGAACATCGTTCGAGTCCACGGTTTCCACAACATCAGCGAGCTCTTCGTGATCGAGATGGAGTTCGTCGATGGCTACGACCTGGCGAAGGTCCTCGACAGCGTCAGTACGCGGGCGCCGCTCACCTTCGAACAGATGCTGGAGTGGACGATGCAGATCCTCGACGGTCTTGCTGCCGTCCACGCCGCGAACATCTCGCACAACGACCTGAAGCCGCAGAACATCCTCGTCGACAAGGCGTCCGGGGCAGCGAAGATCACCGACTTCGGGTCGAGCCGCCGGCTCGAGGATGTGTGGGTTTGGACCAAGCGCCAGGGCACGGAGGCGTACATGGCCCCAGAGGTGGCGCTCGAGGGGAAGCGCGCCCGGAACGTCAGCGACATCTACTCGATCGGCGTTCTCCTCTACGAGATGGCCACGGGACGGTTGCCCTACTCGAGCCCGCATCAGCTGCTGACCGGCGTGCAGATCGCCAAGCCTCGTGAGATCAACCGCGATGTGCCTGCCGATCTCGAGGACGTAATCCTTCGCGCGATGGCGTGGCGGCCCGAGAACCGTTTTCAGAACTGCGGGTCGATGCGCGCCGCCGTGCAGGCATGCCTTGACCGGTTGCGCGCTGAGGCGGTGACGGCAGCCATGCCGGCTCGCTCGGAGCCCAGCCAGCTCGGCTTCCAGCCGCCCTCGTCGAGTCCGCTCTACTACCTCGAACTGGCCAAGCAGCGGCTCGCCGAGGGCGACGCTCAAGGTGCCCTGGAGGCGGCGGAGGCCGCTGTCGATCGGAGCGACGGCCATCCTCAGTACCTGCGGATGCTCGGCGGCATCTGTATGCGACTGGGATACGACCGCAAAGCGGCCGAAGCGTACGAGCAGCTGCTCGTTGCCTTCGATCGTGGCTACCCGGTCGAGGGTCAGCAGCGACGCGACGTGCTCGAGCGACTCGGTCAGCTGTACACCAGCCTCCAGCGGTACGGCGACGCGGTGGCGATCTACGAGCGCCTTGTGGACGCCATCAACCGGCCGTACTCGCGGTTCCGGCTCGCCGTCGCGGCGGGACTTGATGGCGATTACGGGCGCGCGATCCAGTTGCTCGAGACTGTTCGAGCGGAGCGGCCGGATGCCGTCGTCGTCTACTCCAAACTCGGATGGGCGCACGCCCTCAACGGGAACGACCGCTTCGCTCTCAGCTTCTACAACCAGGCCCTGGCGCTTGACGCCTTCGACCTGTTCAGCCTCTTCGAGCTCGGGAAGTACTACTTCATGGTCGGTGATCGGCGACGCGCCCGGGAGTACTTTGAGCGAGTCATGGACGCGGACAAGCAGGGCTTTTACGGCGACCGCGTCCGCGAGCTCACGAGCCCGACGGCCTGAGCTCCGCCCACAGATCGATCGAGCTGGTTCTGTGCCCAGCGTCGCTGCCGTTGGCCGATTTTGATGGCGTAGGGTCTCGCCCTTGTGGCACGTGATCGCATAGCCGGGGACAAATTCCCGGACCGGTTCGGATGGGGCTGCTGACCGGGACGTTCACACCGGAGCTGTCGGAGTCGTAGCAGACGTCGCGGATCTCTGTGAGCCATTCCTCGCGCACAGGTCCGTGGCCGGGTCCAGACTCGCCGCCGGCGATGCCCCAGCCGATACCGTCGAAGCGCAATTCGCTCAGCGGCCCGAGTAGCGGCTCGGTCGACAAGAAGCGAATCGCGGCGGGTATCTGCCGCAGGTCGTCGACTCGGTCGCGTTCTTGACCGAGGCGCTGACTGGAGGGCCAGTCGAGTTGATCCGCCACTCGTCGAAGCCATCGTGCCCGCTTCGTCAGCAACTGGTAGGTGTTCTGAGGCGCCTCGGCGATCACCTCGAATACCTGGTGTACGAAGTCCACCGGAACCTTCGCGTGGAACAAGTTGTTCCGTTCGGGACCCACAGACGTCGGGCACTGTCGTACTGAGGGCTTCTGAACCGTCCGCGACGTGCTCCGCAGAGGTGTTGCGCGACTGGTGAGTGCCGATCCGCGTGTCGGCGAACCGTGTCCGTGTGGGTCGCTGTAAACGCGCGACTGGCGGGGCGGAGACAGGGGCGGCGTCCCCAGCGGCGAGCGTCAGCGAGCCGCCCTGATCCTGTGGGGGAGCATCGAGCGCCTATGGCCTACCGAATGCTCGGGAGCGGAAGCCGTTGCGGATGTCCGTGAGGGAGGCGTGGTCACGCGTGTAGTAGAGCTTGTTGGTGAGGAGGGTGGCCCAGCGGTGGTGGGTGGGGGAGATCCAAAGAGCGGTGCCCGTGAAGCCGTAGTGGACCCAGGTGTCGTCGGTGGGGGTGGTGCCGGGGGCGGGGTGCCAGAAGAGGCCACGGGGCGGGGTGAGGGTGCCGGTGTGGAGGCGGAGGGAGTCTTTGGTCCAGGTGGGGCCGAAGGCGGCCTCGGTGGGGTTGAGCATGTGGCGGGCGAAGGCGGAGAGGTCGGCCGCCGTGGAGAAGACGCCGGCGATGCCGCAGGTGCCGCCGAGGAGGCGGGCGGAGAAGTCGTGGGCGGTGCCCTTGAGGTGGCGGCCAGTTCCGTCGTCCAGTTCGGTGGGGGCGCTGCGGGCGACGTTTTCGGGGGTGAGCGGGCCGAAGGTGGTCTCGGTCATGCCCAGCGGTTGCCAGACCTGGGTGGTCGCGAGCTGGTCCAGGGGCTGGCCGCTGAGGTATTCGGCGAGGTAGCCGAGGACGAGGGCGGCGCGGTCGGTGTATTCCACGGCCTCGCCGGGCGGGCGGTGGAGGGCCTCGTGGAGGACGCCGTCGCGAATGTCCTGCGGGTCGGTCCCGTAGAGGTTGCGCAGGTTGGCGCGCAGGGGAAGACCCGCGGTGTGAGTGAGCAGGTGGTGGGCGGTGGCGTCGCCGAGAGGGTGGCCGACGACCTCGGGCCAGAAGGTGCCGAGTGGGGCGTCGAGTTGGAGCTTGCCGCTCTCGACGAGGATGCCGGTGGTGGACCAGACGGCGAGGATCTTCGTGAGGCTGGCGATGTCGAAGACCGTGTCGAGCCGCATCGGCTGGTCCGGTTCGGCGGGGTCGAGAAGCCCGACGGCTCCGCTTGCCGTAGTGCCGTTTGGGTCACCGACGGCCCAGACGGCTCCCGGGTAGACCTTGTCGCGTACGCCGTCGTCCAGGAGTTGGTGGATGCGGCCGGTGTCGAGCGTCATGGTCTCCCCGTCGAGTGCCGGTGGTTTCCCTCCGGCCAGAGTAGTGAGGCGGTCGTTGGCGGATGATGCGCCACGGCGGTGGTGGTCAGCCGAGCTGGTCGCTGAGGGCGGTCAGGGCGGAAGCGGTCGTGCTCAGGGGGTAGCGGGCGACGTTCGCGGAGCCGGCTTCGCGTAAGGCGTCGAGCATGCCCGGGGTCGTACGGAGCCGGTTGATGTCGCGGGCGAGTGCGGTCGGATTCGTGAAGTCGGTGGCCAGCCCTGATGTCGCCAGCGACTCGTTGAGGCCGGGCACGGGCTGGTAGATGACGGGAAGGCCGCAGGCTTGGGCCTCCAGCGCGACGAGGCCCATCGCTTCGAGCGTGGAGGAGGGCATGACCAAGGCGTCGTAGTCGCGAAAGGTTGTCCACAGTTGGGGACGGCGGAGCCAGCCGAGGTAGGTGACGTGCGCGCCGAGCTCGTGGAGGAGCGGCGCCAAGGCGCTGAACTGCGAGGGTGGTGCCGCAACGCTCAGTTCGACGTCGGGGATCACGACGAGAGCATGGAGCAGGTTCTCCACGCCCTTCTCCGGCGTGAGGCGCCCCGCGTAGAGCAGGCGTAAATGGCTCGCACGAGGCGTTCGCGATGGCTCCGGCGGCGTGGCGAGGAGAGCATCCGGGACACCCCACGGGATGTGTTCGATCTTTGGCCGGGCGGGCGGGGCGAGAGCAAGCAGCCGGTCGACCATCGCCATCGTCGGAATCACGATCACGTCCGCCGCATCGGCACAGTGCCGGAGAACCGCGCGTTGGTCGGCGTACATCTCCGCGTAAAGGAGGTCCGTGCCGTGGACCAGGGCTATGCGCCGAGCCTTCGGCAGCGCGGCAAGCAGGGCCGGCGAGGCGCCGAAGGCAAGGTGGTGAAGGTGGAGCGTACTGATGTCCGCGGGATTGACGGCGTCTTCGATCGCGCGGCCCAGAGCCCGGACGTACGGGGGAAAGCCAGGTCCTTCGAGGCACTTGCCGGATACGTTCAGGCTCCCCAGTCCTTGCGGGAGCGATGCGTCCCCGGACCCGGCCGCCAGCATAAATGCTCGCGCCGGAATCAGGGGACGGTGCCCGGTATAGAGGTCGAGGAAGAGCTCGACGCTCCCGCCGGGGCTGGGATACGGCAGGTCGAGCGCGGTGGCGACGGAAGCGTTCACGTCAGCTCCTCGTACAGCCGGGAGGCTTCAACGCCTGTGCTGGTGGCGTACTTCAGGCCGTGGCTCTGGTAGCTCGCGGCAGCTCCGAAGGGGTGTAGGAAGGTCAGCTTGCCGAAGGTCATCCGTGGATAGATCCGCACCCCGACGGCGGCTCGGATCTCCAGCGTCCAGTGAATCGCGTGGCCTTGGTGCCCGAGGGGCGCGGAGACATGGACCCAGATCCCGAGCGCTCCGATGGTGCGTGAACCGTTGAGGAGTTGGACGTACCGCTCGGAGCTGGTCTTCTCGTAGGTGCTGCCGAGGTAGAGCACGCCGGGTCGCAGTACGAATCTGTCGGAGGGAATGGCGAGTTCGGCGGCCGTCGTGGGTCGTGCGGCGTCGAGCTGGCCGTCGCAGACGTACAGCGTCTCGCCGAGCCGCCAGTCGTAGGCGTTCGGGGAGACGCGGCCGGGGGCGTACGGCTCGATGCTGATCTCGCCGGCCGCACGGGCAGCTGCGATGGCGGGGCCGGTGAGGATCACGACGCCACCACCGGCACAGGACGGCGGTCGTCACGCCAGGAGGCGGAGGCCCTCGGACCGTTGGCTGCCTGGTACTTGCCGGTGTAGGGCGCGATCGGGCCGACCGAGACGAAGAACATGATCTGCCCGATCTTCATCTCGGCGTAGACCCGTAGCGGGCGGATCGGGGACAGCATCAGCGTCCACTGCCCATGGAAACCGATGTCACCGATGGGGGCGGTGATCTCGACGAAGAGGCCGAGGCGGCCGACGGACGACCGTCCGAAGAGTAGCGGAACGAAGGTGTCCGAGCCGACATGCTCCACGGTGTGACCGAGATAGAGCTGGCCCGGTTGCAGCACGTACCCCTCCGGGCCGATGTCGACCTGCGCAGTGGGGTTGCGGAAGCGCGCGTCCAGAACGCCGCCGGTGTAGACGAGAAGCGTCGGGCCGAGACGGACGTTGTAGCTGTTCGGATTGACCTGGGACTGGTCGAACGGGGTGATGCGTAAGCGGCCGTCGTCGGCCGCCGCCGTGATTTCGGGGCCGGTGAGGATCAACGGGTACCTCCGGTGAGAGCCTGCTGGACGGACTGCGCGAGGGAACGGCCGGTCGGTACAGCTGGAAGGTGCAAAGCCCCGGCGAGGTAGTCGGTGGTGATGAACGCATTGAGGGGCGACGGCAACGGGGACGGCACCACCACCATCGGACCCGCGAGTGCCGAGAGATCGGACACCAGAGATGTCGCTGTCCTTTCCGGGCAATTGACGCTTACGAGCTGGTTGCCGAAGGGCTCGACGGCGAGGACATCGCCTCGCGTCAGCGTCCCGTGAAGCTGCACGGCGCGTAGTGCGGTCTCATTGAGAAGAACGGCGCTGGAGGTCTCCGAGTACACGGTCGTGGCGATGTCCTCAAGTAGCAGCCGTCTGTCCAGGACGGTGTGGCGGTACGGCGCCCTCACCTTGTCGATCGGCTCCCGAAGATCGCGGGCGATCGCGGTGATCCGTGCGCGCACCGCTTCCAAGGTGTTTGGGAGAGACAGCGATGAAGCATCGGCGAAGCGGGCTGCTCCGGCTTCCCAGCCGCTCTCGGACGGACGCGCCTGCGCGAACCCGGCACCTTGCTCGTAGCCCTTGAGTACCTGCACGCCGCCGATCCGAACGGGTCCGTACGCGTCACTGTGGCAGTGGCCGGCGAAGACGATGTCGAGGAAAGGGCAGGCTTCGGCGAGCCGCAGATCCTCCTCGAAACCGGAGTGGCTGAGGACCACCCATGCGTCCACCTGGCCATAGGCACGCTTCAATTCACGCAGCGCCAGAGCCGGGTCGGTCACCCGCTGCCCGACGCGCTGCCCGTACGGGACGGCGTTGAACGCCTGGACGCCGATGATGCCCGTGACCGCGACCGTCCGCCCGGCGATGCTCCGTACGTCGACCGGCCGGAAGAGCCGACGACCGTCGCGGCCGTACGCGTTGGCGCAGACGGTGATGCGGTGCAGCTCGGATTCGAGGTAGTGCGGCCATCCGTGGTTGCCAGGAGCGACGACGTCGTACAGGGCGAGCAACATGTCTCGTTCGAGGACGCCGCGGCCGAGGCGGTAGTAGCCCGTGCCCTCGAAGAAGTCGCCGCAGTCCGCGATGAGGGTGTTGGGTCGGACAGCCGATAAGTGGGTCATCAATGGCACGGCGTTGTCGAAGGAGGAGTGGAAGTCGGTTGTGGCGAGGATCTGTTGGAGGTCCGATCTCACGGTGTGACCTCGCAGATGTCCGCCCCGAGGGCTCGGAGTTTGCCCGGCAGATCGGCGTGGCCCCGGCGGAGCTGTTCCAGACCGCCCAGCGTCGTGATGCCCTGGGCGGTCAACCCCGCGATGAGGAGTGCGGCGCCTGTACGGATGTCGGTGGTCTCCACTCCGGCACCGGTCAGCCGCTGCGGCCCGGCGAACCGGCACTGCGTGGGTGACACCTCCTCGATCTCCGCTCCCATACAGCGCAGTTGAGGGATGAGATTCGCGTGGCGGCCGGGGTTGATCGTGTCCGCGAACGCGTGATGGCCCGGGATTCCGAGGGCGAATGCCAGGAGCGAAGGCTCGAAGTCGGCGTCGAGTCCGCTCGGGGAGAGCGAAGCCGAAGCGTGGATCGGGAGTTCATCACGCGCGATGTGCCGCGCGTCGATTTCGATGCCGTTCACGTGCTCCGTGACGACGACTCCCGTCCGGCGCAGATGCTCCAGGGCCGGGGCGAGGTCCCCGGCGCGCACGCCCTCGATGCGCGCCGTTCCCCGCGTGGCCGCGACCGCGCAGGCGAGGGTGCCGGCCTCGACCTTGTCGCCTGGCACGGTCCAGGTCAGGTCGTGGACGGTCGCAGTCTCGGTTGGCGGTGTGAGTACCAGGAGGTCACGCTCAACGGCTTTCACCCAGCCGATCGATTCGAGAGCTCCGACCACGCCGAGAGTCTCCGGTGACAGGTTCGGCGTACTCAGCCGTAACTCCTGTCGGGAGACGACAGCACGGAGGATCGCCACGATCGTGGCTCCTCGGGACCGGAACGGCAGGGCGACGCTCACCGTTCCCTGCTCCGCCCGCGACCTTTGGATCTCGTATCCGTACCGGTGCGTCGAGCAGCGGTCACCGAATGCCTCGTACACGCGGAAGTGCTGCTCCATGCCGCGGTCGCCGATCCGGCAACCGCCCGGCCACGGCAGACGGGCCCTTCCGAACCGTCCGAGGAGTGCCGGCGCCAGGTAGTACGAGGCGCGGATCGTGCTCGCCGCGGTGAGGAGTTCGGCTTCGATGCGATGCCTACGACTAGGCGTGATCACCATGGACCCCGCCTCACCCGGGATGTGCACGACATCGAAACCGGCTCCGACCAGCAGCCCGAGCATGGTGTGGACATCCGTGCTGTCCGGGATGTTGGTCACGCGTACGGGCGCGCCGACGACCGCCGCGGCGGAGAGAAGCGGAAGAGCCGCGTTCTTCGAGCCATCGACGATCACGGTTCCTTCGAGCGGCCGTCCGGGCCGGATGGCGATCACCTCGGCCGGTGGTGCGGTGTTGTCCGGGACGGTGTCCCTGGGGCTGGCGTGTCTCATGCTGGGCCTCCTCGCGGCTGCTCTCCACCACGAAAGCGCCGGAATCATGGGTTGCCCCGCTCCGTCCGCGGGTGCCGCATGGGTTATGCAGACTCCGCATGACGTACGGCGGAAGGGCTTCTAGCCTGGAAGGCCGGGGCAGGATCGGCGACGGCGGAAGGAGCCGGCGCGTATGGCTGCGGAGCAGGACGAGGCAAAAAGGATCGGGGAGATCTTTCGGCGGGCGCGGGTCCTCGCCCGTCGCTCCCAGACCGAGGTGGCGGCCGCGTTGGGCTACCACCAGTCCAAGGTCAGCCGACTTGAACAGGGCAGGGGCACACAGGACTTACGCGTGCTGCGTGCGGTGGCTGACGAGCTCCGCGTCCCTCTCCACACCCTTGGGCTGGCGCCCCCGCCCACTGCCGACCGTCCGGAACGGGATACACCAGAGGACATGCACCGTCGCACCTTCCTAGCCGCAGGCGTCGTCCCGCTCGTAGGGCCCTCTGCTCAGCCGACCCGCCCGACCGGTGAACTCGTACGGTCGCTGCTTCCGGGCGCCGACTCCGCTGCGGGTACTGGCGAGGAAGATCTACGTCGGCTGGAGATCAGGATGAGCAGGCTGCGCGCGTTGTTCACCTCCTGCGACTACGCCCGGTTGGAGCTCGAACTCCCCGCTCTGATCGCCGACCTCCGCCAAGTTGCGGGCACGTCCTGCGACGCGGCCGGCCTGCTTGCCGCGGCGTACCAGACCTCGGCGAGTCTGCTGCTCAAACACGGTGATCATGGACACGCGTGGCTCGCTGTCGGCCGCGCGATGGGCGAAGCCGAACGGTCCGGCGACCCGGTCGTCGTCGCCTCCAGCGTCCGCGTGCACGCGCACCTGCTGGCGCGGGAGAACCATGCCGCTCAGGCGGTGACCCTCATCCGGCACGTCGTGGACCAGATGTCAGGCGCGTACGACCTCAAGTCCTCGCGTCATCTCGCGGTCCTCGGAATGCTTCTCCTTCGGGGAGTGACGGCCTCCGCACTGGCCGGAAGCCGGAATTCCGTCCGCGACTTCCTCACCGAGGCTCGTGACGTAGCGGCGAGAATGCCGGACAGCACACAGGACACCTGGTCCAACTTCGGTCGCGTCAACGTCGAGCTGCACGCCGTGAACGCCTCCGTCGTCCTGGGCGACGCTGGCTTGGCCCTCGACGCCGCACGTCCGCTCATGCGCCGGCACATTCCCGTCCCCGAGCGCCGCGCCGCCTTGTGGACCGATGCCGCGCACGCCTACAGCCAGCAGGGACGTCTCGCCGATGGGTACCAGGCGCTGCGGATCGCCGAGAGCTGCGCGCCGCAGGACGTGGGGCGGCCGGCGGTCCGCGCGCTGGTGGCCGACATGGCGGCGCGCGACCGGCGTCGTACGCTGCCGCAGTTGCATCACTTCGCCCGTCAGTTGGGGGTGTCCGCGTGAGCGGTGGGCCTGGGAAGCCGTTTCTATACGTCGTGGTGTGCGCGGCCGGGGTCGCGAAGGACGTGGGGGTCCTCGTCTCGGCTGCGCAGGGGCGGGGTTGGGGTGTGGGGGTGGTGGCCACGCCTCTGGCCTTGGGCTTCATCGACCAGGCGGCGGTCGAGGCGCAGACGGGTTACCCGGTGCGTTCGGCGTGGCGGAAGCCCGGGGATGTCCGGCCGTTGCCTCCGGCGGACGCCATCGCGGTGGCGCCAGCGACGTTCAACACGGTCAACAAGTGGGCTGCCGGAATCGCGGACACGCTGGCGCTGGGCATCTTGTGCGAGGCGCACGGGCTCGGCATCCCGACGGCGGTGCTCCCGTACGTGAACAGCGCGATGGCCGCGCACCCGGCGTACGAGGCGAGCCTGGCGCGGCTTCGCGATATGGGGGTCCTGATCAGCGGCCTGGAGCCGCACCCACCGAAGTCGGGCGGCGGCGCCGACACCTTCCGGTGGGAGGAGGCGCTGGAGTTGCTCGCGCCAGAAGTGAACCCACGCGGCTGAAGTCGCGCTGGAATTCGGCGCGCATGCACGATGTGCATGGACTGCTGCTCCATGTGCATGACGTGTGGTTCGCGCCCAGTGCCGCGCGGTTTGGTCTTCCCCAGGACACGTCAGGTGCAACTCAGTGGGGAGACCACGATCGTGCGTACGGAGAATGACGGCCAGGCGTCCGTGTCGGTGCGGAGATGGACGCGCGCAGCCCGATGCGTCGGACCTGCCCGGCATGAATTACGACGGCTGCTCGGCGAATGGGAACTGGCGTCGCTTGCCGATTCCGCGGAGATCGTCGTCTCGGAGCTCTTCACAAATGCTGTGCGTCACGTGAAGGCGCCGCGCGACCGGCTGGTCGAGACCCGGTACGAGCGGTTGGCCGGCGGCGTACGGATCGAAGTGCATGACGCGGATGCCTCCTCCTGGAAGGCAGTGCCCGAGCCGTCGCCCGAGGAGGAGTCCGGACGTGGCCTCGCGCTGGTCGACTCCATCACGGGCGGCTGCTGGGGCGTGAGCGAGCGTGCTGGCGTCGGCAAACTGGTGTGGGCGGTCGTCGCTGCTGACGGCGTCGATGAATACTTCGGGACACGGGAACAGCGAGTGCAACCGGTAATTGGGCTGGAAAAAAATTGAGCCCCAGGCAAAGAACCTGGGGCTCAATTCAAAGAGCGGATGACGGGAATCGAACCCGCGCTCTGAGCTTGGGAAGCTCATGTTCTACCATTAAACTACATCCGCTTGAGGGCACCCCGGAGGGTGACGTCTGGGGACACTCTACCGCATGGGGAGGCGGGGGTGGGGGCGTAGGTTGGGGCGGTGTGGTGGGTGGGTGCGGGGTGGGTTCTTCCCCTAATGTGTGGGTTTGTCGTCCACGCCGTAGGTTGGGGAAGGGACTTGATGGAGCGCACCGTTGTTCGTTGTGCCGAGGGGCATGTGTTCAGTACGGCTTCGTTCCCGATGCAGCATCTGGGGGCCGAGCGGTTGGGGCCCGGGAGGTTGTTGCGGTGTCCCAAGTGTGCGCGGCTGAGGCATGCCGTGCCGGTGTCGGGGGGCGTGGAGAAGCGGTAGCGCGGGTGGTGGGGGCGGCGGCTCCGGCGGGGGAGTTCGGGGCCGCCTCGGGAGGGCGTTAACCTCGTGGCGTGCTTCTCTCTGACAAGGACATCCGGACCGAGATCGACAACGGACGCGTGCGCGTGGATCCGTTCGAGCCGTCGATGGTGCAGCCGTCGAGTATTGACGTACGGCTCGACCGGTTCTTCAGGGTGTTCGAGAACCACAAGTACCCGCACATCGATCCGGCGGTCGAGCAGCCCGATCTGACCCGGCTGGTGGAGCCGGAGGGGGATGAGCCGTTCATCCTGCACCCGGGGGAGTTCGTGCTCGGGTCGACGTACGAGGTCATCACGTTGCCGGACGACATGGCGTCGCGGCTGGAGGGGAAGTCGAGTCTGGGGCGGCTGGGGCTGCTGACGCACTCGACGGCCGGCTTCATCGACCCGGGGTTCTCCGGGCACGTCACGCTGGAGCTGTCCAACGTGGCGACGTTGCCGATCAAGCTGTGGCCGGGCATGAAGATCGGGCAGCTGTGCCTGTTCCGGCTCTCGTCACCCGCCGAATTCCCGTACGGGTCGCAGCAGTACGGCTCCCGCTACCAGGGGCAGCGCGGGCCCACGCCGTCCCGCTCCTACCTCAACTTCCACCGGACCAAGGTCTAGGTCCGGGCTCAGCTTCAGATCAGCGGGAGCTTGAACAGGCACAGCAGCGCGATCAGTTGGATCGACGCGGCGCCGAGCGCCTTCGGCCACGGCAGGTCGTGGGACTTGCTCACCATGGACGTCAGCAGCGCCGCGCAGGCCAGCCAGGTGATCCAGCCCAGGAGTTGGACGAAGCCGTTGCCGCCGCCCAGGAAGAGGGCGAAGAACAGGCGCGGGACGTCGGTGAGGGTCGTGATCAGCAGGGCGAGGCCGATGGTCGGCGCCCAGGCGCCGTCACCGCCGAACTGCCGGGCCAGGGTGTTGGTGACCGCGCCCAGGGTGACGGCGGAGATCACGACGGCGACGGCCGTGGTGAGCACCCAGGGGATGCTGGTGGACAGCGTCGCGTCCAGGACGTCGCTGCGGGCCGCGTCGAAGCCGAAGACGGCGAGCAGCCCGTAGAGGAAGGTGACGGTCAGGGCGGGGCCCCACACCGTGTGGTCGCGCATCTGCCAGAAGGTCCGGCCGGGGCGCAGCACGATGCCGCTCAGCAGCTGCTTCCAGTGCAGCCGCGGGCCGACGGGCGGCGTCGCGGACTGGCCGGCGCGGTAGGTCGCGACATTGTCCTGGCTGTACTGCGGCTGACCGGGGTACGGCTGTCCGGAGTACGGCTGCTGCCCGCCGTGACCACCGTGTCCGCCGTACGGATCGCCGCCCTGCTGCCCCGCGTCGTACGCCAGCGGCTCCGGCACGCCCATCGTGAACTGCCGCGTCTGGCCGGGCGCGTCGTCGTGACCGCCGCCGTTGCCGTACCCACCCGGGCCGGGAGCGTAATACTCCGGATACTCCGGCTCCCCGGCGCGCGGCGGACCGTACGATCCGGCCGCGCCGGGCGCTCCGTACGGCCCCTGGCCGTTCCCGCCGCCCCGGCCGCCGCTCTCACCGTGTCGATTCCTGAATCCAGCCACGTATTCGAACGTACCCGTTCCGCGGTCGCGCCGCGCCCACGGCCGGGTCCGCCGCCGTCCTTTGCTGCCAACCTGTGACACGTGGCGGCGGACCCGTAAGGGAAGCCCCTCAGGGGCCCGGAAGAAGCTTCCGCACAGGATCAGGAAGCGCTGCCCGCCGCCGCTTCCTCACCCTGCTCCGCTGCCTCCAGCGGCGTCTTCACCGACTGCAGCAGCAGCTGCGAGACGTCCACCACCTGGAGCGACTCCTTCGCCGCGCCCTCGTTCTTCTTGCCGTTGACCGAGTCGGAGAGCATGACCAGGCAGAACGGGCAGGCGGTGGAGACGATGTCCGGGTTGAGGGAGAGGGCCTCGTCGACGCGCTCGTTGTTGATGCGCTTGCCGATCCGCTCCTCCATCCACATCCGGGCGCCGCCGGCGCCGCAGCAGAAGCCGCGCTCCTTGTGGCGGTGCATCTCCTCGTTGCGCAGACCCGGGACGGAGGCGATGATCTCGCGCGGCGGTGTGTAGACCTTGTTGTGCCGGCCCAGGTAGCAGGGGTCGTGGTACGTGATCAGGCCCTCGACCGGGGTGACGGGCACGAGCTTGCCCTCGTCCACCAGGTGCTGGAGCAGCTGGGTGTGGTGGACGACCTCGTACTCGCCGCCGAGCTGCGGATACTCGTTGGCGATGGTGTTGAAGCAGTGCGGGCAGGTCGCGACGATCTTCTTCGACGCCTTGGGCTTGCGGCCCCCGGGGACGACCTTTCCCTCGTCGTCCAACTCCTCGCCGAAGGCCATGTTCAGCATGGCCACGTTCTCCTGGCCGAGCTGCTGGAAGAGGAATTCGTTGCCCAGGCGGCGGGCGGAGTCACCGGTGCAGTTCTCGTCGCCGCCCATGATCGCGAACTTCACGCCCGCGATGTGCAGCAGCTCGGCGAACGCCTTGGTGGTCTTCTTGGCGCGGTCCTCCAGGGAGCCCGCGCAGCCGACCCAGTACAGGTACTCGACCTCGGTCAGGTCCTCGACGTCCTCGCCGACGACCGGCACCTCGAAGTCGACCTCCTTGACCCACGCGAGGCGCTGCTTCTTGGGTAGGCCCCACGGATTGCCCTTCTTCTCCAGGTTCTTGAGCATCGTGCCCGCCTCCGACGGGAAGGACGACTCGATCATCACCTGGTAGCGGCGCATGTCGACGATGTGGTCGACGTGCTCGATGTCGACCGGGCACTGCTCGACGCAGGCGCCGCAGGTGGTGCAGGACCACAGCACGTCGGGGTCGATGACACCGTTCTCCTCCGCGGTGCCGATCAGCGGGCGCTCGGCCTCGGCGAGCGCCGCGGCCGGGACGCCGGCCAGCTGCTCGGGCGTGCCCTTCTCCTCGCCCTCGGCGTCCTTGCCGCCGCCGGCCAGCAGATAGGGGGCCTTGGCGTGCGCGTGGTCGCGCAGCGACATGATCAGCAGCTTGGGGGAGAGCGGCTTGCCGGTGTTCCAGGCGGGGCACTGCGACTGGCAGCGGCCGCATTCGGTGCAGGTGGAGAAGTCGAGGATGCCCTTCCAGGAGAAGTGCTCGACCTGGGAGACGCCGAACTGGTCGTCCTCTCCCGGGTCCTCGAAGTCGATGGGAACGCCGGCCGACGTCATCGGCTGGAGCGCGCCGAGCGCGACCGGGCCCTCGGCGTTGCGCTTGAACCAGATGTTGGGGAAGGCCAGGAAGCGGTGCCAGGCCACGCTCATCGTGGTGTTGAGGCCGAGCACGATCGCCCAGATCATCGTGACGCCGAGCTTGACCATGGCCACGGCGTAGACGGTGTTCTGCAGGCTGCCGGTGCTCATCTTCCGGAAGGCGGCGACCAGCGGGTACGAGACGAAGTACGCCGCCTCGTAGTGGTCGACGCCGTGCAGGGCGCCCTCCAGGCCGCGCAGGGTGAGGATCGCCAGGCCGATGACCAGGACGACGTACTCGACGAAGTACGCCTGCCAGGCCGTCGAACCGGCGAAGCGGGACTTGCGGCCGGCCCGCGAGGGCAGGTTCAGCAGCCGGATCACGATCAGGGTGAGGATGCCGAGCGTGGTGAGGGCCGCGATGAACTCGGTGTACAGCTCGTACGGCAGCCAGGTGCCGATCCACGGCAGGATCCAGTCGGCCTTGAAGAGCTGGCCGTACGCGTTGATGATCGTCAGGCCGAGGGTGAGGAAGCCGACCGCCACGAACCAGTGCGCGACGCCGACGACGCCCCATTTGTTCATCCGGGTGTGACCGACGAATTCCCTGGCGAGGGTCGTGGTCCTGGCCACCGGGTCGTTGGTGCGGGAGCCCTCGGGGACGGGCTGGCCGAGGGTGACGAACCGGAAGATCTGCGCGACGGCGAGGCTGATCAGGGCGACGCCGACCGCGGTGAGGACCAGCGACACGATGATCGCGGCGAGCTGCATGTGGGCTCCTCGGGCCTGCGCGGCGGTTCAGTTGGGGCGGTCGGGCCAAGGGTGTGGGGCGCTCTTGGCGGGGGCTCGGCACGGCCCTGGCAAGGTCGTACTAAGCGGTAACTTATTTCGGTCTCCGCTGAGATTACCCGGGATCCGGGGGCGCATACAGCCGGACGGCTCGTGATCTGTGTCGCGGCGCACCCGCGTCCCGGCCCCCGGCTAGAGCCGTTCGACGCTCTCGCCCCGGCACCGGTCGCGGGTGTCGAAGACGTACGTCGCCGCCCGCGCCACCATCGTGTAGTCGAACGTGTCGTGGTCGGTCGTCACCACCACGACGTCCGCCGCCGCGGCCTCCTGCTCGGTCAGCTCCACGCACAGCACGTCCGCGGGCAGCCGGGCCGGATCGGCGTACGGCTCGACCGCGTGCACCCGCGCGCCGCGTGCGGCGAGCAGGGCCGCGACGGCGAGGGCGGGCGATTCGCGCAGGTCACCGCTGTTCCGCTTGTACGCGAGGCCGAGCAGCAGGACGCGCGCCCCGGCGAGCGCCTTCTCCCGTACGTCCAGGCCCGCCGCGATCCGGTCCACGACCCGCTCCGGCATCGCGTCGTTGACCTCCTGGGCGAGGGCGGCGAACCGCAGCAGGCCGTGCGGGACGGGCAGCCGGTGGCCGCCGACGCCGGGGCCGGGGTGGAAGGGCAGGAAGCCGTACGGCTTGGTGGCCGCCGCCTCGATCGCCTCGTGGACGTCGGCCCCGAGCGGTCCGGTGACGGTCGCCAGCTCGTTGACCAGCGCGATGTTGACCTGACGGAAGGTGTCCTCGATCAATTTGGTCAGCTCGGCGGTGCGCGGCGAGGAAACCGGCACCGTATTGCGCACGATTCTGGCGTAGAAGCCGTCCACGGCCAGCAGGGAGCGGACGTTGACGCCGGAGACGACCTTGGGGGTGTTCTCCAGCCGCCACCTGGTGTTGCCCGGGTCGGTGCGCTCGGGGCTGTAGCCGAGGTGGAAGGCGCTGCCCGCGGTCAGGCCGCTGCCCTCCTCCAGGACCGGCCGCAGCAGGTCCTCGGTGGTGCCGGGGGCGGTGGTGGACTCCAGGATCACCGTGGCGCGCGGGCGCAGGTGGGGCGCGATCGCCCGGCCCGCGGCCTCGATCGGGCCGCGGTCGGGGACGCCGTCACGGACCGGGACGGGCACGGTGATGACGCAGATGTCGAAGCCGGCGGCGTCGGCGTAGTCCGTGGTGGGCAGGTAGCGGCCGGAGGTGAGGGCGGCGGTCAGCCGTTCGGCCGGGACGTCGCCGACACCGCCGGCCTCGCCGGCCGTCAGCCGTTTGACGCGCTGCTCGTCGGTGTCGATCCCGGTGACGGTGAAGCCGGCCTCGGCGGCCCGCAGGGCGAGCGGCAGTCCGACGTGGCCCTGGCCCACGACGACGACGTGCTGACGGTCCCCGGTGCCGGGGCGGGCTTCGTGGTCTTCGTGGTCTTCGGTGACAGCCATGGCGCTTAAATTAGCCCTGATTGTGACAAATATGGCAAAAGCGACATCGTTTGGGACGGGCGATGTCGGATGCCCGGATGTCGGATGTCGGCCGAACGAACCGTGGCGGGACGAGGACGGAGGAGGCGGGATGCGCGCCGTGCTGCGCTGGGTGGCGATCGGCGCCGGGGTCGTCCTGGTGGTGACGGGGGGTCTGGGCTGGGCGTCCTACCGGAAGTTCAGCGGCAACATCCGTACCGACCGGGTCGCGGAGCGGGTGCTCGCCCGGTACGAGAAGGACCGCCCGCGTGCCCTGGTGCCGCGGGCGCGCAACATCCTGGTGCTGGGGTCGGGTGGAGCTTCCTCCAACGGGAACCGTCACCAGGGTGGCCCTCTCGGCGGCGGATACGGCGCGTTCGGTGAAGCCGCCCCCGACGAGGCCGCCGCCGTCCTCCTCCACCTGTCCGCGGACCGCCGCCGCGCCGCGGCCGTCGCCGTACCCGGTGCCATGAAGCTCGCCGTCCCGGCCTGCCCG
Organism: Actinacidiphila alni; assembly: GCF_900112845.1. Taxonomy (GTDB): domain Bacteria; phylum Actinomycetota; class Actinomycetes; order Streptomycetales; family Streptomycetaceae; genus Actinacidiphila; species Actinacidiphila alni. The sequence goes on from NZ_FONG01000025.1 coordinate 43,727, forward strand.
CGGCCCGGCGGCGGCACCAGCCCGGCCGCGTACGAGCCCTTCCGGCTGGCCTTCCGCGGCGGCGGCGCGGCCTGCGCGATCCTGGCCTTCGAGCGCTTCAGCGGCATCCGTGTCGACCACCATCTCGTGGTGGATTCCGCCGGGTTCGACCGGGTCGAGGCGATGTCCGGGAGCGAGGCGACCGCCGGGCGGCGGCGCCGCGCCCTGCTGCGCACGCTGGCCGGCCGGGCCCGGGGCGGGGGAACACTGCGCCACCCGGCCAGGTTCTTCGGTCTGGTGGACACCGCGACCTCCTCGCTCACCGCCGACCCCGGCCTCGGGTCGCTGCCCGCGCTGTACGAGCTGGCCGGGAGCCTGCGCAAGGTGCCGGACGGCGCGCTCGCCTTCCGTACGCTGCCGGCCGGGGCCGCCGCCCGCCCGCTGCTGGCGGCGCTGCGCACCGATCAGCCGGTGCAGCCGGTGCAGCCGGTCCGGCCGTCGTCACGGGAGGGTCACTGACCTGCGCGGATGCCATGGGTGCGCACATAAGGAGAAGGTAAGTTGAGTCGGGTCGACTCACGTCTGTTGACAGGAGATCCCGGGTCGTGCACCCTTGAGTCAGTTCCACTCAAGTCAGCAGGAGGATTTCACCATGGCACGTGCGGTCGGCATCGACCTGGGCACGACTAATTCCGTCGTCAGCGTTCTCGAAGGCGGCGAGCCCACCGTCATCACCAACGCAGAGGGCGCCAGGACCACGCCGTCCGTCGTCGCCTTCGCCAAGAACGGCGAGGTGCTCGTCGGCGAGGTGGCCAAGCGCCAGGCTGTCACCAATGTCGACAGGACCGTCCGGTCGGTCAAGCGCCACATGGGCACCGACTGGAAGATCAACCTGGACGGCAAGGACTTCAACCCGCAGCAGATGAGTGCCTTCATCCTGCAGAAGCTCAAGCGGGACGCGGAGTCGTACCTGGGCGAGAAGGTCACCGACGCGGTGATCACCGTCCCCGCGTACTTCAACGACTCCGAGCGCCAGGCCACCAAGGAGGCCGGTGAGATCGCGGGCCTCAACGTGCTGCGCATCGTCAACGAGCCGACCGCCGCCGCGCTGGCCTACGGCCTCGACAAGGACGACCAGACCATCCTGGTCTTCGACCTCGGTGGCGGCACCTTCGACGTCTCGCTGCTGGAGATCGGCGACGGCGTCGTCGAGGTGAAGGCCACCAACGGCGACAACCACCTCGGTGGTGACGACTGGGACCAGCGCGTCGTCGACTACCTGGTGAAGCAGTTCCAGTCCGGCCACGGCGTGGACCTGGCCAAGGACAAGATGGCCCTCCAGCGGCTGCGCGAGGCCGCGGAGAAGGCGAAGATCGAGCTGTCCTCGTCCACCGAGACCTCGATCAACCTGCCGTACATCACGGCGTCCGCCGAGGGCCCGCTGCACCTGGACGAGAAGCTCACCCGCGCCCAGTTCCAGCAGCTCACCTCCGACCTGCTGGAGCGCTGCAAGACGCCGTTCCACAACGTCATCAAGGACGCCGGCATCCAGCTGTCCGAGATCGACCACGTCGTCCTGGTCGGCGGCTCGACGCGTATGCCCGCCGTCGCGGAGCTGGTGCGCGAGCTGACCGGCGGCAAGGACGCCAACAAGGGCGTCAACCCGGACGAGGTCGTCGCCATCGGCGCGTCGCTCCAGGCCGGTGTACTCAAGGGCGAGGTCAAGGACGTCCTGCTGCTCGACGTCACCCCGCTGTCCCTCGGTATCGAGACCAAGGGCGGCATCATGACCAAGCTGATCGAGCGCAACACCACGATCCCGACCAAGCGCTCGGAGATCTTCACCACGGCCGAGGACAACCAGCCGTCGGTGCAGATCCAGGTCTACCAGGGCGAGCGCGAGATCGCCGCGTACAACAAGAAGCTCGGGATGTTCGAGCTGACCGGTCTGCCGCCGGCCCCGCGCGGGATGCCGCAGATCGAGGTCACCTTCGACATCGACGCCAACGGCATCATGCACGTCGGCGCGAAGGACCTCGGCACTGGCAAGGAGCAGCGGATGACCGTCACCGGCGGCTCCTCGCTGCCCAAGGACGAGGTCGACCGGATGCGCCAGGAGGCCGAGCAGTACGCGGACGAGGACCACAAGCGCCGCGAGGCCGCCGAGACCCGCAACCAGGGTGAGCAGCTCGTCTACCAGACCGAGAAGTTCATCGCGGACAACAAGGACAAGCTTCCCGAGGACGTGAAGTCCGAGGTCGAGACCGCGGTCGCCGACCTCAAGGAGAAGCTGAAGAACGAGTCGACCGACGACACCAACACCGCGGCGATCCGCGAGGCCACCGAGAAGGTCGCGGCCACCAGCCAGAAGCTGGGCCAGGCGCTGTACGCCAACGCCCAGGCCGACGGCGCCACGGCCACCCCGGGCGCTGCCGAGGACGCGGCCAGCGCGGACGCCGGGGCCGACGACGACGTCGTCGACGCCGAGATCGTGGACGACGAGACCGGCAAGAGGGACGGTGCCGCGTGACGGAGGAGCCGAAGGGCTTCGAGCAGGAGCCCGACGTCCCTTCCGAGGCCGGCGACAAGCAGCCGGAAGCAGCCGCCAAGGCTGCCGGGTCCGCCGACGAGGCGGGTCCGGCAGCCCCGGCCCCGGACGGGGACGCGAAAGAGCTGACGGCCCTGCGGGCGCAGCTGGACCAGGTGCGGACCGCGCTCAATGAGCGCACCGCCGACCTCCAGCGGCTCCAGGCCGAGTATCAGAACTACCGCCGCCGGGTGGAGCGGGACCGGGTCGCCGTCAAGGAGATCGCGGTCGCCAATCTGCTGACGGGGCTGCTCCCGGTGCTCGACGACATCGGCCGGGCGCGGGACCACGGCGAGCTGGTCGGCGGCTTCAAGTCGGTCGCCGAGTCGCTGGAGACGGTGGCGGCGAAGCTGGGCCTGCAGCAGTTCGGCAAGGAGGGCGAGCCCTTCGACCCGCTGGTGCACGAGGCCCTGATGCACAGTTATTCGCCGGATGTCACGCAGACCACATGCGTGCAGATCCTCCAGCCCGGGTACCGCATCGGGGAGCGCAATCTGCGGCCCGCCAGGGTCGCGGTGGCCGAACCGCAGCCGGGCAGCCATGCCAAGGACGAGGCGGCCGAGAAGAAGGCGGACGACGAGGAGACCGGTGGCCCGGACGAGGGCTGACGGAGCGGAAGCGAACCGGGGCGTGATGCCGCGCCCCGCCGTGGTGGAGAGGAGGGACGTCGGGGATGAGCGTCAGTAGGGACCTGTTGGAGAAGGACCTGTACAAGGTCCTCGGCGTGCCCAAGGACGCCACGGACGCGGAGATCAAGAAGGCGTACCGGAAGCTCGCCCGCGAGTTCCACCCGGACGCCAACAAGGGCGACGCGAAGGCCGAGGAGCGCTTCAAGGAGATCTCCGAGGCCAATGACGTCCTCTCCGACGCCAAGCGCCGCAAGGAGTACGACGAGGGCCGCGCGCTGTTCGGGAACGGCGGCTTCCGCCCCGGTCCCGGCGCGGGCGGCACCGGCGGCTTCAACTTCGACCTCGGCGACCTGTTCGGCGGCGGCGCGGGCCAGCCGGGCGGCGCGGGCACGGGCGGTCAGGGCGGCGGCTTCGGCGGCGGCCTGGGCGACGTGTTCGGCGGCCTGTTCAACCGCGGCGGGGCCGGCACCCGGGTGCAGCCGCGCCGTGGCCAGGACATCGAGTCCGAGGTGACGCTCAGCTTCACCGAGGCGGTCGACGGGGCCACGGTCCCGCTGCGGATGTCCTCGCAGGCTCCCTGCAAGGCGTGTTCCGGCACCGGCGACAAGAACGGCACGCCCCGGGTGTGCCCGACCTGCGTCGGCACCGGGCAGGTCTCGCGCGGCGGCGGTGGCGGCTTCTCGCTCACCGACCCCTGCGTGGACTGCAAGGGCCGCGGCCTGATCGCCGAGACGCCGTGCGACGTCTGCCACGGCAGCGGCCGGGCGAAGTCCTCGCGCACCATGCAGGTCCGCATTCCCGCCGGGGTCACCGACGGGCAGCGGATCCGGCTGCGCGGCAAGGGCGCGCCCGGTGAGCGCGGCGGCCCGGCGGGCGACCTCTACGTGGTCGTGCACGTCGGGGCGCACCCGGTCTTCGGCCGCCGGGAGTCCAATCTCACCGTCACCGTGCCGGTGACCTTCGCCGAGGCGGCGCTCGGCGGCGAGATCAAGGTGCCGACCCTGGGCGGCCCGCCGGTCACCCTCAAGCTTCCGGCCGGCACGCCGAACGGCCGTACGCTGCGCGCCCGCGGCAAGGGCGCGCTGCGCAAGGACGGTTCACGGGGTGATCTGCTCGTCACCATCGAGGTGGCGGTGCCGGAGAAGACCGAGGGCAAGGCGCTGGACGCACTGGAGTCCTACCGGGAAGCGACCGCGGAATTCGACCCGCGGGCGGAGCTGTTCAAGGCCGCAAAGGGAGCGTGACCTGATGAACGTCGACGGAAGCGGCAGCGGCATGCGGGGCCCGCGCGGTGGGCGCAACCCGTACCAGCTGACCGAGGAGTCCCCGGTCTACGTCATCTCGGTGGCGGCCGAACTGTCCGGGCTGCACCCGCAGACCCTGCGGCAGTACGACCGGCTCGGCCTCGTCTCGCCCGACCGCACCGCCGGGCGCGGGCGCCGCTACTCCTCGCGCGACATCGAGCAGCTCCGCGAGGTGCAGCGGCTCTCCCAGGACGAGGGCATCAATCTCGCCGGCATCAAGCGGATCATCGAGCTGGAGAACCAGGTCGCGGCGCTCCAGTCCCGCGTCGCCGAACTCTCCGCCGCCGTGGAGGGCGCCGCCGCCGTCATCCAGCAGCGCGAGGCCGCCGTCCACGCCTCCTACCGCCGCGACCTGGTCCCGTACCAGGACGTCCAGCACACCAGTGCCCTGGTGGTCTGGCGGCCCAAGCGCGACGGCTGAGCGCCGCACGCACGACACGCACGACACGACGGACGGCCCGGCTCCCCTCCGAGGGGAGCCGGGCCGTCCGTCGTGTCCGTCGCGGTACGGATGGCGGGCGCGACCGGAGGAGGCGTCGGGTCAGTGGAGGCGGGGCGGGAGGACGTGGACGGTGTCGCCCACGGGGCGTTCGCCGGTGGCGTCGGAGGGGTGGTTGAGGAGGGTGCCGTCCTGGGTGAAGGCGGTGGAGCCGCCGCCGTCGAGGTTGAGGGCCTGGACGGCGCCCAGGGAGCGCATGTAAGCGGCGGCCTCGTGGAGGGTGAAGCCCTCGCTGCCGTCGCCGGTCCGCCGGCCGTCGACGGTGACGAGCAGGAGGCGGCCCTTCGCGTCGATGCCCGCCATGGTGCGCGGCTGGCGGACATTGGCCCAGGCGTAGCCGAAGGAGAGGTCGCCCGGGTCGACGGTGCCCTCGGTGGCGGCGTCGATGCTGATCCGGCCGTTCTCGACGAGGGTCGGGGCGGCGCTGACGACGCTGTCGCCGCGGCCGAGCGGCACGATCCGGCCGGAGGCGTCGCGTACGGTCTCGTCGACCGCGACGCGCTGCCCGGTGCGGGCGTGCGCGGTCAGCCAGCCGGCGGCCGAGCCGATGCCCTGGAGGACGCTGCCGCCCGCGGGCACCCGGCCGCCGCGCGCGCCGACGGAGACGACCCGGCCGGCGGCGTCGAGGACGGCCTGCGCACCGCTGCCGGTGGGCAGCGCGGCGCCGAACAGCGGGGTGAACAGCACCAGGTCGTCCGTCTCGTGGCAGGTGACGTCCTGCCAGGGCAGCTCGCTCGGGGTGGCGCCGGGCCGCCCGCAGTCCCGTACTGTGCCGGGCACGCGGTTGACGCCCTGCACGGCGTAGGACGAGCCGTCGGCGCGCGCGGCGGCCGTACTGGTCAGGTCGGCGATCCGGGCGTGCCGGCCGCCGTGGTCCAGGATCAGCGCGGCCCGCGCGCCGGCCGCCATGGACGCCAGGCGCCCGTCGTAGACGCCCAGCGCGGACTGGGTGCCCTGGACGCCGTCGTCGTCGGAGGTGACGAAGAAACCGCCGTTGACGGCGACGAGGGAGCCGAGCTTCGCGGCGACCGAGGACGTGGTCTCGCGCTGGGCGACATTGCCGTCGTGGGTGCCGGTGACGGTGCCGCGGAAGACCCGCGGGTCGATCACCGCGATGTGGATGCTCTCGACGTCGGCGGGCTGTTCCGCGTCGTAGCCGGTCCACTCGACGGCGGTACGGAAGCCCGCCGCGGTCAGTGTCGTCGCGGCGGCGGTGGCGTCGGCCTGGGTGCCGTACGCGCCGGCGCGCACCCGGTAGCCCATCGTGCCGTGCGGGGTGTCGGTGTAGTCCGGCCAGTCGACGCGCTCCACGCGCGGGTCGGCCCCGGCGGCGCGCAGCGCGGCGGCCGTGTCGTCCGCCCACGCCTTGGTGTTGACCTCGACGGCGGTGGCCGCGCCGGTCAGCCTGCTGGTGGCGGGCCGCTGGACGGCCACCGTCCAGGAGGGGGCGGCGTCAGAGCGCCATTGCGTGCCGGAACGCACGGTGACGCCGGGCGCGACCTGCCGGCTCGTCCACCGCGCCGAGACCGGGCTCGGGTGCCGGAGGACGGCGGTCTCGGCGGTGGGGCGGGCCGACGTGGTGACGTGCGCGGGCGCGACGGCCTGCGCCGCCGAGTCCACGCCGAGCGGCGCGAGGGCCGCGACGACCGCGACGGCGGACATGACGGTGCGGACGCGTATCCGCGCGGCACCCCTGATGCGGCGGCCCATGACGACCCCTTCACATGCGACGACGGCTCTCGGCGGGCGGACGGCTGCGTCCGCTGTCGATGAGAGCCGCCCCGTGCGAAGGGGCCGCTGTGCGGGGGTGAGATTCCGGCGAACAGACGGCGAATGACGTCATCCGCCGTCTGCCGTGGCCCGTACGGGCGTTGGGCAGGGGATCGGGGGCGGGCCGGGTTACGGGGACGCGCCCTAGGCGTTGCCCATCGCCCTGGTCAGGGCGATCTCGATGACGATCCGGTCCGGGTTGGGCGCGGGTGTGCGGCCGTAGCGTTCGGTGTAGCGGCGGACCGCCTCGGCGACGCGCTCCGGGTCGTCGCTGACGGTGGCCACGCCTTCGAGGGTGGCCCAGGTGCGCCGGTCCACCTGGCAGACCGCGACCCGCGCGCCGTCCGGCCCCGCGGCCCGTACGTAACGGGCCTTCGCACTCGCCGTGTTGGCGATGACGCGCGCCAGGCCCGCCTCGGGGTCGTACGTGACGCCGACGGGGACGACGTGCGGGGTGCCGTCCGGGCGCGGGGTGGTGAGCGTGCACAGGTGGTGCGCACGCCAGAAGTCCAGGTAGCCGGGCGCGGGGGAGCGGGGGTCGAGTGCCATGCCGGGGACGTTACGCGGCGGGCGGGTCCAGCCGTACGGGCAGGGCGGCGGCGCTGTTGCCGACGAAGCCGGGCAGCGGCGGGAGTTCGGCGTCCGGGACCGCGAGGGTCAGACGGGGGTGGGCGGCGTAGAGGCTGCGCAGCGCGATCACCGCTTCGAGCCGGGCCAGCGGCGCGCCCAGGCAGTAGTGGGCGCCGTGGCCGAAGGCGAGGTGGCGGCCGGCGGGCCGGGTGATGTCGAAGCGGCCGGCGTCGGGCCCGTATTCGCGCGGGTCGCGTCCGGCGGCGGCGTAACCGGCGAGCACCGCCGTACCGCGCGGCACGGTCGTACCGTCCACCACCAGGTCGGTGATCGGGTAGCGGAAGGGGAAGTTGGCGACCGGGCCGTCCCAGCGCAGCGTCTCCTCGACCACCGCGTCCCAGGACACCTCGCCCGCCAGGACGAGCGCGAGCTGGTCGGGGTGGCCGGACAGGGCGCGCACCGCGTTGACGATCAGATTGAGGGTGGTCTCGTGGCCTGCGACGAGCATCAGCAGCAGGGTGCCGGTCAGCTCCTCGTCGCTGAGACGGGCCTCCTCCCCGTCGGAGCCGCCCGCCGCGATCAGCGCGCTGGTCAGGTCGTCGCCGGGCGCGGCGCGGCGCTCGGCGACGACGCGGGCGAGGATCGCGTACGTCTCGCGCTGCGCGGCCATCGCCTCGGCCCCGCCCGTGGTGGTGCTGACCAGCTGATGGCTGAGGGTGTGCAGCCGGTCGCGGTGGGCCGGGCCGACGCCCAGCAGCTCGCAGATCACGCCCATCGGCAGCGGATACGCGTACGCCGCGCGCAGATCGGCCACGCCGTCGGCGTCCGCGTGGCCGGGGAGCGCGTCGAGCAGCCGTGCGGCCAGTTCCTCGATCCGCGGGCGCAGCGCGGCCACCCGGCGCGGGGTGAACGCCTTGGTGGCCAGGCCGCGCAACCGCCGGTGGTCGTCGCCGTCGGCGGTGGTCATGCCCTTGACCAGGGCGAACGCGTTGAGCTGCCACTGCGCCGGGACCCGGCCCTCCTGGAGGGCGGCGAAATGCGCCGCGTTCTTGGCGACCTTCGGGTCGGCCAGGAAGTCGCGCAGCTCCCGGTAGCGGGAGACGATCATCGCGGGGACGCCGTCCGGCAGCGTGACCGGGCAGACGGCCCCCGCCTCCCGCAGCGCGGCGGCGTCGGCGTGCAGGGCGGCGCCGGTCGGGTCGAGGGGACGCGGGTCGTTCGGGTCGAGGGGACGCGGGTCGCGCGGGTCGCTCATGGAGGTCCTCTGACAAGCCGTACGGGCGGCGGGTAGACAGAAGCGGGGCGTACCGGCGTGGGGGGACAACTCCCGTGCTGACCACGGGAGTTGAGGCAGGCATTGTCGCACCGCCGCCGCAATTTATTCAACGTTCATACAAAATCCCGGCCACCGGTCGCGGCTCTGTCCACAGGTGGGTCCCAAACTTGCCTTGAGTGGAATAGACTCAACTTGCCTCATGTTGCTCAAGGCAGGTTTACGTCGATCAAGAGGAGGACCCGACGCCCGTGGAAGCCGAGCTGACCAACAAGAGCCGGGAAGCGCTGAACGCCGCCAACACCCGGGCCGTCTCCGAGGGCAACCCGGACCTGACGCCCGCGCATCTGCTGCTCGCCCTGTTGAGCGGCACGGACAACGAGAACATCCTCGACCTGCTCACCGCGACCGGTGCCGACCCCGATACGCTGCGGGCGGGCGCCGAACGGCTGGTCGAGGCCCTGCCGAAGGTGCAGGGATCCACCGTCGCGCCCCCGCAGGCCAACCGCGACCTGCTGGCCGTCATCGCGGACGCCTCGCAGCGCGCCAAGGAGCTGGGCGACGCGTATCTGTCCACCGAGCACCTGCTGATCGGGATCGCCGTCAAGGGCGGCCCGGCCGGTGAGCTGCTCGCCGCCCAGGGCGCCAAGGGCAAGAGCCTGCTGGACGCCTTCGAGACCGCCCGCGGAGGGCAGCGCGTGACCAGCCAGGACCCCGAGGGCACGTACAAAGCCCTGGAGAAGTACGGCACCGACTTCACCGCCGCCGCTCGCGAGGGCCGGCTGGACCCGGTGATCGGCCGCGACCAGGAGATCCGCCGCGTCGTGCAGGTGCTCTCCCGCCGCACCAAGAACAATCCCGTGCTGATCGGCGAGCCCGGCGTCGGCAAGACCGCCGTCGTGGAGGGCCTGGCCCAGCGCATCGTCAAGGGCGACGTCCCCGAGTCGCTGCGCGACAAGCGGCTCGTCTCGCTCGACCTCGGCGCGATGGTCGCGGGCGCGAAGTACCGCGGCGAGTTCGAGGAGCGGCTGAAGTCCGTGCTGTCCGAGATCAAGGACAGCGACGGCCGGATCATCACCTTCATCGACGAGCTGCACACCGTCGTCGGCGCGGGCGCCGGCGGCGACTCCGCCATGGACGCGGGCAACATGCTCAAGCCGATGCTGGCCCGCGGCGAGCTGCGGATGGTCGGCGCGACGACGCTGGACGAGTACCGCGAGCGGATCGAGAAGGACCCGGCGCTGGAGCGCCGCTTCCAGCAGGTGCTCGTCGCCGAGCCGTCCGTCGAGGACACCGTCGCGATCCTGCGCGGCCTCAAGGGCCGCTACGAGGCGCACCACAAGGTGCAGATCGCCGACTCCGCGCTGGTCGCCGCCGCCACCCTCTCCGACCGCTACATCACCTCCCGCTTCCTGCCGGACAAGGCGATCGACCTGGTCGACGAGTCCGCGTCCCGGCTGCGCATGGAGATCGACTCCTCGCCCGTCGAGATCGACGAGCTCCAGCGGTCGGTGGACCGGCTGCGGATGGAGGAGATGGCGCTCAAGAACGAGACCGACCCCGGCTCCGTGCAGCGCCTGGACAAGCTGCGCAAGGACCTCGCCGACCGCGAGGAGGAGCTGCGCGGGCTCACCGCGCGCTGGGAGAAGGAGAAGCAGGGCCTCAACCGGGTCGGTGAGCTGAAGGAACGCCTGGACGACATCGGCACCCGGATCGACCGCGCCCAGCGCGACGGCGACTTCGAGACCGCGTCCAAGCTGCTCTACGCCGAGAAGCCCAAGCTGGAGGCCGAGCTGGAGGAGGCCACCCGCGAGGAGCAGGAGGCCGCCGCCCAGGAGACGATGGTGAAGGAGGAGGTCGGCCCGGACGACATCGCCGACGTCGTCGCCGCCTGGACCGGCATCCCGGCCGGCCGCCTGCTGGAGGGCGAGACGCAGAAGCTGCTGCGCATGGAGGAGGAGCTGGGCAAGCGGCTGATCGGCCAGACCGAGGCCGTGCGCGCCGTCTCCGACGCGGTGCGCCGCTCCCGCTCCGGCATCGCCGACCCCGACCGCCCCACCGGCTCCTTCCTCTTCCTCGGCCCGACCGGCGTCGGCAAGACCGAGCTGGCCAAGGCGCTCGCCGACTTCCTCTTCGACGACGAGCGGGCCATGGTCCGGATCGACATGAGCGAGTACGGCGAGAAGCACTCGGTGGCCCGGCTGGTCGGCGCCCCTCCCGGCTATGTCGGCTACGAGGAGGGCGGCCAGCTCACCGAGGCGGTACGGCGCCGGCCGTACAGCGTGGTGCTGCTGGACGAGGTGGAGAAGGCGCACCCCGAGGTCTTCGACGTGCTGCTCCAGGTGCTGGACGACGGGCGGCTGACCGACGGGCAGGGCCGTACGGTCGACTTCCGCAACGTCATCCTGATCCTCACCTCCAACCTGGGCAGCCACTATCTGGTCGACCCGTCGCTGGGCGAGGAGCAGAAGAAGGAGAACGTGCTGAGCACGGTCCGCGCGTCCTTCAAGCCGGAGTTCCTGAACCGGCTGGACGACATCGTGGTCTTCTCCGCCCTCGACCGCGCCGAACTGCGGCAGATCGCCCGGCTCCAGACCGACCGGCTCGCGGACCGGCTCAAGGACCGCCGCCTCGGCCTGGAGGTCACCGACGGCGCCCTGGACTGGCTCGCCGAGGAGGGCAACGACCCGGCGTACGGCGCCCGGCCGCTGCGCCGCCTGGTGCAGACCGCCATCGGCGACCCGCTGGCCCGCGCGATCCTGTCCGGCGAGGTGCTCGACGGCCAGACCGTACGGGTGGACCGGGCGGCCGACGGGCTGATCGTCGGGCCGACGACGGGGCCCGATCTGAGCAAGTGACGCCTCCCGCCGGACGCCACGGGCGGAACACCTTCGGGCGGTACGCGGAACGCGTACCGCCCGGGGTTGCCACGGCCCGGCACGGATGGGGGAGGATGGCAGGGAAACGTCTCGAAGGGAACCTTCACCGTGAGCATCGACCCGTCCTCGATCCCCAATTTCGGGGGCCAGGACCCCGAGCCGACCGGACCCGCCGGCAGCGTGGTCATCCCTGACCAGGAACTGGTCAAGCAGTTGCTCGAACAGATGGAGCTGAAGTACCTCGTCGACGACGAGGGGGACCTCGCGGCGCCGTGGGAGGAATTCCGCACCTACTTCATGTTCCGCGGCGAGGGCGAGCAGGCGGTCTTCGCCGTCCGCACCTTCTACGACCACGAGTATTCGGTGGACGAGAAGCCGCAGCTCCACGAGGTCATCGACGACTGGAACCGCCGCACCCTGTGGCCGAAGGTCTACACGCACACGCACGACGACGGCTCGGTCCGGCTGATCGGCGAGGCGCAGCTGCTGATCGGCCTCGGCGTCGGCCTGGAGCACTTCGTGTCCAGCACGGTCAGCTGGGTCCGCGCGTCGATCGAGTTCGACAAGTGGGTCGGCGAGACGCTCGGCCTGGAGAAGGACGTCGAGGGCGGCGAGGACGGCGGCGCCGAGAGCACCGACGAGAGCTGACCCCGCTCCTCCGCCGACGCACCGCCTCGCGGTACGGGGCGCCTCTTTGCGCGGCGCCTACAGCGGCACGGTGACGACGGTCAGCAGATAGGCCCCGTAGCCGAGCGAGATCCCGGCCAGCGTCACCACCGCCACGGCGGCGGTGCGCGGCCGGGCCTTCGCCAGCGCCCGCGCGCACGGCACCAGCAGCGGGAAGGCGGGCAGCAGGAAACGCGGCTTGCAGGAGAAGAAGCCCGCGCCGCCCAGCGTGATCACCACCAGCACCGCGCTGTACACGAACAGCGGCAGCGGCATCCGGTCCAGCAGCGCCAGCACCAGCAGCAGGGCCGCCGCCGCGCACATCGCCGTGGACACGTACGCGGTCAGCGTCTCGGGTCCGAGCACCATGTGCTTGACGTAGTGCAGCGCGTAGTGGCCGAAGTCGAAGTCCGAACCCCAGCGGGTCTGCACCTCGAAGTAGCCGCGCACATGGCCCTCGCGCAGGCCCACCCAGCCGACGTAGCCGCACCAGCCGAGCGGTGCGACGGCCGCCGCCGTCCAGGCCCGTACGTCGCGCGGGTGCCGGCGGCAGTGGGCGAGCGCGGCCAGCGACACGGCGGCGGCGACGGCCACGGCGTTCGGCCGGGTCAGCCCGGCGAGTACGGCCAGCAGCCCGGCGGTCAGCCAGCGGCGGGTGACGGCCGCGTACAGCGCCCAGGCGGCGAAGGCCGTCATCAGCGGCTCGGTGTACGCCATCGACAGCACGACCGAGTGCGGCAGCAGCGCCCAGACGACCACCAGCGCGGTCGCCGTCCGGCGGCCGTAGCAGCGCTCGGCGACCGCGAAGACCCCCCAGGCCGCGGCGATCGCGCCCGCCCACGCCACCAGCAGCGCGGACGCCACCGAGCCGACCGGCAGTACGGTGTCGGCGGCCCGTACGGCCATCGGGTAGAGCGGGAAGAAGGCCAGGTCGTCGTAGCGCAGGCCGGGCGCCTCCCAGCCGGGGATGAAGGTGCCGTAGCCCCAGTCGGCGATCCGGTGGTACCAGAGGCCGTCCCAGCCGAGGCCGAGCAGATCGCGCGGGTGCCGGTGGGTGCGGTGCGCCCACAGCGTCAGCACCATCACGCCCGCCGCGCGGGCCACGACGAAGGCGGCGACCGCCGGTCCCGCACCGGTCGCGGCCCGTACGACCAGGGCTTTCGGTGACGCCGGGCGGGGCGCCCGTACGGTGCTCCGCGACGGGGCGACCGGTGAGGGATCGACCGGCGAGGGCTCTACCGGTGAGGGTTCGACCGGTTCGGTGACGACCACGTGACCCGGCTCCTCGGGGCTCACACCAGCTCTAAGTCGGACAAAACGACTATCCCTGGCGGGTCGTCCGTCGCCGGGCTGACACGCCCGGGGCGGGTGCGGGGAGCCCGAATTAGGCTGAACGTATGACGTTGATCTCCGGCGGCGCCGCGTCGCCGTCCCGGCCGCAGCCCCCGTCGCCGTCCTCGCCGCGCGCGATCGACCCGCGCGAACTGACCGCGGGCGACCTGCTGCTGCGGCCGTTCACCGAGTCCGACGAGGCGGCCGTCGGCCGCGCCATGGAGGACCCGGGCATCCTGCGGTGGGCCGCGGGGCTGGCCGTCAACGGCGCGGCCCGCGCCGACCGCGCCCGCGTCTGGCTCGCGCCCCGGCTGCTGTCCTGGCAGTACGGCTCGGCGCCGTTCGCCGTCACCGACGCCGCATCCGGCGAGCTGCTCGGCTATGTCACCGTGCGCGACGCGCACCGCGTCCCCGGCCAGGCCGAGGCCGCGTATTGGGTGACCCCGGCCGCGCGCGGGCGCGCCGTCGCCGCCCGCGCGCTGGACGCCGCCGCCCGCTGGGCCTTCGCCGCGCCCGCCGACGGCGGCCTCGGCGTCCACCGGATCAGCCTCGACCACTCCCTGGCCAACCCCGGCTCCTGCCGTGTCGCCGCCCGCGCGGGCTTCCCGCAGGAAGGCGTGATGCGCGACTTCTTCCTCGACCCGGCGGGCGAGCGGCACGACTCGCATCTGCACGCGCGGCTGGCGACGGACGACGTCGTACGGCCGACATCCGCCTTGTAAGGGCGGCGCTCTTTTATAGAGGTCAGCTCTCCTCCAGCACCGCCAGTACGTTCCCCGCCGGGTCGGTGAACCAGGCGATCAACGGGCCGCCGCCCCGGAAGATCCCCCTGTCGTCCGCGGCGACACCCTCGTACCGCTCGAACCGCACGCCCCTGCGGGCCAGTTCGTCCACCGCGGCCTCGATGTCGGGCACGGGGAAGTTGAGGATCGTGTACGTCGCCGGGGTGTGCGCGTCGCCCTTGGGGTAGACCAGCACGTTCCGGTCGCCGGCGAGATGCAGCGTCAGCATCCCGTTCGCCTCGGACACCCGGATGCCGAGCGTCTCCTCGTAGAACGCGCGCGCCGCCGGGACGTCGTCCACCGAGAAGCCACTGAACGCCTTGGTCGCTCCGAACATGACCGCCTCCTGTTTCCTTGCGCCCCCCTTTTCGCGGGACCTCCTTACGACCGGCGGGAGCGCGGAAACTCATCGGCGTGCGGCGGGCCGGGGCGCGTCCGCCTCGTCGGCCTCGTCCGCGGGTCCTCACCTGCGCGTGCGCACCAGCAGATAGATGAAGTACGGGGCGCCGATCGCGGCGGTCATCAGGCCGGCACCGAGCTGCGCCGGGGCGATGACGGTACGGCCGAGGAGGTCGGCGGCGCAGACGAGGGACGCGCCGAGCAGGATCGCGGCGGGCACGACCCGGACGTGGCGGCGGCCGACGAGGGCGCGGGCGGCGTGCGGGGCGACCAGGCCGACGAAGCCGATGGTGCCGGCGGCGGCCACGGCGGTCGCGCTGAGCAGCACGGCCAGCACCAGCAGACCGAGGCGGGCGCGCCCGAGGCGCAGGCCGAGCAGCCGGGGCGTGTCGTCGTCCAGCGAGACGAGGTCCAGTTCGGCGCGGCGGGCGAGGGCGACGGCGGTGCCGAGGGCGAGGACGGCGGCGACCGGCAGCACATCGGGCATGGTCCGCCCGTACGTCGACCCCGACAGCCAGGTCAGCGCCTTGGTCGCGTTGAACGGGTCGGTGAGCACGATCAGCAGGCTGATCAGCGCCGACGTACCGGCGGCCGCGCCGACGCCGACCAGGACCAGGCGGTTCTGCTCGAAGCCGCCGCGGGCGGAGAGGCCGAAGACGACCGCGGCGGTGATCGCGGCGCCCGCGAAGGCCGCGCCGGCCACGCTCCAGGTGCCGGGCGAGGAGACCGTCGTGACCAGCAGCACCGCGCCGAGCCCCGCGCCGCCGGAGACGCCGAGCACGCCCGGCTCGGCGAGCGGATTGCGGGTGACGGCCTGCACGAGGGTGCCCGACAGGGCGAGCGCGCCGCCCGCGAGCAGCGCCGCGAGCACCCGCGGCACCCGGGTGTCCAGGACGAAGGTGACGGCGTGGTCGCCGCGCCCCTGCGCCCAGTTGACGACATCGCCGAGCAGCAGTTTCGTGTCGCCGAGCAGCACCGCCGCGATGACGACGCCGACGAGGGCCAGCGTGAGGACGGCCAGGACGGCGGCGACGGCCGCCCGGCCCGGCATCCGCAGCCGGTCCGGCGCCGCCACCGCGCCCGCGCCGCGGGTGCGCAGCGCCAGCACCACCAGGAAGACGGCGCCGACGACGCTGGTGATCACCCCGGTGGGCACCGCGACAGCCGACTCGGCGCCGGCCGTGGCCCGCAGCGCCACGTCCGAGCCGAGTACGAGCACCGCGCCCGTGAGTCCGGCCACCGGCAGCGCCGCCCGCGCCCGCAGCAGGCCGCGGAAGCGGCGCGCCAGCGGGCGGACGAGCGCGGGCGCGCACAGCCCGACGAAGCCGATCGGCCCGGCGAGCGTCACCGCCGCCGCGGCCAGCAGCGTCGTGAGCATGACGACGGCGATCCGCGTGGAGCGGACCGGGACGCCCAGGCCGCGAGCCGCGTCGTCGCCGAGCGCGAGCGCGTCGAGCCGGCGGGCGGCGAGCAGCAGCCCGACGAGGGCGGCCAGCGCGACCGGCGCCATCTGCCGTACGCCGTCGAAACCGTTCTGGGCGATGCTGCCCTGGCTCCACTGGTAGAGGCCGTTGGTCCGTTCCGGGAAGAGCAGCAGCAGCGCGTCGGTGACGGAACCGAGGCCGAGCGCGAGCGCGTTGCCCGCGAGCACCAGCCGTACGGTCCCGGCGCCGAGCCCGGACAGTGCCAGGACGACGGCCGCCGCCGCGAGGCCGCCCACGAAGGCGACGCCGGAGGAGGCGAGCAGCGGCAGCGAGACGCCGGTGACGGTGAGGACGCCGAGCGCCAGGTACGCGCCCGCGTTCACCGCGAGCGTGTCGGGCGCGGCCAGCACATTGCGGCTCACCGACTGGAGCGCGGCGCCCGCCGCGCCCAGCGCGGCACCCACGACGAGGCCCGCCGTCATCCGCGGCAGCCGCGAGGCGACGACGACGGAGGCGTCGCCCGGCTCCGCGCGGCCGGTGAGCGCCTTCCACACCTCGCCCGCGCCGACCGCGGCCGTGCCCTGCGTGATGTCCACGACGGCCAGGACGGCGACGACCGCGACGAGCGCGAGGACGACGACGGCGGTCACGGCGGGCGCTCCCGGCGGCGCCTCGGGCGCTTTCCTGACCGGGGTCGGGGCGGGCGGTGCCGTGACGCTCATTCCCGGGTCACTTCGTCTTCGTCAGCGCGGCGACGACGGCGTCGACGTACGCGGCCATCGACCGCGGGCCGCCGAACATCCAGATGCCGTCGGGGAGACGCTCGACATGACCGGCCTTGACGAAGGGCAGGCCCTTCCACACGGCGTTCTTGGCGAGGCCGTCGGCGAACGGGTCGCCGTCGACGGTGTTCGCGATGTAGCAGAAGCGGACGGCGTCGGGGAGGCCGGTGAGGCCCTCGACATCGGTGGTGGCCAGGCCGTAGTCCTTGTCGCCCTTGACCTTCCAGGCGTTGACGAGCCCGATCCGGTCGTTGACCTCGCCGATCAGCGAGCCGCTGGTGTACGGGCGGACCGAGACCTGGTTGGCCTGCTCGTAGCCGTCGCCGAACGCGTACGGCGTGCCGGCCAGGCCCGCGTCGGCGAGCGCCTTGCGGCCGGCGGTGAGCTTGGTGTCGAACGCCTTCTTGGCCGCGTCAGCCTGCGCCGTCGTGCCCGTGGCCTGCGCGATCAGGTCGAGGGTCTTGGTCATCAGGCCGATCTGGCCGGTGGCGTCGGCGGACCGCACTTCCAGCACCGGGGCGATCTTGCGCAGCTGCGTCACCGCGGCGGCGGACAGGTCGGTGGTGGCGACGATCAGGTCGGGGTCGAGGGCCGCGATCGTGTCCATGCTGGGTTCGCCGCGGGTGCCGATGTCCTTGGGGGAGTTCTTCAGCGGGGCGGCGGTGTCCCAGGCGGTGTAGCCCTTCACGTCGGCGACGCCGACCGGGTCGACGCCGAGCGTGACGAGGTCCTCGACCACGTTCCATTCGGTGCCGACGACTTTGGTGGCGGGCTTGTCGAGGCGTATGCGGGTGCCGGTGGCGTCGGTGAGGGTGATCGGGGCGGCTTTCCGGCTCGGCTTGTCGGCGGTTTCCTCCTTCGCGGAGTGGGTGGTGCCGCAGCCGGCGACAGCGAGGGCGAGTGCGGCGGCGGTGCAGCCGAGGACGAGGCGCTTCATGGGGACGGTGGTGCCTTTCACTTCAGTTCACTTCAGTGACTCGGACGACTGTGGTGATGTGGGGTGACGGTGGTGGTGGCGGCCGACGGCGCGGGTGCGCAGCCGGCCGGTGGAGGGGTCGGTGTCGACGTCGATCCGGATGCCGTAGACCGCCGAGAGGCGGTTCGGCGTGAGGACGTCCTGCGGCGGGCCGTCGGCGACGATCCGGCCGTCGGCGAGCAGGGCGACGCGGTCGGCGACGGCCGCGGCCTGGTCGAGGTCGTGCAGCACGACGCCCACGGCGATGCCGTGGTCGTCGGCGAGATCGCGGATCAGGTCGAGGAGTTCCACCTGATAGCGCAGGTCGAGATAGGTCGTCGGCTCGTCGAGCAGCAGGACGCCCGTCTCCTGGGCGAGGCAGCTCGCCAGCCACACGCGCTGCAACTGCCCGCCGGACAGCTGCTCGACGTTGCGCCCGGCCAGCTCCTCGACGCCGGTCAGCGCCAGCGCCCGGTCGACCGCCGCCGTCCCCCCGGGGTCCGGCCGCCCCCAGCGCCCGCGGTGCGGATACCGGCCGAACTCCACGACGTCGCGCACGCTCAGCCCGCCCGGTGTCGGCCGGCCCTGCGTCAGCAGCGCCACCTCCCGCGCGAACTCCCGGGCCCCGAGCGCGAAGCCGTCCCGCCCCCCGAGCTCCAGCGCTCCGGCGCGCGCCGGCTGCAACCGCGCCAGGGCCCGCAGCAGCGTCGACTTCCCGCTCCCGTTCGGCCCCACCAGCGCGGCCACTTCCCCCGCCCGCAGCGCCAGCCCCGCCTCCCGCACCACCACCGCGCCCCGCTCGTACGCGACGGTCACCCCCGAGGCGACCAACTCCCGCACGACGACGCTCTCCGCAGCTCCCATGCGGATTAGGTTAGCCTAACCTTATCCCCCCTCCGGGGCAGGGGTGCACCTCACCCGAGATCGACGGCACCGCCGAGATCGGCCCGACGCCTGCCGCGACCGCCCGCGCCGCGGGCATCGTGCTCAGCCGCTGAAGTCCGCCTTGCGGAGGCGGTCGGCGGCATCCGTGAGGACTTCGGGTTTTTTGCAGAAGGCGAAGCGGACTTGGGTGCGGCCGGCGGTGGGGTGGTCGTAGAAGACGGAGTTGGGGACGGCGACGACGCCGCACTTCGCCGGGAGGGTGCGGCAGAAGGTGAGGGCGTCGGTGCCGGGGGCGAGGGCGGAGATGTCGGTGGTGATGAAGTAGGTGCCCTGCGGGGTGTAGGTGGTGAAGCCCGCGTCGGTGAGGCCCGCGGACAGGAGGTCGCGCTTGGTGCGGAGGTCGTCGCGGAAGGCGGTGTAGTAGGTGTCGGGGAGGGCGAGGGCCTCGGCGACGGCGTACTGGAAGGGGCCGGAGGCGACGTAGGTCAGGAATTGCTTGGTGGTGCGGACGGCCGCGACCAGCTCTCGTGAGCCGGTGACCCAGCCGACCTTCCAGCCGGTGAAGGAGAAGGTCTTGCCGGCCGAGGAGATGGAGACGGTGCGGTCGCGCATGCCCGGCAGGGAGATCAGCGGGGTGTGGGCGCCGTCGAAGACGAGGTGTTCGTAGACCTCGTCGGTGACGACGAGCAGGTCGTGTTCGACGGCGATGGCGGCGATGGCGGCCAGTTCGGCGGGGGTGAGGACCATGCCGGTCGGATTGTGCGGGGAGTTGAGGAGCAGGACGCGGGTGCGGCGGGTGACGGCGGCGCGCAGGGCGTCCAGGTCGGGCCGGAAGTCGGGCGCGTGCAGGGTGAGCGGGACGCGCTTCGCGCCGGCCATCGCGATGCAGGCCGCGTAGGAGTCGTAGAAGGGCTCGAAGGCGATGACCTCGTCGCCGGGTTCGAGCAGCGCGAGCATCGCGGCGGCGATCGCCTCGGTGGCGCCCGCGGTGACGAGAACCTCGGTGTCGGGATCGAAGTCGAGCCCGTAGAAGCGGCGTTGGTGGTCGGCGACGGCGGCGCGCAGCTCGGGGACGCCCGGGCCCGGCGGATACTGATTGCCGCGCCCGTCGCGCAGCGCGCGGACGGCGGCCTCGCGTACGGACTCCGGCCCGTCGGTGTCGGGGAAGCCCTGCCCGAGATTGATCGCCCCGGTCGCGAGGGCCAGCGCCGACATCTCCGCGAAGATTGTCGTACCGAGCCCGTCGAGACCGCGGTTCAGCAGCGGCCTGCCCTCCATGCGCCCACCCTCTTCCTGTGCCGGCCCTCGTCCGTGTGCGGCCGAACTCCACCTGCGGGAACGGTACGGGAAGGGCGCGCGGTCCGGCGCGGCCGGCGTGCGCGGGCGCGCCCGGAAGCGGTGCGGGTACGGCGTGGTGAACACCTGAGCCCGTAAGCGCTCCATGGGATGGAAAGTACGCACAGAAGGGTAAAAACGCTGAGCGCTGCAGGTGTTTCATGATTCGGTTGCTCTTGGATCAACCGGACCCCACGTGGGCACGAGCCGACGCGCCACTCCGCCGGATGCGGGCGCGGGTCGGCCCATCACATCCACTGCGTGCTTGCGGAGCCGACCCATGCTCACCACCCTCCATACCGCCTACACCGACACCCGCGCCGGCGACCTCGCGTGGTGTCTCGGGAAGGACGCGCTGCCCGCGCTCGCCGTGCTCGACGTCGAGGTCGGCGACGCGCGCGGACTGCGGGCCAAGGTCGAGATGCGGCTGCTCGGCGCCTCCCATCAGGTGCTGGTGGACACCGGGCGCGACAGCGGCTGTTCGGAGACCGTCGCGTGCCTGCCGGGCAGTCAGGCGCCGCTGCCGTTCGGCGTCGCGCGCCGCGTAGGCGGCTGGGACTACGAGTTCGCGGCGCGGATCGAGACCCTGTCGCAGGGCTCCTTCGCTGGCCGCGCCCAGGAGTTGCTCGCGCTGGTCGCCGACCACCCCAACGGCCTGGCCGGGACCTTTCCCGGCGATCCGCACGCGTTCACGGCCATGCTCGTGCAGTGCGCCGAGGGCAGCGTGCGGTGGCGCACCTGGCACGCGTATCCGCAGGAGGGCCGGCTGGTGACGACACGGACCCGGGTCAACGCCCTGCCGTGAGGCGCCCGGACTCCAGCGACGGGAGGGTGGCGTGCCCGGACTCCCGCGACGGGACGGCGGAGCGTCCGATCCGTGCGCCGGGCCCGTACCTCCGTGCGCCGGTCCCGTCCGCGAAAGCGCCGTCAACCGCCCGTGATTACACCCCTGTGGGTGACTTGTGACGGCAGCGGACTGACATAGCGTGCACTCATGATCGACCAGCCAGGCCGCCCCGCGGCACCTTATGACCTGCGGCTTCCCGTGGCCGCGGGCGCGGCCCGCGCGCTGGTACTCGCCGCCGTCTTCGTCTGCGCCGCCTGCGGTCTGGTCTACGAACTCGAACTCGTCGCGCTCGCCTCCTATTTGGTGGGCGACTCCGTCACCCAGGCGTCGGTCATCCTCTCCGTGATGGTCTTCGCGATGGGCTGCGGCTCGCTGCTGGCCAAACGGCTGCGGGTGCGCGCCGCGGCCGGCTTCGCCGCCGTCGAGACGGCGCTCGCGCTGGTCGGCGGGCTGTCGGTGATGGCGCTGTACGCCTGCTTCGCCTGGGCCGGGCAGGCCCGGCTCGCGATGATCGGCTGCGCCTTCGCGATCGGTGTGCTGATCGGCGCGGAGGTCCCGCTGCTGATGACGCTCGTGCAGCGGATCAGGCGGCAGGACGCGGGCGGCGCCGTCGCCGACCTCTTCGCCGCCGACTACGTGGGCGCCCTGGTCGGCGGCCTGGCCTTCCCCTTCCTCCTGCTGCCGCACTTCGGGCAGTTGACGGGCGCGCTGGCCACGGGCGTGGTCAACGCGGCGGCCGGCGGCGCGACCGTGCTGTGGCTCTTCCGCGACGACCTGTCGGCCCGCACCCGGTGGTGGCTGCTGGCCGCGAACGTCTCGGTGCTCGCCGTCCTGGGCGCCGCCGCTGCCGCCGCGGGACCGTTCGAGGCGGCGGCGCGGCACGCGGTGTACGGCGGCCAGGTACGGGTCGCCGAGCAGACCGGGGTGCAGGAGATCGTGCTCACCGGGGGCGGCGGGACACGCGCGCCGCTGCAACTCTTTCTGGACGGCAGGCTCCGGGTGTGCGGCACCGACGAATTCCGCTACCACCAGGCGCTGGTGCACCCCGCGATGAACGGCCCGCACGGCCGCGTCCTGATCCTCGGCGGCGGCGACGGCCTCGCCCTGCGCGAGACGCTGCGCTACCGCGGGGTCCGCTCCGTCACCGTCGTCGACCTCGACGACGAACTCGTCCGCCTCGCCCGTACCGACCCGGGCCTCGCCGCCCTCAACAAGCACGCGTTCGAGGACCCGCGCGTCACCGCCGTCACGGCCGATGCCTTCGACTGGCTGCGCGGCCGGCGCCGCGGACCGTACGACGTGGTGATCGCCGACCTCCCCGACCCCGGGATATCGCGCAGCGCCAAGCTGTACTCGGAGGAGTTCTACGGGCTGGCCGCGCGCACCCTGGCGCCCGGCGGGCGGCTCGCGGTGCACGCGGGGACGCCCAGCGAGTCGACGCACACCTTCTGGACCATCGACGCGACGCTGCGGGCGGTCGGACTGCGGACGGCGCCGTACTGGATCGACGGCCGGGAGTGCGGGGAGCGGCCCGGGCCCGACCGCTGGTCGGGCGCGGCGTCGCCGTCCACCACGAACTGGGGTTTCGTCCTGGCCGGGCTCGACCGCCCCCAGGTCGCCCTTCCGGTGCACCCGCCGTCCGGGCTCTGGCTGACCCCGGCGCTGCTGCGCGAGGCCGCGCGGGCGCCGCTGCCGAGCCGCCCGGAGGAGTCGCTGCCCGCCTCGACGCTGCTGCGACCGCGCGTGTCGTGACGCGGGCCTCGTGATGCGGGGCCTCCATGAGGGGCCCGGGAGCCGTAAAAAGTTCCTCTCGTACGACTGCTTGCCGCGTCCCCGGTGGGTAGGCTCCGGCGCATGGAGCACGAGGTCTTCGTCCCGGTCAGCCCCGCCCGTATCGGTCACGCCCTGCGCGACCCCGCGCTCGTGACCGCGAGCCTGCCCGGCTGGCAGCCGGATTCCGGCTCCGGCTCCGGCTCCGACGCCGCCTCGGACGACGGGGCGGGCGCCGCGGGCCGGCTGCGGCTGCGCGTCGGCGGCTCGACGATCACCTACCGCGGTACGGTCCGCGTCTCCGGTACGGCCTCGCCCTTCGCGGCCGAGGCGAGCGGCACCGAGGTACGGGGTACGGGCGCGGTGAAGGCCACGCTGGAGATCGCGGTGGCCGAGGCCACCCGGCCGGAGCCGGGCGCGCTGCTGACCTTCCGCGGCGCGGCGCAGGCCGAGGGGCGCCTCGCGTCGTACGAGCCGGACGTCGTGGAGTCGGCCGTACGGCGGCTGCTGGACCGTTTCGCCGCGGAATTGGCGGAGCGCGCGCCGGGGGAGGCCGCTGACGCGGACGGAGACCCGGACGGCGGTCCCGTCGACGCGGCCGGGGCGACGGTGACGGGCGAGGCCGCGCTGGACCCGCGCGCGGGTGTGGCGGCCGTGGCGGCGGGCGAGGACGCGCAGGACGGTCCCGGGGCCCCGGACGGTGCCGAGGCCGCCGAGGACGTGGACCTCGCGGACGAGCCGCTCCCCGCCGAGGAGGCCGACCTGGTCGATCTGGCCGACCTGCCGGACGGCGGCACCCCTGACACGGACACGGACACCGCTCGCGTCTCCGACCTCGACCTCACCCCCGACGAGCGGGAGCCGGAGCCCGAGGCCGACGTCGTCGACGACCTAGGCGAGCCCGTACCGTCCGCCGAGATGGACGACTTCGACCTGGTCGAGGTGGAGGTGGAGGTCCCCGAGAGCGCCGCCGCGCTGGACGACCTCGTGCCGCCCGCCGAGGCCGCGCACGCCCGCCGCACGATGATCGGCCGCAGCGCCGAGGAGGTCGACCACGCGCCGCCGCGCGGCCGGTACGCCCCGGTGCCCGCGCCGGACTCGGCGTCCGCCGCGGCCACCCTGCGCTGGGCCGCGCCCGCCGCCGCCGCGCTCGTCGCGTCGGCCGTCGTCGTCGGGCGGGTCCTGCGCCGCCGCAGGTGACACGGCCCGGTTACCCTCGTGGGGTGTCCAACGAGACGAAGCTGACGGCGGGCGACGCCGAACTGACCTTGCGCCCCGACCAGGGCTGCCGGATCGCCTCGCTGAAGGTCGGCGGGACCGAACTCCTGCGCCAGGGCGACAAATTCGGCGCCTTCCTGATGGTGCCGTGGTGCGGCCGTACGGAGAACGGGGTGTTCCGCAACGGCGGCGTCACCCACCAACTCCCGGTCGACGCCCCGCCGCACGCCATCCACGGCACCGGCCGGCACACCGCCTGGCGGGAGGCCGCGCCCACGACCGGGACCACCGCCGCGTACTACTTCGACCTCGCCGAGCCCTGGCCTTACCCCGGCCGGGTCACCCACACCGTCGAGCTGGCCCCGCAGTCGGTGAAGCTGACGCTCAGCGTGGAGGCCGCCGCCGACGGCGACTCCTTCCCGGCGCAGGCCGGCTGGCACCCGTGGTGGCTGCGCAACCTCGGGCAGGGCGGCCAGGACGTCGAGTTGGCCTTCAGCGCCGCCTGGCAGGAGGAGCGCGGCGACAACCACCTGCCGAACGGCAACCGCATCGACCCCGTGCCCGGACCCTGGGACGACTGCTTCGGCATGCCGGACGGCGTGGACGTCACGCTGACCTGGCCGGCCGAGATGAAGGTCCGGGTGAACAGTGCCGCCGAGTGGGCGGTGGTCTACACCGAGCAGCCGGAGGCCGTCTGCGTCGAGCCGCAGTCCGGCCCGCCGAACGGCCTCAACACCCTGCCGCGCCTGGTCACGCCGATCGACCCGCTGGAGATCAGCACCGTGTGGTCGTGGGAGCGGATCGGCTGAGCGGCACCCACCCCCGGGAGGAGCGGCCCGGAGGTCCGGCCCGGCTCTGAGGTCCGGCCCGGAGGGACCGGGAGGGGCGGCACGCGATACTGGTCGGCATGAGTGACCAGACGCGTGACGCGCTGCTGCGGCAGATCAAGGACAAGGCCGTGGTGCACGGCAAGGTGACCCTTTCCTCCGGCCTGGAGGCCGACTTCTACGTCGATCTGCGCCGGATCACCCTGGACGGTGAGGCCGCGCCGCTCGCCGGTCAGGTGATGCTCGACCTGACCGCCGAGCTGGACTTCGACGCGGTGGGCGGGCTGACGCTCGGCGCCGACCCGGTCGCCACCTCGATGCTGCACGCCGCCGCGGCGCGCGGGCAGCGGCTGGACGCGTTCGTGGTCCGCAAGGCGAACAAGGCGCACGGGCTGCAGCGCCGTATCGAGGGCACCGAGGTCAAGGGCCGCCGGGTGCTGGTGGTCGAGGACACCTCGACCACCGGCGGGTCGCCGCTGACCGCGGTCGAGGCGGTCCGGGAGGCGGGCGGCGAGGTGGTGGCCGTCGCCGTCATCGTGGACCGCGGCGCCGCGGGCGCGGTCGCCGACGCCGGGCTGCCGTATCTGGCCGCGTACTCGCTGGACGACCTCGGCCTGGCGTGACCGGCATGACCGGTGCGACAGGCATGACCGGCGTGATCGGTGTGACAGGCACGACCGGCGTGACCGGGCGCTGACACCGCGTTCCGCGGCGGGTCCTGACCTGCGGTTTTCCGGCCTCCGGAGTGTTCCACGTGAAACACTCCGGAGGCCGTCGTACGTCCGGCGTCCACCCCTTGTACGCGGAGGTGGTGTATCCGTTCGAGTCTGGGAGGATGGGGGCGACGATGACGTCGCCACGCCAGTCAGGCCAGCACGGCCGCAGCAGGACCACCCGCAGATCATGAGGAGCGGACACGATGCCCATCGCAACCCCCGAGGTCTACAGCGAGATGCTCGACCGGGCGAAGGCAGGCAAGTTCGCCTACCCGGCCATCAACGTCACCTCGTCGCAGACCCTGCATGCCGCGCTGCGCGGCCTCGCCGAGGCGGAGAGCGACGGCATCATCCAGATCTCCACCGGTGGTGCGGAGTTCCTGGGCGGGCAGTACAACAAGGACATGGTGACGGGTGCGGTCGCGCTCGCCGAGTTCGCGCACATCGTGGCCGAGAAGTACCCGGTCACGGTCGCGCTGCACACCGACCACTGTCCGAAGGACAAGCTGGACGCGTATGTGCGCCCGCTGCTGAAGGTCTCGCAGGAGCGGGTGGCCGCGGGCCGCGACCCGCTGTTCCAGTCCCACATGTGGGACGGCTCCGCCGAGAACCTGGACGACAACCTCGCCATCGCCAAGGAACTGCTGGCCGAGGCAGTCAAGGCCAAGATCATCCTGGAGATGGAGATCACCCCGACCGGCGGTGAGGAGGACGGCGTCTCGCACGAGATCAACGACAACCTCTACACCACGGTGGACGACGCCTTCCGTACGGTCGAGGCCGTGGGCCTGGGCGAGCAGGGCCGCTACCTGCTGGCCGCCTCCTTCGGCAACGTCCACGGCGTCTACAAGCCGGGCAACGTGGTGCTGCGTCCGGCGATCCTCAAGGAGCTGCAGGACGCGGTCGCCCAGAAGTACGGCAAGGCCAACGCCTTCGACTTCGTCTTCCACGGCGGCTCCGGCTCCACGCTGGAGGAGATCAACGAGGCGCTGGAGAACGGCGTCGTCAAGATGAACATCGACACCGACCTGCAGTACGCCTTCACCCGGCCGGTCGCGGACCACATGTTCCGCAACTACGACGGTGTGCTGAAGGTCGACGGCGAGGTCGGCAACAAGAAGACCTACGACCCGCGCGTGTGGGGCAAGGCCGCCGAGGCGGGCATGGCCGCGCGCGTCGTCGTCGCCGCCGAGAACCTGCGGTCGGCGGGCAACAAGCGGAAGTAACGCGTCACGCGCCCCCGGGGCGTGTCACGGATGCGGCCCCCGGCAACTGCCGGGGGCCTTTCCCGTCCCGGCTCGGGCAGACTGGAACCCATGGCCATCAACGAGAACCTGCTCGGGGGACCCGCCCCGACCCATCTGCCCGACGACCCGGAGCCGCGCGAGCTGCTCGCCTCCGGCACCGCGCCCGCCGAGGTCGCGGCCAAGTACCCGGCCTCCTCGCTGGTCTGGGCGCAGCTCTCCGACGACGCCTTCGAGGCCGGCCGCGTCGTGGAGTCGTACGCCTACGCCCGTACCGGCTACCACCGCGGCCTGGACGCGCTGCGGCGCGCGGGCTGGAAGGGGCACGGGCCCGTGCCGTTCGAGCACGAGCCGAACCGCGGCTTCCTGCGGGCCCTGCACGCGCTGGCCCGCGCCGCCCAGGCGATCGGCGAGCAGGACGAGTACGAGCGCTGCACGGTCTTCCTGCGGGACAGCTCGCCGACGGCCGCCGACACGCTGAGCTGACCCGGACGCCCCTGGCCCGGGCGCCGGCGCCCTCCGGCCACCCGGCCGACATTCCGCGTTCACGCGCGTCCCACCAGCGGGAACGCGGAATGTCGCAGTCCTGCCACAACGGCGGCCCACCGTTCCTGCTCCCGTACTGGTGTGCGATTCTGCTCCGTGTTGTTCACACGCAGCACGGGCGCGACCGGCCGGGGGGCCGGGTCCCGGTGATCGCTGCACAGGCGCAGGGGGAGTCTTGGCACAGCGACGCCGTCAGCAGGGCCGACGCCGGGCGAAGAGGCGTGCGGCCTTCGCCGTACCGGTCATGGCCGTCACGCTGATCATGGTCACCGCGGGAGTCGGCCTCGCCGCCTGGCAGCACGGCAGGAACGCCGACTCCGCCGCCGCCATCGACCACGGCCTCACCGCGAGCACCGGCCCCGCGGGCGACCGCAATGGCGCCGGTGCCGACGGTACGAGCGACGGCAAAGGTGACGGCAAGGGCAGCGGCGACGGCAGCGGCGACCCGGCGGGCACCACCCCGCCCGCCTCGCCGTCCACCCCGCACCGCACACCCACCGCGACACCCACCGCGACGCCGACCACGACCCACAAGGCGGCCCCGGCCTCGGTCCCGGTCTCCGGCTCCGGCCGCTTCAGCACCGCCGACGCCAACGGCAAGGCGTCCGGGCACGGCACGATCCGCCGCTACAAGGTCGAGGTCGAGGGCGGTATCGACCTGTCCGCGAGCGACGCCGCCCACGAGATCGCCGACATCCTCGCCGACCCGCGCGGCTGGACCGCGGACGGGCACGACGGCTTCCAGCTCGTTTCCTCCGGCCGCGCCGACTTCGTGGTCAAGATCGCCACCCCGAACACCGTCGACGCCATCTGCGGCGCCGCGGGACTGCTCACCCGCGGCGAGGTCAACTGCGACGTCGGCTCCACCGTCGTCGTCAACCTCAAGCGCTGGATGCTCGGCTCGCCGGAATTCACGGGCCCGATCGAGGGCTACCGCGCCCTGATCATCAACCACGAGGTCGGCCACCGCATCGGTCACGGCCACGAGGCGTGCCCCGGTCCCGGCCGGTTCGCCCCCGTGATGATGCAGCAGATCAAGGGCCTCAACGGCTGCAAGGCCAACGAATGGCCCTACGACGGACGGGGCAGGTACGTCGGCGGCCCGCACGTCGCCTGACCCGCGCCGGACGGGACGGCGGCTCCCGACGGCCGCCGACAGCAGCCGCGTGTCACCTCCTTCGGGCCTTGCCGGATCCGGCCGCACCGCAGATGATCGCGGCGTAGCCCGGTGACCCCGGGTCCCTTCTGGAGGT
Source organism: Actinacidiphila alni (assembly GCF_900112845.1). Classification (GTDB taxonomy): domain Bacteria; phylum Actinomycetota; class Actinomycetes; order Streptomycetales; family Streptomycetaceae; genus Actinacidiphila; species Actinacidiphila alni. Next base: position 72,198 of record NZ_FONG01000025.1, read on the forward strand.
AACACCATGTCCGACGCACCGACCGAAGAGGCGGCGACCCCGAACCTCTCGTTCGAGGGCAGCACACCGTACGAGGACTACGTCCAGGCGTCCGTCCTGACCCACTTGCAGCACCCGTTGTCCGACGAGCCCGGCGAAATGGCCTTCCTGGTCACCACACAGGTGATGGAGCTGTGGTTCACCCTGCTGGTCCACGAATGGACCACGGCGGCGGCCGCGCTCCGCGAGGACGACCTGCCCACGGCGATGGCGGCGCTCCGGCGCAGCCTGCCAGAGCTGGAGTCGCTGAACGCGTCCTGGAAGCCGATCGCGCACCTCACCCCCGCCCAGTTCAACGCCTACCGGTCCGCCCTCGGCGAGGGCTCCGGCTTCCAGTCGGCGATGTACCGGCGGCTGGAATTCCTGCTCGGCGACAAATCCGCCTCCATGCTCGTGCCGCACCGCGGCACGCCCGGCGCGCACGCCGAGCTGGAGAAGGCGCTCACCGAGCCCAGCCTCTACGACGAGGTGCTGCGGCTGCTCTCCCGCCGCGGCTACGCGGTGCCCGACGAGGTGCTGGACCGCGACCCGGCGCTGCGTTACGAGCCGCACCCGGAGGTCGAGAGCGCCTGGCAGCACGTCTACGCCGACGCCGACCAGGACTCGGACCTGATCCGCCTCGGCGAGGCCCTCACGGACGTCGCCGAACTCGTCTGGCGCTGGCGCAACGACCATCTCGTCGCCACCCGCCGCGCGATGGGCGCCAAGGCCGGCACCGGCGGCTCCGCGGGGGTGGCCTGGCTGGAGAAGCGGGCCACGAAGAACGTCTTTCCCGAGCTGTGGACGGCCCGCAGCCATGTCTGAGCCGACTTCCGCGCGGACCGCGCGGGCCCAGCCGGATTCCGGGACGCCGGATCCCGGGACCCCGGCCGCCGCGGACGACCTCGCCGCCCGCGCCGCCGCGCTGGACGCGGCCGACCCGCTGGCCGCCGTCCGCGACCGCTTCGTGCTCGACGACGCCGTCTACCTGGACGGCAATTCGCTCGGCGCGCTGTCCGCGGGCGTGCTGCCCCGGCTGGCCGACGTCGTCACCCGCGAGTGGGGCGAACTGCGCATCCGCTCCTGGGACGAGAGCGGCTGGTGGACGGCGCCGGAACGGATCGGCGACCGGATCGCCCCGCTGGTGGGCGCCGCGCCCGGACAGATCGTGGTCGGCGACTCGACCAGCGTGAACGTCTTCAAGGCCCTGGTCGCCGCCGTGCGGATGGCACCCGCCGACCGCACCGAGATCCTGGTGGACGCGGCCACCTTCCCCACCGACGGCTACATCGCCGCCTCCGCCGCCCGGCTGACCGGCCACACCGTCCGCGCCGTCCCGGCCGCCGGCATCGCCGAGGCGGCCGGTGAACGGACGGCGGTGGCGCTGGTCAACCACGTCGACTACCGCACCGGACGGCTGCACGACCTGCCCGCCGTCACCGCCGCGCTGCACGCCGCGGGCGCCCTCGCCGTCTGGGACCTGTGCCACAGCGCGGGCGCGCTGCCCGTCGGCCTGGACGCGGCCGGCGTGGACCTCGCGGTCGGCTGCACGTACAAGTACCTCAACGGCGGACCGGGCGCGCCCGCGTACCTCTATGTGCGGCGCGAACTCCAGCCGCGCTTCGACTCGCCGCTGCCGGGCTGGAATTCGCACGCCGACCCATTCGGCATGGCGCCGGACTACGCGCCGGCGGACGGCGCCCCGCGCGGGCGTGTCGGCACCCCCGAGATCCTCTCGCTGCTCGCGCTGGACGCTGCCCTCGACGTCTGGGACGGCGTAGCCGTCGCCGATGTGCGGGCCAAGAGCCTGGCGCTGACCGACTTCTTCCTGGACTGCGTGGCCGCGCTGCTGCCGCCGGGGCGGGCCGAGTCGGTCACCCCGGCCGCCCACCAGGAGCGCGGCAGCCAGGTCTCGCTGCGCTGCGCGGGGGCGGGCGAGGTGATGCGCGAACTGACGGCTCGCGGCATCGTCGGCGACTACCGTCGGCCCGACGTGCTGCGCTTCGGCTTCACCCCGCTCTACACCCGTTACGCGGACGCCCTGCGCGCCGTGCGTGTGCTGGCCGATGTCCTCGGCGCGGGCGCCTCCGGCGCGGATCCCGCGGGCTTGGGCGACGGTGCCTCCGCCCTGCCGCGCGCCCAGGCCGCCGCACCCGTGGACGTACCGTCGTCCTCCGTACGGCGGGAAGCCGTACCCCAGGAATCCGTACCGCAGGAAGCCGTACCGCGGGAATCCGAATCGCTCGACGCCTCCGAAGGGACCGCTTAACCGATGTCCGCTGCCGACCCCTCCACGTCCCCGCCCGCAGCCGATGCCGCCCCCGGGCGACGGGCGGCGGCCGAGGAGGCGTCGGCGTTCGGCCACGCTCCGGTGCCGCCGGACGCCACGGCGTCCTACGGCGACCACCCCGACCAGCTGATCGACTTCTACCGGCCCGCCCCCGCGCCCGGCGCCCCCGCCGGCCGGCCGGCGCCGCTGGTCGTGCTCTTCCACGGCGGCGCCTGGCGCGCCGCCCACGACCGGACCCATGTCTCGCCGCTCGCGGCGCACCTGGCCACGCACGGCTACGCCGTCGCCTCCGTCGAATACCGCCGCGGCCCCGCCCCCGGCACGGCGGACGGCCCGCGGGACCCGCGGGACCGCCTCCCGCAGCAGCCGTCCGAGCCGGCGCACGACGCCGCCGCACCCGCCCAGGCGGAGCCGCTGCCACCGGCCGGGCGGTGGCCCGAGACCTTCGACGACGTGGCCGCCGCCGTCGACGCCCTGCCCGCGCTCGCCGTGACGGCGCTGGGCGCCGAGGCCGTCGACCCCCGCCGCACCGTGCTGACCGGCCACAGCGCGGGTGGTCATCTCGCGCTGTGGGCCGCCGCCCGTCATGTCCTGTCCCCGGAATCCCCCTGGCATCGCGCCACTCCTTCCCCCGTGCGCGGCGTCGTGGCTCTCGCCCCGATCGCCGATTTCGCCTCGGCGATCCGGCTGGGTGTCTGCTCGGGCGCGGTCGTCGACCTGCTGGGCGGCGCCGACGAACTGACGGCACGCCTGCCGGACGCCGACCCCGCCGCGCTGCTGCCCACCGGAATCGCCACGACCATCGTGCACGGCACCACTGACAATGTGGTTCCGCCGCAGGTCAGCGAGGCTTTCGCGCGTGCGTCGGCGGTCGCGGGGGAGGAGGTCGTGGCCGCGTGGCTGCCCGGCACCGGGCACTTCCCGCTGATCGACCCCTCGACGGCGGCCTGCGCGGCCGTGGCGGACGAGATCGCCCAGCTGGCCTGGTAAGCGGCGCCGCCCGGGGCAGGGCGGACCTACGGCCGGAGAACGCGAAGGCCCCCGCCCGGACGGTGCCGGGCGGGGGCCTTCGAAGCGGTGTGCGGCGCGTGCCGGAGTGCGGCGGTACGGCCGCGGGTCAGCGGGAGCGCTTGGCCAGCCGCTCCACGTCCAGCAGGATCACCGCGCGGGCCTCCAGCCGGAGCCAGCCGCGCCCGGCGAAGTCCGCGAGGGCCTTGTTGACCGTCTCGCGGGAGGCGCCGACGAGCTGCGCCAGCTCTTCCTGCGTCAGGTCGTGCACCACATGGATGCCCTCCTCCGACTGCACGCCGAAGCGCCGCGAGAGGTCGAGCAGGGCCTTGGCGACGCGGCCGGGCACGTCGGAGAAGACCAGGTCGGACATGACGTCGTTGGTGCGGCGCAGGCGGCGCGCGACGGCGCGCAGCAGCGCGGTGGAGACCTCGGGCCGGACGTTCAGCCAGGGCTGGAGGTCGCCGTGGCCCAGCCCGAGCAGCTTCAGCTCGGTCAGCGCGGTGGCGGTGGCGGTACGCGGTCCGGGGTCGAAGAGCGACAGCTCACCGATCAGTTCGCCGGGGCCGACGACGGCCAGCATGTTCTCCCGGCCGTCGGGCGAGGTGCGGTGCAGCTTGACCTTGCCTTCGGTGACGACGTACAGCCGGTCCCCGGGGTCACCCTCGTGGAACAGCGAGTCGCCACGCGCGAGCGTGACCTCCGTCATGGAGGCGCGCAGTTCAGCGGCCTGCTCGTCGTCGAGCGCCGCGAAAAGCGGGGCACGGCGCAGAACGTCGTCCACGAGCTCTCTCCTTGTCGACATCGCTGGGATGTCCCCATGATGCATGACGTCTCAAACAGTGCGATCAATCACAAGGATGTCTTATCCAGGCCCGTAGCCGTGCTCCGGGGGTCCGATCGGTGGTCTGTTCGGGGTGCGGAAACGGCTCAGGAACGGCCGAATGGGTGGCCGTGGAGCCGGATTCCGCTATGAGCGAACAACATAGCCGCTGTCGCGTCGGAGCGAGCCTCCCGCGTACGGCCGTACGGACCCCGTATGAAATCTCCCCGTCGCCGAATTGCCGGGTTATCGGGTTACCGAGTTACCGGGTCATCGGGCTCCGGCCGGCTCGGGTGCGGGCGCCGCGGTCAGGAAGCGCTCGGCCACCGACCGGTTGTACTTGGTGAACATCACGCCCAGCGTGTGCCGTTCCTCCTCGCTCCAGCCCTCCAGCAGCCCGGCCAGGCTCTCCGCGCGCCGGACGCGCACCTCTTCCATCCGCCGCAGGCCCTCACCGGTCGGCGTGATGATGCTGCGCCGCCGGTCGGTGGGGGCGGGGGAGCGGGCGACCAGGCCGAGGCCCTGGAGCGCGGCGACCTGCCGGCCCGCCGTGGACGGGTCAAGACCGAGGGCGGCGGCCAGCGAATTGATGTCCTGCGGCCCCGACTCGGCCAGGGTGCGCAGCAGCAGATACTCCGCCCGGTCCAGATCGTCGTGGATGTCGGTGCGCCGGTACAGCAGCTCGAAATTCCTGACGAGCACGGCGGCCTGGTGCTCGATCACATCGAGCGCGGCAGAGGTCGCGTCCACGGCTGACTCCAGATATCGGTACGATGCACGTGTTAATATCGGCATCATACCGATGTATGGAAAGGCCGGGTGGGCGGGGGACATGGTGGGGTCGAGCGGCCGGTTGCGCGAGGTCCGGGACCGTATCGTCGGATCGGACCCGGGCCTGCAAAGACTCCGTCAGGCGTCCAGCGCCGCCGTCGCCATGAGCACCACGCTGGCCCTGGAGTACGGCTACGGCCGCGCCACGCATCTGGGCGCGCAGGGCACCCTCGTCGGCATGCTGCTGGGCACCGTGATGGCGATGATGGGCTCGATGGCGCTGGACGGCACCCAGGTGCTGCCGAAGATCCGCACCGCCGTCTTCTTCCCGGTCGCGATCGGGAGCGGGATGCTCGTCGGCGTCGCCGTCGCCGGGCACACGGACGCGATGCTGGCGGTGTTCGTCGCCGTCATGTTCGTCGCGGTCTACATCCGCCGCTTCGGACTGCCGTACTTCTTCTACGGCTTCATGATCTGGATGGGCTACTTCTTCGCGGCATTCCTCAATGCCACGCTCTCCCAGCTCCCCGACCTGATCGTCGCCGTCGCGATCGCCACCGGCTGGGTGCTGCTGCTGACCACCACGGTGCTGCGCGCCCACCCGCAGCGCACGCTGGCCCGCGTCCGGCGCGCCTTCGGCGCCCGCGCCAGGGCGGTGGCCAGGGTCTGCGCCGACCTGCTGGAGACCGATCCGCACGACGTGCGGCGGCTGGCGCGGCTGCGCCGCGAACTGCACTCCCGCCAGCTGCGGCTGGCCGAGACGGCCCTGGTCATCGAGGGCTGGTCGGCACACCCCGGCACCCTGCCGCCCGGCCGGTCCGCCGCCGAGGTGCGGCGCAGGACGCTGGACGCGCATCTGGCCGTGGACGCCGTCGCGGCCGCCGCCGACGCGCTGGCGGGCACCGGCGGCCGGCTCGCGCCGGAGGCGGCGGCCATCGCCGCGCACCTGGCGCGCAGCGAATACGCGGCGGCCGAGCGGCGGTCGCGCTATCTGCTGGGGCTCGCGGGTCCGGACGGCGGCGACGCTTCCGACGGCCGGGCCGTCACCTTGGCGGGTCCCGCGGAACCCGACACGGATTGCTTCGCCTATCACCTGGCCACCGCCGCCTGGGAGTTCACCGTCCTGGTCCGGGAGATCCGCCGCGACGCGGACACGGGTCAAGGCGCGGTTGACGAAATCACGCACAAGGAGGGCGGTAAGGGTGCCGCCGCCAAGGCCGCACAAGGTGACGGATTCGCGGGGGAGCCGAACCCGAACCCGGACCCGAGCCCGGACCCGGTCCTGGAGCCGGACGGCGACGCCGACTTCGCGCCCGCCGTCACGCTCGCCATGGGCGGGCTGCCCGGCTCCGCGGCGGTCGCGGGCGGGGTGTCGGCGCGCGGCGCCTGGCGGCGCCTGAGCGGTCTGTCGCTGACCACGCGGCAGGCGATCCAGGTGGCCGTCGCGGGCACCCTGGCGATCGTGGCCGGCCGCGAACTGTCCGAAGCCCGTTACTACTGGGCGGTGATCGCCGCCTTCATCGCCTTCACCGGCACCGCCACCCGCTCGGAGACCTTCATCAAGGCGGCCAACCGCGTCGTCGGCACCCTGCTCGGCCTGGGCGCCGGTATCGGCCTCGCGCACCTGACCGCGGGTCACACCCTGTGGGTGATCACGGTCATCGTGCTGAGCATGTCCTGCGGCTTCTACCTGGTCAGTCTCTCCTACGCCGCCATGATCTTCTTCGTCACGATCATGGTGTCGCAGCTCTACACCCAGCTCCACGAATTCTCCGCCGGCCTGCTGATGCTGCGCCTGGAGGAGACCGCCATAGGGGCCGCGATAGGCATCGGCGTCGCCCTCGTCGTCCTGCCGACCAGCACCCGCGACACCGTCAACACCGCACGCGGCAGTTACTTCGCCGCCCTGGGCGAGCTGTTGCACGCCGCTGCCGCCCGCCTGGAGCACGACGGCACCGGGCCCGCCCCGGCCGCCGGGCAGGACGGCGCCGCCCCCGACCTCGACGCCCTGGCGCGCGTCGTCGACCACCGGCTCCAGCAACTCGCCCTCGTGGCCCGCCCGCTGACCCGCCCCCTGGTGTGGGGCAACGACCCCCGCCTCGTACGGCACCGGCTCACCCTCTACGCGGCCGTCACCCGGCAGACCAGGGCCCTGGCGCTCGGCCCGCGCCGCTCGCCCGGCCTCGCGCCCGCGCCGCACCTGGCGGAGGCCAGCCGCGCGCTCGGCCACGCGGCGACCGCGCTGGCGCTGGCCCCGGTCCCACAGGGCCGCCCTGCCCCCGAGGTCGCCCGCGCCCTGCGTACCGCCGACGCGGCGCTGCTGACCCGGCTCCCCGCCGCGGGCACCGTGCTGCCGCCGGTCACCCGCCCGCTGCTGCGGCTGCGCCAACTCCTGCACGAACTGGCCGTCCTGCCGCCCGGCCCGGTCGTCGGCCGCGGCTTCACCGGCCGCGGCGGCACGGCCCGTACCGCGGACGCGTCCCGCGTCGTCACGGGCTCGTACGCCGCCAGTACGTCGTACGCCGCCGGTACGTCGTACGCCGCCGGTACGTCGTACGGTGCCGGGTCCGGCGGGAGCGCTGCCGGGTCCGCGCCGGAGACGGAAGCCGTGACCGGTACCGAGGCCGGGGACGGCAGGCTCCGTCCCTGACCCGGGCCGCCGAGCCGACGCCGTACGCCGAGCCCGGTCGTACGGCCGCCCGGAAGCGCCGGCCCGTATGTACACCGCGCCGTAGGCGCGATCCGCCACCAGGCCCGTCCCTGACCGCCCCTCAGGGCGTTTCCGCGTCCAGGGCGACCGCTGCCGCGCGGACGGCGGCGGCGACGCGGGTGACCGGCTCGGCGGGCGGACCCGGCATGCGGGCCAGCAGCAGGCGGCGCAGCTCCTGGGGACCGCCGCGGACGGGCAGGACGCGGACGCCCTCGGGCGCGGCCGAGGCGAGCGAGGCGGCGACGGTCGTGATGCCGCAGCCCGCGGCGACGAGACGGAGCTTGGCCAGCCAGTCGCGGGCGACATGGGCGATCTCCGGACGTTCGTCGAGGCCGGGCCACACCCCCATCAGACCGGTGTCGGCCGTCGTGGAACCGGCGATCCAGCGCTGCCCGCGCAGGTCAGCGACATCGGCGTAGTCGCCCCGGGCGAGCGGATGCGTCACCGGGACGGCCAGCAGTAGGGCGCGCTCGGTCAGCGTGCGCAGCACCATCGGGGGCGACTCGTCGTCCGGCGGGCGGAAGGGCGGCGCCGACGCCAGCAGCGCCAGGTCGAGCGCGCCCGCCCGCAGCGCCCGGGCCAGCACCGGGGTGGTCCCTTCGCGGGTGAGCACCTCGATACCGGGTTCGGTGCGGCGCAGTTCGGCCAGGACCCGGGGGAGCAGCACCGCACCGGCGGACGGCAGCCAGCCCAGGCGTACGGTCGCGGTCCCCGCGGGCAGCCCCGACAGCTCGCGGGCGGCGGCGTCGATCTCGTCGAGCACGGCGCCGGCCCGGCGCAGCACCACCCGCCCCGCCGGGGTCAGCCGTACGCCCTCGCGCCGCCGTTCCAGGAGCTGTCCGCCCGCCGCGCGCTCCAGCGCGGCGATCTGCCGGGAGACCGCGGACTGGGTGTAGCCGAGCGAGGCCGCGGCGGCGGTGAAGGTGCCCTCGCCCGCGACGGCGCGGAAGACCCGCAGGGCGGTGAGGGAGACGTCCGAGAAGTCCATGACGTTTCAGCATATTACCCATGCCGAAGATTCGTTGGACTCATGGATCGCCCGATCCTACGGTCATATGCATGACCACTTCACGCATCGCCCTCGTCACGGGCGCCAACCAAGGTCTCGGCCGCGCCCTGGTGGAAGGTCTCGCCGCCCGGCTCGGCCCCGACGACCTCGTCCTGCTCACCGGCCGCAACGCGGGGCGCGTCACCGACGCCGCCCGCGAGGTCGCGGGCCTGCCCGGCACGGTGAGCCGGGTCGAGGGCCGGGTCCTCGACGTCACCGACACCGACGCCGTCGCCGCGCTCGCCGACGAGCTGCGCGGCACGTACGGGGGCGTCGACATCGTGATCTCCAACGCCGTCGCCAGGGTGCTGCCCGACGACTCGCAGGCGGAGCGCGCCGACGAGTTCATCGACGTCTCCAACAGCGCGACCCACGCCGTGCTGCGCTCCTTCGGCCCGGTCCTGCGGCCCAGTGGCCGGTTGCTGGTCGTCGCCAGCGGCCTCGGCACCCTCGGCCACCTCGACCCGCGGCTGCACCCGCTGTTCGACGGCGCCACCCTCGACCAGGTCGAGTACGCGGTGGAGTCCTGGCGCACCGCCGTGCACAACAGGACGGCGCAGGAGGCGGGCTGGCCGCTGTGGCTGAACGTCCCCTCCAAGGTCGCCCAGGTCGCCGCCGTACGGGCGGTCGCCGCCGAACGCCGTACGCGGGACCTGGCCGACGGCACCCTGATCGCGTCCGTCTGCCCCGGCATGGTGGACACCGCCACCTCGCGCCCCTGGTTCAGCGACTACAGCGGCGCCCAGTCGCCCGCCGACGCCGCGAGCGCCGTACTCGACCTGGTGACCGCCGAGGGCGTCGACGCCGCGCAGTACGGCGAGTTGGTCCAGTTCGGCAAGGTCCTGCCCTGGCACGACGGCACACCGCCGACCGCGCAGGACGCGCTCCTCAAGCCGTAGCCGTGGCCGTGGCCGTTGGCCCTCTCCGCGACCTCCGCAAGGAAGCACCAAAGGAAGCAGCACATGAGCACCCTCATCACCACCCCCTTCGGCTTCGCCAGCACCGCCGCCGAGGTCGTCGCCGGGATCGACCTCACCGGCCGCCGCGCCGTCGTGACCGGCGGCTCCTCCGGCATCGGCGTGGAGACCGCCCGCGCGCTCGCCGGTGCGGGCGCCGCGGTCACGCTGGCCGTACGGGACACGGCGGCCGGCAAACGCGTCGCCGAGGACATCGCCGCGAGCACCGACGCGGGCACCGGCGGCCGGGACGTCCTCGTGGCGCCGCTGGACCTGGCCGACCCCGGCTCGGTCGCCCGCTTCGCCGCCTCCTGGAGCGGCCCGCTGCACCTGCTGGTGAACAACGCGGGCGTGATGGCCAGTCCCGAGCAGTACACCGCGCAGGGGCACGAGCTGCAGTTCGCCACCAACCACCTCGGCCACTTCGCCCTCACCACCGCGCTGCACGGCGCGCTGGCGGCGGCGGGCGGCGCCCGTATCGTGCAGGTCAGCTCCACCGGGCACATGCTCTCGCCGGTCGTCCTCGACGACGTCGACTTCCGCTTCCGCCGCTACGACCCCTGGCTGGCGTACGGCCAGTCCAAGACGGCGAACGTGCTGTTCGCGGTGGAGGCCACCCGCCGCTGGGCGGCCGACGGCATCACCGCCAACGCCGTGATGCCCGGCGCCATCTACACCAACCTCCAGCGCCACACGGGCGGCAGCGGCACCGTACCGCCCGAATTGATCAAGACCGTCGAGCAGGGCGCCGCCACCTCCGTGCTCGTCGCCACCTCGCCGCTGCTGGACGGCGTCGGCGGCCGTTACTTCGCCGACTGCAACGAGGCCGCCGTCCTGGACCGGCGCGGCGCCCCGCTCCAGGGCGTGGCCCGCTACGCCCTCGACCCGGGCGCCGCCCGCCGCCTGTGGGACCTCTCCGAGCGCATGGTGGCGGAGGCGGCGGAGGCAGTGGAGGAGACGGTGGCGGGGGCGTGAGCGGGCCACGGACGCGCGAGCCCAAGCGGCGGCCCGGTGTCGGCGGCACCCCGTAGGCTTGCCGCCATGGCGACGAATGGTACGAGCGGGGCCGGCGGGCGGGCGCCGGTCAAGAAGGCGAAGGTCGCGCAGACGCACACCGGGCTGGTGCGGCAGGCACGGCGGATCAACCGTGAGCTGGCCGAGGTGTATCCGTACGCGCACCCCGAGCTGGACTTCGAGAACCCCTTCCAGCTGCTGGTCGCCACGGTGCTGTCCGCGCAGACCACCGACCTGCGGGTGAATCAGACGACGCCCGCGCTGTTCGCGAAGTATCCGACGCCCGAGGACATGGCGGTGGCCGACCCGGAGGCGCTGGAGGAGATCCTGCGCCCGACCGGCTTCTTCCGCGCCAAGGCGAAGTCGGTGCTGGCGCTGTCGGCGGACCTGCGGGACAAGTTCGACGGCGAGGTCCCGGGCACTCTCGAGGATCTGGTGACGCTGCGCGGGGTCGGCCGCAAGACGGCCAATGTCGTTCTCGGCAACGCCTTCGGCGTCCCCGGCATCACCGTCGACACCCACTTCGGCCGCCTCGCCCGCCGCTTCGGCTGGACGACGTCGCAGGACCCGGTGAAGGTCGAGGAGGACGTCGCCGGGCTCTTCCCGCCGTCGGACTGGACGATGCTCTCGCACCGCGTCGTCTTCCACGGCCGCCGCATCTGCCACGCCCGCAAGCCCGCCTGCGGCGCCTGCCCGATCGCCCCGCTCTGCCCGGCGTACGGCGAGGGCGAGACGGACCCGGTGAAGGCCGAGAAGCTGCTCAAGTACGAGAAGGGCGGCGCCCCGGGCCAGCGCCTGAAGCCGCCGCCGGACTACCCGGGGCAGCCCGCACCCCCGCTGGCGGCCTCATGACGCACGCTCGGGGGGCGGGTACGGGGCCGGCCGGCGCGGAGCCCGGCGCCGTATCCAGCGGGAACGGTACGAACGGTACGAACCGTACGGGCGGCGGGGTCGGGACCGGGGGCGTCGGGACCGGCGCGGTCGAGATCAGTGCCGCCGGGCTGCCGTCCTGGCTGACACCGGTGGCCGACGCCGTCGCCAGGGTGCGGCCGGAGCAGCTCAGCCGCTTCCTGCCGCCGGACGGCGGCGGGCGGCAGTCGGCCGTCCTGATCCTGTTCGGGGACGGCGACCGCGGCCCGGAACTGCTGCTGATCGAGCGCTCGCGCGCCTTGCGCTCGCACGCCGGCCAGTCCTCCTTCCCCGGCGGCGCCCTCGACCCGGAGGACGGCGACCCGGACGGCGACGGGCCGGTGCGCGCGGCGCTGCGCGAGGCCGAGGAGGAGACCGGCCTCGACCCGTCGGGCGTCCAGGTCTTCGGTGTGCTGCCGCGGCTCTACATCCCGGTCAGCGGTTTCGTGGTGACCCCGGTGGTGGGCTGGTGGCGCAGGCCGACGCCGGTCGGCGTGGTCGACCCGGCGGAGACCGCCCGGGTCTTCCGGGTGCCGCTCGCCGATTTCATCGATCCGGCCAACCGCGCGACGCTGGCGCACCCCAGCGGCTTCCTCGGCCCGGCCTTCCTCGTCGAGGGCGCGCTCGTCTGGGGCTTCACCGCGGGCCTGATCGACAAGATCGTGCAGTTCGCGGGCTGGGAGCAGCCCTGGGACCACGACCGCAAGGTCCCGCTGGCATAGCGGCGGTGCCGTGGTGGACGCGGTCGTGGCGGCCGTCACCTGGGCCGTACGGTGCCGCCGGGGCGGACGGCCATGAGACCGTGTCCCCGTGAACGTGCTGGACTTTCTGCTCATCCTCGCCGCCGTCTGGTTCGCCGTGGTCGGCTACCGGCAGGGCTTCGTCGTCGGCATCATGTCGGTGATCGGCTTCCTCGGCGGCGGCCTCGCGGCGATCTATCTGCTGCCGCTGTTCTGGGACAAGGCGACGGACAGCGCCTCGCCCGGCTCGGCGGCGGTGATCACCGCCGTGGTGGTCGTGATCGTGTGCGCGTCGGTCGGGCAGGCGTTCACCACGCACCTGGGCAACAAGCTCCGCACGCGCATCACCTGGTCACCGGCCCGGGCCATCGACGCCGGCGGCGGCGCGCTGGTCAATGTGTTGGCGATGCTGCTGGTGGCCTGGCTGATCGGCAGCGCGCTGGCCACCACGGCGCTGCCGACGATAGGCCGCGAGGTGCGGTCGTCCAAGGTGCTGCTCGGGGTCTCCCGGGTGGTGCCGCAGGAGGCCGACACCTGGTTCACCGACTTCAGTTCCACCCTGGCGCAGAACGGGCTGCCGCAGGTCTTCGGCCCGTTCGGCAGCGAACCGATCACCTCGGTGCCCGCGCCCGACCCGAATCTCGTGCACAGCGCCGTCGTCACCGACGCCCGCCGCAGCATCGTGAAGGTGGTCGGCACCGCGTCCGGCTGCGGCAAGGTCCTCGAGGGGTCCGGCTTCGTCTTCGCCAAGGACCGTGTGATGACCAATGCGCACGTCGTCGGCGGCGTCTCCGAGCCCACCGTGCAGATCGGCGGCAAGGGCCGCCTCTACGACGCCCGTGTGGTGCTCTACGACTGGCAGCGCGACATCGCGGTGCTGGCCGTGCCGCATCTGAACGCGCCCTCGCTGGACTTCACCAGCGGCGACGTACAGTCCCGCGCCGACGCCATCGTGGCCGGCTTCCCCGAGAACGGCGCCTTCGACGTACGCGCCGCCCGCGTCCGCGGCCGTATCGAGGCCAACGGCCCGGACATCTACCACCGGGGCACCGTCCACCGCGACGTCTACTCGCTGTACGCGACCGTCCGCCAGGGCAACTCCGGCGGGCCGCTGCTCACCCCGAACGGGCAGGTCGCGGGCGTGGTGTTCGCCAAGTCGCTGGACGACTCCAACACCGGCTACGCGCTCACCGCCGACGAGATCCGCCCCGACATCAGCGCGGGCAAGGCGGCCGACCAGCAGGTGGACACGCAGAACTGCGCACTGTGAGGCGTACGGCCGGGGGTACGGCCGGGGACGCGTCCCCGGTGCTCATTCGGCCCGGTACTCGATCGGCCTGGTGCTCACTCGGCCCTGGTGTGCCGCAGCCGGGCGCCGACCCAGCGGGCGCGCCGCCGGAGGATGCGCGGGATTCCGATCTGGCGCTCCCCCGGGGGGAGTACGGCCAGGGGTGCCGCGCGGTTGACGGCGGCGGCGGTGCTGCGGCGATCGCGTGACACGTCACGGTAGTCGTGCGTCCAACCCATACGAAGCTAAGTGCCCGCAGCCCTTGGTCGGTAATCGCCTGTCGGTCGCTCGGTTGGCGTATGCGCCCGGCATTATGCAGATCGTATGACCGCCGGATGACTCCCGTGTGACGGCCGTGCGGGGAGGTGCGGGGTGCGGCGCCCGGGGTGGTGCCGGGGGGTGGCGCCGGGGGTGGTGCAGGGCGGTGCGTCCGGCTCAGCGGTCGGGCTCGGGATCCTTCAGCCAGTTGATCAGCTCGGCGGAGAATGCGGCCGGGTCCTCCTCGTGCGGGAAGTGCCCCAGGCCGTCGAAGAGCCGCCAGCGGTACGGGGCCTCGACGTACTCCCCGCTGCCCGCCGCGCTGCGGCTGCGCATCACCGGGTCGAGCGAGCCGTGCAGATGCAGGGTGGGCACCCGGATCGGCCGCTTCATCCGGCGGTTGAACTGGATACCGTCCGGCCGCGCCATCGACCGCACCATCCAGCGGTACGGCTCGACCGCGCAATGCGCCGTGGACGGGATCTGCATCGCGCGCCGGTAGACGTCCACGGCCTCGTCGTCGGGCAGCCGCGGCCCCGACCACTCGTGGATCAGCCGGCCGACCATCTCCGCGTCGTCCGCGACCAGGTGACGTTCCGGCAGCCACGGCGACTGGAAGCCCCAGATGTAGCCGCCGGAGCGGCTCTGCCGCAGATCGGTCAGCATGGCGCTGCGCCAGCGGCGCGGGTGCGGCATCGACTCCACGGCCAGCCGGCGCACCAGCTTCGGCCGCATCGTCGCGGCCGTCCACGCCAGGTAGCCGCCCAGGTCGTGGCCGACGAGCGCCGCGTCCGGCTCGCCGAGGGAGCGGATCACGCCGGTGACGTCGAGGGCGAGATTGCCCGCGTCGTAGCCGCGTGGGGTGCGGTCGCTGCCGCCGACGCCGCGCAGGTCCATCGCCACCGCGCGGAATCCGGCCTCGGCGAGCGCGGGCAGCTGGTGTCGCCAGGTCCACCAGAACTGCGGGAAGCCGTGCAGCAGCAGGACGAGCGGGCCGTCGCCCATCTCGGCGATGTGGAAGCGGGCGCCGTTGGCGGCCACGTCGCGGTGGGTCCACGGCCCGTCGAGGCGCGGCACCTGCCCGCCGCCCGTACGGGCACCGCCGCCCGATTCGTGTGACGATCCGCTTCCCGACCCGCCGGAGTCCCTCATGGTGGAGAGAGTGTCACATCTTCAGGTCGGACGCTTTGGTCGAACCGGTCGCGGAACCGACGGCCGAATCCCGTACGGCGACGGCCTCCTTGGAGGTGCCCTTGGACGCGTCCTTGGACGTGCTCCTGGCGGCGGCCTTCTCCAGGCTGGTGCCCGGCTCCAGCTCGCGCGGGTGCGGCTTGGCCTTCTTCATCACCGCCGCGGTCTGCTTGGCCGACTCGATCGAACGCTCCGGCTTCTTCACCTTCTTGAAGCGGCCGATCGCGAGCAGCCCGAGCAGCGCGGCGATCAGCACGTACGCGCCCGCGACGATGAGGAACGACCACCCCAGGGTGATCCCGAGCGCGTGGATCCCGTAGGCGGCGGCCATGCTGAACATCGGTACGGCGAACAGCGCCAGGGCCAGCGCCCCGACGATCGCGCCGCTGCCGAACAGCGCCCGCTTCACGTCCTGCCGCAGTTCCACCTTGACGAGGGCGATCTCGTCGTGCACCAGGGCGGAGACATCCGCCGTGGCGGAGGCGAACAACTGCCCGAGGCTGCGCCCCTCGTCGTCGTGGGCTGCGCTCATCGCGTCCTCCGTCGTCAATGTCGTTGTCGTTCCGTCAGATCATGCCTCAGCCCGCGTCGTCCGTGCCGTCGCCCCCGGCCAGACGGGCGAGCCTGCGGTGTTCTGCGGCCTTTCGCTCAAGGATCTCCGCCATCCGCAGGTGGTACGCGGGCAGGTCCTGCTCGTACACGTCGGGGACGCCGTCCCCGTCCTCGTCGCGCTCCTCCTCCGCGCACAGGGCGCGGTATCTTTTGTTCCGCAGCTTCAGCAGAATTGTCGCCAGGACGACGGAGATCAGCGACCCGACGAGGACCGCGGCCTTCACCTCGTCGGCGAGTCCCGGGTCGTCGTCGAAGGCGAGTTCCCCGATCAGCAGGGAGACGGTGAAGCCGATCCCGGCGAGCGAGGCGACCGCGAGCACATCCGGCCATGCGAGGTCGGCGTTGAGTTCGGCGCGGGTGAAGCGGGCCGCCAGCCAGGTGCCGCCGAACACCCCGAGGGCCTTGCCGACGACCAGGCCGAGGAGGACACCCAGCGTCTCGGGCCGGCTGAAGACGTCCCGGAGCGCGCCGCCCGAGACCGCGACCCCGGCCGAGAAGAGCGCGAACAGCGGTACGGCCAGGCCCGCGGAGACCGGCCGCACCAGGTGCTCGATGTGCTCGCCCGGAGAATCGCGCTCACCCTCGCGCCTGGTGCAGCGCAGCATCAGGCCCATGGCGACGCCCGCGATGGTGGCGTGCACGCCGCTGTTGTACATCAGGCCCCAGATCACCAGTGCCAGCGGCACATACACGTACCAGCCGCGCACCCCCGCGCGCAGCAGCAGCCAGAAGACGGCCAGGCCGGCCGCCGCGCCGCCGAGCGCCGCGAAGTCGATCGAGGAGGTGAAGAAGACCGCGATGATCAGGATCGCGAACAGGTCGTCGACGACGGCGAGGGTGAGCAGGAAGGCGCGCAGCGCGGCGGGCAGGCCGGTGCCGATGACGGCGAGGACGGCGAGTGCGAAGGCGATGTCGGTCGCGGTGGGCACGGCCCAGCCCTGGAGCGAGCCGCCGCCGGTGGCGCTGACCAGGGTGTAGACGCCGGCCGGCACCGCCATTCCGCACAGGGCGGCGATCACGGGCAGCGCGGCGGCGGCCGGATCGCGCAGCTCGCCCGCGACCAGCTCGCGCTTCAGCTCGATACCGGCGACGAAGAAGAAGACGGCGAGCAGGCCGTCGGCCGCCCAGTGCGCGACGGACAGATTCAGGCCGAGCGCGGAGACGCCGAAGTGGAAGTGGCTGACGCTCTCGTAGCTGTCGTGCAGTGTGTTCGCCCAGATCAGCGCGGCCACGGCGGCCACCAGGAGCAGGACGCCGCCGACGGTCTCGGCGCGCAGCGCGTCCAGGACGTAGGTGCGTTCCGGGAGCGGGAGCCGCCCGAGCACGGTGGTGGCGCGGCGGCGCGGCTGCTCAGTCACTGGGGGCGACCTCCTGGGCGGTACGTCTGGCTGCGGACACACGTGTCCCGTGTGCCGACCAGACTTCCCGGCGCGCCTCTCAGTCTTGTCGCGATCCTGCCGCGACGTGTCGCCAGCCTAACCCGAAAGCGTGAGGGGCACCCCGGTCCTCCCGGGGTGCCCCTCACGCTCTGTGCGTCCGGTGGCCGCGTCCGGCGGCCGCTCAGTCCTCGCTGGGGGCGCTCGGGAGCTTGCTCTGGATGAGGTCCATCACCGTGGAGTCGGTGAGCGTGGTCACGTCACCCAGCTCGCGGTTCTCGGCGACGTCGCGCAGCAGGCGGCGCATGATCTTGCCGGAGCGGGTCTTGGGCAGCTCGTTGACCACGAGGATCCGCTTGGGCTTGGCGATCGGGCCGAGCGTCTTGCCGACGTGGTCGCGCAGCGCGGCGGTCAGCTCCTCGCTGTCCTCGGCGGTGCCGCGCAGGATGACGAAGGCGACGATGGCCTGGCCGGTGGTGGCGTCGGTGGCGCCGACCACCGCGGACTCGGCGACCTTCGGGTGCGAGACCAGCGCCGACTCGACCTCGGTGGTGGAGATGTTGTGGCCCGAGACGAGCATGACGTCGTCGACCCGGCCGAGCAGCCAGATGTCGCCGTCGTCGTCCTTCTTGGCGCCGTCACCGGCGAAGTAGCGGCCGGGGAAGCGGGACCAGTAGGTGTCGATGTAGCGCTGGTCGTCGCCCCAGATGGTGCGGAGCATCGACGGCCACGGCTCGGTGAGTACCAGGTAGCCGCCGGAGCCGTCGGGCACCTCGTGGGCCTCGTCGTCCACCACGGTGGCCACGATGCCGGGCAGCGCGCGCTGCGCGGATCCGGGCTTGGTCTCGGTGACGCCCGGCAGCGGCGAGATCATCATCGCGCCGGTCTCGGTCTGCCACCAGGTGTCCACGATCGGGGTGCTGCCGCCGCCGATGTGCTCGCGGTACCAGACCCACGCCTCGGGGTTGATCGGCTCGCCGACGCTGCCCAGCACCCGCAGGCTGGACAGGTCGAACTTCGCCGGGATGTCGTCGCCCCACTTCATGAAGGTGCGGATCGCGGTGGGCGCGGTGTAGAGGATCGTGACGCCGTACTTCTGCACGATCTCCCAGAACCGGCCCTGGTGCGGGGTGTCCGGGGTCCCTTCGTAGATCACCTGCGTCGCGCCGTTGGAGAGCGGGCCGTAGACGATGTACGAGTGGCCGGTGACCCAGCCGATGTCGGCGGTGCACCAGTAGACGTCGGTCTCCGGCTTGAGGTCGAAGACGGCGTGGTGGGTGTAGCTGGCCTGGGTGAGGTAGCCGCCGGAGGTGTGCAGGATGCCCTTGGGCTTACCGGTGGTGCCCGAGGTGTAGAGGATGAACAGCGGGTGTTCGGCCTCGAACGCCTGCGGGGTGTGCTCGGTCGACTGCCGGCCGGTGACCTCGTGCCACCACAGGTCGCGGCCCTCGGTCCACTCCACGTCCTGGCCGGTGCGGCGCACCACCAGGACGTTGCGGACCTGCGGGGAGCGGGAGACGGCGTCGTCGATCGCCGGCTTGAGCGCGGACGGCTTGCCGCGCCGGTAACCGCCGTCCGCGGTGATGACGAGCTTGGCGTCGGCGTCGGCGATCCGGGAGGCGACGGCGTCGGCGGAGAAGCCGCCGAAGACCACCGAGTGCGCGGCGCCGATCCGGGCGCAGGCGAGCATCGCGACGACGGCCTCGGGGATCATCGGCAGGTAGACCGCGACCCGGTCGCCCTTCTCGACACCCAGCTCGGTCAGCGCGTTGGCGGCCCGGGAGACCTCGTCCTTCAGCTCGGCGTAGGTGATGCTGCGGCTGTCGCCGGGCTCGCCCTCGAAGTGCAGCGCGACGCGGTCGCCATTGCCGGCCTCGACGTGCCGGTCGACGCAGTTGTATGCCACGTTCAGCTCGCCGTCGGCGAACCACTTGGCGAACGGCGGGTTCGACCAGTCCAGCGTCTGGGTGGGTTCGGTGGCCCAGCTGAGGCGGCGGGCCTGCTCGGCCCAGAACCCCAGCCGGTCGGCCGCCGCCTGCTCGTACGCGGCCGCCGTGACATTGGCGGTAGCGGCCAGTTCGGCCGGGGGAGCGAACCGCCGCTCCTCCTTCAGCAGGTTGGCCAGGCTCTCGTTGCTGCTCACGCCAGCTCCTTGTCAGGGTGTCCCAGATGTCCCAGCACTACCTCACCAGTCCTGGGCCACCCTGACAATAGCTACCGGCAAAAATGGTTTAGACCTTTGCGGCCTCCAGGGTGGTTTCCGGTGCTGTGTCCGGCCGTACGGCGCTGAAGACGCTCGTCGTACGGTCCAGGATGTACGCCTGCGCCTCGCCCACGTGGAAGTACATCCCGTGCAGGTGGAGGGTGCCCTCGCCGACCCGGCGGGCGACACAGGGGTGTGCCATCAGGTGGTCGAGCTGCTGCATCACATTGACCAGGCTCAGCCGTTCCAGATCGTCGGCGACCGGCCGGTCCGCCAGCGCCGCTTCGCCGCGGTCCAGCCTGCCGATCCGGCCCAGCCGCGCCAGGCTCGGCCGGCCGTGCCGCAACCAGCGGGCCAGCGGCGTCTGGGCGCCCGGCTCGTGGTCGGAGAGCAGCGCCTGCATCGCGCCGCAGCCGGAGTGCCCGCACACCGTGATGTTGGAGACCTGGAGCACCTCCACCGCGTACTCGACGGCCGCGGCCACCGAGTCGCAGGAGGAGTCCGAGCCCGGTGGCGGCATCAGATTGCCGACATTGCGCACGGTGAAGAGGTCGCCGGGTCCGCTGGAGGTGATCATGCTGGTCACCAGCCGGGAGTCCGCGCAGGTCAGGAAGAGCTGGCCGGGCGACTGTCCCTCGTGGGCCAGCCGCGCCAGCTCCTCGCGGACCAGCGGCGCCGTGTTGCGCTGGAAGGCGCTGACGCCGCCGAGCAGTTGGCCGTGATCGTGACCGTGACTCCGGCTCGGGCCCCGACCGCCGCCGGTGGCGGGCGCGACGGCGGGACGGGTGCAGTGGTGGTTGCGCCACGGTGTCCACGGGCGGCAGGCGTGCGCGCTCACCGGTTCGCTGACGGTCCGTCCGGCGGCGTCGCCGAGCGTGGCGTGGCCGCCGCGCGAACGGTGCCGCACGCACCAGGCGTTGAGCGCCTCGTAGGCCGCGTGGTCCATGAAGGAGCCGTCCAGCTCCACCACCGCGTTGCCCCCGTCGGGGACCTGGGCGAACGCCCGGGTCAGCCGCGGCACCGCGAGGAACGTCAACTGGCCGGTGACCCGCACCCGGTGGCACTCCGGCTCCTCCGTCACGGTGACCCGGGTGTGGGTGAGGCGGCGCAGCGCGAGGAAGAGGGCGACCACGACACCCACGACCACGCCCTGGAGCACCCCGAACAGCACCACCGCGCCGAGCGTGGCCGCGTACACCGGGAATTCGCGGTGCCGCCGCACATGCCTGATGTGCGCGAAGCTCACCATCCGCACCCCGACCAGCATCACCAGGGCGGCCAGCGCGGCCAGCGGGATCAGTTCGAGCGCCCAGGCCGCGAGTCCCGCGCACAGCAGGACCCAGACGCCGTGCAGGACGGTGGCGCGGCGGGTGACGGCGCCCGCCTCGACGTTGGCCGAGCCGCGGATCGCGCCGCCGGCCACCGGCAGGCCGCCGAGCAGTCCCGACACGACGTTCGCGGTGCCCTGGCCGAGCAGTTCGCGGTCGAGCCGGGCCGGTGGCGCGTGCGGTCCCGGGCGCCGCGCCTGGAGGGTGTCGATGGCGACCGCGGACAGCAGCGATTCCATGCTCGCCACCAGGGTGACGGTGAGGACGGCGGCGACGATTCCGAGCACCGGACCCGTGGGCATGGCGGGCAGGACGGGGGCGGTCCACGCGGGCAGGTCGACCCGCGGCAGCGACAGCCCCGCGCTCACGGCGGTCGCCAGGACGACCGCGGCCAGCGGCGCCGGGATCACCCCCAGCAGCCGTCCGGCCCGGCCTCTCAGCCGCCGCCAGCCGAGCAGCACGGCCACCGTGATCGCGCCGATCGCGGGCGTCGTCGGGTCCGTGACCGCCAACTGGCCCGGCAGCGCGGTGACATTGGCGATCGTGGAACTCTGCGGACTGCCGCCGAGCACCACATGGAGCTGGCCGACGGCGATGACCGTGCCGATGCCCGCGAGCATGCCGTGCACGATGGCGGGACTGACGGCGAGCGCCGCTCTGGCCACCCGCAGCACACCGAGCAGCAGCTGCGCGAGCCCGGCGAGCACGGTGACGGCGCAGGTGGCGCGCCAGCCGTAGCGGTGGACGAGGTCGGCGGTGACCACGACCAGGCTGGTCGCGGCGCCGCTGACCTGGAGAGGGGCGCCGCCGAGCGAACCGGCGACGATGCCGCCGACGACAGCGGCGACGAGGCCGGACTGGAGGGGTGCGCCGGTCGCGAGGGCGAGACCGAGCGACAGTGGGACGGCGATCAGGAAGACCGTGATCGAGGCGGACAGATCGGACCGGTGGAATCTCTGCATTTTCCCGTCTCCTTCGGTGGGCGGCGGGACGCGGTAGCGGAGCGTTATCGCTCGCTATGTTCAAGGGTCAGTAAATGGAGAGTAATATCCCGACTGCGGAGAGTGAAGTCGAGAGGTCTGATCGAGGTGTTATTTACGGCTATCGAGTGAATTGGCAGATGAACGGCCAGGTCGCGGCGGCCGCAGTCGGGACGCATGTCACTTTTTGGTCAAATCCCCCTTATGTGATGTGAGGTACTCATGTACTCGCTGCGCAAGGCTCCGGCGCTACTCGCCGTAGCCGCGCTGGCCGCGGGCGCGGTCGCGTGCTCCGCCGCGTCAGGACCCGAGGCCGCACCGGGCCCTGGACCGCGCTCCGCCGCCGGTTCCGGCACCGCCGGCCGGACCGGGGCCGCCGCTCCGCAGGCGCCGCACACCGTCCGCCCGATCGGCGACGGCTCGACCGCCGACACCGGACCGCAGCCGCGCCAGCCCGTCTTCACCCGACTCGCGCCGGGCGAGCGACCGCCCCAGCTGGTCGTCTTCTCCTGGGACGGGGCCGGCGAGGACAGCCAGAAGCTCTTCTCGCACTTCCGCGCGGTCGGCGAGCGCTACCACGCGGCGATGACGTACTTCCTCAGCGGCGTCTATCTGCTGCCCGGCGACCACAAGGACGTCTACGCGCCGCCCCGGCACCCGCGCGGCGCCTCGGACATCGGCTTCAACGACCGGCAGGGCATCACCGACACCCTGCGCGAACTGCGGCTGGCCTGGCAGGACGGCAACGAGATCGGCACCCACTTCAACGGTCACTTCTGCGGCCCCAACGGCGGCGTCGGCACCTGGACCAGCCAGGAGTGGGCCAGCGAGATCCGGCAGGCCGAGGGCTTCGTGCAGCGCTGGAAGACCAACTCCGGTCTCACCGACCTCGATCCGCTGCCCTTCGACTACGCCAAGGAACTCGTCGGCGGGCGCGCCCCCTGCCTGGAGGGCCAGCACAATCTCATCCCGGCCGCCAAGGCCGCGGGCTTCCGCTACGACGCCAGCTCGATCGGCGGGCGGCAGACCTGGCCGTCGAAGATCGACGGCGTCTGGGACTTCCCGCTCCAGGACATCCCCGTCCCCGGACGCGCCTTCGAGACGCTCTCCATGGACTACAACTTCCTCGCCAACCAGTCCGGCACCGTCCACGGCGACCCCGCCAAGCACGCCGCCTGGGGCAAGCAGATGCACGACGGCCTCATCGCCGCCTTCGACCGGGCCTACCGCGGCAACCGCGCCCCGCTCTTCGTCGGCGACCACTTCGAGTCCTGGAACGGCGGCGTCTACATGAAGGCCGTCGAGGACACCATCAAGGAGGTCTGCGGCAAGGAAGGCGTGCGCTGCGTCAGCTTCAAGCAGGCCGCCGACTGGATGGACGCGCAGGACCCGGCGGTGCTGGCGAAGCTGCGCACGCTCGACGTCGGCCAGACGCCGAAGAACGGCTGGAGCGCCTTCCTGGGCGGCCCCGCCACGGGCAGCTCCGCGGCGGGGACGGACGCGGCCCCGGCAGCCGCGCGGATCAGGCCGGTCGCGGGGTAGTTCAGGCCGTGGCGACGGCGGATTCCGCCAACTGCCCCTCACCGAGCACGAAGTCGGGGTCGACCTGGGCCGCCAGGTCGGCGCCCGTCTTCTCGTTCCCCCAGCTCTCGGCGTTCTTCAGGTGGAAGTGCACCATCTGCCGGGTGTAGCGGGCCCAGTCGCGGCGCTCGTACGCGGCGTCGGCCCGCTCGTGCAGTGTCCTGAGCGCCCGGCGGTTGCCCTCCTCCAGCGCGGCGAACCGCGGCGGCCGCCCCTTCTCCATCGCACGCACCCAGTCGGAGTGGCCGACGGTCACCAGCAGGTCGTCGCCGACCTCGGCGCGCAGGAACGCCACGTCGTCCTCGCCCTGCACCTTGTTGCCGATCACGGCGAGCTCGACACCGAAGTCGCGGGCGTACTCCTTGTACTGCCGGTAGACGGCAACGCCCTTGCGGGTCGGCTCGGCCACGAGGAACGTCATGTCGAAACGGGTGAACATCCCGGAGGCGAAGGAGTCGCTGCCTGCCGTCATGTCGACGACCAGATACTCCTCGCGGCCGTCCACCAGGTGATTCAGGCACAGCTCGACCGCGCCGACCTTCGAGTGGTAGCAGGCGACCCCGAGGTCGGACTCGTTGAACGGGCCGGTGACCATCAGCCGTACGCGGTCGCCGCCGTCCACCGGCCCCGCCGCCGTCTGCACCGCAGATCCCGCCACCGAGCCTGCCGCCGGCTCCGGTACGTCGAGGCGGATGGTACGGGCGCAGGCCGCGTACACCGGATTGTCCTCGGTCAGCCGCAGCAGCCGGGAGCCGCTGCCGGGCGGCGTGGTCTTGATCATCGTCTCGGCGGAGCCGATCCGCGGGTTGGCGCCGCGCAGATATTCCTTGATCATCGGCAGGTGCGCCCCCAGCGCGGGCAGCGCGGCGGCGTCGTCCTCCGCCAGCCCGAGCGCCGGACCGAGGTGCTGGTTGATGTCCGCGTCGATCGCGACGACCGGGACGCGCGAGGCGGCGAGATGGCGGATGAAGAGGGAGGACAGCGTGGTCTTGCCGCTGCCGCCCTTCCCGACGAAAGCGATCTTCATATTCGCCAAGCGTAGTGGTGTGAATACCCTTCGTGAGTGTTTGACGTGGGGAAGGCCACTCTTTCGTGGGCGTTCCGCACGGTGGGGGGTGACTAGGGTCGGACGCATGGCTAAGAACGCTGATCCCTCTCCCGCCACCGGGCAGACGGACCCGCTGGCGGTCCTCGGCGCGCTGCCCGGGGTGCCCGAATCGGTGGACTCCGTACGGCAGGCCGTGGACAAGGTCTACGGGCACCGGGTGATGCGGCGCCGGTCCAACGAGGTCGCGTCGGAGGCGGCGCTGCGGGGTGCCCGCGGTTCCGCGGCACTGGCCGGCGCCGACTGGCCCCTGGAGGAGATCCGCCGGCGCAGCGACTTCTCGGCCGACGACGACGCCCGTACGGTCGGGGCCGCCCTGCGGCTGACGGCCGAGTCCGGTCAACTGCTCAGTGTCTGGCGGCAGTCACCGGTGCAGGCGCTCGCCCGGCTGCACCTCGTGGCGGCGGGCGGCGCGGCCGACGAGCCGACCGTGGGCCGTCCGCGCGTGGCAGGGGAGAAGGTGGACGAGCCGTTGGTCGGCATCGCCGAGATCCCGCTGCCCGAGCCCGCCGAGGTCGCCGCCCGGCTGGACGGTCTCACGGGTCTGCTGCGGGCGGGCAGCGCGGCCCCGGCGCTGGTCGTCGCCGCCGTGGTGCACGGCGAACTGCTGTGTCTGCGCCCCTTCGGCTCCTTCAACGGCCCGGTCGCGCGGGCCGCCGAGCGGATCGTGCTGGTCGGCAGCGGCCTCGACCCCAAGTCGATCTGCCCGGCCGAGGTCGGCCACGCGGAACTGGGCCGGGCCGGCTATCTCAAGGCCCTGGAGGGCTACGCCTCCGGCACCCCGGAAGGCATGGCCGAATGGATCGGCCACTGCGGTCGCGCCCTGGAGCTCGGTGTCCGCGAGAGTGTCGCCGTGTGCGAGGCGCTGCAGCGCGGCGCGGCCTGACGGCAGGCCGCCGGTCGACGGCGGTGGCCTAAAAGAGATGCGGCGGCACCCTGGGGTGCCGCCGCTGGCATGTCCGTCAAGTTACCAATGCGTGCACGATATTTGCCCATCAGGCCGGGATCTTCGCCCGTCACCTGGTGTGGCTGGCCCGGTAAGCGGGTCGGCTGCGCGTGGGTGCCCGACTTTCATGCTCGGTCCGTGGGGCCTGGTGCTGTGAACTGCGGTCTTCCTCTCGGAACTCCGTGGTCTCGCGGGCCGCTACACCCTTTGTACTCCCGCCGGGGGCGCAGTGGAACCCCTCACGCGACTTCTTTACTTTTGGGTCGAATCAGGACATAAAGACAGGTCGGCGGCGGGCCGCGAACCACACCAGTCCCGCCGTCGCCGCCGCGGCGCCCACCGCCGCGGCGACCAGAACCGGCCGCGGCGGCATCGACAGCGACGGGATCCGCTGATTCAGCCGCACCGGCCGGCTGAAGGTCAGAACCGGCCAGTCGCGCGACACCGCTTCCTTGCGCAGCGCCCGGTCCGGGTTGACCGCGTACGGATGCCCGACCGACTCCAGCATCGGGATGTCGGTCACCGAATCGCTGTAGGCGAAGGACCGCTCCAGGTCGTATCCCTCCGACTTCGCCAGCTCGGCGATGGCGTCCGCTTTTGCGGGACCGTAGACGTAGTGCTCGATCTCCCCGTTGTACGCGCCCTCCCGTACGACCATCCGTGTGGCTACGACATGGTCCGCACCCAGCATCTCGCCGATCGGCTCCACGACCTCGGAGCCCGAGGCGCTGACGATCACCACATCGCGGCCCGCTGCGTGATGCTCCTCGATCAGCGAGGCCGCCTCGTCGTAGATGATCGGGTCGATCAGGTCATGCAGGGTCTCCGCCACGATCTCCCGCACCTGCTGGACATTCCAGCCCCGGCACAGCTCGGAGAGGTATTTGCGCATGCCTTCCATCTGGTCGTGATCCGCACCGCCGACCAGGTACACGAACTGGGCATATGCGGTACGCAATACCGCGCGTCTGTTGATGAGACCGCCCTGGTAGAAGGAGCGGCCGAAGGCGAGCGTGCTCGACTTGGCGATCACGGTCTTGTCGAGATCGAAGAACGCCGCGGTGCGCGGTGGCAGGTGGTTTTCCACGTGACGAGCATAGGCAACCACCATTCGGCGTAAGCTCGGGCGTGTGGGTTTGCCTGAGAAGGGCTTCGGGTACACCATGGAAGTCACGGATCGTTCGCGACCGTGCTAACCCGGTCTGGCTCCTCCCCCCCCGAGTCGGACCGTGGGGACGACCCCCGCTCTCCCCCCCGGCGGGGGTCGTCGCATGTCCGGATGCCTTTTCCCGGTCCTTGCCGCGCCCCTGCTCCCGTGTGTTCATGACGATCTCCCTCGCGTTCGTATCGGCTCTCACGCATACGACAAGTGACGGACCGTAATCGTGAGGCGGTGACGACGAACTCACCCGTGAGAGTGGTGGAGTTATCCACAATCACCTAGTTGTCCACAGATTCTGACCAAGATCATCTCAATTCCCCTTCCTGCGCCAACCTGATCGCAGGCGATGCACACACGTGCTCGCGCCACAAGCGACGGGGGACAGAGAAATGGCTGGATCCACGACACCCGACCAGCGGCCGACCGCCATCGAAGGACCGGGCGGGCCGTTGATTGTCACCGAGGACGAAACGCTCCTCGACGACCTGCTGCGACTGTGCGCCGCGGCAGGTACGGAACCGGAAGTGGTCTTCACCGCGCCTCCGCGCGCGTCGAGTTGGGACAGCGCGCCGCTGGTCCTGGTCGGAGCCGAAGCGACCGAGCGGATCCGCGACGCGCCGCGCCGCAAGGGCGTGCTTGTCGTCGGGCGCGATCTGCACGACCACGGCGTGTGGCGCAGAGCCGTCGCCGTCGGCGCGGACCATGTGCTCTTCCTGCCCGACGCGGAGTCCTGGCTGGTCGACCGGATCGCCGACATCGCGGAGGGCGCGGGTGAACCGGCCCTGACCGTAGGGGTGGTGGGCGGCCGGGGCGGCGCCGGCGCCAGCACGCTGGCCTGCGCGCTCGCGGTCACCGCGGCAGGCGACGGCCGGCGCACCATGCTCATCGACGGCGATCCGCTCGGCGGCGGCCTCGACATCCTGCTCGGCGCCGAGCGCGTCGGCGGACTGCGTTGGCCCGACCTCGCGGACTCGCGCGGGCGCGTCAACAGCGGTGCGCTGGAAGAGTCGTTGCCGCGACTCGAGGCGTTGAGCGTCCTGAGCTGGGACCGCGGCGATTCGGTGCTCATCCCGCCGCAGGCGATGCGGTCCGTGCTGGGCGCCGCCCGGCGGCGCGGTGGGGTCGTCGTGGTCGATCTGCCGCGCCGGGTGGACGAGGCCGTCGCCGAGACGCTCGCCCAGATCGACATCGGACTCCTCGTCGTACCGGCCGAGTTGCGGGCGGTCGCCGCGGCCGCCCGTGTCGCCGCCGCGGTGAGCATGGTCCTCAAAGACCTGCGCGTCGTCGCCCGCGGCCCCTTCGCGTCGGGCCTCGCGGACGAGGAGGTCGCCCGTCTGGTGGGACTGCCGCTCGCGGGCCAACTCCCGCCGGAGCCGGGCCTGTCGGACGCGCTCTCCGGAGGCGGACCACCGGGCTCGGCCGCCCGCGGACCGCTCGCCCGCTTCTGCTCCGCCTTCCTCACCCAGGCCCTGCCGAGCGGCGGGAGCGTGACGGTATGAGCCCCGAACTCCTCGACGCGGTACGGCTGCACCTGGCGGAACACGGCGGCGAACCCACTCCCGCGCGCGTGGCGGCGGCGCTGCGCGCCCGCGGCCGACTGCTCGGCGACAGCGAAGTCCTCGATGTGGTCGCCGTGCTGCGCTCGGAACTGGTCGGCGCGGGACCGTTGGAACCACTGCTCGCCGACCCGGACGTCACCGACATCCTCGTCAACGCGCCGGACGAGGTGTGGACCGACCGGGGCAGCGGCCTTCAACGGTGCCCGGAGATCCGGTTCGCGGACGCCACCGCCGTCCGCAGGCTCGCCCAGCGGCTCGCGACCACGGCCGGGCGGCGCTTGGACGACGCCCATCCCTGGGTCGACGCACGGCTGCCCGACGGCACGCGGCTGCACGCCGTCCTGCCGCCGGTCGTGGTCGGCTCGCCCTGCCTGTCGCTGCGCGTGGTGCGCTCGCGGGCCTTCACCCTCGCCGAACTCGTCGCGGCCGGCACTCTCGACACCGAGACCGCCCGGCTGCTGCGCGCGATCCTCGACGCCCGCCTGTCGTTCATGATCAGCGGCGGCACGGGGACCGGGAAGACCACGCTGCTGAGCTGCCTGCTCGGCCTGGTCGACCCCGCCGCGCGCATCGTCCTGGCCGAGGACTCCGCGGAGTTGCGCCCCGACCACCCGCATGTGGTCAGGCTGGAGACCCGCCCCGCCAACCAGGAGGGCGCGGGACACGTCACCCTGCGGGACCTGGTCCGGCAGGCGCTGCGCATGCGGCCCGACCGGCTGGTGGTCGGTGAGGTCCGTGGGGCTGAAGTGACGGATTTGCTGAGCGCGTTGAACACGGGACACGAAGGTGGTTGCGGCACGGTCCACGCCAATGCCGCGGCCGATGTGCCCGCGCGTCTCGAAGCGCTCGGCTCCACCGCCGGGCTCGACCGGGCCGCCCTGCACAGCCAGTTGGCCGCCGCGCTCGCGGTCGTGATCCACCTCGTCCGCGACGCCTCGGGGGTGCGCAGGGTCGCCGAGATCCATGTCCTCGAACGCAGCGCGGACGGACTGGTCGTCACCCGGCCCGCGTTGCTGCGCGACGCCCGTGGCCACCATGAGCGCGGCCCCGGCTGGCAGCGGCTCGCCGCGCTCTGTTCTGTGGGCGTGTCATGAGCGCCGTAGTCATCCACCAGCCGTCCCTCACCTGGACCGCGGTCCTGTGCGCGGTGCTCGCGGTTCTCGCGGCCCGCACCCGCACCGACCCGCGCCGCCGCGCACGCGACCTCCTGCTCGGTACCGCCCCCGAGCGGGCCGGTACGGCCGGGACGACCACGGCGCCGGGGCGCTCGCATCCGCCATCGCTGGACCGGCTGTTGGAGACGGCGAAGTCGGCCCTGGCGGCGTGGAACACGGTCACCGCATGGACGGCCCGAAGGCTCATGGCGGGGCGGCTCACCGGGGCGGTGCGCGGCAGGCTCGGCCCGGAGGCCCTGTGCCTGCCGGTGGGCGGCGCGCTCGCGCTGCTGACGGCCTCACCACTGCCGCTGGTCGCGGGAGCGGCGGCCGTGCCGCTGGTGGGGCGAGCGCTGCGCAGACGCCGTGAACGGGCCGCGGCCGAGCGGGGAGCGGACGCGGTGAGCACGCTGTGCGGCACGGTGGCGGGGGACTTGCGCGCCGGCCGGCCACCGCATGTGGCGCTGGCCGACGCCGTCGAGGCCGCCGGTTGGCCCGCTTCACCGGACCTCGCCGACGCGGCGCGGACGGTGCTGTCGGCGGCGCGCTTCGGCGGCGACGTGCCGCACGCCCTGCGGGAGGCGGCCCGGCTCGGCGCGGGGACGCACGGGCTCGCCGCGGTCGCCGCCTGCTGGCAGGTCGCGGTGGACGGCGGCGCGGGACTGGCCGCGGCGCTCGACCGGGTCGCCGCGGCGCTGCGGGCGGACGCCGACCAACGCGACGACCTGCGGGCCCAACTGGCCGGACCCAGATCGACCGCGGTGCTGCTCGCGCTGCTGCCGTTGTTCGGCGTCGTGCTCGGCGCGGGCCTGGGCGCCGACCCCTCGAAGGTGCTGCTGCACACGCCGGCGGGGCTGCTCTGCCTGGTGGCGGGCGGCTGCCTGGAGTGGGCGGGACTCGCGTGGACCGCGCGGATCATCCGTGCCGCGGAGGGCGGTGCCGGTATCGGCGCCGGTGCCATCGACCGGCATCGGAAGGGGAGCGCCGGGTCCGCCGGTCGGAAGCGGAGTGCGGGCGGCGCTGGCACGCAGGAAGCGGCGGACTCGGCCGGGCGGACGGGGGAGCGGTCGTGAACGGCGCGCGTGTCCACAGCCTGGGGACAGTGCTTGCCGCGCTGGCCGCGGCGGCCGCCATCGGCAGCGCCCTGATCGGGGCAAGACGGGAGAAGGCGGCGGCGCGGCGGCTGCGCGACGCCCTGAGGGCCCGGCACCGGCGTCGGCCGCGGTGGCGCCCGCCGGCCGGCTCGGGCACCCGGCTGCGGGACTGGGGACCGCCGGTGGCGGCCGGGCTGGGGGCCGCGACGTTGATCGGCGGGGTGCTGGGCGGCCTGGTGGGCGCCTTGACGGTCCTCGGGGTCAGGA
Organism: Actinacidiphila alni; assembly: GCF_900112845.1. Lineage (GTDB taxonomy): Bacteria > Actinomycetota > Actinomycetes > Streptomycetales > Streptomycetaceae > Actinacidiphila > Actinacidiphila alni. The sequence continues at coordinate 102,589 of NZ_FONG01000025.1, forward strand.
AGGCACTCCGGGGGCGGCAGAAGGCCACTGAGGGCCCCGGGGCGGACGGGACGGGATCGCCCGCACCCGATCCGGCGGAACTCCCGCTCTGCGCCGACCTGATGGCCGCCTGTCTTGCCGCGGGCGCGTCGCCCGGGGAAGCGGCGGGCGCTGTCGGCCGGTCCTTGGCCGGCCCGATCGGGGACGCGCTGATACGGGTCAGGGCCGAGCTGCGACTCGGCGCCGATCCCGCGGACTGCTGGCGGCGGTTCGGCCGCCTGCCCGCCGCCCGTGAGATGGGGCGCTGCCTCGCCCGCGCCTCCACCACGGGCAGTGCGCCCGTCGCGGAGATGTCCCGGCTGGCGGCCGACTACCGGGCGGGGTACGCCCGTTCGGCGCTCGGCCGGGCCCGGCGGGCGGCGGTGCACGCCACCGCGCCGCTCGGCGTCTGTTTCCTCCCGGCCTTCCTGCTGGTCGGCGTCGCGCCCGTCGTGATGAGCCTGGCAGGCGGCGTCCTCGGCAGGACGGGCTGACCGGGCGGCCCGATCTCACGGCCCGATCGGGCGGGCGCCGCCCGGACGGCGCCGCCTCTCCGTGGAACGCCCGGCACCCGGGCGTCCAGACCCGCGCGGTCGGCCACCCCCCGGGGTCCGCAAACGATCCACCACCTCGCATCACACCTGACCACTCACAGCTCAAGTCCACTCACACATCAAGGAGATTCCGATGACACATCACACGACCCACGCACAGCTCGCGCCGACCGCGACGGTGCCGATCACTGCGGTGCCGGCCACTGCGATGCCGACCACTGCCATGCCGGTCGCGCCCGTACCGATTCCGCGTGCCGCCGACGCGGTCCGCAAGGCGCGTGCCGACCGGCGGCGGTACATCGGGCGGCTGCGGCGGCGGGCGGCACGTTGCCGGGACGCCACCCGTTCGGCGGCGGAGGCCGGGATGAGCACGGCCGAGTACGCGGTCGGGACGATCGCGGCGTGCGGCTTCGCGGCGGTGCTCTACAAGATCGTGACGAGCGGACCGGTGCACTCGGCGCTGAACGGCGTGATTGTGAAGGCCCTCCATGTGCCCTTCTGAGGCGGGTTCCGGGGCCGGGGCCGCGCCCGGGCGTCGGCGGCGGCGCGGCCGCCCGCGCCCGGACGGCGGTTACGTCACGGCCGAGGCCGCCATGGTGATCCCGGTACTGGTGGCGCTCACCGCGGCGCTGATCTGGGGCCTGATGGCAGCGGCGGCGCAGGTGCGGTGCGTGGACGCGGCACGGGCCGGAGCCCGGGCCGCGGCCCGGTCCGAGGCACCGGGCGACGTGCGGCGGGTGGCGCGGGAGGCCGCGCCGCCCGGCGCCCGGGTGAACGTGACCCGCTCGGGCGACCTGATCCGGGTCACCGTCACCGTCCCGGCGCCGCGCTTCCCCATCACGGTGCGGGCCGAGGCCGTCGCGCTCGCCGAGGACTCCGTGGGCGGAGGTGGTCCACCGTGACCGGGACCGGGCGCGCGGGTCGCGACGACCGCGGATCGGCCACCGTGTGGTCGCTCGGCCTGATCGCGGTGCTGTGCGCGGTCTTCGCCGCGGTGCTCTTCATGGACCAGGCGATCGTCGCCCGCCACCGGGCCGGCGGCGCCGCCGATCTGGCGGCGCTCGCCGCGGCCGATCACGCCCTGGAAGGTCGCGCGACCGCCTGCGCTCTGGCCGCCGAGGTCGCCTCGGCCCAGAGCGCCCGCCTGGTGAGCTGCGCTGTGCGGGGCGAGATCTCCGACGTCACCGCCGAGGTCGACGGCGCCCGCGTCCGTTCCCGCGCGGGCCCCTCAGCCCTCCCGGACCCCGTCGCCGTCCCCGGCAGCGGAACCACCACCGCCCCGCTTCCCGACGGCCCCCTTCCGCCGGCCCCCGCCGCCGGACGTCGTCCCGTCGCCTGGCTTGGCCCGACTTCCGGCTCCGGCCGGGGTGGCGCCTTCGACCGAGCCCGAGCCCCCGTCGTCGGGCTTCGCCCGGCCTCCGCCCCCGTCCCGGGCGGCGGCCCCGACCGAGCCCGCGCCCGTGCGGGCGCCGCCCGCACCGCCCACCGCGGCACCGCCACCCTCCGCGACCACCGGGCGGGACGGGCCCGGGATGTGGGGAGCGGCGGCCGGGGCGAGGAGGCAGTCCAGGAGGCGGACGGCGGCGGCCTTGTCGAGCGGGTCGTTGCCGTTGCCGCACTTGGGCGACTGGACGCAGGAGGGGCAGCCGAATTCGCATTCGCAGGAGGCGATGGCCTCACGGGTGGCGGTGAGCCAGGTGCGGGCGGTGTGGAAGGCGCGCTCGGCGAAGCCGGCGCCGCCGGGGTGGCCGTCGTAGACGAAGACGGTGGGCAGCCCGGTGTCGGCGTGCAGGGGTATGGAGACCCCGCCGATGTCCCAGCGGTCGCAGGTCGCGAAGAGCGGGAGGAGGCCGATCGCGGCGTGCTCGGCGGCGTGCAGGGCGCCGGGCAGTTCCTCGGGATGGATCCGGGCGGCGTCCAGCTGCGCGTCGGTGACGGTCCACCACACGGCCCGGGTGCGCAGGGTCCGCGGCGGCAGGTCGAGCTTGCTCTCGCCGAGGATCTCGCCGGTGAGCAGCCGGCGCCGCAGGTAGGAGACCACCTGGTGGGTGACCTCCACGGAGCCGAAGTGGATCCGGGCCTCGCCCCACGGCTCCTCCAGGTCGCTGCTGAGCACCCGGATGTCGGTGGTGTCGCGGGCCATCGTGGAGTAGGCGGGGTCGGCGGGCTCGACCAGCGCCACACCGTCCTCCAGGTCGAGCCGGGTGACCAGGTAGGTGCGGCCCTGGTGGAGGTGGACGGCGCCGTCGTGGACGGCGGTGTGCGCGGAGGACGCGTCGACCGTGCCCAGCAGCCGCCCGGTCGCCGTCTCCACGACCTGCACGGGACGGCCGCCTTCGCCGCGGATGTCGGTGAGGTCGGCGGCCCGCTCCCGGCGGGTCCAGTACCAGCCGGCGGCCCGCCGCCGCAGCAGCCCGCGCTTTTCCAGCTGCGGCAGCAGCGACGGCGCCTCGGGCCCGAACAACTCGAGATCCGCCTCGGTGAGCGGCAGCTCGGCCGCGGCGGCGCACAGGTGCGGTGCGAGGACGTACGGATTGTCGGGGTCGAGGACGGTGGTCTCGACGGGCTGCTCGAAGATCGCCTCGGGGTGGTGGACGAGGTAGGTGTCGAGCGGGTCGTCCCGGCCGACCATGATCGCCAGCGCGCCCTGTCCCGTCCGCCCGGCGCGGCCCGCCTGCTGCCACAGCGACGCCCGGGTGCCCGGGTAGCCGGCCAGCAGCACGGCGTCGAGGCCGGAGATGTCCACGCCCAGTTCCAGCGCCGAGGTGGAGGCGAGGCCGAGCAGCCGCCCGGAGTGCAGGTCGCGTTCCAGGGCGCGGCGCTCGTCGGCGAGATAGCCGCCCCGGTAGGCGGCAACACGCCCGGGCAGCGAGGAGTCGACCTCGGCGAGCCGCTCCTGGGCGATCAGGGCGACCAGTTCGGCTCCGCGCCGGGAACGGACGAAGGCCACGCTGCGCACGCCCTGGACGACGAGGTCGGTGAGGAGTTCCGCGGCCTCGGCGGTGGCCGTGCGCCGGACGGGCGCGCCGTGCTCACCGGACAGCTCCGTCAGCGGCGGCTCCCACAGCGCGAAGTCGAGCCCGCCGCGCGGCGAGGTGTCCTCGGTCACCTCCGCCACCGGCACACCGGTGAGCCGGGACGCGGCCCGCCCCGGGTCCGCGGACGTCGCCGAGGCGAGCACGAAGACCGGCTCGGCCCCGTACCGGGCGCAGATCCGCCGCAGCCGGCGCAGCACCTGGGCGACGTGCGAGCCGAAGACACCGCGGTAGCTGTGGCACTCGTCGATCACCACATAGCGCAGCCGGCGCAGGAAGGAGGCCCAGCGGGCGTGCCCCGGCAGGATGCCGCGGTGCAGCATGTCCGGATTGGTGAGCACGTAGGTCGCGTACTGCCGGACCCACTCGCGTTCCTCGACCGGGGTGTCACCGTCGTAGACCGCGGAGCGGATCGCGGTGCCCAGCGGGGCGGCGAGCCGGCTCACGGCGCGGCGCTGGTCGGCGGCGAGCGCCTTGGTGGGGGCCAGGTAGAGCGCGGTGGCGCCGCGGCCGTTGGGCGCCTCCGAGCCGTCCAGCAGCGCGCTGAGCACCGGCGCCAGGTAGGCCAGCGACTTCCCGGAGGCGGTGCCGGTGGCCACGACCACCGACTCGCCGCGCGCCGCGTGCGCCGCGGCCAGTGCCTGGTGCTCCCACGGCCGGTCGATCCCGGCCGCGCGGATCGCGTCCACGACCTCGTTCCTGATCATGTCGGGCCAGGATGCATGGCGGCCGACCCGCGGGGGCAGGTGCTCCGTATGGGTGATGCGCGCGGCTCGGTCAGCCCCCCTGGTCAGCCGCTCCAAAGCGGTCCTGGGGGACGGGCGGCCGTGCGCCGACTGCGGAAGATGATCCTGGGCCATCGGCACTCAGTGTGTCACCGGCGTGACGGACAATCGCAGTAAGGCGTCGTGCTCGCCCGCTGCGAAGTGATTGAATGCCATCGCGGCCGTCGATCCGTCCTCTACCTTCTGGTGGGGGCCCCAGGGGGGCGCCGCGTCGATGCAAGGTGCTGGAGGATCCGTGGACCTGTCCCTGTCGACCCGAACCGTCGGCGATCGCACGATCGTCGAAGTCGGCGGCGAGATTGATGTGTACACCGCGCCCAAGCTGCGCGAGCAGCTCGTGGAGCTTGTGAACGACGGGAGTTATCACCTGGTCGTGGACATGGAGGGAGTGGACTTCCTCGACTCCACCGGCCTGGGTGTGCTCGTCGGCGGGCTGAAGCGAGTGCGTGCCCATGAAGGATCGCTGCGCCTGGTGTGCAACCAGGAGCGCATCCTCAAGATTTTCCGTATCACCGGTCTGACCAAGGTGTTCCCGATCCACACCTCGGTCGACGAGGCTGTCGCGGCGACCGACTGACGTTCGCCGACGAGGGGCACCGGACGGGTCAGCCGTCCGGGCCCCTGTGATGCCCAGCCAGAGGACCGAGGGGGAGGCCATGCCCACCGTAGAACTGCTCTTCAGCGCCCAGCCGGAGCATGTGCGCACAGCACGGCTCGTCGCGGCTGCCGTGGCGCGCCGGGCGGGGGTGGACGAGGCTGTTCTCGACGAAGTACGGCTCGCGGTCGGCGAGGCGTGCAGCCGTGCCGTGGGTCTGCACCGCGGCAACGGGGTGGAGGAACCGGTCCGCGTGATGCTGACCGAGGAGGAGAAGAAGTTCTCCATCGAGGTCGCCGACGAGGTCCCCGGCAATGCCGCGGGCGCCGCGCCCGACGCGGGCGGTGACGAACTGAGCGACGAGGGCGAGATGGGCCTCGCCGTGATCAGCGGCCTGGTCGACGACGTGGACGTCACCGAGACCGCCACCGGCGGAGTGATCCGTATGAGCTGGCCGATCGTCACCCCGGCCTGACCGCTACCGTCCGACCGTTTCCGCCTGATCCCCCGCTCTGCTCGCATGTGCTCGCGCCGCTGTGCCGCGCGAGCGCATGCGCATGCCATCGAGCGGGAATATCCTTTTTCCACGCGGCACCCTGTTTTGAAGTGCTGCGGCTCCCTACAATCCGTCCATCTTGCTCAGCTCGCCTGAGCGTTGCGGCTTGTGAGCCGTGAAGCCGCACGCCCATGCGCCAAACGTCAAGGAGGACGAATGGCGGGGCCACTTACCCCTCACACGCTTGCCGCGTCGCCGGTACTGACCGACGGAAATCGGACCCTGGTCTGGATCATCGCCGTCGTCGCCCTGGGCGCACTCGCGCTCGCCTGGGTGTTGGTACGTCAAGTGCTCGCGGCGGACGAGGGCACCGACAGCATGAAGAAGATCGCGGCTGCCGTGCAGGAAGGCGCAAACGCCTACCTCGCACGGCAGTTCCGTACCCTGGGGATTTTCGCCGTGGTGGCGTTCTTCCTGCTCATGCTGCTGCCCGCGGACACCACCTCACAGCGGATCGGCCGCTCGATCTTCTTCCTGGTGGGCGCCGTGTTCTCGGCGGTCACCGGCTATGTCGGCATGTGGCTGGCGGTCCGCAGCAACGTACGGGTCGCGGCCGCGGCCCGCGCGGCGACCCCGGCGCCCGGTGAACCGTCGGCCGATCTGACCGACGTCTCGCACCGGGCGATGCGGATCGCGTTCAGGACCGGCGGAGTCGTCGGCATGTTCACCGTCGGCCTCGGACTGCTCGGCGCGTCCGCGGTCGTCCTGATCTACAAGGCCGACGCGCCCAAGGTGCTGGAGGGCTTCGGCTTCGGCGCGGCCCTGCTGGCGATGTTCATGCGGGTCGGCGGCGGCATCTTCACCAAGGCGGCCGACGTCGGCGCCGACCTCGTCGGCAAGGTCGAGCAGGGCATCCCCGAGGACGACCCGCGCAATGCGGCGACCATCGCCGACAACGTCGGTGACAATGTCGGCGACTGCGCGGGCATGGCGGCCGACCTGTTCGAGTCGTACGCCGTCACCCTGGTCGCCGCGCTGATCCTCGGCAAGGTGACCTTCGGCGACTCCGGTCTCGCCTTTCCGCTGCTCATCCCGGCGATCGGCGTGCTGACCGCGATGGTCGGCATCTTCGCCGTGTCGCCGCGCCGCAGCGACCGCGGCGGCATGACGGCGATCAACCGCGGCTTCTTCATCTCCGCGGTGATCTCCCTGGTCGGTGTGGCCATCGCCGTCTACACCTACCTGCCGTCCTCCTACGCCGACCTCAAGGGCGTCGACTCCGACATCTCCGGCCACTCCGGCGACCCGCGCACCCTGGCGATGGTCGCGGTCGCCATCGGGATCGTGCTGGCCGCGGTGATCCAGCAGCTCACCGGCTACTTCACCGAGACCAGCAGGCGTCCAGTCCGCGACATCGGCAAGACCTCGCTCACCGGCCCGGCCACCGTCATCCTGTCCGGGATCTCGCTCGGCCTGGAGTCCGCGGTCTACTCGGCGGTGCTGATCGGCCTGTCCGTCTACGGCGCCTTCCTGCTCGGCGGCACGTCCGTCTGGCTGGCGCTGTTCGCGGTCGCGCTGGCCGGCACCGGCCTGCTGACCACCGTCGGCGTCATCGTCGCCATGGACACCTTCGGCCCGGTCTCCGACAACGCGCAGGGCATCGCCGAGATGTCCGGCGACGTGCACGGCGAGGGCGCCCAGGTGCTCACCGACCTCGACGCCGTCGGCAACACCACCAAGGCCATCACCAAGGGCATCGCGATCGCCACCGCCGTCCTGGCGGCGACCGCGCTGTTCGGCTCGTTCAAGGAGGCCATCGACACCGCGGTCGACAAGGCGCATCCGGCGGCGTCCGACGCCCGCTGGCTGTCGCTGGACATCTCCCAGCCCAACAACCTGGTCGGGCTGCTGCTCGGCGCGGCCGTCGTCTTCCTCTTCTCCGGCCTCGCCATCAACGCCGTCTCCCGGTCGGCGGGCTCGGTGGTCTACGAGGTGCGCCGGCAGTTCCGCGAGCACCCCGGGATCATGGACGGCACCGAACTGCCCGAGTACGGGCGGGTGGTCGACATCTGCACCAAGGACGCGCTGCGCGAGCTGGCCACACCGGGTCTGCTCGCCGTCCTCGCGCCCATCGCGGTCGGCTTCACCTTCGGTGTCGGCTCGCTGGCCTCGTACCTGGCGGGCGCGATCGGCGCCGGCACCCTGATGGCGGTGTTCCTGGCCAATTCCGGCGGGGCCTGGGACAACGCCAAGAAGCTCGTCGAGGACGGCCATCACGGCGGCAAGGGCAGCGAGGCCCATGCGGCGACCGTCATCGGCGACACGGTCGGCGACCCGTTCAAGGACACCGCGGGCCCGGCGATCAACCCGCTGCTGAAGGTGATGAACCTGGTGGCGCTGCTGATCGCGCCCGCGGTCGTCAAGTTCAGCTACGGCGTGGACGCCAATCCCGGGGTACGGATCACCGTCGCCGTGATCGCGATCGCCGTCATCGTCGTGGCGGTCTACCTCTCCAAGCGGCGCGGCATCGCGATGGAGGACGGCGACGGCGACGGGGACGGCGGGGACACCGGACGGCGTCATCCGGACACGGCCACCGTGGCCTGATCCGACCGCTCCGGAGGCGCAGGGCCGTACGGGTCCGCTCCGGAGGCGATCCGACGCCTCGTCAACAGTGCGGTGGGTGACCCTACTTGTGGGGTCGCTCACCGCACCTTGGTGCGAATGGCTTGAATATCGGACGAATCACCCCACGGATTGGCGGTGACCACCCGTCAGCCCTGTATGTTCCGGGGCCGTAAGGCCACGGAAGGGACCATCCGGTGAAGGTGAACAAGAAGCTCCTGGCCGCGCTCTCCGGTGCGGTCATGCTGCTGGCGCTGTCGGGGTGCAGCGACGACTCCGACAAGAAGCTGAACGACTGGGCGAAGGGCGTCTGCGACCAGGCCGCGGCCCAGACCAAGAAGATCAACGACGCCAACACGGCGATCACCCAGGTGAACAGCAACGGCAAGCCGCAGGATGTGAAGGCCGCCGACTCCGCCGCCTTCCAGTCGATCTCCGAGGCGTACAAGTCGCTCGCCGACATCGTCAGCAAGGCCGGCGCGCCGCCGGTCGACAACGGGGACAAGATCCAGAAGGACGCGGTGTCCGACCTCACCGGCCTGTCCACGCAGTACGCGACGCTGAAGAAGCAGGTCGACGGGCTCGACACCAGCGACCAGGCGAAGTTCGCGGACGGCCTCAAGGGCGTGTCCGAGTCGCTGGGCAAGGTCAGCAAGAACGGCGAGCAGGCCCTCGACTCGCTGCGCCAGGGCGACGTCGGCAAGGCCATGGCCAAGCAGCCCGGCTGCAAGCAGGCGTCGGCCTCCCCGTCCGCGTCCTAGGGCGCGCACAAGGCTCACGTCAGGGCTCACGTCAGGACCGCCGCGGCCCGCCGCCCCGCACGAAGGGCGCCGGGCCGCGGCGATTCCGCGACAATGGCCGGGTGAGTACGCCCCTCCTCCCCGCCGCCCGTACCGCCGAGGCGCTGCGCGCCGATCTGCGCGCCGCCGCCTTCACCGCCGACGGCTGCCTCGACCTGCTCGGCGCCGCCGCCTGGGCGGCCCTCTCCCGCGCCGAGACCGTCCCCGCACTGCGCGCCACCCGCGGCGGCAGCCCGCTGGAGACCCTGGTCAGACTCTTCCTCCTGCAACGCCCCGTCCCCTACGACCGGGCCCGCGCCGCCCTGCCGCGGATCGAGGAGTACGCCGCCGACGGCTGGCTGGAACGCGACGGTGACGACGTACGCGCCACCGTGGACGTACGGCCGTACGCCGGTGACGACGGCGCCGACTGGTGGGTGGTCTCCGACCTCGGCTGTGCGGTCGGCGGCGCCGGCGGCATCGGCGCGGGCGGCCCGCAGGAGGCGGGCGCTCCCGGGGTGGACCGCGCCGATCTGGTGCTCGGCGTCGGCGGCGCCTCCACCACCCTGGCCGGGCTCACCGTGCGCGAGCCCGTCGGCAGCGCCCTCGACCTCGGCACCGGCTCCGGCGTCCAGGCCCTGCACGCCGCGCGGCACGCCACCCGGGTCACCGCCACCGACGTCAATCCGCGCGCCCTGCGCTTCGCCGCGCTCACCCTGGCGCTGTCCGGCGCCCGCGAGCCCGATCTGCGCGAGGGCAGCCTCTTCGAGCCGGTCGCCGACGAGCGCTACGACCTGATCGTGTCCAACCCGCCCTTCGTGATCTCCCCGGGCGGCCGGTTCACCTACCGCGACGGCGGCATGGCGGGCGACGACCTGTGCCGCACCCTGGTGCGGCAGTCCGCCGACCACCTCAACGACGGCGGCTACTGCCAGCTGCTCGCCAACTGGCAGCACACCGAGGGCCAGGACTGGCGGGAACGCCTCGCCTCCTGGATCCCGCGCGGCTGCGACGCCTGGATCGTGCAGCGCGAGGTCCAGGACGTCACGCAGTACGCGGAACTGTGGCTGCGCGACGGCGGCGACCACCGTACGGATCCGGCCACGTACGCCGCCCGCTACGACGCGTGGCTCGACGAATTCGAGCAGCGCAAGGTGAACGGGATCGGCTTCGGCTGGATCACGCTGCGCAAATCCGGGGCCGAGCAGCCGGTGATCACCGCGGAGGAGTGGCCGCACCCGGTGGAGCAGCCGCTCGGGCCGCACATCGCGGGCTGGTTCGCCCGCCAGGACTTCCTGCGCACCCACGACGACGCGGCGCTGCTCGGCTCCCGCTTCACGCTCGGCGCCGAGGTCGTACAGGAACAGGTGGGGCTGCCGGGCGCGGAGGACCCCGAGCACGTCGTGCTGCGGGCGGCCCGCGGGATGCGGCGCGCCACCAAGGTCGACACCGTCGGCGCGGGCTTCGCGGGCGTCTGCGACGGGACGCTCACCGCGGGCCGGATCGTGGACGCGATCGCCCAGCTGCTGGGCGAGGACCCGGTGGTGCTGCGCGACCGTACGCCCGAGTCGATCCGGCTCCTGGTCGAACAGGGCTTCCTCGACCCGGTGGACTGGACGCCGCGGCCCGTGTGAGACGACCTGAAGGGCCTCCAGGGCGCGGACGGGCATCGCGCACCGCTACGGACATCGCGCACCGCTTTTGAACGCCGTTCAGAACAGGTTGCGGACGACCGTCCACGTCACGGCCACGCCCAGCACGGCCATCGACACGCGCGGGCTCACCACGAGCCGCCGCCGGCGCCCGCGCAGACCGTCGACCAGCCAGCGCCCGAGCAGCCACAGCGCGAGGGGCGCGGCCAGCAGCAGGACGGCATTGTCGTGGAACGCCCGCACGAAGTCGCCGTGCATGAGGTCGTACACCATCCGCGTACCGCCGCAGGCCGGGCAGAGCAGCCCGGTCGCCCAGTTGAACGGGCAGCGCGGCAGCCAGTGGCCCGGCTGGTGCGGGTCGGTGCCGTAGAGATAGACGGACGCGGCGGCCCCGGCGACCAGTGTCGCCAAGGGAGCGGTCGCCGGATGGCCGAGCACCGCCGACCGGCGGCGCGGCCGGGACGCACCCGGTCCCGCGCCGACCGTGGGCCCGGGTACGGGCCCGGTCGCGGGTCCGTGAACGGGCCCACGGCTACGCGGCCGGCCGGTGTCGAACCGGCCGACCGCAGGCCGACGGACTCCGTCAGCCACGCAGCACCCGGCCCTGCGCGTCCGTCGCGTCATTGCCGGCCAGCAGCATGATGCCGTCGATCAGCGCCCAGATGCCGCAGCCGCCGCAGGTGAAGAGCTGGCCGAGCGCCATGCCCGTGTGCCCGGTGTAGAAGCGGCCGATGCCGAAGCCGCCGAGGAAGAGCTGCAGCACTCCCGCGACCACCTTGGACTTGTCCGAATACGGCCGCCCGTAAGGGTCGTAACCGTAAGGCGCCGCCGGGTCACCGGTGTAGCTGCCGGCGGGCGGCGGCGGGTAGGCGCCGCCTTGCTGCGGGTAGCCGTATCCGGGGGCCTGGCCCCCGGGCTGCTGCGGGTAGCCGTAGCCCGGCTGCTGGTCCCCGTAAGGATTCTGCCCGTACGGATTCTGGTCGGACATGTCTCGTCCCCCTGCTGAACGCCTGGATGCGCTCGTGTGTGGCTGTCGTTGCCGGACATCTTTGCAGTACGGCACCTGCCGCGTCGCGGTTCACCCCGGATTCGCACATCCACTCGCACGTCGGCCCGATGCCCCCTCCGTCCCCTGACGTGCGGAGAATCACTGCCGTACCGCGGCCCGGCCACGGCTGTGATCATGGCCATGCCCGGGGAAGAGCCCCCGCGAACGCGCCCCCGCGCGCTTCCGGGAATCCGGCCGGGGATACCGTCCATGCGGCAGACAGACCGGTTGTCGGGTTACCGTTCCAGTGGCGTTGTGGACTTTTCCCGTTTGACACGGGACAGGGAGGTACGGTCACACTCCGCAGCGACACACCTTCTACCGGGAGAGAAGAGCGAAGTTGTCCCCGACCCGCGAGACCGCACGAAGCGGCCAGCGACTCGTCATTGTCGAGTCGCCTGCCAAGGCGAAAACGATCAAGGGATATCTGGGCCCTGGATACGTCGTCGAGGCCAGCGTCGGGCACATCCGCGACCTCCCCAACGGGGCCGCCGAAGTGCCGGCGGAGTACAAGGGCCAGCCGTGGGCGCGGCTCGGCGTCAATGTGGACAGCGATTTCCAACCGATCTACGTCGTCAACGCCGATAAGAAGGCTCAGGTCAAGAAGCTCAAGGACCTCCTCAAGGAGTCCGACGAACTCTTCCTCGCCACCGATGAGGACCGCGAGGGCGAGGCCATCGCCTGGCATTTGCAGGAAATCCTCAAGCCCAAGGTGCCCGTGCACCGGATGGTGTTCCACGAGATCACCAAGGACGCCATCCAGGAAGCGGTGCGCAACCCGCGCGAGCTGAACCAGCGCCTGGTCGACGCCCAGGAGACCCGCCGTATCCTCGACCGGCTCTACGGCTACGAGGTCTCCCCGGTGCTGTGGAAGAAGGTCATGCCGCGGCTGTCCGCCGGCCGCGTGCAGTCGGTGGCCACCCGGCTGGTCGTGGAGCGCGAGCGCGAGCGGATGGCCTTCCGCACCGCCGACTACTGGGACCTGACCGGCACCTTCTCCACCGGCCGGGCCGGCGACGCCTCCGACCCCTCCAGCCTCACCGCCCGGCTCACCACGGTCGACGGCCGCCGGGTCGCCCAGGGCCGCGACTTCGACGCGTCCACCGGACAGCTCAAGGCCGGCTCCCAGGTGCTGCACCTGGACGAGAGCGCCGCCCGCGCCCTGGCCGCCGCGCTCGCCGACACGCAGTTCACCGTCCGCGGCGTCGAGTCCAAGCCGTACCGCCGCTCCCCGTACGCGCCCTTCCGCACCACGACCCTCCAGCAGGAGGCGTCCCGCAAGCTCGGTTTCGGCGCGAAGGCCACCATGCAGGTGGCGCAGAAGCTGTACGAGAACGGCTTCATCACCTATATGCGTACGGACTCCACGACGCTGTCGGAGACCGCGGTGCGCGCCGCCCGCGCCCAGGTCACCCAGCTGTACGGGGCCGACTACCTGCCGGACAAGCCGCGCGTCTACACGGGCAAGGTCAAGAACGCGCAGGAGGCGCACGAGGCGATCCGCCCCTCCGGCGACCGCTTCCGCACCCCCGCGGAGACCGGCCTGACCGGCGACCAGTTCCGGCTCTACGAGCTGATCTGGATGCGTACGGTCGCCTCCCAGATGAAGGACGCGGTCGGCCAGTCCGTCACCGTCCGGGTCGGCGGCGCCTCCGCCGACGGCCGCGACGCGGAATTCTCCGCCAGCGGCAAGATCATCACCTTCCACGGCTTCCTCAAGGCGTACGTGGAAGGCGCCGACGACCCCAACGCCGAGCTGGACGACCGCGAGCGCCGGCTGCCGCAGGTCACCGAGGGCGACCCGCTCAGTGCCGAGGAGATCACCGCCGACGGCCACTCCACCAAGCCGCCCGCCCGCTACACCGAGGCGTCGCTGGTCAAGGAGCTGGAGGAGCGGGAGATCGGCCGCCCGTCGACGTACGCGACGATCCTGGGCACCATCCTCGACCGCGGCTACGTCTTCAAGAAGGGCACGGCGCTCGTCCCGACCTTCCTGTCCTTCGCCGTCGTCAATCTGCTGGAGAAGCACTTCGGCCGGCTCGTCGACTACGACTTCACCGCCTCCATGGAGGACGACCTCGACCGCATCGCCCGCGGCGAGGCCCAGGCCGTGCCGTGGCTGCGCCGCTTCTACTTCGGCTCCGACGACGACCCGACCCCGGCTGCCGCGTCGGCCGCCGACGCGGGCAACGGGGACGGCGACCACCTCGGTGGCCTGAAGGAACTCGTCGAGGACCTCGGCGCGATCGACGCCCGGGAGATCTCGTCCTTCCCGGTCGGCGACGGCATCATGCTGCGGGTCGGCCGCTACGGCCCCTACATCGAGAAGGGCGAGCGCGGCGAGGACGACCACCGCCGCGCCGACGTGCCCGAGGACCTGCCGCCGGACGAGCTGTCCGTCGAGTACGCCGAGGAGCTGTTCGCCAAGCCCAGCGGCGACTTCGAACTCGGCACCGACCCGGCGACCGGCCGGCCCATCGTCGCCAAGGACGGCCGCTACGGTCCCTATGTCACCGAGGTGCTGCCCGAGGACACCCCGAAGACCGGCAAGAACGCGGTCAAGCCGCGCACCGCGTCGCTCTTCAAGTCGATGTCCATCGACACCGTCACCCTTGAGGAAGCCCTCAAGCTGATGTCGCTGCCGCGCGTCGTCGGCACCGACGCCGAAGGCGTCGAGATCACCGCGCAGAACGGCCGCTACGGGCCCTACCTGAAGAAGGGCACGGACTCGCGCTCGCTGGAGACCGAGGACCAGCTCTTCTCCATCACCCTCGACGAGGCGCTCGCCATCTACGCCCAGCCCAAGCAGCGCGGGCGCGCCGCCGCCAAGCCCCCGCTCAAGGAACTCGGCACCGACCCGGTCAGCGAGCGGCCCGTCGTCGTCAAGGACGGCCGCTTCGGTCCTTACGTCACCGACGGCGAGACCAACGCGACGCTGCGGCGCGACGACGACGTCGAGTCCATCACCCCTGAGCGCGGGTACGAACTCCTCGCGGAGAAGCGGGCCAAGGGGCCGGTCAAGAAGAAGGCTGCCGCCAAGAAGGCCCCGGCGAAGAAGGCCGCGGCCAAGAAGGCCACGGCCACGAAGAAGGCTGCTTCCGCTCCGGCGAAGAAGGCCGCCGCCTCCAAGAAGTAAGGGCGCCCGACAGGGGCGCGGGGAACTGCGCGCTCAGCCACATCCGTGGTGCGGGTGAAAAACCGCCCCCAGCGGGGCGGATGCTGTTGTTTTTGCGACCACCGGCCGGTGGGGGCTGAGCGCGCAGTTCCCCGCGCCCCTGAGGGGCCTGGTCCTCCGCACGCGCGGGCACAGGGGCCGCGCCCCTGGAAGGGGTACCGCACTCCGAATGGCGCGCCGCATGGCGGATAGGCTGTTGGGATGACGCCATCCCAGCAGCAGCCCGCCGCAGACGTCACCGTCACCGACGCGTTCGCCACGGACCTGGCCGCGGACTCCCGCGAGCGCGCCGTCGGCGCGCTGCTGAAGATCCCGGCGCTGCGGAAACTGTGGAGCGCACAACTCACGGGCGCCGTCGCGGACCGCCTCGGCCTGCTCGTGCTGCTGTGGCTGGCGGTGCAGGCGGCGGCGGCCGACGGCGCGTACGGCGGCGGATACCGCGGTGTGTCGCTGGCGGTCGCGGCGGTGTTCGCCGCGCGCCTGGTCGCGACGCTGCTGTTCGGCGCGGTGCTGCTCGGCCCGCTGTCGGCGCTGACCGCCGAGGGCGGCAAGCTCGACCGCCGGTGGACGATGATCGGCGCGGACGCCGTACGCCTCGGCCTGTTCATCGTCGCGCCGCTGTGGATCACCTGGTCGCAGCACAACGCGCTGACGTGGCTGCTGGTGACCGCCTTCGTGACGGGCATCGCCGAGCGGCTGTGGGCGGTCGCCAAGGACGGCGCCGCCCCGCTGCTCCTGCCGCCGCCGGGCGACACCTCGGTGCGGCCCGCGCCCGACCACCTGGCGACGCTGCACCGCCTCGACCTGCGGACCAGCTTCTCCGCGCTGCCGCTGGCCGCCGCCGCGATGGTGGTGGTCACGCTGGTGAACACGCTGATCGCGGTCGGCGTGACGTGGTTCGACCAGCACCAGGTGGCGCTGTCGTCGTACGTGGCGGCCGGCCTGTTCTCGTCCTCGATGTCGGTGCTCTACCTGCTGGAACTGCCCTCGGGCACGGTGGCGCGCCCGCGCTCCCCGCTCGAAGGGCTGCGGCTGCCCAAGGGCCCCGCGGGCGCGGAACGCGGCCGGACCGGCGCGCTGCCGCTGCTGGTCCTGGCCACCGCCGCGGTGGTCGGCGCGATCGGTACGGCCGTCGCCGTCTCGGTGCTGCACGCGCTCGACCTCGGCTTCGGGCCGACCGGTTTCGGCCTGCTCGTGCTGGCGCTGACCGCCGGTACGGTGTGCGGCATCCGCCTGGCGCCGCGTACGCTCCCGGCGCTGTCCAGGCGCCGCCTGCTCGCGCTGTCCATCGGCATCACCGGCCTCGGCCTGCTGCTCACCGGCATCGTCGCCGACCAGACCACCGTGCTGCTGCTGGCGCTGCTGACCGGCGCCGCCGCGGGCGTCACCGCCAACACCGGCCACGTCCTCATCGAGCAGGAGGCGGAGGCGGGACGGCGCGGCCGTACCACCGAGCACCTGCACGCGGTCTCCCGGGCCGTGCTGGCCGTGGCGGTGATCGCCGGGCCCGCGGTGGCCGGCGCGATCGGGCCGCACCGCATCCAGAAGGGCCACTTCACCTTCGACCACGGCGGCGCCGCGTACACCCTGATGCTGGTCGGCGCGCTGCTGCTGCCGGTCGCCGCGCTCGTCCTCGGCAAGACCGACGACCGCAGCGGCGTTCCGCTGCGGCGGGACCTGCGCGAGGCGCTGACCGGCGCGGAACCGGCCGTCGCCCCGGCCGCGACGGGCTTCTTCATCGCCATAGAGGGCGGTGACGGCGCGGGCAAGTCCACCCAGGTCGAGGCGCTCGCCGAGTGGATCCGCGCCAAGGGCCACGAAGTGGTCGTCACCCGCGAGCCGGGCGCGACCGCGATCGGCAAGCGGCTGCGGTCGATCCTGCTCGACGTGGCGTCCGGCGGGATCTCGCACCGCGCCGAGGCGCTGCTGTACGCGGCCGACCGCGCGGAACACATCGACACGGTGGTCAGGCCCGCGCTCGAACGCGGCGCCGTCGTCATCTCCGACCGCTACATCGACTCCTCCGTCGCCTACCAGGGCGCCGGCCGCGACCTCGCGCCCACCGAGATCGCCCGGATCTCCCGCTGGGCCACCGACGGGCTCGTTCCGCACCTGACCGTGCTGCTCGACGTCTCGCCCGAGGCCGCCCGCGAACGCTTCACCGAGGCGCCCGACCGGCTGGAGTCCGAGCCCGCCGCCTTCCACCAGCGGGTGCGCGCCGGTTTCCTGACGCTCGCCGCCGCCGACCCCGGCCGCTACCTCGTCGTGGACGGTGGCCAGGACCCGGCCGACGTCACCACCGTCGTACGGCACCGGCTCGACCAGCTCCTGCCGCTGTCCGAGCAGGAGATCGAGGCCCGTGCCGAGGCCGAGCGGCAGGCCGCCGCCGAGGCCGCCCGGCTCGCCGCCGAGGAGGCCGCCCGCAAGGCGGAGGAGGAGCGGCTGGAGCGCGAGCGCCAGGAGCAGCTCGAACGGCTCCGCCGCGAGGAGGAAGAGCGCCGGCTCGCCGCCGAGGAGGAAGCGCGCCGCGAGATCGCCGAGCGCGCCGCCGCCCGCGAGGCGGAGGCCGCCCGGCTGCGCGCCGAGGAGGAGGCCCGCGTCGCCGCGGAGGAGACCGCGCGGCGCGAGGCGGAGGAGGCGGCCCGCGCCGCCGAGCAGGAACGGCTCCGGCGGCTCGCCGAGGAGCAGGCGCGGCTGCGCGCCGAGGCGGAGGAACGGCGCCTGGAGAAGCAGCGCAAGGCGGAGGAGGCGCTGCTGCGGGCCGAGCGGGCCCGTACGGAGGCGGCCGCGGCCGCCGCTGCTGCGGCTGCCGCCGCCGAGTCCGGGGGTACGGAGGAGACGACCGAGGTCACGGCGCTGCCCGTGGAGCCCGTCGAGCCGGCCGAGCCCGGGGCCTCGTCCTCCGACACGACGCTCGTGAACGTCGTTCCGGCGGTGCCGGATGCCGAGAAGACGGCGGTGCTCCGGGCGGTGCCGGCCGAGGAGGCCGACTCCGAGGAGACGACGGTGCTTCCCGCGGTGACCGAGGATTCGTCGGAGACGACGGTGCTGCCTGCGGTGACCGAGGATTCGTCGGAGACG
>NZ_FONG01000025.1:120461-134967 GCF_900112845.1 Actinacidiphila alni
GCGGTGACCGAGGATTCGTCGGAGACGACGGTGCTGCCTGCGGTGACCGAGGATTCGTCGGAGACGGCCGTACTTCCCGCGGTTCCCGCCGAGGAGGCTGCGGAGGCCGAGGAGGAGCCGGGCGACGGGTCCGAGACGACGACGGTCATGCCGCCCGTCGTGCCGCCCACCGGGTCGCCGGCCGCCGACGATCCCACCGACCGCGTGCCGCCGTGGCTCTTCCGGCCCGAGGACCAGCCCGGGGCCTCCCCCGACCGGCCCCGTCGGCCCCGGCCCGACTGGGCCGAGGAGACTCCTCTCGACGACCTTCCGACTCTCGCCGACGAACTCCTCGGCCCCCACGACGACGACCCGCCTCCGGCCCGCCGCTGATCCCCTCTACCTCGCACAGGGGCCGCAGCCCCTGTAACCCGCACCATGCGGAGGACGGTGCCCTATGGGGGCGCGGGGAACTGCGCGCCCAGCGCACGCGGGCCTTCAGACGAAAAGCCGCCCCCAGCGGGGCAGACGCTGTTGTTTCGCGGCCACCGCCCCGGAGGGGGGTTCGCTCTTTTGGGGGGTCGTCGGCCAAGATGGCGACGTGCGGTATCGGATTCTTGGGGTGACGGAGGCCCGCGCCTCCGAGAACGGCGCGGAGGTGGCACTCGGCGGCGGCCGGCTGCGAGCCGTGCTCGCGGTGCTCGCGCTGCGCGTGGGCCGCCCGGTGCCAGCGGAGACACTGATCGAAGCGGTGTGGGCGGGCGACCCGCCCACAGACGCCGCGGGCGCGCTGCAAGCGCTGATGTCGCGGCTGCGCCGCTCGCTGGGCCGCGACGCGATCGTGTCGGAGCCGGGCGGCTACCGCCTGGACACCCCGCGCGAATCGGTGGACCTCTACGAATTCGAGCGCCTGGCCCGGGAGGGCGAAGCGGCGCTGGCCGCCGACGACCCGGCGACCGCCGCGGAAGCGCTGACGAGCGCACTGGCCCTGTGGCGCGGCCCGGCCCTCGCGGACCTGCCGGACCGGGCGTCGGCCGCGGCCCGCCCCGAGGCCCTGCGCCTGGCGGCGCTGCGCCACCGCGCGGAAGCCGACCTGCGGCTGGGCCGCGCGGCCGACGCGCTGCCGGGCCTGCGCGCGGCGGTGGCCGAGCACCCGCTGGACGAAGCATTCCGGGCCCAACTGCTGCGCGCGCTGCGGGCGGAGGGCAGGACCGCGGAGGCGCTGGCCGCGTACGAGGAGGCCAGGACCGTACTGGCGGAGACGCTCGGCGCCGACCCGGGCCCGGAACTGCGGGCGCTGCACGCGGAGTTGCTGCGCGGTTCGGCGGCGCCCGCGAGGACCGGGCAGGCCCGGCCCCAGGGCAACATCCGCGCCCGCCTCACCAGCTTCGTCGGCCGCGAGACCGAACTCGCCGACATCCGCGCCGACTTGGCCAGCACCCGGCTGGTGACGCTGACCGGCCCCGGCGGCAGCGGCAAGACCCGCCTCGCCCAGGAAGCGGCGGACGCGGCGGCCGCCCGCCACCCGGACGGCGTGTGGCTGGCCGAACTCGCCCCGCTGGACGACCCGTCGGCCGTCCCGCACGCCGTGCTGAGCGCCCTCGGCCGCCGCGACACCCTGATCTTCGGCCCGGGCCGGGAGCGGATGCCCGAGGCGTCCTCGGGCGACGACCCGCTGGCCCGGCTGCTCGAACACTGCGCGCAGCGCCGCCTGTTGCTGGTCCTGGACAACTGCGAGCACGTCATCGCCGCCGCCGCCGACCTCACCGCGGAACTGCTGGCGGCCTGCCCGGGCGTGACCGTCCTGGCCACGAGCCGCGAGCCGCTGGGCGTACCGGGCGAGGTCGTACGGCCGGTCGAGCCGCTGCCGCCGCCCACCGCGTACCGGCTGTTCGCCGAGCGGGCGGCGACCGTACGCGCCGAGACGCGTGGCGCGGCGCGCGGCGGGGCGCCCGAGGACGCGGACGCGGTGCGCGAGATCTGCCGCCGCCTGGACGGCCTGCCGCTGGCGATCGAGCTGGCCGCCGCCCGGCTGCGCGCGCTGTCGCCGCGGCAGATCGCGGACCGGCTCGACGACCGTTTCCGGCTGCTGACCAGCGGCAGCCGTACGGTGCTGCCGCGCCAGCAGACGCTGCGCGCGGTGGTCGACTGGAGCTGGGACCTGCTGACCGCGCAGGAGCGCGCCACACTGCGCGGCCTGAGCGTCTTCTCCGGCGGCTGCACGCTCGCCGCAGCCGAGGCCGTCTGCGGCCCCGACGTGCTGGACACCGTGGCCCAACTGGTCGACAAATCCCTGGTGGTGGCGGTGCACGCGCCGAGCCCCGGCCAGGACGTGCGCTACCGCCTGCTGGAGACGATCCACGAATACGCCGCCGAGCGCGCCGCGGCGGAACCCGGGGAACTGGCCGCGGCCGAGCGCCGGCACACCGCGTACTTCCGCGACCTGGCCCGTACCGCGGACGCCGAACTGCGCCGCGCCGACCAGCTGTTGTGGCTGGAGGTGCTGGAGGCGGAGCTGGACAACGTCCGCGCCGCGCTCAGCCGCCTCATCGAGGCGCACACCTCGGACCCGGCCGCCCCCGACGACCCGGGCAAGCGCGCGGTCGAGCGGGACGCGATCGCGATCGCGCTGTCCATGGGCTGGTTCTGGTGGCTGCGCAATTACCGCGACGAGGCGCACTCCTGGCTCGGCCGCGTCACCGACCTCGGCGGCGACCCGCCGCCCGACCCGGCCGACCCCGCCTTCTGGCCCCGCCTGGACCTGCGGATGCTGCACTATTTCGTGCAGAGCGACAGCGCCTCGCAGGAGCAGTGGCAGACGGCGGAGGCGCAGGCGACGGCCGCGATGCTTGCGGCGGCGTACAGCCAGGGCGGCCCGCAGGCGGCCAAATTCCCCGGCCTGCTGTGGCCGTTCACCTCCTATCTGCTCGGCGGGACCGAGGAGATCAGCCGGCACACCGACGACGTCGTCGCCAACTGCCGTGCGCACGGCGGCGCATGGGAGATCGCGGTCGCCCTGATGCTGCGTACGCACATCGCCGTGGACACCCCAGGCGGCCTGGAGCGGGCCGACGCGGACTGGGCGGAGCTGCGCGAGATGGGCGAGCGGCTCGGCGACCGCTGGATCCGCGCCCAAGTGCACGGCGCGAGCGCCGAGATCGAGGTGGCGCGCGGCCAGTACGCGGCGGCGCTCGCCGACTTCGAGGCCGCGCACCGGCTCGGCCGCGAACTGGGCGCCTACGGCGAAGGTGCCTTCCTGCTGGCCCGGATGGGCGATCTGGCGCACCGCCGGGGCGACGACGACGAGGCGCGCAAGCTGGTCGACCAGGCGGCCGAGGAGGCGGAGCTGTACAGCGTGTGGGACGCCCACACCTACATCCGTTACCTCCAGGGCCTGCTGTGCCTGCGCCGCGGCGAGCTGCGGCAGGCCAGGGAGCTGTGCGAGCTGGCGGTGCGGCACATGACGGACGGCACGCCGCCGCCGACCTTCCAGGTGGTGCTGACGAATCTCGGCGCGCGGATCACGGCGGCCGAGGGCGACCAGGCGGCGGCGCTGCTCGGGCTCGCGGAGGCGGCGGGCCTGGCGCTCGCGGAGGGCTGTACGGAGCCGGTGGTCGGCGCGCAGCTCGACGCGGCGGCCGAGGTGCTGGTGGAGCTGGGCGACCTGCGGGCGGCGGCCCGGATGTCCGCGGCCTCGGCGGCGACCCGCGGACCGCTGCCGCGTACCGTCCCCGAGCTGGCCGTCGCCGACGCCGTGGAGCGCCGGGCCAGGGAGGGCCTCGGCGAGCGGGAATGGGCGGCGGCTTGCGCGGAGGGCGCGGTGCTCGACCGTACGGAGGCGGTCGCGGCCCTGCTGGAGACGGCGCACGCGCTGGGCTGACGGCCGCCCCCTGATTCCCCGCGACTGGCCGCACGATTCCCCGCGATGGGCCGCATGATTCCCCGCGATCGGCGGCATGCCGGCCATTGCCGTACGCGCTGCCGTACGCGCGTACGGGAATAGTGCCGGTTTCGCTCCCGGTTACCCCTGATTGAGCATTCAAGGAATCCGTAGAGGACGTTTTTCCTACGACCGGGAGTGAATACCGTGAAGGTCGAGATCTACTCCGACATCGCCTGCCCGTGGTGCTACGTCGGCAAGTCCCGCTTCGAGCGCGCGCTCGCCGCATTCCCGCAGGGCGAATCCGTCGAGGTGGTCTACCGGCCGTTCCAGCTGGACCCGACCGCGCCCGAGCGGCCCCGGCCGCACCGCGAGGTGCTCGCGGCGAAATTCGGGCCGCAGGCGGTGGCGATGGACGACCGGCTCGCGCAGCTCGGCGCCGCCGAGGGCCTGACCTTCGACTTCGACACGGTCCTGGAGAACAATTCGCTGCTCGCGCACCGGCTGCTGCGGTTCGCGCTCGACACCTACGGCCCGGCCGCGCAGACCCGCCTCAAGGGCCGGCTGATGACCGGGCACTTCGGCGAGGGCCTGGACATCGGCGACCGCGCGGCGCTCACCGACACCGCCGTCGCCGCGGGCCTCGACCGGGACGCCGTCACCGTCTTCCTCGCCGGTGACGAGCTGCGCGACGAGGTCGTCGCGGACATCGACGAGGCCCGCCGGATGGGGATCACCGCGGTGCCGACCTTCGTCTTCGAGGGCAAGTGGGCGGTGCAGGGCGGCCAGGAGACGTCCGTCTTCCTCCAGGCGCTGGAGCAGGTCGCCAAGGAGACGGCCGTACAGGCCCCGGCGCCGGCCGCGGAAGCGGACGACGCCTGCGTCGACGGTGTCTGCGCCGTCCCGGCCGCAGACGGGACCCCGGCCGTCACGAACGGCTGAACGTACTGAACCGTACTGAACGTCGGGGAGCGTCCGCTCCTACGAGCAGCTGATCACCGAATCCGCCCAGTCGGCGAGATTCGCCAGCCCCAGGCCGAGACCATTGCCGCGCCCCGCCGGGTCGGCGACGAGCCGGATCGTCTTGTAGCCGGTGATCCCGACGTGCACCGGCACCGCCGGATCGCCGCCGCGCACGACACCCGACTCCCACAGCCGGGTGTCGTCGCCGTAGACGGAGAACCGCGCCGCGCCGAAGCGCCGGGCCAGGCTGTCGATCCCGGCCCGCGCGTCGTAGCTGACGCAGGCCCGGTTGAGGTCGATGGTCAGCGACGACGGCGCGTGCACGGTGATGCCGTGCTCGTACTGCGTGTCGCCGATCGTCAGGCCCCAGCGGTCCCACCACCAGCTGGTGAAGGACGGCCGGATCGTCGGCTCCGAATTGTCGCCGAGCCCGCTGATGCCCAGCGAATTGACCTTGTACGCGGTCGGCGCGGGCGGCGGGGTGGTGGGCGGCGGGGTCGGCTCGGCCGTGGTGGGCGTCGGCTTCGGCTTCGGCGGAACGACCGGTTTGGGCGTCGTCGGCCGCGGCGTGGGCTTGGGGCTCGGCTTGGGAGTGGTCGGCTTCGGCGTGGGCGGCGGCGGAGTCGTCTCCGCGGCCGGCGGTACGGGCGCGGGCTTCGGCTTCGGCGGGACGACCGGCTTGGGCGACGGCGGCGGGGGAGTGGTCACCACGACGGCCGGCGGCGGCTTGGGCGCGGCCTTCGGCTCCGCCTTCTCGTGGCCCCCGGTCAGGGCGAAGGCGAAGGCGGCGGCCGCCGCGGCGACCACCACGGCCGCCGCGATGCCGACCTTCGCGGGCGCGCCGAGCCCCTCGGACGCGGCGCCCCCGGCGGCGGTGCCGCCCGCGGTCGACGTCGTGCCCGTACCGGCCGCCGCGGCGGCCACACCGCCCGCGGCCCCCGCCGCGCCGACGGCCCCGGTGACGGCGACGATCCCGGCGGCCTTGGCGGCGTAGACGGCGGCGAACCAGCCGATGTACGCGACCGGCAGCAGCCCCTTGAGCGCCGAATTGAGGTCGGCCAGCTCCGCGGAGGCGGCCGTGCAGCGCTCGCACTCCTTCAGGTGCCGGTTCAGCTCGCGGTCCGCGCGCATCCGCAGACCGCCCCGCGCGTGCGCGCCGAGCCGGTCGGCGTACCGCGCGCACTCGCCCTCGGCGGTCAGCGCGCTGCTGACGTGCGCCTGGAGATACGCCTGGCGCAGACCCTCACGGGCCCTGTGGGCGAGGACGGCGGTGGCGTTGGGGGTCAGGCCGAGCAGCGGCGCGATCTCCGAGGGCGACTCGTCCTCGACGGCGGTGTGCCACAGCACGGTCTGCCAGCGCTCGGGCAGCGTGCGGAACGCCTGGATGGCCAGCGTCTGCTCCGCCTCGTGCATGGCCTTGACGTCAGCGCCGAGGTCGTTGCTCTCCTCGGTGACGGTGGAGCCCGCGGCGGAGACGGCGAAGACCGCGAAGTCCTCCACCAGGTGCTCGCGCTTGGTGGTGTTCCCCCAGGACGCGGCGACCCGGCGCACCGTGGTGAGCAGATACGCGCGCACCGCGGACTCGGGTCCGCTGCCGCCGCGGATCGCCTGGAGCGTACGGGCGAAGACCTCGCCGGTCAGGTCCTCCGCGGTGTAGGCGTCGCGGCAGCAGGTGCGGGCGTAGCGCCGAACCGATTCGGCATGCCGCCGGTACAGCTCCTCGTACGCGCTGTCCTGCCCGCCGCGCACCCGGGCGACCAACTCGGCGTCGGACAGCGCCGCTTCGGCGGCCGCCGCATCGGTGGGCGAGGCGTGCGCGGGGTGCCCGGGCGCGGAGAGCAGATCGTCGTCGGCGGGCGCGTCGGAAGCCGCCGGGCCGGGGGCCGCCGGGTCGGGGGCCGGTCCGCCGGCCGCCGGTACACCGGGGGCCGGTACGTCCGACGCCGGCGCGGGCCCGGGATCCTGCGCCGGTACGCGCCCCGGCTCGCGCTCCGCGTCCCGCTCGGACTCGCGGGCGTCCTCGCGGGCCACCCGGTCGCGCTGTCCCGGAACCCTGCGCGGCGGCAGGCCGTCCCCGGTCTCGGGCTCCGCGGCGGGAGCGCCGGATTCCCCGTTTGCCTCTTCCACGGGGCAAGCGTGGCACACATGGGGGGTCCAGGGTCAGGGGATGCGGGGGAACCACTCATCCGAGGGGAGATCGTTCACGTTTCCTCTACGATCACCCGATCGGTGGAGCGCTCCGCCGGCGGTTCCGCCGCCCGGGCCGGTGCCCCGAACGCCGCCCGGAACGCCCTCCCGGCCATCCGTTCAGCCGGTGGTGTCCGCCGCCCGCTCGGCCGGCCGCGACCGCAGCCCTTCCAGCAGGATGTCCAGCAGCCTGGCCGAGGCCGCCGCCTGCTGCGCCGGGTCGGGCAGCGAGGGCGCGGACGTCGCGATGACCAGCAGGACGTCGGCCACCGACACGTCGCCGCGCAGCTCGCCCGCCTCGCGTGCCCGGTCCACCAGCCGTCCGACGACGTCGAGCAGGGTCCGTATGCCGTCCTGGTCGCTGTCCCGGTCGGTCCCGCCGTCGCTGCCGGAGCCGATGTCGTCGCGGCCCGCGTGGTCCGCCCGGCGTGAGGTGTCACCGATGACACCGGAGACACCGGCGCCCCCGGGAGCGGTGCCCGCGGCCGGCACCGTACGCGCGTCCGTATCCGTATCCGTTTCCGGCGCCACGGAAGCGGCGGAGGCGCCGGAAGCGGAGGAAGCCGAAGAAGCGGAGGAAGCGGCGGAGGCACCGGACGGGGCCTGGCCCTCCGTGCCGCCCTGCGTCACCGGCAGACCGCCGCTCGCCGCGAACGGACTGCGCTGCTGCGGCACCCTGTTGGCCTCGCCGGCCAGCGGCGACGCGCCGCCGTGCTCGGTGCCGGCCGCCGGGCTCTGCACCCGCAGCACCTGCGGCGGCAGCAGCCTCCCGGCGCCCGAGGCGACCGATGTCCGCAGGAAGCGGGCCAGCGCGGACCACGCCTCGTTCTCCTGGCCGAGCGCGGTGCGCGCCTGCTCGGTCAGCCGTGCCGTCTCCTCCTCGGCGATCCGCCGGACCAGCACGTCCTTGCTGGGGAAGCGGCGGTAGACGGTGCCGACACCGACCCGGGCGCGGCGCGCGACGTCCTCCATCGGGGCCCCGTACCCCGACTCGCCGAAGACTTCACGGGCGGCCCGCAGGACGTGTTCGAGATTGCGCTGCGCGTCGACGCGCAGCGGGGCCGGCCGGGCACCGCCGACGGCGCCTTCGGAACCGGCCGCGGCCGTCCACTGAGAGTCCTGAATGTGCATAGGTGTATCCCCCGGAAAAATCGCGTCTCCCCCCGGAGACTCCCCGCTCATGGGCGTTGATCAGTACGCGTCCCCCGCAGTACTACGAGATACGAACATAGTTGAGCCCACGTCAAGAATGAAGGGGTTTGTGTTCCGCCCGGCGCGCGCCCCCGGCCGGGCCAACGGCCTCCATGCACTTTCGTGCGGCGTTTGCCCGGTGATGTGTGCACCGCTGACCTGCCGTGACACCGATTCCGCCGAATCATCGCGTCCGCGCTGTGGACAAACGGCTATGGTCCATTGCGTCATGGAGCAATGACGGAGTCGGCAGCGACGAACAGAGCAGATGTCCCGCGCATTCTCGTGGTGGGCGGTGGCTATGTCGGGATGTACACCGCACTGAGGCTGCAACGGAAGCTCAGGCTCACGCGTGACGAAGCCGAAGTCGTGGTCGTCGAGCCGCAGCCGTACATGACGTATCAGCCCTTCCTCCCCGAGGCCGCCGCAGGCTCCATCTCGCCGCGCCATGTCGTCGTACCGCTGCGCCGGGTGCTGGGCAAGTGCCGCATCGTGGTCGGCGAGGCGCGCGACATCGACCACGCGAAGCGGGTGGCACGCATCGCCACCCCCGTCACCGAGGAGCACGGCGGCGAACTGCTTGAGCTGACGTACGACCACCTCGTCCTCGCCCCCGGTTCCGTCTCCCGCGCCCTGCCGGTCCCCGGACTCGCCGAGCACGGCATCGGGTTCAAGACCGTCGAGGAGGCCATCGGCCTGCGCAATCACGTGCTCGAACAACTCGACATCGCCTCCTCCACGCGGGACGTCGACGTCCGCGAGGCCGCGCTGACCTTTGTCTTCGTCGGCGGCGGATACGCGGGTGTCGAAGCGCTCGGCGAGCTGGAGAACATGGCCCGCTACGCGGTCCGGTACTACCACAACATCCGTCCCGAGGACATGAGATGGGTCCTGGTGGAGGCGTCGGACCGGATCCTGCCCGAGGTCGGCGAGGCGATGGGCACATACGCGGTGCGCGAGCTGCGCGGCCGCAATGTCGACATCCGGCTCGGCACCCGCCTGGAGTCGTGCGAGCACCGCGTCGCCGTGCTGTCCGACGGCGAACGGCTGCCCACCAGGACGCTGGTGTGGACGGCCGGCGTCAAACCGCACCCGGTGCTGGCCGCCACCGACCTGCCGCTGACCGAACGCGGCAGGCTGCGCGCCGACGCCACCTTGCGCGTGTCCGGTACGGAGCGCGCGTGGGCGGCGGGTGACGCCGCGTCCGTTCCCGACCTGACGGCGGAGAAGCCCGGCACCGACTGCGCGCCCAACGCCCAGCACGCGCTGCGCCAGGCCCGGGTCCTCGCCGACAACATCGTCGCCGAGCTGCGCGGGCGCCCGCTCACCGAATACCGGCACAAGTACGCGGGATCGGTCGCCTCGCTCGGCCTGCACGAGGGCGTCGCCTTCGTCTACGGCCGCAAGCTCAAGGGCTATCCGGCGTGGCTGATGCACCGCGTCTACCACCTCAGCCGCGTCCCGACCTTCAACCGCAAGGCCCGGGTGCTGGCGGAGTGGCTGCTCGCCGGCCTCTTCAAACGGGAGATCGTCTCGCTCGGCTCGCTGGAGCACCCGCGCGCCGAATTCGAACTGGCCGCCGGATCGCACCGGGACCCCGACACGCCCTGAGCCGGGTCGCCGATCCCGGTCCTTGATCCGGGTCCTCGATCCGGGACCTCGATCAGGGTCGCCGATCCGGAGCCTCGACCAGGAGCCCGGTCCGCGGCCCGATCCGTACGGCCCTCGCCCCGCCCGCCGCTCCGTGACCCGCCGTCCGACCCGCGTGGGGACCTGGGCGATTCCCCCTGGGGCCGCCGTTCGGCCACACTGGGGCGTGACCCCGCGTGCGGCAGCACCTGCAAAGCGTGACAAATACGAGGAATCGGACGGTTGAACCTAACGCGTTGGAGCGCCCGGCTCCCCGGAACCCAGCGACGCAATGCCGTCCCCGCGGCACGCGGCAAAGCCGGCGACCCCGCGGCGGACGCGGCGTCCGCCGAGGCGGCGACGTCCGCGAAGCCGGGTGACGCGACGCCTGCGGCCGACACCGCGGCCGGCCGGGACGCGGGCGCCGCTTCCGCTGCCGCTTCGGGCGCCGCCGATACGGGCGCGCGCCCGGCCGCGGCCCGCGCCTGCGGCGCCGTCACCGACGACCCCTCCGTCACCGGCGTCCTCAGCCGACTGCCCGCCCTCATCGCCGTCACGCACGGGCCCGCCCACCGCGTCGCCTTCGTCAACGACGCCTACACCGAGGTCTTCGGCGCCCGCACCACCGGCGGCCAGGCCCGCGACGCGCTGCCCGAACTCGACGAACTGGGCCTGCTCCCACTGATGGACCAGGTCCACCGCAGCGGCAAGCCGCGTACGGTCAAGGCCCGCAAGGTCGTCGGCGGCGACGACCACTCGCCCGCCAAGCCCGGCTACTTCACCTTCACCTGCACCCCCGTCAGGTCCGCCGACCCGGACCCCGAGCGGCGCGGTGTGCTGATCTTCGCGGCCGACGTCACCGACCAGGTGCACTCCGCCGAGCGGCTGCGCGAGAGCGAGCGCCGCCTGCACGAAACCGCCGTCACCCTCCAGCGCAGCCTGCTCCCGCAGGAGCTGGAACAGCCCGACGACCTGCGCGTGGCGGCCACGTACCAGCCCGGCGGCACGGATGCGGCGGTCGGCGGCGACTGGTACGACGTGATCACCCTGGGCGCCGGCCGCACCGCCGTCGTCATCGGCGACGTGATGGGCCGGGGCGTGCGCGCCGCCGCCGTCATGGGCCAGCTGCGCACCGCCGTACGCGCCTACGCCCGGCTCGACCTGCCGCCGCACGAGGTCATCCAGCTGCTCGACGGCCTCGCCTCCGAGATCGACGCCACCCAGATCGCGACCTGCGTCTACGCCGTCCACGACCCCAGCGAGGGCCGCCTGTCGTACGCCATCGCCGGGCACCCGCCGATCCTCATCCGCGACCCCGACGGCACCGTCCGCAAGGCCGACGAACCCACCGGACCGCCGCTCGGCACCGGCGGCTGGATCCACAGCTCCGGCTCGGCCGCGCTCGGCCCGGGCTGCACCGCCGTGCTGTACACCGACGGCCTGATCGAGCGGCGGGGCGAGGACATCGATGTCGGCGTGGACGCGCTGACGGCGGCCCTGTCCGGCGCGACGGGCGCGCCCCAGGTGATCTGCGACCGGCTGACCCGCGCGCTCGGCGTCACCTCGGAACACGACGACGACGTGGCCGTCCTCGTCCTCCAGCACCCCGACCGCACCGGCGGCGAGGCCGAACTCTTCCGCAACGCCTCGCTCGAACTCCTCGGCGGCATCGAGGCCGCCCCGCGCGCCCGCGCCTTCGCCTCCGGTGTGCTCGCCTCCTGGCGCTTCCCGGTCGAACTGCGCGACCTCGGCGTGCTGGCCGCCAGCGAACTCGTCGCCAACTCGCTCAAGCACGGCACCCCGCCCATGCGGCTGCGGCTGCGCCGTACCGACCGGCGGCTGATCATCGAGGTCACCGACGGCGACGACCATCTGCCGCGCCGCCGCCGCGCGGAGCCCGGCGACGAGGCGGGCCGCGGCATCTCCATCATCGCGACCGTCGCCTCGTCCTGGGGCTCGCGCCGCACCCCGGGCGGCGGCAAGGCCGTCTGGTGCGAGTTCGCCCTGCCGGACTGACCGCTCTCTCCGTTCCGGTCCCTCCGTTCCGGTCCCTCCGTTCCGGCTCGCGCTCGCGTACGAGCCGGGCGCCGCTCCTACGGTGCGGACGTCGCGGGTACGGCCGCCTCCACGGGCTCGGCGGCCTTGACGGCTTCCACGGGCGTGGGCTCGTCCCGCCGCGGCACCGAGCGGACGACGACGCGGGCCGCCGCTAGGTGCGGGCTGTCCTGCGCCGGGGTGAGACGGCGCCCCATCCGCAGCGCGGTCACCGAGATCGCCAGCGAGCAGAGCACCAGCATCACGATGTACGCCCCGTAGGCACCGGCGCCCGCCATCAGCCCGCCGACAGCGGGACCGAGGGCCAGCGCGAGCTGCTTGACCAGGGCGAAGGCCGAGTTGTACTGCCCGACCATCCGCGCCGGCGCCAGGTCCGCGACCAGCGGGGCCACGGTCGGCGCGAGCATCGCCTCGCCGAGACCGAACAGCGCGTACGTCGAGATGATCGCCGCGACCGCGATCGCGTGGCTGCCGTGCACGAGCCCGGACGCCCCGGCCACCAGCCAGGCGATCGTCCAGACCAGACCGACCAGCGCGATGACGCGGCTGCGCCGCCGCTGCTCGACCAGCCGCAGCACCACGAACTGCGCGAGCACGATCACGGCCGTGTTGGCCGCGAGCGCCACGCCCAGCGCGGTCGGCGAGATCCGGGTCACCTCGACGGCGAACGCCGACAGACCCGACTCGAACTGGCCGTAGCAGGCGAAGAACATCACGAAGCCCAGTACGGACACCATGACCATCGCGCGGTCGTTGAGCAGCGTCCGCCAGCCACCGGACGCCGACGGCTCCGACCGTACGGCCGCCCCGTCGCCGCCGAGCTTCGGCGCGTGCGGCATGCGCACGGTGGCGATCACCGCGCCCAGCACCAGGAACATCGCCGCCTCGATGGCGAAGAGCCGGATGAACGACGCCGGGTGCGCGGTGTCCACCAGCAGACCGCCCAGCAGACCGCCGAGCCCGAGCCCGAGGTTGTTGAGGAAGAACTGCGTGGCGAAGGCCCGCGAGCGCGTCGCGGTCGTGGAGCACCACACGATCATCGTGGCCAGCGCGGGCTGCACCACCGCGATACCGGCGCCGAGCGCACCGGCCGCCGCGATCACCACCGGCTCACTGCCGGACAGACCAAGACCCAGCGAACCGGACGCCGCCAGCACCGTACCGACCACGGCGACGGGCACCGGCCCCCGCTGATCGATGACCCGCCCGGTGAAGGGCAGCACGAACAGCGCGGCCACGGCGAAGGTCGCGAGGACCACACCCGCGGTCCCCGCGCCCAGCCCCCGCACCTGCGAGACATAGATGAACGTGAACGGGACGGTGAAGCCGTTCCCGAACGCGCTCAGTGCGGTCCCGATCTGGATCCGGCGCAGCGCAGCGCCCATCGCGGTTGTCACACTCACCCCACTTGATCAGCGAGTCTTCAGCCTGAAGACTTCAGAGTTAAAGTTCGAAGCTAAAGAGTACATCGTGAAGAGCTTTAGGGCAAAGGACTTCCGT
Organism: Actinacidiphila alni; assembly: GCF_900112845.1. GTDB lineage: Bacteria > Actinomycetota > Actinomycetes > Streptomycetales > Streptomycetaceae > Actinacidiphila > Actinacidiphila alni. Next base: position 133,846 of record NZ_FONG01000025.1, read on the forward strand.
GTCATACTCGGGGGATGACCGCAGCCGCAGGCTCACCGGGTTCGGCAGGGGCTCCGCAGGAGCTGGACCTCGACGCGCAGATCGCCGCCTACCAGCGCGAATTCCCCGAGGTCGACCCCCAGGTGGAGAAGGTCGTCACCGCACTCGGCCGGCTCAACCGCCGGATGAACGTCGCGTACGGCCGCCAGCTCGTCGACCTCGGCATCAGCAGCGCCGAGTGGGAGGTCCTCAAGGCCCTCGTCGTCGTGGGCCGGCCCTACCGCCTCGGCCCCGGCGACCTCGCCAAGCGCCTCGGCCTCACCCCGGCCGCCATGACCCACCGCATCGACCGCATGGTCACCGAGGGCCTGGTCACCCGGGAGCGCGACGAGGCCAACCGCGTCCGCGTCATCGTCGAGCTGACCGACGAGGGCCGCGAGAAGTGGCTCCAAACCATGCGCATGGCCGCCGTCTTCGAGGACGACCTGCTCCAGGACCTCACCCCGGTCGAACGCACCGCCCTCGGCGAGATGCTGACCCGACTGCTGCGGCGGGTGGAGGAGAGCCAGCCGGACGCCGGTGGCCGGCTGGAAGACCTCGACTGAGGATTCCCCGGCGGTCCTCGACTGTCCTCCTCGGTATGTGATCGGGACCACCTTGCCCCGAGTTGACACGGCTGATCCGCGTGCGTAAGGTTCTTCGAGTTGTCCGACGTGAGCGCCGACTCCGGTCGGTCCCCGGGCAGCCATTCCGCAGGAACCTTTCGACCATGAGCGACGACCTTGTGTCGTCGCATTGTTGTCGTGCGTTTGTGTGTTTTCGCGGAATGCAGCCGGTCTTTCGTCCGGCCGGGCCGATTTGGCCGGGCGGTACGGGATCCGCTAAAGTCTCACTCGTCGGAACGGCCCAACAGCCGGAAAGACAAGCCCCGCTGACTGGGGGTCAGACACTGGAAAGCGTCTGATAGAGTCGGAGACACGAAGGGAAAGCCCGGAGGGGCCGGTGAAACGGTTCCGATGGAAGCTTCCGTTCCTTGAGAACTCAACAGCGTGCCAAAAGTCAACGCCAGATATGTTGATACCCCGTCTCGTTTGTATCGGGACGAGGTTCCTTTGAAGTAACACAACAGCGAGGACGCTGTGC
>NZ_FONG01000027.1 GCF_900112845.1 Actinacidiphila alni
GCTGGCGGGGTGAGGCGGGCGATCCAGCCGCCGCCGCCGAGGCGACCGCCGACCTGCTCACCGACTATCTGCGCGTCCTGGGCCCCGACCACCCCGACACCCTCACAATCAGCCGCAACCTCGCCTACTGGCAGGGCAAGGCCGACGAAAGGTAGGTGCGTTCTGGGACAGCCGCTCACCGCTGGCACGACCGTGGCGGAGAGGGCCTTTCGCACGTTCTGATCGCGCGGAATACCGACAGAACCCGGAGAATTGCGCAGCGCGGAATGCGGATCGGTCATCCTTTCTCCGTAGCCGCGGGGGAGATGGTGGAAGTTGATGGCGGCAGGCGCCGCTGCTCTACGGGTCATCACGTCATGCACCAGCCGGAGTCACAGGAACCGTCGGCCTCGTCGAAAATCGGCAGCAGATCCACGCCGTCGGGGATGGCCTCCGCGAGCGGGCGGGCATAACGGGTCAGGTAAATGTGGTCCAGCCCGAGCGCGTCACGCCGGTCGTTCAGCGTTGACTCCAGGGCGCACGCCCGCGCGAACAGGGCGGGCTTCTCACGGCGTAGGTTCTGCCAATCCTCAGCCCGCTTCATCGGACAGAACCAGCAGGCACTCTTCGGCGGCAGGGGCAAGCCAGCGTCGAGGATGATCCGCTGGCAGTCTGTACGTCGCAGCCCCAGGTCGAGTAGCGGGTACGCCTTGCGCTGATGGGGGATCGGATTGGTGTCCTTCGCGCGGTGGATCTCATCCAGGCTGATGCCCATGCCGATGAGTGCCGGGTGCTCCTGGGTGGCGCCCCGCCGCGCGGTCTCGCGAGCGACGACGCGGATCTTCCATTGGTCGGTGCACGCGCGATTACCCGGCGCCCCATTGCCCATGCGCACCGGTATTTCGATCGACCGGGACTCTGGCATCTCCAGCCGCTGAAGCAGCGTCCGCTCCAAGCCGGTCAAGCGCATGATGCGCCGCAGTTCTGTCAACTCCAGGCCGTGGTCGAAGGCAAACGGCTTGGAGTATTCCTCGACGTACCGCAGCGTGGCTGGCGACTCGGAGTCGTCGCCGACGTTGGCGAACAGGAATGTGCGGAAGTTGATCCGCCCCTGTGCGGCCAGGACGAGGAGTGCGGTGGACTGCTGGCCTCCGCCGAACGAGATGGCGCGGATGCCGCAGTCCTCACCTGCCACGGACGGCGAAACATTCGCCGCCCCCATTTCAGCGACACCGCGCGAGGCCGTCCCGTGGCTGGCTGGCCACGGAACAGAGGGGATATTCCGTAGGTTCAAATGTGCGGGTTCGCCGATATTCACGACGCCTCCCACAAGGTCCGGGCGATGTGCCCGTTCCCCCGGTCGACCCGAGGCCGGGCCGGTCGGTGCCAGCCCGGCCGGGCGGGGCGCTCCGCGATGACACTCCATCCAGCACCCCGCAGGCTCACACCGCTTTCCCCGTGCTGGGTGTACGTGATCAGCCGTCGGTAGCCCAGCGCCTTTGCCGCACGCCATGCCGCGGCGTACAGCAGCGAGTTGGCGTTGGGAGTCCCGTCGGTGCAGGTCCGGGTCACTTCCAGCGTCGAGCCGTTGTCGAGGTGGCGGGCGACGGGACGGCCGACGATCGCAACGCCGAGGAGCACTCCTTTCTCGTCGGCCGCGCCGACCGAGAAGACGTGACCGGCTGGCGGCTGGTGGTGCCGGTGCCACTGCTCCACGAAGTCGCAGGCGGCCCGGAACCGTACGGGCACCACGTGCAGTCGTTCATGCTGCGCCGGAGTCGGGGTGACCGTCTGGTCGGATGGCGCGTCGACAGCCGCGAGGGACGGGACCGCTGCCGGCGGTGCGGTGGACTTCCGTGCCGGAACCGTGCTGCGCTCGCCGCCCGCTGCGGGCTCGAACAGTGGGAGCATCGACTGCCCGCAGTCCGAGTGGCGTTGCGGCGCGGCGCACGGCTTCTCAGGCGACAGGCGCTCCGGGGCAAGGCTCCGTCGGTACTGTGGTGCGTCCGGCATGTCAGGCTGCCCTGGCGGTGCGGGCCCAGGCGCGGTGGGCGTGGCTGTCCAGGCCCTGGTGCATCTGTTCCAGCCGCTCGATCAGCGGCCGGTCCGGGCGGGTGAGGTAGACCAGTGACGCCAACGGACGTGCTTGCAAGCCCAGTTGGGCTTTGTACCGGTAGTTGCCCCGTCCGGCGTCGACAACGCTGGCCCCGGTGTCGCAGGCGTGCGCGAGGGAGGTGTACATCAGCCACGCGTATGTGGACAGGGCCCGTTTGCGGGCCTGATCGACGGCCGCCGTCCACAGGTAGAGAGTGTCGCCGCGGCGGAAGCATACGAACGCCCCAGCCAGGCCAGTCGGGTGCTGGGCGACGATGGCCAGGGCACCCGGCACGTCGGCGACCGGTTGGAGCATGTCCATGCCATACAGGGCGGGGCCGTGGCGCTGGCTGGTCTCGCGCGCGTGGCGGACGATGTCGGGCAGGACGGGGAGCATGTCGCGTCCGTGGAGTACCTCGGCGCGTAGGCCGGCCTCGTGGCCGCGCCGCCACTGGCGGCGCAGGTCCCGTCGCGACCGGCGGCGGGTCTGGTCCGCGACGACGAAGGCGTCGATGCCGCCGCCGTCGGGCAGGTCGATGCGGTGTGCCCAGTACGGGACGACGACAGCATCGGCACGTCGTACCGCGGTCCAGCGGGCGGCCTCGTTGGTGGTTAGGTTGGGTACGACCAGTGCGGGGGTGTCCCAGGTGCGAGCCAGGTCCAGGCCGCGGTCGAGGGCGTGCGCGAGGACGCCGGGGGGCGCCGCGGGCAGTCCGCCGTATTCCCCGTACAGGCTCCGGGCGTACGTCACGGGCCTGCCGCGCCACACGGGTCCGGGCAGTTCGGCGTCGCCCTCCATCGCCGTCCACAGCGGGCTGTGCACGGTGCGGTAGTACGGCAGGTGGGACACGGCGCCGTCGACCGGCCAGCGCATCACGTGCCGGTCGGTGAAGAGTTCGGTGGTCACCTGCCCCCACGCCGAGGTCCACTGCGCGGTGTGGAAGGGGGTCGGTTCGGTCGCGGTGGACGGCGGAGCGGATGCGGGACCTGTCGGGTACAAGCCCGGGAAGTGGGTCATGGAGGATTCCTCGTCAAGGGTGCGGATACCGGCAGGAGGCGCGCCGGGGCGCATCGCAGCCGGTTCGGCTGGCTGCCGCGCGTAAGGCGCAGGCCGGGCGGGTCAGTTGGGCGATGCCATGAGCAGGGCGCAGCGTTCGTCCTGGTCGGTCCACCAGTGGCTGACGGCGAACCCGGACTCGGCCAGTTCGTCGGCGAGTAGCTCGGGCCGGAACTTGCAGGAGATTTCGGTGCGCAGGTCCTGTCCGGCGGCGAACTGAGCGGTCAGGCCGATGCCCGGGATCTCGACCGCTTGCCGGGTACGGGCCCGCAGCCGCATCTCGATCCGCTCGTCCGCCGGGTTCCAGTGCGCGACGTGGTCGAACCCGTCGGGGTCGAAGTCGGCGCCCAGCTCCCGGTTCAGCACGTACAGGAGGTTCTTGTTGAACTGGGCCGTGACACCCTTCGCGTCGTCGTACGCGCGGACCAGCACGGTGGGATCCTTGACCAGGTCGACCCCGAGCAGCAGCACGTCGTCGGGCCCGAGCGCGAAGGACAGCGTGCGGTAGAACGCGCGGCGCTGGCCGGCGTCGTAGTTGCCGAGGGTGCTGCCGAGGAACGCCAGGAGACGGGGTCCGGGCACGGCGTCGAGGTCCAGGCCGGATTCGTAGTCGGCGACGGTGGCGCTGACGGTGATCTCGGGGTAGTCCGCGCGGATCGCGGCGCCGGCCTCGGCCAGCGCGGAACTGCTGATGTCCAGCGGCGCGTAGCGCAGCAGGCTGCCGCGGGCGGTGAGGGCGTCCAGGAGCAGCCTGGTCTTGCGGGAGTACCCCGAGCCCAGTTCCACCAGGGTCGCGGCCCGCGAGTACGAGGCGATCTCCGAGGAACGGCGGGAGATGATCTCGCGCTCGGCCAGCGTCGGGTAATACTCCGGCAGCCGGGTGATCAGCTCGAAGAGGTCGGACCCTCTCTTGTCGTACAGCCACTTCGATGGCATCTCGTACGGTGCCGCACGAAAACCTGCGGTGGCGTCGGCGCGCAGCGCGTTGGTGACGTAGTCGGCGGGCAGCCGGTTGTCGAGGCTGAAGCGGCTGGGCATGGAGGTTCCTTTCGCGAGGGGGCGGGACGTCTCGGCTCAGTCGGCGGCTGGTACGGACACCGGCTGAGGGTGTTCGGCGGGCGCGGCGCGGGCGGACGGTGCGGTCATCAACGCGGCGCGCAGCGGGATGCACAAGAGGGCCCCGGCCGCGCCGCAGGCAACCACCGCGGCGCCGGCCAGCGCGTTGCCGCCGACAGCCATCGACCAGCCCGCCAGCAGCGGTGCGAGAACCACCGCGCCGGCGAAGACGGCCCCGAACGCCCCGTGGTAGGTCCCGATCGCGAAGGGCGGAGCGATGACGGTGACGATTTCGGTCGCCACGATGTACAGGGCGATCTCGCCGGGAACTCCGGCGGTCACCGCCAGCGAGAAGCCGACGGTGGATTGGGCGAGGCCAGCGCTGCCCATGCCGGCTCCCAGCACCAGCGAGCTGATGGCCTGTGCACGCAGCAGCGGGCCGGGACGCCCGGCCAGCCGGGACAGCACCGGCGTCAGCACTGGGCTGAGCGCCAGCACCATCACCCCGTCGACGACCTGTGTCCACCCGTACGCCGCGCTGGACAGGCCCGAGTGCGCCATCATCATCGGCAGTGCGGACATCAGTCCCACCGCGCAGGTCATCGCCATCAGGCTGCTCGCGCACAGCAGCCAGAGCCTGCGGTCGCGCAGCGCGGCCCGTCCGGCCTCGGCTGCTGAGACTCCCGCGCCCCGTCGAGTGCTGCGCGGAGCGAGTCGGGGTACGGCCACGGCCGCGAAGACAATGAAGCTTGCGGCGTTGGCCGTGCACAGCGCGAGGTAGCCGACGCGGTCGGCCAGCAGCCCGCCGATGCCTCCGGTGGCCGCGGCTCCGACGTTGATGGCCGCCAGGCGCCAGCCGCTGACGCGGGCGCGCATCTGCGGGTTGTCCACCAGGTCGGTCAGTGCCGCGGACACCGCAGGGCGGGGCGCGTCGTAGGCGGCGCCGGCGATCGTGGCGACCGTCAGCAGCCAGGCCGGGCCGGTGCCGAGCGCCAGCAGCGGCATCGCGCCTGCGCCCGCCAGCGACGCGCCCAGCAGGGTGGCGCGGTAGCCGTACTGGTCGGTGGCCCACCCCGCAACGACCTGTCCGCCGAACCAGCCGACTCCGAAAGCAGCCAGAACGAGCCCTGCCGTCGCGGGTGAATGCCCGATCCCGGCAAGCCGGTAGGCCAAGAAGGGATAAGCGAATCCGGCGGCGCGCGCGATGAGCGTGCCCCAGATGAGAGCCCGGACCGGCGGCGGCCACCGGCTGGAGTGCCCGAGCGGCGGATCGGCGGATACGGCGGGCGGGACAGCAGCGGTCACGGCAGCGGGCTCCTAGACACGGTGAACAAGGCCGGGAGAGAAGGGAGCCGGTGCGCGTCGCGTCAACGCCCGGCGTACCGGTGCAGCCGCCGAGGGGTGCGGCGGGGGCGGCTGCACCGGTCCTCCCGGCACGCCCGGGGCACGGACTGCCCGGGGCCGGGAGACTAAGAAGCCGGTGACGGACACCGGCCCGGGCAGGATCAGGGGCGCTTGGGGTACGCGGGCGGCGGGCTGGCGTTGTAGGGGTTGATGCAGTCGTAGATGCCGTAGCCGGAAACCTTGCGGCCGTCGGACCTGCGCGTCACCGTCCCGTGGCTGTACCAGCGGCGCTCGGAGACCTTGTAGACGAACTGCGTGACCCGCACCGTGTCGCCGCGGTAGCCCACCCCGACGATCACGTTGCCCTGGCTCGGGCCGCTGCGGATGTTCACCGCCGAGCACGAGACCTTCATCGTGCCGGTGTCGTACGCCTGGGCCGGCTGTGCCAGGCCCAGTGCTGCGCCGACCACGCACACCGTGGCAAGCACGCCCCCCGTACGTCTGGATAGTGCGACCATTGCTCTCCCCTTCTTCCGGCCACGCCGGATACGGCCACGGCCGCCGGAGCGCGCCGCCACCTACCGGTCATCAACAAACATTGACGACAGGTTGGTCACCGTAGCCTTCCGCCGCCATGACCCGCGACGCCCGATATCCGGAATAAGGGGTTTGCGAAGAAAATCATCAAGAATTATTGATGGAAGTGCATCGCTTCCGCCCGCCATGTTGTCGCTTTTGCGACATCTGCCATGTCCGGCATTAACATCTGTGAAGATCTGTGTCAGTGGTCGCCTTGCCGATCCAGGCCGGGACGGGCACCATCAGGTGCGCGGATCGGATGTCAATGAACGTGGACGTCTGTGGGTGCCACTGAGGGGAGCTGAGCGGCGATGTTCGACGAGACGGCGGTCACCGAGAAGGCTCCGACGACCCTGGCGGGCCGGGTGTCCCAGCTGCGCGACCTGATCACTCCCAGGGGCGAGCCGCCCCTGAGCTACGAGAAGCTGGCGCGGGAGATCGAGGACCGGACCGGCCTGAAGGTGACCGGCGCGCACCTGCACAACATCGCCAGCGGGGCTCAGCCGGACCCGAAGATCAGCACGGTCCAGGCGCTCGCCGTAGTTTTCAAGGTGCCCGTGGGCTATCTCGTCGGCGACAACGGCGACTACACGCGGCTGACACAGGATCTGCGCCTGCTGGGCGCGCTCAAGCGCGGTGAGATCCGGCTCGCTGACGCCGGAGACACGCAACTGGACGGCCTGACCGTACGCCTGGCCGCTTTGGACGGCCAGCGCCTGGAAGCCGTCGCCGGCCTCGTCGCCGATCCCGTGGTCCTCGACGTGCTGGCCGACGCCGATGCCCGCGCGATCCTTGCCGTAGTGTCCGAGGCAGCGGCCGGGCAGCGTCAGCCGCTCGCAATGGCGCTCGCGCGTCCGGGGATCCTCGACGCGCTCGCCGACCCCGAAGTCCAGGAGGTCATCACGGTCCTGGCGGATCTGTCCCCGGCAAGCCGGGACGCGGTTCTCGCCGTCTGTCGTCAGTTCCTGAGCGTCGAGCACGGGTCGACCGCGTAACTGCGGCTGGGGCCGGGGCGTGCGGTCGCAGCTCAGCTGCCGCCGGGCGCGACGTCGGCGACCTGGGCGGCGACGTAGCCCTCGACCTCGACAGCCCGCACCTCACGCGCACCGCTCCCGCCCTGTGTGAGCTGCGGGATGTCCACCATCATGGTCACCGCGGTGCCGGACGTCGCGCGCGCCCGGTTCATCAGGCCGGCCATGGTATCGGGCACGGGCCTGCCGATGAGACTGATCCCGGCGGCCTCGGCCGCCGCGGACGCCGCCCGGTTCGCCCAGGCGACGCGGTTCGAGGCGTCGACGACGTAGTGGGGGTCGGGGTGCAGTTCCAGCAGACTTACCAGCCACGATTCACGGGACCGGCGCGCGGTGACATCCATCGCCGTCCCCACCATGCGCACTTTTTCCCCTGACGTGTTCGTCTCGAAATTCGCCCTGAGTTCGACCCAGCCGATTCTGCCGCCGGAGTTCACGACGCGGTATTCGACGGCGTACGGGGTGCCGTCGGTGAACGACCTCTCGATCGCCCGGTCGACCCCTGGCCGGTCGTCGGGGTGGATCTGCTCCATCCACGTGGCGATGTGCCGGTCCCAGCGGTCGGCATCGAGGTCGGTCATCGCCACCAGGTCCTCGATGACGTGGTCGTAGTCGAGCAGACCGCTGGCCAGATCCCACGACCACGCCCCGACCCTCATCTCCCGCATCATCCGCGGGCGGAGCGGCTCCTGCCACCACGGCGTCGTACCGCTGATCCAGCGGCGCGCCGTCGGAAGCCGGTCTCCGACGACGCCGCCGAGCCGCAGCAGGAATTCCCGCCGCTCCGGTTCCGGCGGTGTGCAGGTCAGCACGGACAGTGCGCCGATCGAAATACCGTCCGCGACCAGTGGCACCGACAGAACGCCCAGCCCCGCAGCCTCCTCACCACTGTCGTCCCCGGGCCACGAGGTGGACCAGACGATGTTGCGGCGGTCGGCGGCGGCCGACGGCGCGAGATCGGAGGTCTTGTCCACTGTCTCCCAGCGGCGAGCAATCTCCGCCGGAACACCGTGAACCGCCGCGAGATAGAGGCTGTCCGCTTCCTCTCCCGACAGATGCGCCAGGCCGCCGAGCCCACCGAGCGCCGCAACCGCCTGCTGGAGCGCGCGCCTGAGAACCTCCGCCCCATCGGCGTCCTCGGGCGCGGTCAGCCAGCGCAGACGCAGCGCGTCTTCAGGACGCAGGGCAGCGCCGTCGTCGCGGTGTCCGGAACTGGTCACTGCTCTCGCCTCCACCGCCCGGCCGAGGGCGCGTGCGCATCACAAAGGGCATTGGTCATATACATCGTCAGTATGTCAATCAGCGAGAAAAGCGACCGAACACGCCGCATCGACCGGGGCCGCCTGCCGGAGGGGGCACCACCGTAACAACCTTGCCCCGACGTGATTCTTCATGGCGTTGCCGCCGTAGGCAAGGAGTTACTTAACGCCCGCCCACCGCGGGAGCTACTTCCGCCGCCGTCCGGACGCGTCACAGCAGAGGCCCGTCCAGTTCGCCGGTGACGGTTGCGGCGAGAAAGAGATCGTGCACAGCGTTCACCTGGTTGGTGCCGTCGCTGGAGCCCGACCGCTGGATAAGCGGGCGCTTGAGTGCGGCCTCGATCTCCCGGAGCCGCTTTCGTACGGTTTTCGGATGCAGATGGAGATCTTCGGCGGTGCGATGAGTTGATTGGCCTGCGGTGAGCCAGGCCACGGCGAACTCATGAAGGTCCTCGCCAAGTCGGCCGAACAGACCGTGGGCCCAGATGCGGGCCTCGTCGGTCGCGAGGAGATCAGCAAGGGTGGTCGGCACCGAACTCACCGGTGCCCGCAGCCGGAGCCGGTCCACGCGCAGGGCGATGTCGAGGCGGATTCGGTCCGCCTGGCTGCTCCAGTCGAGCCCGACGGCGCCGGCGGTGGCCTCGGCCCGGGACCGGATCGTGGTGCGGTCGGCCCCCAACTTCCGTGCCGCCGCTACGATGCCCACGGCCAGAGCCACTCGCGTGGTTTCCAACCATGTCCCGCGCCGGCCGGGCTCCCACTCCGCCAGCGGCCTCAGCAGAGCCCCGGACCACTGGTGCGCCGGCGCACTCGGCAGCGCGGAGGCGAGGTTCGCGGCCGGGTCGTACGCCGCCCACCGGTCGGGGAGGTCGGTGGCCATGGTGACGGCCTGCTGAGCCTGCTCGTACGCCTCCGCCAGGCCATCACCGACCGCGGCGGACCGGCTCGCACCCACGTAGATACCGGGGTGGCTGGCGAGAATGCCCCGCACGGCGGCCCGTGGCCGTTCGGCGTCGTCGGCGACGACCACAATGTGCCGCTCGTCGTCGGGACTGGGAACCACCAGCGCGTCGGCGCCCAGACGCTGATGGAGCGCCGCGGCCAGCACCTTGCGCCGCGGAGACCGCACGCTGACGACCAGCACCTGGGCACGTGCGCCGTTGAAAAGGGCGGCGCCCAGGTGAAGGGCGGCCGCGGCCCGCCGCGCGGGAGCAATCTGCCCGTCCAGAAGCATCTGAACGATGCTGGACCGGACCGGTGCGCGTTCTGCCTCGGCGCTCGACCGGCGGCCGAGCCAGCTCGTCAGCAGTCTTTCGGTCTGCGAGACGGCCTCGCTCACCGGGGACGGCCAGCCTCCTCGTCGCGCTACGACCAGGACGCTCCTCGGGGGCTCAGGCGCGAGCCCGTACAGACGCACCGACCAGTCGTCCACCGTGTCGTACGCGTCGGTGAACGCCGATCCCTCCGCGACCGCCTCCAGGCGGCTGCCGGGCACCTCCTCCTGCCCCACCGGTCCGGACGGAGTCTGATACGGCATCACCAGGATCGCCTGCCCGCCGATCTCAGACGCCAGCCACTGCAGGAGCGGCGCCGCCGACTCCGCACCGGTCAGCTCCTGCGAAAAGCGCAGCAGGAGGGTGCTGCGTTCTGCAGCTGCCGCCTGCTCGGCGAATCTCAGTTCGGCCACTGCGCCCGCCAGGAATGCCACCGACAGCTCGCGGGCCACAACGACCGGCAAGCGGCGTGCCCTGGCGGCAGCAAGAAGAGCGGTCGGCGCGCGCTCGTCCGTCACGATCCCCGCAGCACCCGCCGTTGCCACCGCATCGACGAGCGACACGGCCTGCCCAGGATTCACCGGCTCGACCACGGCGAGCATGTCCCGCCACCCCTCACGGCGGGCCGGAATTCCGTTGGCCGGCCAGACGCCGACCACTGCCCGGCTGCCGCCCTCCGGACGGAGGAGCCTGAGCCGTTCGGGCCACGCGGCCACCAACCCGCTGAGATCGAGCACGTCCCCCTGGAACCTCCTGGCAGCCCGCATCTGGCCGGTTTACGCCCCTGACCGCCACTCCGGGGCGCCACCCTCAGTCACGGGAGCCGCTCAGCGGCCGACCGGGACCTCATCTGTTTGAACCGTATGCGACTCCGACCGCGTGCGACGGGGCACAAGCGATGAGGTGTGCTCTGTCACACGCGCACATTGGCCGAATATCCGCGTTCGTGCCCCACGTATCGGTCCTGCCTCAGCGTCAGTGCCCTTGGACGGGTGATACGCCGCCCATAACGTCAGATCCGGACACAAGATCCGGTCGCGGCGCCGCGAAGCGCCGCATCATCTTCGGCCGGAACAAGGAGAGATGATGACGGGGCGGACGGGAAGCGAGCAGTCGGCGCAGACACGCGCAGCGGACGGAGACGTCCCGCAGGCTCCCGCGCCGCCGACGGCGGCGCGGGACGACGACGCGGACCCACTCCTCGACGCCGCGTGCCGCCTCCTGCCCGCACTCGACCCGGACCTGGTGGCGCGGGCACTGGAACTCGGCCGCTACCGGCCGGAACAGCGGGCACGAGACTGACGCCTCTGTGTGCCGGGCCCCGCCCGGTCGCGGCCCAGGACGGGCCGAGGCGGTCTCGGCACGTGGACGCCCGGCGGTCGCCCGGCAGTCGATCCGTTTTCCCCGCACGCCCCCGTACGAGGGAGTCGCCGCACGCCGGCGGCACCCGCGGAACCTGATGTCCCGATGACGAATCATGTTGACCCACCGCACTCTGAATCGATAGATTTACATATGTCATTCCGGGGTCAGGGCAAGGCCCCGCAGATCCACCACGTCAAGGGAGACCAACCGATGGCCGTTACCGTCAACCTCGCCGATGTCGGCGCCCGCGTGCGCTCCAACGGACTCGACGCGCACGTGTTCGCCGACCAGTTGTTCGTCAGCCTGCCGTGCAGCCGCGAGCAGCTCGTCCTCTCCCCCGGCCGCAGCGTCAAGTCGCCCCGGCTTTTCTGGCAGCAGCGCACCGACATCGGCGCCGCCACCGGGAAGTCCGGTCACCTGCCGTGGCCTGCGGCGGGCGACATCGACATGCTCGTGCAGTTCGTCTTGCGCCATGCGTACTCGACCAGTGAGTACGGGCCGCAGTACCGGCCTGTCCTGGATGCGCTCCACCGGCACGGCCTGACCGGACAGCTCTGCCCCGCTCAGGGCGGCGGCTACTACATCAAGGTCCCGCTCCACGCGGACGGGTTTCTCCTGGTCGGGTCGCCCGATGCCCTGCCCCCGCGATTGGACCAGGTCACCGGCTGGCGGACTGAGCATTTCGTGGACGACACTTCCGTCACGGTCGTGTACGACTCCGTTCCCGACGGCCCGGACGTCGAGCGGCCGAGGACCGGGGGCGCCGACGTGAACCGGCTCGCAGCCAGCCTCGCGCGGTACGTCCGGGAACTCATGGTGCGCTACGACGGCACAAGCCCGCTTCACGCCGCCATCCCCGGCGAGAGTGGGCACGACACGCTCGGCTGGCTGTTCGAGGAACTCGCGGCCCTGCCCCCCGTCTTCGCCTCGGCCTCCAGCGACGGCACGGCGGTCATCACGATCGCCGCGCCCGACGGCAGCGACGCCACCACCGTGACGCTGCCGACCGCATCGGTGAACCGCATGAACCACCTGCTGCTGGCCGAGATCGCCGCGCACCACGCTCTCGTCAGGTAGCTCCAGAAAATTGCCGGGCCCACGAGAAGGCGGGCCGGGCGCTCCTCGTCGACGCGTGCGGCCGGGCGCAACCGCAAGGTGCGCCCGGCCGCACGCGTGGGCGGGGCCGACGGTACGAACCAAAGGTTCGTGCCGGCACGGCCGGAGCCTGCCGACTCGGGCAAACCGCCGGCCCCTGATCCACCACGGGCGAAGGCCGGCCGGAAGGCCGTACATCACTGTGGTAAACGGGAGTCTACGGGGAACGGCTGGAGGCATCATGACCACGACGCGCGCACAGTTCGAGCAGCGCCTTGCAGAGTTGACCGACCCATGGCTGACCAGGAGACAGGTGGAATATCTCGCCGGGGCGTCACGGAGCGCCGTGGTGAAATGGCTGGCAGCCGATCCCATCCCGGCGGAAAAAACCCGTACCGGCCCGCGACGCGTACAGCTCATCGACCGGGACACCGCCGCCACATGGACGCGCGCCAAGCTCTTTCCGGAGGACGAGGACCTCGGCCGCCAACCGGGCCCGCGCCTGGCGGCCGAGGTCCAACGGCTCAGCTACACAGCGGGCGAACGGTGGAGGTGGACGGATATCGCGCGGATGCGGGGTGTCACACCGGGAGCGATCAGCAATCTCGGACGATCGTACGCCGACCACGCCGTAAATCCTTTTCCACCGGCTGGCCCAGACAATAGACGCGACGCACAAGCGGTCAGCGACTGGTTCCACTGGTACGACTCTTCACGCCCCGGCTACGCAAAGCGCGGCGCCGCAGCGGAATCCTAGGAGATCCCCGCCGGAAATGACCTGCGAGTCCGTTCTCCGACTCTGGGGGTTTCCCTTCCCGGCCATCGATTATGGGGGGCCGCGGTGGCCTCCGCGCAAGGTCGGCCAGCGGGTTTTTTCTCCGCTCCTCCGTCGCTGCGAAAATACCCGCCACCCTCCCCTGCACTCCGCCCAGCGGCCCCCCACCATCTCTTTTGCCGGGAAGGGGCCGGGGCATCCTCTCCGGCCACGCTCAGCACTCGCCAGGCACCGCTGCCGTCTGCGGACCGGCGGGGCGGACCAACGCCACGTTTGGCAGAAACCCGAGGCCAGGGCCACATGTCCGTTGACACCACCCCACCAGGATCGATAGATTTACATATGTCGGAAGGGGTCAGGGCAAGACCCCGAGGATCCACCACCCGCCGACCGACTGTCGGTGGAATCGAGGCGCCGTGTATCTGGTGGCAGTTCGAGAATACAAGAAGACGAAAAGCAAGAGCGCTATCCACCCCTACCGCTGCGTGTCCCACAAGGCATATTCCACATACGACGAATCGCAGATATCCGTCCACGCCATCGACATTCTGCGGGAGGCCGGGCCGGGCGCCCGGTACTCGGGAATGGAAGAATTCGACTCCGCACACGCGTTCTGGAACGAACCCCACGAGTGCCCCGAGGACGGTCCGTCCGAAGAGTGCGAAGAGCTGGGACTGGAAGCCTGCCGCGAATGGGTGGAGAAGAGCGCGACCCAGATTCCCGCCGGCGGGCACCTGGATCTCCACCTCGGATTGCCGCAGTCGTTCACCGAATTCGTGATCCGCCGAGTCTGAGATGCGGCCGAAACCCCTCCACGAGGGGTCGTCCCGGGGTGGCGCCCGGGGCCTGACGATGGCTGCCACGCATCTCGATCGGACCCGCCAATCGCAGTCCGCCGCGGGGCAGGGCAAGCCCCGAATCCACCACACAGGAGAGACGGGAAATCACGTGGAATACGGAATGACAGTGGATCTCAATGACACCAGCCAGGTCGTCACCCTGTTCGACCCGACGACCCAGAAGTTCACCATTCAGCTGTGGACCGACGGCGAGCAGAAGGCGGACCTCAGCAACCCCGACATCGACACCCTGGTTGCCGCCGTCGGCGACCTTCTGTCCGAGCAGGGGATCACGCCCCTGCCGTCCCGGCCGGAGGCCAAGGTCCGCCGGGCACTGACCGTGGCGAAGGGCGGGCTCGACGCGGCGGTCGATCTCCTGAACCTCGTCGTGGCGCAGCGCGCGGCTGAGATCCCGTGCACCCTTGCCTGGGCAAGTACCGCGGCGTACCACGCTGCTCTCGTACGGGACTGCCACACCGGCGACGGAAGCCCGCTCTCGGAGGTGCTGGTATCTGCGGGGCCGCCGAGCGACGGCCCCGGCGCGTGGGACGCGGGCACCATCACGCTGCACTACGCCAACGGCTCGATCGGCTTCATGGACGCAGAACTCAGCCCTTTCACCGACGAGTTGAGGGATGTCGCAGCGGAGATGGGAACCGCCGTCACCCCCGGCACCGCGCTGAGCATCAAGGTGAGCGCAGAGCACCTCACCGACTACCAGCCCTCCGATGCCGCCGCGGTCGCTGCCAAGGCTCTGGGACCCGGCTGGACATGCGGCAGCCAGCCCTACGGAGACTCGTGGCTCCGGCACGCCGACGGGAGTGTCATCGCCATCCACACGGGATCCGCGCGAGACCTCACGCTGAGCGCGACCGTCGAGGGGGTCTCCACCATCCACCACGAACACAGCCTCGACGCCGCGCTCCTGGAGAACCTGCTTGTCGCGGGCACGGAGCTGCGCCGACTCGCCGTGCACATGCACCGGCTTCTCGACACCGAGCGGCCCCGTCCCGAGGACCAGGTCCCGCGCGCAGGTCTGCGGTACGAGGTCGTTGCGACCACCCCTCCCGGGCGGTGGGCGGTCCGGGACAGCGTGGGCACGGCCGCCCTGGGAACGACCTCCGACCAGATGGCGGCGCACATGCTCGCCAACGCGATGTCGCTCGCCGCACTCGCGGGCCCGCTGGAGGAACTCTTCTATGAGTTTCACTACCCGGACGGCACGCTCGCCAGCAGCGGACTCCGCCCCCTCACCGTCATCCGGCAGTTGCTGACCTACTACACGACCGAAGACGACACCGTCTCCTTCGAGTGGACGCCAGCCACGATCAGCATCCTGTTCGCCGGCGGATCGGTGGCGGCGTTCCGGCGCCCTACTCCGTGACGCCTAACGACCCGCAGGCCGAGTAGGCGTGGCCAGGGTCCGGCCGTTCGGCCGGACCCTGGCCACAGCCCGAACACGCGAGCCCCAGACTTGCTCCCGCCGGTCCGTTCCAGCGCCCGCCCATTCCAGCTCCGCGCCCCGGATTTGAGGAACAGTTGTGACGATCGACGAAGACACCACCCGTCCGCGCCGCCGCCCGCTGCGCGATGTCGCTGGCGGGCCGGTGCAGCAGGCCCATCGGGTGGACCGCTGCCGCTCGCACATGGTCGCCTCGCCGCTGCTGCTCGACGACGGCCAAGCCGTTTCTCGGCTGAGCTTTCCCGTCCAGGGCGAGGCGGCGCGGAGCCTTGCGCGGGCGGAGGCGGCCTGCGTGCTCGCGCCCCGGTTCGGCGTGCGCGCGCAGCGGCTGCCGTCGACGCGGTGGTCCGCCGTACAGGTCGTCGTCGAGGGCGACCCGGCGCCGGTCGCCAGGTGTGTGGCGGCTATGCCGCGGATTCTGGACTACGTCGAGGTTCTGGCGTCGGAGGCCGCACGGGCATTCGGCAGATGGTCCCGGCATTCCTGTGAGGCAGCCCTGGTCACCGCGCTGGGCGCGGTCGAGCTGCACACGCGGGCCAGGGAGTTCCGGGCCGCAGCGTTCGACGTCGCGGCCCGCGTTCTCGCGGGCCCGTACACAGATTCTTGCGTTGCGGCGCGGACCGAACTTCCCCCGTGGGACCAGGTCGAGGCGATCGCCGGTGGTTACGCGTCGTACGGATGGGTCGATGTCGCCGACGCGTACGACCCGGCCGAGGTCCAGCAGCTATTGGCCCACGCGATCCCCGCCACCGGCTACGGCGCCCTGGACCACCGCACCGCCAGCCACGACACCGCGGGCTTCGAACAACTCGCCCTGCCGATTCCGGACTCCGGCCACCTGCGGTCGTCCGGCACGACGGTGGTCGTCATCCCCTGCTCGGGCGCGAAGCTCGACCGCCGCGCGACGGCTGGGGAGATCTACACCGGCAGGCTTCACGGGCAGGCCCGCCGTGCCGCAGACGCCCTGACCGCCGGCGGCGGAACAGTCCTGGTCCTGAGTGCACTGCACGGCTTCCTTTCGCTGACGCGCGAGATCGAGCCCTACGAGCACCGGTGGAACCAGCCGGGATCGGTGACCGCCGTCGAACTGCTCGCGCAGGCCGCAGCTCTGGGGCTGGCCGACGCCGACGATGTCATCCTCCTCACCCCCAGCGCCTACACCGCGCGCGCCGCGCGCGTCTGGCCGGAGGCCCGCGCCCCCCTGGCGCACATGGGCATCGGACGGCAGCTCGCCCGCCTGGCCTCACTGCGCGAGCACTCCGGCTCGGTTTTCTGTGTCGAGGGCGGCGGTGTCTTCGATGCCGCTCCGCAGACTCAGCGGTGGCCCTGCGGCCGTCAGCCGAGTTCCGGCCCGGCGGACACCTGGGCGGGTCCGCCCTTCACGGAGCCGACCACTATTCCCGTGTCACAGTCACCGACGCCTTCCGCAGAGACACCCGGACCGACATCGACGCCTGACCTCGGCGGGCGGCCCGGCGGCGGCTGGTGGTTCGGAATCGCCGCCGGGCCATGTGTCCAGCCACCGTGGCCCTCAACGAACCAAACCGGACGGCATCATCGTAGTGACGCCTCAGCCGAGTAGGAGCATCTCGTGGAAAAGATCGACGGCCGCCCGTACGCCAGCAGGCCGGAGCTGATGGAGGCCAGCGGTTACAGCCGGGCGACCCTGGCCAAGCTGTGGCGCGACCGGGAAAGCAACGGCCACCCCCCGCAGGTCACGGTGGACGGCGTCATGCGCTGGGATCTGGAGAACTGGCTGGAGTGGAGCGCGGGGTATCAGCGCGCGCGGCGCGAGAGTATTCGACCGGTGGACCGCAGCGGGAACCCGGACGAGGAACTGCCGCCGGTCGAGCAGGCCCGGGTGCTCGGCCTCGAACGCAGCGCCATCGCGCAGTACCGCAGAAACCCGCCGCCGGGCTGGCCGCCCCCGCTCCGCACCGAACGCAACGGGCGCGGGGTGATCGAGTTCCGGACCAGGCGGCAGTTGTGGGAGTACGCCGATAACGCCTCGCGCGCCGGTGTGGCCGGACGCACGGCAGGTCCGGGACCGGAGGCGCGAATCCAGCGCGCCGTCGAGGCGATGACCGCCGCACCGGACCGTCCGGCGGGCGTGGTCGCCCGCGAACTGGCCGCCGAGTACGGCCAGTCCCCCGTCACCTGGCGGCCCATCGTCACCGAAGCCCGCAAGCGCCTCCGGAGCCAGTAGCCGCGCCGACAGGCACCTGCCTGAACTGCACGTTTGTCGCGGGAGCGCGTTGACCCGTGCACATTTTGATGATTGAATTAGACATGTCATCGCGGCCGCCGCCATCGCATCGGCCCTTGCCGTCGAGGGTGCCATACGCGCAGAAGTCGGCCCGTAGAACCGCCGTCCGCCTACGGGAGGGCGGGGGCCGGAATCCCCGCCCGCCCGAACCACCGACACCTCAGCCAGTCATTCCGGGGGCGGATGTCCCCGGGACGGCCTCGGCCTACACCGGAACTCTCAGCAAAGGACTTCAACTCTCATGGACATCACCGGTCCCGGTCAGCACCTCGACGCCATTTCCCTCATTCATGCCGCAATCACCAGCTTCGACGAAATCACCACCCGACACCTCGACGAGGTCCACCCTTACGTGGACGAGGAGGGAGTCATCGAGTCATCTCGCGCCCGATGGGAGGAGGTAAATGCCCGGCATGCTGAGGAAGGCAACGCGCATCTTGTTGCGACGATGGCGACGCTCCGCTGTGCATTCGGTACTCCCGCTCCCGGCCTTCCTCACACCCTCGTCTACCGTGGGACGGCCGAAGGCGCCGCACCGTGGCTCTGGATTGTCACCGCGACCAGCGTTGACGAAGCAGACGAAATCCTTCACAGCCTGCCGACGTTCAAGGAATGGGCAGACAGCGAGCGGGACTGGAACAACCCCGACACAGAACCGCGGATCACGCTCGATCGCGACCGCAGCGGCCTCGGCATAAGCGACTTGCGCGGCAGCAACGACTTGCGTGTCGAGCAGGCACATCGGTGCTGAACCAGCGTCCTCCGAACGCCTGACGGGACCACGGAACTCGGACTCTCTCCCAATCGCGCCGGAGACTCCTGGGCGAAGACGGTCGGGATCCGGGCGGCCCCAAAGGCTGACGCATTTTCAGCGCCAGCACCGCCCCTCACAGGTCGCCGCCGGTGCCAGCGATTCCCCATTCACGGCACTGCGGCGGCCGGAAGGCGCCCGCATTTTTCAGCGGATGGGCGAGGCCGGAATCCTTGCCCATTCCACACTCACCGAAATCCTCAGCAAGGAGTGATCTGCCGTGCCCAAGAAATGGCTGCTCCGGCAGAACAACAAGGACCTCAGCCGTGATCGCATATGGGTCTGGTCACTGCCCGCCTGGGTGGTGAGCATCCCGGGCAGAGGCAATATCAACGTCTGTCCGAGCGCAGGAGTATGCGCACGCCTCTGCTATGCCCGCACCGGTACCTACCGATTCAGCAACGTCCGCGCAGCGCACCTTCGCAATCTCGAACTCACTTTTGACCTTCCCCTGTTCGAGCAGTGCATGCGCGCTGAACTCCAGCACCCGCGATACCACAACGGCCACGTGAGGCTACACGACGCCGGCGACTTCTACTCCCGCGAATACGCGCTGGCGTGGCTGAGGATCGCCCGCAGCGCGCCGCAGGTACACCTGTACGCCTACACCAAAGAAGTTGCACTGTTCAAAGACCTGCCTCCAGGAAGTCTGCCGCCCAATCTGGACATCGTCTTCAGCTTCGGGGGACGCGACGACCACAGGATAGAGCCGGGCGACCGGGCCGCCGACGTCTTCCACAACCGGCAGGCGATAGACGCGGCAGGCTACTTCGACCAGGCCGCCTCCGACCTCCTGGCCGTCACCGGACCGCCACGTGTAGGAATGGCCGCGAACAACATCCCCCACCTGCTCAAGCAACAAGGCCCTCACTCCTTCCGCCAACTCCAAGCCGAACAGGACCGACAGCACGCAGCTCGACTGGTGCGTGCACGGCAGCGCGCACGGCGCAGCGCCGACTCCGCCTGACCAGACTTCGAGGCCCGAGGCGACTAACCCGGCCGCGCGGTCCCGTGCCATCGCACGCGGAGACCGCGCGGCCAGCGGGCGCATTCGCCGCCGCCAACTGCGAGCGAGAAATACCGAAAGATGCAGATAAGAGGCTTTTCGCGACGACATTTTGATGATTGAATTAGACATATTAACATCGGGCGGGGCCGGAATCCCGACCGATGCCGCCGAAACCTCAACAGCCCGAGGACGATGCGATGAACGATGAACAAGCGCTCGACGCGGAGCAGCGCCCGTACACGGCAGGCTTCCGGCCGGCGGTCTACGACTGGGACGGGTGGACGTGCGCGGACTGCCCGGTCTGCGGCGCGGGCGCGGCGTGCGCGGACTGCGCTGCCTGCACCGCTTTCGCGGCCCCGTACCCGCCCCACTGGGCGAAGGACTGGCGGCCCGGGGAGCCGTACCGGGGGATCGAACTGTTCGGCGGCCCCGGCGGCATGGCGGCGGGGCGGAGCCTGGTCGACCGGGGCGGCGACTGGGTGCTGATCGAGGTCAACCCGCACGCGGCCGCCACCGCGCGGGCGGCCGGGCACTGGGTGGTCGAGGCCGATGTCCGCACCCTGGACCCCCGTCAGCCGGTGCTGCGTTGGACGCACCGTGTGCACGGCTCCCCGCCGTGCGGCACCTTCTCCGGCGCGGGCCTGCGGTCCGGGTGGGACACCGACGAGGTCGCGCTTCTCCAGTCCCTGATGTGGCAGGCGACCGAGGCTTTCGGATTCCTGCCGGTGGACGACCTGTGCTCCCTGTACGGCGGCCCTCACGACTACCACGGCGGGTGCATGACCGACCCGGAAGGCTGGGACGAGGACCTGTGCGAGGGCGGCGTGCTCCCGCCGTGCGTCACGCCCGACCAGTTCCGCCAGGAGGCAGCCGAGCTAGTCAGCGACGACCGCACCGCGCTGATGGTCGAGATGCTGATCTGGCCCATGTGCCTGGTCCAGATCGGTGCCCCGCTGATCAGCATCACGATGGAGCAGTCGGCGAATCTGCTGCGTCAGAGCCCCGGTCTGGCCGAGGCGCTCCAGAGCGAGATCACCTCGCCCGACGGATTCGGGTGGGCCTGGTGCAGCTTCCAGGTCGCCGACGCCGCCGATTTCGGCGCGGCCACCCACCGCGAGCGGGCGTGGATGGTCGCCACCCGCTATGAGTGGCCGCGCTACGCCGTCCAGAAGGACGGCGAGGCCCCGGCCCGGGAGATGTGGGCGCCCTTCCTCAGGAAGACGGGTCAGCTCCCCGACTTTGCGCCGGAGCTGACCCAGCGGCTCGACTTCTACCAGGGCCGCCCGGCCCTGCCGGTCGTCAGCGTCGCAGAAGCCCTCGGGCTGCCAGAGAGCTGGTGGGCCGATACCCGCGGCAAGCGCACCGTCGACCCGAAGACCGGGCGGGTCCGCGGTGGCGGCAGCTTCCCGCTGGACGCGGTCGGCCAGTGCGTCACCGCCACGTGGTACGGCGTGAGGCTCCGTCCGGCTGACGTCCCTCAGGGCCAGGGCACGATGCGGCTGAGCCTGCCCGACCTCGGCGTGCTGGTGGGCATGCGCCGCGACTACCCGTGGACGTACATCCCGACCCGGAAAGGCGCCACCGGTATTCGGAACCTCACCCAGATGATCGCTGACATGGTCTCCGTATTCATCGGCGCAGCCGTGTCCGCGTCGGTCGACGGCGGGGACTGGTACCTCCCGGCCGTCGTGCACCAGGCGAGGATCTACCGCTTGGACCGCCGTAAGCGCGCGCCCCTGCCGTGTGCCGCCGAGCCGACTGAAATGCCGCTGCCGAACCAGCAACTCGGTCTGTTCGAGGTCGAAGCCACAGCGCTGCTCCAGACCGCCTGACACGTCCGTCTCGGGCCGGGGCGGTCACCGCCCCGGCCCCGCCCCCCCGGAGTGCCCCAGTCATGACCTTCATCCCCAACCCTGAGACGAAACGCCTCTACCAGCAGGGCCTGACCCTGGTTCAGGTCGCCGCCCGGCTCGGCGTCAACGACCGTACGGTCTCCCGCCACCTCAAGGCTCTCGGCGTACCGACCCGCCGCGGCGGAGGAGGACGGCCCACGATCGACACCAGCACCATCGACTGGTACCAGGTCGCACACGAGCACACGATCGACGGCGACTCCACGATCGTGCTGGGCGAGCGATACGGGGTGCACCCGGCGACCGTGCACCGCCACTTGACTCGGCTCGGCGTCAACCGCAGCAGAGACGACGCAACCCGCCTGCGCAGCACCACCCCCCGACTCCTCCGGGGCCAGGTCGAAGGGCTCGCCTCCGACCTCGACGTCGAACCCGCCGCCTTGGAAGAGCTGCTCCGCAAGCATCGCTTCCTGACCGATTGACCTCGCCCAGGCGGGACGGACCGTCGGTCAAGTCCTCCGGGAAACCGCGTCTCGGCTCACCCCCGCACCCGCGGGGGTGAGCCGAGACGACATCTGTGCCCGGCCCGCGGCCCGGCAGTCCGTCCCGCCGGCCGGGAGGAGACGCTCGGCTCGCCACGCGTTACGGACGGCCTTTGCCGTTTGCGCAGCCCGGAATCCATGGCCCGCCGCGCTCGGCAGTCTTCAACTCCGAGCACAAGATTGCCTGCGGTAGGTGTGCCGCTTGGGCGTGCGACAGGCAGCCGTCCGGTCCCTAACCGAAGGTGCACGGTACTGTCGAATGAATCGCCCGGTGGGACACACGATGACAGGGGGCAGCCGTGCCAGGACCGACGCTTGTGGAGATGGCGATCGAAGATCTGGGCCCGCAGCATATCGGCATGGCCATGGAGGTCGACAAGGACGGAACGCTCGTCGGCTTCCGGCTCAGCCGGTACGAGCGCAGCCTTGTCGACGGTGTTCAGCAATGGCGCCTTTTCAGCGATCAGAGCGCGTGGACCATCAAGCTTCCTGCCGGAACGCGAATCCGCTGCCAGCCCTTCGGACTTGTCGCGTCCGGAACGCACCCCATCGTCGGCGCACCGCCGGCCCCAGGCACGATGCCCGCGGTCGCTGCCGAGGCACCGCGCACCCCGGAGTCGTGGCTCTCGCCCGCTCCCCAGGGCTGACCGCCGTCTGCCCAGCCGGAGCTGCGGCCCCGGCCCCCGTGATCACGAATCGGCGTCCGGGGCCGCGGCTGCTTGGCCGCTCCCGGGGGCACTCGCCTGCCGTTCGCCACGCAGCCCGGCGTCCCTGAACTGCGCGATGACATCCCGCGGCTGGCCGAGCCGCTCACAGACGGCGCCAATCCGCGTCAGCTTCAGCATCTCTCCCACCGCCGCAGCCTGACGGGCCCGCAGCGGCTCCGTCGTTGCCCGCGTCTCCGCAGCCACTCTCTCGGCGTGCTCGCGTAGACGCGTCTCCGCGCGCTCCTGAACGTCGTCGGCCTCACCCGCCGCCAGGAAGAACTCCGTCGCCAGGTCCTCCAGTTTCTGCTCGGCCGCCCGGACCCTCGCCGTCCGCTCGCGGGCCCTTCGGCGCGCGTCGATCTCCCGCGCCGATCGTCGTTGTGCCCGTTGTTCTGACAATCCGAATCGCCTCCCTGGTCGACCTTCGTTGCGGCCATTGTGGCCGATGCGCGGCGGGACCGGATGCGGTGCGCGGTGAATTCGTGGCTTGAGGCAGTCAGAGGCAGTCAGAGGCAGTCAGAGGCAGTCACTTCGAAATTGATCATGCCTGTGGATAACTCGGAAGGCGCGGTTTTCCACGGGCCCGCTCGGGAGAGCGGGCCCGTGGAAAACCGTAGTCGCTACGCGGAGCGTGAAGATGCGGGCCGCGTCGCGGCTCGTTGTCACCGGCTCGTTCCTCGCCTTTGCCAACTCCCCTTCTCCGCACCCCGCATCTTCACGCTCAAAGCTCTTGCATTCACAATGACACTAGGTACATTGAGTAGATGATGACCATCCACAAGCTCTCTGCTGGGGATGGATACCGCTACTACGTCCAGGAGACGGCGGCCGGCGATGCGCGGCGTCCCGTCAAGAGCGAGCTTGGCGACTACTACACGGCGGACGGCAACCCGCCGGGGATCTGGATGGGCGCCGGAGCGGCGGCGCTGGGGGTGGCGGGTACCGTCACCGAGCAGCAGATGGCCGCCCTTTACGGCGAGGGACTGCACCCGAACGCCGACACGATCATCCGCTCCGCGCTCGACGAGGGGCTGTCCGTGGCAGCAGCGACCCGTCGCGCGCGCCTTGGCCGGCGGTACTACCGGTACGACCGCAGCGGCCCGCTCACCGCGGCGATCCAGGACGCCGTCGACACCTTCACCGCCCGTACGGGCAGGGAGCCAGGACCGGAGGAGCGCCGGAAACTGCGCGCGAAAGTCGGCGCGGTCGCATTCCGCGAGGGCTTCGGCCGTTCGCCGCGCAGCAGCGAGGAGTTGGGCCGCTACATCTCCGCGCAGGAGGCGCCCGCGCAGCAGGCGGTGGCCGGCTGGGATCTGGTGATGCGCGCACCGGAGGACATCAGCAAGGGCCTGTTCGGCCTCGGTGATGACGCCGTGTGCGCCGCCGTTGTGGAGTGCCACGACGCTGCCGTGCGTGAAACCCTTCGGTGGATCGAGCAGCACGCGCTCGCCACCCGCACGGGAATCAACGGAATCGCCCAGGAGGACGTCGCCGGCGGCCTGATCGCCACGAGGTTCCGGCACTTCGACAACCGGCTCGGCGAGCCGCTGCTCCACGACCATGTGGTGGTGTCCAACAAGGTCCGCGGCCTGGACGGCAAGTGGCGGTCGCTCGACGGGAAACTGCTTTACGCCATGGGCGTCGCCGCCTCCGAGCACTACAACCAGCGCGTCGTCGAACTCGTCTGCCGACGCCTAGGGTTGGCGGCGGAAGAGCGAGAGGTTACGGCGGGCAAGCGCCCGGTGATCGGTATCACGGGATTCGACAGGGCCGCACTGCAGCCGCACTCGCGGCGGACGAAGGACATACGACAACGGTTGGATGAACTTCTCCGCGCGTACGGCCAGCAGCACCGCGGCGAGCCGACGGCCGCCGTACGGGCCGCGCTGATCCAGCAGGCGACTCTGGAGACCCGCCCGGCGAAGAAGAAGCGGTCCTCCCTTGAGGCCCTGCGAAAAGGCTGGCGTTCAGCAGCGGTGCGCGCGGTCGGTGAGCAGCGGGTGGCTCGTCTCCTCCGAACGGCCCAGGCAGCAGCCGTCGGCGGGGCGAGGGCCGGCGGACCGGCGGACGTCGACATCGCCGAGGCGGCCGAGGACGTCCTGGCCACGGTGTCCGAGCAGCGGGCGGTCTGGGCCGAACGCCACGTCATCGCCGAGACCCGGCGGCATGTCGTGCGGCTCACGGCCGGACAGGGCGCTGACGACGAACTGGTCAACGCTGTTGTCCGTGCCGTCCTGAAAGCCTCGCTCAGCATCAATCCGCCCGACCTCCACCAGCCGTTCGCGCCGCTGCAACGCAGCAGTGGTTCAAGCATCTACCGGCGCCGCGAAGCCGACCTCTATACGTCCCGGGCGGTCCTCGACGCCGAGGCAGTGGTCCTGAATGCTGCGCGCGCCCGGGTGATTCCTGCCCTGGCACGCGCCGAGTTCTCCGCAGTCTCGGCGACATTCCCGCAGCTCGACCCGGGGCAGCGGCACCTGGCCGAAGAGTTCGCGTGCTCCGACCGCCTGGTCGTCGCCGGGACCGGGCCCGCAGGTTCGGGAAAGACCACCGCCCTGAAAGCTGTGCGCGCGGCAGTGACCGCCGGAGGCGGACGGCTCATCCCCCTCGCGCCATCCTCACGAGCGGCCAAAGTGCTGGGGGACGCGCTCGGCACCAAGGGCTTCACCCTCCATAGCTGGCTGGCCGAACGGGAGCGAATCGTCGCTCCCTCCTCCGGATCGCGAGAACCGCGCCGCCCGCGGAGGCGCCCCGGCGTGCGCAGAAAGGCGGCCCCGGCCCGGCGCGGCTCACATCAACTCCGGCAATCGGCGACCCTGGCCGACCTTTATGCGCTGGGGCCCGGGGACGTCATCCTGGTCGACGAAGCGGGGATGGCAGGATCACAGAACCTCGCTCGCATCGTCGCCGAAGCGACCGCCGCAGGGGCCCTGGTCCGCCTCGTCGGCGACCCGTACCAGCTGGGCTCGGTCGAAGCCGGCGGCCTGCTGCGCCAGATCACCCGCGATCCGGCCGCGGTGCACGTCGACCTTGATATGTTGCGTCGGTTCTCCGACCCCGCCGAAGCCCAGGCCACCCTCGCCTTGCGCGACGGCGACCCGGCCCAAGCCTTCCGCTGGTACCTGGATCACCATCGCGTGGTCGGCGGCACACGCGAGGAAATGCTCGCCGACGTCTTCGCCGCCTGGCAGGCCGACACGGACGCCGGCGTGCACACCATCATGATGGCCGACTCGGCCGACAGCGTCCGCGACCTCAACGCCCGTGCTCACACCGCCCAGGTCATCGCCGGGGCTGTCGACATGCGCCGCTCTGTAACTCTTCGCGATGACGTCCACGCTGGCGTCGGCGACCTCATCGTGACGCGCCAGAACACCCGGCAGCTCCCGGTCCGCGGCGCGCGAGACCACGTCAAGAACGGCGACCAGTGGGTGGTCGAATCGATCGGCCCGCGCGGTGCCGCCCAGGTCCGGCACACCGGCCACGGCGGGCGCGTGATGCTGCCCGCCGGTTACCTGGAACAGCAGGCCGAGCTGGGATACGCCTGCACCGTGCACCGGGCGCAGGGCCTGAGCATTCACACCGCCCACGGTCTCATCACGGCCGCGACCTCCCGGGAGTCGGCATACGTCATGGCCACCCGGGGAGAGCTGAGCAACCGCCTCTACGTCGCCACCGACGGCAGCGGCCAGACCGTCCGCGACGTCCTGGAGACCGTCGCCGCATCCCGCCAGGCGTCGGTTTCGGCGCACGATGTGATCCGAAACGAGCAGGAGCGGGCCTACTCAATCAGTCAGCTCGCCGCCGAATACACCGACGTCAACGCCCGGGCTGCGAGCGTCCGCATCCAGGCAGTTCTCCGGCGCGTCCTCGGCGGCGCAGCGGAGTGGTTCATCGGCGCGGAAGCCTGGGGCGTGCTCGAACGCTCGCTGCGCGACGCCGAGAAGCAGGGCTGGGACCTGACCCGGCTCGTCCCCGCCGCCTACGCAGAACGCGACTTCCACGACGCCGACGACGCCTCCGCGGTGCTTGCCTGGCGTATTGACAACCGGCTCGCCGAAGGGGCTCAAGCACTTTCCCGTGCAGCGAAGCGCGAAAGAGAACCCGGCAGGAGCCGGCCCCTCAAAGACCTCGCCGACGAACAACTGCAGCATCTCTTCGACCTCGCACAGCGGCACCGCCGCACCGCGCTCGACGAACTGCGCCGTGCCGATGCCGCCGTCGCCAGCCAGCCCCGCACCGTTGTCGTCGGCGGTCTCCCCAGTCCGGCATGGCCGCTACGCCCGTACGGTCACCTCACGCACGCTGAACTGGCGGAGTCGATCGCGACCGCCCGGCGGTCGGGCCGCCGTACGGACGCGCCGCTGCTGGAAGGCACGGCTGTGGCGCGCGAAGAGGCGCTCCTCCGGCAGGAACAGAGGCTGCGTCGCCGGATGAACAGGCGGGACCGGATGCGAGAAGACTGGCAGCGCGAGTCCGTCCCGGGCGCCGCCCACACCGCAAGCGGACCGGTAACCGCCACCATCGCCGAGTTGAGCACGAACTTCCATCGGCAGGACCACGCACATGAGCGCCTCGCCGGCGCGCAGGTCATCGTCGATCGGATCGCGGCCGAACGAAGACTTCGCCAACAGCTCCCGGACCGCCCGGCCCTCCGGCCCGACCATGGCGCCGACCTGCCGGACTGGCTCGCACCCGCCGACTCCCTGCGTGACCCGGATACCCCCGAGGCGTGGCGCGCCCACATGGTCGAGCGCCGCGCCGTCATCGCCCAGCGGCTGGAGGAAGCCGGTGTCATCCTCGCCTCCGAACGGCCGGACTGGGTGCGGCCACTCGGGCCGGTCCCGTCCGACGATCATCCGCTGCGCCGCGAGTGGGAGCGCACCGCAGCACTCGCGCTCGCGTGGCGGATCCGTCACAGCACCCCGGAGAGCGATGACGGTATCGGTGAACCACCGCCCCGGGCGGAGGACCTCGCCGCATGGACGTCCCTGCACGACCGCGTCCGGACAACGGGGCGCCGGGCTCGCGCGACCGCCGCCGCCCTGAGCAGGCCGCAGGATCCGGCCAGCGGCATCCGGATCGCCGCCCGGACCGCAGCGGGAGCGCAGCGCCGCATGCTGAACCGCCACCTGGCCAACGCCGCCGACCGTTCGGTCCTCACCGATTCCGCAAACGCTTTCGCGGACGTGGCACTCACACACGTCATGAGCGGCGCGGAACCGCCCGAGCCATGGGTGGTCGAGATTCCCAGTCCGCGGCCCGGCGACGATGTGCAAGCGGAACAGTGGAGGATCCTCGTCACGGCCATCGACACCTACCGCCTGCTGAACGGGGTCGACGGCAGCGATCCCCTCGGCGACAATGATCGCAGCGACAATCAAGAAGAACTCGCGGAAATGCAGGCAGCGTTGACTCTGTTCCAGCGCTCCCGCACGCACCAGCATCTCAACGAGATCCGCCGCCGGCGGGAATCCGAAGGCCGTCCGCACGACAGACCGGCCGACCGGTATGCCGCCGGCGCAGCTGGGTCACGCGTCCCGCCTGCCGCGCCCACGGGAACAGGCAGTGACAGCCACCACTCGCAACGGAGAACGCTATGACGGACACCAACGGCAACGACAAGGCGATGACCGGCAACCAGCAGGAACAGTTGGCCGAGTTCGCCGCCAAGCGCGCCGCACGGCTCGCGGTCGCCGCAGGCGCCCAGGACCACGCCGATCTCGCCGCGCAGCTCCAGGAGATGGACGCGACGTTCGCATCCGACCCCGACAGGGACAATCCGCTCAGGCAGGAGAACCACGAGCTGCGCCGCGAGATCGCCGTTCTCACCGCAGCGCTCCACGCCGCCCTGACCGGGACGATCTCGCTTCCGGCTGCGTAATCCAGCACCGAGCCTACCTTGACGGCCATCGTCGACTTAACGCTTGCCGTGGTGAAGTGCAACCAGGCGCTACAGCACCTAATGAGCCGGGCGCACCTCCAGTCGCCAGATAGGAAGAACATGCTCGCGTTCCCAATACTCGGCCGGAACAAGTCGCGCAAGTAGGGCTGGGACGGGCTCCTCGCGCAGGGCCCGGATATCGCCTCCTTCTGTTGTTGTGGCCTCCAAGAACCTGAGGGTATACAGGCGGCTCATGGCGCCGAGGACGGCGAATCCCTGCTGCTCAATCTCCCGATCCGCATCTTCGTTCGGGGTGTCGGGAGTAAATGTGTAAACTAGTTTCTCAACTCGTCCGTTGGCATCAAATTCCTTCTGCTCACTCGCGTTCCAACCTCCGTGCAGCATCAGAAACCAAGCGAGGTTCTTCTCACCGGCGTCCGTAATGACATTTCCCGCGCTAAGCAGTTCCACTGAGCCGATAGTGAGCCGGCGGGTCTCGCTATCGTGAGCTTGATCCACGACCCGTTCCCTGTCCCGGTCCATGGTCACGGAGAAAGTGAGAGGTGGCGTGGTAGCGAGCAGAGCATCCCCGAGGAGATGCATCTCGTTCTGCTTCATAGCATCCATCAAGGAAAGTCGCTGATGGGATCCGACCAGGCGAAACACTGAGGGGTCGACCAACGACCACATCTGTAGAGAACTCCAGAAATGTGCATACAGCAGTCGACCGCCCGTGGCCTGAGCATATGCGCGGGCTGCAGCCATACTCTTTGCTCGCACCGAAACTTCATAGTCCGGACCCATCGCGACTGGTGCTACATTCTTCACTTCGACGAGGAGTTGGGCTCCGTCAGCCAAAACGATCCGGAAATCTGGTGGCTGGAGATCACCTTCCGCATTGTCAAATTAGAACAGCCCAGAGTCTTCAGTCTTGATCATGCGGACTGCGCCGAGCGCGACCACTACGGCCTCAAAAGCGTATTGCGCCCGTCACCCCTGGAGCCTGGAGGGGTTGGCTAGCGAGTCGTGCAACGCCGTACTGATGGCATCCACCGTCTCGCCGTGCCGCTCACTCAGGGATTTCTGCCCATCGGGAGACGGCAGAGCAAGTTCAATCAATGGCATGACTTCAAGCCCGAGATCACCGCTTCGCCCACGCTGCAGTGTCATAGCGATATCCCATTCTCTTCCGTGGTGAACACCGAAGGCGGTCACCTTACGAAGCCAGCGGATCTATGGTATCTAATTTCTGGCCACAGGGCGGACTGACGGGCTACCGCGACTCATCTCCACAGGCGCGGAAGGGCTCGTCCCGTCACCCACTCGATCACCGTAATCCCCTGGTCCCGGTAGTACGTGCGCTTTGCTTCTTTCCTCGCCTCGTACTCTGCTCGGCCGCGCACCCCGTACACTTCGACGTACGTAGGCGCTTCGGTGTCGGTGAGAACAAAGTCCGGAAACACGGCTTGGGTGCCGTCGTAGCGGATCGGCTTGACGAGGGATCGGCGGTGCGTGCAGAGCGCGTCGGCCATCAGCACTTCGAAACTGGAGTCGGCCGGCAGGTAGAGGTGGCTGACCAGCATGGCGGCCATGTCGATCACGCGGAGATTCCCCTTGGACGTGAGTTCCACGAGGAAGAGTCCGATGCGGCGGCCCCGGACCTGTCGAAGGCTCTGGGAGAACGCCGGCCGGTAGGAGGCGCACAGTCGTTTGTGGAGCGCGGCGGTCGCGAACAGACTCCCGCGGTGATGCGCAAGCGCATACCGAACGCCGTGGTCGGTCGTGACAACATCCTTGATCTCAGCGAGGACCAGTCCTCGGTGTTGCCGTCCGCCTCGACGGGACAGGCGCGTGCGGAAGCGGGCGAAGGCGAGAGCGTTGCGGGCCGCATCAGCTTCCCGGTACGGCGGGACGACGTATGCGATGTCGTCGGCATCGGTGCCGTTGAGGGTCACGTCCACCATGGCGCGGGAGATTTCTGCGTGGCAGGTAGCCCAGGTCCGATGCGTCCAGCGGGAGTTCCAGCAGTTGAGTCGTGCTTCCTCCCAGACCCAGTGCAGCATTCCCAGCAGGCCGACGGTCCCCCGGGACTCAGCCCTGCCGCGGTGTTCGGGCGGTGCCTGGTCGGGTGCGAGGTTCAAGCACCGGGCGAGAGCGGCGTCCAGACGGAGTTGGACGCCGTCGTCAGTCTCGCGGATGGCCTCACTGCTGTAACCCGATCTTCCGCTCAACGCGTCCTCGGTCGTGTTGTACGAACAGTCACGGGAGTGGAGGGTGCCCGTGTTGGGCCAGCGGGCGAGATGGTAGAGGCCGTTCCCCCGGCTGGAGCGGATCACTAGTCGCTGCGGCGGCGTCCGGCACAGGCACCAGCCGTTGCCTTCTTCGGCCCGGGCGCGTGCGAGAAGCGGCGCGACCTCCGCCGGCCGTGACCGGACGTCGGACAGCAGCAGTTCCCGGCCGGCCAGCCGGATACGCGTGCGCCCCTGCTCACCCGAGGGTGTCGCCCTCGACGCCTCCGCTGGCATCCGCCCGTTACCGGCGGCGGGCGTGATCACTGTGCCTGGTCCGGGCGAGTGCACCGTGTGCCTGAGCTGCCTCGTCCTGTTGCCCGTCGCGGCGCGAACGAGCGCGCGGTCCCGCGTCGCCGCGCGGCGCTTCGCGCGCTGCTTGCACGGCTGCTTTCATAGCTCCGTCAAGGAGACCTTCCGGAATCTGGTCACCCCGCGCTGCCGCGTAGACGTGCAGCGCCGCAATGAACGCATCTGCGGTCACGCTGTCCTCGTACGAGCGGGCGGGCGTTTGTATCTTCTGGTCGCGGAGGGCGGCTGCGGCTTGTGCGGACCGGTCGGCCATTCGGCTCCAGATGCGGGCCTGTTTTTCGTCGGCCGGTGTCACGGCGGCTTTCGCCGCGAGATCAGCTCGTGCTCGCATACGTCCGGCCTGGGAGTCGAGCAGATCTTGTGCGCTGGTGGGCTTGGCCGCCCGCACTGTTCCGGGGGTCGTGCGTGAAGCTCCGGCCGCCGCGATCTTGGACGGTTCTCCGGAGGCCCGCGCACGTTGGCGTTTCGGCAGTGCTGCCGGCGTGTTCGTCGCCGCCACCGGACTCTCGGCTCGCGCCGGTCCTTCGGCTGCCGTCGGCTTGGCGGGTGGAGTCTTCTCCTGTCCAGCTTGCGGCTTGCCCCGAGGAGTTGGTGCGGGCAGGCTGTCCAGGATCGTGCGCGCCGTCTCGTGATTGACCAGGACCTCCCGGACACCCCCGTCGCCGGGCGGGGCGACGATGCCCACCTTTTCCATCCGTTCCAGCAGGGCAGTTGCGTCCTCGGCCGGTATGCCGAGGGTGAACGTCAGGTCCATCGGCAAGGTGACATCCGACTCGGAAACGGCGAGCGCCGCTTCGCGGAAGCGCGCGTCGGTGTCATCGGTCTTCACCGTGGTGGTGGCCGCCGCGCGAACGCCGGCTGGCGCGGGCGCTTGAGGGTCCGGCGTCGGCCGGGCCGCTTCGTAGGTGCCGAGAGGAGCGCGGGTCTCGGGCGGCAGGTGGCCGTGAGCGTGCGCGATGCCCTCCTCCGCCGCGTGGTGTACAGCCCGCAGGAGATTCCATCGGAGCCCGTCGCGTTCTCCGGTGCGTTCGAGCCGCCGCATCAGCGCACGTGCCGCGTGGGAGACGACCTCCAGGGTGCGGACCCACAGCATGCGCATGGTCCCCAGGGCCTTCCGGTCCGTCATCGCGCGGCCCACGCCCGTGCGAACCCGGGTGACGACAGTGCGGCCGAGGTTCCAGACAGAGACGGCCCGCCGCCAGACCGGGTGGTCGGCGAGCTTCCCCAGACGCTCCGCCGCAGCGCGGTACAGCCCGTTGATCGCGTCCAGGCTCGCGGTCATGAGGGTCACAGCCGAATTCTGAGCATGGCTGTCCGCACCGGCCGCGGCCTTCCCGGTGGTCAGTTGCTCGGCCAGCCACCGCCAGGCGCGCCGCAGGCCCTGCACGCCGCCGATGTCGTGGCCAGCGGGGAGGATGCCCGTGAGGCGGTCCGCCCGGGTGGCCGCCGCACGGTGGAGGCCCCACGCGGCGCGCCATCCCCGCGTGTCGCGCTGCCCCGACTTCTCCAGTCGCCGTGCCAGGGAATGCGCGATGTACGAGACGGCCCGGGCGGTGCGAGCCTGGATCGTACGGTCAAGGCCCATGAATCTGATGTCCGCAACCGTTTGGTCCACGTACGCGAGCGCCGCCGTACGGACCGAGGCGCGGAATGCGCCTGCGGCCCGGGTGATCGACCGGATGGCCGTCCACTCGGGAGTCCCCCAGTAGTAGCCGGACTCGGCGCGGGCAGTGCCTATGGCCGACTCCAGCTCCGTCGCGTCGTGCATGTCCACGGCCGGGTCTGCCGATTCATCGACGACGGGCTCCGCGTCGATACCGCGCAGGATGGCGCTAAGGGCGGTTCGCAGCTCGGCATATCCGGCGCGCAGGTGTTCCTCGCTCTCAGGACTCAGTGCTGGGGGCGTGGAAGCGCGGCCGATTTTAGCGGCGGTCCCCTTGATCGTGTTGATGACGTCCTCGAAGGCGCGGTCGAGATCGCTGTCGTGTCCGTCCGCAGAGGCGCCGCTGTCCGGAGCAAGAGTTGCCGTCGACTCCGCCATCGATTCCTCCGTGGTGTTGTCCTCGCGTTCCTCATCGGCCGGCGTTCCCGCCGCTGGCGTGTCGCGCTGCTCGCGGCGCCGGACGCCGCCGTCATCGTCTGGCTCGTACACGGCGCTGTCGTAGACGACTCCGCCGACGACCAGGTCGTCCCCGATGACGTCGCGCCAGAAGTCGAAGTCGTCGAACAGTCCATTCGCCGGAGCCGGCGCGGGCTGCCGGCCGCGTCCGGGGGATTTTTCCGGCAGGTCCGGGCCGGCACCAGGCAGTTCGGGCTGTGCCGGAGAGACCGGTCGCGTAAGGTCCGGCCGGCTGAAAGGAACAGGGGCGTGCGCGCCGGGCGCTGAAACGGCGTCGGAGGGTACGGTGGGCGGCTGTCCTACGTCGTCCGAGGGTGCAGCGGCCTTCCGGTACCTGGTCAGCAGCCATCCGCCACCGCCGGTGCTGTCCAGGAGACGCTGCAGTTCGTCGGTTGCTTCCAGCCTCCGGGTCAGGTCGCGTGCGCCAACATAGACGTCGAGCAGCACCTCGCGGTCCGTGACGGAGGCGAACGCCGCGCGCTCGCCCAGTAGTTTGCCCTCCTCGGCTATCACCGCGGCGAGTTGGCGGACCGCTCCCAGAAGCAGGCCCTGCCGGGCGCGTGCAGAGTCCAGGACGGCCAGCACTGCTGCCATCGCGATGTCGATACGGGCGGCCTCGGTTGAGTCGACCGCTCCCGTCTCCCGCCGCAGCTCCTCCGCATCGGCCAGCAGCAGGCGGCCGGTTGGTGACGCATCCCACCGGGCGTGCAGCCGGTCCAGCTCGGCAACCTCATGCAGCAACTCGGCAAGGTCCCGGTACCCGGCGGCTCGACCTTCCGGAGAAGACGGGGCGGTGAAGCGGGCCGCCGCGGCGTCTGCCGGTTTCGCCGGAGGCTGTTCCGATCTCTGACTTCCGGTGCTCGTGACCGGCGGAGCCAGCTCGGTAAGCATGACGGCGCCAACGCCGCTGCCGGGCTCCTCGACCGGCTGGAGTGCCGGGACTGACACCTGGCTGACCGGTACTGCGGCATCGTCGACGGCCGGATGCGGCACTGCGGAATCAGGTGCTTCCGTGTCCTTGGCCCGTGTGTCGTCCGGCTCGCGCGCGGCCTGGTCGAGGATCGGTTGCTGCGGCGCAACCGGCTCGTCGGGGCCGACGGACTCCGGCACGAGGGCCGCCAGCGAATCCGGAAGGGGAATTGCTTCAAGGTGCGTGTCCATGGTCCACCACTCATTCGTCCAGGTGTAATCGGTGGTGGGCCCCGCAGGCTCGATCAGCACTCCGCTGATGGCGAGTTGACCGTCGGCGTCGGCCACGGCGTCTCGGGCGAGGAAGGGCAGCCGGCGCTCCGATACGCTCGCGAAGGCGTCTCCAGCCTGCACCTCTGACACCCTGCGGACGATCACGTGCGCATCGGGCATGACAGCACGGAGCTGCCGGATACGCTCAAGAACAACCTCGGCGTCGTCGTCGGTTGCATCCAGCCCGCTGATCACGTCGCTGAAACTGATGAGGGCGCCGTCCGCGGCGACGGCACCTCTTTGGGTGTGGGCCGCGAGGACGGCCGCAAGGCCACTGCGGTGGGCGCCGAGCGCGTCCGCCACGACGCGCTCTTGAACCCGGCGCGCGTGCTCGTCCAGCTCAACCTGTGCCGCGGCAAAGAGGTGGGCCTCGCCGATCACGCGGAACCCCGTCTCGTTGCTGCGGAGACGGTTTCCGGTTCTCCACAAGAGGGACGTCAGGTCGGCTCGGCGGTCTGTGAGGGCGGGTCGCAGCCACGCCGATACCTGCGCCCAGTTCAGTTTCCCCGCGCGGACGACGGCGCCGTCCGCCGAAACGGTCAGCTCAAGTCCCGATTGATCAGCGGTCAGCTGTCCCCGCTCGGCCGTTCCTGTCGCTCCGTCAGGCAGTGGCACATCGGCGTGAAGAAGTTCGGGGCGCTTCGGGCGTTCGGAACCCGTATCGAGAATCAGGAGTCCGAACTGGCGCTCATCGATGCGGAGAATCGCCGCAGCAATATCATCGTCTGTGAGCGAACCGTCTCTGGCTTCGGGCGCTTTGACCGCAGGCAGTTCTTCCGCAGCGGTAGAGGTCTGCGTCGCGGGCCGGCCGGCATCTTCAACGGAGCGCCCGAGGAGGAGTCGAATTCTGGCCGTTTCCTCCGCGGCCGAAGGATCAAGTCCGGCCGCCTGCAAGGCTTCCAGCGCAAACCTTGGCTGAGCTTTAATTGGGCTCAGGGCGTCGCCCATGATGGGGATCTTGTCTCCATCCTTCAGCACTGCTCCACCGAGTCCGACAATCTGGTCCAGGGCGTTCCGCACGGTGGCCGCCTTCAGCTTCCGCTTGCGGGCGGCTCGTTCAGCGTTGTCGATACTCTCCATCACGAATGTGACTCCCTCGCGGAGAGGCGAGTCCGCGAATCCCCACTGAGTATCGGTCTGCTTCAACTCTTCACGAAGAGCCGAGAGACGCGACCGGTCGCCATCAGCGTCCTTGACCAGACGAACGTACCGAGACGCCTCGCGGTCGGCAATGCGGCCGATTCCCTCCTCTATCCTCTCGGCCGCCTGCGAGACGAAGTCCCGTTCGGCGTCGGGCAAGCCGTCGAGGGTGAACTGAAGATTCAGCCGGAACTGCGCCCAGGGATTGTCGTCCACCCAGATACGAGCCGCCTTGTGGCCGTGTGTCTCGACGAGATTACGATAGAGGCTGGGAATGTCGGACTTCTCGTTGCGTCTCATTGCCGCATCAGAGCGCTTCTCGATCTTCTCAACGCTCCACGGCAACGGGGCTGCGGTTTTGAGCCCCGGCCCAGGGTCGGGGCTGCCCGCCTCAGCGTCCGGCGTAGGCGACGCTGAACCTCCGGCACCGAGAGGTTCTTCCCTGTCGTCAACTTGATCGCGACGCGCTGGCGCCGCCGTCGTTCTCGACGACCCGCCGGCACCAGTCGGGCGCTCGACCTGTTCTCCGGACACGCTGTCGTCGAACAGGAGTATCTGCCTAGAACCTTCACGCTCCGATGCGGGTGCTTCCGACGTGACAACTGGAGGCCGAGTTTCACCGCCGTACACGGCATCTGGACCTGTGGTTTCAGGGTCGGCGGCGCGCAGGGCAAGGTAGGCGCGCGGTGCTGCGGCCCCGATGATTTCCCTACGGAATGGTCCACGGTAGTAACGCCACAGTGCCGGTTCGGGGGCGCCGTCCATGATGTCGTCGGCAGCTTGGTCGAAGACGATGGTGAAGTTGTCCTCGTCGTTCACCTGCGCGACCAGAGCCAGGCCCTCGACACCTTTGGCTGCTTCGACAAGCCAGTCGACGATCTCTTCTGCTGGGGGTGCGGTGTCATCGCGGACCGCGGTGAGCAGCGTGTCGATCAGGCTGCGCTGCACGGCGGGGATTGCCCACGGTGTGGCGAGCGGACCGTTCGGCAGGTGCTCCCCCAGCCAGGCCATGATCTCGTCGGACGAGATCAGCTGCTCCTGGGCGCCGGGCCTGCGGACGGGCGCGGGCACGACCTGGGAGAGCGGCAGCGGGCCCGCTTGGCCGGCGAATTCGGCGGCGGTGATGCCCCCGGCGCTGCGGCCGAGGCCGCCGCCGCCCTCCATCGTTGCCGAGATGACAAGCTGCCCGTCAGGGCCTTCGGAGAGGCCAACCGTCACGTACGGCGCCCCCGCCAGCCTCTCCGGCACCTTCGCCGGCTCGGAGGAGACCTGCCGCGGAGCATCGAGTGCTGCCGGATCGTCAGTCAGACGTGGTGCGGGCAGACTGGTCGGCTCTTGCTGTTCCGCAGCGGCCACCTGCTGCGGTCCGGCGACAGCGGCGGCGCCGCCGACTTCGGGGCCAGTATTTGTGCCGAGGGTGCGGATCCACGACAGCGAGCCGATCTCAAGGCGTGTCTTCGCGCGCGTCACCGTGACGTAGGCCAGGCGCAGTTCTCCGGGGTCGAGGACGAGTTCGCCCTCCTCGTTCTCCTCCGGTTCGGTGAAGTCGTCGGCAATCCGGACGGTGTCCCATTCCCTCCCCTTGGCTTTGTGGGCTGTCGACACGATGAGTTGCGGCCGGTTCTGCTCGCCTCGGGCGTCCTCCGGGACCAGGTTTCCGATCATGTCGATGAGGCCGTCGGCGGTGTATTTGTCGACCAGCCGGACGAAGACCTGGAGGCTCTTGTCGCGCTCGTTCTCTGCGTGTTCGCGGACCTCGTGCCAGCTCGCGAACGACGCGAGTTCGGGGTTCTTCGTTTTTCTGCCCCGCTGAAGGTCTTTCGCTGCCTTGGCGACGTCCAGGATCTGTGTGCCGCCTCCCACGAGGGCCACGCGTTTTCCGGCTTCGAATCCTGCGACCACGGCGCCGATCGCACCCACGTTGGTCCGGCTCAGGACCGCGTCCGGGTCTTCGACGGAACCTATTGTGGTGTTCAGTGCGGTGTTGCCTTCGAGCGTGAGGTCGGAGCCGAGCAAGTCGAGGAAGGCGTTGCCGAGGGCGGCGACCTCGGGGCCGAAGCGCCAGCTTTTCGTCAGCGGAAGGACCTGGTCCGCAGGCCAGTCCTTGAGAGCGTCGATGGCGCCCCGGAATTCGTAGATTGCCTGGTGCGAGTCTCCGACGACGACGGTCTGGACGGGCTGGTCCTGGATGACCTTCTGCAGGACGGGATTGATGTCCTGTGCCTCGTCGAAAACGATGAGGTCGTAGTCGAGCCTGGGCTCGGTGAGTGCCCAGAGTTTGAGGTAGTCGTCGTGCGCGAAGAGAAGGTTGTCGCTGTCGGGGTCGGCGATGTCCGACCACGCCCGAGCCACCACTTCCAGGAGGGGGCCCGCGGCCGGGGTGGATGCCCACTTGCCCCCCAGATGCTGGGTTCCTGGCTCCTTGTCGGCGCTCTCCCGGTAGCGGACGACGGCATCCTTGACGATTCGTGCCACGTCGTCGGGATCGATCTTCCCGCCTCGGTAGCGCAG
Organism: Actinacidiphila alni; assembly: GCF_900112845.1. Taxonomy (GTDB): domain Bacteria; phylum Actinomycetota; class Actinomycetes; order Streptomycetales; family Streptomycetaceae; genus Actinacidiphila; species Actinacidiphila alni. The sequence continues at coordinate 37,894 of NZ_FONG01000027.1, forward strand.
GGGCTTGGTGATGGCGAGGGCCTTCGCGACGTCCTCGGGCTTGTGCCAGGCTCCGCCGTTACGGCCGACCCTTCCGATCTTGTCCTTGAAGGGTGTGTGGACCATGACGCGGCGGGCGAAGCCGTGGCTCGTGTCGGCGATGACGTGTCGAGGGAATTTCCGCTTGCCTTCGTCTGCGATGGATCGGTTGAAGGCGATGTAGGCAATCCGCTTGTCGGGCAGCCGTTTCGCCAGCATGAGCATGGTGGAGGTCTTGCCGGTGCCGGCCAGGGCCTGGACGGCGACATCCTGCCCGGCGAGGACAGCATCGATGATGGCCTGCTGTTGCGGGGTCGGTGGATATTCGACCGCCTTCGCCGCCTCGGCGGCGGTGGCCGCCGCTTCCTCAGCGTCCTTGGCGCGTAGGTAGGCGCGGATCTCCTCCACGGCTCCGTCGCGGTTCGCGAACTTTCCGAGGTAGCGCCAGCGGCCGTCCCGGAATCCGAAGTTGCGGCCCTTGCGCTTCAGGAGCTGCCGCAGCTCGCCCTCCTGGCGGAAGTAGTCGCCTCCGGTGCCAGTGACGAAGGTCCCTTCCTCGTCGGTGACGATCCGGATGCGGCTGGACCACGTCCCCTCCACCGCAGGCGGGGAGGGCTCGTCGGTGTCCTCGTTCTCTTCTGGGCGATCGGCGGGGGCACTGTCCTGTTCCTCGGCACCGTGAGCAGCGTTCTGATCTTCCGGCGGGACCCCTGCCGCCTCACCACCGTGAACTTCCGGCTCAACTGCTTGGTCCTGGTGCTCTTCCACGACAGGGACGGCCTGACCCGCGGTGGCGGGATCGGCCGAGCCCGCGGGCGGTGCAGCCTTCAGGAGCAGATTGCGCGGCACGTCCCACTCGTCGCCCGATTCGGGATCCGCCGTATCGTCGTCCCCGACCTCGGCCAGCACCAGGGTGATGAGTCCGGACGACGCGTTCTCGCCGACGTCGACGACCTCGCGGATCCAGTAAGCGTCGTCGGCCTCGAACCACACCCGATTGCCTGGGCCCAGGTCGTCGACGTAGACCTGGCCGTCCGGTGCCCGGTCGCGCTGGCGTCGGGCGATCAGATGCCACACCAGTTGGGCGTGTGACCGGCTGAGTCCGGCTTCGGTATCGAATGCGGCGCGGGCCGCCAGCACGAGGCGGTCCAGCTCGCGGTGGTGAACATCCCAGGCGCCGGGCGGGCGCGGGTCGTCCCAGGGGACGGGCCGGCCGTCATCGTCGCGCACAGCTGCCAGGCGCTCGGCGAAGGCCGCGGCCTCCTCCGGCGAGGAGAAGCCCGCCATCGGCACCAGCGCCGTATCGAAGCCTTGGCCGGTCAGATACGTGTAGTGGTCGACGCGTCCCATGTCGCCTGCGCTTCCGGCTGCGAGCAGGGACCAGCTCCCGCCCTCGGGCACCAGTGCGAAATTCCCGTTCCCGACCAGAGCGAAGCCCGGCCGGTCAGCGAGGCGGCCGACCTCCCGCCGCGACGTAGTTGACAGGTGCCGCATGGGAGCGGCTTTGAAGTGCGTACGCAGTTGTCCGGTGGTGGTGAAGCTGCGCGATGTGGATTCCGAAGCGGCGCCGTCGTCGGCTGGCCGCTCAGGCGCCGGTCCGGTCGTATCGTCCTCACGATCGTCCGCATCGAGCCTGCTGTACTTCTCCACGCCGTCGCCGGAGTCCAGCGCGACGCTCTCAGGGGAGGCGGCCTGCTCAAGGCGCTCGTCGTTCGTACGCTTCAGGGCCTCCGCTGCGACGTGTGCCGGCGGAGACGAGCCGTCGGGGCCTGTCAAATCCGAGGAACGCGACCCGACACGGGTTGCCTCGGTCGTCCTGACCGGCACCGGATCTTTGTCATCGCTGCCCACGACGGCGGCCGGCCCGCCGGGGGTGATCACCTCCTCCGCGGACTCGGCGCCGCTTCCGGCCCGGGGTGCGGGCGTCTGCGACGCCGGGTCGGCCGCACCCTCAGGGACGGCTGTGCCGTCGGCCCCGGAATCCCGGCCAGTCGCGAGGAGCGCGTCGACGCTCAGAGCGGACCGCGCGGCGCGGGGCTCCAAGGCGGTCAGTTGCTCGACTGTCGCCCAGGAGATCGGTGACGACAGCGGCAGCACCTGGGTATCCATCGCAAGGAGGTCCGCGGGCAGGAACCTTGCGTCCAGACTGCTCGCCAGCCGGGAGCCCCGTGGGGTGATCTGGGCGCCGTGCACGATGGGGTCCTCGCCGAAGTCGTCCGTCTCAATGTGGGTCAGCAGGAGCAGCACGCCACGGACCTCGGCGTCCCGGAGTCTGAGGGTCGTGACGAGCGCAAGGCGAGCGGACTGCTCGCGCCGCTGGCCCGCGTGCTTCGGTAGGACGTCAAGGGCTTCCTGCGTCAGGAGCGAAAGCTGCCGGTCGTCACCGTGACTTCCCAATCGGACCGATTCGTCAGCAGGCGGCGGCGTTCGCCGCTCCGGGCCGACGTCGTGTGGTTCGGCCTGGGTGACATCTGTATCTGCTACCGCCAAAGGCGCATCGGCCATGTGGCCGGCGGCTGCTTCGTTTTCGATCCTGCGGCGTTCGGCGTCGGCCGCCGTTTCGACGGCGATACGCTCGGTAAGCGAAAGCCGCACCATGTGGTGTTCGGTTTCGGCGAGCAGCCGGGCAGCGAGCGCTCGGGCCGCCTCCGGCGGGGCTGCGGTCTGCATGCTTCGTTCGAGGGCCCCGCTCGCGATGAGTGCCTGACGGTACAGGTCCAGAGCCGCGGTCAGGGGCTGCTCACCCTCGACGGCGGCCCGGCCGGCTTGCCTCGCTTGCTCCCACCATTCGGTGAAGTGGTACCGGAGGGTATAGCGGTCGTCGTCGGTGCCGGTCAGCAGTCGCGAGTCCGGCGGAACCGCGACGATTTCACGTGGGTGCATTCGGGTGTCCGGTGCGGCCCGGTAATATCCATCGCCCCAGTCCCGCGGTCCGGTGACCATCAGCGTCCGGTACGACGGGCGCCTGGACTCCAGCCGCCGCTTGAAGCCGATCCGGACGACATCGCCGGGCTTGAGGTCGGCCAGCTCGTTCACGTACGGGACGAATCCGTCGGGCACCTCGACTCGGGCTGGACCGCGGAACCACTCCTCGGGACCGGCCGATGGCGGGCCGGGGATTCCATCCGGCTGGGGTATCGGGGGAAGCGCGTCGGTCACCCGCCGACGCAGCTCGTCCAGCCGCTCGATCACCTCCAGCATCTGGTCGCCGGTGTAGGGGCCAGCCAGGAGAGCGTCGGCGTCGTGGATGGTCGGCGCCTGTGCCGTCGCGGGCTCCGCCGTGGCGTCGTGCGCGAGAATGTCAGTGGTAGCGTCCTGCTGCGGCGCCGCCGGGTCCGTCGTCCCCTCCGGATCAGGCGCGACCAGCACATCCCATGCCCCCGCCTGGGCGGTGGCGGCGGTGCGCGAGGCAAGAAGCGTGGCGTACTGGGTGAGCGCGCGCAGATGGCGAAGCGCGACGGGGGCACGGAAGCGCTCCTCCTCCAGATGCCGGCCAAGGACGGTCAGTGCGCGGGCCAAGGTGGCCGACCGCTCGACGACATCCTCTGCGGCAAGACGGAAGGGGCTCAGGGCGCTTCCGACCGGCCCCTGTCGAAGGGCCTCCAGTGCCACGTGGACCGCCTCGCCGTCCGGCCGGGCGCCGGTGCCGCGTCCTATCATCCGTTTTCCAGCTGCTGTCTCCCTGGACTCGAAGTAGGCGCCATACAGTGCCGAGACGTCCGCTTCCGCCTCGGCCAGAGAGGTGTACGCGGCTCCCGTGGGAATGACGATGTCGTCGTCGGCATGGTCGCCTGCCGGGGCGGGCTCGTGCAGCATCTCGTAGCGCCGGCCGAGCTGCTGCAGTTCCTCCACAAGGTTGCGGACGTGGGTGTCCCGATTAGCCTTCACCATGCGGCGCGGCAGGTACCAAAACTCCTTCTCCTTGGACTCCTTGAACCCGGTGCGTGCAAGTGCCGTCCGGACGTCCCGGTTTTCCGGCCCTGCGGCCGCACCTCGGACGACCGACCCGCGGTAGTGGTGCTCGATCTCCAGCGTCCCGGACGGAGTCACGGCACCGTGGGTAAGGACGGCAGGGGCGCCGCCCTCGGACGGTGCGTGGCTACGGAGCTGTTCCTGGCGCGCGGCCAATTCGGCGTGGACGACCAACGCCGTGTCCGGTTCTGCGGCAGCCGCTCGTATCCCGGCAGCGTGCTCGTGGGCAAGTTTCACCAGCCGGGACAGGATGCGCTCGTCGTCGCTTTGCTGGTAGCCGCCTTCTCGCATGTTCAGCACGAGCGCGTACGTGGTGTGCGCGAGCTTGGCGGTGCGGCGGGCGGCGTCATCGAGCGTTCCGTCGGCCAGCCGGGCCCACTCGGCCGCGTAGTGTGCCTGGCGGATCTCCTCATGTGCCGCACGCTCCGCGGGCAACGAGGTGTCCGTCGAGGGACGGTTGGCCCGCTCCACGAGGTCACGGGCGGTAGCCGTCTCCGTCCAGTCCTTCCAGGCATCCGCCAGGCGGGCGGCGCCCTCGGCGGCCGAGCGGTCCGGCCCGTACGGGGGTGTGTTGGCCGCGGCGAGCTGGTGGGCGGCGAGGCCCTGGTAGTGCTGATAGGCGCGCTGCGCGACATCGCGCAGCACGCTGCGGCTCACACCCTGCTCGGCCTCCTCCGATGCACCCAGCGCGTACGAGGCGATGTTCAGCCAGTCGGTCAGGGCCGTGCCGGAGTCCGCGTCGGGAGCTTCGCGGATCTGCCACATCGCGGCCCGCAGCTTGTCGCTGGCTTCTGCGCCCTCGCTGGTGTAGAGGGCGGGCCACTGGTCGTACGTGCGGTTGACGATGCCGCGGGCGAAGCTCAGTTCTGCGCTGCTCGCGTAGGGGGTCGGCCGCTCTTTCAGCGGGTCGTTGCGCCGGATCACTTCAAAGGAGTCCGGGTCCAGGGCCGCGGCGTCCAGCAGGAGGTCGAACAGGTCGCGGCCGGCTGCGTGCATCCGGCCCAGGTGTCGTTCGGTGCGCTGGGCCAGGCGCACGGCCTGCTGAGCGAGCCTGCCCGTACTGCTGTCGGCAAGCCGGGTGGCCGCTTCGGCGAGCTGTTCGTACTGGCCGAAGGCGTCGGCGGGTTGGACCTGCTGGGTACCGGTCGCGGCGGCTCCTGCCCGGACGACCTCGTCCACCAGGTTGGCGACCGGTGAAGCCGAGCCCGTGCGGGCCTGGGCGGCGGCCTCCACCTGGGCGAGGGACTCCGCGATGAACTGACGCGCCACCACCAGGTCACCGGGGGCGGAGTAGCCGCCCAGGAAGACGGCCAGGTTGCGCGCCCGCGGATTCACGGAGCCGCCCTGCGGCGTCTCCTCCCCGGGAGCGGTCTCGGTCTCAGCGGCTGTCTCCGGGGTGTTCTTCCGGCTCGGCGGGGTCGCGGACCCTTCGACGGCAGGCGCGGGCGATGCAGGGGCGATGTCGAAACGGTTTCCCTCCGGGGTGGACAGGGTCCACCCCCGGTCGGTCTCCTCGATCACGGTGCCGTCGGCGATCAACTGGGCGATACCCGCGGCAAGATCGATGCCGCTACGCGGCACGCTGCGGACGCCTGCCGGGCCGGTGACCGTGTAGGCGGTCGTCATGGACAGACCGGCGATGAATTCCTCGGCCTCCTCGTCGAGAAGGTCGATCGGTTCGTCACTGCGGAACCACTGCTGGAACGCTTCACCCGCCGGGTCCTCAATGGTGGCGCGGTACCGAGCCGCATGGTCGCGGATTGCGGCGGCCATCGCCATGGCATCGCTGACCTGGCCGGTTGCCCGTCGCTCACGGTCCCACTGCTCGGCCACGACGCGGGCCCTGCGGGCAAAGGTGTCGGCCAGTTCCCAGGGCACGACGTGATCCAGACCCAGCAGCCGGCTCTGCCGCGCCTGGACGCTCTCGGCGATCATCGCCTCGGCTGTCTGGACGAGCGCCTGCTCCTGATCGATCCCGTCCGCCAGGCGGGCACCGGAGCCCGAGGCAAACAGCACGTACGCGGTCAGGGCAGCGTGTTCGCCCACCCAGTAGTCGGCGCGGTCCTCGTACGGCTCCGCTCCTGCGCTCAGGTCCGCGACGGCGAGCAGTGGCGCTTTGTCCGGGCGGGCATCGACCTCGGCTGCTGTCATCGGCGCAGCCGCAGGGGTTTCGAGTTGGTGGGCCGCCCATGAGGCAAGCGCGCTGGCCACAAAGTCCTGGACACTGTTGCCGAGCAGGCGCACGGCCAAGATGTCGAGCTTCTCGCTCTCGGGCGTTTCCTGCTCGTCGTACCGGTCGGCTAGGTTTCGCGACTGCGCTACTACGTTGCCGTAGCGGCGTGTCCATTCGTTCTGGTCCTCACCCCGGTAGCGCAGGGCGTGGAGGTAGGCGTCATGGAGTGCGTTGATCGCGTTGGTTCTTGGGCCGTTCGGTTCGGGATCCTCGTCGAAGGGTCCGAAATCCCCCTCCCCCGTGTCGTTGAGGTATTCCTGAACGATCTCCAATTGCGCCCACTCGCGGAACGCTGTCTGTGCGGCCTCAAATTTTGCAGCCAAAGCCTGCGGCTCGGCGACTTCGCCCGGGATAGTCGTGAAGTCCGGCAGTTCCTCGTCGGGGAGCATCACCACCGGGCGCCGGCCGGAAGGCAGAGGCACAGAGGTGCCGTCTTCTCCTGCTGCATCAGGGGGGACGCCGGTCGTGGTTCCATACCACTGGCCGCCTTGGATAACGATGGCAGTGCCGCCGAATTCGGCAGCCCTCACCTGGGCGTCGTGTATAGCCATGTCGGCCGCAGACATCTCCCGGGCCTTAGACGGGGGCTCTGTGCCCGGCTCGTCGGCGTGGTGGGCGCCGGCCTGGCCGGAGATCTCGGCGTCGAGTTGCATCTGCTCGGCTCGGGCCCTGGTGAGCTTGTCCATCTTGGCGAACGGTGAGCCGACCAGGCTGCGGGCGCGATCGATCTCCTGGGCGAGTTGGTCGACTGTGCCGAGGAGGAGCGTGTGGAGTCCGTCGAGACGTTCGACTTGGTTCTCCATGCGGGTGACCAGGCCCAGCGGTGTCCTGTCCTCGTTGAGCAGGGCGTCCACGTCGTCGATGGTGAAGCCGGCCTGAGAGATGTCGTTCAAGCCGGTAATCGAGAAGTGTGCGAAGTCGTGGGTGGTGTTGATCCGGACCTGGAACGGCTGGCCGCCGAGCGTCCCGACCTGTTCCCAGCCGCTGACACCGTCGCGCAGCCCCATCCGGCGGTGAATCAGTGCCAGTTTGGTGCGCAGCGCGGCTGCGGCGTCCTGGCGTTTGGTCACCACGGTGCCGTCGGGCAACACCAGGCGGAAGGCGTCGGCCTTGGTCTCGGTGCTGGCCCCAAGGGCGCGTCCGACGCTGTCTGCCTGTCGCTGTGCTGCCGACAGGGTCTCGTCGGCGGTCGCCACCACGTGCTGGAGGTGATCCTCGGTGCGCTTCCAGTTGCTGTAGGCCGCCTCCAGCGTCCGGACCTGCTCGTCGGCCGCGAGTTTCTTCAGCAGCAGGGGGTTGCCGGTGGCGATGGCCTTGATCTCACCGAATTCGAGATAGTCCTTGCCGAGGTCCCCGTCGAGCGCGGCGTCCTGCTCGTCCAGTTCCCGGCCGGTCCTGACCTGGTCGATGAAGCGCGCTTTGCGCTCGACCGTCTGCCACATGAAGCTGTCGAATGATCCGGCTTTCACCCAGCGATAGATCCGGACCGGTATGTCCAGTTCGTAGTGCTGGTTGTACTGGCGGACGATCCGGCCCTCGCGCTGGGTGACGTCGGAAGGCCGCCAGGGGCAGTCGATGTGATGCAGGGCGATGGCGCGGTCCTGCACGTTGACACCGACGCCCATGGTCTCGGTCGAGCCGATCAGGACCGCGACCTTGCCCAGCCGGGCGTCGGCGAACAGGGTGGCCTTCTCCTCCGCGGTCTTCGCGTCCTGGGCGAAGCGGACCTGGTCCACGGGGATTCCCCGCAGGAACAGCTCGTCGCGCAGGTACTCGTACGCCACGAATTTGCCGAGCTTGCGATTGCTGTCGGAGGGAGTGCCGCGGTCGGCGAAGACGAGCTGGAGGGCGCCGGGAAGGTCAGTGGGGTTGCCGTCCCGGTCGGTGTACGCACGGTCCTTGAACTCGTGGTAGATCGCTGCGATCTTCTCGGCGGCGGCGTCGAGCTTGCCGGGCCCGTCGGGATCCCTGTCGATCATCCGCAGGTCCATGGCTGCCATACGGCCGTCGTTACTGATCTTGAGAAGGTTGTCCTCGGAGGCGTCGACTCTGCCGCCGCGCACAAGGTCGGCCCGCCACGCGATCTCCTCCATGAACGCGCGGTCCTCGCCCGTAGCCGGAACTACTACGGTTTCGCCCACGCTCTTTGGGACCGGCATGTTGATGTCGCGCTTGGTTTTGACGTCTGCCATCGTCCGCCATGTCTGGCTGAACTGGAGCGAATTTCGGAACGCACCGATGCGTTCCTTGATGCGCGGGACGCCTTCGGGAGATATCTCCGGCGCGACGACCTCGGTGAGGTACTGCGCCTGGAAGGAAGAGAATGCCGAGATCTCGCTCGCCGCGAGGAGATCGGGGCGGAAGAAATCGAGCATCACATACGCCTGCGGCATGGCGTTGGGGAAGGGTGTTCCGGTCGAGCCGAGTCCGACCTTCGGCCCGAACGCCTTTTCCATGGTGCGGAGCTTGATCTTCAGGTCCTTCGACTGCGTGCTGACAGGAAGGGCGAGTTCACTGTTGTTGGCGCCGACCTCGCCGTTGGCGAAGTCCTGGACCTCGTCGACCGCGATGAAGTCGATGCCGGTCTGTTCCCACGAGATCCCGCGGGTGGTCTGCTTGACCAGGTTTTTCTCGGCGCGTTGCGTGTGCCGCTTGAGATCGCCTTGCAGCTTCTTGACGGTCTCGCGATCGGGCGCTTTGCTGCTCCGGGCGGCGACGGTGCTCACCGCGGCCGTGACCTCCAGGGCGTCGGCGATCAAGGGGTCACCGCCGGGATTCATCGCAGCGGACTGTGCGTCGTCGCTGCCGGTCAGTATTTTGTGTACGCGGGCCCGGTATTCGGCCGTCTGGTCGGCGACAAATTGCTGCTGACCCCGCCCGGACAGCGGAATCCGTTTGAACAGGCTCTGCGGGAGGATGATCGCGTCCCAGTCGCCGTTGGCGATCTGGGCGACGTAGGATGCGGCGGTCTCTTTGGTGAACTCACTGCTGTCGATGGCCAGGACCCGGGCGCCGGGATATGCCTTCAGGAAATCATTCCTGAAGTCGTTGACGGTGGGGTTCTTCACCACGATGCAGGGTTTGCGGACCATGCCCAGGCGCTTCATCTCCATCAGTGACATCGCGATGGTGAGGGTTTTCCCGAATCCCACCTCGTAGTCCAGAAAGCTCCCGTGGGGCTCGGCCAGGACGCGTGCGACGCCGGCGCGCTGGTGCGGGCGCGGGGTGATCGCATCGGACAGACCGGGGAACGTGAGGTGTGCCCCGTCTCCCTGGTAGGGGACAAAACTGTTGAACAGGCGGTTGTAGTCGTGCAGTACGGCCGTCGTTCGGTCGGGGTCCTGCCAGAGCCAGTCCGCGAACAGCCTGTTCAGCTCGTCGGCCTTCGCGACGGTCTGCTCGGTCTGCTCGGCCGCCCACCGCTTGCCGTTCTGGATGTCCTGCTGGGAGGCGTCCTCGTCCAGTTTGGGCGGGTGGACGACGAGGGAGGCCCGTCGCAGGAGCCGTTGGGCGAGGTCGACCGCGTTGCGCTTGGTCGTGCCGTAGACCTTGGTAGCGGCGCGGCCCGTACGGACGGAGGAGGGAGCGTCGACCTCCCAGTCGGCGCCCGAGGTGCGGGTGACGGTGACGTAGCGGCTCTGGAGCAGTTGCTGGAGGAATGCCTCGTAATACTTCGGGGCGACCCAGGTGACGCCGATCTGGATGACGTCTATGTCCCCGGGCTGCTTGTCCGGCGGCAGAACCCCGCGAAGGGCTGCGATGTTGGCCTGGAAAGGGTGAGTGTCGCGGCCCTCCGGGGACACGAACGCCAGGATCTTCTCCGCGGCCTCGATCTTGGCCCTCACGTTGCCGCTGAGGTATTCGGCGGCGGGGATCAGCCGCTGGCTGCCCGGCTCGTTGAAGACCATGTCGCCGAGCGCGTCGCGTGCCTCGTCGAGCGAGTCGACGTCCAGAAGCCGTGCGATCTCGCTCAGCCGTACTTCGCCGTAGGTGTTGAGGCTGATGGCCAGAGCGTCCTGCGGGGTGTCGGCTGTGGTCTGCGCGGTCTGGGGCGGGGTGACCGGGCGGGTGAAGATGGCGCTGCGCCGCGCCGTTTGGGTGTCGGTGTCGTAGATCTCCAGCGCGTACACGCCGGCTGCGAACGGGTCGCTCCGGAACGCGCCGTGGGCCGAGCGCCGGTCCCGGCGGCTGTCGCGTGCGTTGAGGAAGCCGTACTGGCCGGTGTGGGCACCGTAGAACTGGTTGAGTTTTTGGCGCAGGGTGGTCGCCTGGTCCGTGTCGCCGCTGGACTCGGCGCTGAGAAGGTCGATGTAGGTGTCGCGCAGCCGCAGGAGCGAGGAGAGTTCCTGTGTGGCGTTCCTGAACACCGGCCGTTCGGCGAGTTCACCGCCGACGACCTGAAGAAACGTTCCGTTGTGCTGGTCGAGGATGGTGCCCTCGTAGCGCTGGAGGTCTTGGCCGAACATCTCCTGTGCCTGGCGCATCCGCTCCGCGCGCTGGTCGACCGCCGCACGCTGGACGGCGTCCGGGGAGGCGCTCATGGTCAGGCCCTCCTCACGGGCCTGCCGCGTGATCGTCGTCAGGACGTCCGACAGTTCGGTGGCCAGATCGCTTCCGGGCCGGCGGCGGACGGTGATGTCCTGGTCGGTGAATTGACTGCTGGTGACGCCGAGGGAGCCGAGGATCCTATCCGGGTGCTTGGCGAAGTAGCTGTTGACCAGGACGTTGGTGTCCGGGCTGATCTGGACACTCGCCAGGCCCACCCATTCGGGGGGTGTGGCGGGCATCGCACCCTCGCGCCTGCGCAGGATGACCAGGTCGGTGACGGCGTCGGTTCCGGCCACGCGGCGGTGGGCGCCCGCCGGGAGCCGCACGGCGCCGACCAGTTCTGCGCGGTCGGCGATCTCCAGCCGGGCCGTCTTGCCCATCGCGTCGAGGGTGTAGCGGCTGGTCAGAAGAGCGACGAGGCCGCCGGGCCGGACCAACTCCAGGCTCTTGACGATGAAGTGATTGTGGGTGGCCAGCCGCAGGGGGTTGTGGACCGGGTCGTGCAGGGCGATCTCGTCGAACGGAACGTTCCCGAGTGCGGCGTCGAAATAGCCCTCGGGCAGGCGGGTGTCGACGAAGGACTCCGCCCGGATGGTCGCGTCCGGATACAGGGCGGCGGAGATCTCCGCGGTGGTCGGATCGAGTTCGACGCCGGTCATCTGGGCTGCATCCGGTGCGAGGGCGAGGAAGTTCCCGGAGCCGCTTCCCGGTTCCAGCACCCGCCCGTCGGTGAAGCCCAGATCCTGGAGGGCCTGCCAGACGGGTTGGACGAGGTCGGGGTCGGTGAAGTGGGCGTTGCGTGTGGTGGCCTCGGCGGCGTGCCACTCGGTCTCCGTGAGCAGGGATCGCAGCTCGGCGCGCAGGCCGGCCAGGTCGCGCTTGCGCGGATCGAAGATCTGCGGCACGGCGCCCCACGAACTCCAGCGGGCAAGAACCGCTTGTTCGTCCGCGGTGGCGGGGCGCTGCTCCCCGCGGAGCACATGCAGTGTGCGGATTGCGGCGATGTTCGCCCGTATCCGTCCGAGCGGGCCCGAGGGGGGAAGGTTTGTCTGCCCATGGGGGCGGTAGCGGACTGCTTCACCGGGCTGCGGCCGGTGGGGGCGCTGCCGCTCGACCACCATGTCGAAGGTGATGGGGTAGGGCTCGTCGTCCGCGTCGGGGTCCTGCACCAGGATCTCGGCAGTGTCGGTACCGGTGACCGTGATCACGACGGCTTCGACCAGCTCTTCCGGATCGGGTCCGTGGTGCGGGCTGTCGCCCAGGTGCCAGACCAGATCACCATCGTTGAGATCTTCGAGGTGCTGGGGCCGGTCGACGGCGGGGGCGCTGTCCTCGTCGTCCGGCGTCAGAGCGGAGGGGGTCGGGGTACTGACGCTGCTGGCTGGGGGGACGGCCGGGCGGCTGGTGATCCGGGAGACGATGTCCTGTTCCGCGGTAATGGTCTCGGGGCTCGGCTCGCCGTCTGCCGCGGGTAGTTCGCCCCGCTCCTGTGCCTCCCACAGCGCGTCGAACGCGTCTTCGGCCCAGCTCTGGTGCGCAAGCACCCGCGGGGAGGCGACTTCGTGGACGCCGCCGTTGTCACTGACCCTGAGCAGGAGGAACTTGCCTGCCTCGGCCGGATCCGCGTCGGGGCTGTCGATGTCGACGGTGTAGAGGCGGTACTGCCAGGGTCCGGCGTCCGGGCTGGTAGAGGCGCGGAAGGCGATCGTGCCGGAGGCTGCTTGGGATTCGAGGTCGGACAGGTGGCGGGGCGTTTGGTACATGGTGGTCCTCCACCATTGGTGCGGTGTCGGTGCTGGGCGGGGACGCGAGTCCCTACAGGTGGCGCCCGCGGGCGCGCAGGTCGTCCACAGACGTGCCGAGGAGCGCCAGGAAGCTGGGCGTCATGTAGTCCAGGAGGTGGCGCAGTTCGGCGTCGTCGAGGTCGTCGAGTGCGGTGGTGCCGTCGATCAGCGCGTCGGCGGTCGCGGCCAGCCATTCGGTGCGGGCGGCGACGCGCTGCATGCGCGCCTCGAACTGCTCGTCGCTCTCCAGGCCGTCCTCGTCATCGACGCCCATGCCGGGCTCGGGCTCCAGACGGACCAACTCGGCGAGGACCTCGTGCTCGGCCTGTGCCTTGAGCAAGCCCAGGCGTCCCACCCGCTGCTCGTGGGTCTCCTCTGCCGGCGGCGTGTCTTTGATGACGAGTTGATCCCACAGGTCGCCGGCCTGCTGTTCGACCTGCTCGCCGAGCGCGGTGAAGAAGGCCGCGGGGTCGGGAAGCGCGGCGTAGCGCTGGGGCAGCCACCTCTTCCAGTAGGCGCGGGCTTCGAGTCCGTACCGGTTGATGGACATGGGTGTTCTCCTTCGTCGGCTGTCAGGTGTTGCCGGGTGATGGGGTGGTTCCGGAGCCGGCTGCGTCGGGCGGCTCACCGGAGTCGAGGGTGATCGTGTGAGGACGGGCCGCCTGGTGGAGGGTGGTCAGGTATTGGTCGTCTCCCGACCACGGCTGGCGGTGGCGCTGTTTGTGCTGGCCGTTGCGGCAGGTTCCGAGCCAGATGCGGCCGATGCGTTCGATGGCGCGGGCCAGGGCGTCCTGCCACAGGTAGGGGGCTGAGCCTGCGTCGTCGGTGCCGGCGTAGGCGGACTGGTGCCCGGTCCACAGGGCGGTGAGTTCCTCGACGACGGCGCCGTGCAGCCACCAGCACTGGCGGGGCAGTTGGTCGGTGGTCAGTTCGTAGGTGTCGGCGGTCCGGATGACCCAGTGGACGAACTGTGGCCACAGGACGGCGTGTTCGTCGTCCTCCAGGTCCGCCCAGAGCACCGGTGCACCCGCCGGGCGCTCTGCCGTGCCGCCGTCGTCCGGGGTCCCGGCCCGGCCGGGTCCTTCCTCTTCGAGGATCGCGACGCGTTCGTTGAGGAGGACGACCTCTGCGTTGATCTCGGTGAGTTCCGCGAAGATCGCATCGAAGCCGCCTCCTCCGCTCACCATGTCCGTTCGCCGTCCTTGGCGAGGCTGACGCGGCCCCGGGCGACGAGGTCGCGGGCCGCCTGCTGCGCGGCCTTGATCTCCGCGGCCCGGGGGCCTTCGTGGGCGCGGGTGAACGTGACGAGGGTTGCGGGTGTGCGGCGATGGAGCAGCAGGCCGCCGCGCTCGGGCACCATGCGGATCTCCGCCGGTTCCAGGACCGGTCGGCGCCGGATCGAGGTGGATACCGAGATGCGTCCGCCGTCTTCGGAGACGGATTCCACGTCCTCGTCGAATTCACCGGTGAGGGTGCTGTAACCCTTCAGTTCTTCGGGGTCGCTGATGCCGCCGAGGAAGACCTTCACGGTGCTGGAGGCGAACATCTTCCTGACGCCCAGTTGCCCCCAGCGTTCCTCGGCCTGGGCGTAGCCCTGCAGGACGGTCAGGATGAAAATATTCGCGCTGCCGCTGACGCTGAGCAGGCTGGGGATTTCCGGCAGCGGCGCGATGTTGGCCACCTCGTCGAGGAAGCAGCCCAGCGGCGTGTGAAGCCTGCCGTTCGGACTCCGCGCGGCGATGCGTTTGGCCGTGTCGAAAAGGGCCTTGGCGAAGGCCGCATACAGCGGTGCGAGGGCGCTGCCCTCTTCGTCCTCGCCGATCAGGAAGAGTGTTCCCGACTGCGTCAGGTACTGCTCGATGTCGAATACGTCGGTCCCGGGTTCGGGGGCGAAGATCGCCGCCACGTCGTCGTCGAACAGTGCGGTGAAGGACTGCTCGGCGGTGGCCCACGCGGCCGACCGCTCCTCGTCGGCCGCGGCGTGCTGGCCGGCGAGCGCTGCGGCGAGCTGGTGCCGGCCGCGGGCGGCGAGCAGGTCGATCGGCTCCCGGTTGTCCGGGTCCGTGGCCCAGTGCAGGACGTCCAGTGCGGGCCGGCGGTGGAGTGCTGCGGCGTGCAGCCAGCAGGTGATCAGCGTCTTTGCCTTGAGTGCGAAGTATCCGCCGTTTCGCGTGCCTTCTTCGGTTTTGGTCGTGGCGGCGAGGGTCTCCGCGCGTTTGCGGGCGACCCGGTAGTCCTCGCAGCCCGATGTGATCGGCCAGCGGAACGGGTGCGGCCACTGCGACAGGCCCGTCGGGTCGAGGACGTGCACCGGCCCGTGCTTCTCCCGCGCTGCGGCGGTGGCGTAGAGGACGTCGGTCTTGCTGCTGGTGGCGAGGACGGTGCCGTCGAAGTCCAGGATGCCGGGCAGGATGATCTGGGAGGTCTTTCCTTCCCTGGGGGGCGCGACGAGGACGACGCTCTCCTCGATGGTGATCCACAGGTGGATGCGTGACGGATCGGAGCAGCCGAGGTAGACGGCGACGTGGCGGACCGTGATGGAGGCGGGGTCCGTCCTGTGGAGGGTGGGCCGCAGGGATGCCGCGCGGGCGAGAGCCTGCTTCTCTCCCATCGCTTTCTGGAGCTGTGCCGATGTGGCCCGGCCGTCGGCGCCGTCCGCGCCGCGGCGGGTGCGCCACCGGTACCAGCGCCAGGCGGCATGTGCCGCGGCGAGTGCGAGCAGCGCGAAGACCGTCCAGAACGGTGCGGGGCCGCCGACGCCGCGTCCCGGCCACACTGCGGCCGGCCGGCCGGGGTGCCGGATGACCGACGTGAGGCCGTTGCCGGCGTCCATCCACCCCACCGAGGCCGGGCGGCCGTGTTGCAGCAGGCC
This sequence comes from Actinacidiphila alni, assembly GCF_900112845.1. Taxonomy (GTDB): domain Bacteria; phylum Actinomycetota; class Actinomycetes; order Streptomycetales; family Streptomycetaceae; genus Actinacidiphila; species Actinacidiphila alni. Next base: position 53,321 of record NZ_FONG01000027.1, read on the forward strand.
GGACAGCACCGCCGACAGCCACACCAGTCCCGTCATCGCGAATGCCCCTGCCAGGGGAAGCAGCCACAGGGCGTCGCGCCCCAGGCGCAGACGGCCCGCAGCGTTGGGCGTGGCCGGCCGGGGCATCATCGGCGCGTTCCTTTGGCGAGGCGGAACAGCGGCGCCGCGTCTCCCGGTGTCCGGCTGCGGCGCTCGGCCATGGCACGGTTGGTGTCCGTCAGCCGGATCTCGGTGGCGGTCCTGAGGTGTTCGACGAGATTGATGCGCGAGCCGACCTGCCAGATGGCCCGTCCCGGGGCGCACACGTTCGCACCGTCCGCGATGGCCTTCCGTGCCCAGGCCGTCAGCCCGAGATAGTTGGCGGTGATCTCGGCTTCCTCGCGGTCCAGGTGGTACACCACCCGTGTCGCGCTGAGCTTCAGGATCGCTGCTGCTTCGGGAGCTTCGGCCAGGACCAGGTCGGCCAGGTGGTGGAGGATGCCCCAGAACGAGAGGCCGAGGCGGCGGCCGTACCGGATGAGTTCCTCAAAGAGCCGTGCGACGGGCCGGTGGCTGAGGATGTGCCAGGCTTCCTCAACGATCAAGGTCCTCTTGATGCGGTCGCCGGGCTTGATCCAGCCGAACCGTATCCACGGGCCGATCGCCGCCATCAGCAGCGGCATCGCCGCTCCCTCCCGCGGCAGCCGGGTCAGGTCGAACACGATCAGGCGGGCCGTGAGATCGATACCCTCGCTCGTCGGGCCGTCGAACAGTCCCGCCAACTCCCGGCCCGGGCCGCACAGTTCGTCCAGCGCCAGCGCCGCCGGCTGTCCCCACGCGGTCAGCTCCGCAGCGGTGACGGTCTGGCGGCCGAGCAGCGCCTGGCGCGGTGCGGTCAGCGCGGCCAGCACGTCGGACAGCACCACCGGGCGGTTCTGGCTGAGTGCGGCCTGCGCCGCGAGCGCGTGGGCCTCGGTGACGGCGAACTTCGTTCGCGGCGCGAGCGGTCCCGAGATGATCTCCATCATCGAGACGAGCACCTTCAGCTGGTGTTCGGCGGGGATCCGCTCGTCGAGCGGGTTGATGCGCACGCCGTGGCCGGACCCGCCGTAGACGAGCCGGACCGGTGTGATGCCCAGCTCGCTGGCGATCGCGTTCCATTCGCCGGTGCCGTCCTCGCCCTGGGCGTCCAGTACGCAGAACGCCCGTTCCTTGAAGCGGAGTTGGCGCAGGACGTAGGTCTTCTCCAGGGCAGACTTCCCGTGCCCGGACTTGCCGAGCACGAGAACGTGACCGCTGGGCAGTCGGGTACGGGCGTCCGGGTCGTACAGAATGAACGGGTCGTAGATGTACGCCCTTCCGCTGTACGCCTCCCGGCCGATGATGACCCCTCGCGGGTCCATGCCGGCCGCGCCGACGGCCGGGTACAGGCCGCAGGCGTTCGTTGTGGTGGTGCGGATGGACCGGCGGCGGGTCTGGTCCTGTCGTCGCAGCAGTTCGAGCATGGTCAGCGCCGCCCGTCGGCGAGGATGCCGCCTGCGAACGGCAAGGAGTTGGTGATCGCGCGGTGGTGTTCGTGATCGGTCCACTCCAGGCGCAGGCCGCTGCGGGTGGCTGCGTTCCGGACCGTGTCGCAGTCGCGGCGCAGCGCGTCCTTGCTCTCGGAGGTGACGGTGACCCAGCCGACCATGCGGATCCCGGCTGCTCCGTCGGCGATGTCCCGCATGGTGGAGACCGTGGCGCGCTGGTCCTTCTGCTCGCGCGGATCCTCAATCTTGCCTGGGCGCTTGTCCGCCTGGCCGAGTTCGTTGGTGGCATCGGCCATGGCGTCGGAAATGGCCTGGTCAGTGGGGACCAGATCCATCGTGACCGACACGGTGATGATGACGTCCTGGGTGTACAGGAGCAGCGGCGCCAGGAAATTCACGCCGACCGGCAGCACGGGCCACGCCTTGATCCAGGCCGTACGCGAGTACCAGCCCGCGGTGGGCGACTCCCAACTGCGGGAGAGCAGATGCCCGGCGGCCCGGGCGTCGACTTCCGCCGGCCAGGCCGAGACCTGGTCCATGCCGGTGGTGTCGTCGATCCAGTGGCTCGGCGCGTAGGCGTGGTGAAGGTAGGACGCGAGACCCTGTTCGTCGAGGGTGCGCAGCAGCCGGAGTTGACCGCGCGCCAGACTCCGGACGAACGTCTCGATCTCTTCGCCGAGGACGGCGGCGTATCCCTCGTGAAGACTGGGATAGCGGCGGGCCTCGGCGACAAGATCTGTGGTGTACGGGATGCCCAGAACGAGCAGGAGGCGGCGGTCTTCGGCCGTGACGGCGACCGTACGGATCAATTCGGCGTAGGACTGGTCGAGCCAGGGCGGCGCGGCGGGGTCACGCCGGTCGGCGGCGTCCCTCGCGTGCGCGTTGGGGTCGGTGGGCACCAGCCGCAGGATCCACTGGAGTCGGCAGATGCGGCCGCCTCCGTCTGCCGTCGACCGCAGCAGGAACTCGTACGCCCTGATCAGCGCTTCCTTGTCGCCCACATCCAGACTGCCGAAGTCCCCCATGCCCTCGACCTCGACGACGGCAGTGAACAGCCTCTCGCGCGGCTGCAGAAGAATCGCGATTTCCCCGAACGTAGTCCTGGCGGTGATCCATTCCATGTCGCGAGGCACCCCCGGCGGCACCTCGACTCTCGGCCGGCGCCCGTCGACCCGCCGTCCTGTGTACGGAGCGCGGGAGCGGTAGAGCAGCGAGCCGTCACGCAGCAGCCGGCGGTACGTGCGGCGGATCTCCCACCAGCGCAGGAAGGTCCGGCCCCGGTACGGTGCGAGCGTCATCCACGCGCTCGCGCCTGCCACGGTGAGGAATCCGAAGATCCTCAAGGGCAGACTGGTGACGACGACGGCCACGGCCAGTCCGCATACCAGGCCGCCGCCCAGGACGAGCTGTTCGTCGCCGTCCAGCCTCCGGCCCAGCAGTCCGCGCGGCCTGGGGCGGGGGAAAGAGAATGATCGCGACACCGTTACCTCCTCGGCTCGTTCGCAGGGCTCATGGCGCCGCCACTCCGCCCGCAGCGCCGCCGTCGTCACTCCCGCCGGGATCTGACGGCAAATCAGTGGAACCGCCCGGTACGGCATCTGGGGCGCTCGCAGCGCCGGAAGGCCGTGGCATTGCCCCGGCCGCCTCGCCGCCGGGTGCTGCGCCGCCGTCCCCTCCGTCCCCCCGGTCGTCGCCGCCGGGTTCGGTGCCGGTCGAACGGGTGCCGGGAACAGTGGATTCGTCGTCGCCCGTGGTGGCGGCCTGGGTGCCCCGGGCGGCAGACTCCTTCGCGGCGCCGTCGCCCGTACCGGCCTCGCCGTTCCCAGCGCCCTGGGCGGTCTTACCGCCGACTTCGTCCGCGCCGCCGCTTTCGGCACCCGACGCCTCGTCCTCTTCCTCCTCCGCGCTCCCGCCGCCAGAGGAGGACTTGCCCGTTCCGCCGCCGAGGCGGCCGGCCAGTTCGCGGAAGGTGTCGCCCGCCGCCGCGCCGGCCTCCTTCACGCGGCCCTTGGCCTCGTCGCGGGCCTGGTACATGCCCGCGACCTCATCGCCCATGAGCGGCAGGAACTTCGCGATCTGGAACGGCAGGACGAGTGCCAGCCACATCAACGCGATGGCGGTGAAAACGGTCGCGAATGCCTGCCCGACCGAGGGGCTGCCGTCCGACGCCAGCATGCCCGTCGCCAGAGCGATGGTCGTGAAGGTCACGTATTTGCTCGCGATGATCGCGCCCATGACGCCGACCCACCGCCGTACGTGGCGCCACAGATCACGGTCGACGAGTCCGCTGAAGACGCTTGCTCCGAAGACCAGGCCCGCCAGGATGAGGGCGTTGCGGATGACCATCTCCATCCACACGCCCGCCACCGCCGAGAGCATCGCCATGCCAAGGAACATGACGATCACGTCGCCGCCGGGAATCGACATCAGCACGGCCATGGCCGCGGTCACCGTGACCACCATGCTCGCCGCGTCGCCGGCCGCCGGGGCCAGCATCGCGTTCGCGGCCTGGTCGAACAGCGCGGTCACGATCGCGATCACGGCCGGCGCCAGCGCGGATACGATCACCGAGATCAGCAGGTAGCCGACGGACTCTGTCGCAGCCCGGAGCGGGTCGACCCCCTGGAGCGAGCGTTTCGCCACCGCGATCAGCCACAAGATCACCGTGAGCACCGTCGAGGCTGCGAAAGCCATCGAGTACGTACGGAGAAATCCCGCGTCGTTCCAGTCGATCGTCGTGGTCGACAGCAGAGCCTTGATCAACTCGGTGAAGAGGCTGGTCACCGCATTGTTAACGAACTGGGCGATGTACCCCATGGGGTCACTGAGGAAGTCGACTCCCTTGTTCGTCGCCTCGACGGTCGCACAAACCTTGTCGGCGAACGGGATGTGGCTGCACGACCAGTCGGAGAATCCATTCGCCTGCGCTGGCTGCCCGTACCCGGCGAACACCTGGACCGTGGCGGTCAGGCCCACGATCCACAGGATCCGCAGGCGCAGCCGCTCCAGGCCGTCAGCCGATATACGGGGGCGCATCAAAGTCCCGATCTGCGGTACGGAACTCCTCGGTGGAGGAGGGGCGGGTGCCGTCACCGCCTGTGTCCAGCGGCGTGGGTCCGGGGACCGAACTCACCGTGGTCAGACGCCAGTCGGCGTCTTCCCACTGGAGCGTCAGGGTGTAGGTCGCCCACGACGCCGACACCGGCAGGGGGGCGTCGGCGGCAGTCGCGCCGACCAGGCCGGCCATCCACACATCGACGGTCGCCACCGCAGGGGAGCAGGTAACGGTCCTGGTCCCGAGGGCCGCAGCCCGAGCCACGAGCGTGTCCCGGTTCGCGGCCGTGATGCCCAAGGAGGAGAGCACTTGCTTCATGCCGGTGTCGTCGTTTCGCGTCAGGCTGTCGCGCGCGGAGCGCGCCGCGATCGCGTCGATCACCCGGTGCCGCGTCTCGGCGTCGGTGAAGTACGACGCGGAGGACCGGGCGACCTCGAAGTTCACGGCAGCCCATGTGGCGCCCCCACAGCTATGCGGATACCCCACCGGCACACCGTTGTTGAGCCGCAGCGGCGAGATCGCCGAGTTTCCTCCAGCCCCGGTGTCCGGGGCCGGAACCGTGGACGGAGTACGGACGCCGCCGGGCTCGGGCGTGGTCCTGCCGTCGCCACCTCCAGTACGGACCACAAGCGCGATGATCACCAGAAGCACGAAGGCGACGCCGGCCATCGCGGCGCTGCGCCACCACGGGCGCGTGCCGACGGCAACGTCCCTGTCATCCGGGCCGATGAAACGGGTTCCGCCACGGCCGGCGGCTGGAGGGCGTGGGCTTGGGGCCATGTCAGATCCCCATGCCGTAGACGATCGTGAAGACCGTGCCAAGGCTGGCCACGACAAAAGCTCCGACGAGGGCGCCAGCGAGGTCCTTTTTCCCCTTGGAGACCTGCGCCGTGTCGTGCTCGCGCTCCCCGATCTTCATCGAGAAAGCGGAGACGATCGCGCGGCCCAGCAGCGCCACGAGAACCCCCGCCATGAGCGCCTGGATCACCGTACGCGCAGTGGCGCCAAGAGCGCCGAACGGTCCCCAGTCAGGCGAGAGCCCGTTCACCAGGGAGCCGATGCCGCCGCTCCCGCCGCTTCCACCGGGCTTCGGGCCGTCGACCAGCACACCGATGCTCCCGTCGGCAGCCATCGACAACACGCTGTGCGCAACAGACATCTGCCCCTCCTGCCCCGCTGGATTGGGCACGCGGCAATAGAAGGACACCGTACATATATGAATCCTCATAAACAAGTGTTGATGTCTATCCCCGATGGTCGTGACCTTGCGTCGGCCACGACCCGTCGGCCGCGAGCACGCTCCGCCGACAGCACTGGGGGAACGCTTCGCACCATTCACCCAGCCCGGGGACGGGAAGGAAGGACCAGATCAGTGGACCCGGGGAAGGGGACTGCCCCGCAGGCCCACCTCCGCCCAAGGTTGATCGTCAAGTGGCTTCGAGCACACCGGCACACCCGACCGGGCGTCGCGACTGGTGGCACTCCGTCGAGACATATGCTTTAACAGCAAGACACGACGTAAATGTTCATTGGCGGACTCCATGAAAACTGCTGTCGGTCTCTTCGGGGCGGTCGTCGCCGCTGGCCTGGGACTTCTCGCGCTGTGCGTGCTGGTGGCCTCCGGCACCACAGGCAGAGCCAACGCCCGGACGTGCTCCACGGTCCTCCAGTCGCTTCCACCGGGTTCGGGGGGCGCCGGCCCGCCGGGCGATCCGGTGAAGCTCGGTCGCCGAACGCTGCCCACTCACGGTCAAGTCACTGTTCCGCTCAAGCCCATCGGGCCCCAGCAGACGGCCCGGTGGACCAGGGAGCAGCTCCGCAACGCGACAACGATCACAGCCGTCGCCCGCACTCGGTCCGTACCGCCGCGAGGCGCGGTCATAGCGGTAGCCACAGCGATCCAGGAATCCAGCCTCAACAACCTCGATGACGGCGACCGCGACTCGCTCGGCCTCTTCCAGCAGCGGCCCAGCCAGGGATGGGGCACGCCCGCGCAGCTCACGGATCCCGTGTACGCGACGAACGCCTTCTTCGACGCTCTGCTTAAGATCCGCAACTGGCAGACGATGCCCCTCTCACGGGCCGCCCAAGCAGTCGAGCGAAGTGCCGCACCCGGGGCGTACGCCAAGTGGGAGCAGGCCGCGGGCGCACTCGTGACCACGGCATGGGGCACCTACGCGGTCACGTCGATCACCACCGGATGCGACGACACCGCCACTGCCGATCCGACAGCAGTCCTCACCACCCGCACTCCGAGAAGCCCTTCGCAGGCAATCGCGGCAGCGCGCGCAGAGGCGGGGAGACCGGGCTGGTACCGACGCTGCGACAACTTCGTGGCGCAGGCGTACGGGTACGGCTCCTCCGGCTCGGCGACTGCCGATGTCCACTGGAACCGCCTAGTCGGCGCAGGACTCGCGCACCCGGGAGACGGCAGGCCGCCCCCCGGAGCCCTCCTGTTCTACGACAACCACAATGTCGGCCACGTCGCCCTCTATCTCGGGGGCGACCTGGTCGCAAGCAATGACGTACTCGACACTTTCAGCGGCGAGGGGGCCATTGCCATCGTCCACCGCCGCGAACTCACCAACGGACACTGGCGGCTTCGCTACCGCGGCTGGGCCGAGCCAGCCTTCCCGGACGCAGCCGGCACCAGCACCCTCCCCATACCGAAGGGAATCACATGAAGATCCGGCCGCAACCCACCATTGACGTGCACATAGCCGCCGACGGCATTTGCACCATCGACGGCGAACACTTCGTGCCGCCACCGGGCGCCTCACTGCACGAAGGCGTGCTCGACCACCTCCGCCTCGATGCAGCAGCCCTCGAAACAACCGTCGCCGCCACCATCACCGACAAGCAGGCCAACTACTCCATCGCCATCGTCGTACACCCGGACGGCACGAGCCAGCCCGCGGCTACACCTGACGCCCGCTACACAAAGAAGCGGCCCATTCCATTCAGCCCGGCCGCGTCGCCCGGCCACCGCGCGGTACCGCCCGCACCACGCGCTGAGACGCTGGACCTCAACCGCCCCTACGACAGCCTGCCGGAGCCGCACCGCAGCCGGCTGAAGTCTGCGTGTGAGACCGTAGCTTGCGGCCGCATTGAAGACGCTGTGACCTGCGTCGACGAGATCATCCAGGAATTGTCCCAGACTATGGGATCCCGCCACCCGACCGTCGTCGCAACTGGAGTCGTACGGGGCGACATCGCCCTTACTAACGGCGACTACCTATATGGCTTGCAAATTTGGTCGTTCATCACTCAGGCTTGGCGTGATCGCTTCGGGTCCACCGATCCTGTGATCATCCCGATGCTGGCCAACACGATTTGGTGCTGGGGTCAATTGCCTCAGGCCGACGCTCTGGCAACGGTCGGGATAATCACGTCTCTCATCCAAACGGTCAACGCCCCAGGCTCGGATCAAGCACTCCAGAACGTCCACCGCCGGCATCGACAGCTGACGGCCGTCACACACCAGCAGGAGTAGACGTGAACCCGCGAACGATTCTCCTTCTTCTCCCGTACGCCATGCTCGTGGGTGGCGTCTTGGCTGCCGCGAAGGTAGGCACCGTACCGGGTGGAGCCGTGGCCGCGATTCAGGCTCTCAGTGTCGCAGCGGTCGGACTACTGTGGATCGCGCTCCGCACACGACGCAGCAGTCGCCGATGACCTTCTCGCCAGCTTGGCCGGTACGCCATTCGGCGATTCCCCCACACGGTTCTGCCGCTAACGCTGCCCTACAAGTCGATCATCGCGCCATCACCTAGTAGTCCAGCAGGAGGACGGCGTCTGCTCTCAACGGTCGACGTGCACGAGCTGCCGTCGCTTCACGCTTCGGGCAGCAGGAGTTCGTGGAGAACGTCCCACCGGTAGGCGCCCGGTTCCCGTCGCTGCAGGACCAGAACTGCCCGGTCCACGCGTACCGGCATCGCGGGCAGGCACCGGAGCGCCTCCACCGCCGCCTGGACTGGCCCGGCGTCTTGAACGCGATGCGAGTATGCGATCCCGATGTGCGGGCGCAACCGTGCTGTCGGGCCGAGCCCGCGCAGTCCCGTAGCGCGTACGGCGGTGTCGAGGTACTGGTGGAGGCGTAGGACCGGCGTCCAGGGGGCGAGGCTGTAGCGGACAGCGCCGCGTGAGCCGGCCATGGGGATTGCGTGCGCAGTTGCCGCCGGCGGCAGACCCTTCGCGGAGCATTCGATCAGTTGGGTGAGGTGCTGATCTGTGATGTCTTCAGCGAGTCCGATCCGGCCGAGTGTCAGGTGCAGACCGGTACGGTCGATGGGATCGAATCCCATGCCGGCAAGGGCCTGTTGGCTCTGCTCCGCCTGATCGGCAAGGGCTTTGGTCGCAATGGGGATGAGCCAGTAGTACGCACGCGTCGTGCTGGTCCAGCCCGGCCGGTCCCAGTGGTTGATCATGGTCTTGATACGCCGGAAGGCTTCCCAGTCATGCGTAGCTACCGACTGCGGGCTGTCGGGGTCGGGAGGCGGTGCGGCAGGAAAGGCTGTCGGGTCAACTGCTGGGCCGATCCGCACGTGCTGCCTTTCCCCGGGATATCGATGGGCTCATGGTGGCAGACCATCCGAGGCTGGCGACGTCCGGGGCCGCGGTCCAAGCGCGCAGCACCTCGGTGAAGTCGACGACTGCGGGAAGTCCGGGCCACCGCATGCGCGCGCGTTCGCCGAGTTCGTGCGCACGGGCGACGACGGACAGGATCGGCGGTCCGGCCGACTGCGCAAGGGCCGCGGCACCGAGGGCCATTGCCTCTTCCACGTCCGGGGTGTCCAGGTGGGCGGTCGCGGCGTCGAGGGTGACCAGGGCCCGGCTCCACGGATCTGCCGGTGACCGGGTGATCTGCGAGGCCAGTTGCAGGACGCGGTCTGTTTCGCCCAGCGCCAGGCGGGCGGTGGCGGCGTTGGCGCGGGTTCGGATCACACCGTACGGGTCCAGCGAGATGCACGGCGTCAGTTCGTCAGGGACGTCGTGATGGGCGGACAACTCCTCGGCCCGGCCGAGGGCGCGGTGAGCGGAGGCGCGGTCGCCGAGCCGGGCGAGCGCCCGGGCTTCTCCGTTGGCGAGGAGCCGGATGGCCTGGGCGCGGTTGGGGGCGAGAGCGATTCCGGTGCGCGCTGTGTGCAGGGCCGCTGCGTAGTCGCCGGCGTAGTAGTGCCGCAGGGAGCGGGTGCCGTGGATCCACATCTTCAGATCCAAGTCGTCGGTCTCGGAGGCCAGCGCCATGGCCTCCACGTTGTAGGCGTCGGCCAGCTGCACGCGATCGGCGTTGACCGCCATGTAGGCCAGCAGCGCGGCGGCCTGTCCGGCGAGCTTGAACAACTCCCGTCGCACGGACGGTGGTTGACGGTCTTCCAGCAGGCGCTGGAGCTGACGGCGCAGCCGGACCAGGTCTGGAGCGAGCGCCGACGGCCCCAGGGTGTCGTACCGGGAAACGACAGCCTGAATGGCTGCGGAGAACGCAGGCAGAACGAGTGGATCGGTATTCGTGGTCAGGGTTTCGGCGAGCCGTAACGCCACGTCGGCCGGTGACTCCCAAACCGTCTCCGGCCGTACCGGCGGTGCCGTGGCCAAGGGCGAGATGTCCTCGGGAACGCCAAGTGTGCGCAGGACGTCGCGGATACGGTCGATGTGAGTCAGGCGCCGCGAGTTGGCCTCGATCTGGCTGATGGTGCCCTGGGTCAGGCCCGTCAGTTCCGCGAGCGTGCCCTGGCTGATCCTGGCGGTCTCTCTCACGATACGGAACAGGCGGCCGAAGTCCCACTCCGCCAGCGCCGCGATCACCGCGGGCTGCGACCAGATGCCGACAGGAAGCACGCGGGCCCGGGTGCATGCGCCACACCGCGGCAGGCTGCTGTAGCGGCTCAGGCGCGCACCACAGTCCAGGCACTGGTCGGCCACGGTTTCCCTCCGTGAATCTGCGTCAAGTCCGCGCTGCTCACAGACCCATTCAAAACCCAATGGCCCGATATTACTGAACGAATTGGTTTCGTCACTTGCTTCCCGGAGGCTCTTCCCCCTGAGCGAACGGCGCACCAGGCGCCCCTCCACCCCCAGTCGGCGAAGGTCGCGGTGAATCAGCTCGACAACTCCGCGCGCGCCCGCGCAGCTCCCCCGAGGCGCGGCGAACGCCGTCGCCCTCTTGACGCTTCCCGGTCGGCCAGGAGGGAGCGTCAGGTCCCGGTGACCAGTCGTCGTCTGCCTGCGTTCCCTTTCCCTTCCGCGATGCCCTTCGAGGACCGATGACATCCGACACGCCAACTGCCCATCAGACGCCCTGCCGTGCGCCCCGGCAGTTCATCCGGCTGCCGCTGACTGTCCGCATCCCCAAGCGCCCTGACGGGCTGGTCGCGATATGGGAAAGCACCGCTGCGGTGCTCGCCCCGATCACGGGCCACCTCGACCGCCTACGCACCGTGCTGACCAGGCTGTCGGGGGCACAGGAATGATCACCGCCCGCGCGTTACGTTGCCCACCGGTAGAACGCCTTGCCGTTGTGTTCGGTGAAGCCGAGTCCGGCGTAAAAGGCGAGGGCGGCCGGGTTGTCGCGGTCGGCGGTCCATTCAACACGGGTGCAGCCGAGTGCGGTTGCTTCGTCGCGTACGGCCGTCATCAGCTGTCGGGCCACCCCACGCCGCCGTGCGCCTTCACGGACGAACAGTTCCTTCAGGTACACCGACGCTTCGGCGCCGGCTGCCGGCCACAGCAAGGAGATGGACGCCAGGCCGAGCACGGTGTCACCTTCGCGGGCGAGGAGCACGGTCGCTGCGGGGCCGGGGCCGAAGAGTGCTTGGCGGACCTGTGCCGGGTCTGGCGGGGTGTCCTTGCCGCCGTAATACGCCTCGATCTCGCCGAGTATCGACGCGATGGCCTCGGTGTCATCGGCTGTGGCCCTCTCGATGTGCACGTGCTGCTCCTATTCGGCTCCGGGCCGCATGAGTGCCTGGTCCAGCGCCCGGCGAGCTGTTCCTTCGGGAACCGTACCGGCCACCTGCTGGGCACGGTAGATGATCAGCGCGGACCGGTGAGCGGCAGGGAGACCGAGCACGGTCTGTCTGGCGAGGTCGGCGGCGGCTTCCGGGTCGCGGTCGGCGACGTGGCAGGCTGCCAGGTCGAGCTGGATCAGCGCCCGGTCGGTGAAGTCGCTGTCGGGGTACAGCTGCACGGCGCGGCCCAGCTCGTCCCGGGCGCGGGCGGTGTCGGCGAGGCTCGTCCAGGCGTCGCCGGCGTGGAAGTGCCAGTGCGCGTCGGTGTAGCCGAGGGCGCTTGCGATTTGCTGGGCGGGGTCGAGGCGGTCGAGCGCGGTCCGTCCGGCGGCGAGAGCAGCCGCGGCGCGGTCGTGCCGCCCGAGGACGGCGTGGGCACGTGCTTCCAAAGGTGCGGCGAGGGCGGGTCCGACGCAGGGCAGGCCGCCGACGACGTATTGGGCGTGTCCGGCCAGTTCGAGGGCGCCCCTGAGGTCGCCGTCGTAGTAGAGCTGATACGCCTGCTGCGCGTATATCCAGCTCAGCGTCGCCCGGTCCTCGGCGGCGTTGGCGGCGGCGCGTCCGGTCCTCCACCAGTCGCGTGCCCCCGGGTCTCCCGTCTTGAGCAGGGTGAGCGCGATCAGCCCGGCGAGCTGTGCCAGGCATGTCGTCAGGCGGCGCCGGGCCTGGGGCGTATGGCGGTGGTTGAGGATGCGCTGCAGGTCGGCGATGTCGCTCAGCAGGTCGGGGAGAAGTTCGGACTCGGGCCGCCAGCGGGTGCTCTTCCCGTGCAGCGCGACGGTGTACTCCCAGTCCCGGATGCCGGCGTCCGTCATCGGGCCCGCTGCCGTCAACGCCTCGGAGATGCTGCGGTGCAGCACGTCCGCCTGGGCGCCGATGGGCGTCGGAGCGTGCTTCGCGGCCAGGGCGATGAGTTCACCGTCGGCGCCCAGGGCCCGGTCGAGCGCTTCGGCGATTGCCGGGGTGGGCAGCCGTTGGCGCGCTTCCATGGCGCTGATGTGGGTCTTGCTGACAGCTGCGAGGTCCGCGACGGCGCGAACCGAACGGTTCGCACGCAGCCGTCGCAGCGCTGCGCTGAAGTCCTCGTCGGTGCTCACGGCACCCCCACCGTGTCCCGCGTGTCCCCAGGGCTGGGGACACCCGGGGACACGTTCCCTCTGTGGCTGACCCGCCACACCGGTAACGCTAGTTGCCTACCGCGATCACTCGCAGCGACTCCGTCGAAGTCGCTGGTTCCCGTCGACTTGTGCCGAGGTCTGTGATGTCCCGTCGAGCTGGTTCCGTCCGTCACCGCGTCGAGCCCGCGTCTGCCGGCCCTGTCCCCGGGGATGCCGGGCCGGTGTCCGACGCTGCGGTGCGCTTGGGCCGCCGGGTGGCAGGTCCGGTCCTGGCGTGGGCGGCTGTTCCCGGGCTGGTGTGGGCCGGTTCGGCGGCAGTCGGGCATGCCGTCGGCGCGCCGGTGGCCCTCGCCGTGACTGCGGCCGGGTTGGCGGGGGCGGGTGTTGCTGTGCGGCGGAGCGTCCGCGCGATTGCGGCACTGCTGGCCAGTGAGGCCGGCCGGCGCTCGGCCGCGGACGCCGCGGAGGTGACCGCGCTCGTCGAGCGGACCGCGAACGTCTGGCGGGGGGCCGGCCAGACGCTGGCGGACAGCGCGGGGCTGCTGCGCGATGCCCGTGCCGCGCTGGCCGCCGAGCGCGCCGCCTTGGCCGCGCGGGGCACAGCGCGCGACGAGGAGTACGGGCGGCTCGTCGACCAGTGGTTGTGGTTCTACCAGCAGTTGGTCGCCGGGACCGTTGACGAAGTCGGCGAGCTGCTCGCGGGAATCCGCAGGGGGCGTGTACCCGCCCGGCCCCCGTTTCCCGCTCTTCCCGCCGACCAGTACGGGCGGTTCGGCGACGTCCACCGCGACTTGACGCTGCTCGGCCACACGGTCCGGGACTCCCTGGCACAGGCGGCAGCGGTCAATACCGACACCGCGGGTGCGGAGCTGCAGGTCTTCGCGAGCTTCGCGCGGCGTCTGCATTCGGCGGCCAACCGCATGATGGTCGAACTCCAGGGGCTGGAGAACATCACCGAGAATCCGGCGGGCCTGCGGATGGTGCTGGCCACTGACCACCGGGCCAACCTGATCCGCCGGGACGCCGACTCGATTTTGGTGCTGGCCGGCGGTGAACTCCCGCAGCACAGCGGGCCGGGAGCGCTCGGCACGGTCCTGCGGCAGGCCAATTCCGAGACAGAGCACTTCAGCCGGGTGGACATCGTTGCGATTGCCGGTGTGGAGGTCGTCCCCTACCTCCGCCCGTCGCTGATCCACATCATTGCCGCACTGCTGGAGAACGGAACGCGCTTCAGCGGGGACAACGTCGAGGTCGGAGGCACTGTCACATCGGCCGGTCTGGTGATCTCCGTCGTCGACCGCGGGCTGGGCATGCCGCCGGACGATCTCCTGGCGAACAACGCCCTGCTGGCCGACCCAGATCCCGTCGTGGTCCGCGACCGGCTGACCGAGGGGCGGATCGGCCTGGTGGTGTGCGCGAAGCTGGCCGCCCGGTTCGGGCTGTCGATCGTCCTGTTCCCGTGCGGCGAGCGCGGCACCCGGGCGGAGGTGACCGTGCCCGCCAAGCTCCTCCTGCAGCCCGCCGACGAACCACCCGCCATGCCCGCCGCCCAGCACACCGGCCTGGACGCCGGGGGTATCCGCCCCGTCCCCCGGCCGACGGGACCGGCGCCAAGACCCCCGGTGCCGGCCGAGGTTTCGCCGGCGCCGCCGCCCGGCGGCCCGCTGCCGGAGCACCGCCGCGCATCGGCCCCGACCGAAGGCGGGGGGACGCGCCCGCACCTTCCGCGGCGCCGGCGGTCGCAGCCCGCCGATACCGCCGCAGCCGTGCACACCGCCCCCTCCGATACGGGCGAGATCGCCCCCGGGCTGATCGGCGCCTTCCTCGCCGGAACCCAGGAGGGCGCAGCCAGCACGCCGTCCCGGGGTGCCGTGCCCGATCCGGAACGACCGTGACCCAGCCCCGTCCTGCCGGTGCCGTCCCCATCGCAGCGGCGACGCCCCGATCCGACCGCGTGGAGAACCCCGTGCATATCGCAGAGCAGCATCCGGCCGCTGTCGACGAGTCGACCGCCGATCTCACCTGGCTCCTGGACAACTTCCGCAGCCGCACCAGCGGGGTGACCGCCGCCATCCTGGCCACCACCGACGGCCTGATGAAGGCCATGTCCGGCCTGGGGCGCGACGACGCCGACCGCCTCGCGGCGGTGGGCGCCGGCATGCACTCCGTCGCGCTCGGCATGCGGGCCGTCGTGGGAGGCGACGACGACGAAGTGCTGCGGCAGGCGCTCTACGACACCTCCAGCCGGAGGACGTTCGTGATGGCCGCAGCCGAAGGAACACTGCTGATCGTCGTCAGCACCCAAGAGACCAACCCCACGATCGTCGGCCATGAAATGGCCACGCTCGTGCGCAGCGTCAGGTCGCACCTGGCAACCCCCGCACGCGACGCCATCGAGGAAGGCGGCGTCGCCCGCCACCCTTTCCCCGGCATCGCCGACGGTGGTGAGCGGTGAGATGGCCGTCCCGACCAGCCGCAACCCGGCCGCCGTAGCCGAGCCGATCCCGCGCGAACCACGGACCTACGCCATCACCCGCGGGCGGGTGCAGACCACGCGTGACCTGCGCCTGGAAGCCCAGCTCGTGCCCGGCCGTCACACCGCCCGGCGACCGGTCTCGGCCGAGGAGGCACAGATCCTTGCCGCCTGCTCCATCCGGAGCATCTCCGTCGCCGAGGCCGCCCACACGATCGGCCGCCCGGTGTGGGCCGCACGCGTCCTGGTCTCCGACCTGCTGGACACAGGCGCCCTGGCCATGCCGGCCGCCGCGCCCGCCCCCGGCCGCGACCCGGCCGTCCTGCGCCGGGTCCTGGCCGGACTGGACGCACTGGACCGGCAGCCGTGATCAAGGAAGGACGCACCGTGCAGCAGGCCGCACGGCCCACCTCGACCGCGGTCAAGATCCTCGTCGCCGGGGCCCTCGCCGTCGGGAAGACCACGCTGGTCGCCTCCGTCTCCGAGATCCGGCCGCTGACCACGGAGGAGAAGCTCACCGTCGCCAGCGCCGCCACCGACGACCTGACCGGTGTGGAGTCGAAGGCGACCACCACGGTCGCCTTCGACTTCGGGCGCATCACCTTCGGCGGACCCGATGACCTGCTGACGCTGTACGTGTTCGGCACCCCCGGCCAGGAACGGTTCACCTACCTGTGGGACGGCCTGGCCGCAGGGGCGATCGGAGCGGTCGTCCTGGCCGACACCCGGCGCCTTGAGGACAGCTTCGCGTGCCTGGACTACTTCGAGGCACGCCGCCTGCCCTTCATCGTCGCCGTCAACGAATTCGACGGCGCCGACCGCTACCACGTCGACGAGGTCCGCGACGCCCTGGAGCTGAAGCCGCGCGTGCCCGTCGTGCTCTGCGACGCCCGCTCGCGGACCTCGGCCACCGCCACGCTGTCCGCCCTCGTGCGCCACGCCCTGCACAGCCTCCCGCACGCCGCCCCCTCGCCCCTTGGAGCCCCCGCGTGACCACCTACGATCCCGGCATCGGCGCGCGCGTGTTCTCGCCCGACCCCGACGACGACCGGCGCGCCGCGCTGCTCCGCGAGCTTGGCCTGGACGTCGATGCCGACCCGGAATGCGACGAGATCGCCACCGACCTCGGCGAAAAGGCCGCCCAGCCGTGGGCCATGGTCAACTTCTTCACCAAGGACAAGCAGCACTTCGCCGGCCTGTATGTCGCCGCCGGCGCCCCGCCCGTGGACCGGACCATGGCCCGCAATCACGGTTTCTGCCCCGGCGTCGTCAACCGCCCGGTCGCGATGGTCCTGCCCGACGTCTGCGCACACCCCCACTTCAGGTCGAATGTCGTCGTCGACCAGCTCGGGGTGCGCACCTACAGCGGATCCCCGCTGAGAGTGCCCGAGTTCGGCCTGTCGCTCGGCACCGTCTGCTTCATCGGCCCCGAGCAGCTCCCCGAAGAGACCGCAGACCCCAACCTCCTCCTGGTCAACGCCATCCGCGACGAGGTGGTGGGCATCATCCGGGACCGCGCCCGCGCCACCGGCCTCATCACCTGACGCACCGCCACCAACTCTGTTGCTGCCGACCATCTGGAGGAGGACACCGGTGACCGCAGCCGTCACAGCACACCCCGCCGACCCGCACGAGCGTCTCCGCAGCGTCGTACGGGACTTCGCCCGCACCTGGATCGCCCCGCACGTCACCCGCCTCGAACAGGACCAGACGGTGGAGCACGATCTGCCCCGGCTGATCGCCGCCCAGGGCTGGATCGGCGCCACGATCGACCCCGCCTACGGCGGCATGGGCGCCGGCCACGAGGCCAAGACCGTGATCGTCGAGGAGATCTCGCGGGTCAGCGCCGCCATGGGAGCCGCCGCCCAGGCGTCCCAGCTCGGCCTGGCCAAGATCATCCACTTCGGCACCGTCGAGCAGCAGCGCGAGTGGCTGCCGCGGATCGCGGACGGCACGGTCCTGCCCACCATCGCGGTCACCGAGCCCGGCAGCGGTGGACACGTCCTGGGCATGCAGGCCACCGGCCGCAGGAAGGGGCGCGACTACGTCCTGACCGGACGCAAGGTCTTCGTCGGCAACAGCGCCATCGGCGACGTCCACGGCGTGGTCGTCCGCACCGGCAAGGGCAGCAAGGGACTGACGGCGTTCCTGGTGGAATCCGGGCGCACCGGCCTGACGGTGTCGCCCCACCGTCCCGCGCTCGGCCTGCACGGATTCTCCTTCGGAGAACTCGTCCTGGACGAATGCCGCGTGCCGGCCGCCAACATGATCGGCGAGCCGGGCGACGGCCTGGCCGTCGCCTACTCCTCCAGCACCCTGTACGGGCGGCCCAACCTGACCGCGGTCGCGCTCGGCCTCCACCAGGCGATCTACGACACCACCACGGAATTCGCCCGCTCCCGCACCCGCTACGGCAAGCCGCTGGCGAAACTCCCCACGATCCGGGCCAAGCTCGGCGAACTGCGGTCCCACCTGCTGACCGCCCGCACCCTGGCCTACCACGCCGTCCGCCTCCTGGACGCCGGCCGGCCCTGCGACGACGACCTGATCAACGCCAAGCACGTCACCACCGAACTCCTCCAGGACTCCGCGCGCACCGCCATGAACATATGGGCCGCCGCCGGACTGCTCACCGAACACCCCGTCCAGCGCTACGTCCGCGACGCCCTCCACATGTTCCCGCCCGCCGGGACCGGCGACATCCAGCTCCTGCGGCTCGGCGAAACCGCCTCCGGCGTCACCCACCCGCAATGGTCGGCCCGCTTCCCCGGCACCGCGCACACCCATCCCGACGTCCGCTCCGCACCGGCCGCCTGACCAGCCCACGCCCGCAGACCCGGCCGCCGCAACCACCCCTTCACCGTGTATCCGCCGAAGGACACCTCCATGACTCTCAACGCGCTGCTGTCCACGCCCGTCCTCGAACTCGACCTCTCCGGAGGCGAGATGAGAGTGCTCGACTGGCTGAGCACCGTACGCACCGCAGCCGACGCCGGAGTCCGCCACCTGGTCCTGACCGGCCCCAGCCCGGCACGCCACCACGCCGTACGGAGCCTTGAGGAATGCGGCTTCGCATGCGGCATGCACGTCGAGATCATCCCGAAGCAGCCCACACAGCCCGCCGACCACGCACCACGCGTCCGTATCGGCTCCGACGGCATCCCCCGCATGCTCCTCCCCGACGGAATACCGCTGTCGGACCTGCTCACCGCCATCGACGCCGGCCGCCCGCTCCTGGAGCGCGCCCCCGTTCTGCGCTCGCTCGAAGCCTCCGGACGCCCGTGCTCCCAGCCGGCCGGCTCCGCCTGACCCGCCGCCCCGACCCCCCGGCCGCACCCGCCCCGGACACCGGAAAGAGCACCTCCACGTGACACCTCACCCCGCCGCACGGCCCCCGGCCGGCCCGCAGTCGGCACCAACCGACGGCGGACCGGCCGCGCCGCCCACCAGCACCACCCCCTCCGGCCCGCTTTTGTACCGGCCGCCGAGCCGCCCGCTTGAAGCCCGCCCCGCACCGGCGCCCCCGAGAACACCGCCGCCGCCCACGGTCATCTCCGTCGCCGACCGGAACACCGTCCGTGCCGCTACCAGACCGTCCTGCCCGGACCCCGACCTACCCCGCCACCGCCCACTTTCTCCGCGACTCACGAGGATCCGATGACCACCGACCCCGCCACCGGCCCGGCCTCCGCCGGCGTCGGCCCCGCCCCGGCCCGACTCACCGTCGCATCCGGCAATCCCGCGATCACCGCGTGGATCGCCCGGCACCTGGGCGTCTGGACCGACACCGGCACCGTTCATGGTGGGGCCGGGAGCAGGCCCGGCCCGGTCGTCCGCGCCGACGTGGACCCGGCCGCGTACGGGCGGATCGCCAACTCGGTGCTGCACCGGGGCTCCACCACGGGCGTCTACGCGCGGTCGCGCACGCACATCCTGCGCGACCACGACGGGACGGTGCTCGCTGTCGCCTCCGACCCCGCGGTCGCCTACCGCGTCACCGGCCACGGGGTCGGCGTCACCGGAATAGACGTTCACGGTGTACGCGTCGCCGCCGCCCGTGTCGCGCGGGAGATCGTCCGGGCCCGGCTGGAGGCCGCCGGTTTCGTGCTGCTTTACGGGGCGGCGGTCGCCCGTGGCGGGCGGGCCCTGCTCATCGCGGTGCCGGGCCAGGCGGTCGCCACCATTACGGCGCTGCTGCTCGCCCGCCAGAGCGGGCTCGCGGTGCTGTCCACCGGCAAGGTCTTCGCCCGCGCCGAGCGCGACGGCACCGTGAGCCTGCTGCCGTGGGCCGGGCCCGCCGCGATCGGCCTGCCCGCTCTCGACGCGCTCGGCCTGTACGCCACGGTCCAAGAACGGGTGCTGGGCGGCGAGGAGTTGCACCACCGGCAGGACCAGCGCGTCGACAACGCCTTCCACCTCAACCGGCGCGCCGCCATGGACGAGTTCCGCGGCGGCCCGGAACTCCCCGCGCTCCTCCACCCCTACCAGCTGCGGGACTGGTTCGGCATCGGCCTCGCCCCGCAGGCCAGGGCCGGCGCGGTGGTCGTGCCCCGTTTCGACTACTCCGCGCCCGCCCCGTCCCTACGGTCCGGGGGCCGCCCGGTCGATGTCACCGACCTCGCCGCCCCCGGCAACGATCTCCTCGGCCTGCGGGCCGCGTTCACCACGACGGCGCCGCGCGCCGAGGACCGGCCGGCCGCCCTGGCGCTGCTCAATGCGCTGCCCCGCTTCGACGCCGTCCTCACCACCGACGTCGCCGCCACCGCGGACATGCTGTCCGCCCTCACCGCCGATCTGGAGTCCCGATGACGACCCCGCCCCTTGCGCCGGTGGTCTACGGCCCGGCCGGCGCCCGCGTCACGATCACCACCACGCAGCGTCCGGTCGCCGCCGCGCTGCGGCGGATGTTCCACATGTGGTGGAATCCGCTGGATCCGGAGGAGCGGACCGCTCCGGCCGCGCACCTGACCGTCGTCGTCGACCGGACGCAGGCGGCCCACCTCGCCCGCGCCGTCACCGCGGACCCGGCCGCCCGGGAGCACAGCGACGGCCGGCGGATCCTGCGCCACACCACCACCGCCGACGGTGTCATCGCCGTGGAATCGGGCTCGGGCACCGTCTACGAGGTGCGCGGGACGGACGTCACCGTCACCGCCCGCACGGCCACCGCCGCGGCAACTGCGGCCGTGCGCATGACCGGCGACCTGGTCCGCGCCCGTATGGAAGCCGCCGGATTCCGGCTGCTGCGTGCGTCGTCGGTGACCTGGGGCGACGCCGCCGCCGTCATCGTCGGCCCGCGCCGGCGCGGCACCACCACCGCCACCCTGTATCTCGGCGCCTATTCCGTGGCGCTGGGCGTGCAGAGCCCCGAACTGGTCCTCGCCCGCCCTGAGCCGGACGGCACCGTCACCACCCGGCCCTGGCCCACACCCGTCACCGTCAGCCTCGGCCTGCTGACGATCACCGGCTGGCACGAACTCGTCCGGCACCATCTCGCCGAGGGCCAGGATCTCCACCCCGCCAGCGACCCGCGCGCCGCCGGCATCCTGCGCGGCACCGGGCCCGCCCCGCAGCCCGGCACCCGCGACGCAGACCTGACCGTCAGCCTGTGGCCGGACGTCCTGCGCTACTGGCTGTCCATCCAGCACACCCATCACGGCACCGCCGCCGCCCTGATCTTCCCCGGCCACAGCCCCGGCGGCCTCCCCGCCATGGCCGGCACCCGGCGCACCGTCAACGTCACCGACCTGCTGCCCCCCGGCCCCCCGCCGGGTGATCCCCTCGGCGTGACCGGCCCCCACGCCGCCGACCAGGAGGACACCGGCCGGCTGCTGGCCGCCCTCAACCGGCTGACCCGCCAGTCCCTCACCCTCACCCGGCACCCGCAGACCGACGCCGACCTCCTGGCCGGCTACGTCCAGCGCCTCCCGCAGCCCTCCCGCCCGGCCGCCCCGGTGCCCGCCGGCCGGGCCGGGGAGCCGCTGCTTAGCAAGGGACACGTGCAGTGACCGCGGCCCCCACCGGCCCCAACCGGTCCGGCATCCCCTACATCACCCTGCGCGACGGGGAGCGGGACGTCTCCGACCGGGACCTCGCACTGCGCCCCGGGCCGCGCGGCCTGCGCCTCGCCTACGACGACGAGACCGACGCCGACCGCGGACTCCACGGCGTGCTGCTCACCCGCGACACCCAGAACCGCGGACCCGACGGGTGGCCGACCGGCAAACCGCAGTGGAAACACAACCACGCCGCCCGGCAACGCCAGTGCATGCGAGAGCTGCTGTGCCACTACTGCACCGGGCAGCCCAGCCGGACCGAGCGGGGCACCCTGTTCCTCGACGTGGCAGGCCCCGCGAGCCGGGCCAAACCCCGCTGGCCGGAAGGCACGATCACCTCCCAGCCACCGCTGTGCCTGGAGCACGCCGCCGAAGCGGCCGACCGCTGCCGGCACGGCGCCCGCCACGGTGGCTTCACCGCCCTGCGCGCCCTGGAGGCCAGGCCGTTCGGCGTTCACGGCACCGTCTACCAGGTCACCGGCCTGCTCGGCGTCACGGCCGTCGACCTGCCGAAACCACTGCAGCACGTGCCCGTCCCGTACACACGCCAGGCCCGGTTCATGACGCTCGCCGCCCAGTACGCGGTCCAGCTCCACGGCGTCACCGAAGTCGACCTCAACCACGAACTCGCCGCACTCGACCCGACACCGGCCCCCACCGCCGGGGCCGGCCACAGGCGGGCGCGGTGAGCGGCACCCTCCGGCCCGGACCGGACACCCCGCCCACCACCCCGCCGGTGTCGAACGCCATGGACGGCGGCACCGCCTACGGCCCGGTTGTCCAGGCCGGGACGATCAGCGGCCTCCATTTGCACCCCGCCGCGCCCGCCGTACCGCCGGTGCCCCGCCAGCTCCCGGCCGCCGCCCCCCTGTGGGTCGACCGGCGCGAGGACCTCGCCTGGCTCCACCGCGCCTGCGGGCACAACCGGGACGAGGTGACCGTCGCCGTGGTGTGGGGGCCCGGCGGCGCCGGGAAAACCGCCCTCGCGTCACGGTTCCTCCGCACGCTCCCCGCGACAGGCGACGAGCCGCACCTGTATGTCGACCTGCGCGGACACAACGCCGCCGACCCCGTCACGCCCGTGGCGGCGCTGGCCCGGTTCCTGGCCGACCTCGGCGTGGCCGGCACTCACGTTCCCTCGACGGCCGACGGGCTGGCCGCGATGTGGCGGACCGTCACCGCCGGGCGGCGCATCGCGCAGGTCCGGCCGCTGATTCCCGGCGGGCCGGCCGCCCGGGTCGTGGTCACCAGCCGCACCCGCCTGGACGGACTGGTCGTCGACGGCGCCGAGATCCGCCGCCTCGGCCCGCTCCCGCAGCGGGCGGCCGTCGACCTGCTGGTCCGCCGCACCCGCCGCACCAGCACGGCCGACCGCGCCGCCGCCGGCCGGATCGCACACGCCTGCGCCGGGATGCCGCTCGCGCTGCACACCGTGGCCGCCCAGCACACCCTGAACCCCGCACTCCCCCTTCAACGGCTCGCCGACCGCCTCACCGCCAACGGCGGCGGCCGGGCCCAAGCCTCGGCGCGGCCGGGCCCGTACGACCCCGAACACGATCAGGAGCACGCCGTCCAGATGAGCATCAGCAGCACCTACCAGGTTCTGCCCGAACTGACCCGTACCGCGTATCAGCGGCTCGGGGCCCTGCCCGCCACGATCCTGGACACCGGCACCGTCGCCGCCGCGTGCGACCTGACACCCGCCCAGGCGAACTGGGTCCTGACCAGCCTCGACCAGGCCGGCCTCCTCCAAAGCGCCCGCCCCGCCGGCCCGCCCCAGGACGCCGGCCGTTACACGCCCGGCGGCGTGTACCGATTCCCCGACCCGGTGCGCGAGCACGCCCGTGCCACCGCCGAACACGGCCTGGGCCAGGCCGACCGGGACGACGCCGTCCTGTGCTGGGCACAGTGGCTGCTCGCGGCGGCCACCGACGCCGAGAGTTTCCTGACGCCCTGTCACCGCAGGCTGGAACGGGTCCCCGTCCCGCCCACTTACGTGTCCCCGTTCGTCCTGCCCGATCCCGGCCAGGAGGACACCGCCGCCGCCGGCCGCGCCGTTACTGACTGGCTGGAGGTGCGCTGGCCGGACCTGACCGCCGCCGCCCACGCCGCCTCCGCGCTGCGCCGGCCCGACCTCGCCTGGCAACTGGTCGACGCCGTCTGGCCCGTCATCAAACTCCGCCGCCCCGCCGACGCGGTCACCCTGCTGCTCGGCACCGGACTCCCGGCCGCCCGCGCCGACGGCAACGGCACCGCCGCCCGCCGGATGCTGACCACCGCCGCCGGACGCCTGCGCCATGCGGGCGACTACCCCAGCGCCATCAGACTCGCCGACGAGGCCCGTGCGAGCGCCGACGCGGCCGGCGACCCACGGGATCTCGGCCAGGCCGCCCACGAGGCCGGGGCCATCCACCTGGAGGCCGGCCGCCCCGTGCAGGCCGTCCCTCTCCTGCGCGAAGCGCTGGCCGCCCGGAGCGCGGTGGGCGACCCGCGCGGCGCCGCCCTCACCCGCATCCTGCTCGGCAACGCCGCCAGCGGCACCGGCGACCACAACGGGGCACGCGACCAGCTCGGCCAGGCGCTCCGCGACCTGACCGCCCTCGGCGAGCGGTACGAGGCCGCCCGCGCCATGGCCTACCTCGGCCGCGCCCACCGCCAGGCCGGCCGCTACACGGACTCCGAGACGTGGCTGCGCGCCGCCGCCCAGCAACTCACGCAAAGCGGCTCGGCCCACTGGCCCGCCCACATCCAGGAGTTCCTCGGTGAAACCGCCGAAGCCCAGGGCCGGACCGACCAGGCCCTCACCCACTACCGGACCGCCCTTGCCGCCTACCGGGACCTGCACGCCACCCGCGACACCCACCGCCTGCAAACCGCCATCGCCCGACTCGGAGCGGGCCAGTGACCCACACAGGAGAACGCGCCGCTCCCCCAGACATCCCCGCCCATGAGGAACTCCCCGGCAGCCACCGCGCCACGGTCACGCGTCGCGCCACCGGCAGCCGAACCGGTCCCCCGTCCCTTCCGCTGAGATCCGACCTCCCGTCACGAACAGGACCCGCCGCCCTTGAAGACCTCCACGATCACGGTGCCGCGCCGGCCCGAGACGCTCCTGATACCGCGCCGCCGCTACCCCGCCGGCCGCGTCGGAACCGTCGCCGTCGCCCTGCCCACCGGCCGCATCGCCGTACCGGTGATCACCATCACCACCGTCCCCGCCGGGGCATACCAGCCGCACCCGATCGACCGGAAGACACCTCCGATATCCCCGGCACGCCCGACCCGGAGCACGGCATGACTGCACACGCCGCCGGGACACCGGCACTGCGCCCCCTGGACGTCACCGTCATGACGCGGCTGGCCGACGGGCTGCGCTGCGCGTCCATCGCAGCCGAACTCGGCGTGACCACCACGGTCCGCGCCGCGATACGCCGGGTGCGCCCACGCGTCGGCGCCGACGGCCACGTCGCCCAGGTCCTGGACCTGGCCTACCGCTCCGGCAACCTTCCCCTCCCCCCGCGGCCGGCCGCCCCGCCGCCGAACCTGACGGAACAGCAACAGCGCCTCCTGCTCCAACTCGCCGACGGCCAGAGCTACCAGCAGATCAGCACCACCGACGGCATCGGCCTGAGCACAGCAAAACTCCACATCCGCAACCTGCGCCAACTGCTCGGCGCCGACTCCCGCGCCCACGCCGTCCACCTCGGCTGGGCAAACCGCCACATCACCGCCGGAACGGCCCTGCCGACGCGCCCGCAGCCTCCGGCCCAGCCCGACCCAGCCGACGGCCAGCCCACCACCACCTGCCCTCCGGGAGCGCCGCGATGACCATCACCGTGCACAACGACGCCGGACCCGCCGGCCACCAGCTCGCCGGCCGCGCCGAAACCGTCCTCGCCACCGCACTCCCGCCGATCGCCAAGATCACCGAACTCCCCGAGCCCACCGGCGAGGTCCGTCTCGTCACCCCCCGCACGTGGCGGCGGGCATACCGGGACTACGCCGCCCGCCAGCTCGATCTCAACTTCACCGAGGCCCCCGCAACCATCCAGGAGAAGGCAGAGGTCAGGGAAGAACTCCGGCAGAAGCGCACCTTCACGCGGTGGTACTGGCCGCTCCTGAACGGGGTGACGCTCACCTCCGGCGAGGGCCTGCCGCAGACCCTGATCGTCCCGCAGGCGATGCACCACACCGGTCTGGCCGCCGCAGGCGTCGCTTTCGAGCGTTTCGTGATCCACGAGGCCGTCCACCATTTCCAGATCCGGCTCAGCGCCGGCCGGGTCGTGCCGATCCCGATCGCGATCCGGCCGAACCCGGTAATCGAGCGCGTCAACGGGCTCGTCGCCGTCTTCGAGGGACACGCGGACTGGGCCGAAGCCCACGTCACCGAGGAGATCTTCGGTCCGCGCGCCCTCGGCGCCGGGATCCGTACGGTCTCCCGGCGCGCCGTCCTGCGCGAACGCTCCCTCCACGTGCGGGACACCGCCGCGGCCGTGCGGGCGCACCAGCGACGCGGAACGCCGATGCCCGAGCGCGAAACGGCTCAACAACGGCGCGCCCGTACCGCCCGCACCCGGCCCGCCATCGGCACCCACGCCGAAGTCGCCTTCGTCCGACAGACCATCGCCTACCTCGGCACCACCCGGTGGAACACCGTCTGGACCGACCCCCAACTCCTGCCTGTAGACGACGAACTCGACCGCCCCGAGACATGGAACGCCCGCATCGGCGCGTACGCCAACCGCCTGTCCTGAACAGCCGCCGAGCCCACCGACCTGTTCCGGTCCGCTCCCGTTTTGGAGATGCCATGCCGAGCCCTACGACCTATCCCGACCTCCACGCCGCCTACGTCGGCCTGCTCACCCGCGTGTCGGACGATCCCGATTTCCGCATCTCCGCGCGCGGCAACGACGCCGCCGAGATCATCGGCGCGAGCTTCCGGCTCCCCGACCCTCGCCAGCGGCTGCCCTACCTCGCGGCGCGGAAGGCCAACCCGGTCTTCCACTACGCCGAGACCCTCTGGTATCTGGCCGGGCGCCGGGACCTGGACATGATCGGCTATTACGCCCCGTCCATGCGGTCCGGGTCAGCCGACGGCATCCATCTCGGCGGCTCCGCGTACGGGCACACGATCTTCCAACCGGCCCCCGGAGCGTCGGTGTCCCCGTTCGACCGGGCCATGGACCTGCTGCGCACCGAGGCCGACACCAAGCGCGCGTACATCCCGGTCTTCACCGCCGGAGAACTCAACGACCCCGACAACCCCGACATGGCGTGTCTGGCGGGACTGCACCTGCTGCCGCGGCAGGGCCGGCTGCACATGGTCTGCTACATGCGGGCCAACGACCTGGACTGCGGGCTGCTGTCCGACGTGTTCTCTTTCACGATGATCCAGGAGTACGCCGCCGTCCGGCTCGGCCTCGAACTGGGCACCTACACCCACCACATCGGCTCGGCGCACATCTGCGACCGCAACGCCGACCGCGTCCGCCGCGTCCTGGACGAGGCGGCAACGGTCCCCTCGCACCCGGCGCAGTTCGCGTTCCCGACGATGCCGGCCGCGACCGACACCGCCACCCTCGACACCGTCCTTCGGTACGAGGAGTTGCTGCGGACGGACCAACTGCGCTGCACCGCCGCCGACATCGCCGCCACCGGGCTGGACGTCTACTGGCAGCAGCCGCTGCTGCTGTTCGAGATCTACCGGCAGATCCAGCACGAGCGCACCGACCACGTCAGCACCGACGTCCTGGGCGCGCTCGACCCGGGGCTGCGGTGGCTGGTCGAACAGCGCTGGCCGGCCTGCACACCTACCACCTCCACCGCCGGGGACCGGCGGTGACCGCCGAGCCGGCGCGAAGCGCCCTGACCGGACCTGACTGGGAGTGCTGGTCGGTCGTGCTGTGCAAGCCCGACGCCGTCGAACGCGGTCTGGCCGGCACTGTGCTGGCCCGGCTCGCCCCGGCCGGTGTGCGCCTGACCGGACGGCGCGACGTACGGGTGCTGCCGTGGCAGATCCACGTCCACTACTGGGACCTGCTGGTCGACGACGGCCGCTTCCCCGGCCGCGACATCCCCGCCTGCCTGGAGGCGGAGTACGCCGGACGCACCGTCACCGTCGCCCTCGCCCACGGAGCACCGGGCATCCACCAGCGCCTCCGCGACCTGCTGGGCCACTTCGACCCCGCCAAGGCCAAGCCCGGCACGATCCGCGCAGACCTCGGCCAAGACTCCCTGGCCGCCGCGCTCACCGAACAGCGCCTGATCCGCAACCTCGTGCACACCTCCGACGACGCGCACGCCGCCCGCCGCGATTTCGGCACCTGGTACGGCGCCGCGCACCGCGGCCTGCTCCTCCCCCGCTCTCGCACTACGCCCGCCCGATGACCACTGCCCTTGCCCTGGAGGACCGTATGTCCACACCCCTGACAGGTTCCCGCCGGCCGCTGCCCATCCTGAGCAGGCAGCAGACCACCGAACTGAAGCCGTCGCTCGCCGACCCGGTGGAGTACCGCAAGTCCGGGCTGTCGCTGAACTGGATCGTGGGCTGCCCGCTCGAATGCGGATACTGCGTACGCCACCTGTTCGACAACTTCGGCATGAAGACGCCGCGGCGGCTGATGAGCGACGAGGACGCCGTCCTCGCGCTCACCGGCCACCGGTACTTCCGGCCGCACACCACGCCGATCCAGCTCCTGAACCGGGCCACCGACCCCATGCTGCCCGTCGTCAAACCGCACCTGTTCGCGGTCCTGCGCGCACTGGACGGCCAGGGCCTGACCAACCACGTCCTGATCATCACCCGGTGGCGCGTCACCCCCGAGGACTGTGAAGTCCTCAACCCACTGTCCAGCCTGCGGGTCACGGTGCTCGTCACGCACTCCGGCATCGACAACCCGGCCATCGAACCGGTCGACTCCACGATCGCCGCCGCCAGCCTGCGCACCCTGTACGAGCACGCCGAGCGGTACCGCACCGTGCTGTACTGGCGGCCCATCGTCCCCGGCCTCAACGACTCCGACACCCACCTCCGCCGCGCCCGACAGCTGTCGGCTCACGCGCACGCGACGGTGTTCACCGGCCTGTTCTACCGGCAGGAGATCGCCGACTACTACCAGGCCCACGGGCTGCCCGAACCGTACGGCGACACCGCCCGGCGCAAGATCCTTCCCGAACAGTCCGAGCAGCGGATCCTCGACCACTTCCACGACACCCCCCAGCAGGGCGCCCCCTGGGGAGCCCTGTTCCGCAAGACCTCCTGCGCGGTGGCGTACGCCCACGGGGAAGCGGACTACAACGGGCACTTCGGCATCCGGGAACTGTGCGACATCTGCCCGGAGGAGCAGGTCGAACGGTGCGGGCAGGCGTGGGTCCGGCCCGATCCCGCCGAGGTCACCCGGCAGGCGCGCGCGCTCGGCGCGGTGGGCGAGGTGGAGGTCACCGACCGCGCCATCATCGTGGAGGGCCTGGACGAGCCGCCGCGCTACTTCCTCCAGCACGGCTACGGCTACCAGTGCCACGACCGCAGCAAACCCCACCACCACCGCCAGCACGGCCGCGCACCGATCGGCTGGCCCGGCCCGAACGGACCATCAGCAGCATGAACTTCAGCACCTGGCCGCCCCTGCTCGTCGTCGATGTCGAAGGCAACGGCACCAACCCGCCGGACCTGGTCGAGGTCGCCGCCCTCCCCGTGCGCAAGGGACAACCCGAGACCGCGGCCGCGGGCGCGTGGCTGATCCGCCCGCCCAGGCCCGTCACACCGTTCGCGGCCCAGGTGCACGGCCTGACCAACAAGGTCCTCGAAAACGCCCCCGCCTGGACCGAGGTGGCCGCCGATGTCCACCGGCTGCTGGGCACCGCGTGGATCTGCGCGCACAACGCCCACACCGACTACCGGGTGCTGTCCGCGCACCTGCCCGGCTGGCAGCCGGCCGGTGTCCTGGACACCCTCCGCCTGGCCAGGGTCACCGTCCCCGGCCTTCCCGCCCACAACCTCGACGCGCTCATCGACCACCTGAAGCCCGACCTCACCCTCGCACCCGCCCAGCGGCACCGCGCCACCTACGACGCGTACGCCACCGCCCAGATCCTCACCGCCCTCGCCAGCCGCTACCCGGCCTGGGACCAGCTCGTCGCCGCCGCCGTGCCGCCGAATCTTCCCGGCGCACCCCAACCAGAACAGGACCCGACCCTATGGTGAACACCCCCGTCCGCATCGGCGTGACCGGCACGCACTCCACCGGCAAGACCGTCCTGCTGCGGCGCGTCGAAATGGAACTCCGCGCCCAGGGCGTCACCGTCGCGCGCACCGGCGGTCTCGCCAAGCGGGCCGCCGCACTCGGCCTGCCGAAAATGGAGCACCACACCGCAGCCTCCACCGAGTGGATCATGGCGCAGACCATCGCCGACGAGATCCGCCTCGCCGCAGCCGGCGCCCGGGTGATCCTCGCCGACCGGGCCGTCATCGACGCCCTCGCCTACTACACCGCCGCCCTGGAATACCGGGACGAACCTTCCGACACCGCCGACGTCAAGCGGCTCACGCTCCTTGCCGCCCAGGCCGCGAAATACGACCTGCTGCTGGCCACCGTCCCCGACCCCGCGGTCCCCCCGGTCGCCGGACACGGCTACGACGCCCGCTATCGTGCCCTGGTCGACACCCACGTCCACCGCCACCTCGCCGACACCGGAACCCGCCACGTCCGCGTCCCCGGCACCCCGCACCGGCAGGACGCCGCGATCCGCGTCGCCGTCCGCCTCGCCCTCAGCGCGGTCCCGGCGTGAGCACCGCCCCCGGCGGCACCATCACGATCGCCGGAAAAACCGTCTCCCGCCTCGGACTTGGCACCATGCGGCTGACCGGACCCGGCACCTGGGGCATGCCGCGCGAACCGCACCACGCCGTCGGCCTGATTCGTGAAGCCGTCCACACCCACGGCATCACCCACATCGACACCGCCGACGCCTACGGACCCCACGCCGCCGAACACCTGATCAGCTGGGCTCTGTACCCGTACCCCGGACAGGTACTCATCGCCACCAAGGTCGGAATGATCCGCCCCGCCCCCGGCGCCTGGACGCCGCTCGGAGACCCCGCCTACCTGCGCGCCAGCGTCGAATCCAGCCTCCGCCGCCTCGCCATGGACCGCCTCGACCTGTGCTACCTCCACCGCGTCGTCCCCGCATACCCGCTCGCCGACCAGCTCGGCACCCTCAAAGACCTCCAGGACGAAGGGAAGATCGGGCACATCGGCCTGTCGAAGGTCACCACCGGCACCATCGTCGAAGCGCGCCGGCACATCACCGTCGCCGCCGTCCAGAACGTCCTCAACACCGCCCACCCCCACGACCCGGTCCTTGACCTGACCCGCGCCCTCGGGATCCCCTACGTGCCGTACCGGCCGCTGAACGCCGGAGCACTGGCAGCCGGGTCCGGGCCCGGGGACGCGCTGCGCTGGCTGATGAAGACCGGCGACCACCTCGCGCCCATTCCCGGCACCAGCGCCGTGGAACACCTGCGGCAGCTCGTCACCTCCGTGACCACGCAGGTAGCCCTGTGACCGCGCCCGATCCCGCGGCGCCCTACGTGAAATGGCGCCCGCCCATCCACTGGGCCGCCGTGCTGATCGAGGTCGGCCACGGCCGCATCATCCTCAACCAACACCTCGGCGCCCCCGGCCGGTTCATCCTGCCCGGCGGCCCCGTTCCCCCACACACGACACCCGCCGAAGCCGCCGCCGACACCATGCTCAGCGACGGCCCCGGCCTGCCGGACCTCCGCGAGCTGGTCATCGACACCACGCAGATGCGCCGCAGGGATATCCACGTCCACATCCTGGCCACCACCCCGCTCACCGAGGATCACGCGGCGGCACTGCGCCCGAGCGACGCCCGCGCCCACCCCCGCATCCTCTCCCTCTCCGAGGCCCTCACCGTGCTTCACCCACGAGGACGGCTGCGCCTCGAAGCCGCGCTCGACGCACTCGCCACCGGCCAGACCCACCGCCTCGACAACGGCATGCGATCCGCGCCGGACACGCCCCCGCACAGCGAACCGAAACACGACGCGCTTCCTCGCCCTCGCCAACCGCCAACGCTGCGGGCCGCCGCGGCACTCCACACCGGAACGTAGCCAACGACCAGCAACATCAGGGCCTGTCGACAAACGAGGCAGCGGGCACGGCCGATCCACCATCCTCCGTCCCGGGCCGCGCCGCGGCGGGAACTGCACGTCCACAACGAGGAGCCACATGACCGAATACGTGAAAATCGGCACCGCGCAGCGTCCAGGCACCGAACCGCCCTGCGCCGACGGGCACGACGTCCAGCGCACCCACGGCACGGTCAGCGCGGCCGTCGTCGACGGCGCCGGGCACCGCCCGGCCACCGTGCGGTACGCGGGAATCGCGCCCGCCGTCATCACCCACATCGGGAACACCCTCGGCGGTGTGCCCGCGCTGATGACCGCTGGGCAGATGGCGCGCGCCTACGACGAACCGCCTCATCTGTCCGCCGTCTACGCCCGTATCGGACCGGACTCGCCCACTGTCCTGGTGTGGATCGGCGACTGCCGGGCGTACGGGTGGTCCGCG
The DNA here is from genome assembly GCF_900112845.1 of Actinacidiphila alni. GTDB lineage: Bacteria > Actinomycetota > Actinomycetes > Streptomycetales > Streptomycetaceae > Actinacidiphila > Actinacidiphila alni. The sequence goes on from NZ_FONG01000027.1 coordinate 85,133, forward strand.
GCCGGCGGCCTCACCCTGTGGACAACGGATCAGACGATGGGCGAGTACCTGCGCACCCGCATCGGCGCGCCCCTTCCTCGGATCCCGGAGGCGTACGACGACTTCGTGCGGCTCGGGCTTACCGAGGCGTCCGCGGCCACGTGTATGCAGGCGCAGATTCCTGCAGCGGTCCGGCTGATCGTCCTGTGCTCGGACGGCGTTTCGGACCAGGTCAAGCCGGAGGTGTGGTCGCGGCTGTGCGCGGAGCACGGAGGCAACCCGCCGACGCTCGCCGACGCGCTGGTTGCAGCCGCCTGCGCGAATGCGGCCGGTTACCGTGACGACGCCACCGTCGCAGTCCTGCTGCGCTGCGACGGATAGGACACCCCCGTGGACAGGCGGCCGGAACCGGACGCCCGCGGGGGTGAGTTTGTGTGGCGGCGCCAGCTTCTCCCAACGTCGGCGCAGGTCGGTGGCGAGGGGGCCGGCGAGGCGTAGCTCGGTGTGGGCGGCGATGATCAGCCACGTCCAGCGGTCAGCGGCTGCGGAGTCGCGCACGCGGGGCCGGGTCCAACCGAGGATCTGCTTGAGCATGCGGAAGGTGTGCTCGGTGTCGAAGCGCCGGAGGAATGCCTGCCAGCAGTGGTCGACATCGGCCGGGGTGGCGCTGGTGCGGGACCACCACAGCCAGACCTGCTTGTTCACCCCGCTGGACGGCAGGTGCTCGACTGTCAGGCGGATGACGGTGCCCTCGATGACCGGCAGCGGGCCGTCGTGGTCCAGCCAGGCAGCCCGCTGGGTCAGCCAGGGGTGCAGCCGGTCCCACGCCTGGGACGTGGCCTTGCCGTAGAGGCGGGTGCCGGTGAACGTGACGGCCTGTTCCTCGCCCCAGGTGGCGGGGCCGCCGAAGACGAACTCCCCGCCGTGCTTGGGCATCCGGCCGCCCTTGGGGTGGGCCCGGAAGAACTCCTCCCGCGAGGGTGCCGGGCGGCGCATCACCCGGTCCGACCGGGCCCGGCCCAGGACTTCCACCGGCTGGCCGGACAGCAGGTGCGCGATGCGTGAGGCGTCGTAGCCGGCATCGAGCACGACCAGCACGTCCGGATCACTTTCGGTCCACTGGCCTGCGGCGATGAGCCGTTCAACCACCTCGCGGACCTGGCAGGCGGTGACTGCGGCAAGGTCCGCGCCGGGGGCGAGCCGGACCGCGTCCAGGAGCGCGGACCAGGAGGTGCGGCCGGTCTCCAGGGCGACGACGACCGAGTACGGCCAGCCGGGCAGCATCTGATGCTTGGCGTTGCCCCGACCGTAGGTGTGGCAGAACGACCGGTCCGGTACCGAGCCGGCGTTGGGACGCAGCCACGGCGAGACGCCAACCGCCAGGACCAGCCGCCCGCGGCAGCGGCACCCCGGCGAGGGCCCGCCGCAGACGGGCCACATCGAGCCCGCCACGGTTCAGGCCAGCGTAGAGGGCCCCGTGGCCCCGGCGGTGCTCCGGCGCCAGAGCGAGGTCAACCAGCGACCGCACCGGCCCGTCCGTGCACGACAGCGCGTCGTACAACTCGAACAACGCATCGTCTCGCGCGGTCAGGCATCTATACAAATCCGACTGGAGATCCTTCCGCGAACGCCTCCCGCAGGACGCCCTTATACGCCAAACCCACGACCACGGCCTTCGCGCTGATCCACTCTGTGACGGAGCACAGGATCAGACGGACGTCGCCTACATGTCCGCTGAACTGCGAACATTCTGATCAAGTTCGAGACGCGTTCGACGCCGGCCGTCAAACGACAAGTCTAACGGGGTTCGGCGAGGGCGGTGACGGCCTTCTCGATCCGTTCCCGCAGGTCTTCCGGGTCGGGGGCGCCCCCGAACACCATCGAACTGGCGATGGGCAGCGCTTGCACCCATGTCGCCAGTGCCAGGATTCCATAGAGAATGAAACGGGCGTTCTCGTTGTCCAGGCCGGGTGCCCCGAGGCGCTGGGCCTCTTCGGTGTAGAAGCGCGCGCGCTGTGCCGCCGCCTCGGGTGTGAGGCGTTGCCGCTGCAGCGATTCCCACATCATGAGCCGGATCAATTGTGGGTTCGCGCGGTGGAAGTCGAATGTCGCGGCCGCATAGGCGGCGGGATCGGTGAGGTCGGCTCCCGGCTTGAGTTCTGCCGCCTCGGCCAGCGCGGCCGAGAGTACCGCTTCGAAGAGCTGTTCCTTGTTGCCGAAGTGGCCGTAGATCCGCTCTTTGCTCACCCCTGCGGCTTTGGCGATGCGATCCACCCGCGCGCCCTCAAGGCCGTGTTCGGCGAACTCCGTCCTCGCGGCGTCCAGCAGTCGCTGACGGGTCTCCCGTGTGTCACGTGCCATGTGGCGAGCGTACCACTAGCAACCGAACGGTTGACCCGTCTGAAACGTCTTAGACCTTTGACTTGCCTGGCCAGGGTTGTTACGGTCAATACCAACCGACTAGTTGGTTGGATAATCTGAACATGGATGTGAATCAGAAGGTCATCGCCATTACCGGAGCCGGCCGGGGGCTCGGGCGTGCGCTCGGCCTGGGACTGGCGGCGGCAGGCGCCCGTATCGCGCTTCTGGAGCGCGACGGCGGGGCTCTCGAAGCGACCGCTCGCGAGATCGAGCGGAGCGTGCCGGGCGCGGAGAAGCCGCTGGCCCTCGCGTGCGACGTCACGGACGAGGTGGCCGTCGCCAGTGCGGTCCGCGCGATCGACGACAGGTGGGGGCGGATCGATGCCCTGGTCAGTAACGCGGGACTGATGCTCCCCACGGAGAAGCTGCGGCTGCTCAATGCCGACATCAGCGATGTGCGCCGCGTCCTGGACACGAATCTCGTTGCGGGATTCATCGTCACGAAGGCATTCGCGCCGGTCATGATCCGCGGCGGAGGAGGCCGGATCATCTACATGAGCAGCATGATCGGAGTCCAGGCGGGCCTGGGACTCGCGCCGTACGGGGCATCGAAGGCCGGCCTCAATTTGCTTGCGAACGTCGCTCACCGTGAGCTCGCCGACCAGGGCATCAGGACCGTGGCCCTGGCCCCGGGGCTGACCGACACCCCGGGCATGCGCGGCACGGTCGAAGGCGGCTATGCCGAGCGGGTCGCGTCGGCGTACCCGGGCGGACGTCTCGGCCAGCCCGAAGACATCGTTCCCTTCGTGCGTTTCCTGTGCAGCGACGTGTCGGTTCACCTGTCCGGCACCGTTCTTCCGATACGCCCGGTCACCGGCTAAGGCCCTCTGCAGCGCGAGACCACATCGAACCGACCGAGAAGGGAACAGCCCATGAATGACCCGCAGACTACGGAGATCATCCCATTCCGGCCTGTTGTGCCGGATCACGAGATCGCTGACCTGCGAGAACGCCTCAGCCGAGTCCGGCTTCCCGAAGAGGCGACAGCACCCGGCTGGGAGCAGGGCATTCCGCTCGACTACCTCACCGAGCTCATCCGCCACTGGCGCGACGAGTACGACTGGCGGCGCCTGGAAAGTGAGCTGGCCTCGCGCGGACAGTCGCACACGGTCATCGATGGGCTCGGTATCCACTTCCTCCACGTCCGGTCCTCGCGGCCGGACGCCCGCCCCCTGCTGATCACGCACGGGTGGCCGGGATCGGTCGTCGAATCCCTCGACGTGATCGACGCGCTGACCGAGCCGGGTGACGGCAAGCCCGCCTTCCACCTCGTCATCCCGTCCCTGCCCGGATTCGGCCACTCCCAGAAGCCAGCCGACGCGGGGTGGGGCATCGACCGCATCGCCGACGCCTGGTCCGCGCTGATGGCACGGCTCGGCTACGACCGGTTCCTCGTCCAGGGCGGGGACTGGGGCGCCATGGTCACGATCACGATCGCCGTGCGCCACCCCGAGCGGGTTGCCATGATGCACACCACCGTGCCATGGGCCCCGCGCCCCGACAGGTTCGACGACACCACACTCACGCCCACCGAGAAGCGCTGGCTTGAGGAGTACGCCGAGTTCGGACGGTCAGGACGCGGCTACGCGCTCCAGCAGTCCACACGTCCGCAGACGATCGGGTACGCGCTCGTGGACTCGCCGACCGCCCAGCTCGCCTGGATCGCCGAGAAATTCTTCGAGTTCTCCGACTCGGAGGACAACCCCGAGGAGGCGGTCTCCCGGGACCGCATCCTCGACGACGTCTCGCTGTACTGGTTCACCCGCACCGGTGCTTCAGCAGCCCGGCTGTACTGGGAGAGCTTCCGCGGTCTGGGCATGTCGGACGTGAACACACCCGTGACGGTGCCGGCGGCCGTGACGGTCTTCCCGCGCGACCTTCAAAAGCTGCCCCGCTCCTGGGTCGAGGCACGCTACCGCGACCTGCGTTACTGGAGCGTTGCCGAGCGCGGCGGGCACTTCCCGATGCTCGAAGTGCCCGACTCCTTCTGCGCGGAGATCCGCGCAGCATTCGCCCATGCCCCGGCATGAGGGCCGCAGCCGAGACGGCTACTTCGGCCGGTAGGAATGCGACGGTATCCACCAGCGCCTCAGCCGAGGTCGGCGGCGGCTTGGTTGCACCAGCGTTTGAGCGCGCGGTGGCTGGAGGGTTGAAAATCGAGGGTGACACGGACGGGACCAGCGCGGCCGGCAGGAGCCGGCGGCGACCTCGCAGGAGATGGCGGCGCTACCAGGCGTCGCGGCGGAACCGCCATCGGTAGCCTGAAGTTACCGGTTGTACACCTTGGGGCCGGACCACAGGTTGGCGTGGGCATCGTAGATGTAGACGTCTACCTCTGTGATTCCGCCTGCGTACGCGGATCCGTCGAGGGTGAAGTTATAGCTCACGGTCTCGTTGACCGCAGGTATTCCCCCGGTAGGCCGGTACTGATCGTCGACGAGAGAGCCGCCGGCCCACGCGAGGAAATTCACCTTTGTTCCGGCGCCACCGACGTCAGTCACGCTTCCTTGAACTCCCACAGAGCGGTTGAGCCAGGTCAGGCTGCCCGATGCCGAGTGGGCACCTGAACCGGAAGAGATGGCAAAGCGGGTAGGGTCCGCCGCTGAGCTGGGGCCCACGGCAAGTACAGTCACCGCGGCGGCGCCCATGAGCGACGCGCTGATTCGCTTGAAACGCATAAGATCTCCTGAAGGTGAGGGAAATCGTGCGTGCGTTGTGGAATGGCGGGCACGCGGGAAGCGGTGCGGCAGGCGAAGGTAATCCGGGAAGCCGTCGAAGAGTTCGAGAACCGCTGACTCGGAGCGTCGCGCACAGGGGAGCCTGTTCTCGATGCCCCCGCGCCCCGGCCCGCGGTGGACGCGTCGGCCTTACGCGTCCACCGTGGGCCGGGCCCTGGCGCTACAGCAAGCCGTCGAAGCAGACGCCGGAGCTGCGGTAGCAGGTCTGTTCTACGAGGTGGTGATCCGGGTCCGTATCGGTCATGTAGACCCAGATGTTGTCGGACCCGCCGACGACGTCCGCTGTGAGGTGGAAGTCCGCCGGCCCGGATCTGTTGCACCATGTGCTGGTGCTCCTGAAGTCCAGCCGGGTGCTGCCCGCCCACGCGGCCGCGTAGACTCGCCGACACCCGGTGGCCTTGAACGATGATGCGTCGATGGTGACCGACCGGTTGGACCAGCTGGCCGTGCCTACGTAGTAGCTCGCCGTATACCGAAGATCGACGGCGGCGGAGGCGGCGGAGGCGGGCGGTGCTGCGAGGACCATCGCCCCGGCAACCGCCGCGACTGCGGTCACGGTCTGGCCGACCTTCCTCGTGCGGCTCTTCACCTTTGGCGTGTCCTGCAACCTCACCATGACCACCACTCCCAGTCTCTTCGAGTAAACGGGAAGGACATCACGGGGGCGGTCGTACGGCTGTGGGCCCCGGGCGCCCCCGTATCGGCCCGGGGCCCACAGCGATCCGCAGGCGTCCGTTCCCCCTGCCGTCGCCGTGGATCTGCGGGACGGGCATGACCGTAACGGGCACCACCGAGCCCGTCAACTGGTGTGGATGAGAATTGCCGACTTCTCTTCACATCAGTTTTCCGCGTGTGCCCCGAGTACCATGCCCCCATGACAGGCGACATCGCCAGAGGCGCGCTGGCGGCCAAGCTCGACCACTTGTTCAGCGTGGTGCGTCCGGCCGACGGCGACGAGTACACGTTCGACGAGGTCGCCGAAGCGATCAGGGCTCAGGGCGGTCCCACCATCTCCTCGACCTACCTGTGGCAGCTGCGCAAGGGCCTTCGTGACAACCCGACCAAACGTCACCTGGAAGCACTCGCCACGTTCTTCGGCGTCCCCGCGGCATATTTCTTCGACGACGCCGAGGCCGAGCGCATCGACGCCGAGCTCGCACTGCTCAGCGCGCTGCGCGGCGCGCCGGTACTGCAGATCGCCCTGCGCGCGCGAGGGTTGTCGGCGAAGAGCCTCGAAACGATCAGCGATCTCGTCGAGCGCGTCCGCGAACTCGAAGGACTGCCGGACCTCTCGGACGACCCGGACCGATGATCGGGCCGCGTCGGCGAAAGGTGCGGCGGCGCTGCGCCGAGGTGCTCCGGGACTTAGGACTTCCGGATCCCTTCGATGTCCCGACCCTGTGCGCTGAACTGAGCGCACGGCGCGGGCGGCCGATCCGGCGGCTGCCCGTGCCCGACCTGTTCGACGTGTGCGGGTTGTGGATTGCGACCGACACCGCTGATCTGATCGCTTACGAACAGCACACGACCGCGCCGCACCAGAACCACATCGTGCTGCACGAGATCGGTCACATGCTGTGCGACCACTACCCCGCCACACTCAGCCCCGCCGAGCAAGCCCGGCTCCTGCTGCCCAAGCTCGACCCGGACATGATCCGCCGGGTACTGGGCCGTACCGGCTACTCCAGCGTCGAGGAGCAGGAGGCGGAGTTCCTGGCGTCACTGCTCGCCCAGCACGTCCGCCCGGCGCGTCACGATGACAATGACTCCGCCGCCGATCGCCTCCGGTCCGCCCTGGAGAACGGTGGCAACGGTGGGTGAGGTGGTGCTCCACTATGGTCCGGTCCTGCTCACCTGGGGGATGCTCCTGTGGCTGCGGCCGGGGCCGGCGCCCGGCCGACGGCTCGTACGGCTCTGCGTGCTCGGCCTGGCCGTCTCACAGACGGCCCTGACCCCTGGCGTCATCACCTTCACGCGCGCGGTGGGTCTGCACAGCATCGAACGGCTCGTCGGCCACCTCTCCATGCTCGCCGCCCTCTGGGCCGGGGCCCAGATCCTGCTGCGGCTGCACGGGTACAACGCGCGCGCCCGCGTGCACACGGCGTGGACGGTCCTCGCCGGTACCGTGATGTGCCTCCTGTTCGCTCTCACGCCGAACCTGTACCCGCAGTCCCCATGGGTCATGGAGTACTGCATCGCCTACGCCGTGGCGCAGCTGCCCGAGTTCGCCGTCATCGCGCAGCTCTGCCTGCGGGACGCGCTGCACACGCCGGACCGGACACTGCACGTCGGTCTCGGCCTGGTCGTCACCGGCATCGGCGCGGCGGCCTGCTACACGACCAGTAAGACCCTCGTCGCGATCTCCGCCCGAACTCCCGTCGGCTTCCCGCTGGGAAGAGGCTTCCTGATGAGCCAGGCACTTCCCGCTGCCGCCCATCTGTTGGTGCTCGCCGGTGTCGCGGTGCCGGCCGTCGCCGAGTGGACGCGCCGGTACCGGCGCTACCGGCGGCTCGGCCCGCTGTGGTTCGCCCTCTACCGGGCCGAACCCGCCATCGCACTGGAACCCCCGGGCCTGCTGGGGGGCAACCCTCTCTTCGTCACGCGGTTGCAGTTGTACCGGCGAGTGATCGAAATCCGCGACGGTCTGCTCGCGTTACGCCCCTACCTCCCGGCCGGTGACGACGCCGACGGACTTGAGGATGATCAGCGGGAAGCCGCCGAGATCGCCGCCGCCCTGCATTCCCGGGAAAAGGGCATACCACTGCGTTCAGCTAAAACCGTCGCGGTGGGCGGCCACGATCTCGCCAGCGACACCGAGTACCTCTGCCGGCTCGCCGACGCCTATCGCGGCATCGAGCCGCCCGCCCGCTTGGACCGGCACCGCTCGGCGGTCGGAAGAACACTTGCCTGGCTGAACGGCTGCCGCCGGCCGCGTGGCCGCTGAACTGTGCATGGCCGTCGAATGTGACAACGCATCCAGTCAGCTCCGGAAGGGTGAGCAGAGGCCGGAACGCAGTGATCTTACTGTGCGGTGGGATCGGCGGACCGGCCCAGGGATTCGACGGAACCGGCGTCGACTACTCGGGCTCCGATTTCAATTCGTCCGGCTCCGGCGGCGGATTCGGCTGCGGCGCACTCGAATGACGGCCGCAGCCCAATCCGCCGGACAGCCCGCCGGAACCCCGACTACGCGGTCCCGGCCGCCCATCCCGAGGCCGCGGGCGCGCGGCGGCGCGGCTCCGGCCTGGACAACCTCGCCGCACGGATGGCTGCGGTCGGCGGCTCGATGACTGTGCTGAGCCGCGACGGCTGGTTCTACGTACGGGCGGAGTGCCCGCTGTCCGGCGCCGTCCGCGCCCGCCCGGAACCCGGCGCCGCGGAGGAGCCGGCGCCCGCGGCGGCGAGCCCGCGATCCGAACACCGGTCCGGTCCAGCGGCGCTCAAGGGATACCGCCGGCAGTCGGAGACCGACGCGGTCCAGAGCGCGGGAGCGGACCGCGAGACCGCACGAGGGCCGGAGGGACGTCGTGAAAGAACAGGCGAGGCTGCCGCCGCACATGCGGCACTACGAAAACTTCGCGACCGGCAGCATGCGCTGACCGCCGCACGTGATGTCCTTCAACCGGCGGGGACTGCCGATCCCCGGTGCTCACCACCGACTCGGGCAGCGTCCGCGTCTCGCACGGACCGGACGCGGACGCCGTCCCGCTCCAGGACGCGCCTGCCGGGGGCGAGACGACCGTCCTGCTCGGGGCCTCGCCCGCTTTCGGCTTCGGAGCCACGAGCGGCCGCACGACGATCCCCTCGCAGCTCTCCCACGGTGCGAGGGGATCCGTCAGGCACGAGCAGTAGACCGCGGTGTGGAACCGGATACAGGCTGGCTACCGCTCGCTCAGCCCCTGGCAAGGCCGGTCGCCGGCGTGTATGCGTCGATCGCCGCGCCATGCCGCGCGGAGCGCTAGGCGGTGTGGCGGGTGGGTATCCCGGTTTTGGGCGAGTCGTGTTGGGCGGAGGGTGAGAGATATGGGTTTGGACGGTGTGGTGCTGTACCTGCCGTTTCCTACCCGGCTGAACGGCGCGGCCGGTGAGGCACAGGCAGCGTCGGTGGCATGGTTGGACCGGTTCGGTCTGTACGCGGATGCGGCGCACCGGGAGCGGCTGGTGGGTGCGGGGTGCGGGGTGCTGGGGGGATATCTGGCCCCGGAGGCGGACCGGGAGCAGCTCCAGTTGGCCGCCGACTTCGCGACATGGAACGTGGCATTCGATGACGAGTACTGCGACGAAGGCGAACTGGGCCGTTCCCCGGAGAGGTTCGTCCGTGTCCTGGGGTTGCTTCAGCGTTCGGTGGAGGTGCCCGAAGAAGCGGTGTTCGGTGACCGCTATGGGGTCGCGCTGCACGACTTGAGGGTCAGGCTGGAAGGGTTCGGGCCGGCGGAGCAGGTCGCGGCCTGGGCCGCGTCGATGCGGGGCTGGTTCCTCGCCGAGGCGTGGAAGTCGGGCAATGTTGCCGGGGGGAGGACGCCGGAGCTGGGGGAATACTCCTCGCTGGTTCTCGTCAGTGGCGGCGGGGAGGCGTGGACGGTGCTGTCCCCTCTGGTCGAGGGGTACGGCGTTCCGGGGCGGGTGCGCGCGGACCGCGGCGTCCGGGCGCTGACGGAGATGGCGTGCTGGCTGCTGTCCTGGGACACCGGGCTGCTGTCGTGGAGCAGGGAAAAGCGGGCGGGTGGTGACGGGCACAACGCCATCGATGTGGTGTCGCGCACCTTCGGGATGGATTTCGACGCGTCGGTGGAGCTGGCCCTGCTTCTGCGTGATGAGGTGATGGGCCTGTTCCTCCGCGTTCGTCGTCGTGTGCTCGACGAGCGAGGGAGTGAGGTGGAGAGGTATGTGGGGATGCTGGAGCGGCTGGTGCGTGGAGGGGTGGACTGGGCCGTCGGCTCCCGGCGCTACCGCGAGGAGGCTGGTGCTGTGGTGCGGGTGAGCGAGGACCCGGCCGCGCTCCGCACCGGCGCGGGAGGCGGTATCCCGGGGGATGCGTGGGGCCCAGTGGGCTGGTGGTGGCTCCACGACCCGGCCGCCCGGGAAAGGACCGGGAGGAACTGACCGGCAGTCACCACCGGACCGGCACTTCCAGGGGGTCCGGGGCGATGCCGCCTTCCCGCAGCCGCACGGCGTCTTCGGGGACGGCCAGGTGCAGGGTGGGGAATCGGCGGGACAGCCCGGTGAGGGCCTCGGTCAGTTCCATGCGTGCCAGTGCCGCGCCCACGCAGTAGTTGGAGCCGGCGCCGAAGGACAGGTGTCTTTTGTCTCCGCGCTCTGGCCGTAGTTGATCGGGGTCCGGGTAACGGGCCGGATCGAGGTTGGCGGACTCCAGACTGATCAGTACGACCGAGCCGCGCGGCAGGGTCCTGCCGCCGAGGTGTACGTCCTCGACGGCGAGCCGGGGCAGTGCGGTGGGTGCCGGAGCGGTGCGGCGCAGCAGTTCCTCCACCAGCCCGTCCCGGGCCGGACCGGGTTCGGTGAACGCGGCGTATACAGACCGGTCGCGCAGCAGCAGAGGAACACCTTTGCCGAGGCTGACCTGGACGGAGTGGCCGCCCGCCGCGGCGATCCGCAGCAGCATCGTCACCAGGTCGTCGACCGGTACGCGGGTGCCGTCGCGGCGCCGGGCACCGGCCAGCCGTCCGATCATGCCGGGCTTTTCCGGCCCGGCCGGCCCCGTCGAGGGCGGTTCCGCGAGGAGTTCGCGGAAGTAGGAGCGCAGTTCCGCGACCGCACCGCGGCTTTCCGCGGTGGGAGCGAACACCACCGTGGAGGATGCGAGCCGCTGCACCCAGGTCCGGTCCTGGGCGGGAACCCCGAGCAGTTCCCCGGTCACTACGGCGGGCAGCGGCCGGGCCAGGTGCGCGATCAGGTCCGCGGGTGGGCCGGCCTCGTCCATCGCGTCCAGCAGCCGGCCCACCTCCCGCCGCGTGGCCGGCCGCAGCCGCTCGGCCCCCCGCGGGGACAGCATGCTCAGCACCAGTCCGTACGGCGTCGCCCCCGCCCCCGTCACCGCTTCCTCGCCGTTCGTCGCTGGGCGACGGACGGTGCCCGCGACCAGCTCACCGGGCTCGCTGCGGGACAGCGACTCGCGGCTGAGGCGCGGATCGCTCAGCGCCTGCCGTGCTTCGTGATAGCCCAGCACCAGATGCACGTGCGTGCCATCCGGCAGCAGGGCGGCGGCTACGCCGCCTTGCTGCCGCAGGTGGGTCAGTTCCTCCGGCGGGTCCAGCGCGTGCGCGCGCGGCCACGGGAATCCCCGGGCTGGCCCCGCCCCCGGACTTGTCTCCCCGGTCATCGCTCCGTCTCCATACGCTTGCTTCTCTCGAAGCGGCCGGGATCCGGTGCCCGGCGGGTGATGACGCTGCACACGCAAGCCTGGTCCGCGGCGAGAGTCGTGGAGAAGCTGTCGCACATCTCGCGCAGCTCACCGATCGGTCCCCGCACACCCTCCGGGAACCGGGCGTCGATATTCGCCCGCACCTTGCCGAACCAGTGGATCACTTCGCGGTTGCTCGGCATGACCCTCATGTCCTCCAGCATCATCCCGCTGCGTTCCAGCACCGACAGGAAGTAGGCGGGCGTTTTGCGATGGCCGCAGGCCAGCCGGTCCACCGTGTCCGTCACCGGGGAGCGGTACTGGGAGATGTCCGTCTTGTACAGGGTGTCGGAGATGATGAGGAGGCCGCCGGGCCGCATCCGTGCGGCGACGGCCGCCGCGGACGCTTCGAAAACCTCGTCGGGGAAGTGCGTGTACACGCCGCGTACGACCACCAGGTCGTACGGCGTTTCCGGCTCCGGCAGAAGTCCGATGTCCTGGCCGTCGCACAGATACAGCCGGATACGTTCCGCGGCGGGAGATCCGGCCAGGCGCGCCGCCGCGGCCTCCAGTTGCCGACGGCTGACGTTCACCGAGTCCACCCGGCGGGCGCCGGGGAACTGTTCGGCGAGATACCCGGTGAGAAATCCCCAGCCGCTTCCCAGGTCCAAGATGCGCCGCACGTCGCTCCCCCGGGCCTTCCTGAGGCCGGCGATCTCCAGCTGCTGCTCGAAGTGCCGCACTTCGGACGGCCCCACCGAACCCGGCCCAGGGCCGGCCGCAAGCTCCGACGCGCCGAACAGCCCGAACTGGAAGAGGAGATTGTCCGGTCCGAGCGCGGCCTCCCACATCCATGGCGGGTCGTCGTAAGTGCTCTCCACTTTCCCCCGATAGGGGTTCGGACGCTCCGCATCCACCTCGTAGATCTCCACGGCACTCCCTCCGGGGGCCTAGCCGGTCCACATCGGCGACCAGCCCGCCCCCCTCCCTCCCTCCAGGCATACGCCCGCGCGGCAGGCCCGCGGGAGCGCATGCGCAGGGCGCACGGAGGCACTGTCCTCGGCGTAGCCCGCCATTCCACACTCGTTGACAGGTCACTATGCATATAGGGCCTGTTGTGAAATTTCCGATCGCATGGGGCCTAGCGCCCACCACGGACGTCGTTGTCACTGGTTCCTTGCATGATCGACACGTCAGCTTTTCGCGGATGCAGGGAAATACCACGCCCCTGCTGCGCCGGTCATGCGTGCGGCGCGGCGGTGCTGCCGCGGACGAGCAACTCGGTGGTGGTGCCCCGCAGATGGCTGGCCTCCTCGCCGTCGACCAGCAGAACGAGTTGGCGGGCCGCCACCATTCCGTACTGGAAGAGGTCGCGGTGGAGGGTGGTCATCCCGGGCCGGACGACATCGGAGAGGACGGAGTCGTCCCAGCCGATGATCGACAGGTCGCCCGGCACGTTCACTCCGCGATGCTGGAGATCGAACATCGTCTCCACCGCGAGCGTGGGATCCTCGTGGATGAGGGCGGTCGGCGGGTCGTCAGAGCGCAGCCAGCGGGAGAGCACGTCCTCCTCGGCCGGGTCCGACTTGTGGTGATAGCCCATCAAGTCGGCCCGCAGACCGACCCGTTCCATGGCACCGCGGAACAGTTGCTCGCGGGCCAGTGAGTGCCGGTACTGGGAGCGGACCCCGATCCGGCAGATCCGGCGGTGGCCGAGTCCGGCGAGATGCTCCACCGCGAGATTCATCGCCGACTCGTCGTCGGTCCACACCGACGGGATGGTGGAGACTTCCCGGGTGTCGCCTATGACGACGGCCGGCAGACCGATCTGTTCGAGGAACGGCAGCCGCGGGTCGTCCTGGTAAGGGTTGAGCACCAGCACGCCGTCCACCCGCCGCTCGTCGCGCCAGCTCTGGTACGTGCGGTTGGCGGTCGCGAGATCCGCGACGTTGTGCATGATCAGGAGGATGTCGCGGCTCGCCAACTCCTCCTGGATGCCCGGCAGGAAGCGCAGCAGGAACTCCGGCAGCACGCCCTTGACCTGGTTGGAGCCGACGAGCACGATGCCGACGGCGTCGACCCGCGAGCGGTGCAGCGCCCTGGCGGAGCTGTTGGGCCGCCAGCCCATCCGGTCGGCGATCTCCAGGATGCGCCGCCTGGTCTCCTGACTCACCCCGGGCAGGTCGTTGAGCGCGTACGAGACGGTGGCGGTGGACACCTGCGCCTGTCGCGCGATGTCGTTGATCGTGGCGCGTTTCGGCTCTCGCCTGGGGGCCATGCCCGCACGCTCCTGTGATGTGGGAAGGGCGATATGTGGTGGCGTCCGGCTGTGCGAGCCCCCGCGATGCTCCGCGGGGAAAACCATGCCGGACCCCTTGCGTCTTAAAGCTTTAAGGTGTTTCATCACCGTAACACAAGCCAGTCGGCTGCGAGGCCGATCCGATTGAGCCGCACGTACGCGCCGACACCGTACCCGGGTAATCCGCGTGTGTGGAGCGCGAGTTCACCGCCGCGGGTGCGTGAACGCCATTCGCGTGCCTTTCCTTCGCCTGTCGGGGATGGCCCTGCTCATCGTGTTAATCGATTAAGTCTGGAGAGAGACGATGTCCGCGACGGACCCTTCGAGAACCCTCCTCACCCGGCGCGGCCTGCTCAGGTCGGCCGCCGTGCTCGGCGGTGCCGCCACGCTGGGCGGTGCGCTCAGCGCATGCAGTTCCTCGTCCGGCAGCGGCGGCGGCACCACTCTCACCCACTGGGACTTCTACGACTCGCAGGAGCCTTGGGTGAAGAACGAACTTGCGCTCTTCGGCAAGGCGCATCCGGAGATCCACGTACGCCGGACGAAGAACGCCCAGGCCGGCTACGACAATCTTTTCAATCTCGCCGAGCGCAGCGGCAGGACCCCGGACACCTTCTTCCTCACCAAGCAGACCGTGCCGATCAACCAGCAGGTGCAGAAGGGCTGGCTGCTGCCGCTGGACAAGTACGCAACCGCCGAGTGGGTGCGGACCTTCCCGGCGTACTCCTTCGTCGAAGGACTCAATGTCTTCGACGGCAAGATCTACAGCGCGCCCTTCGTCGGCTCCGGCCCGCCCAACCAGCTCTTCGTCAACAACAAGGTCTTCCGCGACGCCGGTCTGACGAACGCCGACGGCTCGGTCCAGGTGCCCAGGACCTGGGACGACATGAGCCGCGCCGCCGACGCGATTGTCCGCAGGAGCGGCGGGAGGACCTACGGCCTCGGGTTCGGCAACGGCTCGACCAACCTCTTCGCCTGGTGGTTCGACGTGCTGATCCGCGGCGCGGGCAGCCCCGGCGGCTCCACCGGCCTGGATCTGCGGGTCGGCAAGTACACCTATGGCACCGACCGCAACTATGCCGACCTGACCAATCTCATCATGGAATGGAAGAAGAAGGACTACTTCTATCCCAATTCGCTCAGCGTCTCCGACGAGATCGCCCGCGCGTACTTCGAGCGCGGAAAGTTCGGCATGACCGTCGGCGGCGTGTGGAACGAAGCGGAATGGACCGCGCACGGATTCACCGATTACAGCGTCACCACGCTCGTCGGTCCCGACGAGACGCACAAAGCGTATTTCTACCGCACACCAGGCAGCGCGCTGATGGGCATCAATGCCCGGACCAAGCACCCCGACGCAGCCTGGCAGTGGTTCTCCTGGTGGCACAGCAAGGCCGCGGCGGTCCGGTGGGTGCAGAAGTACCGCGAGGACCTGTCCGCGCATCCGGAGGCCAATGCGTCGGACGCGATCAGGTTCAAGCCGTTCGCCGAATACGTGGCTCTCCAGGATCTGTCACTGCCCGGACCGCAGCCCTGGATCCGCAACCCCGCCGCCTCGGGCGTTGTGGTCGCTCCGGTGCAGCCGGACCTCGGCGCCTTCGTCGCGGGCGTCTACAGCGGACAGATCAAGGACATCAGTGGCGCGCTCACCTCGCTCGGCGAACGCAGCCAGTCCGCGTTGGACGCGGGAATCAAGGACGGACAGAAGCGCGGTCTGAAGATCAGTGCCGCCGACTGGGTGTTCGCCGACTGGGATCCCACCAAGCCCTACAAGTGGGACATTCCGGAGTACCCCAAGTGACGGAGAACCTCGTACGCGCATCCACCGGCGGTCCACCGCCCGTCGCGGGGCCGCCGCGCCGGACTGTCGGCCGGCGCCCGGGCCGCCCCCGCCCCGGCATCGGCGCCCGTCTCAGGGCCGGCCGTTGGTCGTACCTCTATCTCATGCCGTTCGTCCTGTTGGTGGGCGCCTTCACGCTGTATCCGATCGGCGCGTCACTGGTGTACACGCTCTTCCAGTGGAACGGCGTGGGCTCGCCGGACCACTACGTGGGACTCGCGAACTTCCGCCAGGTCGTCCACGACGGCGTCTTCTGGCGATCGTTCGGCCACACCTTCCTTTACGCCGCGGTGGTGGTGCCGGTCCAGTTGGCTCTCGCGCTGGTCCTCGCCGTGGTGCTGAACAACAAGAGGCTGCGCTTCTCCACCTTCTACCGGTCGGTGTTCTTCCTCCCCGCGGTGATGTCTCCGGCGATCATCGCGGTGATTTTCCAGCTCCTGCTTAGCAACTTCGGCGACAGCATTAACACCCGGCTCATCAGGGCGCACGTGATCGACCATCAGGTCGACTGGCTGGGCGACCCGCACAGTGTGATGTGGGTGGTCATCGGCATAGGCATCTGGAACACCCTCGGCTACAACCTCGTGTACTTCTTGGCCGGACTCCAGTCTATCCCCGAGGAACTGTACGAGGCGGCGTCGCTGGACGGCGCCGGCGCATGGAGCAAGTTCTGGCACGTCACACTGCCGGGGCTGCGCGAGGTCGGTCTGATGATCCTCTTCCTCGCCGTCCTCGGCAGCCTCCAGGTCTTCGACCTGGTGCAGGTGCTGACCGGCGGCGGACCGTACTACGCCTCCAGCGTGGTCAACACCTACATCTACCAGCAGGCCTTCGGCGGCGGGCTGTCCGCGGGCGGCGCCGGGATCACCGTGCAGCCCAATGTGGGCTTCGCGTCGGCCGCGGCGTTCTTCTACGGGCTGATCCTCATGGTCATCACCGTGGCGCAGGCGCTGCTGCTGCGCCGGGTGCGCGCCAGCAGGAACGCGGCCCGCGGCGTAAGAGAAGGGGATTGACTGACCCATGGCCTCCACCACCCCGCCGATCGCCCGGACGCCCCGCACGGTGCCGGCCCGGCAGCGCCGCGGACCCGCCCTCGGCCGGTCCCTGCCGCACGTGGCGCTGCTGCTGTCCGCGTTCGCATGGATCTATCCGCTG
Organism: Actinacidiphila alni; assembly: GCF_900112845.1. Taxonomy (GTDB): domain Bacteria; phylum Actinomycetota; class Actinomycetes; order Streptomycetales; family Streptomycetaceae; genus Actinacidiphila; species Actinacidiphila alni. The sequence goes on from NZ_FONG01000027.1 coordinate 101,926, forward strand.
CTGTGGGGTCTGTCCGGCGCGCTGAAGACCGACATGGGCTTCCTCGACTCCGGCCTCGGCCTGATCCCGCACGAATACCGCTGGCACAACTTCGTCGACGCCTGGAACAGCGCGGGCATCGGCACCTACTTCGTCAACACCGTGCTCATCACGGTCGCGACGGTCTTCTTCACCCTGCTGTTCTCCTCGGCGGCCGGATACGTGCTCGCCAGGACCGAATTCCCCGGCAGGCGCGCGCTGCTCGCGGTCATCGCGGTGACCTTCTTCCTGCCACGCGGCTACACCATCATCCCGGTCTACGACCTGGTGAACCACCTCGGTCTGCTCGACTCGATCTGGGCGGTCGTGCTGGTCCAGGTCGCCAACGCCATGGTGTTCAACACCTTCATGTTCATGGGGTACTTCCGCACCGTCACCAAGGACGTCGAGGAAGCCGCCATGGTCGACGGCGCCACCTTCCACCAGCTCTACTTCCGGATCGCACTGCCGCTGGCCCGGCCGATGCTGGCCTCGCTCGGCCTGTTCGTGTTCATCAGCTCCTGGAACGACTTCCTGATCCCGCTGGTGTTCACCCTCGGCCGGCCGGAACGGCAGACCATCTCCGTCGGGCTCTACTCCTTCATCGGGCAGACCTCGACCGACTGGAGCGTGCTGTGCGCCGGCTCGGTGATCTCGCTGCTGCCGATCGTGCTGGTCTTCGCCTTTGCCCAGCGGCATGTCGTCTCCGCCATCGCCGGAGCCGTCAAGGGCTGACCCCCGTCCGCACGACGACGTCGCCCTCCCGCACCGCGCGCATCCTCGCGCCCGCTCAGAAAGCAGATCATGACCCCTCCGCACGCCGCCCCGGCGACGCCGCGACCGGTACTCGCCAGGCACTTCGGCCGACCGCTGCCGCTCGGCTGGACCCCCGCTCCCGCTTCCTCGGACCGCGCCGCGTGGGACGTCGTGCCGCCCGTCACACGAGAACGCATCGTCCGCGCCGCCGCGCGCCACCTCGACGAACCGTGGACGGCTCTTCCCGCCTCACTCTTCGCCCGATTCCGGCAGGACGGCGACCGCACGGCCTACGAGCGGCCGTACTTCGCCCGTCGCGACCGGCTGGCCTGGGACGTACTCGCCGCCGCGGTGACCGAGCCCGCCTCGGCAGAGACCGAACCCACGTGGCGCGAGCGGCTGTTCGCCGACATCGTGGACGGACTGTGGCTGCTGTGCGAGGAGTCCACCTGGTGCCTGCCCGCCCACGACCCGCGCACGTATACCGAGGACCGCCCGCTCAACGACCCCGAGCGGCCGCAGATCGACCTGTTCGCCGCCGAGACAGCCGCCCTGCTGGTCCTCACCGACGGCATACTCGCCGACGACCTGGACGCGTACGACCCGATCCTGCGCCGCCGAGTGCACCAGCAGGTCCGAGAGCGGGTGCTGCGGCCGTATCTGGAACGTACCGACCTCGGCTGGTACGACGGCAGCACGGTGCCCGCGAACAACTGGAATCCGTGGATCCACTCCAATCTGCTGCTGGCCGCGCTGCGTTGCGCCGAATCGGACGACGCTCTCGACACCGTGGTGCGCCGGGTGCTGCGCGGCCTGGACCACTTTCTAACAGGTCAGCCCGCCGACGGCGGCTGCGACGAGGGCCTGCGCTACTGGTGGCGCGCGGCGGGCAGCCTCTTCGAATGCCTGGAGACCCTGGCGGCCGCCACGGGTGACGACGAGGGCGTTTTCGGGCACCCGCTGCTGCGGGCCATGGCGCGCTATCCGCTCGTCGCCTCGCTCGGCAACGGCTGGGTGGTCAACTTCGCAGACGGCCCGGCGCGCGGCGGTGGCGGTGCCTGTGGACTGCTGCACCGCTTCGGCCGTCGGGTCGGTGCGCCGGACGTCATCGCGCACGCCCGTGCGCTGCGCGGCGACGGCGACCCCGCGGTGCCCGCGTACGAGGGCATCGTCCTGCGCCGCGTGCTGGACGACCTGCTCGACACGGAGTGGGTGCAGGCGCCGCCCGCGGCCTTCGCGCTTCCCGCCCAGACGTGGCTGCCGGATACGGAAATGCTGATCGCCCGGCACCGGCAGGGCACCACGGACGGCCTGCTGCTCGCCGCCAAGGGCGGCCACAACGACGAGAGCCACAATCACAACGACGTCGGCTCGTTCATCGTCGGCCTCGATGGACGCCCGCTGGTGGTGGACGCCGGTGTCGGCACGTACCGGAGGGAGACCTTCGACCCCACCGACCGCTACGGCATCTGGACCATGCGCAGCGGATACCACAACGTGCCCCTGGTCAACGGCGTCGAGCAGGCCGCCGGTTCGCACCACCGCTCCCGCGCGGTGGAGTACATGTCCGGCGAGGACACCGTCACGCTCGGGCTCGACCTGGCCGGCGCCTACCCGGACGTCGCGGCGCTGCACACCTGGCGGCGCACCTTCCGGCTGGACCGTGCCGCCGGACGGATCAGTGTGCACGACGCCTGGCAGACGACCGCGCCGCCCGGTGCGCTCGCGCTGCATCTGCTGCTCAGCGGCGACCTGACCCTCATGAACTCCGGCCGGGCCGTCATCGTCGGCGACGACGCGCGGCTCGAACTGGTCTGGCAGGGGACGGAGTTCGACGCCCACATCGAGCCTGTCGTGATCGACGATCCGCTTCTCGAACAGGTCTGGGGACCGCTGCTGCACCGCCTGGTGCTGTCCGCCCGGCGCCCCGCCTCCACCGCCGAGCACACGCTCGCGTTCCGGCGCGCCGCATAACGCCACCCGGTATCCCGTACCGGAACCCGACCAAGCCCCCACGGACCTCTGAGCCAGGGCTCGGCGAGCCGGCCGAGCCCCCACCCGTCACCCGTACGGAAAGGCAGTCATGACCGCACACGACCGGATGTCAGCAGCCGACTCCCACCCCGCCGTCCCGCTCGCCGACGGCGTCAGCCGCCGCGGCCTGCTCACCGTGGGCGGCGCCACCGCCGCGGCGCTCGCGCTGGGCGGTGTGTTCTCCCCGAAGGCGCGTGCCGCCACACCCGCGTTCTACGCCGGGGCCAACCTCTCCGGCCTCGAGGTCAACAGCGGTGCCGTCCCCGGCGTCCCGCGCACCGACTACGCGGTGCCCACCACCACGGAACTGGACTATCTGCGCGCGCACGGCATCAAGGTGGTCCGCCTGCCGTTCAACTGGCAGCGCATGCAGCCCGCGCTCGGCGGCGACCTCGACGCCACCTATCTCGGCTTCGTCACCACGCTCGTCGACCACGCGGGCAGCCACAGCCAGTCACTCATCCTCGACGTGCACACCTTCGGCTCGTACGGCCCGGACAAGATCGGCAGCAGCGCCGTCACCGTCGCCGACTTCGCCGACCTGTGGACCCGGCTCGCCACCGTCTTCGCCGGACGCAAGGGCGTCGCGGGCTACGACCTGATGAACGAGCCCAACGCCATGCCGGACGCCACGGTCTGGCCGACCGCCGCGCAGGCCGCCGTCGACGCGATCCGCGCCGTGGACAAACACACCGCGATCTTCTGCGAGGGCGACCACTGGTCCTCGGCCGCCAGCTGGCAGGCCGTCAACGGCGCCCTCGCGATCAACGATCCGGGCAAGAACCTCGTCTACTCCGCACACGTCTACTTCGACCGCGACTCCTCCGGCATCCACTTCGACTGGCCCACCGAAGTCGCCGCGGGCGACGCCCTGCACACCCCGCCCGCGCCGCTCACCACCGACATCGGGGTGCAGCGCATCACCGGCTTCGCCGACTGGCTCGTCGCCAACGGGCACTACGGCCACATCGGAGAGGTCGGCACCGCCAATACCGACCCCAACTGGCTGACCACGCTCGACAAGACCCTCGCATTCTGCCGGACCAAGGGCATCGGCGTCACCTACTGGGCGGCCGGCGCCTGGTTCCGCAACTACCCCATGGGCATAGAACAACAGGCCGACGGTCGCGACACCGTACAGATGGCCGTCCTGGAGAAATACACCGGCGCCGCCGCGCCGACGATGCTCTACCTGTCCGGTCCGCAGCGCGGCGCCAAGGGAAAGGCGTCGACCGCCTTCACCGCCGACTACCGCGGCTACCACACATCCGCACTGACGATCGTCCCCACCGACAACGCCGCGGGCGGCACCTTCAGCCCTGCGTCCCTCACCATGCCCGCAGGCTTCAACGGCCTGGCCACCTTCACCTACAAGGCCCCGGGCACCGCGACGTACACGATCGGCTGCACCAACAGCTCCGGCCTGAGCGACCCCACACCGCTCGGCTACTCCACCAGAACCGACCCCTACAGCACGCTCGACCCTGCCACCGTCCTCAACGTCCTCGCGACGCAACGCCTCTACAGCCCGTACATCGGCAACGCGGTAACCCTGCGCCGCGCCTCGGACGGCGCCACCAAGAACTTCGGCTTCACCGCAACCGACGCCATGGACACCGCCGCGATCTCCGCGTGGGCCGGCACGAGCGCCGTCAACGTCGTCACTCTGTACGACCAGGGCCCCGGCGGCCGACACGCGGGACCGGTCGTCACCTCCAACAAGGAAGGCAGCGGCGGCACTCAACTGCCCGCCTCCACCGCCGACTACCCCCAACTGGTTCTCGGCGGCCTCAACGACTCACCCGTGCTCCGCTTCGCCGGCAACCGGATGGACGCCGTCTCACCGATCGACGGTCTCACCGGCTTCACCTGCTTCACCGTCGCCAAACCGACCACCGAGGCGTCGATGAACCGGCTCCTGAGCTGGCACCTCACCCAGTACCTGCTGATGTCGGGCGGCGCGGCCGGCACCTTCCAGCTCACCGGCGAGACCGACCTCGACATGGGAATCGACCCCAGCGCCTGGCACATCTACGCCGTGCGCTGGGCAGGTGGCGGCACCCTGTCGACCTATGTCGACGGCGTCCCGATCGCCACCGCCACAGCCCAGACCAGCAAGATCACCTTCCAGTACGACAACCATGTCAACATCGGCTACTTCCGCTGGTACCCGAACGTCTACTACGGCGGCGACGTATGGGGCATGTTCCCGTTCTCCGCCGCCCTGTCCGACGCCCAGATGAGCGGATTCTGGTCCGCGCTGTCGAGTGCCACCGGCATTCCTGTCTGATCGGCGCACGGCGCCGTGCCCCGCCCGCACATCCCGGCAGACGGACAACGGCACGGCGCCGCACGCACCCATCTCCCTCTCCCGAAAGGCATCATTTCCCGATGGCGCTCCTGCCCCACGCGGTCTTCGCGCTCGACCCCGGGCTGATCCCCGAACTGTTCCCGGCCGAGACCCTGGAACGGCTGTGCGCCGGCGTCCGCTGCGACCCGGGTCATGTGCTGCGCGCCCTGGACGACCCCGTCCTGCGCACCGCGGAGATCCTGATCACCGGGTGGGGCGCGCCCTACCTCGGCGCCGGACTGCTCGGGCGCGCGCCCGGACTCGGCGCGGTGATTCACACGGCGGGATCGGTCAAACAGCTCGTCAGCCCACTGTTGCTCGACCAGGGCGTGACCGTCTCCTCGGCAGCTTCCGCCAACGCCAGGCCCACCGCCGAATTCGCGGTCGCCGCGATGCTGCTCGCCGCGAAGCGCGCCTTCACCGAGGCCCGAGCGCTCGCGGCCGGACTTCCCGCCGCGCAGGATACCCGCGACTCCGGCTGGTACCGGCTGACGGTCGGGGTCATCGGCGCCTCCCGCGTCGGTCGGCTCGTCATGGAATTGCTGCGGGCCTACGACGTGCGGATACTGGTTTGCGACCCGTACCTCGATCCGAAGACCGCGGCCGCGCTCGGCGTCACACTCACCGATCTCGACGCGCTGTGCGCCGCAAGCGACGTGGTGAGTGTGCACGCCCCGCAGCTCCCCACCACCGCCGGGATGCTGGGGGAGCGGCGGCTCGCACTCATCCGGGACGGCGGCATCATCGTGAACACGGCGAGAGGTTCCCTCATCGACACCGAGGCGCTGACCCGGCACTGTGCCACGGGACGGCTCGACGCGGTCCTCGACGTCACGGACCCCGAGCCACTGCCGCCCGGACATGCGCTGCTGCACATGCCCAACGTGCTGGTCACCCCGCATCTGGCCGGGTCCCGCGGCCGCGAACTGCGCAGGCTCGGCGAATTCGCCGTCGCCGAGGTCGAGCGGTATCTCGGGGGCGAACCGGTGGCCGGAGCGGTCACACCCGAGGAATTCGCCCGGAGCGCCTGACGCCCCCGCACGTCCGGCGCCCGGACTTCTCGCAAGGACCTTGTGCAGCCGACCTCCGACAGACCTCCCCCCTACCATCCAGCGCCGCCTTACCGGGAGGATTCCCGTGCCGCTCTTCGATCTGCCCCTCGACGACCTGCGCCTCTACCGACCCGCCCGGGACGAGCCGGACGACTTCGATGCCTTCTGGCAGCGCACCCTGGACGAGGCCCGCGCTCGCGCGCTCCCACCACACTTCGAACCGCACGACGCTGCGCTGAGCACCGTGACAGTTGAGAACTGCGTCTTCAGCGGCTGGGGCGGCCACCGCATCCGGGCCTGGGTCCTACTGCCGACAACCGCAGGCAAAGGACCGCACCCCTGCGTGATCAGCTACCTCGGATACAACAACGGGCGGGGCATGCCGTACGAACACCTCGTGTGGCCGGCCGCCGGCTGGGCTGCGCTGATCATGGACACCCGCGGTCAAGGCGCGGTCAACTGCCGTACCGCAGGCGCCACTCCGGATCCGTACGGCGGCACCCATGCCGAAGGCAACGGGTTCGTGACCCGCGGTCTGCTCGATCCCGAGACGTACTACTACCGGCGTGTGATCACCGATGCTGTCCTCGCTGTCGACACGGCCGCCGCCCACCCGGCGATCGATGCCTCGCGGCTGGTCGTACGGGGCGAGAGCCAGGGCGGAGGCATCGCCACCGCCGTCGCCGCGCTCTATCCGGGCGTCAGAGCCGCGCTGGTAGACACGCCGTTCCTGTCCCATTTTCGGAGGGCTGTCATCCTCACCGACCGCAACCCGTACCGTGAGATCGCCGACTTCCTCGCTACCCAACATGGCGCAGAGGACCAGGCCTTCCGCACACTGTCCTACGTGGACGGTGTCAACTTCGCTGCGCGTACCGACGTCCCCGTGCTGCATTCCGTCGGCCTTATGGACGCGACCTGCCCGCCCTCCACCGTCTTCGCCGCGCACAACCACTGGAAAGGGCCCAAACGGATCAAGGTCTACCCGTGGAACGACCACGAGGGAGGCGCCGCCCACCACAGCGAGGTCCAGCTCCGCTACCTCAAGACGCTCTGAACGAGTTCCGCCCCCCGGATCCCGTCCCCCGCAGGCCTGCTAGACCCCGCACTCCCCGGCCTGAACCATCAAGTCTCCACCGTCCTGACCTGGAGGCGGAAGCAATGGCACGTCACGCACACGTGGCACCCCCACCATTGGCGGTTGTCGATCTGACGGGATGACTGCGCGGATTCCCCGGCGCCGAAGATGCGCCCGGCTGGCGCGCGCCGAGCAGGCGCGGTGGGCCAGGACAGCGTTGGATCGGGTCCGGAACCTGCCCCGGCCAACTCAGGACACGCGGATGCGGACATCACCGCCTCGAAGGCTGGCACGTCACCGGCCTGACCGGAGGGAACGGTAAAGGCCCTCCGCGGAGCGTCCGAGCGCGTCATCGTCGGGTTCCCGGCATTCGCCCCCTTGAGCGCTCCGGCGGCGTGCTGATGGGCCCGGACGCTCAGAGACTCTCTGGGCCACAGCCGCACAGCACATTCGCCCCCAACAGAATGACGTCACCGACGCGCACTTCCTTCTGCTCGAATTCACTACACGCGAAAGCCGAACCATCGCAGACAGCGATAATTTGCACGCAGTCAAACTCGATCGGTTTCAGCGAATGCCGAAACTTTGTTTGCGGGCATGCAGAGGGGTGTAGCAACCTGGCACGCGATGGCACCTACGCCCTGGATTGTGCGTCTCAAGCTCAACGAAAGTGAATGACCAACGCAGTCACCTGGAGGTCAGCGAAATTACCGCCGCCTCGATCGCGTCAGCCACCGCGTCGGGGTGAGCGACGGGGACGGCATGGGACGAGTCGATCTCCACGACTGTCGAGCCAGCCCGACGCGCCATGAACCGGAGTGCCTCGGTGGGGATCGACACGTCGGAGGTCGACACGACTGCCCAGCTCGGCAGGTTAGTCCAGGTGGCGGGCTCGGCGAACGTGCCATCGAGGGTGGCGGGGTCGAACGGGTGCTGCGCCGCCGCCATCACCGCGGCGTGCGTGGGCTCGACATCGGCGGCGTAGACCTCGGCAAACCGGTCGACAGCAAGGTAGACCTCGTTGCCGCCGGGATATCGACGGACCATCAGATTCTCTGGGACCAGTTGGGTGCCGGGGAACTTGCCGTTGAGCTCGCCGGAGCTTTCGCCTGCCGCCGGTTGGAACGCGGCCACGAACACGAGCGCGCGAACGGCTTCAGTGAGTGCGGCCGGTGCCGAGATCACTGACCCAGCGTAGGAGTGTGCGGCGACCACGAGGGGCCCGTCGAGCGTGTCCAGCGCGGCCCGCACGTAGGCGACATCACCGTCGAACGAACGCATCGGAAGGGCGGGGGCGAAGACCGGGATGCTCTGTTGCGTGAGCCGCGCAATCACGTCGTGCCACACCGATGCGTCGGTCAGGGCTCCGTGAATGAGGACGGCGGTCGGCAGGGTGTTGGTCACGGTGGACTCCTCGGTCGTGAATCGGGTCGGATCAGGAAACCGGCCGCTGTGGACAGCTGCCAGGACCCGTCCATTCGATTGTTCGACAGCCGTGTGCGGTACGACAGCAACAGGAACGACGCCAATCGATAGAATCCTGCCGCACGGCCTGTGGAGAGCCAGCGCGGATCGTTCGCTGGTGCGCGGGGTCAGCCCGCGGCGATTGTTTAAGGCGGGGTGTCGTGCCAGAAACGCCGTCGGTACGCGGCCGGGCTGAGACCCGTGGCTCGTCGGAACTGTGCGCGCAGGTTTGCCGGCGTACCGAACCCAGTGATCGCGCCGACGTCCTCGACACTCAAGGACGTCGACTCCAGCAGTTCCTTCGCACGCTCGATGCGGCGCCGCTGGAGCCACGCCAGAGGTGTCGTCCCGGTGTGGGCGCGGAATCGTCGATGGAATGCTCGCGCCGACAGGTTCACATGTCCAGCCATCTGCTCGACCGTCACTGGACGGCTCAGCTCGTGCAGCATCCACTGCTGAGCGGCGGCCATCACGTCGTCTCCTGGAGGTTCCGGTGCCACCTCAACGAACTGACCTTGCCCGCCTTCCCGATTCAGCGGCGTCACGATCCTGCGGGCCACATGGTTGGCCACCGCAGGACCAAGGTCCTTGCGAAGCATGTGAAGCGCGAGGTCGACCCCGGCAGTGACACCACCGGAGGTGAGCACCGACCCGTTGTCGACGAAGAACGCGTCCCGCTCGATCGTCACGTCCGGGAACTGCTCGGCAAGGACATCCCAGAGCGACCAGTGCGTAGTCACTCGCAACCCTGCAAGCAACCCCGCCTGAGCGAGCGCGAACGCACCCGAACAGATCGATACCATCTGCGCGCCTCGCGACGCCGCACGGCGGAGCTCGTCGAGTGCGATCGGATCGACCTGTGCTGATGCGGCGTTGGCCCATCCGGGCACGACGACGATCTGGGCCGTTCGCAGGAGCGAGGTGTCGCCATCAGCCACGACCTGCATTCCCCCGGCAACAGCGACCACGAGGCCGCCGACCGAGCACGTCACCACGTCATAGAACTCCGGCGCTTCGCGCGCGAAGACATGCATCGGAATGGCGAAGTCCAGTGGCAGCACGCCGTCGAGAAGCAGCACCACCATGCGCCTTCGAGGCATGTCATGATCCTATCGATTGGATCGATGCCGCCTCGGCAGCATTCGCTACAGGGAGCATTAGCCGTGCATGACGGGCCACGGACGGAAGTGCGGCGCAGAAATGCCACCATCCGCCGATCTTGCCGACAAGTGGCGCATTTATCGTCGTCACCGCCTTCTGACGCGCATTAGTCCAGAAGCGGTCGACGATAAAGACGACCTTCGGCTCGCGGGCTCCGCCATTCTTTACGCCCGTGACGATCACGCTCGGATGTGCGGTGACGCTCGCGCTGCCGTGCGGATTGGAACCATCCGCTCAAAGCAGCTTCACCGGCTCACATGTCAGGCCAGAGTTGCGCCGTAGATGAGCGTCAGGTCGAAGGTCTTAAACGGCACGTTCGCAGCGCTCGTGAGCTGGGCCGCCGTACGGAGGCAGCACCCGGCGTCGGACGGGCCATGACGACCGCTACCTACCGTGCTGCCGAGGCCGTGGGCAAGATCGGCATCTCTTCGCGTAGGCACCAAGCAAGTGCCGCTGGCCACGGTCCGTATCCGTCCTGGGGCGTGACGTGACCAGCCGCAGGCAGCACGTCATATTCGAGCCCGAGCGCGGTGCTCCATCCCGTGGGGTCGCCAGGTGCGTAAGGGTCGGTCACCTAGATGACGACCCGTGGCAGCTTCTCCGACGCCGCGGCCAAGAGTTGCGGGTCGGCAGGATCCTGCCGAAACGCCTCGTTCCTGTCGGCTGCGCTGAAAAGCGTGGTCGCCGAGCGGAGACACCAGCAGCACCCGGATGACCCGAAGTTCCGCCGGCAGGCTGAGCGCGGCGCGTAGCCACAGGGCGCAGCCAAGGGAGTGGCACACCACTACTCGCTCACGGTTGCCGAGTTGAGCGAGTTCGGCGTACAGCAGGTCAAGCCACGCGCTCACCGACGGTTGCTCGGGGGCAGAAAGCTGCGGGTAGAGGACTTGCTCGCCGTGTTGACGCAACACCTCGGTCAGCCACCACATCCAGTGCTGGCGTGGGCGACGATGCTGCACACCGTGGACCATCAGGAAGCGCCGTGCAGGCGAGAGCAGCGGGGAACCAGGCGACCCGGTTGTCTCAGTCGTGCTGTTCATCGGTCTCCTTGCTGACCTCTGCATGGATTGACGCGCGCCAGATGTCGACGACGGCGACCGTGCAGAGGGTTGTCGCACGGCCGTCGCTAGCCGACGACGCCCCTGGAGAGGTGGGAGTGCACGACCTTCCAGGCGCCATGCAATTCGATCATCACGATCGTCTGTCGGCCTCTTCGAGTCTCACCGGAGGGCATCCGGAAACGCGGGAGATCTGTCACCCATGCCACATTGTTGCGGACGAATCCGGAGGGGTGGGACTCGATCTGGATGTCGGCCGGCTCGCTGGCTTCCAGCAGTTGGAGGAACTTCGCCAATGTGACTTCGAGCGGGAAGCTGCCGATGGTGTGCACGGCGGTATCGTCGGGTGTTGCGGCGTTCGCGCGTATGAACTCAGCATCCCGATGTAGATGGGCTCGTAGCCACTGTGTCGATAAGGCCAGGGCCTCGTGAGGGGCTGGTTGAACCTGCGGCACGGTTTCTCCGTAAATGGTGTCCAGCAGCTGGTGCAGTCGCGCCGGTGCGCCAGCCGGTCGTCGTTGTCGTTCATGTCGTTCGCGACATGAAGGGTGATGACGCTGGGCTTGTGACGGGCCACTTCCGTTTGAGCGACGGATTCGAGTTCGTCGATCGTGTACCCCGGGTGGCCTTCGATCTCGTTGGCGCCCATCGAACCTGACCGCTGGGATCCGACCATGTCGACCCGTCCCACGGTCGTTTTCAGCAGCGTCTGCATATCTGCTCGGCAGCCGTTGCCCGTACTGCTGCCGATCCCATACGTGATGGAGTCGCCGAATGGCATCAGCCGAACACGCTCGGACTCCGCATTACGGCCGATGCACTGGTTCCCGCGGCCGCTCAGTCCTGTCGTCTGCGTAATCCAGCCCGCGATGCCGTCCGTCGCGACCGCGTCTGCGTAACTCTGCAGCGTGGACGCTTGAATGATGACACCGCACGTGATCCCACGGTAAATGATGCCAGCGCCCGAGTCGCCGTGCGTCGCGAGTCCCGGGGCCGTCCCGCTCGGGACCAGCCGGCAATGATTAGGGGCTGCCCCAGTCCCCGCAGCCAAGCTCATGGTCGCAGTCTTCATCAAGGTCGTCGGCTGCCCGGGATTTTCACTGGTCTCACCCCACCCGGAGATGGTCAGGGTGGGGCGGGGGTCGGAACCCCGGGCGACCCGAGGGTGCCGGTCCCGAGCCCCACCGACAGCGACGCCGGCACCGAACTGCTCAACTTGATCAGGGCTGCATCCGTCGTCGGGTGCAACACAAATTGCGCGGCACCATGGTCGATGCCCTGACCCTGCCGCCGGCTGTTAAGCCGCAAGGTTGCATTGTCAGGAATATGGCTGCCTGCCCGGATCCGGCAATAATGCAGTGTTTCGCGGTCAACTCCCACGTGGCGCTCCTCAACGTGCCGGCGCACCGGCACGCACCATTCACCTCGAACTGCGTGTCCCCGCGAATGACGATTGCGGCCTGCCCGTCATCGATTGCCTGCGCGATTGGCGCAAAAGCGGTGTAAATTCCCAGGGGCATGGTGATCGCTGCGCCGCGGCGATCACCATGCGCAGCGGCACCCGTCGCTGTCCATGGCTTTGCGAGCAGATGGGAAAAGTGTTGTCGCATTCTGCATCTACTCCTGAGCGAAACAAGTGGAAGCAGCACTGCCGGAACCTGGCTCGGCGAAAACAAGGCGCGCCGTGGCCGGCGCGATCCGGGGTCGCAGCTATTCCGCGGCCGAGTGGACCGGTCGCTACGCCACGTCCGGGACTCACGTCACGGCGCAGCTCGACCTGCCGCGGTCAGCTTGACCGTGCGGGCTGCAACCCCCGCGTTGCCGCAGGAGTGACGAGGGAAAGCCGTCCGGTGGTGACGTCGTAGGCGTAGCCGGACACCGTGACGGCGTCTGGGAGGAAGGGCGCATCGAGGATGCGCCGCACGTCCACGGGAACGGTTAGATGCGGATCGGTGACCGCGGTGTCGAGCAGCACCTGATCGTCGTGCCCATCCGCGACGAACCCGGCCCGCAGGTCGTCGTCGGCCATCAGGCCGGAGCCACAGTCGGTGTGGTGGATGACAACGATCTCGAACCAGTCCGCATCAGGGGTCTTCGTCCGGTGCAGGTAGCAGATCCAGGCAAGGTCTTCCAGGAAGGAAGGGTTCGCACGTCCGCCGACGGTGCGGGCGACGATGGCGTCGCCGAGGTCGAGCTCAAGAATGCTGGACGGGTCCACCCGCGGGTCGATGCAGGTGAGGACGTAGACCTGCCGATTGGGCAAAAAAGGGATCGCCGGCACGCGTTCCCTGGCGTCCGTTGATGCGAAGTGCTCGTTGTGTTCCAGGAGGCGGGTGAAGCCAGTCATCGAAATCCTCGTCCTCGGATCGTAGGAATGCGGAGGCGGACGCGTGGTCGGCCGCCGCAGGCCTACTTCACAGCCCGATCCGGCGCCTCACAATGGGCGAGTCGTTCCTGGGTGCGCGACACCCGGCCGAACACCCACTGCCGACCGCTGCTCAGGTACGGAGGCCGGCCAGGCGGGCAGCGGTGGGCGATCCGGCGGGTGCGCCGATGACGACCAGTTGCTGTCCGTCGACTCCGCGCACGTCGAAGGACTGATAGTCCACGTCGAGGTCGCCGGCGCGGGAGTGGCGGAACCGTTTGGTCATGGTGCGCTTGACCCGCACGTCCTGGGAGTTCCAGAGCAGGTCGAAGTCCATGCTCCGGGCGCGCAGTTCGTCCACCAGAGCGAGGAGCGAGGCGCTGTCCGGCCACAGGCCAAGCGAGAAACGGAGATTGCCCACGACGTCGACGGCAATGTCGGACCAGTCCCGGTAGAAGCGGCGTCCGACCTCGTCCAGGAAGCACATTCGCGCGAAGTTGTCCCTGATCGTGAAGTCGGAATGGAGCGCTTCGGCCAACTCGTTACGGGCCAGTACACCGAGATCGTGGCCCAGCACGAGCGCGGGACTGCCGGCCAACTGGTCCAACAGTCCGCGCAACATCGCGCTGACGCCGAGGCTCGGGGGGCTCCCGATCACCAGCGCGACTTTGGCGAGACGGAACATGTGCTCTCGCTCGTCGGGCCCGAGCCGCAGCGCACGACCGAGCGCCTGCAGCACCTCCGGAGACGGGTGCTGCTCGCGGCCCTGTTCGAGCCGGGTGTAATAGTCCGCGCTGACACCCGCCAGGATTGCCACCTCTTCCCGGCGAAGCCCCGGCACCCGGCGCAATCCGTCAGCGGTGAATCCCGCGCGCTCCGGGGCCACCGCGGCGCGACGTGCGCGCAGGAACCCTCCAAGTCCGCTCCCGGCTGTCTCCGCACCTTCCGCGACATCGCCCACGGGTCCAACGTTAACCCGCCCCAGCGCGCGAAAGGGTCGGCAGGGAGGTCGTGCGCCGAGGAGTGCGGACTGCCCGGGTCCGCGGATCCTTGCTCCCGTTGTGGGCGGTGCGGGCTCGGAGCTGCCGGTCCGCCACGGGGAGGGAGTCCGAGGTCGCCGATACCGGCCTGGCCGACGCGGGTGGTGCTACATCGCCCGGGCTGTTTGCTGATCTTGAGTGTCGAAGCCGAACCCGAACAGCAACCCTGAAAGGCCGGTCAGTCCGCGGTACCGGTTTGCGCGCGTTCGCGGAAGTCGATGATGGCGTCGCCATGGTCTCTGGCCCAGGTGGTGAGCCCCTCGATGGGGTCGATCAAGGTGCGGCCGAGGTCGGAGAGGCGGTACTCGATCTTTCGCGGCGTCGCGGCATGGCGTTCGACGAGGCCATAGTCCTGGAGCCGGCGCAGCGTCTGGGTGAGTACCTTGCGCGAGACCCCGCCGATCAGGTCGATCAGTTCGCCGTGCCGACGAGGCTTCTTGCTCAGACCGTGGAGAACGAGCACGGCCCACTTGTTGGAGACGATCTCGACCGCCAGACGGGTCGGGCAGTCGGCCAGGAAGACATATCCAGCCCTGTTCTGCATGAGATCCAGGGTACCTGGAGGTAACCGACGACTGCCTAGCGTGGTGGCCACGTCAGAGAACCAGCATCAGACACTGAGGAGTCACCATGCCACGAGTCGTCGTCTTCGACGAGTTCGGCGGACCCGAGGTCCTGCGCATCGTCGCCGATCCTGCCGTCGAGCCCGAGGCCGGGGAGGTCCGAGTCAGAATCGAGGCGTTCGCCGTCAATCCGCTCGACGCGATGATGCGTTCGGGCACCTCACCGGCCCCCGTGCCGCTGCCGCATGCGCGCCTGGGCATCGAAGCGACCGGCGTCATCGACGCCGTAGGCCCCGAGGTCGTCGGACATCGGGTCGGTGATCCAGTCATCATCACCGCGATCCCCAACGCGAGCGTTCGCGGCAGCTACGCCGACT
Organism: Actinacidiphila alni; assembly: GCF_900112845.1. Lineage (GTDB taxonomy): Bacteria > Actinomycetota > Actinomycetes > Streptomycetales > Streptomycetaceae > Actinacidiphila > Actinacidiphila alni. The sequence continues at coordinate 117,242 of NZ_FONG01000027.1, forward strand.
ACACCACGATCCCCGCCAGCGCGGTCATCCCGAGGCCGGCCGGCCTCGACATTCCACAAGCGGCAGCGATCTGGGTCGCCTACTCCACCGCCTACGGCGCCCTGGTCGAGGAGGCGAAGATGAGACCGGCCGATCTCGTGCTCATCTCCGGCGCCTCAGGTGCCGTCGGCCGCTCGGCGATGCAGATCGCCAACCAGCTCGGCGCGGTACCCATCGCCATCACCCGGCACGCCGCGAGATCCGACGAACTACGCTCCGCCGGTGCTGCCGCCGTGATCTCGACTGACCACGAAGACATCGTGGACGCCGTTCACCGCCGCACCAGTGGTGCCGGCGTCGACATCGTCCTCGACCTCGTCCGCGGCCCCGGCCAGCACGACCTGCTGAAAGCCACTCGTCCCGGCGGAATCTTGGTGGCAGCCGGCTACCTCGATCCTCGTCCCACACCCGATTTCGGTGACACACCGGTCACTGTCATCAACTACCGAGGCTTCGATCACCTCTCCGATCCCGCGGTGGTAGGGCGTATGGCGGCCTTCCTCAGTGCCGGGGTCAGCCTGGGTGCGCTGCAACCCGCGATCGATGAGGTGTTCCCCCTCAACGACGTCGTCGAAGCACACCGCCGGTTCGACAAGGGACTGCACGCCGGCAAGAAGATCGTCCTCACCACCACCTAACGGCGTGGCAGACAGGTAATCCGCCGACGCTCACACCACAGGTCTTCGCGCCTTACAACGGCTAACAAATGAGGTGAATCGGTCCTGGTGGCCGTGTCTGGCTTATGAGTTGGGCGTTGGGCCGGTCGTGGGGGTCTCGCGCCGTGGGTCGCGTCGGATGAGCTTTGGGAGCGGATCGAGCCGCTGCTGCCGAGGAGGGAGCGGCGGGTTCGGTATCCGGGCCGTGGGCCGGTGCCGGACCGTGAGGTGCTGTGCGGCATCCTGTTCGTGCTCCACACCGGCATCCAGTAGGAGCACCTGCGGGCCGATATGTCTGTCTGACCTGCGCAACTGGCAACTTGGCGCCCAGCTTGTCGGCCGCCTCGCAGGCTTCGCTGGCCCGGCTCCGGTCCCCGGGGAATCCGGAAAGGTTATCGGCAAGTTATGACGACCTCGCAGCTGCCGCCGCGGCACCCAACGTGCCGCAACCGGGCTTACCGATCCTGGATGTCCGGCAAGGTCGTATCCGAGGCGGCGTAGAGGAACTGCAGGAGCTTGCCGTATGCCTCGCTATGCGCTGTATCACTCTCTGCATGGTGCTGCGGGGTTTCCGACCCATTGTCAACCGCGTGGAACCAGTCGATGACTGCGCCGAAAAATGGCACCAAAGCGCCTGTTGCCGCTTGCGCTGCAGTGCCCATCTCGCTGGGACCTTCCACGAAAACGATGTGCTGAAGGCGGTCGAGCTGGCGGTTCAGTGCTCGTGCTTCGTTCCAGAGGCGGCGAGCGGTCTGGCGGCGCTCTTCTCGTTCCTCGGGAGGGTCGCTCTCTTCGATGCCTCCGAGTTTGATGCTCGCCTCGGTCAGCGTTCCGTGTACTAAAGGGTGTTGCAGAAGGGCTGGTTCTGGGCATTTTTCCCATATGGGTGGGGTGTTGAGAGCTGAGCGGGTGTGGGTGGAGACGTTCACCGGGCTGCGGGTTGAGCAGTTCGGCAGGCTGCTGCAGGTGGTGCGTGAGCGGGGCGGCGAGGGCCCGCGGTTGGGCCGACCGTGGTGTCTGCCGCTGGCCGAGCGGGTACTGCTGGTAGCGGTGTACTACCGCACGAATCTGACGATGCGGCAGCTGGCGCCGCTATTCGGTGTCTCCACGGCGACGGTGTGCCGAGTGGTACAGAAGCTGGGGCCGCTGTTGGCACTCGAGCCTGTCCCCCGCAGCCAAGAAGGCGTCGAGCGGTTGTGGATCGTGGACGGCACGCTCATTCCGGTCCGCGACCGGAGTGTCGCGGCTTCCTCGAAGAACTACCGGTTCTCGGCGAACGTGCAGGTCATCATCGATGCCGACACACGCCCGGTCGTCACCACCGCCCGCCCGGCACCAGGCAACCGCGCCGACGCGCAGGTCTGGCGTGCCTCCGGCCTGCCCGAACAGTGCCAGAACGCGGTCGTGCTCGGCGACGGCGCTTACATCAACACCGGCCTTGTCGTCCCCCACCGAAAACGTCCCGGACGCCCCCTGCTGCCCGGCGAGGAAGCCGACAACGCCGAACACCGAAGAGTCCGCGCCCGCGTCGAGCACGCCTTCGCCCGCATGAAGACCTACAAGATCCTCCGCGACTGCCGACAAAAAGGCCCCGGCCTCCACCACGCCGTCCAGGCCGTCGCCCACATGCACAATCTCGCCCTGAGCGCATGAACACCACCACCTGGCACCGACGCCAGCCTGCCCACGAACCCCCTTCTGCAACACCCTTTAGGGCGTGTATCGAAAGTGCATCCGGATCAGTGACTGACGCGGTTGTGAAGAGTTGATCTACTGCTCTGGCAGTAGGGGCTCGTGCGGTTGCGGTAATGGGGAAGTACCCGCAGGAGCATGAAGACCCGCGCCGGGCTCGGGGGCGAGGCTGGGCAGCTTCGTTTCCGCTCTGATCTGGGGTGTTCTGCTGATGGCAGCTTTGTTGTACCGGCCGGGCCGGGGTGCCTTCCGCCACCGGTGGCTCGTGATGGTGCTGTGGCTGGCGGTCGTCGGGGGTGTGGCGGCGGCTGCTGCTCAGGCTCCGGCGGCCCCGCCGGACGATGACACCATTCCTGGCACCGAGCTTCAGCAGGCGAACGATCTGCTGGAGCGGGATTTCCACGCGAACGCGGACGGTGCGAGCGCGCAGTTGGTGTTCGTAGCGCCGGACGGGCGCAAGGTCACGGCTTCGGCTTACGAGAAGGCGATCGGCGAGGCGGCGGATTCCTCGCAGGTGGCCGGTGCGAGTGATCCGTTCGCCGATCACACGGTGAGCGAGGACGGTTCCACGGCGCTGGCGACCGTGAACTACACGGCTGTCTCGGACGATCTCACCACGGGCACAAGGACGCGTTGCAGGACGCTGTCGACCGGGGGCACGCGGCGGGGCTCACGGTCGAGATCGGTGGCAACGCGCTGCACACCGCTCCGTCGGAGGGGGCCGGGGTGATCGTGAGTGTGGCGATCGCCGCGCTCGTGCTGGTGCTGACGTTCGGGTCGCTGGTGGCGGCCGGGCTGCCGTTGCTGACGGCAGCGATCGGGGTGGGTCTGAGCCTCGCCGCGATCATGGCCCTCTCCAGTGCTCTGGGGTTGCCGGTGTCGGTGAGGCTGCCGCCGTCCACGGTCACCTCGGACGCCCCGACCACGAGGGGCGCCGCCTGCGGGGCGCCGGCCAGTCGGCAGTCGGTGAAGCGCACCGGGCCGCTACCGCGCAGCAGGTTGCCGTCGAGCCCGGTGAAGGTGGTGCGCACAAAGTGCACCGGCGCGGTCACCGGGGTCTGCACCAGCACGGACGCCTTCGGCAGGTCGAAGGCACAGTCGGTGACGGTGGTCGGCCGGGTGGAACGCGCGGACTGCTGGGCGACGGCGAAGAAGGAAGCGCTGCAGCCGCGGAGTTGGGCGCCGTCGGCGTTGATCACCAGGGCGCCGGCCGGGTCGAAGGTCGGCCGGGGGACGACGTGGACGTTCTCCAGCGTCAGGTCGGTGATCTTGGTGTTGGCGGTGAACCAGGAGCAGACATGGTTGCGCACAGTGATCCGCTTGGCGGAATCACCCCACTGCGCACCGGAGTTGGCGATGTCCATCAGGCCGGAGTTGCCGTCGAAGAGCAGGTCGTGTTCGTACTGCCCATGGGTGGTGAACGGGTTGCCGCCCTCGTCGTC
>NZ_FONG01000026.1 GCF_900112845.1 Actinacidiphila alni
CAGACTTCCTCCACACCTACAACCACCACCGCAGCCACACCGCAATCGGAGGCCAGCCCCCGATCACCCGAATCAACAACGCTACGGGTCAATACACCTAGGGCGTGTCCGCAATGTCGCGGCGTCCGCCCGCAGGGCGGGGCCGGCGGTGTCTGGTGCGTGCGATCGCAAGGCGGAGGGTCGTCCTCGTAGTGGGCCTACTCGGACGAGCCCGACAACGCAGCGAGCGTGCGTGCCAGGCGCCGCCGGCCAGGCGCGACATTGCGGACACGCCCTAGGGCGGCGTGCGGTCGCCCGTTGTTACCACCAGGCGGAGTCGAGGCGGCCTTCGATACTGCGGAGGTGCTGACGGGCGCAGGTCACGCAGAAGTACACGCGCTGGCCGTTCTCGACGGAGCAGGTCCACGTCAGGGGAAGACCCTCGTGGGTCTCGCCGCAGCGGGCACACGTGGTCATGGTCGAGGGCGTGGCCCGGGAGTTCTTCTGATCCACTGGTTGACGATACCTCTGCATGTGCCGCGTTTGTCGTCATAACGCACCGCGGGGCCGGTCGATGTCGACCGGCCCCGCGTCAGTTGTCGGTTACTGCCTGTACTGCCTGCACGGATACTGCGTGGTTCCCTGCGGGGAACCGTGTGCCGCGACGTGCGCCGCGAGCTGTGCTGTTACTGCATGACCGCCATGGCCAGCGCCCGGCGGGCGCGCAGCGAGGCGCGTTCGGCACGGCGCTGCAGCCGGCGGGCGGCGAGCAGGCGCACGGACCTTCGTTCGTGTTCGGCCTCGTAGAGGCGCTGTTGCATATGGGCACGAGCCAGTGCTTCTGGCATGAGTTGCATCTCGAGGTTCCTGTTCTGGTGCGACGCGAAGTCGTCGGATGTACGTGCGGGGATTTCGCTGAGTGTGGGATTCATCGGGGCCTGATTCCGGGGGTCGAGCGTGAGTGGGTTGTCGATGGTGCCGGGCATGAGCGGGGTTCTGACGTTCCTGACCGGACGGGTCCTCCTGGCGGTCATACCGCGACCGCGTCCTTGCGCGGACGGCCACGGGGCCGCTTGCGGGGGACGACCACACCCTGGATGAACAGCTCGCCGCCCCAGACACCCCAGGGCTCACGGCGGTCCTTGGCACCGGCGAGGCAGGCCTCGCGGACCGGACAGGTCTGGCAGAGGGACTTGGCGTATTCGACGTCGGCCGGGGACTCGGCGAAGAAGACCTCCGGGTCGTAGGTCCGGCACGGGACGGGCACGCCGAGTCGGTCGATCTCGTCGTCGAGTTCGGTGAGGGGCAGCAAGGGAGTCTCCGGGTCGTGGGCTGCGGGCGGGTGGCTCAGGTCGGGCTGGGGTCCGGACGGTGCGTGCTGGGCGGTAGGCACGGTTGGTTCGTTCCTCGTCTGTCGGTCCGGCCGGTGGGCCGGGTCTTTTTGCTGCCTGTCCTGCGGAACAGGCCGTTTTCCTGGAGGGAAAACAGAAGGGCCGCGGATCCCGGTCTGGGATTCCGCGGCCCTGAAGGTGCCGACCTGATGCTGTATCAGGCTGGATCACTCCAGGGTTCGAGCCCGCGGAAGGCCCACTTGCCGTACTGCTGCGTCTTCTGCTGTCCATTGCCGTTGGCAAAGCCGGCGGCGAGACCATTCGTCGCGACCTTGGCGGTACCAGCGCCGGCGCCGTTGGCCGTCGCCGCGTAGGCAGAGGCATGCGCCTGAGCCTTCGCCGCTACCGCCGCCGCGGGCGCCTGGGTCGGTCGCTCGCTGCGCTCACGGATCGGCAGAACCGGGAGAGCGGCGGAGGACAGACCGGTGGTGCGCAGCGAAATGCCGAGCGGGCAGGTGGCGACGACCGAACGATCGGTCATTTTCACGGTGGTCATGATGCTGATCATTGGGCTCGCCTCCTCTCGGCGTCTCGTGGGGCTGATGGAACGGACTGCAAGTACATCACGTTCCGACCGGGTCTTGGAAGACCCGCTCTCGACCGTGCTCCCGCAGGCTATGGGGACTTCCCGGGGATGCGCAAACTATTTTTCCGCCTCTTCTTCAGATTCTTCGGAAGATCCTTCGAGGGCCTGGTCGGCGCCCGGTTCGAGTCCCGCGCACAGCGCCAGGACGTCCGCACCGAACTTGTCGAGCTTGCGCGCCCCGACCCCGGCGATCTGCGACAGCTCCGCCTCGCCGTCCGGCCGGACCTCGGCGATGGCCAGCAGCGTCTTGTCGGTGAAGACGCAGTAGGCGGGCTGGCCGAGCGCCTTGGCCTGCTCCATCCGCCAGGCGCGCAGCCGCTCGTACAGCGCCTCGTCGAGGTCGGACGGGCAGTCCTCGCAGCGCATCAGTTTGATCTCGCCGGCCTCGGACAGCGTCCGGCCGCAGACCCGGCACAGCACCGGGCCGCGCCGCTTGCGCCCGCCGGAGCCGCGCTCCGCCCCGCCCGCGCCCGCCCCCTGGCCCCGGGCGCCGCGCGGCGCCGAGCCGGGCCGCAGACCGTCGAGGAAGCGGGACGGCTTGCGCCCGCCGCGCCCGCCGGGCGACCGGGACAGCGCCCAGGACAGCGACAGGTGCAGCCGGGCCCTGGTGACGCCGACGTAGAGCAGCCGCCGCTCCTCCTCGACCTGCTCGTCGGTCTTGGCGTACGTGATCGGCAGCGTGCCCTCGGTGAGGCCGACGAGGAAGACCGCGTCCCACTCCAGGCCCTTGGCGGCGTGCAGCGAGCCGAGGGTGACGCCCTCGACGGTCGGGGCGTGCTGGGCGTTGGCCCGCTCGTCCAGCTCGGCGACGAAGTCGGACAGCGTCGCGTCCTGCCGGGCCGCCGCGAAGTCCTCCGCCAGCCGGACCAGCGCGGCCAGCGACTCCCAGCGGTCGCGGACGGCCCCCGAGCCGGACGGCGGTTCCGAGGCCCAGCCGCGGGAGCTGAGCACCGCCCGCACCTGTTCCGGCACGGTCTCGGTCTGGCCCGGGTCGGTGGAGGCGCGGGCGGCGCCGCGCAGCAGCAGCCCCGCCTCGCGCACCTCGGGCCGCTCGAAGAACCGCTCGGCGCCGCGCAGCTGGTACGGCACCCCGGCGTCGGCGAGCGCCTGCTCGTACACCTCGGACTGGGCGTTGATCCGGTAGAGCACCGCGATCTCGCTGGGCCGCACGCCGGCGGCGATCAGGTCCTTGATCCGGCGGGCGGCGCCCTCGGCCTCGGCGGGCTCGTCGGAATACTCGGCGTAGACCGGCTCGGGGCCGCCCTCGCGCTGCGAGACCAGTTCGAGCCGGTGGGCGGCGGCCTGGCCGCGTGCCTGGGCGAGCAGGCCGTTGGCGAGGCCGACGACCTGGGGGGTGGAGCGGTAGTCGCGGACCAGCTTGACGACCGTGGCGTCCGGGTGCCGGGAGCGGAAGCCGAGCAGATAGTCCGGGGTGGCGCCGGTGAAGGAGTAGATCGTCTGCGAGGCGTCGCCGACCACGCACAGGTCGTCCCGGCCGCCGAGCCACAGCTCCAGCAGGCGCTGCTGGAGCGGGCTGACGTCCTGGTACTCGTCCACGACGAAGTGCTGGTACTGCGAGCGGACGGTGTCCGCGACGTCCGGCCGGTCCTGGAGCACGCCGACGGTCAGCAGCAGCACGTCCTCGAAGTCGATCACCCCGCGGTCCCGTTTGAGCTGCTCGTACGTGGTGTAGATCTTCGCCACCTCGGCCGGGTCGCGCGGCACGTCCCGGCGGGTCTTGGCGGCGGCCGTCGCGTACTCCTCCGGCACCGTCTGGGTGACCTTGCACCACTCGATCTCACCGGTGACGTCCCGCAGTTCGTTGCGGTCCAGCCGGATGCGGCAGCGCGCGCCCGCCTCCGCGACGAGCTGCACCTTGCGCTCCAGCAGCCGCGGCATCTCGCCGCCGATCGCCCGCGGCCAGAAGTACTGGAGCTGGCGCAGCGCCGCGGAGTGGAAGGTGCGCGCCTGCACCCCGCCCGCGCCGAGCTGGCGCAGCCGCCCGCGCATCTCGCCGGCCGCGCGCGCGGTGAACGTGACCGCGAGCACGCTCGTCGGCTGGAGGATGCCGGCCCGCACCCCGTAGGCGATCCGGTGGGTGATCGCCCGGGTCTTGCCCGTGCCGGCGCCCGCCAGCACGCACACGGGCCCGTGCAGCGCCGTGGCGACGGCGCGCTGCTCGGGGTCGAGGCCGTCGAGCACCGCGTCCGCGGAGTCGGGAAGCGCGGGGAAGAGCGATTCGTGGGTTGTCGCAGTCACCCCGCCACTCTGCCAGGTCCGGCCGACACCCCGGGAAAGTTGTCCACAGCCCGCCCCGGAATGCCCGTCCCCGGCATGGTGTTCTACTGGCGCGGGACTCCCTCCCAGGATCCCCCCCATCCGCAGGCGACGAGGAGCGAGAAGCGATGTCGGGCACCGTGACCATGTACAGCACCACCTGGTGCGGCTACTGCCGCCGTCTGAAGAGCCAGATGGACCGCGAGGGCATCGCGTACACCGAGATCAACATCGAGGAGGACGCGGAGTCCGCGAAGTTCGTCGAGAAGGCCAACGGCGGCAATCAGACCGTGCCGACCGTCCTGTTCGCCGACGGCTCCACCCTCACCAACCCTTCCCTCGCCCAGGTCAAGCAGAAGATCGGCGCCTGACACATCAATGCCGTGGGCCGGTCACCACTTCACCGTGGTGACCGGCCCGAACCGTCGCAAGAGCCCGGCCGCTGGAAAGACGCCGAAAAGGCTCAGGCGGTGCCCGGTCGCGGCAGGGGCTTGCCGTACCAGAGTTCGATGAGGCGGGCGGCGATGGAGATGCCGAAGGGCGGCAGGACCTCGCCGGACTCGAAGGCGGCGCGCAGGTCGTCGCGGGAGAACCAGCGGGCCTCGTGGATCTCCTCGCCGTCGACGGTGATCTCGGACGAGGTGGCCTGCGCGTTGAAGCCCAGCATCAGGCTGGACGGGAAGGGCCACGGCTGGCTGGCGACGTATTCGACGTCGCCGATGACGACGCCGGCCTCCTCCAGGACCTCGCGGCGCACGGACTGCTCGATCGACTCGCCGGGTTCGACGAACCCGGCGAGCGTGGAGAAGCGGCCCTCCGGCCAGTGCACCTGGCGGCCCAGCAGCGCACGGTCCTTGTCGTCGGTGACCAGCATGATCACGGCCGGGTCGGTGCGCGGGTAGTGCTCGGCGCCGCAGGCGGGGCAGCGGCGGATGTGGCCCGCGGCGGCGATGACGGTGCGTTCGCCGCAGCGGGAGCAGAAGCGGTGCATGCGCTGCCAGTTCTCCAGCGCGACCGCGTGCACCATCAGCCCGGCCTCCAGCGGGGACAGCAGCCCGCCGACCTCGCGCAGCCCCGCGGGCCGCGCCTCCTCGTCCATCCGGCCGGGGAGGGTGTCCTTCTGGAGCGCGAAGTAGCGCACACCGTCGGGGTCGATGCCCAGGAAATAGCGGTGCGTCTCGGTCTCGGGGGCGTCGAAGGCGGGCGTCATCACCAGGGACGTCCGGCCGTCGGGCCCGTCCTCGACCAGCACCTGGCCGCCGGAGACGACGAAGACGCGGGTGCTCGGATGGCTCCAGGCCGCGGCCAGCCACGCCTCGTCCATACGGTGGTGTGCGGCGCGGTCGACGCCCTCGAACGTGAGGGCGAGCGGCTGCGACGTCGCGTCGAATCGGGTCAAGGCTGCATCCCACTCACGGTCGTCGTGCACATACGTTCAGCCTAACGGGAAGGGGTGACACTCCGGTGGCCGGGCGGTGCGGGCCGGGGGCCGTGCCTACGTCCCGGGGCCCAGCAGACGCTCCAGCGCCGCGCGGTCCGGGAGGTCCGCGGGGCGGACGAGGGCGCCGGTACGGATGTGCAGGAAAGCGGCGCTCACGCGGTCCGGGGGCACGCCCGCGTGTTCGGCCCACGCGAGCCGGTAGACCGCGAGCTGGAGCGGATCGGCGTCGGTGGCGCGCCCGGTCTTCCAGTCGAGGATCTCGTACGTGACGCCGTCGCCGTTCACGTCCCCGTCCCCGCTCTCCTCGCGGTACACCGCGTCCATCCGGCCGCGGATCACCCGGCCCGCGAGCACGAGGTGGAAGGGGAATTCGACCCGGTACGGGGTGCGGTCGGCGTACGGCGTACGCAGGAAGGCGTCCTTGAGCGCGGCGAGGTCGTGTTCGTCGGCGATCTCGTCCTCGCCGCCCTCGACGCCGGGCAGTTCCTCGGGGCCGAAGAGCGGGCGCGCGTCGAAACGGGACTCGATCCAGGCGTGGAAGCGGGTGCCGCGCCGCGCGGCGGGCGCCGGGGGCCGGGGCATGGGCCGGGCCAGATCCTTGGCGAGCCCGTCGGGGTCGGCGGCCAGCCGCAGCAGCTGCGTGGCGGTCAGCGCCGGCGGCAGCGGCACCTCCCGTACCCCCGCCCGCGCCCGCCGCAGCTCGTCCGCGAGCGCGCCGAGGTCCCGGTCCCAGGACGCGACCAGCCGCGCCTCCTCGGGCAGCAGCTCCGTATCGGCGTCCGGTACGGGTCCGGGTACGGACCCGGCTCCGGCTTCCGGCTCCGCCGCCTGCTCCGGTACGAGGCCGGGGAGCGCCCCGGCCGGGCGCGCGGTGTCCGGGCGCGCGGTGGGCAGCGTCTCCCAGTCCTCCGGGTCGAAGGGCTCGTCCTCCGCCGAGTCGTACGGCTCGTCCTCGACGGGCTCGAAGGGTTCGAAGGGCTCGCCCTCGGCCGCTTGCCCCTCTGTCACCGAAGCCTCTTCCGAAGCCGGCTCCGCCACGTACGCCAGCACCGTCCGCGCCGCCTGCCGCCGCCGTTCCAGCGCCGCCGGGTCCAGCGGGAGCGGCCAGGGGTGGTCGACGGGGACGGCGAGCGCCGGATTCTCCTCGCCCTCGGCGGGCTCCTCGGTCCAGTGGTCGATCTCGCCGTGCCCGGCCTCGCAGTGCTCGCGCAGCGCGTCGAGGAAGGCCGAGGGGCCGAAGGGCTTCTTCTGGCTCGGCCCCCACCAGTGCCCGGAGCCGAGCAGCAGCGAGCGCGGCCGGGTGAAGGTGACGTAGCCGAGACGGAGTTCCTCGATCCGCTGGTGCTCCTTCATGGCGTCGCGGAAGCCGTCGAGCCCTGCCCGGGTCCATTCGGGCACGTCGGGCAGGGTGCCGGCGTCGCCGCGCAGCCCGTGCGGCAGCACCTTGGCGTTGTTCGGCCACAGCTCGCGCCCGCGCTCGCTCGGGAAGCCCTTGGCGACCAGGCCGGGGACGGCGACGACGTCCCACTCCAGGCCCTTGGATTTGTGGGCGGTGAGCACCTTGACGGTGTTCTCGCCGCCCGGGAGCGAGCTGTCCAGGCCCTTCTCGTACTGGATCGCGGTGTGCAGGAAGCCGAGGAAGGCCAGCAGGGTGGCCTCGCCGTCCAGGGCGGCGAAGCCCGCGGCGATGTCGAGGAAGGCGTGCAGCGTCTCGCGGCGGCGGGCGGCCAGCGCGTGCGGGGACGCGGACAGTTCGACCTCGAGGCCGGTGACGGCCAGGACGCGGTGCAGCACGTCCATCAGCGGGTCGGCGAGCGCCCGCCGCAGATCCCTTATCTCGGCGGCGATCCGCGCGAAGCGCACCCGGGCCTCGGGCGAGAAGGGCAGGTCCGGCTCCGGTTCCTTGTCCGGCGGGTGGAGGAAGGTCTCCAGCGCGTCCGCGAGCGAGATCACCTCGGCCGGGTCGACGCCCTCCACGGCCGCCGCCAGCGGGTCGCGGCCGTCGTCGGCGCCGGGCCCGTAGCGGACGAGCTGCCGGGCGCGGCGGCCGAGCAGGGCCAGGTCGCGGGCGCCGATCCGCCAGCGCGGGCCGGTCAACAGCCGGACCAGGGCGGCGTTGGCGGTCGGGTCGTGCAGCACCTCGCAGACCGCGACCAGGTCGGCGACCTCGGGCAGGTGCAGCAGCCCGGACAGGCCGACGACCTCGACGGGGATGTCGCGGGCCACCAGCGCGGCGTGGATGTCCGCGAAATGCGTGGCCGTACGGCACAGGACGGCGATCTCGCCGGGCGGGGTGCCGGTGCGTACGAGGTGGGCGAGGGTGTCGGCGAGCCAGGTGATCTCGTCGTCCTGGCTGGGCAGCAGGGCGCAGCGCACCTGCCCGTCGCCTTCGGCGCCGGGGGCGGGCCGCAGCGCCTCGACGCCTTCGTGGCGGGCGCGCAGTTCGACGGCGAGAGTGTTGGCGAGGTCGAGCAGCCGGCCGCCGGAGCGGCGGTTCTCGCTGAGCGCGTACCGGTCGGCGGGGCGGCCGTCGGCGTACGCGAAGTGCCGGGGGAAGTCGTCCAGATTCGCGACGGAGGCGCCGCGCCAGCCGTAGATGGCCTGGCAGGGGTCGCCGACCGCGGTCACGGCGTGGCCGGTGCCGTCGCCGAACAGTCCGGCGAGCAGCAGCCGCTGGGCGACGGAGGTGTCCTGGTACTCGTCGAGCAGCACCACCCGGTACTGGTCGCGCAGGATCGCGCCGACCTCGGCGCGGCTCTGCGCGAGGGTCGCGGACAGCGCGATCTGGTCGCCGAAGTCGAGCAGTTCGCGGGAGCGCTTCTCGTCCCGGTAGGCGGCGGCGAGTCCGGCGAGGTCGAGGCGGGCGCGTACGGCCTGCTTGACCTCGCGCGCCCAGGCGTAGCCACGCCGCGCCGGGTCGATGCCGGCCAGCTCCTCGTCGAGCCGGGTGTCGTACGCCGTCAGCCGGCCGACCGGCACCAGGTGCTCGGCCAGCTCGCCCTCCAGTGCCAGCAGGTCGCCGACCAGCGCGGGCAGGCCCTTGGTCAGCGCGGGGAAGGGTCCCGGCGCGGAGCGCAGCACCTTGGCGGCGAGCTGGTAGCGGGTGGCGTCGGCGAGCAGCCGGGCGCCGGGCTCCAGGCCGATCCGCATGCCGTGGTCCTTCAGCAGCTGCCCGGCGAAGGCGTGGTACGTGGAGATCCGCGGGTCGCCGGGCGGGTGTGCCGCGTCGCCCTCGGCGGCCGGATCGGGGTCCGGGTCGGTGATGCCGGCGCGGGCCAGCGCCTTGCCGACGCGTTCGGCCAGCTCGCCGGCGGCTTTGTTGGTGAAGGTCAGCCCGAGGACCTGCTCGGGGGCCACCTGCCCGGTGCCGGTCAGCCACACCACGCGCGCGGCCATCACCGTCGTCTTGCCGGAACCGGCCCCGGCCACGATCACGCCCGGCGCGAGCGGCGCGGTCACGCACGCCATCTGCTCCGGGGTGAACGGGATCCCCAGCAGCTCCTTGAGCTGTTCGGGATCGCTGAGAGGGGCTGCCACCCTGGTGAGGCTAGCCGCCCTGGCCGACACCCGGGACGCCGGAACCTCCCGTTCCGCGACGCGCCGGGTGCTGTACCGCGTGCCGCGCCGTGTGCCGCGCCGTGTGCGGGGAGGGGCTCACTCCACGACCTGCCGCCCCTCCGGGCGGGCCGTACAGGCGCCGCGGAAGGCGCAGTTGGCGCAATGCTGGCCGGTGGAGGGGGTGAAGCGTTCGTCCAGGACGCGGCCCGCGGCCTCGGCCAGCAGCTCCTCGGCCCACGCACCCTCCAGCGCGCCCTGGTGCTGGACGGCGGGCAGCGTGTCGCCGCCGTCGCGGCGGGCGGCGCCCAGGCGCAGCTGGACAAGTTCGGCGCCGCCGGAGGGCGGCCGGGTGTCGTTGAAGAGCGGGTCGACGGCGCCTTCGCGGACGGCGAGCTGGTAGACCGCGAGCTGGGCGTGGTGGGCGACCTCGGCGGCGGTGGGTTTGGCGCGGCCGGTCTTGAAGTCGACGATGTAGGCGTTGCCCTCGGCGTCGGTCTCGACCCGGTCCATACTGCCGCGGATCCGGACCCGGGCGTCGCCCGCCTCCAGGGTGACGTCGAAGCCGTGCTCGGTGGCGACGGGCGTACGGCCGCGCTCCAGGACGTGCCAGCGCAGGAAGCGTTCGAGGACGGCGCGGGCGTTGTCCTTCTCCTGCCGGGACTTCCACGGCGCGTCGAAGGCGAGGGCGTCCCAGACGGAGTCCAGGCGCTCCATGAGCACGTCGAGGTCGGCGGGGGCGCGGCCGGAGGCGACCTCGTCGGCGAGGACGTGCACGACGTTGCCGAAGCCCTGGGCCGCGGTGGACGGCGGCTCCGCCTTGACCTCGCGGCCCAGGAACCATTGCAGGGCGCAGGTGTTGGCGAGCTGGTCGAGGGCGCTGCCGGACAGCACGACCGGCTGGTCACGGTCGCGCACGGGGACGGTGGAACGGGTCGGCTCGTACAGGCCCCACCAGCGGTCGGGGTGCGCGGCCGGGACGAGGGCGTGGCCGTCGTCGTGGAGCGAGGCGAGGGTGGCGAGCCGGCGCGCGGCGGCGTCGCGCAGCGCCGGGGAGGCGGCCGGGTCGACGGTGGTGGCGCGCAGTTCGGCGACGAGCGCGGCGACGGCCAGCGGGCGGCGGGCGCGGTGGGTGACGTCCTGCGGGGCGACGCCGAGTTCGGTGAGCAGGCGGGAGGGCTGGTCGCCGTCGTCGTTGGCCGACTTCACGGCGGTGACCAGCAGGCGTTCACGGGCGCGGGTGGCCGCCACGTAGAACAGCCGGCGCTCCTCGGCGAGCAGCGCGCCCTGGCCGAGCGGCGGGGCGAGGCCGTCGGTGCCGATCCGGTCGGCTTCCAGCAGGGAGCCGCGGCGCCGCAGGTCGGGCCAGACGCCCTCCTGGACGCCCGCCACGACCACCAGCCGCCACTCCAGGCCCTTGGCGCGGTGCGCGGTCATCAGGCGTACGGCGTCGGGGCGTACGGCCGGGCCGCCGAGGGTGTCCGCGGCGATGTCGTGGGCGGACAGCTCCTCGATGAGGTTGAGGGCGCCGCGACCGCCGGTGCGTTCCTCGGCGCGGGCGGCGGTCTCGAACAGCGCGCACACCGCGTCCAGGTCACGGTCGGCGTTGCGGCCCGCCGCGCCGCCGCGCAGCGCCGCCCGCTCCAGCCGGTCCGGCCACGGCGTGCCCTGCCACAGGCCCCACAGGGCGTCCTGCGCGGTGCCGCCGCCCGCCAGCGCGTCCCTGGCCGCCCGCAGCAGCGCCCCCAGCCGCTGCGCGCCCCGCGCGTGCGCCGGATCGTGCGCCGTCAGCCGCTCCGGCTCCCCCACCGCCTCCGCGATCAGCTCGTCCGACCCGCGCGGTACGGCCCGGCCCGCGGCCCGCTCCTCCTCCCGCAACGCCCGCCCCAGCCGCCGCAGATCCGCGGCGTCCATGCCGCCGAGCGGCGACGTGAGCAGCGTGACGGCGTCCTCGACCCCGACGACGACCCGTGGCGCCGTGGCCCCGCCATCGTCTGCGGCGTCCGGCGCGGGAGATTCGGCGTCCTCCGGCGCAGGCGCGACGTCCGTGTCGCCAGGAAGCTCAGGCGCAGCCGATTCCGCAGCCGATTCCGCTGCCAGGCGGAGGGCCAGGAGGAGGGGGGCGACGGCGGGTTCGGCGTGGAGGGGGATGTCGGGGGCGTCGAGGTGGACGGGGACGCCGGCGGTGGTGAGGGCGCGGCGGAGGGCCGGGAGGGGGGCGGCGGCGCGGAGGAGTACGGCCATGTCGTGCCAGGGGACGCCGTCCTCCAGGTGGGCGCGGCGCAGTACGTCGGCGATGCCGTCGAGTTCGGCGCCCGAGGTCGGATACGTACGGACGGCCACGCTGCCGTCGGACCGTACGGCGTGCAGCTCGCGGTGCTTGCGGACGGCCGCGGCGGGCAGCTTCGGCAGCGGCATCCGTGCGGTGAGCCGCCGGGTCGCGTCCAGCAGCCCGGCCCCGGACCGCCGGGAGACGGTGAGCACCTGGACGGGCGCGGCCTTCCGGCCGCGCGGCGGGAAGTCGGTGGGGAAGTCGAGGATGCCGTTGATGTCGGCGCCGCGGAAGGCGTAGATCGACTGGTCGGGGTCGCCGAAGGCGACCAGGGTGCGGCCCTGCCCGGCCAGGGCGCGCAGCAGCCGCACCTGCGCCGGGTCGGTGTCCTGGTACTCGTCGACGTACACCGCGTCGTAGCGCCCGGCCAGCTCCGCGTACACCTCGGGGCGTTCGGCGAGCAGCGCGGCCCGGTGCACGAGTTCGGTGTAGTCGATGACCCCTTGGAGGTCGCTGACCTCCAGGTATTCGTCGAGGAAGGCCGCCGCCGCGATCCAGTCGGGGCGGCCGATCCGGCGCGCGAAGGCGGCGAGCGCGCGTGGGCCGAGCCCCAGTTCGCGGCTGCGCGCCAGCACCGCGCGCACCTCGTCGGCGAAACCGCGGGTGGTACGGGCGGCCTTGAGGTCGGTGGGCCAGTGGAAACGGGCCCGCCCGTCCCGTTCCAGCGCGGCCTCGCCGGCCAGCAGTTCGCGTACCAGCAGGTCCTGCTCCGGGCCGGACAGCAGTCTGACCGGGTCGGCGAACAGGTCGGGCGCCTGGTGCGCGCGGACCAGGGCGTAGCAGAAGGAGTGGAAGGTGGCGGCGTGCGGCGCGACGACCGGCCCCTCCGCACCAGGACCCCCCGCCCCGCCGTCAGTCCCCGGCCCCGCCCCCGGTTCCGCGGCGGCCCGCGCCGCCATCCGGTCGCGCAGTTCGACGGCCGCCTTGCGGCTGAAGGTGAGGACGAGGATGCGGCCGGGGTCGGTACCGCGCCGCACCCGCGCGGTGACCGCCTCGACGAGCGTGGTCGTCTTGCCGGTGCCGGGCCCGGCCAGTACCAGCAGTGGTCCCTCGCGGTGCTCAACCACCGCGCGCTGTGCCGCGTCCAGCACAGGAGGCGCCGCGGCCACCGGCGGCGTCCGCACCAGCCGGTATCCGCCGCCCGCGGCGCGGTGCGTCTGGTGCGGCACGGCCGAGGTGGCGGCGGAGGATGCGGCCGAGGAGAGGGAGGGGGGTGTCACGTGGTTCGCCGGTTCTGTCGGTGCCTGGAGCGGATGCGGTGTCCGGACGCGGTCCGGGGCTCGGGTGCGGTCCGGGACGCGGTTCGGTACGCGGATTCGGTTCGGTACGCGGATTCGATTCGGGACGCGGGTGCGGTTCCGTACGTACGGGTCGGCGCGGCGCGCGGCCCGTCCGTACGGGAGAGGACGACGCTACGCCACGCGCGGGGTGTACTCCGTACGGACGGCGCAAACCCGTACGGCGCCGCCCATGACGGAAGCTGGGGAGCATGACTTCCCGGCCGTCAGCCGTCGCCGCCCTCCGCGGGCCCGGCCGCGCCCCCGTCCCAGCGGGCCCTGCGCATGTCGACGCGCGGTATGTGCCCGTCGGCGGCGGGGCCGCGGACGCGCAGCGGGGTGCCCTCGGCGCGGTAGGCGGCCAGCGCCCGCAGCTCGTGGCCGGGCAGCAGCGTCCCGTCGGAGCGCACGACACGCCACCACGGCACACCGCCGCCGTACAGCGCCATGACTCGGCCGACCTGCCGCGGCCCGCCCTCGCCCAGGTATTCGGCGACGTCCCCGTATGTCATCACGCGTCCCGGCGGGATCAGATCTACGGTGTCCAGCACCCGCTCCGCGTACTCCGTGGGGGCACCGGGGTCGAACTCCTCGCTCATCCGAACAATCCTGCACCAGACCACCGACAACGGGGGGTTACGGTCCCATTCGCAGACCTCTCATGCCACCATCGTCCGGGCGGTGACTGGTGATACGAGATCAAGAAGAAGAGACGGCTGGTGAGCAGCAGCAGGGCGCGGAGCGGGCCGGGGCGGCCGACCGCGCTCCCGGCGCGCTGCCCGCGGGCTCCGAAGCGCTGCCCGCGGTGAGCACTCCCGGAGAGAGTACGTCGGCACGGAGCACGTCCGGAAGAAACGGTTCCGGAAAGGCCACCGGCTCGGGGAAGGCCGCCGACTCCGGAAAAACCGCCGGCTCCGGAAAAGCCACCGGTTCGGAAGCGGCCGCCGGTTCGGAAAAGGCCGCGCCCGCCGCCCCCGGCCGGACCTCCGGTCCCAAACCCGGCACCGTCCTGGTCGACGAACCGCTGCTCGCCGCCCGCGTGCACCGCCCCGCCGACCTGATGCGCTTCCTGTTCGGCCTGCTCGGCATCGCCGTGGTGCTGGCGATCGCGGGCTTCGCGCACGCGACCACGACCGGCCTGGAGACCGACATCTCCAAGGGCGCCGACCACGCGCCGGACGCCCTGTCGTCCTTCGCGGGCCTGACGGCCAGCATCGCCGTCCTGATCGTGCCGGTCGCCTTCGCGATCGAGCGGCTGGTCAAACGGGACGGGCTGCGGATCGCCGACGGCGTGCTGGCCGCCGTCCTCGCGCACGGCACGGCGCTGGCCACCGACTTGTGGGTGACGAGTTCCGCGCCGAATCCGATCCAGGAGGCGCTGACCCACGACGCGCCGGGCGGCACTGGCCTGACCGACCCCGTGCACGGCTATCTCGCGCCCGTCATCGCCTATGTGACGGCGGTCGGCATGGCGCGCAGGCCGCGCTGGCGGGTCGCGCTGTGGTTCGTGCTGCTGCTGGACGCCTTCGCGGTGCTGGTCGGCGGCTACACCACGCCGTTCTCGATCGCGGTGACCGTGCTGATCGGCTGGACGGTCGCCTACGGCACGGTCTACGCGGTCGGCTCGCCGAATGTGCGCCCCACCGGTCAGCACCTGCTCGCCGGGCTGCGCCGGGTCGGTTTCGCGCCGCTGACCGCGCGCCGCGTGGAGCCGGCCGGGCCCGAACCCGCGGACTCCGACCGCGGCCGGGCGTATCTGGTGACGCTGGAGGACGGGCCGCCGCTGGACGTGACGGTCGTCGACCGCGAACAGCAGGCGCACGGCTTCTTCTACCGGCTGTGGCGGCGGCTGGCCCTGGTCGGCGGGATCACCCAGCGGCGCAGCCTGCTCTCGCTGCGGCAGGCGCTGGAGCAGGAGGCGCTGCTGGCGTACGCGGCGATCGCCGCGGGCGCCAACGCGCCGAAGCTGATCGCCACCTCCGAGCTGGGCCCGGACGCGGTGATGCTGGTCTACGAGCACATCGGCGGCCGGCGCTTCGACGCGCTGGACGACGAGGAGATCACCGACGAGCTGCTGCGCGAGGCGTGGACGCAGGTACGGGCGCTCCAGTCGCGGCGGATCGCGCACCGCCGGCTGGTCGGCGACTCGCTGCTGGTGGACGAGGGCCGCCGGGTGTTCCTGACCGAGCTGCGCGGCGGTGAGATCGCGGCCGGCGACATCGTGCTGCGGATGGACATCGCGCAGATGCTCACCACGCTGGCGCTGCGGGTCGGCCCGGAGCGCGCGGTGGCCTCCGCGCTGGCCGTCCTCGGCCCCGACTCGGTCGCGGACTCGCTGCCGCTGCTCCAGCCGATCGCGCTGAGCCGGGACACCCGCGCGCAGCTCAAGGCGCTGGCGCGGGCCCGCGCGCAGCGGGAGCGGGACGCGGTGCTGGCCGCCGCGGACGCCGAGAAGGAGGCGCGGGTCGCGGAGCGCGCGCACGGCGCGGACTCCGGCCGGCACGGCGCGACCGAGGTCACCGCCGAGTCCAAGTCGGCGTCCAAGGCCGAGCGCAAGGCGGAGAAGCGGGCCATAGAGGACGCCCTGGAGGAGGCCCGCGAGGAGGATCTGCTCGCCCGGATCCGGCAGCAGGTGCTGCTGATCCGGCCGCAGGCGCCGGTCGAGCCGGTCCGCCTGGAGCGGATCAAGCCGCGCACCCTGATCACGGTGATCGCGGGCGCCTTCGCCGCGTATTTCCTGCTGTCCCAGCTGAGTTCCGTGCCGATCGGCGACGCGATCGCCAACGCCGACTGGCGCTGGGCGGTGGTCGCGGTCCTCGGGTCCGCGGCCAGTTACGTCGCCGCCGCGTGCGCGCTGGCCGGTTTCGTGCCCGAGCGGCTGTCGCTGGTGAGGACGGTGCTGGCGCAGGTCGCCGGGTCGTTCGTGAAGCTGGTGGCGCCGGCGGCCGTCGGCGGTGTCGCGCTCAACACCCGCTACCTGCAGAAGGCGGGCGTCCGGCCGGGCCTGGCGGTGGCGAGCGTCGGCGCCTCCCAACTGGTGGGCCTGGGCGCGCATGTGATGCTGCTGATGACCTTCGGCTTCATCACCGGTACGGAGAAGACGCCGTCGCTGTCGCCGTCCCGTACGGTGATGGCCGGACTGCTGACCGCGGGCGTGCTGGTGCTGGTGGTCACCGCGGTGCCGGCGCTGCGGAAGTTCGTCTCGACCCGGGTCCGCGCGCTGTTCGCCGGTGTGGTGCCGCGCATGCTGGACGTCCTCCAGCGGCCCGCGAAGCTGCTCACCGGCATCGGCGGCACCCTGATGCTGACGGTGACCTTCGTGGTCTGCCTGGACGGCTGTGTGCGCGCCTTCGGCGGGCACCTGAGCTACGCGGCGATCGCCGTGGTGTTCCTCGCGGGCAACGCGCTGGGGTCCGCGGCGCCGACCCCGGGCGGTGTCGGCGCGGTCGAACTCGCCCTGACCGGTGGTCTGATCGCGGCCGGCCTGCCGAAGGAGGTCGCGACCCCCGCGGTGCTCTTCTTCCGGCTGCTGACCTTCTGGCTGCCGGTGCTGCCGGGCTGGATCTCCTTCACCCACCTGACGCGCAAGGGCGAGCTGTAGCACCCGCCGTACGGCCCCGGAAACGATCACGACAACGGCGAAGGCCCGCCGTACGGAGCGGACTCCGTACGGCGGGCCTTCGGGGCACCGTCCCGCGGGTGGCGGGAACGGGCCTTCTAGAACAGGTAGTTGTACGTGTTCCAGCCGGGGCCGATCTTCACGCGCGACGCGTACGGGCCGCTGGCGTTGCCGGTGCCCTTGTACAGCCACAGGTTGCCGGAACCGTCACGGGCGATCAGGTCGTTGCGGCCGTCCTCGCTCGTGTCGCCCAGGCCGAGGATCTTGTTGTACGTGTTCCAGCCGGGGCCGATCTTGGTGCGCTTCGCGAACGGCGCGTCCGCGTTGCCGGTGCCCTTGTACAGCCACAGCACACCGGAGCCGTCGCGCGCGACGATGTCCGGCTTGCCGTCACCGGTGAGGTCGCCGCGGCCGGCGATCTGGCTGTAGATGTTCCAGCCGGGGCCGACCTTGCGCTTCGTGGTGAAGGTGCCGTTGCCGTAGGACAGGTACAGCCACAGGTTGCCGGAGCCGTCCCGGGCGAGCAGGTCCGGGTTGGCGGCGCCGCCGAGGTTGCCCGGCGTGACGAACGTGTTGTACACGTTCCATCCGGTGCCGATGACCTTGCCCTCGTCGGGCGTGGACGAGGTGAAGATGCGCAGGGTGCTGCCGAACAGCGCGTAGACGTTCACGTCCGCGTCGTCGTTGGAGTTGTTCTTGAAGAACGCCTTGGCGCTCCCCATGCCGTAGCCGGACAGGTGCCGGGCACCGAAGCCGTTGGCCTTGATGTCGTAGCTGTAGATGTTGCCCTTGGAGTCACGGCCGTCGATGCCGAACGTCCAGACCTTGTCCTGCGCGGCGTTCGTCGAGAACGACGTCAGGTTGTGCGCCGTGGTCTGCTGCGCGGGCTTGACGTCGGTGATCGACGCCGACGGGCCGCCGCTGGCGCTCGCCGCGACCGATGCCCCCAGCACCATGGCGAGCGCGCCCGCCGTCACCGCGGCGGACCTGGCCTTGATGCCACGTCCGGTCCGCCGGGTCTGCTGTGCTTTCACGTAGTGGTCCCCCAATGCGAATGTCCCGAATCCGCCGCGGATCACTCCGCGCGGAAGCCACTGACGCTACCGCCTGCCTCGGACAGTCTCCCCATGGGATCGTCATGGGTCCGTCACAGTTTCGATACCGTTTCCGGACACCGGAGTTCGGCCGGACACGGCTGAGGGCCGGGTGCGCCGCACCCGGCCCTCAGGGCCTCAACTACCGCAATCCGGTCAGTAGATCGGCTTGTCCGGCTCGATCGTGTTGACCCAGCCGATCACGCCGCCGCCGACGTGCACGGCGTCGGAGAAGCCCGCGGACTTCAGGACGGCCAGCACCTCCGCCGAGCGCACACCGGTCTTGCAGTGCAGCACGATCCGCTTGTCCTGCGGGAGGTGCTCCAGCGCGCTGCCCATCAGGAATTCGTTCTTCGGGATCAGCTTCGCGCCGGGGATGGAGACGATCTCGTACTCGTTCGGCTCGCGGACGTCGATGATCTCGATGTTCTCGCCGTCGTCGATCCACTCCTTGAGCTGCTTGGGAGTGATCGTGGAGCCGAGCGCGGCCTCCTGGGCCTCCTCCGACACGACGCCGCAGAACGCCTCGTAGTCGATCAACTCGGTGACCGTCGGGTTCTCGCCGCAGACGGCGCAGTCCGGGTCCTTGCGGACCTTGACGGTGCGGTACGTCATCTCCAGGGCGTCGTAGATCATCAGCCGGCCGAGCAGCGGCTCACCGATGCCGGCGAGCAGCTTGATCGCCTCGTTGACCTGGATGGAGCCGATCGACGCGCACAGCACGCCGAGGACGCCGCCCTCGGCGCAGGACGGGACCATGCCGGGGGGCGGGGGCTCCGGGTACAGGCAGCGGTAGCAGGGGCCGTGCTCGGACCAGAAGACCGACGCCTGGCCGTCGAAGCGGTAGATCGAGCCCCAGACGTAGGGCTTGCCCAGCAGCACGCACGCGTCGTTGACCAGGTACCGGGTCGCGAAGTTGTCGGTGCCGTCGATGATCAGGTCGTACTGGGCGAAGATGTCCATCACATTGTCGGCCTCGAGCCGCTCTTCGTGGAGGACGACCTCGACGTACGGGTTGATGCCCTTGACGGTGTCGCGGGCGGACTCGGCCTTGGAACGGCCGATGTCGGACTGGCTGTGGATGATCTGGCGCTGCAGGTTGGACTCGTCGACCTCGTCGAACTCGACGATGCCGAGCGTGCCCACGCCCGCCGCGGCCAGGTACATCAGGGCCGGCGAGCCGAGGCCGCCGGCGCCGACACACAGCACCTTGGCGTTCTTCAGCCGCTTCTGCCCGTCCATACCCACATCGGGGATGATCAGGTGACGCGAATACCTGCGGACCTCGTCAACGGAGAGCTCGGCGGCCGGCTCGACCAGGGGTGGCAGCGACACAGGGACCTCAGCAATACGGTTGGTCGGTCATCAGTCAGTACGTGCGGTACGTGCTGTCCCTGCAACACTGCCACGCCCCTCTTCATTCCAAGCCACCCGGTCCGAGGGGCGAGACGGATTTCGCTCACATCCCGGGCATCGCGCCGGCCGGTCCGTTTCACGTGCTCGGCGGCGGCTGTTTGCGCAGCATGCGGACGGTTTCGTGCCAGTAGCCGGGCAGCCCGGCCCACGGGTCGGCGCCGTCCCGGTCGGTGCGGTCGGTCAGGCACACCGTGGCCGCGCCCTGCCAGCGGGCGATCCGCAGCGCGGAGTCCAGGTGCGACTTGGGCAGCCCGTGCACGAGGTGGACGAAGCGCTCGGGCGGGTAGGCGGCCGTCCACTCCGGCGCCTCCGACCAGCGGTAGCTGGTCCAGGGGCCGCAGAAGGTGACGAGCTGGTCGGCGAGTTCCGCGTAGCCGGGCCAGGGGTGCTCGCCGTGCCCGAGCACGATCTGGCCGCCGCTCTCCCCTTCCCCCGCCCCCGCCCCCGCCCCGGTGTCCGTGCCCGTGTCCGTGCCCGTGTCTTCGTCGCGGTCGCCGCCGGTGGCGGTACGCAGCAGCGCACGCAGGGTGGTGACCGTACGGCGGCACTCGCCCGCGTCGGCGCGGCCGGTCGGGGCGCGGTCCAGGTAGAAGCCGTCGACCCGGTACCAGTCCAGGTAGTGCGAGGCGTCCGCGACCAGCTCGCCGAAGGGGCGGCTGCCGCCGCGCGCGTCCAGCAGTCCGAGGACCGGGACGCCGTTCTCACGGACGCGGGTGACGACCTCGCCGTAGAGCGGGTCGGGCCGGCTGCCGGGGCCGCGCGCCACGTCGAAGGCCGCCCAGTGCAGCGGTGCGCCCGGCCGGGCGAGTTCGGCCCACTCGGTGGGCGCGACCAGCGGGTGGGCGAAGGCGGGCACCCCGAAGCCCATGCCGTCGCGGCCCGCGCCCGCCCGCCGGCGCAGGCCCGTACCCCAGTGGTGCGGCCGGGTCAGACGCGACATGCCGCCTCCATCCACACATCGGCCAGCGACTCCTCCAGGCCGATCCGGGGCCGCCAGCCGAGCCGGTCCCGCGCGGTGCGCACGTCGGCCTGCTGCCAGGCGCCGCAGCCGTCGGGGTACGGGGGCGGCCCGGCGCTGCCGGGGCCGTCGTCCAGTTCGTGCAGGCTGCCGTCGTAGCCCGCGACATGGGCGAGGGCGGCGGCCATCTCGCGCATCCGCACCGCCCGGCCGCTGCCGATGTTCACCACGCCCTGCGCGGCGGACAGCGACGCGGCGTGCACGGCGCGGGCCACGTCGCGGGCGTCGATGAAGTCGCGCTGCACGCCGAGGCCGCCGAGCTTCAGTTCGCCGTCGCCGTTCTGCATGGCGCGGCGCAGCGTCTCGGCGACCCGGCCGAGCGGGGCGCCGGTCGGGGTGCCGGGGCCGACCGGGCTGAACACCCGCAGCACCACCGCGTCCAGGCCGGAGCTGAGCACCAGCTCGGTGGCGGCGAGCTTGCTGACGCCGTACGGGCCGCCGGGGCGCGGCACCGCGTCCTCGCCGGTGGACGCGCCCTGCGGCGACGGGCCGTACTCCGAGCCGCAGCCGAGCTGCACCAGGCGGGCGTCTGCCTGGCTACGGCGCATCGCCTCGCAGACGGTGGCGACGGCGACGGTGTTCTGCCGGGTCAGTTCGCGGGCGCCGCCGCGGGTGGTGCCCGCGCAGTTGATCACCACCCCGGGGTGGACGGCGTCCAGGAACCGGGCGAGGACGCCGGGCGCGCCGCTCGCCAGGTCGAAGCGGACGTCCGCGTCGTCGCTCCTGCCGAGGGCGGTGAGCTGGACGGCGGGGTCGGCGAGGAGGCGCTCCGCGACATGGCGGCCGAGGAAGCCGTCGGCTCCGAGCAGCAGCACTCTCATCGGGTGCCTCCTCGGGTGCCGCGGGCGGCCGGGGTGCTCGGTGGTTCGTGGGTCGGGGTTCGGTGCGTGCTCAAGGGGTGTTCTCCTGGTCGGTCGTACTGCGTCAGGTCAGGGGTGGCGCGGCGGCGGCCGGTGCGCGGAGGCACGGGGCAGCAGCCGGAACGCCTGCGCGGTGAGCGCGAGGGCCGCGGCGCCGCAGATCACGGCTTCGGCGGTGGCACCGCCGGGGCCGAGGTGCAGCGGGGCGGCGGCCAGGGTCAGCGCCTCGGCGGCGCAGGCCGTGGCCAGGCCGGTGGCGGCCGGGCCGGGGAAGCCGTGCACGGTGAGCAGCCGGGCGCTGAACAGCAGCAGGCCGAGCGCGGCCGGGCCCGCCAGCGGGGCGGAGCCGGTGAGCGCGGTCGCGGCGTTCAGCAGCACGGTCAGTGCGAGGGCGTACGCGGCGAGGGCGGCGGCGAGCCGTGGCCGTACGGCGTCGGCGAAGTCCGCCAGGCCGTGGCTGGGGGCGAGTTGGGCGCGGGCGCGGACGGCGAACCAGTGCGCGCCGTACGCGGCGGGCAGCAGCGAGACGGTCAGCGCGGTGAAGGTCGCGGTGTTCGCGGTGGCGTCGAAGGCGCCGTGGCCGGCCAGCGCGGTGCGGGCCTGCGGCCCGTAGAGCGCGAAGCCGAGCAGGCCGTACGTCCACAGGGCGGTGCCGGCGCCGCGGTCGGCGCGCAGCGGGCCGAGGCGGACCGCCGCCCACAGGGCGACGGCGACGAAGGCCATGAGCAGCGCGCCCACGGTGTGCGCGGTGGCCGCGGCCAGGGCGCACACCACGCCGGGGACGGCCTGCGCGGCGCCCGTCCGCCACCCCGGCAGGGAGCGCTCCCGCTCCCGCTCGACGGGTACGGGGCGCTGTGGCGCCCGCGGCACGCGCGCGTACAACTCCTCGGCCAGGCCGAACACATCACGGTGCCGCAGCCGCCGCGCCGCCCCGTCCGTCACCCCGTGCGCCTCGAGCCCGGCCGCGATCTCCCACTCGTCCACGGCCCCGGCGATCAGCACTTCGTGCCGGTGCATGACCCCCCGCACCGGATCCGCGGGCCCCCTCCGCGGTGCCCCGCCCCGACGCGCCTCGCGCGGCCCCCTCAAGTCGCCCTCGCGAACAGCCCTTTCCCGCACGGGTACGCCACCCCCGCCGATGTTCGACCGCTCCCCGGCCGAGTCACCCTCGCGCGCGGCACCTTCACGCCCGCGCTCGGGCCGCACCGGTACGGCGCCGCCGTCGCGCGTCTCCGACTCCCGGGGCGCAGGAGCGGCTGATCCGGCCGCGTCACCCTCGCGCCCGCCCCGCCGCTCCGGCTCGGCAGTGTCCGAGCGCGTCTCGGGCCGCACCGCCACGTCGGCTTCCCGAGCGGCTGCTTCACGCTCGCGCGCCGGCTCGTTCCGTACGGGCGCGGCCTCGGCGGAACCGCCCGGCTCCCGCGGGCCGGCGTCCTCGTCGCCGTCCGACGGCAACGCTCGCTCATCTACGGCGAGTCGAGGCTCCCCCGCCGGGCCGTCGCCCGCGTCCTCGTACGGTTCGGAGCCGGCCGCTTCCGGCTCCCCCTCCCCGGAGGGAACCGTCCGGGGAGCGCGCGGGGCGCCGAAGAGGGCGGTGACGGTACGGCCGAGGGAGCCGGTGTCGTCCGGGTCGAAGTCGGGGTCCGCGTCCGCAGCCGGAATCGGCGTCACGTCCGGAGCGAAGTCCGGCTCCTGTCCCGGCGTCGGGATCACGTCGCGTTCGAAGCTCTCGTCCGCGTCCGGGGACACGTCAACATCCGGCGCCCGGCCCGGAATCGGCGCCGGGTCGAGAGCCGGATCCGCGACCGGCGACGCGGCCGGGTCCACAGGAGCCGCGTCGGCGTCGGCGTCGAAGGCCGGATCCGCGACCGGGTCAGCGGCCGGCGCCGCGGCCGGGCCCGCAGGAGCCGCGTCGGCGTCGGGGGCCGGGGCCGGGGTCGGCCTCGGGACCAGGACCAGGTCGAGGTCCACGTCCCCTTCCGCGTCCTGGATCAGCACGGGGGCGAGGCCCAACTCCGTTGCCTGGCGGGCGACGTGCGCCGGGGTGGGGTCCGGGCGCGGGTCGGAGGTTATGTCCTCCTCGGACGGGGGCGCCGGGGAGTCGGGGGCTGCCGCCCCTGAGGCGGAGCGGGCGAGGCGGGTGAGTAAGGCGTGGGCCGGGGTGGGGGTGGTCATGAGAGGGGGCCTCCGGGGGCGGACGGGGCGCCGACGGGCTCGGGGGTGCGGGCCCAGGCCGGGTGGGCGGGGGTGGGGGCGAGCCGGGCGGGGACGTGCGACTCGGCGGGCGCGGTGAACGGCCGCGGGTCCCCGGCGGCGTCGAGCAGCGGCTCGCGCCGTACGGGATGGTGCGCGACCACGTCGAGATAGCTCTCGCGGAAGGCGTCCACGCACCCCGTCACCGTGAACAGGGCGAGGGCCCGTTCGCGGGCAGCGGCGCCGAGCCGCGCCGCCCGCTCCGGCCCGCGCAGCAGATCCCGCGCGGCGTCCGCGAGCGCCTTGGGGTTGCGCGGCGGCACCACGAGCCCGGTGCCGCCGATGACCTCGCGGACCGCCCCCACGTCCGTGGACACCGTCGGCCGCCCGCAGAACATCGCCTCCACCAGGCTCAGCGGAAACCCTTCCGCGCTGCTGGAGAGCACGACGACATCGCCCGCCGCGTAGGCGTCGGCCAGTTCGGGCGCGCCGGGCGACCCGATCTCCTCGAAGCTGACCGGACTCTCGCCGACGGCGTGCGCGTCGGCCGCCTCGTACGGGAAGAGCTGGGCGGCCAGCGTGCGGCAGTGCCCGAGATACGCGGCGCCGCGCTCGTCGGCGGGCCGCAGCCGCAGGTAGAAGATCCGCAGCCGCGCCTGCGGCTCCTCCTCCCGTATGGCGTGGAAGGCGTGCAGCAGCGCGATGATGTCCTTGGCCGGATCGATCCTGCCGACCCAGGCGAGCGTGGGGTCGGCGTGCGCGGCGGGCGCCGCCGCCTCGGCCTCCGCGGCCTCCCCCGCGCGGGCGAAGCGCGTGGCGTCGATCCCCGGGTACACCGTCCGCATCCGCGCCCGCGGCGCCCCGCACCGCTCCTGCCAGCGGCGTACGTGCGTGGAGCCGGGCGTGACGAGCGCGGCCTGCCGGTAGCTCTCGCCGGCGAGCAGCCGGTGGTAGTCGCCGAGCAGCGCCCGTACGGCGGGGGACAGCCCGGCCGCGCGGTGCCCGAGCAGCGCCTCGCGCAGCCGCACGGTGTATTCGGTGACGATGAGCGGCGTTCCGCAGAACCGTTTGGCCAGCAGGCCGGGCAGCGCCGCGGGCCCGCCCGAGACGGCGTGGCACAGGTCGACCGCGCCCAGCTCGCTCGACCCGTACCAGGGCGCGGACAGCGGTCGCAGCTGGAGTTCCAACAGCTCGGCGACGGCGAGGAGTTCGGTGACGACGATGTCGCCGAGCAGCGGCCGGACGCCGGGCGCCCGGCACGCCGACTCCAGTGCGGCGAGCGCGTCCTCGCCGCACAGCAGGTCGGGCAGCCCGCCGTGGTCGGCGGCGACCTCGGCGAGGCCGTAGAGCCCGGAGGCGAAACGGTCCGCCCGGTCGCCGGGGCCGTCCGTGCCGCCGGCCAGCGCGCTGACGAAGTCCCAGTAGTGGGTCAGGAAGTCGGCGCGTCTGGCGCGTCCGGCCGCCCGGCCGCCACCGCACGTCGGCGCGAGGGCGGCGGCCGGGGGTTCCCCCCAGAGGCGTTCCGCGCGGATCCGCCGTACGTGCGACGGCACTTCGACGCGGCCCCCCGCCTCGGTCCGCGGTGACCGGCTGAGCGCGTACACGTCGAAATCGTGGTGCGCGAGCCCGCGGACGAGCCGGTCGCACCACGCGCCTCCTTCACCTCGCGCATACGGGTAACCACCCTCGGTGAGCAATGCGATACGCACGTGTACGCCCCCTCTCTCCCTTGCCGGGTCACAGCGGATTCCGGCCGGGCGGCGCCCACGGGAACGCTGTCGAGGAGCGGTGTCCACCCGGCGCGACGACGTTATTGCGCCATGGCGGTGGCGCGGCGGACGGTTGTCCGCCGCGCCACCAAAAGGGGTGAACGGGCGTAACTTCTCACACTGCCATGCGTTGATGTGACCTAAGGTGCGGTCACCATTACGCTCCGCAGTTCCCTGCGGTCCGCCCTGCGGGCCGCGGACTCGGCCGGGTCCAGCACCGGCACGGCCGCCAACAGGCCCTTGGTGTACGGGTCCTGGGGCGCGTCGTACACCTCGTCGACGGTGCCGGACTCCACGATCCGGCCGCCGCGCATCACCGCGACGCGGTCGCTGACCTGCCGTACCACAGCCAGGTCGTGGGCGATGAACACCAGCGACAGGCCGAGGTCACGGCGCAGTTCGGCGAGCAGCGCGACGACCTGCGCCTGCGTGGTGACGTCGAGCGCGGAGACCGGCTCGTCGCACACGATCAGCTTCGGCCCGGGGGCCAACGCGCGGGCGATGCCGACGCGTTGGCGCTGGCCGCCGCTGAACTCGTGCGGGTAGCGGTGGTACCAGTCGGGGTCGAGGCCGACGCGTTCCAGCAACTCCTTCACGCGGGCGACGACGGCCTTGTCCGAAAGTTCACCCGCGGCGCGCAGCGGGTCGGCGATGGATTCGCCGATGCTGCGGCGGGGGTTGAGGGAGGAGACCGGGTCCTGGAAGACCATTTGCAGGTCGCGGCGCAGCGGGCGCAGCGCCTTCTCGCCGAGGCCGCCGATCTCCCGGCCGCCGTAGCGGATCTGCCCCGCGCTCGGGTCCAGCAGCCGGACCAGCATCCGTCCGAGGGTCGTCTTCCCGCTGCCGCTCTCCCCCACGACGCCGAGCGTCTCCCCGGCCCGTACGGTCAGCGACACGTCGTCCACGGCCCGCAGCCGCTCGCGCCCCTTGCCGAACTCCCGCCGCAGCCCGACGGCTTCGAGGAGTACGTCGCCGCCCTCACCGGAAGTCACGGGAGCCTCAGGGGACTTGACGAGTACCGGTGCCGCGGCCCGCTCCTCACCTTCTGCCGACCGCAGGTCGACCCGCGGTACCGCCGACAGCAGGGCCCGCGTGTACGGGTCCGCCGGGGCGCGCAGCACCTCGGTCACCGGGCCGCGCTCCACGGCGGAGCCGCCGCGCATGACGAGGACGTCGTCCACGCTGCCCGCGACGACGCCGAGGTCGTGGGTGACCAGGAGCAGGCCCATGCCGGTCTCGGCGCGCAGCTCGTGGAGCAGGTCGAGAATCTGCGCCTGGACGGTGACGTCCAGGGCGGTGGTCGGCTCGTCCGCGACGAGCAGCCGCGGCTCGCAGGCCAACGCCATGGCGATCAGGGCGCGTTGCCGCATGCCGCCGCTGAATTCGTGCGGCCGGGACCTGGCGCGGCGGGCCGCGTCCGGGATGCCGACCCGGTCGAGCACCTCGACGGCGCGAGCGCGGGCCGCCGCGCGCGAGCCCCGGTGGTGCACCCGGTACACCTCGGCGATCTGGTCGCCGATCGCGTAGTAGGGGTCGAGCGAGGACAGCGGGTCCTGGAAGACCATCGCGGCGACCCCGCCGCGCAGCCGCCGCAATTCGGCGTCCTGCGCGGCCAGTACGTCGGTGCCTGCGACCCGTACGGTCCCGGAGACCCGGGCGCCGGTGCCGCGGTGCAGCCCCAGCAGCGCGTACGCGGTGGCGCTCTTGCCGGAGCCGGACTCGCCGACCAGGCCGAGCGCGCCGCCCGGCGCGAGGGTGAAGTCCAGCCCGTCGACGGCCCGTACGGACCCGCCCTCGGTGGGGAATTCGATCCGGAGGCCGGCGACCTCCACCAGATTCCCGTCGGACACTGCGCTCATGCCAGCACCACCCGTCGGTCGGCCACCGCGTAGAGCACGTCGGCGACGGCGTTGGCCACGACGACGGCCAGGCCCATCACGAGCACGATCCCGACCACCACCGGCACGTCCTTGATCTGCACGGACTGCACGAGCTGCTGCCCGAGTCCGGGGATGTTGAAGAGGGTCTCGGTGAGCAGCGCGCCGCCGAACATCGTGCCGAGGTCCAGCGCGGACAGCGCGATCACCGGGGTCAGCGCGCCCCGCAGCGCGTGCCGTACGACGATCGCCCGCTCGCCGACGCCGTACGCGCGGAAGGTCCTGATGTGGTCCTCGGCGAGCGTCTCCAGCATCGAACTGCGGGTCAGCCGGGCGTATTTGGCGGCCTCGACCAGGGCGAGGGCGAGCCAGGCGAGCAGCAGATTCCACGCCCACTGCTGCGGGTCCTCGGTCAGCGGCACGTACGAGGGGTACGGCAGCCACTGGAGCCAGGAGCAGAAGACGAGCAGCAGCAGGATGCCGGTGATGAACACCGGGGTGGCGGTGCCGACGAGGGTGAAGCCGGTCAGCAGCCGTTCGGTGACGGTGCCGCGGCGCAGCGCGGACAGCAGTCCGGTGCCGACGCCGATGACCAGCCACAGCACCATCGCGCCGAAGGCGAGCGACGCGGTGGCGGGCAGCTTCTGGCCGATCATCGTGGTGACCAGTTCACCGGTGCGGTACGACTGGCCGAGGCAGGGCGCCGGGCAGTGCAGCACATCGGTGCCGGTGCTGTAGTCGTGGCCCGCGACGATGCCGGACAGGAAGTGCCAGAACTGCACGTAGACCGGGTCGTCGAGGCCCATCTGCCCGCGGATCTGGGTGATTTGGGCGGTGTTGCACTTGGGTCCGCAGGCGAGCCGGGCGGCGTCGCCCGGCGCGAGGTAGAAGCACGCGTAGAGGACGGCGGCGAGCACGACGAGGACGACGGCGGCCTGGAAGAGCCGCCGCAGCAGGAAGCGGGTCATTCGCCCGTCACCGCCTTGCGCGAAGCCGTCTCGGGCTCGGCCACGTCGGGCGAGACCTTCCCGGACGCAACCGCTTCGGGCGAGACCGTGCCGGACGAACCCGCGTCCGCCTTCGCCTGCTTCCGCCGTCCCGTCCCCACCCGCAGCCGGCTGGCGACCCGCGGGTCCAGCGCCGTACGCACCCCGTCGGCGAAGACGGTGAAGGCGAGCACGGTCACGAACAGCAGTACCGCCGGCAGCAGCACGTACGCCGAGTCGGCCTGGTACCAGGTCGAGGCGGAGGACAGCATCTGTCCCCAGGACGGGGTCGGCGGGGTGACGCCGATGCCGAGGAAGGACAGGCCCGCCTCGGACACGATGTTGGAGGGCAGCAGGATCGCCGCGTAGGTGACGACCGGCGCGACCAGCGCGGGCAGCAGTTCGCGGCGCGCGGTGCGCCACGGGCCGGAGCCGCCGAGCCGGGAAGCGGCCACGTAGTCCAGGGACTTGAGGGTGAGCACCTGCGCGCGGACGATCTTGGCGATGCCGCCCCAGGCGAGCAGCCCGAGGACGAGCATCAGCAGCACCGGCCGCGGGAAGCCGTCCGGCACCACGGCGAGCAGCGCGATCGCGAAGATCAGCGCGGGCATGGTGACGAAGACATCGGTGATCCGGCTGAGCAGCCCGTCGAGGAAACGGTTGCCCAGGCCCGCGGCGAGGCCGAGCAGCACACCGAGCAGCACCTGGAGGACGGTCGCGCCGAAGGCGACGATCAGCGAGATCCGGGAGCCGTAGACGAGGCGCGCGAACAGGTCGCGCCCGGTGCCGGGTTCGACGCCGAGCCAGTGGCTGCCGGAGACGCCGCCGAAGGTGCCGAGCGGGACGCCGCCGGAGGCGGAGTCGACCAGCCCGGCGTGGTAGCTGGTGGTGTCCTGGCCCTCGATGGCCGCGAGCAGCGGCGCCGCGACGGCGACCAGGACGAACAGGGCGATGACGGCGCCGCCGGCGAGGGCCGCGCGCTGTCCGCGCAGCCGCCGCCAGACCTGCCGCGCCCCGGAGGGGGGCGCCGACGCGACGGCGTCGGTGCC
Organism: Actinacidiphila alni; assembly: GCF_900112845.1. Taxonomy (GTDB): domain Bacteria; phylum Actinomycetota; class Actinomycetes; order Streptomycetales; family Streptomycetaceae; genus Actinacidiphila; species Actinacidiphila alni. The sequence goes on from NZ_FONG01000026.1 coordinate 28,720, forward strand.
CCCCTCCGCGGCGGAGAGTGCTTCGACGGTCACGGACTACTTCACCGCGACCTGCGAGATGTCCAGCACACCGGTCCAGTCGCTGATCACGACGTTCTTGATGTTCTTGCCGAACAGCCGCTTGTAGACGGGGTGCCAGAGCGGCACGGTGAGCGCCTGCTCGCCGATCTTCTTGTCCAGCGCGCCCCAGCGGACGGCGGCGGCCTTGAGGTCGGTGATCTTGTTGATCGCGTCGATCTCGCTGTTCACCGACGCGTCGTCGAGCTGCGCGTTGTTGAAGTTGGCGCCGTTGTCGACGATCTGCCGGCCGTCGAAGATCGGGCCGAGGAAGGGACCGCCGGACGGCCAGTCGGCGCCCCAGCCGGTGAGGAAGAAGCCGGGCTCGGTCTTCAGCGTGTGGATCTTGTCGGAGAAGGCCGCGTGCTCCTGGCCGTCGAGCTTGACGGTGATGCCGGCCGCCTTGAGTGCCTCCTGCACGGCGGTGGCGACCTCGGGGCCCTGCTCGTCGCCCTTGGTGACGTCGTGGGTGAGCGAGACCGTCAGGCCGTTGGGGTAACCGGCCTCCTTCAGCAGCTCCTTGGCCTTGGCCGGGTCACCGGTCTTGCCCGCCGGGAAGGGGTCGTACGGCGTGTAGCCGAAGGACGCCTGCGCGGGCAGGAAGGTGGTGGCGGGCTCGTTGAGCGAGGAGCCGCCCTGCGCGTTGATGACCGTGGTGCGGTTGACGGCGTAGGCGATGGCCTCGCGCACCTTGATGTTGTCGAACGGCTTCACCTTCGGGTTGAAGGCGATGTAGTCGGTGTAGCCGAAGTGGCCGGTGCCGACGCGCTTGGCGAGGTTCTTGTCGCCGGTGACCTTGGCGAGTTCGGCCGGGCCGAGGTTGGTGTCGGTGGTGACCGCGTCCGCGTCCTTGCCGACGCCCGCGGACAGCCGCTGGTTGATCACGGCCTGGTCCAGGCCGGACTGCACGTCGATGGTGTCGGGGTACGCCTTGCGCTGGTCGTCGGTGGCGGCCGACCAGTTGGGGTTGCGCTTGAGGACGATGTGCTCGCCGTTGTTCTCGTTGCTGATCACCTTGTACGGGCCGGAGGAGACCGGGTGCGCCGCGTATTTGGTGCCGGTGTCCTTGGCCTTGGGCACCGGCGCGAAGGACGTCTGGGTGGCGAGCAGCGGGAATTCGCCCTCGGGCTTGTTGAGGTGGAAGACGATGGTCTTCGCGTCCGGCGTCTCGATCGCGGACAGGCCCTTGGGGTCCTTGTACGGGCCCTGGTAGTCGGCCGCGCCCTCCAGCCAGTCGCGCAGGTAGGGCGCACCGCCGGACAGCTCGGGCGCGAAGGACCGCTCGATATCGTACTTGATGTCGGCGGTGGTGATCGGCGAGCCGTCCTCGTACTTCAGGCCGTCCTTGAGGTGGTACGTCCACACCGTGGCGTCCTTGCTGGGCTCGCCGGTGGTGGTGGCGAGGTCGGGGACGACCTTGGAGCCCGCGGCGCCGTCGGCGCGGTTGCGGGTGGTGAGGGTGCGGTAGACCAGCGACGGGACGTTGCCGCCGCCGGAGGTGTACAGGCGCGCGGGGTCGAAGTCCTCCTGCGCCTGGTTGTTCAGCACGTACAGGGTGCCGCCCTGCTTCGGCTTGCCGTCGCTGCCGGACTTGGCGTCGTCACCGCTCTTGGGGCCGCAGGCGACGGCCCCTCCGGCAAGGGCCAGACCGACGGCTATCACGCCTATACGGCGAGATGTGAAGGACAGATGACGCATGAGAGGAAACCTTTCGCGGCAGCGATGTCCCACGCACCCTGTGGGGCGCGTGGGACACAAGAGAAGAGGGAGAGGTACTGCGGGTCCTGCCGGAGGCCCGTGGCGGAGGGGCGCCGTGATGCCGGGGTGCGGCGGCGCCGGTGTCTCTACGCGGCGGGGCGGGAAGCGGTCAGCGACAGTGGACGTCGGCGACGCAGTGCGCGGCCACGCCGATCAGCGCCAGCTCGATGCTGGCGCGTGCGATCGGATGTGCGTGGCGGTGCTGCATGGACGCAAGCGTGCAGCGACGCGGCACGAATTGTCAAAGCCAGATCAATACGGTCTCAAACGATCGCTTATGGATCGGGGCCTGTGGTGCGGCTGTGACCGGGGGGACGGCGGCCCGGGCGGCGTCCCGCGGGGTCCCGCGGGGGTCCGGAACTACGGGAAGGGCCAGGCGTTCGGCTTGCAGGCGGGGCCGCCGTCGAGGGACAGGAATTTGGTCTGCTGCATCATCACCGGGGCCGGCGCGCCGGCCTTCGGACAGCCCACATGGCCGTGCCCGAGCCGGTGCCCGACCTCGTGATTGATCAGCATCTGCCGGTACTCGTGGATGCGCGCGGCCCCGTACGTCGCGGCGCCCTGCGCCCACCGGTAGGCGTTGATCATCGTGCGCGGGGTCGACGCCGCGTCACATGACACATTGTCAACTGTCGTGTCCAGCCCGTCCTTCGCACACCACTTGGCCGTGGTGCCGGGGCTGGCGAGCGTAATGACGATGTCCGCGGGGCCCGTTGACACCCGCTCGAAGCTCATCGTGCCGCCGTGGCCCCAACTCCGGCTGTCGTTCAGCGTCTTGAAGACGGTCTCGCTGAACATCAGGGCGTCAAGCGGCAGCCCCTTCTCGACGTCCACCCGGAAGCGCATGACCTTTCCGCGGCCCGGCGCGGGCTGGTGGCCGCCCACCGTGGTGAAGGCGCCGGACAGCTTCAGCCCCGGGTCCAGCGGATACAGCCGCGCCATCAGGTCGTCGTACGTCGGCGCCGTCGCGGTCACCGTCGGGGCGGCGGCCGGCAGGGTCGGCCCGGTGGTCGCGCGGTCCTGGGAACGCGACGCCTCGTCGGCCGACGAGCGCGTGCCCGCATCCTTGCCCGCGTCGCCGCTGTGCCGTTTGTCACTCCCGGTGACCTGGCCCGCGACGACCACCGCGAGCACCGTGACGACGGCCGCGGCGGCGACCCCGCTCAGCGTGCGGCCCTTGCCGCCGCCCTTCCCGTCCTTGCCGTCCTTCCCGTCCGCCGGGCCGTCGCCGTCGGGGCCGGGTCCGGTGTCCGGTACGCCCACGAGCCGGCCGGGCGGCGGTCCTGCCGGGCCGTCCGCGTCGTCGGTCCCGCCTGCGGGCGCGGCGGGCTGCTGCGGCCCGAAGGCGTCCACGAATTCCTGCCGGGGCCGCGGGATGACCCGGCCCGGGCCCTGCATCTGCCCGAGCCCCTGGGCCTGCGCGTGCCGGGCGTACGGGCCGGCCCCGGGCCCTGCGGACGGGGGTCGCAGGGCGGCGGCGGTGTCGTACTCCGCCCAGTCCTCGGCCCACTCCTCGACCAGGTCGACCGGCAGGTCGCGGGTGCGCGGCGGCCCCGCGTAGCGGCCGGCGTCGGGCGACCAGGCGGCGTCCGTGCCCCACGCGCCGTGTTCGCGGTGCTCGGGGTGCGCGGGCGGCGGCGCGCCGTGGTCCTGCGGGCGGTAGTGGGCGAAGCCGCCGGTGTCGTGGCCGGCCAGCGGTCCGCCGCGGCGGCGGCGCCCGCTGCCGGGCGTGCCGGGCCGCAGCGGGCCGGGGCCGCCCGGCACACCGGGCGCGCCCGGTATGCCGTTGTCCCGGCCGTCCTGGCCGTCCCGCGCGCTGTGCTTACCCACGTCGCCCACCCACGTCTCGATCAGCTCCCGGTCGCCGAGGCGCCGGCCGGGCCCGTACCGCGGTCCCCGCCGGGACCGGAGTCCGCGCCCGGGTCCGTACGAGCGCCCTGGTCCGTACCCGCCGGGGTGTCCGCGACACCGGTACGAGTGGCCGGGTCCGTACGGGCCGCCGTGTCCGGGGTGTCCGTACGGACGGCTGTGTCCGTACGCTCCGCCGGTGTGTCCGTACGCTCCGGCCGGTCCGCGGTCTCGGCCAGGAGGTCGCGGAAGGCCCGGGCCACCAGTTCGGGGTGCTCCATCATCGCCACGTGCCCGCTGCCGGGGATCACCAGCAGCCGGGAGTCGCGGAACGCCCTGGACGCCCGCCGGGCGACCTTGACCGAGACGAGCTTGTCCCGGCCGCCGTAGACCAGCAGCGTCGGGGCGAGCACCCGCTCGGCCTGCCGCCACAGCGAATGCTGCCCGCCGAGGGTGTACGCGTCCACGATCCCGCGGGTGGAGCGCACCATGACGTCCCAGAAGTACGGCAGCCCGATCCGCCGCTGGTACTCGGCGACCGCCTCCGCGCGGGCCTGCTCGCCGACCACCGACGGATCGCCGTAGCAGAGCGCCAGCAGTTCCCGCGTCCTGCGCTCGGTCGGCCAGTTCCTGGTCGCCCGCAGATACAGCGCCGGGACGCCGGGCACCGAGATCAGCCCGGTCGGCAGCGCGGTGCGCTGCGGCGGCACCTCGGGGAGCGCGGGCGAGATCAGGGTCAGTGTGCGCACGAGGTCGGGCCGGGCCGCGGCGACCTTGACCGACACCGCGCCGCCCATCGAATTGCCGACCAGGTGGACCGGGCCGCGCGGCTCGGCCTCCAGCAGCCGGATCACGGCGCGCGCGTGCCCGGCGATCGAGTAGTTGCCGTCGTCCGGCGGCGGGGAATGGCCGAATCCCGGCAGGTCCAGGGCCCGCCCGTCGACCCGGTCGCCGAGCGCCGCCATCAGCGCGGACCAGTTCTGCGAGGAGCCGCCGAGGCCGTGCACGTACAGCGCGGGCGGGGCGTCGGGGCGGCGCGCCGTGCGCGATCTGACCACCAGACCGAGCCCCGGCAACCGCACCGTACGCGCCGATTCCCCGGGCGAGAGCCGCGGTCCCTGCGGGGGCGCGGCCCCCGGCACCGCGGCCGTGTGGGGTGCGTCGGTCGAGGACATGGGTGAATGTTACGAGACGATCACGTGTGCGGCCCCGTGTTCGCGGTCACAAGACCCCTCGCAAGAGCCGGAAGCCGCCATGCCCGGAAGCCGTCGTGCGCCGCGGCCCGTGGGCTTCTAGGCTCCAAGGGAGAGACAGGACTCCAACGAAAGGACGGGGCCATGTCCGAGAATCCGCAGAACGCACGCGTCCCCCGCACCGCCGGGCCGGACGCGGTGCCCGACGCCGAACTGGATCTGGAGGCGCCCGAGGCGGATGCCGCGGAACAGCGCGCGGAAGTCCTCGACACGGACGACGAAGGCACGGAGAACAGCGCGGATCCGCTCACCCCCCGCCCCGCCGACCAGGCGGAAGACGCCGATCCCGCCGACGCCGCCGAGCAGCGCGCAGTCGTCGCGCTGGACGAGGACGACTACCGCTGAGGTCCCAGGTAGTGAGAATGTGCGCTCGCACGGCGCACAGTGTCGTTACCGAAAAGTACGATGGCCAGCGCGGTGTTCTTTCGTTCCCCACTACAGATTTGGGAGGCGGCGTGACAGCCATCGAGCAAGCACAGGCGCGGCCGCGCGGCACACGCCTGCCCCGCCGGGCCCGCCGTGAACAACTGCTGGGCGCGGCCCAGGAGGTTTTCGTCGCACAGGGCTACCACTCGGCCGCGATGGACGACATCGCCGAGCGGGCCGGCGTGAGCAAGCCTGTGCTCTACCAGCACTTCCCCGGAAAGCTCGAACTGTATCTGGCGCTGCTCGACCAGCACTGCGAGTCACTGCTGCAGTCGGTGCGCACCGCGCTGGCGTCCACCACGGACAACAAGAAGCGCGTCGAGGCGACCATGGACGCGTACTTCGCCTACGTCGAGGACGAGGGCGGCGCCTTCCGGCTGGTCTTCGAGTCCGACCTGACCAATGAGCCGGCCGTGCGCGAGCGGGTCGACAAGGTCTCGCTGCAGTGCGCCGAGGCGATCAGCGAGGTCATCGCCGAGGACACCGGGCTCTCCCGCGACCAGTCGATGCTGCTGGCGGTCGGTCTCGGCGGCGTCTCGCAGGTCGTGGCCCGCTACTGGCTGGCCAGCCGCAGCGGCGTCCCCCGGGACACCGCGGTCGGCCTGCTGACGTCGCTGGCCTGGCGCGGCATCGCCGGTTTCCCGCTGCACGGCGCCGAGGGACAGGTCCAGGGCCACCACTGAGCCGGGCCCGCCCGCGACCGGACCGTCCTCCGCACACGGCCCGACCGCACCTGCCCGCTCGTCACCGCCCCGGCCCGTACGTCTCCCGCCCGCCCCGCTCCCCGCGCACGGCCCGTCCGCCCGGGGCCTGTTCGCTCACGGCGTTGCCGGGGTACGGATGTCCACCGTCCGCGCGGGGCTAGTCTTTGCTGCGTACGGCGCGAAACCAACCGCGCACACCGCCAGACCATCGGAGGTATCCAAGCCGTGGAGGTCAAGATCGGCGTGCAGCACGCGCCGCGCGAGATCAACATCGAGAGCGCGCAGTCCGTCGCGGAGGTCGAGCAGGCCGTCGCCGACGCGCTGTCCGGCACGTCGAAGGTCCTGAGTCTGACGGACGAGCACGGCCGCAAGGTCCTGATCCCCGCCGACCGGCTCGCGTACGTGGAGATCGGCGAGCCGTCCGCCCGCAAGGTCGGTTTCGGCGCCTCGCTCTGACGTTCAGCACGCCCGGAGGGCGGCGGCCGGTGTTCCCGGCCGCCGCCCTCCGTCGTACCCGGCCGCCCGCGGTGTCCCACACCCCTCCGGCCGTTTTGCCCCACCTCACTCGGGGGTAGGACCAGTACGCACAGGTCCGTACCGTCCGCAGCTCCGGAGGGGATCACGATGCTCGTGGTGGCGGCAGTTCTCTTCGCGCTCCTCGGTGTGGTCGCCGCCTACGCGGCGTCCCGCTTCTTCCCCGCCCGCATCCCCGCGGACGGGCTGCTGCTGGGCACCGGCGCGGCCGGCGGCCTGATCGGCGGGCTGGTGATGCGCACCATCCTCGACGGCAGCTATCCGGCGGCCACCCTGCCCGCCGCCTTCGCCACCGCCGCGGCCCTGGTCAGCCTGCTGGCCCGGCCCCCGAAGCGCGGCCGGCACGCGAAGACCCGCCCGGCCGCCTGACAGCGCGACACCGGCGGAAAGGGGCTACGCGGCCAGGCCGAGCGCCGCCATCCGCTTGGTGTGCGCCTCGGTGATCCGGGAGAACATCCGGCCGACCTCGGCGAGGTCGAAGCCGTCCGCGACACCGCCGACCAGCATGGTGGACAGCGCGTCCCGGTCCGCGACCACGCGCTGCGCCTGCGAGAGCGCCTCGCCCATCAGCCGCCGGGCCCACAGCGCGAGCCGGCCGCCGACCCGCGGCTCGGCCTCGATGGCGGCGCGCACCTTCTCCACGGCGAAGGTCGCGTGGCCGGTGTCGTCCAGCACGGCGAGCACCAGGGTGCGGGTGTCGGTGTCGAGCCGGGCGGCCACCTCGCGGTAGAAGTCCGAGGCGATGGAGTCGCCGACGTACGCCTTGACCAGGCCCTCCAGCCAGTCCGACGGCGCGGTCTGGCGGTGGAACTCGTCCAGCGCGGCACCGAAGGGCTGCATCGCCTTGTTCGCCGACTCGCCGATCTCCGTCAGCCGGTCCCGCAGCCGCTCGAAGTGGTGGAACTCCGCGGCGGCCATCGCGGCCAGCTCCGCCTTGTCCTCCAGCGTGGGCGCGAGCTTCGCGTCCTCCGCGAGCCGTTCGAAAGCGGCCAGCTCGCCGTAGGCCAGCGCCCCGAGCAGATCGACGACGGCGGCGCGGTACTGCGGGTCCGCGGACGCGGCGGTCCAGTCCTGGGCGGCGATTCCGGTGGCGGGCGTCGTGGTCTCGTCAGGCGTCTCCATGCTGGGCACAATAGCCAAGTCACGGCCCCCCGCCATCACCCGTACGACGATCATCACGGGCCCGGTGACATGCCGATGACGGGCCGGTGCCGTCCCGAACGAAACATTTGATCGGGTGCACCTACGTGTTTCCGGGGTAGAGTGGTATTGCACCCGCCGGAAATCGGCTTGTTCCGATGCCCGACGGGCGACGTGTGCAACACCTGGATGCCCGGTCGGTGGCCCGATCGGCTCCGACACCGACCGCCCTCCTGACATCGGGAGGGGCCCACTCGCGGCACGAGCGAGGGCAGCGGTCCCGCGCTCTGCACAGCCACCCACGGCTGTACGACACCTTTGCGCGGTCAGCGACCGGCGTCGTCATCTCTGCGACCCGGCTGCTCGACCCCTCTCGCCGCACAGTGCCGCGTCTCACAGAAGAGGCAAGCATCCTGACCACCACCACGACTTTCCGCAGTCTGGGCATCCTCGCCGAGACCGCCGAGGCCCTCGAGGCCGTCGGCATCACCACCCCGTTCCCGATCCAGGAGATGACGCTCCCGGTCGCCCTCGCGGGCAACGACGTCATCGGCCAGGCCAAGACCGGCACCGGCAAGACCCTCGGTTTCGGCCTGCCGCTGCTGGAGCGCGTCACCGTCGCCGCCGACGTCGAGGCCGGCCGCGCCACGCGCGACCAGCTGACCGACACCCCGCAGGCGCTGGTCGTCGTCCCCACCCGTGAGCTGTGCCAGCAGGTCACCAACGACCTGCTGACCGCCGGCAAGGTGCGCAATGTGCGCGTGCTGGCGATCTACGGCGGCCGCGCGTACGAGCCGCAGGTCGAGGCGCTGAAGAAGGGCGTCGACGTGATCGTCGGCACCCCGGGCCGGCTGCTGGACCTCGCGGGCCAGAAGAAGCTCAATCTCAAGCACGTCCGCGCGCTCGTCCTGGACGAGGCCGACGAGATGCTGGACCTCGGCTTCCTGCCCGACGTCGAGAAGATCATGGCGATGCTGCCGGTCCGCCGGCAGACGATGCTCTTCTCCGCGACGATGCCCGGCGCCGTGATCAGCCTGGCCCGCCGCTACATGTCGCAGCCCACGCACATCCGCGCGACCGCGCCGGACGACGAGGGCGCGACGGTGGCCAACACCACCCAGCACGTCTTCCGCGCCCACTCGCTGGACAAGGTCGAGCTGGTCTCGCGCATTCTCCAGGCCGAGGGCCGCGGCCTGTCGATGATCTTCTGCCGGACGAAGCGGACCGCGGCCGATGTCGCCGAGCAGCTCGGCAAGCGCGGGTTCGCCGCGGGCGCCGTGCACGGCGACCTCGGGCAGGGCGCGCGCGAGCAGGCGCTGCGCGCGTTCCGCAACGGCAAGGTCGATGTGCTGGTCTGCACCGACGTGGCCGCGCGCGGCATCGACGTCGAGGGCGTCACGCACGTGATCAATTACCAGACGCCGGAGGACGAGAAGACGTATCTCCACCGCATCGGCCGCACCGGCCGGGCGGGCGCGTCGGGTATCGCGATCACCTTGGTCGACTGGGACGACATCCCGCGCTGGCAGCTGATCAACAAGGCGCTCGACCTGACCTTCAACGACCCGGAGGAGACGTATTCGACGTCTCCGCACCTTTACGAGCTGCTGAGCATCCCCGTCGGCACCAAGGGGATACTGCCGCGTGCCGACCGCACCCGGGCCGGTCTCGACGCCGAGGTCGTCGAGGATCTGGGCGAGACCGGTGGCCGCGGCGCCCGTGGCAACGGCCGCCGGCCGGCCGGTGGCCGGGGCTCCGGTTCCGGCCCGGCCGCCGCTCCCGCCGAGGAGCGTCCGGCCAGGACCCGCACCCCGCGCCAGCGCCGCCGCACCCGCGGCGGAGCGGCGCCGTCCGAGCAGCCGGCGGTGGCGTCCGGCGCCGAGGCCGTGGAGTCCGCGGTCGCGGTGTCCGCGCCGGGCACCGACGAGGCCGTCGCGCCGCGCACCCCGCGCCGCCGTCGCCGTACGCGCGGCGGTTCCGCGGGCCAGGAGCAGGCGGCCGTGACGGCTGTGGAAGCCGCGCCGGTCGCGGAGGCCGACGAGGAGGCCCCGAAGGCCCCGCGCCGCAGGACCCGCAAGACCGCCGAGCCGGTCGTCGAGGCGCCGGTCGAGACCGAGGCCGTCGTCACGCCGGTCACGGAGGAGGCCCCCAAGGCGCCGCGCCGCCGGACCCGCAAGGTCGCGGAAACTCCCGTCGAGGCCGTCGTCACGCCGGTTACGGAGGAAGCCCCGAAGGCCCCCCGCCGCCGTACGCGGAAGGCCGCCGAGGCTCCCGTCGAGGCCCCGGTCACGCCGGTGGCCGAGGAGGCCCCCAAGGCAGCCCGGAAGCCGACCCGCCGCTCCATCCTCAACGGCGAACCCGAGCAGGCCGCGGACGCGGTCGCGGAGGCGGCCCCGAAGGCGCGCAGGACCCGCAAGGCCGCCGTCGAGGCGCCGGTCACCCCGGTGGCCGAGGAAGCGCCCAAGGCCGCGCGGAAGCCCACCCGCCGCTCCATCCTCAACGGCGAACCCGAGGAAGCCCAGGCCGCCGTCGAGGCGCCCAAGGCGCGCCGGACGCGCAAGGCCGTCGCCGAGGTGCCCGCGCCCGCGGCCGCCCCGGACGCGGAGGCGCCGGCGAAGCCGGTGCGCAAGCGGGCGCCGCGCAAGACGGCCGCCGCGGTGGCCGAGGTGCCGGCTCCGGCCGCCGCCGGGGACGAGGCGCCGAAGGCGCCGCGCCGCAGGACCCGCAAGGCCGCCGCGACGGCGACCGCCGACGAGGGCTGACGCCCGGCCCGTACGGTTCGCGACCGAACGCCCCCGGCCACCGGCCGGGGGCGTTCGTATATCGGGGCGGCCGGGATCCCCCGACGGCAACCTGTCGGACATATGCACCACGTAATCTCGGTCCATGAGCCGACCCACCGCCCTGGATCTGCCGGAGAACGCGTCCGCACACCGGCTGGAAACGGCCCGCGGATCCTTCGCCGTCCTCGACGCCGCCCCCTCCCCCGACGCCCCCGCGCGCGGCACCGCGCTGCTGGTCCCCGGCTTCACCGGCAGCAAGGAGGACTTCCTGCCGCTGCTCGCCCCGCTGTCGGCGGCCGGCTTCCGGGTGGTGTCGGTGGACGGCCGCGGCCAGTACGAGAGCGGCGGCCCCCGCGAGGAGGGCGCGTACGCGCAGCGCGAGCTGGCGGCGGACGTCGTCGCCCAGTCGGCTGCGCTGGCGGCCGGTGACGGCAGTGGTCCGGGCGGCGGCACGGGGAACGGTACGGGCGGCGGTCCGCTGCATCTGCTGGGCCACTCGCTGGGCGGACTGATCGTCAGGGACGCGGTGATCACCCATGGCACGGCCGCCTGGGCGTCGTTGACCCTGATGAGTTCGGGACCCGCCGCGATCTCCGAGGAACAGCAGGCACGTACGCGGTTGTTGATCGACGTACTGCCCGTGATGGATCTGGAGGCCATCTGGCAGGCGATGCGGTCGATGGACGTGGAGAACGGCGAGCAGCCGGACACCCCGCCCGCCGTCGAGGACTTCCTGCACCGCCGCTGGACGACCACACTGCCCGAACAACTCGCCGCCACCGCCCGGCAGTTGATGGAGGAACCGGACCGGGTGGCGGAGTTGGCGGCGGCCGGTCCGCTGCCGAAAATGGTGATCTCGGGGGAGGTCGACCACGCCTGGCCGGTGCCGTGGCTGGACGCGATGGCGGTCCGGCTGGGCGCCGAGCGCGCGGTGATCAAGGGTGCCGAGCACTCGCCGAACACCGAGCGGCCGGCCGAGACGGCGGCGGCACTGATCGACTTCTGGCAAAGCCTTACCGGCGAGTAATTAGATCGGGAAAGAGTTTCCTTAGCCTAGGGAATGTTTTCGAGGGGGTGTTGGTTGACCACACATGTAACGCGCGACGAAGGGAGAAGCCCCATGCGCTTCGAGATCATGCGCCTCGACGACCGCAACGGCAATGCCGTGGACAGCACCGTCGTAGACGCCTCCGCCGTCAACAAGATCGTGCAGCAGGCCGCTGCCATGGGCCAGCGCATCTACATCCGCCCCGCGGACTGACGACACCACAGGGCCGACCGGCCCCCACGCATCGGCGCCCCGTACACCAGACGTACGGGGCGCTTTCGCGTACCCGGGCGCGTCACCGGCCGCGGGTTCACGACCGGCTCAGGCGCCCTCGCCGTGGATGAAGCCGAAGATGCCGTTGGCGATCTGCTGGACGGCGATCGCGGACAGCAGCATGCCGGACAGCCGGGTCACCAGCACCACACCGCCCTCCTTGATCAGCCGGATGATCGCCAGCGAGTAGCGCATCGTCAGCCACAGCACCGCGTGCATCGCGATGATCGCGGCCCACACCGACACCTGCGAGCCGAAGCCGTCGGCGTGCTGCACCGCCAGGATGACGGTCACGATCGCGCCGGGCCCGGCCAGCAGCGGCATGCCGAGCGGCACCAGGGCGACATTGACATCCTTGGTCTGCGTCGGCTCGTCCGCCTTGCCGGTCAGCAGGTCGAGCGCGATCAGCAGGAGCAGCAGCCCGCCCGCCACGCGCAGCGCGGGCACCGACACATGCAGATAATCCAGGATCTGCTGCCCGCAGATGCCGAACACCGTGATCACGCCGAGCGCGACCAGCGCCGCCTGCCAGGCCATCCGGCGCTGCACCTTGGTGGCGCGCCCGGACGTCAGCGCGAGGAAGATGGGCGTGATACCGGGCGGGTCCATGATCACGAAGAGCGTGACGAAGACCGACCCGAAGAGGGTGACGTCGAACATGGGGGGCTTTCTGGTGTGAGAGGGATGGGACTCGGGAGCGCCTGCGGGGGTGGTGCCGGGCGCGGGACGGCGCCCGGCAGCCGCGGTCCCCGGCGGCGGGAAGCCCCGCGGGGAGGCCGTCGGCCGACAGCGAATCCGCATGGGGGCGGGGAGGTGGGAAACCGCACAGCGCCGCAGGCGCGGGTCCCCGGGCACCCGGGCGGCACCCGGGGCGCGAGGAGCGGGGCCGCGTAGCGGCGCTAGACGGCGCTGATCGGTACCGCGCCCGTCGCCCGCCGGGCGATCTCGCGGTACACCTCGGGGTCGGTCACGAACTCCCCGAGCCGGACCGTCTTACGGCTCCCGTGGTAGTCGCTGGAACCGGTGACCAGCAGTCCCGTCTCCCCCGCCAGGGCCCGCAGCCGCGCCCGGGTGGGCGCGTCGTGGTCGATGTGGTCGACCTCGATCCCGTCGAGTCCCGCGGCGGCCAGTTCCGCTATCACCGGCTCCGGCACCGTCTCGCCCCGCGCGTGCGCGCCCGGGTGCGCGAAGACGGTCACGCCGCCCGCGCCCTTCACCAGCCGCACCGCGTCGAAGGGGTTCAGCTCGTGCTTGGGCACATAGGCCCGGCCCGCGTTGGTCAGCCAGTCGTCGGTGAAGGCGTCCGAGACGGTGGGGACGACGCCCAGCTCGACCATCGCGGTCGCGATGTGCGGCCGGCCGACCGAGCCGTCCCCGGCGATCTCGGCGACGCGTTCCCAGGTGACGGGCACGCCGAGGCCCTGGAGCTTGCCGACCATGGCGCGCGCCCTGGGCACACGGTCGTCCCGTACGAGTTCCCGTTCGCGGTCCAGCTCGGGCTCGGTGGGGTCGAAGAGGTAGGCCAGCATGTGCATGCTGATGCCGTCGATCCGGCAGGACAGCTCCGCGCCGGTCACCAGCGTCAGGGGGGCGCCCAGCGCCCGCAGTTCGGCCGCCGCCTCCGCGTACCCGCCGACGGTGTCGTGGTCGGTGAGCGCCACCACGTCCAGGCCGGCGCCTGCCGCGGCCCGTACCAGTCCGGCCGGGGAGTCCGTGCCGTCGCTCGCCGTGGAGTGGGTGTGCAAGTCAATGCGCACGGCGGGCTCCGCGGGGTTGCAGGGGGCGATCGGACCGCTCGCCAGCATACGCGGTCCGTACACGCGTTCCGGCCGCGGCGGATTCCGCCCGGGGCCGGCTACGGGTCAGCCGAGCAGGCGCGGCGACAGGGCGCCGCACGGCAGCATGTCCACCTCGGCGCCCGCGTCCCGCAGATCGGTGAGGACCAGCTCGTCGTACATCAGCAGCCCGGTCTGCTCGGGCCAGACCACGGCCCACAGCCACAGCCCGCGGGCCTCGCCCGCGAAGACGACGCGGTCGTCGGGGGCGCCGCCGACGTGCCAGAGCGGGGTCGGCCGCCCGGCGGCCAGCACCTTGGCGTGCGGCGGCTTGTCGACGCACATGCCGGGGCCCGGGTCGGGACCGGGGATCCCGGCATAGCGGGCGCCGAGCCCGACGCCCAGCTCCTCGGCGATCAGCATCAGCTCGCCGGGGCCGCCGAGCGGTCCGGGGCCGGAACAGGCCACGGCGGTGGCCCGGCCGCCGCTGCGGTCGTCGCCCGCGGCGGCCACCCCGGAGAAGAGCCAGCCGACGGGCAGCGGCCACGGCATCCACACCGGTACCTGCGCGCGGTGCACGACAACGCCGAGCGCCTCGACGCTCGGCGGTACGACGGGTTGCAGCGGATGCACGGTCCCGTGCTCATCGCACTGCCAGGAGTCGGCGAAGAGGCCGGGCGCCCTGACCCTGCCACCGCACTTCGGGCAACTGGGTTCGCCCCTCATACCGCCCAACGGTCCTCCGGGTATGTGCCGCCGTCAAGGACGATCACCCGGGTGGTTGCACGCTCTCGCCCGTTGGGCCGCATACGGCGTACGGCGGCCGGACGCGCCGGGCGGGGCGGCCGGGTCAGTCGGATCAGCCGGGATTCAGTCGGCCAGCGGCACCGCGGCCCGCAGCGGGTCGCGCAGATCGGTGCCGTGGGTGAGCCAGCGCTCCTGGAGGGCGGCGGCGCCGCGCACCCGCTTCCAGGCGCTCTCGGCGGGCGTCATCGGCAGCAGCGGCAGGAAGCGGACCGGGTCGTGCGGCGGGTCGAGCTCCAGATCCTCGACCAGGCCGCCGGCCTCGGCGACCAGCACGGAGGTGAAGGGCGCGCCCGGCCACAGCGGCTCGCCGACGTCCAGCGAATTGCCGGGCGCCACGACGACGCCCTCGACCTGGGGCGAGGCGGCGAGCACCGCGAGCGGGCGCAGCACCTTGTCGGTTTCGGCCAGTCCCGCGCGCACGCTCAGCAGCAGTTCCGCGCGCGGGCCGCGTACCGGGTCGGGGAAGGGGTCGGTGGGATCCGTCATGGGCCGGCCGGACATCCCGAGCGTCGCATAGCGCCACAGGCCGAGGGATTCGTCGGAGAACCGGAGCACCTCGATGCGCTCGGCGCCGAGGAAGGTCACCGCGGCGCGCGCGTCGGGCTCGCCGAAGGCGGAGCGCAGCCGGGCCTCGGTCAGCGTCAGGATGTCACCCATGCGGCGAGCATAGATCGCGTATGGAACCGGCCAAGCGCGGTCTTGCGGGCATGCGGAGTTGGTAAGGTGGGGTGTTCATGTGAGACGTCCCCCAGCGGGGAACGGCCGGAGGAGGTGGGGACTGCAATGGATCCGAGTCGACCGTGCAGTACCGGCAGCTCTTCCGAATGCCTCCCCGTGATGTGAGCCTGCGCGCTACTTACCCGGCCCCTGTGCCGTGAAACGCGTGACTTTCACGATGTGCCCGCGGAGTGCCCGAAGCGACTCCGCGTCGGAAGAGCGCCCTGAACTGCCTGTGATCAATGTGGTCAATGTGATCGATCAGTCCTGATCCGCATTCAGTCAGCTTTCAGTGCGGCGTGATGCCGTCGGCCAGTCCGTGAAGGAGCTTGCCATGTCGATGATCCGTGATCTGCGCGCTGTCGTACGTCCCGCGCTGCGCAAGAACACCGCGTCCTACGACTACGGGCCGACGCATGACGTCTCCGCCGCCGGGAGCGCGGTGGTGGACTGCGCCGTCTACCGCGACGGTGTGCGGTGCAGCGACACCATCGACCTGAGCGAGGCGCTGGCGAGCGTGCGCGCCGGGCGCAGCAGTGAGCAGTGCGACGGCCGCGACGGCTTCGTGTGGATCGGTCTGCACGAGCCGACCGAGCAGGAATTCGCGGGCATCGCCGAGGAGTTCGGGCTGCACCCGCTGGCCGTCGAGGACGCGGTCCACGCCCACCAGCGGCCCAAGCTGGAGCGCTACGACGACTCGCTGTTCACCGTCTTCAAGACGATCCGCTATGTCGAGCACGCCGAGCTCACCTCCACCAGCGAGGTGGTGGAGAGCGGCGAGGTGATGGTCTTCACCGGCCGGTATTTCGTGATCACCGTCCGGCACGGCGGCCACGGTTCGCTGCGCTCACTGCGGCACCGGCTGGAGGACGACCCGGAGCTGCTGGCCAAGGGCCCCTCCGCGGTGCTGCACGCCATCGCCGACCAGGTGGTGGACGACTACCTGGCGGTCACCGAAGCGGTGCAGGACGACATCGACGAGGTGGAGATCGACGTCTTCTCCGCCGAGAACGGCAAGCCGTCGCGCGGCGGCGACGCGGGCCGTATCTACCAGCTCAAGCGCGAGGTGCTGGAGTTCAAGCGGGCGGTGGCGCCGCTGCTGCGGCCGATGCAGGTGCTCGGCGAGCGGCCGATGCGGCTGATCGACCCGGAGATCCAGAAGTACTTCCGTGACGTCGCCGACCATGTCGCGCGCGTCCACGAGCAGGTCGTGGGCTTCGACGACCTGCTCAATTCGATCCTCCAGGCCAATCTGGCGCAGGCCACCGTCGTGCAGAACGAGGACATGCGCAAGATCACCGCGTGGGCGGCGATCCTGGCCGTGCCGACGATGATCACCGGTGTGTACGGGATGAACTTCGACACGATGCCGGAACTGCGCTGGCAGTTCGGCTATCCGACGGTGCTCGCGGTGATCCTGGCGATCTGTTACACGATCCACCGCGGCTTCCGCCGCAACGGCTGGCTGTAGCCACCCTGCGGTGACGGCTCAGGCGCTTTTCCGGCGGTCGGCGAGGATCACCAGGGCGAGGCCCGCGAGGATCACACCGAGCGCCGGATAAGCGGCCGCCGGCGGTGTCTGGCCCAGCCACAGCGCGGCGATCAGCGCCGCGCCCGGCGTCTCCAGCAGGATCGCGGTCGAGGTCGTGGACGGGCCGAGACCCCGTACGACCCGGTTGAGCAGCGAGTGCCCGAGCAGTTGGGCGGCGATCGTCAGGGCGACGATCTTCAGCCAGGTCGTCCCGTCGTAGCCGCCGAGCGCCGAGCCGGAGACCAGGCAGGCGGCGAGCAGCACCACGGCCGTGGTGCCGTAGCAGACATAGGTGTACGCGGTGGTGCTCGCGGTCCGGCGCACCTCGGAGCCCAGCAGGACGTAACCGGCGGCGGCCATGCCCGCGCCCAGCGCGAGGGCGTCGCCCGCCAGCGCCCGGGTGTCGGTGGACAGGTCGATGCCGGTGAGCAGTACGACGCCGACGACGGCCAGGACGGTGCCCGCCCACACCAGACGGGGCGGGCGGTGGCCGCGTATGCGCAGGATGAGGGTGGTCCAGATCGGGGTGGTGGTGACCAGCGCGGTCGAGGTCGCCACCGATGTCATCGACAGGCTCGGCAGCCACAGCCCGAAGTGCAGCGCGAGCACCACGCCGGCCAGCAGCGACAGCGACAGCGCGCGGCGGCCCATCCGCCGCAGTTCGCCGCGGTGCCGCCACAGCGCGAGCGGGCTGAGCACGCCGACCGCCATCGCGTTGCGCCAGAAGGCGATGGCCAGCGCGGGCGCGGCCGTGGCCGCGATCAGCGGCGCCGACAGCGAGACGCCCGCGATGGCGACGGCGAGCAGCGAGAAGTCCAGCGTCCGCGCGGCCCCGGGCTCGGCCCCCGGCTCGGTGCCGGGACCTGCGGCGGTGCGGGCGCCGAGCGCGGCGGCGGGCTGCGGGGCGGTCACGGGACTCCTCGTACGGGGGCGGTGCGGTGGCGGGCCGCACGGGCGTTCGGCCGTCACCAGCGTAAGGCCCGTGGCGGGGTGGAGAACCTGTCGTTCCGAAGCGCGGGAGGGCGCGCTTAAAGTGTCCGCATGACGACCGACGCCGCCGTGACGGCAGAGCAGACCGCCCTTGTCGAGGAGGCCACCAAGAAGTCGGGGCTGGTCTGGGTGGACGGTCAGGCGCTGTGGCACGCCTGGGTCGACGACGCGATGTGCGTGGTCGGCGGCGGTGGTGCCGAGCAGCCGCTGCCGCCCGGGCTGGCCGACGGCGGCCGGGCCGAGGTCGTGGTCCGCAGCAAGGACAAGGGCGGCAGGCTGGTCGCCTGGACCGCCCGCGTCGCCCTCCTCCCGCCCGGCGGCGACGCCTGGGAGGCGGCCGTCACCGAGCTGAAGGCCAAGCGCCTCAACGCGGTCGACGCCGACACCGTCACCGACCGCTGGGCCCGCGACTGCCGCGTCTTCCGCCTGACCCCGGACGGCCCCCCGCACCAGCACCCCTCGGCCATGCCCGCCACCTCCCTCGCCGCCGCCCCCGCCCCCACCCCGGCCACCACCCGCCACCCGATCCCGCCGGCCCTCCCGAAGCTCCTCACCCGCCGCCGCAAGGGCTGAGCCGTCGCGGGACCGCCGTGAGGGCGGCTTTCCCCAGGCCGGGCACGGGCGGCCGGGCGCGGCGGCGGGGTGCGCGCTGCTTGCGCCTCCGCACGCCCCCGGGCGGGCGCATGCGGCGGGGGTTCGCGGGACATCTGTCCCGCACGGCCGGCGCTATGCCGCCGCAGGCGCGATTCACCTTTTCGTGCGGTCGCCGCACATTGTGGCCCCAGGGGCGCGGCGCGAGCCGGACAGTGGTGTCGCCGCCGGAATTCGGCCCCCGCGGAATGCGGGCCGGAAAACGGCGGAGCGAAAGGCATTCTCCGGAAAGCTCGGCATGTTCGGAAAGGGCGACGTCACTGATGCGTACCGAGGCCACCGACCGGGTCAGGGTCATTTTCTCGCTTCTCGACGCCAATGGGAACGGCGTACTGGATCCCGACGACTTCGAACTCATGGGACAGCGGGTCGTCGCGGCGGTCCCGGATGCGGACAGCGCCGCGAAGGACGCGATGGTCAGCGCCTTCCGGCGGTACTGGACCACGCTCTCGGACGAGTTGGACGCCGACGGCGACGGCACCATCAGCTGGGACGAGTTCACCGCCTGCGTGCTGTCGCCCGAGCGGTTCGACCGTACGGTCGCCGACTTCGCCGAGGCGCTGGCCCGGCTCGGTGACCCGCGCGGCGACGGCATGGTGCCGCGGCCGGCGTTCGTGGCGCTGATGACCGCGATCGGCTTCGGGCAGGCGAACATCCGGACGCTCTTCGACGCCTTCGGCCCGACCGCCGACGACCGTATTCCGGTGGCCACCTGGGTGGCCGGGATCAAGGACTACTACAGTCCGGAAAAAGCCGGAATTCCGGGCGATCTGCTGGTCGGAAGCGCCGACGCCTGATGGCGCCGGCCGTCGGACTCGCGGTCGGCCGCGGTACGGGAACGGAAATCGTGGCCGTATTCGAGAAAGTGCTCGGTGCGCTCGCGCGCGCCTATGCGGTGGACATCGGCATCGTACGGTCGCCGCGTCTCTACCATTCGTACGTCTCGCTCAAGGAGGAAGGCGGAATCGGCGCGCCGCACGGCGCCGACATCGAGCGGATCAGGGCGCTGACCCGGGAGGACGCCGACCACTACGAAAGCTTCTGCCGCACGCAGGCGGCGCTCGGCACCCGGGCGGTGTTCCGTACCGCGATCAACGCGCAGTCGCTGTATCTGGTCCGGCAGCGGCTCCAGGCGGTGAAGGTCGACACGATCACCTCGCCGGACGCGTCGCTGCTGCTGGTCAGGGACGAGGCCCAGGGCTTCTACACCGGGGAGAACGTGCATGGTCCCGGCATCGTCACCCGGGCCACCGTCTTCAGCCGGGAGATCACCGAGAAGGTCGTGGACTTCGCGCTGCGCCGGGCCCGGCAGGAGTGGCCGGACGGCGAGATCGGCGAGGTGGTCATGGCGTACAAATTCCACCTGCTGGACGGCGCCCTCGACCAGTGGGTCGCGGAGATCTCCGCGCGGCACGGCGTGAACATCAGGCTGTTCCAGCCGGACACGGTCAACCGCAATCTGATCGAACACGGCCCGCTCCCCCGCACCGTCGTGATCGCCGGCAACGAGTGGGCGGACATCATGCATGTGGTGCTGCTCGACCGCTTCGGCTCCGAGCGGCAGGAGAACCGCTGCACCGAGAACGTCCATCTGCTGCCCGAGGTGCACGGCCTGGTCGAGTACCAGACGGTGCACGGCTCGGCCGACGACATCGCGGGCCGGGACACGGTCAACCCGATCGCGACGGTACGCGCGGCGGCGGCGATCGCCGAGCGGCACGCGGGCTGTACGGGAGCGGTGGACGCGGTCGAGCGGGCGCTGGCGGCGGTGGCCGCCGCGGGGGTCCGTACGCCCGACCTCGGCGGCCGGCACTCCACCACGGCGGTGGTGGACGCCCTGCTGGACGCGCTGGCGCGCGACGCGCACGCCTCGGACACCTCGCGAGCACCGGAGGCCGGGAATGCCTCGGGCGCCGGTGCCGCCCTGGTCGCCGGGCCGTGAGCGCGGGCGGGGGAACGGCCTCGGGAGCGGAGCGGGAGGCGAGCGGTACCGCGCTGGTCGTCGTGGACCTGCAGAACGACTTCTGCGCGGGCCCGGTCGCCACCGCCCGCTACGGCGGCGACCCCGCCGCCCTGGCGACCGTCGCCGCCAACTGCGCGCGGGCCGTGGCGGCGGCCCGCGCGCACGGCACCGAGGTGGTCTTCGTGCGCTTCCTCGGTGACATCCCGTACCAGGGCCCGAGCTGGCGGCGCCGCGACCTCACGCTGGGGAAGCGGCCGAAGTGCCTGGAGGGGACGTGGGGCGCCGATTTCCACCGGGTGCGGCCCGCGCCCGGCGAGCGCGTCTTCACCAAGCACGCCTGCTTCGACGCCTTCCTCAGCGACGGCTTCGAGGCCCATCTGACCGAGCGCGGCACCGGACACCTGGTCATGGCGGGGCTGTTCACGGACGTCTGCGTGGACACCACCGCGAGGACCGCGTTCCAGAAGGGCCTGGACATCACGGTCCTGACCGACTGCACGGCAGCCCTGCACCTGCCTGACGAGGAGATCCTGCGGTTCATGCGCCGTGTCTACGGCGCCCGCACCACGACCCACGACGACCTGGCGTCGTGGTCGCGGCCAGCCGCCCAGGGCGAGGAGGAGCTGTGGCCGACCCGGTCGGACGGAATCCCGGTGTGGAGGGCGGCGTCGGACGGACCGCCCTGATGGTCGCCGCGGCCCGCGCCATCGAGACGCACCGCCCGGACGCGCTGGCCGTGGACGGCTACGCGGAGCACTTCGTACGGGCGGCCCGCGCGTCCGCGCACTGGCCGGTGCACCCCCGGCAGGTCCCGGGCGGCGAGGCGCACCCGCTGTGGGGGCGCCTGGCCCGCTACTTCGCGCTGCGCACCCGGGTGCTCGACGACTTCCTGCTCGACGCGGTGGCCGCGGGCGCCCGCCAGGTGGTGCTGCTCGGCGCGGGCCTGGACGCCCGCGCGCTGCGCCTCGGCTGGCCGCCGGGCCGCACGGTGTACGAGATCGACACCGCCGACGTGCTCGCCTTCAAGCACCGCGTGCTGTACGGCCCGGCACCGGCAGGGGGCACCGGCGCCGTGCCAGGACCCGCCACCGGCACCGCGTCCGCCGCCGTACGCGTCCCCGTCGCCGCCGATCTGCGGACCGACTGGGCCGGGGCGCTGACCGGGGCCGGCTTCGACCCGGCCGTGCCGACCGCGTGGCTGGCGGAAGGGCTGCTGCTCTATCTGCCGCGGGCCGCCGAGCGGGCGCTGATGGACACGGTGGACCGGCTGAGCGCGCCGGGCAGCGCGCTGGCGTACGAGGTCAAACTGGTCAGGGAGATGCCGGAGGTGCGCGACAGCCCCGTCTACACCGTGACCGAGCGGGAGACCGGCGTCGATCTGCTGGCGCTGTTCGACGGCGAGCCGCGCCCCGACTCGGCGGCCGACCTGACCGGCAGGGGCTGGTCCGCGGAGGTCCGTACGCCCTTCGACTTCAGCCGGCTGCACGGCCGCGGCCCGCTCCCGGAGCGGCACGACGCGCTGGCCGCCAACCGCTGGGTGTTCGCCCACAAGGCGCGGGTCCGCACGCCCGCGCGGGAACCGGCCGCGGACGGCGGCGGCTACTTGGTCGTCACCGACTTGCCGTAGTCGACCACCGCCGACTTGGCGGGCGCGGCCAGGGTGAATTCCTCGCCCCAGTCGGACAACGTGAGCGTCCCGGCACCGCCCGCGCGCTGGTAGCGCAGCGGATACGGCGTGCCCTTGAGCGAGACGTCCAGCGAGCCGCCCTTGCTGCCGTTGAGCGCGATGGTCTTGACGCCGTCGACCTTGCGGTGGTCGCCGAGCTTCAGCTCGCCGTCCAGCACGAACAGGTCGGCGAGCAGCACCTTCTTGTCGGTGAAGCCGCTGAACTGCTGATACGCCGGGTCCCCCGTGGGCACCTTGACGTATTTGTCGTCGAGCTTCTGGGCGGCGGCCTTGCTGTCCTTGGAGGAGTCCTCGTCGCCGTAGAAGTCGGCGCCCGCCTTGAGGTAGAGGTCGGCGCCGACCCGCAGCAGCTGGAAGGTGCTGCCCTTGGTGGAGACCTCGCCGACACCGCCGGAATCCCGCAGCCGCATGTCGAGCCGGAAGGTCTGGCCCTTGCTGACCACCGTGCCGGCCAGCCGTACCGTGGGCGCGGTCTCCGCGGCCGACTTCGCCTTCTGCTCCACGGTGGCGGGCGGCAGCTTGGCGACGCCGTTGGTGCCCTGGTCCGGGTCGCCGCCCAGGCCGAGGCAGCCGCTGAGCAGGGTGCCCGCGCACAGTGTTCCGAGAGCGGCGGCTGACGTCCGGCGGCCGGGATACACGGGTACTGATCCTCCAGCGGAGACGGCGGGGGCGTGCAGAAGCTACCGCAGGGTACCCCTGGCGGGCACCCCGCAGGGCGGGCAAGATCCACCGGGAGTAGCCTGGCGGCGGATGCTGTACCGCTGGTGTACAGATGATGTGCGGATGATGTGACCGACGTCGGGTGAACCGGAGCTGCCGGAGCAGCCGGAGCGGCCCGCCGAGGACCGGCAGGAGGCCCTGATGGCCGCAGGCACCCCCCGGGTCTTCGTCTCGCATCTGTCGGGCGTCGCGGTCTTCGACCCGAACGGCGACCAGGTCGGCCGGGTGCGGGACGTCGTGGTGATGCTGCGGGTCGGCGGACGGCCGCCGCGGGTGCTCGGCCTGGTGGTCGAGGTGGTCAGCAGGCGCCGGATCTTCCTGCCGATGACACGGGTGACGGGCGTGGAGTCCGGGCAGGTGATCACCACCGGGGTGCTGAACATGCGGCGCTTCGAGCAGCGGCCGACCGAGACCCTGGTGCTGGGCGAGCTGCTGGACCGCCGGGTGCGACTGGTCCCGGAGGACGCCTCCAAGGACGCGGTGGAATCCGTAGAGCCCGTGGAATCCGGCGACTCCGCCGATTCGGGTGAGGAGGTCACCGTCCTCGACGTCTCCATGACCCAGCTCCCGGCCCGCCGCGACTGGGAGATCGACAAGGTCTTCGTGCGCCGCGGCAAGCCCGGCGCGCTGCGCCGCAAGGGCTCCACGCTGACCGTCGACTGGTCCGCGGTGACCGGCTTCCGGCTCGCCGAGGATGGCCAGGGCGCCGAGAATCTGGTCGCCACCTTCGAGCAGCTGCGCCCCGCCGACCTGGCGAACGTGCTGCACCACCTGTCGCCCAAGCGACGCGGCGAGGTGGCCGCGGCCCTCGACGACGACCGGCTCGCCGACGTCCTGGAGGAGCTGCCGGACGACGACCAGGTGGAGATCCTCGGCAAGCTGAAGGAGGAGCGCGCCGCGGACGTCCTGGAGGCGATGGACCCGGACGACGCGGCCGACCTGCTGGCCGAGCTGCCCGCCGACGAGCAGGAACGCCTGCTCGCCCTGATGCAGCCGCAGGACGCGGCGGGCGTACGGCGGCTGCTGTCGTACGAGGAGCGGACCGCGGGCGGTCTGATGACGACCGAGCCGATCATCCTGCGCCCGGACGCCACCGTCGCGGACGCGCTCGCCCGGATCCGCAACCCCGACCTGTCCCCTGCGCTGGCCGCGCAGGTCTACGTCACCCGGCCGCCGGACGAGACGCCGACCGGCAAGTACCTGGGCCTGGTGCACTTCCAGCGGCTGCTGCGCGATCCGCCGTTCACACTGCTCGGCTCGATCGTGGACACCGACCTCCAGCCGCTGTCCCCGGACACCCCGCTGCCGGCGGTGACCAGCTATCTGGCCACGTACAACATGATCTCGGCGCCGGTGGTCAATATGACCGGGTCGCTGCTGGGCGCGGTCACCGTGGACGACGTGCTGGACCACCTGCTGCCCGAGGACTGGCGGGAGACGGATCTGCACGGCGCCGTCGGCCCGCACGCGCACCACATGACGGAGGACGAGGCCGACCGCGACAGGACCGTCGACGGTACGGCGACGACGGGGGTGGACGACGATGGCGGCCGATGACCGGGACCGCCGGCACCCGCCGGGCGCGACCGCCGCCCCGCGCCGACGGGTCCGGCTGGACCAGCCGCGCGCCCCGCGCCGCAGCCTGCTGCCGACGTACGACCCGGAGGCGTTCGGCAAGTTCTCCGAGCGGATCGCGCGCTTCCTGGGCACCGGGCGGTTCATCGTCTGGATGACGGTCCTGATCATCATGTGGGTGCTGTGGAACGTCTTCGCGCCCAAGGACATGCGCTTCGACAACTACCCCTTCATCTTCCTGACGCTGATGCTGTCCCTCCAGGCGTCCTACGCGGCCCCGCTGATCCTGCTCGCACAGAACCGGCAGGACGACCGGGACCGGGTCAACCTCGAACAGGACCGCAAGCAGAACGAGCGCAGCATCGCCGACACCGAGTACCTGACCCGCGAGGTCGCGGCGCTGCGGATGAACTTGGGCGAGGTCGCCACCCGCGACTGGATCCGCTCCGAACTCCAGGACCTGCTCAAGGAGATCGAGGAGCGCCAGGCGGACCACGGGCCCGGGCGGCAGGCGGACCGCCGCAGTGACGAAGGCGACGGACGGGGGCGCTGAACGGGGCCCCGCCACCGCCGTACCATCGACGTATGGCTACCGACCCCGCAGGCTCCACGCCGACCGAAGACGCCGTGCGCGCCGCGCTCGCGACGGTGAACGACCCGGAGATCCACCAACCGATCACCGACCTCGGCATGGTCAAGTCCGTGGACATCGGCGCCGACGGCTCGGTCGACGTCACCGTGTACCTGACGGTGTCCGGCTGCCCGATGCGCGACACCATCACCACCAATGTCACCGCGGCCGTCGAGCGGGTCCCCGGGGTCACCTCGGTACGGGTCGCGCTCGACGTGATGAGCGACGAGCAGCGCCGCGAGCTGGCGTCGTCGCTGCGCGGCGGCCAGGCCGAGCGGGAGATCCCGTTCGCCCAGCCCGGCTCGCTGACCCGGGTCTACGCGGTCGCGTCCGGCAAGGGCGGCGTCGGCAAGTCGTCGGTGACGGTCAACCTGGCGGCGGCGATGGCGGCCGACGGGCTGAAGGTCGGCGTCGTGGACGCGGACATCTACGGGCACAGCGTGCCGCGCATGCTCGGCGCGGAGGGCCGGCCCACCCAGGTCGAGAACATGATCATGCCGCCGTCCGCGAACGGCGTGAAGGTCATCTCGATCGGCATGTTCACCCCGGGCAACGCGCCCGTGGTGTGGCGCGGGCCGATGCTGCACCGCGCGCTCCAGCAGTTCCTGGCCGACGTCTACTGGGGCGACCTGGACGTGCTGCTGCTCGACCTGCCGCCCGGCACCGGTGACATCGCGATCTCCGTGGCGCAGCTGGTGCCGAACGCGGAGATCCTGGTCGTCACCACCCCGCAGCAGGCGGCGGCCGAGGTCGCCGAGCGCGCCGGGTCGATCGCGGTGCAGACGCACCAGAAGATCGTCGGCGTGGTGGAGAACATGGCGGGCATGCCGTGCCCGCACTGCGACGAGATCGTGGACGTCTTCGGCACCGGCGGCGGCGAGCGGGTCGCCGAGGGCCTGACCCGCACGACCGGCGCGACCGTGCCGGTGCTCGGGCAGATCCCGATCGACGTGCGGCTGCGCGAGGGCGGCGACGACGGCCGGCCGGTCGCGGTCAGCCACCCCGACTCCCCCGCGGGCGCCGCGCTGCGCGCCATCGCGGGCAAGCTGGGCGGCCGTCAGCGCGGCCTGGCGGGCATGTCACTGGGGATCACCCCGCGCAACAAGTTCTGAGCGCCCGGCGGGGCCGCGGGACGGCTCCGGGGGCGGCTTGAGCAGGACGCCGGAGGGGCGGGCCGATGATCGGCCCGCCCCTCCGGCGTTCGCTGTCACGGCGCGAGCGGCGCCTCAGCCCTCGTAGAGCGTCACGTCCTTGACGACGGCCAGGCCGAGACCGTACGCGCTCATGCCCCGCCCGTACGCGCCCAGATGCACCCCGCGCGCGGAGCCGGCCAGCACCCAGCCGTACTCGGACTCGCGGTAGTGGAAGGGGGTCGGGCTGCCGTCCACCGGGAGGGTCAGCGTGGACCAGCCGGGGCCCGTGAGGTCGTCGGCGAGGTCCCAGGCGGTGGCGGTCTGCTGGTCGAGCCAGTCCTGCCGCAGCGCGCGGTCCATCGTCGTCGGCCAGGTGCACGACAGCAGCCCGGAACCGGCCAGCCAGGCCGCGGAGGAGACCGAGGTGGCCTCCAGGACGCCGGTGCCGTCGGAGCTGCGCCGTCCGGGGCGGTCGGCGAGGGTGACGACGACCGCGAAGCGCAGTCCTTCGGCGTCCGCGGGGGCCGCCTTCAGCGAGGGCTCGTCACCGTGCCCTATCGAGCCGTGCTCGACGGTGCCGTCCGCGCTCGCGCCGGTCGTGTGCAGCCAGCGCCGTCCGGTGAACGCCTCGTCCAGCCCGTACCAAGGGAAGTCGGCCATCAAGTAGCCGTCGACCGCCCCCTGTGCCCTGCCGGTCTTCGTCTCCATGCGGGGTAACGCCTCCTCCGTGCCCAAGTGGGCGACTCGCCATCTTGCCCGACCCTGGGTGGGTTCGGGAGCCGAAACGGCTCACGGTGACGGCGAACACACGGACAATAGCCACCCGCAGGGGTGAAACGGCGTCAACCGGTTGACTTGGCTCAGGTCGCGTCGGAATCGAAGGGCGGTGCCTCGCCCGGGTCGAGCCGGTCGGGCTTGCGGAGTTTGTCGGGCGTGCCGGACGAACCGCTGCCCGAGGAACCGTTCGCGGACGAGCCGTTGGCGGAGGTGGTGGGCTCCACACCGTTGACGGCGTCGGTGACCTCGGCCATCTCCTTGCGGAAGTCGAAGCCGTTGCGGATCTCCTTGAGACCCAGCTCGTCCATCTCGCCGTCGCTCATCAGATTCTTCTTGATGAACGTCTTCGGATTGAGGTCCTCGAACTCGAAGTCCTTGAACTCCGGGCCCAGCTCCCGCCGGATGTCCTCCTTGGCGCTGTCGGAGAACTCCCGGATCTTCCGGATGAAGTTCATCGTGTCCTGGATGACCTTGGGCAGCTTGTCCGGGCCGAAGACGAGGACGGCAAGGACCACGAGCGCGACCAGCTCCAGCGGGCCTATGTCGAAGAACACCTTGCAGCTCCTTGGGACGTCCACAGCCGGGAAGGCAGGGTCCGGCGGACATTACGGTACCTGCCCGCGCGGGCGGTGCGGGAGTGGCTCCGGCCAACACTACGTCGCGACCGGGTAAAGGGTCAGCCCCCGGTCGGCAGGTCAGTGGTGTATCGCGGGCGTCTGTGCCGCCGACGGCGCCGGGGTCGCGCTGGTGGTCACCAGGGGCAGCGCCTTGGGCGCGAGCAGCGGCCGGGTCACCGAAACGGGTGTCACCGAACTGACGGCGCCGGGCGCGCGCAGCAGCCGTCGGTCCTCGGCGTCCAGCACGCTGCGCGGGGTGACCCCGCGGGTGTCGGGCACCGAATTGGCGCTCAGCGGGCTGACCGCGGGGCCGTCGTCGGGGCGGGCGCCGCCGTCGACCGCGGCCTCCATCGGCAGCGCGCTGCCCAGGGCGATGGCCGCCAGCGAGAAGGCGCCCGCGGCGGCGAAGGCGAACCGCCGGCCGCGGGAGGCCGCGGCGCCGGAGCCGGAGTGCGCGGGGTGGTCGGGGTGTCCCGGGTGCGCAGGACCGCCCTCGGTGGTGGCGGCACGGGTCAGCTCGTGGATACGGAAGCCGCGCGCGCCGGAGCCGCCGGGCACGAGGTCGCGGGCCGGGGCGAGGAAGGAGAACTCCTCGCGGCGCCGGCCGCCGCCGAAGACACCGGAGCCGAGCAGGCCGCCGTCGAAGGGGCCGCGCCGCTCCTGGTCGCGGCCGCCGGTGACGGCGCCGGGTCCCTGATCGTCGTCGTCGCGGTCGTCGCGCCCGCTCCTGCCGGCCGCGTCGTCCGCGCCGAAGCCGTCGCCCGCCGCCGGGTCCTCGCCGGACGGCGGCAGGCCCGGCAGGCCCTGCAACCGGGCCAGCAGTCCGGCGGAGAGCGCGGGCGGCTCGGAGGCCGCCACCACGTTCTTCAGCCGCCGCTGTTCACTGGCGGCGGCCTTGCACTGCGGACAGGTCACCAGATGGGCGAGCACCCGGTCCCGGGTGTCGTCGCCCAGTTCACCGTCGACGAACGCGGCGAGCCGGTCGCCAAGGTGCTGCTCGGCAGGCGTCGCATGCTGTTCGCCTGAACCGCTGCTGCTCACGCTCTCCCGCCCTCCAGGCCAGGTTTCGGTGCAGTGGCAGCGAGCGCGGGAGCCGGCCGGGCGCCGGGCGCCCGGTGTTCCAGAGCCTTGCGCAGGTGGGAGCGGCCGCGGTGGATCCTGCTCCGCACCGTACCCAGCTTCACACCCAGCGTCGCGGCGATCTCCTCGTACGACAGTCCCTCGATGTCGCAGAGCACGACGGCGGCGCGGAACTCCGGCGCGAGGGTGTCCAGCGCCTGCTGGACGTCCGCGTCGAAGTGCGTGTCGTTGAAGTGCTGCGCGGGAGACGGCTCGCGGCTGGGCAGCCGCTCTGCCGCGTCGTCCCCGAGGGCGTCGAAACGGATCCGCTGGCGGCGGCGCACCATGTCCAGGAAGAGATTGGTGGTGATGCGGTGCAGCCAGCCCTCGAACGTGCCGGGCGTGTAGGTGGACAGGGAGCGGAAGACCCGCACGAAGACCTCTTGGGTGAGATCCTCCGCGTCGTGCTGGTTGCCGGTCAGGCGGTACGCCAGCCGGTAGACCCGGGCACTGTGCGTGCTGACGATCTCCTCCCAGGAGGGAGGCGTCCACGCCTGAGCGTCCCCGTCGGTGGCGAACGTCGCGGTCGCGGTCGCGGGAGTGTTGTCGCGTGAACGATCATCAGCAGTGTTGGTCACGGATTTCGGCTGTCCGGCGGACCGGAGAATACGCCTGAGCGTTCCCCTGTTGTCACCGGCCGCAGCCGCACCTCCCCTGTCGGCTCTGGTGGTGTCCAGTAGAGCCCCTACCATATCCACCTCGCCCGTTAGCTCCGGATAAGTGCGCTGTTGCCATTGCCTTTCCGGGACTTCCGCGGGCCGCGGAGGGCCGAAGTCGCCTTCCGCCCGTATCGTCCCGCCCGTATCAGTCCCGTATGCCTAACGCGCGGTCCCATCAGCGGGTTCCCGCCCCCAGCGGATACAGTCGCCGGGCGGGCCGCAACTGTGACGGGAATCCACTGCGGACAGGGAGAGGGACATTACCGGGAACCGGCAGGCGAGCTGGGCGTTCGCCGACGCCTTCGTCGCCGAGGACGACGCCCTCATACGCGCCCGCGCCCGTGCCCACGCGGCGGGTCTGCGGCCGGTCTCGCCCGGCACCGGCGCGACGCTGCGGCTGCTGGCCGCCGCGGGCGACGCGAAGTCGGTGGTGGAGATCGGCACCGGCACCGGGGTCTCCGGCATCCACCTGCTGCGCGGGATGCGCGCCGACGGTGTGCTGACCACCGTCGACACCGAGCCGGACCGGCTGCAACTGGCGCGCGAGGCGTACCGCGAGGCCGGTTTCGCGGCCAACCGCTCCCGGGTCATCCCCGGCCGCGCCCTGGACGTGCTGCCCCGGCTCACCGACGGCGGCTACGACCTGGTCTTCTGCGACGCCGACCGGCTGGAGTACGTGGACTATCTCGACGAGGCGCTGCGGCTGCTGCGGCCGGGCGGCCTGGTCTGCTTCGAGGGCGCCTTCGCCCGCGGGCGCGCCCTGGACGCCGCGCACCAGGACCCGGAGTCGCTGCGGCTGCGCGAGCTGATGCGGGCGGTGCGGGACAGTCCGCGGCTCGCGCCGGTGCTGCTGCCGACCGACGACGGGCTGCTGTGCGCGGTGCGGCGCAAGTAACGCGTGCGGCCGCGGGCGCGGAATGGCGGGACCGTACGACGACGGCCCCGCGCACGGAGGAAATCCGTGAACGGGGCCGTGACGAATTGTGGGACCGCTGGTCTCAGGCGATGGCCTTCTTCAACGCGTCGCCGAGGGCATCCGCCTCGTCCGGGGTCAGCTCGACAACAAGCCGCCCGCCGCCCTCAAGCGGAACGCGCATGATGATGCTCCGCCCCTCCTTGGTCACCTCGAGCGGGCCGTCACCCGTCCGCGGCTTCATGGCCGCCATGCTCGTTCCCCTTCCTGAAACCAGCTCGGACTCGAACACATTGGTTCTCGGCCATTATCCCGCATCGATCGTCCCGATGACCAACGGCGGTCGTATTTCGTTCGGCAAGGCCCCTCCCCAAAACCGGCCAATTCGCCGAGCGCGCATGGATCGGCCGGGTGGGCCAAGCCTATCGGCCGGGTCCGACGTTTGACGTACGTCACATGCCCGGGCGCCGCGATGTCCGGCATTCTGGCCAGGACCGATGCCGCGACGAAGGGGTTCTGCCATGGCCGACAGCGTTCTGTACGAGGTGACCGAGGGGCTCGCGACCGTCACTTTCAACCGTCCGGAAGCGATGAACGCGCTCGACACGGACACCAAGAACGCGCTGCGGGACGCTCTGCGGGAGGCGGCCGGGGACACGGCGGTGCGGGCGGTGCTGCTGACCGGGACGGGGCGGGCCTTCTGCGTCGGGCAGGACTTGAAGGAGCATGTCGCCGTGCTGGCGGCGGGCGGCGGCATGACGACGGTCTCCGAGCACTACAACCCGATCGTCACGGCGATCGCGACCATGGACAAGCCCGTGGTGGCGGGGGTGAACGGGGTCGCCGCGGGCGCCGGGGCCGGGTTCGCCTTCGCGGCGGACTACCGGGTGGTGGCGGACACCGCGGCCTTCAACACGTCCTTCGCCGGGGTGGCGCTCAGCGCGGACTCGGGTGTGTCGTGGACGCTGCCGCGGCTGGTCGGGCAGAGCCGGGCCTCGGACCTGCTGCTCTTCCCGCGGTCGGTGGGCGCCGAGGAGGCGCTTGCGCTGGGCATCGCGAACCGGGTGGTGCCCGCGGCCGAGCTGGCGGCCGAGGCCGCGGCCGTCGCCCGCCGCCTCGCCGACGGGCCCACCGTCGCGTACGCGGCCATCAAGGCCGCCCTCGCGTACGGCGCCGCCCATTCCCTCCCCGACACCCTCGCCCTGGAGGACACCCTCCAAACCCGCGCCGGCTCCTCCGCCGACCACCGCATCGCGGTCGACGCCTTCCTCAAGAAGGAGGCCCCGAAGTACGTGGGCCACTGAGGGGAGCGCTCATAGCCGCTGGGCCTGGTCCTCAATCGCCGGACGGGCTTGATGGGGCGGGGATATGGCATCCCCGGCGCGGGGCACGGCTTCGCGGGGCCGGGCAGCCCGCCCGCGCTCATTGACCAGCCCGTCCGGCGATTGAGGACCCCCGTCCGGGGAGGACATACAGGGCGGGTGGGTGGGGAAGGCTCAGCGGGCGGTGCAGGTGGGGAGGTGGTCGTTGACGAGGCCGCAGGCTTGCATCAGGGCGTAGGCCGTGGTGGGGCCGACGAAGCGGAAGCCGTGGGATTTGAGGGCCTTGGCGAGGGCGACGGACTCGGGCGTGGTGGCGGGCACGTCGGACAGGCGCCGGGGGCCGGGCCGGGTCGCCGGGTCCGGCGCGAAGGACCAGATCAGGCCGTCGAGCCCGCCCTCGTAGGAGTCCCGCACCCCGCGCGCGGCGGCCGCGTTGACGACGGCCGCCGCGATCTTCGCCCGGTTCCGGATGATCCCCTCGTCCAGCAGCAGCCGCGCCTCGTCCTCCGCCGTGAAAGCGGCCACCTCGTCGATCGCGAACCCCGCGAAAGCGGCCCGGAAATTCTCCCGCCGCCGCAGAATCGTGATCCACGAGAGCCCGGACTGGAACGCCTCCAGGCAGATCCGTTCGAACAGCGCGTCGTCCCCGTGCACCGGCTTGCCCCACTCGGTGTCGTGGTACGCCACGTAATCCGGTGTGGACAGCCCCCACGGGCAGCGCGCGAGCCCGTCGGGCCCGACGACCGTCCCGTCCTCGCGCACCGCCGCGGGCGCCGCCTCACTCACCGGCGTCGTCCCGCCGCGCGGGCCCCTCGTCCTTGGTGAGCGACGGCGCCCCCACCGCACTGGCCTGCGCCCCGGCGAGCGTGGCCTCCAGCTCGGCGATCCGCGCGTCGCGCTCGGCGAGTTCCGCCCCGAGCCGGTCGAGCACCTCGTCGACGTCGAGCATGCGGTAGCCGCGTACCGCGATCGGCAGCCGTACGGCGTCGATGTCGGAGCGGACCAGCGGGCGGTCCGGCGGCAGCCGGTCCTCGATCCGGTCGGGCTCGGAGTCCCGCAGCGTGCCACCGTCGCCGAGCACGGCCATTGCCACCGCGGCGACCACCGCGACCAGCGCGATGAGCATGAACCAGAACAAGTCGATCTCCCGGGTCGGTCCCTCATGCCTTCATGTCAGGCACGATCGTGCCACGATCGCATGAGTCTGAGATGAGGAGCGGCAGTGGCACTTCGGCTGGGCACCCGGGAATTCGCGGATCGGGAGCCGGTGATCATGGCGATCGTGAACCGTACGCCGGATTCGTTCTACGACCAGGGCGCCACTTTCACCGACGAACCGGCGCTGGAGCGGGTCGCGGCGGCGGTCGCGGAGGGCGCGGCGATCATCGACATCGGCGGGGTGAAGGCGGGCCCGGGCGAAGAGGTGTCGGCGGCCGAGGAGATCCGCCGTACGGTCGATTTCGTCGCCGAGGTGCGCCGCCACCACCCCGATGTGGTGATCAGCGTCGACACCTGGCGGCACGAGGTCGGCGAGGCGGTCTGCGAGGCGGGCGCCGATCTGCTGAACGACGCGTGGGGCGGCGTCGACCCGAAGCTGGCGGAGGTCGCGGCGCGGTACGGCGTCGGCCTGGTCTGCACGCACGCGGGCGGGGCGCAGCCGCGGACGCGGCCGCACCGGATCGGCTACGAGGACGTGATGGCCGACATCCTGCGGGTCACGGTGGGCCTGGCCGAGCGGGCGGCGGCGCTGGGCGTGCCGCGCGAGGGCATCCTGATCGACCCGGGGCACGACTTCGGCAAGAACACCCGGCACTCGCTGGAGGCGACCCGGCGGCTGCCGGAGATGGCCGCCACGGGCTGGCCGGTGCTGGTGTCGCTGTCCAACAAGGACTTCGTCGGCGAGACGCTGGACCGCCCGGTCAAGGAGCGCCTGATCGGCACCCTGGCGACCACGGCGGTCTCGGCCTGGCTGGGCGCGCAGGTCTACCGGGTGCACGAGGTCGCCGAGACCCGGCAGGTGCTGGACATGGTGGCGTCCATCGCGGGCCGGCGTCCGCCGGCGGTGGCCAGGCGCGGCCTGGCCTGACCACCGCCGCGCGTGAGCGCTACGCGCTCTCCTTCGTCACCCGGGCCACGGCCTCGTCCACGTCGTCCGTGACGTGGAAGAGGTCGAGGTCGGCGGCGGACGCCTTGCCGCCGGCGATGAGGGTGGAGCGGATCCAGTCGACCAGGCCGCCCCAGTAGGCGGTGCCGAAGAGCACGATCGGGAAGCGCGTGACCTTCTTGGTCTGGACGAGGGTGAGCGCCTCGAAGAGTTCGTCGAGCGTGCCGAAGCCGCCGGGCAGCACGACGAAGCCGCGCGCGTACTTCACGAACATCGTCTTGCGGACGAAGAAGTAGCGGAAGTTGACGCCGATGTCGACGTAGGGGTTGAGGCCCTGCTCGAAGGGCAGCTCGATGCCGAGGCCGACGGAGACGCCGCCCGCCTCCAGGGCGCCCTTGTTGGCGGCCTCCATGGCGCCGGGGCCGCCGCCGGTGATGACGGCGAAGCCCGCCTCGGTCAGCGCGCGGCCGATCCGTACGCCGGCCGCGTATTCGGCGGAGTCCACCGGGGTGCGGGCCGAGCCGAAGACGCTGACGGCCGGGCCGAGTTCGGCCAGCGCGCCGAAGCCCTCGACGAATTCGGACTGGATCCGCATGACCCGCCAGGGGTCGCTGTGCACCCAGTCGGACTCGCCGCGGCTGTCCAGCAGCCGCTGGTCGGTGGTGCCGGGCTGGACGGCGCCGCGCCGCCGGACGACGGGTCCGGTGTGGCGTTCGGGCCAGCCCCTGCCGGTCAGGACGGCCTCGGCCGCCTCGTTGGCCGCCGCGGCCGCGTCCTGCGCGTCGCGTACGTCCGGGTCACGCGCGTCCCGCGCGTCGATCACGTGGTCGGACTTCCCGGAATCCCCGAATACGGATTCCCCGAAAGCTCCCTTGTCTGCGTCGGTCATACCGGAAGCGTACGCATCAAGGGGCCGCCGACGGCGCCAACGGGACGGCCCGTGGCGCCTCGATCCGGCCGCTGACCCAGGTGAAGGCGGCCGGGAACATGCCCGCCCAGGTCTTCCAGTTGTGGCCGCCGTTGTCGATCCGCAGGGTGGTGACGACGGTCGGCGGGTGGCAGGCGCTGGTGATCCAGTCGGCGAATTTCGGCGGGCTCTCCGGGTCCTGCTTGCTGGACTCGACGAGTATCTGCACGTCGGGGTTGGTGTTGCGGGCCAGCCAGACCGGCGAGCGGGCGCCGCGCGCGGCCTGCTCGGGGTTGTCGGGGGCCATGGCGGCGCCGGCCGCGAACCGGTCGGGGTGTTCCAGCGCGAGCCGGGCGGCGCAGTAGCCGCCGGTCGATATCCCCATCACGGCCCAGCCGCGCGGGGCGGGCAGCGTACGGAAATTGTGCGCGATGGTCTGCACGACGTCGTCGGTGAGCCAGGTGCTGACGTGGCTCTTGCCGGGCACGTCGGCGCAGCCGGTGTTGACCCGGTCGGGGGTGATGGTGGGCAGCACGAGTATCGCGGGCTCGGCGCGGCCCGCGGTGATCTCGTTCTGCATGATCCGGCCGAGCCGCATGCCGCGCAGGAAGCTGTGCGGGGTGCCGGGTATGCCGTGCAGCACCTCGATGACGGGGAAGCGGGTGTGCGCGTACTCCGCCTTCTTGTACTGCGGTGGCGTCCAGACGATGACGTCGCCCTTGGTGCCGGATTTCCAGCCGCGGACGCTGGCCTTCTCGAAGCCCTGGGAGTAGGAGGCGAATTTCACCCGGTAGTCGGGCTTGGTGGGGGTGGGCGTGGGGCCGGGGCCCGCGAGGGGCTTGCCGCCGCCGCTGTTGGCGTTGCCGAGCAGGTCGTCCCAGGAGGCGTAGAAGCCGTTCTCGTTGTTGACGGTGACCATGACCACGAAGATCGCGGTGACCTGGCAGAGGACGATCATGCCGACCCGCGCGGCGACCCGTAGCGGCCGCGGGCCCCGCACCCGTGGCCAGAGCAGTACCGCGCCGGCCACCGCGGCGACCGCGACGACCAGGAGCGTCACCGCGAAGGTTCTGCTGGTCAGTCCCACGACACGCCTCTTCCCCCACCCGGTTGCGCACTCGTCCAGAAGTGCTCCGATCACACCATGCCGGGAGAAAGGACCGATGGGCACCCCTGTTCGGTTGCTCCGGCCGGGAGTGACGCGCGGGACACACGGCGGGCGGTGGGGCCGTCAGGACGCCGGGGGCTTCAGGCAATGGGGCCGTCGCGGCCTCAGGCGGTGAGCCAGGCGCGCAGCCGCTCCTCGGCCTCCAGGACGGCGGCGACCGCGACGTGCTCCTCGCGGGCGTGCGCGAGCCTGGGGTCGCCGGGGCCGTAGTTCACGGCGGGGACGCCGAGCGCGGAGAAGCGGGCGACATCGGTCCAGGCGTCCTTGGGCGCAGGTTCCGTGCCGATGGCACGGACGAAGGCGGCGGCGGCCGGGTGCGCGAGGCCGGGCAGCGCGCCGGGGGCGCTGTCGGTGAGCACCACGGGGAAGCCGGCGAAGACCTCCTCGGCGTGCAGCAGCGCGTCGGCCTCGGTGCGGTCGGGCGCGAAGCGGAAGTTGACGATCACCGCGCAGGCGTCGGGGATCACATTGCCCGCGTGGCCGCCCTCGATCATCACCGCGTTCAGGCCCTCGCGGTATTCCAGGCCGTCGATGACGACCCGCCGGGGCTCGTACGACGCCAGCCGGTCCAGGATCGGCGCCGCCTTGTGGATGGCGTTCTCGCCGAGCCAGCTGCGGGCGGAGTGGGCGCGGCGCCCGGTGGTCTCGACCCGGAAGCGCAGGGTGCCCTGGCAGCCGCCCTCGACCTTGCCGTCGGTCGGCTCCATCAGGACGGCGAAGTCGGCCGCGAGCCAGTCCGGGTGCCGCGCGACGAGTCGGCCGAGGCCGTTGAACTCGGCGGCGATCTCCTCGGCGTCGTAGAAGACGTAGGTGAGGTCGCGGTTGGGCTCGGTGAGGGTCGCGGCGAGCCGCAGCTGGACGGCGACGCCCGCCTTCATGTCGGAGGTGCCGCAGCCCCACAGCAGTCCTTCGTCGTCCAGCCGGGACGGCAGATTGTCGGCGATCGGCACGGTGTCGATGTGCCCGGCGAGCAGGACGCGTTCGCCGCGGCCCAGCTCGGTGCGGGCCACGATCGCGTCGCCGTCCCGGTCCACCCGCAGGTGCGGCAGCCCGCGCAGCGCCTCCTCCACCAGATCGGCCAGCGCTTTCTCGTCCCGGCTGACGGACGGTACGTCCACGAGCTGGGCGGTGAGGCGGGCGGCGTCCTGGCCGAGGTCGAGCGTGCGGGAAGACATGCGCCCAGCGTAGGCGGTCGGCGCGGGCTCGCGGGCCGCGCCGCATCGCGGTCGGCGCCGGCGCGCGGTGCGCGCCGCATCGGGGTCCGCGCGGGCTCGCGGGCTCAGACTCCTTCGGTACGCTTCGCCCGTGCCCGGCCGTCCCCCACGAAGCCTGTGAAATCCGCGAGATCCATGTCCCAGAAGTCCGGCAAGTCCGGTAGGTCGACCACGTCGACGAAGCCCGCCAAGCGCAAGCGCCGCGGCCGTACGTTCCTCACGGCGGCCGTGGTGCTGCTCGGCCTGGCCGGCTACGGCCTGTACCACGCGCAGGACAAGGGCCCGGCGGCCGCGGGCTGCACGGTGACGGCGGACGGCGACACGCTGGACCTGAGCCCGTCGCAGGCGGCCAACGCGGCGACGGTCGCGGCGGTGGCGACCTCGCGCGGGCTGCCGGAGCGGGCGCTGACGATAGCCCTGGCGACCGCGCTCCAGGAGTCGCGTCTTGACAATCTGGACCACGGCGACCGGGATTCGCTGGGCCTGTTCCAGCAGCGCCCGTCCCAGGGCTGGGGCACCGCGCAGCAGATCCTGGACCCGGTGTACGCGTCCAACGCCTTCTTCGACGGCCTGGTCAAGATCGAGGGCTATTCGCGGCTGCCGCTGACCGTGGCCGCGCAGCGGGTGCAGAAGAGCGGCTTCCCGCAGGCGTACGCCAAGCACGAGACGGACGCGACGCTGCTGTCGGCGGCGCTGACCGGCCGCAAGGCGGCGGCGCTGAGCTGCACGACCGGCGCCGACACCCCGTACAGCGCGGGCGGCAGGCTGGGGCGTACGGAGCGGGTGACGGACCGGCTGACGCGCGAATTCGGCAGCCAGGTCAAGCCGCGGGCGGCCGTCGAGCCGCGGACGGTCGCGGTGCCGGCGGCCCCGGCGGGCGGCGCGGCGGAGGGCGACGGGGCCCGGCGCGGCTGGGAGCTGGCGCAGTGGGCGGTGGCGCACGCGCACGATCTGAAGGTCGAGCAGGTGACCTTCGGCGGCCGGAAGTGGGCGGCGGCGCAGTCCGGCAAGGGCTGGCAGAAGCAGCGGCCGGACAGCGCGAAGGGCGGTTCGGGCGCCGCGCCGGACGGATTCGTACGGATCACCGTCGCGCAATAGTGCGCGGATTCACCCGCAGGTGCTTCTTCGCGCGGTCAAACACGCCCGCGCGGATTGCCCGGAAAAACCACTCGACGGTATGTCAATTCCCGTGCCGCATAAGGGAAGTGACGTTTCGTCAAAGTCATATGAGCTGTCCGTTATCTCCGATCTGCCGGACTCCGATAATGCGACGCATTACCCACTCTTTACCTTGGACGGCCGCAACCTTCGGCCGCGTCGAGCGGTAGTCACCACGTCCGCCCGGCGGACGTGAGACGTCCCGCCGCCGTGAGCGGCCACCCCGTAAGCCGTCGAAGGAGCACCATGTCCCTCCCCCTGACCCGCCGGTTCGCCCAGGCCGCCCTGCTGATCGGCGCCGCCGCCGCGCCCCTGATCGGTGCGGGCGCCGCGCAGGCCGCCACCCCGTCGCCGACCGACCTGGGCGGGCTGACCAACCTGGACGGCGCGAACATCGGCAATCTGGACGGCGCGAGCGTCGGCAACACGGTGGACGGCGCCGCCCAGCAGGCGACCGGGATCACCGGTCAGGTGGGCACCCAGGCGCTGAAGACCGCGCTGCCGGCCACCGGCCGGGTCGTCGGCACCGCGAGCAAGACCGCCGCGCCGGCCGCGCAGAAGGCCGCGGGCGACGCCGCCGACTCCGCCGGCCGGATCGTCGGCCAGACCGCCGAGTCCGCGACCGCCGCCGCGCCGGGCACCGACACCCTGCCGGTCAGCGCGCTGCCCAACACCGGTGAGCTGCCGACCAACGCGCTGCCCACCACCGACATGCTGCCGCTCAAGGGCCTCCCGCTGGTCTGAGCCGCGTCGGGCGCGTGCGAAAGGGGGGCCCGGGAGCGTCACGCTCCCGGGCCCCCCTTTCGCGCGCCGAAAAGGCGTGCCCCGTACGGGTCAGGCCGCGTCGTCCAGGCGGGCCACGGCCGCCGCCACCCGCTCGTCGACCGCCGTG
This sequence comes from Actinacidiphila alni, assembly GCF_900112845.1. Taxonomy (GTDB): domain Bacteria; phylum Actinomycetota; class Actinomycetes; order Streptomycetales; family Streptomycetaceae; genus Actinacidiphila; species Actinacidiphila alni. The sequence goes on from NZ_FONG01000026.1 coordinate 67,574, forward strand.
AAGGCGATCCGCACGAACTGCTCGCCGCCGGGCCCGTAGAACTCGCCCGGCGCGACCAGGATGCCGCGCTTGGCCAGGTCACCGACGGTGTCCCAGCAGTTCTCGCCCCGGGTCGCCCACAGATACAGGCTGGCCTCGCTGTGCTCGATCCGGAAACCCGCGCCCTCGAAGGCCGTCCGCAGGGCGGAACGGCGGCGCGCGTAGCGCTCCTTCTGCTCCACCGCGTGCGCCCGGTCACCGAGCGCGGCGATCATCGCGGCCTGCACGGGCGCGGGCACGATCATGCCGGTGTGCTTGCGCACCGCCAGCAGATCGGCGACCACCGCCGGGTCACCGGCCAGGAAGGCGCCGCGGTAGCCCGCGAAGTTGGAGCGCTTGGACAGCGAGTGCACGGCGATCAGGCCCTCGTGGCTGTCCCCGCACACCTCCGGGTGCAGCACCGAGACCGGCTCGGCGCCCTCCCAGCCCAGCTCGATGTAGCACTCGTCGGAGGCCACCAGCACACCGTGCTCGCGCGCCCAGGCCACGATCCGCCGCAGTTCGGCGGCGGACAGCACCCGGCCGGTCGGATTCGACGGGCTGTTCAGCCACAGCAGCTTCAGCCCGGCCGGGTCCAGTTCGGCCACCGGGTCCTCGTACGTGACCGGCTCCGCGCGGGCCACCAGCGCGCCGATCTCGTACGTCGGGTAGGCGAGCCGCGGATACGCGACCCGGTCGCCCGCCGTCAGGCCGAGCAGCGTCGGCAGCCAGCCGACCAGTTCCTTGGAGCCGATCAGCGGCAGGACGTGCGCCGGATCGGCGCCGGTCACGCCGTGCCACTGCCGCAGGTATCCGGCGGCGGCCTCGCGCAGCACGGCCGTGCCGTACGTCAGCGGATAGCCGGGGCTGTCGGCCGCGGCGGTCAGCGCCTGCCGGATCACCTCAGGCACCGGGTCCACCGGTGTGCCCACCGACAGGTCGACCGCGCCGCCGCTGTGCGCGACGGCCGTCGCCTTGTACGGCTCCAGGCGGTCCCACGGGAAAACGGGAAGGCGGGCGGAGATGCTCACGTGCTCACTCTCGCTTCTGGCGGTCGTGGACGTACGCCACGGCCCCGTACGGCGTCGCTCTGGGCGCCGTACGGGGCCGGGCGGACGTGCGGCCTCAGTGGTCCTGCTCAGTGGTCCTGGTTCTGCGGGGGCAGCGCCGCGATGAAGGGGTGGTCGCGCTCGATGAGGCCGAGCTTGGACGCGCCGCCGGGAGAGCCCAGTTCGTCGAAGAACTCCACGTTCGCCTTGTAGTAGTCCTTCCACTCCTCCGGGGTGTCGTCCTCGTAGAAGATCGCCTCGACCGGGCACACCGGCTCACAGGCGCCGCAGTCGACGCATTCGTCCGGGTGGATGTACAAGGACCGGGAGCCCTCGTAGATACAGTCGACCGGGCACTCTTCGATGCACGCCTTGTCCTTCAGGTCGACACAAGGCTGCGCGATGACGTAGGTCACGCTGTCGTTCCTCCTCGATAGGGCTCATCTCGCGCGGGAGCGCGGCGTCGTCGATGCCCGCACCTAGTATCTCCGTTCCTGAGCACGAACCGAACAGGAGGGGCACGCATGGCAGCCGATTTCTCTTCCGGAGCGCGGCTCGTGGTCCGGATTACCCCGGCTGACGTGGGAAAACGTGTTTCCGTGCGCCAACTGCTGGAGATCACCGACGGGCATCCTACGTTCACCGATACGGTCGGTGTTCTCGTATCGTGGGATGCCGGAGTGGTGTCCGTCACGCGGAAGAGCGGGGAAACGGTACTAATTGATGAGGCCGCGCTGGTCGCCGGGAAGGTGGTGCCGCCCGCGCCGCCGTCACGGAGAATGGTGCGGGTGACGTCCGCGTCCCCCGAGGAGCTGGAGGCCGTCGCCTCGCGCGCCTGGCCCGCCACCGAGACCGAGCCGCTCGGCGGCTGGACGCTGCGTGCGGCCGGCAGGTTTACGAGGCGGGCCAATTCGGCGCTGGTGGACGGTGATCCGGGGCGGCCGCTGGACGAGGCGCTGGCGTACGTCACCGGCTGGTACGGCGAGCGCGGTACGACGCCGTATCTCCAGGTGCCCGACGGGTCGCCGTACGCGGCCGCGCTGGCGGACCGCGGCTGGGTGCGGGAGGCGGACACCGTGGTGCGGACCGCGCCGCTGGCGCCGCTCACCCGGCTGCCCGGCGCGGACGCCGTGACGCTGTCGCGTACCCCTGACGCGGCCTGGCTGGCCGCCTACCACCGCACCGGGGAACTGGCGGACGCGGCACTGAAGGTGGTCTCGGGTGGTCCTTCCGTGTGGTTCGCGACGGCGCCCGGCGCGATCGGGCGGTCGGTCGTCGAGGGGCCGTGGGCGCTGTTCGGCGCGATCGAGGTGGCACCGGAGCACCGCAGGAAGGGCCTGGCCACCGCGGTGATGGGCGCGCTGGCACAGCGCGCCGCCGACGAGGGCGCCACCGTCGCCTACCTCCAGGTCGAGGCCGACAATGCCGCGGCCCGCGCCCTCTACGACGGACTGGGGTTCACCGACCACCACGGCTACCACTACCGTCGACCACCGGTATGAGCGGCGACGTACGGGAACGGTTCGCGGCGGCGGCCCGCGAGGAGCGGCCCGACCTCGCCGAACTCTGCCTGCTCATCGGTGCGGAGGCCGACCCGGCGCTGGACGGCGCCGCGATCGACGCCGCCCACATCGAACTGGACCGGCTCGCCGGGCTGCTGCCGTACGGCCTGGCGACCCCGCTGGAGTGGGCGAACGCCACGCACCGGCTGCTCGGCGCCGGGCTCGGCTTCCACGGCGCGCCCGGCGACTACCAGAAGCTGGCGTCCTCGCTGCTGCAACAGGTGCTGCGGCGCCGCCGCGGGCTGCCGATCCTGCTGTCGGTGGTCTGGACGGAGGTCGCACGGCGGGCCGGGGCGCCGGTCTACGGGGTGGCGCTGCCCGGCCACTACGTCGTCGGCTTCGGCGATCCCGCGGGCGGGTACGTGCTGGTCGACCCGTTCGACCGAGGGCGGGTGCTGTCGGGGCCCGACGCCGAACTCCTGGTCGCCGGCGCCACCGGCGAGGCGCTGTCGCCCACCATGCTCACCCCGGCGGACCCGCTCGACACCGTCCACCGGGTGCTGAACAACATCCGGGCCTGGGCCTCGCCCCGGCTGGAGCAGTCCGCGGTCGAGCTGTGGTCCATCGACCTCGCCCTGCTGCTCCCCCGGCACCCCGCGCGGCTGCGCTACGAGCGCGCCCAACTCCTCGTCCGCCTCGGCGACTTCACCGCGGGCGCCGCAGCGCTCGACGAATACGCCGATCTCATCGGGGGGTTCGACCCGGAGACGGCGGAGAAGATCCGCCGCAAGGCGAACGCGGCCCGCGCACAGCTCAATTGACGTTCCGTCGGATCCTCGTCACAACCAGCCCTTCTCGCGGGCGATACGGACCGCCTCGGCGCGATTGCGCGCGCCGGTCTTCTGGATGGCGGTCGACAGGTAATTGCGGACGGTGCCCTCGGACAGCAGCAGGCGGCGGGCGATCTCGGCGTTGACCGAGCCGTCGGCGGCGGCCCGCAGCACCTCGCGCTCCCGGCCGGTCAACGGGTCCGCGCCGTCCGCGAGGGCGGCCGCGGCCAGGCCCGGGTCGATCACCCGCTCGCCGCGCAGCACCTGGCGGACCGCCTCCGCCAGTTGGGACGCGGGCGCGTCCTTGACCAGGAACGCCTCGGCGCCCGACTCCATCGCGCGGCGCAGATAGCCGGGGCGGCCGAAGGTCGTGACAATCACGATCTTGACCTCCGGGAGTTCCGCGCGCAGGCGGGCGGCCGCCTCGATGCCGGTCAGGCCCGGCATCTCGATGTCCAGCAGCGCCACGTCCGGTGTGTGCTCCCGGGCCGCTGCCAGCACCTCGTCGCCGCGGGCGACCTGCGCCACCACCTCGATGTCGTCCTCGAGGCCCAGCAGGGTCGCCAGTGCCTCCCGCACCATCGACTGGTCGTCGGCGAGCAGGACGCGGACGGTTCTCACGGTCATGCGGACAGGTTAGACACCTCGGGTGTCAGCCGGTGATCCGCATCAGGGTGATGCCGTCGCCCTCGACGGTGAAGGCGAAGTCCGACGGGCCGTTGAAGCCGTTGCCGCCCACCTGGGCGCTGACGACGGTCGTCGGACCCTCGGTCCTGACCGCCGTCACCTCCAGCGAGACCTGCTTCCCGATGAATTCGGCGTCGCTCCATTCCCGGATCGCGTCCCGGCCGCGGAACACCCGGCCCCAGTCGTCCACGGCGCCCTCCGGGGTGAACGCCGCCAGATACGACTCGACGTCGCCGTCGTTCGCGGCTTTCACCGCTGTCGCTACGGGCCCCGACAACTCGGTGCGGCTCATCTCCGTCTTCCCTTCCGTAGGTCCGCCTCGACCGTACCCCGTGGCCCCGGGCCCCGCCCGCCGGAAAAGGGGTGCCCTTTCGCCTGACGGCGAGCGAGGTCTTTTCAGGGGCACCCCCTTACGTGACGCGCGGGTCGCGTATGACATCTGTCATCTGCAAGACACGACGGCAGCCACTGACGGGACCCGGGCGGGGTCCGGGAAGGTGGGGGCATGAGCGCAACTGAAGTGATGACGGGGGACGGCCCCGGAGCCGTGGACAGGGCCGGGGCCGTGGTGGCCTTCACGGACGTGAACAAGAGCTTCGGCGCCGTACGGGCCGTGGCGGACCTGAGCCTGACACTGCACCCGGGCGAGACCGTGGCGCTGCTGGGCCCGAACGGCGCGGGCAAGTCGACCGCGCTCGACCTGATGCTGGGCCTGCGCAACGCGGACACCGGCACGGTGCGGCTGTTCGGCACGACACCGGCGCAGGCGATCGCGGCCGGCCGGGTCGGCGCGATGCTGCAGAGCGGCGGCCTGATGGAGGAGGTCACCGTCAAGGAGCTGGTGAGCCTGGCGTGCGACCTGCACCCGAAGGCGTACCGCGTCGAGGACGTCCTCAAGGGCGCCGACATCGCGGACATCGCCGACCGCAAGGTCAACAAGCTCTCCGGCGGCCAGGAACAGCGCGTCCGCTTCGCGCTCGCGACGGCCGGCGCGAACGACCTGATCGTGCTGGACGAACCCACCGTCGGCATGGACGTGAGCGCCCGGCAGGCGTTCTGGGCGACGATGCGCGGCCAGGTGGACGAGGGCAGGACCGTCCTGTTCGCCACGCACTACCTGGAGGAGGCGGACGCGATCGCCGACCGCGTCCTGGTGCTGCACCGCGGCCGGCTGATCGCCGACGGCACCGCCGCCGAGATCAAGGCGCGGGCCGGCGCCCGCCGGATCACCTTCGACCTGGACGGCACCGTGGACGAGCCGGCGCTGCGCGCGCTGCCGAGCGTGGTGGGCCTGGACGTGACGGGCCCGACCGTCCGCATCCGCTCCGACGACGCGGACGCCACGATGCACTCCGTGTACGCCGCCGGGCTCTACCCGCGCAATCTGGAGGTCTCCGGCCTCGGCCTGGAGCAGGCCTTCCTCGCCATCACCGACGCAGCGTCCGCCGAGGAGGCGGAGAACCGATGAAGACCCTGGTCAGACTGGAGATCGTCCGCACCCTGCGGAACCGCAAGTTCATGTTCTTCTCGGTGCTCTACCCGGGCCTGCTCTTCCTGATCATCACCGCGGGCGCCGACAAGACGAAGAAGATCGACGGCCTGGACCTGACGCTGGTCGCGTACTACATGGTCGCGATGTCGGCGTTCGGCGCGATGACGGCGGTGCTGATGGGCAACGCCGAACGGATCGCCCGGGAGCGCGAGAAGGGCTGGGTGCGGCAGCTGCGGCTGACGGCGCTGCCCGGCCGCGGCTATGTGACCGCGAAGATCGCCTCGGCGGCGACGGTCAGCCTGCCGTCGATCCTGATCGTGCTGATCCTCGGCGCGACGGTGAAGGACGTCCGGCTCGACGCCTGGCAGTGGGTGGCGATCCTCGCCGCGACGTGGGCGGGCAGCATGGTCTTCGCGGCGCTCGGCGTCGCCATCGGCTACGTGGCCACCGCCGATGTCGCCCGCCCGATCTCGATGCTCTTCTACTTCGTGCTGGCGATGCTCGGCGGCCTGTGGGTGCCGATCACCACCTTCCCGCACTGGCTGCGCACCCTCGCGGACTACCTGCCGGGGCGGCCGTACGCCTCGCTCGGCCAGTCCATCGAGTTCGGCAACGCGCCGCACGCCCGGGACGTGGTCGTGCTGATCTGCTACCTGCTGCTGTTCACCGGCACGGCCGCCTGGCTGTACCGCAAGGACACCCAGAAGGCGTGACGCGGACGATGCGTGAGACGACGTCGTCGGCGGCGCGCGAGCGGCCCTGGCCCAAGTGGCGGCAGGAGGTGGAGGATTCGGACACCACCTCGATGGGCCGCGCCCCGGAGACCCGCGGCCAGATGCTGGTCAAGCTGATGTGGATCGGCATCTGGCTGCTCTATCTCGGCTCCCCCGTCAGCGACTTGGCGAGCGGCCACCACAACGCGCTCGTCACGACACTGGCCGGCTGCGGCCTGCTCGCCTTCGTCGTCTCCTACCTCGCCGTCGTCTTCCTGCGCACCAACACCCCCTACATGCCGCAGAGCTGGGTGTACGGGGTGCTGGCCGCGCAGACCGTGCTGACGTTCACGCTGTCGGCGACGCTCGGCAAGGACTGGCTGGTGATGTTCGTGTACGTGGCGGTCGCCTGCGGTGCGGCGCTGCCGGGTACACAGTCGCGGTTCGCGATTCCCGCGGTCACGGCGGCACTCGCCGGGGTCGGCGCCTGGGTGGACAGCAGCGGCGACCTGTACCCGGCGCTGGTGATCCCGGCCCTGCTGGGCGGCTTCGCGATGGTCGGGGTCAGGCAACTGGTCCGTACGATGCGGGAGTTGCGCGAGGCGCGGGAGACGGTGGCGCATCTGGCGGCGACCGAGGAACGGCTGCGGCTCGCCCGCGACCTGCACGATCTGCTGGGGCACTCGCTGTCGTTGATCACCCTGAAGAGCGAACTGGCCGGGCGGATGCTGCCGGACCGGCCGCAGGACGCGGCGCAGCAGGTCGCCGACATCGAGAACGTCAGCCGGCAAGCGCTGGTCGACGTCCGCGAGGCGGTCAGCGGCTACCGCAGGCCCCGGCTCGACGCCGAACTGGCCTCCGCGCGCTCGGCGTTGGCCTCCGCCGGGATCGCGGCCCGGATCCACCAGCCGGAACGGCTGCCGGGGCTGACCCCGGACGGCGAGGGTGCGCTCGCCTGGGCGCTGCGCGAGGCGGTGACCAATGTGGTGCGGCACAGCGGCGCGGTCACCTGTGTCATCGCGCTGGGCGCCACGCCGGACGGCGAGGGCGCCGCGCTGACCGTCTCCGACGACGGCCGCGGCCCGGCGGCCGGCCACTCCCCCGGCAACGGCCTGACGGGTCTGACCGAGCGGCTGATCCTGGCCGGCGGCACCCTGCGCACCGAGCGCGCGGGCGACGGCGGTTTCCGGCTGACGGCGACGGTCCCGATGGGCGCGGACCGTACGGCGTCGTCCACCGGCACCCGGCCGACGCCCCCTTGACCGCCCGGCTCCCGGACGACCGGACCCTGACGGACCTGACGGGTCGTCAGGAGGACGTCGGGAGCGTCACGTCGCGCTTGGCACCGGTCGCGTCCAGCGCCGGGATCAGCGCGTTGGCGATGTCCTGCGGGGTGGCGGCGGTCGTGGTGCCGTCCTTCCGCTTGATCAGCGCGTTGTCGAAGGTGTGCCCGTACAGGCCCTTGAGGACGTCGAGGTCGATGTGCGGCTGGAGCTTGCCGTTCCCGTCCGGGACCATCGTCAGGAATTTCGGTATCGACTTGGTGGGGCCGAAGCTGATGAACCGGCCGCCGCCGCGGACGGTGACCAGGCCGGACATGGCGTGCTTGCCGAATCCGTTGACCGCGGCGTCGAGTTCGGCCTGGGTGACCCTCGGCGGGGCCGTGGTGACCGGCAGCGCGATGGCCGGGTCGGCGCCGGTCTCGGCGCGGGTGCGGTAGGCGGCGGCGACCTTGGCCGCGGCGGCGTCCACGTCGAAGGACTGGCCCGGCTTGCCCGGTACGGCGACGGCCTTGCCGTTGTCGAAGCGGACCATGCCGTCGCTGCCCGAACCCGTCTTCCCGGCAAGGGACTTGAGGGCGACCTTCAGCTTGTCCTCGTCCACGACGATGACCGGGTCGGCGTCACGGCTGCCGCCGAAGAGGGAGCCGATGACGGAGACCGGGTTGTAGTCGGAGTGCGCGACGCCACGCACCGTCGCGTCGGTGTCGACGGACAGGCCCGCCACGGACGGCTTGAGCGTCTGCTTGCGGTCGCCGATGGTGAGGTTGAGCGGCGCGGTCGTACGGTTGCCGAGCGCGTCGTCCAGCATCTTGACGGCGTTGCCCTTGCTCTGGTTGCCGATGTCGACGCCCAGCACGGTGGTGCCCTTGGGCACGTCGCCGTGGTCCATCAGCAGGCCCGCGCCGTACGCGAGCACCACGACGGTGCCGACCGCGACGCCGACCAGCGCCACCTTGGAGCGGCCCTTCTTCTTCGCGGCCGGCCGCGCGGGTTGCGCCGCGCGCGGCTCGGCGGGTTCGGGCCGTACGGGCGCGGGGGCGGCCGGTCCTCCCGGACCCATGGGGGCCCCGGGCCCCTTCGGCTCCGGCGCCCGCGGCGACCTGGCCGCGGGACCCGGCCCCTGCACGGCGGGGATGCCGCTCACCAGGGTGTCGCCGGACAGCCCCGCGTCCGGCGCGGCCGGCCCCCGGAAGCCCCCGCTGGTGTCCTCGGGCCCGAGCCCGTTCTGCCCCATGGGCACCCGGAAACCGCCGGTGTCCTCACGCCCCGGCTGCCCGGGTTGACCGGGCTGCCGGAAACCACCGGTGTCCTCGTGCCCGAGACCCGGACCGGGCTGACCCGGCTGACCCGGCACCGGGAAACCACCACTGGTGTCCTCGGGGCCCAGCCCCTGACCGGGCGGCGGAGCCATCGGCTGCCGGAAACCACCCGTGTCCTCACGACCCGGCTGACCCGGCGCCGGGAAGCCGCCGCTGGTGTCCTCGGGGCCGAGGCCGTTCGGGCCGTTCGGGGGGCGGAAGGCGCCGGTGTCCTCGCGGCCGGGGGCGGGGGCAGGGGCGGGGAAACCGCCGCTGGTGTCCTCCGGTCGGAAAGCGGAAGCACGCTGATCGGTCGCCGGAGGGACCTGCATCGAGCCGGTGACCGGGCCCGTGGTGGGGCCGGCGGGCGGCTGGTAGCCGGGGAAGGGATCGTCGGGGCCCTCGGGGCCCTGGCCCGGGTAGTCGCCGGACGGCCGGGGCACTCCGGGCGGGAACGCGTCGATGCCGAACGGCGGTTCCGTCTGCGGGTCGGTCGCGAAAGGCGACGCGAAGCCGGCGGCCGGGGTGTCGTGCGGGCCGCGCGTACCGTCGGGCGGGGTGCCGACCGGCGGCGGCAGATACGGCGCCTGACCCGTACCGCCCGCACCGGGACCGGGCGCGGGCGGCGGCGGGGACGACGGCGCGGAACCGGCGGAACCCCCGCCGGCGGCGGGCGGCTTGCGCGGCGCGAACCAGTCGCTGGTCTTCTCCGGCTCCGGCTCGGCGGCGGCCTGCGCGGCCGGCGGCTCGGGAGCGGCGGGCGCGGGCTCGGCGGCCGGTGCCTCAGGCGCCGGCGCGCTCTCGTCGACCGGCGTGCGGACGACGACCGGCGGAATCGGGCGCGAGCCCGGGATGTTGATCCGGATCCGCGTCGTCAGCGTCGTCTCGGTCCTCGGCTCGTCGGCGGCCGGCGGCTCGGGAGCCGCGGGCTCCTCGGGCGCGGCGGGCTCGCCCGGACGCGTGCGCTCCTGCGGGTGCAGCGAGGGAAACGGGCGGCTTCCGTACGGCGGAGTGCCGGAAGGGTACGCGGCACCCCCGCGGCCCTGCGGCCCGGACGACGAACTGTCAGTTTCACGACTCAAAGCAGGCTCTCCCGGTTAGCTTCGCCACCCGTCACGGATCCCCGCGGGCGGCTCGCCGGCGCGCACCACCATACCGACCGGCGGATACCGACGGTTCCGGTCGGGCGGAGCGCTCGGTCTCAGCCAACCACGAGCGCGCCCCCGCCCGCCAAGTCAGGCGCTATTCGCCCCTGATGGGGGCAGTTGGGGCAAGGTGGCGCAGATCACGCCGGCCATCGCGCCGCCGAGCAGGTACACGTACGGTCCGAGTCCGGCCGCGAACAGGAAGTCACCTTCCGGACGGGTGGAGCTGAGCAGCATGACGCACACCACCCACACCGCGGCAGGCGCGATCGCGCCGACCCGGGTGCCGGTGAGCTTCACCCCGCCGTAGAAGACGGCCACGCAGCCCGCGAGGCCGAGCAGCAGGCCGCCGGGGAACCAGCCAGCCTGCACCAGCGCCCCGGCGCCGGCGACCAGCGCGCCGAGCACCCCGAGCAGCACGTACGACACGATCCGCGCCTGCTTGCTCACCGCGCACCGCCCTCGGCGCCGTCAGTGCCGTCGGTGCCGTCGATGTCCGCCGGGAAGAGGTCGCCGCCGCGGCCCGCGGTCACGGCCTCGCCGCGCACCTGCCGGTAGTGCTCGATGGCGAAAAACGGCTGCCCGAGGTCGTTGGAGAGCGCGAAGAAGGGGCCGTCCACGGCGATCTGCGTGGCGTGCGCGCGCATCGCCGCCGTCTTGCGGTCCGCGAAGCCGGAGCCGTCGACGGAGACGGTCACGAGGTCGTCGTCGACGACGCCCGGCACGTCGTCCACGGACGCGATTCCCCCGAACGGGAACTCCTTGCCCGCCTCCGCCAGCCGCGCGAAGCCCGCCTCGACGACGGAGCGCGGGGTGCAGATCTCGTAGACCCGGGCGATCCGGTGGCCCTGGTCGGCGGCGAGTTCGTAGCCGCGCAGCGCGACGCGGTGGGCCTGGATGTGGTCGGGGTGACCGTAGCCGCCGTTGCTGTCGTACGTGACGAGCGCCTGCGGGCGGGTGTCGAGGATGACCTCGGCCAGGTGTCCCGCGGCCTCGTCCACGTCGGCCTGCCAGAAGCAGTCGGGGTGGTCGTTCTGGACGACGCCCATCATCCCGGAGTCGCGGTAGCGGCCGGGGCCGCCGAGGAAGCGGTGGTCGGTGACGCCCAGCTCGGCCATGGCCGCGTCGAGTTCGCCGATGCGGTGCTCGCCGAGGGTGTCGTCGCGGTCGGCGGCCAGGTGCGCCAGCTCCCCCGGAATCACCTCGCCCTCCTCGCCGAGGGTGCAGGTGACCAGGGTGACAAGGGCGCCCTCGGCCGCGTACTTGGCCATGGTCGCGCCGTTGTTGATCGTCTCGTCGTCCGGATGGGCATGGACGAGCAGCAGCCGCCGCGCGGGAAGATCGGTCATGAGGGGAAGCCTACGGCTCCGCGGGACCCCCTCCGTCCGGGGCGGGAGTCACGACACCACCCCGGTCCGGCGGCCCGGAACCCTCAGAACTTGATGTCCGAGATCATCCCCGCCACGTTGTTGGTGAGATCCGTGATCTGCGGCGCCCATGACGAACTCGCCAGGTAGAAACCCAGCAAGGTACAGGCGATGGCGTGCCCGGCCTTGAGCCCGGACCGGCGGATCAGTAAGACGACGATGATCAGCAGCAGCAGCACCGCTGAAATCGAGAGCGCCACGGTGACTCACCTCCCGGTACGCAGGGTCATGTCAGTTGCCACATGCTTATTACCCACCCACGGCTACTGATCATAACTTTCCGTGCCACCGCATATGTCGGGGCACGGAAGCACGCGGGGGCGCATGACCAGATCCGGCCACCGGGCGCCGGGCCCGCGGTGGTGCTCCGGCGCAGGTGAGGCGGTACGGGGGCGGCCGGTCGCGTATATCAGCGGCGAGTGTCGTACCCACCGCCTAGTGTCACGGATATGACGCAGCTCTCATTCCCCCGGCAGCACGCACGTACGCAGCGGTTCACGCTCGGCGCCCCGCGGTCCTTCACCGTGGCGCCGGACGGCGGGCGGGTGGTGTTCCTGCGGTCGCGCGCCGGCGACGACCCGTCGCACCTGCTGTGGGTGCTGGACCTCGGTGCGTCGCAGGGCCCGAGCGAAGGCGCGGGCGCGGGCGGGGAGTTCGCGGCGGCCGATCCGGCGGTGCTGCTGGGCGGCGGCGAGGAGGAGCTGTCGGCGGCCGAGCGGGCCCGCAGGGAGCGCAGCCGGGAGGGCTCGGCGGGCGTGGTCGGTTACGCGGTGGACGACGCGGTGTCGGTCGCCGCCTTCGCGCTGTCCGGGCGGCTGTTCACCGCCGGGCTGCTGCCGGGGGCGCAGGGCGCGCGGGAGTTGGCGGTGCCGGGTCCCGTGGTCGACCCGCGGCCCTCGCCGGACGGCCGGTGGGTGGCGTACGCCTCGGGCGGCGCGCTGCGGGTCGTGGCGGCCGACGGCGGTCAGGACAGGGCGCTGGCCGAGCCGGACGGCGAGCAGGTGTTCTGGGGGCTCGCGGAGTTCATCGCGGCCGAGGAGATGTCGCGCAGCCGCGGCTTCTGGTGGGCGCCGGACAGCTCGGCGGTGCTGGCGGCGCGGGTGGACGAGTCGCCGGTCGGCCGCTGGTGGATCGCCGACCCGGCGCACCCGAACCGCCCGCCGGCCGAGGTGGCCTACCCGGCCGCGGGCACGGACAACGCCGAGGTGACGCTGGCGCTGCTGGGCCTGGACGGCTCCCGGGTGGACGTGGAGTGGGACCGCGCGCGCTACCCGTACCTGGCGGCGGTGCACTGGTCGGCGGCCGGTGCGCCGATCCTCCTGGTGCAGGCCCGCGACCAGCGCGAACAGCTGTATCTGACGGTGGACACCGCGACCGGCGCGACGCGGCTGCTGCACGCGGAAGAAGATCGAATTTGGCTTGATCTCTTCCCCGGCGTCCCGGCGCGGACCCCGGCGGGCACGCTGGTGCGGATCGCCGACGAGGGCGGCGCCCGGGTGCTGGTGGTCGGCGACCGGGCGCTGACCGGACCGGAGTTGCACGTCCGCGCGGTGCTGGACGCGGGCGCCGAGGACGTCCTGGTGTGGGCGTCGGCGGGCGCGGCTGCGGCGGAACCGGAGATCGGCGAGCTGCATGTGTACCGGGTGGGCGAGCACGGTACGGAGCGGGTCTCGTCCGGGCCGGGTGTGCACTCGGCGACGCGCTCGGGTGCGGTGACGGTGCTGACGTCCGCCGTGCCGGGCGGCCCGGAGCGGACCTTCCGGGTGCTGCGGGACGGCAAGCAGGTCGCGGAGATCGCCTCGTACGCCGAGACGCCGTCGCTGACCGCCCGGCCGGTCTTCACCGAGGCGGGCGAGGACCGCATCCCGGCCGCGGTGCTGCTGCCGGCCGGCTACCGCGAGGGCGACGGCCCGCTGCCGGTGCTGCTCGACCCGTACGGCGGCCCGCACGGCCAGCGCGTGGTCGCGGCGCACAACGCGCACGCGGTGTCGCAGTGGTTCGCCGACCAGGGCTTCGCGGTGGTCGTCGCGGACGGCCGCGGCACCCCCGGGCGCTCACCGGCCTGGGAGAAGGCCATGGTCAACAAGCTGATCGAGGTGTCGCTGAACGACCAGATCGCGGCGCTGCACGCGCTGGCGGAGTCCTTCCCGCTGGACCTGGGGCGGGTCGCGATCCGCGGCTGGTCCTTCGGCGGGACACTGGCCGCGGCGGCGGTGCTGCGCCGGCCCGATGTCTTCCACGCCGGTGTCGCGGGCGCGCCGCTCACCGACCAGCGGCTCTACGACACGCATTACACCGAGCGCTATCTCGGTCACCCGGACGAGCAGCCCGGGGTGTACGACGCGAATTCGGTGGTCACCCTCGACGGGATCACCGAACTCGCCGAGCCCGCACGGCCGTTGATGATCGTACACGGTCTCGCGGACGACAATGTGCTGGTCGCCAACAGCCTGCGGCTGTCGACCGCGCTGCTGGCGGCGGGCCGCCCGCACGAGGTGCTGCCGCTGTCGGGGATCACGCACATGACGCCGCAGGAGCAGGTCGCGGAGAATCTGCTGCTGCTCCAGGTGGACTTCCTCAAGCGGTCCCTCGGTATGAAGCCCTCGTTGAAGCCCTCGGCATGACGTGACCTTCGGCGCCCGGCGGGTTCGGCTCGCGCCGGGCGCCCGGCCGGCCTCCCGGATCAGCTTCCGCCGGGCCGGTCGCCCGGCGGGAAGTCGGGCGGGAGCGGCGGGGGCGGGCCGAACCCGCCGCCGGCCGGTGGCTGTTGGGGCAGCCGGGGAGCCTGTGACATCGGGGGCGCCGGTGGCGACTGTGTATAAGGGGACAGCGGCGGCGACTGAGGCGGCGTCCCCCAGCCGCCGGGCGCGGGCGGCGCGCCGAACCCCTGCCGCGGCGGCCCCCAGCCGGCGGCCACCGGCCGCGGCGCCGCTTCTCCCCCCGGCACCGCGAGCAGCACCAGGATGACGATCCCCAGCAGCAGCTCGACCACCAGGAAGATCTGCTGGGCCTTGAGGTACGTCGGCAGGTGGTCGAACTTGAAGAGGATCTTCTCGGTGTGCCAGACATCCAGGCCGACGATCGCCAGGACGACCTCACTGAGGGCGAAGGCCAGACCGAGCGGCCGGGCCGCCGGTGACTTCGCGAAGGCCGCGACCGCCGCCGCCAGCGCGATCAGCGCGCCGAGCCAGCCGGCGTAGGCGGAAGGCGCGGCGAGCAGCGAGGAGATCGTGGTCTCGCCGGTGAGCAGGTGCTCGTACAGGTGCCCGGGGAAGCCGTTGTCCGTCGTGTACTTCTGGACGTAGAAGATCTCCCAGCCGATCTCCTGGACGGCGATCAGCACCAGCAGCACCCCGGCGGCGACCGCCGCTCCCCGGCGCGAGGGCACCGGCGCCGCGCCCGGGTCGACGGGGCGCCGCCCCGCCAGGCCGATCACCACCAGTGCGATCCCGCCCAGCGTGAAGGCCACCGCGGTGGCCAGGGCCCGGCTGTGCAGCGGGGCGCCGTCGGTCCAGTCGGACTGGAAGATCCACAGACCCGGCAACCGGTATCCGGACGCGAAGACCCCGGCGGCCACGAACGCCCAGCCCGCGCCCGGTCGCCGGGCCCGGGTCAGCGCGCCCGCGAGGATCACGATCAGCAGCGCGTCGATCGTGCCGGTGGCCAGAAGTGAGTGCTCCCGTCCGGGCAGGTCGAGCCCGAGCCAGGACCGGAGCACGTCGTGGAATCCGACGTCCCTGATGTCCCTGACCGCCCAGGCGATCTCGACGGCGAGCAGAACGCCGCAGATCAGCGCGCCCGCGATCCGTGCCCCCCGCGCGAGTGCGCGCGGCGCCGCCGGGCCCGGCCCGAAGGCGGGCCGCTGTCCGTACGGAAACTGCGGCTGCATACCCTGCTGCATGGCCTTCTCCCCCGGCGGCCCAGTGTTCCCTCAGATATACCCGCGCCACTCGGGGTAGGAACAGTCGGTTCACCAACCGGAAGGAGACTTCGGGGAGTTGTGGAGCGGCCGGCCGGAGCCCCTTCGGAGCCCCGACCGGCCTACGGCACCCGCACGGCCGTACGTTGTTCAGACTGCTACGTCCGTATATCGGAGCTGCGACGGTTAAGTTGCGCTGATGTTAACGCGCTTGGCCCGGATATATCCGATATGCCCGATGTTTTGGATCACTGTCAAGCACGTACGGAGGACGATCTGCAAAATCTTCGCTCAAGATGCCAAACAACAAGCTTTCTTCCCTCCTTCCCCCCTTGACTGAAGGTTGATTCCATTGCGAAAGTCCGCTCAACCCGCGACGCGCACGAGCGTCGCAACGCACGCTCTCGGTCCCGGGGGATGTAACCAATGACCAGTCCAAGCCAGGCCGCCGCAGACGCCGGCGACCTCACCCTCGAGCCCGAGGGCGAACCCGGTACCCCGGGCAACAAGGGCACCCCGGAGTTGGCCGGCCGAACGCCGCGCCAGCTGGCGTGGCTACGCTTCAAGCGCGACCGCGTCGGCGTCATATGCGCGTTCGTCGTCGGCTTCTTCATCCTGGTGGCCGCCGCCGCCCCCCTGATCGTCAAGCTCTACGGCAAGAACGCGTACGACCTGTACGGCCAGGACGACGGCCTGCTCAACAGCAGCGGCATCCCGATCAAGCCCAACGGCGGCATCAGCAGCGACCACTGGTTCGGCGTCGAGCCCGCGCTCGGCCGCGATGTCCTCGCGCTGCTCGTCTACGGCATCCGCACGTCACTGCTGATCGCGCTCGCGGTGACGGTGATCTCGGTCGCCACCGGCGTCCTCTTCGGTCTCACCCAGGGCTACCTGAGCGGCAAGACCGACTACTTCATGGGCCGGCTCTCGGACTTCATGCTGGCCTTCCCCCAGCAGCTGTTCTTCATCGCCTTCTCCCCCGTGGCGATCTCGCTCCTGGTCAACCCCGGTGAGCAGGAAAGCTGGTGGGTCCGCCCGTTCGTGCTGATCAGCGTGCAGTTCATCCTCGGCTGGATGAGCATCGGCCGCCTGGTCCGCGCCCAGGTGCTGAGCCTGCGTGAGCGCGAGTTCGTCGAGGCGGCCCGGATCAGCGGCGCGTCCTCCTGGCGGATCATCTCCAAGGAGCTGCTGCCCAATCTCTGGAGCACCATTCTCGTCCAGGCGACGTTGCTGCTCCCGGTGTTCGTGACGGCGGAGGCGGGCCTGTCCTTCCTCGGCGTCGGCATCCTGGACCCGACCCCCGACTGGGGTCTGATGTTCCAGACCGGCGCGAACAACTACCAGAGCGACATCACCTTCATGTTCTTCCCGGGTATCGCGATGGTGATCTTCGTGGTCGCCTTCAACCTGCTCGGGGACTCGGTTCGGGACGCTCTCGACCCGAAGACCCTCCGCTAGCCACGCGGTTCGGGCCGCCCCGGTGCACACCGGTACGGCTCGATCGGCGCGGCCGGCGCAAGCAAGTCGTCCAGGTCGTCGCACCGTCCCGCATCTGTGGGGGGAAAACGGGTCGTCGGCATCGGTGGCAGTTCAGTCCAGTCCAGTGACAGGCAGGATTTCATGAGAAACAGTAGAGTGCGCTTGGGCGCGGCGGCTGTGGCCGTCGCGGCGCTGTCGCTGACAGCCGCGTGCAGCAGCGGCGGTGGCGACGACACGGGTGGCAAGGGCGGCGCCTCGTCGAAGCCCACCAAGGCTCCCGTCCCGAACTACGGCCTCGGCACGGCGGCCGACTCCACCGGCCCGGCGAAGGCCGTTCCGGGCGCCGTCAAGGGCGGCACCGTGCACGACCTGGACCAGGCGGGCTTCGACTACCTGGACCCGGCCCAGCAGTACGTCAGCGACCAGCTGTCGGTCTCGCTCCTCTACGCGCGTACTCTGACCGCGTACAAGATCGACCCGACGACGAAGAAGACCGTCCTGGTCGGCGACCTCGCGACCGACACCGGCAAGATGTCGGACGGCGGCAAGACCTGGACGTACACGCTGAAGAGCGGCCTGAAGTTCGAGGACGGCACGCCGATCACGTCCAAGGACATCAAGTACAGCATCGAGCGGCTCTTCGCCGACTTCGAGACGCAGGGCCCGCAGTACATCCAGAGCTGGCTGTACGGCCCCGACTACCGCAAGCTGTACAAGGGCCCGTACTCCGGCCAGGAGATCCCGGCCAACATCCTTGACACCCCGGACGACAAGACCGTCGTCTTCCACTTCAAGGACGCCCACGCCGACGCCCCGTACGCGATGGCCATGCCGGTCACCGCCCCGGTGCCGAAGGCCAAGGACGACAAGGCCGCGTACAACAACCACCCGGTCTCCTCGGGCCCGTACAAGATCGCGTCCTACAAGCCGGGCAAGTCCCTGGTGTTCGTCCGCAACACCAACTGGGACCCGGCCACCGACCCGATCCGCAACGCGTACCCGGACTCGTGGAACTTCTCGCTGGGCATCGCCCAGCCGGGTCTGACCCAGCGCATCATGGCCGGCTCCGGTGACGACAAGTACGCCATCGACCTGTCCGGTGTCGCCGACCCGACGCAGATGGCGGCGCTGACCAGCGACGCGCAGTACAAGTCGCGCACGGTCAACGAGTACCAGCCGTACGTCGAGACCCTCGACATCAACACCAAGCGGATCACCGACCCGAAGGTGCGCCAGGCCATCGCCTACGCGTTCCCGATGTCGCAGGTCCAGCAGGTCTTCGGTGGCGCGGCCCAGGGCGACCTCGGCACCACGCTGCTGAGCCCGACCATCGCGGGCTGGAAGGACTTCGACCCGTTCGGCAAGAAGGCCAAGCCCGCCGGTGACCCGGAGAAGGCCAAGGCGCTGCTGAAGGAGGCCGGCAACGAGCACCCGACGCTGGTCTTCCCGTACGCCAACACGCCGCGCTGGCAGAAGATCTCGCTGACCATCGCCAACAACCTGGAGAAGGCCGGCTTCAAGGTCGTCCGCAAGGCGATCGACCCGACCTCGTACTACACGGTCGTCGGCAAGGTCAACAACCAGTACGACATCTACCGCACCGGCTGGGGCGCGGACTGGCCGAACGCGTCGACCGTGGTCCCGCCGACCATGGACGGCCGCAACCTGCAGGACGGAACGAACAACTACTCCTTCCTGAACGACGACCACATCAACACCGAGATCGACCGCATCAAGGCCATCACCGACCTGACCAAGCAGGCCGATGAGTGGCGGACCCTCTCGGAGTACTCGCTGCAGCACGACACCGCCCAGGTGCCGTTCCTGTTCGACAAGTACTTCAACATCTACGGCACCGGTCTCGGCGGCGTCACCTACAACTCGGTGACCGGCACGATCAACGCCAGCACTGTGTTCGTCAAGCAGTAGTTCCAACGAAGGGCGGCCGGTCCCGGGTGTCATCACCGGGACCGGCCGCCCCCGGATCTGTCCGCGCGGCCGCCCGCGCCCCCAAGGAAGAGCCTCACCGATGCTCCGTTTCCTCACGCGCCGCGTACTGGGCGCGATCGTGATTCTGTTGGCGATCACCGCCGTCACGTATTTCCTGTTCTTCGTCCTCCCCTCCGACCCGGCCAGACTCGCGTGCGGGAAGAACTGCTCCAATCCTGACGTGGTGAAGGCCATCCATCACCGGATGGGGCTCGACCTGCCGGTCTACCAGCAGTACTGGGACTACATCCGCGGCATCTTCGTCGGCCGCCACATGCCCGACGGGCAGAACTGCCCGGCCCCCTGCTTCGGCTTCTCCTTCGTCAACGACCAGCCGATCTGGCCGACCCTGACCGACCGTTACCCGACCACGCTGTCGCTGGCCGTCGGCGGTTCCGCCGCCTTCCTCGTCATCGGCGTGGGCCTGGGCATGCTGTCCGCGTGGCAGCAGGGCAAGACCTTCGACCGTGTCGCCAGCTCGATCTCGCTGGTCGGCAACTCGGTGCAGATCTACTTCATCGGCCCGCTGGCGATCGCGCTGTTCGCGGACAACCTCGGCTGGCTGGACCACGGACACGACCCGACCTGGGGCTCCGACCCCACCGGTTCGTTCTCCGGCCTCGTCCTGCCGTGCCTGGTCATGTCGGTGATCTTCTGGTCCAACTACAGCCGCCAGACCCGGTCGCTGATGGTGGAGCAACTCGCCGAGGACCACATCCGTACCGCCCGGGCCAAGGGCATGTCGTCCAGATACGTGTTCTTCCGCTACGCGCTGCGCGGTGCGGCGGCCTCGATCATCACCATCTTCGGCATCGACCTCGGCAGCGTCTTCGGCGGCGCGATCATCACCGAGGCCACCTTCGGTCTGCACGGCCTCGGCACGCTCGCGGTGAACGCGGTCCTCGGCCTCGACCTGCCGATGGAAATGGCCGTGATGATCTTCAGCGCCAGCGCCATCGTCATCTTCAACATCCTCGTCGACACCGCCTACGCCATCATCGACCCGCGGATCCGGCTGTCGTGACCGTGGCACCGACCCCCGCCGCGACCAGCGCATCACCCGGTAGGAGAACCCGCCCGTGACCATCCTTACGAAGCCCGAGGCCGAACCCGTACCTCAGGGATCCGAGCATTTCCTCTCCGTGCGCGATCTGTATGTGCAGTTCGCCACCGAGGACGGCACCGTGAAGGCCGTCGACGGGCTCTCCTTCGATCTCGACCGGGGCAAGACCCTCGGCATCGTGGGTGAGTCCGGGTCCGGCAAGTCGGTGACCAACATGGCGATCCTGGGGCTGCACAACCCCCGGAACACCACCATCGCCGGGGAGATCGTCCTCGACGGCCAGGAGCTGACCGGCGCCTCCCCGAAGACGCTGGAGAAGCTGCGCGGCAAGAAGATGTCCATGGTCTTCCAGGACTCGCTGACCGCCCTGTCGCCGTACTACACGGTCGGGCGGCAGATCGCCGAGCCGTACATGAAGCACATGGGCGCCTCGAAGAAGGAGGCGCGGGACCGCGCCGTCGAGATGCTCCGCAGGGTCGGCATCCCGCAGCCGCAGACCCGGGTGGACGACTACCCGCACCAGTTCTCCGGCGGTATGCGGCAGCGCGCCATGATCGCCATGGCGCTGGTCTGCGACCCCGACCTGGTGATCGCCGACGAGCCGACCACCGCGCTGGACGTCACCGTGCAGGCCCAGATCCTGGACCTGCTCAAGGACCTCCAGCAGGAGTCCGGCACGTCGATCATCCTGATCACCCACGACCTGGGCGTGATCGCGCACACCGCGGACGACGTCGTGGTGATGTACGCGGGCCGGGCCGTGGAGCGCGGCACCGTGCGCGACATCCTCAAGACGCCCGAGCACCCGTACGCGTGGGGCCTGCTGGGCTCCATCCCGCGGCTGTCGTCGTCGGTCGACGTCCCGCTGGCCCCGATCCCCGGATCGCCGCCCAGCCTGCTGAACCCGCCGCCCGGCTGCCCCTTCCACACCCGGTGCGCGTTCGTGGACCAGGTCGAGGGCGACCGGTGCCGGACCGAGCGGCCGGTGCTGCCGGAGGGCCGGGGGTCCGCGTGCCACCTCACGGCGGACCAGAAGCGTGACATCTTCATCGAGCAGATCCAGCCGCGGCTGCGCTGACCAGGAGTCGAGGAACCAGCAATGAGTGAACAGACCACCCTGGACAAGGTCCCGGCGCCGCGTCCCGCCTCGGGTGAGAAGCTCCTGGAAGTCACCGGACTCCAGAAGTACTTCCCGATCAACGGCGGTTTCATCTTCCAGCGCCGCGTCGGCGACGTGCGCGCGGTGGACGGTGTGGACTTCCACATCAACGCCGGCGAGTCGCTCGGCATGGTCGGCGAGTCCGGCTGCGGCAAGTCCACCACCGGACGCCTGGTGACCCGGCTGCTGGAGCCGACCGGCGGCAAGGTCAGCTACGCGGGGAAGGACATCACGCACTCCTCCCGCAAGGAGCTGGCGCCGATCCGGTCCGAGATCCAGATGATCTTCCAGGACCCGTACGCGTCGCTGAACCCGCGGCAGACGGTCGGCAGCATCATCGCCGGGCCGATGGAGATCAACGGCATCAACCCGACCGGGGGCCGCGAGCGCCGGGTGCGCGAGCTGCTGGAGATCGTGGGTCTCAACCCCGAGCACTACAACCGCTTCCCGCACGAGTTCTCCGGCGGCCAGCGGCAGCGTATCGGCGTGGCCCGGGCGCTCGCCCTGGACCCGAAGCTGATCGTGGCGGACGAGCCGGTCTCCGCGCTCGACGTGTCGATCCAGGCGCAGGTGGTCAACCTGCTGCAGAAGGTGCAGCAGGAGCTGGGCATCGCCTTCCTGTTCATCGCGCACGACCTGGCGATCGTCCGGCACTTCTCGCAGCGCATCGCGGTCATGTACCTCGGCAAGATCGTCGAGATCGGCGACCGGGAGTCCATCTACGGCGGCCCGCGCCACCCGTACACGCACGCGCTGCTGTCCTCCTCCCCCGAGGCCGACCCGGACGACGACGGCCGCGAGCGGATCCGCCTGGCCGGTGACGTCCCGTCGCCGATCAACCCGCCGTCGGGCTGCCGCTTCCGCACCCGCTGCTGGAAGGCGCAGGACAAGTGCGCCACCGAGGAGCCGCCGCTCGTGCGGCTCGGCGGCAACGCCGAGGGTCACCTCACGGCCTGCCACTTCCCCGAGGAGCCGACGATCGAGGCACGCGAAGAGGACATCGTCCTCGACCCCGCGCTCGCCGCGATCGAGGAGGCGGCTGACGAGACCCCTTGACCCGGGCTCAGTAGCCTCCGCTCGGAAACCGGCCCGTACCCGAACACCCCAGCACCACCGGGTACGGGCCGACCCATGTCCGGCCCCGGGTCCCCGGCGGTCACTCCCCCGGCACGACCTGCTTCTCCTCGGCGAAGTGGCACGCCGACTCGTGTTCTGCCGGGCCCGCGGTGCCGCGGAAGACCGGGGGGACGGCGAGCAGCGGCTCTTCGAGGGAGCAGCGCTCCTGGGCCTTCCAGCAGCGGGTGCGGAAGCGGCAGCCGGACGGCGGGTTGGCCGGGGAGGGCACGTCGCCGGCGAGGATGATGCGTTCGCGGTGCTCGCGCGCCTCCGGATCCGGGACGGGCACGGCCGAGAGCAGGGCCTGGGTGTACGGATGCGTGGGGTGCTCGTAGATCTCCTCGTCGCCGCCGATCTCGACGATCTTGCCGAGGTACATCACGCCGACGCGGTCGGAGATGTGCCGGACGATCGACAGGTCGTGCGCGATGAACATGTACGAGAGGTCGAACTCGTCCTGGAGCCGCCCCATCAGGTTGACGACCTGTGCCTGGACGGACACGTCGAGGGCGGAGACCGGCTCGTCCGCGACGATGATCTCGGGCCGCAGCGCGAGACCGCGGGCGATGCCGATGCGCTGGCGCTGGCCGCCGGAGAACTGATGCGGGTAGCGGTTGATGTACTCGGGGTTGAGACCGACGACGTCGAGCAGGTCCTGCACCCGCTTGCGCCGGTCGCCCTTGGGCGCCACCTCGGGGTGGATCTCGTACGGCTCGCCGATGATGTCGCCGACCGTCATCCGCGGGTTGAGCGAGGTGTACGGGTCCTGGAAGACCATCTGGATGTTGCGGCGCACCGCCTTCAGGGCGCGCCCGGACAGCTTGGTGATGTCCTCGCCCTTGTACCGGATCTGCCCGGCGGTGGCCTCCTCCAGATTGACCAGCAGCCGCGCCACCGTCGACTTGCCGCAGCCGGACTCGCCGACGATGCCGAGCGTCTCGCCGGGGAAGAGGTCGAAGGACACCCCGTCGACGGCCTTGACGGCGCCGATCTGCTTCTTGAAGAGGATGCCCTGGGTGAGCGGGAAGTGCTTGACCAGGTCGCGGACTTCGAGGATCGGCTCGTGGGAGGGCCGCACGGGCTCCTTCACCATCACAGGCTGCTCACTCACCGAGCGTCTCCTTCCAGTAGTGGCAGGCGCTCGCCCGGACCGGGCCGACCTCGTACAGCGGCGGGACCTCGGTACGGCACCGGTCGCGGGCCTGCGGGCAGCGCGGGTTGAAGGCGCAGCCCGGCGGGATCCGCAGCAGGTTGGGCGGCAGCCCCTTGATCGCGTACAGCTCCTGGCCCTTCTGGTCCAGGCGCGGGATCGACTGGAGCAGGCCCTTGGTGTACGGGTGGGCCGGCGCCTTGTAGATCTCGTGGACGGGCGCGGTCTCCACGATCCGGCCCGCGTACATCACCGCGATCTTGTCGGCGACGTCGGCGACCACACCGAGGTCGTGGGTGATCAGGATCAGGCCCATGTTCAGCTCGCGCTGCAACTCCGCGAGCAGGTCCATCACTTGGGCCTGCACGGTGACGTCGAGCGCGGTGGTCGGCTCGTCCGCGATGATCAGGTCAGGTTCCAGGGCCATCGCCATGGCGATCATCACGCGCTGCCGCATACCGCCGGAGAACTGGTGCGGATACTGCTTGACGCGTTCGGCGGCGGCCGGGATGCGGACCCGGTCCATCAGCTCGACGGCCTTGGCCCGGGAGTCCTTCTTCGACATGCCCTGGTGGGTGGTGAACATCTCGCCGAGCTGCTCGCCCACCGTCAGCACGGGGTTGAGGGACGACAGCGCGTCCTGGAAGATCATCGCCATCTTGGCGCCGCGGACCTTGCGCCGCTCCTCGGCGCCCAGCTTGAGCAGGTCGCGCCCCTGGAAGACGATCTCGCCCTTGGTGACGAAGCCGGGCGGCGAGTCGAGGATGCCCATGATGGCCTGGGCGGTCACGGACTTGCCGGAGCCGGACTCGCCGAGCACGGCCAGCGTCTCCCCCTCGGCCACCGAGTAGTTGACGCCGTTGACCGCCTTGGCGACGCCGTCCCTCGTACGGAATTCGACGTGCAGGTCGCGTACGTCCAGCAGGACGCCGCTGTCCGGTGTCCTCGCCTGCTCGGCGGCCAGGTACTCGGTGCTCATGTACGGGCTCCTCAGCGCAGCTTGGGGTCGAGGGCGTCGCGCACCGCGTCGCCGAGCATGATGAACGCCAGCACCGTCAGGCTCAGCGCGCCCGCGGGCCACAGCAGCATGTGCGGCGCATTGCGGATCTGGGAGGAGGCGTCGGAGATGTCGATGCCCCAGGACACCGTCGGCGGCCGCAGGCCCACACCGAGGTAGGACAGGGTCGCCTCCAGCGAGATGTACGTGCCGAGCGCGATGGTGCCGACGACGATGACGGGGGCGAGCGCGTTGGGCGCGATGTGCCGCAGCAGGATCCGTTTGTTGCCGGCGCCGAGCGCCCGCGCGGCCTGCACGTAGTCGTTCTGTTTGGCGGTGATGACCGAGCCGCGCGCGATACGGGCGATCTGCGGCCAGCCCAGCAGGATCATGAAGCCGACGACCGGCCAGACCGTGCTGTTGGTGATGACCGAGAGGAACACCAGGCCGCCGAGGATGACGGGGATGCCGAAGAAGACGTCGGAGATCCGGGAGAGGATCGCGTCCCACCAGCCGCCGAAATAGCCGGCCAGGCCGCCCAGCGCACTGCCGAGGATGACGACGCCGAGCGTCGCGCAGACGCCGACGGTGACCGAGGCGCGGGCGCCGTAGATCACCCGGGTGTAGACGTCGCGGCCCTGCTGGTCGTAGCCGAAGGGGTGGCCGGGGCCCGAACCCTGCTGGGCCTTGGACAGGTCGGCCTGCAACGGGTCCTGGCTGGCGAGGACGCCGGGCCACAGCGAGATGAAGATCAGGAAGAGGATGATCAGCGCCGAGATGATGAAGATCGGATTGCGGCGCAGGTCGCGCCAGGCGTCCGACCACAGGCTGCGCGGCTTCTCCGAGAGGTCGCCGCCACCGCCCTGGCCGGGCACCTTGTCCAGCGTGCCGGCCTCCTCGGCGGCCAGGTCGAAGCCGCCGCCGGCGCCGCCGCCGGGTGCGACGGCCTGGCGCCCGTCGTCGAAAGGATTCTGCGGCTCAGGCATATCGGATCCTCGGGTCCAGGACCGCGTAGAGCAGGTCGACGAGCAGATTCGCCAGCAGGAAGACCAGGACCAGGATGGTGACGAAGCCGACGACGGTCGGCGCGTTGTTGCGCAGGATGCCCTGGTAGAGCTGGAAGCCGACGCCGTGGATGTTGTAGATCCGTTCGGTGACGATGGCGCCGCCCATCAGCGCGCCGATGTCGGTGCCGATGAAGGTCACCACGGGGATCAGCGAATTGCGCAGCAGGTGCCGGACGACCACCCTGCGGCGCGGCAGTCCCTTGGCGACGGCGGTGCGTACGTAGTCGGCGCGGGTGTTCTCCGCGACGGAGGTCCGGGTCAGCCGGGTGACGTAGGCCAGTGAGACCAGGGCGAGCACGAGTCCCGGCAGGATCAGTTCGTTGAAGGGCGCGCTCGGTGACACCGATGGGCTGACCCATTTGAGCTTGACGCCGAACAGGTACTGGAGCACGTAACCGATGACGAAGGTGGGGATGGACACCACGATCAGCGTCAGCAGCAGCGCGCCGGTGTCGATCGGCCGGCCGCG
Source organism: Actinacidiphila alni (assembly GCF_900112845.1). GTDB lineage: Bacteria > Actinomycetota > Actinomycetes > Streptomycetales > Streptomycetaceae > Actinacidiphila > Actinacidiphila alni. The sequence goes on from NZ_FONG01000026.1 coordinate 93,426, forward strand.
CTTCATGCCGGTGACCACGCCCAGCGTGATGCCGATGACGATCTCGAAGAGGATCGCCACGATGGTGAGCCGGATCGTGATCGGGTACGCCGACCGCAGCAGTTCGGTGACGGGCTGTCCGTTGAACGCGGTGCCGAAGTCGCCGCGGAAGATGTTGCCCATGTAGAGCAGGTACTGCTTCCACAGCGGGTCGTTGAGGTGCAGGTCCGCGCGGATCCGGGCGGCGGTGGCCGGGTCGGGCGCGCGGTCGCCGAAGAGGGCGGCGACCGGGTCGCCGAGCGCGTAGACCATGAAGAAGATCAGGAATGTGCTGCCGATGAACACCGGGATCATCTGGAGCAGCCGCCGGATCACATAGCGTCCCATGCGGAGCCTTCCGAAGGGCCTTCCGAGCAGTGGCGGGGGCGAACGTGGAAGTGCCGGAGGCCGCACCGGGGTTCCCGGTGCGGCCTCCGGCCGTGGTCAGTTGACCTTGATCTCGTTGTAGACCGGCACGCTGAAGGGGTTCAGCAGGACGTTGCTGACCTTGTCCGAGTAGCCGGCGCTGCCGTTCTGGTACCAGAGCGGGATGGCGGGCATGTCCTTGACGAGCTGCTTCTCCGCGTCCTGGAACAGGCTGACGGCCTTGGCGGTGTCGGGCTCGGCGTTGGCCTCGTTCACCAGCTTGTCGAAGTTGGCGTTGCTGTAGTGCGAGTCGTTCGACGAGGCGTTGGTGAAGTACAGCGGCTGCAGGAAGTTCTGGATCAGCGGGTAGTCCATCTGCCAGCCGGACCGGAACGGGTTGTTCATCTGCTTGTTGGTGATCTTGTTGCGGAAGTCCGCGAAGGTGCCGGTGGGGGCGCCGACGCACGCCTTGTTGTTGCCCAGCACGTTGTTGATGCTGTTGCAGACCGCGTCGACCCACTCCTTGTGGGAGCCGGTGTCGGCGTTGTAGCCGATGGTGATGGAGCCGCCCGGCAGGCCGCCGCCCTCCTGGATCAGCTGCTTGGCCTTGGTCGGGTTGTACGTGCACTCGTCGCCGCACAGCCCTTCCTTGAAGCCGCCGGAGTCGCCGAGCACCGGGGAGGTCCAGTCGGTGGCCGGGGTGCGGGTCTGCTGGAAGATCTGGTCGGTGATCTGCTTGCGGTTGATCGCCATCGACAGGCCCTGCCGGACCTTGGCGGAGTCCGCCGCGGACCACCGCGAGTTGTACAGCGGGAAGGCGAGGGTCTGGATGATGCCGGCCGGCTGGTTGATGTACCGGTCGCCGAGGTCGCTCTTGACGTTCTTGAGCTGCGAGGCCGGGATGTCGTCGACGAGGTCGAGGTTGCCGGCCTGGAGGTCGGTGTACGCCGTGTTGTTGTCGGTGTAGACGCGCAGGTCCACGCCGCCGTTCTGGGCCGGGTCGGGGCCCTTGTAGCCGTCCCACTTCTTCAGGCTCATTTGCGAGCCCTTCTGGTACGACTGGACGGTGTACGGGCCGTTGCCGATAGGCTTCTTCAGCCAGTTGGCGTGGTCGTCGAAGAACGCCTTCGGCAGCGGGTAGTACGCCGAGTACCCGAGGGTGTCGGGGAAGGTGGAGAACTTCTGATTGAGCTTCACCTTGAACTCGGTGTCGCTGACCTTGGTCAGGCCGGAGAGCGTGGTCGCGGTGGACTTGGCGCCCTCGGAGTCCGGGTGGACCTTGTCGTACCCGTCGATGTACTGGAAGAAGTACGCGTTGAGCTGGGCGTTCTTCAGCAGGGCGCCGTAGTTCCAGGCGTTGATGAAGGAGTCGGCGGTGACCTTCTCGCCGTTGCTGAAGGTCCAGTCCGGCTTGATCTTGATGTCGAAGTTCTGCGAGTCCGTGGTGGTGATCGAGTCGGCGATCATGTCGGTCGCCTTGCCGGTCTTCGGGTCGTACTTCTTCAGACCCCGGAAGATCATGTCGAGCACCTTGCCGCCCTGCACCTCATTGGTGTCGGCCGGCTCCAGCGGGTTCTGCGGGTCGCCCCAGGAGGCGCGCACGACACCGGAGCCGCTGCCGCCCCCGCCGCCGCTGTCGTCGCTGCTGCTCCCGCAGCCGACTGCCGCCAGGGCGACGGCCGTCGCACAGACGGCCCACTTCAAGCGCGTGGCTCCGCGCATCGCGTGCCTCCTCATGGGTCACAAATGACACTTAGTCACCCATGACACCGCAATACGGGCATCGGCGCACTTCTACTACTCCGTGTCGGTACGACCAATGCGTTGGCCAAGGCACCACCCGCCGTCAGACGCGCGTGTCACGGCCCGCATGAAGTGACCGGTCCGCGTCAAGAATGGGGGCGACGTATCCGGCCCGTACCTCTTCGAGGAGTGTGAGGCTTCCGGGTTTTCCGCCCGGCGTAAGGCGGTGGCGCGCGGCGCCGGGATCGGGGAGGCTCGGGCGCATGGTTTCGGTAGTGCAGAACGTGGCGGTCGACTGTGCCAACGCTTACGAGCTGGCGCGCTTCTGGAGTGCGGTGACGGGCCGCCCCCAGCATCCGACGGACCGGCCGGGCGACCCGGAGGCCCAGGTGCTGCTGGACGGCGGCCCCGTCCTGCACTTCAACCAGGTCCCCGAGCCGAAGACGGCCAAGAACCGCCTCCACCTGTGCCTGCGCCCCGCCGACACCACTCGCGACGAGGAGGTGACCCGCCTCCTCGCCCTCGGCGCCACTTTCCTCGCCGACCACCGCGAGCCCGACGGCACCGGCTGGGCCGTCCTCGCCGACCCCGAGGGCAATGAATTCTGCGTCCTGCGCGGCGAGGCGGAGCGGGCGGCGACGGATTCCTGACGATGTCGAGATCCCGTCCCCGGCTCCGTCCCCCGGACAGCGTCGGCCGGGAGGGCCGGGCCCGATGTGAGGAGGATGCCGTGGGACTTCTGCGGATGGACAACGTGGCCGTGGTCGTGGACGACCTGGACGCCGCCGTCGGCTTCTTCGCGGAGCTGGGGATGGAGCTGGAGGGGAAGGCGGAGCTGGAGGGGGACGTGCCGGACCGGATGGTGGGCCTCACGGGGGTGCGCACGTCCATCGCCATGATGCGGATGCCGGACGGGCACGGCCGGCTGGAGCTGACGACATTCCACAGCCCCGCCGCCGTCACGGCGGCACCGGCCGTACCGCCGGCAAACACCCTCGGCCTGCACCGCGTGATGTTCGCCGTCACCGACATCGAGGACACGGTCACCCGTCTCCGCACCCACGGCGCCGAACTCGTCGGCGAGATCGTCCGCTACGGCGACGCCTACCGCCTGTGCGACCTGCGCGGCCCGTCGGGGATCATCGTCGCGCTGGCGGAGGAGCTGGGTTAGGCGGGGCCGAGGACGGCGAGGCGGTCGGTCAGGACCGCGACGCGGGTCTCGGTGAATTCGGGGGGCAGGCGGCCCGCGCGGGTGAGGGTGGCCAGGCCGTGCAGGGAGGACCAGAAGACCTCGGTGAACAGGCCCGGTTCGACGCCGGGGCCGGCGACGTCGCCGAGGGTTTCCAGGAGGGCGGCGAAGGCGTCCTTGAGCGGTTCCGGGGTGTCGTCACGGGCGTACGGGAGTCCGCCGTCGAGCTGGAAGATGGCGTCGTAGACCGCCGGGTGGCGTTCGGCGAAGTCCAGGTAGGCGTGGGCGAGGGCGGCGACCCGCGCGCGGGGGCCGTCCGCGGCGGCGGTCGCGGCCCGGAGCGCCGCGGCCAGCTCGGCGGCGCCTTCGAGCGCTACGGCGCCGATGATCTCGCGTTTGCCGCGGAAGTGGCTGTAGAGCACGGGCTGGCTGTACTCGATGCGCTCGGCCAGCCGCCGGGTGGTGACCGCGTCCCACCCCTGCCGCTCGGCGAGTTCGCGGGCCGTCGCCACGATGAGGCGCTCGCGGTCCGCCCGTTCGCGCTGCTTGCGTTCCTGTACCGACATAACTCGATTCTAGCACCGCTAGACATTCGAGCGGCAGCAGGTCTAGCATCGCATCAATCGCTAGCAGCGCTAGATCCGCTACAGTCGCAAGGAGTCGTCATGCTCAACGCATTCGAAGTCGTCACCACCGTCGTCGTCGGCGTACTGGTGGGCGTCGAGTTCGCCGTCGCCTTCGTCATGAACCCGATCCTCAACGCACTCCCCGACGACAGCACCCAGCTCGGCAACGCCCACGGCGGCCGGATGCTCGGCGCCGTCATGCCGTTCTGGTACATAGGCTCGCTCGTCCTGTGCGCGGTCTGGGCGGCCGCCGGCTGGGGCGACCACCACACCGGCCTCGTCGTCACCGCCGCCGGACTGCTGCTCCTCAGCGTGGTCATGTCGATCGTGCTGCTCGTCCCGATCAACAACCGCAACAAGACCTGGACCCCGGAGAACCGCCCCGCGGACTGGAAGCAGCAGCTCGCCCGCTGGAACCGCTACCACTACGTCCGTGTCGCCGACCTCATCGCCGCCTTCGCCCTGCTCGCCACCGCCCGCGCCTGAAAGGGAGTCCACCATGGCCGCGGCCACCTCATGGAGATCCTCACCCCGGGTGTGTCATAGCCGTCCGCTACGGTCTGCGGGCATGACTGACATCAGCGCGGAAGAGTGGCCCGAGCCCCCGCTCGCCGGGAGCGAGGCGGAAGCTGTTGTGGGGGCGCTGGAACGGCAGCGGGCGACGGTGGCGTGGAAGTGCTCCGGGCTGGACGCGGCCGGGATGCGGGTGAGCGTCGGGGCGTCCACGGTCACGCTGGGCGGGCTGCTCAAGCACTTGGCGCGCATCGAGGACAGCCACTTCGCGCGGCTGTGGCTCGGTACGCCGGTCGGGCCGCCGTGGGACGCGGTGGACTGGGCGAACGACGCCGACTGGGACTACCGTACGGCCGCCGACGACTCCCCCGGCGAACTGCTCGCGCTCTGGCGGCAGTCCGTCGCCCGCTCACGGGCGGTCGTCGACCGGGCGCTCGCCGAGGGCGGGCTTGAGCAGCTCGGCGCGTACACCACCCGTAGCGGCGAGCGCCCCAATCTGCGCCGGATCCTGCTCGACCTGGTCGAGGAGTACGCCCGGCACGCCGGCCACGCCGACCTCATCCGCGAGTCGATCGACGGCCTGGCGGGCGAGGACCCGCCCCGGTAACGGCCGGCGCCGCCCGCCGTACGCGGTCAGGCGGCGTGCGAACCGACCGGGTCCTTCTCCTCGGCGAAGTGGCAGGCCGACTCGTGTTCGGCCGGGGTGCCCGCGCCCTGGAAACGGGTGGGGACCGCAAGCAGCGGGGTCTCCTCGGCGCAGCGGTCCTCGGCCTTCCAGCAGCGGGTGCGGAAGCGGCAGCCCGACGGCGGGTTGGCCGGCGATGGCACGTCGCCGGCGAGAATAATGCGTTCGCGGTGCTCGCGCGCCTCCGGGTCCGGGACGGGTACGGCCGAGAGCAGGGCCTGGGTGTACGGGTGGGTCGGGTGCTCGTAGATCTCGGCGTCCGTGCCGATCTCCGCCATCCGGCCCAGGTACATCACGCCGACGCGGTCGGAGATGTGCCGGACGATCGACAGGTCGTGCGCGATGAAGACGTAGGACAGGTCGAACTCGTCCTGGAGCTTCTCCATCAGGTTGACGACCTGCGCCTGCACCGAGACGTCGAGCGCCGAGACGGGCTCGTCGCAGATGATGATCTCCGGGTTGAGCGCGAGGCCGCGGGCGATGCCGATGCGCTGGCGCTGGCCGCCGGAGAACTGGTGCGGGTAGCGGTTGATGTACTCGGGGTTGAGACCGACCACGTCGAGGAGTTCCTCGACCTTCGCGCGGCGCGAACCCTTCGGGGCCACCTCGGGGTGGATGTCGAAGGGCTCACCGATGATGTCGCCGACCGTCATCCGCGGGTTGAGCGAGGTGTACGGGTCCTGGAACACCATCTGGATGTTGCGGCGGACCGCCTTCAGGGCGCGCCCGGACAGCTTGGTGATGTCCTGGCCCTTGTAGAAGACCTCGCCGGAGGTGGCCTGTTCCAGGTTCATCAGCAGCTTGGCGACGGTGGACTTGCCGCATCCTGACTCGCCGACGATGCCGAGCGTCTCGCCCCGGTAGAGGTCGAAGGAGATCCCGTCGACGGCCTTGACCGCGCCGATCTGCTTCTTGAACAGGACCCCCTGGGTCAGCGGGAAGTGCTTGACCAGGTTGCGTACTTGGAGGATGGGCTCACTCACCGAGGGTCTCCTTCCAGAAGTGGCAGGCGCTGCCGCGCCGGTCGCCGACCGTGTGCAGGACGGGCACCTCGGTGCGGCAGATGTCCTGTGCCATCGGGCAGCGCGGGTTGAAGGCGCAACCGGACGGGATCCGCAGCAGGTTGGGCGGCAGCCCCTTGATCGCGTACAGCTCCTGGCCCTTCTGGTCCAGCCGGGGAATCGACTGGAGCAGGCCCTTGGTGTACGGGTGCGCGGGGCGCTTGTAGATCTCGTGGACGGGCGCGTCCTCCACGATCCGGCCCGCGTACATCACCGCGATCTTGTCGGCGACGTCGGCGACGACACCGAGGTCGTGGGTGATCAGGATCAGGCCCATGGTGAACTCCTGCTGGAGTTCGGCCAGCAGGTCCATCACCTGGGCCTGCACGGTGACGTCGAGCGCGGTGGTCGGCTCGTCCGCGATGATCAGGTCCGGTTCGAGGGCGAGCGCCATCGCGATCATGATGCGCTGGCGCATGCCGCCGGAGAACTGGTGCGGGTAGTCGTTGACCCGCTCCTTGGCGGCCGGGATACGGACCCGGTCCATCAGCTCGATCGCCTTGGCCTTGGCGGCCTTGCGCGACAGGCCCTGGTGCGCCCGGAACATCTCGCCGAGCTGGTAGCCCACCGAGAGCACGGGGTTGAGGGAGGACAGCGCGTCCTGGAAGATCATCGCGATCTTCCGCCCGCGCAGCTTGCGCCGCTCCTCGGCCGACATCTTGAGCATGTCGCGGCCCTGGAAGAGGATCTCGCCGCGCGGGATACGGCCGGGCGGCATGTCGAGGATGCCCATGATCGCCTGCGCGGTCACGGACTTGCCGGAGCCGGACTCGCCGAGCACCGCGAGCGTCTCCCCGGCGTTCACCGAGTAGTTGACGCCGTTCACGGCCTTGGCGACGCCGTCGCGGGTGTGGAACTCCACGTGCAGGTCGCGTACTTCGAGCAGCGGAGCGGTCGTGGTGCCGGGGGCGGGGGCGCCCGCGGTCTGGTCGATGACGGTCAACGCCGTACCTCCTAGCGCAGCTTGGGGTCGAGGGCGTCGCGCACCGCGTCGCCGAGCATGATGAACGCCAGTACCGTCACGCTCAGCGCGCCCGCGGGCCACAGCAGCATGTGCGGGGCGTTGCGGATCTGGCTGGACGCCTGGGAGATGTCGATGCCCCAGGACACGGCCGGCGGCTTGAGGCCCACGCCGAGGAACGACAGGGTCGCCTCCAGCGAGATGTACGTGCCGAGCGCGATGGTCGCCACGACGATGATCGGGGCGAGCGCGTTGGGCGCGATGTGCCGCAGCAGCATCCGGGCGTTGCCGGCGCCCAGTGCCCGCGCGGCCTGCACGTAGTCCTGCTGCTTTGCGGTGATGACCGCGCCGCGGGCGATACGGGCGATCTGCGGCCAGCCGAGCAGGATCATGAAGATCGAGACGGTGGTGACGTTGCCGCCCTTGACGACGGAGAGGAAGACCACGCCGCCGAGGAGGATCGGGATGCCGAAGAAGATGTCGGAGATCCGGGAGAGGATCGCGTCCCACCAGCCGCCGAAGTAGCCGGCCAGGCCGCCGAGGACCGAGCCGAGGACGGTGACGCCCGCGGTCGCGAACAGGCCGACCGACACCGAGGCGCGGGCGCCGTGCACAACGCGGGTGTAGACGTCGCAGCCCTGCTGGTCGAAGCCGAAGGGGTGGCCGGAGGTCGGCCCGTCCTGCGACTTGGCGAGGTCGCACGCCAGCGGGCTGGCGGAGGCGATCAGTCCCGGCCAGATCGAGATCACGATCAGGAAGAGGATCAGCAGCCCGGACACGTAGAACATCGGCTTGCGGCTGAGGTCGTGCCAGGCGTCGTTCCACAGGCTGCGCGGCTTCTCGCGGGCGCCGTCGGGCGACGGCTTCGCGGGCTCGCCGGGGCCGTGCGGCTCCTGGACGGGCAGGCCGCCGGGCGCGCCGCCCGCCGCGTTGACGAGGCTCTGGGTGTCGTACATGTCAGACATAGCGAATCCTCGGGTCCAGGACCGCGTAGAGCAGGTCGACGAGCAGGTTGGCGGCGAGGAAGACGATCACCAGGATCGTCACGAAGCCGACCACGGTCGGCGGGTTCTGCCGCAGGATGCCCTGGTAGAGCTGCCAGCCGACGCCGTGGATGTTGAAGATCCGCTCGGTGACGACCGCGCCGCCCATCAGGGCGCCGAGGTCGGTGCCGAGGAAGGTCACCACGGGGATCAGCGAGTTGCGCAGCAGGTGGACGGTGACCACGCGCCGCTTGGGCAGGCCCTTGGCGACGGCGGTGCGCAGGTAGTCCGCGCGGGAGTTCTCCGCGACCGACGTACGGGTCAGCCGGGCGACGTAGGCGAGCGAGACGCCGGCCAGCACGACGCCGGGCAGGATGAGGTCGCCGAAGGGGGCGCCGTCGGCGACCGCCGGACTGGCCAGGCCCCACTTGACGCCGACGAAGTACTGCAGCAGGTACGCGGTCACGAAGGTCGGGATGGACACGACGAGCAGCGTGAACGCGAGCACGCCGCTGTCGGCGAACCGGCCGCGGCGCAGGCCCGCGAGCAGCCCGAGCCCGATGCCGATGACGGCCTCGAAGGCGAAGGCGACCAGCGTGAGCCGGATGGTGACCGGGAAGGCCGAGCCCATCAGCTCGGTGACCGGCTGCCCGGTGGCGGCCTTGCCGAAGTCGCCGGTGAAGATCTGCCCCATGTAATGGACGTACTGGGCGGGCAGTGAGTGGTCCAGATACAGGTCGTGTCTGATCTGCGCCGCCGTGGCGGGGTCGGGTGCGCGGTCGCCGAACATGGCGGCCACCGGGTCGCCGAGCGCGTAGACCATGACGAAGATCAAGAAAGTGGTGCCGATGAAGACCGGAACCATCTGGAGCAGGCGTCGTATGACGTAGCGCCCCATCTGCCCTCCAGGGATCGGGCAGGCGTCGGCCGCCGGAGCTTGTGGCCCCGGGCCGGTGCCCGCACCGCGAGCGGTTGCTGTCGGTTCCCCCCGAACGCGCGCCCGCCATGGGGTGCCATGGCGGGCGCGGTGACGCGATCAGGTCAGTTGGCGACCGTGATGTCGGTGAAGACGGGGTAGCTGAAGGCGTTCTCCGTCACGTTGGACACGCGGGAGGACCAGCCGGCGCCGCCGTTCTGGTACCAGAGCGGGATGACCGGCATGTCCTTCATCAGGATCTTCTCGGCCTGCTGGTACAGCGTGATCGCCTTGGCGGTGTCCGGCTCCGCGTTCGCCTGCTTGATCAGCGCGTCGAACTGCGGGTTGCTGTACTTCGAGTCGTTCGAGCTGCCGCCGGTCGCGTAGAGCGGCGTCAGGAAGTCGTCGATCAGCGGGTAGTCCATCTGCCAGCCGGAGCGGAACGGCTGCTTCATCTCACCCTTGGTGATCTGGTTGCGGAAGTCCGCGAAGGTACCCGTGGGGGCGCCGACGCACGCCTTGTTGTCGCCCAGCACGTTGTTGATGCTGTTGCAGACCGCGTCGACCCACTGCTTGTGCGAGCCGGAGTCGGCGTTGTAGCCGATGGTCATGTGACCGCCGGGGATGCCGCCGCCCTCCTGGATCAGCTGCTTGGCCTTGGTCGGGTTGTACGTGACCGACTCGCCGCCGATGGAGTCGCTGTAGCCGCCGGCCGCGCCCAGCACCGGGGAGGTGAGGTCGTTGGCCGGGGTGCGGGTGCCCTGGAAGATCTTCTGGGTGATGGTCTTCCGGTCGATCGCCATGGACAGGCCCAGGCGGACCTTCTCCATGCCGGGGGCGTTCCACGCCTTCTGGTTCAGCGGGAAGGAGACGGTCTGGATGATGCCGGCCGGCTGGTTGAGGTAGCGGCCGCCCAGGTCCGACTTCACGTGGCTGAGCTGCTCGGCCGGGATGTCGTCGAGGACGTCCAGATTGCCCGCCTGCAGGTCGGCGTAGGCGGTGTTGCTGTCGGTGTAGACCTTCAGCAGCACGCCCTTGTTCTTGGGCTTGCTCGGACCCGTGTAGTTCGGGTTCGGGACCAGCTTCATGCTGGAGCCCTTGGTGTAGGACGCCACCATGTACGGGCCGTCGCCGACCGGCTTGTTGAGGTAGCCGGCGTGGTCGGTGAAGAACGACTTCGGCAGCGGCGCGAACGCCTTGTAGCCGAGGCGGTCGGGCCACGTGGAGAACTTCTGGGTGAGCTTGACGGTGAAGGTGGAGTCGTTGACGACCTTCAGGCCCGACATCGTCTTGGCGGTCGGGGCCGCGCCCTCCTTGGCCGGGTGGACGGCGTCGTAGCCGTCGATGTCGGCGAAGAAGTACGAGTTGAGCTGCTTGTTGGTGACCAGGGCGCCGTAGTTCCACGCGTCCACGAAGGAGGCGGCGGTGACCGGCGTGCCGTCGGAGAACTTCAGCCCGGCCTTGAGCTTGATGGTGAAGTTCTGCTGGTCGGTGGTGGTGATGGAGTCCGCGGCCTCGAGGTTGGCCTTGCCCGTCTTCGGGTCGTACTCCTTGAGGTTCATGAAGATCATGTCCAGGACCTTGCCGCCCTGCACCTCATTGGTGTTCGCCGGCTCCAGGGGGTTCTGGGGGTCTCCCCACCACGCCCTGACAATGCCGTCGTTGGAACCGCCGGCCTTGCTGTCCGAGTCGCTCGAACCGCAGGCGGTTGCTGCGAGGGCGACGACTGCCGCGCCTACGACCCACTTGGCGCTCTTGGCACCGCGCATGGGTTTGCCTCCTCAGGAGTCACTGTCGATACGTGAAAGGAAGGCCGGTCGCCGCTGACACTCCTGACACCCCTGCCGGAGATGGGCCTGGCCTTCCGTGCTCGTGAGTCGGCGCTCCCCATCAGCGCGTGACCCATTGACCCGAGCTCAACTTCGTCCACTATCGGGCACGTTTGAGGATGCTTGGTACCAGCACGGGTTTCGCTTCGATCACGATGAGCGGATCCGGGCGTCCGAAATTCGGACAATCCCGAACGTACGCAGACAGGTCCTAAACGGACAGTGTGATCTTTCTTACGCCGCTGAGCGGCACTCATTGTCCGAATAACGGACGGACGGGAAGCCCAAAGGGGCGCGGGGAACTGCGCGACCAGCCACCACCGGCGGACGGTCGCGCGGCTCCCCGCGCCCCTACGAGCGCTTCGCGCTCAGCGCTTGGCCCGAGCGGCCGAGCGGCCCCGCTCCTTCTGGTCCAGGACGACCTTGCGGATGCGGACCGTCTCCGGGGTCACCTCGATGCACTCATCGTCGCGGCAGAATTCGAGCGACTGCTCCAGGGAGAGCTTGCGCGGCGGCACCACGTTCTCGGTGTTGTCCGCGGACGCGGCCCGCATGTTGGTGAGCTTCTTCTCCTTGGTGATGTTCACGTCCATGTCGTCGGACCGCGAATTCTCACCGATGATCATGCCCTCGTAGACCTCGGTGCCGGCCTCGGTGAAGATCACCCCGCGCTCCTGGAGGTTGATCATCGCGAACGGCGTGACCGTGCCCGAACGGTCGGCGACCAGCGAGCCGTTGTTCCGGGTGCGCAGCTCGCCGAACCACGGCTCGTGGCCCTCGAAGATGGAGTGCGCGATGCCGGTGCCGCGGGTCTGGGTGAGGAACTCCGTCCGGAATCCGATCAGGCCGCGGGACGGCACGATCCACTCCATCCGGATCCAGCCGGAGCCGTGGTTGGTCATCGTCTCCATGCGGCCCTTGCGGGTCGCCATCAGCTGCGTGATCGCGCCCAGGTGCTCCTCGGGCGAGTCGATCGTCATCCGCTCGATCGGCTCGTGCAGCTTGCCGTTGATCTCCTTGGTGACCACCTCGGGCTTGCCGACGGTCAGCTCGAAGCCCTCCCGGCGCATGGTCTCCACCAGGATGGCCAGCGCCAGCTCGCCGCGGCCCTGCACCTCCCAGGCGTCCGGGCGCTCGGTGGGCAGCACGCGGAGCGAGACGTTACCGACCAGCTCGCGGTCCAGGCGGTCCTTGACCAGGCGGGCGGTGACCTTGTGTCCCTTGCCGCCCTTGCCGACCAGCGGCGAGGTGTTCGTACCGATGGTCATCGAGATCGCGGGCTCGTCGACCGAGATCAGCGGCAGCGCGATCGGGTTCTCCGGGTCGGCCAGCGTCTCGCCGATCATGATCTCCGGGATGCCCGCCACCGCGCAGATGTCACCGGGGCCGGCCTCCTCGGCGGGCTTGCGGGTCAGCGCCTCGGTCATCATCAGCTCGGTGATCCGGACGTTGCTGATCGTGCCGTCGCGCTTGATCCAGGCGACCGTCTGGCCCTTGCGCAGGTGGCCCTCCTCGACCCGGAGCAGGGCGATACGGCCGAGGAAGTTGTCCGCGTCCAGGTTGGTGACGTGCGCCTGGAGCGGCGCGTCCTCGGTGTACGTCGGGGCCGGGACGGTGGACAGGATCGTGGAGAAGAACGGCTCCAGGCTGTCGCTGTCGGCCGGGACCGTACCGTTGTCCGGCTTGGTCAGCGAGGCGACGCCGTCGCGGGCGCAGGCGTAGACGATCGGGAACTCGATCTGGTCCTCGGTGGCGTCCAGGTCCAGGAAGAGGTCGTACGTCTCGTTGATGACCTCGTCGATCCGGGAGTCCGGGCGGTCGGTCTTGTTGATGCAGAGGATGACCGGCAGATTCGCGGTGAGTGCCTTGCGCAGTACGAAGCGGGTCTGCGGCAGCGGGCCCTCGGAGGCGTCCACCAGCAGCACGACCGCGTCCACCATGGACAGGCCGCGCTCGACCTCGCCGCCGAAGTCGGCGTGGCCGGGGGTGTCGATGATGTTGATCGTGATCACATCGCCGCCACCCTTGGGGTGGTACTTCACGGCGGTGTTCTTCGCGAGAATGGTGATGCCCTTCTCGCGCTCCAGGTCGTTGGAGTCCATCATCCGGTCGTCGAGATGCTGGTGGGCGGCGAAGGCGCCGGCCTGCTTGAGCATCGCGTCGACGAGGGTCGTCTTGCCGTGGTCGACGTGGGCGACGATGGCGACGTTGCGAATATCGTGGCGCGTGGACATGCTGCGGCGCTTCTCCCGGATTCGTGGATGACGTCGCGTTCCTCGTTGACGCGCTCGCCTGCCGGGCAAGGACACGCCGCGGCCTTACCCCATGGTACGGGCCCCGGCCCCCTCCGGCCGCCGCAGGCGGTGCGTGAGGGGGCCGGGGCCCGGTTTCGCGCCCTTGTACGTGCTACTTCCGGAAGCCGAGGTTCTGGTAGACGGGGGTCTCGAAGCCGAAGACGCCCGCGTTGGCGACGGTGGTGCGCAGGCCGACCAGGCCGGGGCGCTGGTAGAGCGGGACGGAACCGGCCGCGGCCCAGATCCTGGCGTCGGCCTTGGTGGTCAGGTCACGGGCCTGGCCGGCGTCCAGCTCGCCGCCGGCCCGGTCCAGCAGCTGGTCGATCTGGTCGGTGCCGACCCGGGTGTAGTTCTGGGCGACGGTCAGCGAGCCGTCGGGGGCGGGCACCGGCTTGGCGAAGATCGGGGTGTCGTCGGTGGCCGGGTAGGCGGTGCCGGGCCAGGAGTAGAGCGCCAGGTCGAAGTCGCCGGAGGCGATGTGGTCCTGGAAGTAGCTGTCGCCGTCGACCTTGGTGATCTCGGTGCGGATGCCGATGCCGGAGAGCATGGTGGCGATCCTGCTGCCGACCGCGTCGAGCGTCGGGGAGCCGGCCGGGAGCACGAAGCGCATGCTCAGCTGCTTGCCGGACTTGGTGACGGCGGCGGCGGGCTCCACCACGGTGACGGCGCCGGAGGCGGCGGTACGGCCGGGGCCGCCGGCCGCCTGGTCGCCGGTCTTGGCGGTGCTGCGCTTCCAGCCGGCGTCGGCCAGCAGCGCCTGGGCCTGCTGGATGTCGTTGGAGCCGAGCGCCGAGCTGTTGTCGTGGTAGCCGTTCTGCGAGGGCAGCACCAGGTGGTTGCCGAGCGCCTCGGCGGGCAGGCCGAGCGGCTTGAGCACGGAGCTGGCGATGGCCTTGCGGTCGATGGCGCGGGCCACCGCGTGCCGGACCCGCTCGTCGGCCAGCGGACCCGTACTGCCGTTGATGGCCAGCTGCGCGTACGCCGCGTCCGGGGCCTTCCGTACGGCCAGGCCCTTGGTCGCGGCGACCTTCGACACCGTCTCCGGGTCGATCTCGGCCAGGTCCAGGGTGCCGGCGGCCAGGGCGGCGGCGCGCTTGTCCATGGGGACGGCGGTCAGCACCAGCTGGTCGAGCTTGGCGCGGTCGCCCCACCAGGAGGGGTTGCGCACCAGGGTGACGGTGCCCTTCTTGCTGTCCACGGCCTTGACCGCGAAGGGGCCCGCGACCACCGGCAGCTTGGTGCGGACGCCGTCGTTGAAGGTGTCGGCGTCGGAGGTGACGGACTTCGGGTACAGCGGGCTGAACAGCGAGCGCCAGTCGGCGTACGGGGTGGCGAAGGTGACCTCGACCTGCTGGGCGTCCTTGCCCTGGCGGACGTCGGAGATCCGGTCGTAGCCGGCGTTGCGGGAGGTCCAGTAGGCGCTGTTCTTGCCGTTCAGCGCCTTCCACTGGGCGATGAAGTCGGCGGCGCCGACGGCCCGGCCGTCGCTCCACTTCGCCTTCGGGTTGAGGTGGTACGTCACCGTCTGGCGCGGGGACTGGGCGACGTCGGCGCCGGTGAGGAAGTCGGTGTCCTCCTGGGGGGCGCCGTGGCCGTCGAGGCGGTACATCGCGGGGAGGGTGGCGCCCGCGATCGTCTCGGTGTCGGCGCTCGCGTCCGCCTGGTACGCGTTGAGCGTCTGCGGCAGTTCGTCGGTCGCCCAGCGCAGGGTGCCGCCGTCGCGGACGCCGGTCCTGGCGACCGAGGCGATGTCGGTGCCCGCGGTGCCGGCGGCGCCGCTGCCGCCGGAGGAGCAGGCGGTCAGGGTCATGGCCGCGCCGGCGGTGAGCGCCATGGCGGCGCGCAGCGCGCGGGCCTGGCGGCCCGGGGACGCGGCGGTTGGGTTCGCGCTGCGGATCATGTCCGGCACCTCCAGCGGGTCCGGCTTGCGCCGGGGACATCCTCATTTGGGCTGATTTACGTCTTATCGGTCCCCACCTCACGTGACGTCATCCCCCGCCTCGCGTCGACACTCCGGCCTCCCCCTCGGGTTCCACCCATACGGCCCCCTCGCCGGGGCGGGCGGGAAAAGGGGTGCACGTGTCTTCACAAGGCGGGGCGGGAAGCGCGACACTCACAGGCGCGGCCGAGTGTGAGCCGCGTCACTCACTCCGGCCGGAGGCCGTATGAGCCTGCAAGAGGATCTGACCTCGGTCCAGCGGAGGCTGGACGATCTGATGCGCTGCGTCGGACGGCTCGACGAGCACGTGGGCGACAGCCTGGACATGCGCAGGGTGCGGGCGGACGCGGGCCATCTGCGGGAGAGCCTCGCCCTGCTCCAGGACGCGGCCCCGGCGGCGGCCGGCAGGCAGACCGTCGAGATGGTGACCATCCCGGACGCGCCGTACGACCGCGGCCTGTGGGCCGACGCGGAGGACGAGGGGCTCGGCTCGCCGCACCGCCACGCGCCGTAGCCCGTACGCCCGTAGCCCGTACGAGCACCGCAGCGCAGCCCCCTCCCCCTGTTCCTTCGGAGTCCTCCTTGGCCACCGGAACCACACCCACCCCATCAGCCACTCCCACCGCGCGCCGCGGCGTCCTGACGCCGGGGCGCGCCGCCATCTCCGCCCGTCATCTGCGGACCGACCGGTGGTGGCTGCCGCCGCTGGTCACCGCGCTGGGCCTGGCGGCCTTCATCGGCTACTCGACCTGGCGGGCGTTCGCCAACAGCCACTACTACGCGGCGCCGTACGTCTCGCCGTTCTACTCGCCGTGCCTGGCGACGAACTGCGCGGACATGAAGGGCGGCGCCGACTGGGCGCTGTTCGGCGACTGGTGGGGCCTGTCACCGGCCCTGCTGGTGCTGATCTTCCCGCTCGGCTTCCGGCTGACCTGCTACTACTACCGCAAGGCGTACTACCGGGGCTTCTGGGCCTCGCCGCCGGCCTGCGCGGTCGCCGAGCCGCACGCGAAGTACACCGGCGAGACCCGGCTGCCGCTGATCCTGCAGAACGTCCACCGGTACTTCTTCTACCTGGCGCTGCCGGTGGCCGGCATCCTCACGTACGACGCGGTGCTCGGTTTCCGCGACGAGCACGGGAGGTGGGGCCACATGGGCCTCGGCACCCTCGTGCTGCTGGTGAACATCACCCTGATCTGGGCGTACACCCTGTCGTGCCACTCCTGCCGGCACATCATGGGCGGCAAGCTCAGGCACTTCTCCGCGCACCCGGTGCGCTACCGCCTCTGGGGCTGGGTCGGCGTCCTCAACGGCCGCCACATGCTGCTCGCCTGGTCGTCCCTGATCAGCGTCGGCCTCGCCGACCTCTACATCTATCTGGTCTCCAGCGGCGCTTTCGACGATCCGAGGTTCTTCTGAGATGACACAAGTCGAACGGCACGCGTACGACGTGGTCGTGGTCGGCGCGGGCGGCGCCGGGCTGCGGGCCGCGATCGAGGCCCGGGAACGGGGCATGCGCACTGCCGTGATCTGCAAATCGCTGTTCGGCAAGGCCCATACGGTGATGGCCGAGGGCGGCATCGCGGCCAGCATGGGCAATGTCAACTCCGGCGACAACTGGCAGGTGCACTTCCGCGACACGATGCGCGGCGGGAAATTCCTCAACCAGTGGCGGATGGCCGAGCTGCACGCCAAGGAGGCCCCCGACCGCGTCTGGGAGCTGGAGACCTGGGGCGCGCTGTTCGACCGCACCGCGGACGGAAGGATCTCGCAGCGCAATTTCGGCGGCCACGAATACCCGCGGCTTGCGCACGTCGGCGACCGTACGGGCCTGGAGCTGATCCGTACCCTCCAGCAGAAGGTGGTCTCGCTCCAGCAGGAGGACTTCGCCGAGACCGGCGACTACGAGGCGCGGCTGAAGGTCTTCCAGGAGTGCACGGTCACCCGCGTGCTGAAGCGGGACGGCGCGGTGGCGGGGGTCTTCGGCTACGTCCGCGAGTCCGGGCGGCTGTTCGTGATCGACGCGCCCGCGGTGGTGCTGGCGACCGGCGGCATCGGCAAGTCGTTCAAGGTGACCTCCAACTCGTGGGAGTACACCGGCGACGGGCACGCGCTGGCGCTGCTGGCCGGGGCGCCGCTGATCAACATGGAATTCATCCAGTTCCACCCGACGGGCATGGTCTGGCCGCCGTCGGTGAAGGGGATCCTGGTCACCGAGTCGGTGCGCGGCGACGGCGGGGTGCTGCGCAACAGCGACGGCAAACGCTTCATGTTCGACTACGTGCCGGACGTCTTCAAGGAGAAGTACGCGCAGTCCGAGGAGGAGGCCGACGGCTGGTACACCGACCCGGACACCCACCGCCGCCCGCCGGAGCTGCTGCCCCGCGACGAGGTGGCGCGCGCGATCAACTCCGAGGTGAAGGCCGGCCGCGGCACCCCGCACGGCGGGGTCTTCCTCGACGTGTCGACGCGGCTGCCCGCCGAGGAGATCACCCGGCGGCTGCCGTCGATGCACCACCAGTTCAAGGAGCTGGCGGACGTCGACATCACCGCGGAGCCGATGGAGGTCGGCCCGACCTGCCACTACATGATGGGCGGGGTCGATGTGGACCCGGACACCGCGGCGGCCCGCGGCGTCCCCGGGCTGTACGCGGCGGGCGAGGTCGCCGGCGGCATGCACGGCTCCAACCGGCTGGGCGGCAATTCGCTGTCGGACCTGCTGGTCTTCGGCCGCAGGGCCGGGCTGCACGCGGCCGAGTACGCCGCCGCACTGGGCGCCGACGAGCGGCCCGTCGTCCCCGAGGAGCAGATCGACACCGCGGCGGCCGAGGCGCTGCGGCCGTTCAGCGCCGAGGAGGCGGGTCCCGACGAGCCCGGCGGCCAGGGTCCGGCGGAGAATCCGTACACCCTGCACCAGGAACTCCAGCAGGTGATGAACGACCTGGTGGGCATCATCCGGCGCGGGCCGGAGATGGCGGACGCGCTGACCCGGCTGACGGAGCTGCGGGCCAGGTCGCGGCGGGCGGGCGTGGAGGGCCACCGGCAGTTCAACCCGGGCTGGCACCTGGCGATCGACCTGCGGAACATGCTGCTGGTCAGCGAGTGCGTGGCGCGGGCCGCGCTGGAGCGCACCGAGAGCCGCGGCGGCCACACCCGCGACGACCATCCGGAGATGGACCGCGCCTGGCGGAAGGTCAATCTGGTCTGCGAGCTGACCGACCCCACCGGGGGCCTGGCGGCCACCGACCCCGAGCACGGCCAGATCGGGCTGCGCCGACGCGACACGGACCCGATCCGGGCCGATCTGCTCGCCCTCTTCGACAAGGACGAGCTGCGGAAATACCTGACGGACGAGGAGCTCGACGGGTGAGTTACGAAGCGCACTTCAGGGTGTGGCGCGGCGACGCCGAGGGCGGCGAGCTGCGGGACTACCAGGTCGAGGTCAACGACGGCGAGGTCGTGCTCGACATCATCCACCGCCTCCAGGCGACACAGGCGGGCGATCTGGCGGTCCGCTGGAACTGCAAGGCCGGCAAGTGCGGGTCGTGCAGCGCGGAGGTCAACGGCCGGCCCCGGCTGATGTGCATGACGCGGATGTCGGTCTTCACACCGGAGGAGACCGTCACGGTCACCCCGATGCGGACCTTCCCGGTCGTGCGGGACCTGGTCACCGATGTGTCGTTCAACTACGACAAGGCCCGGCAGGTCCCGGCCTTCGTGCCGCCGAAGGGGGTGGCGGCGGGCGAGTACCGGATGCGGCAGGTGGACGTGGAGCGCTCGCAGGAGTTCCGCAAGTGCATCGAGTGCTTCCTGTGTCAGGACACCTGCCATGTGGTGCGCGACCACGAGGAGAACAAGACCTCCTTCGCCGGGCCGCGCTTCCTGATGCGGATCGCGGAGCTGGACATGCACCCGCTGGACGCCGCCGCCGAGGTGGGTCTGACCCGGTCCTCGTCGGCGCAGGAGGACCACGGGCTCGGCTACTGCAACATCACCAAGTGCTGCACGGAGGTCTGCCCCGAGCACATCAAGATCACCGACAACGCGCTGATCCCGCTCAAGGAGCGGGCGGTGGACCGCAAGTACGACCCACTGGTCTGGCTCGGCAACAAGATCCGCCGCAGGGACGCCTGACCCCGGCGGGTCCCCTCCGGTCGCGCTCCCGACACACCGGACATAGCCTCCGGAAAGGAGCACGCGGCAAGCGGCCGTGGCGCGGCGAAGGGGCGCGGAACGCATGCGGCGACTCGCGGGAATCGTTGCGGCGCTCGGCGCCCTGACGCTGCTCACCGGTCTCACCGGGCTGACCGGCATATCGGCGGCGCAGGCACACGCCGGCGCCCCCCTCGTACTGGCCGGGACCGACGACCCGATCACGCTGTCCAGGTCCGGCCAGATCACCGACAAGGTCGGCGCCCTCGGCGACCGCGAGCCGCAGGTCGTCACGGCCCTGGACGGGCTCTACGACAAGGAGCGCGTCCAGCTCTTCGTGGCGTACGTCCGCGGCTTCTCCGGCCGCAGCCCACAGGACTGGGCGAACGCCACCGCCACCAAGAACGGTCTCGGCCAGAAGGACGTCCTGCTGGCGGTGGCCACCCACGACCGGCAGTACGCGGTCTCCGCCGACCAGGACTCGGGCCTGACCGAGGCCCAGCTCAACGAGGTCAGCAGCGCCGCGGTCGAACCCGCGCTGCGGCAGAACGACTGGGCGGGCGCCGCCATCGGCGCGGCGAACGGCTACACCGCCGTCCTCAACGGCGTGCCCGTCACCGCCCCCACCATCACCCCGGGCACCGCCGACCCCGGCGGCGCCGCGCAGGACGACGGGGCGGGCGAGCTGTGGATCCCGGTGGTCGCGGTCGGCGCCGCGGGCGCGGTCGGCATCTGGGCCTTCCGCCGCCGGCGGACCCAGCAGCCGCCCGCCCGGCCGCAGCCCGGCGAACGCGGCTGGGGCGCGCCGCAGCCCACCCCGCTGCCCGAACTCGACTCGCAGGCCAAGCAGTTGCTGGTCGCCACCGATGACGCGGTGCGCACCAGCCAGGAGGACGTGGGCTTCGCGGCGGCGCAGTTCGGCGAGGAGGCGGCTCAACCCTTCGCCGAGGCCGTCGAGTACGCCAAGGGCGAGCTGACGGCGGCCTTCCGGCTGCGGCAGCAGCTCGACGACGCGATCCCGGAGGACGACGCGGTCCGCCGGCAGATGCTGGACGAGATCCTGTCCCGCTGCACCCAGGCCAACCGGCGTCTTGACGCCGAGTCCGAGGCGTTCGACCGGTTGCGCGCCCTGGAGGCCAACGCGCCCGAGGTGCTGGAGCAGGCCGAGGCCAAGGCGACCGCGCTGCCCAGCCGGATCGCCGCGGCCGAGACCGCGCTCGCCCCGCTGGCCGCGAAATACGCCGACTCCGCGCTGGAACCGGTCACCGGCCACCCGGCCGAGGCCAGGGACCGGCTGGAGTTCGCCCGCGGCAGCCTCGACCAGGCCAGGGCCGCGATCGGCACGGACCACGGCAAGGCGGCGGTCTTCGTACGGGCCGCCGAGGGCGCGCTCGACCAGGCCGTCACGCTCGCCGACTCCGTCACCCGCAGGGCCCAGGAGCTGGCCGAGGCCGACGAGCGGCTGCGGGACGCGCTCACCGAGGCCGACACCGATCTCGCCGACGCGCGCGGGCTGCTCGGCGGCACCGTCGCCGGGGTGTCCACCGCGGACCTCCAGGGCCGGATCGCCCGCGCGGAATCGGTGGTCGCCGGCGTACGGCAGGAGGTCTCGGCCGGGCGCTACGACCCGATCGCGGGGCTGCGCCGGGTCGAGGAGGCGGACGCGGCGCTGGACGAGGCGCTGGCCGGGGCGCGCGAGCGCGAGGTCAGCGAGCAGCGGGCCCGCGGCCTGCTCGACCAGGCCCTGCTCGGGGCGCGCAGCGAGGTGGCCGCCGCCCGCGACATGGTGACCACCAACCGCGGCGCGATCGGCAGCCAGGCACGTACCCGGCTCACCGAGGCCGAACGGCGGCTCCAGCAGGCCGAGTCGCTGGCGGCCACGGACGCGGCGGGCGCGCTGGCGCACGCGCAGGAGGCGGACCGGCTGGCCCGGCAGGCGCAGGAGGCGGTCCGGCAGGACGTCGGCGGCTTCGGCGGATACGGCGGCTTCGGCGGCGCCGGGGGCGGCCGGCCCGGCGGCGGCATGGGCGGCGCGGTGCTCGGCGGGATCATCCTCGGCGGGATGCTCGGCGGCGGGCGCGGCGGCGGCTTCGGCGGCGGATACGGCGGGGGCGGCGGCTTCGGCGGCGGGCCCGGCAGCTTCGGTGGCGGGCAGACCCGCGGCCGGATGGGCGGCGGCGGCCGGTTCTGACCCACCCTCTGTTCCCCAGCACCCCCACGTCACACGCATCACGCGTCACGCTCACCACCCAAGGAGTACGACCATGACGAAGCAGACCATCCTCGGCCGGGTCACCCAGCTCGCCAAGGCCAACATCAACGCCCTCCTCGACCAGGCCGAGGACCCGCAGAAGATGATCGACCAGCTGATCAGGGACTACTCCAACAACATCAGCGAGGCCGAGGAGGCGGTGGCCACCACCATCGGCAATCTGCGGCTGATGGAGCAGGACCACGCCGAGGACGTCGCGGCGGCAAAGGAGTGGGGCGACAAGGCGCTCGCGGCCAGCAAGAAGGCCGACGAGCTGCGGACGGCGGGCAACGCCGCGGAGGCGGACCGCTTCGACAACCTCGCCAAGATCGCGCTGGGCCGCCAGCTCCAGTCGGAGAAGGAGGCGACGACCGCCGAGCCGACGATCGCCTCGCAGACCGAAGTGGTCGAGAAGCTCAAGACCGGGCTCGACTCGATGAAGGCCAAGTTGAGTGAACTCCAGGGCAAGCGCGACTCGTTGGTGGCCCGCGCCAAGTCCGCGCAGGCGCAGAACCAGATGATGGACGCGGTCAAGAACATCGATGTGCTCGACCCGACCAGCGAACTGGGCCGCTTCGAGGACAAGGTGCGGCGCGAGGAGGCGAAGGCCAAGGGCAAGGAGGAGCTGGCCGCCTCGTCGCTGGACGCGCAGTTCGAGTCGCTGGACGCGCTCGGCGACAGCGCCGAGATCGACGCCCGGCTCGCGCGGCTGAAGGCCGGCGCCGCGTAGGGCGTATCCCCCGGCCCGTCAGAACATGCTCAGCAGCTCGTCCACCGAAGGGCCGACGGCGGTGGACTCCTCGCCGGGCAGCGCCAGTTCGAACCAGACGGTCTTGCCGCGGTGCGTACGGCGGCTGCCCCAGCTCTCGCTGAGCATCGTGACCAGTTGCAGGCCGCGCCCGCCCTCGTCGGTGTCCCGGGCGCGGCGGCGGCGCGGCTGCACCAGCGCGCTGTCCCACACCTCGCACACCAGGGTGCGGTCCAGCAGCAGCCGCAGCCGGATGTCGCCGTAGCCGTGCCGCAGCGCGTTGGTGACCAGCTCGCTGACCAGCAGCTCGGTGGTGTCCACCAGGTCGTCCAGGCCCCAGCTGAGCAGTTGCTCGCGGGCCAGTTCGCGGGCCCTGGCCACCGAGGTGGGGCGCGGCTCCAGGGTCCAGTCGCCGACCTGGTCGGCGGGCAGGCCGCGGATGCGGGCCATCAGCAGCGCGATGTCATCCTCGCCGTGCGCGGTGTCCAGGGTGGCCAGGACGTGGTCGCAGATGTCCTCCAGCGGGCGCGGCGGCCCGGCGAGCGAGTCGCGGAAGGCGTCCAGGCCCTCGTCCAGCGGATGGTTGCGGGACTCCACCAGGCCGTCGGTGTAGAGGGCGAGCAGAGCGCCGTCGGTCAGCTCGACCTCGATCTCCTCGAACGGTTCGCCGCCGACGCCCAGCGGCACGCCCTTGGGCACTTCCAGCAGCAGCGGCGGCTCGCCGGGTTCGACGACGGCGGGCGGCAGATGGCCCGCGTTGGCGATCGTGCAGCGCCGGGTGACCGCGTCGTAGACCACGTAGATACAGGTGGCCAGATACACCTCGGACAGGTCGATGCCGCCGCGCCGGTCCTTGGCGCGGCGGGTGCGGCCCTGCGTCGGGGAGCCGAGGCCCTGGGCGACCTCGTCCAACGCGCCGAGCACTTCGGCGGGTTCGAGGTCGAGCATGGCCAGGGTGCGGACGGCGGTGCGCAGTTCGCCCATCGCGACGGCGGCGCGCAGGCCGCGGCCCATCACGTCGCCGACCACCAACGCGGTGCGGTGGCCGGGCAGTTCGATGACGTCGAACCAGTCGCCGCCGACCTCGGTCTCCATGCTGCCCGGCAGATAGCGGCAGGCGATGTCCAGCCCCGCGGCCTCGGGGTCGTCCGGCGGGAGCAGGCTGCGCTGGAGTATCAGCGCCCGTTCGTGCTCGCGCCGGTAGAGCCGGGCGTTGTCGATGAACACCGCGGCGCGGGAGGCCAGTTCCTCGGCGAGCATCCGGTCGCGTTCGACGAACGGCTCGCTGCCCTTGGCGCGGGAGAACTGCACCAGGCCGAGCACGGTGTCACGGGCGACCATCGGCACCACGAGCGTGGACTGCACCAGGGTGCCGCCGAGGTCGGGGCCGCCGTCGCCGTCGATCACCTGCGGCTGCGCGGTGCGCAGCGCCCGCGCGCTGGCGGAGCTGAAGCGGTAGCGGTGCACGGCGCCGACCGCGACCGGACCCTCACCGGCGTCGTCGTCCCCGGCCATCGCCACGGGCGCGTCGGACACGGAGCTGGCGAACGCCACCCGGCGTACGTCACCGCTGCCGTCGGTGGTGCCGGTCAGGTCCTCGGCGCCGGACAGCAGCGCCTGGTAGAGGTCGACGGAGGCGATGTCGCAGAAGTGCGGGACGGCCACGTCGAGCAGTTCGCGCGCGGTGGTCTCCAGGTCGAGCGAGGTGCCGATACGGGAGCCCGCCTCATTGAGCAGCGCGAGATTGCGGCGGGCGTGCGCGGCCTCGCGCTCGGCTCGCTGACGTCCGGTGACGTCCATGGCGAGCCCGGCGACGCCGATCGGCCGGCCGGTGCTGCTGTGCAGCCGGTACAGCGACATCGACCAGCGGCGCCGGCCCGGGTCGCCGGGCACGGTGCCGACCAGCGGCATGTCGAGCACGGGTTCGCCGGTCTCCAGCACCTGGCGCAGCGCGGCGCTCAGCCGGTCGGCCTCCACCCGGGACAGGAAGTCGTGCGGGCCGCGGCCGTGGTGCTCCTCGGCGGCGCGGCCGAAGACGGCGGCGAAGCGTTCGTTGACCCGGATCAGCCTCAGGTGCGTGTCGAAGAGCACGAAGCCCATCGGCGACTGCCCGAACACCGCCTGGGAGGCGGCGAGATCGGTCTCGATCTGCCGGAGCGTGGCCACGTCCACGGCGATGCACAGCGCGCCGCGGTCGGCGGGCATGACGTACACCTCGGCGAGGCCGTGCCGGCCCGAGGCGTCCTTGTACGGCACCAGGCCGGTCCACTCGCGGCCGTCGAGGATCTGGGCGAGCCGGGCGTGCGCGCGCTCGCGCACGTGCTCGGGGGCGAAGGCGGTCACCGGGTCGCGGCCCAGCGCGCGCTCGGCGGGCACCCCGAAGAATTCGGCGGCCCGCGCGCTCCACTGGTCGATCCGGCCCTCGCCGTCGAGGGAGAACGACGCCACGCGTATGTAGTCGTAGAGCGAACCGGGCGGACTCGACTGCCAGACCGCGTCGACCGCGTCCGTGTCGTCTCGGGGCGGTTCCGCCCTCGCTGGCATGTCGCTCACTCGCCCGACCCCTCCAGCTCAGCACACATGGACCGGTTGGAGCCGAGTATTCAGCATGACGACCGTCCAGCACACGGTCTTGTCGATCACAGCATCATCTCGGCTCCTGGGGTACGGGGACCGTCCCCGGGACTGCGCGGTCACACCCCTCGCTCCCGCCTCTTCGGCATACCCGGCACAGCACGCGCGAATCATCCGGCGGGGAGGGGTGGCGCGTGTCACGGAACGGGGTTTCCCGGCGGCATGTGCGGGGGCTGTCACGGCAGGGCCAGTTCGAACCAGACGGTCTTGCCGAGCGGCCCGTGCCTGGTCCCCCACCGCCGGGACGCCCTGGCCACCAGTTGCAGGCCGCGGCCGCCCTCGTCGTCCGCGGTCGCGGCGCGCTCCCTGGGCGGGTCGGGCAGCGGGTCGGAGACCTCCACCAGCAGCGAGCCGCCGCGTACCATCCGGACGCCGATCGGGCCGTGCGCGTAGCGGAGCGAATTGGTGACCAGTTCGCTCACCAGCAGCACCGTCACGTCGGTCAGCGGTGTCAGACCCCACTCGACCAGGGTGTCACGGACCCGGCGGCGCGCCAGCCGTACGGCGCTGGGCTCGGCGGGGAAGGTCCAGGAGGCGGTCGATCCGGCGGGCAGGCCGCCGAGCCGGGCCATCAGCAGCGCCACGTCGTCCGGCTCGCGGCCCGGCTCCATGGTGGCCAGCAGTTCGTCGCAGGAGTCCTCAAGCGACGTCAGCGGACGGCAGAGCGTCTCCCGCAGCCGTTCCAGGCCCTCACCGATGTCCTGGCCGCGGGACTCCACCAGGCCGTCGGTGTAGAGCACCAGCACCTCGCCGTCGGCGACCTCCAGCTCGGTGGTCTCGAACCGCACCCCGCCGACGCCCAGCGGCACCCCGGAGGGCAGGTCCACCAGCCGGGCGTGGCACTCGTCGGTCTCGGCGCCCGGCTCGACCAGCACCGGCGGCAGGTGGCCGGCCTGCGCGATGGCGACCCGCCGGGTGGAGGGGTCGTAGACGGCGTAGACGGCGGTGGCCATCCAGCCCTCGGCCTGGCCCTGCGCGAGGTCGTCGCCGAGGTCGTTGACCCGGCGCAGCAGCTCGTCGGGCGGCATGTCGAGCCCGGCCAGGGTGCGGACGGCGGTCCGCAGCCGGCCCATGGTGGCCGCGGCGCCCAGGCCGTGGCCCATCACGTCGCCGACGACGAAGGCGACCCGGCCGCCGGCCAGCGGGATCACGTCGAACCAGTCGCCGCCGACCTCGGCGCCGCTGCTGCCGGGCACGTACCGGAAGGCGACGCCGACGCCGGGCGGCTCCGGCACGGTCTGCGGCAGCAGGCTGCGCTGGAGCATCAGGGCGCCCTCGCGCTCGCGGACGTACAGCCGGGCGTTGTCCAGGGCGGCGCCCGCCCGGTTGGCCAGCTCCATGGCCAGCGCCAGGTCGTCGTGGTCGAACGGCTCGCGGTCCCGGGCCCGGCTGATCACCAGCAGGCCGAGCACCACACCGCGGGCCCGCAGCGGCAGCACCAGCAGCGAGTGCACGCCGAGCGCGATCGCCGCGTGCACCTTGGGGTCGCCGGGGAAGGTGGTGGCCAGCAGCTCCTCCTCCGAGCCGACCATCCGGGGCTGCCCGCTGGTCAGCACGGTGCCGAAGATCGACTTGCGGGTGAAGCTGATGGCCTGGCCGGTCCTGATCATCCGCTCCACCTCGGGGCCCCGGCGCACCGCGCCGGTGCCGAGCTGCCGCATCGGCGTGCTGTCGCTGTACGGCACGGTCGGCAGCTCGCCGCCGTCGGCGACCTCGGCGTGCAGGATCACCCCGGAGTAGTCGCTGAACACCGGCACGACCGCGTCGGCCAGTTCCTCCGCGCAGCGCCGTACGTCCAGCACGCCGGCGATCCGGGTGCCCACGTCGTTGAGCAGCGCCAGCCGGCGCCGGGCCCGTTCCACCTTCGTGGCGGCCTCGACCCGCTCGGTCACGTCGATCACGGTCGCGCTGATCCCCAGCACCCGCCCGGCCCGGTCCACCAGCCGGTGGTAGGACAGCGAGCGGTGGCCGCGGCCGTGCGGGGCGTAGGTGACCAGGTCGATCACCGGGCGGCCGGTGGCCAGCACGTCCCGCTGGAGCGCGGTCAGGTCGGTCGCGGACCGCTCGTCCAGCACCTCCACGACGGTGTGGCCGATGTGGTCGGCGACGGGCAGGCCGTTCATCGCCGCCAGTGCCTCGTTGACCCGCACGTAGCGCAGGTCGCGGTCGAAGATGGCCACGCCGAGCGGGGAGGAGTCGAAGAGGGAGTCCAGCGCCGCGAGGTCGTGCTCCAGGGTGCGCAGGCGGCTGGTCTCGACCATCGACGCCAGCACGAAGGGGCGGCCGTCGCCGTCCACCAGCAGGCTCGCCCGCGTCTCGACCTGGACGGTGTGGCCGTCGCGGTGCCGCAGCGACAGGATGCCGTCCCAGCGGCCGCTCTGGAGCAGCTCGCCGAGGATCTGTTCCGCCTGGGCGGGGTCGGGGATGGTGGGGATCTCTTGTCCCGCGGGGCTTCCCGGGGGCTCGGGCGGGCCGAACAGGCCGCCCACCCGGCGGCCCACGATGTGCTCGCCGGCCCAGCCCAGCACTTCCTCTGCCAGGGGGCTCCACAGGAGGACGCGGCCGGTGGTGTCCAGCATCACCACCGCGACGCGGAGGGTGTCCAGCAGGGTGCCCGTGCTCTGACCTCGGCCCTCGTCGTACGGTTCCTCGTACGTGGCGCCGTACGGGTCGTCGTACGGGTCTCCGTACGGGTCGCGGGCGTGGTTCGGCGACGGCTCGCCGCTGGCGCTCATGCCTCCACCCCCGACCTTTGGGTTTTCGGGTGTTTTACCCGATATTCCCCTATCCTCCACCCACCCGCGCGGGACGTTCCTCTGACGGAGGGCCTCCGGCCCGGCAACGGGAAAGGTTGCCCCTTTCAGGGGCGCGGGGAACTGCGCGCTCAGCCACATCCATGGCGCGGGTGAAAAACCGCCCCCAGCGGGGCAGACGCTGTTGTTTTTGCGACCACCGGGCCGGTGGGGGCTGAGCGCGCAGTTCCCCGCGCCCCTAGGGCGTGTCTTGTGGATCATCTGGCTGACCAGATGAAGATGGCGGCGAGGTGGAGTCCGGCGAGGTAGATGGTGGCGGTCTTGTCGTAGCGGGTGGCCAGGCCGCGCCATTGCTTGAGTTTGTTGATGCACCGTTCGACGGTGTTGCGCTGCTTGTAGGCGTTGCGGTCGAAGGCCGGTGGACGGCCCCCGAGCCGGCCGCGCCGCTTGCGGTTGGCGGCTTGGTCCGCCGGCTGCGGGATCACCGCCCGGATTTTCCG
>NZ_FONG01000028.1 GCF_900112845.1 Actinacidiphila alni
CTCACCCTCTACCTCCAGGACACGCTCGGCTTCTCCCCGCTCGCCGCGGGCGCCACCTTCGGTGTCCTGGGCGCCGGTACGGTCCTCGGCGGGCTCACCGCCGCGCGCGTGATCGCGCGGACCTCCACCACGACCACGCTGGTGGCCGGCGGCCTGCTCCAGGCGGTCGCCACCGCCGTACTGCTCCTCCTCGGCACCGGCACGGGTACGGCACTCGCCCTGCTGCTGCCCGCCACATTCCTCGGCGGCATCGGCAACATGCTCGTCATCGTCGGTTTCATGATCACCGCGACCAGCGGGGTGCCGGACGACGAACAGGGCCTGGCGACCGGGCTCGCCTCGATGTCGCAGCAGGTGGGCATCACCCTGGGCACACCGGTCATGTCCGCGATCGTCACCGCGGCGAGCGGCGGCGCGATCACCGCCTCCGCGATCCACCACGGCGTCACGACGGCCGTGGCGGTCAACGCGGCACTCGTGCTGCTCGGAGTCGTCCTCGCCGCGAACTTCCGACGCGGCGACCGCACGCGTACGGCGCACCACGAGTAAACGCGCGCGGTGATCACACCGTCGCCGCCGGACCGTGCCGCCTCACCTCTCGATCGGCGCCGGATGAGCGGCGAAGGACGCGCGGTCCCGATGGCCCGTCGTGCGCAGCAGGCTCGCGAGGTACTTCCCGGCCGTACGGATGCGGCACGGGCGGCGGGGCGTCGGTTCCAGGATGACGGCCCTCACCCGTCGCCCGCCGGCGGGACGTGGACGGCGAGCATCGCGATGTCGTCGCGGTGGTCGGTGCGGGGCACGGAGTCGGCGAGGAGCTCCAGCACCTCCGACAGCGAGGTCCCGGCCGTACGGGAGCGGGCGAGCAGCCGGCCGACCTCCTCGATGGACACGTCGATCGGGCTGCCGGGCTGTTCGACCAGGCCGTCGGTGTAGAGCAGCAGGGTGCTGCCGGGCGGGAGCACCTGCTGGTGCGCCGTGCGCGCGCGGGGCGGTTGCACATACGGGTGCAACAGCCAGTCGTGCCGCTCCAGTTGCTCGACCGGTCGGCCCGGGACGAGCAACAGGGGAGGCGGATGGCCCGCGTTCGTCCATTCCCACAGCCAATGGCCGTCCGGCAGCGGAGTCAGGTGGCCGTGCACGAGGGTGCCGCTGAGATCGACGTTCAGACGGCGGCCGGCGCTTTCGAGAGCGTGCACGGCGGCCACCGGCGAGCGGCCGGTATGGTCGTACTCCGCTTGGCGGAGCATGCTGCGGGCCTGACCCATCACCGTGGCGGCCTGCACGCTGTGGCCGGTGATGTCGCCGACGGTCACCACCACCGGCCGCCGTCCGTCCAGGACCTCCGATCCCTCCGGCCGGTCCCGCCCGTCCGACCCGTGCGACGCGTCCGGCCCGTCCGTGACCGCGTACGCGTCGTACCAGTCGCCGCCGATCATCTCGTCGTGCGCCGCGGGCCGGTACAGCGCCGCCAGATCCAGGCCGGGAACGTCCGGCAGGTCGGTGAGCATGGCCCGCTGCAGGTGCCGCGCCGTACTGACCTGATGGTCGAAGTACAGCGCGCGCTCGACGGCCCGTGCGGTGTACCCGGCGATCGCGGTCAGCACGGCCTGCTCGGGCACGTCGATCTCGTGCGGTGTGTCCCAGGCCAGTACCAGACTGCCGAGGTTGGCACGGTGCGTGCCGGGCAGCGGGACGCACACGGCCGTCTGGAGGCCCATCGCGTCGAAGACCGCCACGGTTCGGGGGCTGTAGCCGTCGATCAGGGCCTGCCGGTCCGGGACCACGACCACCCGGTTCTCCCGGGCGGCCTGCGCGCTCGGCCAGTCCGCCGTCAGCGCGTACTCCGGGAACTCCGTCTCCAGCTTGACCGGCGGCGCCAGCCGGTCGACCGTACGGCGCATGGTGTTCCGGTCGCGCAGGGACAGCCCCACATAGGCGGGTCTCAGGTCGCCGCTGACCAGGTCGCTGACCCGGCGGCGCACCTCGCCCAGGCCGGTCGTGGCGGTCAGCACCTCGGCCGCCCGCAGCAGCAGCTGGGCCCGGCCCAAAAGAGCCTCCAGCGGCTGCGCCACCTCGGAGGCCAGCTCCGCGCTGTGCCGCAGTGCCTGTGCGTCCGGCCGCGCGCCACTCGCGGGCGTGGCGTACATCCGCAGCCGCAGCTCCGCCCCGCACGCGGCCGACAGATCGCTGAGGTCTTCCAGATTCCGGGCCGTCCACGCCCGGTGCTCGCCGTCGAACGCGCCCAGCACGCCGATCGGCTCGTCGTCCCCGCCGACGACCGGCACGCCGAGGAACGCTCCCGGCAGCCCGTCCGCCCGCCGCGGCTCCGGACCCGCGGCGGCGGCCCGCCATTTGGAACGCGGCGCCGGTACGACGGCCGAGTCCACCGTCCGTGCGGAGCGACCTTGCAGGACGACGGGTGCGCCCGCCGTCATCACCTGGCGGCACAGCCCGACCTCGGCGTCGGTGTGCCAGTATTCCCGGGGCGGCCAGGATTCCACCGTCGGCGCGTCGGAGCCGGGCGACTGCCAGGTCGTCAGTACCAGTGTCCGGGGCACTTGCAGGACACTGGCCACCAGACGGGCGAACCGGTCCACCATCCGCCTCCGTACGGCGCCGAGGGACCCGCGAGTCCGGGAAAAACAACTGATCTGGCACGCCCAACGTAGTCCATCGCAGCGCCGGTCGTTCAGCCGACCGGACCGTGAAGGACGGTTCGCGGCCGTCCGGCCCTCCGCGGGGCGCACCCCGTGGTAGGGGAGAAGTGGAATCGAACGCGCGCACCTGGGCAGTGGTGCAGCGGGGGAGCGGCCACGGTGTCGGGCCGGACGACGGACCGGCGCCGGGCGCTGACCTGCCGAGGAGAGGTATTGAGGATGTTCGGTCGCCAGGAGGGCGTGGAGCGGGAACTGCGGGCGACGGCGCCCCACGAGATGGTCGCCGCGGCACGGGCGCTGTTGATCGAGCGGGCCGGTGCGCTGGACGCCGCCCTGCTGCTCGCCGACTACGGCCGTACCGTGCTCCAGCCGGTCACCGAGCTGCCCAGGACCGCGGGGGCGCTGCCGATCGCCGACGACCCGTGGGGGATCGCCTTCTCCCAGCAGATCCCGGTCGTGGCCGGGATGGACGGCGACACGGTGGTGCACGCCCCGGTAACGGTGCGGGGCGACCGGCTGGGAGTGCTGGCGGTGAGCTTCGGCGAGCCGGACGTGAGCCGGGAGCTGGTGGCCGATCTGGCCGAATTCGCCGGCGCGCTCGGACACGAGCTGCTGATCGCCGACCGCGAGACCGACCTCTTCCAGCAGGCGCGCCGCCGCAGACGCCTCACGCTGGCCGCGGAGATGCAGTGGCAGTTGCTCCCGGGAACGGGCTGCGCCAGGAAGGAATTCGCCCTGGGCGGCCACCTGGAGCCGGCCTACGCGGTCGGCGGCGACAATTTCGACTGGTGCGCGGACGCGGACCAGCTCGTCGTCACCGTGACCGACGGCATGGGCCAGGGCGTGGACGCCTCGCTGGTGACCAGCCTGGCGGTCAACGCGATGCGCAACGCCCGGCGTGCCGGTCTCGATGTGGTCGGCCAGGCCACCCTCGCCGACCAGGCCCTCTTCGGGCAGTACGGCGGGGCCGCGCACGCGGCCACGCTGCTGCTCCGCTTCGATCTCACGACCGGCCGGGTCAGCGCGGTCGACGCGGGTTCACCGCGGGTGTACCGGCACCGGGACGGCCACGTGGAGCAGATCGAGCTGATCGCGCAGATGCCGCTCGGCATGGCGGAGGACACCCCGTACGAGGAGCAGTCCTTCCTGGTCGAGCCCGGGGACCGGCTGGTCCTGGTCAGTTCCGGTGTGCACCGGGCCCGGTCGGACGACGGGACGGAGTTCGGTCGGGGTGCGCTGCACGACGGGCTGCGCGGCGTGGCGACCTCGGCGCCGTACGACACGGCACGTGCGGTGGTCGGTTCGCTCTTCGACCACATCGGCGGTGGTGACCTCGAATCGGACGCGGCCGTGGTGGTCCTGGACTGGAGCGGTGGGTGAGGTGTGCCCTCCGGGTGGGGCACACCCCTGAGCCGGCGCACCGGCGCCGGTTCAGGGCAGGCACTCCTGGAGCGCCTGGAGTGCCCGCAGGAGCTCCCTGCGCCGCCTGGGCGTCAGATCGCGCAGCACCGCGGCGAGATCGCTGCGCCGCTGCGCGGACACCTTCTCCAGCAGATCACGGCCGCGCCCGGTGGTGGCGAGGGTGATCTCGCGGCGGTTGTGGGCGGAGCCCCGGCGGTCGAGCAGCCCCGCCGCCTCCAACCGGTCGCACAGGCGGCTCGCGGCCGGTACACCGAGGTCGAGCGTCTTGGCCAAGCTGGTCAGATTGACGCCGGGCGACGCATCGACGCCTTCCAGCACGCGCATCTGCTGCGTCGACAGCTGCGGATTGACGCGTGTCTGTGCGCGCGACCACAGCACGCTCAGCCGCCGTATGGGCTCGGACATCTGCCGGGCGAGCTCCAGCAGCTCGGCTGTCGGGTCCGTACTCTCTTCGGTCACGTCAGCACCAGGCGACCGCTGCGGACGCCCGCCGGTCGCGGCGCATGGCACGGCAGCAGAACGGTGTGCCGTCGATCACCGCGTTGCCGTACTGCACTCTCACGCCTCCGCGCCGCCGTCCACAACCCCGTATGGGCGCCCTACCCTGCCTCATCAGCACTACACGGACGGATTCGGCGGAACGGCCGGCGGCCTCCGGGGAGTGTCCCGTACGGAGGCGGACCGGGGCCGTGCTCGAACACGACTCGCACAACGGGCTCGTACGGATGACAGGGCGGTCCCGGGAGCGGTGGGGCGGCCCTACACCGCTCGCGCCACGGTCGTTCGCGCGGCTCGCGCCGCGTCGAGCCGTGCGCACTGTTCGACGGTCAGGTCCAGCTCCACCGCGTCGAGCGCTTCGTCCAGCTGACCGAGGCTGCTGACGCCGACCAGCGGTATCACGGCCGGAGTGCCGTGCAGCATCCATGCGTACACGACCTGGTTGGGTGTGGCCCCGGCCTCGTCCGCGACCTCCGCGAGGACGGCCAGCGCGCTGTCGGTGGCCGCGTGCCGGTACTCGACGGGTACCGGCTTCGTACCCGTGTAGGCGCCACCCAGCAGCGAACTGTAGGCCAGGACCGTCAGGTCCGGCTGTGTCGCGGTGTAGTCGAGCATGGGCGTGTCGAGGGCGACCTGGTAGTCGAAGTCGGCCTCGGCCGCCGGGGTCAGATACGTGTGCCGCTGCTGCAGTGCGGTGAACGCGGGGAGGTTCTGGCGCCGGGCGATCTCGCGGGCCCGCGAGAAGCGCAGGACGTCCTGATTGCTCATGCCCACCTGGTCCACCACCCCGTCGGCCACGAGTCGGGCAAAGACGTCCACGGTCTCGTCCAGTCCTGTGCGCGGATCGTCGATGTGCCCGTAGAGCAGATCGATGCTCTCCCTGCCCAGGCGTCGCAGGCTTCCGGACACGGCGGTCTCGACGGCCGCGCGGGAGAGTCCCTCGCGGTTGGCGGGCCACTGACCGGCGCCCGCGGGCAGGGCGCCGACCTTGGTGGCCACAGTGATCTCGTCCACGATGCCGCGCTCCGCGAGCCAGCGGCCGACAAGGCGTTCGCTGTCCCCGCCGTCGCTGCCGTCGCGCCAGAAGCAGTAGCAGTTCGCGGTGTCGATGAAGGAGCCGCCGCGCTCCACGAACCGGTCGAGCAGGGAGAAGGACGTGTCGTCGTCGACCACCGAGCCGAACGGCAGCGTGCCCAGGCACAGCGTGGAGACGGAACGGGAACCGAGATCGCGGTAACGCAAGGGGATACACCTCTTCGAATGGTGCCGCCCGCGCGGCGGCCCTCGGATCCTCACAGTTGAACCGCGCTCGAACGCAAGGGCTGCGCCGATTCAGCCGTGGCCCGGACGCCCACGGCGGCGTGTGTGCGGACCGGACCTGCGTCGGCCGCCACCCCGCGGGAGGCGCCCGGAGCCCCGGGATCCGAATCATCCGGGTGTGATCTCGCGCGTACCGGTATTGAGCGGCCCGAACCGGGCAGCAGACCGGAAGAGGCTGATCGGCCAGGCGGTCGGCGTGATTGAGGGAGGCGGATCATGAGCGGCAGCGACAAGGCCGAGGGCAAGAAGGACGTGGCGGCGGGCAAGGTCAAGGAGACCGTCGGGAACGCCGTGGGCAACGAGCGCCTTCAGGCCGAGGGCCGCGGTGACCAGGCCAAGGGCCATGCGACCGAGGCCAAGGAGAAGGCCAAGGACGCGATCAAGGACGTGTTCCACCGCGACAAGGACTGATTGCGTTGTGCGTGATCAAGGCGGACCGGGTGCTCTCCGGTCCGCCTCGATCACGCGTGGCGGGGCCGGGTGCCTGCATCGCGTTCAGGTATCGCGTGGGTGCTCGTCGCCTTGCGACGGGGTGAAGGTGAAGTAGGCGTGCGTCCCGGTCACGTCCATCAGGCGGTGGACGACGGGCGGCACGGTGGCGGAGATCAGCAGCGCGCACTGCGTTCGTCCCGGCCGCGGGGGCAGCGGCCGGGACGAACGCGGTCAGGCGGGGACGCGGCCCGCTTCGTCGTCACCGGCCGGTGCCGCTGTGGGGGGCGGGGCGGTCGCGGTCGGCGCGATGAGGTCGAGCAGAGCGGCCGTACCGCCCTCTTCCCGCGCGCGGCGTTGCCGCTCGGCGCCTGTGTTGGCATCGAGCAGGCGGACGAGGCCGTCGTGGACGCGCTGTTCGTCACCGTATTCCCGCAGGGCGGGAGTGACATGGTCCAGCAGTGCGGCGACGACGTCGGCGGCTCTGGCGGGGGAACCGCTCAGCGGGTCGACGAGGTTGCCGGTGAGGCCGTGCCGGGCGGCGTGCCAGCCGGCGGCGTGCAGGACGCTGCTGGGCGGGTCCAGCGGTGGGGCTCCGTCGATCGTCTGGCGCAGTCCCGTGGCGACCAGGGCACGGGCCAGCCCGGCGAGGGTGATGGCGCTGTCGACGTCCAGTTGGACGTCGGCCGCGCGTACTTCCAGGGTGGGGTAGGTCTCGGAGAGCCGGGCGTGCCAGTAGAGCTGCCGACGGTCGGGTATGACGCCGGTCCGCAGCAGTGCGTCGACACGCTGCTCGTACGTCGCGGCGTCTCCGGTGTAGGGCGGGGCGCCGCTGACGGGCCAGCGGCCGAACACCACGGTCCGCCAGCTGGCGAAGCCGGTGTCACGGCCCTCCCAGTAGGGCGAGTTGCCGCCGAGGGCGACCATGACGGACAGCCAGGGCCGCAGCCGGCCCAGGGCGGCGGCGCCCGCGTGCCGATCGGGTACCGCGACGTGGATGTGCATGCCGTCGATGAGCTGCTCGTCGACCAGTACCGCCGCGTTCTCGCGCATCTCGTGATAGCGCTGCTTGTCCGTGACGGGGATCGTGGTGCCGGAGGAGAAGGGCGCCGCGCCGGTGGCCGCCAGCCGGCAGCCCGCGCGGGCCGCAGCGTCGCCGACCGCCGTACGGAAGTGCGCCAACTGCTCGGCGGCGTCGCCCAGTTCGGTGCAGATGCCGGTGGCGACCTCCACCTGGGCCTGCAGGAGTTCGTTCTCCACTTCGGTGACACCGACCTCGGCACCCAGATGTGCCATTGCCTGTACCTGTGTCGCGCGCGGCGACGGTAGTCCGGTACCGGCGTCGAGTAGCAGGTATTCCTCTTCGATGCCCAAGGTGAGGGGGGAGTCCGTCATAGAAGGTGCGTACCCCCGATTTCTCCGACCACGGCGGGCATTCGCGCGGGCAACCTGCCCTGCCGCGGGCACGGCATCCGCGCAGGACCTCCATGCCGACCGGAACGGCGAGGCGGCCAGCCGGGCTGGCCTCCGCCGAGCCGTGCGGCTCCGCTCGCGGGCATGAGATGACGCCTGCGGTGGAAGATGTGTGGACATGCGTCCTGATGAGTGGTTGCTTGCGGCGGGGGAGCGGGGCAATCCGGCGACGCGGCTCGAAACGCGGCGCGGCGACGCGCCGCCGTGGTCGGAGGGCAACGACGTCCGGCCGCTGGTCCACGGAGCGGAATACTTCCCCGAGCTGCTGGCGGCCGTGCGCGCACAACAGGCGGGTGATCTGCTGCTGTTCACCGACTGGCGGGGTGACCCGGACGAGCGCCTGGGGGAGGAGGACGAGGACGCGGTGGGTGCGGTCCTGTGCGACGCCGCGCGCAGGGGAGTCGTGGTCAAGGGCCTGGTGTGGCGCTCCCACGTGGACTCGTTGGCGTTCAGCGAGCGGGAGAACGCCCACTTGGGGGAGGAGATCGAAGAGGCTGGGGGCGAGTGCCTTCTCGACATGCGGGTGCGGCCCGGCGGGTCGCACCACCAAAAGCTCGTCGTCCTGCGGCACCGGGCGCATCCCGAGCGGGACGTGGCGTACGTCGGCGGGATCGACCTGTGCCACAGCCGGGGAGACGATGCCGAGCACCGCGGTGACCGGCAGCCGCTGCCGATCGCGGACGCCTACGGCCCGAGACCGCCCTGGCACGACATCCAACTCGCCGTGCGGGGCCCGGCCGTGGGGGACATCGAGGCGTCGTTCCGGGAGCGCTGGGAGGATCCTCACCCGCTCAGCCGCAGCCTGCCGGGCCGGATCCGGCAACTCGTCCACCATCAGGACACGGTCGCCGACCCGCTGCCCGAACAGGGTCCGGACCCCGGGCCGCGCGGTACGGCGCGCGTGCAGGTGCTGCGCACCTATCCTCCGCTCAGGCACGGCTATCCGTTCGCACCCGAGGGGGAGCGGAGCATCGCGCGGGGCATCCGCAAAGCCGTGCTTCCGCCGTTCCCCGACCAGAACGGCGCCCTGTCGGGGCCGATGAATCTGCTCGGACGCGCCCGTGCCCTGAACCTGCTGCGCCGTGCGGGCGGTCGGCGTTTCGCCGTCTACAGCCTGGAGAACGAACAGGGGACGCCGGTCTACACGCACGCGAAGGTGTGCGTCGTGGACGACGTATGGGCCTCGGTGGGATCGGCCAACCTCAACGTGCGTTCCTGGACCCACGACTCCGAGCTGACCTGCGCCGTACTCGACACCCGGGAAGCCACACCACGACCAGGCGAGGTTGCCGACGGTGCTCGCGCGTTCGCCCGGAATCTGCGGCTGCGTCTTGCCGCGGAGCACTTGGTCCGCGCCGAGGATTCCCGCGACGACCTCCATGACGCCGTCCCCGCTTACGACGCCTTCGCGGCCGCGGCTAGCGCTCTCGACTCCTGGCATCACGGCGATCGCCTGGGAACCCGGCCGCCGGGCCGTCTCCGTACCTACGCCACACCGCGCATCTCCCCGGTCGCCCACGCCCTGGCCGTCGTTCCCGCGCGCATCCTGGCGGACCCGGACGGCCGCCCCCGCCCACTGCGTCGTCGCGGCACCTTCTGACGACCTGTCCGGTGTGCTACCAGGAGCGTGACGGCCCGCCCGCGCACAGCGCGGTCCGGACGGTGGTCCGCATCATCTTCCTGAGCTGGGCCGGGCGCAGCAGTCTGCCGCCCAACAGGGCCGCGGGGAAACGATTGACGTCACCGGTGCTGGAGATCATCTCGCCGGAGGCGCCCGCGACCGAAGGGGTGATCGCGGTGATGTCGCCGAGGGGTGCGCAGGCGCCGAGGCGTACGGAGCCGCGCGGGTGTGGGCCGATGATCGCGGTGTCGTCGCCTGGTACGGACGTTCGGTGCAGACCGAGTTGCAGCACGACCGTGGCGACGAACGGCTTCGTCATACTGCCGATGCGGAATCTGCTGCCGGCCTCGACAGGAGCCCGGCTGGTGATGTCCGCGACACCACTGGCCAGTACCGCGTCATGTCGCCGACCGCCACGGTCAGTGCGAGCGCTCCGCCCAGCATGCTCTTGGTCCTGATCACACGCTTCTCCCCGCGTTCGGCCGGACCACCGTGATTCCGGCGTACTGCTCCGCTCACGTCCACTGCTGGTTGGCGCCGCCGTTGCAGTCCCACAGCTCGGTCAGGGTGGCGTTGGCGGTGGTGGCGTGCTGATTGGCGGAAGCCCCTCCGTTGGAACATGTTTTATTGATACGCACCTTGACGCAGAAATGAACATGACCCCACGCTGTCGCGCAGTCTCCCGGTCGTGCGGCTCCAGGTTGCGGATCGGGAGGCGCTCCTGTGCCGTTCCCCCCACCGGCGAAGGGCCACGCCGTGCAGCGATGCCCCGAACTCCGCGGCCCTCTGCCGCCGCTGCCGTCACGCGGCGCGCTGTCGGCATCTGCCCGGACGCCACCAACGACGTCTCACGTCGGTGACCCGTTCCGACCCGACCAAGGAGCAACGACCATGCCCTTCAGTGCACGCCTCTTCTGCCGGCCGCCGCGCGCGGCCCGGTCTCGTCGCTCCCTGTCCACCCGGATTTCGGCCGGCGTGACCGCGTTGGGACTTGCCGCCGTCACCGCGCCCGCCCTCGTACTGCTGGCTCCGGCACCGCAGGCCGCCGCCCTGCCGAACGGACTCGCCGCGACACCTCCCATGGGGTGGAACGACTGGAACTCCTTCGGGTGCAACGTCACCGAGCAGAAGGTCAAGTCGGTCGCCGATTTCATGGTCACCTCGGGCCTCGCGGCGGCCGGCTACAGCTATGTCGACATCGACGACTGCTGGATGTCCGGCAGCCGTGACAGCGGCGGCCACCTCGTACCGGATCCCGCCAAATTCCCCGACGGGATCAGCGGTACCGCCGCGTACGTCCACAGCAAGGGCCTCAAGCTCGGTATCTACGAGAGCGCCGGAACCAAGACCTGTGCGGGCTATCCCGGCAGCCTCGGCCATGAGCAGGCCGACGCCAACAGCTTCGCGTCGTGGGGCGTGGACCTCCTCAAGTACGACAACTGCAACGGCGACGGCACCTCCCCGCAGCAACGGGACACGACCATGCGCGACGCTCTGGCCAGAACGGGACGCTCGATCCTGTACAGCCTGTGCGAGTGGGGTCAGGACAACGTCTGGACCTGGGGCGCGGGCGTCGGCAACATGTGGCGCACCACCGGAGACATCAACGACAGCTTCGGCTCGATGCTGTCCATCTTCCATGCGAACGTGCAGCTCGCCGCGTACGCCGGTCCGGGCGGGTGGAACGACCCCGACATGCTCGAAGTCGGCAATGGCGGTATGTCGTTCACCGAGGACCGCAGCGAGTTCAGCCTGTGGGCCGAGATGGCGGCCCCGCTTATCGCCGGCAACGACCTGCCCGGTTCCTCCGCCGCGACCTTGTCCCTGCTCGGCAACCGGGACGTCATCGCCGTGGACCAGGACTCGCTGGGCAAGCAGGGGACCCAGATCTCCTCCGCGGGCGGTCTGGACGTGCTGACCAAGCCGCTGGCCAACGGGGACCGGGCCGTGGTGCTCTTCAACGAGAACGCCGGGGCGGCGACGATCTCCACGACCGCCGCCGCGGTCGGACTCCCCGCATCGTCCGGCTACACCCTCAACAACCTGTGGTCGCACGTGAAGACCACGTCCAGCGGTGCAATCTCCGCCACGGTGCCGGGCCACGGCAGCGTCATGTACCGCGTCTCCACCGGCTCGTCGACCACCACCGGGACCACCCACCCGCTCGTCGGGGCGTCCTCCAACCGGTGCCTCGACGCGTTCAACAACCAGACCGCACCCGGAACCAAGATCGAGATCTGGGACTGCAACGGCGGAGCCAACCAGCAGGTGACGTCCACGGCTTCCGGGGAACTGCGCCTGTACGGGGGCACTCAGTGCCTGGACGCCACGGGCGGAGGCACGTCGACGGGCACCGCGGTCGAACTGTGGACGTGCAACGGCGGCGCCAACCAGCAGTGGCGGCTCAACGCCGACGGCTCGGTCACCGGTGTCCAGTCCGGTCTGTGCCTGGACGTCACGGGCGGCGACCAAGCATCGGGGAACGTCAACGGCACCGCACTGGAGCTGTGGACGTGCAACGGTGGCGCCAACCAGCAGTGGCGCCTCGGCTGACCTTCCCGCGCGCCCCCCGCGCCCGCGGCCCGGCGCGGGGCCGTCCGGCCTCACCCCCACCCGCGGCCACTTCGCTGGAGTGCCCTGGCATGCACGGTGGTTGTCCGGGCAGCCGGATGGCAGATCATTCCTTTGAGGACAGTGAAGATGACGATGGATTCTCCGTTCTTCTCCCATACAGCCGACGCCGTGGCGGAGTTGCCCGCCGTCCCCGCACCGGTGTGTGACCCTTTCGCGGTTCCGGCGCCGGATTCCGTTGATCGCTCGGCGTCCGTTCCGGTCGACGCCACCGCACCGAAGGCGTCGTAATACCGGCTGGATTGCCGAGGCAGAGAACTTCCGTATGGGTACGAGACGGTAGGAGGCTTTTGTGGACTGGAAGCTCGACGCGGCTTGCCAGGGTGAGGATCCAGAGCGTTTCTTTCCTGTCGGCCACAGCGGGTCCGCGCTGCTTCAGGAGCAGCAGGCCAAGGATGTGTGCCGCCGGTGCCCGGTCGTGGAGCAGTGCCTTGCCTGGGCCATGGACACCCGGCAGGAATTCGGTGTGTGGGGTGGCCGCAACGAGGACGAGCGGCGTTCGATGAGGCGGCGCGCGGCCCGGCAGACGCGGACCGACACCAGTCGGTCCTGAAACACCCGGCGCGCCGCCCGTCGACCGGGCAGAGCCTCCGGCGCATGACGGCAGAACACGCTCCTCCACCCAACAGCAAGCGGCAGAACCATGATGTCCGGCAGTCACACCGGGGTGTCACCGTGCAGCCGGTCCGGAGCCCACTCGAACGGCGCGGCCGTCCTGGGGACCTGATCGTGCGGTACGTGCCCGGGGCGGATCACTCCATCGAGGGATGCCCGATTCCCGGGCGAGGGGGAAGGCTGCCGGTGCGGGCGCACCTGTGAGGGCCGTCAGGCGGTGCGAGGGTCGGGGAGGGGGAGGACGAGATGGAGCAGGACGCGGATGCGTTTGCCGCCGGATGCGGGGCGGGTGACGGTGACCGAAGAGGCGAGAGCGAGGACCATCGGCCAGCCGAAGCCACCTTCCTCGCCCCCGGGCCCGTCGGCCGCATCCGTGGCGGGACGCGGCGCGGGAAGGCGTGTGTCGCGGTCGCTGACGCAGATGTCGACGGTGTCAGGGCTGACGCGCGCTTCCAGCAGGACCAGATTCCCCGCGTGCCGGAAAGCGTTGGCGATCAGCTCGGTGATCATCAGGCTGACGTCGATGCGGTCCGTGCGACCGGCCGCCGGGCAGCCACGGTCGATCAGGGCAAGGACCGCCTGGCGGGCATCGGCGCTACTGGCGGGCTGTCCCGCGACGGAGCAGTCGGTATGCAGCATGTGCGGCTCACACCTTTCCTCGGGCCGGTCAACGTCCGACACACCGGCGCAGATGCTCCACACCGTGTCACGCATGCCTCCCGCGCTACCGAATACCCCGAACGAGTGACAGGCCGGCCATGACGCACACCTCTGCCCACCCGCGCCCGGTCATGGCCGGGCTCTCGCTGAGCCCGCCGGACGCCGGTCCGCCGCGGCGCAGCGGCCCGGAGGGCGTCTCCCGCGCCCTCACGGTGCGCCACGAGGTGTCAGGCACCTGCCGTCTGGTGGCACTGACCGGAACCTTCGACTGGACCAGCCACAGCGATTGGCGCGGCCTCGTCGACGACCTACGGGCGCGCCCGGCTGACGTCACGCTGGATCTGCGCGCGGTGACAGACGTCGACTCCACCGCCCTGCACCTGCTTCTCGACCTCCAGTGCGATCAACGCCGGTCCGGCCACGGCCTGATGATCCACGATGCGCTGCCGCCCGCACTGGAACGTCTTCTGGAAGTCACCGGCACCCGCCCCTACTTCACCTTCACCACCTGAACGCCTGTTCGGGACAGGCACGGCGGGCCCACCGTCGGACATGATCGGAGGGCCCCACCGCGAGGGGCTTCGCGGAGGGGCCTCACCACCGTGTCGGGGGAGCACGGTGATGCTCTTGATACT
This sequence comes from Actinacidiphila alni, assembly GCF_900112845.1. Taxonomy (GTDB): domain Bacteria; phylum Actinomycetota; class Actinomycetes; order Streptomycetales; family Streptomycetaceae; genus Actinacidiphila; species Actinacidiphila alni. Next base: position 13,965 of record NZ_FONG01000028.1, read on the forward strand.
GACGGTGACGAGTGTGGTGCACAACGGTGCGAACCAGCCGATGATCACGACCGGAACCCGCCGTTTATACCGGCCGCACGCAGGTACCCGACCTAATGGCGCCTCGCTTCTTCCCCTGACGGCGACGGTGCCTGCGGGGGCTGACTGCGCTTGGCCCCGGGGTCCGGCCGGGCCCGTCTGGCGACGCCGGCCGGACCCCGTTCCCAGCCAGGGGATCGACGCCGGCATGCGGGGGCCGGGCCACGCCACCGTGCGGGTGTTCCCACTCGCGCTAGCCGCGCGTGTCACCGCACTCGACCTTGCGCAGCTCGGACCCTCGCGGTCGCCACGGCGCAACGGGCTGGGACACGTCCGGCGTGCCGCCGGCCCGTCCCTTTGCCAACTGCCCCGACCGGTACGCGAATTCGATGCATGCTCGCTCCGAGTCCGGGCACATGGGCGTCACCGGTCCCCACAGCATGAGGTCAATGACATGATCACTACCACTGAACACCCAGCGAAAGATGCCCCAGCCCGGCATGAACAGGCTCTGCCGCGGGTGGACGATGCCCGTACGGTGGCGCCGGCGGACGCCCGGGTGCTGTCGAAGCTGTTCTTCGACCGCCTGCAGGTTCTCGAGGAGGGCACGCCGGAGTACCAGTACGCACGGAACACCCTGATCGAGATGAACCTGACGCTGGTGCAGTTCGCGGCCCGGCGTTTCCGCAACCGGGCCGACACCGACCTGGAGGAGGTCGTGCAGGTCGGCACGATCGGTCTGATCAAGGCGATCGACCGATTCGACCTGTCGCGGGAGAACGAGTTCACCACGTTCGCCATCCCCTACATCGTCGGGGAGATGAAGCGCTTCTTCCGCGACACCTCCTGGGCAGTCCATGTGCCGCGCCGGCTGCAGGAGTTGCGCGTGGAGCTGGCCAAGGCCAAGGAGGCACTGGCACTGCGCCTGGACCGTGACCCGACGGTCAAGGAGCTGGCCACGCACCTGGAGCTGACCGAGGACGAGGTCGTCGAGGGCCTGATCGCCTCAAACGGCTACACCGCCGGATCGCTCGACACCCCCTATACCGACGGTGACAGCAGCGGTGACGACGACCCGGGACGCACGCTCGCCGACACCGTCGGCGTGTGGGACCCGCAGATGGAAATGATCGAGGACTTCCGCACCCTGGCTCCGCTGCTGGCCAAGCTCCCGGACATGGAGCGGCGACTGCTGGAGATGCGGTTCGGGCAGGAGATGACCCAGGCCGAGATCGGCGCCGCCATGGGGTACTCCCAGATGCACATCTCCCGCCTCATCTCCCGCACCCTGGCCAACCTCCGCAAAGGCATGCTCACCACGCGCTGACCATCCGGCAGCGAGCCGACTTCGACACCTGCTGAGGGCGACCGGGCAGAAGGACTGCCCGGTCGCCCTCAGCAGGTGTGCTTCATCGACGGACCGCCCGCGGCGGGTGCGTCCGGCGGCGTTCTCGGATTCGACATGAAGATGAACTTCAGGGGAACACCAAGTATTTACCTTCCCATGAACAAATCTGGAGGATCCGTGTCCGTTCCGCCGCCCGCGTCCACCGGTCCGAGACATCGCCCCGACCCGGACGCCGACGACGGCGTCCACACCGGCCTCGCGGACGGCCTCGAGGAGGAGAACGACCAGGAGCGGGCCAACAGACGCTGGGGAGAGGTGCTGCAGGAGACCCGCGTCGCGCAGATGGGAGTCCAGATCCTGTTCGGCTTCCTGCTCAGCATCTCCTTCACGCCGCACTTCCGTCAGTTGGAAACGTTCGACCTGACCGTCTACGTCACTGCGGTCGTCTCGGGAGCCCTGGCCACCGGTGCGCTGATAGCCCCGGCGTCCATCCACCGCATCCTCGCCGGCCAGAGCCTCAAGCAGGAGATCATCGGCGTGGCGGGCCGCCTGATGGTCTGCGGCATGGCATTGCTCGCGTTGACTGTCGCCTGCGTGGTGCTGCTGATCCTGCATGTCGCCCTGGACGACGTCGTCGCCGAGATCGTCACCGGCGTCGTAGCGCTCTGGTTCGTCGGCTGCTGGTACGGACTCCCGGTGTGGCTCCGTCGCAGGACCGCGCGCCACGGTCAACAGGCATGACCCACGTCGCGCGGCCGGCCGCCGTCGCACTCCTGCGAGCAACGGCCGCTCTTCCCTCCGCGGGCATTGGCAGGAGCAAAGCGGAAGCCTCTCCACGGAAGGTGGCCCATGCCGAAGACGACCGGTGATGCGGTGGACCCCACTCTGACGGCGGAAGCGCACGACACAGGCGGCGCCTCCGACGCCCGTGACGAGGACACGAAGCAAGTCAGCTGGGCCGAGCTGTTCTTCGACCTCGTATACGTCTTCGCCATCACCCAAGTCAGCGCGCTGCTGCAGTCCGACCACACATGGGCCGGCGTCGGCCGCGCTCTGATCGTGTTCGTCCCCGCCTACTGGGCCTGGACAGCCACCACCGTGCACGCCAACCGGCAGGACGTGGAGAACGCCGTCGACCGGATCGGCATCTTCGCCGTCGGCCTGAGCGCACTGTTCATGGGCCTGGCGATACCGGACGCGTACGGCGACCGCGGGCTGCTCTTCGGCGGAGCGTATCTGGCCGCGCGGTCGGTACTTCACGTTCTGGCGCTGCGCCGGCAGGAGGTCCGCCTCAACTCCTTCCTCGTGGGTGCCTTCGTCAGCAGCCCGCTGCTCCTCGTCGGCGGTCTGGTGGAGGGGCACGCGCGGATCGCCCTGTGGGCGGCGGCCGCGCTGGTCGACACGCTCACTCCGCAGCTCATCCGGCGGAAGACGGCCGGTTCACCGTTTCACTCGGGCCACTTGCCCGAGCGTTTCGGCCTGCTCCTGATCGTGGCGCTCGGCGAGACCATCATCGCCATCGGCAGTCCGGTCACCGGTTCCCGCCATATCGGCGCCGACGTTCTGGCGGCGGTGGCCGCCGCCTTCACTCTGACCGCCGCCATGTGGTGGGTGTATTTCGCCTTCGCGGCCAGCGCCATGCAGTTCGCGGTGGCCCACGCGAACAGGCAGTTCGACATGGTCCGGCACGTCATGTCGTACGCCCATCTGGGCCTGGTCAGCGGCGTCATCGCCACCGCGGTGGGCATGCACGAGACCGTCGCGCATCCCGGACACAGACTGGGAATCGGTCCGGCCGCGCTGCTGTTCGGAGGCTGCTGCCTGTACCTGGCGGTGTTCGGGTACACCCGTTGGCGGATGTTCCGGCTGTGGTCCACCACCCGGCTCATTGCCTCCGCGATCATTCTCCTCTGCCTGCCGCTCGCCACCCGCATGCCGGCGCTCGGGTCCATGACACTGCTGGCCGCGTTGATCATCGCCCTCGACCTGGTCGAGTGGTACCGGTTGCGGCGCGCCGCGGCCAGGAAGGGAACGCGCGACGGCGCCGACGCCGCATCGGCTGCGGCCGTCGGGAGCGGCGACGCGTCCGAGACCGAGGCCGAGATCCGCGTGGACGCCGAGGCGTAGGACGCGGCGCGCTGCCGAATCCGTCACGGACCGCGTCCACGCGGTTCGTTTGTATCGGAGCTTCGGGTCGGGGCAGGAGGTGCTGCAAGGAGTCCGCGCGTCTGCCGTGAAGGGCGGAGCCATGGCCGATCCGAATGAGTCCGTCGTGGCGGAGACGGACGGAATCATGCCGCCGCACCGGGCCGGTGGTGCGCCGCTGGAGCCGGGACCGGTACAGGTCCCGCACATCACCGGTTCCGGAACCGTGGCCGGCGAAGAGGTCGCACCGGCGGCAGGAGCGCGTGCTCCGGCATCCGCAGTGCTGAACGCTTGCCCGGCCGACACCTCCTCCCCATACGAGGTGGACGCCCTGCCGGCGGCGACCGAGCCGGCGTCGAACGCGCCGCGCCGCGGCGCGGCACCGGCTTCTCCGCATTTTTGAGCCCGGACGCGCGCAGACCGCGGCTGGTCGCCGACTTCGGGTCGACCGGAGTTCCTGTCCCGTCACCCGGTCGTCCGGCACGGACTTCCGCCGTAAGCCTGGTCGGAGCGGTCAGGAGTGCGGCCGCCGCCCGTGTCGTCAGTGCATAACCGGTCCGAGCCGGGGCACACGACCTCCGCGGCACGAGCCCGCAACCGGGGTGCGTTCATCCTTCCGTATGGATGTGCGATGAGAGTTTTAGGGGTCCGTCATGTCAATTTCTTTCGGTCGGCTGTGCCCGGGGGAGGACCAGCCGCACGGTGAGGCGTGCGATCTGCTGGACTTCATCGCGCTTGCCGACGACGAAAAGCACTGCTGCCTCAAGCACCACCCGGACGCGGTTCGGCGTGCTCCTGCCATCGCCGAGGCCGTCTAGGCGGTGTCTGTCGGCTCACCGAGGTCTTCGACTGTGCGCCGACGACGGCGCCCACCCTGTTCCTGGACCTCAGCAACGCCGACCTCGTCCACCGCACAAGCCCGATCGGTACCGGTACGTCCGCCGCCTCAGCCGCGATATGCGGTCCTCGGGATACGCACCCCGGGCGCCCCGTCTTTCCTGCACGGCAGATACGACGGGGCCCGCTACTGTTCCGGTGGCGCGGACCGATCAATCCGACGGGCACCTGATCGAAGTCCCCGGTACGACCGCGTCCGCGGACGCCGTCGTCGTCACCGGAGCCGGTGAGTGAGCCGGGTCCAGCTCTCGCCGGGGGCCATCGGCTCGCCAACGCGCGATCACGGGAAGTGTCGCGCGCGGATCTCGACACTGTCGGATCCGTTCGGCGGACTCGTCGCGGCGCCACCGGCGGCTACGGTGACGATGACCGCGACATCGCAGCACTCCGGCAGGTGAACCCATGGAATACATCGCCCAGGTGCCCGCGTCACCGCTCGACCGGTTCATTGACGACATCTACTGCCTGACCGGTGTGCCGCGCCATCGGCGGGTCACCGTACCGCCGATGCCGTCGGCCCACCTCTTTCTCCACCTCGGTGATCCCGTCCGCCTGAAAGACTCCGACTCCTCGGTGCCGCCGGCCCTCTTCACCGATGGTTGGTTCATGGGTGTGTGGACCAGGCGCTTCCTGGTCGAGTACCCGGAACGCGTACGGCTGGTCGGCGTGCACTTCAAGCCCTGGGGAATGTCGCCGTTCATCGGTGTGCCGGCCGGTGAACTGCGCAACCTGTGGGTGCCGGTCGACGCGGTCTGGCGCCGGTCGATCGGCCGGATCCGTGACCGGGCCGGTGACACCGCGTCGGCTGCAGAGACCCTGCGGGTGGTGGAGGACGAGCTGCGGTCGCGGCTCGCCGATTCCCCGCCGCGCGGCCTCGACCTGGTCCGGCACACCGGCATGCGACTGGAGACGTCGTACGGAGCGATCCCGGTCGGCGCTCTGGCCGACGACGCCGGGGTGAGCGGCAACCATCTGGCGACGCAGTTCAAGGCCCACGTCGGGGTGACCCCGAAACGGGTGGCGCGGATCTACCGCTTCGCGCGCCTGATCGTGTCCGTGGACGCCCGTCTGCCTGTCGACTGGTCAGATCTCGCCCAAGGCGCCGGCTACTTCGACCGAGCCCATTTCACGAGGGAATTCAAGGACTTCACCGGTCTCACCCCGACGCAGTATCTGGACCTGCGGCGCCGCTTCCCCGCCCGGCCGGACTTTCCGCCGGACAGCGGTCCGATGCCCGCCGATTGATTTCTTACATGCGCCCGCGCCCTCCCTCGCGTCAAGATCGACGTGACGCAGACCGACTCCGAGGAGAACTTCCGTGGGCACCGTGATCATGCACAACGTAGTGTCGGTCGACGGCTTCATCGCCGACAAGAACGACGAGGTCGGGCCGCTGCACGAGTGGTACTTCAGCGGGGACACCCCGATCACCCCGGCCGACGACCAGCAGTACGACCACTCCGCGGTCGGCACCGCCTTCCGGGTCTCGCACGCTTCGGCGCCGTACGTACGGGCGACGTGGGACTCGATCGGCGTGATCGTCATGGGCCGCACCCTGTTCGACCTGGTGAACGGGTGGGAGGGCCGCCCGCCAGTCGGCGATCACGTGGTCGTGGTATCGCACCGGCCGAAGCCTGAGGGATGGCATCCGGAAGCCTCCTACCATTTCGCCGAAGACGTCACGACCGCGATCAGCACGGCCCAGGAACTGGCCGGAGACCGGACGATCGCCGTCAACGCCGGTCAGGTCGGCGCCCAGATCCTCGCGGCCGGCCTCGTGGACGAGGTGGCCATGGACGTGGTGCCGGTCGTGTTCGGTTCGGGCAAGCGCTTCTTCGGCGGGATCGACGGGCAGGTGCTGCTGCGGGACCCGCATGTCGTCATCCAGGGCGAGCGAGTTCTGCACCTGCGCTACGAAGTCGCCCGCTAGCACGCGATCCCGGCCAGGCGCCCGCCTGCACCGGCGTGTGCAGCACGCGCGGGTCATGCGCGTCACTCCCTGCGCCGCCGCGGCGCGCCGGCGGGCGGCCTTTGCCGCACGACCGTTACGTCTCGTCGAGAAGCTTGTCCTCGAGCACTGCGGCGTCCGTGGCCAGTTTGCGTGCGGTCGCTTTGGCCTTGGTCAGCATCTCCGCGCGCCGGGCGTAGTCCTGTACTCGGCGATTGGCTTCCGCGTCCGTCAGTTCGGCATGGATGGTCGCCGCGCCCATCATCAAGGCAGAGATGCCGGCTGCCAGACATGTCACCGCCACTGTCACACGGAGCTCGCCGTCGCTTTCCACCGTCAGGGTCTGACCGAGTGCGACCGAAGCCCAGGCGCTCGTGCCGGGCGGATCGGCAGCACGATGCAGCAGAAGTGAACCGTCATCCATGGTGATGCGATCCGCGATCCGCCAGTCGGTGACGGCCAGCCAGTCCTCCAGCGCGCGGCGGTCCCCGGCATGGGTGAAGGCCGGTGCGTCCCCGTGGGCCGACGCAGCAGCCGGATCGTTCCTGTCGCTCATGAAGTGCTCCCTGTGCTGTGAGGTGAGCTGCGGTCGTCGGCTCGGAGGCGGTGTCCAGGACGTGCACCGTCCTTGCGAGCTGCCCTGTCGGGAAGCCGCCAGGCGCGGTTGGTCACTCGGCTCGACGGTGAGCCCGCACCACGACCGCCCTGCTGCACCGTCTGCCCCCGAACATCCGGCGGACAACAACGTCGCGGTCGCGAAGCAGCTGCCGGCCGAGCGTTCTTCCCCGTAACCGGGGCAGTCCTGACGGTATGAACCTTCAGGGCGGTCGCGCCTATCCCCTGGGCGCCGAGTACGACGGCGCCGGCACCAACTTCGCCCTCTTCTCCGAAGTCGCGGAGAACGTGGAACTGTGCCTGATCGACGACGACGGGAATGAGCAGCGTGTCGCGCTCCCGGAGGTCGACGGCTTCGTCTGGCACGGCTACCTACCGGATGTCGGCCCCGGCCAGCGCTACGGCTACCGCGTGCACGGCCCCTTCGACCCGGCCGGCGGACTGCGCTGCAACCCGGCGAAGCTGCTCCTGGACCCTTACGCCAAAGCCGTCGACGGTCAGGTCGACGGGGATCCGTCGCTGTGCGGCCATCGCCTGGACGCGCCCGGGGAACCGGACGACCGCGACTCGCTGGGCCACGGGATGCTGGCTGTGGTGACCGACCCGCGTTCTTTCGACTGGGGTGAGGACCGGCCGCCACGGCACTCGTATCACGACTCGGTGATCTACGAGGCGCACGTGAAGGGCATGACGGCGCTGCACCCCGACGTGCCCGAGGATCTGCGCGGCACGTACGCCGGCCTGGCGCACCCGTCGGTGACCGCTCACCTGGTGGAGCTCGGGGTCACCGCGGTGGAGCTGATGCCGGTGCACCAGTTCACCCAGGACGGCTTCCTGATCGACCGGGGACTGTCGAACTACTGGGGCTACAACACCATCGGCTTCTTCGCACCGCACAACGCGTACGCCGCAGCCGGAAGCCGCGGCGGGCAGGTCGACGAGTTCAAGGAGATGGTCAAGGCCCTGCATGCGGCGGGTCTGGAAGTGATCCTCGACGTGGTCTACAACCACACCGCCGAGGGCAACGACCAGGGCCCGACGCTGTCCTTCCGCGGCATCGACAACGCCTCCTACTACCGCCTGGTCGACGACGACCCGCAGCACTACTTCGACACCACCGGCACCGGCAACAGTCTGCTGATGCGCCACCCGCACGTGCTCCAGCTCATCATGGACTCACTGCGCTACTGGGTCACCGAGATGCACGTGGACGGCTTCCGCTTCGACCTCGCGGCCACACTGCTGCGCCAGTTCCACGAGGTGGACCGACTCTCCGCATTCCTCGACATCGTCCAGCAGGACCCGGTGATCGGCCGGGTCAAGCTCATCGCGGAACCCTGGGACATCGGGGACGACGGCTACCAGGTCGGCAACTTCCCGCCGTTGTGGAGCGAGTGGAACGGCAGGTACCGTGACACCGTTCGCGGCTTCTGGCGCGGCGACCAGGGAACACTGGGCGACCTGGCGGCCCGCATCACCGGCTCGCCGGACCTGTACGAACACGACACCCGGCGCCCCCGGGCGAGCATCAACTTCGTCACGGCCCACGACGGATTCACCTTGCGCGACCTCGTGTCGTACAACGAGCGGCACAACGAGGCCAACGGCGAGGACGGGGCCGACGGCGAGAGCAACAACCGCTCCTTCAACTGCGGCGCCGAGGGACCGTCCGACGACCCGGCAGTGAACGAACTGCGGTCACGCCAGCAGCGCAACATCCTGACGACCCTGCTGGTCTCACAGGGCGTTCCGATGATCGCCCACGGCGACGAGACGGGCCGCACCCAGAACGGCAACAACAACGTCTACTGCCAGGACAACGAAACGGCCTGGATGCACTGGGACCTGGACGACGACAAGCGCGCGCTTGCCGCATTCACCGCCCGGCTGCTCGGACTCCGCCACGACCATCCGGTTTTGCGCCGACGGCGCTTCCTGCACGGCCCGAGCGACACCATCGCCCCGGACCGCGCCGACATCAGCTGGCTGCGCCCGGATGCGAGCCCCATGAACGAGGCCGACTGGCAGCGCGGCGATGCCCACGCCCTCGCCGTTCACCTCGGGGGTGACAGCGACATCGAACGCGCTCAGCGCACCCCCGCCCCCGACGACTCGTTCCTCCTGCTGTTCAACGCCCATCACGAGCCGGTCGACTTCACACTGCCCGCGGCGGAATTCGCCGAGAAGTGGACCGTCGTGGTCAACACGGCCGAGCCGGAAGGCGACACGTCCCACGCCCGCTCCGCCGGCGAGGCCGTCACCCTGACGGCCCACAGCATGCAGATCCTGCGGGCTCCGCGCGCGCAACGGCAGTAGTCGACGGCGCCCGCCTGACGCGCATGTCCACGGCGACATCTCGCCGTGGACATGCGTCGCCGACCATGAGCGTGTCCGCCGGCGGCCAGGCTGCGTCAGCCACGGCGTGCCGGTGCGGTGTGACGGCGCGCGGGTCAGGCGCCTGCCGACGGCCCGGGCAGCTTGGGCAGGACGATTGCCGGGTAGCAACGAGCCGTGACAATTCCGCTGTTACGGACGTCGGAGGATACGCATCATGGGACGCGCCTACCGCTTGACCAGCTTCGCCGCTGCGGCCGTACTGGCCGGGGGAGTGGTTCTCACCGCCGCGTCGCAGGCGGACGCCGCGACGAGCGCCACCTGCTCGGTGGGATTGACGCAGATCGGCGGCGGCGTGCCTGCCGCGTCGTTCCAGACGAGAACCACCGTGTGCCCCGGATGGACGGACGCCGGACCCGCGTACACGTTCCATATCGCGACCATGCAGGTACAGGTCTGGCTCAACAACCGATGGGTTGCTGACGGAACGGTCAGCAACGTCACGACCGCCTGCACGGCCGTCAGGGTCACGGGCACAACCATCGCCGCGACAGGGTGCACGAACCTTTCGGCCTGACAGGGCCGCCGCGCGCCGTTGTCCGCGGCTGCCCCCGAAGCACCTCCGTCCGGCCCCCGGACACTCCCGTTCGGACCGAGGACTGATTGGGCTTCGGATCATGCGGCCGAGGTGATGTGCTCCACCCGCATGTGGCGGTCGTCGGGATCGGTCCCCAGGACGGGCCCCATCGCGTCTCCTTCCTCCGTGCCCTCGGGCGGATCCGGATCACGCGCGACGGTCGCCGTAGCACTGCTCGGATCATGGACGGCCCGGTCTCCGGCGGCCCGTGTGCCCGGGGCGGTCGCTGTCGGCGGTGTCGTTGCTGCCATCCCCGTCGGCGGCCCCGCGGTCATCGCTTCGCTGACATATGTCGTTGGCATGGTTGTGACGGTTGGGGGCATGCGCCTGTCAGGAGGTTGATAATCATGGGACCGTTGCTTCTCGTTCTTCTGTTGGCGCTGATTCTCTTCGGTGCGGGTTTCGCACTGAAGATTCTGTGGTGGGTCGCTGTCGTCGTACTGGTGGTGTGGCTGCTCGGATTCGTGGTCCGCTCCACGAATTCCAGCGGCGGCCGAGGTCGTTGGTACCGCTGGTAGCAGCACACGCGAAAACCGGTGGGCGGCACCCCTCAGGGGTGCCGCCCACCGGCACGTCCGCACTCATTCCGGAAACACGGGGATAGTTCTCGCACGGGCGGAAAGGAGCGCAGTGCCGGGGCGCGCACTGCGCGATTCCCATGTCAACCTCCTGCGCGCCCCGGCGCCCCGCCTGCCGATGAGGGGGGCACCTGGAGGCCGAGGGGCGCGGACGGACTCACTTCTCCTGCCATGTGAAGGAGAACACCACCGTCGCGCCCTTGCAGAGACCGGGCGACAGCATGCCCGCGCGCAGCGTTTTGTCCTTCGCGTGGTAGTCGATTCCCTCGGCCTCGTAGGTTCCGGAACACTTGCTGACTTTCGGCAGCTCGAAAAGGTGCGTGACGGTGGCGTCGATTCGCTTGCCGTCCAGCGGGCGGGGGAGGTCCAGTTGCAGGACGTCGCCCTGGTCGGCGGTGCACACCAGCCGCTGGGCGGAGAAGAAGTCGCATCCCTGGACGTTGTCGACCTCACGGTCGAGGGTGATCTGCCCGGCCTGCGGGAGATTGGCCGTCGCTGACGTCGACTTGTTGAGGACCGGCGCGGGGAACACCTGCAGTCGCTTCTGTGCGCCGAACTCGCCCGCGACGATCCACTGGCCGTCGGGGGAGACGGTGACGAACGAGTTGTTGAATTCTTCTCCCCGGTCCAACGCATGGCGGAACTCAAGGCGTTTGCCGTCGGCGGTGGTGACGAGGAACATTTTTCCGGCGCCTTTCCGCTCATAGGCGTCGAAGGTGACGCCCTTGGCTATGTCCAGATCGCCGACGTGCTCGAAGCCCTCCTTGCGGACCGCCAAAGGTATGCTGCCGAGCCCGCGGTGCACCAGCGCCCCGTCCTCCTTGGTGGCGATCCCCTCCGCGCCTGTCACCGAGTTCACCGTGGCCTTGCCTTCCGGTTTCCACACCCCGTCCGGCGTCGGGTCCTTGGCCGGTGCGCAAGCGGCCACGAGGCCGCACAGCAGGGTGGCGCACGTAGCGGTGACGATCAGGGACGGGCGATTTCGCATGACTGTCCTCGTGCCGGGGCCGCGTTTCACGATCGTGCGATCGTAACGACAACGCATGCCGTGCCCACTTCGCCAACATCTGTGGCTACTCACGGATCGCGAGGGTAGTCGGCCCCGTGTGACAACAGAAACAGCACATTCAACCGGCCGGCGTGGTGCCAAGCGCGCGGCGGACAGCCGTGCGGTCGAGATCGGGGGACGCGCGGGCTTCGTGGCCCGTGGCGTGATCTATCTCCTGGTGGGCGTACTGGCCGTGCGCATCGCGTTCTCCGACGGAGGCGGCCAGCAGGCCGACCGCGGTGGGGCCCTCGCCGACATCGCGCACAAGCCGTTCGGTGATGTCCTGTTGTGGCTCCTGGGTATAGCCCTGGTGGGCATGGCGTTGTGGCGCCTCTCGGAGGCCGTCATCGGGCAGCCGGGGAAGGACGGGGACAAGCCGACGAAACGCCTGGCCGCCGCCGGCCGAGCGGTCTTCTACGGCTTCGTGTCGTATTCGGTCCTGGCCTACGCGGCCGGTGAGAAGGGGAGCGGCAGCGGGGCGACCGACAAGCGCACCGACGACGTCACCGCCAAGGTGCTGGGATGGCCCGGTGGCCAATGGATCCTCGCGATCGCCGGCATCGGTGTCGCGTGCGCGGGTGCGTGGATCGCCGCCCGCGCTCTGATGCGCAAGTTCCACAAGCATCTCAAGATGGCGGAGATGTCCCGCCGCCAGCGCCAAGTCGTCGATGTCCTCGGTATGTTCGGCGGCGCGTCCCGCGGTGTGCTCTTTGCGACGGCCGGCGGTTTCGCCGTCGCTGCCGCCGTTCAGCACAAACCGGGAAAGTCCAAGGGCATGGACGACACTCTGCGGTCGTTCGCCGACACCCCGGCCGGTCCGTGGCTGCTGGTCCTGATCGCTGTCGGTCTGATCGCCTTCGGTCTGTTCTCCTGGGCCAACGCCCGATGGCGCGACGTGTGAGACCGCGTCTGCCGGCCGGCTCGGTGCGGACGTCGCGGGTGTGGGCGCCGCGGATGGTCAGGATGGAGCACATGGTGTGGTGGTCGTCCTCCGCGCAGCTCGGCGCAGATGCTGCGGATGCGGTCGGACCGGGACCTGAGGCATGAGCCAGGACGGGTTCAGACGCCGCCCGTACCGAGCGGCAGGCGCGCGGTGTTCTGTCTGCCCTCGGCCCGCGGCGTGACGGTGTAGCCACCGCACAGCGCGGCGATGTGCAGGTCCATCCCGACCGGCCCGTCGGTGTGCTTGACGGCGTTGGCGACCAGCTCGGACGCCACCAGCGTCGCGCCCTGGACCGATGCTTCGGTGACGACGGTGCCGCTCGCGGTGGCGTTGTACAGGAAGGAAGTCATCAGCCGCCGGGCGGAGGCGATGGTGCCGATCGTGCCCGGGAAGCTTGTGTTGATGCGCATGTCACCATCTCCTGTGCCCCGCGTGCGGTCACAGCCGATACGGTCCACCGCCACGTGTTCAGGACGCATGCTGCCCCTTGTCAGGTTCCGCCTACCCCCGTACCACCGGCTACGCCGAACTATCGCACCGTGACGACGCCGCACACCGCCGGATCACCACAAGTGGCGCACACCGATTCTTCATACGACCGGCCACTGTCCAGTGCCGCCGTCACGCGTTCGGGCGCCCAGTTGGCCTCCGCCCTCGCCCACGTCCACGCCGACGGGATCATTCACCGGGCAGCCGCTCAGGAAGTGCTGCGGAGGCCCTCACGGCGTTGATTGCGCGTCGTCCGGGTCGTCCGCGTCGTCCTGTGGGTCGCGCACGGCGGGGAGCGCGTCGGCCGGGAGGCGGACCACGGTTTCACCGTCCGGAATCCCGGGCGTGTGCCCGGGGGCGGGCCGTTCGGCGCCCGCCGTACGGGCGGCCGGGTCGGCGTCGGCATACTCGACGATCAGGTCGCCGTTGGACGTGTCGCGCCACACGGTGGGCGGTTCGTCGGAGGGACTGGCCGGGGCGACGCCCAGGAACTCCGCATCCATGGTGCCCTCTCCTCCGCGCGGCGTGCACAACGATTCTCCTGACCGTCACCATCCGCGGGTGACTGGTCAAGGACTTCTCGCCCGGGCGGTCCGCAAGCGGTGTCCGCGCGACCGGGAGATCAGAGTGCGACACCTTCCGCGAGCTGTCAACGAACGCGCGGGCCGGGCCGGGCGGAGGGTGGGGCGCCCCGCGTCCGCAGCCCTTGCCCGGGGCGCCCCATGGGTGACCGTGTCCGTCCGCGGGGGACGCATCTGCCGGACTCGATCACCCCATCGGACCGGGTGCCCCGCCGCGAGAGGCATGTGCTCGAACCCCGCCTCGAACAGACGGCTCGTGCGGATGAACCGGCCGACCGGGCGGCGCTGCGCCGCGGGGCGTACCTTCAGCCGTCGATCGGGGTCAGGTGAGCGGCGAAGGACGCGCGATCGGGATGGCCTGTCTTGCGCAGCAGACTCGCGACGTGCTTCTCGGCCGTACGGGGCGAGATGTGCAGCTCTTCCGCGATGCCCCTGTTGCTGGCCCGCCGCACCAGCAGTCGGGCCACGTCGAACTCCCGTACCGTGATGCCGAGTCGTCTCAGATGCGCGGGCACGACCTCCACGCCGACGCGTCGTTGCCGCAACGGTTCGCCCATGCCGCGCAGCAGTCCGCGGCAGGCTTTGGCGGCCTCGGGGAGCGCCGCGGAGTGGAAGAACTCTTCGGCCTCCTGGAGCCAGCCGACCGGATCACCCCAGCCGTCCTCATGGGCCGCTTCGGCCACGAGCCGAAGTCCGAGGTGACGTGCCAGTGGGTAGGGCTCGGCGGCCGCACACGCGGCGCGAGTGGCGGCGTCGGCCTCGCCGGGCCGACCCTCCCGACCGAGCAGTACCGCGTGGGCGAGTCCGGTGAACACGCGATTCCAGCGGTCCCCGGCGGATGTCACGGCGTTTGCGCGCAGGCGGGCGCGACCCAGCCGGCCCGCGAGGACATCGAGCAGGACGCGGGGCCCGAACCGGCCGGAGCCGCGGCCGGCCGGGACGGCGGCGTCCAGGGCGGAGGCCCGTATCCACTCCTGTTCCGCGGACGCCCGGTCCTCGGTCAGCAGATAGCACAGGGCGCGGGCATGACCGTGCGCCAGCGCCCGTACGCCGGGCATGTGGCCGGCGACGGTCTCGAGACGGTCGAGGATTTCAGCGAGGGCATCCAGGTCTCCGCGATGGGCGTGGCGGACGGCGTCGGCGAGCAGCAGCGTGGGCAGCGCCGCACCGAGCCGTGCGTGCGCCACCTCCGCCGCACCGGGCCGTAACCGCAGGGCGGCGGCGGTGAACTCCCCGCGCCTGCTCTCGTCGACCGCCAGCGCCGCGTCCGCGTAGGACGCGGCAACCCGCGCTCCCATGCGTGATGCCTGTCGCCGGACCGTCTCCACGCGCTCCCAGCCCCCGTCCCTGCGTGCGGTCAGACATGCCAGAGCCAGCTCCGCCAGGACTCCTTCGACCGGAAGGCCATGACGCCGGGCGAGGACACAGGCCCTGGTGAGGTGGCTGACGGCGGCCGGCTCGTCCTCCACCGCCGCGAGCCGGCCGAGCAGGACCAGGGCCCTGCAGTGGACATCGGGTAGTTCGGCGCGGGCGGAGGCCGCGGCCGCGCGGTGCGCGCAGGCGGCGGCGGTGCGCCACCCGTCCGTGGCCGGCCGGTACGTCTCCACCTGCGCCGCCGCCAGTTCGACGAGGGCGTGGTGCCGGTCATCGCCGACGCCTCGCAGCAGGCCGCGCGCCACATCGAGGCGGTGCAGCGCGTCGACCGGACGACCCGCCGCGGCGGTCAGCGCCGCGACGTCCGCCGCCAGTACCGCTCGCTCGGCCGATGTCACCGTGCCGTCGTCGAGCGCGTCGACCACCCGGCTCAGCGGCGGCAGGAGCTCGAAGCGGCCCGCACACGCCGCCGCTCGGAGCAACTGCTCCAGAGCTGCCGCCCGCAGCGCGTTGGCGTCCCCGTCCTCCAGCAGTGAGACGGCCCGCAGCAGCAGGTCGACAGCGCGGTCGACGGCACCGGCCGCGATCGCCCGGCGACCGGCCTCCTGGTACAGCCGGGCCGCGTGGAGCGGATCGTCGGCGTGCACCGAAAGGTCGGCGGCGCGTTCGCACCAGTCGCCGGGGAGCCCCGGGTGCAGGGCGTGCAGTGAGGTGAGGGCTCTCCTGGCGTAGCGGATCCGCTCGCCGGGGGTGAGGGAGTCGCGTACCGCCTGAGCCACCGCGGGATGCCGGAAGGCGAACCAGTCCGTCTCCCGGTCCGGTTCCCACAGATAGGAAGCCGTGCCGGAGCGGAACAGCGCCGCCGACTCGCGGTCCTCGCATCCGGTGGCGTGGCGCACGACGGATCCCGGGAAGCGCGCGCCGAACAAGGCGGCGGTGAGGAGCGCGGCCCGGCCCGCCGGCCCGGCACGGTCGGTGCGCGCCATCACGCTGCGGGTCACGGAGTCCGGAAGCGACGTGGTGCGGCCGTTGATCGCGGCCGGCCCGGCGAGGCCGCGGGCCAGTTCCTCGACCAGCAGGGGGTTTCCACGGGACGAGGCGACGACGCGGTCGAGGACGGCCGAACCGACCGCGGCGGCGTTGATGCCCAGTCGTACGGCCACCAGCGCCCGTACCGCCGACGGGGACAACGGGGGAAGGTCGAGGATGGTCGCCGTGCCGCGCTGGGCGGCTCGTGCCGCCAGGTCGCCGGCCACGCAGTCCGAGCGCCCGCAGGTCAGGAGCAGCAGGACCGGCTGGTCGGCGATGTTGTCCATCAGGTACTCGACCACGGCCAGCGTCTGCACGTCGGCGTCCTGCAGATCCTCGAGCACCACGAGGCATCCTTGCCGGCCGATCACGCCGAACAGCCGCAGCAGTCCCTCGGCGACCACCATGGCCGACGCGCTGCCTTCGCCGTCCGACCCCACCGGGCGGTCCTCCGGCTGCGCGCCGCTGACGGCCGGGCCACGAAACGCCGCGGAGGCTACGCGCGTCGACCTTGCCGGCGGCCCATCGGCAGTGCGCCGTGCACGGGCCGGGACGCGTTCGCCGTCCGGGGCACTCCACGGTCCGGACGCCGCCCAGACGGGCACCACGGCGTCGAGCGCGGCGGCCCACGAGCCCATCGAGCCGCGGGAGGGGAGCAACCCCTTGCGGGCCAGATGGTGCAGCGCCTCGATCACGGGACGGAACGGCAGGGCCGGAGTGAGCGAGCTGACACCGCCGCGAGCGGTCGCCATCCCGGCGGCTGCCGCGGCGGCGAGTGCTTCGGAGGCCAGGCGGCTCTTCCCGACACCCGGCTCCCCGGTCAGGAAGAGCGTCCCGCCGCGCCCGGCCGCGGCCGCTGCCAGGACGGTTCGCAGCTGCCGGACTTCGGTGTCCCGACCGATGAGACGTGTGGTCCCGGAGGGAACGGCCGGCGGCTGCGACCGTAAGAGGGTCACCGGTGACACGGCAGGGACACGGTGCGATACGCGATGTGCGACAGGTGTTTCCTCATCAGACTCCCGGTGCGCCACAGGTAGGCCGCGGGTGCGCCGAGTCGGACCCGTCCGGAGGACCGACGGTGCTGTGCCGGCGGTACCGCACGGAGCCACCCGGCCGCAGCGTCGGACTCCTGCGCCGGTACAGCCTGTTCGGCCGGCTGTGCGAGCACGGTGCGGCTCGCGACGGGCGGCCACTCGCGGACCTCAACTCGTGCCCACGATGACGCATCGGCCCATTCGCCGTCAATGGCACACGGTGAGCGGACCACCACCATTCGTGACGGCTCGGTGGTAGTGCCGCATGGGTACCGCCGCGCCGATTTGTGGGTAGCGCCTACCGATGCCTCCGCACCGGCGTCCGGGTTGGCTTGCTGCGCCGACCCGGCCGGTACCCATGTCCGCCGGACAGAGAAGGCCCACCCAACGCGAAACGGGGGGCCGACGGAGCCGGGCCCCCGTCAGCGGTAAAGGAGATCCGTCATGAGCATCCTCGGACTGCAGAAGCTGCAGCCGGCCGTCACCGACAGCGCGGTGGCGGTCATCAGCGCCACCAGCAGCGGACACGACTGCTGCAAGAGCGGCACCAAGCCGGGCGTCTGACGCCCCCCATCCACCCTTCGGACACGAGGAGATCGACGATGAGCATTCTGAACCTGCAGCGCCTGGAGCCGGTTGCCGTCGAGAGCGCGGTGGCGGTCATCAGTTCCACCAGCAGCAGCAGCGACTGCTGCAAGAAGCCCACCCAGCCGGGCGTCTGAGTCACACCTGTGCGGAGGCGGACCCGCCTCCGCACAGTCCCGTTCCGCACCCGCCCGACGTCCGTCCCCCGTCCCACCGTGACGGCATCGGCCGATGACACCACGAGGCAGACATGCGCGACGAACGCTGGGTCAACCGCTTTCTCTTCTCCTGGAACGACACACTGTTCTTCGATCCTCTGGACGTCCACTACGAGCCGCGTGAAGATCACTTCCTCGCCGAGCTGGACGACGCCACGCGTGCGCGATTCCACCGCAACGGCATCTGGTGGAGCCACCGGCACAACGAGGAGCTCCCCGAACAGGGCTGGAAGATCCACGTCTCGTCGAGCCACCGGACGGTGCGTCAGGTCGCGACGACGGTGATCGGCCATCTCGTCGCACGATCCATCGACTTCAAGATCGCGCTGGATCTCAACATCTTCGAGATGCTCAACTCCAAGGCGATGGCCCGCGGAAGCGCGGGAAAGCTGATCACGGTCTACCCCGCCGACGAAGACCAGTTCCGTACGTGTCTCGACGAACTCGCGGCGCTGCTCGAAGGGGCCGAGGGCGCCTACATCCTCTCCGACATGCGGTTCCGCGACAGCAAGGCGCTCTACTTCCGGTACGGCCAGTTCCTGCCCACGCACACCGTGGACGTGATGGGCCGTCACGTGCCGCACATCACCGGTCCCGAAGGACCGGAGCCGGACGAGCGGGCCATCGGCTACACCCAGCCGCCGTGGCAGCCGTGGCCCTTCCAGGACTGGAAACCCGCCGACTACGGGGCCGACGACGACGCCGGTCTGCTGGACGGCCGGTACCGGGTGGTCGAGGCGCTGCAGTTCTCCAATACCGGTGGTGTCTACAAGGCGGAGGACACCTGGCGCGGGGACAGGACGGTCGTGGTGAAGGAGGCCCGTCCGCACACCAACATCAATCCACGGCTGGACCAGGATGCCCTGGACATCTCCGACCGCGAGTGGACGTTCCTCACCCGGCTCGGTGACCTGGCGTCCTTCCCGACCCCGATCAGCAGGTTCCGGCACTGGGAGCACAGCTTCATCGCGGAGGAGTACATCGACGGCAAGGACATCCGGTCGGTGCTGCTGGAGCGCAATCCCCTGGCGCGGCCGATCCGGACGACCGAGGGATCGCGCGCGTTCCTGCGGATCTACCTGTCCGTCTTCCGCGGCCTGACCCAGGCGGTGCGCGCGGCGCACGAACGCCATGTCATCCTCGGCGATCTGTCGGCGGCGAACCTGCTGGTCGACACGGACTCCTACACCGTCACCGTGATCGACCTGGAATCGTGCAGGCTCGCCGAAGCGGACCCCGCGCAGGCGCACCTCGTACAACCCGTCGACCTCTTCACGCCCGGATTCAGCCACTCGCGGCGCCGCTCCAACGCCTCGCAGTACGAGGACGATCTCTACAGCCTGGCCACGACCATGGCCTACTTCATCTTCCCGATCGCCGCGATGCTGTACCTGCGGGAGGACGTCCTTGCGCTGTACCGGCTCTTCACCGACCGGCTGGGCTGGCCGTCCGCCGTGCACGACATCCTGACCGGCCTGGCCGAAGGGCGTGTCACGCTCGACGAGGCTCTGGACTTCCTCACCACCGAGGACGAACTGGTGGCGGCGGTGGTCGACGTGCCGACGCCGGTCCTCGACGAGGCGGCGCTCGGCTTCGCCGAGACCGAGACCTCCGTCGCCGCGTTCATGGCGGCCGTCGCGGATCCCGGGCGCGAGACCCTCTTCCCCGTCGATCCGTTCGCGCACATCACCAACCCTCTCGGCCTCGGCACGGGGGCCTGCGGCGTTCTGTGGGCGATGCGGGACTCCGGCGTCCCGATCCGTCCGGAGTGGACGGCGTGGCTGGCGCGCGGGATCGACGGGATCGATGTCGAGGACTACGCCGACGGATTCATGAACGGCCTGGCCGGCATCGCGTGGGCCGCCGACACACTCGGCCTGGCGGAACAGGCCGGGACGCTGCTGGCGACAGCCAACGAGCGTGCCGTCATGAGCACCGACCACACGTTTTACTACGGTCTGGCCGGAATCGGCATGACCAATCTGCGCTTCCACCTCGAACACGGTGTCCGCGCCTACCTGGACGCCGCCCGTACGTGCGCGGACCGCTTGGTGGCCCTGGCGCACCACGACGGCGATCTCACCTTCTGGCTCAACGACTTCTCCACGAGGGGGCCCTTGACCGGCCTCGGCTTCGGACAGGCGGGGGTGGCGCTGTTCCTGCTCAGGATGACGCAGGCGACGGGGGATCGGCAGTACGCCGAGCTGGGAGGCCGCGCCCTGCGCTGGGAGATGGCGCACGCCGAGACGATCGAGGAAGGCGTGATCATGTTCAAGCACGCCGGAACGATGGAACCGTACGTCGAGGTCGGTTCGGCCGGTGTGCTCCAGGTCCTGCTCCGCTACGGCCTCATGGACGACGCGCGCGAGGTGGCGCGAGCCCTCGACACCGGCCAATCGGTCCTGCCGGGCTACGCCTTCGGACTCACCGGCGTGGCCGACGCCCTGTTGGACGCGGCCGAGATGACGGGTGACGCCACCTACCGGCAATGGGCGCTGGGACAACTGGACTATGTTCGGCGGATCTTCCTGTTCGAGCCTGCCGAGAGGTTCGGACTGCCACGGGAGGAGGGCAGGCGACTGCTCGCGGTCCCGGGGGAGGGGCTGCTGCGCTGCTCGTGCGACTACCTCACCGGATCCGCGGGCCTCCTGAGAGTTCTGCACCGGCTCAACTCGGGCTCGCGCTCGGACTTCCTCCTCGACCGGCTCGGCGATCCGGGCCGGCCGGAAACCGCTCGGGTGACCCGATGACCGAGCTCTGGCGCACCCTCATCGGATACCGCGGGCGCTTCGCCGTGATCCTCGTCCTGGAGGCGTTGGTCAGCGGAGTCGAGGCACTGGTCCATCCGCTCCTGGTCAAAGCGCTCTTCGACCAGGCGATCGTGGCCGGTCATTTCGGGAAGTTCGTCTTCCTGGGCTTGATGTACCTCCTCCTCGGTCTGACCTTGAACATCGGCGGCTACTGGATCTCCCGGTGGCGCAAGTCGTCGGAGAACACCTTCGTCCTGGCCTTGGAGATGGAGCTGCTCGACCGGTCCCTGGACCAGGACGGGCGGACCGTCGCGGAGGCCGGCAGCGCCTCGTACGTCAGCCGTGTGCACAGCGATGTGCGGGACGGAGTGCTCCCGGCGATCGACGTGTGCGTGCAGATCGCCAAACAGGCCCTGGCGTCCGTGGTGTTCGTCGGCGTCCTGCTGTACCTGTCGTGGCAGGCCAGCCTGATCCTGCTGGTGATCATCCCGCCCCTCGTCCTGGTCAGCAATCGCATCGCCCGGCGGATCGAGGACAACACCGAACCCGAACGCGAGGGTGAGGCCCGGTACATCAACACGCTCACCCGCACGCTGGAGGCGATCCACGCACTGCGCGGCGTGCGGTCCTTGCGGCCCGCCACGCGCGCCGCCAACGAGAGGGCCCTGTCCGGCTATCTCGACATCACCTTCGTCAACTACCGCCTCACCCAGAAGCAGAGCACGCTGAGCGACCTGGTGATGAATCTGTCCGACACCACCTCCATGGTCGTCGGGGCCTATTTCGTGTTCGCCGGCCGCATGACCTTCGGCAGCTTCCTGGCCTTCGTGAATTCGCTGTGGCGTGCGGTGACCGGCATCTTCGACCTGATCAACATGATTCCGCAGGTGCGCAGGAACACCGCCGTCCTCAAACGCATCGACGGCCTGCGGCGCGCTCACCCGGCTCCCTACCACCGGGAGGACGCCGTCGTCCTGGTGCGCGGAGCGAGCGTCGAATACGGAGCCGGTCCGGACGCCACGACCGTCGCGATCGACGACTTCGAACTCCGCCCCGGAGAGCACGTCCTGCTGCGGGGCCCCAACGGCTGCGGCAAGACCACACTGCTGCACATCATCGCCGGCGCGCTGGCGCCCGACACCGGGACGGTGACGCTGCCCGCACGCGTGGCGAGCCTGACCGCCCCGGTGAACCTGCCCCCGCTCCCCGTGCGTCAGCTGGTCCCCGACCAGGCGCTGCGCACGGCGCTCGCACTCGACGGGCACACCGACCAGTTGCCGACCGAACTCTCCTCCGGCCAGCGCCAGCGCACCGGCATAGCCGCCGTTCTCTGCCAGGACGCGGACGTCTACCTCCTCGACGAACCCTTCGCCAATCTCGACCAGCACAGCCGTGATCTGGTGCTCCTCGCGATCGAGGAGCGCACCAGGGACCACGGACTGCTGGTCGTCCACCACGGCGACGACGCTCTCGACGCGCGGTTCGACCGCGTCGCCAACCTCGCCGGGGCGGCGGCGCTGCGCGCCTGACCACCCGCCCGGACAACGGTCGGCGTCGTACGGCTGTGAGAGTGGACGCCCCCGCCAGGACGGGACGGAACGCGGTGGTGCCTCACCGGGAGCCCTTCCTACTGCCTCGCCGGGGTGTCCGTCCGGGCGGATCAGGACGGCAGCCGGTCGGCGCGCAGCGTGGTGGTGACCTGTTTGCCCACGCCTCGCCTGGTCACATGCACGGGTCCGCACAGCGTGCTGATGATCGTCATGCCGTGGTGCCCGGCGGACACCTGATCAGGTGCGGGGGCGGCCGGCCGCAGGGGCGAGGTGTCCCAGACGGTGATCCGCACGGCGTCGCCGACCAGCTCCATCACGATGCCGCAGGGGCCCGGTGTGTGTTTCACGGCGTTGGTCACCAGCTCGGACACCACCAGCCGAGCGTCGCCCAACAGGCGCTGCGCCGGGGCGAAGCCGTCGGCGTCGGCCCGGCACATGAACGCGGTGACCAGGTTGCGTGCGGCGGCGATCGACCCGGAGCCGCCGGTGTAGGTGCCGCTGATCCTCATGCTTCCGCTCCCGTTCGTGCGGCACACCTGCGGTGGGCGGCGCGGGCCGCGCTCACTGGGCCGTACCTCCCGTCTGCCCTTTCCTGTGAGTGCCATGGGTGCGGGCTTCGCGGTGCGTAACAATTGCAGTTCGACAAGAGTTTGATGATGAAGACTTCGCGGTTCGGCGGCATACTGCTTCCATGCCGTCCCGCGGATCCGCTCCCACTCCGCTGCCCGTCGTGGCCGCCCGAGGGGAGCTCGACGCCGAGAACCTGCCGTCCCTGGAAGCGCGGATCGAGGCAGCCACCGCCGACGCTCCCGGTGTCGTCCTCGACATCAGCGACGTCACCTTCGGCGACTCCAGTTTCATCAATCTGCTGCTGCGCATCCATCAGGCCACCGATCTGCGTGTGGCCGGTCCGCAGCCACAGGTGGAGCGCCTGTTCCGTCTCGTGGGCGTGGACGCGCTCCTTCGGATCTACCCCACAGCGGCATTGGCACAAGCCGTGCCCCGCTGACGCCGGTTCCGGTCGTCGCGTTCCCGCGCGCCGATCTCAGGTCAGGGCCGGGGACCTGTTCATCGTCCCGGCGGGATCCTGATAGATCGACTCCAACGCGTACTGGGCCGCGCCGCGGAGCGCCGAGGTGTACATGTACGTGGAGGGCCGCACCTGGCAGGTGGTGACGGCCGGGGCAAGGGTCCGTTCGTCGAGGATCCGCTGCACCGGTTCGAGCAGGTAGTCGGCGAACTGGTGGAAGTATCCGCCGACGACAACGAGTCGGGGGTCGAAGGCGTCGACGATCAGCGACAGACCGCGTCCGAGGCCGGCCGCGAGGTCGCGCAGCGCACCGAGGACACGCTCGTCGCCCGCCCCGGCGCGGCGGTGGAGTTCGGCCAGGCGCTGCTCCCGGTCGGTCATCGTGTTCCTGACGGTGTCGGTGGGGTCGGCGGCCTTCTTCAGGAACGCGCCGAGGCCGACCATGGTCTCCCAGCAGCCGAGTCGCCCGCAGACACACGGCACCGGCTCGGGGTTGACGGGCATGTGGCCGAACTCGCAGGCCCGGTCGTGGGCGCCGTGGTAGAACCGGCCCGCGTTGTACACACCGCCGCCGACACCGACCTCGCCGGTCACGTAGACCAGGTCCTGCACGCCGTCGCCCGCCACGGCCAGGTACTCCGCGACGGTGCCCAGGTGGGCGTCGTTGCGGACGGAGACGGGAGGCAGCACGGTCCCGGCGAGCCGCTCCTTCAGCGGACCGCCGACCGCGACGTCGTGCCAGTCGAGATTGACCGAGGTCGTGATCGTTCCGGTGGCGGGGTCGGCGCCGCCGGGCGCCGCGACGGTGATACCGACCGGAGTGATGCCGCCGGCACGCGTGTGCGCGATGGCACTTTCCAGCAAGCCGGCGGTGATGTCGAGCGTGCCGCCCGGCCCGAGCAGCGGGACGTCGGCGGCGGCCCGCCGTTCGAAGACGGTCCGACCGCGCAGATCGACAACGATGGTGGCGACGTAGTCGCAGTTGATCTCGAGCCCGATCCCGCACACGCCGCGCCCGTCCAGTTCGACCGCGAGACGCGGCCTGCCGATGACGCCCTCGCCGCGTACCAGGTCTCCCTCGCGGACCAGGCCCAGGTCCGACAGTTCGTTGACGAGCGTGGAGATGGTCGCTTTGGGCAGGCCCGTGTCCTCGGCCAGCGCGGTGCGCGACCGCGGTCCGCCGTCGCGCAGGAGCCTGAGGACCAGCCCGAGGTTGCCGGGGCGGATGGAGGAACGGTCGGTGACGCGCGGCCGGGCGAGGCCGGCGGCATCGGTGCGCATTCTCGTCACAGAACTCTCCAGTGGTCGCGGCGTGGCGCGGGACCACCTTGCCAGGAACGGAGGAGTGAGGGGGATTGACATGCCCTCGACTTAGTAAGAACAATAAGCGAACTAAAGGCCCCATGTCACCTCCAGGCCGGAAACCGCAGGTGAGACCCTCCGACGCAGGGGAGCCCTCGCGTCCGCAGATCGTCACCCTCGCCCGCGGACGTGCGGTCATCGGCAGGTGCCGAGCACGTCCAGGCCGAGGGTCTGGGACCACCCGCCCCACGAGGAACGGAAGATCCCTGTGTCACGTTCTCGCAGAGCATGGGCCGCCGTGGCCGGAGTGATCGCCCTGGCGATCGCGACGGCGGTCGGCCCGCCGACCCCGGCGTCGGCGACCCCGCCGAGCGCTGCCTACACCGTCACGGTCGGTGCCGCCGGCGATTTCCCGTACCAGACGGACTCGCCGGCGAGCCCCTACATCGACAAGGACGGCACCTTCTACTTCCAGCAGTCCTACAACCAGTACAACGACGCCACGACGCCGGACCACTACTTCCAGTTCTTCAGCGGCACCACCATGGACACCGCGACACTCAACACCGGCATCAGCAACGCGACGGATCCCGACAACCCGCAGGACAGCAACGCCAACACCGTCTGGCGCTGTCAGCACAGCCCCACCGGACTGACCGCAACGCCGAGCTCGGGCTACCCGCTGGGCAATTACTGCGACCTGATCGGCACCTGGGTCGACCCCGACACCGGGGACTGGTACGGCCTGGTCCACAACGAGTTCACCGGCCAGCCCTTCGGCGACGGCCTGCACTTCGACTCCATCGACTGGGCGGTCTCGCACAACCAGGGCCACACCTGGGCGATCACCGGCCACGCGATCACCTCGCCGTACAGCACCACACGGGGCGACACCGGCGCCTTCCCGCAGCAGAGCTACTACTACGGCGACGGCGACCAGCGGCTCTTCGCGGACGTGGCCTCCGGCTACTTCTACCTCTACTACACCAGCCGGGTCGTTCCCAAGGGCGGCGTGAGCGGCGCGACCGTCAGCCAGGCGCACGTGGCCCGCTGCCCCATGTCCGCCAAGATGACCACCGGATGCTGGCACAAATGGTACGACGGCACCTGGTCGCAGCCCGGAGTCGGCGGCTCCGAGAGCAACATGGTGCCGGTCAGCGCCTCCAACTCCACCGGCTACACCCCGGTCGCCGGGGAGTACAGCCCCTCCACCCCGGGGAGCCCGGAGGACCAGGTCGCCGCGGGCAAACTGCCGCCCAAGGCCGACCTGCTGACCATGAACATCGCCTACGACGCCTACCTGGGCCTGTACATCGGCGAGCCGGAGGTCATCGACCAGGACGCCGGCGCGACGCAGCGCTTCTACGTCACCGACGACCTGTCGACGCAGAAGTGGCACCTCATCGGCGACACCGGCAGCCGTACCACCGGCTCCTGGTACCGGTGGTTCCTCGACAGCGTCAACAAGACCAGCTCCACCATCATCGGCAAGACCTTCCGGTCGTACTGCTCGGTCAACTGCATGGACCTGGGCTCCAAAACGGACATCACCATCAGCTCCACGGCACCCGCCGTGCCGCCGGTCGACACCTCGAAGACCTACCTGATCGGCAGCGCGTCCGGCCGGGTGCTGGCCCAGACGGCGGGCGGCTCCGCGACGACATCGGTGCCGGCGGCGACCGGATCGGCGCTCGAATCCTGGAAGTTCAGCCCCCGCGGCGACGGGTCGTTCACGATCGCCAACGCGTCCACCGGACGCCTGCTGGGTGTCGACTCCAGCACGACGGCCACCCGCGCCTGGGCGACAAAGCCGACCGCGACCGCGCCCGGCTCCGGCGGCGCCACCGTCGGCCAGCAGTGGTGGATCATCAAGAACACCACCGGGACCTTCCGATTGGTCAACCGCTACAGCGGGCTGGCGCTCGCCATGTCCTCGAACGCCGCACGCCCGGCCGAGACCACACCGTCCCGGAGCTGGACCAACAGCACCGGCAACGCCGTCGGCGGAACGCGCACCGCGGACGAGCAGACGCTCACCTTCGCCCCGACGGGATCGCCCGCGACCGACCTCGCCCAGGGGAAGCCGACCACCGCGTCTTCGGTGGAAAGCCCCTCCTATCCGGCCGCGTACGCCACCGACGGCAGCCCCGGCACCCGCTGGTCCAGCGGCTCCAGCGACCCGCAGTGGCTGCGCGTCGACCTCGGAAGCACGCACACCATCCGCGAAGTGAAGCTCAACTGGGAAGCCGCCTACGGCAGGGCCTTCACAGTCCAGACCTCGCCGGACAGCAGGACCTGGACGACGATCTACTCGACCACCAAGGGCACGGGCGGCGTCCAGGACTTGACCGGACTGGCCGGCTCGGGACGCTACGTCCGCATCTACGGCACCGCCAGAGGCACCGGCTACGGCTACTCCTTGTGGTCGTTCGAGGTCCACGGCACCTGACCCGGAGGTGCCCGGGGCAGTCCGGGGAGGTCCGGGGCGAGGGGGCCATGGGGGAGCCCTTTAAGGACGGGCGGTCCGGCCGGCAGGAGCGCGTGAGCATTTGTGATCGGTAACAAAGGTGGTCGATCCGTCGTGCGGGGCCGACCTCTCCGTTCATCGGATCCGCTGTGAGCGCTGTCCCGGTCCACCCGCCGTACCGCGACAGCACCCCGCCCGGCGCCGATGTGGCCGACAGCCGGGCGGGGTGTGCGGACGTACGGGTCAGGCTGTGGGGGCGGCCCGCAGGACCAGCCGGAGCGTATAGACCGGCTGGGTCCGAGCCGTGGTCCACGTAGCCGCGGCAACGGCGTAGTCAGGCCCTTCCTTGAGCCAGTCGGCGACGGCCTGCATGAGGACGGCAGGGCTGTCGGCGGCCATCACCAGCTCGCCGTCGTCCTCCACCGTCACCCAGACATCCTGATGGGAGTTGACGAAAGTGCCTGCGCGGGAGCGGAGTTCCTCGGTCACGGACAGTGGCATCTCGGTGGAAGTCATGGGTCACCCCGTCGTTATGGTGGAACGGTCGAGCCACCCCTTCCCCGCCACGCGGCCGACACACCGCGGCCGTTCGGCCGCGCTCTCGTCCTCGACCGCCCTTGTCGGGAGCGCCTGCCGCGGCCCCGCACGCCCTACGCCGTCGAGGGAACGAGCGCGCGGATGCGTCCGTCGAGCTCGCGGCGGTAGAAATCGATGAAGCCGTCGGGATCGGGCCCGGCGTTCTGCATCACCAGATGGTCGAAACCGGCGTCCACGAAGGGCTGAGCCACCTCGACGTAGCGCGCGGGGTCGTTGCCGCACGCGAAGCGGGCCAGCATGTCCTCCTCGCGCACCGTCGTGGAAGCGGCCTCGAAGTTGGCCGGGTTGGGGAGTTCGCTCATCACCTTCCACCCGGTCACCGCCCACCGTGTGGTCTCCAGCGCGGCCCGTGCGGCGCTGTGCTCGTCGGGAGCCCAGGCCATGGGCACTTCCGCGTAACGCGGTCCGCTGCCGCCCGCCTCGCGGAACGCATCGACCAGGTCGCCGCGGGGCTCGGTCGCGAAGAGACCGTCCCCGAGTTCGGCCGCCAGCCGGGCCGCGTCCCTGCCGCCGGCCGCGACCGCGATCGGCGGCGGCTCCGGCGGCAGGTCGAAGACCCGGGCGTCGTCCAGCGCCAGATACGTACCGCGGTACGACTGGTAACCGCCGCTCCACAGCAGTCGGATGATCTCCAGCGCCTCCCGGAGCAGTGCGTGCCGCTCCGGTACGGAATTGGGGAAGCCACGCCCGACGACGTGCTCGTTGAGCCGTTCCCCGGCACCGACACCGAGGGTGAAGCGGCCGTCAGAGAGCAGGGCCAGTGTCGCGGCGGCCTGCGCGATGATCGCCGGGTGGTAACGGACCGTCGGACATGTGACGCCCGTGGCAAGTCCGATGCGCTCGGTCCGAGCCGCGACTGTGCCGAACACCGTCCAGGCGAAGGGCGAGTGGCCCTGGACGTCCAGCCACGGGTGGAAGTGGTCGCTCATCTCCACGAAGTCGAACCCCGCCTGTTCGGCGAGGACTGCCTGGCGTACCAGCTCCTTCGGGCCGAACCCCTCGGCGGACAATTTGTAGCCGATCTTCACGTTCACTCGATTCCCGTCGGTCCACGTCGGCGCCCGCGCCACGTTCTCGGCGGACCGGAGCGCCGCGATCCGGGACGTCCACTCTGCCCGGGCCGCGGCGCTCCTGTTAGGCGAGGTCAGGCGTCCCTGGCCGGATCGTCCGCGTCGCCGCCGTAGGCCTTTTGGACGCTGTCGACACCACGGTCGATCTGGTCGTCGTACTTATGGCCCGTACGGTCCTGGGCGAAGTCCTGACCCCGGTCCGCGGCCTTGTCGACCTGATCGGGGTGGTCCTTCGCCGCTTCCTTGGCCTTGTTGACGAGATCTCCGAACTTGCCCATGCCTGATCCTTCCCTTCACAACAGGTGCTACCGGCCGGTCGCCTACCCGTATGAGCGCCGGCCAGTACCGTTCGACGGTGTTCGGCTGATCGGCGCGGTTCCCGTACCGCTCGGCCGTGGTCAGGGGCGGGGCGCCCCTGGTGACCAGCCGGATGGGGCGCCCCTGCGCGGCGGATCCGTTCACACGGGGGATGTCCCGGATCCGATGCCCGCTCCGGTCGTGTGCCCGGTCCGGTGGCCGGCGCCCTCGAACACTACGGGGAACGCCGTTCACGAAAGAGTGATGCGGAACCCCGCAGGCGCATGATCCACTCGGCCGGGAGCGCCGGGTGACGAACGCTCAGGAGTCGCCGTATGCGCCCGGCCCGGATCGACCGAACGAGGAGATGTGATGGCCAGGTACGAGTCGGTCCTCGACACCGTCGGTGGGACCCCGCTGATCCGGCTCACCCGAGCCGCCGCGGGACTGCGCCCGCGCATCTACGTCAAGCCCGAGTGGCAGAATCCCGGCGGCAGCGTGAAGGACCGGGCGGCGCTGTGGATGCTGCGCCGGGCGGAGGCCGACGGGTCACTGCGTCCGGGCGGCACCGTCGTCGAGGTGACCAGCGGCAACACCGGTATCGGCCTTGCTCTCGTGGCCGCACGGCTCGGCTACCGCACGGTGGTCTTCACCAGCTCCGGGACCTCCCGGGAGAAGCGTGACCAACTCGCCGCCTACGGTGCCGAGGTCCGGCTGGTCGACGCCTTCGTCCCGCGGGAACACCCGGACAGCATGCGCTCCCGAGGCGCCCGGTTCGCCGCCGAGACCCCCGGCGCCTGGTTCGTCGACCAGTACGACAACCCGGCCAACCCGGCGGCGCACATCGCCACCACGGGCCCGGAGATCTGGGCGGACACCAACGGCGAGGTCACCCACTTCGTCGCCACGGTCGGCACCGGCGGCACGATCTCGGGCACCGGCCGCTACCTCAGGGAGGCGAGCGACGGCCGGGTGCGTGTCATCGGCGCCGATCCCGCCACTTCGCTCTACGCCGGCGGCGACGGCAGCCAGAAGGCCGTCGAAGGCGCGGGACACGTCCTCCACCCTGACGCCGCGGCCGACGTCTGGCCACAAGCCCTCGACACCGACGTGATCGACCGGTTCATCGCCGTCCACGACCAGGACGCGATCGACGCGGTGCGGCGGCTGGCCCGCACTGAAGGCATCCTCGCGGGCGGCTCGTCGGGCGTCGCCCTGGTCGCGGCCTTTCGCGTCGCCGAGGACCTCACGGAGGACGACACCGTGGTGGTCCTGCTGCCGGATTCGGGACGCGCCTATCTCTCGACGTACTTCAACGACCAGTGGCTCTGCGCGAACGGCTTCCGCGGTCCCGCGCCCGCGGAGGGCCCGGTCGTCGGCGACGAGGCCTGCGTGGCCCGGCTCGTGGAGCGGGACGAACGACCGGCGGATGCCGTACGGCGGCTCGCGGCGGCCGGGGCGGCGGACGACGACGCGGTGCTTGTCGTGTACCCGCGTCCCCGGCGTCTGCTCGCCGCGCACCCTTCCGAACTCCTCGGCTGGACCACCGTCGGCCGGCTCCGCGCCGCCCCGTCGGTGAGCGATGCCGTCCGACCGCTCGGCCCCCGGCTGGGCATCGGCCTACCGCTGTCCGATCCCGCGGTGACCGGCTGGACAGCGGCGGACACCGAGGTCGCTCCGGTCCTCGACCGCGGACGAGTGACCGCGACATTGTCCCGCCGGACTCTGGCCGGTCCGCCGCCGACCACGCAGCCGCCGACCGCCTCTGACGGCGCCGACGTCGGGTGACCGGCCGCGGAGCGAGGACGGGACCAGAACGACCTCGCCGGTTGAACCGTTCGCGGATCACGACTGCCGCCTGGCCGTCCACAGTTCGCAGCACGTAGGTCCTTGCGGCACAGCGGCCGGCCCTGGGCCAGGGGGCCGAAGTCCGGATTGCGGCGTGCGCGAGCTCGGATTTTTCCGCACGTGCCGTGCGGGGCGGGAGTGGAATGCTGGCAGGAATAGACACTCTCATCCGGGGAGTTGCGGGGTCGGCGTCCTCAGGGGGGGACGCCGGCCTCGTGCCCCGTCCGTCCACTGTCCCGCGAGTGGTTCAGCCTTCGTGGCCTACGCCCGCCCCACCGGCTGACCGTCCGGCGCCGCGGGCGGTGCGTCCGGGTGGTCGTCGAACCAGGCGAGGCCGCTGGGATCGAGGTGGTGCCGGGCGCGGGTGACGGCGACGTAGGCGAGGCGGGCCTCGGCCGGGCCGACCGGGCGGAGGACCGGACGGCCGTGGTCGTCGGTCTCCTCGCCCGGTACGGGTTCAAAATCCGGCGCGATGCGCACGGTGTCCCACTCGCGGCCCTTGGCCTTGTGCGCCGTGGAGACCACGACATCGGCCCGGCGTTCGTCGTCGAGCCGACGGACGGCGCGCAGGACGAGATCCACGCCGTGCTCGTCGATGATCTCGACCAGGGGCAGCAGGTCGTGCCCCGACGGGTCGTCCTCGGCGTACTCGCGCAGCTCCTGCCAGGTGCCGAAGAGCACCAGATCCCGGTGACCGGCGCGGCCACCCGCCTTGAGCTGCCCGGCGGCGACAGCGAGATCCTCGAGCGCCCTGCCGCCGCCGACGAGCCCGACGCTGCGGTTGCCGGCGAGCAGATCGAGCACGGCAAGCATCGCGCCGACATTGGTACGGCACAGAACGGCGTCCGGCGAGGCGGCCGGGCCGATGGTCGTGTCCAGACCGGGGTCCCCGCGGAGCCGGACGGGGGAGTCGACGACGGTCAGCCATCTGTTGGCCTGCCGCGCCAGGGCGGGCCCGAAGCGGAAGGACTGCGACAGGACGAGATGCAGGCCCGCGAAGCCGGCCATCACGTCGCGGGCGCCGCGCCAGCCGTAGATCGCCTGCGCGGAGTCGCCGACCATCACGAGCTGGGCGTGTCCCCGCTGGGCGTTGAACACCTGCTCCAGCACGGGGTTGGTGTCCTGCGCCTCGTCCAGGAGCAGGAAGTCGCCCGCTATCCGCGGTTCGGTCATCGCCCACATCTTGAAATAGT
Organism: Actinacidiphila alni; assembly: GCF_900112845.1. GTDB lineage: Bacteria > Actinomycetota > Actinomycetes > Streptomycetales > Streptomycetaceae > Actinacidiphila > Actinacidiphila alni. The sequence continues at coordinate 45,890 of NZ_FONG01000028.1, forward strand.
GGTCGTGCTCGAAGCGCATCGCGTCGCCGGACGGGTCCTGCAGATCCCGCCACGCCCGTACGGCGTACGGCAGCACGACCTCGGCGAGCCGCGCGTACTCCTCCTCGCCGGCGAGTCCTCGCAACCACGGCACGTGGTGCAGGGCCGGCTCCGGGTCGGCGGACTGGCAGAAGGCCCGCACGGTACGGACCATGGCGTAGGCGAGTCCGCGGTTGGTGACCGTGCGGTCCCCGATCGGCACCTCCATGGCCGGCGCGATACCGAGGGCGGCGCCGGCCTGCCAGGCGGGTTTGCGCGGTGCCTGGAGCCGCCTCTCGAAACGCCGGCCGACGGCCGCGTGGGCGAGGGAGTGCGCGGTCCGGCACGCCACGTTCCGCGGGAATCTCATGGCCGCGGCGTCCGCGATGGGCCGGTTGAAGGCGAAGTACTGACCGCGCCGCCCCGCGGACGCCGCCGCCGCGGCGAGGAGCAGCAACGTCGTGGTCTTCCCCGTCCCCGCGCCGGCCTGCAGTGCCATGTGCCCGCCGGAGCCGAACGCCTCGCTCGCCGCGCGCTGTTCCTCGGTCACCCGGACACCGGAGAGCACCCTGCGGTCCGCGTAGGACCGCGCGGCGCGGTCCGTACGTGGCGGCACCGTCGCGCCGACGGGCATGGTCCGCGTGTCGGCCAGCCATCGGTCGGCCGCGGACACCGCTTCCCGCACCACATGCAGGTCCGCGGCGGCCAGCGTCCGCACGCCCAGCCGGACGGCCAGTTCGGCCCGCACCGCGGCTGCGGTGAGGCCGGTCGCGCGGGTCAGCTCCCCGATCAGCCGCCGCAGGTCGGCCGCGGGATTCCAGGTCAGCCCGGGATGGCGCACAGGCGCGTCGGCCCGCTCCGGCCGGCCGAACAGGCCGGGCTGCCCGTCGTCATCCTCCGGGGCCGTCTTGCGCTGTGGGCTGCTCACATCCACCTCGACAGGGACGCGGAATCAGGTCAGGCCCACGGTAATGGGCGGCACTGACACCGCGATGCTGCGCGACGTGACGAACGTCCCAGGACAACTGGCGCAATTCCCCGGCCCCGACGGCCTGTTCTGCCCCGACCCGCCGCGGTGGTTCAGGCATCCGCCGCGGGATCGGTGGCCGGACCGGGGGGCGCGGCCGGGGCGGCGGGGAGGGTGAAGTCGACGCGGGTCCCGGGGGAGTGCTCCGGATCGACGCCGATCGTTCCACCGTGGAGTTCGACGACCTTCTTGCACATGGCCAGGCCGATGCCGTTTCCCTCGTACGTGTCCCGGGTGTGCAGCCGCTGGAAGATGACGAAGACGCGCTCGCTGAATTCGCGATCGATGCCGATGCCGTTGTCCGTCACGGAGAAGCGCCAGAAGTCTCCGTCGGGTTCGGCGGACACGTGGATGCGCGGCGGGTGATCGGGCCGACGGAACTTGATCGCGTTGGACAGAAGATTCTGGAACAGCATGCCGAACTGTGTGGTGTCACCGGTGACGGTGGGGAGTTCGGTGCGGGTGATCTCGGCGCCGGATTCCTCGACGGCCACGGCCAGGGCGTCCACGGTGGCGTCGTGGATCTGTTCCAGGTCGACGGGGACCTGGTCGTTGTGGAGGCGGCCCACCCGTGAGAAGGCCAGCAGGTCGTTGATGAGGGTCTGCATGCGGTTGGCGCCGTCGACGGCGAAGCCGATGTAGGTGCGGGCCCTGTCGTCCAGCTCGGACGCGTAGCGGCGTTCCAGCAACTGGCAGAACGAGGCGACCTTTCGCAGCGGCTCCTGCAGGTCGTGCGAGGCGACGTACGCGAACTGCTCCAGCTCGGAGTTGGAGCGCTGCAGATCCTCGGCCTGCTCCGTGAGCAGGCGGTGCGCGAGGTTGCTGGCAGCCAGTTCCTGCGACAGTCGGCGCCGCATCGTCTCGACGTCGTCGCCGAGGCCGCGCAGGTCGGCGGGTCCGGTCGCCTCGATGGCGTGGCCGAAGTCGCCGTCGCTGACCTTGCGGGTGTCGCGGGACAACCGCAGCAGTGGCGAGGTGATACCGCGCCGCAGTCCTTCGACGGCGAGGACGGCGAGCAGCAGGATGACGAGGGCGGTGGCCGCGAAGATCCAGTCACGCAGGCGGGTGGTATGGCTGAGGCGCTGCCGGGCGGCCGAGCGCTCCGCACGCAGGTGGTCCTGCTGGGTCGCCGCAGCCTTGCGGATGCGGTCGAAGGACGTCTTTCCCGCCTCGACCTGGCCGGGACCGAGGGAGCGCACCGCGGACGGCGAGGCGCCCGCGACGGGTTCGGCGATCGTGCGCTGCCAGTCGCGCACCCGGTCGAGCATCTGCTGGAGGTCCGCCTCGGCCCGGCGGTCGCCGGTGATGGCCGTACGGATCGCGGTGAGCGCGGTCTTCTCGTCGGCGAGACCTTGGGTGTAGGGCTGCAGGAACGTGCGACGGCCGGAGAGGGCGTAACCCCGCACTCCGGTCTCCTGGTTGATGACCGCCATCTCCAGGCGGACGGAGTTGACCAGGGCGGGCGAGGTGTGGTCGACCATGTCGGAGGTCACGGACGATGAATGGGCGAGCGTCCAGCCGCCGACCACGCCGAGCGCCGCCAGCACCAGCAGTGCCACGCCCGACACCACGGCGAGCCAGCGGCCGGTGGTCCACCGCTCGACCCGGGACCGCGCGGGGGCCGAACCCGCGTCGCTGTCGGGGCCGACCCGCGGGAGGGGCACCGCCGCGGAGTCCGTACCCCGTTCCTCGACAACCCCAGCCGGAGTCCGTGCTGCCATGGTCCGTCCCTCCCCGCGCCTGACCACCCGCTACGGGGGCAGCCGAACAGTACACGGCCCGGAACACCGCACGACAACAAAGGTTGTCGAACGCTCGTGGTTGCCCGTAAGGTCCGGTCAGGTGCGGAGGGCCTTCGCCGTCACCTCCGACCCAGCACTTGGAGCCGAACATGATCGTCGCCCCCGGGCGTGCCGATGACATCCTCCTCGTCGAGGACGACGCCGCCGACGCGTTGCTCATCGAAGAGGCCCTCCAGGAGAGCCGGACCGGACGGCGGCTGACGCAGGTCACCGACGGGGTCGCGGCGCTTGACTATCTGCGCGACCCCGCGAACGACCTGCCCGACCTGATCGTCCTGGACCTCAACATGCCCCGGATGAACGGCCGTGAGCTGCTCGCCGTCCTCAAGCAGGACGAGCGTCTGCGGATCATTCCGACCGTCGTCCTGACCACGTCCTCCGCGCCGGAGGATGTGGAAGCCGCCTATCGCCGGCACGCCAACGCCTATGTGACCAAGCCGGTGAACCTCGACGAATTCACCGCGGCCGTCAGCAAGATCGACATGTTCTACCTGGACATGGCGACGCGCTTCCCGCGCGTCTGAGGCTGTCGGCGGCGTTCTTCGGGGCGCCTGCGCCGCGGCAGGGTCAGGCGCCGGCCGCGTCGAGCGGAAGGCGCGCGCTGACGTGCTTGCCGGGGCGCCGTGGCGTGACGGTGTAGCCGCCGCACAGTACGGCGACGATCTCCATTCCGTGCCGCCCGATCCTCGTGGGATCCGGCCCCATCGCCACCGGCGCGTCGGACGAGGTGTCCCACACCGAGATCTCGACGGCGCGGCCATCGATCCGCAGTTCCACCCCGCACGGGCCGTCGGTGTGCCGCACGGCGTTGGTGACCAGTTCTGACACCACCAGCACCGCCCGCTCGACGGTGTCCTCCCGCACCGCGGCACCGCCGGTCCCGGCTCCGCGCAGGAAGGAATTGGTGAGAAGCCGGGCCGCGGCGATCGCGCCGCTCGTCCCCGCGAACTCCTTGCTGATCCGCATGTCACCATTTCCCGCGTCCGGCCCTCGGCCACGGTCGAAGTGGTCCACCGTCACGCGTTCAGGACGCATAGTGCCCCCGTCAGGTTCAGGTCCCGCCTACCCCGGTACGCCCCGCTACGCCGAACTATCGCACCGTGACGGCTCCTGTGGCACCGGCTTTCCCGAAGCCGTGCACACCAATCCTTCACAAGGGGCCGGCGCTGTCGGCTCGTTGCCCGCGCCGGACGGCAGGAAGCTTGCGGGGGCGGAGGTCGGGCCGGCTCAGCTGTTTGTACGGCCCCGCATCGCCTCCACGGCCTGGTCACGGGAGTCGTAGACGGGCAGGGACTGCTCCGTCGCGGTCATCCGGAGCAGGAGGACGACCTGCTGGCTGGGCGCCACCAGGGCGATCGATCCGCCGGCTTCCTTCGCGCGCCGTTGCAGCCGTAGCAGGGCGTTCAAGCCTGTCGAGTCGCAGAATTCGAGTCCGGACAGGTCCAGGACGAGAAGCGAATGGGTCTCGAGGGCGGCCGTCGCGCTGTTGTAGAAACCGGGCGTCGTCACGTGGTCCAGTTCCCCTTCCGGGGCCAGGATCGCGACATCTCCGCTTGCCTCACCGCTCACCATGCTCATGCTCTCGGACATGTGCCGGTCTCCTCCCCATCACCGCATACGACGTCATCGAGTCCGGCATCGGTCAGGACGCCTGCTCCATACATCAGTCTGCGTCATCCGCGCATACGGCCACATCAGCCACCGTTCCGGCTACCCGTACCCGCCGCGGACATTCGCCGGGAAACGACAGGTCGCACGTATCGGGTCGTCTGGAACCGTCCGCCGGGACGCATTTCCCGAGTGGTCTTGTCGGCGCCGGCAGCGTTCCGTACGACGGTCAGGACCCGTTCTCCTGCGGCTGCGCCACGGGCTGAAAGACGCCGATACGCGCACGCGGTGCGGGGAGCCGGTGTTACGCGGCGGTCCGATCCCGGCCCCGCTGTTCGGACCCCTCGCCCTGGGCAAGGAGACGCTCCAGGCGGTCCGCGAGGACGTCGCCGTCCGGGCAGAATTCCTCGGCCGCGCAGTCCCGGCAGCCGTCGAGATGCCGCATCGCGGACCGGAACGCATGGGCGAGCTCGGTGAACCACCAGGTCGCGGACCCATCGGCGCGGCGCAGGGGAACGACCGTCCCGCCGGGGCCATGGCCCGCCTCCACGAGCAAGCCGTTGCACAGGAGTGCGGCCCCCGTGGAAGGGTCGGTCAGGACCGGTTCGGCCGAGTCGCTGTCGGACGCGCCGATGGCCGGACAGGGCCGCACATGCGGGCACCAAGGGGATGTGGCGCTCATGACAATTCTCTCCTCCGGGGGCGGGCGTAGTGGTGGCACGCGACAGGGGCCGTCGACGCGGTGCCGTCCCTGCCCGGTGCGGTGACCGGCGGGGTCCGAATGCGCCGACTTGTCGGTGCGGATTCCCCTGCTCCGGGCGGCTATGCAGATGAGTCTTCGCCCGTCACCGCTCCCCACGACGTCGACGGCCGCGCATGGATCCGCCGAAGCGTCGTGCCGCCTTTCTGTGTACTCCCGCGCTCCGTGAGCAGCAGTATTTCGATGCTTCTTTCGATGAGGGTGAGGGCGGGCGTGGACGGTAGAACGGGTGACAGCGGCAGCGGTCGGGCGAGTCAGGGCACCGACAACGGCGCGGGGCGAGCGGGCAGAAGCGGCGAGCGGCGCACCGTAGTGATCGCGGGAGCGGCCGAGCTGGACTGGGAAGGTTCGCAGAAGTTCGGCGCGGAACTGCAGGCCGCGGTCGACGACGGAGCCGACACCGTGGTCGCGGACCTGTCCGGGACCGTGTTCGCCGACTCCACCGTGCTGCTCGGACTGCTCACCGCGCACACCGATCTGACCGCGCGCGGAGGACGGCTGATCATCAGCGGCCCGCTCGCGCCACCCGTGCGGATGCTCTTCAAGGTGACGGGGGTGTCCGAGCACGTGGACTACGCCGATTCCGTGGACGCGGCCAAGGCGGGCACGGTCAGGACGTCCACGCCCGATCCTGCATCGTGACGCGCCACCCGTCCGCGGCCGGGCGCCGCCCCCCAGGCGTCTCCGTACGCCGAGCGGGCAGCCGTCCCACGGCGGAACACCCCAATGCGATGGAGAGGACCGAATCGGCGTGAGTGACCTGGAAGATGCGACACCGGCCACCGTGACGCAGGAACTTCCCGTCCTCGACTACAAACACCTGCCGCGGCTCGAGATCGAACGTCACGTCCTCGGACTCGACGAGGACGCCACCGCGGTCCTGCTGCGTTACGAGTGCGACCACCGTGCCCGTACGCCCGTCATACGGCTGCTCACCGCGCGCCTGCGGCACCTACGGGCCGACCGTCGCAAGCAGCCGTGACGGCCGCACCGGGGCGACGGGCCGGGAAGCCCGGGTGCCGGGTGCGTGCCGGCCTGCGACGAGCGGGGGAACGCCTCCGTCGCGGGGGCCGTCCGCCCCGCCGGAGCGGTCACTCCCGACCGGGCGGCCGGGCCGAGTGGTCGGGATGGCCGTGGGTGCGACGGGACTCCTTCATCTCGGCCTCCTGGATATGGCGCCTGCCGTCCGCCAGGTCCGCGCGGATCCGCTCCTCGATACGGCGGAAGGGTTCGTAGTACGTGTCGTCGTACGCCTCGACCATCTGGAAGGTCCAGTAACCCGGCAGCACATTGCGGCCGACGACCTCGTGTTCGAGCAGATCCGCATGGTCGGTATGGCCCGCCTCCCGCAGACGCGTCACCGCCTCGCCCAGCCGCAGGTCCGCCCCGCCGGTGAGCTGGTGGAAGTCGTAGAGCCTGCCACGGGCCCGCTCCACCGTCTCCAGAGCCTCCGAGAGGATTCCGAGGGCCTCCACCGACGCGTCGGTCATGCCGGGCGGACGCCGATTCGCTGCCTCGGGGCTTCGGGTCTGTTCGTCATGGGTCATGTGCGAGACCTTCCCCGTGCGCGCGGTCCCATGACGGATGTCAGCCGAAGGGGGCAGAGCGCTTGCCGGTCGTCCGGCCAGGACTCCGCCGTGTGCCGTGGACCAGCGGAACGGCTGCCCGTGAGTCCGTCACGAAAGGCTCCGCTGCGAACAAGTGGTCGATCGCCCGCATGATCGCGCCGTTCGCGGCGAGACGACACTGCGGCGGCCGGTTTCCTCGCAATGCCCCTCGGAGGCGGGCCGCCGGCCCGCCGTCGCACACTGGCGACGCGGCGGCGGGCACTCATCGGCTTCGTACGCGAGCGTCACCGTCCCGGGACGTCGCTGTGCGGCGGCGGATCGGTCCACCGTACGACGAGGGCTCACGAGCCGTTCGCTCGGCGGCGGGCCCGCCGGATACGGATCGGGCCGTGAGCCTGGGCCCGGGTGATCGGACGACCGGCCCTGGTGACCTCGACCTCACCGGCGTCGGCCAGGCGCCAGGCGGCCTGACGGGTCCGCTCCATCAGCTCACGCCACCCGTCGTCCTGGCCTGCGTACGCCTCCCGGGCGGCATCGGAGGGACAGATCGACGAGTCCGGTCCCCGCCGGTCCAGCAGATCCACGATGACGCGTTCGAGCGACCGGTCGGTGGTCCGCTCGTCCCTGGTCACCCGCCGAGTGTCGCATGTGGGCGGTGAGCGCGCCGGGCAGACGGGAGGCGCCCGGCGCACGACCGGTTCAGCCGGGGGAGCGCCCCATCTGACAGGGGGCACCGGACGGCCGCCGCCCACCGCTCGGTCCACGGTGCCGCGGGCCCAGGGCGGCCTCGGCGGGTGGTGCTCATCCGACGGTCAGGAGACCGTTCCTCGGCACGGCATCGATGGAGAGCGTGCGGTAGCCGGCGGTGTCGAAGAGCACCGTCACCTGTCCGTCGTCGGCGCTCATCACCGAGCCGTCGCCCCAATGCGCATGGAGCACGCAGATGCCGGGGGCCGGAAGGGGTGCTCCTCGTCCGCGCAGGAGTCGTCCGCGGGGCCGGCCCCCTACCTCCGGTGCCGGACAGGACGTCGGGACCTCCGCCGTCGTCACGGCGGGCACGGTCCGCGGCCACGCACCGATCGCACGTGCCGCACTCGTCGGAGTGTTCCTGGCCGAAGTAGCCGAGCAGGAAGCGGCGACGGCATTTCGCGGTCTCCGCGTAACCGCGCATCATCTCGACGCGGGAGCGCTCCATCTGCTGGTGCGCGTCGCTGAGTTCGACGGCCTGCTGGGCCACGCGGGCCGCGGGCACGTGGTCGGTCGCCGCGACGCGGCCGTTGTCCATGGTGCGGACGGCATCGACCTGACCCAGGAGGTCGACCACCGCGGTGGCCCGGCTGGCGGTCAGATAGGTCTCGTCGCGCAGTTCGCCCGGACGGACGGGCCCTCGTGGTCCTCTAGGGAGTTCGCCACCTGGTCCACCGGGTCGGGGTCGACCGAGCCCGCGGCGAAGAAGCGTTGCATGGCGAGGTCCTTCGCCCGGAACGCGAGGATCGCGCGAGCCGCCTGTCCCTCGCGGCCCGCCCGGCCGATCTCCTGGTAGGAGGCGTCCAGCGACCCGGGCACCGAGGCGTGCAGGACGAACCGGACGTCTGGCTTGTCGATGCCCATGCCGAAGGCGGATGTCGCCACCACCACGTCCAGCGAGCCTTCGAGGAATCCGTCGTGCACGCCGTCGCGGTCGGCCGACGACATCCCGGCGTGGTACGCCGCCAGGTCGAAAATTCGCGGCGACCGCGTTGGTGCCGGCGCGGTCGACGAGCGCCTGTACCTTGGTCGCGCTGGAGCGCGACCAAGGGTGACACGACGATCGTGGGGCCGGTCATCAGCAGGCCGGGCACCTGTTACACCGCGGACTTGCCCGCACCGGTGGGCATCACGACCAACGCCTCGGTCAGCGGGCCGGTCCCGGAGCACCGGATCGGCGGCTGCGGGCGAGAGCCAGTGCGGCTGCCATGGCCGTCAGCGTCCCGGCGGCGAACAGTGCCGGCCGGTGCAGGCCCACCGCTGCGACAACGGCGGTCGCGGTACCGACCGCGAGGACGAGGGCCACCACGGCGGTGCTCCAGATCCGGCCGGGGTGCGGGCTCACGCCGAGGGCGCGGGCCAGGCGCCGGTCGGCGGCGAGACCGCGTTCGATGTCCGACAAGATGCGCAGTTCGCGTTCCGTCAGGCTCGTGCTCATCCTGGCCGCCCCTCACCCGTACCCCGATGTGACAAGGGAATTCCTGCCCCGTGGACGGGCCCCCAATGCAGAGCGGGAAAGGCCGGGCGGCGCGCCCCGGCACCCCGGGAGCGTTCCGACGCGCATATTCCGTGAATCGGCGGGAACGCGGCCCGGCGGAGGTTGATAATCATGGGACCGTTGCTTCTCGTTCTTCTGCTCGCCCTCATTCTCTTCGGCGCGGGATTCGCGCTGAAGATTCTGTGGTGGGTCGCCGTCGTCGTCCTGGTGCTGTGGCTGCTGGGCTTCGTCATGCGCGGCACGCACTCCAGTGGGCGCCGTCATCGCTGGTATCGCTGGTAATACGAAACCGGAGTACGAAGGGTGGGCCGCCGGATCCGATCCGGCGGCCCACCCTTTCTCCGTCCCACGACGGGAGATTGTTCCCGGGTGATCCGGCCCGTCTCCGCGGCACGGGGTAATCTTCCTGTGAGCCGGGACGGTGCCGGGATTGCAGTGGTCCTGCAACCTCCACCCGGCATCGTCCCGGCCGCCGAGGCGCACCGGGTTCCGGCTCGGTACGTCCCCGCGGGTCATCACCCGCGCACGGCGTCACACGGCGTCAGACGATGTCACACGACGTCCGTGAGGCGCTCTACCTGGCCCGGATCCCGGCCGTAGCAGTACAGCATGACCTCGTCGGCGCCGAGGTCGGCGAAGCCGGCGATCGCCGTACGGATCCCGGCCGGCGTGGTGAGCATGCCCGCCACCATCCGATCGGCCATGCCGGTGAACGCGTAGTACGCGGCCATGGCGGTGCGGGCGTCGTCGACGACGCGGTCGGGGCCGAGCGCGACGTTCACCTGTGCGACAAGGCGCGGCTTCCCTTCGCGGCCGTACCGCTTCCAGGACGCCCGGGCGGTGTCGAAGAGTCCGCCCGCCCAGGAGGGCGGCGCGGCGGCGAGAAAGCCGTCGCCCCAGCGGCCGACGCGTGCGATCGCGGCGGGCTTGAAGCCGCCGAACAGCACTTCGGGACCGCCCGGTCGGGCGGGTGCGGGACCGATCGGGCCGACACCGTCCCCGTACGGCTCGCCGGACCACAGACGGCGCATGACCGCCATCTGGGCGTCGAGGCGCCGGCCCCGGGTGCGCATGTCGACACCGGAGACCTGATGGTCGTCGCCCCTGCCGCCGATTCCCAGACCGAGCACGAGGCGGCCGCCGGTCATCCGGTCCAAGGTGGCGGACTGCTTGGCGAGGAGGGCGGCATCACGCAGGGGCGCGAGCAGCACCTCTGTCTGGAGACGGATGCGGGTGGTGGCGCCCGCGAGGACGGCGAGCGCCACCAGAGGTTCAGGATTGTCGTAGACGAGCCGGTCGAGCAGGCCGAGGGTGCTGAAGGGCCCGGCGTCCGCGCACCGGGCCCATGTCAGCAAGGCGGCGGGGTCGGCGATGGGCAGACCGATACCCACGTTCATGAAGGAGACCTCCGAAAAGAAGGGACGGCAATGACAGTTGCCGCCCCTTCTGCACCCCACTGAGGTGGGACGTTCCCGCTCTGCGGCGTGCTTCCGAGGAACGTCGGATCGAAGTGGTGTCACCTTAGAGCGGTCCTGCCCGCCGGGACAACGCGATATCGCGGCCCGAGGACCGACGGCCCAGCGGTCCTCGGTGGCGGGATCGATCTTGCCGGTCCTGATGTTCGTCAGGGTCGAACCGGCCCGAGGACGGCCTAGCGTCGGCGGTGACGGTCGGCGGGCCCGGCCGCGGACGGAGGGACACCATCATGCGCAGGACCACCTGGAAAGCCGCCGCGCTCGCCATCGTCACCGCGGCGGTGGCGGCATTGGGCACCGGCGGGGCACATGCGGCGGACGGGACCGTTCACGGCTGCCCCAGCGGGGCGGTCTGCATCTATCCCGAGGGCGCGAGCATCCTCACCAGCACGCCGACGGACTTCTTCTACAGCTACGGTGCCCACAACCTCCACAACCAGTTCGGCGTCCACGACGTGTTCAACAACCAGTACGGCAGTCTCAACGCCACCGCTCAGCTGTGCACCGGCTACAACGGCGTGAACTGTGTGACCACCATCGGACTGCACGGAAACGGCATGTTCGACCTGACACCGATCAATTCGATCGTCCTGAACCGCCCGTGAAGCTCGGCGTCGCGGCAACCGTCGGCAACCGTTTCGAGGAGGCCGCGGTCACGCGGCAGGCCATCATTCGACGGTGCCGACTCCCGCGTCGGGCAAGGACTTGAGTTCGTCCTTGCTCAGTCCGACCCGGATGGTGTCGCCGACGCGCGTGACATCGGCGAGGGGGATGGCGACGGTCTTGCGTCCCCACAAGTGCCCTTCGGCGAGCAGCACATGGGTGATGGTGTCGCTCTCCGGGTCGATGACCAGGCCGTGGACGCGGCCGGTCTCGCCGTCGGTGGCCTCCACACGCTCGCCCCGGCGGATCTGCACGGTGCCCGCGGGGACGCGCTCGCGGGTCACGGGGCCCTGGTCGAGGGCGTCGACCGCGGCGCGCGGGGTGCTCATGCCGATGATCGCGGCATTGGGCCCGAAGTAGGGCCAGAGCATGACGCGGTCGGGGTCGTAGCCGAAGTCGTCGGCGGGGCCGGGGAGGAACTCGGATTGTTCGGCGGGCGCGAGCCGGGCGAATTCTGCGTGATCGCACCGCAGGACGATCTCCTCGGCCTTCTCCGCGTCCTTGACCACGAGGTCCACCGGCACGAGCCTCAGCGTCTCATGTCCGGGGCCGACAACCAGATGGCGGCGAACCGGCCTCGCCGTTCTCCCTCGCACACCGGCCGGGCATGGGTGCGCCCGGCCTCCGGGGGGGTGGAGGGCCGGGCGCTGCCGGACGACGATTGCTCGCCGTCGGTCCCCGAGGGGATAGGGACAGCCTGGGGGTCCGATCGTTCGCCTGCCCGCCGGCCGTGTCGGTATGCACGCCGATCGGGAAATCGTGCGCGGTCCGGGTACGGCTACGGACAGGCCGGTTCGTTTCCGCCGGTCAAGTGAGGTCCGAGGCGGCATCACATCGTCGTACTCGGGGAGGAGTTCGTCCCACCGGCCCATGGCGTCAGCACGTTCACGGCCCGCGAGGTGCGCGGCGAGATCTTCGATATGGATCCGGACGCCCTCTCCGTACACTTTCCCGTGCCCGGCGAGGGCAGCCCGTTCCTGTGCATGTCGGCCTGCGCCCATCCGTGAACGGGTGCCTGGAATGCGGCCGGTGGTGGGGCGGGACGGATCGGGGACGAGAGTGCGGGTCGGCGGTCTGCTGTGGTGGGCTCTGGACGAGATCCGGGTGCGGGTGACCGGTCGCAGTGCCCGGTTCTCGCAGGTGGTGCTCGAACTGGCCTGGAATCCGGGTCCCGGCGCCGACAACGCGCTCGCCGCGGACGTCCTGAGGGGCGGGTTCGCGAAACGGGCACAGCTGTGGGCGCCGACCGGATCGGTCGTATTCGTGGCTCCTGGAGCGGGTGCGCACCCGGGGGTGGAGCCGGCGGTGGAAGCGGCCCGGGGACTGTGGCCGGAGGCGGTGGTCACGGTGGTGGACGAGGCGGTCGCCGCCCTCGCCGGGGCGGCCCTGGGGACGGAGCCGTGCGCCTGCGTCGTGGTGCATCTGGACGCGCGGCGTACCTCGGTGGCCGTTGTCGCCGGGCGCGAGGTGGGGATGGCCCGCCTGGTACCCGGCGGCGCGTTGGGCCTGGCCGAGGCGGTGGCCGGGCACGCGTGGACCAGGCACCGGCTGGAGGTCGGGCACGAGGAGGCATGGGCGGCCGTCGTGCACGGCGGCGCGTTCGCCCCGTCGCCGCCGGGGCGTGAACCCGGGCCCGTTCACGGGGCGCGGATCATCGGGTACGGCCTATGCCCACGGCGGTCGGAGACGGTCGTCCTGTCGTCGGCCGAACTGCGCGAGGTCATGGGTCCCGCATACCGGGCGGTGGGAGATGCCGTGGCCCGGGTGCTGCGTGAGGTTCCGCCGGACACCGCTCGCCGGGCGGCGCACGGGGGATTGCTGCTGACCGGCCCTCACCCGCCGGGGGTCGAGGACCGCGTGGCGGATCTCACCGGGCTCACCGTGCACCGGGTGGCGGAACCGGACGCAGGGTTCGATCACCCCCAGGTTCTCCTGGACGGGGTGGACCGGCTGCTCGCCGCGAATCCTCCCGCCCCTGCCGTCCCCGCGGCCGGCCCGGACCAGGACGACGACGCGTCGCGGCAGAAACCCCTGATGAACCTGCTGCGCCTGCTGCCGCCACACGGCCCGGACGCGGGCGACTGGTAGCCCCGGGCCAGGACCACCGGCACCTCGCGGGTCACCTGCCGCGCCCCGCGCTGACGCCGGGGGAGCGCCACGCCCACGGGAAGCCATCACGCCGCATGCGCGGCCGGGCAGTGCGCGGTGCGCAAGGGAGCCGACGCGCGGTGGGCAGGCGGTCGGTCGAAGCTGAGGGCGAGATCTTGCGGAAGGGCGGTCTGTTGACCCGGGCCGAGCGCGGGCAGACGGACCCTGGAGAGGTCGGACGGTCGGACCTGGTGTCGTCGAGCAGCGAGGAGACGCGGAACATGACGAGGAACGGGGCGAGCGCCCGAGCCGGGCGTGTCCCTCACCGGGACACGGTCCCGGGCCGCGAGGCCGCCGCGATGTCGATCGCGGAGGTGCTGCAGGCCGCGGAGACCGCGCCGCCGGTGGAATCCCTCGATGTGGTCGCGCGGATCCTCAAGGACCGGCTCGGAGCTGTCGCCGTCTCCTTCCTGATCACGGATTTCACCGGCAGTTCGGTAGTACGGCTGGGCGCGGCTGGGAGTGTCGAGACCGGCGAGCCTGCCCGACGTATCCCCCTGAACGGCACCCTGTACGACGATGTGATCCGCACCCAGCGCCCGAGGGTGGAGGACAAGGGATCGGGAACACCGGTGCAGGTGGTGGCCCCGGTGACCAACCGCGGCGACGCCATCGGCCTGCTGGAGCTGTTCCTGCCCGAGGCACCGGACGCCGCGGTACTGCGGGAGATCGGCGCGGCGGCACACGCCCTGGCGTACATCGTCATCGCCAACCGACCCTTCACCGACCTGTACCAGTGGGGCCGGCGGACCCTGCCGCTGAGTCTGGCCGCGGAGATCCAGCACCGGTTGCTCCCGTCGTCGCTGACCTGCGAGGCCGCCCAGTTCGCGGTCTCCGGGGCGCTGGAACCGGCCGACCACGTGGGAGGCGACACCTTCGACTATGTCCTGGACCGCGACACCGTACAGCTGTCGATCACCGACGCCATGGGTCACGACGTCCGCGCCGCGTTGCTGGCCACGCTCGTGGTCGGCGCCCTGCGCCGGGCCCGCCGCGCGGGCGCCGACCTGCTGGAGCAGGCGGACCAGGCCGACCGCGCCATGCGCGAACAGACCGGCCAGGGGTACGTGACCGGCCAGCTGCTGCGGATCAGCCTGCGGGACGGCAGCACCGAATTCGTCAACGCCGGGCATCCCTGGCCGCTACGGCTGCGCGACGGCGCCGTGGAGCGGATCCACCCCAAGGTGGACATGCCCTTCGGCGTCGAGACCGCGCACACGTATCAGGTGCAGGCCCTGGACCTGCGGCCCGGCGACCGGCTGGTCATGCTCACCGACGGCATGCTGGAACGCAACGCCAAAGCCCTGGACCTGCCGGGCATGATCATCCGCACCCGGGAACTGCATCCCCGGGAGGCGGCCCGTGCCCTGATCGGTATGGTCGTCGACGCCTCCGACGGCCACCTGCAGGACGACGCCACCGTGATCTGCCTGGACTGGCACGGCACCGGCCGCTCCCGGCGTGACGCCGACACCGGCGCCGACCTCACCGAAGCCTCCTCGCCCACACTCTGGCGCCCCGCCGCCACCTGAGCCCCGCCGCGTCAGACGGTCAGTGGCGGGGTCTGCCGGGTGACGTAGCGGAGGCGGGTGCAACGGTCCAGGTCCGCGGCTACAGGCGTCACGTCCTGGTAGGGAGACGGGGCGGCGGAGGTGCGCGGGTGGGTGTTCACCCATACGTGGGGGAAGGCCAACTCGCGCGCGAAATCAGTGGCGGCGACCGTGTCCGTCGACCACGCAGAGGCGGTGCGGCGGTGCGGTATCGCGTTGGCGGCGTCCATCGCACGCCGCGACCCGGCGAATGTCTGGATGCCGACGACGGGGCCGAGGATGTCGGCGTGGCCCAGCTCGTCGTCCTGCCGGATGTCGGCGACGACGGTGGGTTCGAGGTAGCAGCCGGGTCCGTCATGCACCCGTCCGCCGGCGAGCACTCTGGTGTGCGAGGGCATCCGGCCCAGGAGTTCCACAGCGCTGTCGAGGCGGCCGCGGCCGAGCAGCGGTCCGCAGACCGGTGGACCGCCCGGCACACGGGAGAGCTGCGCCTCGGCCCGCTTCACCAGGGCCGCAGTGAATTCGAGAACGAGGTCGCTGCTGACCAGGATCCGGGAGATGGAGGTGGAGCTCTGTCCGGCCTCGGCGAACGCAGCCTCGGCGAGCACCTCCGCCGCCGCGTGCGGGTCCGCGTTCTCGAGTACGACGGCCAGGGACGTGCCCCTGAAGTCGAGATGCGTGCGGGTGAGAGCACCTGCCGCCCGCGCGGCCACCTCCCTGGCAGCGGCGCGTGAGCCGCACATGGTGACCAGCGCCGGGACATCGTGAGCGGCCAGCAGGTTTCCGGTGCGGTGTCCGCCGCACACGACATTGAGAACGCCGGGCGGCAGGATCTCGGCCGCCGACTCGGCCACCGCGAGCGCGGACGGGACGGCGGCGCCGGCGGGTTTGAGAACGACGGTGTTTCCCGCGGCCAGCGCCGGGACGACCCGTGTGCCGAGTTCGTCGAAAGGACGGTGGGATCCGCCCAGATGCACCACGACGCCGAGGGGCTCGTACCGCGCCGAGGACGTCAACGACGGCGCGAACGCTTCGACGTCCCCGGAGCTGCGGCGAAGGATCTCCCCGGCGGTCAGCCGAATACGTCGTGCGAGCTCCGACACCTCGTCCCGGCTCACCGACAGGTGCCACTGGCCTGTGCCGAGCGAGCCCGCGCTGACGAGGCTGTCCGCCCGGGATTCGACACCCGCTGCCATCTCGCACAGCGCCTTGCTGCGCCGCTCGGCGTCGGTGGTGCGCCAGTGGGCGAAGGCGCGGGCGGCGGCATCGGCCGCACGGTCCACGTCACGCGCGCCGCTTTCCGGCACGGCGGCGACCACGAGGCCGGTCGTCGGGTCGACCAGATCGGCAGTCGCCCCGTCGGCCGCGTCGCACAGCAGATTGTCGATGAAATTGCTGAACTGGCTCACGCCCATCGGTGTGCTCTTCCGGCCGGTGCCACGATCGAGGGAAGCCCTGTGATCCTCACATAGGGGGATTCGTCACCGGTACGGCAGAGGATTGCCCGCGCGCCGACGCTCTTCCGTCATCGGCGAGCCGTCGGGTCGGCCCCGTCCACGGCCTTCACCTCTCATAGCGGTCCGCCAGCGGCGTCCCACGGGGCATGCGAGTGACTCTCGCGGCCTGCGGGACAGGCACAGCCGTACGAACTGCGTCCATTCGAGTGGATCCCGCGCACCGCACCCGTCCAGAGCGCCGTCGGGGACGAACCCTCTGCGTTCCGTCCGACGGCGCGAGGTATCCGAACGCCGCCGGACACCACCTGATGCGAAGGAATCGAAGGAGCCGTCATGAAACTGATGCGCAAGGGTGCGGTACTGGGTGCGCTGGCCGGTGGCATCATCCTCGCCGCGAGCGGCGTGGCCGCAGCGGACTCCGGAGCCACCGGTGCCGCGGTCGGTTCACCGGGCGTCCTGTCGGGCAACCTCATCCAGATCCCGATCGACATCCCGGTCAACGCCTGCGGCAACTCGCTCAACCTGATCGGCGCCCTCAACCCCGCCTTCGGCAACACCTGTGTCAACGACAGTCACGGTGGCGCCTGGGCACATGGCTGGGACAACAGCTGGATGACCTGGCACTGACGCAAACCGCTCCCATATGTGCGTCCGCACGCTTGTCGGGTGCTGCGGATCGGACACCGGACCGGGCTGCCCGAGCGAACTTCAGCACGGTCAGCCCGGTACTCCCCATGACTGCGGCAACCTTCGCGGCGACCAGGGGAGTCACCGGCTCGACTGCGGGCTGTTGGCAGTCGCCGACGGCGACCACAAGGCGTTCACCGATCTCTACGTGACCGTCCTCCCCGTACTTCTGGCCGTGATCCGACCCCGGCTGAGCAGCCGGGCCGACGTCGAGGACGTCGCCCAGGACGTGATGACCGAGCTGTGGACCAAAGCCGGGGACTTCCGGCCGGACCGAGGCAGCGCACTGGCCTGGATCGTCACCATCGCCCGCCGCCGCACGACCGATCACCTGCGCCGGGCGGCCGCCCTACGCCGCCACGACCTCTATGCCGCCGGCGCACATGTGACGTCGTCCGATCGCCCGGTCGAGGACACCGTCCAGGAGCGTCTGGACCGCGGCGCGATGGGCCGTGCGCTGGCCGGGCTGACCGACCTCCAGCGTGAAGCCGTCCAACTCGCCTTCTACACCGGACACACGCACGAGCGGACCGCGCACCTGCTCGGTGTCCCGTTAGGTACGGCCAAGTCCCGTATTCGTAGCGGCCTCGCCGGCCTGCGTGCCGAACTCGAAGACGGTGCCTGAATCATGACCGGCCGCGCGGGCCGTGCGGGCCGGGCGGCTCGCACGGTTCGCTTAGGGCGGTGAGCGGGGGTAGGCGAGCGGTCAGGTACCGACATCGGAGAGGTGAGCGATCATGGCGAAGAAGTCGACGCACCCGAAGGCCGCCGCCGCGGCGGCGAAGACGGTCCGGGGCAAGGGTTCTGCGGGGAAGGCCGGGAAGACCGCGGCGGCAAGTGCCCTGTCGCAGAAGGCCGGCAAGAAGAGCGGTACGGGCAGTGGCAAGGCCACGAAGGCCAAGGCGGCGTCGGCGGCGGGCAAGACCGTACGTGCGGCGAAGAGCACCAAGTCGGAGAAGACGGCTGCCGGGAGCGCGTTGTCGCAGAAGAAGTCCGCGACGCCGCGCATGCCGGGCAAGAAGGTGCTGACCGCGGCGGCGAAGGTGCTGGCGGACCGCAAGGCGAGCAAGAAGGCCCGCTCCGAGGCGGCGACGACGCTCGCGCGTGCCGCCGCACACGCCACCCGCTAGCGGAACACGGGGGCAGACCTGGCACCCCTCCTGGGGCATGGCAGCCGCTGCCGTCAGCGCCGCCCGGATGGCCGAGACACGAAACGTGTTCGGCCATCCGGGCCCGCAGCACTGCTCGCCACGATCCTCCACGCCGTGTACGCCGGGGGCCGGCCGTGGCGCGACGGGGTCCGTCCTACTTCGGCATCAGCACGGTGTCGATGATCTGAACCGTCGCGTTGGCGGTGGACACGTTGCCGCAGACGACGTTGGCGGTGTCGTTGACCTTGTACGACTCGCCGGAACCGGCGGTGGTCAGCGTTCCCTTCTCCAGCGTGGTGTACGTGCCCTTGGCCAGGCCGTCGGGAGCCTTCACCGGCTGACCGACGACGTGGTACGTCAGGATCTTGGTGAGCGTGGCCTTGTCGGCCAGGACCTTGTCGAGCTGTGCCTTCGGGATCTTCGCGAAAGCATCGTTGGTGGGCGCGAACACGGTGATGTTCTGCGCGTTGTTGAGCGTGTCCACCAGGCCGGCCTTCTGTACGGCCGCGACGAGCGTGGACAGCGCCGGGTTGTGCGAGGCCGCGGTGGCCACCGGGTCCTTGGCCATGCCGTCGTAGCTGCCCGCGCCGTTCTTCGGCACCGAGGCGCAGCCCGATCCGAAGTGCGCATCCATCGCCGCGGCGGACGAGGTGGCCGCCTGCGTGGTGGGCGCGGCCGTGGTCGCCATGGCGGAGCTGCTCGGCGAGGCCGCCGAGTCGTCCTTGCCGTCGTCGTCGCTGGAACAGGCACTGACCGCCAGGGGAAGTACGGCGGCCTCGGCCAGCGCACCGACGATCGACGGCACCGCGTCCCATCGATGGTTGTTCGGTCGGCTCCACGCGGCGACGGCGCCGATCGCCCCGAAGAGGAGTACGCCCGCGCAGCCCGTACGCCGCAGCCACAGCGACATGACCCCCAGCGCCAGCGCGAACAGGGCGAGGATCACGACGATGCCCAGCTGCAGCACAAGCTTGTCGTTCGTGCCGAAGTGCCGTACGGCGTAGTCCTTGAGCGACGCCGGAGTGCGGTCGATGACCGCGCCACCGACCGCCGTCACCGGGCTCGCCTCCGGACGGGCCGCCGCCGAGACCGACTCGCCCACACCGAGCGACGCGGCCGCCGCCAGCAGCCCGCCCAACGCACCCAGCACCCAGCGAACCCAACGATCCGCGCGGCGCATCCGCTGAGGCGAGTGGGGCTCCAGCGGCGTTGTGGGAATGCTGGCTCTGTGGTCGGGCGCACCCCGCATTCGTCGCCGTGCGGTCCGCGGCTTGGTGCCGATTTCCACGCGCCGCAGGACGGCCGATGACGCGAGGGGACGAAGAACGTCTCACGTCCCGCTGCCGCCGCGGGAAAGCCGGGCAGCAGGTGCGAAAACCGGGGTAGGCGTGCAAGGCGGTCCGGACGCGCCGACCGCCGGACGTGACGGACGTGACGTGGTGTCCGATGAGGTTCGAGGGGGATATGTGTTCATCGTCATCTTGTGCTTGATGCTCGCCATGGGACTCGTCCAGGTCGTGCGCCCACAGCTTCTGTGGCAGATGAACCGGCGCCTGCAACGCGGTTGGGTGAAGGATCCCGACGGCACCGAGCCGACCCGCAAGGGTTATGCGGTGCAGCGCGTCACCGGGGTCGTGTTCCTCGCTGTCGCTGTCTGGATTCTGGTTACCAACCTCTGACCCGCGCGCGTCGCCCGCCCGTCCGGCGGGCGACGGCCAGGAAGCGTCGCTCAGCTGTCGTCACCGCGGCTGCGGACCAGTTCCTTCATCTTGGCGACGGCGAAGCCCCAGCCCTGCTCCACGGTGGGCTTGGCGGGTACCGCGACCTCTTCGGGGTTGGTGAGGACGTCGAGGAGGACGGGACCGGGGGTGGCGAAGGCGGTACGGACGGCGTCGTCCAGCTCCTTCGGGTCGGTGACGCGGATGCCGGTGATGCCCATCGCGGTGGCGACGGCCGCGAAGTCGGGGTTTTCCAGAGTGGTGCCGAACTCCGGCAGCCCTGCCTGCTCCTGCTCAAGCTTGACCATGCCCAACCGGCGGTTGTCGAAGACGACGAGCTTGACGGGCAGTTCGTTGGTCTTGAGCGTGATCAGGTCGCCGAGCAGCATGCTCAGCCCCCCGTCGCCGCAGAACGCCACGACTTGGCGGTCGCGGTCCAGGATCTGGGCGCCGATGGCCTGCGGCATGGCGTTGGCCATCGAGCCGAGGTTGAACGATCCGAGCAGCCGGCGCGCGCCGCGCATCTCGACGAACCGGGAGAGCCACACGGTGGCCATGCCCGTGTCGGAGGTGAAGATCGCATCATCCGCAGCGGCACGGTCCACAGCTGCCGCGAGGGCCTCGGGGCGGATGTCGTGGTCCCTGTTGTCGAAGACCGAACGCACCTTTCCGACCAGGCCCTTGTCGTGGCCGGGAGCGGCGAGCCGGGCCTGGCCCTCCCGCCAGGCGGCGAAGCGCTCGCGGGACTTCTCCAGGTGCCCACGGTCGCGCTCCTTGTCCGTACCGGACCGGCCCGCGGGCAGCCGGGCCAGCAGATCGCGCACCGCAGCGCCGACGTCGCCCACCAGAGCGACGTCCACCGGAACGCGGCGTCCGATGTGCGCGGGCTCGGTGTCGACCTGAATGACGGTCAGGCCGTCGGGATACCAGTCGCGGTAAGGGAAGTCGGTGCCGAGCATCAGCAGGACGTCCGCGTCCTCCAGTGCCGAGGCCGCCGCCGGGTTCCCGATCAGACCGGTCTGGCCGACCTGGAACGGATTGTCGCCCTCCAGGCCCTCCTTGGCCTTCAGCGTGAGCACCATGGGCGCCGCCAGGCGGTCGGCGAGCGCGAGGAC
Organism: Actinacidiphila alni; assembly: GCF_900112845.1. GTDB lineage: Bacteria > Actinomycetota > Actinomycetes > Streptomycetales > Streptomycetaceae > Actinacidiphila > Actinacidiphila alni. The sequence goes on from NZ_FONG01000028.1 coordinate 66,882, forward strand.
GTCCTCGCGAGCGGCACGGGAACCCTTGCCGACCAGCATCGTGACGCGGTCGGCCCGGTCCAGCAGCTCGGCCGCCCTGCGCACCGCGTCCTCCTCGGGACGGGTGGTCGGTGAGCTGAGCGAGAAGCGGGCCGGGCGGTCGGCTCCCAACTCGCGGTCACCGATGTCGCCCGGGACCGTGAGGACGGCGACTCCCTTGCGCCCCAGGGCATTGCGTACCGCAGTTTCCAGCAGCAGCGGAAGCTGGTCGGGCGAGGTGATCGTGGCGCGGAAGACGGCGACGTCGTCGAAGAGCGCGTCGTTGTCGACCTCCTGGAAGTAATCGCTGCCCAGCTCGGTCAGCGGAACCTGGCCGGCGATGGCGAGTACGGGAGTGCGGCTCTTCGCGGCGTCGTAGAGGCCGTTGAGCAGGTGGATCGAACCGGGGCCGACCGTGCCCATGCAGACCCCGAGCCGTCCGGTGAGCTGTGACTGGGCGCCGGCGGCGAACGCGGCGGCCTCTTCGTGCCGGCAGCCCACCCACGCGATGTCGTCGGTGGTGCGGATGGCGTCGGTCAGTGGGTTCAGTGCGTCGCCGACGACGCCGAACACCTGGCTGACGCCAAGTTCGCTCAGTGCGTCCACGATGACGCGGGCAACGGTTCTGGCCACGGGGGTCCTCCGGCGGTGCGGTGGGGAAGGGGGCGGACGGTGGAGCAGTGAGTACGTGCGGACGGTGGAGCGGTGGGGGACGTGCGGACGGTGGAGCGGTGGGCGAAGGAGGGACCGGGGCGACGTACGGCCGGGCGATGTGTCAGATGCCGAAACGGTCGGGGTCGGCGGCGGACCAGTCAGCGGCCCAGGATCGAGGCGGCTCGGCGAACAGCTGCCCCGGGGCAAGCCACTCGTAGAGCTCGTCGTACGGGCGGACCGTGTGCGGGTCGACGCGCCGACGCAGCATGTGCGGACGCAGGTCCGCGGGGTCGGTGACGCCCATGGCCGCCATGATCTCCAGAGCACTGGCCACGGTCGACTCCTGCAAACGCCGGACCCGTTCGGTCTTGTCCCCGACGTCGAGGGCACGGGCCCGGCGCGGATCCTGGGTGGTGACGCCGACGGGGCAGGTGTTGGTGTGGCAGCGCTGGGCCTGGATGCATCCGACGGCGAACATCATGGCGCGGGCCGCGTTGCCGTAGTCGGCGCCCTGGAGGAGCCGCTTGACCAGGTCGCTGCCGGTGGCGATCTTGCCGCTCGCACCGATCCGGATCCGATCGCGCAGGCCCGCGCCCACCAGTGCGTTGTGCACGGTGATCAAGCCCTCGGTGAGCGGCGTCCCGACATTGTCGGCGAACTCCAACGGTGCCGCCCCGGTGCCGCCCTCCGCGCCGTCCACGATGATGAAGTCGGGCGCGGTGCCTTCCTCGACCATCGCTTTGCAGACGGCCAGGAACTGCCGACGAGAGCCCACGCAGAGCTTGAAGCCGGCCGGCTTCCCGCCCGACAGCTCCCGCATCCGGGCGATGAACCGCACGAGTTCGCGCGGTGTGGAGAACACCCGGTGATAGGGCGGCGAGACGACCGTCTCGCCCTGCGGGACGTCCCGGACGCGGGCGATCTCCGCGTTGACCTTGGCCCCGGGCAGGACTCCGCCGATCCCCGGCTTGGCTCCCTGGGAGAGCTTGAGCGACACGCATTTGACGTGCTCGTGGGCCGCCTTCTCGGTGAATTCCCCGGCGTCGAAGTCACCGTCGCCGGTGCGGCACCCGAAGTAGCCGGTGCCGATCTCCCAGACCAGGTCGCCACCGGGACGCAAGTGGTACTCGGACAGGCCGCCCTCGCCCGTGTCGTGCGCGAATCCGCCGGCAGCCGCGCCGCCGTTCAGGGCGAGGATCGCGTTCGAGGACAGCGACCCGAAGCTCATCGCCGACACATTGAGCAGCGCCATGTCGTACGGCTTGCTGCAGTCGGGGCCGCCGATGCGTACGCGCGGCGGACTGTCCGGCACCGGTCGCGGGGCCATCGACGGCACCAGGAACTCGTGGCCCGCCGCGTAGACGTCGGTCTCGGTGCCGTACGGCTCCTCGGCGTCGGTGCCCTTCGCGCGCTCGTACACGATGGTGCGTACGTCCCGGTCGAACGGCCGTCCGTCGAAGTTCCGCTCGATGAAGTACTGCTGCAGTTCGGGGCGGATCTTCTCCAGCAGGTACCGGGCGTGCCCGATCACGGGGTAATTGCGGAGGACCGAATGCCGCCGCTGGGTGAGGTCCCACACCCCTAGTCCGCCGAGGGCTGCCAAGGGCGCCGCCCCGATCCACCACCATGGCGAGAGCCACACCGCCGCGCACACAGCCGCCGCGGCCACCAGCACCAGCGCGACGACCCATCCGGTTCTCTTCACTCTCGGCATCTAACCCCGGACGGCGGTTCCACTCCGTTCCGCCCCGCCGAGTGCGCTTCCACCGGCCACCCGCACGGAACATCACCGCCTGACCACGGACAGTTGGCCCGCCATGGCGCGGCCGGAAGGGTCAGTGGAGGATGCTGACGGCTCGTGCGATGACCAGCAGTGAGGTGATGAGCGCGGAGATGCTCTCGATGCTCATGAGGAGTTTGGCCCGGGTGGACAGCGGCATCGTGTCGGTCGGGCTGAACGCGGTGGAGTTCGTCACCGAGATGTAGAGGTAGTCGACGAGGGTCGGCACCCAGTCGGAGGTGGCGCTGGCGCCGTCGGCGACTTCCTGGACGGTGTCACCGTTCTCGTCCTGCGAGAAGCGGAAGTCCGCCAGTGGCAGGTCTTCCCGTGCGGCCTGAGTACGCGCCACAGGGCCGCCGCGGTCGAGTTCCCAGTAGGCCAGGCCGAAGACGATGATGTTGGTCAGCCACACCTGCAACGCCGCCACCAACAAGGACTTGCCGTCTTTGACGCCCGCGGAGACGAGCTGGTGGACGAGGATGCCCAGAGCGGTGAGATTGCTGGCCGCGATGATCAGCACCAGCGTGAGGGACAGGATCCGGAACATCCGGGTCTGCCGGGTCAGCCGCCGGGGGTTGATGGCGATAAGGGGCACGAGCAGGAGCAGTTCCAGGGCGGGCAGGACGAACCGGGGCGCGATCAGCAGCCGTTGCGGCAGCGCCAGGTAGAGAGCGATGGCGGCGAGCGTGGCGATCACTGCGGGGAGCCGCGCCTCGCCGCGGCGCTGGTGCCTGGGGTGGCGTACACGAGCGTCCGCGCGGCTTGCCGCCATGGTGATGAACCTCCGGTGCCCGACGTCAGACGCCGATCCGTTCGGCACCGGAGTGTAACCGTGCGCCGAGTCCACGGCGCGCGCGGCTCGTCGGTTCCCCCTACGGGGCCATATTGCTCCGATTCACGGGTGTTTGAGCACCTACTGGTGGGACAGGAGGGGCGAAAGCGCTCCAGGGATCGGAAGGAGACCGTCATGAGAACGAGAAAACGCGCGATCGCCCTCGGCTTATCAGGGGCGGCCTGCGCCGCGATGACCCTCATCGGCGCGGGGCCGGCGTCTGCCGGTGTCGGCAGCTATCCGTACGACAACCAGGACCCGTCCGCCTCCGGTTGCAACAGCGACGCCATCACCGCCAGTTCGGCGAACGTCGGAGGCGGTGCGACGATTCTGCTGCGCTACAGCCCCCACTGCCGCACCGTGTGGGCACACATCCAGGGCGCTGCGCCGCGCACCGCGGACAACGCCGGAGGCTCGGCCCTGATCTACCGGGAATCCGACGGCGCCGGCATCCGCACCTACTGCGGTGGCGCGACCAGCTGTTACACCCCGATGCTCTACGACGGGGGACTGACGTCGCACGCCACCGGAACGAACGACACCGGGTTCACCATCTACAGCGGCACCACCGGTTCCTACTGACCGAGGGGAACACAGCCGCGTGACGAGCGTGCACGACCTAGAGCCTGCCGACAACGCCCGGCAGGCTCCGGCGCGTCCGGTGACCGCGCCCCTCGTACGCACCGGCCTTCAACAGCGGCACGCCATTCGCGGGCTAATCTTGACACATGATCACATGCGTGGTGCGGTACACCGTCGACCCGAAGAAGATCACGGCCTTCGAACAGTTCGCCCGACGCTGGATGGCACTGGTGCAGGCGCACGGCGGCACGCATCACGGTTACTTCCTTCCCGCGGAAGGAGCGAGCGACGAGGCCCTGGCCTTGTTCAGCTTCCCCGGTCTGGCGGCCTACGAGGAGTACCGGCAACTGTTCGGCCGCGACCCGGAATTCATCGAGGCGGACCGCATCCGGGACGAGTCCGGATGTGTGCTGCGCTACGAACGCACCTTCATGCGCCCGCTTCTCCCCGGCGACGACGGTTCGGCCTGACCGTCACCCACGTTCACGGATCCGCCGGGCTGCGGGCTGCCCCCCGCCGAACCCGCACCCGGACACCCCGGCTTTCGACCTGCGCCACTCGGAGACCGCCGCCGTCGAACAGCGTCAGCACGGTACGAGCGGCGCGGTCGCCAGGGCTCCGGTCGGACAGCGGAAGCCAGCATCTGTGCGTTCTTCATCGGCGCGGTTCTCACCACCCTCGTCGCCGACGGCCGGAAGGCGGGGAGCCGGCGGCGGAAGGCCGAATCACGGCGGGACGATCCGCGGCGCGGGGATGCTGCGTAGACTCGGCAGCCGATCGCCACGGGGGCGGACGACACAAGTCCGAAGGAGCCCATCGCATGGACGCCGATTCGACGACATCGATCTACGACCAGCTGATCGCCGAACGCGGCGACGTACCCGCGGCCGTCAGGAAGGCGGCAGAAACGATCCAGCGTGAACTCGACCGTGACCTGGAGGCGTTCTCGCGGACCGCGCCCGCTGACGGCTGGTTCCGGTAGGAGCCGCCCCGACCTGCCGATCGGCGCCGGATACGCCGGGCGAGCCATGGCGATACCGGTCCGACATGGTCCGTGGTGTGTGGGTGCCGTCAGATGTGAGCCGGACCGGCGGTGACACGACCCGTACGTGGGCGGGGGAGAGGTGCAGCTCGTACGGCAGGCAGCAGTCGGAGCAGAGGGTCGCGATCAGTGTCCCGCAAGCGCAGGCCTGGTTCAGTCCTCCATCGGGTGTCGCCCCGCAGCACGCGGCGGAGGCGTGCCGCGTCGTCAAGCCGCGGCAGTCATCCGGGTTCACGACGATATTGCCCCGTGGACCCTGTGAGATCAGTGGATACCCGTCGACGTTGTGGCGGGTTCCGTGCCGTGGCATCACTGGTCCGGGTACCTCGGCTACGACGAGAGGCGGGCCGTACGGCTGTGAGCATGTCGAGAGCCGCACACACCGGCCCTCTGATGCCGGCGTCGAAGAGGTCGGCCGCACACCGGCGGTTCCTGGTCCGGCCAAGGACCGGGTGGCGCTGCTCCGCCGGCAGACGCGGCGCCGCCCCTGCCCGTTCGGCGGCTCCGCCGCGTCTGGCTGCGGCCTCGATGCGGCCTTCGCGCCTAGAGGCAGAGATATATCGGACCGTCGTATGAGCCGCATCCGTGGTCGCTAGCGTGTGCTGGGCAGCCCGGGACAGAACGGGCCGGACGTTCCTTTGGGGGCCGGTATGCACACGCCATTTCATTTCTCCCTTCGCGCGACCGTGCTGACCACTGCCGTCGCGTTGGGTACGGTCGCCGCCGGCATCATTCCCGCTCAGGCGGCGACCGGTTACGACCGCTGTCCGCAGGGTGCCGTCTGCCTCTTCGACCAGCCGGGCGGTCAGGGGGCGATGACGTCCTTCACGTCCCCGCAGTCCGCGCTCGGCGCGTGGGACGACAAGGCGTCCTCGGTCTACAACCGCACCGGCCTGCCCTACCTGTGCATGTACAGCCTCGCCGACTACCAGTACCTCGACGCCGTCCAGGACGTCGTGGCGAACACCTCGGGGACCGGGAACGACCGGTGGGAGCTGTCGGCATTCACCAGCAAGGCTTCCACGCTGGACCGGAATCTGAGTTCCCTGCGCTGGGCGCGCACCATGCGCGAGTGCCAGGGCGGCCCCGAATACCTGCCGTGGGTCGCTCCGTACGGCGTCTTCAAGCGCCCCGCCCAGCCGTTCGGTGATCTCAACCGCGACGGCCGGGAAGACCTGCTCCTGCGGACGTACTCGGGGAAGCTGTGGCGGCTGCCCGGTGACGGAACCGGTGCGCTGGAGGGCTCCGGCTGGAATTCGATGTCGGAGCTGACCCGGCACGGCGACCTCAACGGTGACGGGACCGAGGACCTGCTCGCCCGCGACACCTCGGGGCGGCTGTGGGTCTACCCGGGCACCGGCCGGGGCACGTTCGCCGCGCGCACGTCGGTCGGCACCGGATGGAATTCCATGACCGCGATCACTGCTTCCGGGGACCTCGACGGCGACGGCAAGGGCGATCTGCTGGCGCGCGACAGCACCGGGAAGCTGTGGATGTATCCGGGCAAGGGCGACGGCACCTTCGGCGCCCGGGTGCTGGTCGGCCCGGGGTGGAACGCCATGGGGGCCTTCGCGGCGCCCGGCGATGTGACCGGCGATGGACACCCCGATCTCCTCGTCACGGAGTTGGCGACGGGCAAGCTGTGGCTCTACCCAGGCGACGGCCACGGCCGCCTCGGCACCCGGACGCTGGCGGGCACCGGCGGCTGGAAGCCCTTCACGACGCTGCTCGGCATCGGTGACCTGACCGGGGACGTCCTGCCTGACCTGGTCGCCGCCACCGAGCCGGTCACTGGCGCGGCGGGCGAGTTGCGCGTCTACTCGGCGGGTACCTCGGAGGGTGTGTACGACACCGGTGGGCACGTGAGTCTGTCCGACGGCGACGCCCTGTTCTGACCGCTCGCGCGGCCACTGCGCAACACCGCGGGCTCGGGAAACGGCCCGCCGCCGTGGTAGCGATCGCTGTCGACCCCGCCACCGTCCGGGCGATGACCGGCGAATTCACCTCGGCGGGCACCCAGGCCGGCTCCCTGCACCTCTTCTGGGACGCCACCACAGGCCTCTGACCTGGCCAACGGCACCGGCATCCGGCTGCCGTCAGGTCCGCCTTCTGGCGGGCGCCCGAATCCCCGTCGAAGCCCCGGCCTTCCAGGAGGCGGTGCGAACCAGCCCCTTCCGTACCTGCGAAGCCCGGGTGCCGGGCGGTGCACCCTGCGACCTCAGCGTGCTTGAGGTGACGGACGACGGTGTAGGCGTCGGCCGCGTGGGCAGCGACCACGACCAGGACGGCGTCGCCGTCGGCTGCGCATACCTGCTGCACGCGCTGGTCTCGGGGGGGCGCGGGACCAACGGGTCCTGGAAGGCGGCGTGTCCGCCGGATTCATGGCGATCCGGTGTACCGGCACCGAGGACGCCTGTCCATCCTGATGGCCGCCCGCCTGGAGTGCCGACTCCGCGGCACGCGCCCGGATGTTCACGCGTGACGGTGTGGTGGGCTGATCAAACCTTTTGGGGCACTCCGACCGTGCGCGGACGGGGGGCTTGTGGCAGCACGCACCGGCTTGTGCGGCGCGTGGTCCTGTGTGTGCATCCGAGGCGTTGGTGCGCGCCGATGTGCGCACCAACGCCGGGCGTGGAAGGTGGCCGCAGGCGTTCCTCGCGTCGGCATGGTGTGCCGACCCGAGGGGACGGGGTGCTCTGGAATGTCCGTACGAAGGGGGTTGTGGATGAAGCGTTTCGGCCTGGCAGAAACCGGCATGGGGGAGGCTGACGTGGGGTCAGCACGCGCACGGTGGGGGCGCCGGGTGGTGACGGCGCTGTTGGGTGTCACCGTGCTGGCGGCGGGATCGCTGGTCGCGAGCGGATCGGCCGCGGCGAACGCGCCCGGGCGGCCCGGGACACCGAGCGCACCGACGACGGTGTTCACCGAGGATTTCGAGAACGGCCAGGGGCCGGCGGTGACATCGCTGCCGGACTACACAGGTGCCGGGCCGGCGGCCGAGACGTACACGGCGGATCCGGCGTGGCTGACCGCCTGCAATGGCCTGCTGGTGTCGCAGCAGGCACCTGCGGTTCCCCCGGCGGGCGTCTACTGCGGCAGCTACTGGGCTCAGAACAAGCAGATGGCCTCGGCGCTGGGGACCTGGTCAGGCGGTGACGCGGCCACCAACCACTCTCTCACCGCCTACACCTCGGCCGATCCGGGCGCGGGTCGTACGGAGTTGGAGACCGTACAGCCGATCCCGCTGAGCGCGGACCACCGTTTCCTGACCTTCTCGGTGGACGCGGCGGCGCAGAACTGCTTCGCCAGCCACCCGCTGCTCGCCTTCTACCTGCTCGACGGCGGAACGGCCCGCGCCGCTTTCAGCTCGCCCATCGACCCCTGCCAGAACCCGGGCGCGGTCATCGGCGGCACCTCGGTGGGCACGTACGCGAGCAATGGCTCGGTGCTGTTCACCGGTGACTCGGCGGGCATCCGGCTGGTCAACGAACAGGCCAGCGGCGGCGGAAATGACGGCGCGATCGACAACGTCCGCCTGCTGGACGCCACTCCGCAGCTCGACCAGGGCTTCGCGCCCACGCAGTTGCCCGTCGGCGCGCCCAGCACCCTCACCTTCACCGTCACCAACACCAGCGAACTGGCCGCCAAGGACGGCTGGTCCTTCAACGCCCAACTCCCCGCCGGACTCAGGCTCGCCGACGACAGCGCCACCACGGACTGCGGCACCGCAACGGCCACCGCGGACGCCGGAGACGGCACGGTGACCGTGCACGGCGACCTGGCCGCCGGGCAGCGGGACTGCACCGCCACTGTCCGGGTCACCTCGATCAACGGCGGTACGTATCAGGTGTGCGCCTCGGCGATCAGCGACCCGGTCGGTGTCGACTTGCCGGGCTGCACCTCTGTGACCTTCACCGCGCCCGTCTTCGACGCCCGCTCCAACGGCGCACGGCTCACCGCGCCACCGCTCACCATCGGTCCGCTCGTCCCGTCCGCCCACTCCTGCACGTCGCTGCCCGGCGACGACCGCCACTCCGTGATCAGCGCCGCCCTCGGCAGCGTCGGCACCCTCGGTGTGCTCACCACAGACGCCTCCGGCGCCGTCGACACCGACGGCGCACGTACCGCCGCCGCCCACGCCAAGGCCACCGGACTCAACCTCCTCAGTGGCCTGATCACCGCCGACGTCGTCGGAACCTCCGCCCAGGCCCGGCAAGTCCTCACCGACGCCGGCCCGGGCACGGTCGCCACGACCGGCAGCACCACCCTCACCAACCTCCGCGTGGCCGGAGCCGCCGTGGCCGCCAACGCCGCCCCGAACACCACCATCGCGCTGCCCTTGGTCGGCTCGCTGGTCATCAACCAGCAGACCCCCGTCGCAGGCGGCAAAGGCATCACCGTCACCGCCCTGTCCCTGACCCTGCTCACCGGAGTCCACGTCACCGTCGCCCAGACCACCGCGGCCCTGCTCCTGCCCACCGACCCCTGCCCCGCCACCTGACCCCGACCACCTCATCCGAGGCCCGGCCCTCCGCCGCCCACAAGGCGGAAGGCCGGGCCTCACCGCGTCATACGAGCGTGGGAGTGGCGGGAGAGTCGGTCGTCCCGGCCACCGACCCGTTCTTCACGGCGCCCGCAGACAGGCTCTGAAGGCATGCCAGTTGGACCGCCTCGGCCATCGCCCTGGGGCGCACACCGCGTATCACCCGCCGCTCGTCGGCGTCCCTCCGGAGAAAGCTGACGAGAATACCGTTGAAGAACTGGCCGAGCAGGAGATATCCCCGGCGCGAACTCCACATGGTCCAGCCCACATAGAGGGCCGATCCTTGAGGGAACACCGTCACGTACGCCTGGTAATTCCCTTCGGTCAGCCGCAACCGGTAGGTGGCATTCTCGCCGCTCTCCGGCTGCACCGACTGGGCGGCGACGGACGGTGCGCTGTGCAGATCCTGAAGCGCGACGGTGATTTCCTGGAATACGTCAGCCGCACGGTGCCGGTGCTCGTCGAGGAGAACCCGCCATTCCGCCACCGGCTCGGTGACCCTGCCGCAGAACAGCACAGCCGAGTACACGAACATCGCCAGCACTATGGTCCCGACCGCCAGAGCCGTGCTGATGCTGTTGCCCGTCAGCCACTGGGCCAGGATGACGATCAACGGCGGCAGCGTCACCACATGGGTGACCAGCACCGCCTTGACGAGCACGACCCCGATTGCCGAGACAGGCACATCCTCCTCGAAGGCAAGATCCAGCGCTCCCGGCCGCTGCGGCTTGTCCAGCTGCGCCGCGCAGTCGTCGCCGAGTCCGCCCACCATTCGCGGCGCTGCGTTGTGCTGTTCCATGTACTTCACCTCAACGGAGTTGTGGCCAATGGACAGTGAGAAAAGCGGGACTATCTGACATGTCGACAGCAAAAGGGTGCCGTTCTGGCTCACCTTTTCGGGGATCGAATTCCTGGGCGCAACGGTTCAGCGCAGTACCGGCGGCGGTCGCCTACGAAGCAGAGGTTCTCGGAGGCATCGCACCGGACGGCCACCGCTGTTTGCGCCTCGGCGCATCACTCGAATGCATCCGAAGACGATGATGAGAACTCGCGCGGTGCATCGACGTCCGGTTCAGATCTTTCCCGGGGCTTCACGGGGCGCTCATATGTGCCCAACCCGGTCGTCCACAAATTAACGACCAGCGGATCCAGATTGAAAAGCCGAAAGGAAAAGGAGATCCGGGAAGCCGCGGCCGGGGAATTTCGGACACACCTCGACCAGCAATTCCCGAGTGTGACACCTGCGTTGGAGGAGTGTCAACCGACGTGTCCCCGGGCGGAGCGGGGGTCGTAAGGCGCGCCGGCGACCAGTGCTGGCCCGCTCCGTCGGCCGGGCCTGCCGTCGGTGAGGCTTTGAAGCAGCGAGGTGGTTCCCATCTGCCCCACGGGCCCAGTCGGTTCAGATGTCACCTGATCGTGCATCAGTCCCGGCGGGGCGCGACTGCGGTGTTCCGCCCTGCTTCTGCGCCTCCTCGCTCCACCCGGGCGTCCACCTGGATCTCCACCCGGTCTCCACCCCGATGTCCACCTGGATTTCCACCCTGGGGCCAAGGCGGTGACGGCAGTTTCTCGCGATGATCATCTGTGTCGGCCCGGTCGTCCGGGCCGGCATCCCGACCGAGCCGAGGTGATTCGTCATGCCCGAGAAGTGGTCCGTCGAAGCAGTTGCCGCCGTGCCGTCGGGGCGGGGGAGAGGGGAGAGGGGCGGTACGCGGGCAGGTTTACCGATGTCGCGTCAGAGGGCCGAGCGACGGCGGGTGTGGCGACGGTGGCCCTCGCGGCTGCGTGCCGCCGGTCTCGCTGTCCTGACCCTGGCGGGATGCTTCGCCGGGGCCGGGACGACGCAGGCCCTTGCGGCCGACCCGTCCGGTCACGGCACGCCCAAGCCACTGGTGTGGGGTAGCTGTCCGCAGGACACGGCGGGTGCGGCGCCCGTGACCCGGGACCCGCGCCTGCAGTGCGCCCGCCTCGCCGTCCCCCTCGACCACCGGCGGCCGAACGGCCCGCACATCGCGATCGAGGTGTCCCGCATCCGCTCCGGCGCCGCACATCCGCTGGCGCTGATGGTGGGTCAGGGCGGTCCCGGCTTCGGCGGTCTGGACCTGCCGTCGGCGGAGGAGACCGCGCTGCCTCCCGAGGTCGCCGCCCGTACCGACATCTACGGCATGGACTACCGCGGAATCGGCGCCAGTTCACCACTGGACTGCGACATCGCTCCGGCCGACCGGAGCGAGGCCACCGGAGTGCCGTATCCGGCGGCGGACGGCTCCATCGACGCCAATACGGCGTGGGCCGCCCGGATCGCCGCCGACTGCGCGGCACACGCGGGCGACGAACTGCGGTACGTGAACACGGTGAACATCGCCCGCGACATCAACAGCCTCCGCGTCGCCCTCGGCCTGCCCACCCTCTCCTACACCGGCACCTCGTACGGCACGTTCGTCGGCGCTGTGTACGCCTCGCTGTATCCCACGACCTCCGGCCGAGTGCTGCTCAACAGCGTCGTGCCGCCGGGCGGGGTGAAGGAGGCGATCGAACACAAGGGTCAAGCCGTGGAGACCGCGTTCCCGCCCTTCGCCGACTGGGTGGCCGCCCGCGATGCCACGTACCACCTCGGCGCGACCCGCACCGCCGTACGGTCCGCGGTCCTGGCCACCGCCGAACACCTCAACAGCCACCCGATACCGCTGACCGACGGCGCCCCGCTCACCGGCAATCTGCTGCTGGAGGCCCAGGAGGCCCTGCTCGAACAGCGCACCTACTACCCGCTGCTCGCCGGACTCCTCAAGGACGCCCGGACCGGCAGCCTGCCGTCCGGCAGCGGCTCGGACCTGCCCTGGTCGCAGCTCCTGACCGACAATTTCGTCAGCGCCCAGGACGCCGTCGTGTGCAACGACTCGGCCTGGCCCCGCGACCCCGCCCACTACCGCACAGCCGTCACCCGCAACGCCGCCCGCTACCCCCTCACCGCGGGCTCCCCGCGCAACGTCTGGCCGTGCGCCTTCTGGACCACCCGCACCTCCGACCGCGCCCCGACACCCAACCCCCATGGACCGGCCAACATCCTGCTGCTCCAGAACACCGCCGACCCCTCGACGGCGCCCTCGGGAGCCGTGGCCACCCGGAAGGCATTCGGCCACCGCGCGGCCCTGGTCACCGTCGACGCGGTGGGCCACGGCGTCGACATGACCCAGCCATGCGTCGCCGAACAGGTGACCCGCTTCCTGCTCCACCCCGGGCCGCCCCGACCCGCCACCTGCCCGGGCATACGCCGGCAGACGCCGTGAACCGCGGCCGGCGTCACGAACCGCGGGAGGCGGCCGGGTGACAACCGACCGCACTCATGGGCGGGAGCGGGCGGGGTAGCCGCATAAAAGACAGGGGACCGGCCCGGGACTGCCGGGCGGACCCGGTCGGAGAAGGGGAGAGAGTTCGATGCTCACCGCCATAGCGGACGTCCTGAAAGCCATCGGCCACGCGATCGCGACCGTCGTCACGCTGCCATTCCGCGCGGTGGCCCGCCTCTTCGGTGGCGCGGCCGACAGCGCGCACGGCCACCACTGAACCGCCTCGGCGGCTGTTGCCTCACCCGCTGGAAGCGTCGGCGACCGCCCGCGCCAGGGCCGCCGCCCGGCCGCTCACCCGGCGGGCGGCGGATCTCGGAGCCACTGTGCGAATGCCCCGCGCATCAGCCGCTCTTCGGCGGCCCGGCCCGGGTGCTCCAAGTGCCCGGCGGTGAGGGCGAGCAGCGCCTTCGGCCCGCCGAGCGCGCGGAACACCGCGAACTGCCCGACCGGCGGTACGACCGGATCGTGGCGCGCGGCGGCGATCAGCACCGGACGGGTGACCCGGGCCGCCGCCGTGGCCGCGTCGAAGTAGGCGATCGTCCCGCGGACCAACGGATCGGTCCGTGCGGCGAGCCGCACCGCCTCGCCGCTGCCCGCACAGGGCGTACGCAACCGCTCCGGGTGATTGCCGAAGCTCGGCACATCCAGGCAGGCGGCCTCGGCACGGCTCTCCAGCGGAAGGGCCAGCGCACCGATCCCGCCGCCGAAGGAACTGCCCGTCAGCCCGACGCGTCCGGCGCCGGACGGCTGGAGCAGGCAGGCGGCGGTGACGGCGAGCCAGACGTCCTGGACGCAACCGCGGTGCACATAGGTGTCGCGGTGCCCGATGCCGTGCAGGACATGCTCGGCGGCGACCTTGGGAATGCCTTCCACGAGGCCGAGTTCTGGCAGCCCGCGCAGCACCGGCGACAGTTCCGCCGTGCGCGGCAGACCCAGTGCCTCGGGCGGCCCCCCGCTCCCGCCGTAGCCGTGCAACCGCACCAGCAGCCTGTCGACGGCGCCGTCGGCCGGCTCACGCAACCAACCGCCCAGCGTCAGCCCGCCCGTCGTACGGAAGGCGACACGCGTGACCACCTCCCGCGCGTTCCGGCGCAGCACCTCGACCCGCCGCGGCGCGGGATCGACCCTGGCTGCCTCGTCGCGGGCGGCCCGCCAGAACGCGTCGAAGTCCTCCGGCCCGCGCAGCAACTCCTCGGTGACCCGGCCGTCATAGGGAGCGTCGGCTGCGATGCGCGTGCCGCCGCACTGTGCCGTCACCGCCGTCACCGCGCCGTCCCGAAGCCGCGTCACGACAACACCGCGCCACTCGGCCCGGCCGCGGTCCCGGCGCTCTCCACCACGGCCACCCCGCCCGCCGGAACACTGATCGCGCCCGCCGCGCGGACACCGGACAGCAGGTCGACGCCGGTGGCGGCCACCTCCGCGGGCGCCAGTGTGTGGTTCACGGCGAAGAGCCAGGACCGGCCGTCGCGCCCGTTCCTGCGGACGACCTCCACCCCGCCGCCGGCTCCCGCGGGAGCCGGCGCGCAGCCGGCCTCCGCCGCCCACCGCGGAAGCAGCCGCGCGAGAGAAGCCTCGTCGGGGCGCGTCGCGAGATAGCGGACGGTGCCCCGCCGCAGCACGGCAGGCAACCCCGCCGCCGGCCCGCCGGTGAAGCGGGACTCCACCTCGGTCCCGGCATCCGGGACGACCCGTTCCGCCCACACACTCCCCGTCGAACCGTCGTCGAGACCGACCGTGACCCCGGCCGCGAGCGGCAGGTACTCGTCCACGCGCAGGCCGAGCAGATCCCGCAGGACGCCCGGGTACGGCCCCGGATGCAGCCGGTCGTCGGGATCGACCACGCCGCTGAAGGGTCCGATCACCAGATGGCCGCCGCGCGCCTCGTACTCCTCCAGCGCGCGGGCCGTCGTTCCGGACAGGCCATAGAGCGACGGCACGAGCAGCAGTCGGTGCTCCCCGGGGGCCGGGACGATGTCGCACGGCAGACCCGCGGTCCACAGCGCACGGTGCCAGCTGCGCAGGGCGTCACCGCAGGCCAGATCGGAACTGGGCCGATCGGTCAGCTCCAGCGCCCACATCGCCTCGTAGTCCAGCAACAGCGCGATCCCGGCCGGAGGGCACGAACTGCCGGCGACATCGGCGAGCCCCGCCACGGCCGAGCCGAGCGCCGCGGCTTCCCGCCAGATCCGGGTGTCCGTACCGCCGTGCGGCAGCATCGCCGAGTGCCACTTCTCCGGGCCGTACGCGGACTGCCGCCACTGGAAGAACAGCGCCCCGTCGGCGCCCCGGGCCAGATGGGTCAAGGTGTTGCGGGCCATCTCCCCTGGCGTCTTGGCGATGTTGCGGGCCTGCCACTGCACCGCCGACGTCGAGTGCTCCATGAGCAACCAGGGCCGGCCACCGGCGAGACCCCGGGTGAGATCGGCGGCGAAGGCGAGATCTGCCGCGCGGTCCGGGTCCTCGGAGCCGAGATAGTGGTCGTTGGAGACGATGTCGACCTCCGGCGCCCAGCGCCAGTAGTCGGTCGTCCGCAGCGCGCTCGCCATGAAATTGGTGGTGACCGGGCGCCCGGGGGAGTGGGCGCGCACGATGTCCCGCTCGGCGCGGTAACAGGCCAGGTGCTCGGCATCGCAGAAGCGGTAGAAGTCCAGCCACAACCCCGGGGACAGCCGGCTGGTGCTGGTCCGCGGCGGTTCGACCTGGCTCCAGTCGCTGTAGGTCATGCCCCAGACGCCTGTGCCCCACCGCTTGTTGAGCGCGTCCAGGTCGTCGCCGTACGTCGCGCGCAGCCACGTACGGAAGTCCGCGGCGGACACCTCGCACCAGCAATGGGGGTTGCCGCCCGCGTACTCGTTGTTGATGTGCCACATCACGACCGCCGGATGCTCCCCGTAGCGTTCGGCGAGCGCGCGGGTGACGACCGCGGCGCGTTCCCGGTAGGCGGGCGAGGACGGGCAGTACGCCTGACGCGATCCGGGAGCCAGCCGCAGCCCGTCGGCGGTCACCGGAAGCGACTGCGGATGGACGTGGGAGAACCACCGGGGTGGCGCCGCCGTCGGCGTCGCGAGATCGACGGCGATCCCCGCCGAGTCCAGCAGACCGATGACCTCGTCGAGCCCGGCGAAGTCGAAGACGCCCGGCCGCGGCTCGACCCAGGACCAGGCGAAGACACCGAGCGAGACCAGATTGACCCCGGCCTCGCCCATCAGCCGCACATCCTCCTTCCAGGTCGCCGTGTCCCACTGCTCGGGGTTGTAGTCGGCGCCATAGGCGGGGCGCGGAACATCGCCCCACACGGAATCCTGCCGGTCGGGTCGCGGCATGCGCGGGCTCCTGAATCCTGGAATACGAAAGGCACTGCGGAAAGGGGACGACGGAATACGGCCGCGATGACGGGCGGGGCCGGTGGAGGCACCGGTCCGGCCCCGCCCGGGCCTACGGATGCCGCGCCCCGCACCGCCGACCGCAGAAAAGCGGCGCGCGGATCGGGCACGCACACAGGAGGGACGAGAAAAGGACGACGCGGAAACAGGCAGGGAAATCGCGGGAAATCGCGCGCCGCGCACCGTAAACGGACCCAGTTCCGGCATCCGAGAAAAAGCCGGCCACGCCTGGCCATGACGTCAGACGCTGATGGTGCGGACCGGCGGAGCGTCAATTTAGAGCGGTCGGATGGGGCTGTCAACGCTCCCGACACTTGTTCCGCGTCCCGTCCCAGGTGGCCGAAAAATCTTCCCGTCACACCCTTGACCCCTCCCCGCAACGTGCGTACGTTCCCTGGTCATACGTAGAAGCAGGGCCATGACGTCGCACCCACCTGTGCTCATACGTATGCGCACCGTTTCGCGCACGCCGTATCGCCACTCACGAGGAGCAGGAGTCAGCCATGCCCACGAGAAGAGCCTTCCTTGCGCAGGCCG
Organism: Actinacidiphila alni; assembly: GCF_900112845.1. Classification (GTDB taxonomy): domain Bacteria; phylum Actinomycetota; class Actinomycetes; order Streptomycetales; family Streptomycetaceae; genus Actinacidiphila; species Actinacidiphila alni. Next base: position 83,603 of record NZ_FONG01000028.1, read on the forward strand.
CCGTCGCGGCCGTCGCGATACCGCTCGGAGCCACCGCCTGCAAAGGCGGCACGGCCGCCGCCGGCGGTGGCAGCAAAGGCTCCGGCACTCTTGTCTTCGGAAAGACGGACGGCGGCACGACCTTCATCCGCAATTTCAACGTCTTCGGCCCCGCCATCCAGAAGTCGCCCAATGCCGAGATGATCTACGAAACCCTGGCGCGCGTCGACTACAGCGACGGCGCGAAGGTGAAGCCCTGGCTGGCCAAGAGCCTCGAATTCGACCCGACGGGCACCACGCTCACCATCACGCTGCGCACCGACGTGACATTCTCCGACGGCAAGCCCATGACCGCAGACGACGTGGCCTTTTCCCTCAACCTCCCGCTGAAGGACCCCAGCTTCAATCTCGGCGGCACCACATACGACCGGGTCACCAAGAAAGACGGCTCGACCGTCGTCGTGCACTGGCCGCACCCCGCCTTCAGCGAACTCAGCCAGCTCGCCTCCGCCCAGGTCCCCGTCGTACCCGCCCACATCTGGTCCGGCAAGGACCTCAAGAGCTGGACCAACCCCGACCCGGTCGGCACCGGCCCGTTCGCGCTCGACCGTTTCGCGGCGCAGCAGATCACCCTGCGCGCCAGGACCGACTACTGGGGCGGCCGGTTCGCGGTGAAACAGCTCAAGATCATCCCGACCAACGGCGACGCGCTCCGCGCCCAACTGGTGCGCGCCGACGTCGACTGGGCGCTCGCGGCCTGGGGCAACGGCGAGCAGGAGTACGCCGCCAAGGATCCGCGCCACCACCTGTACCAGAAGTACGCCACCGGCGGCGCCTACTCGATGTTCTACAACTCCGCCCGGGCCCCCTTCGACGACGTGCACCTGCGGCGCGCACTGGCGATGACGATTCCGCGCAAGGACATCGTCACCACCCTCCAGCGGCCGGGCACCGAAGCCGGCCCGACCGGACTGGTCGACGAGATCTACCGCGACGTGATCCTCCCCGAATACCGGGGCAAGGTGCAGGCCGTGGACCCCGCGGCCGCCCAGAAGGAACTCGCGCTCAGCGGCTACCAGGTCAAGGGCGGCAAGCTCGTCAAGGACGGCAAGTCCTACTCGCCGAAGCTGTCGTTCAACCAGGACTTCGGCTGGGACCCGTACGCGAACATGATGACCCGCAGCTGGGAGCAGCACCTCGGGATCAAGGTCAAGACGGTCGGCGCCCCCGGCGCCAACCTCTACGAACAGCAGCAGACCGGCGCCTTCGACCTCACCATCAGCACCTCGGGCGGCGCCGGTGTCGCCGGCGTCTACAGCGCCCTGAGCAGCCGCGCCTTCCGCCCCCTCGGACAGACCGCCGCCACGAACTTCGGCCGCTGGAAGGACACCGCGACCGACGCGGCGATCACGAAACTGCTCTCCTCCGACGATCCGGCCGTCACCAAGAGCGCCGGCGAACAGCTCCAGCGGGTCGTCGCGGAACAAGTGCCGTTCAGCCCGATCTACAACAGCTACTGGTTCGTCCTGATCAACGCACAGCACTGGACCGGCTGGCCGACCCCCGACCACTTCTCGTACGTGCCCTTCCCCGGCCTCGGTCCCGACACCACGCTGACCCTGCTGAACCTCAAGCAGGCCACCACGTGACCGCGATCGCCGCCTCCGCCGCACCGGCGGCCGGCCGACGGCTGCGGATCCCGCGCCGCTGGGGATTCCTGCTGCGCCGCCTCGGCTTCTACCTGGCCGCCACCTGGTCGGCGATCACCTTGAACTTCTTCCTGCCCCGCATGATGCCCGGCGACCCGTCCGCCGCGATCGTCGAGAAGCTCCAGGCCGTCAGCGGCCAGCAGATGTCGCCGAGCGCCATGGAGTCCGTCCAGAAGGTCTTCGGCAATCCCCACGCCAACATCTTCCGCCAGTACGTCGACTACCTCGTCCAGCTGGCCCACTTCGATCTCGGCATCTCCATCAGCAACTACCCCACCCCGGTCACCAGCCTGCTGCGGCAGGGCCTGCCGTGGACGATGCTGCTGGTCGGCGTCACCACCGTCATCGCGTTCGTACTGGGCACCGGAATCGGCGCGATGGCCGGCTGGAAGGCCGGCAGCCGCTTCGACGCGATCGTCAGCCCGCTCACCACCTTCGTCTCCGCCGTCCCCTACTTCTGGATGGCACTGGTCGGTCTGTGGTTCTTCGCCTTCCAACTCGACTGGTTCCCGCTGTCCGGCGGCTACGACGCCGACCTGTCGATCGGCTTCTCGCCCTCCTTCGTGCTGAGCGTGCTCCACTACGGCGCCCTGCCCGCCGCGACCATCGTCTTCTCCGCCTTCGGCGGCTGGCTGCTCGGCATGCGCAACATGACCGTCACCACCGTCCGCGAGGACTACGTCCTGCTCGCCCAGGCCAAGGGCCTGTCCGGCCGCCGCGTGATGCTCCGCTACGCCGCCCGCAACGCGGTCCTGCCGAACTTCACCGGCTTCACCCTCGCCCTGGGCCATGTCGTCGGCGGCGCCCTGCTCACCGAAGTCGTCTTCAACTACCCGGGCATCGGCTATCTGCTGTACACCTCGCTCCAGCAGCGCGACTACCCGGTGATGCAGGGCGTGTTCTTCCTCATCACCCTCACCGTGCTGCTCGCGAATCTGCTCGCCGACTCCGTATACGTCCTGCTTGACCCGCGCATCAGGGAAGGGGGGTGACCGGCATTGCGTACCGTGTTCCTCCGCAGCTGGAAAGTCCGCATCGGCCTGGCCGTCCTCGTCTTCTTCCTCCTGCTCGCCGTGTTCGGCCCCTGGCTGACGCACAGCGTGTTCGGCCTCGACCCGCGCGCCAACGACACCAGCGCCATTTCGCAGTCACCCGGCGACGGACACCCGCTGGGCACCAACCAGTACGGCCAGGACATGCTCGCCCAGGTCGTCGCCGGCGCCCGCGGCTCGATGTACGTCGGTGTGCTCGGCGCCGTCGTCGGCACCGCGATCGCCATCCTGGTCGGCGTACCGGCCGGCTTCTACGGCGGCAAGGTCGACACCGCCCTGAACTTCGTCACCAACCTCTTCCTCGTCATGCCGACCCTGCCGCTCGTCATGATCGTGGCCGGCTACCTGCAAGGCACAGGGCTCACCACCATCGCCCTGATCATCGGCTTCTTCGGCTGGTCAGGCGGGGCCCGCACGCTGCGCGCCCAGGCGATGAGCATCGCCAACCGCGACTTCGTCCGCGCCATGCGCATGCTCGGCGAACGCGGCCGCCGCCTGGTCTTCGCCGAGGTCCTGCCGCACCTCACCGGCCTGATCGCGTCGATGTTCCTGCACGCGATGATCGGCGCCGTCATGGCCGAGGCGGGGCTCGCCTTCCTCGGCATCTCCGACTCCTCGTCGATCAGCTGGGGCACGATGATCCAAGGCGCGCAGCAGCAAAGCGCCGTCCTGCGCGGCCTGTGGTGGTGGTTCGTACCGCCCGGCCTGTGCATCGCCCTGATCGGCACCGCGGCCGCCCTGGTCAACTTCGGCATCGACGAACTGGCCAACCCCAAGCTGCGCGCCGCCCGCCCGGCGACGGTACGCCGTACCAAGCAGCTGGCGCGCACGGGCGGTGCGGCCTGATGACCGTCCACGCCGAAAAGCCGCTCCAGCCCATGATCCCGGCCGGCCAGGCCGTCCTCGACGTCCGCGGCCTGACCGTCGAGTACGCCACCGGCGCCGAACCCGTACGCGCCTGCACCGACATCTCCTTCACCCTGCGCCGCGGCGAGATCCTCGGCGTCGCCGGAGAGTCCGGGTCGGGCAAGTCCACCCTCATCACCGCACTGACCCGGCTGCAACGCCCGCCGGCCGTCACGACCGGCGGCGAGATCCTCTTCCACGGCCGGGACGGCGCGAAGCCCGTCGACCTCGTCACCCTCGACGGCAGGCAACTGCGCCGCTACCGCTGGACGGCCCTGTCCATCGTGCTGCAGTCCGCGATGGACGCGCTCAATCCGGTGATGCGGATCGGCGCCCAGTTCGCCGACGTCCTGCGCGCCCACGACCGCACACTGGGCAAGCGGGCCGCATGGGCCCGCGCCGAGGAACTCCTCGCCCTGGTCGGCATCTCCGCCGACCGGGTCCGCGACTACCCGCACCAGCTGTCCGGCGGCATGCGCCAGCGCGCCGCCATCGCCCTGGCCCTGGCCTGCCGGCCGGAGCTGGTCGTGATGGACGAACCCACCACCGCCGTCGACGTGGTGATGCAACGCCAGATCCTCGCCCAGGTGCTGCGACTGCGCCGCGAGCTGGGCTTCGCCGTCGTCTTCGTCACCCACGACCTGTCCCTGCTGCTGGAACTGGCCGACCGCATCGCCGTGATGTACGCCGGCCGCATCGTCGAGGTCGGCGAGGCCGCCGCCATCTACGGGGCGCCCAAACACCCCTACACCCAGGGCCTGCGCGACTCCTTCCCACCCCTGCACGCACCGCTGCGCGACCTGCACGGCATCCCCGGCACCCCGCCCGACCTGCGCCGGCCACCGGCCGGCTGCCCGTTCCACCCGCGCTGCGCCCGCCGCACCGACGGTTGCGACGAGCGGCTGCCGCTGCTGCTGCCCGTGGGCCGGGACGCCGGACACGAAGCGGCGTGCCTGCTCAATGAGACCGACGGCGACCACGGAGGCGAGACCCGATGAGCAAGCCCGCGATCGAGACCGGGTCCACCGACAATGCGTCCACCGACACCGCGTCCGCCGACAGCACGTCGACTGCGACCCGGCGGGCCCGTACCGCCAAGGACCCCAAGAACCCGAAGGCGGCCAAGGACCGCCACCCCGAGGAGCCGGCGCACACCCCCGAGTACGTCCTGGAGGCCCGCGACGTCTCGAAGCACTTCACCGTACGCGGCGCGCTCGGCCGCACCACCGTCGTCCACGCGGTCGAGGATGCCACCGTCCGCCTGAAGCCCGGTCAGATCCTGGCCCTGGTGGGGGAGAGCGGCAGCGGCAAGACCACGCTGGCCCGGATGCTCGCCCGCTTCCACGAGCCGACCAGTGGTGAGATTGTGCTGCGCGGCGAGGCCGTCAGCCGTAGCGGGCGGGCCAGGCGCGGCTACCACTCCGAGGTCCAGCTGATCTTCCAGGACCCCTTCGGCTCGCTCAATCCGATGCACCGCGTCCGCTACAACCTCGACCGGGCCCTGCGGCTGCACCACCGGCACCTGACTGCCGCCGAACGCGAGGAGCGCACGACACAACTGCTGGAACGCGTGAGCCTGACGCCGGCCGCGGAATTCGCCGCGAAATTCCCGCACGAACTGTCCGGCGGGCAGCGTCAGCGCGTCGTCATCGCCCGTGCGCTCGCCGTCGAACCCAAGGTGCTGCTCGGTGACGAACCGATCTCGATGCTGGACGTTTCCATCCGGCTCGAAATGCTCAATCTGCTCCAGCGGCTGCGCACCGAGGACGGCCTGGCCCTGCTCTACATCACGCACGACATCGCCAGTGCCCGCTATCTGTGCGACGACATCGCCGTCATGTACGCCGGGCAGATGGTGGAGTCCGGCCCCAAGGAGGCCGTCATCGCCTCGCCCCAGCACCCCTACACCAAGCTGCTCATCGAATCCTCCCCGGACCCCGAACGCGGTGTCGGCGACCGGGAGGCGTTCTTCGCCGGCGCCGACGAACTGGGCGAGCCGCCCAGCCTCATCGACCCGCCGACAGGATGCCGCTTCCACCCGCGGTGCCCCTTCGCGATGAAAGAGTGCGGTGAGCAGGCCCCGCCTCGGGCCGAGTTGGGTGACGGGCACTGGGCGAAGTGCTGGCTGCACGCCAGGGGCCGGGCGGGAGAACTGGCCGACACGACACACGCCGCGGCGACCGCAGCCCGGCGGGAAGCGCTTCAGGGGGCGTCATGACGGTGCAACGACGGGGGAAGGCGCCCAGCCAGGCGGACGTCGCGCGGCTCGCCGGTGTGTCGCAGTCGGCGGTGTCCCGGGTGATCAGCGGTGACGCCGCGACCGCGCGGATCCCGGAGGAGACCCGGCGGCGGGTCTTCGACGCCGTCAGGGAACTCGGGTACGTGGCCAATCCCGCTGCCCGCGCGATGCGCAAGCAGCGCAACAATCTGCTGGGCGTCCACACCTTCGAGCGGGTCTTCCCGCACGCCCGTGAGGATTTCTATTTCGAGTTCCTGCTCGGTATCGAGGAACGAGCGGAGGAGACCGGCTTCGATCTGGTGCTGTTCACCTCGACGGGGGCCGGCGGCGACGGTGAACGCAAGATCTACCGGGGCGGCACCAACCGGCTCAATCTCGCGGACGGCAGCATCCTGCTCGGTGTGTCGACCGACCGGGGCGAACTCGCCCGGCTGTGGTACGAGGGCTACACCTTCGTGCACATCGGCCGCCGTGAAGTGCCCGGCGCGGAGATCCCGCAGATCATCCCGGACTACCGCACGGCCAGCGGCCGGATCGTCGAACGTCTCGCCGGCCTCGGCCACCGCCGCTTCGGCTACGTCCGCGACTGGCTGGAACTCGAACCGTACGCCGACCGCCGCACCGGATACGCCGAGGCCATCGCCCGGCTCGGCCTCTCCGACGCCTCTCCGGGTTATCTCGGCGCGCCTGGTATCGACGAGGTGTGGCTGGAGGAGGTGGTGGGCGGTGCCGCGACGGCGGTCGTGGTCGAGAGTGTCCGGCTCGCGGAGGCCCTGCGCGAGCGGCTGGCTGCCCGCGGCCGGAAGGTCCCCGACGACATCTCCGTCGCGGTGCTGGAAGGTGCCCCTGCTGATCTCGCGGGGCAGTGGGCGTCGCTGGAGATTCCCCGCAAGGAGATCGGCCGTATTGCGGTCGACCGGCTGCACGCGATGCTCGATGACCCAGGTCAGCGGGCGGAGAGCCTGCTGGTGCCGTGTCCGTTGATCGCGGGCACGACGATCGCGGCGGTGAGCTGACACCGGCCGTCTCGACGGCACGCGCGAAGCAGTCAACGGGCGGCGTCCGTCGGTGACGGCTGCCCGGAACACCCTCCGGTACGGCCACCGGGCCGGAACGGAACGCCGCGACCGGCACATACCGTCACAAGGAGTAGTTGGGCAATGACAGAGATACGGACCGAGGTTCTCGTGGTCGGCGGCGGGCTCGGTGGGGTGGCCGCCGCGCTCACCGCCGTACGGCTCGGCCGCACCGTGGTCCTCACCGAACCCGCCGCCTGGCTCGGCGGGCAGCTCACCGCCCAGGCCGTGCCGCCGGACGAGCATCCGTGGATCGAGGGTCCTGCGGCGCCGCCGGGCTATACGGAACTGCGCCGCCGGGTGCGGGACTACTACCGCCGTAATTACCCCCTGACGCCCGGGGCTGCGCGGGATCCGTTGCTCGATCCGGGTCTTGGTGTGGTGAGCCGGATGTGCCACGAGCCGCGGGTCGCGGCGGCGGTGATCGAGGAGATGCTCGCCCCGTGGCGTGCCTCGGGCGCGCTGACGGTCCTGCAGGGGTACGAGCCGGTCGCAGCGCACACCGAGGGCGACCGGGTCGAGGCCGTCACCGTGGCCGGCCGCCGTGACGGGCGGCGGATCACCGTCCACGCCTCCTACGTCGCGGATGCCACCGAGCTGGGCGACCTGCTGGACCTGGCGGGCGTGGAGCACGTCATCGGCGCCGAGGGCCGGGACGCCACGGGCGAGCCGCACGCCCCGCAGGCCGCCGATCCGCTCGATCAGCAGGCGGTGTCGTGGTGTTTCGCGCTGGACTACCGGCCCGGCGAGGAGCACGTCGTCGACCGGCCGGCGTCGTACGAGCACTGGCGTACGGCCACGGCCCCGTTCTGGCCGGGCCCGCAGCTGTCCCTGACCGATGTCGTGCCGATCACCCTGCAGGAGCGGACCTGGTCGCTGATGGGCGCCGACCGGGCCGCGGGCGAGCACTTCGACCTGTGGCAGTTCCGGCGGGTGCTGGCGCGCGAGCAGTTCGAGGCGGGCGCGTACGCGTCGGACCTGACGGTGGTGAACTGGCCGCAGATCGACTACTGGGAGGCGCCGCTGCTCGGCGTGGACGCGGCGGCCCGCGACGCGGCGCTGGCGGCCAGCCGGGAGCTGTCGCTGTCGTTCCTGTACTGGCTGCAGACGCAGGCCCCGCGCCCGGACGGCGGCACCGGGTATCCGGGGCTGCGGCTGCGGCCGGACGTGACCGGGACCTGCGACGGGCTGGCGATGGCGCCGTACATCCGTGAATCGCGCCGGATCAAGGCCGAGTTCACGGTCCTGGAACAGCACGTCGGGGTGGAGGCGCGGCCCGCGGGCGCGGGCAGTGAGATCTTCCACGACAGCGTCGGCCTGGGCAGCTACCGCATCGATCTGCACCCCTCGACGGCCGGGCGTACGTACATCGACATCGACTCGTACCCGTTCCAGATTCCGCTGGGCGCGCTGATCCCGGTGCGGGTGGACAATCTGCTGCCCGCCAACAAGAACATCGGCACCACCCACATCACCAACGGCTGCTACCGGCTGCACCCGGTGGAATGGGGCATCGGCGAGGCCGTCGGTGCGCTGGCCGGATTCTGCCTGGAGCGGGCGCTGCCGCCGCGCAAGGTCCGCTCGGACCAGACCCAACTCGCGGACTACCAGCGGCTGCTGAGCCGCACCCTCGGGATCAGCCTTGCCTGGCCCGAGGCGGTACGGACCCGGACGGAGCAGCGGTGAACCCCGTGGTCGGTGGGGCAGGTGCCGTTGTACGGCAACTACGAGCGGGCTGGCTGTCTGTGTGGTCCGGTGGTGTTCGTGCGGGAGGTATCTCGGCGCCGGTCACGGTCTGCGTTTCTTGTTCGGGTACGGGGTGGGCTGTACCGCCGTGGTGGTCGGCGGGTCTGTGCTCGGCTGTGACCGGGTGGCGGTGGGTGGTCGGCGGGCCGGTGCGGCTGTCGGGGTTTCCGTCACTGTCCGCAATGCCGGGTCCTGCCGTGGTCAGGGGGTCGTCCGGCTGTGTGTGCGGGATCCGGCGGCGGGTGTCGTCCGGCCGGTCTGCCGGCTGTGGGGGTTTCGGCGGGTGGTCCCGGGGCCGGGGGAGGAGCGGACGGTCGCCTTGACTGTCGGGGCTGCCGGCATGGGGTTCTGGACCGGCGGCCCGGCGGGTGTGTTGACCGTGGTGCCGGGTGGGATCCGCCTGCGCACCGGTACCGGTGCGGCCGCCCCCGACTGCACGACGCTGCCGCCCGGCCGCCCGGCCGCCCCCGGCTGCGCGATGCTGCTGGTCGTCTGGGACTGCCGCCCGCCCGCCCGCCCGCCCGCCTGGCCGCCCGGCCCGGCCCTTGGGCGGTGGCGGGGAAAGGAGCGGCCCACCCGGTCTCCCGTCCTCCGGGGGCGCGGGTCCGGGGTGCTGGGAACGTGCCGTGGCCCGATGCCAGGCGCACATGTACGGCCCGGCCGGCCTGTACCGCCCTGTACCGGCTTGTACTGGCTTGTACGGGGGCGGGCGGGGGCCGTGCTTCTGATCACGTATTCCATCGACGGTACGGCGGTGTATCGGCACCGCCGCGCAGTGAGGGAGAACCATGAGAGCAAAGGCGCTCGTACTCGCGGCCGTTCCTGTCGTCGCGGGCCTGCTGCCCGTGACGGCGGGGACGGCGCAGGCCGCCCCCGCGGCGGCGGCCACCTACTACGTGTCACCGTCCGGCAGCGACAGCAATACCGGCCTGTCGGCCGGTCAGGCGTGGAGGACGATCACGAAGGTCAACAGCACGGTGTTCGGGCAGGGCAGTACCGTGTCGTTCGAGGGCGGCCAGTCGTTCTCCGGCTGCCTGGTCTTCAACTCCACCAATGTGCCGGTCTCGTCGGCGTCGGTGCCGTTCACGGTGACGTCGTACGGCACGGGCCGGGCGACGGTGTCGTCGGCCTGCACGGGTGATTATTCGTCGGCGGTCACCGCGGACAATGTCAGCGGTTTCCGGCTGGACAACGTCAAGGTCGTCAACGGCTCGACGACGGCGGCCGGTGTGCTGCTGGAGAACCAGGACGGCACCTCGGCCGCGCAGGGCCTGACGGTCAGCGATTCCGACATCTCCGGGTTCGGCACCCCGGCGGGCAGCAGCAGTTCGTTCGGCGGACAGATCATGGTGCTGGGCTACGCGGTGAACGGGCACAGCGGCCCGCTGGACAGCGTCGTGATCCGCGACAACGCCCTGCACGGTGCGGGCGTGACGTCGGCGGCCGGCCCCGGCGTCTACGGCTGGGGCTCGGGGGCGAACATCACCAATGTCACCGTCGAGGGCAACACCGTCTACAACCTCGGCATGTCCGCGAAGGGTACCGGTGCGGGGATCACGGGTGACGGCTGGGACGGTGCGGTGATCCAGCACAATGTGGTCCACGACGTGGGGGCGAACGTCACCTCGTGCGGCGGTGCGTCCGGTATCGAGACCTACACCTCGAACAATGTGACGGTCCGTTACAACGAGGTGTACAACGTCCAGCCGTCGCCGGCGTTCACCGCCGGCTGCGACTGGGACGGTATCGATCTCGACGGCGGCACGACGAATTCGGTGGCCGAGTACAACTACACCCATCACAACGCGGGCAGCGGCCTGCTGGCGTACACCTCGACGGCCGGTTCGCGGGTGTGGGGGCCGAACACGTTCCGGTACAACATTTCCGAGAACGACGACTGGGGGAAGATCCAGGGCGGTCTGATGGACGTGGTGCCGTCGGCCCCGAAGAACGCCCTGAACGTGTACGGGAACACGTTCTTCACGAATGTGGCGCAGTCGGGGAAGTCGTCGGGCAGTGCGTGCTTCGACTTCGGTTACGCCGCCGGGACATGGGGCGCCGGATCGCTGATCGCGGACAACATCTGCTCCATGGGCAACAAGGACCAGTACGGCCGCCCGGGCCCGTTCTACTACAACGCCTACGGGCAGACCGGGATGACCCTGTCGCACAACCTGTACTACACCGCCGGCTCCCCGTCGTGGCGGTGGGGCGGCACCACCTACAGCACGTTCGCGGCCTGGCAGGCAGCCGGTGTGGAGACGTCCCCGGTGTGGGGTGACCCCTTGTTCGCCTCCGCGGGTGCGGGCGGCACCTGCTCCTGGACACCGCCGGCGGGCACCGGCCCGCAGCCGTGCCCGCAGGCCTACACCCTCAAATCCGGCTCCCCGGCGGCGGGTTCCGGCGTCGCGGTGGCGGGCAACGGCGGCACCGACTACTACCGGGCCGCGGTCCCGGCGGCGCCGAACATCGGCGCGGACGCCGCATAGCGGCGCGGTCGCCGGGCCTGTGCCGCCGCACACCGGGTGCGGCGGCACAGGCCCCGCCCCCCCTTTTTTCTTTTTTCCGGATTCTTCCCAGGAGCCCTGAAACGTGATGAGCACGGAACGGAACCTTCTGACCGTGGAACCGGCGTGCGACCGCCGGGATTTGCGCACCGAGTCGCTGGACGCCGATGTGGCGGTCGTCGGCGGCGGCATGGCGGGTGTGTGCGCGGCGGTGACCGCGGCGCGGGCGGGCGCGCAGGTGGTGCTGGTGCAGGACCGGCCGGTGCTGGGCGGGAACGCCTCGAGCGAGATACGGCTGTGGGTACTGGGTGCGACCGCGCACATGTTCAACAACAACCGGTGGTCCCGGGAGGGGGGTGTGCTGGACGAGATCCTGGTGGAGAACATGTACCGCAACCCCGAGGGGAACGCGGTCCTGTTCGACACGGTCCTGCTGGAGACCGTCGCCGCCGAGCCCGGCATCAGGCTGCTGCTGAACACCGCCGCCGACGCGGTGACCAAGGACGGCGACCGGATCGTGACGGTGTCGGGGTTCTGCAGCCAGAACTCGACGCGTTACGAGGTGTCCGCGCCGGTGTTCTGCGACGCCTCCGGCGACGGCGTCCTGGGGTATCTGGCCGGTGCCGGGTTCCGGATGGGCGCGGAACCGCGCGAGGAGTTCGGTGAACTGTTCGCCCCGCAGGAGTCCTACGGGGGCCTGCTGGGCCAGTCGGTCTACTTCTCCAGCAAGGACACCGGCCGCCCGGTGACATATGTACCGCCCGCCTACGCACTGGGGGACATCACGAGGATCCCCAGGTGGCGGAGTTTCGACACCCGTGTGCAGGGCTGCCGGCTGTGGTGGATCGAGTACGGGGGCCGCCTGGACACCGTGCACGACACCGAGGACATCAAGTGGGAACTGTGGAAGGTCGTCCACGGCGTGTGGGACCACCTGAAGAACTCCGGCGACTTCCCCGAGGCGGAGAACCTGACCCTGGAATGGGCGGGCCTGATCCCCGGCAAACGCGAATCCCGCCGCTTCGAGGGCCTGTACATGCTCCGCCAGCAGGACATCGTCGGCTGGCACACCCACCCCGACGCGATCGCCTCCGGAGGCTGGTCACTGGACCTCCACCCCGCCGACGGGGTCTTCAGCGAGCACCCGGGCAGCAACCACATCCACGCCCGCGGCGTCTACCAGATCCCCTACCGGTGCCTGGTCAGCCGCGACGTGCCGAACCTGCTCCTGGCGGGCCGGATCATCAGCGTCTCGCACGTGGCGTTCGCCTCCACCCGGGTGATGGCCACGTGCGCCCAGGCCGGGCAGGCGGCGGGCCTGG
>NZ_FONG01000023.1 GCF_900112845.1 Actinacidiphila alni
TTGAGGGGTTAAGGCTCCCAGTAGACGACTGGGTTGATAGGCCAGATGTGGAAGCCCTGTGAGGGGTGGAGCTGACTGGTACTAATAGGCCGAGGGCTTGTCCATTGTTGCTCGCGTTCACTGTGTGGTTCTGAAACAACCAGCCCACCTGTCCCCTTGGGGCGGGTGTGTGTTTCATGGTGTTTCGGTGGTCATAGCGTGAGGGAAACGCCCGGTTACATTCCGAACCCGGAAGCTAAGCCTTTCAGCGCCGATGGTACTGCAGAGGGGACTCTGTGGGAGAGTAGGACACCGCCGAACAATTCTTGTCAGAGGCCCGGCCTCGGATCTTCAGGGATCCGGGACCGGGCCTCTTTTGCGTCTGGGGTAGAGTCTGCCCGGAACGTCCGGACATACATACAGGAGGGGCCCGGTGGAGGTCCAGGAGACAAGGGTGCAAACGGATCGGATCTTCACGATCCCGAACATCCTGAGTATGGGCCGGCTGGTGGGCGTACCGGTGTTCCTGTGGCTGATTCTGTGGCCCGAGTTCGACGGACCCAAGGCCGACGGCTGGGCCCTGCTCGTACTCGCCCTGAGCGGCGTCAGCGACTATCTGGACGGCAAGCTGGCGCGCCGCTGGAATCAGATCAGCAGCCTCGGCCGGGTTCTCGATCCCGCCGCGGACCGGCTCTTTGTACTGTCCACCCTGGTGGGCCTCACCTGGCGCGACATCCTCCCACTCTGGGTAACTGTTCTGTTGCTGGCCCGCGAAGCCATGATGGCCGTGATGCTGCTGATTCTGCGGAGGCACGGGTACGGACCTCCCCAGGTGAACTTCATCGGGAAAGCGGCTACCTTCAACCTTATGTACGCCTTTCCGCTGCTCCTGCTGAGCGACGGTAGTGGATGGCTCGCGACGCTGGCGTCTGTTTTCGGCTGGGCGTTCGCAGGTTGGGGTACAACCCTGTACTGGTGGGCAGGGATCCTCTATGTGGTGCAGGTCCGCCGACTTGTCCGGGCGGACACCACGGCTGACTGAGTCACGAGGAGGACGTTCCGACATGAAGGCGGTTGTCATGGCCGGCGGTGAAGGCACTCGCCTTCGCCCAATGACCTCGAGCATGCCCAAACCTCTGCTGCCGGTGGTGAACCGCCCCATCATGCAGCACGTTTTGACATTGCTGAAGCGGCATGGCCTCACCGAGACGGTGGTGACGGTCCAGTTCCTGGCCTCCCTGGTGAAGAATTACTTCGGGGACGGCGAGGAATTCGGAATGGAGCTCACCTACGCCAACGAGGAAAAGCCGCTGGGGACGGCCGGCAGCGTCAAGAACGCCGAGGAGGCCCTGAAGGACGACTCCTTCCTGGTGATCTCCGGCGACGCCCTGACGGACTTCGACCTCACCGAGCTGATCGAATTCCACAAGGAGAAGGGAGCCATGGTCACGGTCTGCCTGACCCGGGTCCCCAACCCGCTGGAATTCGGCATCACCATCGTGGACGACGAGGGACGCGTCGAACGCTTCCTGGAGAAGCCCACCTGGGGCCAGGTGTTCTCCGACACGGTGAACACCGGCATTTATGTGATGGAGCCCGAGGTCTTCGACTACGTCCAGGCCGACGTGTCCGTCGACTGGTCCGGCGATGTCTTCCCGCAGCTGATGAAGGAGGGCAAGCCCGTCTACGGCTTCATCGCCGAGGGCTACTGGGAGGACGTCGGCACCCACGAGAGCTATGTGAAGGCCCAGGCCGACGTCCTGGAGGGCAAGGTCGACGTCGACATCGACGGCTTCGAGATCTCCCCGGGCGTATGGGTCGCCGAGGGCGCGGACGTACACCCCGACGCCGTCCTGCGCGGACCGCTGTTCATCGGTGACTACGCGAAGGTCGAAGCGGGCGCCGAGATCCGCGAGCACAGCGTCATCGGCTCCAACGTGGTCGTGAAGACCGGCGCGTTCCTCCACAAGGCCGTCATCCACGACAACGTCTACATCGGGCAGCAGACCAATCTCCGCGGCTGCGTCATCGGCAAGAACACCGATGTGATGCGCGCGGCACGGATCGACGACGGCGCGGTCATCGGCGACGAGTGCCTCATCGGCGAGGAATCCAACATCGCCGGCAACGTACGCGTCTATCCGTTCAAGACCATCGAGGCCGGCGCCTTCGTCAACACCTCGGTCATCTGGGAATCACGCGGCCAGGCACACCTGTTCGGCGCGCGCGGCGTGTCCGGCATCCTCAATGTGGAGATCACACCCGAGCTGGCCGTACGGCTGGCGGGCGCGTACGCGACGACGCTGAAGAAGGGCGCGACCGTCACCACGGCCCGCGACCACTCGCGCGGCGCGCGGGCGCTCAAGCGCGCGGTGATCTCGGCGCTCCAGACGAGCGCCATCGACGTCCGCGACCTGGAGAACGTGCCGATGCCCGTGGCGCGGCAGCAGACCGCGCGCGGCAGCGAGGGCGGCATCATGATCCGCACCTCGCCCGGCCGGCCGGACTCGCTCGACATCATGTTCTTCGACGAGCGGGGTGCGGACCTGTCGGCCGGCGCCCAGCGCAAGCTCGACCGGGTCTTCGCCCGCCAGGAGTACCGCAGGGCGTTCCCGGGCGAGATCGGCGACCTGCACTTCCCGGCGACCGTCTTCGACTCCTACACCGGTGCGCTGCTGCGCGCGGTGGACACCTCGGGGATCGCCGACGCCGGCCTGAAGGTCGTGGTCGACGCCGCCAACGGCAGCGCGGGACTGGTCCTGCCCAGCCTGCTCGGCAGGCTCGGCGTCGACGCCCTGACCGTCAACCCCGGCCTGGACGAGGCACGGCCGACCGAGACCACCGAGAGCCGCAGGGCCGGGCTCGTACGGCTCGGCGAGATCGTCGCGTCCGCGCGCGCCGCCTTCGGCGTCCGCTTCGACTCGGTCGGCGAACGGCTGTCCCTGGTGGACGAGCAGGGCCGGATCATCGAGGACGACCGCGCCCTGCTGGTGATGCTCGACCTGGTCGCCGCCGAGCGCCGCAGCGGCCGGGTGGCGCTGCCCGTCACGACGACGCGGATCGGCGAGCAGGTCGCCGCCTACCACGGCACCCAGGTGGAGTGGACGACGACGTCGCCCGACGACCTCACCCGGGTCGGCCGCGCCGAGGGCACCATCTTCGGCGGCGACGGGCGCGGCGGCTTCATCGTCCCGGAGTTCAGCAGCGTCTTCGACGGATCGGCCGCCTTCGTCCGGCTGATCGGACTCGTGGCGCGTACACAGCTGACCCTCAGCCAGATCGACGCCCGGATCCCGCGGGCGCACGTCATCAAGCGCGACGTGCCGACGCCGTGGGCGGTGAAGGGCTCCGTCATGCGGCGCGTGGTCGAGGAGGCCGGCGACCGCTCGGTGGACACCACCGACGGCGTACGCGTCGTGGAGGCCGACGGGCGCTGGGTGATGGTGCTGCCCGACCCCGCGGAAGCCGTCACGCACCTGTGGGCGGAAGGCCCCGACGACACCTCGGCGCAGGCGCTGCTGGACGAGTGGTCGGAGGTCGTGGAGAGCGCCGGAAGCTGATTGCGCGCCCGAACGGCGCGCCGTGAGGGGGCCGTTCGAGTGTGGCGGCCCCGACGTGCGACGATGTGCGGCATGCCGCAGCAGCAACCCGATCGGAGCAGCCCCCTCACAGGGGCTGCCCGGCGGCGTCCCGACGCCTCGATGTCGCTGCTCACCAACGTCATGGAGCACAGCCTCGACGACGGATACGCCGAGGCCGCCGCGCGCCGCGGGGAGGTCGGCACCTCCCGGCTGCCCAAGCGGCTCGGCGGGAAGCTGGGCCTGGCGGCCGGCCTCGTACTGGCCGCGATCGTCGTCACGGTGGGCGCCGCCCAGACCCGGGTCGCCGCGCCCACCGAGGCCAAGGAACGGCAGAAACTGATCGATCAGGTGAAGTCCGGGACCGACAGCGCCGACAAGCTCCAGGACAACGTCGACAGCCTGCGCGACACGGTCGCCGCGGAACAGCGGGCCGCCCTGGAGGACCACGGCGGCGACAGCACGGCTCTCGTGGAGCTGCTGGCCGGTGCCACACCGGTCGAGGGCCCGGGGGTGCGGCTGGTCGTGGACGACGCCAAGGAAGCCTCCGAAGGGGGCACCGGCGGCCCGCGGGAGAGCAGCGGCTTCTCCGACACCGGGCGGGTCCGCGACCGCGACATGCAGCGCGTGGTGAACGGCCTGTGGTCCTCCGGCGCCGAGGCGATCACGGTGAACGGCCAGCGGCTCACCGCGCTGTCCGCGATCCGGGCCGCCGGTGACGCCATACTGGTCGACAACAAGCCACTGGCGCCGCCGTACACGGTGCTGGCGATCGGGGACGGGGAGCGGTTGAGCACGGCGTTCCAGGACAGCGCGGACGGCCAGTATCTGCACGTACTGCAGCAGGACTACGGCATCCGCACCAGCATCTCCGTCCAGAAGAGTCTGCGGCTGGCCGCGGCGCCCAGTCTGATCGTGCGGTACGCCAAACCGGTCACCGACCGGCAGACGACGGACTCGGCCGCCACAGGGCAGGCCACAACAGGGAAGGGTGCGAAGTGATCGCCGTACTGGGCCTCGTCGTGGGAGTCGTGGTCGGGCTCGTGGTCCGACCCGTGGTGCCGACCGGGGTCGAGCCCTATCTGCCGATCGCCGTCGTCGCCGCGCTCGACGCGGTCTTCGGCGGCCTGCGGGCCATGCTCGACGGGATCTTCGACGACAAGGTCTTCGTGGTGTCCTTCCTGTCCAACGTCGTGGTGGCCGCGCTGATCGTCTTCCTCGGCGACAAGCTCGGCGTGGGCGCGCAGCTGTCCACCGGCGTGGTGGTCGTGCTCGGCATCCGGATCTTCTCCAACGCCGCGGCCATCCGCCGCCATGTCTTCCGGGCGTGACGACGGCATGAGCGACGAGCGGGAAGAGCCGGAGAACACGGCACCGGGCAGCACGGACGGCGCCACACCGGGCAGCACGGACGGTACGACGCCGCACGAGCACCGGGCGCACGAGCATGCCGCCCCGCCCGTCACCGGCCGGCAGCGCCTGGTGGCCGGGTTGTGGCCGCCGCGGCTCTCGCGCGCCCAGCTGACCGTCGCCGTCCTGCTGTTCGTGCTCGGCCTCGGTCTGGCGATCCAGGTCAGCTCCACCAGCGACAGCGGCGGGGCGCTGCGCGGCGCGCGCAAGGAGGACCTGGTGCGCATCCTCACCGAGCTGGACAACCGCACCCAGCGGCTCGAGGACGAGAAGCGCGGCCTGGAGAGCCAGCGCTCCGAACTGGAGACCAGCTCGAACCAGGCTGCCGAGGCGCTCAAGCAGACCCAGGCCAAGGCCCAGCAGCTCGGCGTCCTGGCGGGCACGGTGGCCGCCCAGGGCCCGGGCATCACGCTGACGATCACCGACCCCAAGGGCGGTGTGGAGGCCGACTCGCTGCTGGACACCCTCCAGGAACTGCGGGCGGCCGGAGCGGAGGCGATCCAGATCAACGACGTACGGGTCGTCGCCGACACGTACTTCACCGAGGGTGCGGACGGGGTGCTGATCGACGGCCACAAGGTCGCGCAGCCGTACGAGTTCAAGGTGATCGGAAACCCGCAGGATCTGGAGCCGGCGCTGAACATCCCTGGCGGGGTGGTGCAGACGCTGGAGAAGGAGCAGGCCACGGCCGATGTGGTCAGGTCGCAGAAGATCGTTGTGTCCGCCTTGCGGCCGTCGAAGCAGCCTGACTACGCTCGGTCGTCATCCCAGTGAGACGGGGTCCGGGGCATCAGTGGGGTGTTGTGTGAGGGAAACTGTGTGTAGCGAGGGTTCGTCCTGCCCCACGGGCGGGTCTGTTTCTTTCAAGGGGAATCGCCCGTGAAGTTGTTTGGGAAGTTTTTCGGCAAGAGCGCGCGGCAGTCGGGTGGTGACCCGGCGACGGCGCGGCACCGCGCTCCGCGGAACCTCGGGGAGGACGCCCAGCCCGGCGACCGCCCGCTGTTCCGCAACGAGGAGCAGTACGGCGGCGGCGATTATTCGTCCGGCCCCGGCGTGGCGCCTGTTGACCCTGCGTCGTCCGGCCGCATAGGTTTCGGGGAACCATCAACCTCAACCCCGGGTGGAGGGTTCGGCTTGCCGGTCTGTACGAGGTGCGGGCACACGAACGCGGAGGCGAGCCGCTTCTGCTCCAACTGCGGTGCGCCGCTGCGTGCCGCCGGCGGCGGGCAGGAACGGGCGTCGGAGACCACCTCCACCATCTCCATCTCGGGCCTGGAGGCGTACGAGGCGGAGGCCACCGGTCAGCATGTGATGCCGTCGCTGTCGTCCGAGGCGCAGTCGGCGGTGGACGCCCTGCCGATCGGCTCGGCGCTGCTGATCGTCCGCAGGGGACCGAATTCGGGCAGTCGCTTCCTGCTGGACGGTGAGATCACCACGGCCGGCCGGCACCCGCAGAGCGACATCTTCCTGGACGACGTCACCGTCTCCCGGCGCCATGTGGAGTTCCGGCGCGGCCCCGACGGCGGTTTCACCGTCTCCGACGTCGGCAGCCTCAACGGGACGTACGTCAACCGGGAGCGGATCGACTCCGTGCCGCTCGCCAATGGCGACGAGGTCCAGATCGGCAAGTACCGGTTGGTGTTCTACGCGAGCCAGCGGGGGATCTGACTCCCCGGGACCGCCGGGGAAGGACCCCTTTTACCCCCGGACCGGGTCCGGGGAGATCGAAGAAGGTGTCCATGCCGAGAACGCAGGGCGGTGCCGGGGACGGCACCGCCACCGGCGACAGTGCGCTGCTGAGCATTGGCGCCGTCCTGGGGCAGCTCCAGGACGAATTTCCCGAGGTCACCATCTCCAAGATCCGTTTCCTGGAGGCCGAGGGTCTGGTCGAGCCGCAGCGCACCCCGTCGGGATACCGCAAATTCGCGGCCCGCGACGTCGAGCGGCTCGCCTACGTCCTGCGGGTGCAGCGCGACCACTACCTGCCGTTGCGGGTGATCAGGGAACACCTGGACGCCCTCGACCGGGGCGAGCACGTACCGCTGCCCGGGCCCGCGGAGCCGCGCGACGGGCACGACCTGCTCACGGACGGCGGCATCGAGCCCGAGACGCCCGCCGAGCTGCGGATCGGCCGCGCCGAGCTGCTGGCCGCGACCGGGGCCGACGGCGAGGAGCTGGACCAGTGGGAGTCCTACGGGCTGGTCGAGGCGGGCCGGGACGGCGGCTATGACGCCGAAACGGTGAACATCGGGCGGCTCATCGTCGATCTCGGCCGATTCGGGCTCGAACCGCGCCATTTGCGGGCCGTGAAGGCCGCCGCGGACCGTGAGGCGGGCCTGGTGGAGCAGGTCGTGGCGCCGCTGCGCCTGCACCGCAATCCGCAGACCAGGACACATGCCGAGGTCACCGCCCGGGAGCTGGCCGCGCTCTCCGTACGGCTGCATGCCGCGATGGTGCAGTCGGCGCTGCGGGTCAAGCTGCTCTGACCGGTGTTTCCGGCCTTTTCCGGCCGCCGCGAAGCGGTGTTCGAAGCTGTGGAAGTCCGGCCCAAGGGGTGCCCGACTACCCAAACCCGGCGGGCACGTCCTAGGGTTGCTGTGTGAACGAGCTCGACGTTGTGGGTGTCCGGGTCGAAATGCCCTCCAATCAACCGATCGTGCTCCTGCGTGAAGTGGGAGGCGACCGGTACCTGCCCATCTGGATCGGGCCGGGGGAGGCGACGGCCATCGCCTTCGCGCAGCAGGGCATGACGCCTGCGCGACCGCTCACCCATGACCTCTTCAAGGACGTACTCGAAGCGGTCGGACAGACCCTCACCGAGGTCCGCATCACCGACCTGCGGGACGGCGTCTTCTACGCCGAGCTGGTGTTCGCCAGCGGCGTGGAGGTCAGCGCCCGTCCGTCCGACGCCATAGCGCTCGCGCTGCGCACCGGAACGCCGATCTACGGCAGTGACGGGGTGCTCGACGACGCCGGGATCGCCATCCCGGACGAGCAGGAGGACGAGGTGGAGAAGTTCCGCGAGTTCCTCGACCAGATCTCGCCCGAGGACTTCGGCACGAGCAACCAGTGAGCCGTTCCCGAATCGGGGACACGCGAAACCACTCGTGGGGTGAATTTCACTCGGCGTGCCGAGTGTGGCGATCGTTGACGCACCCCTGGCGACTGCCTACCTTCGGAGTGGAAAGTCCCGATGGCACGTGCGCGTGGCCCCGGGACGCGAAGGGACGGAGGGCGGCGTGAGAAGCACCGGCGACGGTCTGGTGACCGGCGGCCCGTACCCGACCCAGGGGGCACTGGCCCGCGCGACGGGTGACACGGCCGGCGGCGGGGCGGCACAGGACGTACCGCCCGAGCAGATCGGCTACCGCGGGCCCACCGCATGCGCCGCGACCGGCATCACCTACCGGCAGCTCGACTACTGGGCGCGTACCGGCCTGGTCGAACCCAGCGTCCGCCCGGCCTACGGCTCCGGCACCCAGCGGCTCTACAGCTTCCGTGACGTCGTCGTCCTGAAGATAGTGAAGCGGCTGCTGGACACCGGCGTCTCGCTGCAGAACATCCGGACGGCGGTACGGCACCTGCGCTCGGTCGGGCCGACCGAACTGGCCCGGATGACGCTGATGAGCGACGGCGCCACGGTCTACGAGTGCACCTCGCCCGACGAGGTGGTCGACCTGCTCCAGGGCGGCCAGGGCGTCTTCGGGATCGCCGTGGGTGTCGTCTGGCGGGACGTGGAGAGTTCGCTGTCCCAGATGCACGGCGAACGCGTCGACACCGGCGAGACCCTGGTCGGCGACAATCCGGCCGACGAGCTGGCACGGCGGCGCAACCGGGCGGGCTGAGGGCCTGCCGGGGGACTCCGCCGCCGACGTGCCGTACACGTGTACGGCATTTGTCGGTGGTGTGCGGCACGATCGGTAGTTGTGAGAAGTACGCCGACGATCCTGCACCTGGACATGGACGCGTTCTTCGCCGCGGTCGAACAGGCGTCGAAGCCGAGCCTGCGGGGCAAGCCGGTGGTGGTCGGCGGCCTCGGCCCCCGCGGCGTCGTGTCGACCGCGTCCTACGAGGCACGCGTGCACGGCGTCCACTCCGCGATGGCCATGGCGCACGCGCGGCGGCTCAGCCCCAACGCCGCCTATCTCGTGCCGCGCTTCGGCATCTACCGGCAGATCAGCGAGACGGTGATGGCGCTGCTGCACGAGGTGTCACCGCTGATAGAACCGCTCAGCCTGGACGAGGCGTTCCTCGACCTGGAGGCGGGCGAATTGGCGGACGATCCGCGCGGGGCCGCCCGCCGACTGCGCGCCGAGATCCGCGCCGCGACCGGCCTGACCGCCTCGGTGGGCCTGGCCGGGTCGAAACTGCTGGCGAAGATCGCCTCGGAACAGGCCAAGCCGGACGGCCTGGTCGTCGTCGAGCCCGGTACGGAACGCGCGCTGCTCGAACCGATGCCGGTCCGCACCCTGCCCGGGGTCGGACCCGCCACCGCTGAGCACCTGCGGCGCGCGGGCATCACCACGGTCGGCGAGATCGTGCAGGCCGGCGAGCCGGAGCTGGTCCGGCTGCTGGGCAAGGCGCACGGCTCGGGACTGCACGCGATGGCCGCGGGCCAGGACAGCCGGCCGGTGGTCGCCGACCGCGACGTGAAGTCCATCTCGGTGGAGGACACCTTCGACGCCGACCTCACCGACCGCGCCCATGTGCGCTACGAGATCGACCGGCTCGCCGAGCGCTGTGTGCAGCGGCTGCGCGGCGCCGGCCGCTCCGGCCGCACCGTGGTCGTCAAGGTGCGGCGGTACGACTTCTCGACGCTCACCCGCTCCGAGACACTGCGCGCCCCGACCGACGACCCCGGCGTCGTACGGGAGACCGCCAGGCGGCTGGTGGAGGCCGTCGACACCACCGGCGGTGTGCGGCTGCTCGGGGTGGGCGTGGCGGGCCTCGCCGACTTCACGCAGGAGGATCTGTTCGCGCACGCGGCGGAGGAGCGGGCGGAGGGCGAACAGGCCCCCGAGGAACTGCCCGCCACACCGCCGCCGGCGCCCGCGCGGGCCCGGCTCTGGTGGCCGGGCCAGGACGTGGAGCACGAGACGTACGGCTCGGGCTGGGTGCAGGGCAGCGGGGTGGGGCGGGTCACCGTGCGGTTCGAGGTGCCCTCGGACACCGTGCCGGGGCGGGTGCGGACCTTCCCGGTGGACGATCCGGCGCTGGCGCACCGCGATCCGCTGCCGTTGACGGCGGGCGGCGGCCAGGAGAGTGAAGCGGAAGAGGTGACGGGCGGGGCGGCGGCTCAGTCCTCGCCGGCCAGCCGCCCGAAGTCCCGGTCGGCCGGGACCGCACCTGGCGCCGGCTCGGAGGCGGACGTCGGCACGTCCATCCCGTAGTGGTGGTAGAGCTGCAACTCCTGCTCGGGGGACAGGTGCCGCCCGACGCCGAAGTCCGGCGCGTCCCTGATCAGCGCCTTCTTGTACGGCACCCGCAGTTCGTCGTCGACGACCTCACTGGGCTCCAGCGGCACGAACGCGTCGCGGGTGAACAACCCGGTTCTGACGGCCGCCCACTCGGGTATGCCGGTGGCGTCGTCGAGATACACCTCGTCCACCGTGCCGATCTTCGTACCGTCATGGTCGAAGACACGGCGGCCGATCAGGCTGCGCGGATCGATGTCGGTCTGCACGGTCCCTCCAACCAACGACGACGGCCGGGCGGCACCGCCGCCCGGACTGCTGGACACCAGCCAAAGGCACATTTTCCCCCGTGTCGACTCGGGGAGTCGGCACGGTAGGCTGGTGAACGGCTGTCGACCCCGTGCGGGAGAGCTTCCGAGAAGGTGTCGGAGGCGCCGAAGGAGCAAATCCTCCCCGGAATCTCTCAGGCATCCGTACCGCACGGACGAGGTCACTCTGGAAAGCAGGACACGCACCGGGAGCCGGATTCCGGAGCGGGCCCTCACCGACGGTGCAAGCCGCCCCCCGCCGGGGCGGTGAAGCTCTCAGGTTCTGATGACAGAGGGGGAGGCCGTACGGGTGTCCGCGCCGCGGCACCCCCGAAGGTCGTCGCAGACCAGGAGGCCTCCGCAGATGACGTCCCCTCGCATTCCCCTCGCCGAGCTGGAAGCGGGCATGCCGTTCGCCAGGCGCCACATCGGCCCCGACGCCGCGGCGCAGGCGAAGATGCTCGCCCAGGTCGGCTACGGCTCGCTGGACGACCTCACCGACGCGGCCGTGCCCGACACCATCCGCAGCGCGCAGGCCCTGGCGCTGCCCGCGGCCCGCACCGAGGCGGAGGCGCTGGCCGAGCTGCGCGCGCTGGCCGACCGCAATCAGGTGCTGACCCCGATGATCGGCCTCGGCTACTACGGCACCTTCACCCCGCCGGTCATCCTGCGCAATGTCATGGAGAACCCGTCCTGGTACACGGCCTACACGCCGTACCAGCCGGAGATCTCGCAGGGGCGCCTCGAAGCGCTGCTGAATTTCCAGACCGTCGTCGCCGACCTCACCGGACTGCCCACCTCCGGCGCCTCGCTGCTGGACGAGAGCACCGCGGCGGCCGAGGCGATGGCACTGTCCCGCCGGGTCGGCAAGGTCAAGCAGGGCGTCTTCCTGGTCGACGCCGACACCTTCCCGCAGACCGTCGCGGTGATCGAGACCCGCGCCGAGCCGACCGGTGTCGAGGTCGTCGTCGCCGACCTGTCCGACGGCATCCCCGCGGAGATCGCCGAGCGCGGCGTGTTCGGTGTGCTGCTGCAGTATCCGGGCGCCTCCGGCGCGGTCCGCGACCTGCGCCCGGTCGTCGAGCGCGCGCACGAACTGGGCGCGGTCGTCACTGTCGCGGCCGACCTGCTCGCGCTGACCCTGCTCACCTCGCCCGGCGAGCTGGGCGCGGACATCGCGGTGGGCACCACACAGCGGTTCGGCGTCCCGATGGGCTTCGGCGGCCCGCACGCCGGCTACATGGCCGTCCGCGAGTCCTACGCCCGCAATCTGCCCGGCCGGCTCGTCGGCGTGTCCGTCGACGCGGACGGCGACAAGGCGTACCGCCTGGCGCTGCAGACCCGCGAGCAGCACATCCGCCGCGAGAAGGCGACCAGCAACATCTGCACCGCGCAGGTGCTGCTCGCCGTGATGGCCGGGATGTACGCGGTCTACCACGGCCCCGACGGGCTCGCGGGGATCGCCCGCCGCACCCACCGCTACGCCGCGGTGCTCGCCGCCGGCCTGCGGTCCGGCGGCGTCGAGATCGTGCACGACGGCTACTTCGACACCCTCACCGCCCGGGTGCCCGGACGCGCCGCCGACGTGGTCGCCGCCGCCCGCGCGACCGGCGTCAATCTGCGGCAGACCGACGCGGACCTGGTCGGTATCGCCTGCGACGAGACGACGAACCGGGCCGCGGTCGCCGCCGTGCTCGACGCGTTCGGCATCCCCGGCGAGAGCGCCGACCTCGACGCGCTGGACGCGGACACCGAGGACGCGCTGCCGGCCGGACTGCTGCGCACCGACGCGTATCTGACCCACCCGGTCTTCCACGAGCACCGCAGCGAGACGGCCATGCTGCGCTATCTGCGGCGGCTCGCCGACCGCGACTACGCGCTCGACCGCGGCATGATCCCGCTCGGCTCGTGCACCATGAAGCTCAACGCCACCACCGAGATGGAGCCGGTCACCTGGCCCGAATTCGGCGCCCTGCACCCCTTCGCGCCGGTCGACCAGGCCGAGGGCTACCTCGCGCTGATCCACGGCCTGGAGGACCAGCTCGCCGAGGTCACCGGCTACGACAAGGTCAGCCTCCAGCCCAACGCGGGCTCGCAGGGCGAACTGGCCGGGCTGCTGGCGGTCCGCGCCTACCACCGGGCCAACGGCGACACCGGCCGTACGGTCTGCCTGATCCCGTCCTCCGCGCACGGCACCAACGCCGCGAGCGCCGTGATGGCGGGCATGAAGGTCGTCGTGGTGAAGACCGGTGAGAACGGCGACGTGGACGTCGCCGACCTGCACGCCAAGATCGAGCAGCACCGCGAGCAGCTCGCCGTCCTGATGGTCACCTACCCGTCCACGCACGGCGTGTTCGAGGACAACATCACCGACATCTGCGCGGCCGTGCACGACGCCGGCGGCCAGGTGTACGTGGACGGCGCCAATCTCAACGCGCTGGTCGGCCTCGCCCGGCCCGGCCGCTTCGGCGCCGACGTCTCGCACCTGAACCTGCACAAGACCTTCTGCATCCCGCACGGCGGCGGCGGTCCCGGCGTCGGCCCGGTCGCGGTCCGCGCGCACCTGGCCCCGTACCTGCCCAACCACCCGCTCCAGCCCACCGCGGGCCCGGCCACCGGCGTCGGACCGGTCTCCGGCGCACCCTGGGGCTCGGCGGGCATCCTGCCGATCTCCTGGACGTACGTCCGGCTGATGGGCGCCGAGGGGCTCAAGGCCGCCACCCAGATGGCGGTGCTGGGCGCCAACTACGTGGCCAAGCGGCTGGAACCGCACTTCCCGGTGCTCTACACCGGCCCCGGCGGGCTCGTCGCGCACGAGTGCATCATCGACCTGCGGCCGGTCAGCAAGGAGACCGGCGTCAGCGTCGACGACATCGCCAAGCGGCTGATCGACTACGGCTTCCACGCGCCGACGATGTCCTTCCCGGTGGCCGGCACACTGATGATCGAGCCGACCGAGAGCGAGGACCTCGCGGAGCTGGACCGCTTCTGCGACGCGATGATCGCGATCCGCGGTGAGATCGACCGGGTCGGCGCGGGCGACTGGCCGGCCGACGACAATCCGCTGCGGGGCGCCCCGCACACCGCGGCGGCGCTGGGCGGCGACTGGTCGCACCCGTACAGCCGCGAGGAGGCGGTCTTCCCCGCCGGGGTGAGCGCGGCCGACAAGTACTGGCCGCCGGTGCGGCGGATCGACGGTGCTTTCGGCGACCGGAATCTGGTCTGCTCCTGCCCGCCGCCGGACGCGTACGAGAGCTGAGGCGGCCGGCCGCTCCGTGAGGCCGCACCGATTCCGCACATGACGAAGCCGGTTCCGCTGTCAGCAGTGGAACCGGCTTTATGTGTGCGGTGACGTGCCGTGCGGTGATCTCCCGTGCGGTGGCGTGCGCCGCTGTGCGGTCTCGTGTGCGGGCGACCCCGTACCGGTCAGGCCGCGGTGGTGATCTGTTCGGTGCCCAGCGGGCGGTGCGGGGCGATGATCTGCCCGTCGGGCAGCAGTTCGCCGGTGTCCTCGAAGAGAAGCACGCCGTTGCACAGCAGGCTCCAGCCCTGCTCCGGGTGGTGGGCCAGGGTGTGCGCGGCCTCACGGTCGGGGCACTCCGCGGTGGGGCATTGGGGCTGGTGCTGGCACATGGATGGTGTCTTTCGCTGCGAGAGGTGAGTGGTGCGGATGACTGCGCTGCTTGACTGGTGCATATCCGTTCCCCCGTCGGTACGGCCGTTCCCAGTGTTGCTCTCCGGACGACGATCCGCAGGGATTTCCCGCAGGCAATCCCTTTGCTGTCAAGACGCGTCACTCCGCCGGACGGTTGCGGGCCGCGGAGGGCTCCCGGCGCGCTCGCGGACAGCGCGATGCCCCCGTGCGCCGGACGGCGCACGGGGGCATGCGGGAGAGGCGGACGGACCCGTCAGGCGGGCGACCCCAGCAGCGGCGGCGGCGCCGTACGGACCGACAGCAGCGGCATCAGCTCCGACAGCCGGTGCAGCCGGTGCGAGGCGATCCCTGGGGGCGCCGGCGCCAGCGGCACCAGGACGTCGGCCGGGGTGGGCTGGGCCGTCGCGGCGTCGGCCCGCGGATCGCAGTGCAGCCACAGCGCCAGCATGTACAGGCCGGGCACCGACAACAGATGCGGCTGGTACGTGGCCGGCAGCGTTTCCCCCTGGCGCAGCGCCCGCTCGGTGGAGGCTAGGAACGGCCCCTCGGAGAAGCGCGAGAACACCCAGCCGTCGGCCGTCGCCACCGTCTCGCCCGCCGCGACGGTCTGCTGTGGCCAGCCGCCCGCGAGGATATGGAACCGCCAGCCGGTCAATCGGGCCCGCGGCAGACCACCGGGGACCTCGGCGGGCTCGAACACATGGACCGGCAACGGGTGTTCGGCCGTCAGCGGCCCTTCGGCGTTGCGCAGCGCCGGCGTCCGGGCCTCCTGGACCGCGGTGGGTGAACTGAGCGCGGCCAGGATGCTCCGCAGGGCGGGAGCGGGTGCTGGGGGAACAAGCAGCGGCATGATGTCGCCTCTCACTGGGAGACACAGTGGTGCGGGGTGACGGGGGTACCGGAGCGTGCGGGGTGCCGACGGCTCCGGCGGCGGTGCTACGGGGGTGGGGCTGCGGGGGTGCGGACGGCGCGTGAGGGAGTGAAGAGAAGCAGTTCAGGCGCGTCCGGCGAGAGCGGATGCTTTGCCTTGTTCGCGGAGTTTATACGACGGGTGTTCGCTCCGTGTTTCGTCTAGTCGCAGCCAGTATTACGCGCAAGACGAGAATTCGCCTTCTTCTGCGACGGCCCCCGAAGCATTCATGCAGGGTGCGCGGTGTGCGGCGGAAAATTCTGCCCGCCACGGACGGCTGGATCCCGCCGTCCGTATTCACGAGGTCTTAACGCGGTGCCCGCGGTTCCGTATGCCGCCGGTATGTGCCAGCGGAACCGACCCTGTTAGGCGCTGCCCACAGCCTAGCGGGAGACATCCGTCCGTCGTGGCGTTATCGATCATTTGGGTGGGCATCCTCCGGTGAGTACCCGCTCGAGGAGGGACGCTTCGATGGGGGAGAAGGTCGTCGCCAACGGCTTCGGTCTGGCGGACCGCAGGCTGTACCGGCACAAGCTCCAGCAGTGCCTCGTGGGGCTGGAGCGGCTGTTGGACGAGAAGCGATTCGACCGGCCGCGCAATCTCATGGGCCTGGAGATCGAATTGAATCTCGCGGATTCCGACGGTCTGCCGCGCATGATGAACGAAGAGGTGCTCGAGCGCATCGCGAGCCGGGATTTCCAGACCGAGCTGGCCCAGTTCAATATTGAAGTAAATATTGCGCCGCACCGGATTTCCGGCCGGGTCCTCGACCGGCTCGCCGAGGAACTGCGGATCGGCCTCGGCTATGCCGACCGGATGGCCGGCGAGGTCGGCGCGCACATCGTGATGGTGGGAATTCTGCCCACCCTGGAAGCGCAGGACCTGGTCTCCGCCAACCTCTCCCGCGCCGACCGCTACACCCTCCTCAACGACCGGATTCTCGCGATGCGCGGCGAGGACATCACCCTCGACATCGACGGCCCCGAGCACCTGCTCTACACCTCGTCCTCCATCGCGCCCGAGGCCGCCTGCACCTCCACCCAGATGCACCTCCAGGTCACCCCGGGCCGCTTCGCCGACGTGTGGAACGCCGCTCAGGTGCTGTCCGGGCCGCAGGTCGCGGTCGGTGCCAACTCGCCGTTCCTGTTCGGCCGTGAGCTGTGGCGCGAGACGCGCGCCCCCCTCTTCCTCCAGGCCACCGATGTGCGCCCCCAGGAACTCATCGCCCAGGGCATGCGGCCCATCACCTGGTTCGGCGAACGCTGGATCGACTCGGCCGCCGACCTCTTCGCGGAGAACGTACGGTACTTCCCCTCGCTGCTGCCGATCTGCGACGAGGAGGACCCGCTGGCGGTGCTGGAGGACGGGGGAGTGCCGCGGCTGCGCGAACTGACCCTGCACAACGGCACGATCTACCGCTGGAACCGCCCCGTGTACGACGTGGTCGACGGAGTGCCGCACCTGCGCGTGGAGAACCGGGCGATGCCCGCGGGGCCGACCGTCGCCGATGTCGTCGCCAACGCCGCCTTCTACTACGGGCTGGTCCGCGCGCTCGCCGAGGCGTCCCGCCCGGTCTGGCAGAAGCTGCCCTTCGCCGCCGCCGCGGCCAACTTCGAGGCGTCCTGCCGCGACGGCATCAACGCGGTGCTCCAGTGGCCGCGCGGCCGCGGCGGCGCCCTGACGGAGACACCCGCGGCGGAACTGGTCCTCGACGAGCTGCTGCCGCTGGCCGCGGCCGGCCTCGACGCCTGGGGCATCGAGGCCGTCGACCGCGACCACTTCCTCGGCATCATCGAACAGCGCTGCCTGCGCCGTACCAACGGCGCCGAATGGCAGTCGGCGGTCTTCCACCGGATGCTCGACCGCGGCCTCGACCGGCGTCCCGCGCTGGCCGCGATGACCCAGCGCTACCGCGAACTCATGCTGGCCGGCGAGCCGGTGCACGCCTGGGAGGTGGGCTGAGGCTCAGGGCGCCTTCGCCGCCGCGTTGGTGGCCGCGGCCACGACGGCCTTGAGCAGCACCGACTGGATCTCCGAGGGATCGTTGACCTGGTAGGCGGCGCCGCCGGTGGACCGCGCGATACGGTCGCAGGCCGCCTTGTCGGCGTTCGGCCCGACGGCGATGGCGATCAGCGGCACCGGGTGCGCGGGATCGTCCAGCGACTTCAGCTTCGACTCGAGCGCGCCGAGCGAGATGCTGCCCGGGTCCTCGTTGGCGCCGTCGGTCAGGATCACCACCGCGTTGAACTTGCCGTCGCGGTACGACCCGACGGCGTTCCGGTAGACCGCGAGGGCCGTGTCGTACAGCCCGGTGGAGCCGTCCGGCACCGGCTGGAGGTCGCGGAAAGCGGTGTCCAGACGTTGGCGGCGTGTCGTGCCGGTGGCGACGGTGTCACCGAGCCGGCCGGTCGGCACCACCTCTTGGTAGTCGTGGTCGCCGTCGAGCCGGGTGGAAAAACGCCACAGCCCGATCTCGTCCTGCGGGGTGAACTGCGACAGCGCCTGCCGCAGCGACTCCTTGGTGATGTCCAGCCGCGACTTGCCGCCCGCGCCCGTCACCACCGTGCCCATCGACCCGGACACGTCGACCACCGTGGTGATCCGGGCGCTCTGCACCGTGATCTGCCACAGCAGCCGCAGCTTCTGCAGTTCGGGTCCTGACGGGGAGGGGGCGGGCGAGGCGGCGACCGGCTGCGGGGTACGGCCGCCGGCCCGCTGGACCGGACCGGTGTCCGGTACGGCGCCCGGCGTACGGAAGCCCGCGTCCGCGAGCGTCTGCGTGCCCTCGTCGCCGCCCAGCAAGGTCAGGAAACGGGCCGCGGCCCGGCCCTGGTCGGTGCTCAGATGCAGGTCGTCGACCATGGTGTACGGATAGTCCAGCGTCGCCGCGCCGTCGGACGGATAGAACAGCCGCACCGGGGGCGCCGACCCGCCGTTGTGCGTGTAGGCCGCCTGCTCGGAGAGGATCACCGCCTGGCTGTGCGCCGGGTCCTTCAGCTCGGCCGACGTGGTGCCGCGGGGCAGCGTGGCCACCACCTCGGCGTCGCTCGGCCGGGTGCGCTGCGCGAGCGCCTTCGCCGCCGCCCCCGATTGGGTGTCGGTGTCCTGGTGGGTGCGCGCCCCGGCCCGCGCGATCGACTCGTTGATCATCGCGAGCGCCAGCATGCCGCTGGCGTTGCGCGCCGGGTCCGCCGTACCGAACCGCAGATCCGGCCGGCTGGCGGCGACCCCCGCCAGCTCCGCCCAGGTGTACGTCTTCTTCGGCCAGCCCAGCGTCCTCGCCTGTGCCTCCAGCGCGCCGACCACGACAGGGGACGTGGCGACCGACCGCAGCTTCGTCAGCGACCGCGCGCTGCCGGTCGCCGTCGCCTGGTCGACCCAGAGGCTGTCGTCCGGCACCCACACCGCGAAATCCGGCTTCTGGGAATTGTCGATCAGTTCGGCGGCCACATCGGCCGAGGGCCGGGCGGTGACGCGGACGTCCAGGCACCGGCCGTCGGTCGTGTCGTGCTCCTGGCGCGCCCGGTCCGCCACCGCCGTGAGCGCGGGCGCGATGTCGGGCGACGCGACCGCGGCGATCCGGACCGTACCGTCCCGGCACGCGCCGCCGAGCGGCAGCAGCCCGCCGCGCAGCGCCGCGAAGGCGCCGCCTCCCGCCGCGATCACCAGAGCCGTGGCGGCTGCGGTGGCACGGCGCCGGGACCGCGCGGGACGCGGACCCACCGCCGATTCCCGGCCATGCGCAATGCGGTGACGGCCCATCGCTCCAGTGCCTCTCCTGGGGTGGCTACGAACAGTCGAGCCCGTCCTTCGTAATCTTTGCCGGAGACCATAGCCACGCGCGGACGGCGCTGAAGCGGGATGACGTAAATGGAGGTCCGCGTGCACACAGAGTCATACGAGGTGGAGGCGGGGTTCGAGCGGCGCACACTGCGCAGCGAGACCCTGATCGTGCTGGCGCTGTCGCTGGGGGCCAGCGGGGTCTCCGCACTCATCGACTTCATCGGCTCGGTCACCCGGCCCGGTGCGCTCAAGGACCAGGCGGCCACCCTCGTCGGCTCCCAGGCGCCGGGCCGGCCGTGGCTGGATCTGGCCTGGCAGGTCTTCTCGATCGCCACCGCGCTCGCTCCGGTGGCCCTGGTCGCCCATCTGCTCGCGCGCGAGCGGGTCGGGATGCCCGCGATCGGCTTCGACCTCACCAGGCCCCGTCTCGACCTCGCCAGGGGCGCCGCGGTCGCCGCCGTCATCGGCGGCACCGGCCTCGCCTTCTACCTCGGCGTCCGCGCCGCCGGCTTCAACCTGACCGTCGTCCCCGAGTCCCTCCCCGACGTCTGGTGGAAGATCCCGGTCCTGATCGCCTCCGCGATCCAGAACGCCGTGCTCGAGGAAGTCATCGTCGTCGGCTACTTCCTGCGGCGCCTGGGTCAGTTGGGCTGGAGCCCCAACGCCGCGCTGGCCGCCAGCGCCCTGCTGCGCGGCTCCTACCACCTCTACCAGGGCGTCGGCGGCTTCGTCGGCAACATGGTGATGGGCGTCGTCTTCGTCCTGCTCTACCGCCGCTGGGGCCGCGTCGGCCCACTGGTCGCCGCCCACTCCCTCATCGACACGGTCGCCTTCGTCGGATACGCCCTGCTGGCCGGAAAGGTGGGCTGGCTGCCGACGGGATGAGGCCCCTGGGCCCACGGCTCACGAACCTCTCGCGACGCGGGCGGCCACGGCACCGCGTGCAGTTCGCCGTCCACCACCGTGACCGCGGAACCGGTCAGCAGCACCCTGTCGCCCAGCAGCCGCGGGAGACGAAGTCGTAATCGCTCGTGGGATCGGCGGCGCCCGCGGTCGCGATCACCCCGCGCCGTGAGTGCCGGGCGAGCGCCGCGAAATCGGGCGCGAGGGCGCGGACGGTCCGTTCGTCGGCGACCTCGATCAGCAGGTCGCCGCAGTCGGAACCGGTGTCCAGCACGCTCAGCGGCTCGGCCCCCAGCGCGTCGGCGACGCCGTCGGGCGCCGCCACCGGGGGCAGTGGCGCGGCCGGGAAGTCGAGTGTGATCGCGCCGCTCTGCCGCGACCTGTTGGAGCCAGCCGTCGGGCGGGAATCCTTCCGCGTCGATCAGCAGCACCCCCGCCGGGTTGCCCGAGAACGGGCGGTGGGTGAAGGCGTCGACGATACGGATGCGCATGATCGCGAGCGTAGGCCCCCAGGTCGGAGGCGTGTTGTCGGATGTGGTTGTCATCCGAAAGGTTCCGATATATCGTTGAGCCATCGCGAACGATCAGCGATGTGTAATGACTCGACGAACGAAAGGAGCGCCATCATGCGTTCCCACGGACACGACCACGGACAGCACGGCCACCGCGGATGGGGTGAGCGCGACGAGCGCCGCTCGGCCTTCGGACCGTTCGGACCGCCCTTCGGCGGCGGACCCTTCGGGCCCGGCGGGCGCGGGCGCGGCGGACCGCGGGGGAGGGCGAGGAGGGGCGACGTACGTGCCTCGATCCTGGCCCTGCTCAAGGACCGGCCGATGCACGGCTACGAGATGATCCAGGAGATCGCCGACCGCAGCGGCGGCGCGTGGAAGCCGAGCCCCGGCTCGGTGTACCCGACGCTTCAGCTGCTGGAGGACGAGGGCCTGATCAGCAGCGCGAGCGAGGGCGGCAAGAAGCTGTTCACGCTCACCGACAGCGGCCGCACCGAGGCCGACGCGGGCCCCGAGGCACCCTGGGAGGACGCCGGCCGCGGCGTCGACTGGGATGCCATGAACGAGATCAGGAAGGCGGGCGGCGGTCTCATCGAGGCGTTCCGCCAGGTATGGGCCACCGGCACGCCCGAGCAGCGCGAGAAGGCGCTGGGCGTGGTCAACGACGCCCGCAAGAAGCTCTACCTGATCCTCGCCGACGAGGACGTCACCGACCTCACCAAGGAGTGACGCGCCGCGAGCGCCCCGGGGGCGGCCGGTTCCGTACCGGCGCGGCCCGTGACGCGGACGGTGGCACCGACACCTGCACGGACGACGAGCCGGTCCGGGCGTATCACGCCCCGGGCCGGCTCGATCCGCGTATCAGCAGGCGGGTCGGGATGATCCGCGGCTCCGCGGTGTCGACCGGGGCCGCGTCGATCAGCCCGCGCAGCGCCGCGACGGCCGCCTCCCCGAGCCCGCGCTGGTCCTGCGCGACCGTGGACAGCGCCGGGCGCACCAGCGCGGCGGCGTCGATGTCGTCGAAGCCGACCACCGCCAGATCCCGGGGTACGGACAGACCGGCGTCGGCCGCTGCGTGCATCGCGCCGACCGCCATCTGGTCACCCGCCGCGAAGATCGCGGTCGGCCGCTCGGCCACCGCGAGCAGCCGGCGGCCCGCCGCCACCCCGCTGTCGAGGAAGAAGTCGCCCTCGGTGACGTACGACGGCGGCACCGGAAGTCCCAGCCGAGCGCAGGCCCGCTGGTAACCCGCCAGCCGCTCGGCGGCCGGCGGCAGGTGCAGCGGCCCGGTGATGGTGGCGATCCTGCGGTGGCCCAGCGCGTACAGATGCTCCACCGCCGCTTCGGCACCCGCCGCGTTGTCCGAGCTGACGCGGACCGTACGCGGCCCGGTGAACGCGGTGTCGATCCCCGCGCAGGGCACGGCCGAGGCGGCCAGCACCCGCAGACAGCGGTCGTCCGGCGGGGTGGTGAGGACGATGACGCCTTCGAGATTGTGCCGCCGCACCGCCTGGAGATGCGCCGCGTCCGGATCGTCCGGCCCCGGGGCGGTCAGCAGCATCAGGTGATAGTCGGCCTCCGACAGCGCGGTGCGCACCGCGCTCAGCAGCCCGAGCAGAAAAGGGTTGTGGAGTCCTTGCGCCTCCTGCCCGCTGTCCCAGATCAGCCCGATGGTGTCGGAACGGCGCCTGACCAGCGTGCGGGCGGGCTCGTTGGGCGCGTAGCCCAGCTCGCTCGCCAGCTGCCGGATGCGGGCGCGGGTGGCCTCGCTCACCTCGGCCCGGTCGTTGAGTGCCCGGGACACGGTGGCGGTCGACACGCCGCTGCGGCGGGCGAGTTCACGAATGTTCACGGCGTACCTGATTCTGCGCGGGGGGAACAACGTGGAAACGTAGGGCGGGCGAAAGGTGACTCCTGCGTACAGTCTTGACGATCAGTCATCGTGAGGACAGACTTCCGGCCGATCGGAAACGTTTACGGCACTAGGTCCTGGTGACCCGCCAGGACCCCGACAGGAACGGGACGCCTGCGATGCCTACGAACGCACGACGACGCATACGCCTCAGAGGCATTCTGACACTCGCCACCGCCGCCGCGTGCATCGCTGCGGTGGCTTCCGTACCGGCCGAGGCCGGGGACAATCCCACCTACACCAACGCGAAAGCGCCGGTCGACGTGCGGGTGAAGGATCTGCTCAAGCGTATGACACTGGCCGAGAAAATTGGTCAGATGGACCAGATCTCCGTGGTCAGAATGCAGGGCGACTGCGAATGGAGCGGCGGCGAATTCACCCCGGCCTGCCTGAAGAAGGTGCTCGTCGACAACGCGGCCGGATCCGTGCTGTCCGGCGGCGGCGCGGGCCCATCGGTGAACACGCCGGAGAACTGGGCGAAGATGGTCAACACCGTCCAGAAGTACGCCATCGACAATTCGCGGCTGCACATCCCGATCATCTACGGGGTGGACGCCGTGCACGGCCACAACAACGTCCTGGGCGCCACGATCTTCCCGCAGGAGATCGGCATGGGCTCGACCTGGGACCCGGACCTGGTCGGCGACGCCGGCGCGTCCACCGCCAAGGCCGTCGCCGCCACCGGCATCGACTGGAATTTCGCGCCCGTCACCGACATCGCCCGCGACCAGCGCTGGGGCCGCTACTACGAGACGTTCGGCGAGGACCCGCTGCTCGCCGGCACGCTCGCCGCCTCCGC
This sequence comes from Actinacidiphila alni, assembly GCF_900112845.1. Lineage (GTDB taxonomy): Bacteria > Actinomycetota > Actinomycetes > Streptomycetales > Streptomycetaceae > Actinacidiphila > Actinacidiphila alni. The sequence continues at coordinate 23,161 of NZ_FONG01000023.1, forward strand.
CGTCGAGGGCATCCAGGACGCCAAGGGCGCCAAGCAGGTCGCCGCGACCGTCAAGCACTTCGGCGGCTACGGCGAGCCCGGCAACGGCCACGACCGGGTGCCCGGCGACGTCTCGATCCGCTACCTCCAGGACACGCTGCTGCCCTCGTACAAGCAGGCGATCGACGCGGGCGCGCAGTCCGTCATGGTCAACTCCGGTGCCATCAACGGCATCCCGGCGACCGCCTCGCACTACCTGCTCACCGATGTGCTGCGCAAGAAGTGGGGCTGGGACGGCGTCGAGGTCAGCGACTGGGCCGATGTCGTGGCGCTGCAGAATTCGTACCACATCGCGGCCGACTACCCCGAGGCCATCGCCAAGGCCGTCAACGCGGGCCTGGACATGGCGATGGAGCCGTACGACGCGCAGGGCTGGAGCGACGGGCTGAGGACCGCCGTCCAGCGCGGACTGGTCACCGAGAAGCGCATCGACCAGTCGGTGGCGCGCATCCTGAAGATGAAGTTCGACCTCGGCCTGTTCGAGCACCCCTACGTCGACGCCTCCAAGGCCGACAGCCGGGTGATCGGCGCCGACACCGCGCTGGCGCGCCAGGCCGCCGACGAGTCGCAGGTGCTGCTGCGCAACGACGGCGATGTGCTGCCGATCTCCTCCTCGGCCAAGAAGATCGTGGTCGCGGGCTCCTACGCCGATGACATCAACGACCAGGTCGGCGGCTGGACCGTCGGCTGGCAGGGCGTCCCGGACGGTGTGACGCTGCCGGGCACCACCGTGCTCCAGGGCATCAAGAAGGCCGCGCCCTCCGGCACGCGGGTGGTGCAGGCCACGACCGCGGACGACGCGGTGGCCCAGGCCGCGGACGCCGATCTGACCGTCGTGGTCGTCGGCGAGAAGGCGGCGGCCGAAGGCAGCGCCGACAGCCCGCGCCCCGAACTGAGCGCGGACCAGGTGGCCCTGGTGAAGGCACTGAAGGCGACCGGCAAGCCGGTGGTCACCGTGGTGCTCGCCGGGCGCCCGCTGGTCCTCGGCGACGCGGACGGCACCCAGGGCCTGCTGATGTCCTGGCTGCCCGGCACCGAGGGCGGCAACGCGGTCGCCGACATCCTCTTCGGCAAGGTCAACCCGAGCGGCCGGCTGAACGCCACCTGGCCCAAGGACATCGGCAACGAGCCGATGTACTACCAGCAGCTGCCCGGCACCAACGCGGGACCTGAGTCCTTCGTGGACGCCGCCTACCCCTTCGGCGCCGGCCTGTCCTACACCACCTACGCCTTCGACTCGGTCAAGGCCCGCTCCGCCACCTCGCGGACCCGGGACACCGTCCACCTCACGGTGAAGGTGTCCAACTCCGGGAACCGCGACGGCGACCTGGTCGTGCCGGTGTACGTGTCGCGGCCGTCGAGCGATGTGCTCTCGCCGTCCCGCAGGCTGGTCGCCTTCACCAAGGTGCACCTGAAGGCCGGGCAGTCCCGCACCGTCTCGCTCGACGTCCCGCCGAGCCGGCTGGCCGTCACCCCGGGCGACATCGACGGCGCGGGCAAGCAGCAGGTCGAGCGCGGCGACTACGTCTTCACCGCCGGCGACAAGACCGCGGCGGTGACGATCCGCTGACCGCCGGAGCACCACCGCACGGATGACGGCGCCGGGCCGCGGACGGGTCACTTCCGTTCGCGGCCCGGCGTCCGTCCGTGCGACCGGGGGGGCGCGGCACTCAGTTCTGATGGGCCGTCAGATACGGCGGGTGCGGCGGACGGCCGCTGCTGCGCGGCGCCGTCGGGGGAGTGGCCAGCAGCCGGTTCACATGCGCGCGCGGCAGGCCGTGCGCCGGATTCACCGGCAGCAGCAGCCGGTCCGTGCGGTACCGGGCCTGGCGGACCAGCCGGCGCGGGATCATGTCGTCGGTCCAGGCGAACGGCCGCCCCGCCGCGTGCCGCAGGATCGGCGCCCACTTGCGCGCCGAATACCGCTCCGCCTCCCGCAGCACCGGATCGCCCGGCAGCGGCAGATAACCGGCGATCTCCACCACGGGTAACTGCGGCAGCCCCAGCCGCGGGGATATGTGCCGGTTGGCCTCGTGCTCCCAGGTGGTCGCCCAGACGAGGTCGTAGACATCGGCCAGTTCGCGCAACCACGCGCCGTGCCGCGCGGACAGCAGCACCGTGGAGGCCAGGATGTCGTGTGCGGCGAAATCCGGTGACGGCAGCACCGGATTGAGCACACCGTCGACATCGAGGAAGAGCAGCGGGCGGGCCATGGAACTCCTTCCCCGGCGGCGGGGCAGGTCGGTGCTTGTCGCCAGAGAGGGACGAGGCGGCGGGCCGGTACGGTTGCGGGTCGGACGGGAGGACATATGCACGAGAACGACGGTCCGGTTACCCCGGCGGGCGGGGACGATGCGTCGTCCGGCGCCGCGCCGGACGGTGGAGCCGGGCCCGACAGTACCGCCACCGACGACGCCGGCCTGCTCGCCCTGCTGCGGGCCGCGCCCGTACTGGCCGGTCCGCTGCCGGAATTCGACCCGGACGGCGCGCCGGACACCCCCGGCCCGCTGCTGGCCGCCTGGCTGCGGCAGGCGCTGGCCGACGGTGTGCCCGAACCGCATGTGATGACGCTCGCCACGGCCGCCGCCGACGGCACCCCGAGCGCCCGCGTCCTCATGCTGCGCGGCATCGACACCGCCGCCTGCGCCGTCGACTTCGCCTCGGACGCGGCCAGCCGCAAGGGCCGCGACCTCGCGGAGAATCCGCGGGCCGCCCTGACCTGGTACTGGCCCGCCCAGGGCCGCCAGATCCGGCTGTCCGGCCGCGTCCACGTGCTGGACACGGAGACCGCCCGCCGCGACTTCCTCGGCCGCTCCCCGGCGTCCCGCGCCGCGGGCTTCACCGGATCGATGAGCGGGACGCTGACCGGCGCGATGGCGTACGAGCGGGCGCGCGCCGAGGCCGAGGCGCTGGTGGCTGCGGAACCCGGGCGCGTCCCCGACGGGCACACCGTCTACCGGCTGCGCGCCCAGGAGGCGGAATTCTTCCAGGCCGACCCCGGGCGCTTCCACGTACGGCTGCGGTACGCGCGTGAGGACGAGGCGGCCGGGGCACGGGAACGCGAGGGCGGTCGGGACGACGCGGGCGGGCCGGGCGCCGCCGGCTGGACCCGGACCTTGCTGTGGCCATGACTCATCCCTGGGGATGAGCCGCGCGCCGGGCGCCCCCCTCCGGGGACGGAGACAGGGATGGACCCGGATGCCGATGCGCCACGCCGCTACCACCTGATGAGGTGGATGGCGTGTACAGCAACCACCGGCCGCCGCTCGACCTGAGCCACCTCGCGGACGACCTCCGTCTGACGGTGGAGCTGCGTTCGGTGGCGGCCAGCGCGCGGCGCCGCGCGACGCGGGACGGCGATCAGCAGATCGACACCGCGCACCTGCTGCACTCGCTGCTGGAGATCGACCCGGCGGCCCGCGCCGCGTGCGATGCCGGCACCGGACGCGTCGCCCGCGTGCTCGGCTATCTCGTCCAGCGCAGCATCGGCTACGGGCTGCGCTGGCACGGCAGCGTCGAGGACTCCGGCGCGCTGCCCGTCGTCCAGCCCGCGCACGCCACCGGCTGGAGCCCGTCCGCGGGCGCCGCGCTGCGCAACGCCGTCACCCTCGCCCGCCGCCGCGGCCGCCCGCAGGCCGACGGCATCGACCTGCTCGACGCCCTCGCCGCCGACCCCGCCTGCCGCGCCGTGGAAGTCCTGCGCGCCGCCGGACTGGACGTCAGTGGCTTCAGGGATGACGGTCCTGTCGCGAGCTGACATCATGACCCGATGCACGTAACTCAGCGGCGAAACGGGGGCCTCGGGCTCGCTCTGCTGTCCGCCTTCGCCTTCGGCGGCTCCGGTGTCGCCGCCAAGCCGCTGATCGAATCAGGGATGGACCCCCTGCACGTGGTCTGGATGCGCGTCGCGGGCGCCGCCCTGATCCTGCTCCCGGTCGCCCTGCGCCACCGTGAACTGCCCCGCCGCAGGCCCGGACTCGTCCTCGGCTTCGGCCTGCTCGGCATCACCGGCTGCCAGGCCCTGTACTTCGTGGCCATCTCCCGCATCCCGGTCGGCGTCGCCATCCTCGTCGAATTCCTGGGCCCCGCCCTGCTGCTGGGCTGGGTGCGGTTCGTCCAGCGCCGGACGGTCAGCCGCTCCGCCGCCATCGGCGTCGTCCTGGCCATCTCCGGCATGGCCGCCGTCGTCGAGATCTGGTCGGGACTCGCCTTCGACGCCCTCGGCCTGCTGCTTGCCTTCGGTGCCGCCTGCTGTCAGGTCGCCTACTTCGTGCTCGCGGACGACGGCGGCGAGCACGCCGGTACGGACGCCGGCGCGGGCTCCGGCCCGGTCGCGCCCGACGTGCCCGAGCCCATCGCCGTGATCGCCTACGGCCTGCTCGTCGGCACCGTCGTCCTCACCGTCGTGGCCCGGCCCTGGACCATCGACTGGACGGTGCTCGGGCAGCAGACCGCCCTCGGCGAACGCGACGTCCCCGCCGTCCTGCTCGTCGCCTGGATCGTGCTCGTCTCCACCGTCGTCGCCTACCTCTCCGGCGTCCAAGCGGTCCGCCGCCTCACCCCGCAGGTCGCCGGCGTCGTCGCCAGCATCGAGGCCGTCGTCGGCACCGTCCTGGCCTGGGTCCTGCTCGACGAACACCTGGGACTCGCCCAGATCGTCGGCGGCACCCTCGTCCTGGCCGGGGCTTTCACCGCCCAGACGGCCGCGGGCGGAAGGAAGAGGGAGGCCGTGCGGGGCGGTCCGGAAGCGGTCACGGCGGGGTCGGGCGAAGCCCCGGGCGAGGCCGGGGCGGCGGAGGCGGGCCTGGCCGAGGCGCCGGGACTGCCGTAGCCCAGGGGCCGTTGACCCTGCCCGGCACCCGCCCCGTAAGCTGCGCCCATGCACTCCACCGTTCTCCCGCCGCCCGTCGTCTGACGCGGGCGGCAGTACGGAAGACCTGGGTCCCTTCGGCTCCACGCGTGACCAACCGCGTGTGAGGCGGACGGGCGGGTCGGCGCTGTCCGCGTGCCGTGATCGGCGTACGCGCTGCGCACCCACCCACTGACCCACCTCTTCCGCGGGAGCATTCTCGTGTCACTCACCCATGTCTCCACCTCCACCCCGGTCGGCGCCCCGCTGTCCACCAACCGGGGCCTGCTGTACGTCGTGTTCGCCGCCACCGCCTGGGGCACGGCCGGCGCGGCGGCGGCGCTGCTGTACGACGGGAGCGGGCTCGGCCCGCTCTCGCTGACCTTCTGGCGGGCGGCCTGCGGCTTCGTCCTGCTGCTGGCGGTGAGGGCGGTGCGCCCGGCTGCCTCGGCGCCGCGGCGGCCCGCCGCCGAACCGGCGCGCCGCAGGGCGGTCCGCGTGCTGGCGACGGGGGCGGGTCTGACCCTGTTCCAGACGGCGTATTTCTGCGCGGTGAAGTCCACGGGACTGGCCGTGGCGACCGTGGTGACGCTCGGCTCGGGGCCGGTGCTGATCGCGGCTGTGGCCCGGCTGGGCATGGGGGAACGCCTCGGGCGGGGCGGCACGGCGGCCGTGGCGGGCGCCCTGGCGGGTCTCGCGGTGCTGGTGCTCGGCGGCGGGAGCACGGGGGTGCGCCCGCTGGGGGTGCTGCTGGCGGTGCTGTCGGCGACGGGGTACGCGGGGATCACCCTGCTCACCCGGTGGCTGGGGCGCAGCGGATCGGCGGGCGATCCGCTGGAGACGTCCCTGTGGTCGTTCGGGATCTGCGCGGTGGCGCTGCTGCCCGCGGCCTGGGCGGAAGGGCTGCTGCCGCGGGCGGCGGACCTCGGCCGTACGGTGCTGCTGCTCGGCTATCTCGCGTCGGTGCCGACGGCGGTCGCCTACGGCCTGTACTTCGCGGGCGCCGCGGTGCTGCGGGCCGCGACGGTGTCGGTGATCGCGCTGATCGAGCCGGTCTCGGCGGCCGTGATCGCCGTGGCGCTGCTGGGGGAGCACCTGACGGCGGCGACGGTGACGGGCACGGTGATCCTGCTGGCGGCCGTGACCTGCCTCGGGCTCGAGGAGGCACGGTCGGCGTCCGCGCAGCGCAGGACGGCGCCCGCTGTGGAGTGAGCCGGCGGATCAGCCGCGGTCGCCCGGCTCTTCCTGCCGGGCGGCCAGGCGGCGGGCCTGGTGGGTGCGGGCGGCGGCGTCGCGCGGCCCGTCGCGGTCCGCGAGCAGGTCCAGATCGCGGCGCTGCATCCACACCGGTTTGTTGCCGCCGAATTTGAACTTCGCCCGGACGTCGACGACATCGAGCCGGATGCCGCGGATGCCGGGCAGCATGCGGCCGAAGGGCGGCTCATCCGGTGTCACGGGCGCGGTGCCGCCGTCGGGCTGGAAGTGGCCGACCTGCCGCCGCAGCAGGTCGGCCTTGTGGCCCGGGTCGTCGACCACCCGGGCCGTGCAGTGCAGCAGGACGGCGGCGTAGAAGCTGGTCGGGGTGCCGTGCTCGGCGGGGCCGTCCGCGGGCGCGTGCCAGGGCCCGGGGATGAACGCGTAGTCGTCGACGACGCTGAGGGTGACCTGCGGGGCCGCCTCCAGCGCCGGCCAGATCGGGTTGGGCCGGGCGAGGTGGGTGACTGCCTCACCGAGCCCGTGGCCGCCGGCCGCCGGGTCGTAGGCGAAGTGCAGCGGCTGGACGAACGGTGGTTGCCCGGACGGCCCGTTGACGGTGAGCTGGCCGAAATCGTGGGCGGCCAGCCAGTCCCGCCACTCGCTGTCGTCGGTGGGCGCGTCCCAGGGGTGGATCAGCACGGCGGCGGCCTCACTTCCCGAGCGGACGGCTCAGATAACCGGGCAGCGGTATCGACGGGTCGAGGTCGTCGGCCGGGACCGGGGTGCCGTACCTGCGGGCGACGGGGACGACGCCGGTCCAGTACGGCAGCGCGATGTCCTCGGGCTCGTCGTTGGGGCCGCCGGTGCGGATCTTCGCCGAGACCTCCAGCAGATCGAGGCGGATGACGGCGGTGGCGGCCAGCTCCTTGGCGTCGGCGCGCCGTGAGTCGGCGGCGCGGCCCGGCACGGCCTGTTCGACGATCGCGTCCAGGGCGACCGCCCGTTCGCCGGGGTCGGTGACCTGGTGGGCGGTGCCGTGCACCACCACGGAGCGGTAGTTGATGGAGTGGTGGAAGGCCGAGCGGGCCAGTACCAGGCCGTCGACATGGGTGACGGTGAGGCAGACCGCGAGCCCGGCGTCCTCCCGCGCCCCGCGCAGCGGCCGGGAGCCGGTCGAGCCGTGCACATAGAGCCGTTCGCCGTGCCGGGCGTAGAGCGTGGGCAGGACGACGGGCGCGCCGTCCCGGACGAAACCGAGGTGGCACACATAGCCCTCGTCGAGGATGGCGTGCACCACGTCCCGGTCGTACGCGGCGCGTTCCCTGCTGCGGGTGGGGACGGTCCGGCCGGTCGGCGCATACGCGGCGGGAGGTGCGGAAGACATGGCGTCACCTTTGCACTAGTGCATAATGATGTTTGTGCTAGGAGATTACCGGATCACAGGTCGGGGCGCATCGGATATCGCGGCCAGCGTCGAGAGCGCGGTCGGCGCGGGCGTGCTGCGGCCGGGCGAGGCGCTGCCGCCGCTGCGCGAGCTGGCCCAGGAGCTGGAGGTCAATCCGAATACGGTGGCCGCTGCGTACCGGCTGCTGCGCGACCGCGGGGTGATCGAGACCGCGGGGCGGCGCGGCAGCCGGGTCCGCGCGCGGCCGGCCACCGCGCCGCGCGACGCGATCCGGATCGAGGTGCCGCCCGGCGTCCGCGACATCTCGGCGGGCAACCCCGACCTCGCGCTGCTGCCGCCGTTGGACGGGGCACTGGCCGCCGCGGCGGCACGGCACGCGGCGGCGCCCGCGCTCTACGGCGGTGTCCCCGTCGATCCGGAACTGGCGGCCGCGGCCCGCGCCGCGTTCGACGCGGACGGTGTGCCCGCGGGCCCGATCGGTCTCACTTCGGGATCGCTCGACGCCATCGAAAGAGTGCTGAGCGCCCATCTGCGCCCCGGTGACGCGGTGGCCGTCGAGGACCCCGGCTGGGGCAGCACCCTGGACCTCGTGCCCGCGATGGGGCTGCGGCCCGTCCCGGTCGCGGTGGACGACGAAGGGCCGCTGCCGGCGGACGTGGCCCGGGCGGTCCGGGCGGGCGCACGGGCGCTGGTCGTCACCGACCGGGGGCAGAATCCGACCGGCGCCGCGATCTCGGCCGCGCGGGCGGCCGAGCTGCGGTCGCTGCTCGCGGAGCACCGCCACGTACTGGTCGTCGACGACGACCATGTGCACGGGCTGGTCGACCTCCCGCTGCACTGCCTGTCCGGTGTCACCGACCACTGGGCGCTGATCCGCTCCACGGCCAAGGCGTACGGCCCCGACCTGCGGCTGGCGCTCTACACCGGCGACCCGGTGACCGTCGACCGGGTCCGCGGGCGGCACCGGCTCGGCGCGGGCTGGGTGAGCCATCTGCTGCAACGGGCCGTGGTGCACCTGTGGGAGACCGGGGCCGTCGACCCGGAGCGCACGGCACGTGCCTACGGTGAGCGGCGCGACGCTCTGGTGCGGGCGCTCGCCGCGCGCGGTGTCGCCGCTCACGGCCGCAGCGGCATGAACGTCTGGGTGCCGGTCAGTGACGAGACCGGCGCGGTGGCCGGACTGCTCCAGCGCGGCTGGGCCGTCGCCCCGGGTGCTCGCTTCCGCCTTGCCTCGCCGCCGGGGGTGCGGCTGACCGTCTCCCCGCTCACCCCGGACGACATCGGGCCGCTGGCCGACGCCGTCGCCGCCGTGCTGCGCCCGGCGGGACCGGGCGCCGCGGCGGACGTGGGTCGTTACGGCTGAGGCGCCGGCTTGGGGCCTGTTCGGGACCGCCGCTGAGTGAGCGCGGCGCCGGTCAGGATGACGGCCGCGCCGACCGGTTCGTTCCAGCTCAGTGACTCGCCGAGCAGCAGCACTCCGGCGGCCGTGGCCACGATCGGGATGAGATACGTGACCATCGAGCCGATCGTCGGGCCCTTCTCCGCGACCAGGCCGTACTGGATGAGGAAGGCGGCACCCGTGCCGAGCGCGCCCAGCGCCAGCACCGACAGCACCGACTTCGCCGGGTAGGAGTCCGGTATCGAGGTGAAGAACGGCGTGACGATCAGCAGTTGCAGCGTGCCCAGGCTCAACTGGCTCGCGGACATGGCCAGGTTGGAGCTGCCGGTGCCGGTGAGCGTGCGCCGTACGTACGCCCAGCCGACCGCGTAGCTGAAGGCCGCGGTCAGCGCCATGATCGTGCCCTTGGGGTCCTGGCCGGAGAAGCCCTGCCAGGCGCCGAGCACGGTCAGCACCCCGATGAAACCGAGACCGACGCCCGCGAAGCGCTGCCGCGACGGCCGGTCCTCGGACAGCGCGACCACCGACACCAGCATCGAGAACAGCGGTGTCGCCGCGTTGCATATCCCCGCCAGCATCGACGGGATGGTCTGCTCGGAATAGGCGAACAGCGAGAACGGCAGCGAATTGAGCAGCACCGCCGCGACCGCCAGGTGCAGCCAGACCCGCGGTTCGCGCGGCAGCCGCTCCCGCTTGACCGCCACCGCCACGGCCAGTACCGCGGTGCCGAACACCATCCGGCCGAGCGTCACCTGGAGCGGTGCGAACGCCTCGTTGCCGACCTTCATGAACAGAAAGCTGAAGCCCCAGACCAGGCCGAGCGACGCGAACCGCAGCCGCCAGTCGACGGTCCTGCGCGTCGTACGGACGGCGGCGCCGGCGGACGCCGTGGATACCGCGGGCACGGCATACGCGGCGGCCGTGGCGGAATCGACGGAGGAAGCAGCGGGGGAGCGGTCGGCGGAAGCGCCGGTCCTGGGTTCGGCGGGTGCGGTCATACGGCTACGGTGGCGCGTCCGACGTCGTAGAACAAGCGAGAAAAAGTACACGGACGGCGTAGAGTTGCTTACATGTTGAGTCTGGAACGCCTGCGGATCCTGCACGCCATCGACACCTACGGCTCGGTGAGCGCCGCGGCGGACGTGCTCAGCGTGACGACCTCGGCCGTCTCGCAGCAGATGGCCAAGCTGGAGCGGGAGACCGGGCAGCCGCTGCTGGCCAGGAACGGCCGCGGGGTGCGGTTGACCGACGCCGGACGGCTGCTGTCCGGGCACGCCGACCGGATACTGTCGCTGGTCGAACTGGCGCACGCCGACCTGGAGGCGCACCGCGGCGCCGCCGTCGGCGAACTGCGCGCCGGCGCCTTCCCCACCGCGGTCCGCGGCCTGTTCCCCGACGCGCTCAACGCGCTGCGCCGCGAGCATCCGCAGCTGCGCACGGTGGTGCACGAGCTGGAACCCCACGAGTCGCTGTCCCGGCTGGCGCGCGGCGACATCGACCTCGCCGTCGTCCTCGACTGGTACAACAAACCGCTGTCGCTGCCCACCGGCCTGGCCAAGGCGCCGCTCATCGACGACATCGCCGATGTGGCGCTGCCCGCAGGGCACCGCCTCGCGGGCTGCGCCGACATCGAACTCGACGAACTGATCGACGAGGACTGGATCGCCTGGCCCGACGGCGGCTTCTGCCACGAATGGCTGCTGTTCACCCTGCGCGGCAAGGGCATCGAACCGCGGATCGCGCACCACGCGGAGGAGCACGCCACCGTCCTCGCGCTCGTCGCCGCGGGCCTCGGTGTCGCCGTCATTCCGAGGCTGGGCCGCGACCCCATGCCCGAGGGCGTCCGTATCGCCCCCGTCCAGCACACGATGCACCGCCACGTCTACGCCGTCTGGCGCGAGGACGCCGACCGCCGCCCGGCGATCCGGGTGGCCGTGGACGCGCTGCGCCGTTCCGCCGGCCACGAGGCCGGCTGACGCCCCGGGAAACCGCCCCGGCCGTACGGCTGTCCGGCGCCGGGCACGACACCCCACCTGCCGCGCCCGGCACCGCCGGAGGATCAGCTGTCGAGCATCACCTGGCCGCCGGAGACCGTGACCTTCTCCGGGGGCAGCGGCGCCATCGCGGGACCGCCCGCGACACTGCCGTCGGCCACATGGAACTTGCTGCCGTGGCACGGGCAGTTGATCGTGCCGTCGGACACGCTGGCGACCTGGCAGCCCTGATGGGTGCAGGTGCTGGAGAACGCCTTGTACTGCCCCGCCGTCGGCTGGGTGACGACCACCTTCTGGTCGGCGAAGATCTTCCCGCCGCCGACCGGGATGTCCGAGGTCTTGCCGAGCGGGGTGCCGCCGCCGGCCGCCGCGGAGGTGGACGGCGCGGCGCCCGCGTCCGATGTGGTCGGGTCCGTGGCCGGGGCCGAGGACGACGGCGAGGAAGTGTCGGAGGAGGCGTCGTTCGACGAGTCGTCCGAATTGCCGCAGGCGGCCAAGGCCGCGGCGAGTCCCACGCCGCCCGCGGCCGCGACGATGCGGCGGCGGGTGGGCGGCACGGGGAATCGGGGGGTCTCTGCCATGAGGAGCGTCCTGTCCGTTCGTGGGGCCGGGCGGCGGAGGGACACCGCCCGGCAGCGTGGTGTCACGCGTGACGAGTCATACGGCCGCCGGGCCCGGGATGTTCAACGCCTCGCGCAAGAAATTCACCTGGTGCCTCAGCAGCCCCTCCACCACCGTCGCGTCGGTCGGCGAATGGGTCACTCCCGACAGCGGAAGCACCTGATGGGGGCGGTGCGCCGCCAGCAGGGCCGCCGACATCCGCAGCGCGTGCGCCACCACCACATTGTCGTCGGCCATGCCGTGCACCAGCAGCAGCGGCCGGCGCAGCGACGCCGCCTCGCCGATCGGTGACGAGCGCTCGTACGCCTCCGGCTCCTCGTCCGGGTGGCCGAGGAAGCGCTCCCGCCAGTGCGTGTCGTACAGCCGCTGGTCGCTCGGCGCCGCGCCGCTGATCGCCGCGTGGAAGACGTCCGGTCGGCGGATCACCGCGGTCGCCGCCAGTGTCCCGCCGTACGACCAGCCGCGGATACCGACCCGCCCGAGGTCCAGGTCCGCGCAGTGCTCGGCCGCCGCGCGCAGCGCCGTGACCTGGTCCTCCAGCGGCGCGCTCAGCGAGTCCCCGCGCACCGTCTTCTCCCAGGCCGGGTCCCGCCCCGGCGTGCCGCGGCCGTCCGCGACCACCACCGCGAAACCCTCCTCGGCGAACCACTGCGCCTCCACCATCGACCAGCCGCCGCCGCGCGTCACCAGCCGCATCGCGGGCCCGCCGTAGGAGGCGACCAGCACCGGCAGCCGCGCGGCGCCCGGCTCGTACCAGGACGGCAGCACCAGCGCGGTCCTGATCTCGCGCTCCCCGGCCCGCAGCCAGGTCACCCGCGGCGCGAGCGCCGGCGTCGCGGCCAGCGATGCGATGACGGTCGCCCGGCCGCCGTCGCGCAGCAGCGTCGCCCGATGACCGCGTTCGGTACGGGAGTCCAGCAGCAGGGCGCCGCCCGCGGCCGATCCGGTGTGCAGGCCGGGCCCGGAGCTGAGCCGTACGGGGGCCGCCGCGCCGCCCGGCCCCGCGTCGTAACGCCACAGGTGTTCCTCCGTCGGCTCGTCGCAGGCGACGAACAGCACCGACTCGCCCTGGACCGCGACCACTTGGCGGATGTGCAGACCGTCGGGCGTCACCGGCCGCCCGTCGACCGTGAGGCGCCTGCTGTTGCCGGTGTCGGCGGTGTGCACCAGCGCCCCGGACGCGGTCCGCGCGGGCGTACCCGGCACGAGCTCCACCCAGGCCGGATCGCGCTGCTCGTGCAGCAGCCGGGTGGCGCCGCCGTCCGGATCGGCGGCGAGCACCCGCACCGTCTTCTGATCACGGCTCTGGACGCCCAGCAGCGGCCCGTGCGCGTCCCAGGTCACGGCGGTCAGATATTCGTACGCGGTCCGGTCCCAGTCCACCTCGGTCCGGGAGCCGTCCAGGCCGAGGACGTACAGGGAGACGTCCGCGTTGGGCGTGCCCGCGGCCGGGTAGGCGATCGCGCGCGGCGGCCGGGACGGGTGCGCGGGATCGGAGATCCACCAGCGCCGTACGCGGGCGGTGTCGACGCGGGCGGCCAGCAGGGCGGAGCCGTCCGGCGCCCACCAGTGGCCGCGGACCCGGTGCATCTCCTCGGCCGCCACGTGCTCGGCGAGGCCGTAGGTGACGTCGGCGTTCTCGGGTGCGGCGAGCAGCCGGTCGGCGCCGCCGTCGAGGCCGACCACCCGCAGGGCGCCGTCCGTCACATAGGCCACCCGGCGGCCCGCGGGATCGGGCCGCGGGTCGACCACCGGGCCCGCGGTGGCGATCCGCCGCGCCGCCCCGCCGTCGGTGCGCACCGTCCACAAGGCGCCGTCCAGTGCGAAGACGACGGTCGTCACGGCGGCGTCGGTGGCGTAGGCGACGATGCCGCCGCTGCGCTCCCTGGCCCGCTCGCGCCTGATCAGCTCGGCCTGCGGCACCTCGCCGGGCGCGGCGCCGAGCGTGTCGGGATCGACGAGCAGCTGCTCGGCGCCGCCTGCCAGCAGCCACAGGCAGCTCGTCCGGTCCTCGGAGCCGCGGGTGCGCAGGAAGAGCACGCGCGCGCCGTCCGGCGAGAGCGTGAAGGAGCGGGGCACGCCGAGCGTGAAGCGCTGGGTGCGGGCCAGCTGCCGGGGCAGTTCGCGCGAGAGGTCGGTGCGCGGGTCGGGTGCCGGGTCGGGGTGCGGGGGATCGGTCGGGGCCGGGCCGGAAGAGCGTGCCGGATCATTGGTGTCCATAAGGGGACTCTGGCCCATTAACCTGGGGCGATGTTGAGAGAAGTGACGGGCATCCGCTATGTGACGCCGCTGCGCGAGGGCGGCTCGGTGCCCGGAGTCGTCGAGGCCGACGATCTCGGTACGTACGTCGTGAAGTTCACCGGCGCCGCCCAGGGCCGCAAGGCGCTGATCGCCGAGGTGATCGCGGGCGAACTGGCCCGGCGGCTCGATCTGCGGGTGCCCGAGCTGGTGCGCTTCGACTTCGATCCGGTGATCGGACTCGGCGAGCCCGACCAGGAGATCCAGGATCTGCTGAAGGCGAGCGGCGGGCTCAATCTCGGTATGGACTTCCTGCCCGGATCCCTCGGCTTCGATCCACTGGTCTTCCCGGTGGAGACGGCAGAGGCGAGCCGCATCGTCTGGTTCGACGCGCTCATCGGCAACGTCGACAGATCGTGGCGGAATCCTAACATGCTGGTCTGGCACCGGGACTTGTGGTTGATCGACCACGGCGCCTCGCTGATCTGGCACCACAACTGGCGTACCGCGCGGGCCGCCTCCGACAAGCCGTACGACGCCTCGGAGCACGCGCTGTCCCGCTTCGACCCCGATCCGGCCGCCGCGGCGGCCGAGTTGGCGCCGCGGGTCACCGACGCGCTGCTCACCGAGGTGACCGGGCTGATCCCCGACGAGTGGCTGACCGACGAGCCGGGCTTCGACACCCCCGACGACGTACGCCGCGCCTATCGCGAACTGCTGTTGAACCGCGCCGCGGACGTCCACCGGCGGATCACCCTGGCGCCCAAGCAGGGGGAGCGCCAGCCGCCGCCCGAATGGCTGCGGACCTGGGTCGAGGGGAAGAACGCGCAGTGACCGGCAGGGACGTCTTCGAGTACGCGCTGGTGCGCGTGGTGCCGCGGATCGAGCGCGGCGAGATGATCAACGCGGGTGTGCTGGTGTACTGCCGCGCCCAGAGCTACGTCGGGGCCCGGGTGCACCTGGACGAGGCCCGGCTGCGCTGCCTGGACGCCGCGGTGGACGTGCTGGGGGTGCGGGCGGCACTGCGCGGGTACGAGGACATCTGCGAAGGCGGCAAGCAGGCGGGACAGGCGGCCGGGGACGACCCCGGGCGGCGCTTTCGCTGGCTCACCGCGCCGCGCAGCACCATCGTGCAGCCGGGCCCGATCCACACCGGGCTGACCGCGGACGCGGCGGCCGAGGCGGATCGGCTGCTGGCGCTGCTGGTGCACTGACTCCGCCCGGGACCCGGCTCGGACCCGGTTCGGACGCGGGTCGCCGGCGGCGGTGCCGACCCGGACACCCGTGCCCTGAGCCACATCGGCCGTGGTGGCGTTGACACAAAGTCACGGCGCTCCTACGGTTTCGGCTACGGGACCTACTAAGCGGTCGCTCATGTGTCCGGCGCGGGCCGGTCACGGGCGTGCCGCACCACCGGGCTGAGGAGATGCAGATGTCCACCACCGAGCAGCGCGTCGCGATCGTCACGGGGGCCGCGCGCGGAATCGGCGCCGCCACCGCGGTCCGCCTGGCCGCCGAGGGCCGCGCCGTCGCCGTACTCGACCTCGACGAGAACGCCTGCAAGGACACCGTCGAGACGATCACCGCGGCCGGCGGCCGGGCGATCGCGGTCGGCGCCGACGTCTCCGACGAGGCGCAGGTCGAGGCGGCCGTCGCGAAGGTGGTCCAGGAACTGGGCGCCCCCACCATCCTGGTGAACAACGCGGGCGTGCTCCGCGACAATCTGCTGTTCAAGATGAGCGTCTCCGACTGGGACACCGTCCTCGGCGTGCACCTGCGCGGCGCCTTCCTGATGACCCGCGCCGTGCAGAAGCACATGGTGGACGCGAAGTTCGGCCGCGTCGTCAACCTCTCCTCGTCCTCCGCGCTCGGCAACCGAGGCCAGGTCAACTACTCCGCCGCCAAGGCCGGAATGCAGGGCTTCACCAAGACCCTGGCCATCGAACTCGGCAAGTTCGGCGTCACCGCCAACGCCGTCGCGCCCGGCTTCATCGCCACCGACATGACCGCCGCCACCGCCGCCCGCGTCGGCATGGGCTTCGAGGACTTCAAGACCGCCGCCGCCACCCAGATCCCCGTCCAGCGGGTCGGTGTCCCGGACGACGTGGCGGGCGCCATCGCCTTCTTCACCGGTGACGACGCCGGCTTCGTCTCCGGCCAGGTGCTGTACGTCGCCGGCGGCCCGCTCGACTGACCCGCCGTCACCCACCCGCAGGCGGATCACCAGACAGGCCGGAGGCCCCCCATCATGACCCAGCTCCCCGACAGCGGTCGCGTCGCCCTCGTCACCGGCGCCAGCCGGGGCATCGGCTACGGCATCGCCGAAGCCCTCGTCGCCCGCGGCGACCGGGTGTGCGTCACCGGACGCAACGAGGACACCCTCAAGGAAGCCGTCGAGAAGCTCGGCGCCGACCGCGTCATCGGCGTCGCGGGCAAGGCCCACGACGAGGCGCACCAGGCCGTCGCCGTCGAACGCACCATGGAGGCGTTCGGCCGGATCGACTTTCTCGCCAACAACGCGGGCACCAACCCCGTGTACGGGCTGCTCGCCGACCTCGACCTCGGCGTCGCCCGCAAGGTCTACGAGACCAATGTCATCTCCGCGCTCGGCTTCGCCCAGAAGACCTGGCACGCGTGGCAGAAGGAGAACGGCGGCGCGATCGTCAACGTCGCCTCCATCGCGGGCGTCGCACCGTCGCCCTTCATCGGCGCCTACGGCATCAGCAAGGCCGCGATGATCAACCTCACGGCGCAGCTCGCCGCCGAGATGGCGCCCGGCGTCCGGGTCAACTCCGTGGCGCCCGCCGTGGTGAAGACCAAATTCGCCTCGGCGCTGTACGAGGGCCGCGAGGAGGAAGCGGCGGCGGCCTACCCGCTCAAGCGGCTCGGCGTGCCCGAGGACATCGGCGGCGCCGCCGCCTTCCTGCTCTCGGACCAGGCGGCCTGGATCACCGGCCAGAACCTGGTCATCGACGGCGGCCTCTTCCTCCAGGCGGGCGTCGGCTGACCCGTACGGGTCGCGGGTGCGGGCGGAGGCCCTTGCCTTCGTCCGTACTCCAGCGTGCACAGTCCTCGGGTGACCGGCCGCACCGGCCGGTCACCCGAGAACCGTCACGTTACGGAGACCACCCATGCATTACCGCACGCTCGCCGGCGGCACCGGACCCGAGGTCAGCGCCCTGTGCCTGGGCATCCTGCCGTTCGGCTCGTCCGTCGACGACGCCACGTCCTACGCGATCCTCGACCGCTTCGCCGAGGCAGGCGGCACCTTCGTCGACACGTCCAACAACTACGCGATCTGGGCGCCGGGCGGCACCGGCGACGAGAGCGAACTCCTGCTCGGCCGCTGGCTGCGCGACCGCGGCGCCCGGGACCGTACCGTCGTCGCCACCAAGGTCGGTGCCCGGCCGCCGGCCGGTTCCACCAAGATCTGGCCCGAGGTCTGGGAAGGGCTCTCGGCCAAGGTGATCCGGGCCGGCATCGAGGGCAGCCTGCGCCGGCTCGGCACCGACCACGTCGATCTGTACTACGCGCACGTCGAGGACCGCGACGTGCCGGTCACCGAGACCGTGGAAGCCTTCGCTGAGGTCGTCCGCAGCGGCGCCACCCGCGTCCTCGGCGTCAGCAACCACGCCGCGTGGCGGGTCGCGGCGGCCCGGCAGTACGCGGCCGACCAGGGGCTGCCCGGCTACACCTGCGTCCAGCAGCGCCACACCTATCTGTGGCCGGTGCCCGGCGGCGAGTGGGGCGCGCAGTGGTACGCCCGCGACGACGTGCAGGACATGATCGCCGCGAACGACGACATGACGCTCATGGCGTACGGACCGCTGATCCACGGTGCCTACACGCGCCCCGACAAGAAGCTGCTCGCCGAGTACGACCACCCGGTCTCGCACCGCAGGCTGGATGTACTGCGCGAGGTCGCCAAGGAGCTGGGCGCGACCCCCAACCAGGTGGTGCTCGCCTGGCAGATGGGCGGCGCGCTGCCGATCGTGCCGGTGGTCGGGGTGAGCAGCGTCGCCCAGCTCGACGAGGCGCTCGCGGCGGTGGACCTGGACCTCGGCCCGGAGCTGCGGGCCCGGCTCGACGCGGTGTGAGCCGTCCGGCGGGGCCGGGCGGTACGCGTTGTCAGTGGGTGACGGTACGTTCTGTGGCAGTGACAACGCCATCGATGGCCGGAGGTTCCTGACGTGCCCAGCATGCTGCCCGACTCCTGGGAGACCGTTCTCGGCGAGGAGTTGGACAAGCCGTATTTCCAGCAGCTCACCGACTTCGTCGAGGCCGAGCGGCGGGAGCACCGGATCTTCCCGCCGCGCGACGAGGTCTTCGCCGCGCTGGAGGCGACACCCTTCAACCGCGTCAAGGTGCTGATCCTCGGTCAGGACCCCTACCACGGCGAGGGACAGGGGCACGGCCTGTGCTTCTCGGTGCGCCCCGGGGTGAGGACCCCGCCGTCGCTGCGGAACATCTTCAAGGAGATGAAGGAGGAACTGGGCCACCCGATCCCGGACAACGGCTATCTGATGCCGTGGGCCCAGCAGGGTGTGCTGCTGCTCAACGCGGTGCTCACCGTCCGCGAGGGCGAGGCCAACTCGCACAAGGGCAAGGGCTGGGAGAAGTTCACCGACGCGGTCATCAAGGCCGTGGCGACCCGCCCCGACCCGGCGGTGTTCGTGCTGTGGGGCAATTACGCGAAGAAGAAGCTGCCGCTGATCGACACCGAGCGGCACGCCGTCGTGCAGGGCGCCCACCCCTCGCCGCTGTCGGCGAAGCTCTTCATGGGCAGCCGCCCCTTCACACAGATCGACAAGGCCGTCGCCGACCAGGGGCACGCCCCGATCGACTGGCGCATCCCGGATCTGGGGGTGTCCGCGGGTTAGCGTCGTGCCCGAGACGAGGAGGCTCGGGTGGACGAACGGGACGGGCCGGGTGAACCGGACGCGATGATGGGCCGGATCGGCCAGGTCGTCATGCTGCTGCACGCCGGGGACCGGGAGGAGGCCAGGATCCGGTTCGCGGCGCTGTGGGAGGAGATCGGGGAGCAGGGCGACCCGCTGCACCGCTGCACGCTGGCGCACTACATGGCCGACACCCAGGACGACCCCGAGGACGAACTGACCTGGGACCTCAGGGCGTTGCGGGCCGCCGACGCGCACACCGGCGGCGAGGACGGCCGGCGGATCCTGGGCTTCTACCCCTCGCTCCACCTCAATCTCGCCGCCGACTACTGGAAGGTGGACGAGGCCCGGCTCGCCCGCAGCCATCTGGGCCTGGCCCGCGAGGCGTGCGACGCGCTCGGCGACGACGCGTACGGGGACGGCGTGCGGGCGGCCGTCGGCCGGATGGAACTGCGGGTGCTGGGCTCCGACCAGCTTCCGTAGCGGCCGGTGTCCCGCCGTGCCGGCTGGACCGGTCGGGACGGGACCGGACAGGACGGGACGGGACCGGTCGGGACAGGATTGGACAGGGCTGGACGGGGCCCGACCGGGAGGTCAATCGCCGTAGGACCGGCGGCAGATCCGGGCCGCGTCGCTGTCCGCGGCCCAGCCGCCGTACGTCTCGCCGAGCGCGCAGACGCCCGCGCCGCCGGGCAGTGTCACGTCCGGCGGCTGCCGTTCGGCGGGCGGGGGCGCGGCCCGGCGCGAGCGGGGGACCGGCCGCTGTCCCGGCGTGGTGCCCGGGTGGGGCGCGGCGGCCTGCGGAGCGGGCCGCGGGCTGTGCGCCGGCACGGGCGACGGCGTCCTGACCGGCGCCGGGCCGGGCTCCGCCGTCGCCAGCACCGCGTGGTCCGGCGGCGGCAGCAGCACCCCGCCGTCCGGCACGGCCACCCTGGGCGCGGTGCCGCCGGTGGCGGGGACGGGGACCGGGGGAGCGGAGACGGTGGTGCACCCGGCAGCGGCGGAGGCCGCCACCAGGAGCACGACCACAGGTAAGCGGCGCATTCCGCCAACTGTGCCGAATGCCGCCGGGCCCGCCCAGACCCCGCAGGAGTGAGCCGCCGGGCGGCGCGTACCGTTCGCTCACCCGTACGGGTGCCCCTTGTCCGGCCCGTATGCTGCGGGGACACCGTCACGGGACACCGCGACGAGGAACGACAGGAGAGCAGCACATGGCATCCGGCGGCGCGCCCCTCAAGATCGGTGTGATCGGGCTCGGTGACATCGCGCAGAAGGCGTATCTGCCGGTCCTCACCGCGCAGCCGGATCTCGAACTCCACCTCCAGACCCGCACCCCCGCCACCCTGGAGCGGATCGGCGCCGCCTACCGGCTGCCGCACCGGCACACCGCGCTGGACACGCTGCTCGACCAGGGACTCGACGCCGCCTTCGTGCACGCCCCCACCGAGCACCACGTGGAGATCGCCGAGCGGCTGATCGAGGCGGGCGTCCCCACCTACGTCGACAAGCCGCTGGCCCGCGACGCGGCCGGCGCCCGCGGGCTGGTGGAGCTGGCCGAGGAACGCGGCGTCGCCCTCATGGCGGGCTTCAACCGCCGTTACGCGCCCGGCTACGCGCAGTGCCTTGACCACCCGCGCGACCTGATCCTCATGCAGAAGAACCGCGTCGGCCTCGCCGAGCAAGCGCGCGGCATGATCTTCGACGACTTCATCCATGTCGTCGACACCCTGCGCTTCCTGGCGCCCGGCACGATCCGCGACGTGCATGTGACCGCGAAGGTCCGCGCCGGACTCGTCCACCACCTCGTGCTGCACCTGTCCGGCGACGGCTTCACCGCGATCGGCTCCATGAACCGGATGAGCGGCTCCACCGAGGAGAGCCTGGACGTCAGCGGCGACGACACCCGCCGCCAGGTGCTCAACCTCGCCGAGATCGTCGACCACAAGGGGCAGCCCAGCGTGCGGCGCCGCGGCGACTGGGTGCCCGTCGCCCGGCAGCGCGGCATCGAGCAGATCACCCTCGCCTTCCTCGACGCCGTCCGCGCGGGCAAGACGCTCGACGCCCGCGACGCGCTGGCCACCCACGAACTGTGCGAGCGGATCGTCACCGAGGTGCGGGAGCGGACCGGCTGACCCACCACCGGCGGGCCTCGTACGCGGCGGCCACCACCAGCAGCGCCAGGGCCAGCCGCGGCACCCAGTCGCCGAACCGGTCGTACGGGCTGCGGCCGGCCGCCAGCGGTACGTCGTAGACGGTGGCGGCGCTCGCGCTCTGCGGCATCCGGTGCCCCACCGCGTGCCCGTTCGCGTCGTACACCGCGGTGATGCCGGTCAGCGTCGCGTGCACCATCGGCCGCCAGCTCTCCGCCGCCCGCAGCGCCGCGAGCGACGCGTGCTGCGCGGGCGCCCACGAGCCCTGGAAGGACGAGGTGGACGACTGCGCCACCAGCAACTGGGCGCCCATGTCCGCCAGATGACGGCTCATGTCGGGGAACGCGGACTCGAAGCAGACCATCGGCCCGATCCGTACCGCCGGGGTGTCCATCACCACCTGGTGGTCGCCGCGCTGCCGGTCCTCGCCCGCCGCCTTGCCGACGGAGGTCGCCCAGCCGAGCAACGAGCGGAAAGGCACGTACTCGCCGAAGGGCACCAGCCGCATCTTGTCGTACGCGGGCCCCGTCACCCCGGCCGGGCCGATCAGCGCGGACGTCTTGGAGATGCCGGTGCCGTCGGCCCGCTCGGCGTCCACATTGACCAGGATGTCGGCGCCGACCGCGCGGGACAGCGCCGCGAGCCGGTCGGCGACGTCCGGCCGGGAGGTCAGATCGACGCCGACGCTGCTCTCGCCCCACACCACCAGATCCGGGTGGCTGCCCACCAGACCGCGGGTGAGCGCCGCCTGGCGGTCGAAGCGGGCGTCGGGCCCGACGATCACACCCGGCTGGACGACCGCTATGCGGACCGCGCCCGCGCGCTGCGGATGCGGCGCCCACAGCCACACCACACCGGTCAGCGTCGCGGCGCCCGCGAGCGCCGTGGCCGCCGGTCTGCGGACCGCGGGCACCGCGACCAGGGCGGTCAGCGCCGTGTTGACCAGCACCACCAGCGCGCTCACCAGCCAGACCCCGCCGACCGACGCCAGCCGCAGCGCGGGCCGCACCTGCCACTGGCTCGCGCCCAACAGCCCCCAGGGGCCGCCCAGATACTGCCAGGAGCGCACCAGCTCCACCATCAGCCACCCGCAGGGCACCAGCACCATCGCGACGGCGGCCCGGCGCGGCCCCGTCCCGTCACCGAGCAGCCGCCGCACCAGCCAGCCCCACGGCGCCCACAGGGCGCCGAGCAGCAGTGCCAGCACCACGATGAAGACATTGAGGCTCGCGAACAGCCAGTGGTGCACCGCCAGCATGAAGCCCGCGCCGCCCAGCCAGCCGTCCACCGCGGCCCGTCGCGCGGTGCGCGCGGACCGCGCGAGCAGCATCCACGGCACCAGCGCCGCGTAGGCCAGCCACCACAGCGCGGGAGCGGGGAAGGCGAGCGCGGGCAGCGCCCCGGCAGCGGCGGCGCCGAACCCGCGGATCCACGGCGAGGAGAGCCGGGCCCGCCGCTCCTGGACCGTGACCGTCATACGCGCTCCTCGATGGCGTCAATGGTCCCCCGTACGGGCCCGCTCGGGCCGTCCTCCTGGCACCGGCCTACCCTGCGCGGACCGCCGCACACCGGCGTGCGCGCGGCGCGCGGGCGCACGCGGGGCGTCCCACCGCGCCCCGCACGGCCGGCCGTGCGGACCGGACCGCCGTCAACCGCTGTCAGTCACCGTCAGCCGCCGTCAGTCGCCGTCCCGGTCGTCCAGCTCCGCGAGATCCTCGGCAGCCGGAGCGGTGGCCAGCGCGCGCCGCCGTACGACGCCGAAGGCCGCCGCCGCGGCACCCGTGAAGGCCACCGCCACCACCCACGGCCGGTCCAGGACGTGCCCGGTCGCATGGTCGAGCGAGTAACGGCCAGGGCCGGCCACACCGAGCGCCGCGGCGCAGAAGCCGAGGAAGGCCGGGTACTCGAAGCCGCCCGAGGTGGCGAAGAAACCGGCGGGCGCGTGGACGGAGACGGCGCCCGCCATCGCTCCGGCCGCGGCGGCGCCCGCCGCGGGAGTGGCGAGACCGAGGACCAGCAGCGCCCCGCCGCCGGCCTCGCCGAGACCCGCCGCGACGGCGCTCTGGCGCTCCGGCCGGAAACCCATCCGTTCCATGGCCGCCGCGGTGCCGTCGATCCCGCCGCCGCCGAACCAGCCGAAGAGCTTCTGCGCGCCGTGCGCGAAGAGCACCCCGCCGGTCCCGGCGCGCAGCGCCAGCAGTCCGAGATCCTTACGGTGCGCGAGTGCCATGACCGGGTCCTCTCCCTGCCGCGGGCCCCGGTCCTGACCGCCGCAGGACCGCCGGGCTGCTCCCAGTCTTCCCGGTCGGTACGGGATGCCGCCGTCGGTGGCGGGCCGTACGGGCGACGCGGCGGCCTACGGACGCGGTGGCGGCCCGGCTCAGGGCAGCCGGTTCCAGGCGGTCAGGACATGACGGCCGTGCTCGATGCCGAGCCGGCTGACCGTGCCGGTGGCGAGCTGGAACAGCGCGCCGTCGGCGGGCGGCAGCCCGAGCCTGCGGGCGGTCAGCACCCGCAGGAAGTGCGCGTGCGCGACCAGCACCACATCGCCGCCGTCGCCATTGGTGAACGCCGCGTCGGTCCTGGCCAGCATGCGGTCGGCGCGCTCGCCGACCTGGTCGGGCGTTTCCCCCGGATGGCCCTCGGGGCCCGGCACGACCCCGTCGGTCCACAGGTCCCAGTCCGGGCGGGTGCGGTGGATGTCGCGGCTGGTGACGCCCTCGTAGCCGCCGTAGTCCCACTCGTGCAGATCGGCGTCCACCCGCGGGTGCTCGAGGCCGGCCAGCTTCGCGGTGTCCCGGGCGCGCTGCAACGGGCTGGTGATCACGCAGGAGATGTGCCGGGAGGCCAGCAGCGGCGCCAGCGAACGGGCCTGTTCCTCACCGTTCGCGGTGAGCGGCAGATCGGTCCAGCTGGTGTGCTGGCCGGTCAGGGTCCACTCGGTCTCACCGTGGCGGATCAGTACCAGTTCACCCATCGGGACACCTCCTGCGGCGCCCCTCGGCGCCCCGTAGTGATCATACGTCCGGCGGTCGGCGTCAGTAGGATGACGGCCTGGCCACCTCCTTCCGCCCGCGCGTGAACAGACAGCAGCACAGGAGCCGGTATGAACGACGCTGCCCGTACCTACGACGTGATCGTCATCGGAGCGGGACCGGTGGGTGAGAATCTCGCCGACCGCACCCAGGCCGCGGGCCTCAGCACCGTCATCGTGGAGAGCGAACTGGTCGGCGGTGAGTGCTCGTACTGGGCGTGCATGCCGAGCAAAGCGCTGCTGCGGCCGGTGGTCGCGCGCGCCGACGCGCGCCGGCTGCCCGGGCTGAGCCAGGCGGTCGGCGGGCCGCTGGACGCCGCCGCGGTCCTCGGCCGCCGCGACGAGTTCACCTCGCACTGGAAGGACGACGGGCAGGTCGGCTGGCTGGAGTCGGTCGGTGTCGACCTCGTGCGTGGCCACGGCCGGCTCGACGGCGCCAAGCAGGTGGCGGTGCGCACCCCGGAGGGCGGGACCGTACGGCTGACCGCGCGGCACGCCGTCGCCGTCTGCACCGGCACCTCGGCCGCGCTGCCGAAGATGCCGGGCATCCACGACATCAACGCGTGGACCAGCCGCGAGGCGACCAGCGCCAAGGAGGTGCCCGGGCGTCTGGTGGTGGTCGGCGGCGGTGTCGTGGCCGTCGAGATGGCCACGGCCTGGCGGGCGCTGGGCTCCGAGGTCACCATGCTCGTCCGCGGCGACGGGCTGCTCGACCGCATGGAGCCCTTCGTCGGCGAACTGGTCACCGAGGGGCTGCGCGAGGCGGGCGTCGACGTCCGCTTCGGGGTGAACGTGCCGGTCGTGGAGCGCGACGGCGCGCACGGCGAGGTACGGGTCGGTCTTGAGGGCGGCGGCCGGGTCGTCGCGGACGAGATCCTCTTCGCCACGGGGCGCGCGCCGCGCACGGGGGACCTGGGTCTGGAGACGGTCGGGCTCTCCGCCGGGGACTGGCTCACCGTGGACGCCACCTGCCGCGTCACCGGTGTCGCCGACGGCTGGCTCTACGCCGCGGGCGACGTCAATCACCGTGCGCTCCTCACCCACCAGGGCAAGTACCAGGGGCGGATCGCTGGCGCCGTCATCGCGGCCCGCGCCAAGGGCGAGCCCGTGGACGACGCGCCGTGGGGCGCGCACGCCGCCACCGCCGACGAGGCGGCCGTCCCGCAGGTCGTCTTCACCGACCCCGAGGCGGCCTCGGTCGGCCTCACCGCCGCCGAGGCGGAGCGCCTCGGGCGCCGTACGAAGGTGGTCGACTACGACCTCGCCCAGGTCGCCGGCGCGAGCCTGTACGCCGACGGTTACCGCGGGCGCGCCCGCATGGTCGTCGACCTCGACCGCAACGTCCTGCTCGGTGTGACCTTCGTCGGGGCCGGCGTCGGGGAATTGCTGCACTCCGGCACGGTCGCGGTCGCCGGTGAGGTCCCCCTCGACCGCCTCTGGCACGCCGTCCCCGCCTACCCGACCATCAGCGAGGTCTGGCTCCGCCTCCTGGAAACCCTCCGCGGCTGACCCCGCCCACGGTCCCCTCCCGCGGAGGAGGGTGCCCGATCGCACGTACGGCACTGCTGACGCGGGCCGTCAGCAGACGTCAACAGCGGTCAGCCCGCGGCGAGTTCGGCGTAGAGCGCGGACGGGTCGGCGGCGAGACCGGCCTTGACCTGGCGGCTGAGGTCGTCGGCCAGCACCTCGTGCAGCCCGGCCTCGATGCCGTCGAGCGCGAGCCGTGCGACCTTCGCGGGGTCCTCCTTGGGCGCGTCGACGTCGGCGGCCATGTCGGTGTCCATGTAGCCGACGTGCAGTCCGGTGACCTGGGTGCCCTGGCCGCGCAGCGCCAGCCGGAGCGCGTTGGTCAGCGACCATTCCGCGGACTTGGCCGCGGAGTAGACGGGCACGGAGGGCACGGTGACCCAGGACAGCACCGACAGCACATTGAGGACCGCGCTGTCGCCGCCGCGCGCCAGGACGGGCGCGAAGGCGCGGGTCACGTCGAGGGTGCCGAAGACATGGGTCTCGAACTCGTTCCTGACCGCGTCGAGGTCGCCGCTGAGCAGGTCCACCTGGCTGATCGCACCCGCGTTGTTGATCAGCAGGGTGACGTCGTCGGCCTGTTCGGCAGCGGCGCGCACCGACGCGGGGTCGGTGATGTCCAGCGCGATCGGCACCGCGCCGGGCACGGTCACGGACGCGGGATTGCGGGCGGCGGCGTAGACCTTGGCCGCGCCGCCGTCGAGAAGGGCCCTGACGAACTTCTCGCCGAGGCCGCGGTTGCCTCCGGTGACGAACGCCACGGCGCCGTTGATCTGCATGGAAGTGCCTTTCGTACGCGTCGGCCGACCGAGGAAACCGATCGGTTTCCACCACTGTAGACCGATCGGTTTCCGATGCCAAGCCAGCGCGGTAACCTCGGCGTATGACCACCACGCAGAAGCCGGGACCGCGCGACCGGCTGCTCGACGCCGCGGCAGGGCTCTTCTACCGGGAAGGCGTCGCCACCGGCATCGACGCGCTGTGCAAGGCCGCCGGAGTGTCCAAGCGGTCGATGTACCAGCTCTTCGCGAGCAAGGACGAGGTGCTGGCCGCCGCGCTCGAACGGCAGGGGCCGGTGGTCGACGCGCGTCTGCTGCCGCCGCCCGGGGAACCCGCCGCGCCGCGCGACCGGGTGCTGTACGTCTTCGAGCGCATGGAGGAGGTCGCCGCGGGCGACGGCTACCGCGGCTGCCCCTTCCTGGCCGCCCAGGTCGAACTCAAGGACCCCGAGCACCCGGCCAGCGTCGTGGCCCGCCGCACCAAGCAGGGCCTCACCGACTTCTTCCGGGCCGAGGCCGCACGCGCCGCCGTCGCCGATCCCGAGCTGCTGGCCCGCCGGCTCACCCTGATCTTCGACGGCGCCAGCGCCCGCGCCGGAATCGGTGTGGAGGTCCTCGACGGCCTCGCCGTCACCACCGCCGCCGCCGTCCTGGACGCGGCGGGCATGACGGCGGGGCCGGCCGGCGAGGCGGCGGCGCAGGTGCCCGGCCGGCGCTAGTCGAGCAGATCCACCTCCGCGAGCTTCCCGCTCGCCACGTCGAAGACGAAGCCGCGCACCGCGTCGGTGTGCGGGATGAAGGGGCTGCGGCGGATCCGGGCCGCCGACTGGCGGACATCCGTCTCCAGGTCGGCGAAGGCTTCCGCCGCCCACGGCGGCTTGACGCCGGTCTCCTCGCGGATGCCCTCACGGAAGGCGTCGTCGATGAAGGTCAGCATCCCGCAGTCGGTGTGGTGGATCAGGATGATCTCCCGCGTGCCGAGCAGCCGCTGACTGATCGTCAGCGAACGGATCGCGTCGTCGGTCGCCACGCCGCCGGCGTTGCGGATCACATGCGAGTCGCCCTCGGCGAGCCCCAGCGCGCCGTAGACGTTCAACCGGGCGTCCATGCAGGCCAGGACGGCGGTGCGCCGCGCGGGCGGCAGCGGCAGCGGGCCCCGGAAGCGCGCCGCGTAGGCGGCGTTGTTGTGGAGATAGTCGTCGGTGACGGTCGGCGGACGGGCTGGGGCGGAATCGTCGGTCACGGGAGTCTCCTCGTCGGTCGACGCGGTGGGGTCATGCGGACCGCCGCCACGCCTCGGCCAGCAGGTCGTTGGAGCGGATCCGGTCCTGGTGGTCGTGGGTGATGGTGGTGACCAGCAACTCATCGGCACCCGTGGCCTGTTGAAGAGTGCGCAGCCGTTCCACCACGGTTTCGGGGGCGCCGGCGAACTGGGTGCGGACCCGGTCCTCGACCAACGCCCGCTCCTGCGCGGTCCACGGATGGGCCGCGGCCTCCTCCGGGGTCGGGAAGGGGATCGCACCGCGTCCCGAGCGGATGCTGTGCACCCACAGCGCGTACGGCGACGCCAGGTGCCGGGCCGTCGCGTCGTCGTCGGCGACCACCACATCGGCGGAGACCAGCACATGCGGCTCGTCGAGCACCGCCGAGGGCACGAACGCCTTGCGGTACGCGTCCACCGCCTCGATGACGGCCGCCGGGCTGACGTGGTAGTTCGCCGCGAAGGGCAGGCCGAGGGCGCCCGCGGCCTTGGCGCTCGCCCCGCCGCTGCTGCCCAGCACCCACACCTGGAGGTCGGCGCCCTCGCCGGGCACCGCGTGCGCCTCCAGCCCCTCCGGGGTCCGGTAGTCACCGCGCAACAGGCCCAGGATCTGGTCCAGTTGGTCACGGTAGTCCGGCAGCTCCGCACCCGGATACTGCACCAGCTGCGTATAGCGGGCCAGCAGCGGCGAACCGAGCAGCTGCGTGAAGTCGAACGGCGCCGGGATCAGCAACCCCTCGGGTGTGTACCGGGGTTCGGTGCGGCGCGGCGCCGGGGGAGCGGCGGGCGCGGCCGGCGCCTCGCCGTTCGCGGCGGGCTTGCGGAAGCCGGTACGGCCGAGGCCGAGGTCGATCCGGCCCGGGAACAGGGCGTCCAGCAGTCCGAATTCCTCCACCACCGACAGCGGTGTGCGGTGCCCGAGCTGGGCGGCGCCCGCGCCCACCCGGATGTGTGAGGTCGCCGCCGCGACCAGCTGGATCACCAGCGCGGGCGACACCCCGGCCACGCCGGTCGTCAGATGGTGCTCGGCCAGCCAGTAGCGGGCGTAGCCGGCGGCCTCCGCGCGCCGCGCGAGATCCACCGTGTTGTGCAGCGCCTGCGCCGCCGTGGAGCCCGAACTGATCGGCGACAGATCGAGGATGGACAGCGGCACCGTCGCCGCGGGCGTGCGCGGGCCGGCGGCGTTCGCGGCCTTGGTGCCGGGAGAAGCCGGGGAATCCGGGGAAACGGTCATGCCGCGTCGCCCTCCTTCGAGACGGTACGCAGGGTGTCGGGGGAGTCGGGGTTCACCGGGGCCCAGGCCCACGGCGGATCGGGAATCTCCTTGCGCAGCACGGGCGCCACCTCGGACTGGAAGCGCTCCAGCGACGACCGGTGCTGCGCGGCGGTCAACCCGCTCGCGTCGGCGTGCACATGGAGCACGCTGTGGCCCAGCCGCTCGTGGTAGCGGTGCACCTTGTCGACGATCTGCTGCGGGCTGCCGATCAGCGCGGAGCTGCGCTCCACGAAGTCCTCCAGCGTCCCGAAGACCACCGGCAGACCGACCTGCCGCTGGAAGGCGAGCGTGCTCTCGAAGATCGGCCGGTAGACCTCCAGCGCCTCCTGCGAGGTCCTGGCCACGTACAGCCCTGCCGAGCCCGCGCCGACGGTCAGGGCCGCCGGATCGTGCCCGTAGAAGGCCCAGCGCTCCCGGTAATAGCGGACCAGTTCGGCGTACGGCTCGACCGGGTTGGTGACGTTCGCCGAGAACAGCGGGTCGCCGTAGCGGGCGGCGAGGTCCACGGACTCCTTGCTGGTCGCGCTGCCGTGCCAGACCCGGATCGGCCGCTGGTACGGGCGCGGCCACACCTCGGCGTCGGTCAGCTCCGGCCGGAAACGGGTCCGCGCGGTCACCTTGTCCTGGCGCCAGAGCTGCCGGAAGACCTCGTAGCTCTCGGCGTTGCGGTCCCACTGGTCCTCGGGCGTGACATGGAACAGCTCGCGCTGCGCGGTGCCGTTGCCCTTGCCGATGATCAGGTCGAGGCGGCCCTCGGCGAGATGGTCGAGCGTCGCGTAGTCCTCGTACGCGCGGACCGGGTCGAGCAGGCTCAGCGTCGTGACGGCCGTGAAGAGCCGGATCCGCCGGGTGAGCGCGGCGACATGGCTGAGCACCACGGTCGGCGCGGACGAGATGAACGGCCGTTCGTGCCGCTCCCCGACGCCGAACCCGTCGAAGCCCAGCTCCTCGGCGAGCACCGCGTTGTCCAGCACTTCCTGGAAGCGCTCCTGCGTGGACGGCAGCACGCCCGTGACCGGGTCGGGCCGGTGCACGATGAGCGTGATGGCGAGGAATCTCATGCCACCGACTCCGCCACGGACGCGCCGCCGTTCCCGGCGTCCGGGTGCGCCAGGCCGAGGTGGTCGCGGAGCGTCGTGCCCTCGTACTCGGTGCGGAACACCCCGCGCTCCTGGAGCAGCGGCACGACACGGTCGGCGAAGCCGTCGAGGCCGCCGGGCGTGATGTGCGGGACGAGGATGAAGCCGTCACTGGCGTCGGCCTGCACGAAGGAGTCGATGGTCTCCGCGATCGTGGCGGGGGAGCCGACGAAGGACTGCCGGTTGCCGGTCTCGATCACCAGGTCCCGGATGGACCACTTGTTGGCCTCGGCCAGCTCGCGCCACTCCCGGGCGGTCGCCAGCGGGTCGCGGTACATCCGCACCTGCGCCCGGCCGCGGGCGACGGTGTGTTCGCCGAGGTCCGGGTCGATCTCGGGCAGCGGCCCGTCCGGGTCGTAGCTCGACAGGTCGCGGTTCCAGACGAATTCCAGGTGCTTGATCGCGGTCGCGCCGCTGACCTGGAGCCGGCGCACCTCGCGGGACAGCTCCTCGGCCTCCGCGTCGGTGTCGGCCAGGACGAAGGTCGCGGCGGGCAGGATCAGCAGCTGCTCGGGCCTGCGGCCGTACCGGGCCAGCCGTCCCTTGACGTCGGTGTAGAACGCCTGCCCCTCCTTGAGGGTGCTGTAGCGGCTGAAGATCGCGTCCGCGCCCGCTGCCGCGAATTCCCGGCCCTCGTCGGAGTCGCCCGCCTGGAAGATCACCGGCCGCCCCTGGGGACTGCGCGGCACATTGAACTGCCCGGCGATGTCGAACTGCGGCCCCTTGTGCGCGAAGGCACCGGCCCGCGCGTCCCGCAGGAAGGTCCCGGTCGCGGGGTCGGCGACGATCTCGTCGCCGCGCCAGGAGTCGAAGAGTTCGTTCGCGGTCGCCAGGAATTCCTTCGCCCGCGCATAGCGGTCCTGCTGCGGCAGGAAGCCGCCCCGGCGGAAATTCTCCCCGGTGAAAGCGTCCCAGGAGGTGACGACGTTCCACGCCGCCCGGCCGTCGGAGAGGTGGTCGAGACTCGCGAACTGCCGGGCCACCTCGTACGGTTCGTTGAAGGTCGAGTTGATCGTGCCGGTCAGGCCGATGCGTTCGGTCACCGCGGCCAGCGCGGCCAGTACGGTGAAGGTGTCGGGGCGGCCGACGACGTCCAAGTCGTAGATCTGGCCGCCCTGTTCGCGCAGCCGCAGACCTTCGGCGAGGAAGAGGAAGTCGAATTTGGCGCGCTCGGCGGTGCGCGCGAAATGGCTGAAGGATGCGAATTCGATATGACTGCCGGCGGCCGGATCGCTCCACACCGTCGTGTTGTTGACGCCGGGGAAGTGGGCCGCGAGGTGGATCTGCTTCAGGGGCTTGCTCATGACGGTCGGATCCTCCGGCTCAGGCGCTGGTGGTGGCGTAGCGGTTCGCGGGGCGGGCGAGCCCCAGCAGGCCGCGCAGCGTGCCGGCCTCGTAAGCGCGGCGGAAGGCGCCGCGGGACTGCAACTCGGGCACCAGGCCCCGGGTGATCACGGGCAGGTCGTGGGCGAGCGCCGCGGGCCGCAGCCGGTAGCCGGTGAGCCCGGCGGCCCGCCACTCCAGCAGCAGGTCGGCCAGCTCCGCGGGCGTCCCGGCGAAGATCTCGGCGTCGCTGGTGTACGGCGCCTCCAGCAGCCCGTCCAGCCGGTCCCTGCGGGCCCGGGCCGCCGCGCCGTCCTCGTCGAGGAACACCACCAGGTCACCGAAGACGTGCACGGTGTCCGCCGCGCGGCCCGCCGCCTCCTGCTCGGTACGGATCTCGGCGACGATCCCCGCCGCCTGCGCCGCGTCGTGCGGGGTCACATAGCCGATGTCGGCCGAGCGGGCCACCAGCCGGTACGGCACCGTCGCGTGCGCGAGCGCGGTCACCGGGGGCTGGCCCTGCGGCGGGCGCGGGGTGATCGAGGGGCCCTTGACGCTGAAGTGCCGCCCCTGGAAATCGATGTAGTGCAGCTTGTCGCGGTCGATGAAGCGGCCGGTGGCCACGTCCCTGATCTCCGCGTCGTCCTCCCAGCTGTCCCACAGCCGGCGGACCGCCTCCACGTAGTCGGCGGCCTCGTCGAAGAGATCGGTCACCAGCTCCTGGACGTGCGGCCGGTCGTACTCCTCGATCGTGAACGGCGGGAAGGTGCGGCGGCCGAAGTGCGCGGCCTCGTGCGGGCGGGCGGACACCTGCACCCGCAGGCCCGCCCGGCCGCCACTGACGTAGTCCAGGGTCGCGATCGCCTTGGACAGGTGGAACGGCTCGGTGTGCGTGGCGATCAGCGTCGGCACCAGGCCGATGTGCCGGGTCAGCGGCGCCACCCGGGAGGCGATCAGCACCGCGTCCAGCCGGCCGCGCACCTGGTCGGTGCGCTCGTCGGGGCCGCCGTAGCCACTGGTCTGGAGGCCGAGGGAGTCCTCGATGGTGACGAAGTCCAGCAGCCCGCGCTCCGCCTCGGCGACCGCGTCCGCCCAGTAGCCGGCGGTGAACAGCTCGTCGGCGCGGGCGCCGGGCTCGCGCCACGCGGCGGGGTGCCAGCCCGCGCCGTCCAGCGCGACCGCCAGGTGCAGAGGCGGCAGGGGGGACGGGGGGACCGAGGGGGAGGCAGGGGACGGCGAGGGCAGGTCTGACGACGGTTGTACGGACACGGCGAGGTGCCTTCCTGATCGACCGGATGAGGACACGACGGCCCGGTGGCGGTCGTGTCGGCGGAGTCGGATCAGGCGGTACAGAGCGCGCCGGCGACGCGCTGGAGATCGATGTGCTGCCGCCCGTACAGATGGACGACGGGCCCGCCGGGAACGAGGACACGCACGTCGGCGTGGTGGAAGTCCGCTCGCATGTCCTCACCCCCCGTCCCGGGCGGCCCGGCCGCGGGGGCCGGACCGGTATCGCGCTTGCGGGTCCGGTCGGGACCCGCCTGGTTGTCACCTGGGGCACCCCGCCGCGAGGGAGGGTTGCCGGTCAGCCTGCCAGGGCTCGTGGCTGACGCTCGTCACCTGAATTCGACGTTAACCCGCGCGCGTTGTGCCGCGCAATGGCGGTCGGGCCACTGTCCGCACGGGCTGCGTCACACGCGGGCTCACGCCTCGCCGTCCTCGCCTTCCTCGCCGCCCGGCACCCGGACCGCCTGGAAGTGCGTGGTGCGGCGCAGCACGAAGCCGATCGACTCGTACAGCCGTACCGCGTTGGTGTTGGCCGCCGCCGCGTGCAGGAACGGGACGTCGCCGCGTTCCCTGATCCCGGCCGCGGTGTGCCGGACCAGGCGGGTCGCCAGGCCCTGGCCGCGGTGCGCCTCGTCGGTGCAGACCGCGCTGATCTCCGTCCAGCCGCCCAGCCGCAGCCGTTCCCCGGCCATGGCGATCAGCTTCCCGTCCCGGCGGATGCCGTAGTACGCGCCCAGCTCGATCGTGCGCGGCTTGAACGGACCCGGCTTGGCGCGCTCCACCAGATCCAGCATCTCCGGCACATCGGCCGGGCCCAGCGGCACGGCCTCCGGATCGGTCCCGGAGCGCAGCGCGTCGGTCGCGACGAGCTGCACGCCCGCCCCCGACCACTCGGTCCGCCAGCCGTCGGGCACCGAGCCGACCCCGGCCAGCGCGAAGGTCGCCCCCGGCCCCATCAGGGCGGCCAGATCGTCCCACGCCGCCGGATCACCGGCGTCGGCCAGCGCGACGAAGGGCGAGACGTCCTCCGGGTAGCGCGCCGCGGCGCCGACCCTCTCGGCCAGCCCGCGGTGCGGTCCGGTCAGCGCGGCCCACGCCGGATTGTCCAGCGGGTGCGGCGAGGCCGGGATCCGCGGCCCGGCCGGGGTCTGCGCGCTCTGCTCGCTCTGCGCGGGCTTCTGGGTGTCGTCAAGGCTGGTCGACATGGTCGCCGTGACTCTCCGTTTCTGCTGTCGTACGGCCTGTCGCCGTCACTGCGGTGCCGCCGGGCGGTCCCACCGACTACTGATGCGAACCTCGATCCGGGCCCGGAAAATCCCGCGAGGAGGGTGAAAGGCCCCACTCGGCCGATCACGAAGCCTCGGGGTGCCGTGCCGCGGACGGGTCGATGACCGGATCAGGAGGGATCAGGAGTTGGTCAGCGGCAGACCGGGCGGATTGACCTGCGAGGAGGGCAGCGCCTCGTTGGACAGATTCCACGCGGCGAGCCACTTGGCGTACTGACCGTTCTTGATCAGGTAATTGATCGCGTCCGCCAGCGGCTTGGCGAGCCCGCTGTCCTTCTTCACCGTCGCGCAGATCAGGCCCTGCAAGGACGCCCCGGCCCCGGAGAAGGTGCCCGCGCTGCGGGTGGCGTTCGGGGTGTTCGCCGTCTGCGTCACGTGGTAGGCGACGCTCGGGTTGGGTGCGAAATAGGCGTCGATCCGGCCCGAATTGAGCGCCAGATACGTGCTGTTGGACTCCTGGAAATACTTGACCGTGAGCTTCTTGCCCTGCGCCTTGAGGTCGCTCTGCCACTTCAGCAGGATCTTCTCCTGATTGGTGCCCGCGCCGACCGCCACCGTCTTGCCCGCCAGGCTCGCGGCCGTGCCGTCGAAGGTCCAGGTGTCGTTCTTCTTCACCTCGAAGCCGAGGTTGTCCTGCCGGTAGCCGGCGAAGTCGTACTTCTCCTTGCGCTGTTCGGTGTCGGTGATGTTGGAGAAGCCGACATTCGTCCTGCCGCTGTCGATGCCGACGAAGAGATTGTCCCAAGTGGCGTTGGACAGCACGGGCTTGAGGCCGAAGACGGCCGCGATCAGCCGGCCGAGGTCGGGCTCGGAACCGGTGATGGTCTTCTGGTCGGCGCCGATGTAGCCGATCGGCGGGGAGCCGGCGGGCAGGAAGCCGAGACCGATGACGAGCTGTCTGCTGTCGACCAGTGATTTCGGGAGTTCGGCCCGGATGGCGGCGACCTCGGGGACGGTGAGGGTGGTCTCCTTGGCGGCGCCGTTGGACTGGGCGCCGATGACGACGGTGTCCTTGGCCTTGGCGGCGGCCGGCGCCGCGTCGGTCGAGGCACTGTCGCTGTCGGAGCCGCAGGCGCCGAGACCGAGGGAGAGCACCGCGGCGGCGACGCCCGCGGCGAGGCCGCGGCGGGTCAGTACGGAGCGGGCGCGTACGGAGGAGACGTGCGGGGAGCGGCTGTCGGGCATGGTGGACCTCGCTGACGGTGTGCCGACGGTGGCGGTCGACGGCCGGTGGCCGGCCGTCGGACAGGACAAGGGAGTGAAGTCGGGGAGAAGAGGGGGAGAAACGGGAGCTCAGAGGACCTTGCTGAGGAATTCGCGGGTCCTGGGATGCTCGGGCCGGTCGAGCACCCGGTCCGGCGGGCCCTGCTCGACGATCCGGCCGCCGTCGAGGAAGACGACGGTGTCGGCGATCTCGCGGGCGAAACCGATCTCGTGGGTGACCACGATCAGCGTGGTGCCGCCGGTGGCCAGGTCCTTGATGACGGAGAGCACCTCGCCGACGAGTTCCGGGTCGAGCGCCGAGGTCGGCTCGTCGAAGAGGATGACGCCGGGCTCCAGGGCCAGCGCGCGGGCGATGGCCACCCGCTGCTGCTGGCCGCCGGACAGCTGCCGCGGATAGGCGTCCACCTTGTCGGCGAGCCCGACCCGGCCGAGCAGCGTACGGGCCAACTCCGCCGCCTCCGCCCTGGATTTGCGCTTCGCCGCCGCGGGCGCGGCCGCGACATTCTCCAGGACGGTGAGGTGCGGGAAGAGGTGGAAGCCCTGGAAGACGAAGCCGATGCCGCGCCGCTGGGCGAGGATCGCCCGCTCGCTGATCTCCTTGAGCCGGCCGCGGTGGTGCCGCACCCCGATCGGCTCGCCGTTGACGGTGACGTGGCCGATGTCCAGCTTCTCCAGGTGGTTGACGGCCCGCAGCAGCGTGGACTTGCCGGAGCCCGAGGGGCCGATGATCACGGTGACCTGTCCCGGCTGCACGGTCAGCTCGATCCCGGCGAGCACCTGATGGGCGCCGTACCACTTGTGCGCGTCGTGGACGGTGACGGCGGCGGGGCGGGCGGCGCTCATGCGGCCGGTCCGATCTCGGCGCGCGCCCGCAGATCGCGTACGGCCGCCCGCAGCCGTTGCAAGGGCGTGGGCGGTACGGTCCGCAGCGCGCCGCGCGAGTAGTACCGCTCGACGTAGAACTGCACGACCGACACGACACTGGTGAGGATCACGTACCAGACCGTGGCGACCAGCAGCAGCGGTACGACGTCGCCCGGATACGTGCTCGCCATGCTCTCCACCTTGCCGAACAGGTC
Organism: Actinacidiphila alni; assembly: GCF_900112845.1. Lineage (GTDB taxonomy): Bacteria > Actinomycetota > Actinomycetes > Streptomycetales > Streptomycetaceae > Actinacidiphila > Actinacidiphila alni. Next base: position 59,166 of record NZ_FONG01000023.1, read on the forward strand.
GAGCAGCGAGACGTAGAAGACCAGCGATGTGCTCTTGATCAGCCCGATCAACTGGTTGACGTAGGACGGCACGATCGCGCGCAGTGCCTGCGGGAGGACGATCCGGGTGAACTGGTAGCCGCGCGGCAGGCCGAGCGCCGCGGCGGCCTCGTGCTGGCCCTGGTCGACCGAGAGCACCCCGGCGCGCACCACCTCGGCGGCGTACGCGGCCTCGTTGAGGCTGAGGCCGACCACCGCGACCACCATGTCGGTGGCCAGCCGGGACTCGTCGAAGTGCACGAAGCCGGGACCGAAGGGCACGCCGAGACTCAAAGTGGCGTACAGCGCCGAGAAGTTGAACAGGAAGAGCAGCACGACGATCAGCGGCACCGAGCGGAAGAGCCAGATGTAGATCCAGCTCACCCAGCGCAGCACCGGGCTCCTGGACAGCCGGCACAGGGCGAGCACGATGCCGCCGAGCAGCCCGAACAGCGCGCTCCACGCGGCGACTTCGAGCGTGACCAGCAGCCCGTCGAGGATCACCGGCCGCAGGAACCAGTAGTGGAAACGGTCCCACTGGAAGAACGGGTTGGTGACCAGGCCGTGCGCCAACTGCGCGACGACCACGAGGGCGACGGCGGTCAGCACCCAGCGCCAGGGGTGCCGCAGCGGGATGACGCGCTGCGAGCGCGGCGCGGCGGCCTTGCGGAGACCGTCGCCGTCGGCGGCCGTGACGATGGCGGCAGCGGTTGCGGTCGCGGTGGCTGTCGTCGTGGCGGCGGTGTCGGGTGCGCCCGGGGGCGTGGCTGGGCGGGGTGGCTCGCTCATCGGGGAACTCCAGCGCGGGACGAGGTTCGGTGGTCGCCCACAGCGGGGCGTACGGGGGTGCGCGGGCCTGCCCGGGCCGGCGGGCGGCGTGCGGGAGACATCGGTGCGGAGGCGGCGCCGCCAGGACATGACGGCGCGTCGGGAAAGGGGTCCGGCCGGGACGCCGGGGCCGGCGGCGGGTCAGCGGCGACAGAGGGCGCTGCTGACGCGGAGCAGGTCAATGTGCCGGCTGCGGTACGCGGCGTCCACGAGGTGGCGGCGCCATGCGGCCGTCCTCGGAGCTGCGTGCATTCCGGTCACCCTCGTCCTCGCGCCCGTCCGGGCCTCGCGTCTGCTGTACGGGGCCGGAAGCGGCCCGGCCTGGGCGTAAGTCAGCCAGTCGGCGCGGGCCAAGTCAATGAACGCGTTGTGAATTCCGCCAGGTGGGACGTGGTGCCGTACGGCGACCGTACGGCGTCGGGTCAGATCCGCAGGCCCGCCGAGAGCAGTCCGAGCTGGCGGTCGAACCGTGCGGCGAGGTCGCCCTCGCCGCCGCGCTCGGCCCAGTGCCGTACGACGGCCGCGAAGACCGCGACGATCGCGGCGGCCGCGGCGTGCGCGTCCAGGTCGTCCGGGTCGAGCCCGGCGCGTTCGGCGATGAGCGCCGCGATGGTGTCCTGGCTGCGGAGCTGGTCGTCCATCGAACAGGCCCTGATCACCGGGTCGTTGAGACTGAGCCTGGCCCGGAGCAGCAACTCGTCCTTGTCCGCGGCCAGTTGCAGGGAGAAGGTGTCGGTGAGGGCGTGCCGGATCGAGGCGATGACCGGCTCGTCGGCGGGCCGGGCGCGCAGCGCCTCGACGAGCATCGGGTCGTACTCGTCGTCCAGCACGATCGCTTCCTTGGTGGGGAAGTAGCGGAAGAAGGTGCTGGCCGAGACCTCCGCGGCCTCCGCGATCTGGTCCACGGTGGTGGCCTCGTACCCTTGCTCGGCGAAGAGCCGGTACGCCTCGCGGCGCAGCGTCTGGCGGGTCCGCTGCTTCTTGCGCTCACGCAGGCCGCCGCCCGCCGCGGGGGCGGACGGCGCCTGCGTGCTCTGCTTGCTGCTCATGCCATTGATTGTCCGTGTTCCGGGGCCGGTGCGGCCACCTCTCCGGCCGCGTCGGTGACGGTCGCCGTCTCGCGTGCGGCCCCGGCCTTCAGTGCGGCTTTCGCCCTACCGGCCTCTTCCGTACCCAGCTCCGCCGTACCGGCCCCGGGCAGGAAGAGCACGGCCAGCACCGCCGCGACCAGCGAGATCGCGCCGCAGGCGATGAGCACCAGGCTCATGCCGTGCGTGAAGGCGTCGTGCGCCGAGGACAGCAGCCGCGGGTCGTGCAGCCGGGCGGCCACGGCGTCGGCGCCGGTCACCGAGTCGCGGGCGGCGTCGGCGGCACCGTCCGGCAGGCCGGACACCGACAGCCGGGCCAGATATCCGGCGCTGAGCAGGCTGCCGAGCCCGGCCACCCCCAGGACGCCGCCCACCTGCTGCACCGTTTCCAGCAGACTCGTGCCCTGGCCGGACCGTTCGGCGGGCAGCGATCCCATCACCAGGCTGGTCGCGGGCACCATCGCCGAGCCGAAGCCGAAACCGGTCAACGACAGCCACAGCGCGGCGAATCCGTAGCCGTCCCCGCTGCCGGAGGTGGCGCCAAGCAGCGACCCGGCGGCCAGCAGCGCGAGGCCGGCCGCGATGACCGTACGCGCGCCGAACCTCGGTACCAGCGCCTCGCTGAGCGCCGCGGCAAGCATCAGTCCGCCGATCAGCGGCAGGATCCGCAGCCCGGTGCCGAGCGCGTCACTGCCGAGGACGCCCTGCAGATACTGCGGGACGACGAAGAGGATGCCCATCACCGCGAAGTTCACGAAGACCGCGAGCAGCGTGCCCCACAGGAACCGGCGGTCGGCGAAGAGCCGCAGGTCGACCAGCGGGTGGGCGGTGCCGCGCTGGTGCCGGACGAAGACCGCGAGCAGGACGAGCCCGCCGACGATGGTGGCCGGCACGGTGGGACTGCCCCAGCCGTCCTCCGGTACCAGGATCGTGCCGTAGACCAGCGCGGTGATGCCGAGGGCGCTGAGCACGGTGCCGAGCAGGTCGAACGGCGCGGTCCGGTGCTCGCTCGTCCGGTCCAGGCCGTCCCGGGTGCGGTCCGACGGCAGCAGCCACACGCCGGCGATCAGCGCCACGACGACCACCGGAAGGTTGAACAGGAACACAGAGCCCCACCAGAAGTGGCTGAGCAGCCAGCCGCCGACCACGGGTCCCACGGGCATGCCGAGCGCGGTCGCGGCCGTCCAGGTGGCGATCGCCTTGGGCAGTTCCTCCTTGCCGAAGATCCGCGGCAGGATCGCCATCGACAACGGCATGATCATGGCGGCGGCCAGTCCGAGCACGGCGCGCACCGCGATCACTTGGGCGGTGGTCGAGGCGAGCGCCCCGGCGAGCGAGGCCGCGCCGAACAGTGTGATGCCGCCGACCAGCAGCCGCTTGTGTCCGTAACGGTCGCCGAGCAGACCGATCGGCAGCATCGCGACCGAGAGTGCGAGCAGATAGCCGCCGCTGACCCATTGCAACTGGGCGCTGTCGGCGCCCAGTTCGGTCGCGAGGGTGGGCAGCGCGACGGTGATGATCGTCCCGTCGAGGCCGATGATCAGCACGCTCAGGGTCAGTGCGGCCAGCGCCCACCAGCGCCGGGGCGAGTGGGCGAGTGCGGGCATGGCGATGGGCGGCGACGTGGACATGGCATCCTCCGGAGCGGCGTCGATAACGACAGTAACTCTCAAAAGAATGCAGTCTGTCAATCGACTTCGGACTTTCAGTTCGCCGGAGTCGTGTCCGCCGTGCTCACCCCGCTGTGCTCACCCCGCCTTGCGCCGGCTCGCGGCCGTCTTCTTGGCCGGGGCCTTGGCCGCGGTCTTCTTCGCGGTGCCTGCGGTCTTCCGCGCCCCGGCCCCGCTCTTGGACCCGCTCGCGGAGCCTGACGTCGACGTCGACCCGGCCTTCGACCCGGACGCGGACTTCTTCGCCGCCGTGCCCTTCTTCGCGGCCGCCTTCTTCCCTGCGGCCGTCTTCCTGGCCCCGGAGCCGCGCGGCGCCTTCAGCTCGGTGACGCTCGCGTGCCCGTCGTCCTCGCCGCGCTCGCCCTTGGCCTGCTCCACCGAGGCGCGCAGCGCCGCCATCAGGTCGACGACCTGGCCCGGGCCCTCCCGCTCGGTGGCCGGCAGCTCGCCGCCCTCCAGCTTCGCGGTGACCAGCGCCTCCACGGCCTGCGCGTACTCGTCGTGATAGCTGGACAGATCGGCCTCGCCGAGCGCCGAGATGAGGGTGTCGGCGAGCTTCAGCTCGGAGTCGCTGATCTTCACGCTGCCCTTGGGTGCCGCCTCGGCGGGGGAGTTCAACTCGTCGGGCCAGCGCAGCGTCTGGAGCAGCAGGACGTCGTCGTGCGCCCGGATCAGCGCCAGGTGTTCCGAATTGCGCATCGCGAATTTGCCGACCGCCGCCTTGTCCGCACGTGCCAGCGCCTCCCGCATCAGCACGTACGGCTTGTTGGCGGCGGGCGAGGCGGGGGCCAGGAAGTACGGGGTGTCGAGCTGCATGCCGTCGACCGACGCCATGTCGACGAAACCGCTCACCTCGATGGTCTTGGCGGTCGGCAGCGGCAGTGACCGGAGATCGGCGTCGGAGATCTCGACCAGCTGCTCGTCGGGCGTCTCGTAGGCCCGCCCGATGTCGGACGCGGTGAGCACTTCCTCGTCCAGCTCGCAGGTCTTCTGGTAGCGGACCCTGCCCTGATCGGCGAGGTGGACCTGCCGGAAGCTGATCTTGTGACTGGAGACGGCGGAACCGAGCTTCACGGGTATGGAGACCAGCCCGAAGGCCAGGTTCCCCGACCAGACACTGCGCATAGCGAGTCCTTTTTGTCAGGCTATGGGACCTTTATGATATGCCGATCACCGAAGTCGAGGGCCGTCGGATCAAGGTCAGTCATCTCGAACGGGTGTTCTGGCCGGAGACCGGCACCACCAAGGGCGAGCTGCTGCACTACTACGCGAGCGTCGCCGAGGCGCTGCTGCCGTACGTCAGCGGCCGGCCCGTCAGCTTCGTCCGGACCCCGGACGGCGTGGACGGTCAGCGCTTCTTCCAGAAACGGCCGCCCGCCGGTACGCCCGCCTGGGTGACGGTCGCCGAGCACGCCCGCAGCAGCGGCGAGCTGATGGAACAGGTCCAGGTCGACGACCTGCCGACGCTGATGTGGGCCGCCAATCTGGCCTGCGTCGAACTGCACACCCCGCAGTGGCGGTCGGCCGAGCCCCAAGTCGCCGACCGGCTGGTGCTCGACCTCGACCCGGGTCCCGGCCGTACCGTGGTCGACTGCTGCCGGGTCGCGCTGCTGCTGCGCGAACGGCTCGCCCGGGACGGTATAGAGGTCTGCGCCAAGACCAGCGGGTCCAAGGGCCTGCACCTGCTCGCGGCGCTGCGCGAGGCGACCTCCGCGGGGGCCGCGCGCTACGCCAAACGCGTCGCGCAGGAGCTGGAGGCGGCCCACCCGGATCTCGTGATCTCCCGGATGACCAGGGCGGACCGGGCCGGCCGGGTCTTCATCGACTGGTCGCAGAATTCGGCGAAGAAGACCACGGCCGCGCCGTACACCGTCCGGGCCCGTCCCACGCCCACCGTCTCCGCGCCGCTGTCCTGGGCGGAGATCGCCGCCGCGCACACCCCGGCGGAGCTGGTCTTCACCCTCGACAGCCTGCCGCCGCGGCTGAGCACCGAGGGCGACCTGCTGGCGCCGCTGCTCGACCCGGTCCGCGCCGCCCTGCTGCCGCGCTGAACGCGGGCCGCAGTCGCAGTCGCACCAGCCGCAGTCGCAGCCGCAGCCGTACGGACCGTGTGCCGATCCGCGCCCGCTACGGCCTCCGCGCGCGCCGCGGGCCCGCCGGAAGGTGTTCCCGGCGGGCCCGCGGCGGACGGCGCGGCGGTCGCGGTCACTTCTGCTCGGCGCCCGCGAGGTGCTCGGACAGCTCCTGCTCGTCCTCGTCGGAGAGCGAGGTCTTCAGCAGGGTGCCGCCGTAGGGCCGCATGGCGTCGGCGAACTTGTCCTCGGTGATCTTGGTGGCCATGATCACGACGGCCGTCGTGCCCGGCTTGAGCAGCGCCTGCACCTGACCGCGGAACTGGTCGTCGATCCCGGTCTTGCCCAGCTTGCCGAGGAGTCCGCCCATCGCGGCGCCCATCAGCAGGCCGAGGCCGGGGACGAGGAAGAGGATGCCGAAGACCATGCCCCACAGCGCGCCGGACGCGGCGGACACGCCGACGATCTTGCTGGGGGTGTCGACGTGGGTCTTGCCGTCCTCGTCCACCGAGACGATGGCGAGGCCGGTCAGATTGACCACGTAGTCGTTCTGCAGGGTCTGTACGGCGGAATAGGCGTTCTCGGCGACGGCGTGGTCGTCGTAACCGATCACGATGAGCTCGGACATCGGGGCCTCCTCGGGACACGGAGCATCAGAACGCACCATATGTCCGTTTCCCGGTCCGGGCAGCGGGAGCGGCGGGCGGCCCCACCCAATGGTTGTGGCGACGGCTGCGGCTACGGCCGCGGTTCGCCGTACCACCGCCAGGTCGTGACCCGCGGGTGGTCCGGCAGGTCGATCCGGCCGGTGGCCCACAGCAGCGTCGACCAGGGGTCCGCGGTCAGCGGCACGTGCGGGAAGAGCCGGGCCAGCACCCGGGCGCAGACATCGGCCGGCGGATTCCACCCGAGGCCGAGTCCGGCGGCCAGGTCATGGGTGTGGACCAGCGTCTCGACCACGCCCATCGCGGCGAAGCCCTCCGGATCCGACACCCCGAAGCCGTGATGGGCGCGGACCTCGGGCGCGGCCGTCCGCACCATCGCCACCAGCAGCGCGCCGGTCGCCTCCAGCACCTGGAGCAGTCCCTCGGGGCCGGCCTCCGGGTCGGCGTGAATGGCGTTGGCCGGGCCGCCCGGCCGGCGCGGCCCCCAGGAGAAGGGCACCTCCCGTGTCAACGGCGGCTTGCGCGGGCCCAATTGAGCCGCGTACGCGAACAGGTCGTCGGCCAGGTGCTCGACGGTCTCCCAGCAGTCCCACTCCAGCGACCCGGCCCTGCGGTCCTCCCACGCGGAAGCGGGTGCCTCCCGCAGTACGGCGACGGCGAGCTGTACGCACCGGTCGAGGTCGTCGGCCGTGACCGGCCCGGGCTGATGATCTGCGGCTTCCGGCATGGCAGGCACCGTATCGCGGGTCCCGGCGGGGCGCCCGTGCGTCAGCGGCGGGCGGAGGCGGTTGCCGGAGGAGGTGGGCGGTGGCGGGCGGCTTGGCGTCAGGTGCAGGCCGCGGTCCGGTCCGCGCCCGCCGCCCCCCGCGCGATGTCGAGCGCGAGCACCAGGCCCCGGTCGTCCGCGCGGGCACCGGACAGCCGTACGCCGCCCGGCAGTTCGGGCAGCGGGACGGTACGCGGTCCGAGCCGGCCGGCGAGATCGCCGCCGCCGGGCACGGCGGCCAGCCGGTCGACCGCGATCTCCTGGCCGAGGACGCTGACGGTCGTCGGTGTGACCGTGACGCTGTCCTGGGCGGTCGTGACCCGGGTGTGCACGGTGACGGGCAGCCGCAGCGGACCGGCGGTGCCCGTCAGCACCAGCGCGCCGTGGTCGGCGCCCAGGGTCAGCCCGTCGGGCAGCCCGGCGGTCGGGCCGCCGGCGGCGCCGTCGTCCCGCGCGGCGATCCGCTTGCGCAGCTCGGCGAAGGTGATGGTGGCGGTCGCGGTGCCGCCGCCGGTCGTTCCGTCGGTCGAGACATCCCGCAGGTCGGCCGCCACCTCCACCACGGTGCCGTCCCTGCGGACCCCGGCCGCGGAAATGTGCGCGCCGCCGAGATTCCCGGTGACCGCGCGCAGCCCCGCGAAGGCGCTGGTCAGGTCGGCCGACACCCGCCCCGACGGCTGGAGCCGGCACGCCACGGCGGCGGCGATACGGCTGCGCGCGGCGTGCTCGACGACGAGGTCCACGGTGGTGGCGGCGCCGGCCAGCAGCGCGGCGGCGGCGATGAGGACGTAACGCTTGCGGCGGAGCTTCACGTGAGGGCGGGTCCGATCCGGGGCGGGAGGTCGACGGCGGTGCGGGGGCGGCCGGGCACCCGGGTCATGCCTCCGGTGTGCTCAGCCAGGTGCTGATCCGGGACATCGCGGTCGGGCCCGAGGCGTCGGCGACATCGCGCATCAGATCGGCGATCGTCACGGCACGCAGGGCTTCGCGCCAGGCGCGGTCGGCGGCGCCCATGGCACGGGAGATCGGGCACTGCGTGGCGCACTGCTCCGGCGGGGTGCCCAGCGGTCCGCGCCGGCGGATCTCGGTGCAGACGAACGCCGGGTCGGGTCCGTCGACCGCCTCGACCACGTCGAGCACCGTGATGGAGGCGGGCTCCCGGGTGAGGACGTAGCCACCCGACTTGCCCTGCGCGGACCGCACCAGGCCGGCCCGGGACAGCGCCTGCAACTGCTTGGCCAGATAGCTGGCCGACACATCGTGCAGCTCGGCCAGCCTGGTGGCGGGGACGGGTTCCTCGACCGAGGTCAGCACCACGCAGCAGTGCAGTGCCCACTCGACTCCGCCGGACATTTTCACCCGGCCACTCTAATCGGCCTCCTTGACTCGGACAAATGTTGTCCGTGTAATGTCTCGGACAAGAGATGTCCGAGTTCGGCGGATGCCTGTCCCCGGGCCGCCCGCCCGCCGCGCACCGGACACCGGACACACGTCCCGACGAAAGGCATGTCATGAAGGTCGCAGTCATCGGCGGTACCGGGCTGATCGGTTCGCAGCTCGTCAGCAGGCTGAACGCCGCCGGGCACGAGGCGGTCCCGCACGCGCTGTCCACCGGGGTCGACGTGATCAGTGGCAAAGGCGTGCCGGAGGCGGTCGCGGGCGCCGACGTCGTCGTCAACCTCACCAATTCGCCGACCTTCGACGAGGCGTCCCCGGACTTCTTCCGCACCTCGCCGCGACCCGCTACCGCGACTGGCTCGCCGCGCGCGGCTGACCCGCGGAAGCCGCCTCCGTGCCGACCCGGCGCTGCACCTGGAGCAGATAGTCCTTGCGGCTGAGCGGATTGTGGTCGGTCCGAGGTCGTTCCGGCGCCGGGCCGACGACCGGCTCGTAGTGGTCGAAGGCGCTCTCCAGCACTCCTTCGCCATGGGTCAGGGTCGGCAGCGCCTGCTCCAGTTCGTGCACCCGCGCCGCCGGGACCGTGCCTTCCAGGACGTACGAGTCGCCCTGCGGCCGGGGCGCCCGGGGTACGGCCCGCAGGCCGGTCAGTACGGGCAGCAGCGCACCGAAGGTGTCGGCCGGGACGTCGAGCCGGAACAGGTGCATCGGTTCGTGCACCTGCGTTCCGGCCCGCCGCAGCGCGTCCATCAGCACCAGCGGCGTCAGATTGCGGAAGTCGCCCGATGTGCTGGACATGCTCTTGTCGAACACGGCGTGCGCGTGGCTCTGCCGGGCCCAGTAGCCGGAGTGCGTCATCGTCACCACGCAGTCGATCACCGCCCAGCCGCGCAGCCCTTGCCGCAGCGTCGCGCGCACGGTGTCCTCGACGGCCTTGATGAACGCGTACGGCATGGAGCCGAGTTCGACGCCGAGCCGGAAGTCGACGCCCGCGCCGGGCGGCGCGGGCTCGATCCGCAGCCCGACCGTGGCCAGGAACGGATTGGCGTCCTTCTTGATGACTTCCACGGCCTCGCCCCTGCCGGTCACCCGCTCGATATGGATGGTCGTGGTCTCGCGGAAGGTGACGTCGATCCCGAACTCGTCGGCGAGCGTGGCCTGGACGACCTCCTTCTGCACCTCGCCGTAGAGGGAGACCGAGATCTCCTGCCGCAGTTCGTCCAGCCGCAGGTGGATCAGCGGGTCCTGCTCGGCGAGTTGGCCGAGCGCCACGTGCAACGAGCCCTTGTCGCCCGGGCGGCGGGGCACCACCACCGTCTCCAGCGACGGCGGCGCGAAGTGGCGGCCGTCGGCGGCCCACAGGTCCGGATCACCGACGCGGTCGCCGACACGGATGTCGGCCAGGCCGCGCAGCAGCCCGATCCGTCCGGCCGGCACGGCGGGAGCGGGCGCGGCCGCCCCGTCCTCGAACACGCTGATCCCGGTGACCTTGCCCTCGCGGACCGCGGCGGCGTCGCCCGGCCCGTCGCCCGGGATCCCACTCCGGCCGCCACCGGTCACGCGGCCGAAGCGCAGCCGGTCCCGTACCCGGACCGTCCCGGAGAACATCCGGACATACGCGGTCCTCTCGCCGGCCTGGCCGCGCTCGATCTTGAACACGGTGCCGGAGACAGGCCCTCGGTCGTCGCCCGCCGTCGCGGGCAGCAGTTCGGTCAGCCCGGCCGTCAGGGCTTCGACACCGGCGCCGGTGATCGCGGAGCCGAAGAAGACCGGATGGGCCCGCCCGCGCGCGGTCTGCGCCGCCAACTCGGCGCGCACCCGCTCGTAGGGCACGTCCGAGGCGTGGTCGAGCCGGTCCACCCGGTCGGCGAGGAAGGCGTCGTCGTGCTCGGCGAGCAGATCGGCGAGACCGGCGACGAACTCCGGGTCCGCGGCGGTGTACGGGACGGGGCGGGCGTCGCGGGTGCCGATGCCGTCGACCGCGCCCATCGCCACGGCGGCCGGCGCCAGCCTGGCCCGGACGGCCGCGAGCACCGCGTCGGCGTCGGCGCCACGGCGGTCGATCTTGTTGACGAAGATCAGCACCGGGATGCCCAGCCGGCGCAGCGTCCGCATCAGCACCCGGGTCTGTGCCTGCACGCCCTCCACGGCGGAGACCACGAGCACCGCGCCGTCGAGCACGCTCAGCACCCGTTCCACCTCGGCGATGAAGTCCGGGTGGCCGGGGGTGTCGATGAGATTGACGGTGACGTCGCCGACCGCGAAGGAGACGACGGCCGACTTGATGGTGATACCGCGGCGCCGCTCCAGCGCCAGCGTGTCGGTCCGGGTGCTGCCGTCATCGACACTGCCGACCTCGTCGATGACACCGGCGGCGTACAGCAGCCGCTCGGTCAGGCTGGTCTTACCGGCGTCGATATGCGCCAGGATGCCCAGGTTCAGCGTACGCACGATGCTTCATGTCCTCAAGATCGGTGGGAAGTTCCGTCGAGAAGGGCACGAAAGCTCGGCGCATGATCATCTCCTGGGTCGACAGCGGCCGATGGGTCCATCGGCCGACCCCGGGAGTAGAGCAGGGACGCCCGGAGCGGGACAACCGGTTTTGTCCGCGTACGCGGCTGTCCGTGACGCGCGGATGTCGCGTCCTCGCAGATTCTTCACGGACTGATGGTGCTCAAGCGTCTGGATCGCACGGGCGTTGTCAGTATCATCAAGGAGACGACTTCGGGTGCAATTGCATCTGGAATTGCATCCGCACTTGCGATCGCGGGCATGCTGTGACCGCGAGCGACGAGTACGGCAACTCACAGAGGAGTGGTGCCAGGTGCAGCAGTTCGACAACGGAGTGCGGGCCGACGAGATTTCCGGCGTCGAGTGGGTCAAGAGCCGGCGCAGCAACCAGAGCGGCAACTGCGTCGAGACCGCCAAACTGCCTGATGGCGGCGTTGCGATCCGCAACTCCCGCGACCCGCAGGGCCCGGCGCTGGTCTACACGCGCGACGAGATCGTCGCCTTCATCGGCGGCGCCAAGGACGGCGACTTCGACTTCCTGACCGCCTGACGACCGCCCGGGATCCGTCCCGGAGCGGTGACGCGCCGGAGCGGCGCCGGAAATCGGCGCCGCCCGTGCACCGGCGACGGATGAACTCCGACGGAAAACCGGGGAATTGGCAAGTCCGGTAGGGGAGCGGCAGCGGGCTTCACAGTGCAATACTGACGTGCGTCCAGTTTCTATCGGGAGCCCGCATGTCCGCTCAGCCGCAACTCGTATCACCGCTGCAACTGCTGGAGCGCCGCCCGGACATGGGCGCCAAGGCGTTGGCGCGGGTGCTCGGCAACTATCTGCGTGCCCTGCGCGAGGCCGCCGGCATCACGCCGACGAAGGCCGGCGAGCACATCCGGGGCCACGCCTCGAAGATCAGCCGCATGGAGACGGCGCATGTCTCCCTCAAGCTGCGGGACGTCGACGATCTGCTGTCGCTGTACGGCGTCTCGGACCAGGAACGCGCGGAGATCGCCTTCCTGGTGCAGCGCTCGGCCAAGCCCGAATGGTGGCAGCCGTACGGCGAGGTGGTGCCCGACTGGCTGCAGGGCCTGATCGGTCTTGAGCGCGACGCCCATGTGATCCGTACGTACGAGAACCAGTTCGTGCCCGGACTGCTCCAGACACCTTCGTACGCGCAGGCCGTCGTGCGCAGCGGTCACCGGCTGGCCTCGCCCGAGGAGATCGAGCGCCGCGTCGAGCTGCGGCTGGAACGCCAGCGCAGGATGGCCGAGCCGGGCGCGCCCGTGCTGTGGGCGCTGATCGACGAAGGCGTGCTGCACCGCCCGGTCGGCGGACCCGCGGTGATGCGCGAGCAGCTGGAGTACCTGCTGATAGTGCTGCGCCAGCCCGGCGTCCGGCTGCAGATCGCGTCCTGGGACGCCAGCGCCGCCGCGACTCCCGGCTCCGCCGTCACCTATCTGCGGTTCGCCCAGGGCTTCCTGCCCGACGTGGTCTATCTGGAGCACATGACGAGCGCGATGTACCTGGACCGGCTGGAGGAGCTGGACAAGTACCGCGCCGCCCTCGACGAACTGAGCGCCCTGGCGGCGACACCGATCGAGAGCCGCGTGATGATCGACGAGGCGCTGAAGCGCTACACGTAGGACACGCACTCCCCGCGCCACGCGCGGCCGCGGGTCACAGGCCCGGACATCGAACGTCCCGCTCACCGCGGCCGGTGAGCGGGACGTCGCGTCGTTGTGGGCGTTACTTTATGCGGGCCACGCCGCCGAACTCGATCCATTCCTTGCTGGGCTGCTTGGGGTCGAGGTCGTTGTCCGGCTGCCAGGTGGAGACCTCCACCAGGCCCGGCTCGATGATCTCGTAGCCGTCGAGGAAGCCCGCCAGGTCGCTGGGGCGACGCACCTCGCCCCAGTTGCCGCCGGTGGACTGGTCCATGAACTCGGTGACGAAGCGGCGGGTCTCGGCGTCGTCGCTGACGAGCTGACAGACCACCAGGAAGCTTCCCGGGGGCAGCTTTTCGGCCACGCGGCGCACGACACCGGCCGGGTCGTCCTTGTCACGGATGCAGTGCAGCACCGACACGAACAGCGCGGCGACCGGTTCGTCGAGGTTGATCAGTCGCGCCACCTCGCGGTGGCCCCAGATGCTCTCGGTGTCGCGGAAGTCCGCCTGGATCACGGCGGTGTTCTCGTTCTGCTCCAGCAGCGCGCGGCCGTGGGCCAGCACGATCGGGTCGTTGTCGACGTACACCACACGGGCGTCGGGGTCGATCCGCTGCACGATCTCGTGCACATTGTCCTGCGTCGGCAGACCGGACCCGTGGTCGACGAACTGCCGGATGCCGTAGTCCTCCGCGAGCCTGCGCACCACCCGGCGCAGGAACTGACGGTTGTTCAGGGCGAGGACCTTCATGCTGGGGACCTGGAGCAGTAATTGCTCGGTGGCCTCGCGGTCGGCCGGGTAGTTGTCCTTCCCGTCCAGCAAGTAGTCGTACATACGGGCCACGGCGGGCACCGTCACATCTATCTTGTCGGAAAGCGGTGCGTCCCGGTGCTCCATCGGGCCCCTCACGGTGGTTCGTTGATCCGAAAATGCGCTGTTGACATCCCTATCCTAGGGAGGCGTGATCGTCCGGTCGAGAGTGCGGGGCGTTCCTCCGCACCGGATGCGCCGACGGTCCCGGACGGACCGTCACCTCCCGTGGCGTGAGGGGCGCGTGATCGGCCGGGCACTCGACCACCGCGCGTACCTCGGCGTCGCAGCCGGTGTGCCGGACCTCGAGCACCGGACCCTCCGGGTCGGCGGTGTACTTGTCGCCCCACTGCATCAGCGCGATCATCGCGGGCCACAGATCCCAGCCCTTGGCGGTCAGCCGGTACTCGGACCGGGTGCGCGCGCCGGGCTCGCGGTACGGCCGGGTCTCCAGTACGCCGGCGGCCACCAGTTTGCGCAGCCGGTCGGCGAGCACGGCCTCCGACAGGCCCATGTGCCGGCGGAAGGCGTCGAAGCGCCGCACGCCGTTCATCGCGTCGCGCAGCACCAGCAGTGACCAGCGGTCGCCGATCAGATCGAGCGTCCGCCGGACGGAACAGTTCTCGGTGTCGACATCGAGCCACTTCACGGAGGCAGTCTCGGGATCAGTCGCGGGATCAGTCGCGGGATCAGTCACGGAGCCAGCCTAACCAGCTGGCTTCGTTGTTGACAGCCAGCCGCACGGACCTCTAGCTTCGGCTGGAGAAGTCAGAGCATGCGGGACGGGACCGAGAGGTGCGGGACATGGGCAGGTCGCGGACGTTCACCTGGGAGGATCCGGCGGCCCTGGCCGCGGCCGGGCGGACGATGGCGGGGCTCGACTTCCTGCGCGCCTGCCTCGACGGGACGTACCCCGCCCCGCCGATCATGAAGCTGGTCGACGGCACGCTGGAAGAGGTCGGGCCCGGCCGCGCGGTCTTCGCGCTCGAACCCGGCGAGGACCACTACAACCCGATCGGCACCGTGCACGGGGGAGTGATCTCCACGCTGCTGGACTCGGCGGCGGGCTGCGCCGTGCACTCCACGCTGGAAGCGGGCACCGGATACACCTCGCTCGACCTGGCGATCAAATTCCTCCGCCCGGTGACGGTGGAGACGGGGAAGATCCGCGCGGTGGGCGCGGTCCTCAACCGCGGCCGGCGCACGGCACTGGCCGAGGCGCGGCTGTACGACGCGGAGGACCGGCTGCTGGCGCACGCGACGAGTTCCTGCCTGATCTTCCAGGCGCCAGCGGCGTCGGCCTGAGGCCATCGGGGTTGCCCGGCCGCCATGCAGCCTTCACGGAGCCGTCATGGAGAACGGGCCCGCGCCGTAAGCCCGTTGGCCTGGGCGTCCCGTTGGCCGGTCCCGTCAGCCGTCGACGGTGTTCCCGGTGGGCAGCGGCGGCTCGGCCTCCATCCGCTCCACCTCCTCGTCCGTCATCAGCCGTGAGCGCAGCAGGAAGCGGACACCCTCCGGGGCCTCCAGCGAGAAACCGCTGCCGCGGCCGGGCACCACATCGACCGTGAGATGGGTGTGGCTCCAGTACGCGTACTGGCTCGCGCTCATCCAGAACGGGGTGTCACCGGCCACCCGGCCGAGCAGCACATCGGCGCCGCCGACCCGGAATTCGCCGCGCGGATAGCACATCGGTGAGCTGCCGTCGCAGCAGCCGCCCGACTGATGGAACATCAGGGGACCGTGCCGCCGGGCCAGTTGGTCGACCATCGCCTCCGCCGCGGGGGTCAGCTCGACACGTCCGACGGGCACTTCGGTCGATGCGGTGTCCATCGCAGGCTCCCATCCCGCCGGCGGCCGGTCGCGTCGGCGCGGTTACCAGCGTCTCTCGTACGCGGGCTTTCGTCCAGGGACGGCCCGGGGCGGGGGAGTGCCGGGAGCGCCGTGGGTGCGTGGCCGGCCGGTCAGGCGGCCCGGTGGTGGGCGAGCGGCGCGTGCGGGTCGGGCGCGCCGGCCTCCGGTGCGGCATGGTCGATGTGCACGGTCGCGGCCCGCAGCCGCGGCACCGCGTGCATCAGGGCGTGTTCCGCGCGCACCGCGACGGCGTGCGCCGCGACCACGGTCAGCTCGGGCGCCACCACGACGGCGGCCTCGGCCCGCAGCGCGTGCCCGATCCAGCGCATCCGCACCGGCCCGACCCCCGCCACACCCGGCACGGCGCCCAGCGCCCGCTCCGCCGCGTCGACCAGATCGGGATCGACGGCGTCCATCAGCCGCCGGAACACCCCGCGCGCGGCGTCCCGCAGCACCACCAGGATGGCCGCCGTGATCAGCAGCCCGACGACGGGGTCCGCGTACCGCCACCCCAGGCCCGCACCGGCGGCGCCGAGCAGGACCGCGAGCGAGGCCAGACCGTCGGTACGGGCGTGCAGTCCGTCGGCGACGAGCGCCGCGGACCCGATGTCGCGGCCGACGCGGATGCGGTAACGGGCCACCCATTCGTTGCCCGCGCAGCCGGCGAGCGCCGCGCAGGCGACCGCCCACAGATGGCCGACGGGACGCGGGTCGAACAGCCGGTCCACCGCCGTCCAGGCCGCGAAGACGCTCGACGCGCTGATGGCCAGCAGCACGGCGACCCCGGCGAGGTCCTCGGCGCGGCCGTATCCGTAGGTGTAGCGGCGGTTGGCGGCCCGCCGGCCGAGGACGAAGGCGACGCCAAGCGGCACCGCCGTCAGGGCGTCCGCCGCATTGTGCACGGTGTCGCCGAGCAGGGCCACGGAACCGGACACAGCCACGATCAGCGCCTGCGCGACCGCCGTCGCGCCCAGCACCGCCAGCGACACCCACAGCGCCCGCATCCCGCGCGCCGACGACTCCAGCGCCGCGTCCACGCTGTCGGCGGCCTCGTGGGAGTGCGGCCGCAGCAGATGACCGAGACGGTGCCGCAGCCGGGACCGTACGCCGGGGTCGTGGGCGTGCGGCTCGTGGTTGTGACCGTGGCCATGGTCATGGCTGTGTCCATGACCATGGACGTGGTCGCGAGCGGCGCCGGGACGGTCGCCGTGGTGCCCGTGCCCGTGCTCATGCCCGTGGCCGGGCCGCTGTTCGTGGGTGTGCGGCGGCGTACGGTCGTGCCCGTGGCCGCCGCTGTGCGTGTGCTCGGTCCCCGCCATGCCGGACACGGTGACACATCGAGTCGATTGCGGCCACTGTCGAGATACCGGCGCTGACCAGGTGCGACATGCTCGCAACTGCCCTTGTGCCGCCGGTGATCGGGCGGACGCGTCGCCGGTCACGGAGCGGCGCGCTCGGTGACGTCGGCGGCAAGCCCGCCGGGAGCGGGCGCCCCGGCCGGCTGCCGTACGTTCCGGATGGCGGGCACGGCGAGGACCACCGCGACCGACGCCGCCTGCCAGAGCGCGCCGAACCCCAGGACCGTCCTGGTCCCGACGGCCGAGGCGAGCGGCCCCGCGGCGGCAAGACCGAGCGGCCCGAAGGCGAAGGCGCCGAGCGTGCTGTACGCCGACACCCGGGCGAGCGCCTCGGGCGGCACCGCGCGCTGCGTCGCGGTCGTCCACAGCACCATGCTCACGGTCGACCCCGCGCCCGCCACCAGGGCCGCCGCACAGATCCACGGCACGGACCGGTCGGCGGCCAGCGCCGCGGAGGGCAGGGCCCAGCCCGCGGTGGCCGCGGTCGCGACCAGCACCGGCCGGCGCGGCCTCCGCCCCAGCATGAGCAGACCGCTGACCACCGCGCCGGTCCCGTACACGGCCATCACCGCGCCCCAACTCCCCGCGCCGCCCAGCCGCTGCCGCGCGACCACGGGGCCCAGCACCAGGAACGGAGCCCAGACCAGCAGATTGAACAGGCCCATCTGCGCCGAGGTGACCCAGACCCAGGTGCGGGAACGGAATTCCGACCAGCCGTCGCGCAGATCGGCCGCGATGGTCCGCGCGGCGCCCGCCGGCGGGGCCGGCAGGCGCAGGCCGAGCAGGGCGAGGAAGCTGACGGCGTAGGTCGCGGCGTCCACCACGATGACGGTCGCGGGTCCCGTCGTCGCCACGAGCAGTCCGGCCAGTGCGGGACCGGCCACCGAGGCGGCCGAAGTAGCCACGCTCAGCAGGGAGTTGGCACCGGCGAGCGCGCCGCCCTCGGTGAGGGCCGGTACGAGCGCGTCCCGGGACGGGCTGAAGACCGCCTCGCCGACGCCCCAGGCGGCGACCAGCACCACCAGTTCCCACAGCGCGGGCCTGCCCAGCAGCACCACGGCGAGGACGCCTTGGACCACACAGCGTCCCGCGTCGCTGGCGAGCATCACCCTGCGCCCGCCCAGCCGGTCCGCGAAGACACCGCCGAGCAGCAGCATCAGCACGATCGGCACGATCCTGGCCGCCATCACCAGACCGAGCCCCGAACTCCCCGCGCCGGTGCCGAGCACGGAGAAGGCGAGTGCGAGCGGCGCCATCGAGGAACCCAGCAGTGAGGCCGCGTGCCCGACGAAGAATCGGCGGAAATCGGGTCCGCCCGGAATCTGCTTCATGACCGGCAGGGTGCCGTCTTCCGCTGCCTTTCCACAAGGGAGAGTTGAGTATTTCACGCTCAAGTTTTTGGATCTCCGAAACTACCGCAGTAAACGGCCTCTTTACTGCGGTGAAGGTGCCCTTGACGTCCTTTCCCGCACGACTGTTTACTGCGGTGGTGATTCCCGTCGAATACGCGGTCGCCGTCGACCGGTTCCTGTCGGCCGCCGATATCGGCGACAATTCGCGCCGGGTGTACCGGATCGCGCTGACGACCTGGGCGTGGCTGCTGGTGGACCGGGAACCCCCGGCGGGTCCCGCACGGCGCAGTGCCGCCCCGCCCGTCGTCCCGCTGGCCCTGCTGTGCGCTCCCGGGGCCGGGGCCGCCGTCGCGGCGGCCTTCGCCACGCGCGCCGCCGCCGTCGGCCCGCGCACCGCCAACCGTGAACTGTCCATCCTGCGCGGCGCGGTGGCCTGGTGGACCGGCGAGGGCTGGCTGGACACCGACCCCACCACGGGGCTGCGCCCGCGGCGCGTGCCGGCCTCCGCCGCCCGGCTCGGCGCGGACGAGGTCCGCGCGGTCCTCGCCCTGGACGCGCCGCTGCGGGACAAGGTCTTCTGGCACCTGGTGCACGAGAGCGGCGCGTCCGTCGAGCGGCTGCTCGCGCTCGACACCGACCGCCTCGACCTGCCCCGCCGCCGGTCCCGGTCCGCCGGCGCCGATGCGCCGTCCGTGCGGTGGCGCGGCGGCACCGCGGGGCTGCTGCCGATGCTGGTCGTCGGCCGGGCCGCGGGCCCGCTGTTCCTGACCGACCGCCGCGCACCGGCCGGCACACCGGCGGCGGACCGCTGCCCGTACACCGGCCGGGCCCGGCTCTCCTACCGCCGGGCCGCCGAGATCTTCACCGCCGCCACCCGCCCGCTGGACCCCGCGGGCCGCGGCTGGACACTTCGGCAACTCCAGGGCTGACGGGTGCCCGGACGGAGCCGACCTGCGCGCGCTGCGCCGACGCCCCCCGGCCGCACCGCCGTACGGTTTCCGCGGAAGGCGCCCTAATACGTATTATCTCTTGACTTCCGTCACACACGGAGCCACGATCCCTCACGCCGCCGGATACGCCCGACCTGGCCCAGCGCCCGGCCGCGCTCCCCCTTCCCTACCGTGAGGGCTCCTTCATGTCCGCTGACTCCGCTGCCTCCGCCGACCGCACGCCCCGTGGCATCACCCGCCGTTCGACCCTGGTGGCGGGCGCGATGCTGGCCCCGGCGTGGTTCCTCGGCTCGGCCGCCGGCTCCCCGGGCCGCGCCGCCGCGGCGACGGCATCCGACTACGCCACGGTCCGCGACCAGTGGCGCGGCACGCTGATCGGCGCGTACGACACCTCCGACCAGGTGATCGCCCGCTACGCCCAGGCGTCCGCCGACACCGCGCACGGCCTGTGGTCGACGCTGAACACCGCCAACTCCCGGACCTACCTGTGGCAGGACCTGGACAGCAGCACCGTCTCCGCCGTCCAGCGCGACGTCGTCGGACGACTGCGGCAACTCGCCCTCGCCTACGCCTCGCCCGGCTCGTCGCTGTCCGGCAGCACAGCCCTGCTGGCCGACCTCAGGTCCGCGCTCGACTGGTTCCTCGCCCACAAGTACGGGGTCGGCGCGAGCTACGACAACTGGTGGGACTTCCAGATCGGCATCCCGCTCGCGCTCAACGACATCTGCGTCGCGCTGTACGACAAGCTGACGGCCGCCGAGATCGCCACCGCCATGGCCGCGATCGCCCGCTACCTGCCCGATCCGAGCCGGGTGGGCGGCGGGACCGCCACCGGCGCCAACCTCAACTGGACCTGCGCCATCACCACCGTCCGCGGCGCGCTCAGCGAGGACGGCGCCGTGATCGACAACGCGATGACCGCGATCGCCAAGCTCTTCCCGTACAGCACCAGCGGCGACGGCTTCTACCCCGACGGCGGCTTCATCCAGCACGGCGTCTTCGCGTACAACGGGTCCTACGGCGTCTCGCTGCTGCAGTACCTGACGTATCTGCTGGTCGCCGTCCAGGGCACGCCGTGGGCCGCCACCGCCGACCAGGTGGAGCGCGTGCACACCTGGACGCAGACCAACTACCGGCCGTGGATCTACCGCGGCGCCTTCATGGACATGGTGCGCGGGCGCGCACTTTCCCGCTTCTACGAGAACGACCACCGCATCGGCCGGCTGACCACCGCGACCCTGCTCCAGCTCGCCCGGGTCTTCCCGGCGGCCCAGGCGCTGACCCTGCGCTCGCAGGCCAAGGGCTGGATCGCCGCGGACACCTACCAGGACTTCTTCACCTACGACTCGGTGCCGCTGGAACAGGTGCGGATCTCCTCCATCGCGCTCGGCCGGGCCGTCGTCGCCGACAGCGCGATCCCCACCGCCGCCGAGTCCACCGCCTCCGTCGTCGCGACCTCGATGGCGCGCGTCGTGCACCGGCGGCCGGCCTTCGCCTTCGCCATCGCCATGGACGGCACGCACATCAAGCCGTACGAGAGCGCCAACAAGGAGAATCTCCAGGGCTGGTACACCGGAGAGGGCGCCACCTACCTCTACCTGCCGACCCAGCCCGGGCACTGGGTCAACGAATACTGGCCCACCGCGAACAAATACCGGCTGCCCGGCGTCACCCTCGACACCAAGACCCTGGCGCTCGGCGCCAACCGCGGCTCCGCCAACACCTGGACCGGCGGCGCCCTGCTCGACGGCAATGTCGCCGCCGGCATGGGTCTCGCCTTCAACGTCCAGACGCTCACCGGCCGCAAGTCGTGGTTCTGCATCGAGGACGTGGTGATCTGCCTCGGCGCCGGGATCAGCAGCACCGACGGCCACACCGTCGAATCGGTCATCGAGAACCGCAACATCGGGCCGAACGGACGCGCCAACATCCACGCCGACGGCTCCGTGGTCCTGGCCACCCCGAGCAGCACCCCGACCGTCCTCCAGCCGCGCTGGGTCTTCGTGGACAACCTCGGCGGCTATGTCTTCCCGGTCGGCGGCCACGTCACGATGGTCCGCGAGGACCGCACCGGCAAATGGACCGACATGGACCACCGCGGCGTGTACGACGACACCGCCGCGTATACCCGCCGCTTCATCACCATGTGGGTGGACCACGGCGTCAGCCCCACCGCCGGCAGCTACCGCTACTACCAGCTGCCCGCCGCGACCTCCGCCCAGACCGAGGCGTTCGCCGCCGCCAACGACGTCACCGTCGCCGCGAACACCGCCCAGGTGCAGGCCGTACGCCGCGCCGACTCCGGTGTCGCCATGGCCAACGTCTGGCAGGCCGGCGCGCCCAAGGCCGCCGGGATCCAGGTGGACAGGACCGCCTCCGTCGTCACCGCGCGCAAGGACGGCAGGCTCAGTGTCGCCGTCAGCGACCCGACCCGGCAGCTCACCGGGACCGTCACCGTGACCGTGGACGGCGCCGTGTCGGCCGTGACCTCCACCGACCCCGGCGTCACCGTCCTGGCGACCTCGCCGAACGTCAAGCTCGCGGTGGCCGTCGGGGGAGCGGCGGGCAGGACCTTCGTCGCGCGGTTCACCGTATAGCCCGCACCATCCGCAGACGTCCGGTTCACCGAACACAGGAGGCTCCATGCGCACCAGAGCAGCGGCGGCGGTCCTCGCCTTACTCGCGGCGAGCTTCGCCGTGGCGGTCGGCCCCGCGGGACCGGCGCACGCGGCGGCGGCCGGCCCGTCGGCGGCGACCGTCTACGAGGCGGAGAACGCGACGATCTTCCACGGCACCGTGGACACCGACCACCTGGGCTACACCGGCACCGGCTTCGTCAACACCGCCAACGAGGCGGGCGCCTATGTCGAGTTCGCCGTCGACGCGCCGGCCGCGGGCGCCGCCACCCTCGCCCTGCGCTACTCCAACGGCACGGCCGCGACCCGCCCGTCCGGCGTCGGCGTCAACGGCACCACGGTCTCCACCCCGGCCTTCGCGCCGACCACCGACTGGAACACCTGGGCCGTCTCACGGATCCCGGTGACGCTCAAAGCGGGTGGCAATCTCGTCCGGGTCACCGCCACCACCGCGGGCGGCCTGCCCGACCTCGACTCGCTCACCGTCGCCGACACCCTGAACACCCAGTGGTCCGACGCGCTGGTCGACTCCACCATGCAGCGCTACACGCCCGCCACGGTCGGCGGCTGGAGCTACCCCGTCGCGCTCTACATGATGGGGCAGTACCAACTCGCCCAGCACACCGCCGATCCCGCCCGCCGGGCCGCCCTGATCGCGTACGTCAGGGCCTGGGCCGACCGCTTCGTGGACGCGAACGGCCACATCGCCAACAGCTTCACCAGCCTGGACAGCATGATGCCCGGCCAGGTGATGATCGCCCTCTACCGCGAGACCGGACAGACCAAGTACGGCCTGGCCGCCAAGCAGATCCACGACCGGCTGCTGCCCGGCGCCGGCTACCCGACCACCGCGGACGGCGGCTTCTGGCACGCTACCGGCGCCGACCGCGCCAATCAGCTCTGGGCCGACGGCACCTTCATGGCCGACCCCTTCATGGCGCAGTACGGCAAGTACATCGGCGACAGCGACCGGTCGTTCGACATCGCGACCAAGCAGCTCGTCGTCTACGCGAGCCACCTTCAGCAGCCCAACGGCCTGCTGAAGCACGCCTATGACGCGTCCAAGGCCGCGTCCTGGGCGGACCCAGTGACCGGACTCGCACCCGAGACCTGGTGCCGCGCCGTCGGCTGGTACGGCGTCGCCGCCACCGAGATCCTCGACCTCATCCCCGCCGACCACCCGCGCCGGGCCCAGCTGATCTCCATCGTCCGCAATCTGGTGCAGGGCATGGCCGCCTACCAGGACCCGGCCACCGGCCGCTGGTTCCAGGTCGTCGACAAGGGCGGCAACGCCGACAACTGGACCGAGACGTCGTGCTCCGCGATGTTCACCCAGACCATCGACACCGCCGTCAGGCGCGGCTGGGTCGCGCGCGACACCTACCAGCCCGTCGTGGACGCCGGAAAGCGCGGCGAGCTGGCCCGCATCTCCCTGCACACCGACGGCCTGACCTACCTCACCGGCATCTCCGTCGGCACGAACGTCGCGGACTACGCCTACTACGTCGGCCGCCCCCAGGCCACCAACGACTTCCACGGCCTCGGGGTCTTCCTCTTCTTCTACGAGGAGGTCTACCACTGACGCGTCGAGGCGGAGGCGTACCGCCGACGCCGCGGAGGGCGGATCAGTCGGCGCGGGCGATCTGTTCCGCCGCGTAGTCGCACAGCGCCGAGCGGTGCGGGCGACCGGTCTTGGCGAGGAGATTGGCCACGTGCTTCTCGACCGTGCGCGGTGAGATGTACAGCCGCTCGGCGATCTCCTGATTGCCCAGGTGCGGTGCGAGCAGCAGGAACACCTCGTACTCGCGGGCGGTGAGTCCCTGCCGGCGCAGGTCGGCGGGGACCCCCGGCGTGCCGCGGCGGCGCTGGCGGACGGTGGCGCCCGCCCGGCGCAGCAGATCACGGCAGCTGTTGGCGACGGCCGGCACGCCCGCGTCGTGGAAATACTCCTCGGCGTCGCGCAGCCAGCCCACCGGGTCGCCCCAGCCGCCCTCCAGGGCCGCGGGCGCCACGAGGCGCTGGCCGAGACGGCGCGCCATCAGGAAGGGCTCGCCCGCCTCCTGCGCCTGCGCCACCGCGGCCGCCGCCTGCTCGCCGCGCCCGGCCCTGCCCTCGTGCACCGCGAACGCGAGGCGTTCGAACTGCCGGTTCCACGGCAGGGCCGCGGCCGGCTCGGCGACGGTCGCCGCGTGCTCCTCCGCGTCGGCCTGCCCGGTCAGCGCGCGCAGCAGCGGGCGCAGCCCGTAGCGGCCGTTGAGATAGTGGACGGACGGATTGCCCTGCTCCCAGGCGAACGCCTCGTCGAGTTCGCGCAGCGCCTGGTCGTGGTCCTCCTCCAACAGGGCGCAGATCGCGCGGCTGCCGAACGCCTGCGGGGACTGGAGCGACTGCTCACCGCCCCAGCGGCGGAATTCGGCCAGCTCCCGCTCCATCTGCCGGCGCCGCCCCTGATGGGCGGCCAGCGCCACCCGGGTGAGCAGCACGAACTGATGATTGTCGGCGTCCCTGAGCCGGGCGGTGCCCTCCGCGCAGCGGTCCGCCAGCTCCCGGGCCCCGGCGTAGTCGCCGCGCAGCACCTGCTGCATGGCCATCGCCGCCTCCGCCCGGTACATCAGGGCGAGCGCGCCGTGCCCGAGGGCCGCGCGGTGCGCCCGCTCCAGCCGGGTGGACGAGCCGGTGCACATGAAGTCGTTGACGCCGAGCCACATCAGGGTGTCGAGCTGCCACGCCGTCAGCCGGTGCTCATTGGCGAGCACCAGGCACTTCTCCAGATACGAGTCGGCCTGCTCGAAGCCGTGCCTGCGGGCGAGCACGGCCAGCAACTGCCATGCCTGGCAGGCGATTTCCGGCAGCCCGGCGCGCTCCGCACCAGCCGCCGCCTGTTCGGCCAGCCGCTCCGCCTCAAGGGTGCGGTCACCGTCGTGTTCGAGCGTTCCCGACAGCACAAGATGCGCCTCGACCATCTTCACCGCGGGCCCCAGCGCGGCCCGGACCGACGGGCCGTCGCCGTCCGGCACCAGCCGCAGCAACTGCCGGACCTGGCGCACCCGCGCCGCGGCGTCCTCGTACCGTCCTGCCGTCACCGCCGCCCAGGCGATACGGGCCTGGAGGCCGGCCGCGCGGCCCGCGTCCAGGGCGCCGGGACCGGCCTCCGGCAACTCGTCGGCCAGCGCGCACGCCCGGTCCAACTGGCCGTTCTCCGCGAGGGTGAACACCAACTGCTCGACCAGCGGCGAGCGCTGCGCGGCCTGGTCCGCGCCCGGCAGCAGATCCAGCGCCCGCTCCAGCAGCGACACCGCGGAGTCGACGGCGCCGTCGTCGAGCGCGGAGCGGCCGGCGTCGGCGAAGCGCAGCGCCGCCGCCCGGCCGTCCCCGGCGGTCTCCCGCAGCGCGGCCACCAGCACGCACCACTCGCCGGGCAGGCCCGGATGCGCCCGCTCGATGGCGTCGGCGCCCCGGGCGGCGATCGCGGCCCGCTCGGCCGGCACCAGGGCGGCGACCAGGGCCTCCGCGGTCAGCGTGTGCCGGAATTCGTACCAGTCGCCCATCGGATGGCTGGGCGAGATCAAATGGGCGTCCATACCGGCCCGCAGATGGACCAGCAGGTCACGGTCGGGCAGTCCGGTCACCGCCTGAAGCACGGCCAGCGAGAACCGCCGGCCCAGCACGGCGGCGCTGTTGAGCAGCGCCCGCCCGTCCGGGCTGAGCCGGGCCGAGCGCTGCGAGACGCTGTGCACCACCGTGCGGGGGACATCGATGTCCAGGTCACCGCTGACGTGCCAGTCACCGGCGGGACCGCGGCGCAGCGCATCGGCGGTGATCATTGCGCTGAGCAGTTCCTCGACGACGAACGGATTGCCGTCCGCGTCCCTGGCCAGCCGGTCGACGACCTCCTGCGGCAGCCGTGCCGCGGCGGTGTCGTCGTGCGGCGGCGGCCCGGTGGCCGCGAGCGCCGCCTCGGCCATCACCCGGACCTCCTCGCCGGTCAGCGGGCGGGGCTCGCTGAGGACGGCCGCCCGGCGCTGGGCGACCTGCCGGGCCAGTTGCTCGGCCGGCCCGGACTCGGGGCGCAACGTGGCCAGCAGCACGATCGGCTGCCCCTGGATGTTGTCGCAGAGGTACTCGATCAGGGCGAGCGTCTCGGTGTCGGCGTCGTGCAGATCCTCCAGGACCAGCAGACAGCCCGGATGCCGGTGCTGCGTCAGATCACGTCCGATGGTGCCCAGCAGCCGCAGCATCGCCTCGGCCGTCTCCACCGGCGAGGCCGGCGCGCCCGCGTGCTCCGCGGTCCGCCACTCGGGCAGCAGACCGCCCAACGCCGAACGGTACGGGGCGAGTTCGGCATCCTCGGGCAGGCCGCCGAGCCGGACGAAGGACAGCAGCGCCTCGGCGACCGGCCGGAACGGGGTGGCGGCGCCGCCGGTGGCGCCGGATCTGCCGCGCAGCACCGCGAGGCCGCGGGTGAACGCGCGGAACGCGCACTCCGCGGCCAGCCGCGACTTGCCGATGCCGGCCTCGCCGAGCAGGAACACCGCACGGCCGTCCCCGTCACGAGCGGCGGCGAGACCCTCGTCGAGCACGGCGAGTTCGGCACCCCGCCCGATCACCGTTGGTGATGTGATGAGCACCAACGGAGGGTATCCCCGGTACCGGTGATCTGCCCAGGGGCGGGGTGACCCGTCAGTAGCCGCCCGTGTCGCCCCACGAGGTGAGGGTCAGGGAGTAGGTCGGAAAGCCGGGGTCCTCGTCGGTCGTGGCCAGCCCGGACAGCAACCGGGCGCGGCGGCCGACGACGGCGCCGCTGCCCAGGCGGATGCTCCCCGCCGGGTGGGCGGCGGTCGCGGTGCGGGCGACCGGGTTCTTCCAGGCGTTGACGAGGGCGTTGTCGCTCATCGGACGGTCTCTCCTTCGAAGGGCGGGGACAGCGAGGTTACGGGGTCGGGGTCCGCAGCAGCAGGACCGAGGGAACACGGGACCCGAAGCCGAGGCGCAGCAGTTCGAGTCCGATGCCGGAAAGGCCCGTCAGCAGCCCCGGGCTGCTGACGGAGTCGGGGGTCCCGCAGCGCGGGCCGAAGCGGTCCAGCGCGGCCAGCAGCGCCGCCGCTCTGGGCAGGGCCGCGCCGGGAGCGGCGCGGCCCGCACCGCTCGCGGTGAGCAGGAGGTCGAGCGCTCCCGCCTCACCGTGGCAGAGACTGTGATCACCCGTGGTCGGCGCGAGCGCGGACCCGACCACGCGGTCGAGCAGCCGGGCCAGTTCGGGGACGGCCGTCGCGGCGGCGCTGTCGGCGACCGCCAGCGCGGTGCCGGAGAGCTCGTCGCACCAGCCGGTTCCCGCCGGGGCAGTCGCGCCGCGGTCCGCCGCGGTGCGCAGCGCCGCCAGGCCCGCCGCCGCGTGCGCGGGTCCGCCGTCGCCGGCGGCGTACCGCAGCAGCGCCCATCCGACACCGGCAGCCCCAGCGCTGAAACCGCCGGCCGGCAGGCACTCGGGGGCGAGGGCGGCGAGCCGGTCGGCGCAGGCCCGCGCCGTACGGGCCGCCGTCGCCGAACCGGTGGCGCGCTGTACGGCGAGCATCGCCGCCAGACAGCCGGCGTCGCCGTCGAGGACACCCGGCAGCGGGTCGTCGCCGGCCGCGCCGGCGGCCAGATCCACCGCGGTGGCGGCCCAGCCGGCGATCTCCGTGTCGTCCAGCAGTGCCGCGAGCCGGCCGAGCGCGTACGCGATACCGCCCAGGCCCGCGAAACCCGCGCCGACGGCGGGCAGATCGGCCGGCCGGTCGCCCAGCGCGGCGAGCAGGCCCGGCAGCGGGGCCAGCGCGCGGCGCGCCACCGAGGTGTACCGCTCGGTGCCGGTGAGATCGGCGAGCTGCGCCAGGAAGAGCGCGGTGCCGCAGTAGCCGTGCGGCAAGCCCGCACCCTGCGGCTGGACCGCCCAGATCCGGTCCTCCAGCGGTTCGAGGCACAGCCAGTTGACGCGCCGCCCGTCGTCCTGCGCGCGGGCCAGGACGCGGTCCGCGAGGCCGCAGGCGGCGGCCAGCAGGCGGTCGGCGTCGGGCACGGTGGCCGCGGCCGGGCCTAGCGGCGCCGGCGCGGGGAGCGGTTCGCCGTCGCGCCGCCGGGTCGCGAGCGTCGCGCGGATCACCCACTCCTGGTCGAAGCGGTCGGTCTCGCCCATCGCCGCGATCCGCCGCCCGGCCCGGGCCAGGCCCGACTCGGCGATCGGGCCGCGCACCGTGACCCGGCCGACCCTCAGGTCGGTCGTCCCGGGGGAGCAGACGGCCAACGGGACGTCGCCCGCCCACAATTCGGCCAGTTCGGCGACGACCGGCGCACCCGGCGCGACGCCGTCGGCCGTCTCGCGCCACAGCACGTCGAAGAGCCGGTCCCGGTCCAGGGCGTCGCGCAGCACATCGGGGTGGGTGGACTCGTCGAGCAGCGTCGCGTACCAGCGGGTCGCGCGCGGCACCGCCCGTGTGGTGTCGTCGGCGAACCGGGCCAACAGGCCGCCGGGGCCGGTCAGTTCCGTACGGTGCGCGGCGATCGCGTCGTAGCCGGCGCGGAAGCCCGCGACGAGGGACTCCACATGGAGTACGGGGTCGGCCTCGGCCTCGCGCAGCCGCGGCCGGTTCACCGAGCCGCGGAACACCCCGGCGGTCCTGATCAGCCGCATCTCGTCCGTGCCGGGCGCCGACCACCCCGGCACGTCATCGGGCAGCGGCACGTCACGGTCACCGCCGAGCCCGGAGGCGTCCAGCACACCGTGCTCGCCGACCAGGAAGAACGGCAGCAGCGCCGTCCGGGCGACCGACGCGGTCAGCACCGCCTGCGCCGGATCGCCGGTGTCGGGCCGGTGCAGATCCGGGTGGAAGAGCGTCTCCAGGTCCACCAGGACCGGCTGGTCCGCGCAGGCGATCAGATTCTCGAAGTGCATGTCGGTGGCGCCGAGCGCGTGGATCAGCGCCAGCAGCGCGCCCATCCGCCAGTAGAAGCGGCCCACCTCGGCCGGGCCCGCGCAGGGGGCGGCCTCGGCGTACTCGACCCAGCCGTGACCCGGCCGCTCCAGCACGGCCAGGCGGCGCAGATCCAGGCCCGGCAGGCGGGAGTTGAGCCAGCCGACGGTGTCGTTGAAGTGCGCGTGCACACCGACCGGACGGGGCTTGGACACGACCCGGGCGCCGTGTTCGAAGGTCAGCACGGCGACGGTCCTGCCGCCCTGGTGGCGGTCCCCCGCGCCGGTCTCCACCTGGGTCAGCCGGCCGGGGTCGACGCCGTCGAGCAGCCGGTCCACCACGTCGGTCCGGTCGTCGGCGAGCCGCCGCAGCAACTCCGTCCACGCGTCCACCGCCTGGTCGCAGACCTGCGCCAACAGCCGGGCCAGCACCGGGTATTCGACGGCCAGCGCGGTCAGTGCGGGCCGCGCCGAGATCTGTCGGACGAAGTCGCAGAAGCGGCTCTCCGGTGTGCCGCCGCGCAGTTGGCCGCGCACCCGCAGGACGTTGAGTTCGAGGACCAGGGTCCGCCGGGCGAGCTGTACGAGCGTCCTGCTCAGCCGGTCGGTGAAACAGCCGAGAACGGCCCGGTGGTCGATCAGCTTGTCGAGGCCGTACCGGTCGACGGCCCGCTCCAGCCGCTCGGCCGCGTTCTCGGTGAACGGCGCCAGCACCGCGGCGAACCCAGCCGACCAGGTGCCCTCGGCGGGCAGCGGCGGGTCCAGCGGCGCGCGCTCCAGGGCGAGTTCGACCGTGGCGGCCCAGCCCGGCCTGCCGACCCGGGCCGCGAGGGCCGCCGGTTCCTCGGCGAGCACGGCGCACAACTCGTCCTCGTCCAGCCCCATGTCCGCCAGCCGGGCCCGCAGCAGCGCCGGGGAGGAATGCTCGGACAGCCATGTCCGCACCGGCCCGGCGGCGTCGCCGGCCGCCCGGGGCGCCGGCAGCCGCTCGGCCAGTGCCAGGCCGCCCGCCCACCATGTCTGAGGATCGATCACGCCCGCGATCCTGCCATCGGCGGTCCTTACGTCCTATGGGGGACGGCCCCCATATTCCGGTGGGGGCGACGCACACCACCGGGTGGGGCGCGGGAATGCGGGGGACGGTCCCCATAGGAAGCCGGTGCCCGGCGGTCGATGCTCGACCCATCACGATGCGGCGCCGCCCACTCAGCCGACGCGGCGGCGCCCGGAACTCCGTGGAGGCACGCCATGAGCGACGACCAGGCCGGCCGGCGGCCGGAGCCGGGCCCCGAGACCGTACAGGCACTCGCGGCCACCCGCGCCGCGTGCCGGCGACTGGCCCGGCAGCGGGCCCGCCGGACGGTGCTGACCTATCGGCGCTCCTACCGGCCCGGCGCACCGGATGCCCGGGCCGACAGGAAGGCGGCACTGCTCGCGGGCCGCCACCCGGTGCGGGAGGCCGACGCGGCGCGCCTGGAGGCCGCGGTCACCGAGGCGGGTGCCGTGGCGGCGCTGATCGAGGCGCCCCGCAGACAACTCCTGCTGGCCGTGGACGCGTTGTTCCGCGGCCGTTTCGCGGAGGCGAGCGCGCTGACGCAGACGGCGTGGCAGGACATCGGCCGGCTGCGGCTGGTGGGCCTGGGCAGTTACGCGCTCGCCGTCGAGGCGCTGATCCACGCCCACCAGGGCCGCCGCGACGCGCTGGCCGCCGCGTCGCTGCGCTTCGACGACTGGCGCGGCGACCGCGAGGACGAGGTGCCGATCGTGCAGGGGCTCGGCCACGCCGTCTGCGAACTGCTGCACGGCGCCGGGGACTCCGCGCGCGCCCGACTGCACCGGCTGCGCCTCGCGGACGACGACGGTACGGGAGGCGGCGAGCGCACCGGCACCCATCAGCTCAGCGGCCCGTACGGTCTCACCCTGCTGCTGGACTGCGTGGACGGCGTCGCCGACCGCGCCGACCACGCGGCGATCGCCGCGCATCCCGCCGGGCGGCTGCCGTGGAACGCGCACTTCGTGCACCTCGCCGACGCCGTACTGGCCGGGCAGGAAGGCGACTTCACCGCCGCCGAGGCCGCGCTCCGGCAGGCGCTCGTGGCCGCCGCGAGCTATCCGCCGGCCCGCCACCTCGGCCTCGGCCTGGTCGCCCGTACGGCCGCCCGCGACGGCTGGGGCGAACCGGTCCGCTGGCTCCAGGAGGCCGAACTCTTCTACGCCGAGCACGGCATGGACCCCGCCGTACGGCACTGTCGCAGCCAATTGCGCGACCTCGGCGAGCGGGTACGGCAGCGGCGGCACGGCAGCGCCGAGGTGCCGAACGGCCTGTGGCGGCTCGGCGTGACCGTACGTGAATTCGAGGTGCTGACCCGGCTCGGGCGGCGCCGCACCAACCGGGAGATCGCCGCCGAACTCCATCTGTCGCACCGCACCGTCGAACGGCACGTGGCGAATCTCCTCGCCAAGACCCAGGCCGCCAACCGCCGCGAGCTGGCCGCGCTGCTGGTGCCCGGATCGATGGAGCCGGCCGGCGCGTACGGGTGATCACCGGCCGCAGCACCGCCCCGGGGAACAGGCCGCACACGGAGAGGATCACCCGACCCCCGATGAGACACACGGCAACGCACGACCCGGTGAACGTCGAGGAGTTGGTCGGCGCCTGTCTCGACGGCGCCTCGCTGCTGGTCGAGATCGCCGGTGAACCGGGCAGCGGCAGGACCCGGCTGCTCGGCGAACTCGCCGCCGCCGCGCGGCGCGGCGGACTGCTCGTGACCCACGGCCTCCAGGCGGCGCCGCCCGGCCGGGGCCTGCTGCGATGTCTGGACGACCTGGACCTGGCGGGACCCGCGACGGCGGAGCCGCTGCGCCGGCTGCTGGCGGAACCGCCGACCGCGCCGACCGTGGTCACCTACTCGGTCTCGACCGGGACGATGCCGGCCTGGCTGGTCTCCGGTCTCGCCGGGGCAGGCGCGCACTTCCGGCCGCACCGGATTCCCGTCGCACCGCTGACCCCCGAGGTCTTCGCCGCCCAACTGCCGCCAGGCACAGGCCCGATGCGCGAAGCGCTGCTGTACGAACTGAGCGGCGGCGTCCCGGGCTGGCTCGACCTGCTGACCCCGCTGACGTCCCGTCAGTTGCGGGAGCTGGCCACCTCCGACCACGCACCCGGGTCCCTCCCCGTCCCCGCCAACTGCGCGCGACTGCGCGAGTTTCACGGACTCGCCCCGGAGCAGATCGAGGTGGCCCGCTGCGCGGCCGTGCTCGGCGACCCGTTCGCGCCCGCGCTGGTGGCCGACATCGCCGACCGCGCCACGGCGGCGGTGCTGACCGTGCTGGACGAGCTGGTGGCCCGCGACCTGATGCGCCCGGTCGACGGCGGTGCACCCCTCTTCCGTTTCCGCCACCCGCTGCTGCGGACCCTGGTGTACGCGACGACACCACCGGGCCGGCGGATCACCGCACACGCCAGGGCCGCGCGAGCGCTGGCCCGGGTCGGCGCCCCCGTCCCGCAGCGCGCACCGCATCTGGCGCGGTCCGCGGAACAGGGCGACCGCGGGACCGCCGACGCGCTGGCCCGCGCGGCACGGACCGTGCTCGACAGCTGGCCGGCGACCGCGGCGTCCTGGCTGCGCACCGCCCTGCACATCCTGCCCGACACGGCCGACGGCGTCCTCGAAGACTCCGGACCCGCCGCGCGCTTCCGCATCGCGGCGCTGCTCTACCACGCCGCGGAACGCACCGGGCAGTACGCCGAGTGCCGGCACCTGCTGCCCGTCCTGCTGGACGCAGCGGAGAACGGGACCGCCGCCGAAGCCGGTGCCGAAGACCTGCTGGAGCGCGCCGTGCTCGTGGACCTGCACGCCCGGCTGGAGGACGGCCTCGGCCGGCGCCGCTTCGCGCGCTCCCTGGTGGACGCCGAACTCGCGGCGGAACCGGCCGCCATCGCGCCGTCCGGCGCACGACTGCTGCGCCTGCGGCGCGCCACGATGGCGGCGGCCGAAGGGGATCTGCCGGCTGCCCGGAGCGATGTCGCCCAGGCGCTCGGCCTCGCGGGCGGACCTTCGGGTGTGCTGCGGATGGACGCCGCGGCCACGCTCGCACTCGCGAAGGCGGCGGCCGAGGGGGATCTGCCGGCCGTCCGGAGCGATGTCGCCCAGGCGCTCGGCCTCGCGGGCGGATCTTCGGGTGTGCTGCGGGTGGACGCCGCGGCCACGCTCGCACTCGCGAAGGCGGCCGCCCCGCCGTACCCCACGGACGCCGTGGCCCACCCCGACGCGACCGCGCCGCCGCGGGCCGGAACAGGCAGCGGCGCGGACGACAGCATCGAAGCCGCCCTCCGTACGGCCGAGTCGCTCACCGACGCCGAGCTGGCCGGCAGGCTGGACGCGGCCGCCCGCCTGGGTGAGGCCCTCGGCCTGGCCGACCGGTACGGCGACGCGCTCGGGCTGTTCGACCGGGCGGTGGGAATCGCCCGGCGCACCGGGCGCGTCGCCGCCCTGCCGCGGCTGCTGCTCGGCCGCGCCCGGGCCCGTACCGCGCTCGGCCGACTGTCCGCGGCCCAACGCGATGCCCACGAGGCCGAGGAGACCGCGGCCGTGCTCGGCGACGCCGTGTCCGCCGACCGGGCGCGCCTGGCGCGCGCCTGGGCCGCCTTGTGGTGCGACGGCCCGGACGACGCGGCGGCACTGGCCGACGACGTGCTGCGGCGGCACCCGGGCCCCGGGCCGCTGGGGGAGTCGGCGGCCGGCGTGCTGGGGTGGGCCCGGCTGGCCCAGGGGCGACCGGACGACTGCCTCGACCTGGTGCTGCCGGTCGCGCGCGGTACGCGCCGGCCGCCGGCGCCCGGGGAACGGGTGCTGTGGTGGTCGGCGGCGGCCACGGCGGCGTGGGAGACGGGAGCCGCCGCTGCCGCCCGGGAGTTCGCCGCCCTGGCCGCGGACGGCGCGAGCGCCTGCCGCACGGCGGGCGCACGCGCCGAGGCGCTGGTCGCACGGGCCCGGCACACCCCGGACGAGGGCGCCGTACGGCTGCTGACCGCGGCGGTGGAGGCGTCGGCCGTGGCCGGCCTCGCGGTGCTGGAGTGCCGGGCGCGGCTCGACCTGGCCCAACGGCTGCTCGCGGCGGGCCGGTTGGAGGACGCCGCCGCCGAGGCCGGCCGGGCGAAGGAGTGGGCCGAGCGGACGAACGCCCGCTGGCTGCGCGCGGTCGCCGTGAACACCCAACGCAGGATCGGCGCCTGCCGGCCGCGCCGCACTGCGGAGCCGCAGCGGCCGGGGACCGTGGCCGAGGAGACGCTGTCGGTACGGGAGGAGCAGATCCTCGGCATGGTCTGCCAGGGGATGTCCAACGGGGAGGTGGCCGGAGCCCTGTTCGTCTCGGTGAAGACCGTCGAGGCCCATCTGACGAGGATCTTCCGCAAGACCGGCGCCCGTTCACGCTCCTCCCTGGTGGCCGCCTTCGCCGCCGCCCGGCCGGTCGCCCGGGCCTGAGCGTGATCCCCGTACGGTCCCGCGTCGCGGACGGCGCGGGACCGTACGCCTGCGGACCTACGGCACCGGTGCGGGAAGCGGGGCGTCCCAGTGGCCGACGAGGGCGGCGTATCCCGGGTGCGTGGCGAGCAACTCGCCGTGGCTGCCGAAAGCGTGCCCCTCAGCGTCCAGGATGAGGACGTGCTCCGCCCGCGCGGCGCTGCTCAGCCGGTGCGCGACCACGACGAGAGTGCCCGGGCGGCGGGCGAAGGCCGACTCGACGACCGCCTCCGCCGCGGGGTCCAGATGGCAGGTCGCCTCGTCCAGGATCACCAGCCGCGCCGCCGAGGCGTACACCCGGGCCAGCGCGATCAGTTGGCGCTCCCCGCTGGACAGCGTGCCCGCCGGATCGGTGAGGTCCGCGTCGTAGCCTCCGAGCCGGTCCAGCAGCGGGCGCATGCCGACCGCCGCGACGGCCCGGTTTAGGGCGGCGTCCGTGGCGTCCGGCGCCAGGTAGGCGACGTTCTCCCGCAGCGTGCCGGGAAAGACGTACGCCTCCTGCGGCACCAGGGCGATCGAAGCGGCGCGCACGGCCTCCGGCAGCCCGGCGACCGGCCGCCCGCCCAGCTCGACCCGGCCCGCGTCCGGTCGGCCGATCCCGGCCAGCAGCCCGGCGAGTGTCGACTTGCCGACACCGCTGGGTCCGACGAGGACGAGGTGACCGGAGACGGGCACGGTGAAGGACACATCGCGCAGCACGGGGGCCGAGTGCGGCCCGTAGGCGAAGGTGAGCCCGTGCACGGCGAGTTCGGCGGCACCGAGGGGCCGCCGGCCGGCGGCGGGGCCGGACGGTCCGGGTCCGGCCGAGGTGGCCGCCAACCGGGCGGTCAGCACCCGGAGTTGGCTCCAGAATCCGGCCACAGACCCCGTCATCTGCTGGAGGGCGGGGATCAGGAAGGCGGTGACGTAACTGACCGCGCCGATCACGGCCCCGGCTGACACCTCGCCCCGGTGCACCAGGGACGGTCCGGCGAGCAGCAGCCCCAGCACCGGGAGCTGACCGCCGACCAGGATCACCGGGACGCGCAGCGCGTTCGCCCACGCCACGGTCGTCGCCGCCCGCGCCGAATCCTCCGCCGCCACCCGCACCTCGGCGAGCGCCGCGTCGCGGGCCCCGAGCGCGGCCACGTCGCGGGCCGCCGCGACCACGGAACCGGTCGCCGCGGCCACCCGTTCCTCCGCGAGCAGGAAGGCGGCCCTGCGGCGGGTGAGGGCGCGCATCGCGGGGACGAAGACCGCGATCGCCGCCAGCAGCGGGACGGCGACCACCACCGCCATCCGCAGGTCGAGCGAGGCCAGGCCGATCAGCGCGGCCAGCAGATTCACCGCGAGCGGCAAGGCCGTACGCAGCAGCGCCGCGGTCGTTCCGCGCACCGCGTCCACCTGGCTGCTCAGCCGGGTCACCCCGGCGGCGTCGGGACCGGCGCCGGGCAGCCCTTCGTGCACCGCACGCCCCAGCGCCCCGCGCACCACGCGCCGGACCAGCGCGTCCCGCATGGGCTCGACGATCGCGGCCAGCGGGTCGAACACCGCCCGCTGGGCCGCCGCGCGCACGCCGTACAGCGCGGCGATCCCGGCCAGCCACAGCAGACCGGTGGCCGGCCGGCCCGCGAGGAAACCGCGGTCGAGGGCGGTGGCCAGCATGCGGCCGGAGGCCAGCGCGGGCGCGGCCTGGACGGCCGACCAGCCCAGTGCCCTGACCAGCGGTCGCCGGGACCCGGCCGTCGCCTCGCGCAGCAGCCGCAGCCCGGGGTCACGCTTCACGATGTGCGGCATACCGCCTCCTACGTGTGCCGTCGCTCATGTTGTCCGTCACCGCGTCCCGCGCGTCGTCGAAGGCGCCGTCAGGACCGCCTCCCGTACCGCTGCTCCCACCGTCGCCGGCTTGGGCGTCGTCGCCGATGCCGGCTCCGTCACCGGCCTCGTCGGCGGCGAACACCGCCCGGTACGCGGGGTCGTGCCACAGCTCCGCGTGCGGGCCGCTGGCCCGGATCCGCCCGCCGTCCAGCCAGACGACCCGGTCGCAGCGGGCGGCCGTGGCCACCCGGTGGGCCACCACGATCCGGGTGCGTCCGATCAGCGCCCCGGTGACGGCGGCGCTGACCTCGGCCTCGGTGACGGTGTCCAGGCCGGAGGTCGCGTCGTCCAGCACATAGACCCGCGCCGGGCGTGCCAACGTACGGGCCAGGCCCAGCCGTTGGCGTTCGCCGCCCGACAGGGGGACCCGCTCCAGCGGAGTGTCGTAGCCCTCCGGCAGCTTCCGGACGAAGCCGTCCGCGGCGGCGGCCCGCGCGGCGTCGCGCACCGCGGACCGGGGCAGGCCCGGGCGGCCGTAGCCGATCGCCTCGCGCACGGTCCCGCCGAGCAGCGCGGGCCGCTCGAAGGCGTACGTGACCGCGTCCCGCAGCGGCCCCTCCGCCAACTCCCGGACGGGACGGCCGTCGAGCAGCACCTCGCCCTCGTCCGGGTCGGCGAGCCGGCCGGGCAGTCCGGCGAGCGCGCTCTTGCCCGAAGCCGTGCGGCCGACGAACGCCACGCAGGCACCCGCCGGGATGTCCAGGTCGATCCCGTCGAGCACCGCCGCCCGGGCCGTACCCTCGGCGCCTCCGGCTCCGTCCGTCGCTGCCGCCCTGACGGTGACTCCGCGGAAGGACACCGCGCCCGCCCCCGGGGCGGCGGCCGCGGTCCCGTAGCGGACGGCGGCGTGGGCGAACGTCCCGGCGAGCCGTACGGCGGCGGCGCGTGCCTGGGCCAGCGTGAAGAACACGTCGATCTGCTGCACCGCGGGGAAGGCGAGCTGGAGATAGCCGGCCACCGCGACGAACTGTCCGGGGGACAGGCGTCCGTCCACGACGCCGAGGCCCGCCACACCGAGCACCAGCGCCTCGGTGAGCGAGATCAGCAGCCCGAACTGCCAGACGGTGCCCTTCTGCAAGCGCCAGATCCGGTGGCCGGCCACCGACACCTCACGCAGTGGCGCGAGCACCCGGTCCGTCTCCCGGTCCAGCGTCCCGGAGGCCCGGATGGTGCGCGCCCCGGTGAGCGCGGCGAGCAGCCGGACGGCGATCCCGGACTGCGCGGACAGATAGTCGCCGTAGACGCGCGTCACCCGGCCCACGAAGCGGCGGGCGATCAGCACCGTCACCGGGACGCAGATCAGGAAGGCGAGCCCGCAGCGCCAGTCCAGCCACAGCAGCGCGGCCAGCGCGGCGGCGGAACCGGTCACCGTCACGCCCCAGCCGGCCACCGCGACGGGCAGCGCACCGGCCTGCTGGGCGGCCTGGGTGACCTGGCTGACCGCCTCACCGGCCGGAACCGGCGACCGGCCGCCCATGCTCAACAGGTGCCCGACCGTGCGCTGTTGCAGCCAGCGCGTCCCCTGCGCGGCGCAGACGGCGCCGAGCGGCGCCATCAGGGTGTCGCAGACCGCTCCGGCCGCCATGACCGCGCCCCAGGCCAGGGCGGGAGCGGCGCCGCTGTCGCCGTGCAGCACCGCGTTCACCGCTGCCGCCAGCAGCGCGGGCAGGGCCAGCGAGGCGGCGGTGCTCAGCACCATCAGGGCGATCAGCAGGGACAGCCGGCCGCCGGTGTGCCGGACGGCACCGATCAGCAGCCGGCCCGCGCCCGGTGGCCGGTCACCGCTCCCCGGCGCCCGTTCGTTCCTCGTCATGTGTTCGTCGCCTCTCTCGCCCGTGCCGCGGCTCACCGGACCCCGTGGGGGTCCGCGGCGTCCCCGGATATGCCGGAGGGGTGCCGGAACAGGTCCGGCACCCCTCCCGCTTCCGCTAGTTGGAGATCGTGCAGGTCGGCCCGCCGCAGGTGCTGCCCGCGCCGCAGGTGGGGCCGCCACAGGTCTCCGTGGTGTTCAGCAGGGCCGTGGTCTCCATGTCCGCGGGGAGCAACTGGAGGCTGTCCAGGTCGAGTTCCATCGCGTGGATCCTTTCTGTGAGGTGTCGTGCCGTGTCTGTGAGGTGTCGCGCCGTGCGGTCCCGCGCGTCGTCAGCCGGTGACCCAGCAGGTG
The DNA here is from genome assembly GCF_900112845.1 of Actinacidiphila alni. Classification (GTDB taxonomy): domain Bacteria; phylum Actinomycetota; class Actinomycetes; order Streptomycetales; family Streptomycetaceae; genus Actinacidiphila; species Actinacidiphila alni. Next base: position 97,291 of record NZ_FONG01000023.1, read on the forward strand.
TCCTGGCAGGTGCGACCGGAGCAGGTCCAGGTGCATTCCTGCAGGCTGGTCTCCTCGTCGGCGGGCAGAACCTGCAGGGCTTCGAGGTCGAGTTCCATCAGTGCCTCCGGGGCGTTCGATGAGTGTTGATGTGGTGGAGCGGGAGTACGTGCTGAAGTTCCAGGTGCGCGCCGCCATCGGCGACGGCGCGGGGCATCGCCGCCGCCGGCTCCGGTCCGGCCCGCAGGGCCCGCGGGGCGTCGACGTCGATGTCCATGGGTTCCTCCTCTCGGGGTGGGTCGTGACGTACGGGGCCGCCGCGCGCCGCTCACCGGTGCGCGGTCGGTGTTCCCTCCAGGGCCGCGGGGCGGTCCGCCATCCAGGGGCGGGGCCCGCCGTGGTCGAGCCGCAGGAGGAAGCTGATGACGCCGGCGGTACCGGTCTGGTAGCCGGCGGTGAAAGTGGTGGCGTTCTCGTCCGGGACGAGACGGAGACCGCCCACGACCGCGTGCCGGGCGTAGAGCACGGTCGCCAGGTCCTCGGCCCAGGCGCGGTAGGGGCCGTCGGGTTGGGCCGCCGCGAGGTCGAGCAGGAATTCGCCGTCGCCGGCGAGGCCGTGGCAGACGGCGGTCGGCGAGGTCCAGGCGGCGGCGCGCACCGACTGCGCCGCCTCCCGCGCGAGCGTGAGGTGGCGTTCGTCGCCGGTGGCCCGCCACAGCCGCAGCAGGAAGGTGCCGACGCCGGAGGACCCGCTGCACCAGTGGTAGATCAGCCCGGTGCCGGGCTTCTCGTCCACGTCGGACCGCCAGCGGGCGCCCACCTGGCCGCGCTCTGCCTCGGCGGCCAGCGTGTCACCGGCCGTCACCGCCAGGTCCAGGGCCGCGCTGTCGCCGGTCGCGTCGGCCGCGGCCAGCAGGAAGGCGCCGATCCCGGCGACGCCGTGCGCGAAACCGAGGTGTCGGATGCCGGCCAGCTTGGAGTCGAAGTCCGGGGGCACCTGCCAGATCACCCGGTCCGCGGTGCGGTCGGCCGCCGCGGCCAGTGAGCCGGCGCATTCCGCGACCCGGTCGAGGAATTCGGGCCGTCCCGTGGCCTGCCAGAATTTGAGGTGGGCGAGCCCGGAGCCGGCGGCCCCGTGGCAGATGTCCGGGTTGGGCCACACCACCGGGAGGGAGAGCGCCAGATCGGTGGCGTGCTCGGCGAGCGTGTCGTCACCCAGGTGCCGGGCGGCGTCGTAGAGCGCCCAAGCGGCGCCGGAGCGGCCGAAGTAGAGGCCGGGCAGCAACTGCGGAACGGCGGTACGGCGCCGGTCGATCCAGTCCGCGACGCGCCGGACGGCGTCGCGCAACTCCGGCCGGTCCAGTGCCCGGTCGGCGCGCACGAGGGTGCCCAGCACGCCGGCCGCGCCGTACTGCACGCTGACCGGGTCGGTGCCGTCCCCGAAGGCGCTGCCGGACCACAGGCGGGTGGCGGGACCCTCGGGGTCGGCCATGTCACGCAGCAGGTGGGCGAGGCCGTCGTCCACGAGGCCGGCCCTGATCTCCCGGCCGGCGACGGGCCGGTCGGCGCACCCGCCGGAGAGCCAGACCGGGTCCGGCGCGGACTCGGTCTCCGGCCCGGTGTCCTCGGTGCCAACCGCCTTACCGGTGAGGGCTGTTGACCGACCGGTCACCTTGTCCACTTCTGACACCTCGGCCGCCGCGTCCGCCAGGAACGCGGCCAGCCGGTTCAGCGTCCAGCGGTCCTCCGGGCGCTCCGCCATCAGGCCGAGGATCGCCGGAGTGAGCAGCCGGGCGGCCGGGCGTTCCTCGCCGACCAGCGAGAGCACCAGGGCGATGCGCTCGCCGGCGGGTCGGCCGGCGCAAGAGGCGACGAGCCGGGCGTTGCTCGGGGCGTACCGGCCGTCCTGGGCGAAGCCCGGCGCGATGCCGGTGGCGAGGAAGTACAGCACCCCGCCGAGCGCGTAACGGTCGACCTCGGTGCCGTACGCGGGACCGACGCGCGGCTCCGCGATCTGCTCGGGCGCGCCGAAGCCGGGGGTGTACACGCGCAGGATGGAGCTGCCGGGGGTGGTCGCCCACTCGGCGTCGATCAGCACCAGCCGGTCGTCGGGCGTGACCATGATGTTGTTCGGGGTGAAGTCCTGGTAGACGATGCCGCGTTCGTGCACCGCGCCGAGCAGCGCGCACAGCTTCTCCGCGAGCGCCAGCACCTGCGGCACGGGGACAAAGCCGGGCTCGGCCCGCCGCTCGGTGACCCAGGAGGCCAGCGTCTGCCCGGGCACCAGGCTCTGCACCAGGAAGGCGTGGCCGTCCTTCTCGAAGGAGGCCACCAGTTCCGTGCAGAGTCCGGTGAGCGGGACGAGGTTGGCGGCCTCCCGGCGCAGGCAGTCCCTGGCGTCCTCGCCGGTCACGTTCACCGCCACGTGCGCGCGGGCCTGCTTGACGATGACCTCGGCGCCGGTGTGCTGGTCCTGCGCGCGGTACACCCCGCCGCGGGCCGAGTGCCGGATCGCCTCCCGTACGACGAAGCGGTCCGCGAGCAGCACCGGCCTGGGGCTCTGCACCGTGGCCGGCCGCCCCGGGTCGCCGGGGAAGGGCAGCTCCGCCCACGGCGGCGGGCTGAACCACGCCTTGCGGTGGTCGTCGGTCAGCGTCCCGTCCGGGGCCCGCAGGCGTACGTCGAAGGAGCCGTCGTTGCCCAGCACCCGTACGCCGCTGAAGCCGCCGTAGCGGTAGTGCACCAGGCTGCCCTTGCGGTACGGGCGGTCGGAGAGGATCGCGGGCCCGGGAAGTCCCGCGGTCGCGTCGTCCAGGAGGGCGGCCAGCTCGCGGAGCCGGTCGTCGTCGCGCGGATAGGCGGTGATGATCTTGCCGCACTGCGCGCGGTCGTAGTTGCCCGAGGTCATCTCCTCGACCGTCTGGAGGTCCCGGGCGGTCTTGAAGGCGCAGCCGGCTGCGACCAGCACCTCGGCGGCCCGGTGCAGAACCTCGGGCGCGGACAGCCGGGTCGCCGAGACGTGCAGCTTCCAGCCCTGCACCCGCGCTTCGTGGTGCGGCGGAGTGACCCGGCACCAGACGCCGTCCTCCTCGACCCGCCAGTCCCGCGCGTCCAGCGTGGCGAGCACGGAGTGCACCACGTCTCCCAGCGAAAATGTGAGCAAGAGGACCCACTCCCAACGCCCTGCCGACGACGGAGCCGGAGGTCCGGCCCGTGAACGGCTCCACTGTGGCCGCGGCCCGCGCGGCCGAGCATTGGGGGAATCCCTAACCCCGACCCTGCACTCGGGTGTCGGGGCGTCGGGCCGTGCCGCCGGGGGCGGACACGCCAGAGCCCGCGGGCGCCGTGGGACGCGCCGCCTTCCGGGCGGGGCGCGTCCGCGGCATCCGCGGGCGGGGAGTCACGCCGTGCGGGCAGCACCCCGGGGGATGCGGCCCGCACGGGCGGTGGTGATCAGTTGATGGAGCAGTCCGAGCACAGCGTCGTGTCGCAGCAGCTGAACGACCACTGCCAGCTGCCGCCGATCATTCCGCCCTGCGCGACATCGGCGATGTCGATCGAGCTGACCGGGCTGGAGTCGGGCGCTCCGGCCGGGGCGTATTCCTTCCAGGAGCGCACGACGTCGTTGTCCAAGTCCATGGGACGACCCTTTCTCTCTTGTGTCTTGTGTCTCTTGTGGTGCCGGTGGGGAGAACCGCGCCGTCGCCGGGTGGCCCCGGCGCAGGCGCGTCTGCCGATCCGCGGGGCCCCGGGCCGGGGCCGTCCGCGGACCTCAGATCAGTGGGGGAGGTGCCAACAGCAGGACCGGCGCGACCAGTTCGGGGGCGGCGAGCCGGAGCAGCCCGTGCCCGACGCCGGCGAGACCCGTCATGAGGCCGGGCGTCGCGAGGCCGCCCGGGGTGCCGCACACCGGCCCGTCCCGTTCGATCCGCCGCACCGCCGCCGACGCCTCGCGGGACCGGGCGCGCCGCGCCGCCTCGCCGTCGGGGCCGCCCAATGCCTGCGCGGCGCAGAGCAGTTCGAGATTGCCGAACGCGCCGTGGCACAGGCTGTCATTGCGGTGCCGGCCGAAGCCCGCGGTGCTGGCGAGCGCGCGCCGCAGATCCTCTGCGGCATGGTCCGGCACAACGGGGGGTCCTCCGGCGGCGCGCAGGACCGCCGCGCGGGCGAGGCCGACACCGGGGGCGCCGTGGCACCAGGAGTGCTGGCTGCCCGGCTCGGCCTTTCTGCGGTCCGGCCAGTTGTCCAACCGCCCGTCGTACGCGGCGTGTTCATGGGCGAACGCCCGCAGGCCCGTGGCGCGCGCGTGGCTGTCGCCGGTCCGTGCCGCGTACGACAGCAGCGCCCAGCCGCCGCCCGCGGTGCCGTGCGAGAAGCCGAGCAGCGGCACGTCTCCGGCCCCCGGCCACGCGACACCGACACCGGCCGGCACCGCGCCGGCGACCAGCGCCCACGCGCAGCGCTCGGCCAGCTTGTGCGCCGCGGGCCCGTAGCCGGCCGACAGTGCCTCGGCGACCGCGAGGCAGCCCGCCGTACCGCTGATCACATCGTGGCCGGCGTCCGGCGACACGCGGTCCCGCGCGAGGTCGAGGAGCGGCGCGACGAGCGCGCCGGCGGAGGCGTCGCCGAGCAGCGCGGAGCACCAGGCGAGGGCGTACGCGACGCCGGCCGTGCCGGTGAACGCGCCCACGATCGCCCCGGGTTCGAGAGCGTCCCGTGCGTCCGGCCCGTCGTCGAGGACTTCCCGCGCGTAGCCCACGACCGGGCCGAGGGCGCCCCGGGCGAGCGCGGCGTGCCGCGGTTCGCCCGTCACGCCCGCGAGTTGGGCCAGGAACAGCGCGATACCCGCGTACCCGTTGTAGAGGTCCACCCCCAACGGCCGTACCGACCACCGCGATTCCTGCCACAGGTCTAGGCCGAGCCAGCCGATCCGGTCGCCCCTCGTGTACGCCGACGCTTCGAGGCGGTCCGCGACGGTCACGGCGGCGGCCAGTGCCCGCTCGGTCAACTCCGCCGGGGTGAGGTCCGGTTGGGGGTCACCGCCGGCGGCGTCCTCCGGGGCGTCGGGGCTGTCGCCGCTCGTCCGCGTGGCCAGTTGCGCGGCCACGATCCACCGCTGGTCGGCCGAGTGGCGCTCGCCCAGGCCCGCGAGGGTGCGGGCGACCAGGGCCGCGCCGGACTCCGGCAGCAGCTCCCCGACGACCGAACCGTCGCACGCGCGCACATCACGGGAGCCGACGCGGGCGGTGAACAGCGGGACGTCGCCCGACCACAGATCGGCCACCTCGTGCCGGACCAGGCGGGCCCGCGCCGGATCGGCGGCGGCCCTGGCCCACAGCACACCGAACACCTGGTCCCGGTCGAGCGCGTCGCGCAGCGCGTCGGGGTGCGTGGTCTCGGCGAGCAGCGTCGCGTACTCATGGGTGGGCCGCGGGATGATGCGGGTGAGGTCGCCCGCGAAGGCGGCCAACGCCCCTGTGGGCGCCAGCAGTTCGGCGCGGCCGTCAGCGATCGCCGCGTATCCCTCGCGGTAGCCGTCCAGCAGCGGCGCCGCGTACCGCACCGCGTCCAGGTCCGTGCCGTCCAGGCGCGGCCGGTTCGAGGCGCCGCCGTGCACGGGCCGGACCCGGACCAGCCGCATCGCGTCGGTGCCCGCGCCGGTCCAGTCCGCGACCTGGTAGGGGAGTGCCGCGTCCTGGTCGCCGCCCATGCCGCCGGCGTCGAACGCCTGCCCGTCGGCGTCGATGACGACCGAGGGCAGCAGGCCGACCCGGCCCACCGAATCGCGGTACGCCGTCGCCGCGGGATCGCCGTCCAGGGTCGGACTGCCGAAGGAGCGGGGCAGTTCGGCGCAGAACAGTGATTCGAGGTCGATCGGGACGGGCTGGTCGCCCACGGCGATCAGATTCTCGAAGTGGAAGTCCACACCGCCCAGGCCGTGCAGCAGCGCGAGCAGCACCCCCTGGCGGTGGAAGTAGCGCTTCGCGGCGGCCTCGTCGGCGCAGGGCGCCGGGTCGACGAATTCGACCCAGCCGTGGTCCGCGCGGTCGACGACGGTCAGTGTGCGCAGCCGGGAGGAACCGGGCAGCCGCCCGTTGTACCAGTCGATCACGTCGTTGAAGTGGCGGTGCATGCCCGGCGGCCGGGGCTTGTAGACCGCGCGGGCGCCCGAGGCGAAGACGGCGACGCCCACCGACCGGCCGCCGTCGTGCGTGTCGCCCTTGGCCAGTTCGACGCGGGCGAGCGGGCCGGGGTCGGCGCCGCCGAACAGCCGGTCCACCAGCACCGGCCGGTCCTGCCCGAGGCGCCGGAGGAATTCGGCGTGCGCCGTGGCCACCCGCCGGGCCGTATCGAGCATCAGACGGGCCAGCACGGCGTACTCGTCGAGCAGTTCGGCGAACGCGGCGGGGCGCCGGAAGTGCCGCACGAACGACCAGAAGCGCTCCTGCGGCGTGCCCCCTTCGAGCCGGCCCGTGACACGCAGCACATTCAGCTCCAGCACGAGCACCCGGCTCGCGAGGTGCACGAGCCGCCGCGTCACCTCGGCCCCCACCGCCTCCCTGACGACCGTCCGGTCGCGGCCACCGTACGGTCCCGGCCCGTCGTCCGGCCCCGCGCCGACAGGCGCGGCCGCGGTCTCCCCGCCGGGCACACCGGCCGCCGCCGCGTCGAACACCCGCAGCGACTCGTGGACGAACGGCTCGACGATCAGGGCGAAGCCGCGCTGCCAGCCGCCGGGGCGGGGCTTTCCGCCGGGCGGGCGACCGTCCGGGGTGCCGGCTCCGTCGTCGCCCGCCGCCGACGCGGCGACCCGTTCGACGGCGTGCGCCCACGCGGGCTTGGGCACACGACGGGCGAGGTGTTCCGGCGGTTCGGCGAGCATCTCCCCGAGCTGCTCCGGCGTACCGCCGTACTCACCCGTCTGACGGTCGAGCGCGTCCGCCGCGAGACCGGCGAAGGCGTCGCGCCAGCGGCGGAGCCGGATCCCGGCCACGGCCGCGGCGTCCCCGCCCCCGGTCCGGTCGGCGGCGCCGGGCTCCGGCCAGCCGGCGGCGGCGCGCTCGTCCAGGCGGAGCGCCCGCGCCCACCAGGCCCCGGTCAGGGCCGGCCTGCCGTGCCGTTCCCAGGGCATGGTGAGCGGCCGGGCGGTGGCCCGCTGAGTCGTCGTCACCGAAGTGGCCTCCCTCGTCGCGGTCGTGCGTCCGGCCATGAGTCGACCGCGAGGCGCCACCGCGCCGCATGCGCGTTCACCACCCACATTCGGTCCCGGCGGAACCCGGCGCGCGGCCGGACCGGAACTTGGGTGCTGATCACTCATGTCCGGGGCGCGGCCCGCTGCCATCGTCGTTACCGGTCGCGGCGGTCGGTGTGGACCGCCCGTACCGCCGCGCCACGCACACAAATGCGCACCGCACACAAAAGCGCCGCATCCGTCCATCCACCCTGGAGGAACAGCCGATGAGCCTCCCACCGTTCGCGGGCCGCCCGCGGCCTGCCCGGCGGGTCCCGCTGCGGGTCCAGCTGAGCAGGACCGAGTGCGGCGCGGCGTGCCTGGCGATGGTGCTCAGCTCGTACGGCCGGCAGACGTCGGTGCCCGAGAGCCGCGCGAGCCTGGAGCTGGGACGCGACGGGGTCTCCGTCCGCGACATCGCGCGGGCCGCGGCGACGTTCGGCCTCCGGGCGACGGTGGACACCTCCGACGAGGCGTGGGCGCGGCCGCAGAACGGCCCGGTGATCGCGTACTTGTCCCGGCACCACTTCGTCGTGGTGACGAAGGTGTCGGCCTCGCACGTCCGGTGCGCCGACCCCGGCGCCGGGCGACGCCGGCTGACCCGTACCGAATTCGCCGCGGCGTACGGCGGGGTGCTGCTGCGCTTCGCGCCGGGCCCGGACTTCACCCGCCGGCGGACGGCCCTCAGGGACCTGCCGATGGCGCGCTACCTGCGGCAGTTCGTCGCCCTGCCCGGCGGCAGGCGCCGGCTCGCGCTCGCCGCGCTGCTCGCCGCCGGCCTCCAAGGGCTGGGACTTGCGGCCCCGTTGGCGACCAAGGCCGTCGTCGACTCGGTCATCCCCGGCCACCACGTCGCCTCGCTCGGCTTCCTCTTCCTGGCCGCGGTGGTCGTCGCGGTGCTGTGCGGACTGCTCGCCGCGGCCCGCGGCCTGGCGATGCTCGCCCTGCGCGTCCGCGGTGACCAGCGGCTGAGCCGGGAATTCGTGACGCATCTGTTCGCCCTGCCGCTCGGCTTCTTCGGCGACCGGGGCCGCGGCGACCTGCTGATGCGGCTGGCCAGCGTCTCCTCGACCCGGGAAGCACTGACCCAGCAACTCCTCACCACCGTCCTCGACGGCTGCCTGCTCTCCGGATACGTCATCGGCCTGCTGGTGACCGCGCCGCTGTTCGCCGCGGCCGTGGTCCCCCTCTTCCTGCTCCAGCTCGCCGTCGTCACCGGCAGCTACCGCAGGACCCGGCTCCTCGCGCAACAGGAGCTGGCGGCCAAGACCGAGGAGCAGGGCTACCTCGTGGAGGCCCTCGAAGCGATCAGCGCGCTGAAGGCCAACGGAGTGGAGCGGCGCGCCACCGACCGCTGGGAGCGGCTGTTCACGACGTATCAGAAGGCGAGCGCGCGGCGCGGCCGGTGGAGCGCCTGGCTGACCGGCGCCCAGAAGGGCCTGAGCATGTTCGGGCCGCTGGCGCTGCTCTGGCTGGGGGCGTGGCTGGTGCTCAACCACCGCATGAGCGTCGGCACGATGCTCGCCGACAACGCGATCGCGCTGTCCGTCCTCGGCCCCGTCGAGACCTTCGCCACCTCCGGCCAGATGTACCAGGGCATCAGGGCACAGGTGGAGCGGGTCTTCGACGTCCTCGACGCGCCGCGCGAGCGGTCCGGCACGGTCCGGCTGCCGGCGGCGGCAGCCTCCGCCGTCTCCCTGACCGGTGTCACCTTCCGCTACCCGGGAGGCCGCCGCCCGACCCTGGAGGACATCACCTTCACCGTCGCGGCCGGCCGGAAGACGGCCATCGTCGGCAGGACCGGCTCGGGCAAGAGCACGCTCGGCGCGCTGCTCCTCGGCCTGCAACTGCCCGAACGCGGCGAGATCCGGCACGACGGTGTCGCGCTGGCCGACCTGGACCTGCCCGACCTGCGCTCGCACTGCGGCGCCGTGCTCCAGGACCTCACGCTGTTCGACGGTTCGATCCGGGACAATCTGGTGCTCAGCAGACCGGACGCCGGAATCGACGAGATCGTCAGGGCGGCGCGGCTCGCCGGGCTGCACGACGACGTCATGGCGCTGCCGATGAGCTACGACACGGCGGTCGGCGAGGGCGGCACCGGACTGTCGGCGGGCCAGCGCCAACGCGTCGCGCTCGCCCGGGCCCTGATCCACCGGCCGCGGCTGCTGCTGCTCGACGAGGCGACCAGCCATCTCGACCCGGAGACCGAGCGCCGGGTGGACGCGGCGCTCAGCGAACTGTCCATCACCCGCGTCGTCATCTCCCACCGCGTCAACGCCGTGCGCAACGCCGACCAGATCATCGCCCTGGACCAGGGCCGGATCGTCCAGCGCGGCGACCACCACCGGTTGATCGCCCGGCCCGGGCTCTACCGCGACCTGTTCGGCCACGACGCCGGCGTGAGCACCGGCCAGGACCTGGCGGCGTCCGCGGCCGGCCCGCGGGTGGAGGTCACCTCATGAGCGTGGACGTGTTCACCTTCGCCGATCCCGACCACTACCTGCCGCCGTCCGCCGTCGCGGACCGTACGCCGCAGCTGCGGCCGGGGTCCGTACCGCAGAACTGGACCGCCACCAGGACCGGTTGGTGGACGCAGTGGACGCCCGACGGCGGCCCGCGGTTCGGGGAGAGCGACCTGCGGGTGTACGCCTCGGCGGACCCGGACCGGCTCCCCTGGGTCCTGGACGCCTTCGCCGGTGCGTGCTTCGCACACGGTGTGCCCTTCCGGCACACCGCGAACCGCGCCGTCCACGACCACCTCAACCACCCCCGCGGATCACGGGCGCAGGCGGGCCGCTTCTGTGTCGCCGCCCCCGCCGACGAGGCCGCCTCCGACGCCCTGCTGCGGACGCTGCGCGCGGCGGCCGTCTTCACGGCCGACCCGGCGGGGGCCGGGCACCCGGGCACGTCGGCCGTTCACCGAGGCCGGGTGCCGGCCCCGTCCGCGGCCGCGATCCGCCCCGACGGGACCCGCTCCACCGAGGACGGCCTGATGGACGGCCCCGCCCCGGCCCCCGCGGCACCGGAGGGCTTCGAGGTACGGCGGCTCAAGGCCACCTCCACCACCGGATACGCCTTCACCGCGCGCCATGTGCTGGACGGGTCCGAGATCTTCGTCAAGCAGGTGTTCGCGCCCGCAGGACCGGCGGGTGACGGTCGTCGGTCGGCGGCCGGCCGGCTGCGCGAGGAGTGGCGTGTCCTGACCCGCGTGCACGCCGAGGCGCCAGGTCTGTGCCCGCGCCCGCTCGGCCTCGTGGAAGGACCGCCGTACGCGTATCTGCTCGCCGAAGCGGTCGGCGGCGTCCCGCTGACCTCCTGGGTGGTGGCCAACAGCCCGCTGGCCGACCCGACCGCGTCGGCGGCGGACTGGGCGCGCTACCACCGGCGCGCCGCGGACCTGACGGCCCGGCTGGAACGGGACCTGCGCCGGCTGTGGCTGCTGGGCTGCCCGGTGGACGGCGTCCAGGCGCGCGACGTCCTCGTCGACGGCGCGGACGGCATCCGGCTGACCGGCGGTCTCGTCCGTACGGAAGGCACGGGCGAGTTGTCGGGTGACGCCCGGCTCGATCAGGGCCCGGTCCCTGCCGGTGGTCCCGCCGCGACGGCCGCCCGGCTCGGCCTGCTCCTGCTGACGCCACTGGCGCCGCTGGCCGACCGCAGCCCCGGCGTCCTGCCGCACATCTTGCACGACCTGACCGAACGGGCCCCGGTGCCACGGGACTTGTGGCGGGCGGCGACACGGCACGTCCCCGCCTCCGCACCCGGCCCTGACACCTCCGCGCTCCCCACCCCCGAACAGATCGACGCCGACGAGCGCAAGGCGCTGACCGCACTGCGGGACCGTATCGCGGCGGGCATCGTGGAATCGGCGGCCGACCGCCCCTGGGGTGTCTTCCCCACCGTCCCGCAGGGCTACGAGACCAACACCCTCGGCGTGGCCTACGGCACGGCCGGTGTGCTGCACGCGCTGCGCGTCGCCGGAACGTCCGTCCCCGACCGGATCGTCCGGCGGCTGCGCGAGGACGCCCTGCGCCGGGCCGGCTCCCTCGCGCCCGGCCTCTATTCGGGCCTGGCCGGCATCGCCTGGGTGCTGGCCGACCTCGGCCGCCACGACGAGGCACGCGAGCTGCTCGGCGCGGCCGACCGCCACCCGCTGACCCGCGACTCCGCCACCCTCGCATGGGGCGCGGCGGGCGTCGCCCTCGCCCACCTCGCCCTCTACCGGCACAGCCGCGACGAAACCCACCTCGACCGCGCGCTGGAGCTGACCCGGCTGCCGGAGCGGCCCGGACCGCTGAGCGCCCTGCTCGGCCCGCACGACATGACCGGCCTGTACTACGGCAGGACCGGCGTCGCGTACGCGCTCCAGCAGGTCGCGGCCGTCACCGGCGAGGACCGGCCGCGACGGGACGGCGTACGGCTGCTGCACGAGGAACTCGACCGGGCGCGTGAGTCCGGGAACGGCGAACTCGTCTTCCCGGTCTCCGCCAAGGACCGCAGGGGCATGTACTACCTGCACTGCGGCACGGCCGGCTTCCTCCTGGCGGCCTCCCGCCAGTTGGCCGCCGCACCCGACGAACGGCTGACCCTGGCGTTGCCGAAGCTCATCGGGAAGGCGTCGATCACCTACGTCGCGCACGCCGGACTCTTCCAGGGGCTCGCCGGTCTCGGCCTCGCCCTGGCCGAATGCGGCCGGCTGCTGGACGACGAGCGGGCCCGGGATGCCTCCTGGAAGTCGGCGCGCGCCCTGTTCGCGCACGCGCTGCCCCACGGTGACGCCGTCCGCTTCCTCGGGGACCTGCGGCTGCGCCACAGCACCGAATTGTGGAGCGGCGCGTCCGGCGTCCTGCTCTTCCTCTCGCAGCTGCTGGACCCGCGCCCCGACCCGCTGTTCAGCGTCGACACCCTCACCGCCGAGGCACGTCCCACCGCACCGCACGGGCCCGCGCGCACCCCACAGATGTCCGCCCGTCACCCGACGGAGCGGAAGCCGTAAGGCACCCAACAGATCAGGAGAAATCCCATGAACGAGATCCTCGACCTCCAGGAGATGGACATCCCGACCTCCGACGAGCTGCAGGAGGAGCAGGGCAGCTACTTCATCTGCAGCGACGCCAGCTGGTTCCTCTGCGCCTGAGCCGCGAGGCATTGCCGGGGCGACGCGTGCGCGGCACGCGGCGCCCCGGCCGTCCGCGGGCGGACCACCCACCGACCACCACGCCCGGGAAACGCGAGGCAGCAGCAGTGATCGAACAGACTTATGCGATGGCCGACGCCGACTACTACGCGCCCGTCGAGACCCTCGCGGACCGCGGCCGGGAGTACGGCCCGTCGAAGGTCCCGGACGGCTGGCGGTCCCACGACCGCTATCTGTGGCGGTCCTGGGGGCGGGCGGGCGTGACGCTGCCCGACCAGGGCTGGAAGGTGCACCTGTCGGCCCGCGCCGACCGGATCGCCGACGTCCTCGATGTGGTCGCCGACGAGTGCTTCGCCCGCGACATCCCCTTCAAGCACGTCGCCGCGTCGCGTTTCGTCCTGCTGCTCCAGCACAAGCACGCCGCACGGACCCAGAGCGGCAAACTCGTCGTCGCCTACCCGGCCGACGAACGGGCCGCCGCCGCGCTGATGAGCGCGCTCGCCGCGCGACTGGAGTCCGAGCAGGGGCAGTTCATCCTCACCGACCGGCGCTTCGGCGACTCCCAGGTCGTCCACTACCGTTACGGCTCCTTCACCCCCCGCCGCCGGCTGCTGCCCGACGGCACCGGCACACCGGTCCTGCGCGACGGCCACGGCCGGCTGGTCGCCGACCGCCGCGAACCGCGGTTCCACCTGCCCGACGGCATCACCGACCCCTTCGCACCCGACAGCGGTCCGGCCGGCAAGGCCACGTCCTTCCACGGCTTCGCCTTCGACCACGCCGTGCGGCACAGCAACGGCGGCGGCGCGTACGCCGGACGGGAGACGGCCACCGGCCGCAAGGTCTTCGTCAAGGAGGCCCGCGACCACACCGGGCTCTCCTGGGACGGATCCACCGCCGTCGAGCGCGGCCGGCGCGAATGGGACACCCTGCGGGCGCTGCACGAGGCGCACCCCACGATCTGCCCCGAGCCGATCGCCTACTTCCGGGAGTGGGAACACGAATTCCTGGTCACCGAATTCATCGAGGGCGTGACCCTCAAGTCCTGGGTGGCCGCGAACAGTCCGGTGACGCAGGTGGAGGCGGGGCCGTCCGCGTGCGAGCGGTACACCGCCGACTGCGAGGCCATCATCACCGCGCTCGAGGAACAGCTGCGGACCCTCCACGCGCTGGGCTACGTCTTCGGCGACGTCAGCCCCGGCAATGTGCTGATCGACGCCGAAGGGCGGCCGCGGCTGGTGGACTTCGAGGCGGCGCGCGGCCTGCGCGACAAGGGCGTGTCGGTGGCCACCGACGGCTACGCGCCCCCCTCCCACCTGGTGAAGGACGACCCCGCCGTCCCCGATCACTACGGGATCTCCGCGCTGGTCCGGCTGATGCTCGGCCCGACCTTCGCCGTCGCCGACCGCAGCCCCCACTCACTGGAGCACCTGCGGGCCGACCTCGCGGAACGGATGACGGTGCCGCCCGCCCTGTGGGAACGCGCGATCCGCTACCACCGCGCCGAGGGCCCGGCCCCGCTGCCGGGACCCGAGGAGGTGGCGGCCGACCCGCGGCGCCACGTCCGCGCGCTGCGCGACGAGGTCGCGCGGGCCCTGCTCGCCATGGCCGACCCGGACCGCGAGCACACACTGTTCCCGACCGTCCCCGACGGCTACGCCACCAACACCGTGTGCGTCGCCTACGGTTCCGCGGGCGTCCTGCACGCGCTGCGGCACAGCGGCACGACCGTGGACGGGCGCCTCGTCGAACGCTTCCGCCGTGACGCGCTCGCCGCCGCGGGGAGCCTGCCGCCCGGCCTGCACGTGGGTCTCGCGGGCATCGCCTGGGTGCTGGCCGACCACGGACACCTGGACGAGGCCCGCGATCTGCTCGCGACCGCCACCACGCACGCGCTGACCGGCCGGCGGGCCGGCTTCGCCGAAGGCGTCGCCGGGGTCGCCATGACGCACCTCGCGCTCTTCGGGCACACCGGCGACCAGCGGCACGTCGAGACCGCGGAGCGGCTGCTGTCCGCGCTCCCGGACGGCGCGGAACTGTCGGGACTGCTCGGCCAGGACGACCCGACCGGCTGGCTGCACGGCAGGTGCGGCATCGCCTGGGCGCTGCTCCCGCTGGCCGCGGTCACCGGGAACACCGCGCACCTGGCGCGCGGGGTGCGGCTGCTGCACCACGAACTCGACCGGGCGATGCCCGGCGGCTCGGCGTCGCCGCACTTCCCCGCGTCGGCCACGGACCGCCGGTCCATGCCGTATCTCTTCTGCGGCACCGCCGGAATGCTGCGGGCCGTCGCCCGCTACAACGCGGCCTGCGGCGACGACCGTCTCGCCGCCGTCGAGAGCGACCTGCTGCCGCGCCTGCGCACCACGTACACCGTTATGCCGGGCCTCTACCAGGGCCTGGCCGGCCTCGGCTTCGCCCTCGCCGACCACGCCGGCGTCAGCGGCGACCGTACCTCCGCGAGCGACGCGCTCCGTACGGCCAGGGCGCTGTTCAAATACGCCGTCCCCGGTGACACCGGCGTCAGATTCCACGGCGACAAGGCCAAACGGTTCAGCGCGGACCTGTGGAGCGGCGGCGCGGGCATTCTCCTCTTCCTCGACCAGGTCCTCGACGCGGCCGGTGCTCCCGACGCGGGCCGTGCCCCCGGCGCGGGCGAGGACCGGCTGTTCAGCCTCGACCGGCTGAGCGGCCGCGCCCGGTCCGGGGCGTGATCAGTCCGCCGGGCGCCCCGGGCGGCGGCCGACCGCGTACGCCGCCGGGAGCGTCACGGCGGTCAGCGTGAGCCAGAGGGCGGCGGCGCCGTGGGCGGCGAGGGCGGTGATCACCACGGGCGAGACGGCGAGGCCGAGACCGGTGGAGAGCTGGAAGCGGGCGAGGGCCCTGCCGACCGCGGCCGGGGGCGCCAGCTCCAGCAGCAGCGGCCCGGCACTGCCGGCGTAGACGATCTCGCCGAGGGTGCAGAGCACAGACACGGCGGCGACGGCCGGGGCGCAGGCGCCGCGCCCGAGCGTGGCGGCGGCGAGGAAGCCCAGGTAGGACGCCGCGATGACGAGGCCGCCGATCGCCATCGCCCTGTGCCGGGAGAAGCGTGCCATCCGTACGGTGACCGGGACCTGGAGCGTGACCACGAGCACCGTGTTGGTGACGAAGATCCCGGCCGCCCACATCGGAGAGGCGTGCAGCATGCTCACCACGACGAGCGGCAGCGCGATCTCGGGCACATTGAGGCAGAAGGCGTAGACCACGTTCGCCGACAGCAGGGCGCGCATTCCCGGCACGGGCCCCGACCGCCGTCCGGGCCGTCCGGTGGCCGCCGCGCCCGCGCGCACCCGTACCGACGCCGCGAGCGTCCCCGCGAGCAGAAAGCCGGCACCGGTCGCCGCCGCGAGGACGCGCAGCGCGGACGGACCGCCCGCCAGGCAGGCGGTGGTGACGAGCGCGCCGAGCCCCATGCCCGCGTTGCGGACGGAGCGCGCGGCGGCCAGCGCCGCGTCCCGTCGCCGCCCGCAGGACATGGTGGCGACGAGGGCGGAGTGCGCGGCGGGCATGGCCTGATTGCCGATGCCCAGGAAGAGCGCCGCCGCCGTGAACGGCGCGATGTCGCCCGCCGGGGCGGCGAGCAGCAGGAGCGTGCCGAGCACGCGGATCAGCATCGCCGCGGCGACGACGGAGCTGCGCGCTCCCCGGTCGAGCAGCCGGCCGACGGCGGGGGTGGCGCACAGCCCGCCGACCACACCGAGCGTCATGGCCGCACCGGCCCGCGGCGCGGACAGCCGCAGCACCTCGACCCCGTAGAGCAGCAGGAACGGCCGCAGCATGCCGTTGCCGAGCGCGTCCACCGCCAGCGCGACGGTGTAGCGCCCGCCGCCCGAGGCCCGCAGCAGGTCCCGTACGCGGGGCCTGACGGCTTCCGGCGGCGCGGGCGGTGCGGAATCGGGAGCGGCGGTCCCCGGCGGGGCGGCGGTCTGCGGCGTGGTCTTCATACCCGCCACCGTGCGGCCGGGCGGGCCCGGCGCCGTACGGGTTGACGGATCCCGTCAACCGACGTGCCACAGGCCGGCGCCACCGGTGACAATCGGGACATGGCGCTGCGTATCGACATCACAGGACTGCCGACCACCCGGCTGCGCTTCGCCGCGTCGCCGCTGGCCGAACTGACCGCGATGCTGCACGCGCTGTCCGCCGCCGGCCACCACCCGCACCTGGCCGGCTGGACGGCCGACGTCCGCGGGCGGCTGCGGCCGGAGCTGGCGGAGCGGCTGCTGGAGGCGGAATTCCTGTGGCGCTCCTCGCGCGCCGACTTCCTGCTCCCCGCCCGGCCGCGCCCGACCCTGCCCGAGGAACTGGACGACGTCGACCGGATCGACGACGAGAGGTATGTGGCGGCGGCGCTGGTGACCACCTGCGGCAACGACCGGGTCCACTTCGGCGACGCCTCGCCGCTCACCGACAGCGCCGCCCGCGACCGCGCGCTGGAGCGGGCACAGGCGCGCGGCGCCGTCCAGGAAGCCTTCGCCGAGCGGCTGCTGACCGATCCGGCGGCCGTACGAAGGCGGGTGCGCGGCACGCTGGAGCAGTGCGCCGACGCGTTCTTCGACGCCGCGTGGCCCGCGCTGGCGGCGCGCCTGGCGACAGACGTACGCGTGAAGAACGATCTGCTCGCGCGCAAGGGCCTGGCCGACACCCTCGCGTCGGTGTCGGCCGCCGTGGTCCTCGTCCCCGGTCACGGACACGGCGGGGGAGAGCACGACGGTGAAGGCCGGTCAGGTGAGGCGCGGTCGGGACGGAAGCCCGGTCCCGTCGGCGGCGCGCACATCGTCGTGGACAAGCTCCAGGACGCCACGATCACCGCCCGGCGGACGGGCGTCACCTTCATCCCGACCGTCTTCGGCACACCGCATCTGGTGGCCGTGCACGCGCACACCCGGCGCCCGGTGCTCCAGTATCCGGTCGCCGACGAACGCGGCACGGCGGATCCCGTGGTCTCCCTGGGCATCGTCGAACGCCGGCTCAAAGCACTGGCTCACCCGGTACGGCTGCGGCTGGTGCGGACCCTGGCGCGCGGTCCGCACACCACCGGCGAACTGG
This sequence comes from Actinacidiphila alni, assembly GCF_900112845.1. GTDB lineage: Bacteria > Actinomycetota > Actinomycetes > Streptomycetales > Streptomycetaceae > Actinacidiphila > Actinacidiphila alni. The sequence continues at coordinate 114,732 of NZ_FONG01000023.1, forward strand.
CCGACGCGTGGGGCCTGACCGCCCCCGAAGTCTCGCGCCACCTCGCGGAATTGCGCCGGGCGGGACTGCTCGACGCGCAGCGGCACGGCCGTTACGTGCGGTATTCGCTGGACGCCACCGCGCTGACGACGCTCGGCGCTGATCTGCTGTCGGCCGTGCTGCGCTGAGGCGTCGGGGCGCCGCCGCCCGCGACCGGTCCCGCCCCCTGGCCGGCGTCCAGTCCCGCGAGCAGGCGGAGCGCGTCCTCGGTGGGGCCGCCGGGGGCCGCGGCCAGCACCAGCATTTCCATGCCGGAGGCGTCCGGCAGCGCGAAATTCTCCTGGTGGAATTCGAGCAGCCCCACCAGCGGGTGCCGGTACGCCTTGCGGCCGTGGGTGCGGGCCCGCACGTCCGCCCGCGCCCACAGCCGGCGGAAGCGCTCGCTGCCCATCGCCAACTCGCCGATGAGCGACGCCAGTCGACGGTCGTCGGGGTATTTTCCCGCGGCCAGGCGCAGATGACCGACCACGTCGAGCGTGCAGGTGTCCCAGTCGGCGTACAGACCGCGCTCGGTCTCCTCCAGGAAGATGTGCCGGGCGGTGTTCAGCCCCGGGATCGGCCGCCCGTACAGCAGCCCGGCCAGCCGGTTCCCGGCCACCACGTCCATCCGGTGGTCCATGACCAGCGCGGGCGCGTCGGTCACCAGACTGAGGACGCGCAGCAGTTCGGGCCGCACCCGGCCGCCCGGCGCCTTCGCGCGGCGGCGGCGCTGCCGGGCCAGCCGGTACAGATGTCCGCGTTCGGTCTCGTCGAGGCCGAGCACCCGGGCGAGCGCGTCCAGGACCTGCTCCGACGGCTGGGTCGCGCGGCCCTGCTCCAGACGCACGTAGTAGTCGACGCTCACCCCCGACAGATGCGCAACCTCCTCGCGGCGCAGCCCCGCCACCCGGCGCCGGCCGTCGGTGGGGATGTCGACGGCCGCCGGATCGACCCGGGCGCGCCGGGTCCGCAGAAAGCCCGCGAGATCGTCCATCCGCCCAGTATGGCTACGGCTTCCGCCGGTGAGGGTGGTCCTGCCGTTACCAGGAAGCCCGGTCCGACGGTGGCGGCGCCCCTGAATACCGGGCGCCGCGGCGCCAAGAATCGGAGGCATCCGATCCCGAGGAGTACCCGTGAAGACGCTGATCGTGCACGCCCACCCGGAGCCGAAGTCGCTCAACGGCGCGCTGAAGGACCTCGCCGTGTCCACCCTGCGCGGCGCCGGGCACGAGGTGCGGGTGAGCGACCTGTACGCCATGAAGTGGAAGGCCGTCGTGGACGCCGCGGACTACGGCCCGCACGCCTCCAGCCCGCTGAAGGTCGCCGCCGACTCCGGCCGGGCCTTCGACGCCGGCGCCCTCACCCCCGACGTCCGCGCCGAACAGGACAAGCTGCTGTGGGCCGACACGATCATTTTCCAGTTCCCGCTGTGGTGGTACGCGATGCCCGCGATCCTCAAGGGCTGGGTGGACCGGGTGTTCACCTACCGCTTCGCCTACGGCGTCGGCGAGCACAGCGACACAAAATACGGCGAGCGCTTCGGCGAGGGCACCCTCGCCGGCCGGCGGGCGCTGCTGTCGGTGACCGCGGGCGGCCCGCGCTCGCACTACGCCGCCCGCGGCATCAACGGCCCGGTCGATGACCTGCTCTTCCCGATCCAGCACGGCATCCTCTACTACCCGGGCATCGAGGTGCTGCCGCCCTTCGTGCTGTACGGCACCGACCGGATGACCGCGGCGGACCACCCGGGTGTCGCCGCGGCCTGGCGGCAGCGCCTGCTCACCCTGGAGACGACCGAACCGATCCCCTTCCGCCCACAGAATTTCGGCGACTACGAGATCCCCTCGCTGCACTTGAAGGAGGGCCTGGAGCCCGCGGGCCGCACCGGCTTCGGCCTGCACGTCCGCGGCTGACACGACGCGCGGCGGGTCCGGCACACGGGACCGATTCGGCCGGTAGCCGGTCCGGCGCGCGGCGTGCCTACGCGCCCTTGCGGCGCCGGGGCGCGGCCGAGCGCGGGGGTGTCGCGCGCATGTGGTCGCGCACCGGCGCCAGCAGTTCGGCGAGGGTCTTGACGTCGTCGCGCGAGAGCGGTGCGAAGAGCTGGCCGCTGACCACCTCGATGTGCCCCGGCAGCACCTTCGCCAGCAGCGCCCGTCCGGCATCGGTGATGGTGACCGTGACGCTCCGCTCGTCGTCCGGCGAGGGGGCGCGCACGACAAGACCCGACTTCTCCAGGAGACCCGCCTGGTACGTCAGGCCGCTGCGGCTGTAGACGACGCCGTCGGCCAGATCGGTCATGCGGTGGCTGCCCGTCGGCGAGTCCCCGAGGCGGGCCAGCAGCTGGAACTGCACATAGCTGAGATCGCCGGCCTCGCGCAGCTGCTGCTCGACCGAGTGCCGGAGCAGGCTGACCACCTCGATGAGGTCGAAGTAGGTGCCGAGCTGCAGGGGATCGAGCGACGGCCGGGAGTCGGGCATGGGCCGAGTCTACTGCTTCGAATTCGAAGATCGAGGCGCGTCGCACGCGGTGAGCCGTGCCGTACCACCCGGCCCGGCCCGGCGGTGACCGACACCACTTGCTTCAAATTCGAAGCAGGAGTAGCGTCGTCGACAGATGCTTCGGATTCGAAGCAATATCTCGATGAGAGCGAGAAGTCCGATGAAGGCAGTGCGCTTCCACGACTACGGCGACCCCGACGTCCTGCGGTACGAGGACACGGAGCAGCCGGTACCCGGCGCGGGACAGGTCCGGATCCGGGTCGCCGCGACATCGTTCAACTCCGTCGACGGCAACATCCGCGGCGGCTTCATGCGCGGCCCCATCCCGACCTCGCTGCCGCACACCCCGGGCATCGACGTCGCGGGCACGGTCGACGCGGTGGGCGAAGGTGTCGACGGGTTCGAGACCGGCGCCGCGGTCATCGGCTTCCTGCCGATGGACGGCGACGGCGCCGCCGCGCAGTACGTCCTCGCCTCGGCTGCCGTCCTGACCCCGGCGCCAACGAGCATTCCGCTGCCCGACGCCGCGGCGCTGCCGGTGGTGGGCCTCACCGCGTGGCAGGCGCTGTTCGACCACGCGAAGCTGGCGGCGGGACAGCGGGTGCTGATCAACGGCGCCGGGGGAGCGGTCGGCGGCTACGCCGTCCAGCTGGCCAAGCGAGCCGGAGCCCATGTGATCGCCACGGCGAGCCCGCGCAGCGCCGCGGCGGTCAGGGCGGCGGGCGCCGATGACATCGTCGACCGCACCGCCACCGGTGTGACCGCGGCGGTGACCGAACCGGTCGACGTGGTGCTCAATCTCGCGCCCGTCGAACCGGCCGACCTCGCCGCGCTGGTCACCCTCGTCCGCCCCGGCGGTGTCCTGGTGAACACGACCGTGTGGATGCCGGCGCCCGGCGACGAGGAACGCGGCGTGCGCGGCATCGACCTGTTCGTCCGCAGCGACGCCGGGCAGCTCGCGGAGCTGGTGGCCCTGGTCGACGCCGCCGAACTGCGGGTCGAGGTCGCCGAGCGGGTGCCGCTGGCCGAGCTGCCGGCCCTGCACGCACGGGCCGCCGCGGGCGCGGTGCACGGCAAGGCCGTCGTCGTCCCGCCCGCCGTCTGACGCCCGTCCGGCCCCCGGCGGGCGGCCACCTCCGGCCCCCGGCGGGCGGTCGCCACGACACCCGGGCCGGTGCCCGGCCCGGTCAGACGCCGGACCGGACGCCGTTGAGTGCGGGCAGTTCGCCCGAGCCGCGGGGGATCAGCCGGGTGGGGATGGTCAGCGTCTGCGCGCGTGACCGGTCGCCGTCCATCCGCCGCAGGGCGATGCGCCCCGCCGAGACGCCGAGCGTCTTCGGGTCCTGGGCAATGACCGTGAGCCCAGGCTGGAGGCTCTCGGCCATGGGCAGGTCGTCGAACGCCACGACCGCGATGTCCTTGCGGCCGGCGCGGGCCAGTTCGCTGATCACGCCGAGCGTCATGAAGTTGTTGCCCGCCAGCAGCGCGGTCGGCGGGTCCGGGAGCGCCAGCAGCCGGGCGGTCGCCTCGGCGGAGCCCTCCGGGTGGTGCGCGCTGGCCACCAGCCGCCGGTCGTACGGCAGACCGCCCTCCGCCAGCGCCTCGCGGTAGCCCGCCATGCGCTCGCGACGGGTGTACAGCCGGGTCGGCAGGTCCCCCACGAAACCGATCCTGCGGTGGCCGCCGGCGATCAGCCGGGCCACGCCCGTTCTGGCGCCCGCGCGGTTGGAACTGACCACGGTGTCCGTGGTGAGGCCGCTGCCCGGCCGGTCGATGAAGACCACCGGCATCCCCGCGGCCCGCGGCGCCTTGAGATGGGTGTGGTCCGCGCCGACCGAGGGCACCACCATCAGCACGCTGACCCGCCGGGCCAGGAACGTCTGGGTCAGGGTGTGCTCGCGCCCCGGATCGTCCTGCGAGGAACCCATCAGCAGCATCAGCCCCCGGTCGTCGACCACCTCCTCGATGCCCGAGGCCACGGCGCCGAAGAACGGGTTGCTCAGATCGGGGACGACCAGGCCCACCGTGGTGTCGGGGCCGCCGACCCGGATGCTCCTGGCCATCAGATTGGGCTGGAAGCCGAGTTCCGCGACGGCCGCGAGCACCCGCTTCCTGGTCTCGGCGGAGCTGGGCCCGTCCTCGTTGAGTACCCGGGACACCGTCTTGGCGCTGACGCCCACCGCCTTGGCAACATCGGCGAGGGTGGGGCGGCGGGCGGGCGTCATACGCCACCTTTCTGCAGGCATCGGCGGCCCGGTGCCTGGGACGCACCGGGCCGCGCGGTCGGTCGTGGTTCAGCCGCGCCGCACTCCGGCGGCGGAAGCTGCTTCGTCATCGGAGACGACCGTACCTCCGTCGGCCGTGACGCTCAGCGCACCCGTCATGATCGCCACCACCTCGGCCATGCTGTAGTCGGCCGGCTTGATCAGCGCCTCGCGGCGGCCCAGGCGGTGCACATGGATACGGTCGGCGATCTCGAAGACATGCGGCATGTTGTGGCTGATCAGGATCACCGGGATGCCCTTGTCCCGGACCCGCCGGATCAGGTCGAGCACCTGCGCGGACTCCTTGACCCCGAGCGCGGCCGTCGGCTCGTCCATCACCACGACGCTGCGCGCCCACGCGGCGGCCCGCGCCACCGCCACGGCCTGCCGCTGGCCGCCGGACAGGGTCTCGACCGCCTGGCCGAGCGAGCCGAGCCGGATCTGGAGCGCGGCCATGTAGTCGGCCGACTCACGCCGCATCGCCTTCTTGTCGAGCATCCGGAAGACCGTGCCGAGCGGCCCGGCCCGCCGGATCTCGCGGCCGAGGAACATATTGGCCGCGATGTCCATCGAGGGGGCGACGGCCAGGTCCTGGTACACCGTCTCGATGCCGTGCCGCCTGGCCTCCAGCGGCCCGCTGAATCTGATCGGCTCCCCGTGCAGCCGGATCTCGCCCGCGTCCGGGACCAGCGCGCCGGTCAGCGCCTTGATCAGGCTGGTTTTCCCGGCGCCGTTGTCGCCGATGACCGCGAGCACCTCGCCGGGCAGCAGCTCGAAGTCGGCGCCGTCGATGGCGGTGACATGACCGTAGCGCTTGACCAGGCCGCGGGCGCTGAGCACCGGCTCCGGCTTCTTCTCGGGTGCGCTGTCCTTCATCGCGTGCCCTTCCGTGAGAGCTGGTCGACGGTGACCGCGAGGATCACCAGGACGCCGGTGACCAGCGTCTGGTAGACGGAGCTGACGCCCATCAGCTGGAGCCCGTTGCGGAAGACGCCGACGATGAGCACGCCGACGAACGTGCCGAGGACCGTTCCCCGGCCACCGAACAGGCTGGTGCCGCCGAGGACGACCGCGGTGATGCTGTCCAGGTTCTCGGTCTGGCCGGCCTGCGGGTCGCCGACACCGGTACGGGACACCAGCAGCAGCGCGGCCACCCCGTAGACCAGACCGGCCACCGTGTAGATGCCGATGGTGAGCCGGGTGACGCGGATACCGCTGAGCCGGGCGCTCTCCGCGCTGTTGCCGAGCGCGTAGACGTGCCGGCCCCACGCCGTGCCGTTGAGCGCGTAGGCGAAGACGAGGAAGAGGCCGACGGTGAGCAGCGAACCGTAGGTGACGTCGGTCCTGCCCAGCGGGAAGGTCTTGCCGAGCGCGGTGAGCGGTCCCGGCAGACCGGTGACGGTCTGCTCGTCGGAGTAGATGTGGGTCAGGGCGAAGGCGATGTTCAGCATGCCCAGGGTGACGATGAACGGCGGCAGCGGCACGAGCCGTACGAGCAGGCCGTTGACCAGCCCGAAGCCGCCGCACACCGCGATGGCGAGCAGGATGGCCAGGACCGGCGGCACACCTGAGTTCACCGCCAGCTTGGCCAGCAGGATGCCGCCGAACGCCATGATCGCGCCGCAGGCGAGGTCGATGCCCGCGGTGAGGATGATCAGCGTCTGGCCGATGGCGAGCGTGCCCACCACCATGACCTGCTGGAGGATCAGCGAGAAGTTCCCGCCGGAAAGGAACTGGTCGGTGGACAGCGAGAAGAACACCGAGGCGAGGACCAGAGCCGCGAACGGACCTGCGGCCGGTGCGGTGAGCAGCCGGCGCGCCGCGGTCGGCTCCTTCACCGCGGTCGGGGTCATGGTGGAGGCAGTCATCGGCTTCCTTGTACGGGTGCGGTTCGGGGATCGGGCGGTTCCGGGATCGGGCGGAACGGGCGGCGGGGCCGGTCAGCCCCAGCAGTTCGCCAGGCCGAACGCGGAGTCCTTGGCATCGATGCCGGTCTGCGGCTTGTCCGTGATGAGGTTGACGCCGGTGTCGGTGTAACCGCTGGTCTTCGTACCGGACTTGCCGTACGCGGCCACCGCCTTGACGCCGTCGGCCGCCATCTTCAGCGGGTACTGCTGGGCGGTTGCCGCGATCGTGCCGTCCTTGACCGCCTTCACACCGGTGCACCCGCCGTCGATCGCGACGATCATCACGTCCTTCGCCCGGCCCTTGGCCTTGATCGCGGTGAACGCGCCCAGCGCCGCCGGCTCGTTGATCGCGTAGACGAGGTTGATGTCCGGCGCCTTCTGCAGGCAGTTCTCCATCGCGGTCTGGCCCTTGGCCTGGTCGCCGCCGGTGTCCTGGGAGCAGACGATCGACGGGTCGGAGTCGGTGATGCCGAAGCCCTTGACGAAGCCGTCGTGCCGCTGGACACCGACCGAGACGCCGGGCGCCAGGTCCATGGTGGCGATCTTCGCCTTCTTGCCGGCCATCGCGGCCTTGGCGTACTGCCCGATGAGTTCGCCGGCCTTCTCGTTGTCGGTGGCGAACAGCGCGTCCACCGAACTCTGCGGCTCCGGCGGGGTGTCCAGCGCGATCACCAGAACGCCCTTCGCCCGCGCCTTCGCTATCGCCGGCACGATCGCCTTGGAGTCGTTGGGCGTGATCAGCACGCCCTTCACCCCGGCGGCGACCATGTTCTCCAACGCCGTGACCTGCGAGCCGTTGTCGCCGTCGAACTTGCCCGCCGCCGTCATCAGCGAGACGCCCTCGCTCTTGGCGGCCTGTTCCGCGCCCTGCTTCATCTTCACGAAGTACGGATTGGTGTCGGTCTTGGTGATCAGGCCGACCTTGACCTTTCCGCCGCCGGACCCGGACGAGGACGAGCCCGATCCGGAGCCGCACGCGGCCAGGGTCAGTGCACAACAGGCCAGGCCGGCGGCAACGACAGGACGGGATCTGCGGAACATAGGGCGCTCCCTGAGCTACAGAAGGACGACGTCCAGGTGTCAACGATGACACCTGTCATCGTTGACACCCGCTTCGCGGTCATGATGGAGTCCCGCTCCGGACGCGTCAATGCCCAACGCCGGTCACGAGTTCGTAACGAGCGGGCAGTCCCGGCGCGCGCCGATCACGCCACAGCCGTCCGGAGGAGAGCCGTCATGTCCGTATCGCCGCAGGTCACCGTCGTCGGAGAGTGCGTCGCCGACATCTTCGCCGCACCACCGGGAGTTGACCGGTCCGGGCTCGCGCTGCGGATGCAATCGGGCGGCGGTCCGGCGAACACGGCGGTCGGGCTCGCCCGGTTGGGGACGCCGACCCGGCTGCTGGCCCGGCTCTCCGGCGATCTCTTCGGCCGTACGATCCGGGCGCACCTGCTGGGTTCGGGCGTCGATCTGTCCGGCGCGGTGGCGGCCGGGGAACCCAGCACACTGGCCGTCGCCGACATCGGCCCGGACGGGCAGGCCGCCTACACCTTCCACGCCACGGCCACGGCGGACTGGCAGTGGACCGAGGCCGAGCTGGCCGCGGCGGGAACGGGCAGGTCGGCGTGTGTGCACGCCGGTTCGCTGGCACTGGCCCTCGCGCCGGGCGCATCCGCCGTGGAGGACTTCCTGGCCCGCGCCCGGGCGCACGCGACCGTCAGCATCGACCCCAACGTCCGTACGGCGCTGGTCGATACGGACGTCTACCGGCGGCGGCTGCCGCACTGGTGCGCCCTGGCGGACATCCTGCGGCTGAGCGAGGACGACCTGCGCACGCTCCGCCCCGGAGTCCCACCGGCCGCCGCCTGCGACGACTTCCACCGTGCGGGGGCACGCCTGGTGGTGGTCACCCGCGGCGCCGGCGGCGTCACGATCTCGCTGGACGGCCGCCGCGCCGACGTGCCGGGCGTCCCGGTCGAGGTGGTGGACACCGTCGGCGCCGGGGACTCCTTCACCGCGGGCCTGCTCCACCGGCTCGGCGCGCAGGGCCTGTTGGGCGGCCGGCTGGCCGCGGCGACGCTCGACGCGGTGGCCGACGCCTGCCGGTACGCCGTCCGGGTGGCCGCGCTGACCTGCGCCGTTCCCGGTCCCAACCCGCCCTGGGCGCGGCAGGTCGACGCGATGACGGACGGCGCGGCGGGCGACATGGCGGGCGAAGCGGCGGGTGATGCCGCAGGCGACGCGGCGCCGCCGGCCGTACGGTGATCCGGCCGTGCCCGTTCATCTGCCAATCGTGCCCGAAGTGTTGACGGGCGTGCCCGGTTCCCGCACAGTCTCACCTCGACCGGGTACCTGGACCACGCATGTCATCGATGGCATGTGTCAACGTTGACATTCCGGTCGTGACGCGTTGAGAGCCGATTCGGAGAGGTGTCGTATGCGCCGAAAGAACCGTCCGGTCTGGATGCTCCTGGCCGCCCTCGCGGCAAGCCTGGCCGTCTTCCTGCCCAGCACACCGGCCGCCGCCGGAACCGTCTGGGACTACCCCGAATTCCCGTACGCGCCGACGACGTACAGCGAGCCGTACCGCGGGCAGTTCCACTTCAGTTCGCAGTCGGGATGGATGAACGACCCCAACGGGCTGGTGTACGCCAACGGGGAGTACCACTTCTTCTACCAGCACAATCCGCACGGCCTGGCCTGGGACACCATGCACTGGGGCCACGCCACCAGCCCCGATCTCGTGCACTGGACGCAGAAGCCGATCGCCATGGAGCCCGGCGTCCAGCCCGGCACCCTGTTCTCCGGCGGCGGTGTCGTCGACACCGCCAACTCCTCGGGACTGAAGACCGGTTCGCTCGACCCGATCGTCGTCTACTCCAACACCGACGGGGTCAGCGTCTACTACAGCAATGACAACGGCCGGACCTTCCAGGCGTACGACAAGGGCCGCAAGGTCGTCACCGTCCCGTCCGGCGTCAGCAGCCGCGACCCCAAGGTGACCTGGGACGCCGCCCGGCACCGGTGGGTGATGGTGTTCTGGTCCGACGAGGGCGGCAACGGGGTGAGTATCTACACCTCCACCAATCTGCTCGACTGGACCTTCGCCAGCCGCTACCGGGCCGACTGGCTCTTCGAGTGCCCCGACCTCTTCCCGCTGCCGCTGGACGGGCACACCAACCAGCAGCGATGGGTGCTGACGTCGGCCTCCAGCCAGTACGTCGTCGGTGGCTTCGACGGCACCACCTTCACCGCCGACGGGACCGGCCCGCAGAAGATGGTCAACGGCGACTTCTACGCCGCGGAGACCTTCACCAACACGCCCGACGGCAAGACCGTGCAGATGGGATGGCAGAACGGCAACCAGGGCAGCACCTGGACCGGCGACGCCTCCTTCCCCGTCGACCTCGGGCTGGTCAGCACCCCCGACGGGCCCCGTATCACCAGGACGCCGGTCGCCGGCCTGTCCTCGCTCGCCTCCCAGACCCAGCACTGGGCCGGCCGGACCCTGACCCCGAACAGCAATCCGTTCTCCGGCATCAAGGCCGACATCTACGACATCACGGCGCAGTTCGACGTCTCGCACGCCACCGCCGGCAGCTTCGGCTTCGACCTGCACGCCCGCTCCGACGGCTCCGCCGACCGGACCGTGGTCTACGACACCGCCAAGCAGACGCTGGACGGCATTCCCCTCAAGCCGCGCGGCGGAAAGGTGACGATGCGACTGCTGGTGGACCGCGGCCAGTTGGAGATCTACGCCGACGGCGGCCTGTTCTCCGTCGCGGACAACGTCAACTTCGACTCCGCCGCCGACAGTCAGGGCATCCGGCTGTTCAGCAACGGCGGGAACGTCAAGCTGGACAGCGCCGACTTCACCCGGCTCAACACCAGTTGGGGCACCGGGCAGTCCACCCTCGACAGCGACCTCGCCGGACCCTGGCACGCGGCCGGCGGTGTGTGGAGCGACGTCGCCGGCGGCAAGCAGGGCTCGGCCGGCGGCAACGGCTTCTACCTCAGCGCCTCCAGCGGCGCCGACGCCGTCTACCAGGGCGACATCACGCTCAACACCGCCCAGGCGGCGGGCTTGACCTTCCACGCGGCGGCCGACGGCACCGGCTACACCGCCACCCTCGACAGCACCGGCGTGCTGAAACTGTGGCGTCCCGGTCAGGACATCGCCACCCACGCCCTGCCCATCGCCAAGAACCGTACATATCACGTCACGGTTCGCACCGACGGCCCGCGCATCCGCGTCTACCTCGACAACGGCGCCGACCCGCTCATCGACGCCACCGACAGCACGTACGCCTCCGGCCGCTTCGGCGCCAATGTCTTCAACGGCCAGGCCACCGTGCAGAATCTGAACACCGGCGACGGCGGCCTGCACGCCTTCACCGCGGGCTCCTGGGCACCGCACGGCGGCACCTGGACGGTCACCCCCGCCGGTCTGCACGGCAGTTCGTCCGGTGACGGCTTCTACGTCAGCGACCGCTCCGGCACCGACTTCACCTATCAGGGCGACCTGTCGGTGACCAACGGCACCGCCACCGGCCTCACCTTCCGCGCCGGCACCGACGGCGCCGGCTACACCGCCACCCTCGACACCAGCGGCATCGTCAAGCTCTGGCGGCCCGGCCACGACATCGCCACCCACGCCACCCCGATCGTCGAGGGCCGCACCTACCACGTGACGGTCCGCACCGACGGCCCGCGCATCCGCGTCTACCTCGACAACGGCGCCGACCCGCTCATCGACGCCACCGACAGCACGTACGCCTCCGGCACCTTCGGCGTCAACGCCTACAACGCCGACGTCGTCGCCCAGAACCTGACGATCTCCTAGCCACCACCCCCGCCTCCCGGGGCCCCGCCACACGGCGGCGCCCCGGGACGTACGGGCCCGGAAGAACCGCCCTGGAAGAAGCCGAGCTTCTCCACGAAAGAACCCGCCGACCTCCAGCTCATCGGTTCAACGGTTCGCAGGTCGGAGGCCATCTGAGGCACGATCGGTCGTGCGCGTGAGCAGGAGTTGATGTGCTGCTGCTTCGCGTCGCCGTCGAATTGCGCTCGGTGCTCGCCCGGCTCGCCCCAGTTCTGGGCGCGGCGGTGCCATATCTCGGCGGCCGGATCGAGGCCGCTGCCCGGGATCCGGGGCGCCGGCAGCAGCCGTATGAGAGCCTCGACCCGCGGGCGGAACTCAGGGCAACGCGCGCAACGTGTCCCGCGAAGTGGGCGACGCGATTTCGCGCGTGCTCAGGCTTTCCGATGCCGAGCACGCCCACCTCGTACGCCTGGCCCACCCCGAACGAAGCCGGGACAAGCATCCCGGGCCTCCGCGCCGGCCCTGCCCGGTGACCAGGACCAGTCACTGACTGGCGGCTGGTGGAGTACCGGTGGGTCCGCGCCCGTGAACCAGGAGAGTGAGTACAGGAAACGGCTTTGCGCCCTGCGGGATCGGTATGGATGCTGGCTCGCCGGAGGTAATGAAGATGATCAACGTTGTGTTGAAGCTGTCGGCCCGTGATTTGGTGCATGCGGACCTGGCGTCGTGCGGGTGGGCAGGGTCTGACCACCACCTGGCCGGCGTCGCCGAGCAGTTGGAGCGTGTCAGGACCGGCGGGGTCGACTATCTTGCGGTCTGCCCCGCAACGGACATCCCCGTGGCGAAAGGCGGAGTCGACTACCAGGTCAAGAAGGGGGTCGGCACGTTGTGGCAGCTGGCAGTCCACCCCGCATTGCAGTCGTGCGGGATCGGCACGTTCCTTATCGAAGCCGCAGAACTGCGGATCAGGAACCGCGGTCTTCGGCAGGCCGAACTCGGTGTGGAGGAAATCAACCCGCGGGCGCGTGCGCTCTACGAAAGGCTGGGCTATGTCGCGTACGACCGTCGGTCGGACTCGTGGGACGAGCGAGCCCCTGATGGATCGTTGCGCCGCTACGAGACGATGTGCACGTTGATGCGGAAGGAACTCACTTAGGCTTCACGGGGTTTCTCAGCGGACGCGGCATCTCAGGTCGTGCACGGATCGATGGCGAGGTCGGGCAGCGCGAGGTTGAGCGCGGGGGCGGAGGGACCACGAGGATCAGGGACAGGCACATGGTGAAGAGCACGCCGTTGTGGCCGGCCCGGCCGGTCGCGACGGCGTCCTGCCGCCGGTCCCCGGCCCGGGCGTCGGACTCGCGGTAGGGCCTGGTGGGCAGGGGGAACCGGCTCATTCGGTGCTGGGCTGGATGAGCTTGAAAACCAGGCGTGCGGCGGTGCGCTGCGCCGCCCGCCGCAGGCGCACGGGGCCCGGCGGGACTGGTGGCGGCGTCGGGGAAATGGCGGCCAGTCGAGGGAAGAGTGCTTCGGCGTTGGCGCGGTTGACGGCGCCGAGGACGTCCCGGGCGAGGGTGTCGTCGAGGCCGCTCGCGAAGTACTGCCCGGCCGGGGTGGGGGCGAAGGGCCAGTCGCTGCCGAAGAGCACGTGTCCGGGGCGGGCGAAGGCGAGCAGGGTGGGCAGGGCGGCGGGGCTGGAGGACAGCGCGGTGTCGAAGTAGAAGGAGCGGAAGTCGTCCAGTACGTCGAGCGGGCTGCGTGCGGTGTCGTTGGCGATGGTGAGGGCCATGCGGTGTGAGGCGTAGGGAACGAAGCCGCCGCCGTGGCTGAGGATGAACCGGACGTTCGGACAGCGGCGCGGGACGCCGTTGCGGACCAGGAGGTAGGCGGCGCGGGTGGTGTCCAGAAGGAAGTCGGCGGCGAAGGCGGGAATGCCGTCGACCGGGGGAGCGGGCAGTTCGGCCGGGTGTACGAAGACCACCGCGCCGCGGTCGTTCAGCGTCTGCCACAGCGCGTCCTGGCCGCCCGCGCCGAGGTAGGTACCCCGGTTGTTGGCGAGCAGGGTGACGCCGTCGGCGCGCAGCTTGTCCAGTGCGCGAGCGGCCTCGGCGGCCGAGCTGTCGACGTCGGGCATCGGCAGCGTGGCGAAGAAGCCGAAGCGGCCGGCATGGTGGGTGGCCAGGGCCGCGCAGTGGTCGTTGAGGCGTCGGGCCAGATCGGCGGCATCGGTGGGTTCGGTGAGGAAACCCGTGCCGGGCGTCGACACGGAGACGATTGACGTGGTGGTGCCGAGCAGGTCCATCAGCCGCAGGGCCGACTCGGCGCTCCAGCCGGGGAGGGAGCGTCCGCCGGCGTCGGCGATGCCGGCCTTGGCGAGCTCGTCGCGGTAGAAGGCGGGCACTATGTGCTGATGCACGTCGATGCGCTGTGCGGAAGGGGACATGAAGCGGCCTTTCCTGTGGTCTGCGGAAGTGGCCCGGCATGGCCGGCTCATGCCTTCCTCCTTGCCGCCATCCGTGTCGCCGCGTCGTGGACCAGCTGGGCGTGCAGTTCGAACATCGCCACCAGATCGACGGCGTCCCCGTTGATTTCCCGCTGGACGAACAGCCCGTCGGCGCCGGCGACGGCGTAGGTCGTCAGGATCTGGACGGACTCCTGGTCGAGGTCCGGAACGAGCGACGCGGCCATCTCGGCGATCTTCGCGCCCGCGATATCGCGGACCTGCAGGAACACTGTGCGGCCGCGCGGCTCGGCCGGGCGCCGCTCCAGTGCGAGCATCAGCCCCAGGCGCAGGAAGTCGGGGGCGTCGACCAGTGACTTCGCTACGTTCCCGGCCACGGCGGTAACCCGCTCCAGCGGGGTGCCGTACTCCTCGTCCGGCAGTTCGAACGCGGCCAGCCAGGTGTCGAAGCTGCGCTCGATGACCGCGGCGATCAGGTCGTCCTTGTCCTTGAAGTGCCAGTAGATCGAGCTGGCGGGCAGTCCGCACGCGGCGCTGACGGCCGCGATCGACGTGCCTTCGTACCCCCGCTCGCCGGAGATTTCCACGGCTGCGTCGAGGATGCGCTGCCGCGACTCCACTCCGTTCGCCCGCTTCTTTCGCGGCGTCTGCGGCTTCGTCATGGCAGCTGCTCTCCTGTCGGTGCGTTCCGCGCCGGCCGCTTGACCGCTTCCGGCGACCAGCTTACCGTAGCACTCACTCCAATTGTAATGATCGATACAGGAAGGCTCAGGCGTCATGATCGACAGTGAGGCGGCCCGATGAGTGAGACCACGGCCGGAGCCGGAGACGTCTACGACGTGGCGGTGATCGGTTACGGACCCACGGGGGTGACCGCGGCGAACCTGCTGGGAGCGATGGGGTTGCGGGTCGTCGTCCTGGAGCGGGACGCCGCGGTCTTCACCCGCGCCAGGGCCATCTCCACCGACGAGGAGGTCGTCCGCATCTGGCAGCGCATCGGCCTGGCCGAGCGGCTCAAGCAGGACATGCTGACCGAACGGGATGTGGACTTCGTCGACGCCGAGGGCCGTACGTTCATCAGGGCGCGCCCCACCCCGCGCGGGCACGGCCACCCACCGCAGATGTTCATCTACCAGCCGGCACTGGAGCAGGTCCTGCGTGACGGTGTCGACCGCTACCCGAACGTAAAAATTCTTCTGCGCCACGAGTGCCTGCGCCTGCGCCAGGACGCCGACGGGGTGGAACTGACGGTCGTCGGCACTGCTGACGACTCCGTCCACCGGCTGCGCGCCTCGTACGTGATCGCGGCCGACGGCGGATCCAGCCTCACCCGTGCCCAGCTGAACATCGGCTACGAGGGCACGACGTACGAGGACCGCTGGGTGGTGATCGACACGAAGATGCTCAAACCCTGGCCGGACCACGACAAGCTGCGCTTCCACTGCGACCCGGCCCGACCCGCCGTGGACTGCCCGACCCCGCTCGGCCACCACCGGTGGGAGTTCCCGATCCTGCCCGGTGACGACGAGAAGCAGCTGACCACCGAGGAGGCCGTGTACCGGCTGGTTGCCCGGTACGGCATCTCCCGCGAGAGCATCGACGTCCTGCGCGCCACCGTCTACAGCCACCACGTACGCTTCGCCACCCGCTTCCGGACGGGCCGGGTCTTCCTTGCCGGCGACGCCGCCCACGCCATGCCGCCGTGGATCGGTCAGGGCATGGCCGCCGGTGTGCGTGACGTGGCCAACCTCTGCTGGAAACTCGAAGCCGTGCTGACCGGCCACCTGCCCGAAAGCGTCCTCGACAGCTACGAGGCCGAGCGCAAGCCGCACGTCGAGGAGGTCACCAGGCGGGCGGTGTTCGTCGGCCGGATCATCACCGAGCGCCGTCGGCCGGTCGCCCGCGTCCGCAACAGCGTTCTGCGGACCCTGGACCGCATACCGGGCTTCGGCGACTGGACACAGGACTCGCACTGGATCCCCGTCGCCCGCTACAAAGTCGGCCTCCAGGCCGGCCCCCGCACCAAGGCGACCGGCCACCAGATTCCCCAGCCCTGGGTCACCGTCCCCGACGGCACCCGTGTCCGGCTCGACGACGCGCTCGGCGGCCGATGGATCCTGCTCCACGCCAACACCGCTGTTCCGCAGCCCGCCTGGAGCCGGCCCGGTATCTCCTCCCTGACCATCACACCCCTCGGCTCCGGGCCGGCCGAGGGCACCCTCGTCGACAGCGACGGCGTCCTGCTGCCCTGGATGAGACAGCACGGCGCGGCCACCCTCGCCCTGCGCCCCGACGGTTACGTCTACGCGGCGGCCCCCGCCGGCGCCCTGCTTCTGCCGCCGCCCCAGGGCTTCGCCCCGGCCACGACTTCGCGCCTCGGCGCATCCACCGCTCCGTGAGAACACCCGCAGTGAGGACACCGGCATCATGACGACGACACCGACCGGCCTGCCGGCGATGCAGGAGACGACGTACGACATCGGCGGCAGGAAGATCTTCGCCGCGGAGACCGGAGAGGGGCCGCCGGTCCTGCTGCTGCACGGGGGAGGCCCCGGAGCCTCCGGAGTCTCCAACTACGCGCGCAACATCGCGGAACTGGCCACGGAGCACCGGGTCATCGTCCCCGACCTGCCCGGCTACGGACGTAGTACGAAGGGGGTCGACGGCACCGACCCCTTCGGGTGTCTCGCCGACGGCGTCCGAGGTCTGCTCGACGAACTGAACCTGGACAGAGCCCACTTGGTGGGCAACTCCTACGGCGGCGCCGCCGCCCTGCGCCTCGCCCTGGACACCCCGGACCGGGTCGACCGCCTGGTCCTGATGGGCCCCGGCGGCATCGGCACGACTCGCGCCTTGCCCACCCCCGGTCTCAACAGCCTGCTGGATTACTACAGCGGCGACGGGCCCTCGCGGCAGAAGCTGGAGAAGTTCATCCGCAACTACCTCGTCTTCAACGCCGCCGACGTCCCGGACGCCGCGATCGACGAGCGCTACCGGGCGAGCATCGATCCGGAAGTGATCGCCTCACCGCCCCTGCGGCGGCCGTCCGGGCTCAACTCGCTGCGGACCGTGTGGAAGATGGACTTCACCCGCGATCCGCGCCTGTCCCGGCTGCCGGTGCCGACGCTGGTGCTGTGGGGGGCGCAGGACAGGGTCAACCGGCCGTCCGGCGGCCCGATGCTGGCCGAGCGCATGCCCAACTGCGACCTGTACCTGGTCGCCAACACCGGGCACTGGGTCCAGTTCGAACGCGCGGAGCTCTTCAACCGGCTGTGCACCGACTTCCTGGCGGGCCGTCGATGAACACCGCGGCGACCGGCACCGCCACCGTCTTCGGCGCCGTCCACCTCGGCTACATCGTCATCGAGACCAACCGCTTCGCCGACTGGCGCCGCTTCGGCACCGACGCCATCGGCATGCACCACGACAGCGTCTCCCGCGACCTGATGCGTTTCCGTCTCGACGGCCAGGAATGCCGTTTCCTGCTGCGGCGCGGCCCGGCCGAAGACGTCGTCGCCACCGGCTGGCACATCGACGACCACGCCTCCTTCGAGGAGATCGAGGCGCGTATCCGGGCCCACAACGTCCCCGTCGTACGGGGTTCCGACGAGGAGGCGGCACTGCGCGGCGTGGAGCGCCTGCTGCGCTTCCCCGGTCCCAAGGGCATCACCCAGGAGATCTACACCACCCCGCTGACGTCCCCCGAACCGCTGCGCATGCTCGCGTCCGGCTTCGTCACCGGCGACTCCGGCATGGGACACATCGCACTCACCTCCACCAAGCCGACGCAGATCCGCGGCTACTTCAACACCGTCTTCGACGCCCGCCTGACCGACTGCATCGACGAGACCATCAGCGGCGTCAAACTCAAGATCCGCTTCCTGCGCGTCAACGAACGGCACCACTCCATCGCGGTGGCAGCCACCCGCGGCCTGCCGATCGACCCGATCCGCACCCGCGTCCAGCACCTCAACATCCAGGCCGCCACCCTGGACGACGTGGCCCAGAGCTACCAGCGGGTGCACGAACTCGGCTTCGACATGGCGCTGTCGGTCGGCCGGCACACCAACGACAAGGAACTGTCCTACTACGCCCTCACCCCCTCGGGCTTCGAATGGGAAGTCGGCTGGAATCCGATCGTCATCGACGAGACGACCTGGGAACCCACCACCCATCAGGGCATCAGCGTCTGGGGCCATCTCCCCGTCGGCCGGACCATCGTGGACAAACTCGCCCAGTTCCGTGCCGGCGCCCGCTCCCTTGCCCACCCCGAGAACACGGTGCCCGACCTCAGCGGCGCGGGCATCGCCGACCGCTGACCCGGCACGGCTGCCTCGCTGCCCGGCCTTCTCGCTCTCCTTCCGGAGGTAATCCCGCATGTTCGCTCCGCACCGCCGTACCGGTCCCCGCCCGGGGCGACCATGAGTGCCCGCGAGTCCGCAGACGCGGTGGCCGAGGCGGCGGCCGTCCTGGAAGACGCCACCCGCACCGGTTTCCCCTGCGCCCCGGTGCGCTCGCGTCTGCCCGAGGACGACGTCGAAGCCGCGTACGCCGTGCAGCGCCTGCTCGTGGAGCGCGGCGTCGCCGCCGGCCGCCGCCCGGTCGGACGCAAGATCGGCCTGACCTCGCCCGCCGTGCAACAGCAACTCGGCGTGAACCAGCCGGATTTCGGCGTGCTGTTCGCCGACATGGCAGTGCCCGAGGGACAAACGATCGCCCCCGGCCGACTCCTCCAGCCGAAGGTCGAGGCCGAGGTCGCCCTGGTACTCGGCACGGACCTGCCGTACCGGGACCCGACCGTCGCCGACCTGCTGCGCGCCACGGCCTTCGCGCTGCCCGCCCTGGAGATCGTCGACAGCCGCATCGCCGACTGGGACATCACCATCGTCGACACCGTCGCCGACAACGCCTCCTGCGGTCTGTACGTCCTGGGCGGCACCCCCGTCCCCCTGGACCGCGTCGACCTGCGGGCCGCGCCGATGACCCTCACCAAGAACGGCGAGACGGTCTCCGAGGGCACCGGAGCCGACTGCCTGGGCAGCCCGCTCACCGCCGCCCTCTGGCTCGCCTCCATCCTCGCCGACCTCGGCGACCCGCTGCGGGCCGGCGAGATCGTCCTGACCGGCGCGCTCGGCCCGATGGCCGCCGCCGCCGAAGGCGACGAGTTCACCGCGCACATCGACGGGCTCGGCACAGTCACGACCACGTTCGCGTCCGCCGCCACGGAGAGGGCCGCCGCATGAACACGAAGGTCGCCGTCATCGGGCCGGGCAACATCGGCACCGACCTGATGATCAAAATTCTGCGGCTCTCCGACTCCCTGGAGATCGCCGCCATGGTCGGGATCGATCCCGACTCCGACGGCCTGGCCCGCGCCCGCCGCCTGAAAGTCGCCACCACCCACGAGGGCGTCGACGGCCTGGTGAAACTGGACGAGTTCGCGGACGTCGAGATCGTCTTCGACGCCACCTCGGCCGGCGCGCACCGGCACCACGACGAGGTCCTGCGCTCGCTGGGGCGCAGGGTCGTGGACCTGACGCCCGCGGCGCTCGGCCCGTACGTCGTCCCGCCGGTCAACGGCGATGACCATCTCGGCGCACCGAACGTCAACATGGTCACCTGCGGCGGGCAGGCCACCATTCCGATCGTGGCCGCCGTCGCAGCCGTGACACCCGTCCACTACGGCGAGATCGTCGCCTCGATCTCCTCCCGTTCGGCAGGCCCCGGCACCCGTGCCAACATCGACGAGTTCACCGAGACGACCTCGTCGGCCATCGAGAAGGTGGGAGGCGCCGTCCGGGGCAAGGCGATCATCGTCCTGAACCCGGCCGACCCCCCGCTGATCATGCGCGACACCGTGTACTGCCTGGCCGGTGAGTGCGATGACGCCACCGTGACCGAATCGGTGGAGGAGATGGTCGCCCGGGTCCAGGCATATGTGCCCGGATACCGCCTCAAACAGAAGGTCCAGTTCGAGCGCGTCGCCGACGACGACCCCCTGCGCACGCTGCTGTCCGCCGGCACGCGGACCACCGGGGCCGTGAAGATCTCGGTCTTCCTGGAGGTCGAGGGCGCCGCCCACTACCTGCCCGCCTACGCCGGGAACCTCGACATCATGACCTCGGCCGCCCTGCGCACCGCCGAACGCATGGCCGCCGCGCAGCCCTTCACGAAGGTGGTCTCCCGATGACCGCGACCCGGCCCCCCGCCCTGTACGTGCAGGACGTGACCCTGCGGGACGGCATGCACGCCGTACGCCACCGCTACACCGTCGACCAGGCCCGCACCATCGCCGCCGCGCTGGACGCCGCCGGGGTCGCTGCGATCGAGATCGCCCACGGCGACGGCCTGTCCGGCTCCAGCATCACCTACGGCGTCGGCGCCCACACCGACTGGCAGTGGATCGAAGCCGTCTGCGACGTCGTCACGCGCGCCGTCCCCACCACACTCCTGCTGCCGGGCATCGGCACCCTGCACGACCTGCGGAAGGCCCACGCTCTCGGCATCCGCTCGGTCCGCGTCGCCACCCACTGCACCGAGGCCGACATCTCCGCCCAGCACATCACCGCCGCCCGCGACCTGGGCATGGACGTGGCCGGGTTCCTGATGATGTCCCACATGGCCGAACCCGCTGAACTGGCCGGCCAGGCCAAGCTGATGGAGTCCTACGGAGCCGGGTGCGTCTACGTCACCGACTCCGGAGGCCGCCTGACCATGGACGGGGTCCGCGATCGCGTCCGCGCCTACCGCGACGTCCTCGACCCGGACACCGGGATCGGCATCCACGCCCATCACAACCTCGGCCTGGGCGTCGCCAACTCCGTCGTGGCCGTCGAGAACGGCGTCACCCGCGTCGACGCCTCCCTCGCCGGCCAGGGCGCCGGAGCCGGGAACTGCCCACTGGAGGCGTTCATCGCGGTCGCCGACCTGATGGACTGGGAGCACGGCTGCGACCTGTTCCCGCTGATGGACGCCGCGGACGACGTCGTACGTCCCCTGCAGGATCGTGAGGTCCGCGTCGACCGCGAGACCCTCGCCCTCGGCTACGCGGGCGTGTACTCCAGCTTCCTGCGCCACGCCGAGACCGCCGCCCGTCGGCACGGCCTCGACACCCGCGCGATCCTCGTCGAGGTCGGCCGGCGCAAGATGGTCGGCGGCCAGGAGGACATGATCACCGACATCGCCCTCGACCTCGCGGCGGCCGACTCCGCCTGTCGATCGGGAACGGCAGGCGCCGATGCGGACGGCGTCACCGACGCTTACAACGGCTGACACGATGAGTTGACTTGTCGCAGGGTGATCAGGCAGCCGACGAGTTCGAGGAAGGCTTCGTGGATGTCGGGGCTCGGCGTTCCCAACGCACCGCATGCGCGGGCCGCAGCCGCGTTCCCCGGCTCCGTACACACGGACTCCGTACGTACGGAATCCGTGAGCGAGAAGCCGGGGCGTCGCCGGTCGCGGCCCGAGCGGCCGCCGCGGGTGTGGGAGGGCGTCAGCGGTGGCCCAGCACATTGACCACCCGTCCGCTGGGGTCGCGGACGAAGAACCGCCGCACGCCCCACTCCTCGTCCTGCAAGGGGTGAACGATCTCCGCGCCGGTGGCCCGCATGACCGCGTACGCCGCATCCACGTCGTCCACCTCGACACTCATGTCGGGGGCGACGGGCGCGGTCTTGTCGTCGGCCATCACGCTGATCTGCGCCGCCGGGCTGGACGGGGACGCGAGCGTCATGATCCAGCCGTGGTTCATGACCTCCTCGAAGCCCAGCAGGCCGTAGAACTCGCGGCTCTCCTGCGCCGCCTCCGACTGGATATTGGGTACGACACGGCGAACGGCCATCGATGACTCCAAACGAGAACGAAAGTGTCCATGCCTTCCCAGGATTACTACGACAGGCGCGAAAGCGGGGGTAGGCGAGCAGGACGGCCCGGACGCGCCGACTTCCGGGCATGACGTGGTGTCCGATGGCCCGTGCGTCGCTCCGCTGCGTGGATTCGGTAGCCGCTCGCCACGGGGGCGGATGACACAGGTCCGGAGGCTCAGCCTGGAGGCGTTCTCGCGGACCGAGCGCGATGACGGCTGGTTCCGGTGACCGCCCGGAGAATTCGCGGACAGGCCCTTCCTGACGGTGCTCGGCGTCAGTCGCTGGGGGAGTGGCGGTGGATCTGCGTGGCATCGGCGGCTGGGGCGTTCCAGCTGAGCAGCAGGTGGAGTCGGTCGGCGGCGGCCGAGCCCTTCGGGGCCGTGTAGATCGTCAAGGTCTGTCCTTCGGTGTCGGGCACCGGGAAGGTCTCGTACCGCAGATCGAGGACGCCGACGGTCTGGTGGAAGATGCGTTTCGTGCCGTGGCTGTGCTGAAAAAGGCGGTAGTCGGCCCACCGGGCGGCGAATTCGGGTGAGGCGACGGACAGTTCGCCGACGAGCCGTTCGAGTTCCGGGTCGTGGAAGAGCGGGTCGCGTGCTCCGCGCAGGGCGGCGACGGTGTTCGCGGCGACTTCGTCCCAGTCCGGATAGCGCTCACGGGCCCGGGGGTCGGTGAACAGCCAGCGCACGATGTTGCGGTCCTTTCGCGGCATCCGGTCGAAGTCGGTCAGAAGCACCTTGGCGGAAGCGTTCGCCGCGAGGACGTCCATACGGCGGCTCTGCACCATGGCCGGAAGCGGGTCGAGCGAGCGGACCAGCTCCCACAGTCCGGCACGCGCGCTGTCGCGGCTCCCGGCGTCGCTCCGGGCGGCTCGGCGCGGTCCGCCGGTGCGGGTTTCGACGAGGGCCCGCAGGTGCCGGCACTCCAGGACGTCGAGGCGCAGGGCTTGCTCGATCGCGGTGAGTACCTGGTCGGACACCCTGCCGATGCGGCCCTGCTCCAGTCGGGCGTAGTAGTCGACGCTCACCCCGGCCAGGACGGCGACCTCCTCGCGCCGCAGACCCGGCTGCCGCCGCGGCGTGGGGGAAGCGGGCAGTCCCACGTCTTCGGGCCGCAGACGCGCCCGGCGTGACATGAGGAACTGCCGCAGACTCCCGTCGTTGTCCATGACCCCATTGTCCGTCCGGTCGGTGGGAACCGGCAGGCCCAGGACGTACTGCCAGTACCAGGTACGGCAGGGCGCGCCGCGGGCCCGCATCGCACCGGGCCGCGTGGTCGCATGGGTGAGGGCGCGCGACGTCGGATCCAGCCGGAGCGGGCGCACCGCCCCGGCGGCCGGTCCGCGGGCGATCGACAGAAAGTGTGGGAGTTCATGAGCAAGGTCTGGTTCATCACCGGCGCCAATCGCGGTTTCGGATACGAGATCGCGCGGGCGGCGCTGGACAGCGGCGACCGCGTCGTGGCGACGGCGCGCCGTCCGCAGGAGGCGGAGGCCGCCTTGAAGGAGCACGGCGAACGTGTGCTGGCCCTGCCTCTGGACGTCACCGACACCGACTCCGTCGTAGCGGCGGTCGCCGCCGCCAGGGAGCGCTTCGGCCGGATCGACGTGCTGGTCAACAACGCGGGGTACGGCCAGCTCGGCTACTTCGAGGAGCAGTCGCCGCAGTCCGTCGAGAGGCAGTTCGCCACCAACGTCTTCGGCGTGTTCGACGTCACCAGGGCCGTCCTGCCGGTCATGCGCGCCCAGCGGTCGGGGCACGTCATCACCATCTCCTCGCTGTCCGGCATCATCGGCATCGCCGGCTCGCCCGTCTACGGCGCGACCAAGTTCGCCGTCACCGGCTGGTCGGAGGGGCTCGGGCGCGAGCTCGCACCGTTCGGCATCCACGCCACATGCGTACACCCGGGGATGTTCCGCACCGACTTCCTCGACCCGACCTCCGTCGG
>NZ_FONG01000030.1 GCF_900112845.1 Actinacidiphila alni
CGCTGGGCGATGTGCCTCGCTGCGACCTTGTCGCCCAGATCCCGGATCGCGTGCGGCGGCGGACCGATCCACGTCAGCCCCGCGTCCAGCACCGCCTGGGCGAACTCGGCGTTCTCCGACAGGAATCCGTACCCCGGATGCACCGCGTCCGCCCCGGACTCCGCCGCCGCGGCCAGCACCTTGCCGATGTCCAGATAACTGGTCGCCGGGGTGTCACCGCCCAACGCGTACGCCTCATCGGCCACACGCACATGCACCGCGTCCCGGTCCGGATCGGCGTAGACCGCCACACTCCCGATCCCCGCATCCCGGCAGGCACGGGCAACGCGGACAGCAATTTCACCGCGGTTCGCGATGAGCACCTTGCGCACGATGGCTCCCTCCTTGAAACAAGCCGAGTTTAGGTACTGGCCACACTTGGTGCCGAGGCACCCCTGCACGTGAGCTTCCCCACACGGAGGGTGATCCATGGGCCTGGAGAACCCGTGAACGCCTGCTCAGTCCACGGTACGGCCCCGCTCGGGCCGATGTCCCGCACTCATCGGTGTGGGGGACATCTCCCTGTAAGTCTGCGGAGAGACCTGACGTTCTTTTGTGGAAACCCTACGAATAGCGCGCGGAATCTTTGCCGTCGGGCATCCGGGCGGGCGGATCGGTCCGAACCCTTGCCGCCGCCCGTACCGGTGAGTAGCCTGCCACGCGCGGGGGTACCTGCGGTAACCCGGCACCGGACGACGGCCGAAGGGGACAGTGTGCGCAGAGAGAAGAGTGTGCGCAGGGCGATATCCGTCGGCACCGCCGTGGTCCTGGTCCTCGAAGCGCTCACCATCGCCTTCGTGAACTGGATACTCGGCCTCGCCGTCCGCCACCAGTCGATGTCGCTCGCCGGCCTGGACTCCGACGCGATGGCGGTCGGATCGTGGGTGGGCGGCGGCCTGTTCGGCCTCTTCCTGATCCTGTGCGCCGTGCTGATCGTGCGGATCGCCCGGCGCGACGAGATGACCGGGCGGGTGTCCCGGATCGTGCTCATCATCTGCGCCGTGGTGCACGGCGTGGTCGGCGCGCTGGTCGTCGGCCTGGTCGGCTGGTACGCGTTCGTGATCCTGATGGTGGTCCTGGCGGGCCTGGTCGGCACCCTGCTGATGTACGCGCCCGAGGACCGGCGGGACGGCGACAAGCCGGCCGTCGCCGAGAGCGAGAACGGCGGTGGCGGTGAACTCCCGCCGCCCGCCACGGCCTGAGCCGCCTCTCACCGCCTGAGCCGCCTCTCACCGCCTGAGCCACCTCTCACCGCCCGAGCCGCCCGCGACCTGAGCCTGTCGCCGCCTTCCGGGTGACCCGAACCCCGGCCTCAACGGCGGCCGTTGGGCTCCTCAGACCCACAAGTCCGTGATCCGGACGTCCAGTTCCGCCAGCAGCGTCCGCAGCAGCGGCAGGGACAGGCCGATCACATTGCCCGGGTCGCCCTCGATGCCGTCCACGAAGGGCGCCGACCGGCCGTCGAGCGTGAACGCGCCCGCCACGTACAGCGGTTCACCACTGGCCACGTAGGCGGCGATCTCCGCGTCGTCCGGCGTCCCGAAGCGTACGGTCGTGGACGCGGTCCGCGAGACCTGCCGGCCGTTCGCCGTGTCGATCACGCAGTGCCCGGTTTGCAGGACACCGGAACGTCCGCGCATCGCCTGCCAGCGCGCCACCGCCTCGGCCGCGTCCGCGGGCTTTCCCAGCGCCCGACCGTCGAGTTCGAGCACCGAGTCGCAGCCGATCACCAGCTCGCCGCCGTCCAGCATGCCGCCGGCGGCGACCGCCGCGGCCTTCGCCTCGGCCAGGACGCGGGCCAGTTCGGCGGGCGTGGCGGCGGTGATCGCGTCCTCGTCGACACCGCTGACGACCACGCGCGGGTCGAGCCCGGCCTGTTTCAGCAGCCCGAGCCGGGCGGGGGAGGCGGACGCGAGGACGAGGGTTCTTGAACTGCTCATCGGGCCATCGTAGGGCGCCGGTTCACGACCTCCAGGTGGCCACCAGCATCACCAGGGCCGCGCCCAGCGCGACGATCAGCATGGCGCGGCGCATCATCGCCTGCGCCTTGCGCATCTCCTCCGGCGGCTCGTCCCGCGGGTCCGACCACAACATGTCCTCCAGGTTGCGCCCTGGCCAACCGCCGCGCCTGAGTACGGATACTCAGGTGTGCCGTGGTGTCCGCGTGACAGGTGTGACGCAGGACGTTCTCCCGGTACGACCCGAGCGGGACGTACCGGTGCGGCTCAGGCCGGCCAGGCCGAGGCGCGCCAGGCGCCGGGGCCGGGCGCCGGCACCGGCGCGGGCACATTGCGCGCCGGGTCCGCCCAGGAGTCCAGCGGGGCCGGGCCGTCGGCGGCACCGCTGCCCGCCGCCGCGGCCCGGGCCTGGACGAGGGCGACGACGGCCGCCAGTTCCTCGGCGGTCGGCGTGCCCCGCTCGACCTTGATCTCCACCATCGCGCTCCTCCTCCGCCCGCCCTGCCGTCCGTCCGCCTGTGCGTACCCGTCCGTACCCGCGGTCCCTACAGCGGGATGTTGCCGTGCTTCTTCGGCGGCAGGCTCTCGCGCTTGTTCCGAAGCGTCCGCAGCGCCTTCACCAGCTGCGCGCGGGTCTGCGAGGGCGCGATGACCGCGTCCACATAGCCGCGCTCGGCCGCGATGTACGGATTCAGCAGCGTGTCCTCGTAGTCGGCGATGAGCCGCGCCCGCAGCTCGTCGGCCTCCTCGGGCGTGGCCGCCTCCACCAGGGTGCGGCGGTGCAGGATGTTGACGGCGCCCTGCGCGCCCATCACGGCGATCTGCGCCGTGGGCCAGGCCAGATTGAGGTCCGCGCCCAGGTGCTTGGAGCCCATGACGTCGTACGCGCCGCCGTACGCCTTACGGGTGATGATCGTGATCAGCGGAACTGTCGCCTCGGCGTACGCGTAGATCAATTTGGCACCGCGGCGGATGATGCCGTCCCACTCCTGACTGGTGCCGGGGAGAAAACCGGGTACGTCGACGAAAGTGACCACGGGGATGTTGAAGCTGTCGCAGGTCCGCACGAAACGCGCCGCCTTCTCGGACGCGTTGATGTCCAGACAGCCCGCGAACTGCAGCGGCTGGTTGGCGACCACGCCCACCGGGCGGCCCTCGATACGGCCGAGACCGGTGATGATGTTCGGCGCGAAGAGATCCTGGGTCTCCAGGAATTCACCGTCGTCCAGGACGTGCTCGATCACCTTGTGCATGTCGTACGGCTGATTCGCCGAGTCCGGGATCAGCGCGTCCAGCTCCAGGTCCTCGTCGGTGACCGCGAGATCGGTCTCGGCGGCGAAGGACGGCGCCTCTTGGAGGTTGTTGCTCGGCAGGTACGACAGCAGCGCCTTCACGTACTCGAAGGCGTCCTTCTCGTCACCGGCCAGGTGATGGGCGTTGCCCGACGTCGAGTTGTGGGTGCGGGCGCCGCCCAGCTCCTCCATGCCGACGTCCTCGCCGGTCACGGTCTTGATCACATCGGGACCCGTGATGAACATGTGCGAGGTCTGGTCGACCATCACCACGAAGTCGGTGATCGCGGGGGAGTAGACCGCGCCGCCCGCGCACGGACCGACGATCAGGCTGATCTGCGGGATCACGCCCGAGGCGTGGGTGTTGCGGCGGAAGATCTCGCCGTACATCCCGAGCGAGGTGACGCCCTCCTGGATACGGGCGCCGCCGGAGTCGTTGATGCCGATCACCGGGCAGCCGGTCTTCAGCGCGAAGTCCATCACCTTGACGATCTTCTCGCCGTAGACCTCGCCGAGCGCGCCGCCGAAGACCGTGAAGTCCTGCGAGAAGACCGCCACCGGGCGGCCCTCGACGGTGCCGTAGCCGGTGACGACACCGTCGCCGTACGGCCGGTTGGCCTCCAGGCCGAAGTTGGTCGAGCGGTGCCGTGCCAGCTCGTCCAGCTCGGTGAACGACCCCTCGTCCAGCAGCAGTTCGATCCGCTCCCGGGCGGTCAGCTTGCCCTTGGCGTGCTGCT
The DNA here is from genome assembly GCF_900112845.1 of Actinacidiphila alni. Classification (GTDB taxonomy): domain Bacteria; phylum Actinomycetota; class Actinomycetes; order Streptomycetales; family Streptomycetaceae; genus Actinacidiphila; species Actinacidiphila alni. Next base: position 4,027 of record NZ_FONG01000030.1, read on the forward strand.
TGTCCACCGCCCGCTCGGAGCCCGCGTGCGTCGCCTCCTGGACACGGCGGCGCAGATCCGCGAGCTTGCCCGCGGTGGTGTGGATGTCGATCTCCGGCTCGGACATGGAGGCGGCTCTCCTGCTCTCGGCGGGACGTCGGGGTGACACCGGCCGGCCGACCGCCCCGCCGGCGGCCCGTGACCGGCGGACGGCGTGGTGACTGGCCAGTAACGCTGTTCCGTAGCGTAGTGGCGACGCTGGGGTACCGGCAGTGCGGCGTTGGACACACTCCCGCGGCGGACTCATAGGGTGGGCGCATGACGCCCAGCCGCTGGTCCGACCTCGACCGCCCGCCGCTCAACGCCGCCGCGCTGCGGCGGGCCGTGGTCACCCCCGGCGCGCTGTGGACCGCGCTGGACGTGGTGGACGCCACCGGCTCCACCAACAGCGACCTGGCCGCCCGCGCGGCGCAGGGCGCGGCCGAGGGCGCCGTGCTCGTCGCCGAGGAGCAGACGGCCGGCCGCGGCCGGCTCGACCGCCGCTGGAGCGCGCCCGCCCGCTCCGGGCTCTTCTTCTCCGTGCTGCTCCGACCGGGTGGCACCCTCCCGGCCGGCACCGCGCCCGACGGCACCGCCGTACCGGCCCGCGAGCCGGTGCCCGTACACCGCTGGGGCTGGCTGCCGTTGCTGGCCGGCGTCGCCACCGCCACCGCCCTGTCCCGGGCGGCCGGCGTCGACACGGCACTCAAGTGGCCCAACGACCTGCTGGTCACCGTGGGCGGCGAGGAGCGCAAGGCGGGCGGCATCCTCGCCGAGCGCGCGGGCGACGACGCCGTGGTGATCGGCATCGGCCTCAATGTGTCGCTGCGCGCCGCGGAACTGCCCGTCCCCACCGCCGCCTCCCTGGCGCTCGCCGGCGCCAAGGGCACCGACCGCGACCCGCTGCTGCGGGCCGTACTACGCTCACTCGCCGACTGGTACGGCGGCTGGCGCGCGGCCGACGGCGACCCCGCCGCCTCCCGGCTCCAGCAGACGTACGCGGCGGGCTGCGCCACCCTCGGCCGCCCGGTCCGCGCCGAACTGCCAGGCGAGCGGGAACTCATCGGGACTGCGGTGGCCGTCGACGGCGACGGCCGGCTGGTCATCGCGGGCCCCGACGGTACGGAGCAGCCGGTCGCCGCGGGCGATGTCGTCCACCTCAGGCCGGCTGGCTGACCACCCTCGGACCTGCCGCCGACCTGCCGCCGATCACCTGTGGACCACCCGTTGAGCACCCGCGGACCGCGCCCGGCGGGTGCCCCGGCACGTGTCCGGCCGACTTCCGGTCGACTTCGTCAAGACTCTCCCTGCCGAGAGTGAGCTACGGCACACCTGCCGTATCGTTGAGGGGCTGCGTCGTCTCGATGATCGGAAGGGCTGTGCGCAGGGATTCCTCAGGGGCCGGGCGGTGAGCGTGGAGAACGCGGGCACCCCGCCGTACGAGCCGCACGACTCGGAGCCGGGCGCCGTCCCGGAGCCGGACGGCGGCGCCCCCGCCGATCCTCCGGTCGACCCTTCGGCAGGCGGTCCCGCCGAGCTTTCGGCCGGCGCTTCGTCCGAGGCTTCGTCCGGCCTTCCGATCGACGCCCTGGACGCACCCGATCCGGCGGACGCCCCGGACCCGGCCGACCCGGTGGACACCACCGGTGAGGGCGAGGCCGCCGACCCGGCCGAGCCCGGTGAGCACCCGCTCGCGCTGCGCCTCGAGCACCTCATCCTGGGCGCGCCCCGCCGCTACACCCCCTTCCAGGCCGCCCGTACCGCGGGCGTCTCGATGGACCTGGCCTCCCGTTTCTGGCGCGCCATGGGCTTCGCCGACATCGGCCAGGCCCGCGCGCTGACCGAGGCGGACGTGCTGGCGCTGCGGCGGCTGGCGGGTCTGGTCGAGGCGGGCCTGCTCAGCGAGTCGATGGCCATCCAGGTGGCCCGTTCCACCGGGCAGACCACGGCCCGGCTCGCCGACTGGCAGACCGACTCCTTCCTCGAAGGGCTCACCGAGCCGCCCGAGCCGGGGATGACCCGCGCGGAAGTCGCGTATCCGCTGGTGGAACTGCTCCTGCCGGAGCTGGAGGAATTCCTCATCTATGTGTGGCGCCGCCAGGTCGCCGCCGCCACCAGCCGGGTCGTGCAGTCCGACGACGAGGAGGCCGTCGACCGGCGGCTCGCGGTGGGCTTCGCCGACCTCGTCGGCTTCACCCGGCTCACCCGGCGCCTGGAGGAGGAGGAGCTGGGCGAGCTGGTCGAGGCGTTCGAGACCACGGCCGCCGACCAGGTCGCCGCGTACGGCGGCCGGCTGATCAAGACCCTCGGCGACGAGGTGCTGTTCGTCGCCGACGACCCGGGCACCGCCGCCGAGATCGGCATGCGGCTGATCGAGACGATGACCGGCGACGACACCATGCCCGCGCTGCGCGTCGGCATGGCCTTCGGCACCGTCACCACCCGCATGGGCGACGTCTTCGGCACCACCGTCAATCTCGCCTCCCGCCTCACCTCGATAGCGCCGCGCGACGCCGTCCTGGTCGACGGCGATTTCGCCGAGGCGCTCGGCGAGGCCGGTGACGCGCCGCTGAGCGAGGCGGACGTGGACGCCACCGAGGCGGAGAAGTACCGCTTCGCGCTCCAGCCGATGTGGCGCCGCCCGGTCCGCGGCCTCGGCGTCGTTGAGCCCTGGCTGCTGTCGCGCCGCGACTGACGCGCCGGCCTGCGGCCGTTGCCTTAGGCCGTGTCTCCGCGTTGGGGAGCCGCCGCCTTGCCGCCGCCTTGCCGCCGCCTTGCCGCCGCACAGGCGCCGCGCGGCGTCCAGGCACAGCTCCTCGGCCCGCGCCGCCGTGAGGGGCCCCGCGGCGAGCTGGGCCGCGGCCGTGTCCCTGGCCTTGATCCCGAGCCTGTGGATAACCCGCGACGGCGTTTCGGCGGGGATGGAAGGATGGGGTTCACGGTCGTTAACACGGAGGGCGGAGGGCAGGCGCATGGCTGAGGCAGGGCAGGAGCAGCGGTTCGGGGAGTGGGTCGCGGTCCGGCGGCACGGGGAACGGGTGGCGGAGCTGGTGCTCGACCGGCCCAAGGCGATGAACGCGGTCTCTACAGCGATGGCCGAGGCGATCAGTGCGGCGTGCGCGGCGCTCGGGTCGGACCCCGGGGTCAGCGTCACGGTCCTGACCTCGTCGAACGACAAGGCGTTCTGCGTCGGCGCCGATCTGAAGGAACGCAACGCGTTCAGCGACGCCGACCTCGGGCGGCAGCGGCCCCGCACGCGGGCCGCGTACACCGGGGTGCTCGAACTGCCGATGCCCACGGTGGCGGCGGTGCACGGATACGCGCTCGGCGGCGGCTTCGAGCTGGCGCTCGCGTGCGATGTGATCGTGGCGGACGCGACAGCGGTCGTCGGGCTGCCCGAGGTGTCGGTCGGCGTCATCCCGGGCGGCGGCGGTACGCAGCTGCTGCCGCGCAGGGTCGGTGCGGCGCGCGCCGCCGAACTGGTCTTCACCGCCCGCCGGGTACGGGCCGCCGAGGCGCTCGCGCTGGGCCTGGTCGATCAGCTCGCCGAGCCGGGGCCGGGGGCCGAGCCCGGGCCGGAGTCGGGTGCCTCGGCGCGCGACGCGGCGCTGGCGCTCGCCGACCGGATAGCGGCCAACTCACCCGTCGGCCTGCGCGCCGCCAAGCGCGCGCTGCGGCTCGGCCAGGGGCTCGACCTGCGGGCCGGCCTCGAGGTGGAGGACGCGGCCTGGCGCACGGTGGCCTTCTCCGGGGACCGGGCGGAAGGCGTGGCGGCCTTCAACGAGAAGCGGACGCCGAGGTGGCCGGGGGAGTAGCCCGGGGAGCGGCCGGGGACGCGGAGGCGATCGGGACGGGAGGAGCGGCGGGAGCGGAGAGCGCAGAGTGGAGAGCGCAGAGCCGAGAGCGAGAAGCCGAGAGCGGGAGGCGGTATCGGGGCGCGGGTGCGTGCATATGGGCGCGGGCCGAAGCGCCGAACGGGCTCCCGTTCGGCGCAGCCAGCGCTCCAACCCGGACAAATGTCCCTAGCCTGGAAAGATGGTGGACGGGACGGCCGATCTCCGGCTGCGAGCGGTCGTCGAGCTGGCACAGGCACTGGCGACGGAACAGACGCCGCTGGCGGCGGTACGGGCCGGGGCGCGGCGGGCGCGGCTCGCCATGGACGCGTCCTTCGCGGCGATCTCCACATGGGAGCGCGAGACCGGACGGCTGCGGGTGCTCGTCAACGACGGGGAGCTGGCCCCCGGCGAGGAGCCGGAGCCGGACGACGAGTCGTACTCGGTGCACGACTTCCCGGAGATCGTGGAATTCCTGCACGGCGAGTGGGCGCGCGGCGGTGAGCCGCACGCCTGGGTCGAGACCGCGGAGGGCACCGGGGCCTCGCCCGGCGGCAGCAGTTGGGGCCGCGCTGCGGCCCTGCGGCGGCGCGGCCGGGGGTCGTGCGTGGTCGCGCCGATCGTGCTGCACGGCAGGGCGTGGGGCGAGCTGTATGTCGCGCGGCGCGCCGGGGCCGCCGGGTTCGACCGGCGGGACGCGGACTTCGCGACGGTGCTCGCGGCCGTTGTCGCGGCCGGGATCGCCCAGACCGAGCGGCTCGCCGAGGTGCAGCGGCTGGCCTTCACCGATCCGCTGACCGGGCTCGGCAACCGGCGGGCGGTGGACGTACGACTGGACGAGGCGCTGGAGCGGCACCGGTCGGAGGGGGCGGTGGTCAGCCTGGTGGTCTGCGACCTCAACGGCCTGAAGAAGGTGAACGACCGGCTCGGGCACGCGGTCGGTGACCGGCTGCTGGAACGATTCGGCTCGCTGCTCTCCCTGTGCGGGGCCATGCTCCCGGGCAGCCTGGCCGCGCGGCTCGGCGGCGACGAGTTCTGCGTCGTCGCGGTCGGGCAGGAGGCGGACGACGTGGTCGCCGCCGCGGACGAGTTGTGCCGGCGGGCGGCGCTGCTCGACGTCGGCGAGGGCGTCGCCTGCGGTGTCGCGTCCACCGGCGATCCGATCGGGCCGGTCCGCTCGGCCCGCCGCCTGTTCCGGCTCGCCGACGCGGCCCAGTACCAGGCCAAGGCGCTGCGGGCGCCGCACCCCGTGGTGGCCGGCCGCGAGGGCCCGGAGGACCCCGTCCTCCGTCTCGCCGACACGCCCCCCGCCCAGGACTCCGACCGCCGGCGCCTGCGCGGCCACCGCCGATAACGCCCGCCCACCCGCTGCCGGGCCACTGTCCCCGAGGGGCCGGGGGTGGGGAGTGACAGCACGGCTTTCAGTGCTTAGGGTGCGTGAATATGAATATGCATAACGTGGTCCTCGGGGCGGACGGCGCACTCGCCGATGATGTGCTGGCCGTGGCGCGGGGCGGGGCGCGGGTGGAGTTGGCGCCGGAGGCGCTCGCGGGGATCGGCCGGGCGCGGGAGGTGATCGACGCGCTGGCGGCGAAGCCGGAGCCGGTGTACGGCGTGTCGACCGGCTTCGGCGCCCTGGCGGTGCGGCACATCAGTCCGGAGCTGCGGGCCCAGTTGCAGCGCAGCCTGGTCCGCTCGCACGCCGCGGGCATGGGCCCGGCCGTGGAGCGCGAGGTGGTCCGCGGCCTGATGTTCCTGCGGCTGAAGACGCTCGCGTCCGGCCGCACCGGCGTACGCCCGGTCGTCGCGCGGACGATGGCCGCGCTGCTGAACGCCGGCATCACCCCCGTCGTCCACGAATACGGCTCGCTCGGCTGCTCCGGCGACCTCGCCCCGCTGGCGCACTGCGCGCAGGTGCTGATGGGCGAGGGTGAGGCGGAGGGCCCGGACGGCACGGTCCGCCCGGCCGCCGAACTCCTCGCGGAGCACGGCATCGAGCCCGTCGTGCTGCGCGAGAAGGAGGGCCTGGCCCTCATCAACGGCACCGACGGCATGCTCGGCATGCTCGTGATGGCCTGCGCCGACCTCGCCCGCCTGTTCACCGCCGCCGACATCACGGCCGCGCTGACCCTGGAGGCGCTGCTCGGCACCGACAGGGTCCTCGCCCCCGAACTGCACGCGATCCGCCCGCACCCCGGGCAGGCCGCGAGCGCCGAGAACATGCGGCGGGTGCTGGAGGGTTCGGGCCTGACCGGCCATCACCAGGACGACGCGCCGCGCGTGCAGGACGCGTACTCCATCCGCTGCGCCCCGCAGGTCGCGGGCGCCGGCCGGGACACCCTCGCGCACGCCCGCCTGGTCGCCGACCGCGAACTGGCCGCCGCCGTCGACAATCCCGTCGTTCTGGAGGACGGCCGGGTCGAGTCCAACGGCAACTTCCACGGCGCGCCCGTCGCGTACGTCCTGGACTTCCTCGCGATCGCCGCCGCCGACCTCGGCTCGATCGCCGAGCGCCGCACCGACCGGCTGCTGGACAAGAACCGTTCGCACGGGCTGCCGCCGTTCCTGGCCGACGACCCGGGCCTGGACTCCGGTCTGATGATCGCCCAGTACACGCAGGCCGCCCTGGTCAGCGAGCTGAAGCGGCTCGCGGTGCCCGCGTCGGTGGACTCGATCCCGTCCTCCGCGATGCAGGAGGACCATGTGTCGATGGGCTGGTCGGCGGCGCGCAAGCTGCGTACCGCGGTCGACAACCTCACGCGGATCATCGCCGTCGAGCTGTACGCGGCCACCCGCGCGCTGGAGATCAGGACCGCGGGCGGCGCCCTGCGCCCGGCGCCGGCCTCCGCCGCCGTGCTCGCGGCCGTCCGCGACGCGGGCGTGCCCGGCGCGGGCCCGGACCGCTTCCTGTCGCCGGACCTGGAGGCGGCCTACCGCTTCGTCCGCGACGGCGGACTGACCCGCGCCGCGGAGTCCGTCACCGGACCCCTGGCGTAAGCGCGGGCGCGGCCGTCAGAGACTCTGGCGGGCGCGGCGGCTCGCGTTGACGACCAGCCCCGCGCCCGCCACGAGGAAGGCCGCGCCGCCGATCACGTACGGCTTGGTGTCGATGCTGCCGGTGTCGGCGAGACCGACGTGCTCCCCGCCGTTGTCGGCGTGGGCGGCCGTACTGGTCACGGCGGCACTCGCGTGCGCGGCCGTCTTCGCCGAGGACACGGCGTCGTCGGGACTCGCGCTCGCGGACGGCACGAAGAACAGCGCGCCGAGCGCGGCGGCGGCCGCGGCGGCGACATAGGGACGGGGCGAGGTCAACGGATCCCCCAGCGGTTGCGGCGAATTGACCGTAGGGGCAGATGCTAGTGACTTGGTGTGGCTCGTGGGAAGCCGGTGCGAAGGCGCTTACGCTCCGTGGCATGAGCACTACTGAGATTCCCCGCGGCGACAGCGGCCCGCGGTACGTACGGCTCCAGGTGGAACTCGTCCTGGAGGTGTCGGGCCCCGACGAGCTGCGCGCCGCCGCCCTCGACCACATCGCCGCCGACGAGTACATGCCGCCGCAGGAGCGCCTGCACGCCAGGGACGCGGTGGGCAACGACGAGTCCGAGGCGCTGGCCTACCTCGTCGACCCCGCCGACCTGCTCTCCGCCGTCCCCGGCGTCGACCTCGTCCAGGCGTCCTGGTCCTGCGCGCACACCGAGTACGACCCGGACTCCGACGAGTGGGACCTCGACGACGAGGACGCCGACGACGTGGACGCCGCGGACGGGGACGGAGCGGAGGGCGACGCTCCGTCATAATCGACGGTCCCACCTGCGCAAACGTGCCGCCCCGGCGGCCGGCGGCCCGCGTGGGCTACCCCACAATTCCGGCACAGAGGGCACGACCACCCCTGTCCGCCTGTTTTCATGGCATACGGACGAAGCTCGCGATTCACCCGCGGGCGACCCCAGCCATTGGAGACGCGCGTGACCCCGCCCGACACCGGAAATGCCCCTGCCAAGCGTTCGCCGATCACCCGGCGCCGCACTCTCGCGGCCGTCGCGGTGCTGATGGGCGGCGCCGTCGCGCTCACCGCGTGCGGTGGCCACGACGACGGTGACAGCAAGGCGGCGGGCAGCGGGCCGAGCACGTCGGCGTCCTCGCCGAGCCAGTCCCCGTCCCCTTCGGCGTCCGCCTCCGCCTCGGCGCAGGCCAAGAAGGAGGACGCGGCGGCGGCCAAGCAGGCGTCCGACGCGAAGATCACCATCGCGCCGAAGGACGGCAGCACCGGCGCGAGCATCCACAACGACGCGAAGGTCACGGTCGCCGGCGGCACCCTGACCTCGGTCACGATGACCTCCAAGGCCACCGGCAACAAGATCCCGGGCACCATATCCGCCGACCGCACCAGCTGGCGGCCGGACGTCGCGCTCGCCCGCGGCACCCAGTACACGATCTCCGCCGCGGCCACCGACGCCAAGGGCCGCGCCGCCGCGGCGAACGGCACCTTCGCGACGGTCTCCGCGTCCAGCAGCTTCATCGGCTACTTCACGCCCGAGGACGGCTCCACCGTCGGCGTGGGCATGCCGGTCTCGATCAACTTCGACAAGGCCATCACCGACCGCGCCGCCGTGGAGTCCGGGATCACCGTGACCTCCAGCAGCGGCCAGCGCGTCGAGGGCCACTGGTTCAGCTCCACCCGGCTCGACTTCCGCCCCGAGCAGTACTGGCAGGCCGGCTCGCACGTCTCCCTGAAGCTGCACCTGGACGGAGTCAAGGGCGCGGCCGGCGTCTACGGCGTGCAGGACAAGACGGTGAACTTCACCGTCGGCCGCTCCCAGGTCTCCACGGTGGACGCCAGGACCCACCAGATGACCGTCGTCCGCGACGGCAAGGTGATCAGGACCATCCCGATCTCCGCGGGCGCCCCGGACCACAGCACGTACAACGGCCAGATGGTGATCTCCGAGAAGTACGAGAAGACGCGCATGAACGGCGCGACGGTCGGCTTCACCGAGGACGACGGCAAGGGCGAGTACGACATCCCCGACGTGCCGCACGCCATGCGCCTGAGCAATTCCGGCACCTTCATCCACGGCAACTACTGGGGCAGCAAGTCGATCTTTGGCACCGCCAACACCAGCCACGGCTGCGTGGGCCTGAGCGACACCAAGGGCGGCAAGGACCCGGACACCCCGGCGGCCTGGTTCTACAACAACTCGATGGTCGGCGACGTGGTCGTGGTCAAGGACTCCGCCGACAAGACGATCCAGCCGGACAACGGCCTCAACGGCTGGAATCTGTCCTGGGCGGCCTGGACCGCGCCCCAGGCGTAAATCAGTCGTCAACCCGCCGCGCGCTGTTACGCCTCCTGCTGGAGGGCCCAGCTCACCGGGTCCTCCAGCACCGTGCGGACCGCGCTGTACGCGGCGCCGCGCAGCACCCCGTCCCGGCCCAGCCGCGAGGTCACCACGTCCTCGGGGCGCCACTGCCGGTCGGTGACCCGGTCGGCCAGTTCCCTGCGCACCCCCGGCAGCAGCCACGGCGCCAGTTCGGCGAGCGGCCCGCCGACCACCACGGCCTGCGGGTCCAGCAGATTGACCGCGCCGCTGAGCGCGATGCCGAGCGCCGCGCCCGCCTCCTCCAGCGCCTTGAGCGCCGCCGGGTCGCCGTCGGCCGCCGCCGCCCGCAGCGCCGGGCCGCCGCCCGTACCCACCCCGGCCGCGCGCAGCAGCGCCTCCTCGCCCGCGTAGGTCTCCAGGCAGCCGTGCGCGCCGCACGAGCACAGGGGCCCGTCCGGGTGCACGGGGACATGGCCCAGCTCGCCCGCGAAGCCGCGCGCGCCGCGGAAGAGCCGGCCCTCCACGACGAGGGCCGCGCCGATGCCGATCTCCGCCGAGACGTGCACGAAGTCGGCGAGCCTGTCGTGGCCGCCGAGCCACAGTTCGGCGAGCGCGCCGAGATTGGCCTCGTTCTCCACGACCGCGGCGCGGCCGAGGTGTTCGGCGACGTCCACGTCCTCCCAGCCGAGGTTCGGGGCGCGCAGCACGGTGCCGCGGTCCCGGCCGACCAGACCGGGCACGGCGACCGCGGTGCCCGCCGGGCGCAGCCCGCGCTCGGCCGCCTCCGCGACCACCCCGGCCGTCAGCCCGGCCAGTTCCGCGAGGACTTCGGCGGCGGGCCGGGAACGGTTGGCGGCCGGGACGGTGGCGTGACAGCGGACGGTGCCGCGCAGGTCCACCACGCACGCGGCCAGGTGGTCGACGCCGACCTCGGCGCCGACGCCCGCCGGGCCGCGCTCGCTGAGTGCCAGCGCGGTTCCGGGGCGGCCGACCGTGCCTGGGCGCTGCGCGCCGCGCTCCTCCACCAGGCCGGCCGCCAGCAGCTCGTCCACCAGCGTCGAGACCGTCGCCCTGGTCAGCCCGACCTCGGCGGCGACCGCCGCCCGCGTGACGTGCTCGCCCGCGGCGAGGGCCTGCATCACCAGCGCCATGTTGCGGCGCCGCAGCCCCGCCTGCGCGCCCGTTCCCTTAGCCACGCTGCTCACCCACGCTGCTCACCCACGCCGTTCACTCACGCCGTCCTCCGTCTCTTCGCGGCCCTCAGTATGGGCCGCGGCCCGCTCCGGAAACCTTCAGCTGCCGCCCGCGAGCGGCAGCGCGGCGGCCAGCCGGGTCAGGGTCTCCTCGTCGCGGGGGAGCGGGTCGTGCACCGGGCCCGCGGCCGTGCCCCAGCGGTGCGCGATGGACGAGGCCGCCTCACCGGTGAGCAGCGCCGCGGCCTGGGCGGCGGCCCCCAGCGCGACCAGTTCCGCGGCCCGCGGCACCTGCACGGCCCGCCCGGACAGCCGGCGTACGGTCTCCCGCCAGGCCGTGCCCCGCGCGCCGCCGCCGATCAGCAGCAGCGGCTCGTCCGAGGAAGAGGAAACGGCGCTCCCGGACGGTGCCCCGTCCACCGCGAGCACCTGGTCGAGCGCGGCCAGCAGCGCGTAGACGGCCCCGTCGTACGCGCCCTGGAGCACCTGGCCCGCGGACGTGTCGTGCCGCAGCCCGGTGAGCAGCCCGGAGGCGTACGGCAGGTTGGGCGTGCGCTCGCCGTCCAGGAAGGGCAGGAAGGCGACGGACCCGCCCGGGGCGACCGCCTCCCGGTCCAGGCTCAGCAGCGCGGCCACCTTGTCGACGGCCAGCGTGCAGTTGAGGGTGCAGGCCAGCGGCAGCCAGCCGCCGTCGGCGGCGGCGAAGCCAGCGACCGTGCCCGACGGGTCGGTGGGCCGCCGCCGGGAGACGGCGTAGACGGTGCCCGAGGTGCCGAGGCTGAGCACCGCCCGGCCGGGCGCCAGGCCGAGGCCGAGCGCGGCGGCGGCGTTGTCGCCGGTGCCGGAGGCGACGACGGCGCCGGCCCGCAGCGGCAGCCCGCCGCGTACGGCCGCGTCGCCGACCGTGCCGGCCCGCTCGCCCGGGCCCAGGACGGCCGGCAGCAGCGCCGGGTCGAGGCCGATCTCGCCGAGCAGCGCCTCGTCGTACGTCTCGCTGCCCGACGCCCACCAGCCGGTGCCGGAGACGTCACCCCGGTCGGTGACGGCCGCGCCGCCGAGCCGCTCGGTGAGGAAGTCGTGCGGGAGCCGTACGGCACGGGCGGCGGCCGCGGCCGCCGGTTCGTGCTCGGTCAGCCAGGCCCACTTCGCCGCGGTGAAGCTCGCCGACGGCACCGAGCCGAAGCGCTCGGCCCACCAGTCGGCGCCGTGCCGCTCGACCAGGGCGGCGGCCTGCGGCGCGGACCGTATGTCGTTCCACAGCAGCGCGGGCCGCACCGGCCGGCCCGCCGCGTCCAGCACGACCAGACCGTGCTGCTGCCCGCCGACCGAGATCGCCTCGGCGCGGGCCGCGTACTCCCCGGTCTGCTTCAGCGCGTCCAGCAGCGCCTCCCACCACACCTCGGGGTCGGTCTCCCGGCCGCCGCCCGAGCTGACGGTGTGCGGCGCCTGCCCACTGGCCAGCACCGCGCCGCTGTCCACGTCCACGGCCAGCACTTTCGTGGACTGCGTGGAGCTGTCCACCCCGATGACGACCGGCCCCGCCCCAGCATGTGCACCCATGTGATTTCCGATCCCTTCCCGAGCGGCCACTTCCCAACGCAGGTGTCGCATACTAATTTGTTCAACAGTCTGACGAATAGGAGCCAGCCGTAATGACTTCCGAGACTTCCGAGACTTCGGCGTCGAACCTCACCCCCAGTCTCGACCCGGCCCGTATCACCCCGGCCCCCGAGCACAAATTCACCTTCGGCCTGTGGACCGTCGGCTGGCAGGGCCGTGACCCGTTCGGCGACGCCACCCGCGCCCCGCTGGACCCGGTCGAGTCCGTGCAGCGGCTCGCCGAGCTGGGCGCGTACGGCGTGACCTTCCACGACGACGACCTGATCCCGTTCGGCTCCACCGACGCCGAGCGCGACGCCCACGTCAAGCGCTTCCGGCAGGCCCTGGAGACCACCGGCCTGACCACGCCGATGCTCACCACCAACCTCTTCACGCACCCCGTCTTCAAGGACGGCGCCTTCACCGCCAACGACCGCGACGTGCGCCGCTTCGCGCTGCGCAAGACCATCCGCAACATCGACCTCGCCGCGGAACTCGGCGCCGAGACCTATGTCGCCTGGGGCGGCCGGGAGGGCGCGGAGTCCGGCGCGGCCAAGGACGTCCGGGTCGCGCTGGACCGGATGAAGGAAGCCTTCGACCTGCTCGGCGAGTACGTCATCGAGCAGGGCTACGACCTGCGGTTCGCCGTGGAGCCCAAGCCGAACGAGCCGCGCGGCGACATCCTGCTGCCGACCGTCGGCCACGCGCTGGCCTTCATCAACTCCCTGGAGCGGCCCGACATCGTCGGCGTCAACCCCGAGGTCGGCCACGAGCAGATGGCCGGGCTCAACTTCCCGCACGGCATCGCCCAGGCGCTGTGGCACGGCAAGCTCTTCCACCTCGACCTCAACGGCCAGACCGGCATCAAGTACGACCAGGACCTGCGCTTCGGCGCCGGCGACCTGCGCTCGGCCTTCTGGCTGGTCGACCTGCTGGAGACGGCCGGCTACCAGGGCCCGCGGCACTTCGACTTCAAGCCGCCGCGCACCGAGGACTACGCGGGCGTGTGGGCGTCGGCCGCCGGCTGCATGCGCAACTACCTGATCCTCAAGGAGCGGGCCGCCGCCTTCCGCGCCGACCCCGAGGTCCAGGAGGCGCTGCGCGCCTCGCGCCTGGACGAGCTGGCGCTCACCACGCGCGGCGAGGGCGAGTCGCTCAGCGAGGGCCTGGCCGCGCTGCTCGCCGACCGCAGCGCCTACGAGGACTTCGACGCGAACGCCGCGGGCGAGCGCGGCATGGCCTTCGAGCACCTCGACCAGCTCGCCATGGACCACCTGCTCGGCGCCCGGTAGTCCCCGACCGTGCCGCCGCCCGGCCCCCGGCATTGCGCCGATCGGGGCCCGGCGGCGGCGCCGTCGCGCCCGGGGTGCGAGGCTGGGGAGGTCCGCCCGACCGCGCACCAGGGAGAGCCGTGCCCGAGCCGACCGAACCGCTGCGCACCACCTTCACCGCCGTCGTCCTCGACGCGCCCGACGCCCACGAGCTGGCCGCCTTCTACCGCCGCCTGCTCGGCTGGACCACCGACCAGGACGAGGCCGACTGGGTCAAGCTCGCGCCGCCCGGCGGCGGCACCGCGCTGTCCTTCCAGACCGAGCCGCTGTTCACCCGGCCCGTCTGGCCGTCCACCGCCGAGGCGCAGCAGATGATGCTGCACCTGGACTTCGAGGTGCCCGACCTGGACGAGGCCGCCCGCCTCGCCGTCGCGCACGGCGCCGTCCCGGCCGAATTCCAGCCCCAGGACGACGTCCGGGTCTTCCTGGACCCGGCGGGCCACCCCTTCTGCCTGTGGGTGCGCACCGACACCTGACCCCCCCGCCGAAGAGTCCGGAGAAAAAACCTCGCCGATACGCGTGAGGGACGCCGGGCAGGCGGTGTCTCAACAGATGTCAGGGCCCACAAGGCCGTCACGTGCACCGCGCGGCCGGTGCACCGCGTACACCAGGGAGATCCGGAAATGGCGACGACGAAGTCCGCGGCACCGGTATCGGCTCAGCGCACGGACAGCGACCTCACCGAACTGTCGTCCGGCGGCGACGAGAGGGGCCTCCAGGAGCGCGGCGGCGGCACCTTCCGGGTGCCGGCCGAACGCGGCCGTACCTCCATCGCCAATTCGGTCGTGGAGAAGATCGCCGGCATGGCCGCCCGCGAGGTGCTGGGCGTGCACGACTTCGGCGGCAGCCTCGCCCGCAGCCTGGGCGCCATGCGCGACCGCGTCCCCGGCGGCCGCCCCAACGTCACCCGCGGCGTCAAGGTCGAGGTCGGCGAGAAGCAGACCGCCGTCGACCTGGAACTGGTCGTCGAGTACGGCGTGGCGATCACCGATGTGTCCGCCGACGTACGGGAGAACGTGGTCTCCGCCGTCGAGCGGATGACCGGCCTCGAGGTCGTCGAGGTCAACGTCTCGATCGTGGACGTGCACCTGCCCAACGAAGAGGACGACATCCCGTCCGAGGGCCGGGTCCAGTAGCCGTCCGGGCGGGGGCGCCGGAAGCCGCCCGGCGCCCCCGACGACCGCCCGACCGCCCCCACCCGCCGGTGCCGATCTGGATGGACGACCTTGATCAGCCTGTACGTGCCCCTGCCCGCCGCGGACCCGGCGGGACGCCGTGTCCGATGAGCAGCCCGGGGCGGCGCCGCCCGGCCGGCCGGACGCGGCGCCGGCGGCCCGTGCGGACGCTCCCGCCGCGCCGGTCCGCGAGGACGACCTGCTGGTCGCCCGCGCGAGCGAGGGCGACGACGAGGCGTTCGAGATCCTGGTCCGCCGGCACACCCCCGACCTGCTGCGGCTGGCCCGCAGACTGCTCGGCAGCGACGCGGAGGCGGAGGACGCCGTGCAGGACGCGTACGTCAGCGCGTGGCGGCGGCTGCCGGAATTCCGCAGGACAGCGGCGTTCAGCACCTGGATGTACCGCATCGTGACGAACCGCTGCCTCAATGTGCTGCGCGCCCGCCGCCCCACCCAGCCCCTGGAGTCGATGACCGTCGAACCCGCCGCCCCCGAATACCTGTCCTCGCCCGCCCGCGCCGCGGAGTCCGCCGCGTCGGCCGAGGCGCTGCACCGCGCGCTGGCCGGGCTGACCCCGGAGCAGCGGGCGTGCTGGGTGCTGCGCGAATTCCACGGCCTGACGTACGACGAGATCGCCGCCGCCGTGGGCATCGGTGAACCGGCCGTCCGGGGACGGATCTTCCGGGCCCGCCGCTATCTGACGGAGGCGATGGCCACATGGCGCTAGACGACGAACTGCTGCCCTGCGGAGCCTCCCTGGCCGACCTGTGGGAGGACGGCGCGCCCGCGCCCGGCCACGAGGACTGCCCGTACTGCCGTGACTCGCTGGCCGAACTGGGCCGGCTCGACCAGGCCGTGCACCAGGCGCTCGCGGTCCGCGACCTGCCCGCGCCGGACCTGGCCGCCCGGGTGATGGACCTGGTACGGACCGAACTGCGGCCCGGCCGGCTGGTGCCGCTCGGCGCCGCCGACGCCGACGACTGGATCACCGAGACCGCCGCCACCCGGCTGTTCCGGCAGGCCGCCGACACCCTTCCCGGTGTCGCCGCCGGGAGCTGCCGGATCACCGCGGCCCGCGAGCCCGCCCGCTATCTGCTGCCCGGCGCACCGCTGCCGAGGGTGCCGCTGCGGGTGCGCCTGGAAGTGGCCGTCGACCTCAGCCGTACGGTGCCCGAGGTCGCCGCGGCCGTACGCGAACGGGTGCTGGACGCCGCGCACGCCGTGATCGGCCTGGACATCGCCGAGGTGGACGTCTCGGTGGTCGACCTGCTCGACGAAGGAACGGACGACGGAGCAGGCGACGGGACGGGGGAGGGATCGGGGTGATGAATCCGATGACCGGATCACCGCAGGAGCGCGGGACGGAACTGGCCGTGGCCCGCGCGGTGGCGGCCGTCCCGGGCGTGGCCTACCTCAGCCCGCGGCTGACGGACCGGCTGCGGTCCCGTACGGCGCCCGGCGTCACCGTACGGCTGCACACCGCGCCCGACCGGTGGGAGGTGGCCATAGCGCTGGCCGTCCGCACCGGACACCAGGCCGCCAGGACCGCGCAGCAGGTGCGGGAGGCGGTCACCGAGGCGGTGCACAGCACGTATCCGCAGACGCTGACCACACCGGTACGGGTGACGGTGACGGTCACCGCGATCGTCTGAGACCGTCCGCGGAAATCGGGCGTGACGTTCGCCCGGGAGCGGTGTCCAACCAGCAGACCCGACGCGAGAGAGGACACCGACGACGATGGACGCCCCGTACTCGTTCACCTGCACGGCCGAGGTCGGCGACGACGGGATACTCGCGCTCCGCCCGCGCGGCGACATCGACATCGCGGCCCGGTCCGTCCTCACCCACGCCCAGCTCGCCCTCCGCCCCGGCCTGCGCGGCGTCCACCTCGACTTCGACGCGGTGCCCTTCATGGACACCACCGTGCTGCGCTTCCTCAGCAGCCTGCACGCCCGCTGCTCCGCCTTCGCCGTCCCGCTGCGGATCACCGGCCTGCGCCCCCAGCACCACCGCCTGCTGACCCTCGCGGAATACCGCCTCCCCACCACCTGACCGCGGCCGTGGCAGCTACACCTCCGTGGGCGCCCCGGTACCGCTACGGGGCGAGGCCGTCCGCGCGCAGGCCCGCAAGGATGGCCTCGCCGAGGGTGACGACGGCGCTCTGCGGGCGGACCATGACGGTGATCTCCTTGATCATGCCCGCGTCGTCGAACTGGAGCATGTCGATGCCGTGGATCTGCTTGCCGTTGACGGTCGTGCGGAAGAGCAGGACGGCGGAGGGGGCCGGGGTGCCGTCGCCGGTGGTGTCGGCGGTGCCGTCGAACTCCCCGATGTAGTGGAAGTCCTCGAAGGTGCGCACCAGTACGTGGAAGAGGCCGACGACCTGGTCCTTGCCCTCGAAGGGGGCGAATTTCACCGGGCTGAACAGCTTGATGTCGTCGGTGAAGAGGGCGGCGAGCGCCGCGACGTCGCCCGCCTCGGCGGCGTCGTGGAAACGGGACGGGTCTGCTGCGGACACGAGCGGCTCCTTACTCATGGACACTCACGGATTCTCCTGGCTACTCATGGCTACTCATGGATCTGAATAGTCACTTTCTTGAGTATGATGGCAGCAGCGTACGACCGGAAGAGCCGAGGAGGCAGGCGATGGCCCTGCGGCACGCGGTGCTCGCCGCCCTGCTGGACGACGAGCTGAGCGGCTACCAGCTGGCCAAGGCGTTCAATGTCGGCGTCGCCAACTTCTGGCACGCGCTGCCGCAGCAGCTCTACGCCGAACTCGCCAGGCTGGAGACGGACGGCCTGGTCACCGGCCGCGAGGTCGTCCAGGACACCCGCCCCAACAAACGCCTCTTCCGCGTCACCGACGCGGGACTGGCCGAGCTGGAACGCTTCGCCGCGACCGCCGCGAAACCCTCCTTCGTCCGCGACGAACTCCTGGTCAAGGTGCAGACCGCCGACCGGATCGGCACCGGGGCGGTCATCGAACAGCTCGTGGAGCGCGCCGAGTTCGCCGCCGCCAAGATCGAGCTGTTCACCTCACTCCTCGAAAAGATCCGCGGCGACCGCGACGAGGAGGACTTCCTGCTCCACGGCACGCGCATCGGCCCGTATCTGACCTGCCTGCGCGGCCTGGCCTTCGAACAGGGCAACAAGGACTGGTGCGAACGCAGCGCGGCGGTGCTGCGGGCACGTCGGTCCGCGGAGGTCTGAACGCGGCACTACGCTCGGGTCCATGAGCGATCAGCACAGCGGGCATCAGCACTTCGAGACCCTCGCGATCCACGCCGGCCAGGCGGCGGACGCGCAGACCGGCGCCGTCGTCACGCCGATCTACCAGGTGTCGACCTACAAGCAGGACGGCGTCGGCGGGCTGCGCGGCGGCTACGAGTACAGCCGGTCGGCCAACCCGACCAGGACCGCGCTGGAACAGAACCTCGCGGCCCTGGAAGGCGGCAGCCGCGGCCTGGCCTTCGCCTCCGGACTCGCCGCCGAGGACTGCCTGCTGCGTACGGTGCTCGCGCCCGGCGACCACGTGGTGATCCCCGACGACGCGTACGGCGGCACCTTCCGGCTGTTCGCCAAGGTCGTGGAGCGCTGGGGCGTCACCTGGTCGGTCGCCGACACCTCCGACGTCCAGGCGGTACGGGACGCGGTCCGCCCGGAGACCAGGCTGATCTGGGTCGAGACGCCCTCCAACCCGCTGCTCGGCATCACCGACATCGCGGCGCTGGCCGGTGTCGCCCGGCAGGCCGGGGTCCGCCTCGTGGTGGACAACACCTTCGCCAGCCCCTACCTCCAGCAGCCGCTCGCGCTCGGCGCGGACGTCGTCGTGCACTCCACGACCAAGTACATGGGCGGCCACTCCGACGTGGTCGGCGGCGCCCTGATCACCTCCGACGCCGCGCTCGGCGAGGAGTTGGCGTACCACCAGAACGCGATGGGCGCGGTCGCGGGGCCGATGGACGCCTGGCTGGTGATGCGCGGCGTGAAGACCCTCGCGGTACGGATGGACCGGCACAGCGCCAACGCGGGCCGGATCGCGGAGATGCTGGCCGCGCACCCGAAGGTCGCGCAGGTCTACTACCCGGGCCTGCCCGAGCACCCGGGCCACGAGGTGGCCGCCAAGCAGATGAAGGCGTTCGGCGGCATGGTGTCCTTCCGCGTCGCGGGCGGCGAGGAGGCGGCCGTCGCGGTCTGCGACCGCGCGAAGCTCTTCACGCTCGGCGAATCCCTGGGCGGCGTCGAGTCGTTGATCGAGCACCCGGGCCGGATGACGCACGCCTCGGTGGCCGGATCCGCCCTGGAGGTCCCCGCCGATCTGGTACGGCTGTCGGTCGGCATCGAGGCCGTCGACGACCTCCTGGCGGACCTCAGCCAGGCCCTCGGCTGACCCCCGACTTCCGCTCGACCCGGGCGCGTTCGGACGGCCCGGACGCGCCCGAGGCCGTCCCGGGCGCGCTCAAGCCGTCACGGGTGCGGGGCTCGACCCGGGCGCCCGGCCGGACGCACGCGCCCGGCCGTCATCAGCCCAGCGCCGACCACCAGTTGCCGTTCGGCGTCGTCGTCGCCGGGTCGTCGTCCGGCCAGTAGAGGACGGCCAGCACGATCGCGGCCGCCAGCGCGGCCAGCACCAGCGCCGTCACGACGAGCCGAACGACCCGGCGGCGGCGGACGATCCGCCGTCCGCGCGTCATCGCGCGGACGGCGAGGTCGACCGGCACCACCGGGTGCGGGGTGTCCAGCAGCCGCCGCACCTCGTCGTCGCGGCGGTTCGGCAGCCGGCTCACGGCGCCACCGCGCTCGGCCGCCGCTCCGGCACCGACCGCGCCGCGGGCGGCTGCCGGTCGCCGTTCCTGCTGCGCAGCGTCGCCGTCGCGTGCGCGCACAGCGTGCGCACCCGCTCGTCGGGCAGCCCGAGCTGGGCGGCGGTCTGCTCCTCCGCGATGCCCTCGAAGAACCGCATCACGACAATCAGCCGCTCCTGTCGGCCGAGCCGGTCCAGGGTGCCGCCGCGCGGGCGCTGCCACCACGGGCGGTAGGCGAAGCGCCGCACGAGTTCGCTCCTGGCCCGCTCGTACGGGTCCTCGGCGCGCATCCTGAACCAGTTGGCGTAGACGTGCGCGAGGGTCGCGGTCAGCAGCCGGTCGGCGCCCTCGGGGTCGCCCGCGAGGAGGGTGGCTGCGTGCAGCAGGCGGCCCGCCGCGCCCGCGGTGAACGCCGCGAATTCGGCGTCCCGGCGGATCTCCGCTGCTGCCCGGCGCTTCCCCACGCGGACATGGGACGGCAACCGGGCGTTCCGGGTCAAGCCCCCTGCGGGTCCCCCGCGGTGGCGGTGCCGGCGCCGGTCGGCCCAGCGGTCCCACCGGCATCACCGGCCCCGGTCCCACCCCCGGCCTCGCCCCCCGTCCCGCCCTCCGCCTCGTCGCGCTGGCCGACCCCGGTGTGCCAGTCGGACAGCGAGGCGTTGAAGCGGGACAGCAGCTCGGTGAACTGCTCGCGCTCCTGCGGCGTCCACTCGTCGGTGATCTCGGCCATCAGCTGCCGGCGCGAGTCCCGCACCGCGTCCAGCCGGGACCGGCCGCGCGGCGAGAGCGCCAGGACCACCGCCCGGCCGTCCTCCGGGTGCGAGGTGCGCTTGACCAGGCCGGTGTCGACCAGCGGGGCGACCTGACGGGTGACCGTGGAGGAGTCGATGCCCATCGCCTCGGCGAGCGCCTTGACACCCATCGGGCCCTCCCGGTCGAGCCGGTTGAGCAGCAGATAGGCGGCGCGGTCCATGGAGTTGCGGGCCTTGCCGACACCGCCCAGCCGCGTCTGTTCCGCGCGGCGGGCGAAAAGCGCGACCTGGTGCTGGAGGCGCTCAAGGAGTTCGGCCGAGGTCTCCGTGGGGTTGGACATGACCTTGAAGCTCGCGTTCTGTCGGTCCTGTGAAGGGGGACGGGAAGCGGGAAGTTGGGAGAAGAGTACGCGGCGCGGCAGGGCTCGTGACCCTTCCCCGGCAATCCGCGACTCCGTACCGCCGCGGTCCTGTCACGCTTCGCGGCCCCCGCGTGACACCCGTGCCCCCGGGCAGTGGAGGGCCGCGGAAGCTGGGAGACTGGGCCCATGGACAGTTCGGTGCCCGCAGCGTCCCCTTCGATCACCCTCGATGACGTGCGAGGAGCGCACAAAATGCTCTCCGGGGTGGCCCGTATCACCGCGATGGAAGGCAGCCGCCATCTGTCGTCGCTGGTCGGAGCACCCGTGCACCTCAAATGCGAAAATCTGCAACGCACAGGTTCCTTCAAAATCCGTGGCGCGTACGTCCGGATCGCCGGGCTCAGCCCGGAGGAGCGGGCGGCCGGTGTGGTGGCCGCCAGCGCCGGCAACCACGCCCAGGGCGTCGCGCTGGCCGCCTCGCTGCTCGGCGTGCGCTCCACCGTCTTCATGCCCGTCGGCGCGCCGCTGCCCAAGGTCGCCGCGACCCGCGACTACGGCGCCGAGGTGCGGCTGCACGGCGCGGTCGTGGACGAGACGCTGCGCGCGGCCATCGCGTACGCCGAGGAGACCGGCGCGGTCTTCATCCACCCCTTCGACCACCCGGACATCATCGCCGGGCAGGGCACGGTGGGCCTGGAGATCCTGGAGCAGTGCCCGGAGGTCGGCACGATCGTCGTCGGCATCGGCGGCGGCGGTCTCGCGGCCGGCCTCGCCCTCGCGGTGAAGGCGCTCCGCCCCGACGTGCGGATCGTCGGTGTGCAGGCGGCGGGCGCTGCGGCGTACCCGCCCTCGCTCGCGGTCGGCCGCCCCGTCGCGCTCGGTTCCGTCGCCACGATGGCCGACGGCATCATGGTCGGCCGGCCCGGCGACATACCGTTCGCGCTGGTCCGCGATCTGGTCGACGAGGTCGTGACCGTGTCGGAGGACCAGCTGTCCTCCGCGCTGCTGCTCTGCCTGGAGCGGGCCAAGCTGGTCGTGGAGCCGGCCGGCGCCAGTCCGGTCGCCGCGCTGCTGGCCGCCCCCGAGGCGATGCGCGGCCCGGTCGTCGCCGTCCTGTCCGGCGGCAACGTCGACCCGCTGCTGATGCAGCGCATCCTGCGGCACGGCATGTCGGCGGCCGGCCGCTACCTCTCGCTGCGGCTGCGGCTGACCGACCGTCCCGGCGCCCTCGCCACCCTCCTCGGCGTCCTGTCCCTCGCGGACGCCAATGTCCTGGACGTCAGCCACGTCCGCACCGACCCCCGGCTCGGCCTGACCGAGGCCGAGGTCGAGGTGCACCTGGAGACGAAGGGGCCCGAGCACTGCGTCGCGGTCGGCGAGGCGCTGGAGAACGCCGGTTACACCGTCATCCGTTGATCCGTTGACCCGTCGACCCGTCGACCCGCTGACCCGCGCACCCGGGCCCGGGCGGCTGTCCCGGGCCCTCGCGGTGGTCTCCTCCGCGTGGCGCGGGTAATTCACTTGACGCGATATATCGCGTCTGTCATTCTCGCGTTCACTCACGGGCGGACCGTGCGGCGAGCGATGAGTTTCGGCCGTTCGGTCGGTCGAACCCCGTGAGAGCTGGACCCAGCAACCGACAGGAGTGACGAAATGCCGGGCGCCATCTATGCGGAAGGTCTCGTGAAGACCTTCGGCGATGTCAAGGCACTGGGGGGAGTGGACCTCGACGTGCCGGAGGGCACGGTCCTCGGGCTGCTCGGGCCGAACGGCGCGGGGAAGACCACCGCCGTCCGGGTCCTGACCACACTCCTCAAACCCGACAGCGGCAGCGCCGTCGTCGCGGGCATCGACGTACTGAAACACCCCAACGAGGTCCGCAGGCACATCGGCCTGTCCGGCCAGTTCGCGGCGGTCGACGAGTACCTGACCGGCCGGGAGAACATCCAGATGGTCGGCCAGCTCTACCAGATGAGCGCCAAGGCCGCCCGGGCCCGGGCCGACGAACTGCTGGAGCGGTTCAACCTCACCGAGGCCGCCAACCGCCCCTCCAAGACCTACTCCGGCGGCATGCGCCGCCGCCTCGACCTCGCCGCGGCCCTCGTCGTCAGCCCGCCGGTGATGTTCATGGACGAGCCGACCACCGGCCTCGACCCGCGCAACCGGCAGCAACTGTGGGAGGTCATCCAGGAGTTGGTGGCCGGCGGCACCACGCTGCTGCTCACCACCCAGTATCTGGAGGAGGCCGATCACCTCGCGCACGACATCTGCGTCATCGACCACGGCAAGGTCATCGCGCGCGGCACCTCCGACCAGCTCAAGGCGCAGACCGGCGGCGAGCGCGTCGAGGTCGTCGTGCACGAGCGGGACCGGATCGCCGACGCGGCCCGCGCCCTGACCGGCTTCGGCAAGGGCGACGCCAAGATCGAGGAGCACCAGCGCAAGATCACCGTCCCGGTGACCGGCGGCGCCAAGCTGCTGGCCGAGGTGATCCGCGAACTGGACACCCAGGGCATCGAGATCGACGACATCGGTCTGCGCCGCCCCACGCTCGACGACGTCTTCATCTCGCTGACCGGCCACGCGGCCGAGCAGGACAAGGACACCGACGAGGAGTCCGAGACCACCGCCGGACAGGGTGCCGGTTCCCGCAAGGAGGCCGTCAAGTGAGCGCCGCCACCGATGTCATGACCACCAAGGCGCCCAAGGGCGTGGGCGGCGTCGTCCAGTCCGCCCGGGACTCGCTGGTCGTCGCCAAGCGCAATCTGCTGCGCATGATGCGCATCCCGGAAGTCGTGATCTTCGGACTCGTCCAGCCGATCATGTTCGTGGTGCTGTTCAGCTACGTCTTCGGCGGCTCCGTGTCGGTCGGCGGCTCGCTCAGCGCCTCCGACTACCGCGAGTTCCTGATGGGCGGCATCTTCGCGCAGACCGTCACCTTCGCCACCGCCGGCGCGGGCGCCGGCATCGCGGACGACATGAACAAGGGCCTGATCGACCGCTTCCGGTCGCTGCCGATGGCCCGCGGCGCCGTCCTCACCGGCCGTACGCTCGCCGACTCGGTGCAGACCGCGCTCACCGTCGTCGTCCTGGCGGTCGTCGGCCTGCTGGTCGGCTGGCGGGTGCACAACGGCATCCCGAAGATGCTCGGGGCCTTCGCCCTGCTGCTCCTGCTCGGCTACGCCTTCTCCTGGATCGGCGCGCTGATCGGCCTGTCGGTGCGCACCCCGGAGGCGGCCACCTCCGGCGGCCTGGTCTGGCTCTTCCCGGTCACCTTCGTGTCCAACGCGTTCGTGGACTCCTCGAACCTGCCGGGCTGGCTGCAGCCGGTAGCGGACTGGAACCCGTTCAGCGCCACCGTGCAGGCGTGCCGCGTGCTCTTCGGCAATCCGGGCGTGTCGCCGTCCGGCGCCTGGCCGATGGAGCACCCGGTGTGGGCGTCGCTCGCCTGGTCCGTGGTGATCATCGTCGTCTTCCGCACCTGGGCGGTCAGCAAGTACCGCTCGGCGACGGCGTAACGGCGTACTCGTACGAGGTACGTCAAAGCCCCGGCCGTCGTCCCCCGACGGCCGGGGCTCACCGCATGTCTCGCGGGCTCAGCCCTGGTACGGCTTCACATCGAGGACCTTCACCGACGCGCTCTTGCCGTTCGGCAGCTCGTACGTGGCGTCCTCGCCGGGCTTCTTGCCCGTGACACCGCGGCCGAGCGGGGACTGCGGCGAGTACGTGTCCAGGTCGCCGGCGACGCCCTCGCGCGAGCCCAGCAGGAAGGTCATCGTGTCGTCCGGGTCGCCGTCGAAGGCGATGGTCACCACCATGCCCGGTGCCACCACCCCGTCGTCGGCCGGGGCCTCGCCCACCTTCGCGGACTCCAGGATCTGGTTGAGCTGCCGGATGCGCAGCTCCAGCTTGCCCTGGTCCTCACGCGCCGCGTGATAGCCGGCGTTCTCCTTGAGATCGCCTTCCTGGCGGGCTTCCTCGATCTTGGCGACGATCTCGGCGCGCGCCGGACCAGACAGATGCTCCAGCTCGGCCTTGAGCTGGTCATACGCCGCCTGGGTCAGCCAGGTGACGTTCTCGCTGGTCTGGGTCACAGGTGCTCCTCGTCGGTACTGGTCATGCCGTGTGCCTGCCCCGCGGAAACCCCGCGGAACGGTGTGTGGACCGCCGCACCCCTACGGCCGGCGGCTCGTCCCCACGGCCGGTGCCGGGGCGCGCCCCGATGATGAACTCCATTGCCACCGGTCGCCGGGACGAAACCACGAGCCTAACAATTACTCGTCGTCCAAGGGGACGGGAAACGAACGCCGGTGCAGTCGTGGCGCCCGGCCCTCGATCAGCCCTGCGGGGCCTTCTCGCAGCTCACCAGCTCGCCGGTCTCGCCGCGGCCCGTCGTGCGGACCTCCACGATCGTGTCGACCTGCTTGGCGTGCTGGGCGAGGCGGACGTCCTTGCGCCCCACCTCGTTGTGGTCGGAGTCCACCGACCGCACGGTGCAGACCGCGACCGTACCGGCGTCCTTGTGGACCTCCAGATGGATGCTGACCTGCTGGTCGGAGTCCACCTTGAACGCCACGACCTGGGCGCTGACCTTGCTGTCGGTGATCGCGTGCCAGCCGTACCAGCCGACGCCCAGGACGGTCAGGGCGCCGAGGACGACGGCCGCGATCCGCAGTTTGCGGTCGGCACGGGCGTCGGCGCCGGGTCCGTACCTGCCGTCGGGCAGGGCGGGCCGGGCGTCCGGCTCACTGGACCCCACGGCGGTCATAGGCTTTCCTCCCGAGCGGGGACGGCGGAATTATTCGTCCCCTCACTCGGTCACTATAGAAGGCGCCCTCTTTGCCGACGGAGGCGCCTAGGAGACGGGGGCTCGGCACCGCTCGGACCCCGAAGACTTGAGGACCAAGCCTTGACTGAGCAGCTTCGACTGATGGCCGTGCACGCCCACCCCGACGACGAGTCGAGCAAGGGCGCCGCCACGATGGCCAAGTACGTGTCCGAGGGGGTGGACGTACTGGTCGCGACCTGCACCGGAGGCGAGCGCGGCTCGGTGCTCAACCCCAAACTCCAGGGCGACCCCTATATCGAGGAACACATCCACGAAGTACGCGCCAAGGAGATGGACGAGGCCCGGCAGATCCTCGGCGTGCGCCAGGCGTGGCTCGGCTACGTCGACTCCGGCCTGCCCGAGGGCGACCCGCTGCCGCCGCTGCCCGAGGGCTGCTTCGCGCTCCAGGACGTCGACGTCGCCGCGGGCACCCTGGTGAAGCTGATCCGCGAGTTCCGGCCGCACGTGATGACCACGTACGACGAGAACGGCGGCTACCCGCACCCCGACCACATCATGACCCACAAGATCTCGATGGCGGCCTTCGAGGCGGCCGGCGACCCCGAGCGCTACCCGGAGGCCGGGGAGCCCTGGACGCCGCTGAAGCTCTACTACAACCAGGGCTTCAACAAGGCGCGCACCCTCGCCCTGCACGAGGCGCTGCTCGCCCGCGGCCTGGAGTCGCCGTACGAGGAGTGGCTCAAGCGCTGGGAGGAGTTCGACCGGCCCGAGCGGCAGCTCACCACCCACGTGCCGTGCGCCGACTTCTTCGAGATCCGCGACAAGGCGCTGCTCGCGCACGCCACCCAGATCGACCCCGACGGCGGCTGGTTCCGCGTCCCGATGGACGTCCAGCGGGAGGTCTGGCCCACCGAGGACTACGAGCTCGCCAAGTCCCGGGTGGACACCTCCCTCCCCGAGGACGACCTCTTTGCGGGCGTCCGGACGGCCTGAGCGACAATGGGTGGCGTGAACGCTTCCCACGGACTCAATACGCTGGTCCCGCTCGCCTCGGGCGAGCTGAACCAGGACAAGGTGACGCCGGGGCTCCTCGGTTTCGTGATCTTCGCGGCCATCGCCATCGGGCTGTGGCTGCTCATGAAGAACATGGGCAAGCAGATGAAGAGGATTGACTTCGTCGAAGAGCCGGAAAAGGCCCCGGCCCGGGCCGAGGACGAGCGCGCCCCCGCGCCCGCCCCCAAGGAAGACGTCGCGCCGTAGGGGCCCGGCCCCTGTACCCGCACCCCTGCGGAGGACGGTAACCATCAGGGGCGCGGGGAACTGCGCGACCAGCCCCCACCGGCCCGGTGATCGCAGAACAAACAGCGTCTGCCCCGCTGGGGGCGGCTTTTTGTCTGAAGGCGCGCTGCGGCTGGCCGCGCAGTTCCCCGCGCCCCTGAAGGGGCATCCCTCCTCCGCAGCGTGCGGGGACAGGGGCACCCCTTTTACGCAACCTCGGGTCGGAGAGCCATGGTCATGCGGGCCGCGCGGCCGGGCGTCATGCCGAGGCGCCAGGTGTCCCAGGCGGAGCCTGGGGAGAGGGTGCCGCGGTCGAGAAGGACGGCGAAAGCCTCGACGTATTCGTCGAGGTCGGGATCGCGTCCCGGAAAGGCGTCGGCGCGCAGGGACGCGAGCGCGGCACGGGCCGCGGCCGCGCCGTCGGCGGAGAGCAGGGGCTGGACGGTGGCACGCAGAAAGACCGCCCAGTCCCGCCCACGCAGATCCCCGAGCCCCTCAAAAAGCTCGACCGCCTCGTCGAGCAGCGTCGTGGCCTCGACGAGCCGCCCGTTCCCGGCGTCGATGACGGCCAGCTCGACGCACGACCACGCCTCGCCGTGCTCGACCCCGATCCGCCGGAAATCCTGCCGGGCGTCCTGAAGCAGCTGCCGGGCGAAACCGCTGTTGCGCAGATTCCCGGTACGCGCCGCCCGCTGATCGCGGGTGACCCGCGCGGAGTGGTGCCGGGCGCAGGCCAGCCCGTACACGTCCCGCATCCGCGAGAACATCGTGCGGGCCCGCTCCAGCGTCCGCAGCGCCGCGTCGGAGTCGCCGCACTCCTCCAGCGCGTGCCCGAGGTAGTACAGCGTCCACGCCTCCCCGCGCGCGTCCTCGCTTGCCCGGTGCCGCTGCACCGCCTCGTCCAGCTCGCGGGCCGCCTCCCGCGCCTCGCCGCGCAGCAGCAGCGCCCGGGCCAGTTGCGTCGCCGTCCACGCGCCGCCGCGGGTGTCGCGGGCCAGCGCGTACGCCTGCCCGGCCGCCCGCAGCTCCGCCTCACCGGCGTCGGCCCGCCCCAGCAACAGATACACCTGCCCGAGCTGGAGGTGCGCCCACGCCTCGCCCTGCACGCTCTCGTTCTCGCGGTGCAGCGCCAGCGACTCGTGCAGCAGCTCCAGCGCCTTGCCGACCTGCCCCAAGTCGCGCAGTACGGCGGCCAGCGCGTGCAGCGTCCACGCCCGGTCCTCGTCCAGCCCGGGCCCGGTCTGGATCTCCAGCGCCTCGCGCAGCTTGCGCTCGGCCTCCCGCAGATTGCCCTGGTGGTGCAAGGTGATGCCGAGGCTGTCCAGCGCGCGGGCCGCGCCCGACGGGTGCTGCGCCTCGAAGTACAGGTCCACCACGGACGTCAGCGTGGAGCGCGCCTTGTCCAGCTCGCCGAGCTGCCGCGCCGCGATGCCCGTACGCCACTGCACCGACCGCACCAGCACCGAACGGTCCTCGTCGGGACCCGACTTCTGCTGGCCCGGCTGCCGTCCTTGCGCCAACTCGCTGATCTCGCCCAGCCGGTAGAGGTCGCCGCGCAGCAGGCAGTAGTCGCACAGCGCGCCGAGCAGCGACTGCACCGCCGCCCGGTCCACGCCCTCGGTGTCGCGCAGCGCGGCCGTGATGAAACTGGACTCCTCGTCCAGCCAGCGCAGCGCCAGCTCCAGCGAGGCGAAGCCGTGCTGCCCGAAGCGGCCCGCCCGGGTCGAGGTCTTGCCCTCCACCAGCCGGATCACGGTGTTCGCCAGATCCGCGTACGACCGGATCAGCCGCTCGTGCGCGGCGGCCCGCTCCACCGGATCCTCCTCGTCCAGCAGCCGCTCGGCCGCGAAGCCGCGGACCAGGTCGTGCGGGCGGTAACGGCTGCCGCGGACGTTCTCGATCAGGCCCGCCGCCGCCAGCTCGTCCAGCCGGCGTGCCGCCTCCCGCTCGTCGGTGGCCATCAGCGCCGCCGCCGCTGCCGCGCCGAAACTGGCCCGCCCGGCCAGCGCGAGGCGGCGCAGCAGCCGCCGGTTGGGCTCCGGCTGGTCGTGGTAGCGCAGCGCCAGCACCCGGTCGACCGGGTCGCGCGGCCCGAACACCTCCAGATCCGCGGCCAGTCCGGCCGCGCCCCGGTGATCGGCGAGCGCCGACCCCGCGATCCGCAGCGCTATCGGCAGGCCCGCGCACAGCCGGCGCAGCCGGTCCGCCTCCTCCGGGCGCGCCCCCGCCGTACCGGCCGCGTCCGCCAACTCGCCCAGCAGCTCCACCGTGTCGTCCAGATCCAGCGGGCCGACGTCCAGGCTGTGCACGGCCGCGCCCGGCACCGCCAGCTCCGCCAGGTCGAACGGCTCCCGGCAGGTGACCAGCACCAGGCTCTCGGAGCGCTCGGGCACCAGCGCCCGCACCTGCGCCGCGTCCGTCGCGTCGTCCAGCACGATCACCACGGGCACGCCGGTGAGGTGCTGCTGGTACTGCTCGCTGAGCCGCCGCAGATGCTGTTCCTGATTCTGCCGCTCACGGAAGAGGAGCTGGTCGCGCGGCGCCCCGAAACGGTTGAGCAGGTGCAGCAGCGCCTCCCGGGTCGGCAGCGGTGTCCTGCCGTCGCTCGCCCCGCGCAGATCCACCACGCACGCGCCGCGAAACTGGTCCCGCAACTGCTGGGCGGTACGCACCGCCAGCGTCGTACGGCCGCTGCCCGCCGGGCCGTGCAGCACAACGACCGTCGGGTGCACGCCCGTTGACGCGCGCGCCTGGTGCACCCACTGCGCGATCCGCGCCACATGCGCGCGGCGGCCGGTGAACGGGCCCTCCGCGTCCGGCAGATGACCGAAGGACTGCTCAAGCAGCGCCCGGGTCCTGGCCGCCGCGCTCCGGTCGCCGCCGCCCGGGCGGCGCGGCGGCGCCGACTGGCCCGGCACCTTCGCCGTCTTCTTGCGCGGCGGCGCCGCCACCATCGCGCGCTGCGCCTCGATGAACGGCCGCACTCCGCGGCGGTCCAGCGCCGCCAGCCACAGCAGCCGCAACTGCTCGGAGCCGCCCGGCTGTCCGCCCGCCCGGCTCCGCCCGCGGCCCGCCACCCCGGTCAGCGTGACCGCCCCGGCCGCGCCCACCGCGAGGCCCGTCACCAGCGCCGGGCCCGCCGCCAGCCCGTACCCCAGGTCCACCCCGAACGCCACCGCCGCCGTCACCCCGGCGACCAGGCCCTGCTTCCCGGCCTGCGGCCGGGTGGCCGCTTTCGGTTCCGCCGCTTCCGCGTCCAGCGCCCGCACATACGCCGCGTACTCCTCCTCGGCCGGCGCGGCGATCTCCTCCAGCCGCTCCAACGCCCGGGCCAGCAGCGCCTTCCCGTCCACGGCCGGGCCCTCCTGGGCGACCGCCCGCTCCACCAGTCGTTCCACCTCGGCCCGGTGCGGGGCGCGCAGCGCCGCGGTACGTGAGTCCGGCACATGTCCTCCTGCGGAGTGCGGTCACCAATCAACGGAAAACCCCGAACCGTCTTCGTGCCCGCCCTGACCCGTCGTCAATCCGCGGCGCCGCCCCAGTACCCGCGCGTGCCCGATGTCTCCTGCGGAGGACGGTGCCTTTTCGGCAGGCGGTGGCTGAGGTCTCCTGCGGAGTGCGGTGAGTCAGGTCTTTTAGGGGCGCGGGGACGCGGCGCTGCGCTGGCGGAAGTGGGATGCCCCGTTAGGGGCGCGGGGAACTGCGCGGCCCGCCCCCACCGGCCGGTGGTCGCAAAAACAACAGCGTCTGCCCCGCTGGGGGCGATTTGTCAGCCGCAGCCCCGCGCGGTCCCCCAGCCTTCGGCCGGGGGTGCCCCCAGCGCGCAGTTCCCCGCGCCCCTGATGGTTACCGTCCTCTGCCGGAGGCATTACACGCCGCACTCCGCAGGAGATCAGGTACCGCCCTCCGCGGGGGAGGAGCGGGCGGACTCGGCGCGGGCCGAGAGGAGGGCACGTTCGGCCGAGTTGCGGGTCAGGGAGGCGGCGAGGGCGAATTCGGCAGCGGCCTCACGGCGGCGCCCGAGCCGCAGAAGAAGGTCGCCGCGCACACTCGGCAGCAGGTGATAGTCACGAAGCGCGCCGCAGGCGACAAGAGCATCGACGAGAGGAAGGGCCGCCCCCGGCCCGAGCGCCATGGAAACGGCCACCGCCCGGTTGAGCTCGACGACGGGCGAATCCGTCACCCCCACCAGCGCGTCGTAAAGAGCGGAGATCCGCGCCCAATCCGTCTCCTCCGCCCGAATCGCGGAAGCGTGACTCGCCGCGATGGCGGCCTGGAGGACATACGGCCCGCGCGGCCGCCCCTCGCGCACCGCCTCCGCCCGGGCCAGAGCGGCGAACCCGCGCCGGATGAGCAGGTGGTCCCACCGCGACCGGTCCTGGTCGAGCAGCAGCACGGGCGCCCCCGTGGCGGAGGTGCGGGCCGCGGCCCGCGACGCCTGGATCTCCAACAGCGCCGCCAGCCCGTGCACTTCGGGCTCCCCGGGCATCAGCCCGGCCAGGACGCGGGCCAGCCGCAGGGCGTCCTCGCAGAGCCCCGGCCGCATCCAGTCGTCGCCGGCGGTCGCGGCGTACCCCTCGTTGAAGATCAGGTAGACGACCTCGAGGACGGACGCGAGCCGCTCGGCCAGTTCGGGGCCGGCCGGCACCTCGAAGGGCACCTTCTCCTTGGCGATGGTGCGCTTGGCGCGGACGATCCGCTGGGCGACGGTGGACTCGGGGACGAGGAAGGCGCGGGCGATCTCCTCGGTGGTGAGGCCGCCGAGCAGCCGCAGTGTCAGCGCGACCCGCGCCTCGCGCGAGAGGACGGGGTGGCAGGCGGTGAAGACCAGCCGCAGCAGGTCGTCCTCGATCGCTTCGGGGTCGGCCGGTCCGGGCGGGTCGAAGACCGCCGCACCCTGCGCCGTCTCCAACTCGTGCCCGAGCAGGGCGAGTTTGCGCGCGAAGGTCTCATTGCGGCGGATCAGGTCGACGGCCCGCCGTTTGGCGGTGGTCATCAGCCAGGCGCCGGGATTGCGCGGCACCCCGGACGCGGGCCACTGCTCCAGCGCCGCGACCAGCGCGTCCTGCGCCAACTCCTCGGCGACGCCCAGGTCGTGGACCATCCGGGTCAGCCCCGCGATCAGCCGCGGCGACTCGATCCGCCACACCGCGTCCACGGCCCGCCGGGCGCGCTCGTCCCCCGTACGGCCGTCGGCGCCGTCGGCGTCCTCGCGCGTACGGCCACCGGCGCCGTCCTCTCGCGTACGGGCGCCGTCGTCGGCCGGGCGCGGGCCGGAGGCTGAAGCTGTCACGACCACCCATGACAGCAGCCGCCGGGCGCCCGCGCAAAGCGGACACCCGGCGCGGCGCCGTGTCACACGGTTACGCGGGCTCCTCCAGCTGCCGGACCTCCGCGGTCATCTCCCACTCGTCGCCGTGGATCGCCAGGAAGCGCGAGGCCCACTCCACGGCCTCCTCCTTGGACTTGGCCTGGAGGATCGCGTAGCCGCCGACGATCTCCTTGGACTCGGTGAACGGCCCGTCCACCACCGTCTGCCTGCCGCCCGCGAGCCTGATCGCGGTGCTCTCCTCCAGCGGCCGCAGCCCCGCGGTGTCCAGCAGCACCCCGGCCCGCGTCATCTCCTCGATGAGCTTGCCCATCTCCTCCATCAGCTCCTCGCTGGGGCCGCCGCTCGGCGCGGCGCTCGGGTCCAGCTTCAGCAGCATCATGTAACGCATGGTGGTCGTCCCTTCTCGGTGCGGACGGCGGGTCCGTCCTGGGGGCTGCTCTCCGCCCCTCTGCATACGCGTCGAACGGCCCGCCCCGGAATCGACACCCGGGCGGAATTATTTTTTCCGCCCCGATACCGCCGTCCCGATGCCGATGCCGATGCCGATGCCGATGCCGCCCCGGACCCGGGATCTCAGTCCCGGCGCGGCTCCCAGCGGAAGCGGCGCCGGGTGACCATGACGGCCGCCGCCGCCCACGCGGCCGTGATCAGCAGGCTCGGCCCGGCGGACTGCCAGCCGTCCAGTACGCCCAGCCGGTGCAGGGCGGCGCCGTCCCAGGTCTCGTGGCCGAAGCCGCGCCCGAACCAGCCGGTGCGCAGCGCCTTGATCACCGGCGCCAGCGGCAGGTCGGCGGCGAGCGGGCGCAGCGGCCCGGGCAGCGACTGGAGCGGGGTGAAGACGCCCGCGCCGAACATGCACAGCAGCAGTACCGGCGTGGCGACCAGGGGAGCGGTCTCCGTGCCCGGGGTGAAGCCGGACAGGGCGAGCGCCAGCAGCCCGAAGACCAGGTAGCCGGCCGCCAGCGCCACCAGGAAGAGCACCGGGTCGGCGGGCGGCGGCGCGTGGAACCACACCACCGACACCCCGCCGAGGATCACCGTCTGGATCAGCAGCACCACCGCGCCGCCCGCCAGCTGCCCGGCGAAGACGGCCCACGGCGGCACCTCCGTACCGCGCAGCCGCTTGAGCACCAGCTCGTCGCGCCGGGACACCACCGCGGTGAGCAGATTGACGAAGGAGGTGACCATCGCCAGGCCGATGAAGCCGATCGTGGTGTAGCCGGCGGCGTTCACCCCGCCGATCGTGCGGTCCCGCAGCGGTGCCGCCACCACCAGGTCGAGCAGGACGGGGAGCAGGAATCCGATGAAGGTCGAGCGCCGGTTGCGCCAGAACACCCGCCAGGACAGCAGGAATTGACCACGGAAGTAGCCGAGGGCGCGGATCCGCGACGGAGCCGCCGCCGCATCGGGAGCGGTCGGCGCCGGACGACGGCGTACGGCGCCGCCCGCCCGCAGATGGGTGTCGGTCATCGGATGCCCGCCTTCCGTCCGGCCTGTTCGGTCTGTTCCGCCCGCGCGGTCCCGCCCTCTTCCGCGAGCGCCAGGAAGACGTCTTCGAGGGAGGCGGTGCGCACCTCGATGCCGTCGAGTTCGACGTCCCGCCCGGCGGCCCAGCGATGCAGGGCGGCCAGCGCGGGCCCGGTGCGGTCCACCGCGTACGTGGCGGTCCGCGGCACCCCCTGATCCCCGCCGGTCAGCGCGGGCGCGCCGCCGGGGGCCGGGAGCGCGGGGAGGTCGTCGGCGCGCAGACCGGCCGGGACCCGGAAGGTGATGGTGGCGCCGCGCCCGGACAGCACGTCGGCGACGGTCCCGGCGGCGGCGATCCGGCCGCGCGTCATGATCGCGACGCGGTCGGCGAGCTGCTGCGCCTCCTCCAGGTAGTGGGTGGTCAGCACCACCGTGGTGCCGTTCGCCCGCAGCTCCTCGACCAGCCGCCAGGTGTTGCGGCGGGCCTCGGGGTCCATGCCGGTGGTCGGCTCGTCCAGGAAGAGCAGTTCCGGCCCGTTGAGCACGGCGAGCGCCAGGTCGAGCCGGCGGCGCTCGCCGCCGGAGAGCTGGCCGACGCGGACGCCGGCGCGCCCGGCCAGATCGACCTGGTCGAGCACCTCCCGGGTCCTGCGGGCGCCGCTGATGAAGCCGCGCCAGCAGTCGACCGTCTCCCGCACCGTCAACTCCGGGAAGAAACCGCCCTCCTGGAGCATCACGCCGATCCGGCGGCGCACCTGCGGCCCGTCGCGGTACGGGTCGAGGCCGAGCACCCGGACCGTGCCGGCGCCCGGCGCGCGATACCCCTCCATCACCTCCAGCGTGGTGGTCTTGCCCGCGCCGTTGGTACCGAGCAGGGCGAACAGCTCGCCCCGCGCGACGGTGAACGAGACACCGCGCACCGCCTCGTACGTTCCGTAGAACTGCTGGAGTTCCCGCACGTCCACGGCGGGACTCGTGCTCCGGTCTTTCTGCCGGAAGGTGGGATTTTCTCTCATGAATACAGAGTGCAGGAATTCCGGGGCGCGTGGCAAGGCCGTACCGCGCTTTCCCCTGGCTCCGTCATAGCTGCTCTGACCTGCTGATTCATGGTCTTCTGGGGAGGGTGACGTACGCCCGGCGGGAGGGGTGCAAAATGTCATGGCCGGGCCGTGTGACATTTTCCATCGCGAATCGATGACGTCTCCCACTGATGTGCGAACGGGAATGCGATGCATATTTGTCTCGTCGCCGGAACGGCCGGGGAAAAGCCCCGGGAAAAGCGTTCCGGACCCAGCGAAGGGAAACCGTCATGGCGGACAACCAGGAGATCGTCGAGACCCCCGCGGCCGAGGGCACCGAGCAGTTCGACATCGAGGTCGAGGAGCTGGACTCGGTCTCCGGCGGTCTGAGCGTCAGCTCGCTGGCCTCCGCGGCCTGCCCGGTCTCGTCCTTCAGCTCGCTCTCCAACTGAGCTGACGGCACGGCCGCGCACTGAACGGAACGGTACGACGCACGACCGGATCAGGGCGCACCACTGGTGCACGACCGCACGCCGGCGACCCGGCGTGACGTGAGGGACCAGTGCCGCGGCCAGGGGGCGATGCCCTCGCCCCCTGCCGCGGCACCCCCGTCGCCTCGCCTGCACCAGGTGCTCCCGCCCCCGCAGACCCTTCTCAATCCCCCTTCTCCAGCACCGACTTGCCCCCGACCAGGATCCGACCAGGACAACAGGACAAGGAGCGCCGGGATGGACAGCCTCCGGCACGAGCTCGCGCGGTTCATCCAGAGCCCGGCCGCGCGCCACGATCCGCCCCGGCTCTACCGACGTCTGCTCACCGAGGCCCCCGTGCTCGACCTGGGACGGGTCACCGTGGTCTCCGGCTACGACGAGATCGTCACCGTCCTCATGCACCCCGGCACCGTCGTGGACCCGGCCGCCGTCGGCATCGCCCGCCCCGGCACGTCCCGGCTGGCCGAAGTCGTCGCGCGGATGCTGCCGTTGCGCGACGGCGCCGACCACTCCCGGCTCAAGCGGCTGGCCACGGCGGCCTTCAGCGCGCGCCGGCTCGACGCGATCAGGGGCCGGATCACCGACACCGCCGAGCGGCTGCTCGAACCGCTGCTCGCCGCAGGCTCGTTCGACATGGTCGCGGACTTCGCCGTACCGCTGCCGGTGGCGGTCTCCTGCGCGATCCTCGACATCCCCGAGCACGACCGGCACCGGGTCACCGGCTGGGCCGCGCTCGTCGCCCGCTCGCTGCTCGACCCGCACGCCGGGCCGGAGGAGACCGCCGCCTTCGACGCGGAGTTCGAGGAATTCCGCGACTACGTCGAGGAGTTGTGCGCGCGCCGCGCCGCCGACCCCGGCGACGACCTGATCAGCAAACTCACGGTGGCCCGCGCCGCCGGGAAGATCGACTCCGACGACCTGCTCGCCTTCGTCGTGATGCTGCTCGCCAACGGCCTGGAGACGCTCACCTCCGGACTCGCCGTGGCCGTCTGGCACTCGCTGACCACGCCCGGCGCGCTCGACCTCGTCCGCGACCGGCCCGAGACGGCCGAGGCGGTGTTCGACGAGTGCCAGCGCCTCGGCAGCCCGGTACGGGCCAGCGCCCGCGCGCTGACCGGCGACGTCCCGGTGGCCGGCACCGTCCTGCCCGCCGGCACGGTGACGCTGCTGCTGTACGCGGCGGCCAACCGCGACCCGCGCCGCTTCCCCGACCCGGACCGCTTCGACCCGGCCCGCGCCGAACGGCGACACCTCGCCTTCGGCCACGGGCCGCACCACTGCCTCGGCGCCCCCCTGTCGCTGATGGCCGGCGGCGCCGTCCTGCGGCTGCTGGCCGCGGCCGGCGCCGAGCGGACGGTCAGCACCCCGCTGACCGAGGAAACCGCCCCGTGGAGCGAGCAGTTCGTCTTCGGCGGCCTGCGCTCGCTGCCGATCCTCAGCCCACGCCGTGCGGTTGACCCGGCGCCGGTCGCCGCGCCGCCACCGTACGGGCCCGGGAGCGGCCCGGGCGGCCGGGAGACCGTCGGTGCGGGAGCGGGTGCGCGATGACCACCACCGTGGAGCCCGAGGCCCGGACCGGAACCGAACGCGCAGCGGGCCCGGCCCCGCTGCCCACCGCCGCCGTCGAGCCCGGCCTGGACCGCCCCGTGCGGCTGATCGGCGGCCGGCTGTGGCTGGCGGTCGCCGCGCTGGTGCTGCTGATCGGCGCCGGCACTGCGTGGGGCGTGACCGGCGCGCTGCCGCACACCATGACGCTGCACGGCGTCCTCGCGCACGGCGCCGCGCCCGTGGTGGCCAGGGCCGAGGCACCCGGCTCCGTACAGCGCGTGCTCGTCGCCCCCGGCAGCCGGGTCACCAAGGGCCAGACCCTCGCCGTCCTGGCGGGCGACGGCCCGCCGACCGATCTCACCGCCCCCGCCGACGGCACCGTCACCGCCGTCCTCACCGCACCCGGCGGCCCGACCGTCGCCGGCACCGGGGTGATCGCCCTCGACCCGAGCGGCGGGCCCGCCACCGTACGGCTCTTCGTCGCCGACACCGGTCAGCTGGGCCGCCTCGAACTCGGCCAGAGCGTCCAACTCCCCTTGCGGAACGGCACGGTGACGCTCCGGATCACCTCCGTGGCCCCGTACCCGTCGCGCGCCGACACCCTCAACGGCACGCTCCCCGTCCCCGTACCCGGCGTGCCCACCGACGGCGCCACGCCCGTATGGACGGTGTACGCCCAACCGGTCGGCCACAGCGCCGAGTTGACCGCCGCCGCACAGGTGCCCACCGCCGTTGACGCGGTCGTCGACCTCGGCGCCCGCCACCCCTACCAGGTGCTGCTCGACGCGACGGGAGCCGGCCGATGACCCTCGACATCCGCCCACCCGCACCCGCGGGCACCGACGACGCGACCCCCGGGCGGCGTACGGAGAACGCGCCCGCCGCCACCGACGACGCGCCGGCCGGGATCGGCACAACACGGGCCCGGCGCCGTACCGAGGACGGTGCCGCGCCCGCCGAACAGCCCGCCCCCGAGGGCGAGTCGGTCCCGGGACAGGGCGGGCGGGGCCGCCGTACCGCTCCGGCGGGCCCGCCCGCCCGTACGCTCCGGGACCGGCTGCGCCGCCGGCCCCGCCGCCACCTGCGGACGCCGATCGTGCCGCAGATGGAGGAGCAGGACTGCGGCGCCGCCTGCCTGGCCGTCGTGCTCGGCGCCTTCGGCCGCCGCACCACCCTGCACGAGGCGTCCCGCGCCTGCGGTGTGTCCCGCGACGGCGTCAGCGCCGCCGCGGTGGTGCGCGCCGCCAAGCGCTACGGCCTGACGGCCAAGGGCCGGCGCGTCGTACGCGGCGAAGGCCCGCTGCTCGGCCTCGACGCCGTCACCGTGCCGTCCATGGTGCTGCTGTCGGGACCGCACTTCGCGGTCTACGAAGGCATACGGCGCGGGCGCGTGTACGTCAACGACCCGTCGCTCGGCTCCTACAGCACCACCCCCGAGACCTTCTGGGAGTCCTTCGCGGGCATCGCGGTGGGCTTCGCGCCCGGCCCGGACTTCGCACTCGGCGGCGTCCGCTTCCCCTTCCTGCGCGCGCTGGCCGCACGGGTCCGCCCGTACGCGCCCGCGCTGCTGCTCGCCGTCCTCACCGCTGTCCTGCTGACCCTTCCCGCGGTCGCCGCGTCCTTCCTTCTGCGCGCGTATCTCACGCATGTCACCGAAGGCGGCGCGCACGACTGGGCGTTGCCGCTGGTGCTGGCCACCGCGGGCACGGCGGGCGCGGTGCTGCTCGGCACCTGGGTGCAGCAGTCGCTGGTCAACCGGGTGCTGGAGTCGATGGCCGCGCGCTCGTCGTCGGCCTTCCTGTGGCGGATGCTGCGGCTGCCCGGCTCCTTCTTCCACCGCCGCCAGCTCGGCGGCCTGGTCACCCGCGTCCAGATGAACGACGGACTCGCCTCGCTGCTGTCCTACCGGGCCGCGGGCGCCGCCGCCGCGGCGGCCGGGGCGGCGGTCAACCTCGCCGCGCTGGTGTGGCTGTCGCCGAAACTGTCGGTGGTGCCCGCGGCCGTCGCCGTCCTCGACGTGCTCGCGCTGCGGCTCGCCGCCAAACGGCGCGGCGGCATGCTGCACCGGCTCCACTCCGAGCAGTACAAACGGGACGGCGTCGCCTTCGCCGGGGTGTCCGCGATGGAGACCATCAAGGCCGAGGGCGCCGAGGAGTCCTTCTTCCGCGCCTGGGCGGGCTGGCAGGCGCGCGCCATGGACACCGCGCAGACGCTGGCCGCCGCCGTGGTCACCCCGCTGACCCTGCCGACCGCGCTCAACACGGCGGCGAGCGCGGTCGTCGTGGTCGCCGGTACGTCGCTGCTGCTCGCCGGCTCGCTGCCGGTCGGGACGCTGCTCGCGTATCTGCTGCTGCTCAACGGCTTCCTGCTGCCGGTCGCGCAACTCGTCGGCATCGGCTCGGAGTTGACCGTCGCCCGGGCGCAGACCGCGCTGCTGGAGGACGTCGAGCACACCGAGCCCGACCCGTATCTGACCCCGGTGCTCGACGCGCCCGAGGGCCCGGCCGGGCTGCGCGGCGGCCTCGAACTGCGGGACGTCGACTTCGGCTACGACCCCAACCGGCCGCCGACGCTCTCCGGGGTGTCGCTGACGGTACGGCCCGGCGAGTGGGTCGCTGTCGTCGGCGGCTCCGGCAGCGGCAAGTCCACGCTGGCGCGGCTCGCCGCCGGGGTGCTGCGGCCGTGGTCCGGCGAGGTGCTGCTCGACGGGCAGCCGCGCGAACAGGTGCCGCGCGCCCTGGTCACCACCCATGTCGCGTACGTGGAACAGCAGTTGCGGCTCTTCGAGGGCACCTTCCGGGACAATCTCACGCTCTGGAACCCCGCCGCCGACGAGGCCGCCCTGCACCGGGCGCTCGCCGATGCGGAGGCCGCCGACCTCGTCCGCTCACGCGGCGGACTCGACGGCGGCACCGTCGACGAAGGCGCCCGCAATCTGTCCGGCGGCGAACGCCAGCGCCTCGAACTCGCCCGCGCCCTCGCCCTCGACCCGGTCCTCCTCGTCCTCGACGAGGCCACCTCCGCCCTCGACGCCCGCACCGAGGCCCTGGTCACCCACCACCTCCGCCGCCGCGGCACCACCTGCCTCGTCCTCGCCCACCGCCTCAGCACCATCAAATCCGCCGACCGCGTGATCGTCCTCGACGCCGGCCGCATCGTCCAGCACGGCACCCCCGCGACCCTCGCCGCCGTCGACGGCCCCTACCGCGACCTTCTGACGGAGTCGGACGAGGAGGCATCGGCCGCAGGCGAGGAGGAGGCCGCGGCAGGAGTCGCCGACGGCGCGGTGGGTCGCGGGAGGCCCGGGAACACGGACGACACCGGCCGCCGCGCGGCCACCGGCACGACAGGGAGCGCGTCATGACGATCACTCAGGATGCCCTTGCCGCAAGGTCGTTGGCAGATCTGCCCAGGACGGCCGCCGCCAACAAGGCAGCCCTCGACGAGGCGTTGGCGACGCTCTCCGGTGGACGGGACGCCCGACGTCATCGCGACGCCGGTGAGGCGGACGCGGTGGCGGCGGCGCTCGCCGCGTACCGGGCGGTGGCACCGGGGCTCGGGCGGGTCGCGCCGGACGGGGTGCCGCCCGGGGTGCGGGCGGCCCGCGATCCGCTGATCGCGCTGCTGCGGCAGCAGGGGATCAGATGGCGGCAGGTGACGCTGCCGGAGGCCGGTCCTGGTACGGGCCGCGGGGACATCACGCGGATCACCGGCCCGATGATCGGCTTCGACGCCGAAAGCGGCCTGCCCGTCGCGCTGCCGGCGGTGGGCCGCGGGCGGCGGCGGAACGGGCCGGCGGTGAGCCGCCGGGCGTATCTGCTGTACCGGCCGCTGCCCGCGGGCACACCGACCCCCGGCGCGCTGCTGAGGTTCGCGCTGACCGCGCCCGGCGCCCGCCGGGACGTGGCGGTGCTCGCGGCGGCCGGCCTCGCCTCGGCGGTCCTCGGCCTGCTGGTGCCGCTGAGCACCGGCCTGCTGATGCCGAAACTGGTCGCGGCCGGCAGCCACCCCGTACGGTGGCTCGCCGTCCTGCTGACGGCCGTCGCCCTCTCGGCCGGCCTGCTGCTCCTGGTCCGCAACACCGTCGCCGTACGCCTCACCGGCCGCCTCCAGGCCGCCCTCGAACCGGCCGTCTGGGACCGCCTGTTGGACCACGACGCCCGCTTCTTCCGGGACTTCAGCACCGGCGACCTGGTGCACCGCGCCAACGCCATCGCCGAGGCCCGGCAGGCCCTCTCCGAAGTGCTGGTCGGCGCGGTCCTCGGCGCGTTCTTCTCCATGAGCGGCCTCGTCGTACTGCTCGCCGTGGACCTCACGCTCGGCGGCCTGCTGCTGGCCGCCGCCCTGCTGGTGACCGCCGTCCTGATCGCCCTCGGCCGCCGCCGCCAGCGCTACGAGTCGCAGGTCTACGCGCTGCACGGCCGCCTGCACGGCACCCTCTACGGCCTCATGCTCGGCATCGACAAGCTCCAGACCGCGGGCCGCGAGATCCAGGCGTTCGCCCGCTGGGCCACCCCCTTCGCCGCCCAGAAACGCGCCGACGCCGCCGCGATGCGCACCGACGCGTACTCGGCGGCGCTCACCACGGCCCTCCAGCCGCTGCTGCTCGCGGCGCTGCTGGCCGGTGCCATGGCCGAGGGCGGCGGTACGAGCGCGGGACGGCTGATGGCGGCGGGCATCGCCGCCGGCCAAGTCGCCCTGGCCCTCGGCCAGGTGACGCACGCGGCGGCGACCGCGTACGGCATCGCCCCCGTCCTCGACCGGCTCCGCCCGATCCTCGCCGAACCCGCCGAGAGCGCGGGCGCCGCGACGGCCCCGGACGGACCCGGCGCGGGACCCGCCGCCCCCGGCCGCCGTACGCCCGCCGCCCGCGGCCACGCCGACCCCGGCGAACTGCGCGGCGCGATCGCCCTGGAGGCCGTCTCCTTCGGCTACCCCGGCGCGGGCGCCCAGGCCCTGGACGGGGTCAGCCTGCACGCCGAGCCGGGCGAGATGGTCGCCGTCGTCGGCCCGTCGGGCGCCGGCAAATCCACCCTCGTCCGCGTCCTGCTCGGCTTCGAGCACCCCGACACCGGCACCGTACGCTACGACGGCCAGGACCTGGCAGGACTCGATGTCCGGCTGGTGCGGCGGCAGTTGGGCACCGTGCTGCAGAACGGCAAGCTGCTGCGCGGCAGTCTGCTGGAGAATCTGGCGGGCACCGACCCCGACGTCACCGAGCCCGACATCTGGGCGGCGGCCGAACTCGCCGGGATCGCAGCCGACTTGCGGAGGCTGCCGCTCGGCCTCGGCACCCGCGTCGGCGAGGACGCGCAGGGCTTCTCCGGCGGCCAGGTGCAACGCCTGCTGCTGGCCCGCGCCCTGGTCCGCCGCCCCGCCGTCCTGCTGCTCGACGAGGCGACGTCCGCCCTGGACAACGCCACCCAGCGCCATGTCGCGGACGGCATCGCCGCGCTGGACCGTACCCGCGTGGTGATCGCGCACCGGCTGAGCACCATCCGGCGCGCCGACCGCATCTACGTGCTGGACCGCGGCCGTGTGACGGCCGAGGGCAGCTACGACTCCCTGCTCGACTCCGACCCGCTGTTCACCCGTCTCGTCCGACCCCAGGAGCTGTGAGATGACGCTCGACATCGAGGCTTGGACGCCCGCCTCGGGCGCCGCCTCCGCCGATTCCCCCCGTCCCGCCGGCTCCTCCCGTACGGACGCGGGCCTGTTGCCCGGCGTCCACCGCGGCGACGAGCGGCTGCGCGCGGTCATCGCGGAGGCCGCCGCCTTCCCCGACCGGGCCG
Source organism: Actinacidiphila alni (assembly GCF_900112845.1). GTDB lineage: Bacteria > Actinomycetota > Actinomycetes > Streptomycetales > Streptomycetaceae > Actinacidiphila > Actinacidiphila alni. Next base: position 46,132 of record NZ_FONG01000030.1, read on the forward strand.
CCGCCGCGCCGCCCACGACCACCGCCCCCGGTACCACTCGGCCCGACCTCGCGTCACCCGGCGCCACACCGCCCGACCGCACCGCGTCCGCCCCCCAACTACCCTCAACCACCGCCCTGTTCACCACCGAGCCGCCCGAGGACCGGGCCGCCGCCAATGCCACACTGCGCACGTGGCTGCAGCGCGCCGCCGGTGACCAGGCCAGTGCGGCGGTGCTGCTCGACCACCTGGCGGCCACCGGCCGCCCCCTCGGCAGCGGGCTGCGCAAGGTCGCCCTGCGCGACCCGGAACGGCTGCCGGACTGGGCGCAGGCGCTGGCCTCCTTCCTGCGCGCCCAGCCCGCCGCGCCGGACGCGGCGACCGCCGCCGCGGGCGCGCTCACCGCTTCCTTCCGGCGCGCCGCGGGCGAGTTGGTGCCCGCACCGCTCGGCGGCGTGCTGGGCGTACCGGTGGAGCGCGGCGCCCTCGACGACCTGTACGGCAACCTCGTGGGCCGGCTCACCGAGGCGTGCCGCCTCTCCTTCTGCCACGAACTCCAGGCCGCCACCGGCCTGATCGGCGCCGACGACTGGGACGGCCACAGCGGCCTCGACGCCTCCGCGCAGGGCTGGCTCGCCCGCCTGGAACGGCTTCCCGCGCTCGGCTATCTGATCGGCGTCGTCTGCCGCAACTGGCAGCGGGTGACCCTGGAGATGTTCGCGCGCCTGGCCGCCGACCGCGCGCTGCTGCGCGACACGCTCTGGGACGGGCAGGACCCGGGCGCCCTGGCGTCCGTCCGCGGCGACGCGGGCGACCGGCACGCCGGCGGCCGTTCCGTGGCGCTGCTGCACTTCGCCGGGGGCCAGGCCGTGGTCTACAAGCCCAAGGACATGCGGCACGGCACCGCGTACATGGAGGTCGTCGCGCACCTCAACGCGTACGCCGCCGCGCACCCCGGGTCCGGCCTGCTCGACCTGCCGACCCGTACGGTGCTGCCGCGCAGCGACCACGGCGACGGCGGCCTCGGCGGCGCGCTGGCCACCGACTGCGAGAGCGAGTACGGCTGGGAGGAGCTGGTCGCCGCCGACCCGTGCGCCGACACCGCCGGCTTCGCCCGCTTCTACCGCAGGCTCGGCATGACGATCCGCCTGGTGCAGCTGCTCGAAGGCCGCGACCTGTGGGCGGACAATCTGCTGGCCAGCGGCGAGCACCCGGTCATCACCGACCTGGAGTGCCTGCTCTACCCGAGGGTGCGGACACCTCCCGCCCTGCCCGCGGGACAGCGCGGCCTGCTCGATGTCCTGGAGGCCACCGTCGTCCGCACCGCGATGGCCGCCCAGCCGTGGGTGGCCGCCAAGGACCAGCCCGCGCTCGACATCGGCTGCCTCACCCGGGCCGGCGGCTGGGACGGCGACCCGGACGCGCCGACGCTGCCGCTGCCCCCGTACCGGCCGGTGCACGACGGGCGGACGGCCGACCCGTGGCAGTACACCGCGGAAGTCATCGACGGCTACCGGGCGATGCACCGCGCGCTGCGCGCGATGCGCACCGAACTGGCCGACGAGAACGGCCCGTTGGCGGGCTTCCGCGGGGTGTGGGTGCGCTACATCTGGCGGCACACCTGGGACGGCTACAAGATCCTCAACGCCTCCAGCAGCCCGCTCGCGCTGACCGACGGCGCCACCCGCGAGACGGTGATCGCCGGGGCGCTGCGCGGCGCCGTCTCCGCCCGCGCCGGCGACCCGGAACGCGACGACCTGCTGGAAGTGGTGCTGTCCGAACTGGACTCCTTCCGCGAGCTGGACATCCCCTTCTTCCGCTCGCTCACCACATCCTCGTCCGTCTTCACCGTGCACGGCCGGGAGATCCCCGGGCACTTCCAGAGCACCGGATGGCTCCGACTGATGGGCCGCGTAGAGGAGTTGGCCGACTTCGACCTGGAGTGGCACACCGCCGTGCTGACCGGCTGCCTCGACGCGGCGCTCGGCGGCTCGGCGGTGCGGCCCACGCCCGCCGCGAACGCCACCCCGTACGCGCCGCCGACCCGCGGCGACGTGCTGGCCGAGGCCGTACGGCTCGGCGACCGGCTGCTCGCCGACAGGCACACCACCGCCGAGGGCAGCGGCTGGATCGGCCAGAGCTGGTACCCGCTCACCGGCCTGCGGCAGATCGAGGTGCTGGGCGGGGTCGACCTGCTCACCAGCTCGGTCGGCGCCGCGCTGTTCCTGGCCGACCTGTGGACCGCGACCGGCGAGCCGCGTTTCCGCGCCGCCGCGCACGAGACGCTCTCGGCCGCGGCCCGGCTGGTGGACCCGGCCGCCCCGCACGCCTTCACCTTCGCCACCGACGGGCGGCTCGCGCTCGGCGCACCCGTGCCCGGCGGCTTCGCCGGTCCCGGCGCGCTCATTCACGCGCTCGCCCGCGGCGGCCAACTCCTCGACGAGCCCGCCTTCCTGGCGAAGGCCCGCGCCCTGGTACCCGGCGCCGTCGCCCTGGCCGCGGCCCCCACGGGGCGCGCCGCCCGGCAGACGCCCGCGCCGTACCAGGACGTGCCCTTGGGCACCGCGGGCCTGCTGCTCAATCTGCTGCGGCTGCGCGAGGCACTGTCCGCGCCCGATGAGGCGGTCGAGCGCGGCATCCGCGACCTGGCCGCGTCCGCCGTCGCGCAGCTCACCGGACCGGCCGCGCCCCGCTTCACCGGCGCGACAAGGCTGCTGGACCTGGTGCCCGGCGGCGCCGACAGCGTCGCCGCCGCACTGGCCCGCACCCTGGGCCAGGCCCCGGAGCTGCTGGCCGACCCCGAGGCGGTCCGCACCCTGGTCCGCGAGCACCGCTTCGACGTCACCCGCAGCGGCCGGCTCGCCTGCCTGGATGTCGCCGTCTCGCTCGGCGCGGCGGCCCTCGACTCCCGCCAACTCGGCCTGCTGGCCGCCCCCGTGGGCCTCGCACAGGTGGCGGGCCTGGGGACGGCCGAGCTGGTCGCGACCGCGGGCGAGGCACTCACCGCCGCCGAACTCGGCCTCGTGCACTCGCTGCCCGAGGGCCGGCCCGCCCTGCTGCCGGGACCCTTCTACGACGGCCGCGAGGCCGCCACCGCGCTGGTCGGCGAACTGCTGCGGCGGCGGCGCGTGAGCGGCGGCTGGTTCGGCGACCGGGTCGCGGCCGACCGGATCAACCTCGGTGCGCTGAACGGCACTCCGGCCGTCGGCCTGCTGCTGCTCCGCCTGCTCGATCCGGGCACCGCCTCCCTCGCCACCCTGCGCTGACGCCCACGACCTCCGCAGATCCGACGCCCGTCCCGTCCCGTACCCACCGACCTCCCCGTACCCGACGCCCGTCCCGTACGGACCGATCCGACCCCGTTGCCACGGGAGGAGGAACCGTCATGACCGAGAACCCGCTCGTCCCCACCGTCGGTTTCAAGCGCCACTTCACGTCCTTCGTCGTGGACGGGGAAGCCGTCTACCTGGTGTCGGAGCGCGGGGTGTGCACCGTGTCCGGTCGACTGGCCGAGCTGCTGGCCCCGTTGCTCGACGGCAGCCGCACTGCCGAGCAGATCGGCGCGGAGCTGTCCGGGACCGTGCCCGGCGACCGGGTGCGCGGGGCGCTGGACCGGCTGGTCGACGGCGGCTGGGTCGCCGCCACCGACCCTGCCGCCGACCGGTCGGCCGCCGCCTTCTTCGAGATGGCGGGCCTGGACGGCGACACCGCCCTCGCCGCCCTCGCGGCGGCGACCGTACGGATCGAGACCTTCGGGCGGGTCGACGCCGAACCGTACGCGCAGGCCCTGCGGGCGGTCGGCGTACGCCAAGTGACGGTCAATCAGGGAAGCGACGCGGCGGCCGACTTGGTGATCGCCCTCGTGGACGACTACCTTCACCCGGGCCTTGAGGCCCGCAACCGGCAGGCGCTCGCCGACGGCGTCCCGTGGCTGATCGCCCGCCCGGTCGGCTCGATCGTCTGGACGGGACCGGTCTTCGTCCCGGACGTCTTCGTCCCGGACGGCGCTGTGGGCGAGTCCGCGGAAGGCACCGGCTGCTGGCAGTGCCTCGCGCACCGCCTGTCGGCCAACCGCCAGTCGCTCAGCTACCTCCAGCACCGGCTCGGCCGCGACGAACCGCTGTCGACCGCCGTCGCGGGACTGCCCGCCACCGCGGCGACCGGTACGCACCTGGCCGTCGTCGAGGCCGCCAAGTGGCTGGCCGGGGCACGGCCCGAGGCGGCCGGGGTCTTCACGCTCGACACGGTGACGCTGGAGGCCGAACGCCACCAGCTCGTACGCCGTCCGCAGTGCCCGGCCTGCGGCGACGCGGAGTTGATGGCGCGCAGGCAGCTGGAGCCGGTCCGCTTCGTCCCCCGTCCCAAGGTCTTCACCGGCGACGGCGGCCACCGTTCCACCACACCGGAGGAGATGCTCGCCACCTACCGCCCCCAACTCAGCCCCGTCACCGGCGTGGTGACCACTCTCGTGCCGGCCGAGAACACCCCGTCAGGGCTGCGCGTGTACATCGCCGGCCAGAATCTGGCCCGGCAGGTCGGCGACCTGCGCCAACTGCGTACCGGACTGCGGTCGGTGAGCTGCGGCAAGGGCCGCACCGACGTCCAGGCCAGGGCCAGCGCGATGGGCGAGGCCATGGAGCGCTACTCCGGCGTCCACCAGGGCGACGAGGCCCGACGCACCGCCAGCTACGAGGAGTTGGGCGACGCGGCCGTGCACCCCGCGAGCAGCCTGCTGTTCAGCGAACGGCAGTACGCCGAGCGGGACCGCTGGAACGCGCGCCGCTCGATGTTCAACACCGTGCCCGAGCGCTTCCGCGAGGACGTGCCGATCGAATGGTCGCCCGCCTGGTCGCTGACCCAGCAGCGCACCCGCTGGCTGCCCACCATGAACCTCTACTACGGCTACCGGCACCGCTCGCCCTTCTTCGCGATGGGCGACTCCAACGGCTCGGCGGCCGGCACGTCCTTCGAGGACGCCGCGCTCCAGGGCTTCCTCGAACTCGTCGAGCGCGACGCGGTCGCCCTGTGGTGGTACAACCGCGTCCGGCGCCCGGCCGTCGACCTGGACGCCTTCGGCGACCCGTACATCGACCGGATGCGCGAGGTCTACGCGGGGCTGCACCGGGAGATCTGGGCGCTCGACCTCACCTCCGACCTGGGTGTGCCGGTGGTCGGCGCGTTCTCGCGGCGCACCGACAAGCCGGCCGAGGACGTCCTGATCGCGTTCGGCGCGCATCTGGACCCGCACATCGCGCTCACCCGGGCGCTGACCGAGATGAACCAGTTCCTCGCGCCGGTCGCGGGCCACGGCCCCGAGGGCACCGTCACGTACGCGGGCGCCGACCCGGAGCAGAAGGCGTGGTGGACGACCGCGACCGTCGCCAACCAGCCCTATCTGCTGCCGGACCGCACCGCCGCCCCGGCCGGACCCGGCCGCTGGCCGTCGCTCGCGGGCGACGACCTCGCCGACGACCTGGCGCTGGCCCAACGGCTGGTGGAGGAACGGGGGATGGAGATGCTGGTGCTCGACCACACCCGGCCCGACGTCGGTCTGCCCGTCGCCAAGGTCGTCGTCCCCGGCATGCGGCACTTCTGGGCGCGGTTCGCGCCCGGCCGCCTCTACGACGTACCGGTCGAGCTGGGCTGGCTCGACGCGCCCACCGCCGAGGCCGATCTCAATCCGACCGCCATCTTCATCTGACGCCAACTCTGGTGTTGGGCAGGCCCGTTGACCCACGGGCCGTGCCCGCCCCGCTGCTCCCGCCGTACACGTTCTTCCGTTCTTCCGCTGTTCCCCGCGACCCTTGAGAGGTGCGCCATGACCGTGGTCCACGACCCCCCGTTCACTCCGTTCACCTCGCCCGCCGCCGACGACGACCCCGCGGGCCGGCCCCGCCGGCTGCTGCGGCTGCGCGCCGACGTGCAGGTCGAACCCGACGGCGACGACGTCGATCTCACCCACCCCTGGGGCCGCCAGCGGGTGCACGGCCTCGGCGCGGACACCGTCGCGCTGCTCGAAGGGGCCGCCGCGGCCGACGCCGATCCGCGCGAGCTGGCCGAACACCCCGCCGGCGTCCGGCTGTTGCGGCTGCTCGACCGTTTCCCGTTCCTGGTCACCTCGGTGCTCGCGGGTGCCGACGGCGAGCCGCTGGCGACCGCCGTGCCCATCGCGCGCTCCGCGACGCTGCCCGCGCCCGCCCCGGCCGGGCCGCCGCCGCACCTCACCGTCGTCCTGTCCCGTTTCGCGTATCTGCGCCGGCTGCCCGACCACGGGCCGGACGCCTGCGTCGTCGAATCCCCGCTGGCCTCCTACCGGGTGACGCTGTGCCGGCCGCTGGCCGGGGCGTTCGTCGCCGCGCTGACCTCGCCGCGCACGATCGCGGAGGCCGCGGCGGCGGTCGGGCTGCCGGTCGCGGAGGGCGAGGCGCTGGCCGGACTGCTGGCGGGCGCCGGCTTCCTGGAGCCGACCGCCGAGGAGGAGGGCGCCGACCCGGCGTTGTGGGACTTCCACGACCTGCTGTTCCACTCCCGCAGCAGGCCCGGCCGCCACGACTACCTCAGCGGCGGCATCTTCGCCCACCCCGACCAGCCGCAGGTGCCTGCCGTGCCCGGCGCGGGTCCGCGCGAACACGGCCCGGGCATCGACCTGCCCGTGCCCGACTGGGACCAAGTCCTCGCCTGCGAACCGTCGTTCACCGAAGTGCTGGAGGGCCGCCGCTCGGTGCGCTCGTACGGCGACGAGCCGGTGACGGTCACCCAGCTCGGCGAACTCCTCTACCGCGCGGCCCGGATCCGCCGGGTCATCCCCGGCGACCCGCAGTCGCCGACCGCGTACGACGTCGTCGACCGGCCCTATCCGGCGGGCGGTTCGACCGGTGAGCTTGAGGTCTACCTCTCGGTGGCGCAGTGCGAGGGCCTGGCGCCGGGCGTCTACCGCTACGACGCGGCGGCGCACCGCCTCCACCCGCGCCACTGGGGCGGCGCGGCCGACGAGGCGGCGTTCCGCGAGCTGCTGACGGCGGCCTGGCGGGCCACCAACCGTACGGTGGAACCGCAGGTGCTGATCACGGTGACCTCCCGGTTCGGGAGGCTGTCGTGGAAGTACAGCCAGATCGCCTACGCGCTCACCCTCAAGCACGTGGGCGTGCTGTACCAGACGCTGTATCTGGTGGCGACGGCCATGGGGCTCGGCCCGTGCGGGCTCGGCTCCGGCGACACCGACGCGGCGGCGCGGGCGCTCGGGCTCGACTGGACGGCGGAGTCCTCGGTGGGGGAGTTCCTCATCGGCAGCCGCCCGGGACCCGCGGCGGTCGGCACGGAATTCGTGGACGTCGTGGCCGACTCGCGGGGGGAGGCGGGCTGAAGAGGCGTACGTACAACAGTAGTTGCGGGTGTGGCTGAACGTGTCCCTGTAGTGCGTGAGTTGACGGCGGGGACCGTCAGAGCCAGCCGCTCTCGCGGGCGATCCTGATCGCGTCGATGCGATTGCGGGCGCCGGTCCTGCCGATCACCGACGACACATGGTTGCGTACCGTGCCCTGCGACAGGGACAGCGACTTGGCGACCTCCGCGATGCTGCTGCCCTCGGCGACCATCCGCAGCACCGTCGTCTCGCGGGGCGTCGGGCCGCCGGGCCTGGCGCGTACCGCGTCCTGCACCAGGGACGGTTCGTAGACCTGGTCGCCCGCGGCCAGGGCGCGGACCGCGGACAGCAGCCGGCCGGGCGCGAGGTCCTTGAGCAGGACTCCGTCGACCCCGTCGGCGAGCGCGCGTTTGACGTCGGCCGGGCGGGCGAAGGCGGTCAGCAGCAGGACGTGCGTGCCGGGCGTCCGCTCGTGGCACGCGGCGGCCACGTCCAGCGCGGGCATCCCGGGCAGGTCGAGGTCGAGCAGCGCGACATCGGGCCGGTGCAACTCCGCTTCCTGGAGGGCGTCGTCGCCCCACGCGGCCTCGGCGACGACACTGAGGTCGGCCTCCCGGTCGAGCAGCGCGGCGAGCGCGGACCGGAAGAGACGGTGCCCGTCGGCGAGCAGCACACTGATCACGGCGGTGGCGGTGGTCATCGGAATGCCTCCGGCTTCCTCGGTGTCTCAGCCCCAGCCCCAGGTGTCGGGGTTGTTCGGGTTCGGGCAGGTGATGCCGGGGAGCGGGACGGGCAGCGAACACGGGTCGGTGGTGGCGGGCGGCGGGGTCGGGAGCCCGTCGTCGCCGTCGGCCAGTACGTGGGCGGTGTGCGCCGGCGCACCCGGTATGACGGAGGTCACGGCGGCGACGCCGCCCAGCACGGTGCACGAAAGCGTGGCAATGGTCACAAATCCGGCGATTCGCTTCATGGCGGTGCCCACATCCCCTCGGAGTACCTGAGTGCTGGAACGGAAGGCCCGCGGTGCGGTGCCCTTCCGCCGGTCCCGGCCGGCCGGTCGATTTCCGGCGGCCCCTGCCGACACATTGAGCATGGCCCGGAGAAGTGACAGGTGTCATCACCCGAAGCTGGCACCACGATGCCCTGGCACTCTGATGCCAGCACGATACGTGTCCCATGAAGCCATCTGTTGTCCGCGTGACGTGTGTGACGAACAGTGAATGGGCGGACGCAAGCGGAATGATGGTCGTAAGTGCCGGGATGTGTTCCGGACAAACGCCGGCCACCTGATTTCATTTTCGATTTTCCGTCATTCCGCTAAGCTTGCGCTCCGCGCGATCGGGAGTGCGTTCCGGGAGAGCGACCGCCCGGAACGCCTGAACGGCATGGGGGAAATCCTGATGACCACAGGAGAAAGAACGACCGGGGCGTGCGGCCGGTGAGGGATCACCAGCCCTTCGGCCTGGACGCCGTCGCGGAGTCCGTCTACCGGGTGCTGCTGCTCCATCCGGACAGCGGGCCGCCGCAGATCGCCGAGCGCCTGGCGCTCGCCGAGGACAGCGTCCTCGGCTCCCTGGAACGGCTCGCCGACCTGGCACTGGTGCGCCCGCCCGGCACCACGGGGCGCTGGCGCGCGGTCAATCCGGAAGCCGGGCTCGCGGCCCTGCTGGCCCGCCAGGAGGCGGACGCGGCCCGCCGCCAGTCCGAACTGGAGCGCAGCCGCGGCGCGTTGGCCGGGCTCATCGCCGAATACGCCCTGGTGCACCAGAGTTCGTCCGCCTCGGGCGTGGAGGTCATCTCCGGCCTCCAGGACGTACGCGACCGGCTCGAACAACTCGCCGCCGACGCCGTGGCCGAGGTGCTCTCCTTCGCCCCCGGCGGACCGCAGCCCGCCGCGGTCATGGCGGCCAGCCGCGAACTCGACCTGCAGAGCCTGCGCCGCGGCGTGCGCATGCGCACCGTCTACCTCGACAGCGTCCGCAACGACCAGGCCACCGTGCAGTACGCCGAGTGGCTCAACGAACTCGGCGGCACCGTACGCACCGTGCCCGCCCTGCCGCTGCGCATGATCATCGCCGACGGCTCTACCGCCGTCGTCCCGCTCGACCCCGACGACCCGGGCAAGGGCGCGGTCCTGCTGCGCAGCCCCGGCATACTGGCCGCACTCTGCGCCCTGTTCGAGCAGGTCTGGACCCGCGCCCGCCCCCTCGGCGAGGCCGCCCAGCGCGACACCCACGGACTCACCGACCAGGAACGCCAGTTGCTCCAACTCCTCGCCGACGGCCTGACCGACGAACGCGCCGCCCAACGCCTCGGCGTATCCCTGCGCACTGTCCGCCGCATGATGTCCGCCCTGATGACCCGTATGGACTCCCGCAGCCGTTTCCAAGCGGGTATCAAAGTCGCCGCCCTCGGCTGGCTCGGCGACACCCCACCCACCGCCCCGACCGCTCCGCACACCGACATCACGACACCGAAGCGGATTGCCGAGAATTCGCATTGACTCCCGTTTACGGCCACCTCCGCAAACAGCCCCGCCAAGACCGGCAATCTTGCCCCGAACATCCCTGACGGCATTCCCGAATGCCATTCCCCGCGGCGGTCCCGCCGCGGGGACGGGGCGGCGGCCGTGGCTATGTCTCGATCGAGCGGACCCCGAGCGAGGTGAGGACCGAAGCGCTCACCAGAGAGCCGTCCCACATCGAGGTGAGACGGGTGACCGCTCCCTTGCCGTCGGTCTCGACCGCCACCACGCCGCGCGGGACGGGGCCGCCGGCGGAGACCCACTCGTAGCCTCCGCCGACGGCGCCGCCGACCACGTGCCGTACGGTCAGGTCTTCCGGTACGACCGCGCCGGGTCCGCTGGTTCCGCTGTTTCCGCCGCGCCCGGTCATGTAGGAGACGACGCTTCTCCGGCCCGCCACGACGACGTGGGCGGTGAGGTCCTCGAATGTGACGTCATCGGCGAGAATTCCGGTCAGCGCGTCCGCGTCCCTCGTCCGCAGGGCCCTGACCATGGTGCTCACCGTGCGTTTCATCGCGGGATGCGCGCGTTCTCCGACCGACCGTTCCCCGAAGTCGGAGGGCCATTGGTTCTGCGGGAGCCGGAGGCCGTCCGTCGCCGATATGCCGAAGTGCCTTCCGTCCCAGTAGTCGACCCATCGCTCGATCTTCCCGTTCCGGATGTCGACCACGCCGGCGGCCCGTATCTCCGACGCGCCGAAAACGCCGGGCTTGTTCGTGAAGAAGGCGACGGCTCCGCTGTCGCCGCCCACGATTCTCGTCACGGTGGAGGCGTTCCGCGAGGGCCAGTTCGGCATGTAATTGGCGAACAGGTCGTGGAGCGACTGCCAGGTCGGGAAGGACCAGCCAACCGTGGCATCGATATAGGTGGTCGACCGCCGGGAGAAGTACGACATGGCGGCGGAAGGATCACGAGCGCTTTTGGCCCGGAAAAAGCCTTCGAGCAACCGAGAAGCGGTCCGGTCGCCGCCGCCGGAATCGGCTCGGGCGCCGCCGGCCGCGAGGGCCGAGACCGCGAGGACGGCTCCTCCCCCCACGGCTCCCCGCAGTACTCCGCGTCGCGAGGAGGTGCCCGCGGGATCCGTCGCCGCCGAGGCGGGCGTGGTGTGGCGCATTCTCTTTTCCCTTCGTGCGCAGCCGGAATCGGCGTCCGTGTCGGCGTTTTCCTCGCTCACCGCGACGCCACCGAGGCGTGGCCGCCCGGCGTGTGGCGGCCGTATGTGGCCACTTCCGCCTCGATGTCGAGCGGAAGGATCGTTCTTCCCACCGCCAGGTCGTGAGGTGCGGCCAGCTGCGCGGGCACGATCCAGACGATTTCGAACTCCAGACCGTCCGGGTCCTGCGCGTAGAGGGATTTCGAGAGCCCGTGGTTCGACGCGCCCCGCAGCGAACCGGCCGCGAGAAGTTTCTCGCGAACCGACTCCAGGGCGTCCAGCGTCTCGACCTCCCAGGCCAAGTGGTAAAGCCCGACGGCCCGTTCCCGGACGGCCGAGGACGCTGCCTGCGGACCCACCTGGAATAGCCCCAGATCGTGATCGTTCGCGGAGCCGGGCGCCCGCAAGAAGGCGGCGCCCGGCCGATCGTCCCCGTGCGCGGAATAGGTGAAACCGAGCACATCGCGATAGAAGTCGACACTCACCCGAAGATCGCTCACGAAGAGCACCGCGTGATTCAGTCGAAGATTCAGCATATCCACCCTCCGATAAAGTACTTGAACTTTAAAGGACAGGGGTGGGGCAGTGCAATACGTCGGCTGCCGCGACTTCGGTCGTGGGCGGCCCGTGGGGCGCGGCCTAGCCGGCGGGCGGGCGCGAGTAGTCGGTGTAGGGGTTCGATGCGCGCCGGCGCACCTTCTCGTCCAGCAGTTCCACCAGCGGGTTGCCCAGGTGGAGCCCGGCCAGGTCGGCCAGCGCGGCCAGGCCGACGAGGTCTTCCGCGTCCTTGCGCACCAGCACGGTCGCGTTGTCCGTGCCACCGAGCACGGCCTTGGGGTCGGCGAGATGCCGGAGGTTCAGCCGCCGGTGCAGAGCCTGGGGCCGCCAGAAGGGCACGACGATCCACTTCCGTTCCGCGACCGCCGCCACCAGCCGGCCGAGACAGTCGTCCTCGGTCCCGTTCTCGAAGTGGTAGCCGGCCGCGTCGAGCCCGTACGCCCGTACCGCCAGTGGCGACATCTCGCTGATTCCGGCGCCGGGCGCCATGCCCTGGATGAGCCGGTCCATCCGGTCGAGCGCGGGCGGGCGCAGCAGGTCCTCGATGGAGACCACCTCGGCGGGCACGTAATCGGGCACCGCCCAGATCGCCTGGGGCTGGTAGAGCACCGTGACGGGGCGTACCAGGTCGGCGATCTCGGCGTAGTAGGCGCCGTGGCTCCACGGCAGCCAGGCCGCCACGAGCAGGTCGACCCCGCCGCGGCCGAGGGCGGCGAACATCTCCTTGTGCGGCGCGGCCGACCGTTCGATCTCGTGGCCGTGCGACCGCAGGACGAGTTCGACCTGCTCGGACGCGGCGTCGTGGAAGGACAGCTTTATGTGTCCGACGCGAAGGGGGCGGCTCATCCGGCGTGCACCTCCAGAATCGGGCCCGCGGCGGAGCCCCGGCATGCGGTCCTCGGGCGGTGTGGTCCGCTTCGGCGCGGCCTTGGGCCGACCGGTGGACGCGACGACGACCGAGTCCCGCTCGGCGCGGTGGTTGAAGGGAAAGAAGTCAGGGCCATGACGGCCGATCACCTCCGAGGGCGGATCGTCTCCGGTGTACGCGCACAGCGCGTCGGGTGTGCGTGGCGGGCGGTTGCGGCCGGTGGAGCGGTCGGCCGGGGAGTGGACGTCTGCCGCCGCGGCGGCGGCCGGCCCCCATTCGTGCCGCACGGCCCGTAGTCGGTGACGGGAATGGAAATGGGGAGGGGAACACGGCCGTGTCCCGGCCCATCGTTCGGCGGTGGGCACGGGACACGGGTGCGTAGGCGGTTCAGTTGGGCGAGGCCACCAGCAGCGTGCCGGTCTCGTCGAGCACTGGCTTCAGCGGCTGGAACCACATGTTGTCGGTGGCGGGGTCGTTCCCCTCGCTGCCGGCACTGAGCAGGCCGAGCGCGATGACGCTGTTGGTGGCGCCGCTCGGGTCGATGGCGAACACCGCACCGCCGCTGTCGCCGTGGTCGCTCACGAGTTTCACCCGGGTCGCACCCTGGAGGACGTAACCCGTCGCGGGATCGTCGATCTGCTGTGTGACGCCGTTGGCGATGATCGGTCCGCAGGTGAAGCCGGTGGTCACACCGCGCTTGCAGACGATGGAGCCGGGCGGGAAGTCGCTCGGGGAGCGCAGTTCGGAGGCGATGGTGAGCGACTCCGTGGCACTGACCGGGATGTCGGTCGAGAGCTGGCGGGCGACATTGTCGTCCGTGACATGGATCAGCGCCCAGTCCTCGCTGTCGCGGCGGAACGTCTGCACCTGTCCGAGCGTCTGCCCGTCGGCCTTCCAGGTCGGGTCCGACTTGCCGAAGGCGCAGTGCCCGGCGGTCAGCACGAAGTTCTGGCTCTGCGCGTTGCGGACCCACCAGCCGTCGGAGCAGATGGCCTGAGAGTTATCGATCCGGTCCCCACCGCTGATCGAGGCCGACTCGACCGGTTGGTCGCGCAGCCGGACGTCGATGGCGTCCTTGAACTCGTCCTTGAGCTCGTCGATGACCGTCTGCGGCAGGTCGGACCGCTGGGCCTCGACGACGAGGACATTGCTCTTGGCCTCGACGTAGGTCTCCGCGCTCGGTACCGAGTTCTGTTCGAGCCGTTGCTGGACGCGGGCACGTATGGCGCTCAGGTCGTCGGCGGAGTAGCGGACGATCCGCGGTACGGCGTGTGCCGCGCGCATCTGGGCGGCCCGCTTCTCGTTGGTGACGGCCACGGTCAGGTCGCCGGTGGTGCTGTCGAGCCAGGTGCCCGCGCTCCACTCGGGCTTGAGCGCCGTGCTGACCTTGGTGTTGAGATCGACCATCGACGCCTGGTGGATCAGCCGTTGGCGGGCCTGGTCCTCGCTCACGCCGAGGGACTTGGCCACGGCCTTCACGGCCTCCGCCGTCCGGTCGGAGCCGGAGCCGGACGGCGACGCGCTCGCCGCGGCGGCAGGCGCGGGCGCCGCGGCCTTGCCGCCGCCGGAATCCCCGGTGGAGCATCCCGCCACCGCGAGGACGGCCGCCCCCGCGAACGCCGCGCCGACGGCGGTGAACCTGATCGCCCTACCGCGCCTGTTTCGTGACATGTCCTATCAACCGTTCTGTCGTTTCCCGTGCTCCGGGATCGGGTGGCCGCATCTCCGCGCCGGTGGAGCGCGGGCCGTCGCCTCGCGCGGCCTCACCGGGCCTGCATGACTACAAGACGGACCCCCGCGCCGGGAGGTTCACGAAGACTCGCGGCGGCGACCGGCGCGACGGCCCGCCCCGGGACCGGACGACACCGGAGCGCCACGCGCCGCACACCGCGTCCCGGCCCGCCGGTCGGACGTCTCGCGGGACGCCTCGGACCAGTACGTCGCTGAGCGCGCCGAGCCTGTAGCGCGCACCTGGGTGGGACCACCCCCCTGGGTGGGACCACCCCCGTCGGCCGCGGTGGCGCGAAGTCAGCGGCATCCCGAGAGCCCGGGGCAATGCCTCACGTGAAGTGGTGGGCCGCCCGGTCGGCGGGCCGGGGAATACGGCGCCGGGTCCGGCACAATGGCGGCCATGCACTTTCGACTGCTCGGCCGCCTGGAACTGGCGACCGGTGACGACGTCCTCGCTCTGCCGGGCGCCCTCTCCCGTGCGATCGTCGGCCGGCTGCTGCTGGCCCGCGGCGCGGTCGTGCAGCGCGACGTCCTGGTGGACGAGCTGTGGGAGGACCGGGAGGCCAAGGACCCGGTCAACGCGCTCCAGGTGCAGGTGGCCAAGCTCCGCCAGGCACTGGCCGCGCAGGGTGAGGAGGACCGGCTGCTGTTCCGGCACGGCGGCTACCAGCTGCCGCTGCGCCCGCAGGACGACCTCGACGTCATCGACTTCGAGGCAGCGCTGCGCGACGGCCGCAGGCACCTGGCGGACGGGGCCCACGGCGAGGCCGAGCGGTCCCTGCGGCGCGGCCTGGCGCTGTGGCGTGGACCGGCCCTCGAGGACATCGACGGCCGGCCCTTCGACGCCGAGCGGGTTCGTCTGCACGACCTGCGGCTGAGCGCAGAGGAGGACGCGGCCACCGCGGGCCTGGAACTCGGCAGGGCCGAGGAACTCGTCCCCGAACTCCAGGCCCTGGTGGCGCGCGCGCCACTGCGCGAGCGGGCCCGGGGACGGCTGATGCTCGCGCTGTACCGCACCGGCAGGCAGGCCGAGGCCATGGAGGTCTACGAGGCCGGCCGCCGTGTGCTCGACGCCGAGCTGGGCGTCGCCCCCTCACCGGAGCTGCGGGCCCTGCACGCTTCGATGCTGCGCCACGAGGT
This sequence comes from Actinacidiphila alni, assembly GCF_900112845.1. GTDB lineage: Bacteria > Actinomycetota > Actinomycetes > Streptomycetales > Streptomycetaceae > Actinacidiphila > Actinacidiphila alni. Next base: position 61,448 of record NZ_FONG01000030.1, read on the forward strand.
GCCGCAGCGGCCCGCGCCCGGCGGGGCGCCCGCGGCCGACGAAGCGCGCCAGGACGCGCCCGCGGGCAATCTGGTGCGCCCGCTCGGTGCGTTCATCGGCCGCCGGGACGAGATCCAGGCGCTGCGCGCGGTCGTCGGACGGGAGCGGCTGGTGACCGTGCTGGGCACCGGCGGAGTCGGCAAGACCCGGCTGGCCCTGGAGACATGCGCACAGGCGCGGAACTCCTTCGACGCCGTCTGGTGGGTGGACCTGTCGTCGGTCGGCGATTCCGGCGTGCTGTCGGCCGTCGCCGCGGCGCTCGGCCTGTCGGACGCCTCGGTCCGTCCCGACCAGCCGCCGCACGACTACGTGCCCCGGCTCACCTCGTTGCTCGGCAGCCGGCGCAGCCTGTTGGCGCTGGACAACTGCGAGCACCTGCTCGACGCCGTCGCCCCGGTGGTCTCGACGCTGCTCGGCCGCTGCCCCTCGCTGACCGTGCTCACCACCAGCCGGGCGCCGCTCGACGTCCCCGGTGAGGTGGTCCACCCGCTCGCGCCGATGTCGGACGAGGAGGCCGGGGAGCTGTTCACCGCGCGCGCCGTGATGGTGGCGCCCGCCTTCCGGGCCGACGACGAGGAGCGCCGCCGGATCAACTCGCTGTGCCGCAGACTGGACGGCCTGCCCCTGGCGGTGGAACTCGCCGCGGCCCACGTCCGGCTGCTGTCGGTGCGGGAGATCGAGCAACGCCTCGACGACCGCTTCGCGCTGCTGGCCAAGGGCGACAGGACCGCCCCCGAGCGGCACCGGACCCTGCGGGCCGTGCTCGACTGGAGTTACGCCCTGCTCGACGACACCGAGCGGGGCGTGCTCGCGGAACTGGCGCTCTACGTCGGCGGCTGCTCCCTCGACGTCGCGGAGAACCTCGGTCCGGTGTCGGACCGCGGCCCGCGCCGGCTCACCGTGCTGGCCCAACTGGTGGACAAATCCCTGCTGGTGCCGGTCACGACCCCGCACGGCAGCAGACTGCGGATGCTGGAGACGGTGCGCGAATACGCGCTCTCCCGCCTCTACGCGGACGACCGGGCGGCGGCGGACGCGGAGAACCGCTTCATGTCCTGGGCGACGGATTTCGTGTACGAGGGCTTCCGCGGCATCGGCTCCGGCGACCAGCAGGGATGGCTGCGCCAGCTGACCGAGGAGTCCGCGAACGTCAGGGCGGCCTCCGACCTCATGACGGCCCGGTCCCGGCACGCCGACTCCCTGCTCCTCGAAGCCCGCCTGGGCTACTACTGGTTCATCAGCGGTCGCGAGGACGAGGGCATCGAACGGCTCCGGCGCACGCTGCGCGCGTACGACGACGCCGCGCCGCGCCGGACGGGGGAGCCGTCGCCGCAGGAGGAGTGGGCGCTCTTCTACACCTTCGCCTGGCTGGCCTGGCTGAACCACGTCGCCGGCCGGCACGCGGAGGCCAGCTCGTACATCACCCGGCACCGCGCCGCCTGGCACGGCGCGAAGAACCCGGACGTCGCCGTCCTCGGCCCCTGTTACGAGACGCTGCACGCCATGCTCAACGGGCGGCAGGAGCTGGAGGAGTTGTTCACGGTCGCCGAGGACGCCGTGGCGGGCACGCGCTTCCACTGGGAGCGGGCCGTGCTGCAGACCAACTGGTCGACCTACTGCCTCCAACGGGGCGACGTCGAGGGCGCGCGCGAGCACGGGCTGGTGGCCGTGACGGCGTCGCGCGCCGGCGCCGACGACTTCGCGCGCGCCTTCTCGCTCATGCTCTGCGGCGATGCCGACGAGTTCGCGGGCCTCTACGACCGGGCCCGCGCCCAGTGGGACGAGACCGCCGACATCTTCAGCTCCGTCGGCTCCCGCACCCGCTGGGCGTACACCGTGCTGCGGCTCGCGTGCCTGGACATCAGGGAGTGGGCGCACGACACCGCGGAACTGCGGCTCGACGAGGTGGGCAGGCTCGCGGAGGAGCTGAGCGCGGACGACCTGCACGCGGCGGTGCTCAATCTGCGTGCCGTCCTGGCCCTGCGGCGCGACCGGCCCGCCGAGGCGCGCACGGCCTTCAGCACGGTGTGGGAATGTGCCACGGCCCCGCTGGACCGCAGGGCGGTGGCCGCCGCGGGACTGGCGTTCCTGGCCGCGGAGCCCGGCGCTGACGCATGGATCGGACGAGCCCGCGCCGCGCACGACCGGCTGCTCGAACCGCTCTCCCGGCGCGCGGTGGGCGTCCTGCTGAAGCGGCTGGAGCAGCCGGCGGGCGACGCCGGTCCGCGGCGGACGCCCGCACTGGAGGAGTGGCTGTCGTCCAGGCCGTCGGTCGTCGCGGCGTTCTGCTGACCGTACGACCGGGCACGCGAGCGCCTGTGAACCACGGCCCACCGGCTCCCGTACCCCCCTCAGAGAGCACGCGGGTGCTCACTGAGCCATCGAGGAGTCGTCATGCCGTTCAAGGGAGAGCTCGCGCAGCCGTCGCCGCAGGAGGCGGAGCTGGCGGGCCACGTCGACGCCGTGTTCGGCATGCTGACCGGCCACTGGGTGGCCCAGACCGTGCGCGCCGCCGCCCATCTGCGGATCGCCGACCACGTGGCGGCCGGCGCGACCTCGGCCGACGAGGTCGCGGCGCGTGAGGGCAGCGACCCGGCGACGACGTACCGGCTGATGCGCGCGTGTGCGTCGCTGGGACTGCTCGGTCACGAAGGCGGCCGGCGGTTCTCGGTCACCCCGCGCGGGCAGGTGCTGCGGGAGGGGGTGCCGGGATCGCTGCGCGAGGCGGCGCTCGTCCAGGGCGCGGAAGGCCACTGGCGGAGCTGGGGCGTCTTCCCCGAGGCCGTGCGGTCCGGCGGCAACGGCGCGGTGCTGGCCCTGGGCCGCAATCTCTTCGAGCACTTCGGCGACCACCCGGTCGAGGGGGCGCTGTTCTCCCAGGCCATGTCCAACATGACGGGCCTGGTGGTCGCGGACGCGGCGGCGCTGCTCGACCTCGGCGGCGCCACCCGGGTCGTGGACCTCGGCGGCGCCGACGGCGCCCTGATCCTGGCCCTCATGCGCGAGAACCCGCGGATCGAAGGACAGGTCTTCGACCTGCCGCACGTCGTCGGTGGAGCGGAGCGGGCAGCCCGCGAGGCGGGCCTCGCCGACCGCTTCACCGCGGTCGCGGGCGACTTCTTCGAGAAGGTCCCGGAGGCCGACTACTACCTGCTCAAGTGGGTGCTGCACGACTGGAGCGACGAGCAGTGCCGCGTGATCCTCGGCAACTGCCGGGAGGCCGCGGCGCCCGGCGCCCGGGTCCTGGTGATCGAGGCGCTGGTCGGTGAGGTCGGCACCCCCGACCCGGCCGCCGTGCTGGACATGAACATGCTGGCCGCTTCGGACGGCCAGGAACGCGACCTCGCCGAGTACGACGCCCTGTTCGCGGCCACCGGCTGGCGCCGCACCGCGGTCAGCCCGACCCGCTCGCTGTACTCGTTGATCGAACTGGAAGCGGTCTGACGGTCCCGCGCCGCTTGCCCCGCGCTTTCGCGGGGCTTTCCCGGCACCCCCGGCCCCGGCAAGCGCGGGTCAAGGGCCGCGCAAGCGGCCCGTCCGACGATCGGCTCATCGCACACGAGACGAGCCGGTGCGGCCAGGCGTGACCCGCGGCCGCGGACCAGGGGACCAGGACCATGACGAGCGCCACACAGACCAGGACCAGGGAAAGCCGTCGGAACCCGGCGATGTCCGGCGCCCGGAACGACGGCGCCCCGGGCGACGGCGGCCGGATCGGGGGCGAGGACTTCATCCGCGCCCTCTACGCCGAGCACGGCACGTACCTGATGCGGGTCGCCACCACTCACCTGCACGGGGACAGACACCTGGCCGAGGACTACGTCCAGGAGACGGTGCTGCGCGCGTGGCGGCACGCCGGATCACTGCACCCGCAGAACGGCAGCATCCGGCCGTGGCTGGTGACCGTGCTGCGCAATCTCGTCGTGGACGGCCACCGGGCCCGGCAGGCCCGGCCCCCGGAGACCTCCGACGCGGTCCTCGACGACATGCCCGCGGCGGAGCAGACGGAGGCCGCCATCACCAGGAACGTCGTACGCGGTGCGCTGGCGGACCTGTCGCACCAGCACCGGGAGATCCTGCTCCACGTCCGCTACCTCGACAGGTCCGTGGCGCAGACGGCCGAAGCGCTGGGCATCCCGCCCGGCACGGTCAAGTCCCGCACCTATCTGGCGCTCAAGGCGCTCAGGGAAGCGCTCGAACACCGCGGTTACACCACCGAGGGCGCGGCTGTCCCCGGCTCACCGGCCGCCCTTCCGGGCGGCCGGTGAGCCGGGGACAGCGGGGTTCACCGCAGGACGGGCGGCTCCGGCCACGCCAGCGCCGAGAATTCCTCGAATTCCGGCAGCCACAATTTCCGGTACGTACGGAGCAGTGGTTCGGGAAAGGCGGGCAGCACGAGATCCGCCTGGTCCGTCGAAAGGCCGGTGCACAGCCACGGCAGAACGAAATCCAGCCGGTCCTGTGCCGCCTGGGTGGCGATGAGATAGGACTCCGCGCGGTTCCAGTCATCGGCGGTCAGGGTACGGTCCGCTCTGGCAAGGATTTCGCGCTCCTCCCAGGCCGCGGCCGCCGCCATTTCCTCGTGGAAACGGATGAGGGAGAAATGCGCGCTGCTGAGCGGGCCGTCCGTTTCCAGCGCGGCACGCAGCTTGCGCTCCGCCTCCTCCCTGGAGGCGTCCAGCGAGGCGAAGCGCCCCTTCACGGAGGCCGTGCTCAGGCCGGCATCGCTTCCCTCGGCGGCCAGCAGGGGCAGGAACAGGGTCCGCACGCTGTCGTGGTGGACGGCCATCACCTCGGTGAGGGTGTCCCACCAGCGCAGCAGTGCCCCGGCCCGCCCGTCCGGCACCCGCGTCCCGCGGGACAGCAGCAGCCGGTAGCGGGACAGTTCCCGCAGGTACTGCTTGTTCATCAGGTGCATCATCGACATGCCGGTCCGCGGCGTCGGCCTCCCGTCGTCGGTCGGTGTCGGCGCGGACGGCTCCAGCCGGTAGATCATCGGGAGCTCCCTTCCCGTAGCGCGGAGGCAGTACGGTCCTCCGCTGGTGTTGCCTTCCTCGGACCCACCCCACCAGCGGGTGCTGTCCCGGGTCTTTCCGGCTTCTGTCCGCCGTCCTGTCGCCGCTGTCGCATGCCCCGGAACAGCGGCGGGCCCCGCCGCCCCCTGGTCAAGGGGGCGGCGGGGCCCGGGGCCGGCCGTACTACACGTCCATGTCGACGACCACCCACGAGGAGAACGTCTGCCAGTGGGCGATGACGGCCTGGTGCGCCGGGTGGTGCATGAAACGCAGGAACGCGTCGACGTCCTCGAAGAGGCTGTTGAGCGCGAAGTCGTAGGAGATCGGCATCCTGTCCAGCGCGTGCCCGCCGAATTCCCACTGGCGGATCTCGGGGATCTCCTTTTCGAGCGCCTCCACCAATTCGACGCCGGCCGCGACATCGGGGTTCTCGGCGGTGACGCCGTCATTGAGCTTGAAGAAGACGATGTTTCTGATCATGGCAACTCCGGATGAATGAGTCATGGGCGCAACGCAGAGCATTACGTCCCGACCGCCGGAAGGGTTCACGCGGAAATTCGCCGGGCGCGCGGCGCGGGCGGCTCCGGCTCGTCCGTTGAACCCGGGGCGGGCGCCGCACGTGTCAGGGATCGACGGCCGCCGCGTATCCGTCCGGGAGGCCGGCCGGATCCGCCCCGGGCCACCGGCCCGTGGACTCGCGGCTGCCCGGTACTCCGACAAGCGGAAGAGGTCATACGCGTGACAGCGCTCGAACCGGCGGTCTCCCTGGCCGTGGACGCCTACCGTACGTGCGAGTTCGTCACCCTGGCCCGGGACGGTACGCCGCTGGCGTGGCCGACGGTGGCGCGACGCCGGGAGGACGGCACCTTCCTGATCACGACATCGCTCGCGTTCGCGCAGAAGGCGCTGAACGTCCGCCGCGACGGCCGCGTGGCCCTGCTGTTCTCCGACCCCACCGGCAGCGGGCTCGACACCCCCGAGCAGGTCGTCGTCTCCGGAACGGCGGCCTGCCCCGAGGAGATCGTGACGTCGCCGCGCGGCGAGGAGGCGTACTGGTCGGCCCTGTTCGACCGGCAGCCCGACAGCCGCCGCTACGTCGATCCCCCCGTCCGCGCCCTCATGGACTGGTACTACCTGCGGCTGCTGATCACCGTCACCCCGACGGACGTCCGCACCCGCGCCCCGCTGTCCGACGCACCGACGGAGGACAGCCACGCCGACGGCGCGTCGGCCGACCTGCCCGGCGCCGCCGTCCTGGCCGATTTCCGTACCGCCGTGCTCGCCGCCCGCGACGCCTCCGGCGCGCCGCGACTGGTGCGGACCCGTACCACGCCGGTCCCCGGCGGCTTCGGCGTCGACCCGGGTGTCGAACGAAGCATCGTCCCCGGCCCGGCCTCACTGCTCGTGCACCGTCACGACGAACGGCTGGCCGGCATCCGCAACGCCCTGGTGCGAGGCGAACTGACACGGACGCCGGAGGGCGGCTGGGCCCTGCTGCCCGAGCGGGTGATCGAGCCCTCGGGCGACGGCCGTCCGCGCGACCTGGTGCGGACCCTGCTCACCTGCCGGCGTACGGCGAAGTCCTATCTGCGGCGCAGGAATCTGGAACGGCCGCGGGTGGACTGGCCGGGCTTCAAGGCTCTCGCCGCCGAATCGGCCGCGCGCGGTGGCCGGACCTGACCGCCGCCGGTCCGTGGGACGCGGCGCCCTTCCGGCCCGCGCTTTCGTGACGCTTTTCCTCCGTCCGGCCGCGGGCAAGCGAAAATTAAGCGGCGACTGCGACGTTGCGGCAATGAACGTTCCGTTGGATTCCCGGCCGGCCGGCGCGTGCGACCGTACAGACCGGCGCAAGGAGATGGTGCGCGAGGCGCTGGCGGGGCTGGCACCCGGACACCGGGAGGTCTTGGTCCGCGTCAAGTACCAGGGTGAGTCGGCGGCCCAGGTGGCCCGCGCGCTCGGGCTGCCGCCGGACACGGTCGTCGCCCGGATCCATCTCGCCGTCGAGGCGTTCGCCGCCGCGCTCGCCCAGCGGGGCTACACCGCCTGAGCGGTGCGACCGTACGGGGAGCGGTGTCTGAACCGCGACCGGGGCCCCGTCCGTATTTCCGGGTGACACTGACCCGATATGCGGCCCGTCCGGCCGTTGCCACCCTGGAGCGTTTCCATGCCGAGCACGCCTGTGGCCGCTGCCACCACCGAGACCAGCATCGCGCCGACGACCGCCGCCGAGGTGGTGGACAGCATGGAACGCATGCACGGGAAACACCCCGGCTTCCGCCGTTCCGGCGCTCGCGGCGCCTGCTTCACGGGCACCTTCACGCCCACGGGCGAGGCAGCGGCGCTCACCACCGCCGGCCACCTCCAGGACATACCGGTCCCGGCCGTCGCGCGGTTCTCGAACTCCGAGGGGAACCCGGCCGCGCGCGACGGCGTCCCGGTCGCGCGCGGCATGGCGGTGCGGTTCGCACTGCCGGACGGCGACGAGACCGACCTGATCGCGATGACCGTGCCGCTGTTCGTCGCCTCCAACCCGCGCCAGTTCCTCGACCTGACCGAGGCACTGCGCCCTGACCCCGCCACCGGCGGACCGGACCCGGCCAAGGTGCAGGCGTACCTGGGCGCCCACCCGCACCTGGTCGAAGCCGTCACCCAGTGCCCGCCGGTCCCCGTCAGCTACGCCACCGCCGCGTACTGGGCCGTGCACGCCTTCGTCTGGACCGACGCGGCGGGCAACCGGCAGCCGGTGCGGTACCGCTGGGAGCCGGAGGCCGGGCGTGCCGAGCTGTCGGAGGAAGAGGCCGCGGCCCGTACCGACCACTATCTGACGGACGAACTGCGCGAGCGCCTGGGCCGCGGCCCGGTGGTCTACACGCTCCGGGTCCAGCTCGGCGAGGACGGCGACCCGACCGACGACCCCAGCGTCGCCTGGCCGCAGGAGCGCACCGAGATCACCGCGGGCCGCCTGGAGCTGACCGGCCCCGTGGACGACCAGCGGCTGTGGGACACCCAGCGCTTCAGCCCGGTCCGGCTCACCGACGGCATCGAGCTGTCCGACGACCCGGTGCTCGCCTTCCGCGCCAACGCCTACGCCGAGTCCTACCGCAGGCGCAGCCGGGAGGGCTGACCGTACGACCGAGGTGAGCCGATCGCGGGGCCTGGTAGAACATACGCAGGCCGCGAGGCGGCCTCGGCCGCCCGGCCCCGGCACGTAAGGACACCGTGGCAGTTCGACCTGCGCACCGGCCGGCGCCCGCGTCTCCCGCGGCACGGGCCCCTGGAACGTGACCATGAACGACGACGGCATGCACCTGCGGCTGCTCGGCCGGCTGGAGCTGGCGAACGGCAACGGTTCCGTCGTCCTGCCCGGCGCGGTCTCGCGGGCGATCGTCGGCCGGCTGCTGCTGGCCGGGGGAGCGGTCGTGCCGCGCCGCACCCTCATCGACGACCTGTGGGAGGAACGCGGCGCGAAGGATCCCGTCAACGCCCTCCAGGTCCAGGTCACCAAGGTCCGTGCCGCCCTCGCCGCACAGGGCGAGGGAAATCGCGTGCTGTTCCGCGACGGCGGGTACCGGTTCGTGCTCGGCCCGCACGACGAGGTCGACACCGCCTGTTTCGAAGCCGCCGTGCGCGAGGGCCGCGCGCATCTGGCGGACGGCGCCCACCAGTTGGCGGCGGACGCCTTCCGGCGCGGGCTGCGGCTGTGGCGGGGCCGCGCGCTGGACGACGTGACCGGCCGGGTGTTCGACACCGAACGGGCGCGCCTGGAGGACCTGCGGCTGAGCGCGGTCGAGGAGGCCGCCGCCGCGATGCTGGAACTCGGCCGCGCCCAGGAAGTGATCCCCGAGCTGACCGCTCTGGTCGCCGAGGCGCCGCTGCGCGAACGCGCCCGCTCCCGGCTGATGCTCGCGCTCTACCGCTGCGGACGGCAGGGCGAGGCCATCGAGGTGTACGAGACGGGACGCCGCCTGCTGCGGGCCGAACTGGGCGTCGGGCCCTCGCCCGAACTGCGCGCCCTGCACGCCGCGATCCTGGACCACGCCCCGTCCCTGCGGGTGGCGGCGCCGACGCGGCCGACCGCGGCGGGCGTCCCCGACGCCGTACGTGCCGCCGCTGAACGGACCGACACCGCATGGGCCCACGCGGCAGCCGCCGGGCCGCGGCCGGAACCCGCCTCCGAGGTCCGTCCCGGGACCGCCGAGGGCAACCTCGGCCGCGCCCTCGGCCCCTTCGTCGGCCGGGCGGACGACCTCCGGGGGCTGCGCGAGACCGTCGGCCGGGAGCGGCTGGTGACCGTCGTCGGACCGGGCGGGGTCGGCAAGACCCGGCTGGCGATGGAGGTGTGCGCGCTGGCGCAGCCGTCGTACGGCGGTGTGTGGTGGGTGGACCTCGCCTCGGCCGACAGCGCGAGCGTCCTCGCCGCCGTCGCGGGCGCCCTCGGCCTGTCGGACGCCTCCGTCCGCCCCGACCAGCCGCCGCACGACCACCTCCGGCGGATCACGTCCTTCCTCGCCGGGCGCCGGGCCCTGCTCGTCCTCGACAACTGCGAGCACCTGCTCGACCCGGCCGCCTCGCTCGTGGCCGCCCTGCTCGGCCCGTGTGCCGCGCTGACGGTGCTGACCACCAGCAGGGCGCCGCTGGCCGTCGCGGGCGAGGCGCTGTACCCGCTGGCCCCCCTGCCCGACGACGAGGCGGCGGAACTCTTCACCGTCCGCGCCGCCATGATCGAACCGTCCTTCACCGCCGACGCGGCGGACGCGGGCGACATCCGCTCGCTGTGCCGCGCGCTGGACGGCCTGCCGCTCGCCGTCGAACTGGCGGCGGCACACGTCCGCATGCTGCCGGTCCGGGAGATCGCGGCCCGCCTCGACGACCGCTTCGCCCTGCTGACCAAGGGGCAGCGCACCGCCCCCGCCAGGCACCGTACGCTGCGTGCCGTCCTCGACTGGAGCTACGCGCTGCTCGACGCCCCCGAACAGCGCGTGCTGACCGAACTCGCCCTGTACGTCGGCGGCTGCTCCGTCGAGGCGGCGGAGGCGGCGATCACCCTGCCCGGCGCGGACGGCGGCGACGTCCTGCACGTACTGGCGCGGCTGGTCGACAAGTCGCTGCTCACCTCGGTCGCCACCCCCGACGGCAGCCGGCTGCGCATGCTGGAGACGGTCCGTGAGTACGCGCTCGACCGGTTGCGGGAGAGCGGCGGCGCGGAGCGGGCCGAGGAACGTTTCATGGCGTGGGCGCTCGGTTTCGTGCGCGAGGGCACCAGACGGCTCACGTCCGGGGCGCAGAAGGAGTGGGCCGCGCGGCTGGGGGCCGAATCCGCCAACATCAGGGCGGCCTCCGATCTGATGATCGCCCGTTCCCGGGCCGCCATGTCGCTGTGGCTCGAGGCACGCCTCGGCTACTACTGGGCCATCAGCGGCCGGGAAGAGGAGGGGATCGACCGGCTGGAGCGGAGCCTTCGGGCGTACGACGCGGCCGCGGGCGGCCCGGCCGCGGAGCCCACCGCCGAGGAGGAACGGGCGCTGGTCTACACCTTCGCCTGGCTGGCCTGGCTCAAGCACGTCTCGGGGCGCCACACGGAGGCACGTTCGTACATCCGCCGGCACGAGGCCGTCTGGCACGCCTCCACCAACCCGGAGATGACGGTGCTCGGCCCCTGCTACCAGACCCTGCACGCCACCTTGAACGATGAGGACGACGTGCCGGAACTGGTCGCCAAGGCCGAAGCCATTCTGGAAGGCACAGGATTCCACTGGCAGCAGTCGATGCTCCAGGGGATCTGGGCGGCCTACTGCCTCCAGCACGGCGACCTCGACGGAGCCCGCCGCCACGGCCGCAACGCCGAGGCGGCCGCCCGCGCCGCCAACGGCGACTTCGCCCGCGCCTTCTCGCTCACGCTCTGCGGCGACGTGGACGAGTGCGACGGGCTGCACGAACAGGCCCGCGCGCAGTGGGAGGAGGCGGCACGGATCTTCCGGCACATCGGCGCGCGCACGCGGTGGGCGTACTGCCTCCTGAAGCTGGTCTGCCTCGACATCGGCCAGGGCGCGCTGCCCGTCGCCGAGGAGCGGCTGGCGCAAGTGCTGCGGTTCGCGGACGAGTTGAGCGCGGACGACCTCCGGGCCGCGGTGTCCAATCTGCGCGGGGTGCTGCTGTTCCACCGGGGCCGGGTGCCGGAGGCGCGGGCGGTCTTCGGGCGGGTCTGGGACGACACCACGTCGCCGCCCGACCGCAAGGCGGTCGCCGCCATCGGCATGGCGGTCACCGCGATGGCGGACATGCCCGAGAGGACACCGCCGCAGGAGTCCCGGATCTGGGCCGACCGGGCACGGGAGGTCCATACCCGGCTCGTCGCCCCCCTCACCCGCGGCGCGGTCGGCGCCCTGCTCGACCGGCTCGACGCGTACCGGGCGTCGTCCGGGGCCGACCGGGCGGCCGAGGCCCAGCGCCTGTACACCTGGCTGGCGTCCGGCCGCTCCGTCCTGGCGGCCTTCAGTTGACAGACGCAGGTCGCCGTGCCGGCCGGGGTACCCGTGGAGGCGCGCGCCGCCCGTCCGGCGTTCTGCCGCCTGGCATGGCCCCGGCAGCGGTGCTGCCGGGGCGCCGGTGAACCGGCCGGGACATCCGCACGTGTTCCGGCGTGAACGCTGACATGGTGACCCGAGGCCGGTGCCGACTGCTCGGACTCCGGCCGCACGACCGAGCGAGGCCCCTCATGACGGACGACCAGCTTCCCGCCCGCACCCTGCGTCCCGCCGAACCCCGGGATCTGGCGGCCGTGGCCGATCTGCTGGCGCTCGCCGGCGCCTCGGACAACCGGCGGGAGACGCTCGAACGGCTCACGGACACCGCGTCGGGAAGCCTCCGGTACGCCTGGGTCGCCGAGCGCGCCGGCCGGATCGTCGGCGCCGCCAAACTCACCTCGCACCTGCTCTTCCCCGGCACGCTGTCCGCGATGGTCGCGGTCGCGGAGCCGGAGCGGCGCGCGGGGACCGGCGGCGCGCTCGCCGCGCTGATCGAGCAGCGGCTCGCCACGGTCGAGGGCTACGGCACGGTGACCTGTTCGCTGCGCGACGACTCGGCCGACGGGCGGCGCTTCGCCGAGGCGCGCGGCTTCACCGCGCACCACCACAGCAAGGGCTGGCGGCTGCCGCTGGCCGCGCTCGGCGACGGCCTCCCCCGGCTGGCGGCCCGCGCCGCCGACGACAGCGGGGTACGGATCCGGCTCGTGACGGACAGCAGGGCGGAGGCGGCGACGATCATGGAATGCGTCGGGCGGACCATGGAATCGCTGCCGATCCCTGCCCAGGAGGGGCAGGAAGTGGACATGAGCCGGGCGGGCGAGCTCATCGGCGACGACGCCGTGACGCTGCTCGCCGAGACCGTCGAGGGGACCGCCGCCCGCGTCCGTGGGCTGACCATGGTCACACCCGAGCGGGACGGCCGCTGGAGCACGGTGTACACGGGCGTCGAACCGGACTACCGGCGGCGGGGCGTGGCCCGCGCGGTGAAGCTGGCCGCGTTCGCGTACCTGGCGGAGCGGGGCGCGTCGGAGGTGGTCACCCACAACGACTCCGGGAACGCCGGAATCCTGGGGCTCAACGCCTCGTTCGCGATGGAGCCGGGGGTCGGCTACTGGACGCTCTCGCGTCGGATCGACGGCTGAGCCGCTCCCGTGCGCGGCGTCACGGCACCGAAGGACCGCCCAGGTAGTGCCCCCGGCGGTCGTAGGGCCAGGCGTTGGCCACGCAGCCGTGCAGTCCCTTGATCTGCTGCATCATCGCCGGGGCAGGCTTGCCCGGTCCCGGGCACCCCTCGTGGCCGTGACCGAGCCGGTGGCCCACCTCGTGGTTGATGACGAGCGCCCGGTATTCGCCGATCGGACCGTCGAACTCGGGCGAACCCCGCAGCCACCGTTTGAGATTGACCAGGACGGTCTTGTCGACGGTGCAGTTCAGCTCGCCCCCGGTGTCCAGACCGGCGTCACCGCACAGCGCGTCCACGGTGCCGGGCGTGGCGATCCGCACGATCAGATCCGCCGGGCCGGAGGCGACGAGCCGGAAAGCGCTGGAACCGTCGGCCGTCCAGCCGCGCGGGTCGGCGAGTATCCGGCCCACCTCGCGGGCGGCGTCGTCGGCGTCGAGGCCGATGGAGTCCTCGACCTCCACCCTGTACCGCAGAGGCGTGCCCTCACCGACCGCTTTCGCCGCCAGGCGCGAGACGGTGAACCGGCCCGAGCCGGACGCCGGGACCGTGATGGGGGAGGCGGTCGTCCCGCCGGCCGGGGACCCGGAGGCGGCCGCGGACGTGGACGGCACGGGACGGACGGCGGCGGGCGCCGCGGAATCCGCGTGCCGAGCCGCTTGGCAGCCGGCCACCGACGCCCCCAGCGCGACCGCGGCGGACGCGGCGGCCAGGAGTCCGGTCAGGCGACGGCGGGTGCTGGAACCCGTCACCTGGCGGGTGGTGTGTCGCACGGGACCTCCTCACGGACAGCGGGGACTGGACTGCCGGGGCCCGCCCCGTCGGACACGGCGGGATCACCGCGTACCGCTAGGCGGGCGCCGGGTGGTGTCAGCGGCGGTGCGCGCCGCAGTGCGCGGCGTCGCGGACCGCCGCGGCCATCGCGTGCTCGCCGAGCGCGTTGGGGTGGGCGGGCGCGGCGGGCGGAGTGGGAACCAGGGGCTCGATCCACCGCTCACCGGCCGGCCGGCACATGTCGTGACCGATGGTGGGCGTGTAGGTGTCGACGTAGCGGACGCCGGCCGCGCGCGCCTGACCGGCGAGCATGGCGTTCAGCCGCTTCTCGGTGTCCCTCAGGTAACCGAAGTCGCCGGCCGCGATCGGCACGGCCGCGCTGGTGCAGCCGACACCGTCCTCGGGGAAGAGGTCGGGGTATCCGACGACGTACACCCGGGCGTGCGGGGCCCGTTGGCGGATGCCGTGCAGTGCCTCGGTGATCCTGGGCGCGATGTCCTGGACGCGCTGGGCGAGTTGGTCGGTGCCGCCGCTGGTGAAGAAGGCGTGGCACGGGTCCCCGGCGGGGTCGCCCGCGGCCAACTGGGCGCAGGTGGCCAGGTTGTTGGAGAAGCCGAGGTCGTTTCCGCCGATGGTGAGGGTGACCACGTCGGTGCCGCGGTCGAGGGCGTCGAACTGCGGCGGCAGCGAGTCCTGCGGTCCCGCCAGCGCGGCAGTGGTGGCCCGCGTACAGCTGACGTCGGTCAGCCGCCACGACGTCGCCGCTGCCAGCACCGAGGGGTAGTTGTGGTCGGAGCGCGCGCAGGCGGCGTCGGTCTGCTCGGGGATGCCGGGCCCCGAGGCGTAGGAGTCGCCGAGCGCCACGTAATCCGTACCGTGGGAGGCGTGGTGCGCGCGATCGTGGCCGGACGGGGCGGCCGAGGCGTCGGCCGCCCCGGTCCCCGCGGCGACGGCCACCGCGGCGCAGAGCACCGCCGCGCCCCGCAGCAGGCCCCGCCGCTTGGTGTGTTGAGTCACGTGTCCGTGTTCCTGACTTTCCGGGCCGGTCGCGCCGGCCGTCTGGTCATGACAGCCGGTGTGATGCGGTACCGGCACAGCGACACACGTCCGGGCGGCGGCGGAGGTTCACCGGCGACCGGGTCCGCCGCCTCGCCCGACAACCGGGTCCGGACCCGGGCCGGTGAGCCGTGGGTCGCGGGCGCGGGACGGTGAACCGAACCGTCGCCGCCGCCGTGCACAGGACCGGAGGACAGGCTCCTTCCGTCCTCGGCACCGGTCGCGCCGCACCGCCGCCCGACCGGTGCCCCGGCCCGTCCCGACCCCAGGAACCGCCACGTGAAGCCCCTTCGCATACTCGTCGTCGGCGCCGGCATCGCCGGACTCGCGCTCGCCCGCGCGCTGGAGAACGGCGGTCTGACCGCCGAGGTCGTGGAGCGCGACACCGCCCCCCACCGGTCGGGCACCGGGATGTACCTGCCGGCCAACGCGGTGCGCGCGCTCGACCGGCTCGGCCTCGGCGGCGAACTGGCCGCGGTCGGCGAACCCGTCGAACGGCAGCGTCTCCTCAACGACCGGGGCCGCGTCCTGGCCGACTACACCCTGGCCGACGTGTGGGGAGACACCGGCCGCGGCCACGCGCTCGCCCGCGGCGACCTGACCAGCATCCTGCGCGGCTCGCTCGTCACCACGCCCGTCCGGGAAGCGGCGGTGGACACCGTCGCGGACGACGGCACCGTGCGCTTCACCGACGGCACCCGGGAGACGTACGACCTCGTGGTGGGCGCGGACGGTATCGGCTCGCAGGTCCGCCGCGGCCTGTTCGACGCCCCCGAGCCGCGGTTCCTCGGCCAGGTCTGCTGGCGCTTCATCGCCGACGGGGTGGACAGCGGCTCGCTGGGCCGGGTGTGGACGGCCCGGCTCGGGCCGGGCCGCACCTTTCTCACCGTCCCCCTCGGCGACGGCCGGGTGTACTGCTACGCGGACCTGCTCAGCGACCGGCCCCAGCCGCCGGCCGGCGACTGGCGCGCGCTCTTCGACGACTTCGGCGGCCCGGTGCCCCACTTGCTGAGCAAGGGGGACGGCGCGCGTTTCGCCCCGCTGTCCGAGGTGGCGGCCTCCGACTGGGTGCGACCCCGCGCGGTGCTCATCGGGGACGCGGCCCACGCCTGCTCGCCGAGCATGGCGCAGGGCGGGGCAATGGCCCTGGAGGACGCCGTGGTCCTCGGCGAGATCCTGACCGGCGCGGCCTCCGGCGGTCCGGCCGCGTTGCCCGAGGCGCTCGCCGCCTACCGGGTGAGGCGGCTGCCACGGGTGCAGTGGGTCCTTCAGCAGAACCACCGCAGGGACCGCGCCCGTTCGCTGCCCGGACCGGTGCGTGATCTGGTCCTCCGGCTCGGTGGCGTGCGCATGGTGAAGGCCAATCACGCGCCGCTGCGCGCGGAGCCGTGAGGCGCACGCGCGCGGCGGTGCCGCTGCCCGGTCGTACGGTGGCCCTCTGATACGGCGGCCGGCCCGGCGGCCTCCGCGCCGTACCCGATCGCTACGACGGCCCGCCGTCACCACTGAGCAGCCGGTCCCGGGCCGGTCCCGGGCCGCACAGGAAAGCCGTGTGCTGGAGCAGCGGGAGACTCGCGGACACCAGCGACGCCGGCGACGAGCCGCCGTACTGACGGCCGCTCGCCACTGCGGTCTCCCTGACGTGCGCGAAGACGGCACGGGTCACCGTGCCCGCCCGCTCGACGGCCGCGCCCACCGTGCGTGCCCGCCCGCCGCGGCCGCCGTCCGCGACGGGTACGACCCTGCCGAGTTCGTACCGGAGGTCGGCGCGGGTCCGGTCCAGCAGAGCGGCGAGTGCCGACTCCCTTTCCCGGTCCACGCGTTCGGACCGGGAGACCTGGGATCCCCGGTCGGCTGCGTCGGCCTGGTCGGCCGCCTCGGCCGTGATGCCGTCGACCAGCCGCCGGACGGCGCCCATCGCCATCGCGGTCACGGCGACGCGTACGAAGGTCCGCTCCTTGATCCGTACCGCCGCTCCCGTGGCGGAAGTGGTCAGACCGAGCGGCACGTACCAGTTGGCCAGCCGGGCCAGAGGGCGGCCCGCCTCGCCCCCCGTCACACCCTCGACGGTGAGCGCCCGCGTGGCGACCACGAAGAGGGCGTCGTCCGTCCGCCCCGCCGTCGTTGTCGTCGTGCGGCTGCCGGGAACCGGCGGGGGACAGCGCAGTGCCAGCCACGGCACGCGGTGGTACTGCCGGGGCAGCACCCACAGCCCGGACAGCAGGTGCCCGTCGGCCGTCGCCACGGCGTCCACGCTGCCCGGCCGCCCGATCGCGGGCACCGCCTGGGTGAGCGGGGCGGCCCAGTTGAAGTCGGCGTTGAACCGGGACCACGCTCCGGCGGGGTCGAGACGGCCGAGCCGCTCGTACCGGTCGAAGGCCGCAGGCAGGCTGCCCCGCGCACTCACCGCCGTGCTGCCGCCGGAAGCAGTGCGCCCCCGGCCGCGCACGGCCGGGGGCGTCCTCCGCGTCGACTCCGTCACACCCGGTACCGCCTCTCGGCTCGGTTGCCGTCTCGGACTTCGACTACGCGTCACCGTTCCGGACGGTTCAGTGAACCTCGCGGAACCGGCGTTCGTACCCTGTGCTGGGGCCTGTTCGTAACGGAAACAGGGGCCGGGCCCGACGGTGGCCCGAGGACAAGATCTCGACGCGGGAGAGCAGCACGGTGGAATGCCCGGAATACCGCACGGCCCTCGCGTCCTACGCCATGGCGGCCCTCGACCCCGCCGAGACGGCGGTCGTCGCCGCCCATCTGGAAGGGTGCGCGGCCTGCCGCGCGGAGCTGGCGGAGGTCGAGGCCGTCACCGAGGCGATGGCACTGCTGAGTCACGACGAGGCCATGGCGGCTCTTGCCCCGCAGGACCTGGACGGCGCGCGGGACGCGGCCACGGGCCCGGCTCCGGCGACCGTGAACGGGTGTGAGGTGCCCGATCCGCCGGTGACCGGCGCATCGACGACCGCCCCGTCCGCGGGCGACGTCGCGCGGCCCCGGGTGCCGCGGCAGGCCCGCGGCGCCGTCGCCCGGACGACGGCGGACGATGCGACGGGAGAGCCCGGGACGGTCCCGGCCACGGCACCGGGGCGCGGGCTGCTATTCCGGGCGCGCTGGGGCCTCGCGGCCGGTGTCGCGGGCATCCTGCTGGGCACGGGCGTCGGCGTCGTCGTCGGCGGCTCCGACTCCGGCCAGGAGGTCAGCGTCCAGGCCGGACCCGTGGCGGCGGGCACGGCCCTCCCCGCGGTCCGCGCCGCGGACGCCACGACCGGTGTCCGGGCCGAGATCTCCCCGGTGTCCACCGGCTGGGGCACCCAGACCACCCTGCGGCTGACCGGCGTCAAGGGCCCGCAGTCCTGCCGCCTCACCGTCGTCTCCAAGGACGGCACCCGGCAGACCGCGCTCACCTGGGCGGTCCCGCCCAAGGGCTACGGACTCCCCGGCTCCCCGAAGAAGGAACTGGTCGTCACCGGCGGTGTCAGCATCCCCTCCGGTGACGTGGCCGCCTACGAGGTCGAGACCGACGAGGGCCGCCGCCTCGTACGAGTGCCGGCGTAGGGCTGGAGACATGAAGAGGGCCCTGTGTGGGGCGGGAACTTCCCGCCCCACACAGGGCCTTGGCGTTGACGCGGCGTCAGGAGGCGGAGGTCACCCAGACTTCGTACGAGTTGTTGCCCGTGTCGGTGGTGCCGTGCGCGCCCATGCCGAGGCCCATCTGGTCGGCGTTGTAGAACATCGGCAGGCCCACCTTGAACGTGCCGTAGAACGTGCGGTAGAGGCCGTACAACTGGATGGGCTCCCACGAGTGCGTATTCGGCACGTCGAACGTCCTGCACGGCCCCGGCGAAACGATCTGCGTGGTGGTGCCGTTCGGCATCGTCGCGTAGATCTGGTAGTTACCCCAGGCGCACAACTCCAGCTTGCCTACGGCAACGTTGGCCGAAGCGCTGCCGGCGGTCGTGCCTACCAGACCGATCGCCAGTGCGAAGGCCGCCCCAACGGTGGCCAGGCGGAGCCTCGTTCGCTTCATGGGACCTTCTCTCCGCCGCTCCTGTGAACGGCACCTCGGGTGATTCCGCTGACGGGCCACGAGTGTGCGTCCCGCCGCTTGCCGGATCGCTGCTTTCCGATTGCTGTGGGTGCTGCGGACGTCGTCCGCTGAACCGGCCCCGGGAGTGGTCCGTAACGAGTGAAGGCGGCTTGTATCCAAGCCGGTTGCGGTTGGTCGGCCCGTTCTTCTTTTCGTTCTGTGGTGTGGGGGTGTGTGGGGGTGGAGGTGGGTGAGTTTGTTCGGTGGGTGTGTTGGTTGTTGACGGGGATGGAGTTTCCCCGGGGTGATGCTGTGCGGTTGAGGG
>NZ_FONG01000032.1 GCF_900112845.1 Actinacidiphila alni
CACCGTCGGCGTGCGTCAGGTGCACGATCAGGCCGCTGGACGGATGGGTGATCACCTGAGGATTCGGTGCCGCCTCGGCTCCGGCCCCGGGAAAAGGTCGTCGCTCTGCTGCGGACATCTCAAGGCCCTCTCTCATCGGCGTGCGGCGTCCCTCTCATGCTGGCCACCGACCGGGAGGCACGTCAAGTAAAACGTGAATGAGAATTCATCCTTTGCGGATCCGGAATCGGACTTCGTACGATAAGGGCATGGACGACGCCGCGCCGCACACCACCGGATGGACGTTTCTGACCAACCACGCCCGCGTTCTGGCCGTGATCGCCCGCGATCCGGGGAGCCGTGTACGGGACATCGCCGCGCACTGCCTGCTCACCGAACGCGCCGTGCAGAAGATCATCGCCGACCTGGAGACCGGCGGGTACCTCGCCCACACCCGCGTCGGGCGCTCCAACCGGTACGAGATCCCCTCCGGCACCGCACTGCGCCACCCGGCGGACGCCGGACCGACCGTCGCCGATCTGCTCGCCCTGCTCACCATCGACCAGGAGGCCGGCGAGCCGGCCGGACCGGAGTCGGCCGGGTCGGACGACGCATCCGCAGGCCCCGACGGGAGCTGACCCGGGCCCGGGGCCGGGCCCGTCGCGGGCGGGTCGGGGCGGAGTCGCGCGTGGCAGACTCGGGCCGCATGATCGACGAATTCGCGAAGGACAACCTGCGCGGGCGGCTGCGGCGGGACCGCCAGGCGCTGCTCTGGAAGCTCGACGGCCTGGCCGAATATGACACCCGCAGGCCCCTGACAGCGACCGGGACCAATCTGCTCGGCCTGGTCAAGCACGTCGCGAACGTCGAGGCCAGATACTTCGGCGAGGTCTTCGGCCGCCCCTCCCCCGAGCCGCTGCCCCGGTGGCAGGACCACATCGCCGACAGCGACCTGTGGGCCACCGAGGACGAGACCCGCGACGGGATCGTCGCCTTCTACCTGCGCACCTGGGACCACTCCGACGCGACGATCGACGCACTCCCCCTGGACGCCCCCGGCCACGTGCCGTGGTGGCCGGAACCCGGCGCCACCACCAACCTGTTCGCCGTCCTGACCCACGTCCTCAGCGAAACCGTCCGCCACGCCGGACACGCCGACATCCTCCGCGAGAGCATCGACGGCCGCACCGGAGCCCGCGCGGAACACGAGCAGCCCATCGACGAGGCCGCCCGCGCGGCCCACCGGGCAGCGGTCGAGAAGGCCGCCCGCTCAGCCGCCTCCGTCACGCCCTGACACCGGTCCGGGCACGAGGAAGCCGGGGGCGGCGCCTCCGCACGAAGCGTCGCCCCCGGCGGGGTGGGGCCGGGGCGGGGTGCCGGTCGGTGAGGGTGCCCCCAGGGCAAGGGGCTTCCGTCGGCACTCCGGGCCCGGCCCGGTCGGTGGGGTCAGCGGGCCGCCGCGCGGCCCGCTTCGAGGCGGGCCACGGGGATCCGGAAGGGGGAGCAGGAGACGTAGTCGAGGCCGACCTCGTGGAAGAAGTGGACGGACTCGGGGTCGCCGCCGTGCTCGCCGCAGACGCCGAGCTTGAGGCCGGGGCGGGTGGCGCGGCCGGCCTGGCAGGCGGAGCGGACGAGGGCGCCGACGCCGTCGCGGTCGATGGTCTCGAACGGGGAGACCCCGAAGATGCCCTTCTCCAAGTAGGCGGTGAAGAAGGAGGCTTCGACGTCGTCGCGGGAGAACCCCCAGACGGTCTGGGTGAGATCGTTGGTGCCGAAGGAGAAGAATTCGGCGGCCTCGGCGATCTGACCGGCCGTCAGCGCGGCCCGCGGCAGCTCGATCATGGTGCCGATGGCGAGCTTGAGTTCGGTGCCGGTGGCGGCCTCGACCTCGGCGATGACCCGGTCGGCCTCCTCGCGGACGATCTCCAGCTCCTGCACGGTGCCGACCAGCGGGATCATCACCTCGGCGCGCGGGTCGCCCTTGACGGACCTGCGGTGCGCCGCGGCCTCCGCGATGGCGCGGACCTGCATCGCGAACAGGCCGGGTACGACCAGCCCGAGGCGTACGCCGCGCAGCCCCAGCATCGGATTCTGCTCGTGCAGCTTGTGCACGGCCTGGAGCAGCCGCAGATCGTTCTCGTTGGCGTCCTTGCGGGACTCCGCGAGCGCGACCCGTACCGACAACTCCGTGATGTCCGGCAGGAATTCGTGCAGCGGCGGGTCCAGCAGCCGTACGGTGACCGGCAGTCCGTCCATCGCCTCGAACAGCTCGATGAAGTCGGCCTTCTGCAACGGGAGAAGAGCGCCGAGCGCCTCCTCGCGCTCGGTGTCGGTGTCGGCGAGGATCAGCCGCTCGACCAGTTCGCGCCGCTCGCCGAGGAACATGTGCTCGGTGCGGCACAGCCCGATGCCCTGGGCGCCGAAGCGGCGGGCCCGGCTGGCGTCCTCGGCGTTGTCGGCGTTGGCGCGCACCCGCAGCCGGCGGACCCGGTCGGCGTACGCCATGATCCGGTGCACGGCCTGGACGAGTTCGTCGGCCTCGTCGGCGCCGGCGTGCATGCGGCCCTCGAAGTACTCCACGACCGGCGACGGCACGACCGGCACCTCGCCGACGTACACCTTGCCCGACGAGCCGTCGATCGAGATGAGGTCGCCCTCCTCTATCACCACGCCACCGGGGGCGGTCAGCCGTCGCCGCTTGGTGTCGACCTCCAGCTCCTCGGCGCCGCACACGCACGTCTTGCCCATGCCGCGGGCGACGACGGCGGCGTGCGAGGTCTTGCCGCCGCGGCTGGTGAGGATGCCCTCGGCGGCGATCATGCCGTTGAGGTCGTCGGGGTTGGTCTCGCGGCGGATCAGGATGACCTTCTCGCCGGACCGCGACCACTTCACCGCGGTGTACGAGTCGAAGACCGCCTTGCCGACCGCGGCGCCCGGCGAGGCCGCGATGCCCCAGCCGATCCGCCGCACACCGCTCGCCGCGGAGGTGGCCGAGTCGTCGAAGCGCGGGAACATCAGCTGCGCGAGCTGCGCGCCGTTGACCCGCTGGAGCGCCTCGGCCTCGGTGATCAGGCCCTGGTCGACCAGCTGGGTGGCGATCCGGAAGGCCGCCGCCGCGGTCCGCTTGCCGACCCGGGTCTGGAGCATCCACAGCTTGCCGCGCTCGATGGTGAACTCGATGTCGCACAGGTCGCGGTAGTGCGTCTCCAGCGTCTCCATGATCGCCAGCAGCGCGTCGTACGACGTCTTGTCGATCCCTTCGAGATCGGCGAGCGGCACGGTGTTGCGGATGCCGGCCACGACGTCCTCGCCCTGCGCGTTCTGCAGGTAGTCGCCGTACGTGCCCTGGTGGCCGCTGGCGGGATCGCGGGTGAAGGCGACGCCGGTGCCGGAGTCGGGGCCGAGGTTGCCGAAGACCATCGAGCAGATGTTGACGGCGGTGCCGAGGTCGCCGGGGATACGTTCCTGGCGGCGGTAGAGCTTGGCGCGCTCGGTGTTCCAGGAGTCGAAGACCGCGCGGACGGCGAGGTCCATCTGCTCGCGCGGCTCTTGCGGGAAGTCCCGGCCGGTCTCCTTGGCGACGATCGCCTTGAAGTCGTCGACGAGCTGTTTGAGGTCGGCCGCGTCCAGACCGAGGTCGCTGTCGGCGCCCTTGGCCCGCTTGGCCTCCTCCAGCGCGTCCTCGAAGAGGTCGCCGTCCACGCCGAGCACGGTCTTGCCGAACATCTGCACAAGGCGCCGGTAGGAGTCCCAGGCGAAGCGCTCGTTGCCCGCCTGCGCGGCGAGGCCGGCCACCGACGCGTCGGACAGGCCGATGTTGAGGACGGTGTCCATCATGCCCGGCATGGAGAATTTGGCGCCCGAGCGGACCGAGACCAGCAGCGGGTCGTCCGCCTGGCCCAGCTTCTTGCCCATCCGCTGCTCCAGCGCGTCGAGGTGCGCACTCACCTCGTCGCGCAGCGCCGCGGGCTCCGCGCCGGTGTCCAGATAGACCTTGCACGCCTCGGTGGTGATCGTGAACCCCGGGGGGACGGGCAGGCCGAGATTGGTCATCTCGGCGAGGTTCGCACCTTTCCCGCCGAGCAGGTCCTTGAGGTCTTTGTTGCCCTCAGTGAAGTCGTAGACGAACTTCTGGTTCTTCTGTCGTGCCGACACGGGACTCGACTCCTCGTCCGACCGGGATGCCCTGACGGCGGGGAGCGTACCCAGCCCGAAGGGGTCGCAGTGCGTCCATGACCTCGACACACGGCGGTAACCGCCCGTCTGCCGGGGTCCCCCGCCGCGGGGGTGCGCCGCCCGGGGTTCATCGTCCGTTCACGAGTCGAACGCAGCGCTTCGCTGCGCTGGCTTCCGGGCCGGCGTTGTCGACGCAGAGTGACGGGTGGCCGTCCGGCCTGGAGACAAGGGGGTGGCACTGAGTGCCATGCATTCGAGAGGTGACACGCTCGGATGTGCGCTCATTTGAGCGCAAGAGGTATCAAGCGTGGGGTGAATCACGTCGCGCGTCTCACATCCTGGACGCACTCTGTAGAGGCGTGCCCTCAGCCGCCCGAGGTGTCGGACTCCGCGTCCTCCGTCAGGGCGGCGCACTCGTAGGGGTCGTTCAGCCAGCCGTCCGGGAGGACGACGCGCTTGCCGGGGGCGGTGCGGCCGCGGGGGCCGTCGGCGTGGGCGGGCCAGGGCTGGGTGAGGTCGAGCGCCGCGAACTGCTCGTCCAGCTCGGCGAGCGACGAGGCCGTGGCAAGGGCGCGGCGCGCGTCGGAGCCGACCGAGAAGCCCTTGGTGTACCAAGGCACGTGCTTGCGGAAGTCGATGACGCCGCGCGCCTCGTCCCCGATCCACTCCCCCAACAGTTCGGCGTGCCGCCGCATGACGCGGGTGACCTGCCCGAAGTCGGGGGCGGCCGGGGCCCCGGGCCCGCCCTCCTCGAAGGCCGCGACGAGGTCGCCGAAGAGCCAGGGCCTGCCGAGGCACCCGCGGCCGACCACCACACCGTCGCAGCCGGTCGCGCGCATCATCCGTACCGCGTCGTCCGCGCACCAGATGTCGCCGTTGCCGAGCACCGGGATCTCCGTGACGTGGTCGCGCAGCCGCGCGATGGCGTCCCAGTCGGCGGTGCCGCCGTAGTGCTGGGCGGCCGTACGGCCGTGCAGCGCGACCGCCGTCACGCCCTCCTCGACCGCGATCCGGCCCGCGTCCAGATACGTGAGGTGGTCGTCGTCGATGCCCTTGCGCATCTTGATGGTGACCGGCAGGTCACCGGCGTTGCCGACCGCCTCGCGCAGGATCGACCGCAGCAGATTGCGCTTGAACGGCAGCGCCGAGCCGCCGCCCTTGCGGGTCACCTTCGGTACAGGGCAGCCGAAGTTGAGGTCGATGTGATCGGCGAGATCCTCGTCCACGATCATCCGCACCGCCTTGCCGACGGTCACCGGATCGACGCCGTAGAGCTGGATCGAGCGCGGCGTCTCGGTGGCGTCGAAGTGGATGAGGTGCATGGTCTTCTCATTGCGCTCGACCAGCGCCCGGGTGGTGATCATCTCGCTGACGAACAGCCCCTTGCCGCCGCTGAACTCCCTGCACAGCGTGCGGAAGGGCGCGTTGGTGATGCCGGCCATCGGCGCCAGCACCACCGGCGGCCACACGGTGTGCGGCCCGATCCGGAGGGCGCCCGCGGCGGGTGCGGTCGCGGCGGGTGCGCCCGCGGCGGGCGAGTCCGTACCGGTCGCGGGCACGGCCGGCGTGCGGGTGTCGGTCACCGGGGCGGTGGTGTCAGCGGTCATACGCCCATTGTCGCGTACGCGGCGCACGGCCCGTCCCCGTTAGTTGTACGATTGAAATGATTTCGCTCGTACAATCATTGGAGCCTGCATCCATGCCTGAGCTGACGCACCGGCGCCGCATGCTCGTCCTGGGGATCTGCTGCATGAGTCTGCTGATCGTCAGTCTGGACAACACGATCCTGAACGTGGCGCTGCCGTCGATGCAGAAGGACTTCCACGCCTCGGTGTCGGGCCTCCAGTGGACGATCGACGCCTACCTCGTGGTGATCGCCTCACTGCTGCTGCTGTCCGGCTCCACCGCCGACCGGCTCGGCCGCAAGAAGATCTTCCGGATCGGCCTGGTGCTCTTCACCATCGGCTCGGTGCTGTGCAGCCTCGCGCCCGGCCTCGGCTGGCTGATCGCCTTCCGGATGGTGCAGGCGGTCGGCGGTTCGATGCTCAACCCGGTGGCGATGTCGATCATCACCAACACCTTCTCCGACCCGCGCGAGCGGGCCCGCGCCATCGGCGTCTGGGGCGGCGTGGTCGGCATCAGCATGGCGGCCGGACCGATCGTCGGCGGCGCGCTCGTGCAGTCCGTCGGCTGGCGGTCGATCTTCTGGATCAACCTGCCGGTCGGCCTGGTCGCGCTGGCCCTGACCTCGCGCTACATCCCCGAGTCCCGTGCGCCCCGGCCGCGCCGCGTCGATCCGGTCGGCCAGGTGCTGGTGATCGCGCTGCTCGGCTCCCTCACCTACGGCATCATCGAGGGCTCCGACGCGGGCTGGACCTCCCCGCTGATCGTCGGCTGCTTCGCCGTCACCGTACTGGCGCTGCTGGGCCTGACCCGGTACGAGAAGCGGCGCACCGACCCGCTGATCGACATGCGGTTCTTCCGCAGCGCCCCCTTCAGCGGCGCGACCGTCATCGCGGTCAGCGGCTTCGCGGCGCTCGGCGGCTTCCTGTTCCTCAACACCCTGTACCTGCAGAACGACCGCGGCCTGTCCGCCCTGGACGCCGGGCTCTACATGCTGCCGATGGCGCTGATGTGCCTGGTCTTCGCGCCGCTGTCCGGCCGCCTGGTCGCCTCGCGCGGGCCGCGTCTGTCGCTGGTGCTCGCGGGTACGGCGATGACGGCCAGCGGTGTGCTGTTCGCGGCGCTGGACGCGCAGTCCTCCAACGCGCTGCTGTTCACCTCGTACGTGCTGTTCGGCATCGGTTTCGGCCTGGTCAACGCGCCGATCACCAACACCGCCGTGTCCGGGATGCCGCGCTCGCAGGCCGGGGTCGCGGCGGCGGTGGCGTCCACCAGCCGGCAGATCGGCCAGTCGCTGGGCGTCGCCGTGATCGGCGCGGCGCTGGCGGCCGGGCTGCACACCGCGGCCTGGTGGATCATCGTGGGCTGCGGCGCCAGCGTGCTGATCCTCGGTACGCTCACCAGCGGCCGGTGGGCCCGCGGCACGGCGGAACGGGCGGCGGACCTGCTCATGGCCGAAGACTCCGCAGACGGCACCCCTCGAATCCCGGTGAGCACCTCATGACGACGACGTCGGAGCCCCTCGACACCGCTGACGGCATGAACGGCACGAGCGGTACGGGCGGTACGGAAACGGCCGCGGACCCGGCCGCCGGCGGTACGGACCCGGCCGCCGCCACGGACGCCGCCGCCGAGCGCGTCTGGCGCAATCTGCGCGCCCTCGTCCTGGAGCGCAACGAGCGCCGCAAGGAGGTCGCGGAGGCGCTCGGCATGAGCTTCTTCCGGATCAAGGTGCTGCGCCGGGTCGCCGCCTCCCCCGGCAGCCTCAGCGAACTGGCCGCCGAACTGGCCTCGGACCGCCCGTACACCACCCTCGTGGTGGACGACCTCGCCAAGCGTGGCCTGGTCGAGCGGCACCAGCACCCCACCGACCGGCGCAGCAAGATCGTGACGGCGACCGCCGAGGGCCGGGCGACGGCGGACCGCGCCAACGCCGTCCTCGGCACCCCGCCGGACTCGCTGCGCGCCCTGCCGCCGCGGGACCTGGCCACGCTGGAACGGATCGTGGCGGCGCTGATCGCCGCCGACCGGTCGGCGGCACAGAACACCGCCGAAGACGGGAACGAGAACGGGGACGGCAACGCTCAGGCGGGCACGGACTCCTGAGCCAGCGTCAATTCGTGCAGCCGTACCAGGCGTTCACGCGTCAGGTCGTCGGCGGGGGTGTACGTGGTCAGCCGCGGGCCCTGCTGCGGGCCGAGCCACAGATGTGTGAAGTCGAAGGACAGCAGGCCGACTTGGGGGTTGAGATAGCGCTTGAGATGACCGTCGGGCTGGAGCACCTCGTGCCGCTCCCACATCTCGCAGAAGTCCGGTGACGCCTGCTGGAGCCGCTTGAGCAGCGCCTTCCAGGCGGGCTCGGCCAGATGCTGTGCCATCGAGGCACGGAATTTGGCGGCCATCAGCCGGATGCTCTCCTCGCGGTCGACCATCCGCTCGCGCCACAGCGGGTCGGTGAAGGACAGCCACATGATGTTGCGGTCCTCCACCGGCAGCGCGTCCAGGTCGCTGACCAGCCGGCCGTAGGTGCGGTTGTACGCGATGATGTCGTAGCGGCTGTTGACGACGGCGGCGGGCAACGGCGCGAGCTGGTCGATCATGGAGCGCACCGCGCTCGACATGCCGGGGCAGTCCAGGTGCGGGTGCGGGTCGGCGGTCCCGGCGAGGGTGAACAGATGCGTCCGCTCGGTGTGGTCGAGCATCAGGGCCCGCGCGATGGCGTCGGCGACCTGCCCGGAGACCTGGATCTCCCGCGCCTGCTCCAGCCACGTGTACCAGGTGACCCCGACCGCGGCGAGCTGCGCGACCTCCTCGCGGCGCAGCCCCGGGGTGCGGCGGCGCCGGCCCGGCGGCAGGCCGACCTGCTCGGGCGAGATCCGCTCGCGGCGGCTGCGCAGGAAGGACGCCAGCTCCCGGCGGCGGACCGCCGCCGCCGCGGCGGCGGGCACATCCGGATCCGCGGGCAGGTCCAGGACCCGGGCGGTGTCCGCGGCGGCGGAGCGGCCGGCCGGGGTCACGGCATTGACGTCAGCGCTCATATTCCCAGGGTGCCGTATACGTCAGCCGGTGGCCAGGTGCTCCGTATACCTGGATAAACGCTCTCTGGTACCCCCTTGGGAAGGGGTCCAGTGTGGAGCACGTGACCGACCGAATGGAACCCACCATGACCTCCCGGGCTCAGGTGCTCCCCCGCGTGACCCGCATCGGGGCAGCCGCACGGCCCGCTTCCGTCCCCACTCCGCCGCCCGCCCCGCGTACGTCGGGCGGCGCGCAGTCCCCCGCCCCGGCCGCCCCCGGTCTGAGCGCGCTCGGCCTGCTGACCGTGCTGCTCGGCGCCGCGCTGCCGATGGTGGACTTCTTCATCGTCAACGTGGCCCTGCCCACCATCGACCGCGACCTGAACGCCGGACCGGCCGTCCTGGAGATGGTCGTCGCCGGATACGGCGTCGCGTACGCCGTCCTGCTCGTGCTCGGCGGCCGGCTCGGCGACATGTTCGGCCGCCGCAATCTCTTCCTGTGGGGCCTGGCGCTGTTCGCCGTCACCTCGCTGGCCTGCGGTGTCGCCCCGACCGCCTGGACCCTGGTGGCGGCCCGTGTCGCCCAGGGCGCCGCCTCCGCGCTGCTGCTGCCGCAGGCGCTGGCCACCATCCAGTCCGCCACCTCCGGCAGCAGCCGCGGCAAGGCGCTGAGCTATTACGGCGCGACCGCGGGCGTGGCCAGCGTCGTCGGCCAGGTGCTCGGCGGTGTGCTGGTCTCCGCGGACATCGCGGGCAGCGGCTGGCGGGCGATCTTCCTGGTCAATGTGCCGGTGGCCGCCGTGGCGCTGGCGCTGGCGCTGAAGTCGGTGCCGGAGACCCGCTCCCCGCACCCGGCCAGGATCGACAAGCCGGGCACCGTCCTGCTCGCGGTGACGCTGATCACTCTGCTGCTGCCGCTCACCGAGGGCCGGGCGGCCGGCTGGCCGCTGTGGTCGTGGGTGCTGCTGGGCGTCTTCCCGTTCGCGGCGGCGGCCTTCGTGGCGGTCGAGCGGCGCGGTGAGCGCACCGGCCGGACCCCGCTGCTGCCGCCGTCCCTGGTCCGCATCCACAGTGTGCGCAGCGGTCTGCTGCTGATCGTGCCCTTCTGCCTCGGCTTCGGCGGCTTCATGTTCGTCGTGGCGGTGGCCATGCAGGACGGGCTGCACTTCGGGGCGATGCGGGCGGGCGCGGCGCTGGTGCCGTTCTGCGCGGCCTTCTTCGTGGCGTCGCTGCTGGGCCCGCGCGCGGTGGCGCGGTTCGGCAACCGTACGGTGACCGGCGGCGCGCTGATCCAGGGCGTGGGTCTGCTCGCGCTGGCCGCGACCTTCCACTACGGCTGGCCGCACCTGGGCGTGTGGGCGCTGACGCCCGCGATGGCGGTCACCGGTTTCGGCCAGGGACTCGTGCTGCCCGTGGTCTTCCGGGTCGTGCTCAGCGAGGTGCCCGCGGCGCAGGCCGGGGTCGGCGGCGGCGCGATGGCCACCACCCAGCAGTCCAGCCTGGCGCTCGGCGTGGCGACCCTCGGCACCCTCTTCCTGACGCTGACGTCGTCCGTCGGCATCCGGGACGCGCTGGTGTGGACGCTGCTCGCACAGCTGGCGGCGGTGGCCGCCACGGTGGCGCTGAGCCTGCGGCTGCCGCGCCAGGTGGCATAGCCTCCGCCCGGTCACGGGACACACATGGACTGACAGATATTGAAATCTGTCAGTCCATGTGTCACGGTGGGGAGTGTTCCCGACCATCCCACCCGAAGGGGCTTCCTCCTGATGCGCACCCGCACCCTCGGCAGCACAGGACCCGCCGTCTCCGCCATCGGCCTCGGCTGCATGGGCATGTCCGGCGCCTACGGCGCCGCCGACGAGACCGAGTCCGTCGCCACCATCCACGCCGCCCTCGACGCGGGCGTGAATCTGCTCGACACCGGCGACTTCTACGGCATGGGCCTGAACGAACTGCTGATCCGCGACGCCCTGCGGGCCCGCCCCGGCAGCCGCGACCAGGCCGTCATCAGCGTCAAATTCGGTGCCCTGCGCGACATCGACAACGGCTTCCACGGCGTCGACGGCCGCCCCGCCGCCGTCCGCAACTTCCTCGCGTACTCGCTGAACCGGCTCGGCACCGACCACATCGACATCTACCGGATCGCCCGCGTCGACCCGGCCGTACCGATCGAGGAGACCGTCGGCGCGATCGCCGAGCAGGTCCAGGCGGGACGGGTCCGGCACATCGGCCTGTCCGAGGTCGGCGCGGAGACCCTGCGCCGGGCCGCGTCCGTCGCGCCGATCGCCGACGTGCAGATCGAGTACAGCCTCTTCGACCGCGGCATCGAGCGGGAGATCCTGCCGACCGCGCGCGAACTGGGCACCGGCATCACCGCGTACGGCGTGCTCTCGCGCGGCCTGCTGAGCGGTCACTGGTCGCCGCAGCGCGGGGTCGCGGAGGGCGACTTCCGCGCCCACTCGCCGCGCTTCTCCGCGGAGAACCTGGACCGCAACCTCGGCCTGGTCGAGGCGCTGCGCAAGGTCGCCGAGGGCAAGGGCATCACGGTGGCGCAGGCCGCCATCGCCTGGGTGCTCTCGCGCGGCGACGACATCGTGCCGGTGATCGGCGCCCGCCGCCGGGACCGGCTCGCCGAGACGCTGTCCGCGCTGGAGGTCGACCTGAGCGAGGCCGACCTCGCCGACATCGAGCGGGCCGTGCCGCCGTCCGAGGTCGCAGGCACCCGCTACCCGACCGCGCAGATGGCGCACCTGGACAGCGAACGCTGACCCCACCGGGCCGCCCCCGAAGCGCGGGGGTCGGCCGGGACCGGCGTCTGCCGCCCGGCCGCCGGGCGGCACACTGGAGGCCGACGGCGGCCGCCGGTGCCGCCGCCCGCCAGACGAAAGGCCGCCCCGCCATGCCGCCGGAGACCCTGACCCCCGAACGGATCCTCGAAGCCACCGAGGAAGTGCTGCGCCGCTACGGCCCCGCCAAGGCGACCGTGGTCGACGTGGCGCGGGCGCTCGGGGTCAGCCACGGCACCGTCTACCGGCACTTCCGCACCAAGGCGGCGCTGCGCGACGCGGTCACCCAGCGGTGGCTGGCCGAGGCGCACGCCTCGCTCGCGGACATCGCGGCGTCCGACGGGCCCGCGGCCGAGCGGCTGCCGCGCTGGCTCGGCGAACTCTTCGCCGCGAAGCGGCGCAAGGCCGATCTCGATCCCGAACTGTTCGCGACCTTCCAGACGCTGGCCCGCGACAACAGCGGGGCCGTCAGCCGCCATGTGCGCGAGACGGTCGCACAGCTCGCCGGGATCGTCGCGGACGGCGTACGGAGCGGGGAGTTCGCGCCCTGCGACCCGGCGGTGACCGCGCGGGCCGTGTGGGACGCGACCTGCCGCTTCCACGACCCGGCGTACGGGGCGGAGTGGGTGTCGCCGGGCATCGACGGGGAATTCGACGCGGTGTGCGAGCTGGTGCTGCGCGGGCTGCGGAAGAGCTGACGGCCCCGCCGGCGTTGTCCTGTGCGGTGGCTCGCGGCCGACGGAAGGGACCCGCACATGTACGACGTACGCGACCGGCCGGCGCCGGTGCTCGCGGATCCGCCCGTACGCTCCGGGCCGCCGCGGTGGGCCGGCCACGCGCTGCTCGCCTGCGGCCTGGCGCTCGTGCCCTGGCTGGTCGTGCTCGCCGTCACGCTTCCCTCGGCCTCCACCGCCTCCGGCGGCCACTGGGCCACCGCCTGGGTCGGCCTCGACGCCTTTGAGGCGGCCGGTCTGATCGCCACCGGCGTGCTCGCGACGCGCCGCGCCCGTCTCCTGCCGCCTGCCGCGGCGGCCACCGCGATGCTGCTGGTCACCGACGCCTGGTTCGACACCACCACCGCCGCCCCCGGCCAGGACTTCGCCGTCGCCCTGGCGATGGCACTGGCCGCGGAACTGCCGCTCGCGGCGGCCTGCGCGGTGCTCGCCGTCCGCGCGCTGCCCCGGTGACACGGAAAAGGCGGGGGCGGGGCCGGAATCGTTCCGGCCCCGCCCCCGCCCGTGTCGGGTCCGGCGTCAGCAGCCCAGCAGACGGGAGCCGAGGTAGGTCTCGACCTGGTCCAGGGAGACGCGCTCCTGCTTCATCGTGTCGCGCTCGCGGACGGTGACCGCGTTGTCGTCCAGGGTGTCGAAGTCGACCGTGACGCAGAAGGGCGTACCGATCTCGTCCTGGCGGCGGTAGCGGCGGCCGATCGCGCCGGCGTCGTCGAACTCGATGTTCCAGTTCTTGCGCAGGGCGGTCGCCAGGCCCCTGGCCTTCGGGGACAGCTCAGGATTGCGGGACAGCGGCAGCACCGCGACCTTCACCGGGGCCAGCCGCGGGTCGAGCCGCATGACGGTGCGCTTCTCCATGACGCCCTTGGCGTTGGGCGCCTCGTCCTCGTTGTACGCGTCGAGCATGAAGGCCAGCATCGCGCGGTTCACACCGGCCGCGGGCTCGATGACGTACGGGAACCACTTCTCGCCCGCCTCCTGGTCGAAGAAGGTGAGGTCCTGGCCGGACGCCTTGGAGTGCGAGGAGAGGTCGAAGTCGGTGCGGTTGGCCACACCCTCCAGCTCACTGAACTCCTGGCCACCGAAGTTGAAGCGGTACTCGATGTCCGCGGTGCGCTTGGAGTAGTGCGAGAGCTTCTCCTTGGGGTGGTCGTACCACCGGATGTTCTCCTCGCGGATGCCGAGGCCCGTGTACCAGTTCCAGCGCTCCTGCATCCAGTACTCGTGCCACTTCTCGTCCTCGCCGGGCTTGACGAAGAACTCCATCTCCATCTGCTCGAACTCGCGGGTGCGGAAGATGAAGTTGCCGGGCGTGATCTCGTTGCGGAACGACTTGCCCATCTGGGCGATGCCGAACGGCGGCTTCTTGCGCGAGGTGGTCTGCACCTGCCCGAAGTTGACGAAGATGCCCTGTGCGGTCTCGGGCCGCAGGTACGCCACCGAGCCCGCGTCCTGGGTCGGGCCGAGGTGCGTCTGGAGCATGCCGGAGAACTGCTTGGGCTCGGTGAAGGCGCCCTTGGTGCCGCAGTGCGGGCAGTTGATGTCGGCGAGGCCGTTGGCCGGGGGCTTGCCGTGCTTGGCCTCGTACGCCTCCTCCAGGTGGTCGGCGCGGTAGCGCTTGTGACAGGAGGTGCACTCGGTGAGCGGGTCGGAGAAGGTCGCGACATGGCCGGAGGCGACCCAGACCTCGGGCGCCAGGATCACCGAGGAGTCGATACCCACCACGTCCTCGCGGGAGGTCACCATGGCACGCCACCACTGGCGCTTGATGTTCTCCTTCAGCTCCACGCCCAGCGGCCCGTAGTCCCAGGCGGCGCGCGAACCGCCGTAGATCTCACTGCTCGGGAAAACGAAGCCACGGCGCTTGCTCAGGCTGACGATGGTGTCGATCTTGTCGGCGGCCACGGTGCTCTCTTCAGTACGACGAAGCGGTCAGTTGCCCCAGATTACCGGCGGGTGCGGCCCCCGTATCAAATCCGTTCCAGGATCCCCGCCCTACCGGCAATTGACAATCGTTTCCACTTTTGATGAAAATGAGAGTCATGAACATCCGTCGCCGCCCGATACCCGCCGCCACTCGTCTCGTCGGCGCCGCCGCCACCGCCGTACTCGGCCTGCTGGCACTGTCGGCCTGCTCCGGCGCCGACGCCTCCGA
Organism: Actinacidiphila alni; assembly: GCF_900112845.1. GTDB lineage: Bacteria > Actinomycetota > Actinomycetes > Streptomycetales > Streptomycetaceae > Actinacidiphila > Actinacidiphila alni. The sequence goes on from NZ_FONG01000032.1 coordinate 14,468, forward strand.
CAACGCCGGCGGCCCGGCCAAGAACGGCGGAAAGCTCAAGGTCACGGCCTCCTTCTACCCGTTGCAGTACCTCGCGGAGCAGATCGGCGCCGGTCATGTCGCGGTGACCGACCTCACCAAGCCGGGCGTCGAGCCGCACGATCTGGAGCTGACCCCGAAGCAGACCGGCAAGCTCGGCCAGTCCGATGTGATCGTCTACCTCAAGGGGCTCCAGCCCGCCGTGGACGACGCCGTGAAGCTGTCCGGCGTGAAGCACACGGTCGACGCCGCCGCGCTGACCCCGCTGGAGGACCACGGCACCGAGGTGGACGGCACGCACCACACCACCGGGGACAACGGCACCGGCGGCGAGGGCGACGAGGATGCCGGGGCCGACCCGCACATCTGGCTGGACCCGGTGAAGTACGCCGAGGTCGCCAAGGGCGTCGGCAAGGCGCTGGAGCAGGCGGACCCGGCGCATTCCGCCGCGTACGGCAAGAACACCGACGCGCTGGTGGCCAGGCTCACCGCGCTCGACACGTCCTTCCGCGACGGCCTGAAGAACCGCGCCTCGGACACCTTCGTCACCACGCACGCCGCCTTCGGCTACCTCGCCGAGCGCTACGGGTTGGTCGAGGAGGCGATCAACGGCATCGACCCGGAGAGCGAGCCGAGCGCCGCCCGCGTCAAGGCGCTGCACGACCTGGTCAGGAGCAAGCACGTGTCCACCGTCTTCTTCGAGACGCTGGTCAGCGACGCCACCGCGAAGACGCTGGCGGGCGACCTCGGGCTGCGGACGGACGTCCTCGACCCGATCGAAGGCATCACCGACAAGTCCAGGGGCACCGACTACTTCCAGGTGCAGCAGAGCAATCTGGCGGCCCTGCGCACCGCGCTCGGCGCGAAGTGACGGAGGTCATGACCATGCGCTCCTCGGAAGAACCCGTCGTCGCGCTGCGCGGCGGCACCGCCACCCTCGGCGCCCGCCCGGTGCTGCGCGGCATCGACCTGACCGTCGCGCGCGGCGAGGTCGTCGCGCTGCTCGGCGCGAACGGCTCGGGCAAGTCCACGGCGGTCCGCGCGGTCATCGGCCAGGTGCCGCTGACCGGCGGCACGCTGGAGCTGTTCGGCACACCGCTGCGCCGCTTCCGGCAGTGGGCGCGGATCGGCTACGTACCGCAGCGCACCACCGCGGCCGGCGGGGTGCCGGCGACCGTGCGCGAGGTGGTCTCCGCCGGGCGGCTGGCCCGCACCCGGCTGCGGCCGATGGGGCGCGCCGACCGGGCCGCGGTGGACCGCGCCATCGCCACCGTGGGCCTCGCCGACCGGGCCCGTGACTCCGTCGACGCGCTGTCCGGCGGCCAGCACCAGCGGGTGCTGATCGCCCGCGCACTCGCCGCGGAACCCGAACTCCTCATCATGGACGAGCCGATGGCGGGCGTGGACCTGGCCAGCCAGCGGATCCTCGCTGCCACCCTGCGCGAGCAGGTCGCGGCCGGCGCCACCGTCCTGCTCGTGCTGCACGAACTGGGGCCGCTGGAGCCGCTGATCGACCGCGCGGTGGTGCTGCGCGACGGCTGCGTCACCCACGACGGGCCGCCGCCGCGGGCGCTCGGCCAGCACGCCCTGCCGGGCCACGACCACGTACACCCGCACGCGGACACCGCCGCGCCGGTCAGGACGGGACTTCTGAGCTGATGGAATTCCTCGACTACGCCTTCATGCAGCGGGCCCTGATCGCCGCCGCGCTGGTCGGCGTCACCGCGCCCGCCATCGGCATCTACCTCGTGCAGCGCCGCCAGGCCCTGATGGGCGACGGCATCGGCCATGTCGCGCTGACCGGTGTCGGCCTCGGCTTCCTGCTCCAGTCCAACCCGGTGTGGGTGGCCACCGCCGTCTCGGTCGCGGGCGCCGTCGCCATGGAACTGATCCGCTGGTACGGGAAGACGCGCGGCGACATCGCGCTGGCGATGCTCTTCTACGGCGGCATGGCGGGCGGTGTGATGCTCACCAGTCTCGCGCCCAACGGCTCCAACGCGAATCTGGAGACGTATCTGTTCGGCTCGATCACCACGGTGTCGCCGTCCGACATCACCACCATGTGCCTGCTGGCGGGCTTCGTGGTGCTGGTCACGGTGGGGCTGCGGCGGCAGCTGTTCGCGGTGTCGCAGGACGAGGAATTCGCCCGGGTCACCGGACTGCCGGTGCGGCTGCTGAATCTGCTGGTCGCGGTCACGGCCGCGCTCACCGTCACCGTGGCCATGCGGGTGGTGGGGCTGCTGCTGGTCAGCGCGCTGATGGTGATCCCGGTGGCCGCGGCCCAGCAGGTCACCCGCAGCTTCCTGGTCACCTTCGTCAGCGCGATCGCCATCGGCGTCACCGTCACCCTGTCCGGGACCGTGACCTCGTACTACGTGGACGTGCCCTCAGGTGCGACGATCGTGCTCATCACCATCGGCCTGTTCGTCGTGCTGACCGCGCTGGCCACCCCGCTAGCGAGGAAGCGCGCGCGGAAGGCGGCGGCCGAGCGGGAACGGTGCACCCTGGAGGTGGAGGTGCCCACCGCCCGCGGCGCCTCGGAGGAGGTACCCGCCTGACCGGCGCGGCCTGGCACAATGGGCCCTCGGACAGACGCACGCTGCGACCAAGAAGGAGGCACCGGTGACCACCCATCCCGTACGCGGCCGTGCGACCCGGCAACGGGCCGCCGTGTCCGCCGCTCTGTCGGAGGTCGACGAATTCCGCAGCGCCCAGGACCTGCACGACATCCTGAAGCACCGCGGCGACTCCGTCGGGCTCACCACCGTCTACCGCACCCTCCAGTCGCTCGCGGACGCCGGCGAGATCGACGTCCTGCGCACCGGTGAGGGCGAGTCGGTCTACCGGCGCTGCTCCGGCGGCGGGCACCACCACCACCTGGTCTGCCGCGTCTGCGGCAAGGCCGTGGAGGTCGAAGGCCCCGCCGTGGAGAAGTGGGCCGAGGCCGTCGCCTCCGAGCACGGCTTCGTGGACGTCGCCCACACCATGGAGATCTTCGGCACCTGCGCCGACTGCGCCGCCGCGCCGGCCGCCGAGTAACCCCGCGGCGGGGGGCGGGCCGGTTACGCGCGCTGCTCGCCCGCCAGTTGGGCCTCGTTCGGAATGGCGCCGCCGAACCGGCGGTCGCGGGAGGCGTATTCGACGCAGGCCCGCCACAGGTCGCGGCGGTCGAAGTCCGGCCAGAGCACGTCCTGGAACACCATCTCGGCGTAACTGCTCTGCCAGAGCAGGTAGTTGGAGGTGCGCTGCTCGCCGCTGGGGCGCAGGAAGAGGTCGACGTCGGGCATGTCGGGGTAGTAGAGGTACTTCGCGAAGGTCTTCTCGGTGACCTTGGACGGGTCGAGCCGCCCGGCCGCCACATCGCGGGCGATCGCCTGCGCGGCGTCCGCGATCTCGGCGCGGCCACCGTAGTTGACGCAGAAGTAGAGCGTCATGGCGTCATTGCCGACCGTCTGCTCCTGGGCGACCTGGAGTTCCTGGACGACGGACTTCCACATCTTCGGCATCCGGCCCACCCACCGGATACGGATGCCCAGTTCGTCCATCTCGTCGCGGCGGCGGCGGATGACGTCCCGGTTGAAGTTCATCAGGAAGCGCACCTCGTCGGGCGAGCGCTTCCAGTTCTCGGTCGAGAAGGCGTACAGCGACAGATTCTTGACGCCGATCTCCAGGCAGCCCTTGAGCACGTCCAGAACGACGCCCTCGCCGACCCGGTGGCCCTCGGTGCGGGGCAGGCCGCGCTCCTTGGCCCAGCGGCCGTTGCCGTCCATCACGACGGCGACGTGCTTGGGCACCAGCTCGCTCTGCAGCTTCGGCGGCCGCGCACCGGACGGGTGCGGGTCGGGCGTGCGGTAGGAGCTCCGGGAACGGGCCAGAATCCCGCGACGTGCCATGGTGGTACTTCTCCTCAGGCCTTCTCGACGAACCGCAGGGAGCGCAGGCCGCGCTCCAGATGCCACTGGAGGTAGGCCGCCACCAGCCCGCTGCCCTCGCGGCAGTGCCGCGGCTCGCAGGCGTCGGCGGTCTCCCAGTCGCCGCCCAGCAGCGCGCCGAGCAGTTCCAGTGACTCCCGTGAGGGTACGACGCTTCCCGGCACCCGGCAGTCGCCGCAGACGACTCCTCCCGCGCCGACCGAAAAGAACCGGTTCGGTCCGGTCATGCCGCACTTCGCGCAGTCGTCGAAGCTGGGCGCGTAGCCGTTGACGGCCAGCGAGCGCAGCAGGAAGGCGTCCAGCACCAGCCGCGGGTCGTGGTCGCCGGCGGCGAGCGTCCGCAGCGCGCCGACCAGCAGCAGATACTGCTGCACCGCCGGTTCGCCCTCGTGGTCGGTGAAGCGCTCGGCCGTCTCCAGCATCGCGGTGCCCGCGGTGTAGCGCTCGTAGTCGGCGACGATGGCGCCGCCGTACGGCGCGATCGTCTCGCCCTGGGTGCACAGTGGCAGGCCGCGGCCGATCAGCTCGCCGCCGCGTACGAAGAACTGCACGTCGACATGGCTGAAGGGTTCGAGGCGGGCGCCGAACTTCGACTTCGTCCTGCGCACCCCGCGAGCCACCGCGCGGACCCGGCCGTGCCGCCGGGTGAGCAGCGTGATGATCCGGTCCGCCTCACCCAGTTTCTGGGTGCGCAGCACGATGCCGTCGTCGCGGAACAGACTCATGCGGGCCATTCTCGCGCACGCGCCGGGCACCGCGGCGCCGGACGCCGATTCACCCGCCGTACGAGACGGACCGCGGGCCGCGGGGGCGGGTCGACCGAGGTCGTGCGTGCGGGCCGCGGGTCGCGCGTCAGCGGTCGGCGCCGGGGGCGACCAGGCCCGACTCGTAGGCGGCGATGACCAGTTGGGCGCGGTCGCGGGCGCCGAGCTTGCCCATGATGCGGCTCACATGGGTCTTGGCGGTGAGCGGGCTCAGGCCCAGCGCCTCGCCGGTCTCGGCGTTGTTCAGGCCGCGCGCGACCAGGGTGAGCACCTCGCGCTCGCGGTCCGACAGGCCGCCGAGCGAGGCCGGGGCGGGCGCGCTGACCAGCGGCCGGTCCGGCAGCCGCAGCACCCGGGCGATCAGCCGGGCGGTGGGTCCCGGCGACAGCAGCGAGTCGCCGGCCGCGACCGTACGGATCGCGTCCAGCAGTTCGGCGGGCCTGGTGTCCTTGACCAGGAAGCCGGAGGCGCCCGCGCGCAGCGCCGACACCACGTGCTGGTCGTCGTCGTACGTGGTCAGCACGAGGATCCGCACCCCCGCCAGGTCGTCGTCCGCCGCGATCCGCCGGGTGGCCTCGATGCCGTCCAGCTCCGGCATCCGGATGTCCATCACGACGACGTCGGCGCGGGCGGCGCGCGCCATGTCGACCGCCTCCAGGCCGTTGGCGGCCTGGCCGACCACCTCCATGTCGCGGGCGGACTCCACCAGCATCGCGAACGCGGCGCGCACCAGCGTCTGGTCGTCGGCGAGCAGCACCCGGATCGGCGCGGGCGGCGAGGTCATCGGTGGTCTCCCTGGCTGTCGACGGTGAACGGCAGTACGGCGCCGACCGCGAAGCCCGTACGGCCCGGCCGCGGCCCCGCGGTGAGGGTGCCGCCGACGCTGCGGGCCCGCTCCCGCATGCCGACGATGCCGAAGCCCTCCGGGCGGCCCGTGCTGTCGTCGCCCGGCCCGTCGTCCTCGATCAGCAGCCGCAGCCCGTCGGGGCCGCGCTCCACCCGCACCGTGATCAGCGGGCTGGGCACCCCGGAGTGCCGCATGGCGTTGGTCAGCGACTCCTGGACGATACGGAAGGCCGCCGCGCCCACCGCGGGCGGCACCGGGTCGGCGCCGTCCGGCACGTCCAGTTCGACCCGGGCCCCGGCGGCCTCCGCGGCCGTCGCCAGCGCCGGTATCCCGGCCAGGTCCGGCAGCGGGCCGTCGCCGTCGGCCCGCAGCACCCGCAGCGTGGTGCGCAGTTCGGCGCGGGCCTCGCGGCAGGTGTCGGCGATCGTGTCGAGGGCCGCGGCCACCGCCGTACGGTCGAGCCGGTCGGGGTCGGCGACCAGGATGTGCGCGGCCACCGAGGTCTGCACACCGATCAGGGTGATGCTGTGCGCGAGCAGGTCGTGCAGGTCGCGGGCGATCCGCAGCCGCTCCTCCGCGACCCGGCGGGCCGCCTCCTCCTCGCGGGTGCGCTCGGCTCTTTCGGCACGGCCGACGATGGCCGCGACGTAATTGCGGTGCATCCGCACCACCTCGCCGGCCACCGCGACCGCCACGATCCAGCCCGCGCTCTTGAGCAGCTCGGTGCCCGCGTGGGGCGCGCTGATCGTCGACATGATCGCCGCCATCAGCGCGATGACGCTCGGCAGCAGCAGGAACGTACGCAGCGGGGGGCCCGCGACGGCCAGGGCGTACAGCGCGACCATGCTCGACGGGATCGGCGCCACCTGCAAATTCTCCAGGTAGTGGTACGGCGCCACCGCCGCGAGCATGCCGAGCATGCACCACAGCGGGGAGCGGCGCCGCCACACCAGGACGGCGGCGCTCGCGACCAGCAGCGTCCAGCCCAGCAGGTCGGGACGGGCGCTGCCCTGCTCCTCCGGCAGGCAGCACGCGAGCAGTGCTTCCACGAGGAAGACCAGGGCGGCGAAGGCGATGTCCACCGGGGCGATGCGCGGCACCGGCACCGCGGGGACGCGGGGGGCGCGCAGCAGATCCATGGTGAGGGCCACGGAACCATCCTCGCGGATGCGGGGTGGGCTCAGATAGGTCACCGTGCGGTGGGCCTGAGGGTCTTCAGGGGTACCGCTCTGATGCGGGGTACCGCCCACGGGCGGTCGGCGCTCACCATCGCTCCTCCGGAAGTGGCCGAGGCTTTCTTCTGCCTCCCACCCTCTCGCCCGGGGCGCCCTTCCCTCGTCCCGCTCCGGGCCGACCCGAGGGCTACTCCCCCGGACGCACCGCCCTTCACCTACTCCCCCGGGAGTACGGCGCCCCTGACGAACCGCACTCCGCGAGGAGAAAGGGCACCCATTTCCGTAAGCGGACCGCAGGTCAGGCGGCGGCGCCCTCCAGGAGGCGGTCGATGTCGGTGAGGGTCAGGGAGAGGCAGCGGCCGACGGCCTCGAGGACTTCCCGCTCGGCGGGGAGATAGGGACCGTCGGCGAGGGCGATATGGGCGCCCTGGAGGAGGATGCGCTCGCGGCCGAGCGGGTCGAGATGGTCGGCGAGGGGTTCGAGCGCCTCGTGCAGCTCGATCGAGAGCCAGCTGCCGCACCCGTCCACCTCGTCGGCGAAGGAGTCGGGCCCGAGCGAGGACCCGGCCCCGGGCCCGGCATAGCGGCCCTCGTCGGCGACGATCGCCGCGAGCAGCCCGAGCAACTGGTCCTCGGTGCAGTCGGAGAAGCCGGCCGAACGCACCGCGCCGACGGCGGCCTCACGGGCGGGCCGGCCGGTGGCACCGCCCGCGGTGAGCACGGCGAGCGCGATGGTGTGCACGGCGTCCCGCAGCATCGCGGAGAAACGGGTGGTGGTGGGCCGCAGCAGCACGTCGGAGGCGTACTGCTCGTGGCAGGCGGTGCACTCGATGACGGTGCCGGCCGGCCCGCGCCGCAGCACCGGCACATTGAGCACGGTCAGCCTGCGGGTGCCGGTTCTGCGGTGGTAGGCGCGGTCGCCGCCGCACTCGGGGCAGAAGAACTCACCGTCGTCCTCGGTGTGCCACGCCGTGCGCACACCCCAGATACACAGCCTCAGCTTCATCACGCTGCACCCTCCGGCCGTTCGGCAACGCTGCCGCCCTGCCGTGATGTTAGCCACACTGGGCCGTCGCAGTCAGTACCGCGTAAGGGGGCAATTGCCGCACGAACGGGGCCGGAGCCCCCGTACCCCCGGAAGGGGCGCGGGGAACTCCGGCCGGAAAGGCGTCAGCGCGCCGCCCGGTTGACCGCCGAGACGACCGCCTGCAGGGAGGCGCGGGTGGTGTTGGGGTCGATGCCGATGCCCCACATGACGCGGCCGTCGATGGCGCACTCGATGTAGGAGGCGGCCTGCGCGGAGGCGCCCTCGCTGAGGGTGTGCTCGGTGTAGTCCAGCAGCCGGGCGTCCACGCCGATCTCGGCCAGGGCGTCGAAGAAGGCGGAGATCGGGCCGTTGCCCGTACCGCTCAGGGTGGTGGCGACGCCGTCCACGACGGCCTCGACGGTCAGCTGGTCCGTGCCGTCACTGGAGGTGGAGGAGACCGCCGAGCGCAGCGCGATCCGGCCCCAGGGGTTGTCGCTGGTGGGCAGGTACTCGTCCTGGAAGACCGACCAGATCTGCGCGGGGGTGACCTCGCCGCCCTCGCTGTCGGTCTTGGCCTGGATGATCTTCGAGAACTCGATCTGCATCCGCCGCGGCAGGTCCAGCTTGTGGCCGTTCTTCAGGACGTACGCGACACCGCCCTTGCCGGACTGGGAGTTGACGCGGATGACGGCCTCGTAGGAGCGGCCGACGTCCTTGGGGTCGATCGGCAGGTACGGCACCGCCCACTCGATGTCGTCGACGGTCTTGCCGGCCGCGGTGGCGGTGGCCTCCATCGCCTCGAAGCCCTTCTTGATGGCGTCCTGGTGAGAGCCGGAGAAGGAGGTGTAGACCAGGTCGCCCGCGTAGGGGTGGCGCGGGTGGATCTCCATCTGGTTGCAGTATTCGGCGGTGCGGCGGATCTCGTCGATCTGCGAGAAGTCGATCTGCGGGTCGACGCCCTGGCTGAACAGATTCATGCCCAGCGTCACCAGGTCGACGTTGCCGGTGCGCTCGCCCTGCCCGAACAGGCAGCCCTCGATCCGGTCCGCGCCCGCCATGATCGCCAGTTCGGCGGCGGCCACCGCCGTACCGCGGTCGTTGTGCGGGTGCACGGACAGGCATACGTGCTCGCGGCGGGACAGGTGGCGCGACATCCACTCGAAGCGGTCGGCGTGCGTGGAGGGGGTGGAACGCTCCACCGTGGCGGGCAGGTTGAGGATGATCTCGCGGCCCTCCTCGGGCTGCCAGACGTCCATCACGCCCTCGCAGACCTCCAGAGCGAAGTCCAGTTCGGTGTCGGTGAAGATCTCCGGGCTGTACTGGTAGCCGAAGACCGTCTCGTCGCCCAGGATCTTGTCGGCGTACTCCATGACCAGCCGGGTGCCGTCCACCGCGATCGCCTTGACCTGGTCGCGGCTGCCGCGGAAGACGACGCGGCGGAAGACCGGCGCGGTGGCGTTGTAGAGGTGCACGGTGGCGCGCGGGGCGCCGCGCAGCGACTCGACGGTGCGCTCGATCAGTTCCTCGCGGGCCTGGGTCAGGACGGAGATCGTCACGTCCTCGGGGATCGCGTCGCCCTCGATGATCGAGCGGACGAAGTCGAAGTCCGTCTGGCCGGAGGCCGGGAAGCCGATCTCGATCTCCTTGTAGCCCATGCGGACCAGCAGGTCGAACATCTCGCGCTTGCGGGCGGGCGACATGGGGTCGATCAGCGCCTGGTTGCCGTCCCGCAGGTCGGTGGAGAGCCACCGCGGCGCCTTGGTGATCCGGTTGTCCGGCCAGGTGCGGTCGGGGATGTCGACGGCCTCGTAGCGGCCGTACTTGTGGACCGGCATGGCGGTGGGGCGCTGGCGTACGGTCGCCGCGGTGATGGGCGTGGGGCGGCCGACACGGCTGGGGCTGGTCATTGGGCTCTGGCTCCTCGGGGTCCGGCTGAGTGACGGCCGACGGCGATGGCACGCCTGAACTCCGCGGGGAGGGGGTCGGCCTCGACTACAGGCCCTCGCCGCGGCAGCTAAGGAGAAGCAGCCCGTAACGCATGATGGGTCGACCATAGCCGAGCCGGGCGGGATCACACAGCCGGTACGTACTTCCTCTCAGTATGCAAGATGGGTGGTTCCGTCCACTCAAAGCATGATCCTTCCCTCCTTTTCGTCAATCGTCGTCGCAACCGGTGACAGTGCCTGTGGCGCGTGCCACATTGCCGCCATGACTGCTGACCGAGCGCCCGCCGTTTTCTGCACGATCGTGCCGCCGCACGTGCTGGACAAGATGTCCGGATCCGCGGACGCCGGGGTCTCCGGCGCCGCCCGCCGCACCCTGGAACAGGACGCGCTGCAGCGCACCCGGCGCCGGCTGACCACGGTGATCGGCGCCACCGGGGTGACCGGTGCCGCCGCCTCCGACCGGCCGGTGCGCACGATCCACGACGCGAAGCACCAGGACGCGCTGCCCGGCCGCAAAGTGCGCGGCGAGGGCGACAAGGCGGCCGAGGACGCGAGCGTCAACCGGGCGTACGACGCGCTCGGCGCGACCTTCGAGACGTATCTCAAGGCGTACGCGCGGCACTCGATCGACGACGCGGGGCTACCCCTGGTGGCGAGCGTCCACTACCTCCAGGACTACAACAACGCCTTCTGGAACGGTCAGCAGATGGTCTTCGGGGACGGCGACGGCCGGATCTTCCTGGACTTCACCCTTCCGCTGGACGTGATCGGCCACGAGTTGACGCACGGCGTCACGCAATACAGCGCCAATCTGGACTATTTCGGGCAGTCGGGGGCGCTCAACGAGTCGGTGTCCGACGTCTTCGGCAGCCTCATCAAGCAGTTCACGCTCGGGCAGAGCGCCGAGCAGGCGGACTGGCTGATCGGCGCCGGGCTGCTCGCACCGGGCGTCAACGGGCACGCGCTGCGCTCGATGAAGGCGCCGGGCACCGCCTACGACGACCCGGACCTCGGCACCGACCCGCAGCCCGGCACGATGGCGGGCTATGTCTCCACCTCGCGCGACAACGGCGGGGTGCACATCAATTCCGGCATCCCGAACCACGCCTTCTACCTGCTGGCCGCCGAACTGGGCGGCAACGCCTGGGAGCAGGCGGGCCAGATCTGGTACGACACGCTGACCGGCGGCTCCCTGTCGCCGCACGCGCAGTTCGCGGACTTCGCCGCGGCCACCGCGGCGGCGGCCAAGGCCCGTTACGGTGAGGGCGACCAGTACCGGGCGGTGCTCGCGTCCTGGTCGCAGGTGGGCGTCACCCCGGCGGTGCCTTCCCCCGACAGTGCCGGGCTGCCGCGTCAGCAGCCCGGCCAGCCCCAGGAGGCGTGACGGAGCCGATGCGTATCGAGGTGGCCCGTTCCGGCGGCTTCGCGGCGATCGAGCGCCATGCCGCGCTCGACACGGCGGGCCGCCCCGACGCGGACCGCCTCGTCGCCCTCGCCGAGGCGGCCCTGACCGCGGGCCCCGCCCGCGGCCCGGTCGTCCCCGACGGCTTCACGTACGAGATCACCGCCGACGGCCGCACCGCCCGCTGCGCGGACCCCCATCTGACGGCGGAGCAGCGCGAGTTGATCCGGACGGTGCTGGGCGAAGGCGCCTGAAGGCGGGCAGAGCGCGCAAAAGGGGCGGTGCGGCCGGGTGGCCGTACCGCCCCTTTTGCGGGCGTCCCGCGTTATCGCTTCAGTGCATGACCGGGGTCAGTACGCGGAATTCACGTTGTCCATCGAACCGTAGCGGTCGGCCGCGTAGTTGCAGGCGGCGGTGATGTTCGCGACCGGGTCGTAGATGTCCCACGAAGTACCGGACACGTGGTAGGTGTTGAACGTCGGGTTGATCACCTGGAGCAGGCCCTTGGAGGGAATGCCGTTCTGGGCGTTGATGTCCCAGTTGTTGATCGCGCGCGGGTTGCCGCTGGACTCGCGGATGATGTTGCGGTGAATTCCCTCGTAGCTGCCGGGAATTCCCTTGGCGTGCAGGATGTCGAGGGACTCGCGGATCCAGCCGTCGAGGTTGTTCGGGTACGACTTGGCGACCTTCTTGGGCGCCGCGGCGGCGGCCTTCTTCGGCTCGGCCTTCTTGGGCGCGGCAATGGCGGCGCGCTTGGTGGAACGGTTGGCCGCGGCCTTCTTCTTCGCGCGGTCGGCGGCCTCGGCCGCGGCCTTCTTCTTCGCGGCCTCGGCCTTGTCGGCGGCGGCCTTCTTCGCGGCGGCCTGCTTGTCGGCGGCGGCCTTCTTCGCGGCGGCGAGCAGGTCGGTCCTGGCCTGCGCGGCGTCGCGGATGGACTTCTGCGAGGCGAGACCGGTCTGCGCGTCCAGGTCCTTGACCTGCGCGCCCTTGGAGACGGAGAACCCGGTGGGGTTGCCCGCCGCGGTCGCCGAGCCGGCCCCCGCGGTCGCTTCCAGTCCGGTGACGGTCAGCACGACAGCGGTGGCGGCAACAGCGCCGACAGCGGTGATCTTGTGCTTCTTCGGCATCCGGTTGAACGCGGTGAACGTGGGGAACTTCTTCGGGATCGTGGGGAGCTGCATTCGGGAATTACCTCTTCCTCCGTAGCGGGACCAGTGAATTGTTAGAGGCAGGCAATTCGGAGGTCAAAGACCTCGTCTACGGATGGCATTCGTAGACGGGGGTACGGAGGAGGGGCCGGGAAGGGCTTTTTCCCGTGAATACCGGGACCGCGGCCTACTAAGTGGCTTCGTATGTGACCCACGCCCTATCGAGGGGATCACAAGAGGGTGCCCCCTCCCTCACGGCGCGTGAGAGAGGGGGCACTTTATGTGGCGAGAATATGTGGCGCCGGTCACTCAAAACCGGGTGAATCGGACGAAGTGACCGGGGCGGTGGTCAGTGCGGGCTGGGAGCGGCTTCCCGGGCCGGTTCCCGCGCGGCGTCCCGGGCCGCCGGCCCGGTCACCGCCCGGGGCTCCTCCCGGCGGGAAGGCCGCAGCGTCGCCACGATCACCAGCGCGCCGGCCAGCGCGGCGGCGGCGGCGTACAGCGAGATCCGGTCCAGGCCCGAGGCGTAGCCGGCCCGCAGCGAGCCGCCGCCCGCCGCCGTGTCGCGCAGCCGGGAGGTGAAGACGGCGCCGAAGACCGCGATGCCCAGCGTCATGCCGAGCTGCCGGAAGGTGTTGACGGCCGCGCCCGCCATGCCCGCCCGCTGCGGCGGTACGGCCTCGACGGCCGCCGACACCAGCACCGGGGTGGCCAGGCCGACGCCCACGCCCACGATCGCCAGGCCCGCGAAGAGCGCGGACTGACCGGAGGAGGCGTGCACCGACGCCCACAGCACCGCGCAGCCCACCGCGATCAGCGCCAGACCGCCGCCGATCGGCAGCCGGGGCGCGACGCGGTGCATGTGCCGGCCCGCGACCGCGGCGACCAGGAAGGACGCCCCGGCCAGCGGCATCAGCGCCAGACCGCCGCGGATCGGGCTGAGGCCGAGCACGTTCTGCAGCCACAGGGAGATGTAGACCAGGCCGGAGAAGGCCGCCGCCTGGTAGAGCAGGGCGCCGCCGAGCAGGCCGGAGAACCCGGGGCGGCGCAACAGCGCCAGGTCGAGCATCGGGTGCGCGGACCTGGCCTCGGCGGCCACGAAAGCGACGGCCGCCGCGGCGGCGACCGCGAAGGCGGTCAGCGTCAGCGACTCGGTCCAGCCGTGCTCGCCGCCGCGGATCAGCGCGTACGTCAGGGCGGCGGCGCCCAGGGTGAAGGTGACGGCGCCCGGCAGGTCCAGCCGCCCGGCACCGCGCTCCCCCTTGGGCAGCACCTTCAGGGTGAGGGCGACGGCGACGACCGCGACCGGCAGATTGACCAGGAAGATCGCCTCCCAGCCGAAGCCCTGGGTGAGCAGGCCGCCCAGGATGGGCCCGGCCGCGGCGGCGGCGCCGTTGACCGCGCCCCACACGCCGAAGGCAGTGCCGCGGTCGCGGCCGTGGTAGGTGGCGGACACCAGCGCGGCGGACGTCGCGAACATCGCGGCGCCGCCGACACCCTGCACGGCCCGCGCGGTGATCAGCGCGGCGGCGTTCGGCGACAGGGCCGCCGCCAGCGAGGCCAGCGCGAAGACGGTGAGCCCGGCCGCGTAGATCCGCCGGTGCCCGAAGAGGTCGGCGAGCGAGCCCGCCAGCATCAGCAGCGCGGCGAGCGCCAGCGCGTAGATGTCCATCACCCATTGCAGGGAGGTGAAGGACGCGTCGAGGTCGGACGCCATGCTCGGCAGGGCGACGTTCACGATGGTGACGTCGACCAGCAGGATGAAGGCGCCCAGGCAGATCGCCACGAGGGGCAGCCATTTGCGCATGGGACGGGACTCCGTTCGGGAGCGGACCCCGTGGGGCCCGGTGGATCGTGGGGCTGAACGTCTCCCACGATCCGTGACAGTCGGCTGCGCGCCACAGCCAGCGGGGCTCCGGCGGTGGAATCCGACATCCGTTAGCCTTGGCGGATGGAATCCGACACGACATGGGACCTGCTGGAGGGACTCGACGAGCTGGACCACCGGATCGTGCACGCCCTCCAGATCGACGGACGGGCGCCGTTCCGCCGGATCGGCGAGGTGCTCGGCGTCTCGGACCAGACCGCGGCCCGCCGCTACGGCCGGCTCCGTTCGAGCGGAATGCTGCGCGTGGTGGGCCTGACCGACCCGCACCGGATCGGCGTGACGCCGTGGGTCGTACGCGTGCGCTGCACACCCGACGCGGCGGCCTCGGTCAGCTTGGCGCTGGCCCGGCGGACGGACACCCGCTGGGTCAGCCTCATCTCGGGCGGCACCGAGATCCTCTGCCTGGTGCAGACGGCGCTCGCGCAGCGCGACGACTCACTGCTGCTCCAGAAACTGCCGCGCACACCGCGGGTGGTGCAGGTGACCGCGCACGCCATGCTGCACATCTTCTTCGGCAAGGACCTGAGCCCGGCGACCAAGTCCGGATGGCTGAGCCCGCGGGAGGTTCGGGCGCTGACCGTGGCGGACGAGCGGCCGCCGGCCGCGGAGAGCACGGAGGCGTACCCGCTGGCCGCCGAGGACCAGCCGCTGCTCGACGCGCTCGCGGTGGACGGCCGGACACCGGCCGCCGAACTGGCCGAGGTCACCGGCTGGTCGCAGACGACGGTACGGCGGCGGATGGCGGAGCTGCGGGCGGCCGGCGTCCTCTACTACGACCTCGACTTCGACCGGCGGGCGCTCCAGCCCGCGCTGCGGGCCGGGCTGTGGCTGGAGGTCGAGCCCGCCCGGCTCGCCGAGGTGGGGGCGGCGCTCGCCACGCACCAGGAGATCGCCTTCGCGGCGGCGACCACCGGCACCGCCAATGTCTACGCCTCCGTGAACTGCAAGGACGCCGGCGCGCTCTACCGCTATCTGACCGGGCCGGTCGCCGAGCTGCCCGGCATCAGGCGTACGGAGACCTCGCCGACGCACCGCACGATCAAGGGCGCCAGCCCGCTGCTCGCGCCCGGCATGACCCGGCTCGCGGAGGCGGACCGCACCTGACCGGCCGCGGGTCAGAAACCGAGCTTGCGCAGCTGTTTCGGGTCCCGCTGCCAGTCCTTGGCCACCTTCACATGCAGGTCGAGGAAGACCGGGGTGCCCAGCAGCGCCTCGATCTGGGTGCGGGACTTCATGCCGACCTCCTTCAGCCGGGCGCCCTTGGGGCCGATGACGATGCCCTTCTGGCTGGGCCGCTCGATGTAGAGGTTGGCGTGGATGTCCAGCAGCGGCCGGTTCTCCGGGCGGCCCTCGCGGGGCAGCATCTCCTCGACGACGACGGCGATGGAGTGCGGCAGCTCGTCCCGTACGCCTTCGAGCGCGGCCTCGCGGATCAGCTCGGCGACCATGACCTGCTCGGGCTCGTCGGTGAGGTCGCCCTCGGGGTAGAGCGGCGGGCCCTCGGGCAGCAGCGGCACCAGCAGGTCGGCCAACAGGCCCACCTGGTCGCCCGCGGTCGCCGAGACCGGCACGATCTCGGCCCACTCGATGCCCAGGTCGCGGCCGAGCTTGTCGACGGCGAGCAGCTGCTCGCGCAGGGTCTGCCCGTCGGCCAGGTCGGTCTTGGTGACGATGGCCACCTTCGGCGTCTTCTTGATCCCGGCCAGCTCGCGCGCGATGAAGGTGTCGCCCGGCCCGATCTTCTGGTCGGCGGGCAGGCAGAAGCCGATCACGTCGACCTCGGCCCAGGTGGTGCGCACCACATCGTTGAGCCGCTCGCCGAGGAGGGTGCGCGGCTTGTGCAGTCCGGGGGTGTCGACCAGCACGAGCTGGGCGTCCGGCCGGTGCACGATGCCGCGCACGGTGTGCCGGGTGGTCTGCGGCCGGTTGGAGGTGATCGCCACCTTCTGGCCGACCAGAGCGTTCGTGAGGGTGGACTTCCCGGCGTTCGGGCGGCCGACGAAACAGGCGAAACCTGACCGGTACGGGGTGTCTGCGGGCTGGGTACGGGCGCTCATGCGCCCATTCTCCCCGAAGACAGCGGGTGCGGACGCCGCGCACCCGGGGCCGGGCCCGTACGTCCGCCCGGCGACCGGGCGACGGCGCCCCGGTGAGGTGCCGGAAACCCGGACGCAACATGAAACATGGCGGAAACACGGACGCCCACAACACGAAATACGCGCCCGTGACGCTCTTCCTCAGCCGTCCATGGAAGGGACTCCCCTGTGCTGCTCCTGTCCGCCGGTCGGCCCGCGGTCGACGCGGGCGACACCGCCTGGCTGCTGGCCGCCACCGCGCTCGTCCTGCTGATGACCCCCGGCCTCGCGCTCTTCTACGGCGGCATGGTCCGCAGCAAGAGTGTGCTCAACATGTTCATGATGAGCTTTGTGTCGATCGCGCTGGTCACAGTGGTGTGGCTGGCCGCCGGCTACACCCTCGCCTTCGGCCCGGACGCGGGCGGCCTCGGCCTGATCGGCGGTCTCGACCACCTCGGCATGCACGGGATCACCCCGCTGTCGGTGACCGGGCACGTCCCGACGCTGCTCTTCGCCGCCTTCCAGCTCACCTTCGCGATCATCACCGCGGCGCTGATCAGCGGCGCCGTCGCGGACCGTACGCGGTTCGGCGCGTGGGTGGTCTTCGTCGTGGTGTGGACACTGGCCGTATACGTCCCCGTGGCGCACTGGGTGTTCGGCACCGGCGGCTGGATCACCGCCAGGCTGGGCGCGCTGGACTTCGCGGGCGGCACCGTCGTCGAGGTGTGCTCGGGCGCCTCGGGGCTGGCGCTGGCGATCGTGCTCGGCCCGCGGATCGGCTTCCGCAAGGACGCGATGCGCCCGCACAATCTGCCGCTGGTGCTGCTCGGCGCGGGGCTGCTGTGGTTCGGCTGGTTCGGCTTCAACGCCGGTTCCGCGCTGGCCGCCAACGGTCTGGCCGCCGCCGCCTTCGTCAACACCCAGGCGGCGGGCTGCGCGGGACTGCTGGGCTGGCTGGTGGTCGAGAAGCGCCGCGACGGGCACGCCACCACGCTCGGCGCCGCGTCCGGCGCGGTCGCCGGACTCGTCGCGATCACCCCGTCCTGCGGCAGCGTCGACATGGTCGGCGCGCTCGTGGTGGGCCTGGCGGCCGGCGTGCTCTGCTCGTACGCGGTGAGCTGGAAATTCCGCTGGGGCGTGGACGACTCGCTGGACGTCGTCGGTGTGCACCTGGTCGGCGGGGTCGTCGGCACCCTGCTGATCGGGCTGCTCGCCACCGCCACCATGACCGGCGGCCCCGAGGGCCTCTTCTACGGCGGCGGCCCCGGCCAGCTCGGCAAGCAGGCGGTCGCGATCGCGGCGGTCGGGACGTACGCCTTCGCCGTCACGTACGGCATCGGGCGGGCGATCGACCGGCTGCTGGGCTTCCGGGCGGCCGAGGACGAGGAACGCACCGGCCTGGACCTGACCGTGCACGCCGAGACCGCCTACGATCACGGCGTACTGACGCACGGCACGTCGCTCCCCGGGCGCCCGGCCGCTGCGCACCACCCGGACAGGAGCACGCTCGGATGAAGCTGGTCACCGCGGTCATCAAGCCGTTCAAGCTGGACGACGTGAAGACGGCACTCCAGGAGATGGGGGTGCACGGGCTCACCGTCACCGAGGCCAGCGGATACGGGCGGCAGCGCGGACACACCGAGGTCTACCGCGGCGCCGAGTACCGCGTCGACCTCGTCCCGAAGGCCCGCGTCGAAGTGCTGGTCGACGACGCGGACGCCGACGCCGTCATCGACGCGGTCGTGGCCGCGGCCCGCACCGGCAAGATCGGCGACGGCAAGGTGTGGGCCGTCGCCGTCGACACCGCCGTCCGGGTCAGGACGGGTGAGCGCGGCCCCGACGCGCTGTAGCCGTCCGGGGCGGTTCCGGCCCGGGTCAGCCCGGGGTGACGGTGCCGCGGACCGTGCCGTCCGGGGCGGTCAGGATCAGCGGGGTGGCCGGGCCGCCCAGGTCCCGGACCACGGCCAGGTCGCGGTCCGCCGCGGCATCCGCGGTCGTCACCACGACGGCCGCTTCCAGGGACTTCGCGCCGCTCGCGACCGCCATCGCGACGGCGGTCTGGAGTGCGCTCAGGTCCAGCGACGCCAGCTTGACCGCTCCCGCTACGTAGGTTCGGCCCATCTCGTCCCGCACGGCCGCGCCCTCCGGCACCCCGTTGCGCGCCCGCGCCGACCTCGCCAACGTCACCAGTTTCAGGTCCTCAGGACCCAGCCCCTCGCTCATCCCCTCACCCTATCGGGGCCCGCCCCGCACCCCCGCGGAGGTGGGACGCCCGCTCCGGAGCAGGGGAGGTCACTCCCAGTCGCCGAACATGCGCGATGTGCGACACCGTCCTAGCCTGGGAAGCGAACGTCCTCCTCGGTAGAGGTGATCGCATTGCTGCTCCATATGCCCCTGGTCATCGCACTGGCGGCAGCGGCCCTGTTCCTGAAGCGGAAGGGCTCGCTGAAGACCACCCACGCCCTGGCCTGCGGAGCCCTCGGCTTCTATCTGGCCGATACGAGCCTGGCCACGTCGATCCAGGCGGCCAGCACCAACCTGGTGTCGATGATCGGCACCTTCGGCACGTAGAGCGGGCCCGGGGCCGCCCGTGCGACCCGGCCGGAGGTCAGGACGCGCAGCCGTCCACGGGCCGCAGCGACTCGCGGCGCCGCTCGGGCGAGGCGAGCCAGGCCAGTTTGGCGGCGGTGCCGCTGTCCGGCTGCGGATTGTGCATGACGATGGTGAGGTCGGGCCGGGCGGGCAGCCGCAGCTGGGTGCTCTCGAAGAACAGGGAGCCGACCAGCGGGTGGGCGATCTCCTTCTCGACCTGCCCGCTGGGCTGGACGTCCCCGCGCGCCCACAGCCCGGCGAACTCCTCGCTGGCGGCGGCCAGTTCGTCGACGATCCGGCGGAATCCCTCGTCGTCGGGGAATTCGGAGGCGGCGGCACGGTATTGGGCGACGACGGTCGCTGCGAGGCTGTCGCGGGTGTCGGCGCGGCCCCGGTAGACGGGGTCGGTGAAGAAGGCGACCAGGCAGTTGGAGTCGCGCTCGGTGAAGCCGAAGACCCGCCCGGCGGGCTCGTTGAAGGCGACGATGTTCCAGTACGCGTCCATGATGTGCGCGGGGAACGGCGACCAGGACTCGATCAGCCGGTAGAGCCCTTCGCAGAAGTCGGTGTCGGGCGCGGCCTCGGGCAGCGGCGGATTGAGGCCGGCGAGCACGTACAGATGCCGCCGTTCGGGGCCGCTGAGCCGCAGGACGCGGGCGACCGCGTCGAGCACCTGCGGCGAGACGGTGATGTCGCGGCCCTGCTCCAGCCACTGGTACCAGGAGGCGCCGACGCCGGCGAGCACGGCGACCTCCTCGCGGCGCAGCCCCGGGGTACGGCGGCGGGCGCCGCCGTCGGGGAGGCCGGCCTGCGCGGGCGAGATACGGGCCCGGCGCGTCATCAGGAAGTCCCGCAGTTCCTGGCGCCGGTGCGTGCGCGCCGCGGAGGCCCCGGAAGCCGCGGACGCTGCGGAGACTGCGGACGCTGCGGATACGGTCACGGTCTGATCCACTCGCTCCCCCTCGGCCCGCGGGCCTGGCTGGTGGTCCGGCCACCAGCATAAGCGGCGGCTCCCCACGGCCCCGGGAACGACCGGATGGTGGTCGTATGGCAACCGACACCACTACGTCCCCCGCGGCGCAGGGCGCACCGGGCACGGCAGCGGCCGCGCCCGGCCCGGCGCCAGAACGCCTCGGCACCCGCGCCAAGCTGGTGCTCTTCGTGCTCTGCGCCGCCCAGTTCATGATCGCCCTCGACTTCTCCATCCTGAACGTGTCGCTGCCCGTCCTCGGCGCCGACCTCGGCATGAGCCGGGCCAACCTCCAGTGGGCGGTGACCGCGTTCGCGCTGCCGTCCGGCGGATTCCTGCTGCTCTTCGGCCGGATCGCGGATCTGTACGGCCGCCGCCGGCTGTTCCTGACCGGCCTCGCGGTGTTCACCGCCGCGTCGCTGCTGGCCACGCTCGCCTGGAATCCGGCGGCGTTCCTGGCCGCGCGCGCCGTGCAGGGACTGGGCGCGGCCGTGATCGTGCCGACCGGCATGTCCCTGCTGACCACGACCTTCCCCGAAGGCCCGCTGCGCGAGCGGGCGTTGGGCATCAGCGGCACCCTGCTGTCGCTGGGCTTCACCATCGGCGTGGTGATGGGCGGCACCCTCACCGACACCTTCGGCTGGCGTTCCACGATGGCGCTGCTGGCCGGCGCCGGCGTGCTCGTCCTGGCCGCCGCGCCCGCGCTGCTGACCGAGTCGCGGCACCCGAAGCGCCCGCGGATCGACGTACCCGGGGCGGTGACCGTCACCGGCGGTCTGCTCGCGGTGATCTACGCGCTGTCCACGGCGGCGCAGCGCGGCTTCGGCGGCGCCGACGTGATCACGGCCCTGGTGCTGGGCGTCGCCCTGCTCGCGGCCTTCGTGGCGGTGGAGTCGCGGGCCGCAGAACCGATGGTGTCGCTGCCGATGCTGCGCCGCCGGTCGGTGGCCTGGGGCAATCTGGCCGGTCTCACCACCTTCTCGATGATGAGCACGGTGGTCTTCCTGCTCACCCTCTATCTCCAGGAGATCCGCGGCCTGTCGGCGTTCCGCACCGGACTGGTCTTCGGCGTCCAGGGCGTGGCCGCCGCGATCACCGGGATGACGGCGGCCCGGGTGATCGGCCGGATCGGCACCCGCGGCACCCTGCTGGCCGGGCTGCTGACCCAGGGCGCGCTGACCGCGGTGCTGCTCCTGCTGGGCTCCGGCCCCTCGGGTACGTGGCTGGCCCTGACCGGGGTCACCCTGGCGTGCGTCGGCCACCTGTGGGTGATCGTCTCGTACGGGATCACCGCGACGTCCGGACTGCCGGACCACGAACAGGGCCTGGCCACCGGGCTGGTGACGAGCAGTCAGCAGATCGGTCTGACGGTCGGCATCCCGCTGCTGTCGGCGCTCGCCTCCAGCCGCTCCGACCTGCTGTCCGGCATCCACCTGGCACTGGCGGTGGACGTGGCCGTCCTGCTCGTGGTGGCGGTGCTGGTCGCGGTGGGCCTGGGGAAGGGCGCCCCGAAGGCGGGCGTCTGATCCGTACGGCGCGGGGCCGTACGCACCTGGCGTGCGTACGGCCCCGCGCCGCCGCGGTCAGCTCTCCGGGCGGTCCAGGACCCGCAGCCAGCGGCCGTCCGGCTGGCGGCGGGCGACCTGCACCCGGCCGCCGGTGCCGTCCTTCGGGCGGGTCGAGGTCAGCGCCAGGTCGCCGCTGATCAGGGTGGGCAGCGGCTCCTCGACCTCGAAGACGGGCTTCGCGGAGAGCAGGCCGGTGTACAGCTCGCGCAGCTGCGCGGTGCCCCGCGAGGGGCGGTCGATCGGGAAGGCGACCACCGCGTCCGGCTCGAACAGCTCCAGGATCCCTTCCAGGTCACCGGAGTTGACCCGCTCCACGAACAGCCGGGCGATGTCCTCCGGGTGGGTCGCGTACGCGCGGTTCTCGGTCATGGTGCGGCTTCCTCTCGGGGTGGTGCCGGCTCTGCTTCGTCCTTGCGCTGTCCAGTCTCGGCCGCTTCCGTCCATAAGTCCAAGATCTGGATCTTCTGTGAGCTAGCATTGCCGCTTATGGAACTGCGGCAGCTCGAATACTTCGTGACTGTGGCCGAGGAGGCGGGCTTCACCCGGGCGGCGGCCCGGCTGCATGTCGCCCAGCCGGGGATCAGCGCGCAGATCAAACAGCTCGAACGGGAGCTGGGGCAGGCGCTGTTCGACCGTTCCGGCCGCACCGTACGGCTCACCGGGGCCGGGCGGGCGGTGCTGCCGTACGCGCGGGCCGCGCTCGACGCCGTGGCCGGGGCGCGGCTGGCCGCCGACGAACTGACCGGGCTGGTCCGCGGACGGGTCGCGATCGGCACCGTCACCTCGCTCGGCGGCGACATGGACGTACCGGGGCTGCTCGCCGGGTTCCGCGACGCCCACCCCGGGGTGGACATCACCCTCGCCGAAGACACCTCCGACCGGCTGCTGGCCGGGCTCGCCGACGGGCGCTACGACCTGGCCTTCGCCGGGCTGGCCGGGGAGGCGCCCGACGGGATCGGGACGCAGGTCCTCATCGACGACGCGCTCGTCGCCGCCGTCGCGCCGTCCGATCCGCTCGCGCGGCGGCGCTCGATTCCCGTGCGGGAGCTTGCGGGGCGGCCGCTCATCGTGCTGCCCACCGGCACCGGGTTGCGGGGCGCGGCCGACGCCGCGTGCGCTGCCGCGGGCTTCCGGGCCAGGGTCGCCTTCGAGGCCGGCAACCCGGAAGTCCTCGCCGCCCTCGCCGAGCGGGGCCTCGGGGTCGCCCTCCTCCCGGCCGGGCTCGCCGCCGCCCGGCCCGGGCTCCGCTCCTTCGCCCTGACCTCGCCCTCCGTTCGCTCCCGCCTCGTCCTCGCCTGGCGTACCTCCGCTCCCTCAAGTCCCGCCGCCACCGCCTTCCTCACCCACGCCCGCACCTTCCTGGCCGCGCAGCGGCCCCGCCTCTAGGGGCACGGCCCCTGTCCCCGCACCTCTGCGAAGGAGGGTGCCCCTCCAGGGGCGCGGGGAACTGCGCGACCAGCCCGCGCGGGGCTTCAGGCGAAAAACCGCCCCCAGCGGGGCAGACGCTGTTGTTTTCGCGACCACCGGCCCGGCAGCGGCTGAGCGCGCAGTTCCCCGCGCCCCTATAAACATGACTCCCGCACTCCGCAGGAGACCTCACGCACCCCACCCCCGGAGGGGCACCGCACTCCGCAGGAGAGGCCAAACAGCTGTTCAGGCGTCGTCGCCGTCCGCCGGGGCCTGGGGCAGGACCGGGTCGACCAGGACGGTGCCGATGCGGTTGCGCCGCCCGGCGGGTGTCTCCGCCGTGAGCCGCAGGGCCACGGCGGCGCGCTCGCCGGAGGCGTCCTCCGGGAGCGGCACGGTGGTGGTCGCCCCCGGAATGGGCACCCGCCCGAGGGACTTGGCGAGCAGACCGCCGACCGTCTCCACGTCGTCGTCGTCGAGCGCGACCCCGTAAAGATCGCCGAGGTCCCCGATGTCGAGCCGGGCGGTGACCCGGTAGGACCCGTCGCCGAGATCCTCCACGGGCGGCGTCTCGCGGTCGTACTCGTCGGTGATCTCGCCGACGATCTCCTCCAGGATGTCCTCGATGGTGACGATCCCGGCGGTGCCGCCGTACTCGTCGATCACCACGGCCACGTGATTGCGCTCCTGCTGCATCTCGCGCAGCAGGTCCCCGGCGTTCTTGGTGTCGGGCACGAAGGACGCGGGCCTGATCAGGGTGGAGACCGGCTCGGACTCCGCGTCCCGGTTGATGTGCACGCGGCGCGCCAGGTCCTTGAGGTAGACGAAGCCGACGACGTCGTCCTCGCTCTCGCCTGTCACCGGAATCCGGGAGAAGCCGCTGCGCAGTGCGAGCGTCATGGCCTGGCGGATCGTCTTGAAGCGTTCGATCATCACCAGTTCGGGCCGCGGCACCATCACCTCGCGCACGATGGTGTCGCCCAGTTCGAAGACCGAGTGCACCATGCGGCGCTCCTCGTCCTCGATCAGCGACTCGGACTCGGCGAGGTCGACCATGGCGCGCAGTTCGGCCTCGCTCGCGAACGGGCCGCGCTTGAAGCCCTTGCCGGGCGTGACCGCGTTGCCGAGCAGGATCAGCAGTCCCGGCACCGGACCCATCACCCGGGCCAGCGGCAGCAGCACGTACGAGGCGGCCGTCGCGGTGTTCATCGGGTGCTGGCGGCCGATGGTGCGCGGCGAGACGCCGACGGCCACGTACGACACCAGCACCATGACGCCGATCGCGACGGCCAGCACCTGCCAGGTGCGGTCGAAGTTCCGGTCGCAGACGACCGTGATGAGGACGGCGGCGGCCGTCTCGCAGCCGACCCGCAGCAGCAGGGCGACATTGAGGTAGCGCGTCGGGTCGGAGGCGACGGCCAGCAGATTCGCGGCGCCCTTGCGGCCGGAGCGCAGCGCGTCCTCGGCCCGGAACCGCGACACCCGGGCGATGGCGGTCTCGGCGCAGGCCGCGAGCCACGCGACCACGACCAGGACGACAGCGGAGACGATCATGCGAGGGTCCCCGTCGGCGTCAGTGGGTGGTGGGCGCGGGCGACTCGCCCTCGACCCCGCGGTCGGCGCGCCAGCCGTCCAGGATGGCCTTCTGGAGACCGAACATCTCGGCCTTCTCGTCGGCCTCCTCGTGGTCGTAGCCGAGCAGGTGGAGGACGCCGTGCACGGTGAGCAGTTGCAGCTCCTCGTCCATGGTGTGCTTGGTCGGCGCCTCCTCCGCCTGCTTCTTGGCCACCTCGGGGCAGAGCACGATGTCGCCGAGCAGCCCCTGCGCGGGTTCCTCGTCCTCCTTGCCGGGACGCAGTTCGTCCATCGGGAAGGACATGACATCGGTCGGCCCCGGCAGGTCCATCCACTGGATGTGCAGCTGCTCCATGGCATCGGCGTCCACCACGATCACCGAGAGCTCGGAGAGCGGGTGGATGCGCATGCGCTGCAGGGCGTAGCGGGCGGCGTCCAGGACCGCCTGCTCGTCGATCTCCCAGCCGGACTCGTTGTTGACGTCGATCGCCATGATGGTGAGGTGGTTACTTTCCGTTGGTACCGGCCGGGCCGGTGTTGCTGACGTCGTACCGCTCGTAGGCGTCCACGATGCGTCCGACCAGCTTATGGCGCACCACGTCGGTGCTGGTGAGCCGGGAGAAGTGGATGTCCTCCACGTCCCCGAGGATCTCCTGCACCTGCCGCAGCCCGCTCTTCGTCCCGTTCGGCAGGTCGACCTGCGTCACGTCACCGGTGATGACGATCTTCGAGTCGAAGCCGAGCCGGGTGAGGAACATCTTCATCTGCTCGGCGCTGGTGTTCTGCGCCTCGTCGAGGATGATGAACGCGTCATTGAGCGTCCTGCCGCGCATGTACGCCAGCGGGGCGACCTCGATCGTGCCGGCCGCCATCAGGCGGGGGATCGAGTCGGCGTCCAGCATGTCGTGGAGCGCGTCGTAGAGCGGGCGCAGGTAGGGGTCGATCTTCTCGTAGAGGGTGCCGGGCAGGAAGCCGAGGCGCTCGCCCGCCTCGACGGCGGGGCGGGTCAGGATGATCCGGCTGACCTGCTTGGACTGCAGGGCCTGGACGGCCTTGGCCATGGCCAGGTAGGTCTTGCCGGTGCCCGCGGGGCCGATGCCGAAGACGATGGTGTGCGTGTCGATGGCGTCGACGTACCGCTTCTGGTTGAGCGTCTTGGGGCGGATGGTACGGCCGCGGCTGGACAGGATGTTCTGGGTCAGCACCTGCGCGGGGGTCTCCGCGTCGGGGTCGACCGCCGAGCCGTTGGCGCGGAGCATCGCGATGGAGCGTTCCACCGCGTCCTCGGTCATCGGCTGGCCGGTGCGCAGCACCAGCATCATCTCGTCGAAGAGCCGCTGGACCAGGGCCACCTCGTCGGCCTCGCCGACGGCACTGACCTCATTGCCGCGGACGTGGATGTCGACGGCCGGGAAAGCCTGCTCGATCACGCGCAGGAGCGAGTCTCCCGATCCCAGGACGGTCACCATGGGGTGCTTGGCCGGTACGACGAAGTGGGCGCGCGCCTCGTGCGGCGGCTGCGGCTGCTGCTTTGTCGGTGTCTGAGTCATGGGCCGGCGCTAGGGCCTGCTCATCCCGCTTTCTGCTGATCGGCAGGCCCGGAGGGGCCTGGGGGTTCCAAGCGTACGACGCCGCGCCCCGCCCGCCGAGGGGATTTGGCGGCGTGCCCGTGCCACGACCGGGGCTCAGGCCGGGCGGAAGCCGATCGTGGGGACCGCGCGGCGGCGCGGCCAGGGGCGCGGGTCGGTGGGGAGCAGGGCGTCCAGGAAGGCGTAGCGGCCCACCGGGGAGGCCGGGTCCCCGGGCGCCCGCGCGTCCAGCGCCTTGGCCTGCTGCCACCAGGCGGCGATCTCCGCCCAGCCGGGCGCGGACAGCGAACCGCCGAATTCCTGCACCGACAGGGCCGCGCACAGCGAGGCGAAGGCCAGCCGGTCGGCCAGCGGCCAGGCGGCGAGGGTGCCGGTGACGAAGCCGGCCACGAAGACGTCGCCGGCGCCTGTCGGGTCCAGCGCCTCCACGAGAAGCGCGGGCACCTCGGCGGTCTCGCCGCTCGCGGAGTCCACGGCGACCGCGCCCTCCGAGCCGAGCGTCACCACCGCCAGCGGCACCCGTTCTGCGAGGGTACGGGCGGCGCTGCGGGGGCTGTCGGTGCGGGTGTACCGCATCGCCTCCTCGGCGTTCGGCAGGAACGCGGCGCAGTGGCGCAGGCCGTCCAGGTCCGCCGGGTCCCAGCGGCCGGTCTCGTCCCAGCCGACGTCCGCGAACACCTTGGTGCCGGTCGCCGCCGCCGCGCCGATCCACTCCTGGTCGCGTTCCTGGTCGCCGGCCCGGCCGTGGTGGCCCAGCGACGCCACCGCCGCCCGCGCGGGCGGCGGGCACGCCGGCACCGTCTCCTGCGCCGGGGGCGCCTCGTGCCCGTGGCTGACCATCGTGCGCTCGCCCTCGTACGCCATCGACACCGTCACCGGTGAGTGCCAGCCCGCGATGCGGCGGGACGGTTCCAGGTCGATGCCCTCGCCGGACGCGAGGCTGTCCCAGCAGTAGTCCCCGTAGACGTCGTCGCCGAAGGCCGCCGCCAGCGTCGTCCGCAGGCCGAGGCGGGCCAGGGCCGTCGCCATGTTCGCGATGCCGCCCGGGCTCGAGCCCATGCCCCGCGCCCACGACTCGGTGCCGCGCACCGGGGCGCTGTCCAGGCCCGTGAAGATGATGTCCAGGAACACCGTCCCGGTCAGGTACACGTCCGTCGCCGGGTCCCCCGGCGCACGGATCCCGCGGAGCGGGTCGAGCACGGGCAAGTCGTCCATGGCGTCACTGTGCCATGCTCTTTTTCTTTTGGACCGCCCGTCCTGCCCCGTGTTGCCGTCCCCGGATCTGCCGCCCACCGGGGGAAGATCCGGGGACGACATCAGGCGGGCAGGACGGACGGAAAAGGTATGCGCCTAACGATTCTGGGCGGCGGTGGGTTCAGGGTGCCGCTGGTGTACCGGGCCCTGGTCGGGGACGCGACGGTCAGCGAGGTGGTGCTGTACGACACGGACCCGCGCAGGCTGCGCGTGATCATGGCGGTGCTGGGGACCGTGAAGGGCGGCCCGCCCGTCCGCGCGGCCACGGACCTGCCCGACGCCCTCAGAGAAGCCGACTTCGTCTTCTCGGCGATCCGCGTCGGCGGCACCCCCGCCCGCGTCACGGACGAGAGGATCCCGCTGCACGAAGGCGTCCTCGGCCAGGAGACGGTCGGCGCGGGCGGCGTGCTGTACGGCCTGCGCACCCTCCCGGTGGCGATGTCGATCGCCGAGACGGTCGAGGCGGTGGCGCCGCGCGCATGGGTCATCAACTTCACCAACCCCGCCGGCATGGTGACCGAGGCGATGACCCGCGTCCTCGGCGAACGGGTGATCGGCATCTGCGACTCACCGGTGGGCCTGGTGCGGCGCGCGGCGCGGGCGGCGGGGGCGGACCCGGACGCGCCGGGGTTCGGCTACGACTACGTGGGCCTGAACCACCTGGGCTGGCTGCGCCGGCTGACGGTGGACGGTACGGACCTGCTGCCGGGTCTGCTGGCGGACCCGGCGGCGCTGGGCTCGTTCGAGGAGGGCCGGCTGTTCGGCCCGACGTGGCTGCAAGCGCTGGGCTCGCTGCCCAACGAGTACCTGCACTACTACTACTTCCGCCGGGAGTCGCTGGCCGCGGTGCGCGCCGCGGACACCACCCGCGGCGAATTCCTCGACCACCAGCAGTCCGCGTTCTTCGCGGCGGCCGACGCCGCGCCCGGCGACGCGTACGAGTTGTGGGAGCGCACGCGGCGGGAGCGCGAGGAGACGTACATGGCGGACAGCCGCGCGGCCTCCGGCGGCTGGCAGCGCGATCCGCACGACCTGGACGGCGGCGGCTACGACCGGGTGGCGCTGGCGCTGATGCGGGCGATCGCGCGGGACGAGCGGACGACGCTGATCCTCAACGTCCCGAACGGCGGCGCCCTGCCGTTCCTCGATCCGGCGGCGGTCGTCGAAGTGCCGTGCGCGGTGGGCGCGTTCGGGGCCAGGCCGCTGCCGGTGGCGGCGCCGGACGAGCACCAGGCGGGGCTGATGCTGGCGCTGAAGGCGGTGGAGCGGGCGGCGATCGAGGCGGCGGCGACCGGTTCGCGGCGGGCGGCGCTGCGGGCGCTAGCACTGCACCCGCTGGTGGACTCCCCCGCCGTGGCGGCCCGCATCCTGGCGGCGGCACACGCCGGGCGCTGACGGGGACCCGAACGGATTTCCGGCGCGATTCCGGCCACTCCAACGCCCTGAACTCGGGGTTCATCCAACGGAAACGCCGCCCGCACCAGCGATTGCCGCCACGCGCGTAGACCTCCCTTGACCTGCCAGGATCGGCGGGTCTAGGTTCGCCGCACCAACAAGCGTTGAAGGAGCACCGCCATGCCCCGAACCCGACTCTCCGGCCGCACCCGCGTGTTGGCCGTCACCGTGGCCGCCGCCGCGCTGGGCGCGACCTGCTACGGAGCCGGTGTCGCCGGCGCCCACGACTCCGTGCCGCGCAGCGACAAGCAGATCCCCAACCTCACCGATGTGGTGAGCGAGATCAAGGCGTACTACGGCGACACCGTCGACGCCTCCGGCGAGCACTTCCCGTCGGCGACCGGCAACTACGCCAAGCAGGTCGCGGGCATCGAGGCCAAGGCCACGGCGTACCTGGAGCGCGAGGTACGGCACGAGGGGCACGGCCACGGCGGTCACGCGGCGAAGCCGGCGATCGTGCTGGACGTCGACGACACCAGCGTCAACACGTACAACTACGAGCTGGAGGTGGGCTTCAACTACACGCCCGCCACCAACTCCGCGTACATCGCCAACAAGAACATGCAGGCCGTCTTCGGCATGCAGACCCTCACCAACTGGGCGGCCGACCACGGCATCACCGTCTTCTGGATCACCGGCCGCCCGGAGGCCCAGCGCGCCGACACCGTCCGCAATCTCGCCGCCGTCGGCTACAAGCCCGCCGCCGACACCGACCATCTCTACCTGAAGAACGCGGCGAACCCGCCCGCGTACCTGCCGTGCGGCGCGACCTGTACGACCATCGAGTACAAGTCCGGCACCCGCAAGCACATCGAGTCGCTCGGCTACAACATCGTCGCCAACTTCGGCGACCAGTACAGCGACCTGACCGGCGGCTACGCCGACAAGACCTTCAAGCTGCCGAACCCGATGTACTTCCTGCCGTAAGAGCCGGCAACGGCCGGCACCGGCCGAGCAGAGGCCGGTGAGAAGCCGGTCAGCCGACGTCGTACGCCTCGACCTCCGCGAGCAACCGCGCCCGGCGCGGCTCGTCGTGGTCGAGGAAGGCGGCGAGGAACGAATTGCGGGCCAGGGTGCGCTCGTCCTCCCCGGTGAGCGGGAGGGCGGCGCGCACCGCCGCGAAGTTGTCGTCCGCGTAGCCGCCGAAGTAGGCGGGGTCGTCGGAGTTGACGGTGACCCGCAGGCCCTCGGCGAGCATCCGGGGCAGCGGGTGCGCGGCCAGCGAACTCACGCAGCGCAGCCGGACGTTGGACAGCGGGCACACCGTCAGCGGCACCTGCTCGCGGACCAGCCGGGCCACCAGCTCCGGGTCCTCCAGGGAGCGGATGCCGTGGTCGATCCGCTCCACGCCCAGCACGTCCAGCGCCTCCCGGACGTACGCGGGCGGCCCCTCCTCACCGGCGTGCGCGACCCTGCGCAGCCCGGCCGCCGCGGCCCGCTCGTACACCTCGCGGAATGCCGCCGGCGGGTGCCCGACCTCCGCGGAGTCCAGGCCGATCCCGGTGATCACCCCGAAGTACGGCCGCGCCGCCTCGAAGGTCTCCAGCGCCGATTCCGCGGGCTCGTCCCGCAGGAAGCACATGATCAGCCCGCCGCTGATCCCGTGCCTGCCGCCCTCCTTCTCCAGTGCCCCGGCGAGCCCGTCGATCACCGTCCCGATCGGCACCCCGCGGGCTGTGTGCGCCTGCGGGTCGAAGAAGATCTCCGCGTGCCGCACGCCCTGTTCCGCGGCCCGTTCCAGATAGGCGGCCATCAGGTCGGCGAAGTCCCGCTCGGTCCGCAGCACGGCCATCAGCGCGTAGTACAGGTCGAGGAAGGACTGGAGGTCGGTGAAGGAGTACGCCTGCCGCAGCGCCTGTGTCGTCGGGTACGGCAGCGCGATCCCGTTGCGCGCGGCGAGCGTGAACGCCAGCTCGGGTTCGAGCGTCCCCTCGATGTGCAGATGCAGTTCGGCCTTGGGGAGGGGGGACGTGCGCGGCATGACGGTGGTCGCTTTCGTGGTGCGGGTGGTTCGTACGGTCCGAGGCGCGTGGCGGGCTCAGGTGCGGCGCGGGACCGGGACGCGGATCAGGTCGTGGGCGATGGTCAGTTCGCCGTCGTAGCCGGCGGCGCGGGCCTGCTCGGCGAAGGCGGCGGGGTCGGGGTAGCGCTGCGAGAAGTGGGTGAGGACGAGGTGGCGGACCCCGGCGTCGCGGGCGACGGCCGCGGCCTGGCCCGCGGTGAGGTGGCCGTGGTCGGCGGCGAGGGAGGCGTCCGCGTCGAGGAAGGTGGACTCGATGACGAGCAGGTCGCAGCCCTCTGCGAGCGCCGGGACGGCGTCGCAGAGCCGGGTGTCCATGACGAAGGCGAAGCGCTGACCGCGGCGCGGCACGCTGACCTCGTCGAGGGTGACGCCGTTCAGCGTGCCCTCGCGGCGCAGCCGGGCGATGTCGGGGCCGGTGATGCCGGCGGCGGCGAGCTTGTCGGGGAGCATGCGGCGGCCGTCGGGCTCGGTGAGGCGGTAGCCGTAGGAGTCGACGGGGTGCGAAAGCGCCCGGGCCTCCAGGGTGAAGGCGGGGGTCGCGGCGAGCACGCCGTCCGCGGTGACCGGCTCCGGGCGCAGGTCGGCGGCCTCGTGGTAGGCGGTGGCGTAGCGGAGGCGGTCGAAGAAGTGCCGGCCGCTCGCCGGGAAGTGGACGGTCACCGGGTGCGGGACGCGGTCGAGGCTGATCCGCTGGAGGACGCCCGCCAGCCCCAGCGAGTGGTCGCCGTGGAAGTGCGTGACGCAGATCCGGGTGAGGTCGTGGGCGGCGACCCCGGCGTGCAGCATCTGCCGCTGGGTGCCCTCGCCGGGGTCGAAGAGGATCGCCTCGCGGTCCCAGCGCAGGACGTAGCCGTTGTGGTTGCGGTGCCGGGTCGGCACCTGGCTGGCGGTGCCGAGGACGACCAGTTCGCGTACCGACAACGGCCGGGCCTCAGACCAGCCGCTGGAGGTCGCGCCCGCCGAGGACGTGGGCGTGCGCGTGGAAGACCGTCTGCCCGGCGCCGGGACCGGTGTTGAAGACGATCCGGTAGCCCGTGCCGTCGACCTTCTCCTGCGCCGCGACCTCGCCGGCCTCGCGCAGCACGTCGGCGGCGGCGCCGGGGTCGGCCGCCGCGAGGGAGGCGGCGTCGGGGTGGTGCACCCGGGGGATCACGAGCACATGCGTCGGCGCCTGCGGGCTGATGTCGCGGAAGGCGACGGTGGTCTCGGTCTCCCGGACGATCGTCGCGGGGATCTCCCCCGCCACGATCTTGCAGAACAGGCAGTCGGGCTGCGGCTCTCCCGCCATGGCGGCGGCCCCCTCTCGTACGGATACGGTGCCCGTGCATCGTATCGGCCGCCGGGCGGCGCCCCGGCCGCGCGCCACCGTGCCGGGGCGCCGCGTGTCCCACGGCCGGGACACCGTACGACGCCCGCCTCAGTCCCAGCCGTGCAGCGTCACGCCCCGCCCGCCCGACAGGTACGAGCGCAGTGCCGCGTCCGTGGACGGCACGAATTGCGCGGGCAGTTCGCCGACCGGCACCCACTCCACCCGCGCGTGCTTGCCCGGCTCGCGGTTCTCCGGCTCGCCCTGCCACGCGCGCGTGCCGAACACCACCCACAGGAATCCGTCGGGCGACTCCACGCCCCACGCGCCGTGGATCACATGCGCCAGCTCCAGCGTCGCCGGGTCGACGGTGAGGCCGGTCTCCTCGTACAGCTCGCGCACCGCCGTGGCGGTGACCGGCTCGCCCGGGTCGCTCTTGCCGCCGGGCAGGTCCCACAGCCCCTGCCCGAACTTGGCGTGCTCGCCGCGCTGGATGAGCACGACCCGGTCGGTGTCCGGGTCGTGCACGATCACGGCGGCGACGAGCAGCGTCATCGACTCCACGGCGGGCGGCAGGGCCGACGTACGGGCCCGCGCGGGCCGGGGCGTCATCCGTTCTCCGGTCGGTGCGGCAGCTCCGGCAGATCCGGCGGTGTCTTCGCGGGCCGCTCCGCCAGCGCCGCGAGCGCCAGCTCCACCGCCTTGTCGAGCTGCGGGTCGCGGGCCGCCGCCCAGTCCTGCGGTGTCTGGAGCACCTCGACGTCCGGGTCGACGCCGTGGTTCTCCACGTCCCAGCCGAAACCCTCCAGCCAGAAGGCGTACTTGGGCTGGGTGACGCCCGTGCCGTCGACCAGCCGGTAGCGGCTGTCGATGCCGATGACCCCGCCCCAGGTGCGGGTGCCGACGACCGGGCCGATGCCCAGGGCGCGGATCGCCGCGTTGACGATGTCGCCGTCGGAGCCGGAGAACTCGTTGGCGACGGCGACGACAGGACCGCGCGGCGCGTCCATCGGATAGCTGAACGGCCGGCCGTCCCGCCACACGTCCCAGCCGATCACCCGCCGGGCCAGCTTCTCGATGACGAGCTGCGACGTATGGCCGCCGCGGTTCTCCCGGACGTCCACGACCAGGCCCTCGCGGGCGACCTCCACGCGCAGGTCGCGGTGGAGCTGCGCCCAGCCGCTGCCGACCATGTCGGGCACGTGCAGATAGCCGAGCCGGCCGCCGGACGCGCGGTGCACACGGTCCCGCCGGCCGGCCACCCAGTCGTGGTAGCGCAGCGCCTCCTCGTCGGCGAGCGGCACGGCCACCACCTGGCGTACGGGGCCGCCCGCCCCGGGTGCGACGGTCAGTTCGACGGGCTTGCCCGCGGTGCCGACCAGCAGCGGTCCCGGCCCGGTGACCGGGTCGACGGGCCGGCCGTCGACCGCGAGCAGCGTGTCACCGGCGCGGACGGCGACACCGGGCGCGGCCAGCGGGGAGCGGGCGTCGGGGTCGGAGGACTCGCCGGGCAGCACCCGGTCGATCCGCCAACTCCCTTCGTCGGTACGGGAGATGTCCGCGCCGAGCAGGCCCTGCCGGTGCAGCGGGTCGGTGTGGCCGCCGGACGGGATGACATAGGCGTGCGAGGTGCCCAGCTCGCCGTGCAGCTCCCACAGCACGTCGATCAGGTCGTCATGGGTGGCGATCCGGTCGAGCAGCGGCCGGTAGCGCGCGGCGGCGGCCGGCCAGTCGGTGCCGCCCATGTCGGCCCGCCAGAAATTGTCGCGCATCAGGCGGTGCGTCTCGTCGAACATCTGCCGCCACTCGTCCTGCGGGCGGACGGTGACGCGGACCCGGGACAGGTCGACGGCGACCGAGCCGCCGTGCTCGTCGTCGGCGTCGGACTTGCTGTCGGCGGGCGTGACCCGCAGCCGTGAACCGGTGCGCAGCAGCACCTTGCTGCCGTCGCCGGTGACCGCGAAGCCGTCGGCGTCGTCGGCGATCTCCTCGGTCCGCAGCTGCGCCAGGTCGTAGCGCTCCAGCACGGTGCGCGGCGGTTCGGCCTCCGGGGTGGCCAGGGCCGAGCCGAGGGTGCCGGTCAGCGGGTGCCGCAGCCACAGCACACCGCCCTTGGCGGCGCGCAGCCCCGAGTAGTGCCCGGCCTCGACGGGGAAGGGCACGATCCGGTCGGCGAGGCCCTCGGTGTCGACCCGGGTGACGGGGGTGCGCGGCCGGTCGTCCTTGCCGCCCTCGCCGGCCGGTTCCTTCGCGGCGCCGCCGTCCTGCTCCTCGCCCGCGCCCGCGGTACGTCCTTCCGCCTCGTCGTCGGCCGCGTCGTAGGGGCGGCCGTGCCGCTGCGGGCCGAAGGGCGACGGGGTGGTCGCGGCCAACGTGATCAGGTACGGGCGGCAGGCGTTGGGGAAGGACAGGTCGAAGACGTGCGCGTCGTAGACCGGGTCGAAGGCGCGCTCGGACAGGAACGCCAGATGGCGGCCGTCGGCGGTGAAGGCGGGCGCGGAGTCCTGGAAGCGCAGCGGTGTCGCGTCGGTCACCGTCAGGTCGGCGGTGGCGGCGAGTTTCAGCTGCCGCAGCCCGCCGGGGCCCGGGTGCGACCAGGCCAGCCACGCCGAGTCGGGCGAGAAGGCGAGCCCGGAGGCGTCGCCCGCGTCGCCGGCGATCACCTCGCGGACCTCGCCGGTCTGGACCGCGACAAGCAGCACCCGGCCGTCGTGCGAGGCGACGGCGACGTGGTGGCCGTCCGGCGACACCTCCATGCGCAGCACCCGGCCGAGGCGTCCGGCGGCGAGCCGGCGCGGCGCGGTGCCGGCGGGCAGGCCGGCGGCCGGGGCGACGTCGAGGGCGTCCTCGCCGTCCGCGTCGGTCACCCACACCACCTGCTGGTCGCCGTCGGCGCCGCCCTGGCCGAAGACCCGCGGCAGCCGGGTGCGGACGCCCGGCTCCGCGGACAGCGCCCGCGCGGGGCCGCCGCGGTGGGTGAGCCAGTGGGTGGTGCCGCGGATCTCCAGGGCGCTGCCGCGGCCGGTGTGGTCGGGGCGGGCGTCGCCGAGGTGGTGCGCGGCCCTGACCGGGTACGGGCGCAGGTCGGCGCGCTGGCCGCCGAGCCGCACCTCGACCGGGTACGGCCGCGCGGCGGGGTCGGTGAGGTCGTCCAGCAGGTGGAGCCGGCCGCCCGCGGTGAACGCGACGCGGCGGCCGTCGGTGGCGGCCTGCCGGGCGTAGAAGCCGTCGACGCCGTTCGCGGGGGTGTGCCGGCGCAGGTCGGTGCCGTCGGGCAGGCTCGAATAGAGCGCTCCGGCGCCCTCGTGGTCGGAAAGGAAGGCGATCCGGTCGCCGGCCCACATCGGGCACTCGATGTTGCCGTCGAGGTCCGCGTGCAGCCGCTCGAAGCCGCCGTCGCCGGCCGCGTCGATCCACAGCTTGCCCGCGGTGCCGCCCCGGTAGTGCTTCCAGTACGCGGCCTCGCGGCTCATCGTCGCCGACTGGAGCAGCACCGCGCCGCCGGGCCCGTACGCCACGTCGCCGACCGGGCCGTACGGCAGGGTCCGAGCGGGGCCGCCGTCCAGCGGCACCTCGCGCGCCCAACTGCGGCGCAGCGTCGCCTCTCCGGCCGTGCTGATCACCACCAGGCCGCCGTCGGGGGTCCAGGTCCGCACCGCGGTGCGGGCGCTGCCCCAGTACGTGAGGCGCCGGGCCTGGCCGCCGTCCAGCGGGGCGACCTGCACCTCGGGGGCGCCGTCCAGGGTCGAGGTCCACGCCACCCAGGCGCCGTCCGGCGACACCCGGGGGCGGCCGACCGGCACATTGTCCGCGCTGACCCGCCAGGCGCGCCCGCCGTCCAGCGGTGCCACCCACACGTCGTCCTCGGCGGTGAACGCGATCGTGTCGCCGTGCGGATGCGGGTGCCGCAGATACGAGGGCTGCGGGGCGCCGGGGCCCCTGCCCCCGCTCCGGTCGCCGGCGCGGTCGCCTTCGCGGTCTGTGTCCCGGTCTCTGTCCTGGTCCTGGCCTCGGCCTTGGTCGCTCACTGGGCCACCATAACGACGGCGATCATGTCTTCGCCGAGCAGTTGCCCAGACCCCGTACGTCGAAGACGGTCTTCTTGCCGACGACGGCCGTCAGATGGCCCTGTACGCACTTGTCGTCCAACTGCTTGGTGACGATGCCCGTCACGGAGATCTTGCCGTTGTCCTCGGTGCGCCCGAGGCAGTCGACCTTGTCCTGCGTCTTTCCGGTGCTCGCGCTGCACGACAGCCAACTCACCTTGACGCCGTCCTGTTTGAGGGCGTGCGTCGCCAACTGGTCGGTGGTGGCGGACACCGCGCTCGCGCCGAGGCCGTCCGCCGGGTCGCACGCGGTGACGGTCAGCACGGCGGCGGCGCCCAGTACGGCGCCCGCGCCCCATTTCCCCATTCGTCCCATACCTCCACGCTCCGCCTCCCGGCCGCCGCCGTAAATCCCCCAGAGGCAGGACAGATCCCCTACGGGGCACGGGAGTTCTGTTCCGGGCCGGGAACTTCCCTCGCGGGCCCGGGATTTCCGCTGCGGGCCGCGGATTCCCCTTGCGGGCCCGGGGGTTCAGCCCCAGCGGCCGGTGCGGGCCAGCAGGACGGAGCCGGCGGCGACACCGGCGGTGGAGGTGCGCAGGACGGTCGGGCCAAGGCGGTACGGGGCGGCCCCGGCGGCGGCGAAGGCCGCGATCTCCTCCGGGGAGACACCGCCCTCGGGCCCGACGACGAGGACGATGTCGCCGGACTCCGGCAGCGCCGCGGTCGCGAGGGCGGCGCTGCCCTCCTCGTGCAGCACCCCGGCGAAGGCGGCGCCGGACAGCAGCCCGGCCACCTGACGGGTCGTCATCGGCTCGGCCACGGACGGGAATCGCAGCCGCCGCGCCTGCTTGGCGGCCTCCCGCGCGGTGGACCGCCACTTGGCCAGCGCCTTGGCGCCGCGCTCGCCCCGCCACTGCGTGACGCAGCGGGCCGCCGACCACGGCACGACCGCGTCGATGCCGGCCTCCGTCATGGTCTCGACGGCCAGTTCGCCACGGTCGCCCTTGGGCAGCGCCTGAACGACCGTGATCCGCACCGCGGGTTCCGGCTCGGTCCGGTGCTCGCGCACCTCGACCTCCAGCACGTCCTTGCCGGAGACGGCGGCCACGACGCCGTACGCGCCGCGTCCGGTGCCGTCGGTCAGCACGATCTCCTCGCCGGGCGTGAGGCGCCGCACCGAGACCGCGTGCCGCCCCTCGGGGCCCGTGACGGTGACGGCGGCCGGCGCTCCGTCCAGCGCCTGCGGCTCGACCAGGAAGACCGGGGCGGTCATGCGAGTGCCTCCCTGGCGGCGTGCAGTTCGGCGACCAGCAGCTCGACCAGCCGGCCCGCGGACACGTCCCGGGCCAGTCGGTGGCCCTGGCCCGCCCACAGCGCCATCGCCTGCGGGTCGCCCGCCGCCGCGGCGGCCTTGCGCAGCCCGGACGTCAGATGGTGGACCTGCGGGTAGCCGGGCGGCGCGTACGGGCCGTGCTCGCGCATGAAGCGGTTGAGCAGGCCGCGCGCCGGGCGCCCGGAGAAGGCCCGGGTCAGTTCCGTACGGGCGAAGACCGGGTCGGTGACGGCCCGCTTGTGCAGCGGATTCGCGCCGGACTCCGGGCACACCAGGAAGGCGGTGCCGAGCTGCGCCGCGTCCGCGCCCGCGGCCAGCACCGCGGCGATCTGGCCGCCGCGCATCAGCCCGCCCGCGGCGATCATCGGGATCTGCACGGCCTCGCGGACCTGCGGCACCAGCGAGAGCAGGCCGAAGCCCGCGCCGTCGAGCTGCGGGTCGTCGCGGTGCGTGCCCTGGTGGCCGCCGGCCTCCAGGCCCTGTACGCACACCGCGTCCGCGCCCGCCCACTGCGCGGCCAGCGCTTCCGAGGGGGAGGTCACCGTCACGACCGTGTACGTGCCCGCCTTCGCGAAGGCGTCCAGCACCGAGCGGTCAGGGCAGCCGAAGGTGAAGCTCACCATCGGGACCGGGTCCTCCAGCAGGATCGCGACCTTCGCGTCGTACGCGTCGTCCGTCCCGGACTCCGGGTCGCCCAGCGGCGTCCCGTACCAGGCCGCCTCCCCCGCCAACTGCTCGGCGTACACCGCCACCGCCGAGGGGTCCGCTGTCGCGGGCTGCGGCATGAACAGATTCACCCCGAAGGGGTGCGAGCTGAGGTGCCGGACCTGGCGGATCTCCTCGTACATCGCCTCGGACGTCTTGTATCCGGCCGCCAGGAACCCCAGTCCCCCGGCCGCGCCGACGGCAGCGGCGAGCTGCGGATTCGACGCGCCCCCCGCCATCGGGGCCTGGATGATCGGGTAGGCCGAGAAGGACGAGAGATCGGTCAACGCGGACATGCCGTTCATCGTGCCATGCGCCCCCGGGCGCCCCGTACCCGCACCTCTGCGGAGGAGGGTGCCCCTTCAGGGGCGCGGGGACGCGGCGCTGCGCGGGCGGAAGTGGGTGCCTGATAGGGGCGCGGGGAACTGCGCGCTCAGCCCGCGCGCGCCTTCAGGCGAAAAACCGCCCCCAGCGGGGCAGACGCTGTTTGTTGTGCGACCACCGGGCCGGTGGGGGCGGGCCGCGCAGTTCCCCGCGCCCCTATCAGGCACCCACTTCCGCCAGCGCAGCGCCGCGTCCCCGCGCCCCTGAGGGTGAACGTCCACCGCACGCGCGGGTACAGGGACCGCACCCCTAAAGACCTCACTCACCGCCAGGCGAAAAGGCACCGCACTCCGCAGGAGGGGCACCCGTACCCCGCACGGAGCGGGCCCTCCTCTGCGAGGAGAGCGGGCGGGCTAGCGCCCGTTGAAGGCGTCCTTGAGGCGGGAGAAGAGACCTTGTTGGCCGGGGGCGAACTGGCCGAGGGGACGCTCCTCGCCGCGGAGGACGGCGAGCCGTCGGAGAAGTTCCTCCTGCTCGGCATCGAGCTTGCTGGGCGTGAGGACCTCGACGTGCACGACGAGATCGCCGCGCCCCCCACCGCGCAGGTGGGTGACACCCCGCTGGTGGAGCGGGATGGACTGCCCGGACTGGGTGCCGGGCCGGATGTCGATCTCCTCCAGACCGTCCAGCGTCTCGAGCGGGCACTTCGTGCCGAGCGAGGCCGCCGTCATCGGAATGGTGACGGTGCAGTGCAGATCGTCCCCGCGCCGCTGGAAGACGGCGTGCGGCACCTCACGGATCTCGACGTAGAGGTCACCGGCGGGCCCGCCGCCGGGCCCGACCTCGCCCTCGCCGGCGAGCTGGATACGGGTGCCGTTGTCGACGCCCGCGGGGATCTTCACGGTGAGGGTGCGGCGCGACCGTACACGCCCGTCGCCCGCGCACTCGGGGCACGGCGTGGGCACCACGGTGCCGAAGCCCTGGCACTGCGGGCACGGCCTGGACGTCATGACCTGGCCGAGGAAGGACCGGGTGACCTGCGAGACCTCGCCGCGGCCGCGGCACATGTCACAGGTCTGCGCGGCGGTGCCGGGCGCGGCCCCCTCGCCGTTGCAGGTGCCGCAGGTGACCGCGGTGTCGACCTGGATGTCCTTGGTGGTGCCGAAGGCCGCCTCGTCCAGCTCGACCTCGAGGCGGATCATGGCGTCCTGGCCGCGCCGGGTGCGCGAGCGCGGCCCCCGCTGCTGGGACTGCCCGAAGAAGGCGTCCATGATGTCGCTGAAGTTGCCGAAGCCGGCGCCGAAGCCGCCCGCGCC
Organism: Actinacidiphila alni; assembly: GCF_900112845.1. Lineage (GTDB taxonomy): Bacteria > Actinomycetota > Actinomycetes > Streptomycetales > Streptomycetaceae > Actinacidiphila > Actinacidiphila alni. Next base: position 54,156 of record NZ_FONG01000032.1, read on the forward strand.
GCCGCCGGCCGCCCCCAGGGGGTCGCCGCCGAGGTCGTAGACCTGCTTCTTCTGCGGGTCGGAGAGCACCTCGTAGGCGGCGTTGATCTCCTTGAACCGCTCCTGCGTCTTGGGGTCCGGGTTGACGTCCGGGTGCAGCTCGCGGGCGAGCCGGCGGAACGCCTTCTTGATCTCGTCCGGGCCTGCGTCGCGGCGCACGCCGAGCACGGCGTAGTAGTCCGTGGCCACTTACGACTCCGCCAGGATCTGTCCGACGTAACGTGCCACTGCGCGTACCGCTCCCATCGTTCCGGGGTAGTCCATGCGGGTCGGTCCGACCACGCCGAGTTTGGCGACTGCCTCGTCGCCCGAACCGTAGCCGACCGCCACCACAGAGGTGGAATTGAGCCCCTCGTGAAAATTCTCATGACCGATCCGTACGGTCATGCCCGAGTCCTTGGCCTCGCCGAGCAGTTTGAGGAGCACCATCTGCTCCTCCAGTGCTTCGAGCACCGGCCGGATGGTCAGCGGGAAGTCGTGGTTGAACCGGGTGAGATTCGCCGCACCGCCGAGCATGATCCGTTCCTCGGTCTCCTCCACGAGGGTCTCCAGGAGGGTGGCGAGCACGGCGGTGACCGAGGGGCGCTCGTCCGGGTCGAAGCCGTCGGGCAGGTCCTGCACCAGCGGCGGCACGTCCGCGAAGCGGCGGCCCACGACCCGGCTGTTGAGCCGGGCCCGCAGATCGCCGAGGACGGTCTCGCCGACCGGTGCGGGGCAGTCGATCAGCCGCTGCTCGACCCGGCCGGTGTCGGTGATGAGCACGAGCATGACGCGGGCGGGCGCCAGCGGCAGCAGTTCCACGTGCCGGACCGAGGAGCGGGTCAGCGACGGGTACTGCACGACCGCGACCTGCCGGGTGAGCTGCGCGAGCAGCCGTACGGTGCGGCCCACCACGTCGTCGAGGTCGACCGCGCCGTCCAGGAAGTTCTGGATCGCGCGGCGTTCGGCGGACGACAGCGGCTTGACGCCGGCGAGCTTGTCGACGAAGAGCCGGTAGCCCTTGTCGGTGGGGATGCGGCCCGCGCTGGTGTGCGGCTGGGCGATGTAGCCCTCGTCCTCCAGCACCGCCATGTCGTTGCGCACGGTGGCGGGCGAGACTCCAAGCCGGTGGCGTTCGGTGAGCGCCTTGGAGCCGACCGGCTCCTCGGTCCCGACGTAGTCCTGGACGATGGCACGCAGCACTTCGAGCCTGCGTTCGCTCAGCATCGCGCACCTCCCAGCCGTACGGCCTCGTCGTCCGTGGGTCCTGCGCGGATCGTCCGTGAACCGCCCTGGCCTGGCACTCCTGTGTTTCGAGTGCCAGCCGCCCCGCAGCAAGTGTACGGCGAGGTGGCAAGGGCGAAGCAAGAGCACCGTACGGGTGGGCGAAGTGTGCCGGGATGCGCGGATGGAGTGCGGCGGGTTGCGGGGGCGGCGTGAGAGGCACGCGGGGCCGCGGGGGTGGGGGGACGGCGCGCGCGGCGCGGCGTGGCGGCGATAGCGTCGGTCCCGTGAGATCTGCGGGATCTATGGATGCGGCGGGGCCGGTGGAGAGCACGGGCTGGGAGCCGCTGGCGCCCGGTGTCGCGCGGCGGCGGCTGCCGCATCTGGACGTGACCATCGGTCTGGTGGTCGGCGACGACGGTGTGCTGCTGGTGGACACCGGCTCGACGCTGCGCGAGGGCGCGGAGCTGCGGGCGCAGGTCGAGGCGCTGACCGGTGGCCGGTCGGTCACCCATGTCGCGCTCACCCACGGCCACTTCGACCATGTCTTCGGCACCGCGGCCTTCCCGGGCGCCGAGGTGTACGGGCAGACGGCGCTCGGCGCGCTGCTGCGGCGCGAACGGGACGCGCTGCGCGCGTCGGCGGTCGCCTTCGGCACCGACCCGGCGGAGGCGGCGCGGGCCGCGGACGCCCTGGTGCCGCCGGGCCGGACGGTCGGCCGTGAGCTGGAGCTCGACCTGGGCGACCGGCGGGTGCTGCTGGTCCACCCCGGGCTCGGGCACACCCGCAACGATCTGGTGGTGGTCGTGCCCGGCGCCACCCCCAGCGACCCCACGGTGGTGTTCTGCGGCGACCTGGTCGAGGAGTCGGGCGAGCCGCAGGCCGACGAGGACGCGGTGCCCGGCGCGTGGCCCGGCACCCTGGACGCGGTGCTGGCGCTGGGCGGTGCGACGGCGCGCTACGTACCGGGGCACGGCGCGGTGGTCGACGCGCGGTTCGTCCGGGCGCAGCGCGACGCGCTGGCCGACCGTTTCCGGCCACTGCCGTAACGCCGGCCCTGGCTACGATCTCCCTCATGCGCAGCAGGAGTTACGACGACCCGGATCTTCCCCCTACCTTCGGCGGGGGGACCCCCACCCCGTGGAAGCGGAGTACGCCCGCGCCCGAGGTGGCCGCCGAGCGTGACCTGGTCGTGGAGGAGGCCGGCACCGGTTTCTGCGGGGCCGTGGTGCGGGTGGAGAAGACCGCCGAGGGGCTGACGGTCACTCTGGAGGACCGCTTCGGCAAACACCGGGTCTTCCCGATGGAGCCACGCGGCTTCCTCATCGACGGCAAGCCCGTCACCCTGGTGCGGCCCAAGGCGCCGGGGCCGCGCGGGCCGCTGCTGTCCGCGTCCGGCTCGATCGCGGTCACCGATGCCAAGGCGCGCGTGGCGCGCGCCGGGCGGATCTATGTGGAAGGCAAGCACGACGCCGAACTGGTCGAGCGGGTCTGGGGCCACGACCTGCGCGTCGAGGGCGTCGTCGTGGAGTTCCTGGAGGGCGTGGACGACCTTCCGGCCATCGTGGACGCCTTCTCGCCCGGGCCCGACGCCCGGCTCGGGGTGCTGGTCGACCACTTGGTGCCGGGTTCCAAGGAGTCCCGGATCGCGGCCTCCGTCACCGGCTCCGACGTGCTGGTCGTCGGCCACCCCTACATCGACGTCTGGGAGGCCGTGAAGCCGTCGTCGGTCGGCATCCGGGAGTGGCCGCGCGTGCCGCGCGGCGAGGACTGGAAGACCGGTGTCTGCCGCAGCCTCGGCTGGCAGATGACCACGGGCGAGGCGTGGCAGCGCATCCTCGCCTCGGTCCACACCTACAAGGACCTCCAGCCGGAGCTGCTGGGCCGGGTCGAGGAGTTGATCGACTTCGTGACGGCGCCCTGATCCCGGCCCTGTGTACGAGGCGCTAGTCGACCAGGTCCCGGACGACCGCGTCGGCCAGCAGCCGCCCCCGCAGGGTGAGGACCGCGCGGCCCTCGTCGTAAGGACCGCTCTCCAGGAGGCCGTCCGTTACCGCGCGGGCGGCGGCGCGGGCGCCGTCGGCTGCGAGGAGGTCCAGGGGGCAGCCGTCGGCGAGGCGCAGTTCCAGCAGGATGCGCTCGACGCGGCGGTCCTCGGGGGTGAGGATCTCGCGGCCCGCGCCGGGTGAGCGGCCCTCGTCCAGGGCCTGGGCGTAGGCGCCGGGGTGCTTGACGTTCCACCAGCGGACGCCGCCGACGTGGCTGTGCGCGCCGGGTCCGGCGCCCCACCAGTCGGCGCCGGTCCAGTACAGCTCGTTGTGGGTGCAGCGGCCGGCGGGCGTGGTCGCCCAGTTGGACACCTCGTACCAGGAGAAGCCCGCGGCGGCCAGCCGCTCGTCGGCGATGAGGTAGCGGTCGGCGTGCACGTCGTCGTCGGTCATCGGCACCTCGCCGCGCCGGATCCGCCGGGCCAGCTGCGTCCCCTCCTCCACGATCAGCGCGTACGCCGAGACGTGGTCGGGCCCGGCGGCGATCGCGGCGTCCAGGGAGGCCCGCCAGTCGTCGTCGGACTCGCCGGGGGTGCCGTAGATCAGGTCGAGGTTGACGTGCTCGAAGCCGGCGGCGCGCGCCTCGGCGACGCATGCCTCGGGCCGTCCGGGGGTATGGGTGCGGTCCAGCACCTTCAGGACGTGCTGCCGGGCGCTCTGCATGCCGAAGGACATCCGGTTGAAGCCGCCGGCGCGCAGCTCCGCCAGATAGCGCGGGTCGACGGACTCCGGATTGGCCTCGGTGGTGATCTCGGCGCCGTCCGCGAGACCGAATTCGGTGCGGATCGCGGCGAGCACGCGGACGAGGTCGGCGGCGGGCAGCAGCGTCGGGGTGCCGCCGCCGACGAAGACGGTCTCCACCGGCCGCGGGTCGTCGCCGAGCACCTTGCGGGCGAGCCGGATCTCGTCGGTCAGCACGTCCGCGTAGTTGTCCCGGGACGCGAGCGCACCGCCGGAGCCGCGCAGCTCGGTGGCGGTGTAGGTGTTGAAGTCGCAGTAGCCGCAGCGCGTCGCGCAGTACGGAACGTGCAGGTAGAAGCCGAGCGGCCGGTCCGCGGCCCCGTCGAGCGCGTGCGCGGGCAGCGCCCCGTCCGCGGGCACGGGCTCACCATCAGGCAGTACGGAAGGCATCTGTCCAGTATCCGGTACGCGCGGGGAGCCGGATTCCGGCCGCGGCCAGTCCCCCGGCCCGTTCCCCAGACCTTTTCCCGGCCCGGGGTCACACCGCCTTGAGCACGAGCATCGCCAGGTCGTCGGCGGGCGGCGCGTCGTCGTACTCGTGGACGGCGCGGCGGATGCGTTCCGCGACGGCGGCGGCGTCCAGGCCCGCGCAGCCGCCGAGGGCGGCGGCCAGTCCGTCGTCGTCGTCGAACTGCCGGTCGCCGCGGCGGCGTTCGGTGACGCCGTCGGTGACGCACAGCAGGGTGTCGCCGGGCACCAGGTCGAAGGACTCGCTGTCGTAGCGGGTGTCGTCGCCGATGCCGAGAAGCATCTGCGGGGCCGCGGCGGGCCGTACGCCGCCGTCCGGGGCGAGCACCAGCGGCAGCGGGTGGCCGGCCGAGGCGAGGGTGCAGCGGGCGCCGCGGCCGGTGGCGTACGGCACGATCTCGCCGTACAGCAGCGACAGGAAGCGGGCCTGGCCGCCCTCCCAGGCGGCGGTCTCGCCGATCAGGGCGGTGGCGGCCTCGTCGGCGAGCGCTTTGTTGAGGCGGTCGAGGACGTCGGCGACGCCGTAGCCCTCGCGGGCCAGCAGCCGCAGGACGGGGCGGGCGATGCCGGTCAGGGAGGCGGCTTCCGGGCCGCTGCCGCAGACGTCGCCGAGCGCGAAGCACCAGCGGCCGTCGCCGGCCGGGAACAGGTCGTAGAAGTCGCCGCCGACCCAGTCGCCCGCCATCGGTTCGTAGACCACGGCGTGCTCGACGCCGGGGATACGGCCCGCCGCGGGCGGCAGCAGGCCGCGTTGCAGCACGCTGCTGATCATCGCCTGGCGGGCGTACTGCCGGGCGGTGTCCACGGCGAGGGCGACCCGGCGGGCGAGGTCTTCGACCAGCCCCGTCACCTCGTCGGGCAGGCCGAGCAGGCCGGTGCGGCCGAGCAGCAGGGTGCCGTGGCAGCGCCCGGCGGCGACCAGCGGCACGGCCAGGGCGCCGCCGTGGTCCCACAGGTCGGCGGCGGCCGGCCAGGGCCACGGGCGGGCGCCGCCGACGCGCGAGCCGGACACCGGCGCGGGCTGCGGCGGGCTCTTCTCCAGGACGGCGCGCAGCGCGTCGATACGGTGCTCGGCCGTGTGCCACACGCGGGACAGCCGGGGCCGGCCGCCGGTCGGGTACAGCCACACCGCGCACCAGTCCGCGAGGCGCGGCACCAGGAGCTGGGTGGCGAGGGAGGCGACATTGTCCTCGTCGAGCTGGCCCGCGAGCAGGTCGGATGCCTCGGCGAGGAAGGAGAGGGAGCCGCGGTTGATCCAGTCGGAGTCGGCGGCGCGCGGGGAGCCGGCGGGGGCCGGGGCGAGGATCTCCGCGGCGCGCAGGTCGCGCTGGAGCGCGGGGACCTGGAGGCCGGCGGGGCGGTCCTCCGTACCGAGGCCGACGCGGCACCAGACTGTCTTGCGGTCCCTGCGGTAGCTGACGCCCCAGGCGTCGGAGAGCGCGGAGACCAGGTGCAGGCCGCGCCCGCCCTCCTCGGCGGGGTCGCTGTCGCCGCGCAGCACCCGGGCCGGGTGGTGGTCGGAGACGGCGACCAGCAGGCCGGGGCTTTCGGTGTCAGGGGCGGTCCCGCCGCCGTCGTCGTCCAGGCGGCACACCACGTCCACGGTGGTGCCGGCGTGGATCACCGCATTGGTCACCAGCTCGCTCACCAGCAGCACCGAATCGTCCACGACCCGGTCGGTGAAGGCCGCCGCTTCCGGCAGGCCCTGGCTCGTCCACTCCGCGAGCGCCGCCCGCACGAACCGCCGCGCGGCGCCGGCGGCAAGCTGATTCCCCGGCAATGTCGTCCCCTGCCGGGGCCCGGGCGCACTCACATGCCCCTCCCCACTACGGCAACCCCTCCAAGCTGCCACATACCGCTCGCCGCGGGCCCGGGACCGCCGTCGTCTCCCCCGTTCCAGTGCTTTCCGCGCCGTCCCGGCCCGCCCCGCCCGCCGCCGGAGTACGCTCGCGCACCGCCCCGGCGGACGGGAGTGAACAGGGGGCTCAGGCTTCGCGGGCGCCCGCGTACATCTCCTCGATCAGCGGGGCGAATTCGCGCTCGACGACCGGCCGCTTGAGCTTCAGGCTCGGAGTGAGGTCGCCGTGCTCGACGTCGAGGTCGCGCGGCAGCAGACGGAACGCGCGGATCTGCTGCCAGCGCTGGAGGCCCTCGTTGAGGCGCTGGACGTAGCCGTCGATGAGTTCGCGGGCCTGGTCGGTGGCGACGATCTCGGCGTAGGAGCGGCCTTCGAGGCCGTGCTCGGCGGCCCAGGTGAGCAGGGTGGGCTCGTCGAGGGCGAGCAGCGCCGTACAGAAATTCCGGCCGCCGCCGACGACCAGCACATTGCTGACGAAGGGGCACACCGCCTTGAACTGGCCCTCCACCTCGGCGGGCGCGATGTACTTGCCGCCGGACGTCTTGATCAGGTCCTTCTTGCGGTCGGTGATCTTCAGGAAGCCGTCGGGCGACAGCTCACCGATGTCCCCGGTGTGGAACCACCCGTCGGACTCCAGCACCTCGGCCGTCTTCTCGGGCAGCCCGTGGTAGCCCTGCATGATGCCGGGGCCGCGCAGCAGGATCTCGCCGTCCTCGGCGATCCGCACCTCGAGGCCGGGCAGCGCCTTGCCGACGGTGCCGGTGCGGTACGACTCGCCGGGGTTGACGAAGCTGGCGGCGCTGGACTCGGTGAGGCCGTAGCCCTCCAGGATGTGGATGCCGGCGCCGGAGAAGAAGTAGCCGATCTCGGGCGCGAGCGCGGCCGAGCCGGACACACAGGCCCGCAGCCGGCCGCCGAACGCCTCCCGGATCTTGGCGTAGACCAGCTTGTCGGCGACCGCGTGCTTGGTGCGCAGCCCCATCGGTACGGTCGGGGCGCCGGTCAGCCGCATGCTGTTCTGCGCGGCCTTGGCGTACTCGCGGGCGACCCCGGCCGCCCACAGGAAGATCTTGTACTTGGCGCCGCCGCCCGCGCGGGCCTTGGCGGCGACCCCGTTGTAGACCTTCTCGAAGATCCGCGGCACGGCCGCCATGTACGTCGGCCGTACGACCGGCAGATTCTCGATGATCTTGTCGACCCGGCCGTCGACGGCCGTGACGTGCCCGACCGTGATGTGCCCGGCGGTGAGCACCTTGCCGAAGACGTGGGCGAGCGGCAGCCACAGGTACTGCACGTCGTTCTCGTCGAGCAGCCCGATCGCGTCGATGGCCCGCGCCATGTACGCCCAGCAGTCCTGCGGCAGCCGCACGCCCTTGGGGCGGCCGGTGGTGCCGGAGGTGTAGATCAGGGTGGCGAGCTGGTCCTTGGTGATCGCGGCCACCGCGTCGGTGACGGCTGTCGGGTGCTGCTCCAGGTAGGCCGAGCCGCGCTTGACCAGCTCGTCCAGCGAGAGCACCCATCCGTCGCCGTCCGCGTCGGTGGCCGCGGCGCCGTCCATCACCACGACGTGCGCGAGGTCGGGCAGCTCCGCGCGCCGCTCGCGCGCCTTGGCGAGCTGCTTGGCGTCCTCGGCGATCAGCACCCGGCTGCCGGAGTCGGCGAGGATGAACGCCGTCTCGTCGGCGTTGGTGCTCGGGTAGACGGTGGTGGTCGCCGCGCCCGCGCACAGGATGCCGAGGTCGGTGAGGATCCAGTCGACCGAGGTGTTGGCGGAGATGGCGACCCGCTCCTCGGGCCTGATGCCGAGATCCATCAGGCCCGCGGCGATGGCGTTCACCCGCTCGGCGGCGGCGGCCCAGGTCAGCGACTGCCAGCCGTCCGGGCCCTCGCCGCTCTCCGGCGGTACGGGGTAGCGGTAGGCCTCGGCGTCGGGGGTCGCCGCCACGCGCTCCAGAAAGAGCGTCGCCACGGAAGGCGGCCGATTCTCGATCAACGTCTGTGTGTCGGTCACGACAACCTCCGGGCCCGCGCCTGTGTTCTTAACTCACCAGTAACCTACGTCGGATCAGGGTAGAGGGCCGACGCCCGACGCGTAAGAGGGGGAAGGCCGCTGGTTGAGAATGGTTCCGGCGTGCTCCGCCGCCGCTCCCGGGCTACTTCTTCGCCTTGGAGTCGCCCTCGGAGTCCGTCGACAGCACCGCGATGAACGCCTCCTGCGGCACCTCGACATTACCGACCATCTTCATCCGCTTCTTGCCCTCCTTCTGCTTCTCCAGCAGCTTGCGCTTGCGGGAGATGTCGCCGCCGTAGCACTTGGCGAGGACGTCCTTGCGGATGGCGCGGACCGTCTCACGGGCGATCACCCGGGCGCCGATGGCGGCCTGGATGGGCACCTCGAAGTTCTGCCGCGGGATCAGCTCGCGCAGCTTGGCGACCAGCCGGACACCGTACGCGTACGCCTTGTCCTTGTGGGTGATCGCGGAGAAGGCGTCCACCTTGTCGCCGTGCAGCAGGATGTCGACCTTGACCAGGCTGGCGCTCTGCTCGCCGGTGGGCTCGTAGTCGAGGGAGGCGTAGCCGCGGGTCTTGGACTTCAGATTGTCGAAGAAGTCGAAGACGATCTCGGCCAGCGGCAGGGTGTAGCGGATCTCGACCCGGTCCTCGGAGAGGTAGTCCATGCCGAGCAGCGAGCCGCGCCGGTTCTGGCACAGCTCCATGATCGCGCCGATGAACTCGGTGGGCGCCAGCACCGTCGCCCGGACCACCGGCTCGTACACCTCGGCGATCTTGCCCTCGGGGAACTCGCTGGGGTTGGTGACGGTGTGCTCGGTGCCGTCCTCCATCACGACCCGGTAGACCACGTTGGGCGCGGTCGCGATCAGGTCGAGGCCGAATTCGCGCTCCAGGCGCTCGCGGATCACGTCCAGGTGCAGCAGGCCGAGGAAGCCGACGCGGAAGCCGAAGCCGAGGGCCGCGGACGTCTCCGGCTCGTAGACCAGCGCCGCGTCGTTGAGCTGGAGCTTGTCCAGGGCCTCGCGCAGCTCGGGGTAGTCCGAGCCGTCCAGCGGATACAGGCCGGAGAAGACCATCGGCTTGGGGTCCTTGTAGCCGCCCAGCGGCTCGGTGGCGCCCGCGCTATGGGTGGTGATGGTGTCACCGACCTTGGACTGGCGGACGTCCTTCACACCGGTGATCAGATAGCCGACCTCGCCGACGCCGAGGCCGTCGGCCGGCAGCATCTCGGGCGAGTTGGTGCCGATCTCCAGCAGCTCGTGGGTGGCGCCGGTCGACATCATCCTGATCCGCTCACGCTTGGTGAGCTGCCCGTCGATGACGCGGACGTAGGTGACGACGCCGCGGTAGGAGTCGTAGACCGAGTCGAAGATCATCGCGCGGGCGGGGGCGTCGGCGACACCGACCGGCGCGGGGACGTCCGCGACCACCCGGTCCAGCAGCGCGTCCACGCCGACGCCGGTCTTCGCCGAGACCCGCAGCACGTCGGAGGGGTCGCAGCCGATGAGATTGGCCAGCTCCTCGGAGAACTTCTCCGGCTGCGCGGCCGGCAGGTCGATCTTGTTCAGCACGGGAACGATCGTGAGGTCGTTCTCCATCGCCAGGTAGAGGTTGGCGAGCGTCTGCGCCTCGATGCCCTGGGCCGCGTCGACCAGCAGGATCGTGCCCTCGCAGGCGGCCAGCGACCGGGACACCTCGTAGGTGAAGTCGACGTGGCCGGGGGTGTCGATCATGTTCAGGATGTGCGTGCTGCCGGCGGCCTCGCCCGAGGTCGGCGCCCAGGGCAGCCGCACCGCCTGCGACTTGATCGTGATGCCCCGCTCGCGCTCGATGTCCATCCGGTCGAGGTACTGGGCGCGCATCTGCCGCGAGTCGACGACACCGGTGAGCTGGAGCATCCGGTCGGCGAGGGTGGACTTGCCGTGGTCGATGTGCGCGATGATGCAGAAGTTTCGGATCAGCGCCGGGTCGGTACGGCTCGGCTCCGGCACATGGGAAGGGGTCGCGGGCACGCAGGGTCCATTTTCTCGAAGCGGCGGGGCAAGAGTGGTGGGCGGGGCTGGGGCGGATCTGAGGGCAGAGCCGGGGACGGGGCTGGGGCAGGGCGTAAGGGCTATCGTCCCACGGTTGCGGGACCGGCACCGGTTTGGGCCGACCTGTGGACGACTGGTATCTTGGAGCACTGTGCCTCGTGCCCTCTACCCGAGGCGCTCCCGTAAGCAAGTATCTCTATCGAACCTGAGAAGGCTCTTTCGTGGCGAACATCAAGTCCCAGATCAAGCGGAACAAGACCAACGAGAAGGCGCGCCTGCGCAACAAGGCCGTCAAGTCCGAGCTGAAGACCGCGATCCGTCGCACCCGCGAGGCCGTCGCCGCCGGTGACGCCGAGAAGGCCGTCGAGGCCGCGCGTCTGGCCTCCAAGAAGCTCGACAAGGCCGTCAGCAAGGGCGTCATCCACAAGAACCAGGCCGCCAACAAGAAGTCGGCGCTGGCCCAGTCGGTCTCCGCTCTCTGAGTTTCCGCGCTTTCCGCTTTTCTGCTCCACGGTTTTTCCGCGGGCAACCGGAATCAGCGGCCCCTCTACCGCCCGGACCCGCACACCGCACCACCGCATCGCGCACGGCCTGCGTTCGCCACGCGGGCGCGATGCACTTGGCTTGATCAAACGGCCCGCCCGGATTCCCGGGCGGGCCGTTCGCCGTTCGCACTATCCTCCCGTCATGTCGACGCCGCCGGAACAGCCGCCGGAACAGCCGGGCGCCTCTTCTTCTTCGTACGAGCTCCCGCCGCCGAACCCTCCGCAGAGCCTCCCCCAGAGCGAGCCGCAGGGGCAGCCGCCGCAGAGTCAGCCGCAGAATCCGGGCGGGTACGGCACGCCCGTGCCCGTGCAGCACAATCCGTACGCGCAGCCGACGCCGAGTCCGTACGCGCCGTCGTCGGCGTACTACGGGCCGGGGCAGCCGGGGGCCGTACCGGGGCAGCCGGGGAGCGGTGGCAAGGGCGGGGCCGGGCGGGCGGTGCTGTGGGCGGTCGTCGGAGCCGTGGTGGCGTCCGCGCTGTGGGGCGGCGGGGTGCTGCTGTTCGGCAAGGACTCGGGCTCGGACGCGGCCAAGGCCGATCTGCGCGGCTACTCCCTCAAGAGCGATCTGTGCGCCGCGGCCGATCTGAGCGCCTTCGCGACCGAATATCCGCAGCCGGACAGCGACCCCACCGCGTACTCGGCGCCGGGGCAGGCGGTGGACTCGATGTCGTGCAGCGAGGGCCTGAAGAAGACCGGGTCGTCGTACTCGGACGCGTATCTGTCCGTCGAGGCGGACCTGCACAAGAAGACCGACCCGGCGGCGGAATTCGCCGACGTCTGGCTCGCCTACAAAAAGCGCGCGACCACCTATGTCGTCACGAGCGTGGCGGGCTTCGGCGACGAGGCGTATCTGGTCACCGAGGACACGGTCGCGCCGAGCACGACCGGCAGCGGCTCCAGCGGCGACCGCGAGGTGATCCTCGCGGTGCGGGACGGCTGGCTGACGTACTCCATGAACTGGAGCGTCTACTCCTCCTCGCTCGACACCTCCCCGGTGGCGACGATCAGCGAGGCGACGGGGTGGGTGAAGTCGGCGACGAAGGCGACGCTGGCGAAGCTGAAGTCGTGATCCGGGTCTGCCGCGGTCTGCCGCGGTTTGCCGCTTTCAGCCGCGGGCGCGGGATGCCTGGGCAATGGTGACGACGGCCTTCTCCAGGGCGTAGGCGGGGTCGGCGCTGCCGCCCTTGACGGCGGCGTCGGCCTCGGCGACGGCGCGCAGCGCGACCGAGACGCCGTCCGCCGACCAGCCGCGCAACTGCTGCCTGACCCGGTCGATCTTCCACGGCGGCATGCCGAGGTCCCGAGCGAGCTGTCCGGGGTTGGCGCCGCGCGGGGCGGAGGCGAGCTTGCCGATGGCGCGGACCCCGGAGGCGAGCGCGAAGGTGATGCCGGGCAGCGGCTGGCCGACCGACAGGGCCCAGCGCAGCCGTTCCAGCGCTTCGGCGGTGCGGCCGGTGACGGCGAGGTCGGCGACCTCGAAGCCGGTGGCCTCGGCCCGGCCGGTGTAGTAGCGGGCGACGACCGCTTCGTCGATCGTGCCGTCCACGTCGGCCACCAACTGGGTGCAGGCGCTGGCCAGCTCCCGCAGATCGCTGCCGATCGCGTCGACCAGCGCCTGTGTGGCTTCGGGCGTCGCGGACCGGCCGAGCGTACGGAACTCCTGCCGGACGAACGCCAGCCGGTCCGCGGGCTTGGTCATCTTCGGGCAGGCCACCTCGCGGGCCCCGGCCTTGCGCGCCGCGTCGAGCAGCGCCTTGCCCTTGGCGCCGCCCGCGTGCAGCAGGACGAGGACGATCTCCTCGACGGGCGCGGCCAGATACGCCTTGATGTCCTTGACCGAGTCGGCGGACACGTCCTGTGCGTTGCGCACGACGATGACCTTGCGCTCGGCGAAGAGCGACGGGCTGGTCAGCTCGGCGAGCGTGCCGGGCTGGAGCGCGTCCGAGGTGAGGTCGCGCACATCGGTGTCCGCGTCGGCGGCGCGGGCGGCGGTCACCACCTCGCGCACGGCGCGGTCGAGCAGCAGATCCTCCTGGCCCACCGCGAGGGTGACCGGAGCGAGCGGGTCGTCTGAAGCAGCTTTCCTGGCCATCGCCGCCCAGCATCCCACGGGGGTCGGACATCGCCGGCGGCCGCACGTCGCGCACACTGGTGCGGTGACCGACGTACGACATGTGCTGGTGCTACCGGACCGCGACGCCGCGGAGGCGGTCGCCGAGCTGCTGACCTTCCGTTTCGGCCTCGCCGACGAGCCGCGGCTGGTGCGGGACGCCCTCGCGGGCGAGGACGACGCCGAGGACGCGCAGTGGCTGGTGGTGGTCGAGGACGGGGGTGACGGGGCGGTGGGCCGTCTCGACGCGGCGGCGCTGGACGCGCTGGCGGTGGAGCACGAGGGGTGGCTGGAGCCGGAGTAGCGGCGGGCCGCCGTTACGCGGCCGGCCCTGTGCTGGCCGGTTCGGTTTCGGTGGGTGCGGCAGGTGCCTTCGGCCCCAGGGGCGCCGACGGGTCGGGCTCCTCGTCGGGGAGGTCGCGTATCCGGGGTATGGGCGAGGGCAGCAGCCACAGCACGCTGAGCAGGCCGCCGACGGTCGCGATCCACAGGGTCGGGCGCAGCCCGATCGCACTGCCGAGGGTGCCGCCGACGAGCGCGCCGAGCGGGCGGACACCGTAGTTGACCGTACGGAAGGCGCCGCTGACCCGGGAGCGCAGGGCGTCGGGGATGACGGCGCTCTGCAGGGCGCCGCTGCCGATGTCGAGCAGCATCAGGCCGAAGCCGGAGACGAATTCGGCGGTGAAGAAGGCGGCGAGCAGCAGCGGTTCGGGACCGCCCGCCAGCGGGATCAGGATCAGCGGCGCCGGGAAGCCGATGAAGCCGAGGACGACGGTCGGCCCGACGCCGATCGCCCGGGTGATCCGTCCGGTGAGCACCGCGCCGATCACGCTGCCGACCGCGCCGGCGCCGATGACCAGGCCGAGCACCCCGGCGTTGAGGCCGAGCCGGTCCACGGCGTAGAGGACCACGAGGGTGTGGAAGACGAAGTTGAAGAAGTTCACCGTCGCCGCGGCGGCCACCAGCGGGCGCATCACCCGGGAGCGGGCGATGAAGCGCAGGCCCGCGCTGAAGTGTCCTTTGCGCGGCTCGGCCGGTGGTGGCTCGACCGGGGCGATCCGGGCCAGCAGCCCGGCCGAGAACAGATACGACACGGCGTCGGCGAGCAGCGCGAGCGGGGCGGCCAGGATCTGCACGAGCAGTCCGCCCACGCTCGGGCCCGCCACGAAGGAGAAGGCCCGGCTGCCGCTGGTCAGCGCGTTGCCCCGGACGTACTCCGCGGGGCGCACCAACGACACGAACAGTGTGGCGTTGCAGACGTCGAAGACGACGGCGAGCGTGCCGACCGCGAAGGCCACGGCGTAGAGCTGGGCGAGGGTGAGCACGCCGAGGGCGTAGCCGACCGGGAGCGTGGCCATCAGGGCCGCTCTGAGCAGGTCGGCGGCGATCATCGTCCGCCGGCGGCGGCCCCTGCGGTCGGCCCAGGCCCCGGCGGGCAGCGAGAACAGCAGCGCGGGCAGCAGGCCCGCCATCGACAGCCAGCCCATCTGGGCGGCGTCGGCGTGCAGCACGAGGACGGCGGCGAGCGGCACGGCGAGGAAGGTGATCTGGTCGCCGAGCAGCGAGACGGTCTGGCCGGTCCAGTACCGCCGGAACGACCGCTCACGCAGCAGGTCGGGCACCATCGCGCTCACGTCCCCTCCGGGGCCACGTAACCGATCTGGAGATAGGGCACGCGGCGGGCGCCCGCCGGGCGGCGGGCCGGGTCGCCGACGCGGTCGGCGTAGCACGCCATGAGGGCGTCGATCTCCTCGCCGAGCGCGGTCAGTTCGTCCGGCGTCACGTACAGGGAGGTGTCGGTGAAGCGCTCGGCCTCCTGCCACTCCCTGGGCAGCGTCCCGCGGTCCTCGACGGCCCGCGTCATCCGGTGGAAGAAGTGCTCCACGACGGCGACAGTCAGGGCCTGCGCCGCCGACGCGACCTCCGGATCCTCCGCGTAGCCGGGCCAGTTGGTGAAGTCCGCCGTCGCCCGCCACGGCTTCTGCCGGCCACCTCCCGTGGGGGCCTCCTCCACCAGCCCGTACTTCGCCAGCATCCGCAGGTGGTACGAGCAGCTCGCCACCGACTCCCCCGTCAGCTCCGCCGCCCGCGTCGCCGTGAACGGCCCCTCCCTCCGCAACAGCCCCACCAGCGCCATCCGCGTCGGATGCGCATAGGCGCGCAGCGCCCGGGCGTCAGTAAGGCGGACTTTCGACTCCTTCGGCGTCTCCTCCATGCATCTAAAGCTATCTTTAGAAAGATTCCTTTACAAGAGTGGTGGGGGCGCCGGTCCGGCGGGGGCTGGGGTGCGGCAGGGTGGGGGGATGGGTGAGGTTGGGATGGATGGGGGATTCGTCAGTGGGGTCGTGCGGGTGGGGGACACCGTGCGGCGGCCGGGGTCCGGGCGGGCGGAATTCGTGGGTGGGGTGCTGCGCTGGTTCGAGGCGGCCGGGTGGGGCGGGGCGCCGCGGTATGTCGGGACCGACGAGCAAGGGCGGCAGGTGCTCGGCTATGTCGAGGGGCACGTGGCGTGGGAGCCGCGGCAGCCCGCCGCCGTGGCCTCGGACGCGAGCCTGGTGGAAGTCGCCCGGCTGGTGCGGGAGTTCCACGACCTGACGGCCGGCACTCCCCCGGCCGGTGACCGCGAGGTCGTGTGCCACAACGACCTCGCCCCGAGGAACACCGTCTACCGCCCGGACGGCAACGGCGACCTGCGCCCGGTCGCCTTCATCGACTGGGACCTCGCGGCCCCGGGCGACCGTGTCCACGACATCGCCCACGTCTGCTGGCAGTACCTGCGGCTCGGCCCCTCCGTATCCGACGCCGCCGATGCGGCCAGGCGCATGCGGCTGATCGCCGACGGCTACGGGCTGCGGGACCGGCGCCAGGTGGTGTCCACCATCCTGTGGTGGCAGGAACGGTGTGCCCGCGGCATCGACTCCGGCGCCGACGCGGGCGATCCGGCCATGGTCCGGCTCCGGGACGGCGGAACGGTCGCCGAGGTACGGGCTGCGTATCGGTGGGTCGCC
>NZ_FONG01000036.1 GCF_900112845.1 Actinacidiphila alni
GGGGGTGGTCGGGGCCCAGGACCCGCAGGCCGTCGGTGAGCAGGTCGGCGGTCGCCTCGGCGGCGGCGGCTGGATCGCCCGCCTCACCTCGCATCCGGGCGAGGTTGTTGCGGGCGATGAGGGTGTCCGGGTGGTCGGGGCCGAGGTGGATCGTCGCTGTGTCGAGCATGGCGCTGAGGTGGTCGATGGCCGCCTGCAGTTGCCCGGCCTCGTCGAGACTTCGCCCGAGCAAGAACAGCAGGTCGTGAACACCTTTCGCATACAAGGCTGTTCCGGCGTGCGCGATCACTGTGCCGGCGTTCGCCCGCAACGCCTTGGTGAGGTCGACCTCGCGTTCGATGTCCGGCCAGATCGCAGCCAGCGCGTCAGCAGCAGCAACGGCGGCCTTGTCGCGGTCGCGGACCGCGAGGTCGTCGCGGGTGGCGCGCTGAACGAGCTGATGGACGTGCACTGCGGGCAAGGGCCCATCGGATTTGTGGTCGATGAGGCTCATACGGTGCAGCGCCCGCAGCGCGCCGAGAGCTTCAGCAGGTGTCACGGGCGTGCCGCGGCCAGCCCGGTTGCCGCCGAGGTGGGCCAGGGCCGGGGGACCTGTCAGCAGTCTCTGGGGGATGCCGTTGGGGTCGAGCATGGCCGTGAGCTGGAGCATGCGCCGTGCCAGACCGACAGGCCGCAACTGGTCGGCGCGGTCGACCGACAGGGACCACAGCGCTGCGAGGGTAAGGCCCTGGTCATCGGGCAAGGAGTCGGACTGGGGAACCGAATCGGCCAGGGTGCCGGCGCGATCGGCCAGCAGACGCCGATACGCACCGACCCCCATCCCCTGGTCGGTCAGATACGCGGCAGCCTGCGACAGCGCCAGCGGCAGGTAACCCAACTCCTCGGCGAGGAGGCCCAGCTCGGCATCCGTTGCTGCGTTGCCGTGCCTGGGCAGCGTCGCCGTGAGATAGGACATCGCCTGATCCGGGGTGAAGACACCGACCGGAACCATGTGCCGACCGTCGCTGAAGAGGGCAGTGTCGCGGCGGCGGGTCGTGACCAGGGTCCGGCCGTGCGGGACGTCGGGCGGCCACAACCCGCGGATGTCGGCGGGTTCGGCGAGATCGTCCAGGACGATCAGCCAGCGATTCCGCTGCGCATGCAGCCAGGCCAGGAACCGGCTGGCAGCGCGATCGGGATTCCCGGGATCGGCGCCGCACAGCTCTTCACCTGCCTGGGCGTAAGCATCGGTGATCGCAGTGCGGTTGCTGGCGGTGACCCACACCAGAACCTCAACCTCACCGGTGTCCCAGGCACGACGGGCATATTCTGCGGCGAGCTGGGTCTTGCCGACTCCGCCCAACCCAGTCAGAACCTGGCCGAGGACCGCTACCCCTCCCTGGCCCACCACAGTTCTGGGCAGCTCCACCTCGGTGCGGGTCTGGAAGGACCGTGCACGCGAGGGGACCACTCCCACGATGTGCGGCAGCTCAGCAGGAGCTCGTGGGGCCGTGTATGTGGTGATGCTGCCGATCGCCCGGGCTGCGATACCGCCTGCCGACGCCGCGATAGCAGTCGTCGCGCCGCCCGGAGGATCGAGGGGTTGACCGTCGGTGATGCCGGGCGCGTTCAGGTCTGGGGCGGGCCCGGCACCGGAGGGTTTCCCAGCGTCACGTCTCCCATCCGTACCGCTGCTGCTGATCCGCCCTCGGCTGTGATGGTGGTGCTTCCGCCGATCGCGATGCCGTCCCCGGACGCCACCATCGCCCCGGACGCCTTGGCCGCTTCCTGCACCTGCTCGACAGCCTTCCGAAGGGCGTCAGCGAAGGCTGTGTCCTGTTCGGCAGCTTCATCGACCGCGTCGGTCAGACGCCGGCGGGTCCGCTCGGACACGTCTCCGGTTTGTGCCTGTTCTTCGGCCAGTTGCAGGGCCCGGTCTTCACCGATTGCGCCGGAGACCAGGTCGTGGACGCGTTCCATCCCGGCGTCGACCACCCGGTCGACCTCGGTGTCTGCCTGCTGTCCCGCCCGCCTGGCCTTACGCACCAGGTACGCGCACACGTAACCGACGGCGATCTCCACACCGGTCAACACAGCCCCCAACTGCCGTTCACGTCGTACGGAAACCGTAGACCTCCCGGCCGACGCACGCGCCGAAACCAGACAACCCCGCCGCTCCCGGCGGCCGTTGATGACCAGCCGCGCCTTCCGGCCCCGGCAGAAACCCCATCCACAGAGTTAAGGAACCGACGCAGTGAATTCGCCTGTACCCAAGACCGGGAGTCCGCCGGTAAACGAGCTAGACAATTCCGCGTCTTCTGCTGTGCTGCTTGTGGTCGGCGCCGGTGTCGGTGCCTACCGGGCGTACGGCTTGAAGTCGATGTCCGCCGTCGCGCCGCTGGTGCTGATCGACGCCGATCCGCCGTCGTGGACGCGCCGTCACACCGTGGCACGGGTGCGGGCAGATCCGGCGGATCCCGCCGAACTCTTCGCCGCCGCTCTGGAGGTGACGCAGCTGCACCCGGTGGGTGGGGTCACGACCTACATAGAGGAGTACGTCACGCATGCGGCGTTCCTGGCCGAGGCGCTGGGGCTGCCGGGGCCGAGTCCGGAGGCGGCCGGCATCTGCCGGGACAAACACGCCACCCGGGTGGCACTGGACCGGTCGGGCGTCGGTTCGGCCCGCTCGGAACTGGTGCGAGGCCAGGACCAGGCGGTCGGGGCGGCCGACCGGATCGGCTACCCGGTGGTCGTCAAGCCGCGGCGGCTGGCCGGGTCGGTCGGTGTGCGCCTGTGCACCTCCCCTGATCAGGTCCGGGACGCCTACCACGCGGCGGCGTCGGCGCGGCTGCTGGAGATGCGGGCCGACGGCGTGCTCGTCGAGGGGTATCTCGACGGCCCGGAGGTCAGCGCCGAGTGTGTGGTCACCGCCGACGGCACATGCCATGTCGTGGCCGTCGCCCGCAAGGCGCTCGGCCCGCATCCCGGTTTCGAGGAGACCGGCCACACCGTGGACAGCTCCGACGAACTCCTGGCGGACGAAGCCCTGTTGTCGGCGGTCCGAGGAGCAGTCACGGCGACCGGTTACCGGTCCGGGGTCGTCCATGTCGAGCTGCGGATCGTCCGCGGGCAGCCCGCGGTGATCGAAATCAACGCGCGCCCGGCAGGGGATCTCATCCCCCACCTGGTGCACCTGGCCACCGGCGTCGACCTTGCGGGGGCCGCCGCCGACGTCGCGTTCGGCCGTGATCCGCAGCTGACGCCGACCCGGGGCCAGGCGGCCGGGGTCCGGTTCCTGTACCCCGGCCGTCCCGGGGTGCTGGACCGGCGGCTGTTCACCCACTGCGGGGCGCCGTGGCTGGACCGGCAGATATGGACCGCCGTACCAGGAGACCCCGTCACCCCGCCGCCCGAGGGGGGCGTGACCGACCGCCTCGGCCACCTCGTCGTCACCGGACCCACCCCGCTGGAGTGCCGCCGGCGCCTGGACGAGGTCGAGGCCGCCACCAGCATCGCGATCCGCCCCGCACCTGCAGGCAGCGCCTGTGTCCAGTAACCCCGCCCTCCCGGAGAAGAATGTGACC
The DNA here is from genome assembly GCF_900112845.1 of Actinacidiphila alni. GTDB lineage: Bacteria > Actinomycetota > Actinomycetes > Streptomycetales > Streptomycetaceae > Actinacidiphila > Actinacidiphila alni. Next base: position 3,564 of record NZ_FONG01000036.1, read on the forward strand.
ACCAACGACACCACCGCACCTACGACAGCCGCCTTCGAGACCGGCCGTGTCGGGCGGATCGGCATCGGACCCGCCGACCGGTCCGAAACCGACGCGACCATCGGCGCGTTCACCGATTGGCTGCTGGCCGAAGAGCCGCACATCGCCGGGTTCCCCGGCAACCTCAGCTTCGACTACAGCCGGTACGGTGCGCTGCTGGCGACGTTGTGCAACTCGGTCGGCGACCCAGGGTCGCCGGACGCCAGCGGCGTCGGCGGCAAGACCTTCGAGCGGCGCATCCTGGAATTCCTTACCGACTTCACCCGCGGCGACCGCGACCACACGTACGGATATCTGACCAGCGGCGCGAGCGAGGCCAACCTCTTCGGACTCCTGACTGCCCGGACCACCCTGCCGCGCGCACCCGTCTACGTCACTGCCGCCACCCACTACTCGGTGACCAAAGCCGCCCGCATCCTGCGGATGGACGTGGTCCAGGTGCCCATGCTGGCCGACGACACCATGGACCCCGGTGCGCTGGCCTACCGGACCGCCGCCCGCCGCGGCGGCGCGATCGTAGTCGCCACGACGGGCACCACCATGCTGGGCAGCACCGACGACCTGCCGGCGCTGCGCCAGGCCGCCGCCGCATCCGGCCCGGTCTACGTCCACGTCGACGGCGCGCTCGGCGGGTGGATCACGCCGTTCGAAGCGGGCGTGAGCGTGAGCGACTTCAGTGCCGGGGCCGACAGCATCGCGCTGTCCGCACACAAATGGCCCGGGCATCCGCTGCCGACCGGAATCGCCTTGGCCCGGCGGCACCTGGTGAGCGCCGTGGCGGCGGGGGAGTACATCGGCGCCACCGACCACACGATGGCCTGTTCGCGGTCCGGCACGGCCGCGGTGATCTTGTGGGCGGCACTGCGTGGGCTGGGCTATCACGGGCTGCGCCGCATGACGGAGAACGCGCTGGCCGTCGCCGAGCACCTGCACACCCGGTTGACCGCCCTTGGGCTCGGTGCGCAACGGCACGGCATCACGGTCAGCTTCGCGCTCCCGCCCTCTCACGCCGGCTGGGATGCGCTGCGGGCCCGCTGGCACCTGCCGGCCCAGCACCGAGGAGGCGTTCTGCTCACCCATGTGATCACCGTGCCGCACCTGGGCTACGGCCAGGTCGACGAACTGGCTGACGACGTCGCCGCCGTCCTGGCCCGGAACGGTGGTGCACGGTGAACCACCCGCTCCGGCCGCCGCTGCGGCTCCTGACCGGCACCGAGCACACCGTCATCACCCACTGGCTGACGGGCTACATCAGTCAGCCGCGCGACGACCTCGGCCGGCGCGGCCCGGTTTGCCCCCATGTCCCCGCAGCACTCCGGCACGGCCTGGTGGCCGCCACCGGACGCCCGTGGGACCTGGAATCCGATCCCTTCGCCGAGACCGTCAACCTGATCACGGACGCACTGGACCTGTTCCACAGCTGGCCGTGGCCACCCGACCATCCCGAGTTGCGTGCGGTCATCGCCGCAGCCCCGGGCATGCCCCGCGACCTGTGGCCGCTGCTGGACCAGATCCAGCAGCAGATGAAGGACGGTGCCGTGACCGGCGGCCTGATGATCGGAGCGTTCCACGGCGACTCCGCTGTCCCCGCCGCCCACAACCCGCACGCGGCACCCAATTCCGCGCCGTACCCGCTGATCGTGGTGCGGCCCATGGCCGTCCACGACCTGTGGTTCCTGCACCAGGAAGAGGGCTGGTTCCGCGAGTACCAGGAGCGGTTCGGCACAAGCGCCGAAACAGCCGGCGCGACGGACCTCGGGGGCCTGTACCGCAGCACCGCCTCCCGCTTCGGCCGGCTTCCCGCTGCACCGGCGGAGCGCGGGAGCAGCGCCGGGGCCGTACGGGATCACGGTGTGCAGGCGGCCTGGACCGGCCTCGGCCACGACCTGACGATGATCACCGTCCTCGACCCCTGTCCCCGCTGGCGGCCACCGTCCAGCGGCGACGTCCTGCCCGCCGCCGGCGGGACTGCGCTCCTGGCTGCTCGGTGGGCCGGGCCGGACGACGACCCCAAGGCGCCCGGGGCACTCGCGCACGCCGCCGCCCTCGCGGCGCGGACACCGGCCATCGTCCCGCCGCGGCTGGCTGAGGAACTTCCCGAGAACGTCGAGCTTGTGGCGCTGGCTGCCTCGGCCGTCCTCGGCCCCTGGCCGGCAGGCCCGGCCGCTACGGGGACGGGGGCCGCACGGTGACGCCCGCCGCGTCGGCTGTCGCCGTCACCGCCATGGTGCACACCGCCGCGATCCTGCCCGGCTGCGCCGTCCACTCCCGCGGAGCACTGCTCACGTCGGGCGTGCCGCTGGCGGATGCCATCCGCACCGCCTGGCACAGCGGACACCGCCTGTCGGCCGAGCGGGAAACACCGCTCGTCCTGCGCGTCGCCACCCCGGACGGCCGCATCGAGGCGCGAGCGATCCGCGGCTGGCAGCGCCCGGTTCCAGAGCCGGTCACCGGGCATCAGCCGGTCGACCACCCCGCGTGGCTCGACCCGGTCCCCGACCGCGCGGGTCTGCTCCGTCCGATCCGCGCGGCACAGCGCAGCGGACAGCCCGCCGCTGCGGCAGCCGCCGCCGGCGTACTGGCCGGAGCGCTGCGCGCCGAACTCGGTGCCCACCCGCACACTGCGCTCGCCGCCGAACTCCAGGCCCAAGCCGCTGCCGACGCACGCATGTGGACCCGGGCAGCCCGCCTGCACACCGAAGCGGCAGCCCTGCACCACCAGCTCGGCGCGCCCGGCGACCGCGAGGCCGCCTGCGTGCGCGGCGCCGTCACCGCCTGGGTCCGCGCCTCCGCCCACCCCTCCCGCACCACCGCGGAGACCGTCGCATGCGGATTCACGCTTGCCCACACCCTGATCGGCCTGTGCCCGCACACCGACGAACTCGCCGCTGTCCTGCGGCGCCTGGCCGAGTACATCCCCCCGACAGATAGCCGCACCGAACCGGAGACCAGCCGATGACCCCCGCCCCGCCCGCCGGCACCGCCCGCCGCGCCATGGCCGCCGCCCTCACCGCGATCCTCGTCCTCGTCGTGCTCGGCGCCTGCGACACCACGCACACCAACTCCCCGCACCCGCCGTCCCCTTCGGCGGCAGAATGCCAGCCCGCCCGCTCCGCGCGCTGCTCACCCACCAGGGCGCCCGCGCCGCCCCCTGTGATCAGCCAGAAGGCCGCAGCCGCAGTCCTTCAGACCTACACCCGCGTCAACAACGCCGCGAACCGCACCCGCTCCGCACGGCTGAACGACCGCGCCGAAACCGGGGCCATCCGCGCCCAGACGCAGGCCGAATACCGCACCTACCCGTACTGGACGACACAGCAGAAGCAGAGCCTGAACGCGTTCACGTACCTCGACCCGACATACTTCATTCCCCGGCGGAGCGCTACCGATCAGCGGCCGTGGTTCGCGGTGCTCGCCCGGTTCTCCACCTCCAGGTGGCGGTCATTCATGATCTTCACCGAGACCGGTAAGGCATGGAAGCTGGCGGCCGAGACGCCGATCTCACCGGACCTGACGATTCCCACCGTCGCCATGGACGCCGACGGCTACGTCCGGGCCGTCGACTCCGACACCACAGCCCTCGCGATGCGGCCGGACGCCCTCCCGATCGCCGTGAACGACGACTACGCCAGTGGCGGACTCGCCGACGGCGCGATATTCGTGCCGAACGCCGTCACCGACGGCCAGCGGCAGGCGTTCCGCGACGCCCAGACGTTCCTGCGCCCGGCAGCCACCTCCCACCTCGACCCGGCGAACGATCCCTTCGCCGACGTCTTCGCGATCGGCACCACCGACGGCGGCGCCCTGGTTATCGCCTCCTCCGCCCACAGCCAGATCGACTCCGTGAACGAGCCCACGGGTGTCATCACTCTCGGCCCGCACGCCAAGGAGCGCGCCTGGCTCCGCACCTCGCACGTCCAGCATCTGACCACCACCTATACCTGCCTGGACACCGCAGCCGTCCCCCCGAACGGGAAGGGGAAGCCGGTGCTCCTCGGCAGTGACTGCGCACCCACGCACGCCTCCTGAACCACGACACCGTCATCCACCCGTTCCGGCACCGACCCGAAGGGCGCTCACGTGCGTCTCGTCATCGTTGCGGCAACCGGCGGCATCGGCCGCCATCTGCTGTCCCAAGCACTCACCACCGGCCACGACGTCACCGCCGTCGTACGCGACCCCGCGAAACTGCCCACCACCACCGGGATCCGCACCGTGGCCTGCGACCTCACCGCTCCCGACCCGGCAGCCCTCCAGGAAGCCGTCGGACCCCGGCGCCGCGGCGACGCCGGAAACACCGCCGCTGGCACACGGGCGATCACCGACGCGATGAAGCAGACGCAGTGCCGACGGATCCTCGTGGTCAGCGCCGCGCCCGTGTCCACCACACCCTCGCCCGGACGCCCTCACCCACCGCGGAGAGATCCCGGCGAAGGGTTCATCATGCGCTACATCGGCAGTCCGCTGACCAAACGCGCCCTCGGGGACCACCTCGCCGATCTCGCACTCATGGAGGACACCCTCCGCGCCAGCGGGCTCGACTGGACGTCCCTGCGGCCGCCTCGCCTGACCAACGGGCCCCGCACCGGTACGTACAGAACCGCCAAGGGGCGCAACCTTCCGGGCGGAATCCGCATATCCCGAGCCGATGTAGCCGACTACATGCTCCGGGCGATCAACGACTCGGACACGGTCAAGCAGGCCGTCGGCATAGCCCGATAGCTCATGATCCTCTCGTGCCGTACCAGCATGCGGCGCACGTCGCGGTGACGGTGCGCGAGCCAGCCGCGAGCCCCCGCCCGGCGCTCGGCCTGCTGCGGTCCCGGATCCGTCTCCGCTGTCAGTGCCCGGTGCAAGGCTGGATGCCGTGACTACGACTAAGACGCTGAGTGTGCCGGAGTTCGCCACACTGCTGAAGAACGAACAAGTACCGCTGGTGCACCGCGCGTTGTGGTCGCTGCTGTGGGATGGCGGGATCAGGCTGCGTGAAGCGCTGGCGGCAGGCGTGCACGATGTCGACCTTTATGCCCGGACGGTTATGTCCTCGGATGCGAGGTACGGCGCCGGGCCGGAAGCCGTACCGCTCGGAGACACGACGGTGAACCTGCTGCGGGAGGTCATCGGCACACGGAGGATCGGACCGTTGTTCCCGAACGAGACGGGCCAGGCGTTGTCGGTGGCGACCGTTGGGCGCTGGGCGCGGTCTGTCGGAGTCAACGCGCACACGTTCCGGCTGAGCGGCCAGTGCGCTCGCGGTGAAGCTGCCGTTCGCGCTCAAGCCGCTGAAAAGTCGTGATTATCGGGTCAGAAGCGGTCGGTGAGGGTGAAGCGCGGTGGCATGAAGGCCCGCGGCGGCTGGACAGGCGGAAGGGCACGGTCCCCTGGCGCGATGGCGGCCAGCACGTGGCGGAGGTTGCCGGTGGCTAGGACGTGGACTGCGCAGCCTCCGGCGGGGCAGTCCACGCCCGGGCTGCCGTGCCCGTCGCCTGCCGCCGCGCCCCGGGCGTGATTGAACGCGTCGCTCGGGGCATCGGCCCGCACGGCGTGCCACCGCCCTGCTTGGTGCTCGCGACGGATGCCCGCGGCGACCTCCGGCCGCATGGGGAGGTAGACGGTCCCTTCATGCTCGCGGACGAGCAGCGTACGGTCCACAGTGTCGACGGCGTCGTCACCGTGTTCGTTGGCCTCCAGCCAGTCCAGCGCGCCCTTGCGGGTGCCGGGGCCCCACAGATAGTCGGCCGGGTACCGGGTCGTCTCGAAGCGGGCGTCGTATTCGAGGAGTTCGGGGTCGGTCGGAACGGTCTCGTGGCCCGCGACGGCACGCACCAGGAGGAAGCGCTCCTGCTCGCCCGCTGCTTCGTTGGGGTTGCGGAGTGCGTCGAGCGGCCAGACGCAGCGGTTGCCGGTGCTGCTCCAGCTGAGTGCGACGACGCGGCGGGGTACCGGGCCGGGGTAGTGCCGGCCGCCGGGCGTGGGCTTGCCCCACAGCTGGTTGATGTACTCGGCGAGGTTTCGCAGTGCCCGCGCGGCCTCGACAGGTGTCTCCACACCCGAGGCGCCGTGGGCGACGAAGTTCCGCTGTTCGCACCAGATCGTCTCGATGCGGCGCGCGCGTTGGCCGCGCAGCAGCTCCGCGGCGCGCGCCCAGGCGTTGAGGTGGGCGAGCATGCCGTTGAACTTGATCTGCCGACCGTTCACGTGGAGCCGCCACACCGGTCCGCCTTTTTTGGAGTGGAGGCGCCGCACCATGCCGAGGACGTCGTCGTAGGAGGCCACGTCACAGGTCCGTGCTGGTTTGCCACCGGCGGCGTCCTCAAAGGTGACCGTGCCGCCGCACCACTCCATGAAACGGTCGCGCAGCGCCCGCTCCCGGACGAGCAGGGCCAGATCGTGGACCACGGTGAACAGGTCGTAGGACAGGACGCCGTACGCGAAGGCGCCACGAAGGCGGTCGAACGCCGCCCGCGTCGCTCCCGCCACAGCAGGTACGAGTTCGCAGTCCGCTAATAGCTCCTGCTGAAACTGTGCCGCAGCTTCCGGTGTCAGCGAGACTCCCAGCCCCAGACCGAGCGGACCGAACGCGAGAGTCATCCCGTCCGGGGCCTGAAGCTCGGCCAACGTCTTGATCTCCACAGGCAACTCCCGGTCTGCGATGGGCAACAGGCCAGTATGCGGTAAGACGCGGGTCCCGCGCTCCGACACGCCCGCCGGACTCCCTTTGCCTTCTGGGAGCCCGGCGCCTTTCTGTCAGATCAATGCGCGCGACGCCGATCTGCTTGCCCCGCCATCTGTTCGGGCAACGTCATAAAGCACTCCGCGCAGAAGCGCCGCAGTCGGCGGTCGATGACCTCACCGGTCTCCGGGGACAATCGCGTGACGTCCACAAGGAGATGGCGCTCGCCTGCCCGGGTGCACACGTCGGGCTGGGACGCGTGAAGGTGAACGCACGGGCATTGGCAGACACCCGCCCCGGCTTCCCTGGAGTCGGGAGCTTCGTCGGCGGCCTCGTACGACACGCGGGGCAGATGCTCCAGCTTGTGCGGACGGGCCATCTGGCCTCCCGCACGGAAGGCGTGGATGTTGTGGTGGGCGATCTCCTGGGCAGCGCGTGAAGCGAGTTCGCGGCTGAGCGGGCGTTGGCCGTCGAAGATGAGGGGGCCGGCGTCGCGGCCGGCGACAGCCTCGCGCGTGAGCGCGGCCGTGGCGTCGCTGAGCGGAACAAGGCGGCCGTCGGCTGAGTGACTGGGGGAATCCACGGCGACCGTGTGCGCCTCAGGGTCGACGTCGCGGACGTCGAGTGACAGGACGTCGCCAACCTTGAGACCTCCTTCCCACAGCAGGCTCCACAGCGCGCGGTGCGCCGCCGGAATGTCCTTGTCGGCGATGAGTTTCTCGAATTGCTCGGGTGATACGGCGGCCGTGGTGAGGTCCGTCCGGGCCCCGGGGCCCGGACGGCTGGAATATGCCGCTTCGGCCTCCGCCAGGTCGTAGCGTTTGGCGCCGGTCGTCGTATCGCGATCGACGGGCTCGACGGCGGCGAGAATACGTCGGGCGTGCGGTTCGCTGACCTGCCAGCGCGAGGCGCACTCGCGCACGGTGGTGAGTTCCATGCGGCAACACTTCCGCACGGGGCGTGTATGGGTCAAGGCGGGCTGCTGGAACGGGTCGGCCGACCTCACGCCGTGGACGGACCGTACGCGCCGTCTCGTGCGGGGCCTCTTCCGGCGGAGTACGGCTTCCGCGGGGCCAGCATCGCTTCGGTCCGCGCTCGTGGTGTGGCGCAGCCGCTGATGCGAGGGCGCGTCCGGGGCACGGCGGGGGAATGTCGGCGTATATGCCCCGGTCGGCTCGGTCCGCTCAGCGTGAGTGACATTTGTGCTGTGTTCCCGGGACCGTAGCGTGATCTCTCGGCGCAGGGAGTGCGCCCGCAGCAGGGGAAAGGCGGCCTCACGGGGCCCTGCTGGCGATTGTGGACGGACTACCCTCCAGGAGCGATTGTTCAGTGAGCCTTCCTGTCGGCCACAGTGAGCGGCCAGGCGATCCGAGCCTGTACTACCGGGACTCTGCGGGGTGGCCGGTCGGAGGTGAACATTGGGTTCCGCGGCTCTATCGGGGCGTTCACGATCGGCTCGGTGAGATGGAGGTGCTGCTGGAGCTTCAGTTCCGCGGCATCCTTCGTCGTTTGGAGGAAGTGCGGGCCGTACGCGCGGGGGAGTGGCCGGCATGGTGCTGGATGCCCATCGCTGAGGTTGCCCGCGTGCTGCACGAGGAATACGACTACGGTGCTGGACCGCACTACGTGACCGCGCAGAATCCCCGGTACGGACTGTCGGCCGAATCCGATCTGGGGAAGGACGCTGCCCGTATCGCTGCTCTCGGCGCGTTCTGGGCGGGAGGGCAGCACGTGGTGGTTCTTGGTGCGATGGGCGGTGCCGGGTCCGGCGCTGCCCGGTTTCCCCGGGACCTACTCTCGCGCTGGCCGTCGCCGTGCGTCTATTTCGCAGGATGGCCGGCGGGCGGCGGGGCCGCGGGTGCGTTCGCTCATCTGGAATGGAACTGTGCTGAACGCCGAGCGGAACTGCGGGTGGTCCTGGACTCGGAGACACCGAGCCTCGCGGGACTGATCGCGCACACCGTCCACCTCACGGGCCGGACTCCCGCTGAATCGGCTGCGTCGATGTGGCTCGCTGCGGTCATGGAGGATCGCGTCGAGCGCGGTGACGACCGTCTCTTCGACATCGTGTACAACGATGCTTTCACCACGGCGGTCACCCACGCCGTGAGTGAAGGCCGAGGATGGCTCGCCGCTGCGGGACGACTGACGGACGTTGCGTTTCACGAGGCGGCAAGCGTGTTCGGCCTTGCCGCGAGCACACCGTGGCCGCCTCCGAGGCGGCCTGGCGCGCTGGGGCCGATGCTCTGGCTCGACGAGGCTGTCGTCGACCTTCCGCACGGCCGACCGTGCGGAAGGTGAATTCCTTGACGTGCGGCCGGGGCACGGTACCGTCGGCGGGCAGCCAGCGCAGCCGCGAACTGTCCGCCAGCTGGGGTGCGACGAAATTGCGGGCGTACGCCGGACCGATCTCAGTAAGGTGGCATTCATGACTGATGAGGTGAATGTCGTCTCGGCCGCCCGGGCCGCGGCCACGCTGCGCACCGTACTGGCCGGGTATCGGGAAGACGGCAAAGATGCCGTCCCCCTGGCCATCAGCGAGAGCGACGGCGGCGCGCCCGAGGCTGTCCTCGTCCCCTACCAGCTGTACGAGCAGATCCTCAACGAACTGGAACGCCGCGAAGACCTCGCCATCGGTGCCCTGGCCGCCGACCGCGCCGAAGCAGCCCCGGCCCCGGGCGAGGGCCTCGACGCCGACGCCCTCGCCCGGCTGGTGGCCGCGAGCCGGCCGGCTGACGCCGAAGAACTGCTGCGAGCCGCCGGCCGTCCAGACAGCCACTGAACCGGCACCGACCGACGTTGTGGCTGCCGCCGACCCGTACCGGGGCGACCACCTGCCGCTCGTAGGCGCCGACATCATGCAGTTGCCGAACCTTCAGCTCCAAAAGCTCGCGTTGACGCGGATCGCCCAGCTCACCAGCGGAGAGATTCAGGGCCGCAAACTTGACGAGCTTCCGTCGTGGCCGAAAGCCCTGGGGGAGTGCTGGAAATTGTACTTCGGCGAGCACGAGCACGACATCGGCCACCGTCTCAACCGTCGGCCGCCCGCCTACCGCATCGTCTACCGATTCCTCCCACCGGTGGACAAGCCCAACGACCGCGACAAGCGCCCGCGCATCCAGGTTCTCGCGCTAGGGCCACGGGCGCAATCGGAGGCTTACGAGCGCGCCGCAACTCGGCTGGCCCGACCCGAAGTTCACCGTGAACGAGCGATACAGCCCCCTTCGCCGGCGAGCGCCGGAGAATCCATCGCCCCACGGAACCCGCGCGCGCGTACGCCGGTGGAACAGCCGCAGACTCCACGCCGCAATCCCAGGCGGCGACTTCCCTGAAGGTACGGGCCCCAGTTGAACTGTCCCGCCGCGGACTCTTCGGCGCTAACGGCCACGTGTTCGCAGCAACACGAATACGCATGGTGAGTTTTACGCTGTGCCGTAATTCGCGCTATGGTTTTCCGAGTCGCGAAGATTAATCAGCGGCGCCGCAGCAGTGCTGTGTGCTCCCCGCGAATGCGGGGATTCCCGCGAGAGTGGAGGTCTCTCGCGCCGTGGCTTCCGGGGGTTGAGTGTGCCCAGATGGTGGGCGGGTGTTGACTGGTCGAACGGACTGCAGGACGTCGGTATTGTCGACGAACAGGGGCGAATGGTACGGCATCTGCGAATACCCGAAACCCCTGCCGGGGTCGACGAAATGCTCAGCGCGCTTCGCGCACTCAACCCTACCTCACACCGATTCTCGCGCAAGCAAGTCCCTGTCGCCATCGAAGATTCAGGCCGGCTCATCGTTGCCGAACTGCGCCGCCGCCAGCAGCCCGTAATTCACATACCGCCGGCAGTGGCTTCTCGGCACCGAGGACGCACCGCAGTCGCCACGTCCAAATCGGACCGGACCGATGCGGCACTCCTCGCAAACATCATCCGGCGCGACCCTGGACGCTTTCGCCTGCTGCCCGACAACTCCGACTCAGCTGCTGCCGTGACGGTTCTGGCCCGCGCTCAGAAAGACGCCGCGATCCGCGCCGCGGAAATGGCTGTCCGGCTGCAAGCACATTTGCGGCTGTATTTCCCTGCTGCTGTCCAGGCATGGGCCGGGATGGAGCACGGTCTGCGCCGAGGCGAGGCGCGAGCCGTACTGGCGCTCGCGGCGACTCCCCGAGCGGCGGCCGCACTCTCTAAGCCCCGTCTGTACGACGCCCTGGCGGCGGGTGGGCGCACCAGGCTCCTGGACGATCACGCCGCCAGGTTGCGGGATCTCTTCGGCACGCCTCAACTCCGGCACCGGCCCCTCACTGAGGAGGCCATGGGGATAAGAACCCTGAGTCTGCTCTCGGAACTGGACAATGCTTGCCAGGTGAACGAGCGCCTGGAGGTGCTGGCACTCGACGCCTTCAGCCGCCATCCTCACTCCGCCGTCTACCGCACATTCCCGGGCCTCAAATCGGTACTCGGCGCGCGCGTTTTCGCCGAGATCGGCGACGATCCGGATCGGTTCACGAATGCACGCGCCCTGCGTTCCTATGCGGGCACCGCCCCGTTGACGTGGGCCTCTGGTGACACACAGGTCGTTACTCACCGGCGTGTTGCCAACCGCCGGCTCAAGGTGGCCGTCCACTCCTGGGCGTTCACCTCCTTGAATCGTTCGCCGGGCTGTCGCGCCCTCTACGACAGACGTCGGGAACATGGCGACCGGTACGCCGCAGCTCTTCGCCATGTCGGCGGACGGCTGCTGGCTGGTCTGCACCACTGCATCCAGACCGGCACCGTGTTCAGCGAGACCGCCATGTTTCCTCACGCCACTACGCCCACTCAATGACCGGCGTCCAGGGGTGACTTCCAATACCTCCGGGCCGTCGAGCCCTGAACCGGAAGCACCGCCCTGGAGGCCCCAAATACCCGCCCGGACACGATCCACGGGCAGCCGGAACTAACGCCTGAGTTCGCCCCGGGCCGTCGAGCCCTCACGCGGGAACGGCGCCCGGCTGCCTCTCCATCGTGTCCGGGCGGGCAACAACGTGCCTGAGCCCGAATGCATCGTCGCGTACGGGATCGGCCCCAAGATCATAGTTTGACCCCGGGCCCTCGTCCGGGACGTCACCGTCGGGCGATGTGCTTCACCCGTCCGTGGTGGAGTGTCGCCGCGTCACGTGGCGCCGCTCCGGGTACTTTCCATTCTGCGGCTGGAGGCGCACGCCGTACTGCCTGGCGACGACGGCTCCCCCCATGCCGTTGGCTCGCAGGTGAAGGACACCCGGGCGATCGGCCCGAGGGCTTGACGTTGTGCCGGACAGCTGCATCGACTCTGCGGGACGGGGGGATCCCGGTGCGGAGTTCGACATGACCAAGGCCGGAGCAAGCGGACCCAAGGCCCGCGCCCGGAAGGCTCAGAAGGCGACCGGAGCCCCCTACACCGAGGTGCGCGCCCGGCAGGCGTCCCGGGCCGGGCGCCGCGGTGACTGCCGTGTGATGCAGTTCCTCACCGAGAACTCCACGCACACCAGCCCGCTGCTGGTCCAGTTCGCCGGGGTGTGGGCGCGCCAGGGCCTGAAGGTGCTGCTGCTCAGCGACTACCAGAAGCCGTACGCCGCGTGGCGCCTGCAGCAGCACTCCCGCAATGCGAAGACCCGCAAGGAGGCCGAGGCCCAGCTCGCGGCCTGGCCCGGGCCCCGCAGCACCCTGTTGTGGCGGCCCGAGGACGGGAACGGCGGCGGGTTCGTGAACGGCCAGCGCACACCGTGGTCCTCACGCGTCATCGACGCGGACCGCGGGGCAGACGATGTCGACGGGTTCGCGGACGCGCTCGCGCGGGCCCGCAGCCATTTCGACGTCGTCGTCTTGGCGGACCGCTTTCGCTACCCCTGGGGTGTGCAAGGCGCCCGCTACATTGTGCTCGCGCACAGCGACGAGGGAATCCCGGTCAGCGCGACCTTCCCGCCCACGTACGACGACGACACGCGACTGCCCCGGCATGCGCTGACCCCGCAGCAGAGCGCTGCGTTGCTGCGCGACCGGCATCTGCGGTTCCTCGGCGGCAGCAACGCCGTCCCGCTCCTGGGCATGGTCACGTGCCACACCGGCGGCCGGGGCACGGTGCCCGACCAGCCCGGCCCGGCCTTCCGCGCCGGCGTCGAAGCGGACATGGAGTCCGTCGGCCTTCCCCTCCTGGGTCACATCGCACTGCCCACACCGGATCAGCTCGTCCCCGCCGGGGCCGCGGGTTTTGACCAGACCGTGCGTACCGTCCTCGCTGCTTCCCCGGCGGACGACGTCACCGCTGCGGCCCGGAAGATCCTCCGCCGCTGGTGACTGTCCCGGCAACGCGCCGTTACGACCGGACGCCCTCGCGCCAGGCGCCGGGCCGGCCCGGCGCCCCGGAGGTTTCAGCCGAAGCACGCGTCACCGGGCGTGGCGAAGGGGCGGGCCGTCCCGGCGGGTGCGGCTGCCAGCGGCCCGGGGGCAAGGTGCGGGAAGGCACCGTCAAGCTGCAGGTCAGGCCAGTGGTGTCAGTGGGCAATGCGAAGCTGCAGGGAGGTTCGGTATTCGCCGGGCACACGCACAGCTGAAGGACGGCGTTATGGAATTCGTGAAGATCATCTGGGTGCAGGACGGCTTTGCGGAGCGCCGCGAGTCCGCGGTCACCTACAGCAAGTCTGCCGCCCCTGCCTACGTTGAGCGCAAGAAGGCGGAGAAAGGCGTTTCCGATGTGCAGATCGTTTCTGCGGACCCTGAGTAGCAGCGGCTCCCATGCGGAAGACGGAGGGCCAGCCGGTGTACAAGGTGGTGACCCGGTTCACCGCCGATGGGCCTGCTGTCGCCGGAGCTTTGCGGTACAGCGGTTGACGCTAAACCGGTGATTGCGTGACCGGGTGTTGCCAGGACTCCCGGTGCTCCCTGCGAACACGGTCGCGGATATAGCATGGCCAAGCCCCGGTTGCGGGCCGGAGCCTTGGCGTCTAGTTCGGATGGCAGCTATTCGTAGTCGCCATGGAGGACATCGTCTGCGACTTCTAAGGAGATACTCATATCAACACCTGAGGCACCTATTTCCTCAGGGCTGTTCAGGCGAAGGTTGCACCACGGGCAAATCAGGGCCACAGCGACCGGACCACCTGCGGCGGCAGAGCGCTCCACCATCACCTGTGCTTGTCTGCCGCAGGCGGGGCAGCCTGGGTCGCCCGATACGGATACGACCTCTCCGTCACCGTCCGGAGACCCGGTCCCGAACGCGAAGGTGAAGCCGGCCAGGTTGGGCGAGCGGATCTCGTCGGGCAAGGGCAATCCCGCGAGGCGGTCATCAAGGCGGTGCTGAGCTTGCTTGATCCGGAGTTGGACGTCCCGCTCGACCTCGCTTCGCTGCTCATCCACAGCAAGGTTGACTGTGCTAGTCAAACGCCCCCAGAAATCATCCTCCGAAATTCCGAGATGCCTCAGCATTGCTGAAATGGCCTTCGCGAATGTCGGGATATGGCTCTTCGCCTCGTCACCGCTGGAGGTGTGAACCGTTCCGTTTCGCAGGTCGATCAGCAGCCGCAGAGACGGAGTGACCTTCCCGATGCCGAGCTGCGCCAGGCGCGCCAGGGCCTCCGACATGCTGATTGTGTGGACCGTGAATTTCTTCTGCCCGGTCACGATCTGCACTTTCCCGCCGGCTATGTAGAGCGGATTCATCTTGTACAGGGTCGCTTTGGCGAGACGCTCGATGGATACGCCTGCATGAAGGGCGAACCAGTCGTACTCGCCGTGCCCGTGGTCTTCCATCGCGCGGTGCGCGGCCTTCTTCGAGCCCTCAAAGAGACTCTCGAACGAGAGCGATTCGTCCATGCACGGACGTTACCGCCGCTTGAAGTACCGCTGCACCCGTTTCGCGGAACAGGAACGATGGCGCGCCGGTTCCGGTGCTGTACGCCGGGTCTCGCATGAACGAGGCCGCCGCCGAGGCGGTTCACCACCCTGCTGCGGAGGACGGGCGTCGCGCAGCATGTCGGCGGCTTCGGCGCCACGGTCTCCCGCGAGCCGCAGGCTCCAACCACTGCGCCATCACCGAGCGGGCCGATGCCGAGCACGGCCCGTCAGGATGGGAGCAGCCGGCTCGGACGGTCCGGGCACGTCACGCAGGTCACCGCGGGGTGGGAATCAGGTTCTCGGGGCGGGCGAGGAGTCTGGAGCTGATCCGGGATCGGCGGCACGCCAGGCCGAGGTTTCGGCGGCGGCGCTGCGGGCGTCCGATTACGCCCGGGTGCTTCGGGCGTCGGCGACGGTGGGGAAGATCTTCAGGACGGTGTCGACGCCGACAAGATGGAACAGCCGGTCCACGGGCGGATGGAGGCCGGCGATCCGTAGGTCGGTGGTCCGGTGGGTGCGGATCAGCAGGTTCAGGAAGGTGGAGTCGCCGAAGGTCACCGCGCTGATGTCGAGGATGACGCCCGGTGCGCCGTCAGCGGCGGCCTTGAGCTGGGCGTCGAGCGGTCCCAGGTTGCTGGCGTCCAGGTCGCCGGCCACGGTGACGACCGGCAGGTCGGCGGGGGGACGCTTGTTCTTCGACATGGGTTGATTATGTCGAAGATCCCGTTGGCAGGGCGTGAAGGATCGGTGTGCGCCGTACCGGTAATCCGGCGGCGTCCGGGGTCATCACGGTGCGATAGTTCGGCGTAGTTGGTGGTGCGGGGGTAGGCGGAACCTGACAAGAGGCAGCATGCGTCCTGAACACGCGGCGGTGGAGCGCATCGGCTGTGACCGCACGCCGGGCACAGGAGATGGTGACATGCGCATCAGCAAAAGCTTTTCGGGCACGAGCGGCGCCATAGCCGCCGCGCGGCAGCTGATGTCTTCATTCCTGTACAACGTCCGTGCCGGCGGCACTGCGGTGGAGGAAGAAGCCGTCGAGGGTGCGGCACTGGTGGTCTCGGAGCTGGTCACCAACGCCGTCAAGCACACTGACGGGCCGCTCGGCGTGGACCTGTGCATCACCGGTGAAGCGGTGGAGATCTGCGTGTGGGATTCCTCCCCCGCCCGCCCGGTCCTGATGGGGCCAGACCCGGCCAGGATCGGGCGGCACGGCATGGAGATCGTGGCAGTGCTTTGCGGCGGCTTCAGCGTCACGCCGCGGGCCGGGGGGAAGCAGATCACCGCGCGCCTGCCGCTTCGCGCGGGCGCCGCCTAAATCGAGGCCGCCCTGGTCGCTGGCGAGGGAATTACTGGTCGGTGAGCATGCCGGTGCGGAGTTTGCCGAGGATCCGGGCGAGCAGCCGGGAGATTTGCATCTGGGTGACGCCCAGTTCCCGGCCGATGTCGGCCTGGCTCATGTCCTGGCCGAACCGCATCCGCAGGATCCTCTGCTCCCGCACGTCCAGTTGGCGCAGGAGCGGGCCAAGGGTGTGGAGGTCCTCGAACAGTTCCAGCGCAGGGTCGCACGAGCCGGTGGTGTCCGCGTGCGACGGGCCGGCGTCGTCGTCGCTGTCTCCGCCCAGGTCCAGGGAGTCGGTGTTATAGCCGTTGGCGGCGATCAGGCCGTCGGTGACCTCGTCCTCGGACAGGTTCAGATAGGCCGCCAGCTCGGCGACGGTCGGGGGTGTGTCCAGGGCAGCGGTCAGATGGTCGCGGGCCTTGGCCAGCTGGATGCGCAGTTCCTGCAGCCTGCGCGGCACGTGGACCGACCAGGAGGTGTCACGGAAGTGCCGCTTGATCTCGCCGACGATGTAGGGGATCGCGAAGGTGGTGAATTCGTTCTCCCGGGACAGGTCGAACCGGTCGATCGCCTTGACCAGGCCGACCATGCCCGCCTGGACAATGTCGTCCATCTCCTGCGGGCCGCGGGCGCTGAACCGCCGGGCGCACACTCGCACCAGCGACATGTTCATCTCGATCAGCGTGCCCCGCACGTAGGAGTAGGCGCGGCTGCCCTCCTGCAGCGTCCGCAGACGTTCGAAGAACACCGGCGAGATGTCGCGCGCCGTGCCTGGAGCCACGGCCCCGGGATCCAGGACGGCGGGAAGGTCTCGCAGCGCGGGCGCGTGGGCTGCGGTGCTGACGGTCGTGGAGAGGGTGTGGGTGCTGGATGCAGGTATCGGCATGTGAGTGTCCCGCCTCGTGGACTACGTCTTGGAACTCCTGCCCGGCCATGGAGTGGGTACCCGCCGCTCTTCCACCTTCCGCCACCGATGTCCCGCCCGCACCTCGGCCCGTGTCGTCTGCGGAGCCGGTGCCCATGGCGTTGCCGAGCTGGGAGCAGCGTGGCGGCGAAGCCGGTCGGCCGGACCGCAGCAGCACCGAGAGGGTCTGTCCGCGTCACCCTGTCGGACCACCCGCCCGAGCCGGTCGTACGATGCGTTGTTCGAGGATGCGTCCAGGGGGTGGGGAAAGGCGCCTGGTGCAGCAGACCGGGCCCGGCGACATCCCCCGAGGACGGGGCACGGTCACCCCTGGGGCGCCCCCTGTGCAAGGGCACGGGCCGGAGCCCGCCCTCCCATCACGTCTGTCAACGCGCTCGCCCGCGGCCCCCTGCGGCCTCCTCGGCCGTTCTCTTCTCCGTGGCGGTTTTCTTCGAGCCCCGTCCGAACTCCGGCGGGCGCAGGCGGGTGGCCCATTTGAAGATGGGCACACGCAGGGTGCGGCGGTTCCGCCCCGCGCCAGGACGACGACCTCCAGGGAGAACCGATGGCAGTCCGCCACCAACTGATTGAACGTTCCCCGCAGCAGGTCTGGGCGGTGCTGGCCGATCCCGGCAGGTTTCACGAATGGGTCGTCGGCGTGGCCGACTCCGTGCCCGGCGACAACGACTGGCCGATGGTCGGCGCCGACCTCACCTACAAGGTGGTCCTCGGCCCCTGGACGGGCAGTGGCCGCACAGTGGTGCGGCGCTCCGAGAAGCCGCGCGTGCTGGAGCTGGAAGCGGAAAGCGGTCCGCTGGGCACCGCCCGGATCGCCCTGGAGGTACGGCCGTGGGGCGACACCGACAGCCTCGTCATCATCGACGAGCACCCGCTGCGAGGTGCGGCGGGATCGCTGCACACCGCTGCCGTCGACGTCTTCATCCAGCTGCGGCACCGCGGCATGCTCAAGCGGCTGGCCGGCGTCGTGGAGAAGTCCGCGCCGAGGACGCATACGGCGCAGTCGCCCTCGTCTTGACCGCGACCGATCCAGCAGGCCGCGCCGCGAACTGCCGCCACAACCTGGCCGACGGCACGCCGCCCACTCACGGCAACCGGACCGGACGAGAACACCAGGAGGACTCCCTGTGCCCGACGCGGTGGTCATCGGAGCCGGACCCAACGGTCTGGTCGGCGCGAACATACTGGCCGACGCCGGCTGGAGCGTCGAAGTCCTGGAGCAACAGGACCAGCCCGGCGGAGCGGTGCGCAGCGACCGCGGCGTCGACCCGGCCTTCGTCAGCGATGTGTTCAGCGCGTTCTACCCGCTGGCAGCAGCCTCCCCCGCGCTGGGCGCCCTGCGTCTGGAGGACGAGGGTCTGCGCTGGAGCCACGCGCCCCAGGTGCTGGCCCACCCCCTGCCGGACGGCCGGTGCGCCGTGCTCGACCGTGACCTCGCGGCGACGTCGGCGAATCTCCAGACATTCGCCCCCGGCGACGGAGCGGCCTGGCAGGATCTGCACGCCGTGTGGGACCGGGTGGGCGAGGACCTGATCGACTGCTTGTTCGCGCCGTTCCCACCGGTGCGCTCAAGTCTGACGTTGCTGGCGAGCGTACGAGCGGCGGGGGCGCTGCGGCTGGCCCGCACCATGCTGCTGCCGGTGCGCAGGCTCGGTGAGGAGCACTTCGACGGAGAGGGCGGTCGCCTGCTCCTTGCCGGCAACGCGCTGCACGCGGACCTGTCGCCGGAGTCCGCTGTGAGCGGCGGCTTCGGCTGGCTGATGTGCATGCTCGCCCAGACTCACGGTTTTCCCGTGCCGGTCGGCGGAGCCGGAGCGCTCACACAAGCGCTGGTCCGGCGTCTGGAACACCGAGGCGGCCGGGTCCGCTGCGGTCAGCGCGCGACCGAGATCGTCGTCAGAGGTGGCCGTGCGGTGGGCGTACGGACCGCGTCCGGTGACGCCGTACGGGCCGGCCGGGCGATTCTCGCCGATGTCTCCGCGCCCACGCTCTACACCCGGCTGGTCGCCGAAGAGCACCTGCCCGCCGGTCTGCTCAGCGACCTGCGACGCACATTCCAGTGGGACTTCTCGACGTTCAAGGTCGACTGGGCACTGGACCGGCCGGTGCCCTGGACCGCGCCCGAGGCCGCCGGCGCCGGCACCGTCCACATCGCCGACGGGGTCGACGACCTGACCCGCTTCGCCGCGCAGATCGCCACCAAACACGTCCCGGACCGGCCGTTCGCCCTGGTCGGACAGATGACCACCGCGGACCCCACCCGTTCCCCGGACGGTACGGAGTCGGCATGGGCCTATACGCACGTGCCGCAGGACATCAAAGGCGATGCCGGTGAGGACGGACTCACCGGCACTTGGGACGAACGCGAGCAGAATCTCATGGCGGACCGGCTGGAGGCCCGCATCGAAAGCTACGCCCCCGGCTTCCGCGACAGGATCCGCGCCCGGCGGATCCTGTCCCCGACGACACTCCAGTCGCTGAACGCCAACCTCCAAGGCGGCGCCATCAACGGCGGCACCACCGCCCTCCACCAGCAGCTCGTCTTCCGCCCCACCCCCGGCACCGGCCGCCCCGAAACCCCGGTCAAGGGCCTCTACCTCGCCTCGGCCGGCGCCCACCCCGGCGGCGGCGTCCACGGCGCCTGCGGCGCCAACGCCGCCAGGGCCGCGCTGCACACCCCCGGCCTCCGGTCCGCGATCAGCGCCGCCCAACGCGCCATCACCCGCCGCCCGCCCAAGCCCTGACCACCACGGTGAAGGCGATCGCCCGTAGGGCGCCCCGGCGGCATTTGCCGGGGAAGCGTCGGGAAGGGCGGGCAGGTTCGTGGATAGGGAGTTACGGCGGGCTGCTGTCGCAGCACTCGGTGAACTCGGGCGACGTCACAACTACCGTGACCGCGCGGATGTCGGCCACGGCCCGGCAGCGTTTGCCGCGTTACAGGAGACCCGTGGGGGGCTGCTGGACTCCCGACTGAGATCGATCCCGTTCTTCGCCCCGCATAACACGGTCGCTGTCGTGCAAGCGCGGGTGCTCGACCGCAGACCTTGGCCTCGCTCGCCCTCGCCGACACGGCGCGCTGGCCGGCCGCGATCGGATTCCGGGGGCATCCCGGTGCGGCCGCACCGTTTCAGGGTAGGTCGACTGCGTCGAGGAGGCCGGGGCTGTCGGGGCCGGGCCGGTTGACCTGTGTGGAGACGGGGCGGGCGTCAAGGGGCCGGGCAGTGGGGTCGGCCAGGAGTTTCCGGATGCGGTCGGGGTCCTCGACGGCGGGGTCGAGCCAGGCGTCGGCATCCTTCTCGGCAATGGTCAGCGGCATCCGCGGGTGGACCCGGCCGGCGGCATCGGTGGCCTCCGTGGTGATGATCGTGCAGGTGATCAGCCACGACTCGCCATCGTCGCTGTCGGGGTGTTTCCAGAATTCGTACAGCCCGGCCAGCGCCATGACGCCGTCGTCCTCGGGATGGATGTAGTACGGCTGCCGGTAGGCTTTGCGGCCGTCGCGGGCCGGGACCCTGTCCCATTCGTAAAAGCCGTCGGCGGGCAGCAGACACCTGCGCTTGGCGAAGGGGCGCCTGTACGCGGGTTTCTCGTGCACGGTCTCCACCCGTGCGTTAATCATCTTGGTTCCGATAGCGGGGTCTTTCGCCCAGGACGGCACCAGGCCCCAGCGCACCGCCCGAAGCGTCCGACGGATCTCACCGGTGTCCCGGTCCACACGCTCGATCACCGCCCGCACGTCCTGGGTCGGCGCAATGTTCCAGCTCGGCGGCAGCGCCTGCTCGGCCGGCGGTACCTCGGCGTGAAACAGGGTCGCGAGGTCGTCCGGCTGGCGGGTGGAGACATATCGGCCACACATGCTTCCACCCTGCCACGCCTGCCGTCGCCGGGTCAGCCGGCCCGCTTGCGGGTGGGCTTAGCGGCCGTGCTCTTCTTGGCGGTCGTCTTCTTCGCGGCGGTTTTCTTGGCAGCGGCCTTCTTCGCCGTTTTCTTGGCGGTCTTGCGGTCGGCGAGGTGGTGGATGTCGGCGCCTTCGCCGCGCTCGGCGCGGGCCTGGTCTGCGGCTGCTCGCAGGGTGGACATCAGGTCGGTGACCGTACCGGTTTCCGCGGACGCCGTCTTGGCGGGTTTCGGCAGGGGCTTGTCCTCGGTCCTGGCCTGGATCAGCGCGCCGACGGCTGCGGCGTAGTCGTCGTGCATCGCGGACATGTCGATGTCGCCTGCGGCGTCGATGTAGTCGAGTGCGGCCTGGATCTCTTCGTCGGACAAGTCCACGCTCCCGCGGGGTGCGGCGTCGTCGGCGGAGCGGATCTCGTCCGGCCAGTGCAGCCGCTGTACGACGAGGATGTCGCCCTGGGCGTGGATGAGTCCGAGCGCTTCGCCGGCGCCCCTGAGCGCGTATTTCCCGACCGCGGCCTTCCCGGCACGTGCGAGGGCCTCGCGCATCAGGACGTACGGCTTGTTCGCCGCCGGTGAGGCGGGTGCGAGGAAGTACGGCTGGTCGAACATGTGGCCCGGGACGGTGTCGAGGTCCAGGAAGCCGGAGATCTCGATCGTCTTTGCCGTGGGCAGCGGCAGCGCGTCCAGCTCCTGGTCCTCGATCGGCACCAGTTCCCCGCCCGGTCCTTCCCACGCCCGCCCGATGTCGGCCTGCTCCAGGCGCTCGCCGTCCGTCTCACACACTTTGCGGTACTTGACCCGACCGTGGTCTTCGATGTGGATCTGCCGGAAGGAGATCTTGTGCGAGCGGGTGGCCGGCTGCATCTGGACCGGTATCGCAACCAGCCCGAATGAGAGGCTTCCGCTCCAGATCGGCGACGGCATGAGCTGCACCTTTCGGTAACCCCCGCACCACGGTATTCCGCTCCATCCCCCGTCGCAGGTCGGGGCCCGCCGGACGGTCCGTTCCGTCACCCCTCGGCGACAGCGCTCAAAGTTCAGGGGCACGGGAAAGCGAACCCCGGCGGAGGACATCTCCGCGGCCCGCCGACTTGCCTTGATCGAACGTGCGTGCGAATGTCGGGGGCATGGGTGCAGCTCCGGGGACAGCAGCGATCACCGGCTCCGGCGAGGCCGAGACTCCGGTGAGACTGGGCGATCTTGCGCCCGGCGGGCTCCGGCCGGGGGCCGCTGTCGCCGTTGAGCGGGATCTGCCGCTGCTGCTGGCGCTCGGCGCCGAGGCGGCCGGCGGTCGGGCGGGGTGGGCTGCGGTCGGGTTGCCGTCGTTGGGGGTGCTGGCCGCGCGGCATGCCGGTCTGGATCTGGGGTGCGGGGTGCGGGTGGATGCTCCGGGGGCGCGGTGGCCACAGGTGGTCGGGCACCTTGTCGCGGCGCGGGTGCCGGTAATCATGCTCGGTGTGACGGAACCGCCGCCGGGCCGGGTGCGTGCTCGGATTACGGCGCAGCTCCGTACGGGCGGGGCGGTACTGCTGGCGGCCGGCCCGTGGAAGGGCGCCGACCTGCGGTTCCGGGTGACGGGTGCGGTGTGGGAGGGGCTGGGGCGCGGGCACGGTGTGCTGCGCCATCGCCTGGTGACGGTGGAGGTGTCCGGGCGCGGCGCCGCGGGTGGTGTTCCGCGTCGTGCGCAGTGGTGGCTGCCGGGGCCGTACGGTGCGCAGCCGGTCGCGGGCGGCCCGCTGGCCACTCACGGTGGCGGCGGTATGCGTGTGGTGGGGTGAGTCGGCGTGCGGGTACTGGTGTCGTGGATACCGGACTGGCCGGTGATCACCTGCGGGCTGCCGGCGGGGGAGCCGGTGGCGGTGCTGTCCGGGGACGGGCGGGTGGTGGCGTGTTCCGCCGCGGCCAGGGCGGCCGGGGTACGGCGCGGGATGCGGGTACGGCAGGCGCGGTCCCGCTGCCCCTGGCTGCGGGTCGTCGAACGTGATCCGGCGGCCGAGACCCGGGAGTTCGAACCGGTGGTGCGGCGGCTGGAGACGGAGGTGATGCCCCGGCTGGAGGTGATCAGGCCCGGCATGGTGGCGGCCCCCGCCCGCGGCCCGGCCCGCTACTGGGGCGGCGAGGCGGAGCTGACCGCCC
>NZ_FONG01000047.1 GCF_900112845.1 Actinacidiphila alni
GTCGTCTACTCGGCGCACGACTACGCCACCAGCGTCGCCCAGCAGCCCTGGTTCAGCGACCCGTCCTTCCCCGCGAACATGTCGGCGATCTGGGACAAGTACTGGGGCTAAGCGTCCAAAATATTGGGGCTATCAGATCCTGCGGGAAACGGCCTGCTCAGCGCCTGGTCAGGGCACCGCTCAGACTGACCAGCACCAACGGGGTCGAATCGGGGTCGAATCGAGCGAACAAGTCGTTCCACGGACCTGCCGCCCTCGTACGACGATGGGTTGGCCTTGATGCGTTTGTGAGTCTTGCACATGAAGGGCCGGTCGGGTCAAGAGTCCCTAGAAGACCTACGCGGCCAACGCTCCAGGGTCATCGGAGCCGAACATGAGCCCGAACGCGCGCACTTTGACACCCTCGACTGCCATCGGTGGATGCGCGTAGGTGTCCCATGTCTCCTCGAACGTCGCGTGCCTGCAGAGGGCCTGCACCGTCTTCGGATCAAGGCCGGACGCACCGAGCTTCGAAGTGTAGAAGTGCTTGAGGTCGTGGAACCGTGTTCGTTCCGGAAGGCCGGCAAGGCGCACGGCGGCCTTCCACTTCAGCCAGAAGTCGTGATGCAGCACCGGCTTGCCGAGCGCATTGGTGATCATCAACCCTTCGTCGCGAGCTTCGACGTATCCGCGAGCCTTGCGTGTTCGCTCTGTCACTGGCGAGACAGGACGGATGCGGGGATGGGTACGCCTATGCTCGTCCAGACGTTCGATCAAGAAGTGATCGACGGGAAGGGTCACGTAGCTGGCCCTGGTCTTGAGCTTCGAAGCTCGACCGGCCTGACGCTGCTCCACAATGTAGAGGAGGTCCTCGTCCCAGGCGACGGCCGCGCTCCGCAATCCGAAAACCTCTCCCTTGCGGAGCCCCGCACACGCGGCGATCCAGATAGAGATCTCATAGCGCGGCTCAATCTCCCGCATGGCGGCTGCCAACTCTGTCACGTCGGTTGGCGAAAGCGCCACTTCGACGCGTGGGAGAACTTCGGGAAGTTTGATGCGAGAGCAGATGTTCGCTGGCAGCGGCACTTCCTCCTCGTCGATGAGATGGTTCATGACTATTCGCCATGTGCGAAAGACCTGGACGACGGACGCAGAAGACTTCAGTCCCGGTTGATCCATGAGCCACGCCACGAAATTCGTTGAGTCGCGACGTGTGAGAGTCTTTGCGGTTCGATGGCCAGCAAATTCGTTCACGTACCTCCGAATGTGCCCTTCATATGACTTTGTCGTTGCCTCGTGTTTTCCGAATTTCCGTCGGCCCGCTATGAATTTTGCGGTGTAGATCTCTACCTTCTGGGCACCGAGTTCTGGTTCTACCCAGGTGCCATTGCGCATCTGGGCGCGGATCTCAGTTAGGTGATCGGCCGCATCCTGGTATGCGTCGAACGCGGGGCGTCGCTGCTTGCCAGCCGGATCTGTGAAGCGGGCCTGCCAGCGCTGGCCGCGCCCATGGTCGGCCGACTCGTACAGGGGATTCTTCTTAGTGCCACAGTTGCACCGAGTGTCTCCTTCCTTCGGGTATTTTTTGTGCCAGCGATCGAATGGTGTATCTGCTTCGTTACTCATGTCCCCTCGCGGAAGTGAGCGCATGGTCACGTATGGTCACCTGAAGCGTTCTTAGGCTTCGGAGATTTCGCCATGATTCCGTTTCTGATATTAGAGGCGAGAGCGGCTACCTCGGATTCGAGGTAGCGCACGCGGCTTCCGTTGCGATTTCCCTCCCTATTGGCCCCGGGGCCTGGCCGATAGAATGGCCCCAAGGGGTACGCTTTGAGCAGGCCCCTGTTAGTCCAACGGCGACGTGTTGCGGGAGAGATCCCAAGGCGCCGTTCGACTTCAGAAGGAACTATATAGTGCTCGGGATGCGTTTCGGTACCACCTGATATTCCATTCACTTCTGCGCCACTTATTGCTCCGGGAATCGCCTAGAGGGCCTTCGATCGGTTCTGCGAAGTCCTGGCGTGTGACTAGCTCTGCTTTGAAACACGACGTCGCTCCCAACTCCCCGCAACTGCAGGCGGTCGCCCTCGATGCAGTGCATGCACCGAGACCCTCGCATCAACAAACATTGATGACTGCCTGGAAGCTAGTCCATGGAACGCGTTTGGGGTAGGGCACTTATGTAACTAATGAGTGTTAGTGTCCGCTATGACGTTAATGAACGTTGATATTTTCTTCTCTCTGACTGATGGACTGCCTGAGATCAGACTCCGGCCGCTCCCTACTGGACACACGGATCGACCGGCGGACCCCGTGGTGGGGCCCGCCGGTCGGGTGTGCGCCGGGTCGGTCCGTACCTCCCGCGGCGT
>NZ_FONG01000033.1 GCF_900112845.1 Actinacidiphila alni
TTGGGGCGGGTGTGTGTTTCATGGTGTTTCGGTGGTCATAGCGTGAGGGAAACGCCCGGTTACATTCCGAACCCGGAAGCTAAGCCTTTCAGCGCCGATGGTACTGCAGAGGGGACTCTGTGGGAGAGTAGGACACCGCCGAACAATTATTGTCAGAGGCCCGGCCTCGGATCTTCAGGGATCCGGGACCGGGCCTCTTTCGTTTTATGTGGGGGTCGGCGGCAGCACGGTGCCGGCGCCCCTGAATCCGGGGCGTCGGCACCGCTGCGGCTTACTCGCCCTTTTCCGCCGCCCGCAGCAGCTCGATGTCGAGTCCCTCGCGGCGAATGCGCTGGTCCATGTAGAGCAGAGCGGTAACACCGGAACTGATCGGCAGCGTGAGCATCGAGCCGAGGACGGCGCCGATTCCCGCGACACAGAGGAACGTCCAGCCCGGAGTGCTGTCGCCCGACAGGAACGAGCCGACGCTGTCGCCGGTGACGCCGCGGGCGATGAGCAGAAACGGGGCCTGGACGATGGACGACGCGATGTAGACGAGTACGGCGGCGAGGAGTTGGACGCCGAGGACCCGCCACCAGGCGTTCCGTACGAGCTTGGCCGAACGCTTCATCGCCTGGACGATGCCCTGCTTTTCGAGCATGAGCGCCGGCGCCGCCAGGCTCCACTGGACGACCAGCCAGACAGCCGTAACGGCACCGCCGAGCAGGCCGAGGGACGCGAGGGCGGCGCCACCGCTCTCCGCACCCGCCAGCGCGATCAGGGCGCCGGGCAGTGCTGCGACGGCCAGGATGCCCGCAGCGATCAGCGGGATCAGCAGGGTGAGGCCGAGCATCTGCGGCAGGCGCGGCCGGGCCTCCCGCCACGCCTCGCCGGCGGTGACTTTGCGGCCGAGGACGGCGCGGCTTGCGACCACGGCGACCATCGCCGTCGCGGCGATCGTGCCGATCAGGACGACGAGCAGCGTCAGGCCCGTGCTGGCGAAGGCGCCGCTGACGGCGCGCATGATCTCGCCGACGCTCGGGTTGGGATCGTCCCGGAGATTCTGCAGGCGGGTGTCGTCGTCGAGCAGGCTGCCTTCGATCACGACGCCGAGGCCCTGGGTGACCAGGGCGACGACGAAGGTGACGCCGAGGAGCGCCCGCCAGTGACGGCGGAGTACGGACAGCGCGCCGTCGAGGATCTCGCCCGCGCCGAGGGGCCGGAGCGGGATCACGCCGGGCTTCGGTGCCATGGGCCGGGACCAGGGGCCGTGCTGCTGCCAGCCGCCTTGTGCGCCGGGGGCGTTGGCGCCCCAGCGCGGGCCCGACGGTCCGGTGTTGCCGCCGGGCGGCGTTGGCGGTGCCCACCGGCCCCAGCCGGTTCCCGGAGCCTGCCCCGTACCGGCGGGTCCTGTCGGAGGCGGAGAAGGCTGGGACGGAGAGGACGGAGAGGAAGGAGCGGGCGGGGACTGCGGGCGGGAGGTGTCCCGCGGGGTGTGCCGCCATTCGCCCGCGGGCGGTTGCCGTGTCGACCAGCCGCCGGGCGGCGGTGGCGGCGTATCGTCCGGGCCCTTCTCGGCGGCCGGGTCCGAATCGGGCGCCGCGTCCGACGTATCGGCCGCGGTGTCGTCGTCCTTCGGGGGCGGTGCGGGGGAAACGGGGCTGTCGCCGTCCTCCGGCTCGGGTGAGTCGGAGGATCCGGGCGAGGCCCAGCCCGGAGTGTTGGTCATCGGAGGCTGCCCTTCACGTGATGCTCATTTGTGGTAACCGCCGCCATCGTGTCATGGGCTGCCTTGGATCGGGCCGGGCAGGGCAGACTGGACGGATGGGTGATCAGAACGCGCGAGCTGTGACCGATGAGGCCGGCGGTGCCTCCAGTGCCATCCCCGCACTGCGCTGGGAGGAGCCGCCCGAGGGACCTGTGCTGGTGCTGCTCGACCAGACCCGACTTCCGCACGAAGAGGTCGAGTTGGTGTGCACCGACGTCCAGGCGCTGGTGCAGGCGATACGTTCCCTCGCCGTACGCGGCGCCCCGCTGCTGGGGCTGGCCGGTGCGTACGGCATAGCGCTGGCGGCGGCCCGCGGCTACGACGTCAACGAGGCCGCCGACCTGCTGGCGCACGCGCGGCCGACCGCCGTCAACCTCGGGTACGGGGTGCGCCGGGCGGTTGCCGCTTTCCGGGACGCCCCGCCCCACCAGGGCGCCGCCGTGGCGCTCGCGGAGGCGCGGGCGCTGCACGCGGAGGACGCGGCGGCCAGTACGGCGATGGCACGCCACGGCGCGCAGCTGCTCGCCGAGTTGGTGCCCGGCGGCGGCTACCGGCTGCTGACGCACTGCAACACCGGCGCGCTGGTGTCCGGCGGCGAGGGCACCGCGCTCGGTGTCGTCCTCGCGGCGCACCGGGCCGGTGAACTGCGGCGGTTGTGGGTGGACGAGACCCGACCGCTGCTCCAGGGCGCGCGGTTGACGGCGTACGAGGCCGCGCGGGCCGGGATGCCGTACACGCTGCTCGCCGACAACGCGGCCGGGTCCCTGTTCACGGCGGGCGAGGTCGACGCGGTGCTGGTCGGCGCGGACCGTATCGCCGCCGACGGCTCCACGGCCAACAAGGTCGGCAGCTACCCGCTGGCGGTGCTCGCCCGCTACCACCACGTCCCCTTCGTCGTCGTGGCCCCGACCACGACCATCGACCTGGCCACGCCGAACGGCGACGCGATCGAGGTCGAGCAGCGCGCCGGCAGCGAAGTGACCGACCTGGCACCGTCCCCGCTGGGCACCCAGGCCTACAACCCCGCGTTCGACGTGACGCCTCCGGAGCTGATTACTGCGATCATCACGGAGAACGGTGTGGTCTCACCGGTCACCGCAGAAAGTATCGTAACTGTGTGTAATCGGTAGACTCCATGGGGAAGCTCTGATCAGGGGGATCGGGGGGCGCATCTGTGGTCATCCAAGGACAATGGTCGCGAAACGTGACCTCGATCACCAAAGGTCACCGGTAACGATATGCAAATGGGATGATGGTCGGTATGAAGGGACGAGTCCTGGTCGTCGATGACGACACCGCGCTGTCAGAGATGCTGGGCATCGTGCTGCGCGGAGAGGGTTTTGAGCCGTCGTTCTGTGCCGACGGTGACAAGGCGCTGGCTGCTTTTCGGGAGACCAAGCCGGATCTGGTGCTCCTGGACCTGATGCTGCCCGGGAGGGACGGCATTGATGTGTGCCGGCAGATCCGGGCGGAGTCCGGGGTGCCGATCGTGATGCTCACGGCGAAGAGCGACACCGTGGATGTGGTGGTGGGGCTCGAGTCGGGGGCGGACGACTATGTGATCAAGCCGTTCAAGCCGAAGGAACTGGTGGCCCGGGTCAGGGCGCGGCTGCGCAGGGCCGAGGAGCCCACGCCCGAGCAGCTCGCCATCGGCGATCTGGTGATCGACGTGGCGGGGCACTCCGTGAAGCGGGACGGGCAGCCGATAGCGCTGACGCCGCTGGAGTTCGACCTGCTGGTGGCGCTGGCCCGCAAGCCGTGGCAGGTATTCACCCGGGAGGTGCTGCTGGAGCAGGTCTGGGGCTACCGGCACGCCGCCGATACGCGGCTGGTCAATGTCCATGTGCAGCGGCTGCGGTCCAAGGTGGAGCAGGACCCGGAGCGCCCCGAGATCGTGGTGACCGTCCGCGGTGTCGGTTACAAGGCGGGGCCGGGCTGAGATGTGCGCGTCGTACGAGCGGGAGCGGCTGGAGAGCCGGTTGGCGGACCCTGTGCGGGGTCTGCAGCCGGTTTTCCGCTCGTTCGTGCGCTGGGCACGGCGGCCGTTGCAGCCGGGGGTACGGCTGTGGCGGCGCAATCTGCAGCTGCGGGTGGTCGCCTTCACACTGCTGATGTCGGTCGGCGTGGTGCTGCTGCTGGGCTTCGTGGTGATCGGGCAGGTGAAGAACGGCCTGCTCGACGCCAAGGAGAAGGCTGCGGAGAATCAGGCGACCACCGGTTTCTCGATCGCGCAGCAGATGGCGTTCAAGAACGACACTGACGCGCCCGCCGCGAACAGCCCGCGCAATCCCGAGGACTCCGGGGCGTGGCTGACGCGGCTGGTCCAGTACTTCTCCAGCGGCGGCAACGGCGTGTACTGGATCGCCACGCTCAGCCCCGGCGCGGACGACAGCCGCCTGGAGGGCGCGGTCAACGCGCACGGGCCGCGCAGCTCCGGCAGCCTGCTGCCGCAGGCCAGCATTCCCAAGTCGCTCAGTGACTCGGTGGAGACGCACACCGGCGCGCTCAAGCAGTACACGACGGTGGTGACGGACGACGGCAAGCCGCCGCAGCCCGCGCTGGCCATAGGCAAACGGCTCACCGACATCAATGGCAAGCCGTATCAGCTGTACTACCTGTTCCCGTTCGGGCAGGAGTCAAAGACGCTCGGCCTGGTCAAGGGCACGCTGGCGACGGCGGGCATCTTCGTGGTGGTGTTGCTCGGCGCCATCGCGTGGCTGGTGACGCGGCAGGTGGTCACGCCGGTACGGATGGCGGCCGGGATCGCGGAGCGGCTGGCGGCCGGCCGATTGCAGGAACGTATGCAGGTGTCGGGCGAGGACGACATCGCCCGCCTCGGTGAGTCCTTCAACAAGATGGCGCAGAATCTCCAGGTCAAGATCCAGCAGCTGGAGGACCTGTCGAGGATGCAGCGCCGTTTCGTCTCGGACGTCTCGCACGAGCTGCGCACCCCGCTGACGACGGTACGGATGGCGGCGGACGTCATCCACGACGCGCGGACCGACTTCGATCCGGTGACCGCGCGCTCCGCGGAGCTGCTGCAGAACCAGCTGGACCGCTTCGAGTCGCTGCTGTCCGACCTGCTGGAGATCAGCCGGTTCGACGCGGGCGCCGCGGAGCTGGCGGCCGAGCCGATCGACCTGCGCGATGTCGTCCGGCGGGTGGTGGACGCCGCCGAGCCGCTGGCCGAGCGCAAGGGCAGCCGGGTGTCGATACGCGGCGACGCGCAGCCGGTGATAGCGGAGGTCGACCCGCGGCGGGTGGAGCGGGTGCTGCGCAATCTGGTGGTCAACGCGATCGAGCACGGCGACGGCCGGGACGTGGTGGTCCGGCTGGCGACGGCCGACGGCGCGGTGGCCGTCGCGGTACGGGACTACGGTGTCGGGCTGAAGCCCGGCGAGGCGACCCGGGTGTTCAACCGCTTCTGGCGCGCCGACCCGGCGCGGGCGCGTACCACCGGCGGGACGGGCCTCGGCCTGTCCATCGCGGTGGAGGACGCGCGGCTGCACGGCGGCTGGCTCCAGGCGTGGGGCGAGCCGGGCGGCGGCTCGCAGTTCCGGATGACGCTGCCGCGGACCGCGGGCGACAGCCTGCGCGGTTCGCCGATACCGCTGGAGCCGGACGACTCGCGGCGCAACCGCGGGCTGAATTCCTCGGGGCTGCCGGCCAGGCCCGTGGCGGCGGCCGTGCCGGTGCCGCGCAGCGCGGGCGACGCGGGACGCGGTCATGGCGGGACGTCGGGGCCGCAGATCCCGCCGATGCCCGGCGCGGCGCCGCAGCCGCCGTCGGCCGATCCTGCGGCGCTGCCCGGCAGCGGCGCGCGCGTCGTGGGACGGACGGAGGGCCGCGGCGACACGCGGCTGGACGGGCGCGGAGACATGCGCGGTGACATGCGGGTGGACGGTCGTGTCGACGGGCGTGCGGACGGCCGTGTCGACGGCCGTGTTGACGGGCGTGTGGACCCGTTCCGGGAGGACGACATCTGATGGGTGCGGTGGGGGGCAGGGCACGCCTGCTGCGGAGCTGGCCGGGCGTGGTGGGCGCGGCATTGCTGCTGGCCGGCTGTGCGTCGATGCCCAGCAGCGGTGAGGTGCGCAAGGTCGGCCAGGGGCAGCACGCGGACGTGGACTCGCAGGTGCGGGTCTTCCCGTCCGCGCCGCACCGCGGCGAGAGCGCGTCGGACATCGTCAACGGCTTCATGGAGGCCACCACCAGCGACGAGACCGATTTCGCGACCGCCGAGAAGTACCTCACCAAGGCGCTGCAGAAGACCTGGGACCCGACGGCGAAGATCACCGTCCTGACGTCCTCGGCCCAGCCGAAGGAGGCGTCGGTCACGGGCTCGGGCCGCAAGGAGAGCTCGGTGATCGTCGACCTCACCGGTACGAAGGCGGCAGTGGTCGACGCCAAGCACACGTACACGCCGGAGGCGGGCGCGTACGACGCCTCCTTCCGCCTGGTCAAGGAGAACAACGAGTGGCGGATCGACGACCTCGATGACGGTCTGGTGATCTCCCAGCAGGACTTCAGCCGGATTTACCAC
The DNA here is from genome assembly GCF_900112845.1 of Actinacidiphila alni. GTDB lineage: Bacteria > Actinomycetota > Actinomycetes > Streptomycetales > Streptomycetaceae > Actinacidiphila > Actinacidiphila alni. The sequence continues at coordinate 6,291 of NZ_FONG01000033.1, forward strand.
CCGGTCAACATGTACTACTTCGCCTCGCTCGGACCGGACACGCAGCGTGCGGGCGGAGCCGACAAGACGCTGGTCGCCGACCCGGTGTTCCTGCGTAATCAGAGCGACTCCGTGGTGTCCACCGTCAGCACACTGCTGGGCGGGCCGTCGAAGTGGCTGGCGCCCGTGGTCAGCACGGCCGTGCCCAAGGGGGTGCGGCTCTACGACAAGGCGGCCGACCGCGGTGTGACGCTCGACGACTCCCAACACCTGAAGGTCCGGCTCGACGCGACCGCGCAGCGGCTCGGCGGGGAGCCGGGCTGCACTCGGCTGGCGGCGCAGCTCTTCACCACGGTGCAGGACCAGAGCGTGCCCAAGCTGGCCGCGGTGGACCTGGCGGCGGCCGACGGGCGGTCGGTCTGCTCGCTGGGCAAGGACCAGGCGGCGGCGTACGGCGCGCAGAACCTCGTCGGTTCGTCGGAGCGGCAGTACTACATCGGGGCGCAGCCGCACCGGCTGCTGGCACTGTCCTCGACCGGCTCGACGTCGGCCAGGCCGGTGAACGGCCCGTTCGGCGAGACCAAGGCGAACCTGGAGGCGGTCGCGGTCGGCCGTGACGAGCGGATCGCCGCAGGGGTGCGCGAGAACGGCCGTCAGCTGGTGGTCGGCTCGCTGATCGAGGACGGACCTTTCGCCCCTCCGGTGCTGACCAGCAAGGTCAAGGGCGGGCTGAGCGCGCCGAGCTGGGACGGGTTCGACGATCTGTGGGTCGCCGACCGCGATCCGAGCGCTCCCCGGGTGGTCGTGCTGCGCAACGGCGGCGGGGATCCGATTCCGGTGTCCGTGGAGGGCCTGACCGGCCGTGTCGAGGCGCTGCGGGTGGCCTCGGACGGGGTCCGGATCGCGATGCTCGTGCAGCAGGACGGGCTCGGAAAGCTGAAGCTGGGGCGGATCGAGCGGAGCGGGACGCAGCAGCACCCGAAATTCGCGGTGAAGGATCTGCGCACGCTGACTCCCGAGGGGGAGGGCGTCACGTCCGTCTCCTGGGCGGGCCCGAGCCGGCTGGTGGTGCTCGACGACAACCAGTCCGACCGTGCGGAGCAGATCCAGTACGTGAACACCGACGGCTGGGCGACCACACCCTTCGAGGGGATCAGCCAGGCGGCGTCGGTGGCCGCTTCCGAGGACCTGTCTCGGCCGCTGCTGGCCTCGTTCGACCACAGCGTCTACCGGCTGCCTCCGGACTCCACGGGCAAGCGGGTGGAGCCGAAGGGCGACGATCCGGTGTACCCGGGCTGAGACGCCCTGGTCCGGCCTGGGCCGGGGGCGTCCTGTCTGTCCCGGCCGGGACACCTCCGTCCACCTGGTCTGCCCTGCCCGACCTGCCCCCGCAGCGCGCTTCGGGAAGTTATCCACAGGCCGGGAGAAGGGGCTGGCGGCGGGGGTGCGAAACCGGGCAGAGTGGACGTCATGCGGGGCTGGTGGCAGGAGATCACCGGACTGGTCCTGCCGGTGGACTGCGCCGGGTGCGGGCGTCCGCGGACGGAACTGTGCGAGCGGTGCCGGGTACTGATCGGTGGGGCGGCCGGATCGGTACCGGTGCGGCGCGTACGTCCGACGCCGGAGCCGCCGGGGCTGCCGCCGGTCTACGCCGCGGGCCGGTACGGGGACGAGGTGCGGGCGGTGGTGCTGGCGCACAAGGAGCGGGGTGCGCTGGGACTGGCCGGACCGCTCGGCACGGCGCTGGCGGCGGCCGTGCGGCGGGTCGGCGTCACCGGCACGGTCCTGCTGGTCCCGGTGCCCTCCGCGCGGCGGGCGGTGGCGCGGCGGGGCCACGACGCCACCGCGCGGATCGCCCGGGCCGCCGCCCGGGAGCTGCGCCGGGGCGGGGCACCCGCCAGGGCGGTCGCCGCATTGCGCCAGCGGCGGCCGGTGGCCGACCAGTCCGGTCTCGGCGCGGCCGGACGGCCGGTCAATCTGGCGGGCGCGGTGACGGCCGCCGGCGGCGCGGCGGGGCTGCTGTGCGCGGCGCCTGTCGTGCTGGTGGACGACCTCATGACCACCGGAGCCTCACTGACCGTGGCGGCGCGGGCGGTGGAGGCGGCCGGAGGCCGGGTGGCGGGGGCCGCGGTGGTGGCCGGGCCGCACGACGAGGAACTCCACTCGGATGCGCGTCGTTGCAGGTAGTAGCGGCGCATATTCACTCGGACGGGGGTATGGCGTCGCTGGGGATGCCGACCTCCACACTCCGGGACTATGTTCGGGGGAGAGGGAAGCGGACACCGTGGGGTGTTGATCTTCCCAGTGGGGCAGGAGGAGGTGAAAGCCGCGGCTTCGCGGTCCCCGGTCAGCCCCGGGAGGCGAAGCGGCAGCAGACGCAGCGCCGGACGGGACGTGCGCCCGGGCCGGCCTCAGCGAAAGGGATCGCCTCCGGAGAACGGGGCGATCCGGGAACGGAGTTCTGCGTGGACATCGTCGTCAAGGGCCGCAAGACCGAGGTGCCCGAGCGGTTCCGGAAGCACGTGGCCGAGAAGCTGGACAAGATCCAGAAGCTCGACGGCAAGGTGATCAGCCTCGACGTCGAGGTGTCCAAGGAGCTCAACCCCCGTCAGGCGGACCACGCCGACCGGGTGGAGATCACTCTCAACACCCGGGGCCCGGTGGTCCGGGCGGAGGCCGCCGCCGCCGACCCGTATGCGGCGCTCGACCTCGCGGTGTCCAAGCTGGAGGCGCGGCTGCGCAAGGCCGCGAGCAAGCGGCACACCCGGCGCGGGAACGGCCGGATCTCCGCGGCCGAGGTGGCGGCCACCGTTCCGGACGCGGCCACCATCAACGGCGACGGGACGCTTGCCGCCGACGAGCCGGGAGCGGACGGGGTTCCCACGAAGAAGTTCGGCCCGCTGGAGGTGCGGGGCGAGGGCCCGCTGGTGGTCAGGGAGAAGACGCACGCGGCCTCGCCGATGGCGCTCGACCAGGCGCTCTACGAGATGGAGCTGGTCGGGCACGACTTCTACCTGTTCGTGGACAGCGAGACCAAGCAGCCGAGCGTCGTGTACCGCAGGCACGGTTACGACTACGGCGTCATCCATCTCAACTCCGACGAGAGCACCGTGGAAGGACCGGCGGGCGCGGGCGGGGCGCTGCGCCGCTGAGAGCCGGGCGCGCGGGCACGTGTGACGGTGCCCCCGGGCGGTCCCGGGGGCACCACCGCGCCCGGACGTGAAATGCTGGACCAGTGGTCAACTCTGGTCTGAGGGGGAAGATCTGATGCCGGAGAGCTTTGAGCGCGGAACCACCGGCGAGGGCGGTCCGATCCCGTACGACGAACCCGCCGGTCCGGTGCGTGCGGAGCCCATCCGAGTGCTGGTGGTCGACGATCACGCGCTCTTCAGACGGGGCCTGGAGATCGTGCTCGCGCAGGAGGAGGACATCCAGGTCATCGGGGAGGCGGGGGACGGCGCGGAGGCCGTGGACAAGGCCGCCGACCTGCTGCCGGACATCGTGCTGATGGATGTGCGGATGCCGCGCCGCGGCGGGATCGAGGCGTGCACCTCGATCAAGGAGGTCGCTCCCAGCGCCAAGATCATCATGCTGACGATAAGCGATGAGGAGGCCGACCTCTACGAGGCGATCAAGGCCGGGGCGACCGGCTATCTCCTCAAGGAGATCTCCACCGACGAGGTGGCCACCGCGATCCGCGCGGTCGCCGACGGCCAGTCGCAGATCAGCCCGTCGATGGCCTCGAAACTGCTGACCGAGTTCAAGTCGATGATCCAGCGCACCGACGAGCGGCGGCTGGTGCCCGCGCCCAAGCTCACCGACCGGGAGCTGGAAGTCCTCAAGCTGGTGGCCACCGGGCTGAACAACCGGGACATCGCCAAGGAACTCTTCATCAGCGAGAACACCGTGAAGAACCATGTGCGCAACATCCTGGAGAAGCTGCAGCTGCACTCCCGGATGGAGGCCGTGGTCTACGCGATGCGCGAGAAGATCCTCGAAATCCGCTGACAGCGGCCGACGGCGGCTCGTCCGGACGGGGCCGGGGCCGGGCGCGCCCCCGGGCCGCCCGGCCCCGACCCCGCGTTCAACGGGTCAGCGGCGGTCGTGGGTCAGCTTGACCGCCGCCTCCAGCGGGGCGCGCAGGGTCTCCGGAAGGACCCGCTCCACCCGGGCCTGCTCGCAGCCCACCCAGCCCGCCGCCTCCGCGATGGCGTCCGCGGCGGGCTGCACGGCCTTCGGGCCGTCCAGCGTGACCTGCCGCGCCACCAGAGTCTTCCCCTCGCGCGCCGGATCCACCCGGCCCACCAGCTGCCCGCCGGCCAGCAGCGGCATCGCGAAGTAGCCGTGGATCCGCTTCGGTTTGGGGGTGTACGCCTCCAGCCGGTGGGTGAAGCCGAAGATCCGCTCGGTGCGCGGCCGGTCCCAGATCAGTGAGTCGAACGGCGACAGCAGCGTCGTACGGTGCCGGCCGCGCGGCACGCTCTCCAGCGCCGCCGGATCGGCCCACGCGGGCTTGCCCCAGCCCTCGACCTCGACCGGCACCAGGCCCGTACCCTCGATCACCGCCGTCACCTGCTCGCCCTTGAGCCGGTGGTAGTCCGCGAGGTCCGCCCGGGTGGCCACCCCCATCGCCGCGCCCGCCTGCGCCACCAGCCGCCGCATGCACTCAGCGTCGTCCAGGTCGTCGTGCAGCAGCGCGTCCGGCACCGCCCGCTCGGCCAGGTCGTAGATCCGCTTCCAGCCGCGCCGCCGGGTGCAGACCACCTCACCGGTGTCCAGCAGCCACTCCACCGCGATCTTGGTCTCCGACCAGTCCCACCACGGGCCACCGTTCTTCGCGCCGCCGAGCTGGGTGGAAGTGAGCGGCCCGTCCGCCTTGAGCCGGTCGAGCACGGCGGCGCACGAGCGCTCGGCGTCCTCCATCACGTGCCAGCGGTGGCCGCGCGCCCGCCGGGCCCGGCGCCGGAAGGCGAAGTGCGGCCACTCCTCGATCGGCAGGATGCAGGCGGCGTGCGACCAGTACTCGAAGGCGTGGTCGCCGGACCAGTACGCCTCCTCCACCTCCGTACGGCCGACCGCGCCCAGCCGCGCGTACGGGATCAGCTCGTGCGAGCGGGCTAGCACCGAGATCGTGTCGAGCTGCACCGCGCCCAGCGAGCGCAGCACTCCGCGCGTCCCCGCCCGCCGGTCGGGAGCGCCGAGGAAACCCTGCGCGCGCAGGGCGATCCTGCGGGCTTCGTCGGCGGACAGGGAGAGCTGAGGAGGGGGCAGCGGTGTCATGCCGCACAGCGTAGGACCGACCACTGACAGCGGCCCCTGACACCGCTCCCGCACCGGCCCCGCACCGGACCCGCATCGCTCCCGCACCGGACCCGCGCCACCTTCGTACCGGCCCCGGCCTGCGAGAACAGCGGCGGAGCTACGCCTCGGACGCCCCGTACGGCGTGTACGGGGTCTTGCTCGCGCGGCCCCAGTCCGACGGCAGCAGCGAGGCGCTCCAGGCGTCGCGCCGGGTGCCGTTCTGCACGATCTTGGACCGCACCGTGCCCTCCATGACGAAGCCGACGGACAGCGCGACCGCGCGCGAGCCCTCGTTGCCGGCCTCCGCGTACCACTCGATCCGCTCCAGGCCGAGCGTCTCGAAGCCCCAGGCGCAGACGGCGCGGGCGGCCTCGGCGGTGTAGCCCTTGCGGCGCTGCTCCTTGGCCGTCCAGAACCCCAGCTCGGCCTGCCGCTCGGGCCCGGCCAGGCCACCGCTGCCGCCGAAGCGCATCAGGCCCATCGAGCTGACCAGCGCGCCACCGTCAAGCGTGAAGACGCCGAAATTGAGGAGATTCTCCTCGCGCCAGCCGTCCGCGCTGATCCGCCCGATGAAGTCCGCCGCGTGCTCGTGCGTGTACGGCGACGGGACCGCCGTCCAGCGCGGAATGTCCGGATCCTGGCAGGCCGCGACCACCGCGTCGGCGTCCCCGGGCTCCAGGGGACGCAGCCGCAGCCGCTCGGTGGTGAGGGTAATGGGCTCCATGGCCGAAGTATCCGGGACGGCCGACTCCTGTGGAAAACCGTTTTGCCACCTCGGGGCCTCCCGGCCCGCTGGTCTCCTCGCTTACGATGGCCGTTGCAGCGGACCTATCGGCTGACAGCCCACGGCAGACAGTCATCGGCGAACACCGGCAGATCAAACCCCGCTGTGCCCGGTGCGGGGCACCCGCGCCAGGCCCGACCGGCAAGGAGCCAGCCTACGTGTCCGTCTTCAACAAGCTCATGCGTGCAGGCGAAGGCAAGATCCTGCGCAAGCTGCACCGCATCGCGGACCAGGTCAATTCCATCGAAGAGGACTTCGTCAACCTCACCGATGCCGAGCTGCGGGCCCTCACCGACGAGTACAAGGAGCGGTACGAGGAGGGCGAGTCCCTCGACGACCTGCTGCCCGAGGCGTTCGCCACCGTCCGTGAGGCCGCCAAGCGCGTGCTCGGACAGCGTCACTACGACGTCCAGATCATGGGCGGCGCCGCCCTGCACCTCGGCTACGTCGCCGAGATGCGCACCGGCGAGGGCAAGACCCTGGTCGGCACGCTGCCCGCGTACCTGAACGGGATCTCCGGCAAGGGCGTCCACCTGATCACGGTCAACGACTACCTGGCCGAGCGCGACTCGGAGTGGATGGGCCGCGTCCACAAATTCCTCGGCCTCGAGGTCGGCTGCATCCTGGCGAACATGTCGCCCGCCGAGCGCCGCGCCATGTACGCCTGCGACATCACGTACGGCACCAACAACGAATTCGGCTTCGACTACCTGCGCGACAACATGGCGTGGTCGAAGGACGAGTTGGTGCAGCGCGGCCACAACTTCGCGATCGTCGACGAGGTCGACTCGATCCTGGTGGACGAGGCCCGTACGCCGCTGATCATCTCCGGCCCGGCCGACCAGGCCACCAAGTGGTACAGCGACTTCGCCCGCCTGGTGCGGCGGCTCAACCGCGGCGAGGCCGGCAGCCTCGGCAAGGAGGAGACCGGCGACTACGACGTGGACGAGAAGAAGCGCACCGTCGCCATCCACGAGTCCGGTGTCTCCAAGGTCGAGGACTGGCTGGGCATCGACAACCTCTACGAGTCGGTGAACACCCCCCTGGTCGGCTACCTGAACAACGCCATCAAGGCCAAGGAGCTGTACAAGAACGACAAGGACTACGTCGTCATCGACGGCGAGGTCATGATCGTCGACGAGCACACCGGCCGTATCCTCGCCGGCCGCCGCTACAACGAGGGCATGCACCAGGCGATCGAGGCGAAGGAAGGGGTGGACATCAAGGACGAGAACCAGACGCTCGCCACGATCACCCTGCAGAACTTCTTCCGCCTGTACGACAAGCTCTCCGGCATGACCGGTACGGCCATGACCGAGGCCGCCGAATTCCACCAGATCTACAAGCTCGGCGTCGTCCCGATCCCGACCAACCGCCCGCTGGCCCGGATGGACAAGCCCGACCTGATCTACCGGACCGAAGAGGCGAAGTTCACCGCCGTCGTCGAGGACATCGTCGAGAAGCACGAGAAGGGCCAGCCGGTCCTGGTCGGCACCGTCTCCGTCGAGAAGTCCGAATACCTGTCGGCCCAGCTGTCCAAGCGCGGTGTGCCGCACGAGGTGCTCAACGCCAAGCAGCACGACCGTGAGGCGTCGATCGTCGCCCAGGCGGGCCGCAAGGGCGCCGTCACCGTCGCCACCAACATGGCCGGCCGCGGCACCGACATCAAGCTCGGCGGCAACCCCGACGACCTCGCCGAGGCGGAGCTGCGCCAGCGCGGCCTCGACCCGGTCGAGCACGTCGAGGAGTGGGCGGCGGCGCTGCCGGACGCCCTGGAGCGCGCCGAGCAGGCGGTCAAGGCCGAGCACGAAGAGGTCGTCGACCTCGGCGGGCTCTACGTGCTGGGCACCGAGCGGCACGAGTCGCGCCGCATCGACAACCAGCTGCGCGGCCGGTCAGGACGTCAGGGCGACCCCGGCGAGTCCCGCTTCTACCTCTCCCTCGGCGACGACCTGATGAGGCTGTTCAAGGCGCAGATGGTCGAGCGCGTCATGGCGATGGCCAATGTGCCCGACGACGTGCCGATCGAGAACAAGATGGTCACCCGGGCGATCGCCTCCGCCCAGTCGCAGGTCGAGCAGCAGAACTTCGAGATCCGCAAGAACGTCCTGAAGTACGACGAGGTGCTCAACCGGCAGCGCGAGGTCATCTACGGCGAGCGCCGCCGCGTCCTGGAGGGCGAGGACCTGCACGAGCAGGTGCAGCACTTCATGGACGACACCATCGACGCGTACATCGACGCGGAGACCAAGGAGGGCTTCGCCGAGGACTGGGACCTGGACCGGCTGTGGGGCGCCTTCAAGCAGCTCTACCCGGCGAAGGTCACCATCGAGGAGCTGGAGGACGCGGCCGGCGACCGGGCCGGGATCACCGCCGAATTCATCGCGGAGTCCGTCAAGGACGACATCCACGAGCAGTACGCGGAGCGCGAGAAGACGCTCACCGAGGACATCATGCGCGAGCTGGAGCGGCGCGTGGTGCTGTCGGTGCTGGACCGCAAGTGGCGTGAGCACCTCTACGAGATGGACTACCTCCAGGAGGGCATCGGGCTGCGCGCAATGGCGCAGCGCGACCCGCTGGTGGAGTACCAGCGCGAGGGCTTCGACATGTTCGGCGCCATGATGGACGGCATCAAGGAGGAGTCCGTCGGCTACCTGTTCAACCTGGAGGTGCAGGTCGAGCAGCAGGTCGAGGAGGTCCCGGTGGACGCCGTCGCCGTCGCCGAGGCCCCGCAGGACGCGGCGCCCTCGCTGGTCAAGGACGCCCGCCCGGAGATCCGTGCCAAGGGCCTTGAGGCCCCCAAGCGGGTCGACCGGCTGCACTTCTCCGCGCCGTCGGTGGACGGCGAGGGCGGTGTCGTCGAGGGCGACTTCGCGGGTGTCGACGCGGCCGACGGTACGGTCGCCGGCTCCGGTGACGGCCAGACCCGCGCGGAGCGTCGCAAGGCCGCCAAGGGCGGTCGGCGCCGCAAGAAGTAACGCCGTGCGGCGCGCTTGACGACGTTCGGCCCGCGGGGCCGGGCCCGGTTTTCCGCCGGGTCCGGCCCCGCGGCCGTTTCCGGGCGGCCGGCCACGGCCCGCGGCCTCATCGGGCCTGCACCGCGGTGCAGCGCCAGTCGGGCGCGGTCGCGGCCGGGCCGTCCGGGGCGGCGGGCTCCAGGCGGAAGGCCAGGGCGCGGAAGACGTCCTGGTCCAGGGCGACGACGGCGGCGACCTCCAGGGCGCCGTCCGCGGTGCGGAAGCAGCGGCAGCGGTACACGTACGGGGTACGGCCGCGGACCCGCCGCCGCCAGTCGGCGCGGGCGGCGTGCAGCTCCCACAGCCGCTGATACGCCTCGTCCCTGACCCGCCCGGCGAGCGAGGTCAGCGGGCGGCGGCCGGTGAGCACGTCGAGCAGCCGCCCGGCGAACCACACGTGCGGCGCGGGCGGTCGCGGCAGGGGCCGCGCCACGGCCCCTGGGCGCCCGCCGGGCCGCCCCGCGGGACGGCGGCTGTCCCTGCGTCCCGGCGGCGCCCCGCGGCCCGCAGGGGCCCGGCGACGGGCTGGGGCGGGAGCGGGACCCGGCGCGGCGGCGGGCCCGGCTGTGGGCGGGGATGCGGGGGCGGACACGAGAGCGGATGCGGGCGGCTGCTGCGGCGTCGTCTGCACGGGGGCGTCCTGTCGGTCGGATCGGTCGGGGTCGGTCGGGCCGGGGCGATCGGGTCGGTCGGGCGGGACCGGTCGGGGCCGGTCGGTAGGGACCGGCCGGGCCGTGATCGCTACTGGCGGGTAGGGCGGTGACAGGGCGGTTCTAGGGCGGCCGGGAAGCCCTCGGCAAGCGCGGACCCGGCCCGTGGCGGGGCGCCACGAATTCACCTATTCGCGTGGTGGCGGCCGTATGCTTCACGCCATGCGCGTCTACATTCCAACGACCCTGGCGGGGCTGGCCGAGGCGTACAAGGCGGGCGAGCTGGGGCCCGCGCCGCTGGACGCCTACGCGGTGACGCCGAGCCTGCGCGAGTGGTACGTCTCGGACGACATCGAGGAACTGGAGTACGCGGCGCTCAATCGCGCCGCCCAGGCGTCGCTGCGGCTGCTGGCCGTCCACCCGGACACCGCCCGCCGCCGGGTCGTCGTCGCGGTGGACGTGGACGACGCGGCCGTCGCGTACGACCCGGACCACGGCCTGGACCCCGGCTCGCTCGGCGAGGTCCGGCTCTCGCGCGCCGTGCCGCTGGCGAAGACGGCCGCGGTGCACGCGGACGCCGACGAGGCGGAGCCCGATGTGACCGCCGCCGCGGCGGCGGTCGGCGCGGCCGACATGGGCGACGACGACGCGCAGTTCACGGTGGACGGCGCCGAGGACCACGACCTGCTCTGGTACGCCACGCAGGAGATCCCGCACCTGATCGACCTGATCGGCTGAATCCGAACCCCCCGCCCGGCCACCCTCGGGCACCGGGCTGTCACACCCCCCGAGTACGGTTCGTGGAATGAGCACGCAATTCGTCGGCGCCAAGGGGCCGCACCTGGTGTGGGACTGGAACGGCACGCTGTTCCACGACATCCACGCGGTGATCGAGGCGACCAACGCCTCCTTCGCCGAGCTGGGCATGGCCCCGATCACCCTGGAGCGCTACCAGGAGCTGTACTGCGTGCCCGTGCCGCGCTTCTACGAGCGGCTGATGGGACGGCTGCCCACCGACGCCGAGTGGGAGGTGCTCGACGCCTCCTTCCACCGGCACTACTGGACACTGGCCGAGCGCTGCGGCCTCACCGACGGCGCCGCCGATCTGCTGGCCGCGCGCCGGGCCGCGGGCCTGACGCAGTCGCTGTGCTCGCTCGCCCCGCACGCCGAACTGCTGCCGGTGGTCACCTCGCACGGCATCATCGAGCACTTCGTCCGGGTGGACGGCCGCACCGGCCCGTCCAGCGCGGGCAAGGCCGAGCAGATGGCCCGCCACCTCGCCGCGCTGGAGGGCGCGGGCGCCGATCCGTCCCGGGTCGTGGTGATCGGCGACGCCCTGGACGACGCGGTCGCCGCCGACCATGTCGGCGCGCACGCCGTGCTCTACACCGGCGGTTCGCACAGCCGGGCCAGCCTGGAGAGCGCCGGGGTGCCGGTGGTCGACACCCTCGCCGAGGCCGTCGCGCAGGCCGAGCGAATAGCGGGCTGACCCCGGACGGAGATCCGCCGCGCACCTGACGGATGCCCCCCGCCCACCGGACAGATGGCCGCCGCGCGCCGGACGGACCTGTCCGTTCGGTCCAAAGATGTGCAGTGCATTTGTACGAAGACGTCTCCTGACAGGCACCCCGGAGCGGGCGATAGCCTTGCCGCGTGATCACCGTTGATCCGTCCACCAGGGGGCACCGCGTGCGTACGGGCACGGCCGACCCCCGAACAGGCATAGCGTCGTCCCGTAGCGGAAACCCCGCGTCACGTGACGACCTGCCATCACCCGACGTCACGCAATGGCGCGCGACAGGAGTCAGAGGACATGCAGACCAAGCTGGACGAAGCCAAGGCCGAACTGCTGGAACGAGCAGCCAAGGTCGCTGAGAACAGCCAGGCGGGGGGACTACCCGGCCACGGCCTCGGCCCAGAAGCGCTGACGGCGTTTCTCCGGGGTTACTACCTGCACAGCGCACCCGAGGACCTGAGCGGCCGTGATCCGGTCGACGTCTTCGGCGCGGCGGTATCGCACTACCGGCTGGCGGAGAACCGGCCCCAGGGCACGGCCAACGTCCGGGTGCACACCCCCACGGTCGAGGAGAACGGCTGGCAGTCCAGCCACAGCATCGTCGAGGTCGTCACCGACGACATGCCCTTCCTCGTCGACTCGGTCACCAACGCGCTCACCCAGGCCAATCGGGCCATCCACGTCGTCTTCCACCCGCAGTTCCTGGTCCGCCGCGACGTGACCGGCAAGCTGCTGGAGGTCGTCGGCAACGGCTGCGGTCCCGAGGACGGCAGCCTCCCGCACGACGTGCTCGTCGAGTCGTGGATCCACGTCGAGATCGACCGCGAGACCGACCGCGCCGACCTCAAGGAGATCGGCGCCGACCTGCGCCGGGTGCTGTCCGACGTGCGCGAGTCCGTCGAGGACTGGACGAAGATGCGCGAGGCCGCGCAGCGGATCGCCGAGGAGCTGACGGCGACCCCGCCGCCGCTGTCCGGGCAGGAGGTCGGCGAGGCCGTCGAGTTGCTGCGCTGGCTCAATGACGACCACTTCACCTTCCTCGGCTACCGCGAGTACGAACTGATCGCCGAGACCGAGCCGGACGGCAGCACCGAGGACGTGCTGGCCGCCGTCCCCGGCACGGGCCTGGGCATCCTGCGCTCCGACCCGCTGCACCCCGGCGCCGACAGCACCCACCCGGGTCACCCCGGGCACCCCGGCTCGCCGTCCTTCAGCCGGCTGCCCGCCGACGCCCGCGCCAAGGCCCGCGAGCACAATCTGCTGATCCTCACCAAGGCCAACAGCCGCTCCACGGTGCACCGTCCGTCGTATCTGGACTACGTCGGGGTGAAGAAGTTCGACGCCGAGGGCAATGTGGTCGGCGAGCGGCGCTTCCTCGGCCTGTTCTCGTCCGCCGCGTACACCGAGTCGATCCGCCGGGTGCCGGTGATCCGCCGCAAGGTCGAGGAGGTGCTCGACGGCGCCGGCTTCACCGCGCACAGCCACGACGGCCGCGACCTGCTGCAGATCCTGGAGACGTATCCGCGCGACGAGCTGTTCCAGACGCCCGCCGACGAGCTGCGGTCCATCGCCACGAGCGTGCTGTACCTCCAGGAGCGGCGCAAACTGCGGCTGTTCCTGCGGCAGGACGAGTACGGGCGCTACTACTCGGCGCTGGTCTATCTGCCGCGCGACCGCTACACCACGGCGGTACGGCTGCGGCTGACCAACATCCTCCAGGACGAACTGGGCGGCCACAGCGCCGACTTCACCGCCTGGAACACCGAATCGGTGCTGTCCCGGCTGCACTTCGTGATCCGGGTCGAGCCGGGCGTGCCGCTGCCCGACCTCACCGACGCCGATGTGGAGCGGATCGAGAACCGGCTGTCGGACGCCACCCGTTCCTGGGCCGACGGCTTCGCCGAGGCGCTGACCGCCGAGTGCGGCGAGGAGCGCGCGGCCGAACTGCTGCGCTGCTACGGGCAGGCGTTCCCCGACGGCTACCGCGCCGACTTCGCGCCGCGCGTGGCCGTCGCCGACCTCCAGCACATCGACGGCCTGGGCGAGGACGACTTCACCCTCAGCCTGTACGAGCCGGTCGGCGGCGCCCCCGACGAGCGCCGCTTCAAGATCTACCGCACCGGCGCGCCCGTCTCGCTGTCCGCCGTGCTGCCGGTGCTCCAGCGGCTCGGCGTCGAGGTGGTCGACGAGCGGCCGTACGAGCTGCGCCGCGCCGACCAGTCCCGCGCCTGGGTCTACGACTTCGGGCTGCGGCTGGACAGCAGCCTCGGCGACCTCGGCGACGACGCCCGCGAGCGTTTCCAGGCCGCCTTCGCCGCCACCTGGACCGGGCAGGCGGAGAACGACGGCTTCAACTCCCTGGTGCTGCGCGCCGGTCTGGACTGGCGCGAGGCGATGGTGCTGCGTGCCTACGCCAAGTACCTGCGGCAGGCCGGGTCCACCTTCAGCCAGGACTACATGGAGGACACCCTCCGTACGAACGTCCACACCACCCGGCTGCTGGTCAATCTCTTCCAGGCCCGTTTCTCGCCCGACCACCAGCGGGCCGGCAGCGAGCTGACCGACGGGCTGCTTGAGGAGCTGGACGGCGCCCTCGACCAGGTCGCCAGCCTGGACGAGGACCGCATCCTGCGGGCCTTCCTCACCCTCATCAAGGCGACGCTGCGCACCAATTACTTCCAGCGCGCCGAGAGCGGGCAGCCGCACGAATACCTGTCGATGAAGTTCGACCCGCAGGCGATCCCCGAACTGCCCGCGCCCCGCCCGGCGTACGAGATCTGGGTCTACTCGCCGCGCGTGGAGGGCGTGCACCTGCGCTTCGGCAAGGTCGCCCGCGGCGGCCTGCGCTGGTCCGACCGGCGCGAGGACTTCCGCACCGAGGTCCTCGGCCTGGTCAAGGCGCAGATGGTGAAGAACACCGTCATCGTGCCGGTCGGCGCCAAGGGCGGCTTCGTCGGCAAGCGGCTGCCGGACCCGGCCGTCGACCGGGACGCGTGGCTGGCCGAGGGCATCGCCTCCTACAAGACCTTCATCTCCGGGCTGCTCGACATCACCGACAATCTGGTCGGCGGCGAGGTCGTACCGCCCACCGATGTGGTGCGGCACGACGAGGACGACACCTATCTGGTGGTCGCCGCCGACAAGGGCACCGCGTCGTTCTCCGACATCGCCAACGAGGTCGCCGTCTCCTACGGGTTCTGGCTCGGTGACGCCTTCGCCTCCGGCGGTTCGGTCGGCTACGACCACAAGAAGATGGCCATCACCTCCAGCGGCGCCTGGGAGTCGGTGAAGCGGCACTTCCGCGAAATGGGCGTCAACACGCAGGAGGAGGACTTCACCGTCGTCGGCATCGGCGACATGTCCGGCGACGTGTTCGGCAACGGCATGCTGCTGTCGGAGCACATCCGGCTGGTCGCGGCCTTCGACCACCGGCACATCTTCCTCGACCCGAAGCCGGACGCGGCCACCTCCTACGCCGAACGGCGCCGGCTGTTCGAACTGCCGCGCAGCAGCTGGGCCGACTACGACGTCTCCCTGCTGTCGTCCGGCGGCGGGATCTTCCCGCGCACCGCGAAGGCGATCCCGCTCAACGCGCAGATCCGCAAGGCGCTCGGCATCGAGACGGCCACCGCGAAGATCACCCCAGCCGAGCTGATGAAGGCGATCCTCCAGGCCCCGGTGGACCTGCTGTGGAACGGCGGCATCGGCACCTACGTCAAGGCGTCCACCGAGTCGCAGGCGGACGTCGGGGACAAGGCCAACGACGCGATCCGCATCGACGGTTCGCAGTTGCGGGTCAAGGTCGTGGGCGAGGGCGGCAATCTGGGCTTCACCCAGCTCGGCCGGATCGAATTCGCCCTGCACGGCGGCCCCGACGGGACCGGCGGCCGGATCAACTCCGACGCGATCGACAACAGCGCCGGTGTGGACGCCTCCGACCACGAGGTCAACATCAAGATCCTGCTCAACAGCGTCGTCGCCGAGGGCGACATGACCGTCAAGCAGCGCAACGCGCTGCTCGCGGAGATGACGCACGAGGTCGGCGACCTGGTGCTGCGCAACAACTACGCGCAGAATGTGTCGCTCGCCAACAGCATGGCGCAGGCGCCCAGCCTGCTCCACGCCCACCAGCGGTTCATCCGCCGCCTGGTGCGCGACGGCCACCTGGACCGGGCGCTGGAATTCCTGCCGTCGGACCGGCAGATCCGCGAACGGCTGGCGGCCGGGCAGGGCCTGACCCAGCCCGAGCTGGCGGTGATCCTCGCCTACGCCAAGATCACCACGGCCGAGGAACTGGTCCACACCGAACTGCCCGACGACCCGTATCTGCGCTCGCTGCTGCACGCGTACTTCCCCGTGCCGCTGCGGGAGCGGTTCGAGCGGCAGATCGACACGCACGCGCTGCACCGCGAGATCATCACCACCGTCCTGGTCAACGACACGGTCAACTCCGGCGGCACCACCTTCCTGCACCGCTTCCGCGAGGAGATCGGCGCGACCACCGAGGAGATCGTGCGGGCGCACACCGCCGCGCGCGCCATCTTCGGCCTCGCCGGGATCTGGGACGCGGTGGAGTCGCTGGACAACGTGGTGGCGGCCGATGTGCAGACCCGGATCAGGCTGCACTCGCGGCGGCTGGTCGAGCGCGGCACCCGCTGGCTGCTCAACAACCGCATCCAGCCGCTGCAGATCGCCGAGACCATCGAGTTCTTCGGCGAGGGCGTCGCGGCGGTCTGGTCGCACCTGCCGAAGCTGCTGCGCGGCGCCGACGCCGACTGGTACGGGTCGCTGCACGACGAACTGACCGGCGCGGGAGTGCCGGAGGAGCTGGCCACCCGGGTCGCCGGCTTCTCCTCGGTCTTCCCGGCGCTGGACATCGTCGATGTCGCGGACCGCACCGGCAAGGAGCCACTGGACGTCGCCGAGGTCTACTTCGACCTCGCCGACCGGCTGTCGATCACCCAGCTGCTGGACCGGATCATCCTGCTGCCGCGCGCGGACCGCTGGCAGTCGATGGCCCGCGCGGCGATCCGCGAGGACCTCTTCGCGGCGCACGCGGCGCTCACCGCCGATGTGCTGACGGCCGGCGGCGAGGGCTCCAGCCCCGAGCAGCGCTACAAGGCGTGGGAGGAGCAGAACGCGGGCCTGATCGGCCGCGCCCGCACCACCCTGGAGGAGATCCAGGGCGCGGAGGAGTTCGACCTGGCGAGCCTGTCGGTGGCGATGCGGACCTTCCGCACGCTGCTGCGCACGCACCGCTGACGTCCCTCGGCGGGGGGCGGCACTTCGCGTCCGCGCGGAGCGCCGCCCCTCACCACGTCACGGAGCACCGCGTCACGGAGCGCCGACTTACGGCGCCGCGAGCCGCACCAGCCGCTCGCCCGTCACCGGCCCGGTCGCGACCAGCTCACCGCGGTACGGCACCTGCTGGTTCTTCGACAGCAGCAACCAGCCCGCCCCGTACCGCCGTTGGATCGCGTCCCGGGTCGCGGCCGGCGTCCCCGGCTTCAGATACGTGCTGACCGCCGCTTCCCTGCGGGCACGTTCGGCGGCGGGCGTGGAGGGGTCGGGCCAGGTGGGGGCGACGAGGTAGACGCCGTAGGCGGGCAGCACATGGGTGGCGACATAGCCGTCGGCGATGACGACCGCGTCGCCCGGCATCCGGCCCGCGGCCCAGCCGTATCCCGGCCAGCGCTCCGGGTGGTCCACGGTCAGCGGCAGCAGCCGCTGCGGTACGACCGAGCCGATCTGCGCGATCAGCCCGAAGCACAGCGCGACCGCCGCCAGCGGCGCGAGCACCGCGCGCGCCCTGGTCCAGGGCGGGATCTCGGCCAGTTCCACCGCCAGCGCGAACTGCGGCGGCACCAGCAGCAGCGCGAAGACCCGGCCGTAGGTGTAGTGCCCGCTCACCCAGCCGTAGGCGGCGATCAGGCAGAAGGCGGCGAACATCAGCAGCAGCGGGTCGCGCACCCCGCCGCGCCGTGCCCGCCACACCAGCGGCGGCAGACCGACGAGCGCCAGCCCGTACCACTGCCAGGGGTGGATGTAGAGCCGTTTGTGCACCCAGTCGACGGTGGTGTCACCGGCCAGCGAGAACACGTCGTAGTACGGCCACACCAGCGCGACCAGCAGGGCGGCCGCACCCGCGAGCAGCCAGCGCGCCACCACCCGCCGCGACCAGCCGCGCTGACGTGCCGTCAGGATCGCGCAGGCGCCGACGACCGCGCCCAGCGCGGTGATCGGGTGGATCAGCAGCACCAGTCCGCAGCCGGCGCCGAGCAGCGCGTATCCGGGCCAGGAGCGGCTGCCGCGGCGCGCCAGCCGGTCGGTCAGCGCCCACAGGTGGAAGGTCACCCCGACGGCGAAGGCACTCGGGTAGCAGACACCGCGGGTCAGCGACCAGACCCCGCAGAAGCCGCTCCACTCCTTGCCCTCCGGGCCCCACAGCAGCGTGAACGCCAGCAGCGCGTAGACCGGCGCCATCCTGCGGGCGCTGAGCGTGCGCGCGTACGCGCCGACGCCGGTGACCAGCACCGCCAGATTCACCGGGCCGCACCAGCGCACCACCTCGCGCCCGGCCGCGCCGGTCGCCCGCGCCAGCAGGCCGAGCGCCACGATGTACGGCGAGAAGTACGGGCTGCCGGTGCCGGGCAGGTCGAGCAGCGGGTTGGCCGGGTGCCGCCAGTCGGCCTTGACCCGCTCCACGGCGGAGGCGTGCTGTCCGAAGTCCGAGGCGATCGGCACCCGCCAGGCCGTCGCCGCGACCACCAGCCAGAAGAGGGTGCCGACGACGGCGTACGGCGTCACCCGCCAGGCACGCACCCGGGCGGCGAGCCGGGAGGCCGGCGAGGGCCGCGGTCCGGTGGCGGCGGCCGCGCCGTCCGTGCCGCCGCCCGGCTCGTCGCCCGCGGCGACCTCGCCCGTCGTCAGCGACGGCACGCCGCCTCCCGGGGACGGAGGGCCGCCCGGGCCGCTCGGGTCGCTTCGTGTGGGGTCACGGCACTCTCCAAGGTCGGGCGGCGGTCCGGTCAGCGTGTCAGCGTGCCAGGGCCTCGGCGCAGCATCAGGTCCGCCACGCGGGCGGCGGCGCCACCGTCGTCCAGGTGGCAGAAGGCGGCGCGGAAGGCCGCGTAGGCGTCGGCGTGGCCCGCGACGGCCGCCGCCGGGTCGCGCAGCGCGTCGGTCAGCTCCCGTGTCGTGCGCAGCAGCGGGCCCGGCGCCCGCTCCTCGTAGTCGTAGGTGAAGCCGCGCAGCGTGTCGCGGTAGTGCGCCAGATCGGGCGTGAACAGCAGGACGGGGCGGCCGGTGACGGCGAAGTCGACGAGCACCGAGGAGTAGTCGGTGACCAGGACGTCCGCTGCGAGCAGCAGCTCCGCCAGGTCCGGGTGGCCGGAGACGTCACGGACGAAGCCCCTGCCGCCGGGCGCGGCCGGTACCGAGTCCGCGACCAGCGGGTGCGCGCGGACCAGCAGCACATGGCTGCCGGACAGCTCCGCCGCCAGCGCCGGCAGGTCGACAGGCAGGTGCAGCCGGGCGTGCCCGGCGTCGTACGCCTCGTCGTCGCGGATCGTCGGCGCGTACAGCACGACGGTGCGGCCCGCGGGCAGGCCGAGCCGTTCGCGCACCTCCTCGCGGATCTTGTCCCGGTCCTCGCCGCTGAGCAGGTCGGTACGGGGCAGGCCGGTCTCGGCGATCTCGCCGTCGTGGCCGAGGGCGCGGCGCAGCACCGGGGTGCTCTGCGCGTCGGGGGAGAGCAGCAGGCTCCACTGGTGGCCGGGGCGCGGCTGCGGCCACATATGGACGAGGTCCGCGCACAAGGTGCCCGCCAGGTCCTGGCCGATCCGCTTGAGCGGCGTGCCGTGCCAGGTCTGCACCACCTGCTGGCCGTCGCGGCGCCGGAACCACGCGGGCAGGTGGGTGTTGGTCACCACATGGCGGCTGCGGGCCAGCGCCTCGTACCAGGCGTCGCTGCCGTGCAGCACCGGGCGGGCGGTCGCGGGCACCGCCACCGAGCGGTCGCGCACCACCCACACATGGTCGAACGGCACGCCCCTGCGCACCAGTTCGTCGTGGACCGCGCGCGGCGAGTCCGCGCAGTCGTGGCCGTCGAAGCTGCTGTACAGCACGGTGTCCGTCAACGGCCGCCGCAGCAGCACCGGATAGCGCCGCTCGCGCAGCATCCGCTGCCGGTACGGCCCCCGGTCGCCCTCCGGCACCGGTGAGCCCGCCAGGACGAAGAGGTGGTCGTGGAACCTGCGGTTCACGGTCACCGGCCGTGCGCCCTCCTCGACGGGCACCCGCAGCGGCAGTTCGTCCATCGCCTCCCGCGCGATCCGTACCGGGTCGCTGTGCTCGGCGGAGGTCCGCACATGCAGATACCAGCGCCCCGCGTGCGGCAGCGCGCCCACGTCGAGCGCGGCGCTGAACCGCCGGACGGCGCCGGTGGCCCCGGCCGCCGGGTCCGCCGGGCGCTCCACCGTGAGGTCGGTGCCGATCTCGGTGGCGTACGTGCCGTGCCGCAGGACGAGGCGCGCGTCGGGCGGGGTGGCGGCGGGGAGGTCGCCGGTGACCAGGAGATGGCCGTTGGTGGCGCGGGAGAGGTGGGTGGCCAGCGGCTGCGGCGTACGGTCGCGCAGCAGCAGATGGCCGGCGGCGCTGGCGTCCAGGACCAGCTCGCGGTGGGCGCCGTCGAGCAGGGGATCGGGGCCGAGGTCGTAACGGCCCTGGGGGAGCGGGCGGTCGACGGAGATCCTGGCGGTGCCGCCGTCGGCGAAGAGCGCCTCGACCGACCAGGTCGCGGCCGTCTCGGGCGCGACCTCCTTGGGCAGCCCGTCCAACGTCGGCCGCGCGGCGGCCAGTCGGTCCAGCGGCAGCCGCGCCGTGAGCGTCCGGAAGCCGCCGGACGCGGTGTCCGCGCCGGTCAGCGGGCAGTCCACGACGGCGCCCGTGGCCTGCTGCCCGGCCCGCAGCGCGACCGGTGGTTTGCCGTCGCGGGTGGCGATCTCCAGCAGTACGGCGTCGTCGCCGTCCGCCCGGTGGCCGGTCACCCGGCGCGTGATCGGTTCGACGGACAGATGGAGCCGCCCGTCCTTGTACCAGGGCACCAGCCGGGTGTCGTCGTCCAGCGCGAAGGGCACCGGCGAGGACCCGGCGCCGGCCTCGTCGGCGCGCAGCGCCGCCGGGCGGACGACCGAGCCGGCCGACACGACGACGCCGAGCCGCCACTGCGCCGTCTTCCAACTCCCGTTCGTCCGCAGCCGCTTGGGGTCCACGGTGATCTCGAAGCCGGACCAGTCGTAGGAGTGCCGCTCCTGCGGCCCCGTGGCGGTCACCTCGGGCGCGCGCACCGTCCGTACCGGCAGCAGCAGTTTGCGGCGCCCGGACATCAGCACGGCCGTCTTGAGCGAGGTGCGGTGCGCGCGGGCGTCGACATTACGGACGTACGCGTGGCCGCTGAGGATCAACTTCCCGTCCCGCCAGTGGAGTTCGCTCAGCCGCGCGACGACCGGCAGGTCCTTGGCGTCGACCGCCGTCACCGCGCGGGGCAGCGGCACCGGCGAGCCGTCCCGCCGTACGACCGCCGCCCGCTTGCGCAGCGGCGGCCCGGCGACGTCGAACACCGTGCGCCCGCCGTGCCGTTCGTGCGCCAGCACCTCCAGCAGGTCCTCCATCCTGCCCTGCCGGATCAGCTCCCAGCGGATCCGCAGCTCCACCGGCAGCGCGGGGAAGAGCGTCGGGTCGACCCGGCTCAGATAGTCGCGGACCCGGTCCAGGAACACCTCGTGGTACTCGGGCCCGGCCATCGGCAGCGCCTCGATGAAGTACAGCAGGTCGTCGGTGAGCACCGACTTGTCGTAGTCCCGTTTGTGCGCGCTCCAGCGGGTGTTGGCCGGGTCGGCGAGGAAGCGGCTGACGCCGTCCACGGCCGCGATCCGGTCCCGCACACCCTTGACGTCGGTACGGCGCCGGGTGATCGAGCCCTCGCGGATCCGCCAGTAGTAGACGTGCTCGTGCAGGACGTCCACGGCGTCGGCGAGGAAGTGCGCCGGGATCGTCAGCGGGGTGTCCTCGTAGAGCACGCCCTCGGGGAAGGCGAGGGTGTGCTTGTCCCAGAAGGTGCGGCGGAAGACCTTGTTCCAGGCGACCCGGTCGGACAGCAGCCCCAGGTCACGGGTGATGTGGGTGCGCTCGACGGTCTTGTTCATGCCGCGGTGCTGCCACGCCTGGCCGCGGCCCTGCGCGGTGAGCCGCCACACATTGCCGGTGGCGAAGTCCGACCCGGACCGGTCGAGCAGACCGACCAGCTTCTCGTACGCGCGCGGCGGCAGGACGTCGTCGCTGTCGACGAAGGTCAGGTACGAGGTGCCCGGATCGGCGTTGCGGGCACCGGTGTTGCGGGCGTGGCCGAGGCCGCCGTTGGGCTGCCGGACCAGCCGGAAGCGCGGGTCGCGGTCGGCGAACGCCTGGGCGAGATCGGGGCCCGCGTCCGTCGAGCCGTCGTCGACCATGACCACGTCGAGGTCGGTGAAGGTCTGCGCCGCGATCGACCGCAGGCACTCCTCCAGATACTGCTCGACGTTGTAGACGGGGACGACGACGGTGAGGCGGGGATTCATGGCGGTGTGCGGTCCTTCCGGGGGGCGGTCCGGGGCGGTCCGGGACGGCGGCGGCAGGCGGCGCGGGAGGCAGACGGATGCCGTTCCTTCAACTCGCCGCGCGTCCGTCCGGTCACTGCGCGTGAGCCGAATGGGGGAAACGCGGCGGCGGCGCACAGATCGACAGAGGGTGGCGGTGTGATTACGCTCGGAGAAAACCACTTACCGACCCGTACCGGTACGCCCCGATATGTCCAGGATGGTCATGCCCCGCATCAGCGTCGTCGTCCCTGTCCACCGCGCGCAGGGTTTTCTGCGCGCCTGCCTGGAATCGGTGCTCGGGCAGTCCTTCACCGACCTGGAAGTGATCGCCGTCGACGACGCCTCGCCGGACGCGAGCGGCGCGATCATCGACGAATTCGCGGCAGCCGACCCGCGGATCCGGCCGGTCGTGCTGGACCGCACCGGCGGTACGGGCCCGGCCAGGGACGCGGGCGCGGCGGCGGCCACCGGCGACTTCCTGCTCTTCCTGGACGCCGACGACCTGCTGGTGCCGGGCGCGCTGGCCGCGGTCGCCGACCGCCTGGACGCCACCGGCGGCCCCGACGTGCTGCTGCTGGACCACGAGCGCTTCACCGTCTGGGAGCACGTCCAGCACAGCGGCGACACCGACTTCCTGGCCGGCGCGGGCGACGCCGTCTTCACCGCGGGCGACCGTCCCGAGTGCCTGGGCACCTACCCGGCGGTCTGGAACCGGGTGCTGCGCCGCGCCTTCTGGCAGGAGCAGGGCTTCCGCTTCGGCGACGCCCCCTACGAGGACACCGCCGTCGCCGTCCGTACGCTGCTGGCCGCGACCGGCATCGCCTGCCTGGACCGGGTGTGCGTGCGCTGGCGCAAGCGGCGCGGCCTCAGCGTCGGCACCGCCCCCGGCCGTCACCACCTGGCGGTGCTCGACCGCTACGAGGAGCTGTACGGGCGGATCGCCGCGGGCGACGAGAGCGCCGAGGTGAAGAAGGCGCAGGGCGACGCCCTCTACGACCGGATGGCCGCACAATTCGCGGTCGTCGGCGACGACAGTTCACCGCTGCCGCAGGATGCCCGCCCCGAATTCGTCCGGCGCGCCGCCAAGCTGCTGGCCCGCTACCGCCCGGACGGCTGGACGGCGCCCGACAGCTACGAGGGCCGCTGGCTGCGCGCGGCCGGCACCGGCGGCTACGGCCGCTACCGCGCGGCCCGCGGCGGCCAGGCGTGGCGGCGCAAGCTCACCGGCAAGGTGCGGGCCCGCAGGAACGCCCTGGCCCGGGCGGTCTACCAGCGCTACTACCGGATGCGGCTGCGCAAGCCCGTCGATCCCGGCCTTGTGGTCTACGCGGCTTACTGGAACCGGGGCGTGTCCTGCAATCCGGCCGCGATCCACGCCAAGGCGAAGGAGATCGCCCCGCAGTTGCGCGGGGTGTGGGTGGTGAACAAGAAGGACCGAGAGAAGCTGCCGCCCGGCACCGACCACGTCGTGGTCAACTCCCGCCGCTACTGGGACGTCATGGCCCGCGCCAAGTACTTGGTGAACAACGCCAACTTCAGCGGGAACATCGTCAAGCGCCCCGAGCAGGTCTACCTCCAGACCCACCACGGCACCCCGCTCAAGCACATGGGCATGGACCTGCGCGCCCGCCCCGCGGTCGGCAAGAGCATGAGCTTCACCCGGCTGCTCGACCACGCCGACCAGTGGGACTACTCGCTCGCCTCCAACCAGCACTCCGCCGAGGTCTGGGAGCGGGTCTACCCCAGCAACTACCGCACACTGCCCAGCGGTTACCCGCGCAACGACGTCTTCTACCGGGCGGACGCCGAGCAGGTGCGGCGCGCCCGTGAGAGCCTGGGGCTGGCGCCCGGCACCACCGCGATCCTCTACGCCCCCACCCACCGCGACTACCAGCGCACCTTTGTCGTCCCGCTCGACCTGGAGCGGCTCAGCCGCGAACTGGGGCCCGGATACACCCTGTTGGTGCGCGCCCATTACTTCTACGGGCAGAATCCCGGTCTTGAGGCGCTGCACGAACAGGGCCTGATCGTGGACGTCTCCCGGCACCCGTCGGTGGAGGAACTCAGCCTGGCCTCCGACGCGTTGCTGTGCGACTTCTCCTCGCTGATGTTCGACTACGCCAACCTCGACCGGCCGATCGTGGTGCACTCCGCGGACTGGGAGGCGTACCGCGCGGCCCGCGGCGTCTACTTCGACCTGCTGTCCGGGCGGCCCGGCGACACCCCGGGGGTCGTCGCGGCCGACGAGGCGGGGCTGGCCCGCGCCTTCCGCTCCGGCGCCTGGCGCGGCCCCGAGGCGACGGCCCTGCGGGCCGCCTTCCGGGAGCGCTTCTGCGCCTACGACGACGGGCTCGCCGCCGAGCGGGTCGTACGGCGGGTGCTACTGGGCGAGCCCGGCCTGCTGCCGTACCGCCCCCTCCAGGACCGCCGCCCCGCCCCGGCTCCGATGCCCGCGGCGCAGAGCGGTGACGGAAACGGTGACGGTGACGGGGACGCCGACCCGGCGGGCGACCGCTCTGCGGTGCCGGCCGGCTGAGGCGCCGCGCGCGGACGCCCTGAGCCGCCGTCCTTCCGGCCTGCGGCTACCGCGTCCCCGGCTCCGGGCGCGACGGTTCCAGGGGTGCGGGGCCGGATGGCTCCTGCGCGCCTGCCGCTTCCGCGGCGTCGGGGTCCAGGGCGCGGGCTCGCGCCGGGTCCGGGGCCGGGCGGCGGTCCTCCAGCGGGATCACCGCGGGCAGCCCGCCCTCCTCCCGCAGGAAGACCCGGCGCACCACGCGCTCGGCCGCGAAACCGTCGTCGTAGGCGCAGAAGCGGCGCCGGAAGGCGGCCCGCAGTTCGGCCGAACGCGGGCCGCGCCAGGCCCCGGTGGCGAGGATGTCGGTCAACTCGTCCTGCCCGCGCGCCAACAGGCCCGGCGGGTGCGCGGTGATGTCGAAGTAGGCGCCCCGGGTGGCCCGGTAGGTCTCCCAGTCGGAGACGTGCAGCACGATCGGCCGGTCCAGGCCCGCGTAGTCGAACATCAGCGACGAGTAGTCCGTGATCAGGCCGTCCGAGGCCAGGCACAGCTCCTCCGCCGACGGGTGCGCGGACACGTCGAGGACCCGCGGGTGCCCGTCCGTACGGTCCCGGCCGCCGCCCGCCGGGTAGAAGTGGTGGGTGCGGCGCAGCAGCACCACGTCGGGGCCGAGCGCCTCGGCCATCCGGCCCAGGTCGAGCGCGGGCCGGTAACCGCGCTGGTAGTCGCGGTGCGTCGGCGCGTACAGGAACGCGGTGCTGTCCCGGGGGATGCCCAGCTCGGCGCGGATCCGCAGCACGTCCCGCGCGCCCGCGCGGTGGCAGAGGTCGGTGCGCGGCTGGCCGTACTCCAGGGTGGTGAAACCGGACGGGTAGGCCCGCTCCCACACCAGGGTGGAGTGCCGGCTCGCGGACAGGCTGTAGTCCCAGCGGTCGACATGGCGCAGCATCCGCTCGAAGTCGGTGCCGCCGGCCGCCGCCGGATGGTCCAGCAGATCGATGCCCATGTGCTTGAGCGGGGTGCCGTGATGGGTCTGCACATTGATCTGGCCGGGCCGCTTGGCGTATCTGCGGTGGAAGTTGACATTGCTCACCAGGTACGAGGCGCGGGCCAGCGCCGTCCAGTACGCGGCCGAGCCCGGCTCAAGACGGCGCACGCCCGGCGGCAGGGTGTGCGCGTGCTCGGCGGTGGTCACCCACGCGGTGCGCATGTGCGGTGCCAGTTCCCGCAGCCGCTCCTCGACGGCGGCCGGATTGCAGGAGTAGCCGCGGTCCCAGTACGCGGCGAAGACCGCCAGGTCCGGGTCGAGCGGCCGGCGCCGCTGCAGCCGGTAGTGCGCGTGCAGCGCGGCCGTGCGCAGCCTGCCGTACCAGGACTTCGCGCGCCGGGTGATCCGCAGCCGCAGCCGGTGCGCGCCGCCGAGCGTCTGGAAGGTGCGGCGCGCGCCGGTGGCCACCAGCAGATACCGCACCCCGGCGCGCCCGGTGGGCGCGGCCCGCAGACCGGGCGGGCGCAGCCGCCGGTACTGCGCGCGGCAGCGCCGGAAGTACTCCGCGCGCGACGAACGCGGCAGCCGGTCGGGGAAGTTGAAGACGGTGGTGAGGTGATCCAGTATCCGGCGGAAGAGCACGGGCCGCCAACGTTCCAGCTCCGGATGGCTGTCGAGGAAGGCGAACAGCAGGTCGTACTGCTTGAAGATGTCGAAGTGCCGCCTGCTGGTGGTGTGCAGGATGCCGCTCCTGCGGCGCTGCCGGTAGTGCACGCAGACCCGGTCGAGCAGCGCGATCGTCCCGGCCGCCATCAGCACCGGATACGTCCACGGCGTGTCCTCGTAGTAACCGGACGGGAAGGCCAGGTCGTTCTTCTCGACGAAGTCGCGGCGGTACGCCTTGTTCCAGGCCACCATGATCAGCCGCAGCAGTTCCGGCCGGTCGTCCAGCGTGCCGACCTCGGGCCCGGGCCTGCTGAGGATCGCCGCGAACTGATTGCGGTGCGCCTCGCCGTTCCAGTACGTGCGCGCGTAGTCGAAGACCAGCACGTCCGGTTCCCCGGTGCGCGCGAGGCGGTCGGCGATCGCCTGGAGCGCACCGGGCACGAAGGTGTCGTCGCTGTCCAGGAAGAGCAGATAGTCGCCGGTCGCCCGGGCGAGACCCGCGTTGCGGGCCCGGCCCAGGCCGACGTTCTCCGGCAGGTGCAGCACGCGCGCGCGGGCGTCCCCGGCCGTCACCGAATCGGCGATCGCGCCGCTGCCGTCCGGGGAGCAGTCGTCCACGACGATCAGTTCGAAATCGGTGAACGACTGGTCGAGCACGGATCTCAGACAGGCGTGGAGATAGGCCTGCACCTTGAAGACGGGGACGATGACGCTGAAGCGGGGCACAGCACATCCAGGTTCGACACGGGGGCGGGGACGCACGGGCGCCCATGGCTTTCGCGTGGAGTGCCCGTTATATCCAGGGAACGCCCTGTGTGCCCCGCTGGTTACGCTCCCGTGCGCCGCGTGTCGCGGATTCGCACGACGGCCTTGGTGATGAAGGGCGGCAGCACGTTGACGGCGAAGCGGCGCAGCGGCGACCTGCGCGGCTTCGGGGCCGTCGAGGCTTTCGGGGCGCGTACGGCCGGGTCCGGCGCGGGCCGCGGCGCCGCGACCGGCTCCGGTTCGGGCTCCGGCGCGGGCTCGGGCGCGGGCTTGGGGTGCCGCGACACCGGCTGCGCGGGCGCGACCACGCCGCCGTTCCTGCCCTTGATCCGCAGCAGCGGGGCCCCCGCCACCTCCTGCACCTCGTGCCACAGGTCGTCGCGGCCCGCGACATGGGCGAGCAGCTCCTCGCGCAGCGGCGCCGGATCCCCCCACGTGGCGTACATCTTGTGCTCGGTCAGGCAGATCACGTGCAGCCCGCCGGGGACGACGGCCCCCCAAGCGGCGGCCGCCACGCCGGGACAGTGCGCCGAGCGGTAGTCGTCCAGCGCCACCACACCGTGCGGGTGCAGCAGGCCGCGGGAGGTCTCGATGTCGCCGCGCACGTGCTCGTACAGGTGCGAGGCGTCGATGTGCGCGAACCGTACGGACGACGCCGCCACCCGGTCGCGGACGGTGGACGACAGGCCTTGGATCACCTCGGGCAGCTCGTCGTGGAAGGACAGGTAATTGGCCTCGAACGAGTGACGGGTCAGGGTCGCGTAGGACCGCTCCATCTCCGCGGAGTTGGCGGTGTCCCCGGCCGGGGCGTCGAAGAGGTCGCAGACGGTGAAGGCGTCGCCCTCGCGCAGGTAACTCCCCATGAAGATGGCGCTCTTGCCCTGGTACGCGCCGACCTCCAGCAGGTCACCGGGCTCCTCGCGGTCCAGCTGGCGGGCCAGGAACCAGTCGAAGAGCATCTGGTCGTCGGGGAAGAACCAGCCCTTGACCTCGGAGAGTTCGGTCGGCGTGGGCAGCGGCGCGCTGTGCGGGGAGACGGCGGAGGCGGTGGCACCGGCGGGCCGGCCGGCGGTGGGGGCGGTGGTCATGGGGAGGGGTCCGTTCGGTGCGGCTGTGGGGGGCGTCAGTGTAGAGCGCCCGACACCCCCCGTAGCCGCACCGGAACTCCCGGTGACCCTCCTGTGGTCCCGCCGTTCGACCGCCGCGTGACCGCCGGCCGACCGCTACTTGACCGCTACTTGACCGCGCCCGCCATCACACCGGACACGAACTGCCGCTGGAAGGCGAAGAAGACCACCAGGGGCACGATCATCGACACGAACGCGCCGGGCGCGAGGATGTCGATGTTGTTGCCGAACTGCCGTACCTGCTGCTGGAGCGCGACGGTGATCGGCTGCGAGTCGCTGTTGGCGAAGATCAGCGCGACCAGCATGTCGTTCCACACCCACAGGAACTGGAAGATGCCCAGCGACGCGATGGCCGGGCCGCCCAGCGGCATGATCACCCGTACGAACAGCCGCAGTTCGCCCGCGCCGTCCAGCCGCGCGGCCTCCAGCAGCTCACGCGGGATCTCCGCGAAGAAATTGCGCAGCAGGAAGATCGCGAACGGCAGCCCGAAGGCGGTGTGGAAGAGCACCACCCCGGAGATGTCGCCGAAGATCCCGATGTCGCCGAAGAGCCGCGCCACCGGCACCAGCGCCACCTGGACCGGCACCACCAGCATCGCCACCACGCCGATGAACCACCAGTCGCGGCCCGGGAACTCCATCCACGCGAAGGCGTAACCCGCCAGCGAGCCGATCACCACGACCAGCAGCGTCGCGGGCACGGTGATCAGCGCGGTGTTCCACAGCGAGTCGGTGATCGCGTGATTGTCCAGCAGGGTGCGGTAGTTGGTGAAGGTGAGCTGGGTCGGCGAACTGAAGACCTTCCACCAGCCGCTGGCCGAGATGTCGGTCGGCGAGCGCAGCGAGGACAGCAGCAGGCCCACCGTCGGCATCAGCCAGAACAGCGCCACCACCAGCAGGAAGACCCGCACCAGCCCACCGCCGGCGCGTGCCGCGATCCGCGAGCCGAGGCTCGCCTTCGGCGGTGTGTTCAGCGGCGGGGCGTCGGCCACCGGCCCACTCGCCGCGGGGCCGCCCGTCACGGCGGTCGAATCCGCGCTCATCGCCGTCCCTCCCTGCGCAGCCGACGGATGTTGAAGACCATGACCGGCAGGACCAGCAGCAGCAGGATCACACCGATCGCGCTGCCGACACCCTGGTTGTCACCGCCGCCGAAGGACGACAGATAGAGCTGGAGGGCGAGCACATTGGCGTCGGACTGGGTGTTGCCCGGCGCGATGATGTACACGAGGTCGAAGATCTTCAGCACATTGATCATCAGGGTGACGGTCACCACGACCAGCACCGGGGCCAGCAGCGGCACCGTGATGCCGCGGAAGACCTGCCACTCGTTGGCGCCGTCCACCCGCGCCTGCTCCAGCAGTTCGCGCGGCACCCCGGCCAGGCCGGCCGCGATCAGCACCATCGCGAAGCCCGCCCACATCCAGATGTAGCTGCCGATGATCGACGGCGTGATCAGATTCGGGCCGAGCCAGTTGATGCCGTTGTACTTGCCGGAGAAGTTCGAGGCGGGCAGCCGCAGTTGGGCGCCGGCGGCGGAGCCGGGCAGCTTGTAGGTGCCGTCCTTGCCGGTCTTGGCCGACGCCACCACCTTGCCGTCCTTGACCGCCTGCACCTTCACCCCGGACAGCGCCTTCTCGCCCGGGTCGATCACCCCGGGCTTGCCGGTGCCGCCGGGCCGGAAGTCCACCCATACGGTGCCGGTCACCGCGTCCGGCTGCGGCGGCGCCGGCTTGGCGTCCACCGCGTTCGACGGCAGCTTGTTCTGCGGGATGCCGATCAGCGGCAGGTCGGCCGGACTGCCTTGGGACGCACGGGACTTGGTGGTGAAGGAGCCGCCGCCGGACGGCGCGAGATCGCCGTTCGGCCGGGGCCTGGCGCCCGGATAGGCCGCGTTGTCGGTGAAGGTGTCGTGCACCGCCACCACCACCGCGTTGGCCACCCCGCGCGAGGGGTCCTGCTCGTACACCAGCCGGAAGATGATGCCGGCGGCCAGCATCGAGATGGCCATCGGCATGAAGATGACCAGCTTGAACGCGGTGCTCCAGCGCACCCGTTCGGTGAGCACCGCGAAGACCAGGCCGAGGGCGGTCGCCACGGTCGGCGCCACCACCACCCAGATCGCGTTGTTGCGGACCGCGGTGAGGATGCCGTGGTCGGTGAAGACCGTGCCGAAGTTCTTCAGGCCGACGAAACCACTGCCGTCGGCGTCGTAGAGGCTGCGCTGGACCGTGTACCCGATCGGATACACCACCAGCGCGCCCAGCAGGATCAGGGCGGGCAGCAGGAAGCACGCGGCCACCCAGGGACGGGTGCCCAGCAGACTTCTGCGGCGCCCCGGTCCCTTCGCGGGCGGACCGGACAGTGGCGGCGCCGCGTCCGCGACGCCGCCACCTCCCGCCCCCGCGGCGGAGTCGACCACCGGGGGCATCCGGCCTCAGCCCCCGTACGCCTTGGCGGCGTCCGATTCCAGCTTGGCCTGCGCGCCCGCGACGTCGGACGGCTTGGCGAGGAAGTCCTGGAGGTCCTTCCACTCGCCCTGGCCCTTGGTGCCGCCGAAGGCGGCCGGGGCCTGGTCCGACATGTCGAACCGGAAGTCGTCGCCCGCCGCGATCAGCGCCTGCGCGATGGAGCGCTGCACGTCGTCCGGGTACGCCGCGAAGTCCAGCGACTTGTTCGGCGAGAGGTAACCGCCGCCCTGCGCCCAGATCTTGGCCGCGTCCGGGGACGCGATGTACGTCAGCAGCGCCTGCGCGCCCTTGCTGTCCTTGAGCGCCACACCGACGTCACCGCCGCTGACCACCGGCGCCTTGCCGGTGCCGACGGCCGGGAAGGGGAAGACCTTGGCGTCCGTGCCCACCTTCGCCTTGGTGTTGGCGGAGATGAACGCCGAGACGAAGTCGCCCTCGTAGACCATCGCGCCGGCCGGCGGATTGCCGGTGAAGACCTGCGTGACGGACTTCGGGAAGTCGGCGTTGAGCGCGCCGCTGGTGCCGCCCGCGAGCAGGTCCTTCTTGCCGAAGAGCTGGCCCAGCGTGGTGAGCGCGGTCTTCACCGACGGGTCGGTCCACTTGATGGTGTGCGCGGCGAGCTGGTCGTACTTGTCCGGACCGGCCTGCGAGAGATAGATGTTCTCGAACCAGTCGGTGAGCGTCCAGCCGTCGCCGCCGCCGATCGAGACCGGCGCGGTGCCCGACTCGAAGACCGTCTCCGCGGTCTTCAGGAAGTCGTCCCAGGTCTTGGGCACCGACGCGCCCGCGTTCTCGAAGGCCGCGTTGTTGTACCAGATCAGCGACTTGTTGGAGACCTTGGCGTAGACGCCGTACTGCTTGCCCTTCCACGCGCCGAGCTTCTGCCAGCCGGGCGAGAAGTTCTTCTGCAGTTGCGCGGTCGCCTCCGGGCCGAGCGGCTTCAGCCAGCCCTTGTCGGCGAATTGGTGGAGTACGCCGTTCTGCGCCAGGAAGGCGACGTCCGGCGGGGCGCCACCCTCGATCTTCGTGCCCAGGAAGGTGGACTGGCTGTCACCGGTGGGGACGAAGGTCGATTTCGCGCCGGTGAGCTTGTCGAACTGGTCCAGCACCTTCTGGAAGTTCTTCTGTTCCGGGCCGGTCCACACCGCGGCCACTTCGAGCTTCTGCCCGTGCAGATCGGGCAGTTGCAGATCCGCGCCGGAACCCGTGGCCGAACTCGTGGCGGACGCGGACGATTTCTGCCCGTCGTCCTTCTTGTCGCTGTCGCCCCCGCACGCGGCGGCGGTGAGCGCGAGCGCCGAGGCCACCGCAGTGGCGAGCGCTATGCGCGTAGTGCGCTTCATTCGGCTGGTGCGCGGACTGTCAGGCGTACGCATACGTGCCATCCCCTCATTCCTCCCGTGGCGTCTGTCCTACGCCCGGGTGAACGGGAGCCGCAAGGGAGGGCGTCGCTGCGTGACAGTCATCGTGACCATGATGTGATCTTGGATCAAACGGGTTTATCCGCGGGGTAGTTGGAATACCTCGCCGAATGCCCGAGTGAGTACCGACGTGGGGGTAACACCCCGTCATATCGGGTATCCGCGGGAAATTCACGGCCGAACCCGGTGATGTCGCGGGCGGGTCCGGGGGAGTTCGGCGGGCGGGTTCGTGGGCGGGTTCGGCCGTGACTTCGCCCGAGTTCGGGCCGAGTTCGGGTGGAGGTCTATACCAAAGGTTCCGACGCGTTGCTGGTGGCGGCGTCCTCCGCGGTCACCGGGGCCGGTGCCGATTCCTCGGGAGCGGATTCCGCGGCCCGCTGCAAAGCGCTGGCCAGCAGGGCGAGATCGGTCGGTCCGTTGCCCAGTTCGCGCACCTGGCGGCGGGCCGGAGGGTCGCCCATCCGCTCCCACTCCAGGGCGACCACGGTCGGCCGCAGCGTCGCCGTCCGCGGGATGCGCCCGCTGACCCGGCCCGCCTGGAAGGCGGTGACCGCGCCGCCGGGCCGGCGCAGATAGCCGCGCCCGGGCACCGACTCGTCAAGACCCGCCGGGTCCTCGACATGGACCAGCAGGGCCGCGGACTCCGCGTCGGGCATGCGCAGCGCGATCCGCAGCCGGGACCGCTCGTCGGCCTCGGTGGCGGCGGTGCGCTCCGGGCGGCCGGTCGACGCGATCAGATGGACGCCGAGCCGGGCCCCCTCGCGGGCCACCGCCTCCAGCGCGCGCACCACGCTGCCCGCGGCCGGGCGGCCCGTACTGCCCAGGCCCGGCGCGACCAGCTCGTCGAAGTCGTCCACGACCACGACCAGGCGGGGCAGCGCGGTCCTGGTCCGCGCCGTCACGGCCCCCTTGTCGTCGCCGCCCGCCGTCGCCCCGCGGGCCGATTCCGTACGGGCCGTGTCCGTACGTACGGACTCCGTACGCGCTTCCGTACGCGCTTCCGTGCGGGACGCGTGCGGGCCGCCCTGGTGCGGCACGGTCGCCGCGACGAGCCGGTCCGCGTGCCAGGACGCGAAATCCTGCCCGTCCAGCAGTTCGGCACGGCGCTTCAGTTCGGCGCCGAGTGCCTGCGCGAACTCCCGCATCCGCAGCGGGTCCGACGCCACCAGATGCGTACTGACGTGCGGCAGGTCGGCGCAGGCCCGCAGGCCCTCGCCGCGGTCCTGCCCGGCGCCGTCCACCAGCACCAGGGAGAGCCGGTCCGGCCGTTCGCCCGCGGCCAGCGCCGCCGCGACCGACCGCAGCAGCTCCGTCTTGCCCGAGCCGGGCGCGCCGCCGATCATCGCGTGCGGCCCCTCGGTCACCAGGTCCACCGCGACCCGGCCGTCCGCGCCCGCGCCCAGCACCGCCGTCGCCGCGCCGACCGCGGCGGGCGCCGCCGCCCACCGCTCGGCGATCCGCGCGGGCGTGGCCAGCGCCAGGTCCAGTTCGTCCAGCAGCCGTACGGCCGCGGGCGGCGCGTGCCGCGAACGGCCGCCCGCCGCCTCGCCGTCGGCCTCGCGCAGCGGCGCCAGGGCGCGCGCGAAATGCTCGGCCCAGGCCGCGGACACCGCGTCCAGCACGATCTCCTCGGCCGCCGGATCGAAAGCCGCGGGATCGTGGCCCGCGGGCCCGGCCACCGCCGCGGCGCCCGCCGGCTCCACCCGCAGCGTCGTCGCCACGTCCCCCGACAGCCGGGCCAGCACACCCGTGTCCACCGCGGGGCGTTCGCCGCTCTCCGCCAGGCACAGCACATGCACCCCGACCGAGGGGCCGGCGACCGCGAGCCGCGCCACGGTCTGCCGCAGCGTCGCGGAACCGGGGTCGCCGTCCACCACCAGCAGCGTGTACGGCCCGTCGTAACCGGCCGCCGCGGCGCCCGCCTCCCCGGCGGTCGCGGTGGCCCAGCCCGCGCCCAGCGGGCCCGCTTCGAGGCGCCGCATCAGCTCGGCGGCGCGCGCCTCGGCCTGGTCGCGGTCGAAGGCCAGCAGCAGCCGGCAGTCCTGGCCGTGCGCCGGGCGCACATGCGGCACCCAGTTGAGCCAGGACCACTCCTCGGCGCGCTGGTCGGCCGTACGGGCCCGGTCGGCGCTGATCATCACCAGTTCGAGGGCGGCGGGGGAGTGCAGGGCGCACAGCTGCGCCAGCACGGCGCGGGCCAGGCCCGCGAGCCGCGGCCGGGGCCCGGCCAGGGTCAGCGCGGCGCTCCGCGGCGCCCGCAGGTCCACGGTGACGGGCACCGCCGTCAGCCGCCGCCCGTCCCCCGCGGGCAGATCCGCCGTGCCCAGCCGTACGGTCAGCGCGTCCGGGTGCCCGGGGCCGCGCTCCCACAGCCGCCGGCCGGGGCCCAGCGCGGTCAGCAGCACGGCCGCCGGGTCGGGCCACCGCTCCCGCAGCGCCTCGGCGCGTACGCCGTCCTCGCCGCCGCCCGGCACGTCCTTCGTGCCGCCGAGCCGCCGCCGTGCCCAGGCTCCTATCGACCCCACGACCCCGCCGCCGCCCCGGCGCGCGCTGTCGATCCCGGGCGCCCGCCGCTCACCGGTGGCGCGCCGCCCGCTTCCGAAGGCGTCGTCGTCACGGTCGATGCCGCCGTCGCCGGATCCGACGTCTCCGTATCCGTCGGCGGCGTCCGCGGTCCACCGCGGGGGTTCGCCGCCGTGCGGGTCCGCGGCGGGCTCGGGGCCGTCGCCCTCGGGCAGGTCCGTGCCGGGTGCCGGCGGCCCCCACCCGGTGGTGGGCGCGGGCCCGTAGGACGGCGCGGGGCCCGGTGCGCCGGAGCCGTCCGCCGGACGGCGGGGGTTCGCGCCGGCCCGGCCGCCGGCGTACTGCCCGGTGCCTGGGGCGGTGGCGCCGTGGCCGTCCGCGCCGCCCGGGCCCGCCGCGCGAGCGGCCACGCCCGCGGTGGAGAAGCCGGTGCCGTGCGTGGTGGCCGTCGACGGGTCGGCGGCCGGGAGAGTGTCGTCCCACTCCGCCGCACGCAGTGAGATCCGCAGATGGCCGTCGGCGTCCGCGACGGTGGCCAGCGCGGTGGGGCCCGCGGGCGCGCCGGTCTCCAGGCGCAGCGTGGACTCGCCGATCCGCAGCAGGGCGCCCGGCGGGAAGGGCTGGGGGCGCGGGCCGACAGGGCGGCCGGCCAGCGTGGTGCCGTTGGTGGAGTCCAGGTCCGCGACGGTGATCACCCCGTCGGGGCCGAAGGCGACCTCGCAGTGCAGCCGCGAGACGTCCGGGTCGTCCAGCGGCACATCGGCGTCGGCCGAGCGGCCGATCCTGGCCTGCCCGCCCTGGAGCAGATGCACCCCGCCCGCGTCGGGACCGCCGACCACATGCAGCCGGGCGGCCTCGGCGGGCGGCTGGCCGTACTGCCCGAACTGGCCGTACTGCCCGTGGTCCGCGGCATGCCCGCCCTGCGGTTCGGCCGGCGCGTGCAGCGACAGCAGGGCGCCGTCCACCAGCGGCGGCACCCCCAGCGGCGCCGTCGGCGGCAGCCGCCGCGGCCCGGCGAAGAGCGCGACCGACGAACCCGCCGACCTGCCCGGCTGCCCGGAACCCGCCGCGGAGGCGAGCGCACCGGCCACCGCGCTCAGCGCCGTCCCCGCGGGCGCCGTGATGAGCACGTCGCAGGCGCGCTGGGCCCGACCGCTGCGCGGTCCGAGGACGGTCAGCCGGATCTGCATCTCGTCCGCGCTCCCCTTCTGCCCTGACCCGCGGCGGGAAGTCCCCTCCCCGGCCGCGCGCGGGCGCGTCGACACGTACAAGCACGAGCGGCGGGGCCCCCGTTGCCCCATCCGGACCGTACGGGTGCATCCTCCCACCCGCCACTGACACCCCGTCCCCGGTCCCGGAACGAGTGATCTTGAAAGTCCGGCGACCGACCGTCCCACGACCGGAATCGATCGGAAAGCGTACGGAAAACGCGCGGAAACCGTCCCGGTCGGCCGAGCCACCCCGGATGCGCCCGCCGCGGATCGGCCGCGGATCGCCGTTCGGGAGCCCGCCCCAGCGGCCGGACGCAACCAACCGCCCCGGATACGCGTCCTACCTCGGACGACACCGGTAGGACACCAGTACGGGACGGGGGCGGCGCCGGTGCGGGGCCGGCCCCGGCACCGGGCCGGGAAGCGGAACCGGCGCCGTACGGGACCGGGGGCGGCACCGGAACGCCGGCCGATGTCGGCCGATTCCCGCGGCGCCGCCCGGACGCGGGCCCGCCCGGCGGCACTACGCTTGCCGGAATCAGGGCGGCCCCGCCGTGAGCAGCGCCGCGAGCGAGCCGGCACCGCACAGCGGCAGGGCACGGGGACTACGGAGCAGGGAGCGCATGACGTGCGGCCGGTAGGCAGCAAGTATCTCCTGGAGGAGCCGCTCGGACGCGGCGCCACGGGCACCGTCTGGCGCGGCCAGGTGCGCGACGAGCAGGGCACCGCCGTCGCCGTCAAGGTGCTCAAGGAAGAGCTGGCGAGCGACCCGGACGTGGTGATGCGCTTCCTGCGCGAGCGCTCGGTGCTGGTCCGGCTGCGCCACCCGCACATCGTCCGGGTCCGCGACCTGGTGGTCGAGGGCGATCTGCTCGCCCTGGTGATGGATCTCATCGACGGCCCCGACCTGCACCGCTATCTGCGCGAGAACGGTCCCTTCTCGCCGGTCGGCGCCGCGCTGCTCACCGCGGCCGTCGCCGACGCGCTCGCCGCCAGCCACGCCGACGGGGTCGTGCACCGCGACCTGAAGCCCGCCAATGTGCTGCTCGCCACCGTCACCGGCGAGGACGGCAGCCAGCAGATGCACCCGATGCTCACCGACTTCGGCATCGCGCGGCTCGCCGACTCCCCGGGGCTGACCCGGACGCACGAATTCGTCGGCACGCCCGCCTACATCGCGCCGGAGTCCGCGCAGGGCCGCCCGCAGACCTCCGCGGTCGACGTGTACGGCGCGGGCATCCTGTTGTACGAACTGGTCAGCGGGCGCCCGCCGTTCCGCGGCGACAGCGCGATCGAGGTGCTCCAGGCGCATCTGAACCAGGAGCCGCGCCGCCCGAGCACGGTGCCGGAACCGCTGTGGACGGTCATCGAGCGCTGCCTGCGCAAGGAGCCGGGGCAGCGCCCCAGCGCCGAGAATCTGGCCCGCGCGCTGCGCGTGGTGGCCGCCGGGATCGGGGTGCACGCCTCGCCCGCGCAGGCGGAGGCGGCCTTCGGCGTCGGCGGGATGCTGGCGCCGGACGCGACGCCGACGCTGGTGCCGGGCACCGACAAGGGTGACGGCGCGGGCTCCGACGCCGATCTCACGCAGGTGCTGCCGTCCGGCCGGGGCCCGGCGCCTTCCGCGTACGACCCGAACGCGGCGACCACACAGCTGCCTTCCGGCCCGGACGGGCCCCGGGGCGGTGACGGCGACGGCACCCGGGTGCTGCCGCCCGTGCCGGACGAGCCGCAGGGGCCGCCGCAGCCGCAGGGCCCGCACCCGTGGGAGTCGCAGCTCAGCGCCGCCCGGCACCGCAACGAGCAGACGGAGCTGCGGTATCTGTCGCCGGAGCAGGACCCGTTGCGGCACGCGCCGCGCCGCCGTCCGCCGCAGGCCCAGCCGCCGCAGCAGCAGCCGTACCAGCAGGGCGGCCAGGGCCAGGGATACGCGCCGCCCCAGCGCCCCCAGCCGCGCCCGCAGCAGCAACAGCCGCGCCACCAGCAGCCGCAGCCGCAGCCGCAGCGGTACGAGCCGCAGCGCCCGCCCGCGCCCGCGCCCGCCCCCTCCCGCGAGCCCCGCCGCCGCGGCGCCAACCCGATGAAGATCCCGGGCCTCGGCTGCCTCAAGGGCTGCCTGATGGTGATCCTGGTGCTCGTCGTGATCTTCGTCGTGGTCTGGTACACCACCCCCCTCCCCGACTGGGTCAACAGCACCCAGAACCTCTGGGACGCGACCAAGGACTGGGTCAGCACGGCCTACGACAAGATCTCCTCGATCACCGACGACTCCGGCGGCAACTGACCCCCTCCGGGGTGGAGCCGCCACACCTCCCCGCCCCCAACGCGCGGCCCGTACGCCTCTGCCGCCCCGCGCCGCCGGCGCCCGGCCCGCGGCCTCCGCGGCGGCGTCCCGCAGCCGCACTTGCCGCGGGGCCGGGCGCCCGAGACCGTGCCCTGCGGGGCCCGTGCGCGCCTGCACCGGTGCTCAGCCGCACCCATCCCCGCCGTAGTGCCTTGCCGGGCCCGTGCGCGCCCTGCGGCCGGCGCCCGCAACGACACTTGTCACGGCGCGCACCGTGGCCGCCGCCGCATTCGCTTCGGCGGCCGCCCGCTTCCGCCTGCACTCGCCTGCGGCGCTCGCCGCTACTCGCCGAAGGCACCCGCCCCGCCGCGCAGCGGCGCTCGCAACCGCCACCGCATCCGCCCTGCCGTGGCGCCGCCCCGCCCCCCGCCGTGCCGCCGCGCGGCACCCGCCCCGCCCCGCGGTGCTCGGACGCAACCGCGCCCGCCCCGCCGCGCAGCGGCGACCCCGCTTCCCGCCGCGGCGGGGGCCCGCCGGCCATCGCTATGCCACCCGCAGGGGGCGGCTCTGGAGATAAGTCGACTTCCAGAGGGTGATTTCTCCGGCGGAACCCGTCGTGACCGCTCTGGTGTACCCCGAACGGCCCCTGATCCGCGTAGCTTTGTCGCCAACACGACGGACCGTCGGAGGAGTCGGAGCAAGCCTTGGCCAGGAAGATCGGCAGCCGCTACACCGCCCACCAGGTGCTCGGGCGGGGATCCGCGGGCACCGTGTGGCTCGGCGAGGGGCCCGACGGCCCGGTCGCCATCAAGCTGCTGCGCGAGGATCTCGCCTCCGACCAGGATCTGGTGGGCCGCTTCGTCCAGGAGCGCACCGCGCTCCTCTCGCTCGACCACCCGCACATCGTGGGCATCCGCGACCTGGTCGTGGACGGCTCCGACCTCGCCCTGGTGATGGATCTGGTGCGCGGCACCGATCTGCGCTCCCGGCTCGAACGCGAACGGCGGCTGGTCCCCGAGGCGGCCGTCGCCATCGCCGCGGACGTCGCCGACGGCCTGGCCGCCGCGCACGCCGCGGGCGTCGTGCACCGCGACGTCAAGCCGGAGAACGTCCTGCTGGACTCCGCCGTCGCCACCGGCCCCGGCGGCGCCCCGCCCGCGCTGCTCACCGACTTCGGCATCGCCCGGCTGGTCGACACCCCGCGCCGCACCCGCGCCACCCGGATCATCGGCACCCCCGACTACCTGGCGCCCGAGATCATCGAGGGCCTGCCGCCGCGCGCCTCCGTCGACATCTACGCGCTGGCCACGGTGCTCTACGAACTCCTCGCCGGATTCACACCGTTCGGCGGCGGCCACCCCGGCGCGG
Source organism: Actinacidiphila alni (assembly GCF_900112845.1). Lineage (GTDB taxonomy): Bacteria > Actinomycetota > Actinomycetes > Streptomycetales > Streptomycetaceae > Actinacidiphila > Actinacidiphila alni. Next base: position 45,511 of record NZ_FONG01000033.1, read on the forward strand.
TCCTGCGCCGCCACGTCACCGAGACCGTCGCGCCGCTGCCCGAACTGCCCGAACCCCTGTGGCAGATCCTCGCCGCGTGCCTGGCCAAGGCGCCCGCCTCCCGGCTGACCGCGGGCGAACTGGCCGGCCGGCTGCGCGACCTGCTGCCCGGTCTCGCGGGCCTGCCCGCCCTCGACATCGCCGCCCCCGGCGCCGACGACGGCCCCGCCGAGGACCCGGACGGCTACGACGACGGCTTCGCGGACCTGCCGCCGCTCGCTGCCGAGCCGGGCGCCGGATCGGCCGGCCGCCCGCGCGGCGCCGTCCCGCTGGTCCGCGGCACCGCCCCGGACTCCAGCCGCGACACCCACACCAGCATCAAGCTGCCGACCGCCGAGGAACTGGCCGGCTTCGGCGCCGCCTCCCGCGCAGGGAAGGCCGGCGCCAGGACGGGCAAGGGCACCCGCGCCTCCGACCCCGGCCGCCCGGCCAGCCCCCGGCACCGCGCCGTCTCCGACGCCGTACGGCAGCGCCGGATCAAGGTCGCCGCCGCGGCGGCCGCCGCCCTGGCCGTCGCCGGCATCGGCGGCTGGGGCATCGCCGCCGCGGGCTCCGGCTCCGACCACGGCTCCGGCGGCGCCTCCCGCGACGACGTGCCGCCCACCCCGACGCCGACCGCCACCCGTACCACCCCGACCGCCCCCACCGCGGGCGCCGCCTCCCCGCAGGGCCGCACCGGCGCGGCCGTCACGCTCCCCCAGTGGTCGTCGTTCACCGACGCCCCGGCCGCCGGGGTCAAGTTGCTCGGCGGCCCCCGCGCGCTGACCATGAACGGCGCCACGTACGTCTTCGCCCGCGGCGCCGACAAGAACGTCTGGTACGTGGTCCGGGACGGCTCCGGCTACGGCCCGTGGCACCGGCTCACCGGAATAAGCGTCGCCGACGACCCGGCGGTGGCCTCCGCGCACGCCGGGCGGATCGAGCTGTTCGGCCTCGGCACCGACGGACTGCTCTACCGCCGCACCCTGTCCGACGGCTACTGGAACGCCTGGTCGCAGGTGGACGAGCGGACCCGCTTCGACGCGGCGCCGGCCGCCGCGTCCTCCGAGCCCGGCCGGATCGACCTGGTCGGGCGGGTCGGCGGCGACCTGGTGACCGCCTCCCTGGTCGGCGACCGCTGGAACGCCTGGGCGCTGGTGCCGACCGCCGGCCGGATCACCGCCGCCCCCGCGCTGATCTCCCGGGCACGCGGCACCCTGGACGCCTTCGTGGTCCGCAAGGCCGACGGCGCGGTGCTGCGGCTGCCGTACTCCGGCGGCGCCTGGCGGCCGGTCGTGGTGATCAAGGGCCTGGACAGCACCGCCCGCCCCGACGCGGTGGCCGCCTCGGGCCGGCTGTTCGCCTTCGCGCCCGGTACGCAGGCCGCCGCCCCGCTGGACGGCGACTGGACCGTCGCCGCCCTCAGCGCCGCCCTCAGCGGGCCCTCCCACGTGCCCGCCGACGCCGCCGTCGGCACCGTCGCCTCCTCCGACCACACCCTGGAGCTGTACTCCCGCACGGCGACCGGCACCCTCACCCGTACCACCGCCCACATCTGACCCGTCCCGTGTCCCGGGTCACGCGCCCGGCGCCGGGCCGGCGGCCCGGTTGTCCACAGCCCGGCTCCCGGCCGGGCCGGGACCGCCCGACCAGCCGGTAGTCTGGGGACGTGGCGATCGTCGATGTTTCCGAAGAGCTGAAGTCCCTGTCCTCGACCATGGGGTCGATCGAAGCCGTCCTCGACCTGGACCGGATGCGGGCCGACATCGCCGCGCTGGAGGAGCAGGCCGCCGTGCCGTCCCTGTGGGACGACCCGGAGAGCGCGCAGAAGATCACCAGCCGGCTGTCGCACCTCCAGGCGGAGCTGCGCAAGGCCGAGGGGCTGCGCGGCCGGATCGACGACCTGTCGGTGCTGTTCGAGCTGGCCGAGGACGAGGGCGACGCCGACGCGCGGGCCGAGGCCGAGGCCGAGCTGGAGTCGGTGCGCAAGGCGCTGGACGAGATGGAGGTCCGCACCCTGCTGTCCGGCGAGTACGACGCCCGCGAGGCGCTGGTCAACATCCGCGCCGAGGCGGGCGGGGTGGACGCCGCCGACTTCGCCGAGCAGCTCCAGCGGATGTATCTGCGCTGGGCCGAGCGGCACGGCTATCCGACGGAGGTCTACGAGACCTCGTACGCGGAGGAGGCCGGCATCAAGTCGACCACCTTCACCGTCAAGGCGCCGTACGCGTACGGCACCCTCTCCGTCGAGCAGGGCACCCACCGCATGGTGCGGATCTCGCCCTTCGACAACCAGGGCCGCCGCCAGACGTCCTTCGCGGGCGTCGAGGTGCTGCCGGTTGTGGAGCAGTCCGACCACGTCGAGATCGACGAGTCGGAGCTGCGGATCGACGTCTACCGGGCCTCGGGCCCCGGCGGCCAGGGCGTCAACACCACCGACTCCGCGGTCCGGATCACCCACATCCCGACCGGCATCGTCGTCTCCTGCCAGAACGAGCGCTCGCAGATCCAGAACAAGGCGAGTGCCATGAACGTCCTGCAGGCCAAGCTGCTGGAGCGCCGCCGCCAGGAGGAGCAGGCGCTCATGGACTCGCTCGGCAAGAGCGACGGCGGCAACTCCTGGGGCAACCAGATGCGTTCGTACGTCCTGCACCCGTACCAGATGGTCAAGGACCTGCGCACCGACCACGAGGTCGGCAATCCGCAGGGCGTGCTGGACGGCGACATCGACGGCTTCATCGAGGCGGGCATCCGCTGGCGCAAGTCCCGCGAAAAGGGCGACGAGTAAAGACCGTTCGGCGGCGCCGGGGTCCGGTCGGCCCCGACGTGTCACAGACGTGTGCTGAACTGCCCGGCAAGACGGGGCAGTTGGGGTATTTCGCGCGTAATGACCTTGACGCTCCCGGTGAATGCCACAAGGGTGATGTCCGGCATGCGCGCGAACGCGGCGTGACGCACCATTCCGTGTGACGACGGAATCGCGGGGGTCGTGGGGTCGCGTGCCCGGAGCCGACGTCGACCGGGGGTACGGGAAATGACCAAGCAGAGCACACGTGTACGCGTCACGCGCGCGGCGGCGATCGCGGTGATCGCGGCGGGCGCGTCCATGACGGTGGCGGGCGTCGCGCAGGCGGCGAGCGACGCTCGGACCCCGTCGGCCCAGGCCGTGGTGGACCCGACCACGGGCACACCTACCGACGACGAGACCACGCCGACCGACGACCCGACGACTCCCACGGATGAGCCGACGACGCCGACGGACGAGCCCACGACCCCCACCGACGAGCCGACCACGCCGACGGACGAGCCCACGACTCCCACCGACGAGCCGACCACGCCGACCGGCGAACCCACCACACCGCCGCCCACCACCGGCAATTCGATCGCGGGTGTCACCGGCGGCAATGACGACGGCGGCGCGACCGGTACGCCGACCGCCTCGGTCAGCCCGAGCGCGACCGGCAACGGCAACACCTGCACCCTGACCGGGGACAGCGTGGACTGCGGCAACAACAACACGGGTACCGACAGCACTCAGCAGGTGCCGCAGGGGCAGACCACCCAGCAGCTCGCCGAGACCGGCTCGGACGGCACCGCGTATCTGCTGATCGGCTCCGCGACCCTCGTCGCGGGCGGTATCGGATTCACCATGGCGCCGCGGCTGCGCGAGCGCCGCAGGTAAGCCGGAGGCAAGGGGTAACCGGAAGGCCGGCGGATCGCGGGCGATCCCACCGCGAATACGCGGGCCGCGGGCAAACCCACCGCGGCCGAATGTGACGTAAATCTCAGTCGGACGTATGTCCCGGCCGGCCGGAAGGCCGTCCGGGGCGCCGGGTACGGGACCGGGCGCCGAGGCGGCGCGCGTACGGATCAGGCGGTCGCGTGCTCCACGACGAGCACCACCGCGAGCAGCGCCACGAGCAGGGCTATCAGCGCCGCGGGGGAGACGTTCGACCAGGGATTCTCCCGCTCCAGGCGGGCACGGTTCGCCCGGCAGACGGGGCACCGCCCCTCACTCACCGGTCCCGCGCAGTTGGCGCACACCAGCCGGTCGCATGTCATGCGATCTCCTCCTCGTCCGGTGAACGTCCCGGGGGAGCGAAGTGTTCCTCAGTTCCTCTGGGTGTTCCTCAGTCCACTGTGCCAGCTTCCGCGCGATTCGGCGCGGCCCCGCGGACGCCGCGGGCGCACCGGCCGGCACCAGTCGGCACCGCTCCGGTACGTAAGGGGCCAATGACGGAATTGTCCGTGTGTGCCCCTGTGGGCAAGCCCACCAACCCTCACCGGCGACTGCGCACCGCTCGCCGGTTCGCGTAGTGTCGCCCCCACATTCCCTGTCCACCCGTCCCCGCAACCCTGGTGCGAACGTGATCCGATTCGACAGCGTCACCAAGACCTACCCCAAGCAGAACCGTCCTGCACTTCGGGACGTCTCGCTGGAGATCGAGAAGGGGGAGTTCGTCTTCCTGGTGGGCTCGTCCGGCTCAGGAAAGTCGACCTTCCTGCGGTTGATCCTGCGCGAGGAGCGTACGGACACGGGTGTGGTGCACGTGCTCGGCAAGGACCTCAACCGGCTGTCGAACTGGAAGGTGCCGCAGATGCGGCGCCAGCTCGGCACCGTCTTCCAGGACTTCCGGCTGCTGCCCAACAAGACGGTCGCGGAGAATGTGGCGTTCGCGCTCGAAGTGATCGGCAAGGCCCGCGGCACGATCCGCAAGACCGTGCCCGAGGTCCTCGACCTGGTCGGCCTGGCCGGCAAGGAGGACCGGATGCCGGGCGAACTCTCCGGTGGTGAGCAGCAGCGCGTCGCCATCGCCCGGGCGTTCGTCAACCGGCCCATGCTGCTGATCGCGGACGAGCCGACCGGAAACCTCGACCCGCAGACCTCCGTCGGCATCATGCGGCTGCTGGACCGGATCAACCGGACCGGCACCACCGTGGTGATGGCGACCCACGACCAGAACATCGTCGACCAGATGCGCAAGCGCGTCATCGAGTTGGAGAAGGGGCGGCTGGTGCGCGACCAGTCGCGCGGTGTCTACGGCTACCAGCACTGAACCACGCCGTAGCCCACCACCTCCTCGAAAGGACAACCAGACACCATGCGCGCCCAGTTCGTCCTGTCGGAGATCGGCGTAGGACTCCGCCGCAACCTCACCATGACCTTCGCGGTCGTCATCTCCGTCGCGCTCTCGCTCGCCCTCGCCGGTGGCGCCCTGCTGGCCAACAAGCAGGTCGACTCGATGAAGGGCTACTGGTACGACAAGGTCCAGGTCACCATCTACATGTGCAACAAGGGCGACGCCAAGAGCACGCCCAGTTGCGCCAAGGGTGCGGTCACCGACGACCAGAAGGCCCAGATCAAGACCGACCTCGAAAAGCTGCCGATCGTCGAGAAGGTCTACTACGAGGACGCCGAGCAGGCGTACAAGCACTACCAGGAGCAGTTCAAGAGCAGCCCGCTGGCCTCCACGATCACCCCGGACCAGATGCAGGAGAACTACCGGGTCAAGCTCAAGGACCCGACGAAGTTCACCGTCGTCGCCAGCGCCTTCCAGGGCCGGCCCGGTGTGCAGTCGGTCGAGGACCAGCGCGCGGTGCTGAAGAACCTCTTCTCCCTGCTGAACGGCATGACACTGGCCGCGTACGTGGTGCTGGCCTTCATGCTCACTGTCGCCATGCTGCTGATCGTCAACACCGTGCGCGTCTCGGCCTTCAGCCGCCGCCGCGAGACCGGCATCATGCGGCTGGTCGGCGCGTCCAGCTTCTACATCCAGATGCCGTTCATCATGGAGGCCGCCTTCGCCGGCCTGGTCGGCGCGGGACTCGCCTGCGGCATGCTGCTGGGCGGCCGGTACTTCATGATCGACTCCGGTCTGAAGCTCCAGGAGAAGATCCCGCTGGTCTCCTTCCTGGGCTGGGACTCGGTGGTCGCGGTGCTGCCGCTGGTGCTGCTGATCGGCATCGTCATGCCGTCGATCGCGGCCTTCATCGCGCTGCGCCGCTATCTGAAGGTCTGACGGCACGGGCGGGGGAGAGCTCCGCCAAGTTGCGGATCATGGCCGGCCGAGGTAGCGGCAACAAACCGTATGTCGCCCGTTTGTGTCCTAGACTTCCGGCCATGTCCGGCCCGCCGCTCTTCGGGACGCCCCGCCGCTTGCGCCGCGGGGCCACCCTGACTTTGGTGTTCGGCACCCTGCTGGCCACCGGGGCGGCGGCCGGCGGCCTGACCGCGCCCGACGCGCGGGCCTCCCGCAACACCACCGGCACCCGGATCGCCGCCGCGCCCGTCGTGGACGGCCGGCAGAGCGACGGCAAGGCGCTCGCCCCCGCCACCACCGGAGCGCCCTCACCGGCCGCCTCCCACGCCGCCGATTCCCACTCCGGATCGCGGACCGAGCCCGACGGCGCCAACGGCGACCACGTCGACACCGGCCGCATCGCCGAGGAGATCCAGGACGGCAAGGTCGGCCCGCAGGCCGCGGCCCGGCTCGTCAGCCGCAGCGGCGACCGCTGGTCGTCCTTCTACACCGCCCGCGAGTACGCGGGCCTCCAGCAGGCGCTCGACGGCAAGTACGTCGGCGTCGGTCTGTCCGTGCGCCGCGTCGACGGCGGCCGGATCCAGATCGCCCGGGTCCAGCCGGGCAGCCCCGCCGCGCTGGCCGGTCTGCGCGACGGCGACCTGCTCGGCACCATCGGACCGGTCAAGGTCACCGGCCTCGCCGTCACCGAGGTCGTCGCGGACCTGCGCGGCGACAACGTACCGGGCAGCGCCGTACGGCTCGGTGTGCAGCGTGCGCAGCGCAGTTGGGCGGTCACGGTGCGTCGCGCCACGCTCGACACCGAGTCGGTCACCGTCACCGCGTCCGCCGACGGGCCCACCGTCATCGCCGTCGACGCCTTCACCGAGGGCGTCGGCGACCAGGTGCGGGACGCGGTCCGCGACGCGCGGCACGGCGTCCTCCTCGACCTGCGCGGCAATTCCGGCGGCCTGGTCACCGAGGCCGTCGCCGTCGCGTCGGTCTTCCTCGACGGCGGCCTCGTCGCCACGTACGACGTGCACGGCGAGCAGCGCGCCCTCTACGCGGCGGACGGCGGCGACACCACCGTCCCGCTGGTCATCCTGGTCGACGGCGGCACGATGAGCGCCGCGGAGATGCTCACCGGCGCCCTCCAGGACCGCGGCCGCGCCCTGGTCATGGGCTCGCGCACCTTCGGCAAGGGCTCCGTCCAGATGCCCAGCGCCCTGCCCGACGGCTCGGTCGCCGAGCTGACCGTCGGCCACTACCGGCTGCCCGACGGCCGCGGTGTCGACGGCCGCGGCATCGACCCGGACGTCGCCGTCCCCGCGGGCCAGGACCCGCTCGCCGAGAGCCACGAGGTATTCGCTGGCCTCGGACCCCCCACCTAGGACCTGCCCGGCGGTCCACAAGCGGCCCCTTCGGCACCTGGCACGCACGCCCGCCGCGTTGCCGAAATGCCCGAATAGCTCCGTTATGCGGACATCCCGGCGCCTTGCGCTCGCACGCACCAGGCACCGCCTGGACCGCTCGTGGACCGCCGGGCAGGTCCAGTGGGACAATGGCCCGGCTATGGCAAAAGAGACGGGTCGCAAACTGATCGCGCAGAACAAGAAGGCGCGGCACGATTACCTCATCCTGGACACCTTCGAGGCCGGCCTCGTGCTGACCGGCACCGAGGTCAAGTCGCTGCGCCTGGGCCGCGCCTCCCTCGTGGACGGCTTCGCCCAGCTCGACGGCGGCGAGGCGTGGCTGCACAACGTCCACATCCCCGAGTACACCCAGGGCACCTGGACCAACCACTCCGCCCGCCGCCGCCGCAAGATGCTGCTGCACCGCTCGGAGATCGACAAGCTGGTGCACAAGACCCAGGAGACCGGTCACACGATCGTCCCGCTCGCCCTGTACTTCAAGGACGGCCGCGCCAAGGTCGAGATCGCCCTGGCCAAGGGCAAGAAGGAGTACGACAAGCGGCAGACCCTGCGCGAGAAGCAGGACCGCCGCGAGTCGGACCGCGCCATGTCGGCGGCCCGCCGCAGGCAGCGGGCCTGACGCCCCCCGGCCTCGGCCTGCCTGGCAGCGGGCAACAAAAAACGGCGCCCTCCCGAAGGAGGGCGCCGTTTTACATGGGGTGGTGGAGCTCCTCACCAGATACTCGAACTCCGAGCTTGTCAACGATCTTCGCCGTACGGAGGAGGCGGTCATGGCCTCGCGCGGTCGTCACGACGGCACTGACGCCAGCACGCTCAACCGGCAAGCTCCCGCACGCCCGGTGAAGCCCAAGCCAAAGAAGAAGCGCAGGCAGCTTACGGATGAAGAAGCCGCACGCTTGGTCGCTGACTGGAACGGCGGTCGCGGGGCCAAACAGAAGGAGCTGGCCACGCGTTATGACATCGCGTTGGCGACGGTGGAGCGGATCATCAAGCGGCACCGTGAGCGGTCCTGAGACCTTGGACGTGCCCTAACAACTTTTAAAAGGAGGCTCTATGAAAAACAACTCAGCAGCGCATCGCTGCGAATCGGCTCACTCTGCACTGGCTACGGCGGCCTCGATATGGCCGTGCAGAGGGTCTTTGGCGGCACCCTGGCGTGGGTGGCGGACAACGACCGCCACGTAGCCACGTTGTTGGCTACGCATCATCCGGGCATACCAAACCTCGGTGACATCAGTGAGATTGACTGGCGCCACGTGAAGCCCATCGACATAATATGTGCGGGCTTCCCGTGCCAAGACATCAGTTTCGCCGGCCGTGGGGCCGGCATTATGCATTATGCAGGGGACGCGTAGTGGCCTCTGGCTCACCATCGCGCGAGGCATTCGCGTACTACGACCCAAGCTCATCGTCCTGGAGAACGTACAAGCCCTCCGCAGCCGCGGACTCGGACGCGTACTTGGCGACTTGGCCGCGCTCGGGTATGACGCACGCTGGACAAGCCTTCGAGCTTCCGATGTCGGCGCCGCTCACCGTAGGGAGCGGGTCTTCATCCTGGCGTACAACGCCGCGGGGCGAGAGTTCATCGACGCTCTTACGGACTCCGAACACCGGCGACATGAAGAGCGCTCAGCCGGCGGCACTGCGCCAGGCGAAGCGCCATCAGGTACGGCTCGGGGATCTGTTCGTAAGTTACCCCCCGAGGGTTCTCTGAACATCAAGCTGTTGCCGACACCACGAGCCCGGGATGCTGCGGGAGCACGGCTCATGCCGAAGAAGACGGGTCTCGCACTCAACGACTTGGTTGTGTCACTGACGACACCCCCATCTGCCGTTGCTGCCAACACCACTCGCCAGCGAGGGGGCCAAGGGCTCACCGTATCAGCGGGGCAGCCGGGGGGACTTGACGCTTACATCAATGATCTTCTCCCTGTGGCGAGCAACGGGTTTCCGGGTGCGGCAGGCGGTGCCAGCTTCAACTGGGGGCAGTACGAGCCCGCCGTTCAGCGCTGGGCCAACACCGTAGGACGGGCTGCGCCGAGTCCTGTGGAACGAGGCACCCACGGCCAACCACGTTTGGCCTCTCGTTTTGTGGAGTGGCTCATGGGCTTGCCTGCCGGCTACGTCACCGACTTCGGCCTGCCACGTACCGGAGAGTTGCGGGCGTTGGGCAACGGAGCTGTGTCACAGCAGGCGGAGGAGGCGTTGCGGGTGCTGGTGCACTCCAAGTGCCCTCCGGCCTGACTTCAGCGTTCCAAATGATGTTGAATAGTCGCCCGTCAGCAGGTCGTAGTGCACTGATCAAATATGGAACGCGTGTCGAGTGGCGGACTCGCGGGTAGTCAGGTGGAATGAGTGCAACCTCTGCATGAGGGTTGTCAGAGATGCGATCTTGTGCGATCATCAGCCCTTTGGGTTAAGATGTGAAAAAGTGGTAAAGTTAACACATGGAGAAGGAGGGGCGTACAATGAACGATGGCGACGGATAAAGTGGATCATGGGCGGTAAGGGTGCGACGGAGATTTAGAAACGAGACCATAGCACTTTGGACCTTCATGAAAAATGCCACCGCGAGGTATACCGGTGGCATTTTTGTTTTGTTTGCGTTAGGAATAGGTGGGGAGTATGCAACGAGCCGCTCTGATTGGGGGGCGACGGGGGAGCTTGTTCGCGGTCTGAGTGAGGCACTCTTAGTGAGTGGCGTTCTCGCCCTGATCGTGGATCCCGTACTTAAGCGCCGCATGCAGGACGAGTCAGGGTGGGGCGCACTGTTTGGCTATCTGAACCCCGATGCTCCGGCAAGTCTACGCGACGCGGTCGGAGAGTTGGCGAAAATATCTCGCTACTCAAAATCATGTAGCTGGACCATTGATTTTTCCTGGTTCGATGAGAGCCGTCAGGTACTCGCCGTCACTTTGGATGTCGTCAACTCAGAAGTGAATCTCGACAAGAATCCGTATCGGCCAACCGGTAAACCGTGGGTTCTTGCTTCTACGCATGGGTTCCAGACGGAGTATTTGCAGTACTCCTTGAGTTGTCCAGGGCATTTTGCGCCGCTCGACGCCGATCGGACAACGCTTTCCCCTGTTGTCGTGACCAACGGAGATGGCTCAATTTACATTGATCTGATCCGGCTGGTTGGAAACCGCACGGTTCCTCCAGGTGCGACTTATGATACCCGCAAGCGTGCTCGTATGTACCGACATGTATCAGGTTACGTTCCGCTTCATCACGGTATATTTATCGAGTCCCTGAATATGAAGTTGAGCGGATCAGCGCTATCTGACTTGGATGTCACCATCTCGCACCCGAAGCAAAAAGGCCGCAGACTGCCCAGTGAATGGAAGCATCGCGGCAAAGAACAAGGAAGCGCGGACAGCAGGAACTTTGGTCGAGCAACACCAGGGCAGTTGACGCTCGTCTCCTGGGGCTTTGCAAGAGATATCTAGCGAGCCGGATCACCCCATGTGCGTTGTCCGCACCGTTCACTTCATAGAACCCCCTTTGCGCCAATGATATCGAGTGTACGTACGGTAGGACTACGCGTGTCTGGCAATGGGCATCTCGCCCTCAAGCACCCACACGAACGCCACGCCACCCTTGGGGAACGTCCAACCGTCGTAAACGATCGAGACGCTCGGCGTCGGATCCGACGCAGACAGCCGTGAGATGCGCGGCTGTCTTGGGCCAGAGAGGTAGTCGAGGACGTTCATGTAGCGGATACCGCAGTTGCCGTACGAAAGCTGCGCCGTGAAATCCTTGGTCGGTTGGGCAAGGTCGAGGTGCAACACGTGGCCGTGTTGCTGGACCAGCGCCCGGTAGGTGTAGGAAATGACGACTTCCTCGCCGGTAGTGGCCTCGTCACCAAGGTTGCAGGTGTAGGACTGGCCGTCCTTACGGGTGCTCCGTCGAGACGGCCGCCGTTTGCCGTTCACCGTGACCTCTACCAGCTCGAAGACCTCGGGAGATGCAGCGGTGAGCCCGTTGATCGGCTGGAAGTACCAGACCTCCGTGCTTGTCCGGTCGCTGGATAGCTCCCGGAAGGCGTCAAGGTCGGAGACGCATGAGAAGCGCAGGACAGGATTGGCGGGGACGAAGCGGTATTCCCACCGGACCGTGGCCACGAACATCGAGCCCTTGCCGTTCTGCCACGGAGCCAGCTCCACGACTACGTGGGCATCACGCCACCGCTCCTTAGCGCCGACCGTCTGTTCTCTGAGGTCGCGGTAGGCATCGGCGGCCAGCTCGCTGTCACCGAGACGGATGGCGAGCGTGTTCTCCACGATGCGGTCGAGTGTCTGTGACGAGGCCACGTTCGTCAGGGCGTCTGGCGCAAACGCGAAGCCGTCCACCACCGCGTCACGGATAGCCGGCGCTTCCTCGGACAACACCCTGCGCAAGCGCTCGTTGGCCCGGGTCTCGGCGTCGGCCTGGTCGATGTACTCGAAGAAGATGGCGATCAGGCCGGTGGTGAACAGTGCTGAGCCGATGTCCGTCACGGGGAGATCGTGCAGCCAGCCAGCCGCGTGGCTGTCCGCCCAATGCGCCAAGACCAAGAGAGCAACACCGACCACCGTCGCGATGGTGGCGAGCAAGGCAAGTTTGGCGCGATAGAGACGGTCAAGCGGGCTCTGCATACAAGATCAATTATAGCAAACATGCAGGTCAGTGCGTGCAGAACAGGTACGACGCGCCCTCAAGTTCATGTGCGACCTCGGAGCGCACCCGGAAGTTGTCGATACTCACAAGCCGGACGCCGCCGCAGCGCTCATTATGGTCGGGGGTCTCCTACAAGCCTGGCGGTAACAGGACGCTGTAAAGCACTGCTGATTTGGGTCTTCCCCCCTGGTGCGAGAGGAAAGCCTACATGACTGGGGGTCGATACTCTCCGCAGCGCACGTTCGACCAACCTCCGAGCACGTGTTGGAGGTGTGAGTAGATGTGCTGGTCGAAGGTGACTCGATCCCTTGGAACTCCCGGATACCCACTCCACTCCTGTAGTTCATCGTCGGTCGCATGATGAACGCAGTAGTTGAACCGATCGTAGAGCGGCGGTTCGTTGAACAGGAACCAGAAGTAGGGGAACGCGACTGGCACGCGCTGCGAGAGGTCGCGTAGTTCGTCGGTGCCAGCCCGACTGATGTACTTCTCGGGTGCACCTTCGATCAGACCGGCCGCCTCGTCAATCAGGCCGGCCGTCAGGTAGCACAGGTAGAGCGAGGCCAGCAGGACGGCGACCTTGGAGTAGTTTTGTCGCATGCCGATGCGCGTGCCCCCATAGTGCACGTTGCTGTTGTCGTGCAGATCACGAGCGGCGTCGTGCGTGGGATGCAGGAATTTCCCGAGGAACGTGTAGTGGGCTTCGATCCGTGCGGCCACGGGAGCATCAATGAGTTCGTTGAGCTTCAAGAACTCCAGCAGCGCATCATATGAAAGATAGAACTTGTAGCTCAGCGCACTCTCGGCGCGGTGCCCCTTGAGTGCCATAATAAGTTCCGGCTCCGGCTCGTAGTACTGGAAGTAGTCCTCATCCTTGAGCCGCATGGTCTCAGGATGAAACTGCTGAAAATGAAAATAGTGAGCCGGGATGATGAAGTCGGGATCATCTTCGCTCTTGTATCCTTCGGTCACATACGCCAGGTGCCGAGCGATCCGCGGCGCCTTCTTAACGTCAATAACAGCAGTCTCGCCGGCCGCACGGAGCGTCGCGTACTTCTCCCGCTCTTCCCGTAAGAAGACCTTGAACTCGGCCTCCGTTAGCTTCGTCATGTCGCGGAGTGTGAATAGCTTCCTACCGCGGCGCATCAGCATGAAGAGCAGGTAGTGCTCAAGCAGTGAGCGCCCGAGCCCCAAGGAATCTGTGACCTTCTGATTCTCGATGAGCAGGAGACAGCTATCCACCGTCTCCATGCGCATGTTGACGAAGTCCAGCATCTCGTCGTATGCGCCGAACTGGATCTCCCCCACGGCGATCTTGGCTCCCCATGCCCCATAGGCAACAAGCATCGCTCGCGTCAGGCTGTTCGCCCTGTCGATCTCAGCATCGATCCCATTGGGCACTTTGGCCTCCCGTGTCGCACAAAGCTCACACTAGAATCTCTTTCTAGCAGCGCCGCGCGAGGCGGGCAAGCGAATTTCGGAGAGGTGCTATGAGCGCGAACCTGGCGGGCGCGGATGGGCGCTTACGGCGCTTTCGAGGGTAGATGCGAACTGACCATAAACCTGCTAAGCTGGAAGCATCCGTTTGCTCAGCTGTATCCACATCCTCTGGTTCGATTCCAGGCATCGTCCAATCAGCTGCCATAGCCTCACTGGAAGCAGCCTCCCTGGCTGACAACATTGTACGTCTCCGCCACGAGAAGCAGGAAGGAAACAAGAACGCCAACGAGGAGCCACGGCTACCTCTACGACGCAGGAAGGGAACGCACCGCAAGGCAAAGAAAAGAGGCAATTACATGAGTAAGGCACTAACGGGCGTAGCGCTGATACTGACGATGCATAGTGGTCTGGATGTGGCTGAAGCTGAGCAAACGGCGAAGAACAACATATAGAGAAGCATGGCAGAAGGCGCCCTGACTCGTAGAGGAGCACGGGCGCTTTCTGTTTTCCCATCACGGTGTCCAACGGTGGGCGGTCTGTTGGGTCATCCGGCAATCCCTCTACGCTTGCGGACATGCCTTCTGACACCGTGACGGTTCGCACGCTCGACGGCCTGCACCTGGCGGCCACGCTCGTAACGCCCTCGGAGACAACGGCCCGAGCCGCGGTGCTCGTGCACGGCGGAGGCGTCACGCGGGAGGAGGGTGGCTTCTTCCGTCGCCTTGCTGACGGCCTGGCGGCGGCCGGCGTGGCGTCGCTCCGGTTCGACTTGCGCGGCCACGGTGAGAGCGAGGGCCGGCAAGAAGAACTGACGCTCGCCACCATCCTCAATGACATCCAGGTAGCGCTGGCCTACACGCGCGAGGCAACCGGCGCCGAGCAGATCACCTTGAACGGTACGAGCTTCACTGGTGGCGTTGCCGCCTACTACGCCGCACACCGACCGCACGAGGTCTCGCGCCTGCTGCTGTTCAATCCGCAGCTCGACTACAAGTGGCGCACCATCGACTCACGGCCGTACTGGGTCAACGACTCCATCACCGAGGAAGCGGCCCACGGGCTCGCCGAACGCGGTTTCATCCAGTTCACGCCGACTCTTGTACATGGCCGCGCCATGCTCAACGAAGCGTTCTGGTTCCCGACGCAAGAAGCGCTCAGTCTCGTCCAGGCACCAACTCTTATCGTGCACGGCACCGCTGACACGCTCGTGCCGTTCGAGTCGTCGCAGAGCGCCGTACAACGCTTCAACGCTCCCGTACAACTCGTGCCCGTGAACGGTTCGCAGCATGGCTTCGCCGTCCATGATGACCCGCAGTACCTCGACCCCAAGAGCCAGGAGTACCAGGCGTTCGTCATCCGCACGGTGGCGGAGTGGCTGACAACCTAGGCGGTCCGCAGTACCTCGCGGAACTCGCGTACCGCTGGCCGGCTGTCCCAGCGGGCGAGGGTTTGCAACGTCTCGCCAAGCACGCGCACCGTACGTTCGGACTTCATGGCACGAGCGACCTTGGCGGAAGCGGCGCCCACTCGCGCCGCTTCGTCAGGCTCACCGCTGAGCGCCAGAGCAGCCGCACGCCGAGCGTTGAAGAAGCCGCCGTCTCGTACAGAGAGCGTTCCTGCCCGCAACGCCTCGTTGAACAGCTCGACAGCCATGCCGGGCCTGCCAGCCTCCGTGAGGCTAACCGCGTTGCGCAGCAGCAACGTGTGCTCGGTGAAGTACGCGCCCAAACCTTGCTGGCTGTCGTCGCCTGCACGCGCGAGCAGGTCTTGAGCAACCCCTAGCTTGTCCTGGACGGCCGTGAGCGGATCACCGACCATCGCCGCACCAAGCGCTTCCTGTTGGGCCACTTCGGCCTGCACGCGAAGCGGCAACCGCCAGCGGCCGTGACCGGCTGCTTGAGCAAGGGTCAGTACTCGGATGGCGTCGCGGTCGTCGTACGCCATCTGCGACTTTTTGAGCAGCACGTAGCCTTGCAGAGCAGGGTCATCGGCCTCCTGCGCCCACTCCATCGCGCGGTCATACCAAAACGTCGCGGTGCTCGGTTGGTGCAGGTCGCGGTACAGCCAACCAGCGAACTCCGCGCCATCTGCCCCGACTGACAGCAGCTCTCGTCGCACACTTGGCTTCACGGCACGGGCATGCTGGTCGATCGCTCCAAGCAGACCGAGCACGACAGGGAGGGTCTTCCGTGGTCCGCGTGCGCCGTCATCCTGCTTTGCGGTGTCGAGCTGGCTGCGGAAGTAGTCCACTACGGGCACGTCAAGGTAGCGGTGCGCATCTTCGAGAGCGGCGGCAACGTGCTGGAGTTCGTCCAGGCCGAGGCCCGGTAGCGCTGCGGCGGCAACGCCACCCTTCAGCAGTGACCGGCGATTGAGTGGGCTCATGGCTTCGGGCTCCGTGGTGTGCGCGGTGTCGCTTGTCTTGCCAGCAGTCACCACCGAGAGATCAAGCAAGCTGCCAAGTCCACTGGCGGCCAGCGCTTGAGCATTTACCGGCACGAGCACTGAGTGACCCTTTACCACGACGGGCAGCAGCGTGCTGCCTCGGGATTCGGGTGCCTCCTCCGGTACCGGCTTCGTGTCACTGGTGACAGCCACCTCTGCCGGCTTGTCGCCTGGCAACTTGAACCACAGTAGGTCTGGCGGCACAGCCAGGCTATGCGCCCAGCTCATAAGCTTGCCGAGGTCTTGCGGTGCAGTGGCGGCGCTCTCAATCCGACTGAGCTGTGCTTGGGCCAACCCCAGCCACCCGGCAAGTGTTTCTTGGGACACAACCCGGCCGTGCCAGGGGTGGACGCGGTAGGCGTAGAAGACGCGGCCCATGTGCCACGAGTCCAACGCCTCACGGAGTTGCACATCCTGCCAGAACGTCGCGGGCACGTCAGGCGGTCGCGTGACGGCCGTGACCTGCTGCCGACGGAGACAGGCGGCGCACAGCGCGCCTCGGTTGTCGCGGGCCAGTCGTGTACCGCAAGAGCAGAACCGAACCTGTTGCTGTGCCATCTCGTACCCCAAGGCCCTGACGCACCCGTGCTGTAAGCCAAGCCTACGGACCGTAGGCGGGCAGTGTCCGGCTGTCTATGCAGCTGACGCATACCTTCGCATGCTGCGCCACCATGACGCCCGGCTCATCCTGCTGTCCACGCTTCATACAGCCCTTTCTCCCAGGTGCAGGAGCGACAGCATGACCGCAGCCGCAGTGCAACCGCATACCCAAGGCGGTCTCACGAGCGCGTTCGCCTACCTCCGCCGTCTCCCCGGCATGGACGACGCAGCCGTGCGGGAAGCGGTCACCGCCGTGACGGCCTTCTCTGTCCGCCAGGGCCTCAGCCTGGCCGGCATCCACTACGAAGAGCGTCCGAGTGAGCGGCTGGACACCTGGATGGAGCTGATCACGAGCTGCCGTTCCGAGGCTGTCTCCAACGTCCTGGTGCTGAGTGCCGACCACTTCCACCACGACCCCATAGTGGCGGCCTACATGTGCGAGGAACTGGCGGAAAAGATTCGGGGCACGGTGTGGCTCGTCACTGAGACCACCACGACGAACCAGACGGCACCGGCCCTTGAGGCAGACGGCCATGACTGTTGAGCGCTACGTCAGTACCCTTGAACTCGACGCCAAAGCCGAGGCGACCCCGTGGGCGCGGCGGCATGTACGCGACGTACTGCGTGCCTGGCAGGTGGCCGACGAGAACATCGACACGACCGAGCTGGCCGTCTGCGAGCTGGTATCCAACGCCGTGCAGCATGTCGCGCCCGAGACGCCTCACGCGCACGTCACGCTGACGCTTCGCCACGACGATTCGCAGCTCATCGCGGAAGTAGCCGACCCGAGCAACCGCCCGCCGGTTGCCAACGCTGCCATGTCCGGCGACGCAGAAGGCGGACGGGGTCTGTTCATCGTGGGTGAGATTTCCAAGGAGTGGGACTACTACCTTCTACCGACCGGCGGCAAAGTCGTCTGGTGCATCATCGGGTTGGCGTGATGACCGTGACGACCTCGAAGCGGAAGCGTCCGCGCACGCTTCACCATGAGCCACGTGCCGTTACCTGGGCACGCACCAAGTCAGGGCTCACCAAGCGGGCACTCGCGCAAGCCGTCGGTGTCTCCGAGTAGTTGATGAACGAGATCGAATCGGGGTGGCGAAGCGCGACACCGACCAACCTACAGAGGATTGCCGACGTGCTGAACTGCCCGGTGGTGTTTTTGGAGCGGAAGCAGAGATAACGCGCTGGGCCAATACATCTAGGGCGTTGACTTATCTGGGCAGCTGCACGGGCGTTCCGCCTAGGGCGTTTCTTTCAGATCATCGGATCGTTGGTCTGGGTGTGTCGTTGACTGATGCGCAGTGGGCGCGGATTGAGCCGTTGCTGCCTGATCGGACGCCTCGGCGGGGTGGGCGGTGGCGGGATCACCGGCAGGTGATCGACGCGATCGCGTTCAAGTACCGCACCGGGACGCCATGGATGGATCTGCCCGAGCACTTCGGATCGTGGAAGGGCGCTCACAACCGGCTGCGGATGTGGGCCGCGGACGGGACCTGGGAGAAGGTCTTCACCGCACTGCTGGCCCAGGCCGATGCCGAAGGCGACCTCGACTGGGTCGTCGCGGTCGACTCCACGATC
>NZ_FONG01000034.1 GCF_900112845.1 Actinacidiphila alni
GGGCGGTCAGCTCCGCCTCGCCGCCCCAGTAGCGGGCCGGGCCGCGGGCGGGGGCCGCCACCATGCCGGGCCTGATCACCTCCAGCCGGGGCATCACCTCCGTCTCCAGCCGCCGCACCACCGGTTCGAACTCCCGGGTCTCGGCCGCCGGATCACGTTCGACGACCCGCAGCCAGGGGCAGCGGGACCGCGCCTGCCGCACCCGCATCCCGCGCCGTACCCCGGCCGCCCTGGCCGCGGCGGAACACGCCACCACCCGCCCGTCCCCGGACAGCACCGCCACCGGCTCCCCCGCCGGCAGCCCGGAGGTGATCACCGGCCAGTCCGGTATCCACGACACCAGTACCCGCACGCCGACTCACCCCGCCACGCGCAGGACCCGGTCCCGCCGCACCAGCTCGCCGGGCAGCTCGTCCTCCGACTCCGGGGGCATCACTGCCCCGGTGGGGCCGGGCAGCCACAACTGCGTCCGGCGCGGGGCACCGCCCGCAACGCCACGCCCGGACGCCTCCACCGTCACCAGGCGATGGCGCAGCACACCGTGCCCGCGGTCGAGCCCGTACCACCGCGCCTCGGCCACCCGAAGCCGCAGGTCGGCGCCCTCCCAGGGGCCGGCCACCAGCAGTACCGCCCCCTGGGCCCGCACCTGCCCCGCCACCCGGCGGGTGACCCGGCCGGGCACCGTCCCGTACGCGCCGAGCAGGATCACCGGTACCGCCGACATCAGCAGCGACAGCACCTGCGGCCAGCGCCCGCCGGGTGTGTCCACCCACAGTCCCGCCCCCGCGTCCAGACCGGCGTCCCGCGCGGCCGGTACCCCCAGGGACGGCAGCCCCACGGCCGCCCATCCGGCCCCCGGGCGCCGCCGTACGGCCTCGGCGGCCAGGGCGAGCAGCAGCCCGTTGTCCCCGCCGACGGTGGTCACCGTGCCCGCCCGCAACCGTCCGCCGGGCAGCAGAGAATCCCACAAACCCCCAGGTCCGGCGGCTCCACCGCGCCCTGCCCGATCGTCCGCCGCCAGCACTGCACCCATGCCCCCGACATTCGCACAATCGTTCGAGCGCGGCAAGTTGTCGCGCCGTCGCCGCGAGCCGGAGTGTTCGATGGCGGCGGGCACACCGGGCGGGGGACGATGCGGGGCATGGGTGAGCCGCACGCGGAAGCGAAAACAACAACGGGAACAGACACGGGGGCGGAGAAAGAAACAGGGCCGGGCGGGCGGCGGCGCCCGGCCGGGACCACCGCTCTGGTGGCGGTGGTCCCGGAGGCGGAAACCGTGGTGGGCGAGGTCAGGAAACGGTACGACCCGGTCGCGGCGGAGGGGGTGCCGCCGCATCTCACCGTGCTGTATCCGTTCCTGCCCGCCGGACGGATCGACGCGCGGACACGGGCGGAGCTGGCGGGGATCTTCACGGGGCACGCCCCGTTCGAGGTGCGTTTCCCCCGCTTCGGCCGCTTCCCCGGCCTGCTGTGGCTGGCGCCGGAGCCGGACGGACCGGTACGGGCGCTGACCTCGGCCGTGGTGGCGCGCTGGCCCGAGGCCCCGCCGTACGGAGGCGCCTTCGGCGATCCCGCGCCCCATCTGACCGTCGCGCAGGGCCAGTCGGACGCGGTGTGCGCCGCGGTGGAGGAGGAGTGCGCCGGGGCGCTGCCGGGGCTGCGGACCCGGGTCGCGGAGGTCCGACTGGTGGTCTTCGACGGGACGCGGTGGGCGGAGGACACCGTCTTCCCGCTCGGCGGATGACCCGCACGGCCACCCCACGCGGAATCGGCGCCGCGACGACAGCGTTCCCCCCTCACCGAGCAGGGCCCGGAACACCACCGACCGAACCACCACCGACCGGAACCACCACCGACCGGAAGTGAGCAACGATGAGCCAGGAATCAGCCGCCCACCCGCTGTTCGACCTTCTCCGGCGGCAGCGCAACGGCGTGCTCGTCACGCTGAAGCGGGACGGACGCCCGCAGTTGTCCAATGTGTCGTTCCACTACGACGACCCGACCCGGACGATCCGGATCTCGGCGACCGACGACCGCGCCAAGACCCGCAATCTGCGCCGCGACCCCCGGGCCAGCTTCTACGTCTCCACGCCCGACCTCGGCGCGTATCTGGTCGCCGAGGGCGACGCCGGGCTGACCCCGGTGGCCGCTGATCCGCACGACGACACCGTGGAGGAGCTGATCGCGCTGTACCGCGCGATCCAGGGCGAGCACCCCGACTGGGACGAGTACCGCGCCGCGATGGTCGCCGACCGCCGGCTGGTGATCTCGCTGCGCGCCGACCGGGCGTACGGCTGGGGCCGCGAACAGGGCGCCACCAGCGGCCCGTTGGACTGACCCGCACCGCGCGGCGCGTACCGCCCGTGGCGCGCCCGTACGCCACCGCCTACCCCGGCGAGCGTGACGTCGTGCCGCGCGGGGGGTCCGCCGCGCGGGACAGCCGCCGGGCCACCACCCGCAGGTGGTCGGCCAGTTCGGGCGGTTCCCGCACCTCGAAGTCCACGCCGAGCATGCCGACGAACATCGCCAGCGCGTCCAACGACTCGAAGCCGGTGGTCAGTTCGCAGGTGTCCGCGTCGAGCGGGACGACGGTGCCGAAACCCGCCCAGGTCTGCTGGACGGTGCCGACGGGCGCGTGCAGCACGATCCGCGCCTGGAAGCGGTACGCGCGCGAGGTGACGCCCTTGGCGACGTACTCGGCGGCGTCCTCGGGCAGTTCACGGGGTGTGAAGCGCGGCCCCGTGGGCGTCTTGGGCTCGATCCGGTCGACCCGGAAGGTCCGCCAGTCGGCGCGGTCGACGTCGTAGGCGAGCAGGTACCAGCGCCGTCCGTGGTGCACCAGCCGGTACGGCTCGACCGCCCGGCGGCTGGCCGCGCCGCTGTGGTCGCGGTAGTCGAAGCGCAGCCGCTCGCGGTCCCGGCAGGCGGCACCGATCACGGTCAGCACCTCCTGACCGACCGTCGGGCCCGCGCCGCGCGGCCGTACGGTGATCGCCTGCATCGCCTGGACGCGGTGCCGCAGCCGGGACGGCAGCACCTGTTCCAGCTTGGCCAGCGCCCGTACCGAGGTCTCCTCGATGCCCTCGACGCTGCCGCCCGCCCCGGTGCGCAGGCAGAGCGCGACGGCCACAGCCTCCTCGTCGTCGAGCAGCAGCGGCGGCAGCGCGGCGCCCGCGCCGAGCCGGTAGCCGCCCGCGGTGCCGGGCGCCGCGTGCACGGGGTAGCCGAGCGCCCGCAGCCGCTCGACGTCGCGGCGGACGGTGCGCGGGGTGACGTTCAGCCGCTCGGCGAGGTCGGGCCCGGTCCAGTCGCGGCGCGACTGGAGCAGCGAGAGGAGGCGCAGCAGCCGCGCCGACGTTTCCAGCATGCCGTCCAGTCTGTACGAACCGGCGCCCCCACCGCGCAGGGTGCGGTGGGGGCGCCGGCCACGGAGGAACTTCGAAGGATCCCGAGGGGGATCAGAAGACGGGATCAGAGGACGGGGATCAGTAGACGCTGACGCCGTACGCGCTGAGCGCCTCGGTCACCGGCTGGAAGTAGGTCGTCCCGCCGGAGGAGCAGTTGCCGCTGCCGCCGGAGGTCAGGCCGATGGCCTTGGTGCCGTCGTAGAGGGAGCCGCCGCTGTCGCCGGGCTCGGCGCAGACGTTGGTCTTGATCAGACCGGAGACGATGCCGTCGGCGCCGTAGTTCACGGTGGCGTTGAGCGCCTGGACGGTGCCGCTGTGGATGCCGGTGGTGGAGCCGCGCCGCTTGACGGACTCGCCCACGTAGGCGTTGGCGGCGCTGGTGATGTCCTGGCTGCCGACGGTGCCGTCGTGGGCGACGGAGGAGTCGTAGCGGACGATGCCGTAGTCGTTGCCCGGGAAGCTGGTCCCGGTCGTCGGGCCGATGTAGGTGCCGGAGCCGGTGTAGTAGGCGGGCTTGCCCTCGGTGCAGTGACCGGCGGTCAGGAAGTAGTAGGTGCTGCCGCTGCGGACGTTGAAGCCGACCGAGCAGCGCCACTGGGTGGTCTGTACGGTGTCGCCGCCGGACAGCAGCGGGCTGAACGTGCCCGCGACCCGGGTGATGTGCACGGCGTCGCCGTACCCGGCCGTGGACTTCTTGAGCTGCGCGAGCTGGGCGGCGGTGACCCGGCTGTCGACGTTGATCTCCAGGGTGTTGCTGCGCGGGTCGACGGACCAGGCGCTGCCCGCGACGTCGGCGGCCTTGGTGGCGTCGCCCGCCTTGGCGAGCTGGGCGGCGCTGTGCGTGACCAGGCGGGGGGTGGCGCCGGCCGCGCGGACGGAGTCGGCCGCGGCCTGGGTGGTGACGTTGACGACGGTGGTCCTGCTCGCCGTGTCGTAGTAGGTGCCCGCGGTGCTGTCGGCGCCCAGGTGGGCGACGAGGGTGGCGGCCTTCTCGGGGGTGGCCTTGGCCGCGGGGGCCGCGCTCGCCGCGGGGAGCGCGATGGCGGTGGCGGCTATCAGGCCGGAGGTGACGGCCAGCAGCTGTATGCGCCGATTGGTCTTCACTCGGATCCTCCTGTGGGGGTGGAGGGGGCGGGGGGATTTGTCGATGTACCGTCAGGCGCGCACCGATAGTCGAACGCCTCATGTGCCTGACAAGTACCCATGGGAGTATTCAGACCCCACAGGCAACACACAAGGGCGCGTTTCGGCCGGGCGATCCCGCCGCGCGTCCACCCATGGCCCACCCAAGATCTTCCCAAGCTCTGTTCAAGGAAGGCGTGTTGGCCGCTCAGGAGCCGTGCGCACCCCCGATTTCCCCGCGTCCCACCGCGACACGGCGGTGCCCCGGCGGCCGGAAAACCGCCGGGGCAACCGGATGTGACGCCGTCTCAGTCCGTGGGACTCATCCGGTGAGAACGAGTCACGCGGTGAGAACGGCCCGCTCCCCCGCTTCGAGCGCGAACGGCAGTGTGTTGCCGGGCGGCGGGAACGGGCAGATGAAGGCGTCCGCGAAGGCGCACGGCGGCAGCGTCGTACGGTTCAGGTCCAGGGTCAGCGAACCGTCGGCGGCCGGCGCCGGCGCGTACAGGAAACGGAAGCGGAAGGACGCGGCCCCGCTGGTCGCGTCCGCGACGACGGCCCACAGCCGACCGCTGTCCTCGACTGTGACGGAGAGGGTGTGCTCGGTGCCGTCGACGGTGAAGGCGAGTTCGCCGCCGAGGCCGAGGCCGCGCTCCTTGCCGTCCGCGTTCGGCACCCGGACGGTACGGACGCCTCCCTCGGCGTCGAAGGGGCGGAAGACGGCGGGCACCACCCAGCGCTCGTCGGGCTCGAAGGCCGCGATGCCCGCGAAGGCGCGGCGGGCGGGCGACTCGGGGTCCCAGACCCGGACGGCGAGCAGGCCCTCGCGGACGATCGCCAGCAGTTTGCGGCCGTCGGGCAGGATCAGCGGCTCGCCCTCGGCCTCCAGGGTGGTGGCCACGCCGTCCACCTCGTGCACCACGGCCCCGTCGCGCTGCCGCCAGCGGCCGGGCAGCCCGGGGATCGTCCCGCCCTCGCCGCCCTCCCCGGCACCGTCGAGATCGTCGAGCCAGTACGTCCCGATCAGGGCCAGCGGGCCGTACGGCGCCGAGACGGTCTCCACCCGTCGCTCGTGCCACCGCTTCCAGGCAAGAACCGTTTCTGCTTCTGCGCTCATGACGACCAAGCCTTCCATACGGGCCGCGCGGGCTGACGCGCTCACGCGGCGGTGACGTGCGGGTTCTCGGGTACGTGGGGGTTCTCGGGTACGAGCAGCAGGTTCCCGGACACGGACACGGGCACGGGCACGGGCAGGGCTCCCGGGTACGGCGGGGCGGCGTTCACCACGGTCCGGATCACGGCCTCGGCGGCGGGCGGTGCAGCCCGAGGTGCTCGCGCAGGGTCGCGCCCGGGTGGAAGGAACGGAACAGACCGCGGTGCTGGAGCAGCGCGGCGGTGCCGTTGACGAAGCGCTCCAGGTCGCGGCGCGGCTCCACCGGCCGGATGCGGAAGCCGTCGACCGCGCCCTCCTGCTGCCACTCGGCGATCAGTTCCGCCAGGTCGACGGGGCCGCCGCCGAACAGCACGCGGCCCGCGCCGTCCGGTGCGAGCGTGATCTCGACGCCGGGTTCGGGGCCGAGTTCACCTCCGCCGAGATCGACGCAGAGGTCCGCGAGCACCAGCAGCCGGTCCGGATCGCGGCCGGCCCCGGTCGCCAGCGCCCGCAGTTCGTCGCGGATCAGCCCGGCGCGGCCGGGGTTGGCGGCGCGGACGAAGGCGATGTCGGCGTGCCGGGCGGCGAGTCCGCGCGCGCCGGGTTCCGTCGCGTCCACCGCGGTGACCGGCACATTCCGCGGCGCCCCGGGGCCGGCGGCGGCGCCCCACTCGCGCGCGACCGCCACCGCGACGGCCTCCGCCGCCCGCCACCGCGCCTCGTCCGGGCCGGCCGGGCCGGGTGCCGGCCGCAGCGTCCAGCCCGCCCGGCCGCCGCCTGCCCGGTCGAGCGCGCCGACCGCCGCGGCGATCCGGCGGGCGTCCGCCGCTCCCCCGGCCCCCGCGGTCCCCGCGGTCACGGTGGGGACGAGCCCGATCCGGCCGGTCGCGGGCACGACGGCGGCGAGGATGTCGAGCGGCCCCGGCCGCGTACCGGCGCCGCCCGGGCCCGGTCCTTCCGGCGGTCCGCAGTCCGGTCCGCAGTCGTCCACCGTGACGAAGTCCAGCGCGCCGCCCTCCGCGAGCCGCGCGAGTTCGACGTACGCGGCCGCCTCGTACGGGTCGGGGCCGTCGATCGACGCGGCGAGGTGGAGCGTACGGGTACGGCGCCGGACGGCGGGTGCGGGCGGCAGGGGTATACCGGCAGCGGGCGGGCCCGAGGACGCGGCAGGGGAGGCAGGCGAAGCCGAAGAGGCGGAGGAGGACGAGGGAGAGAAGGCAGCGGACATGCGAAGGCTCCGTGGACGCGCGGAAGGGGCACGGGAGTCGTCTTCACACAGGCCGCCGCGTCCCTCAACGCGGCGGCGCCCACCAGGGCTTGGCACGAGGCTATGCCGACGCCGTCGCCCGCTGTCAAGCATGTCCAGGTGCTGGACAGCGCGTCTCAGCGCGGTTGACGGATCGGCGGCCCGGCTGCTGCACTGTGCGCATGCGTAGCTGTCGGCTCGTCACTCGCGGCCACATCGACTTCGGTCGGGTGTGGTCCGCCTCCTGTCGTCGCGGCTGACCTTCTCCGACGGATCGTCCCGTCCTCACACACGCATGCCCGCCGCTCGCCGCCCTCCCTCGGGCGTACCCCGCGACCACCGGATCACGTCTCCGGACCCCTACCCCGGAACACACCTCCCGCTCACGGACCCGCCGTCACCGGCTCAGCAGTCGCACCCGCAGTCGCAACAGTCGCAGCCATCACAGCAATCGCAGCAGTCACAACAGTCCGAGCAGCCGTCGCAGTCGCAGTTGCTGCACCAGGAGTCGCGGCGCTGTCCGCTCCACGGGTCGTCGTGCTCGCGGCAGCACAGTTCGCAGGTGCAGCACATGCCGGCGTACACCAGGCAGCCCATGATCAGCCCGCGCCTGCGCGGCGGTTCGGGCGGCGGCGGGAATCCCCCGGGGCCGCCGGGACCGCCCGGCGCGTACGGGCTCTGCCCCGGACCGTAGGGCCCGTACGGATTGCCGCCCGGCGGAGGCGGCGCGTACGGGTTGCCGCCCGGCGGGGGCGAGGCGGCGGACGGCGCCGTGCCGACGTGCGAGCAGCCGCCGGTGCCGAAGGCCCGGTCCACCGACCGCCCCAACTCGTGGACGAGCAGCACATGCGTGAGCCGGCCCGAGGAGGAGCCGGCGAAGTCGGTGTCGCGCAGCGCCAGGCGTATGCCGTGCAGCGCGTCGTCGCACAGCCGCCGGGCCTCGGTCAGGTCGGTGCCGGTCGCGGTGAGCGGATTCCAGGCGCCGGTACGGGTGTCCTCCGCCAGGTCCTCGACGGCGTCCAGCAGATGCGCGAGCCGCCCGAACAGCCGCCCGGCCTCTTCCAGCGGCGCCCGGTTGGCGGGCCGTCCGGCGAGTACGGCGGTGTGCGCGAAGGCCGCGGCGGTCGCGGTCTCGGTGGGCTCGGTGACCGTCAGCAGACAGGTGCCGGGGCCGGCCGCCGCCTCGATCGCGCCCTGCCGGCCGACCGCGTCGAGCAGCACCGCGGTGTCGAAGCCCAGGCTGTCGCCGGTCCGCGCGCCCGCCCGGTCCCAGCGGCGGGCCACGCCCCGGGCCGCGGCGGCGACCGGCCGCCGCGCGAACGCCCCGTCGGCGTCCTCGACATGGTCGCGCATCTTCGCCGAGGCCAGCACGAGCGAGACCGCCGCGGCCAGCCGCGCGCCCTCGCCCATCGCGACCGGCGCGGTGCGCATGCCGCGCAGCGGACACGGTCCGGCCTTGCGCCGGCCGGCGGCGCCGTCGGCCCCCGCCGCCGTCTGCGCCTCGACGAGCACCGAGACGATCAGCCCGTCGTAGTTGGTGGCGATCCTGGCGAACTGCCCGTGTCCGTCCCGCAGAGCGAGACACAGCCCGCACAAGTGCGCGAGCCACGAGGCGGCCAGACCCTCGGACATACGGTGCCGGCACGGCCTGATGATCCCGAACATGACTCCCCCGTTGACGTTCCCCCGGCGATCGGCGGTCATGCTACCGCCAATCCCCCGCTGACCAGGGGTCGATTGACCTGGAAAGGGTCCCGCGGAGCCGCTCGCGGGACCGCCGATCGCCGCCCGCGTACCCTCCGCGCGACACGCGTAGGGCCGTACGGCCCTGCCCGTCACCCGGACGAGGAGGGCGTTCCCATCGGATCGTCACCTTGCAGACACCTGTGGCCACCTGACGATCCGCCACTATCGTGTGTGCCAGTACCGTCACAAGTCGCCTGGGTGGCGGCAATCCGCTTGGCACATCATCCACATCATGGACGACCATAGGACTGCGGACGGTACTGACCGTGTGAGAGAGGAGGCGTCCATGGGATCGGTTCGACGGGCGAGTGCCTGGCTGGGCCTCGTCGACGACAACGGCGGCGAGGGTTACTACGACGAGGAGTACGCCGACTACGGCGAGGGCTCCGAGCGTGCTGACACGTGGGTGACCGACCCGCGGGTGCGGGTGGCCACCGAGACCGCCGAGGAGCAGGGCCGCAGGATCGCCACCGTGACCCCGGACGGTTTCCGGGACGCGCGCGGCATCGGCGAGCTGTTCCGCGACGGTGTCCCGGTCATCGTGAACCTCACCGGCATGGAGCCGAGCGACGCCAAGCGCGTCGTCGACTTCGCCGCCGGCCTCACCTTCGGCCTGCGCGGCTCCATCGAGCGCGTCGCGACCCGCGTCTTCCTGCTCACCCCCGCCGACTACTCGGTGATGAACGCCGACGCCAAGCGCGGCGGCGACGGCTTCTTCAACCAGAACTGAACAGGGCCCTCACCGGACCGCGCCGCCGCCTCAGCCGCGGAAGGCGTCGAGTCCGGTGAGTGCCTTGCCCAGCACCAGCTGGTGCATCTCCACCGTGCCCTCGTAGGTGAGCACGGACTCCAGGTTGGTCGCGTGCCTCATCACGGGGTATTCGAGCGAGATCCCGTTGGCGCCGAGGATCGTGCGGGCGGTGCGGCAGATCTCGATCGCCTCGCGCACATTGTTGAGCTTGCCGAAGCTGACCTGTTCCGGGCGCAGCCGGCCGGCGTCCATCCGGCGGCCCAGGTGGTGGGCGAGCAGGACGCCCTTGTGCAGTTCCACCGCCATGTCGGCCAGTTTGGCCTGGGTGAGCTGGAAGCCGCCGATCGGCCGGCCGAACTGCTCGCGGGTCCTGGCGTAGTCGAGCGCGGCCTCGAAGCTGCTGCGGGCGGCGCCCATCGCGCCCCACACGATGCCGTAGCGCGCGTGGCTGAGGCAGCTCAGCGGGCCGCGCAGTCCGCCGACCTCGGGCAGTACGGCGTCGGCGGGCAACCGTACGTCGTCCAGGACGAGTTCGCTGGTGACCGAGGCGCGCAGGCTCCACTTGTGGTGGATCTCGGGGGCGGAGAAGCCGGGGGTGTCGGTGGGGACGACGAAGCCGCGGATGCCGGACGGTGAGTCGGCGGTCTGGGCCCAGACGACGGCGACCCCGGCGACCGAGCCGTTGGTGATCCACATCTTGCGGCCGCTCAGCACCCAGTCGGAGCCGTCCCGTACCGCTCGGGTGCGCATCGCCGCCGGGTCGGAGCCGTGGTCGGGTTCGGTCAGGCCGAAGCAGCCGATGACCTCGCCCGCGGCCATCGACGGCAGCCAGCGCTGCTTCTGCTCCTCCGAGCCGTAACGGTGGATGGCGTACATCGCGAGGGAGCCCTGCACCGAGACCAGCGAGCGGATGCCGGAGTCGGCGGCCTCCAGTTCCAGGCAGGCCAGGCCGTACTGGACGGCGGTGGCGCCCGCGCAGCCGTAGCCGGTCAGCGGCATGCCGAGGGCGCCGATGCCGCCCAGTTCGCGGGCCAGTTCCCGGATGCCGGGCAGCTCGCCGCGCTCGTACCACTCGGCGACGTGCGGCAGGACACGGTCGGCGGCCCACTTCCGTACGGTGTCGCGGATCGCCAGGTCCTCGGGGGTGAGCAGGTCGTCCAGGCCGAGCGGGTCGTACGGGTCGAAGGGCGGGGTTGCGGCTCCGGGCATGGCGGGTGGACCTCCGGCACGGCAGAAGAGGGTGAGGGTGCGCACGGGGAAACCAGCGCTGGTAGTGACCCACGGCTCGGCGCCGACGTTACGGATCAGTGCGCCGCGCGTCCAGACCGGCCCGCCGTCGCGGGCTCGGCACGCGTCGCGAGCGCCGGTTCGAGTTCGGCCGGCCATTTCTCGCCGCCGCACTCCATGACGCGGGGCAGCCGCAGCGCGGCCAGCGCCCCGCCGAGCAGCAGTCCGGCGCTCACCAGCAGCGTCATATGCAGCCCGGTGACGAAGGAGTGCCGGGCGGCGTGCCGCAGCGCCGCGCCGGAACCGCCGCCGATCCGGTCGGCGACGTCGTACGCCTCGCCCAGCGAGCGGCCCGCCTTGGCGCCGTCGGCGGCGCTCACCCCGGGGGTGTGGGCGACGCCCGGCGCGTAGGCGGCGTTCATCACACTGCCGAGCAGCGCGATGCCCATCCCGGCGCCCAGTTGGTACGAGGTCTCGCCGATCGCCGCCGCACCGCCCGCCTGGTGCGCGGCGGATTCGCTGAGCATCGACTCGTACGCGCCGAAGAGCGTGGTCTCCAGGCCGAAGCCGAGCAGGACGGAGGCGGTGGTGAGCAGCGCGGGCCGGTCGCCCTGGCCCATCGCGGTCAGCGCGAGCACGGCCACGGCGGTCAGGACGAAGCCGCCGGAGACCATCCGGCGCGGTCCGAAGGCGTGCAGCATGCGGGAGCCGAACAGCCCGGCGGCCATCGCGGCGAAGGTGAGCGGCAGCAGCCGCAGGCCGGTCTGGAGCGGGCTGAGGCCGAGGACCAGTTGCAGATACTGCACCGCGATCAGTTCCAGGCCGACCAGCGCGAGCATGGCCAGCACGATGCAGCCGACCGCGGTGGAGAAGGCGGGCCGGTCGAACATCCGGATGTCGATCAGCGGATGCGCGCGGCGGCGCTGCCGCCGTATGAACCAGCACAGCAGCCCCGCACCGGCCAGCAGCGGGACGAAGGCGGACGCGTCCAGCGGGCTCGCGCCGCCGCCGATCCGCTTCATGCCGAGGACCACGCCCAGCACACCGAGGGCGGCGGCGACCGCACCCAGGACGTCCCAGGGGCCGTCCGTGCTCCCCCGGGACTCCGGCAGCAGCGCCCGGCCGGCCACGAACATCACCGCCATCAGCGGGATGTTGACCAGGAAGACCGAGCCCCACCAGAAGTGCTCGACGAGGAAGCCGCCGAGCACCGGGCCGACGGCGGCGCCGACCGCGGCGACCGCGCTCCACAGGCCGATCGCCATCGCCCGCTCGCGGCGGTCGGGGAAGACTTGTCGCAGTATCGACAAAGTGGCAGGCATGATCATGGCGCCGCCGGCCCCGAGCAGCGCGCGGGCGGCGATCAGTACGTGCGCGTTCGGGGCGAAGGCGGCCAGCGCGGAGGCGACGCCGAACAGCGCGTAGCCGATGAGCAGCACCTTGCGGCGGCCGATCCGGTCACCGAGCGTCCCGAAGAGGATCAGCAGGGAGGCGGCGATCAGCGGATAGGCGTCCACGATCCACAGCAGGTCCTGGGCGCCGGGCCGCAGGTCGGCGGTGAGGGCGGGGACCGCCACGTGCAGGACGGTCGCGTCGAGGGCGACGATCAGCAGGCTGACGCAGAGCACGCACAGGATGGTCCACCTGCTGACCGGCCGTGCCATACGCGCATACCTCCACGAACGAGTGAGACGTCAGCGTACGCGAGACCCCGCTCCCGGCCTGTGGTGCGCGACACCTGATCACCACCGGGTGTCCGCCGGGCCGTCACCAGGGCGTCGCCGCGGGCGCCGGACGGAGGCGTCGGGGCGGGTAGGGGCAGGGAAACTCCGGAGAAAGGTGAGGGAAATAAGCAATAAATAAGAGAGCCGTGTCGCACCGATCCTGTGAGTATCAACACCCGAACATAAACTCCAGCCGCTCCCGTATTCCGCCGCAATCCCGGCCGCCAAAGGGTCCATGAGACGCACTCCACATCACATCGTCATTACAAAGCAGCCCGTTCGGCCGAACTGTGCCGTCACACGCTGTAACGTCGATTGAGTGCGAACCGATGAGAAGCGTCTCCGTCCCGCGGAGCGCCCGACCACCCGCGACCTGCCGCGGATGAGCCGAACGCGTGTGTGGCTGTTCGGTTCGACGCTGGCGGTCTACGTGGCGATCGTCGTGGGCGTTCTCACCACTTCGAAACTGGTGACGCTGGACTGGCAGGTCATGCTCTGGCGGCCCTACAAACAATGGCCGCAAATCCACGCGTTCCTGGATTATTTCGTCGTTCTCGGTCAGCGCGGGCCCACCGCCGTGATGGTGCTGGCCTGGCTGGGCTGGCGCGCGTGGCGGTACCGCACACTCCACCCGCTGCTGGTCCTCGGCACCTCCCTGCTGCTGCTGAACATCACCGTGGGAGCCGTCAAGTACGGTCTCGGGCGGCTCGGGCCGCACTACGCGACGACCGTGGGCTCCGCCGAGATGTTCGCCGGCGGCGACATATTTCCCTCGGGTCACACCGCGAACGCGGTGGTGACCTGGGGGGTTCTGGCGTATCTGGCCACCACTCCGCGGGCCCGCAGGCTGGGCTCCGTGGTGAGCGCGCTGCTCGCGCTCGGGGTGGGCGCCACGACCGTCTACCTCGGTACGCACTGGGTGAGCGATGTGCTGCTCGGCTGGGCCGCGGGGCTGCTGATCCTGCTGGCGCTGCCGTGGTTCGAGCCCGCCATGGCGCGGGCGGAGGAATTCCTGGTGCTCGCCTGGGCCCGGCTGCGCTCCGGCGCGGGTACTTCCGGCGTGACCGTGCGCCCGGCCGTGGGCCCTGTGCTGGTCTCGCAGCGGACGGCGACGGGAACGGCGGGCGGTCCCGCCGACGGGCTGCCCGGCACCGTCACGGGTGCCGGCGTGGGCTCGGACGAGGACGGGCAGCTGCCCCGCGAGACGGTCGGCGCGGGGGCGCGCGGCGCCACCACGGCGACGGCGGCCGCGGCCACCGGCCCGGCCTCCGTGGCGACCGCCACCGGCCCGCACGCGCCCGGCCGGCCGCCCACCGGCCGCAATGAGCGCACCCCGCTCACCCCGGTCGGCAGCCGCCGCCCGCCGGTCGAGCGTCCGGGCAGGCCCACGACCCCGCTGGCGCACCAGCAGGTGCGCGGCCGGGGCATCGCGGGCTGAGCGGG
Source organism: Actinacidiphila alni (assembly GCF_900112845.1). Lineage (GTDB taxonomy): Bacteria > Actinomycetota > Actinomycetes > Streptomycetales > Streptomycetaceae > Actinacidiphila > Actinacidiphila alni. The sequence continues at coordinate 13,820 of NZ_FONG01000034.1, forward strand.
CCGCTCAGCCGCTCAAAGGCGCCCGGAGCCGGATTCAGCCCTGCCAGCAGCGCTGGACGCGACCGGCGTCCACGGTGAAATTCAGCCGCCCGGCGACGTACTCCATGGTGACGATCGCGCCGGGCGGCAGGCTGCGTACGGTCCGCCAGCCCCGCTCCTCGGCCCGGCGCTCGGCCTCCCGTGCGTCAAGGCCGAGATATGCGTCGAGGTCGTCGCTCGGATTCGGCCGGCTCAGTGGATTGTGCGGGTTGTGTGACATACCGCCACGGTAGGCGTTCCGGTGACCCGGGCGACCTTGATCATCACATTTCTGTCACGGATCGTGGGCCCCGGTTTGCCCGCCGCCACGATTACCCGCCGGTCACCGAATTCCCGGTGCACACAACTCCCGCACAGCATCTGCGCAATGCCTCCGGTTACTCACGGGTCCGTGAGCATGAAGAGCACGGAATTGGGTAAGCGATTCGCTCTTATACGGTCGGCCGGCGCCGGCGGGCGGCCTTCCGTACGGCCGCGCCCGTCATGTCGCCCGCCGACAGGAAGGCGCCCAGCGCCCGGCCGGCCGAGGCGCGGACCGCGGCACGGGGGCGGGCGCCGGCGGCGGCACGGTCGTCCAGCAGGCGCTGGTACAGCGCCACGTGCCGGCGGGCGACGAGCGCGGGGTCGTAGCGCCCGGCGGCGGCCAGCGCGGCGCGCCCCATCTCCTTGCGCCGCTCGTCGTCCTCGATGACCGAAAGCAGCGCGCCCGTGATCGCGTCGATGTCGCGCGGCGGCACCAGCAGACCGGTCACGCCCTGGTCGACGATCTCGCGCGGCCCGAGCGGGCAGTCGGTGGCGACCACCGGCAGACCGGCCCGCATGCCCTCGACCAGCGTCATGCCGAAGGACTCCATGGTGGAGGTGACGGCCAGCACGGACCCCTTGGCCAGCTCCGGCTCGATCGGCGACACGGCGCCCATCAGCCGGACGTGCTCGCCCAGGCCGAGTTCGGCGATCAGCGCGGCGAGTGCGGCGCGCTCGCGCCCGGAGCCGTACAGCCGCAGCGTCCAGTCGGGGCGCTTGTCGCGGACGGCCGCGAAGGCGCGGATCAGGTCGTCGTAGCGTTTGACCTCGGTGAGCCGCCCGGCGGCGACCACGACGTGCGCGGCGCAGTCCGAGGGCGCGGTGGCGGCGGGCGGCACGCTGTTGGGAATGGCGGCGACCCGCACGCCCGGCATCCGGCGGCGGTAGACGGCCGCGTCGGCCTCGGTGGTGGTCGTGACGGCGTCCAGGGCCGGGTAGTGGCGGCGCAGGGCCAGCACGAGGCGCGTGGAGTGCGTGTCGAGCGTCAGGTGCTCCTGGGCGACCCGGACGATGCCGCGCGGCGCCTGGCGGGCGAGGTGCACGTTCAGGCCCGGCCTGGTGCCGACCAGCACATCGGTGTCGAGTCCGGCCAGGCACTCCCCGATGCGCTCGTCGGTGATCGGGCTGTAGAGGGCGTGCCGCCGGTCGGAGGACGGGAAGATCGCGGACGGCAGCCCATGGCGCGGGTCGTCCAGGACACTGTCGGCGGCGCCCTTGCGGATGTCGACAAGGTGACGCAGCCGCACGCGCGGGTCGTAGTCGAACTCCGGCCGCTCGCGGTCGCGGAACACCGAGACGATCTCGACGTCGTGCTCGTCGGCCAGTTCGGCCGCGAGATTGCGGACGGTGCGGATCGTGCCGCCGATCGCGTACGTGGTGTGTATCAAGAACGTGATGCGCATGCGGGTGCCGTGTCCCTGTCCCCCGGTCGGTGCGGGCCGGGCGGCCCGCACCGACGACCGTAGCAACTCGGCCGCGCCGCCCGTCGGCACACCTGACGGCGCCCGTCGGCACCCGTCGGCACGCGGGGCTCGCGCGCCGACGAGCGGCGAGAGGGCGCCCGCGGGCGTCAGTTGACGGTGAGGACGGTGCCCGGGATCAGCCGGTCGGGATCGGGGCCGATGACGGCCTTGTTGAGCCGGTAGAGCTGCTGCCAGCCGCCGGGGGTGGCGTACGAGCGGGCGATGCCGGAGAGCGTCTCGCCGCTCCTGACGGTGTGCACGATGTGGTTGCGGCCGGTCAGGCCCTGCCGCTTGGCGCAGACCGGCCAGGCGTCCCAGCCCTGCACCTTCAGCACCTCCTCGGCGACCGCGATCTGCTCGGCCGGCTCGGCGAGGTCGGCGCGCCTGGCGTAGGCGAGGCCGCCGAACTGCTCCCAGGTGGGCTGCCAGAACTGCAGGCCCCCGTAGTAGCCGTTGCCGGTGTTGATGTGCCAATTGCCGCTGCTCTCGCACATCGCGATCCGGTCCCAGACGGTCGGCGACCCGGCGGCGGCCCGCGCGGCCTGGAAGGCGACGGCCTCCTGGACCGGCTCCCGGACCGGCTGCAAGGGCCGCTGCGGCTGCACGCCTTCCGCGGGCCACGCCTGCCGTACGGGTGCGGTTCGCGGTACGCGTGCGGACTGCGGTACGCGTACGGCTCGCGGTACGGCCGGTGGCGCCGCTGCCAGGGGCGCCGCGGCCAGCGGTCCGGCGGCGGTCCCGCCGTCCGTGGCCGACGCGGTGGGCGCGACGGCGGCCGGGAGCAGGACGGCCGCGCCGAGCGCGGCCAGGGTGGCGGCGGCGCGGGCGACGGCCACCGCGACCCGCACCGAGGCGCGGGTGGAGACGATATGACGATACGACGACTGATCGCTCATCGGCCCACGCTAAGCACACCCGAGCGCCGGATCGGGCGCACGCCGCTCCGAACGGCCCGTGCCCCACCCGGGTGGACCACACCCGGGCGGGGCACAGGACTCAGGGCTCAGGGCCACAGGGCTCAGGACTCAGGCCGGCGCGGCCGTACGTCCGCCGCGGTGACGGCTCGTCACCAGTTCGGCCACCAGGCCGGGACGACCGGGCCGGGCACGGCCGGGGCGGACGACCGCTCCTCGGGGCCGCGCAGGACGGAGACCAGGGCGGCGCGGGTGGCGTTGCGGTCGGCGCGGTCCGCGGAGGTCCGGCCCGTGCCGTCGGCGGGCGTGGCCCGCTCGTAGCGCGGCATCGTGCGCCGTACGACCTTCTTCTCGGCGGTCTCGGTGCGCTGCTTCGGCGCGGTCGTCGCCGTGGTCGACTTCGCGGCCGGCTTGCCGGTGGACTTCCCGGTGGACTTCCCGGCCGGCTTCGAGGGCTTCGGCGCGTCCGCGGAGGGGGCGCTGCCGGTGGCGCCGGCGCGGCCCGAGCAGACCGGCCAGGCGCCCCAGCCGCTGGCGCGCTGCACCTTTGTCGCTATGGCGATCTGCTGCTCGCGGCTGGCCCTGTCGGCGGTGGACGCGTACGCCCCGCCGCCGTAGGCCCGCCACGTGGAGGCGGAGAACTGCAGGCCGCCGTAGTAGCCGTTGCCGGTGTTGATGTGCCAGTTCCCGCCGCTCTCGCACTGCGCGATGCGGTCCCACACTCCGCTGTCGGCGGCGGCTGCCTTGCCGCCGGCGGCCACGACGGCCAGCGGTGCCAGTGCGGCGACGCCGGTCACGAGCGCGGTATGCCGGAACTTGCAGTTCACGACCATGGATTCCCTCTCCACGGACCCGGGTGTCCCCCTGCTACTGCCTTCTTGCGTCGAGAACGGGCGCCGCTCCCCCACGGATCGGCGCCCGTCCGAACCCGGGCGGTGCGATTTGCACACGGCGGGCGAATCTAGACAGTCGGCGCCCCGCGGACCAAACAATTCCGGTGCGCCGCAGGCCAGTTGAGGGTTACCGGCGGTAAGAAGACGGTGTTTACGGGTGATTGACGCGCACGTATCGTGCTAAATGCCGATCTTCGCGGCATGGGTCGTGAGGAGCCTCACACGTCCAACACACGCCGTCCACACGGTTGTTCGACGCAGGGTGAGCGAATCGCCGGGAATCTCACCCACCGCGACCGGGAGCGGAATACATCCCGTCGCAAAGCGTGACTCCCACCACAGATCGTCCGTTGTCACTATGCGCCGGGGCAGGTCCGGCGTTCCGGCCGGATTCGTGGCCGCACACCGCACTTCAAGGAGACTCCCGTGCCGCCCATGCTCGATGTGAGTGACGAGGTACGAGCCGAGATCGGCGAGGAGGAGACCCAGCGTCTCCTCAACGGCGCCAACGCTCCGGGCACGTACGACTGCACGTCCTGCCGCACCCCCGGGGACACCGGGCAGGAGCGGACCAGCACCGTGCTCTTCGTGGGCGACGAGACGGCCGTACTCGCCTTCGCGCACGCCGCCTGCATCCCCTCGCAGGTCGTACCGGTCACCGAGGAGCAGTTGCAGGGCGCGGTCCGCAGCATCGGTGGCCCCGACGCGGGCGCGGCGGCAGGCGCCGCGGGACCGGGCGCGGCGCCCGTCGCGGAGCCGCCCCGGCAGGCCGTGCTCGGCATCACCTGCGGTCTGATCATCGTCGAGGAGACGCTGCGCCCGGCGCTGGTGATCGAGCCGACAGGACCGGTCGCGCGGGTCGGCGCCACCGGCGCGGGCGACGACTTCCTGCCGCTGCTGATCGAGCAGGGCTTCATGCCGCAGCTCGACCTGGAGGTGCCGCCGTCGCCGCTGGCTGGCTGGTCGGTGCTGCTGGCGACCGGACGGCTGCACGCGGTGCTCCAGCCCGGCGTGGGCGGCACCCCGGGCACCGCCTGGTGGCAGGCGCACCAGCCGCTCCAGGTCAGCGACGGCTGGCGGAGCGCGGTCAACCGCAGCAATGAGGTGTACGTCTACGCCGCGCCGGCCGGTTCCATCGGCCGCCAGCCGCGCGAGGACCTGATGCGGGACGCGCTCGCGCGGGCCTGCGCGCGCGGCCTGCTGGTGGGCGCGACGATGCCGCTGTCCGGGACCTGACCCGACATCCCGTACGGCAGGGGCGCGCACGGCATCTTCGTGCGCGCCCCTGCGGTGCGCCGCCTCCCCGCCGTCCCGCGGGAAACCGCGGACCGGCCAGGGCTTCGCAGGTCAAGGACAGGGCTTCGCAGGTCAAAGATCTGCAATTCGGCCGACCGGCCCGCATCCCGGACAACACCGGCTCGTTGGCACATACGTGCACACCTCTGACACCCCCTCCCGGTCCCCCTTCCAGCGCTACATCCCTCCCATGCGCAGCGCGCAGGACACGGCCGGGGAGGACGGTGTCACCGATACGCCGATCTACGACGCGCTCTACTCGGAGTACCGCAGGCTCTTCCGTACGCTGCCGGGCGACCGTACGGGCGAGGAGGCACTGAAGTTCAGCGGCTTCTCCTTCTGGTCGGCCGACCGGCCGGCGCACGCACCCGGCAGGCACCGCGGCAACGGCAACGGCCCGGCGGCGCTGCCACCGGGCCGTACCGACAACCGGATGCCGGGGCTCTAGCCCCGGGACTGTCCCGGCGGCCCGCTACTTCTTGCGGCCGCGCTTCTCGCGGACCCGCACCGACACCTGGATCGGCGTACCGGCGAAGCCGAACTCCTCGCGCAGCCGGCGCTCGATGAAGCGCCGGTAGCCCGCCTCCAGGAAGCCGGACGCGAACAGCACGAAGCGCGGCGGCTTGGTGCCCGCCTGCGTCCCGAACAGGATGCGCGGCTGCTTGCCGCCTCGGATCGGGTGCGGGTGGGCGGCGACCAGTTCGCCGAGGAAGGCGTTCAGTCGGCCGGTCGGGATCCGGGTCTCCCAGCCCGCCAGGGCCGTCTCGATCGCCGGGACCAGCTTCTCCATGTGCCGGCCGGTGCGCGCCGAGACGTTCACCCGCGGCGCCCATTGCACCTGGACGAGGTCCTTCTCGATCTCGCGCTCCAGGTAGTAGCGCCGCTCCTCGTCCAGCAGGTCCCACTTGTTGTACGCGATGACGACCGCGCGGCCCGCCTCGACGGCCATCGTGATGATCCGGGTGTCCTGCTCGGCCAGCGTCTCGCTGGCGTCCACCAGGATGACCGCGACCTCGGCCTTCTCCAGCGCCGCCGCCGTCCGCAGCGAGGCGTAGTAGTCCGCGCCCTCGGTGAGGTGGACGCGGCGGCGGATTCCCGCGGTGTCGATGAACTTCCAGGTGATGCCGCCGAGCGTGATCAGCTCGTCGACCGGGTCGCGGGTGGTGCCCGCGATCTCGTTGACGACCACCCGGTCCTCGTTGGCCACCTTGTTCAGCAGCGACGACTTGCCGACGTTGGGGCGGCCGATCAGCGCGATCCTGCGCGGGCCGCCGATGACGTCGCCGAAGGTCATCTCGGGTGCCTCGGGCAGCACGGCGATGATCTCGTCCAGCAGGTCGCCGGTGCCGCGGCCGTGCAGCGAGGAGACCGGGAAGGGCTCGCCGAGGCCGAGATTCCACAGCGCGGCGGCGTCCGCCTCGCCGGACGGGCCGTCCACCTTGTTGGCCGCGAGCACGACCGGCTTGCCCGCGCGGCGCAGCAGCCGTACGACCGCCTCGTCGGTGTCCGTGGCGCCGACGGTGGAGTCCACGACGAAGACCACGGCGTCCGCGGCCTCGATGGCGAACTCGGCCTGCGCGGCCACGGAGGCGTCGATGCCGAGGACGTCCTGCTCCCAGCCGCCGGTGTCGACGATCTTGAAGCGGCGGCCGTTCCAGTTCGCCTCGTACGTGACGCGGTCGCGCGTGACGCCCGGCCGGTCCTCGACGACGGCCTCGCGGCGGCCGATGATCCGGTTGACCAGGGTCGACTTGCCGACGTTGGGACGGCCCACCACGGCCAGCACCGGCAGCGGGCCGTGCCCGGCCTCGGCCAGGTCGTCGGCCACCTCTTCGAGGTCGAAGCCCTCCTCGGCGGCGAGCTCCATGAACTCGGCGTACTCGGCGTCACCGAGCGCGCCGGTCCCGCCGTGCTCGGTGTGCTCGTCTGCGTGGTCCATGGGGTCTCTCCGTCGATCAACAGTGGTGGCTGCGGTCACCAGTGTGGTGCAGCCTGCGTGGTTCGGCCTGCGCGAATCCCCGCGCTTGCGTGTGTGTCCCGTGCGTGTCCGTGCGTGTCCGTACGTACGTGTCGGTGCGTTGCGTTTCCGTGCGTACGTGTCCTCAGCGGCCGGTGGTCTGCTTGGCGTACTTCAGGTGGGCGGTGAGCCGCTCCTGGATGCGGAGCGTCGCGGCGTCCATCGCGCTGCGGGTCCGCCGCCCGCTGCCGTCGCCCGCGTCGAAGGGCTCGCCGAAGACGACGTCGATCCGCGAGCGCAGCGGCGGCAGTCCGCGGATCGCCCGGCCCTTGACGGTGCTGCCGAGGACGGCGACCGGCACGACGGGCGCGCCGGAGCGCACCGCGAAGTACGCCAGGCCGGACCGGAGCTGGGCGAAGTCGCCGTCGCCCCGGGTGCCCTCGGGAAATATGCCGAGCACACCGCCGCGCTCCAGGACGCCGAGCGCCGCGGTGATCGCCGTACGGTCGGCGCTCTCGCGGTCGACCGCCACCTGCCCGATGGAGCGCAGGAACGGGTCGAGCGGTCCGACGAAGGCTTCCTTCTTCACCAGGAAGTGCAGCGGGCGCGGCGAGATGCCGATCAGCATCGGGCCGTCGATGTTGTGCGAGTGGTTGCCCGCGAGGATGACCGGGCCCTGCGCCGGGATCCGCCAGGCGCCGAGCACCCGGGGCCGCCACAGGCCGTTCATGAGGACGATGCCGATCCGGCGTCCGACGGCCGCTCCGCGCGGGCCGGGCACCGTGCCGTGCTGTGCGGTCACCTGGTCGCCCGCTTCTCCTCGACCAGGGTGACGATGCACTCGATGACCTGGTCGAGGGTGAGGTCGGTGGTGTCGACCTCGACCGCGTCCGCGGCCTTGGCCAGGGGCGAGGTCTTGCGGCCGGAGTCGGCGGCGTCCCGCTTGATCAGCGCGGCCCGCGTGTCCGCGACGCTCTGCGCGCCGTTCAGCTCGCCGCTGCGGCGGGCGGCGCGGGCCTCGGCGGACGCGGTGAGGAAGATCTTGACGGTGGCGTTCGGGAAGACCGTGGTGCCGATGTCCCGGCCCTCGACGACGATGCCCGCGGGCGAGGTGTCGGCGGCGGCCCGCTGCAGCTCGACCATCCTGGCCCGCACCTCGGGGACCGCGCTGACGGCGCTGACCGCGGCGGTGACCTCCTGGGTGCGGATCGGGCCCGAGGCGTCGGTGCCGTCCACGGTGATGCCGGGGGCCGCCGGGTCGTGGCCCGCGACGATGACGGGCTTGCCCGCGGCGTCGGCGACGGCCACCGGGTCGTTGACGTCGATGCCGTTGGAGAGCATCCACCAGGTGATGGCGCGGTACTGCGCGCCGGTGTCGAGGTAGTTCAGCCCCAGCTTCGCCGCGACCGCCCGGGACGTGCTGGACTTGCCGGTACCGGAAGGGCCGTCGATGGCGACGATCACCGGATTTTCCACAGCGGGGGGCCTTCCTCGTGCACGGAGCCTGGGGGCGGGCGGCCCGGCCGCGCGGCCGGATGCCATTCCCCCAAGGTTACCGGCCGTCCGGGTGGTGGAGCGCCACGGGATTGCCCGGGCTCCCCGGGCTTGCCCGCGCTCCGGGGGACGCTCGGCCTCCCGTGCCGCTACTGCCGCAGCGACCAGCCGCGCTCGCGCAGCGCCACGGTCAGGGCGGCGACGGCGCGCGGCTCGATCGTGAGGTGCACCAGGCCGGCCTGCTGGGCGGTGGAGTGTTCGATCCTGACGTCCTCGATGTTGACGCCGGCCGCGCCCGCGTCGGCGAAGAGCCTGGCCAGCTCGCCCGGCTGGTCACCGATCAGGACGGCGACGGTCTCGTACGCCTTGGGCGCGGTGCCGTGCTTGCCCGGGACCTTGGCGCGGCCCGCGTTGCCGCGGCGCAGGATGTCCTCGATGCCGGCCGCGCCGCCGCGCCGCTTGTCCTCGTCGGCGGACTGCAGCGCGCGCAGCGCCTGGACCGTCTCGGCCAGGTCGACGGCGACGTCGGCGAGCACGTCGGCGACCGGTCCCGGGTTGGCGGCCAGGATGTCCATCCACATGCCGGGCTCGGAGCCGGCGATCCGCGTGACGTCGAGGATGCCCTGGCCGCACAGCCGTACGGCGGCGTCCTCGGCGTGCTCCAGCCGGGCCGCGACCATGCTGGAGACGAGCTGCGGGGTGTGCGAGACGAGGGCGACGGCCCGGTCGTGGGCGTCGGCGTCCATCACGACGGGGACGGCCCGGCACAGGGCGACCAGTTCCAGGGCGAGGTTGAGCACCTCGGTGTCGGTGCCTGGGGTCGGGGTGAGCACCCAGGGGCGGCCCTCGAAGAGGTCGGCGGAGCCGGCCAGCGGTCCGGAGCGCTCGCGGCCCGCCATGGGGTGGGTGCCGATGTACGCGGTGAGGTCGCGGCCGAGCGCCTCCAGTTCGCGGCGCGGGCCGCCCTTGACGCTGGCCACGTCCAGGTAGCCGCGGCCGAGGCCGCGGTCCATGGCGTCGGCGAGGCCGGCCGCCACATGGGCGGGCGGTACGGCGACGATCACCAGGTCGACCGGGCCGTCGGGCTCGCCCGCGGTGCCCGCGCCGAGCGAGGCGGCGGTACGGGCGGCGTCCGGGTCGTGGTCGGTGAGGCGGACGTCCACGCCGCGCGCGGTGAGCGCGAGGGCGGCGGAGGTGCCCATCAGGCCGGTGCCGATGACCAGTGCGGTCCTCACGCGGCGGCTCCCGCGGGCACGGCGGCGCCCTGCCACCGGGGCCGGCCGGCCGCCCGGACCGTTCGTACCGCCACGTCGCTGCTCCCTCGGCTGATCACGTACCTGCCGACCAGGGTAGTCACCGGCGGCGGGCGGCGAGGCCGCCGCCCGTACTGCGAGACGGCGCCGAGGCGGACACCGCTTGCCGCGGCCCCACCCGGACCGGGTAGAACTGCCCCATGCTCTTCCACCTGGTGCCGCTGGACGACTGGCTGCGCACGCCCGAGCGCCCGTACGCCCCCGCTTCGCTCGACGAGGAGGGCTTTGTGCACTGTTCGGCCGACGAGACGGTCGTGCTGGCCGTGGCGGACGCCTTCTACCGCGAGGTGGCGGGGCCGCTGATGGTGCTGCTGATCGACGAGGCGCTGCTGCGGGCCGAGGTCCGCTGGGAGGCGGCCGAACCGGCCCCGCCGCCGGGGGTAGCCGAAGGGACGTCCTTCCCGCACGTCTACGGTCCGGTCGAGCGGTCCGCGGTGACCGGCATGCTGGAAGTCGTACGGGATCCGAACGGCCGTCCGCTCGGGCTGACGGCCTGGTCGTAGCGCCGCTACGCCCCTGCGGGCCGCACCCGGCCCGGCGGTACCAGGGGCCACGCCGTCACCGTGCGCAACGCGATCACCGCACGAAGCAGTGGAAACTCCGGCGCTTGGTCGGACTTCATGGCGATAATCGCCCTCATGCGCGATTCGCTGGGGCACGACCTCGTCCGGGACCACACGGTCTATGCCTGCGTCATGGGCTCGCGCGCCTTCGGTCTGGCCACCGAGGGCAGTGACACCGACCGGCGTGGGGTGTTCGTGGCCCCCACCGAACTTTTCTGGCGGTTCGAGAAGCCGCCGACGCACGTCACCGGGCCGCGCGACGAGCAGTTCTCCTGGGAGCTGGAGCGATTCTGCTCCCTCGCGCTGCGCGCCAACCCCAATCTCCTGGAGTGCCTGCACTCCCCGCTGGTGGAGTACGCCGACGCCACCGGCCGCGAACTGCTCGACCTGCGCGGCGCCTTCCTCTCCCGCCGCGCCGAGGCCACCTTCCGCGGCTACGCCGATCAGCAGCTCGGCCGGATCGAGGCCGACATCCGCCATCACGGCGCTCCGCGCTGGAAGCACGCCATGCACCTGCTGCGGCTGCTGCTGTCCTGCCGCGACCTGCTGCGCACCGGCCGGCTCACCATCGGCGTCGGCGACCACCGCGAGCGGCTGCTCGCGGTCAAACGGGGCGAGCTGACCTGGGACGAGGTCCGCGCCTGGATGCGCACCCTGCACGAAGAGGCCGAAACCGCCGCCACCCGCACCCCGCTGCCCGCTGACCCGGACGAGCCCCGCGTCGAGGACTTCCTCATCCGCGTCCGCCGCGCCTCAGCCGCCGCTTCCACCCCCCGCGCCGTCCCACACGCCGCCGATCTCCCGTAGCTCGTCCCCGTACTCGATCCGCTCCGCCCACTCCCGCGGCCAGGCCCCCGCCCCGAGATACGCCCCGGCGAAGGCGCCGGTCAGGCAGGCGATCGAGTCCGAGTCCCCCGAGCTGTACGCGGCCCGGCGCAGCGCGGTCACGGGCTCGTCGGGGAAGAGCAGGAAGCACAGCAGTCCGGTCGCGAACGCCTCCTCGGCGATCCACCCCGCTCCGGTCGCCAGGCACGGATCGGCCTCCCGGTCCGGCGCCCGCAGGGCCTCCTCGATCCGGTCGAGCACCTCCGCGCACTCGTCCCAGCCGCGCTCGGTGAAGTGCCGGGGCGTGGGGTCCTGCGCGTACGTCCACAGGTCGCCCAGCCAGTACTCGTGGTAGTACGACCGGTTCGCCGCCACGTACTGCCGCAGCAGGCCGAGCAGTTCGCCGGGCCGCGTCCCCTCGGCGAGCAGCCGTATCGCGTACGCCGTCAGGTCCGACGCGGCCAGGCCGGTCGGATGCCCGTGCGTGAGCGCCGCCTGGAGCTGCGCGACCCCGCCCCGCATCCGCTCGGTCAGCCCCGGCGCCAGCGCCGCCGGCGCCACCCGCATATTGGCTCCGCACCCCTTGGACCCGGTCTGGCTGGCCTCCTGCCATGTCCGCTCCGGCCTGCTCAGCAGCCGGCAGGCGGTCATGCACGTACGCCCCGGCGCCCGGTTGTTCTCCGGCGACCGCCACCATTCGACGTATTCGTCGCGCAGCGGCCGGACCAACCGCAGCGGGGTCAGCGGGCCGCGGTCCATGGCCGTGCGCAGGCCGCGGGCGAAGGCCAGCGTCATCTGTGTGTCGTCGGTGACGAAGGCGGGCTCCGGCAGTTCCATCCCCCGCCAGGGGCCGAACTTGTCGGCGATCATCGCCACCGTGCAGAACTCGGTCGGGAAGCCGAGCGCGTCACCGAGTGCCAGACCGAGCAGGGCGCCGGTCGCCGGACGTCTGCCGGGGGTGCCGGGCGGGCCGGCGGTCATACGGCGGCCTCGCGGGTGCGGATGAGCAGGGCGTGGAGGGCGTCGTAGGAAGTGGGGCGCAGCGGAAGGGGGGAGGCGGACTGGGCCGCGTCGAGGGTGGCGTGGAGGGTGTCGACGTCCACGCGGAGGCGGTCGGGGTCGAGGTCCTCGGCGAGGCCGTGCTCGGCGTGGGTCTTCTGCGCGATCAGGTCGGGGACGTAGGCGGGCGCGTCGTCCGTCAGGTCGAGGAGGGTCGGCAGGTGGGCCTGGACCTCGCCGGTGCGCATCAGGTGGATGCCGGTGAGCAGCACCCGGAAGGTGTAGAGCAGCGGCTTCAGCTCGCCGTTCTTCTCGTACAGCCGCCACTGGGTGCGGGCGAAGCCGCGGTAGTGGTGGGCATGGTCGCGGGTGAGGACGCCGGGGGCCAGCGCGGCCAGCTCCGCGTGCACATCGGTGGTGTGCACCACCAGCGGCGACAGCAGCTGCTCCAGCACGTAGCCGTTGCGCCGCAGCATGAGGCGGATGAACTTCAGCAGGTCGTGGGTGACCAGGTCCAGTTCGAGACCGTCCCGGTCCCACATCCGGGTCTGCGTCTGCTCGCCCTCCCGCAGCCCGATCACCTCGCGCAGCGGCAGCAGGTGCACCCCGCGCAGGTCGACGTCGGAGTCGCGGGACGGGAACCCGTACAGATGCGCGCCGGAGACGGTCGCGAAGAGCAGCGGGTGCCCGCGGCCGAGCAGTTCGGCGACGACGGGGCTGAGGTCGGGTACCCCGGCGGCGCGCAGGGGGTCGGCGTGGATGGTCATGACGCCATCCAAGCCGCCGCACCGCCCTGTTGACCAGATCTTTTGGCCGCCCCTACGGCCCGGCCCGCGGCAGGACCCGCGAACGGCCCTACAGCTCGACCTCGTGCATCAGCATCCCGACCTCGGTGTTGGTCAGCCGCCGCAGCCATCCCGACTTCTGGTCGCCCAGCGGGATCGGCCCGAAACTGGTGCGGACCAGCTTGTCGACCGGGAAGCCCGCCTCGGCCAGCATCCGCCGCACGATGTGCTTGCGCCCCTCGTGCAGGGTCACCTCGACCAGGTAGTTCTTGCCGGTGTTCTGCACGACCCGGAAGTGGTCGGCGCGCGCCCAGCCGTCCTCCAGCTCGATACCGCTCTTGAGCTGCTTGCCCAGGTCCCGCGGCAGCGGCCCCTGGATCGCGGCCAGATACGTCTTCTGCACGCCGTACCGCGGGTGCGTGAGGCGGTGCGCCAGCTCGCCGTGGTTGGTGAGCAGGATCAGGCCCTCGGTCTCGGTGTCGAGCCGTCCGACGTGGAAGAGCCGGGTCTCGCGGTTGGTGACGTAGTCGCCCAGGCACTGGCGGCCGTCCGGGTCCTCCATCGTGGAGACCACACCGGCCGGCTTGTTCAGCGCGAAGAACAGATACGACTGGGTGGCCACGGTCAGCCCGTCGACCTTCACCTCGTCGTGGTCGACGTCGACCCGCAGGCCCTGCTCGGTGACGATCCGGCCGTTGACCTCGACGCGGTGCTGCTCGATCAGTTCCTCGCACGCCCGGCGCGAGCCCATTCCGGCCCTGGCCAGCACCTTCTGCAGCCGCTCGCCCTCCTGCTCGGCGCCGGGGAAGGTCTTGGGCGTACGGATCTTCGGCTTGCTGTGCCGCTCCCGGTTGCGCTCCTCGATCTGCGCCTCCAGCTCGCGCGGCCGCGCGGGGGCCGGTCCACGGCCCCGGTTGCCGGTCGGCTTGGTGCTGCCGGGCTTGGTGCGGGGCATACCGCCGGGCTTGTTCGCACCGGACTGGCCGGTGCTGCCCACGTCGTAGCGGCGCTCCTCGGGACGCGGCTTGCCCTTGGGACGCGGGGCCGGGCCGTCGCCCCTGCGGGGGGCCTCACCGCGGCGCGCGTCACCGGAGCCCGAGCGGCCGTCGCCGGAGCGGCCGTCGCCGCGCCCTGCGGCACCCCCGCGCCCACCGGTGCCACCGTGCCGGTCGGCGTCCCGGGACCTGTCGCCCCCGCCGCCGCCCCGCGGATTCCGGTTGCCGCCGCTGTTCCTGTCACTGCTTCGCATCAAATGTCCGTCGTCGAGGTGTCGTCCGGCGCGTCCGGGTCGAACGACGGAAGGCCCTCCTGGGACTCCGCCTCGACCGCGTCCGCCTCCGGCAGGAACGGTGCTAGCTCGGGCAGCTCGTCGATGCTGCGCAGGCCCATACGTTCCAGGAAGTAGTTCGTCGTCCTGTACAGGATCGCACCTGTCTCGGGTTCCGTCCCACCTTCCTCGACCAGCCCGCGCTGGAGGAGGGTGCGCATGACGCCGTCGCAGTTGACGCCGCGCACCGCCGAGACCCGGGAACGGCTGACCGGCTGCCGGTACGCGACGACCGCCAGCGTCTCCAGCGCGGCCTGGGTGAGCCGGGCGTGCTGGCCGTCCAGCACGAATTTCTCCACGGCGGGCGCGAAGGCCGGCCGGGTGTAGAAGCGCCAGCCGCCGGCGACGAGCCGCAGGTCGAAGCCGCGGCCCTCGCGGGTGTAGTCGTCGGACAGCTCGCGCAGCGCCTTGCCGACGGCCCGGCGCGGCCGTTCCAGGACCTTGGCCAGGTGCTCCTCGGTGGCCGGTTCGTCGACGACCATGAGCACCGCTTCCAGGGCGGGCTTCAGCTCCAGCTCGGCCGTCGCGGCGGCGAGCAGGCCCACCGGGGCGGCCGTACCGTCCGCCGCGCCGACCGCCGCGAGGGCCTCGGTGATATCCGCCACGTCCGTCATTCCGGGTCCTTCCCCTGCTCGTCACGCGCCTGCTCGTCCTGCTGATCCTGCTGATCCCACTCGCTCCGCTTGCCTTGCTTGTCCTGCTCGTCCCGCTTGCCCGGCACCTGGTCGAACTCGTCGGTCAGCAGCGGGGCCGCCGCTTCCTGCCCGCCGCCGGTCCAGCGGACCTGGAGCAGGCCGAGCGCCTCCTCCTGGTCGAGCGCGACCGCCTTCTCGCGGTACAGCTCCAGCAGCGCCAGGAAGCGGGCGACCACGGTCAGCGTGTCCGGCGCGTCCTCGGTCAGCCGCCCGAAGCTGGCCACGCCCAGCTCGCGCAGCAGCGCGATCACCCGCTCGCCCTGTTCGCGGACGCTGACCAGCGGGGCGTGGATGTGGTCGACGTACACCTGCGGCTTGGGCTTGGGCAGCATCGCCTTCACCGCGAGCTGCGCGAAGCGCTCGGGGCCGATGCTGAGCACGACCTCGGGCAGCAGTTCCGCGTGCTGCGGTTCCAGACCCACCGTACGGGGGTAGCGCAGCGCCTCGCTCTCCAGCCGCTCGGCGAAGATCGCCGCGATCTGTTTGTACGCCCGGTACTGCAGCAGCCGCGCGAAGAGCAGGTCCCTGGCCTCCAGCAGCGCGAGGTCCGCCTCGTCCTCGACCTCGGCGGACGGCAGCAGCCTGGCCGCCTTCAGGTCCAGCAGGGTGGCCGCGACGACCAGGAATTCGGTGGTCTGGTCCAGATCCCAGTCCGGGCCCATGGCGTTGATGTACGCCATGAACTCGTTGGTGACCCTCGACAGCGCCACCTCCGTGACGTCCAGCTTGTGCTTGGAGATCAGCCCGAGCAGCAGGTCGAACGGCCCCTCGAAATTCGACAGCCGCACGGTGAAGCGGTCGCCCGCCGCCGCGGCCCCGGGCTCTTCGGTCTCGGGCTCGGGCTTGGTTTCCTGCTCCTGCTCGGGCTCCTGCTCGGGTTCCGGATCGGCGGCGGCGCCGAGCCCGAGGCTGCGGCGGGGTGTGGCGGGTGAGGTCGGCATCGGGGTCCAGGGGTACGAAGTGGTCTGAGCAGGCTACTCGCCGCAGCAGTCCGCGCCTCGTTCCCGGGCCACGAGCCGTCGCAGTGCCGGTCAGCGTCCCCGCAGCCGGCGGACGAGGATGCTCGCGTCGCCGCGCGACTCCAGGTCGGCGAGGACGACGGCGACGGCTTCGCGGACGATCCGGCCGCGGTCGATGGCGAGCCCGTGCTCGCCGCGCAGCACCAGCCGGGCGTGCTCCAGGTCCATCAGCTCCTCGGCGGAGACGTAGACCGTGATCTTCTCGTCGTGCCGCTCGCGCCCGCTGGGGCGGCGGTTCTGCCGGGGCGCCTTGCGGCGCGGCTGCTGGGACTGCGGCTGCGCCGTGATCGGCGGCTGTACGCGGTCGCCCTGCGACTGCGGCGCGGGCACGGTCATGGTGACCGACGGCGTACCGCCGCGCTCGGCGGAGTTCAGCGGGCGGCGGGACGTCGGAATGTCCCGGCCGCCGTGCTCGGCGCTCTCGTCACCCGGACCGCCGCTCGGACCGGTACCGGAACCGGCGCCCTGACCCGTACCGGAAACGGTGCCGGTGCGCGCCTCGGACCCGCCCTCGCCGTCCGTACGGTCCGCCGCGTCCTGGCCGGCGTCGGCGTCCTCCGGCCGCTCGGCCGGCTCGTGCCTGCCGTCGCGCTCCGCCGGTACCGGCCGCAGCCGGCCGTCCGCCGGAGTCCCGTTCTGGCCGTCACGGCCGTCACGGCCCTCACGAGCGTCGCCGGCCGGACCGCCGGGGCCGCCGGGGTGCTGCCGGGGCTGCGGGGCCTGGAGCGCCGCTCCCCCGGTGGTCCGGAACAGTTCGTCGGCGCCCGGCAGACTCACTCGGCGTGGCACCGGGCGAGCACCTCCCTGGCGAGCTGGCGATACGCGGCGGCGCCCACGGAGTTGGACGCGTAGGTGGTGATGGGCTCGCCCGCGACCGTGGTCTCGGGGAAGCGCACCGTGCGTCCGATGACGGTGTGGAAGACGTGCTCGTCGAACGCCTCGACGACGCGCGCCAGCACCTCGCGGCTGTGCACGGTGCGCGAGTCGTACATCGTGGCGAGGATGCCGTCCAGCTCCAGCTCGGGGTTGAGCCGCTCGCGGACCTTCTCGATGGTCTCGGTGAGCAGCGCGACACCGCGCAGCGCGAAGAACTCGCACTCCAGCGGCACGATCACCGAGTGCGCGGCGGTGAGCGCGTTGACCGTCAGCAGACCGAGCGAGGGCTGGCAGTCGATGACGATGTAGTCGTAGTCGGCCATCAGCGGCTTGAGGGCGCGCTGCAGCGAGGACTCGCGGGCCACCTCGCTGACCAGCTGGACCTCGGCGGCCGACAGGTCGATGTTGCTGGGGAGCAGGTCCATGCCGGGCACCGCGGTCTTCAGCAGGCACTCGTCGGCCGCGAGGCCGCGCTCCATCAGCAGGTTGTAGACGGTGATGTCGAGTTCCATCGGGTTGACCCCGAGGCCGACTGAGAGCGCGCCCTGCGGGTCGAAGTCGACGAGCAGCACCCGGCGGCCGTATTCGGCCAGCGCGGCACCCAGGTTGATGGTCGAGGTGGTCTTGCCGACCCCGCCCTTCTGGTTGCACATCGCGATGATCTTCGCGGGGCCGTGGTTGTTCAGCGGATTGGGGATCGGGAAGTACGGCAGGGGCCGGCCGGTGGGGCCGACACGTTCGCGGCGCTGCCGGGCCGCGTCCGGGGCGAGGGTGGCCGCGTACTCCGGATCCGGTTCGTACTCGGCGTCCGGGTCGTAGAACTGCCCGTCCTGCAGGTCGTTGTCGTTGAAAGGCGCCATGGCGTAAGCAGGTTGCGTCTCTGTGGTCGTCTCGGGCCGGCGGGACTCGAAGGTGCGGACCGCGACGGAACCGACGGTCATTCCTGGTTGACCACCCCCGGGAGCAAATGTCGACTCATTCACAAGTCGTCTTACCTCCTTGGTGACCAGGAAACTTCTAGACAGGTCAGCGTGACTACAGCCGACGATTCGCGACTCTATGGCGTGTCGGTGGTCCACAGCAACACAATCCGCCGGACACGGCACGATGTGTCGGCAACCGAACACCCCGCTGTCAAGGGCGTAAGCACATGAACGGCCGGGTCTCGACGCACAAGACCCGGCCGGTGGTGCGGTGTTGGCGCAATGTTGACGCCGCTGGTCACAGTGGGCGCGGGTCAGCCCAGGAGGGTGTGCAGGTCGGTGGAGTCAAGACCGTGCGCCTCGGCGACGGGTTCGTAAACGACCTGTCCCTCATGCGTGTTGAGACCGAGGGCGAGAGCCGCGTCACGTCGCAGCGCCTCGCGCCAGCCGCGGTTGGCCACCTCGACGATGTACGGCAGCGTCGCGTTGGTCAGCGCGTACGTCGAGGTGTTGGGCACCGCGCCGGGCATGTTGGCGACGCAGTAGAACACCGACTGGTGCACCGGGAAGGTCGGTTCGGCGTGCGTGGTGGGGCGCGAGTCCTCGAAGCAGCCGCCCTGGTCGATCGCGATGTCGACAAGGACGGAACCCGGCTTCATGCGCGAGACCAGTTCGTTGGTGACCAGTTTCGGCGCTTTCGCGCCCGGGATCAGCACGGCGCCGATCACCAGGTCGGCGTCGAGCACGGCCTTCTCCAGCGCGTAGGCGTTGGAGGCGATGGTCTGCACCCGGTTGCCGAAGACCTTGTCGGCCTCGCGCAGCTTGTTGACGTCCTTGTCGAGCAGCGTGACGTGGAAGCCGAGACCGAGCGCGATGGTGGTGGCGTGCCAGCCGGAGACACCGGCGCCGATGACGACGGCCTTGCCGGACTGGACGCCGGGGACGCCGCCGGGCAGGACGCCGCGGCCGCCGGCCGAGCGCATCAGGTGGTAGGCGCCGACCTGCGGGGCGAGCCGGCCCGCCACCTCGGACATGGGGGCGAGCAGCGGGAGCTGGCGGTTGGCCAGCTCGACCGTCTCGTACGCGATGGCGGTGGTGCCGGACTCCAGCAGCGCGTCGGTGCACTCGCGGGAGGCGGCCAGGTGCAGATAGGTGAAGAGGGTCTGGTCCTTGCGCAGCCGGTGGTACTCCTCGGCGATCGGCTCCTTGACCTTCAGCAGCAGATCGGCGGTGGCCCACACCTCGTCGGCGGTGGCGAGGATGCCCGCACCTGCCGAGACGTACTCCTCGTCGGGGATCGAGGAGCCGCCGCCGGCGCCCTGCTCGACGAAGACCTGGTGTCCGTTCCTGACGAGTTCGTGCACGCCGGCCGGGGTGATGGCCACGCGGAACTCGTTGTTCTTGACCTCGCGGGGGATGCCCACCTTCACGTCGATCACGCGTCCTTGCCCTCAGGGAAAAATGACCGCTTTGGGGCGGCGAGGGCCAGTCTAGTGAAGGAAGACTCTCTGTCCAGCCTTACAAAGTGACCACTTTGGCCAAGACCATTGGCAGTTTCGTAGGTATACAGCGCGGGGGTGGTCAGTTCTCGGCAGGTGAGGCGCCCGCGGCGGGCGGGGTGACCGGCGCGTTGGCCGACGTGTTGGCCGGAGCGGCGACCGGAGCGGTGAGCAGCCGGTCCGCGGCGGCGCGCTGCGCCGCGGCGCCGCTGGGATCACCCAGCCGGTCCAGCGTGTCGGCGAGTCGCAGCAGGATCGCGCCCTCCAGGCGGCGTTCGCCCGCCTTGCGGGCCCAGTACAGCGCGTCCCGGCAGCTGCGCAGCGCGTCCTCCGGATAACCGGCGTACTCCTGCACCCGGGCCGCCTCGGTCAGGGCGCGGGCCTGTCCTGCGAGGTCGCCGAGCCGCCGGTACGCCCCGGCCGCGGCGCGCCATTCGCGCAGCGCGTGCCCGTACCGGCCGTCGTAGGTGAGCAGGGCGCCGATCCGGCCGTGCAGCCGGGCCTCGTGCTCGGTCTCGCCGCGTTCCTGGCGCAGCGCGAGTGCCCTGCCGTACCAGTCGGTGGCCCGCTGCGGGTCGCGCCGCTCCTGGTACGTGCCGCCGAGCGCTTCCAGGACGCGGCCCTCCGCCTCCTGGTCGTCGCACGCGCGGGCGGCGTCCAGCGCCGCGCGGTAGCGCTCCAGCGCGCGGTCGGAGCGGCCCGCGAACGCGTCGAGGTCGCCGAGATTGATCAGGGCGGCGGCCTTCTCGCGGTCCAGGCCGCGGCGCTCCGCGACGTCCAGGACCAGGCCGTGGAGTTCGTACTGCTCGGCGGCGGTGCCCGCGCCGACCGCCTGCAACGCCTGGACCTCGGCGGCGATCAGGCGTCTGGCCAGGGTGTCCAGGTCGCCGTCGGCGACGGCGGTACGGGCGGCGGCCAGCAGCGCGGGCTGCCGGGACCGCAGCCAGGCCACGGCCGTGCCGCGCGAGTCGAAGCTCAGGCTGCGCGGGCCGTCGTCGGGCAGCCGCCGCTCGGCGAGCGCCGCGCCGCAGGTCAGCAGCAGCCGTACGGTGCGCTCCAGCATCCGGGCGCGGGCCAGCCGGATCTCCTCCGGGCGGTCCCGGGACTCCAGCAGGCCGCGCAGCAGCGGGCCGAAGCAGCCGGGCAGGCGGTACTGCGGGGGGAGTTCGGGGCCGGTCTCCGGTCCCGGTGTCAGCAGGGCGCCGGCCACGAAGTCGTCCAGGGTGCTCTGCGCCGCGGCGACCGAGCAGCCGGCGAGGGCCGAGGCGACCTGGGCGTCGACCGTGCCGGCCGGGGCCAGGACCAGCAGCCGCAGTATCCGCGCGGCGGTCGGCGGCAGGTCGTCGTGGACCAGGCGGAAGGAGCGCAGGAGTTCGCCCTGCGCGGTGGCGCGGGGCGGCTCCGCACCGGTCGTGGCGGGCGGTTCCGCCGGGACCGCGCGCAGCCGGGCCGCGGCGTCCGCGACGGAGAGCGTCGGGCGCGCGACGAGCCAGGCGGCGACCAGCCGCAGCGCGGTGGGGTGCCCGCCGATCTCCTGCACCAGCGTCTCGGCGGCGCGCGGGTCGCAGGTGACGCGGGTGGAGCCGATGGTGTGTGCGAGCAGTTCGACGGCGGCGGGTGTGTCGAGGCCGCCGAGTGTGCAGGGGCGTACGTCCGGGACGCCCGGCAGCGGGCCGTCGGACGTGACCACGACGAGGCTGCCGGGGGCGTCCGGGATCAGCCCGTCGAGCTGGTCGGCGTGCTGGACGTCGTCGAGTACGAGGAGGGCTCTGCGGTGGCCCGGCTCACGGGTACGGCCCAGGGCCCGGTCCACCGCGCGCGCCGCGTGTCCGGCCCGCACCGGGTCGCCGTCCGGCGTGGTCATCCGGAGGAAGACCTGGCCGTCCGGGTAGTCCCCCGCCACGTCCTCGGCGAGCCGCACCGCCAGCGCGGTCCGCCCCACGCCCGGCCGTCCGGCCACGAGCAGCACCCGGGCCCGCTTTTCGCCTCGGGCGCCGAGCCCCGCCCGCCCGATCTCCCCCCGCAGCTCCCCCAACTCCCTTGTCCGCCCCACGAACACCCCGGCGCCCCCGACCCGCCCGCCCCGCACAAGGGGTGGCCCGAACACCGGCTCCTCCCCACCGCCGGACGGAACGTCAGCCACGGGTTCGGCACCCGCATCCCCCGCCGGGGCGCCCGCTAGTTCCCCGGGCAAGGACCCGGCGTCCGATTCCCGCCCGGACGGCGCCACGTCTTCCAAGCTCGCGCTGCCGGACGCATCACCTTCCCCCTCGCCGGGCGAAGCCTCACCAACCGGACCGGGCTCGGGTGACGCCGACTCCTCCCGCCCGCCAGGCGCGTCCTCGTCCTCCGGGCCCGGCCCGGACGGCCCGACGGCCGCCGCCGGTGCGGCGCCCTCGTCTTTGGTAGGCGAAAGCGAGGCGGCTCGGTCAGGCTCGGGTGGCGCCTCGTCTTCCCGCCCGCCGGGCGAAGCGCCGGGGCCCGCGCTGCCCGATGCGGCACCGCCTCCCTCGCCGGGCGAAGCCTCGGCAACCGGGCCCGGGCCGGGTGGGCCCGGGGGGCGGCGGGAGCTGCCGGTGGTGGGGGGATCCGTAGCGGAAGGCGATCCGTTGGGGTTCAGCGCCTGATCCGTCACGGTCTACGCTCCCGGCTCAGTGGGTCGTCCGCGCTGGGGCGCGGCTAGGCCGCCGAGCCTAGTTCACGTGGTCCGGCCGGACCGGGGGTCCGACGCGGCCGACCACGTAAATGATCACTCCATCGGATCAGCCGGTGATCAGGGCGTGAACGGCCGGGCCGGCCAGGCCGCCTCGGCGGGACGGAGCGCGTCCAGGCCGCCGTCCGCGGCGAGGGCGGCCTGGAGGGCGAGGACGCCCACGACGAGGCAGTTGTTGTGCAGGTCGCCCGCGAGGACGCCGGCGACCACCTCGGCGAGCGGCACCCGCGCCAGCTCCATGTCGGCCTCCTCCTCGGCGACCGCGAACCGCTCGCCCTCCGCCTCGGACACGCCGCGCGCGAGGAAGATCCGTACGGCCTCGTCGCTGCCGCCGGGGCTGGTGTAGACGTCGGTGAGGACCCGCCACTCCTCGGCCTTGACGTGCGCCTCCTCGTACAGCTCGCGCTGCGCCGCGTGCAGCGGATTCTCGCCGGGGATGTCGAGCAGCCCGGCCGGGATCTCCCAGAGCTTGTGCCGCACCGGGTGCCGGTACTGCCGCAGGACGAGCACCCGGCCTGCCTCGTCGAGCGCGAGGACAGCCACGGAACCGGGGTGGACCTGATAGTCGCGCACCGCGGTGGTGCCGTCCGGCATGACCACCTCGTCCGACCTGACGGACGTCTTCTTGCCGGTGAACGGCGTGGCGGTCGCCGAGACCCGCCACTCCTCCTGGGTGTCCTTCAGCATGCCGCGCCTTCCGAATCCGTGACCGTTGCATCCGTGACCATTGCCGTACTCAGCCCTGCTGCTGCCGCTCCACCGCCGCCTTGACCAGCCCGGCGAACAGCGGGTGCGGCCGGGTCGGGCGGGACTTCAGCTCGGGGTGCGCCTGCGTCGCGACCAGGTACGGGTGCACCTCGCGCGGGTACTCGACGTACTCCACCAGCTTGTTGTCGGGCGAGGTGCCCGAGAAGACGATGCCGGTCGCCTTCTCCAGCTCCGCGCGGTACGCGTTGTTGACCTCGTAGCGGTGCCGGTGCCGCTCCTCGACGTACGGCTGGTCGCCGTACACCTCGCGGACGATGGAGCCCTCGGCGAGCCTGGCCGGGTAGGTGCCCAGCCGCATCGTGCCGCCGAGATCCCCCTTGCCGTCCACGATGTCGAGCTGCTCGGCCATGGTGGAGATCACCGGGTGTCCGGTGCCCGGGTCGAATTCGGTGGAGTTCGCGTCGGCGATCCCGGCCAGATTGCGCGCCGCCTCGATGACGACGCACTGCAGCCCGAGGCAGAGGCCGAGCAGCGGGATGCCGTTCTCGCGGGCGAAGGTGATCGCGGTGACCTTGCCCTCCACACCGCGGTCGCCGAAGCCGCCGGGCACACAGATCGCGTCCACGTCACCGAGCTGGGCCGCCGCGCCCGCCGGGGTGCGGCAGTCGTCCGAGGTCACCCACTTCACGTGCACCTTGGCGTTGTTGGCGAAACCGCCGGCGCGCAGCGCCTCGGTCACCGACAGATAGGCGTCGGGCAGATCGATGTACTTGCCGACCAGCGCGACCTTCACCTCGTGCTCGGGCTCGTGCACCCGCTTGAGCAGGTCGTCCCACTGCGCCCAGTCCACATCCCGGAAAGGCAGGTCCAGACGGCGGACGACGTACGCGTCCAGGCCCTCGGTGTGCAGCACCTTGGGGATGTCGTAGATGGACGGCGCGTCGATCGCGGCGACCACCGCGTCCTCGTCGACGTCGCACATCAGCGAGATCTTCCGCTTGATGGCCTCCGGCACGTGCCGGTCGGCACGCAGCACGATCGCGTCGGGCTGGATGCCGATGTTGCGCAGGGCGGCGACCGAGTGCTGGGTCGGCTTGGTCTTCAGCTCGCCCGACGGGCCGATGTACGGCAGCAGCGAGATGTGCACCACGAACACGTTCGCCCGGCCGACCTCGTGCCGGACCTGGCGGACCGACTCCAGGAACGGCAGCGACTCGATGTCGCCGACGGTGCCGCCGACCTCGGTGATGACGACGTCCACGTCGTCGGTGGCCATCCGCCGGATCCGCGACTTGATCTCGTTGGTGATGTGCGGGATGACCTGCACGGTGTCGCCCAGGTACTCGCCGCGCCGCTCCTTGGCGATCACGGTGGAGTAGATCTGGCCGGTGGTGACATTGGCGGAGCCGGCGAGATTGACGTCGAGGAACCGCTCGTAGTGACCGATGTCCAGGTCGGTCTCGGCGCCGTCGTCGGTGACGAAGACCTCGCCGTGCTGGAAGGGGTTCATGGTGCCCGGGTCCACGTTCAGATACGGGTCGAGCTTCTGCATGGTGACCCGCAGGCCGCGTGCCTTGAGCAGCGCCCCGAGGCTGGAGGCCGTCAGGCCCTTGCCGAGCGAGGAGGCCACACCACCGGTGACGAAGATGTGCTTGGTCGTGGTGGTTTTGGGCGCACTCTTCATAAATGGTGCCAAGACGGGGCTCCCGTGGTCGCGAGGTGAGGGTCGGGACGGCGTTCGTGCTTGGGAGCGCCGTCGCGGCGGTTCAGTGGTTCATCCCACCGGCCCACGGGCTACCAGGGTATCAGCGCCGCCGCCCGCCGATCGCTCCGCCACGTCGGGCGCCGGGCGGCCGGGACGTTTCGCGGCACGTGACGGGGTACGGATTCCGGACATGACGAGGTACGCGATCCGGACATGACGAGGTACGCGTTCCGGACGTGCGGGGGTACGGTTTCCGGCCTGCTCCCCAGGCGCCGCACGGCGTGTTTTCCGGTGCCGCGGCGGCCCGCGGGGAGGGTGCGACGGGTGTACACCCGACCGGCGCAGCGAAGATCGCGGAGACATGCGCACGCCCTGCGCCGACGACGTATCCTGCACGGACGCATTTCATGCGAGCCGGCCGGCACGGCACCATCCCCGCCCGCTCCCGGATCATGAGCTCGTCGAAAATCCCAGACCGCAAGACCGTCCCGCCGGGGCGGCGCCGTCGTTCGACTGGAGTGGTACGTGGCCGGGCTCATCGAGGACTACGCACTCATCGGTGATATGCAGACCGCCGCACTGGTCTGCCGGGACAGCACGGTGGACTGGCTGTGCCTGCCCCGTTTCGACTCCCCCGCCGTCTTCGCCGGACTGCTCGGCACCGAGCAGCACGGCTTCTGGCGGCTCGGCCCCGCGCACGCCGAGGGCACGCAGCCGCCGACCGCGACGCGCCGGAAGTACCGGGGCGATTCGCTGGTGCTGGAGTCGGAGTGGGCCACCGAACGGGGCACGGTCCGGGTGATCGACTTCATGCCGCCGCGCGACGGCGCGCCGCAGTTGATCCGGATCGTGGAGGGCGTGCACGGCCGGGTGCGGATGCGTTCGACTCTGCGGATGCGGTTCGCCTACGGTCAGGTCACGCCGTGGGTGCACAAGGTCGGCGACCGTACGGTGGCGGTGGCCGGTCCCGATTCGGTGTGGCTGGACACCGAGGTCGACACGTACGGCGAGAACCTGACGACGTATTCGGAGTTCACCGTCGCGCAGGGCGACCGGGTGGCGTTCACCATCAGCTGGGAGCCGTCGCACAAGCCGCAGCCCTCGCTGCCGGAGCCGGAGGCGGCGCTGACCGCCACCGAGGACTTCTGGCGCGAGTGGGTCGAGCAGTGCACGTACACCGGGCCCTACCGGGACGCGGTGGTGCGCTCGCTGATCACGCTGAAGGCGCTGACCTACGGTCCGACCGGTGGCATCGTCGCCGCGCCCACCACCTCGCTGCCCGAGGACATCGGCGGGGTGCGCAACTGGGACTACCGCTTCACCTGGCTGCGGGACGCCGCGATCACGCTGTCCTCGCTGCTGCGCACCGGCTACCGCGAGGAGGCCCGCGCCTGGCGCGAGTGGCTGCTGCGCGCGGTGGCGGGCGACCCGGAGAATCTGCAGATCATGTACGGCATCGCGGGCGAGCGCGAGCTGGGCGAGAACGAGCTGCACTGGCTGCCCGGTTACGAGGGCTCCACGCCGGTCCGGATCGGCAACGGCGCCGCGCACCAGTTGCAGCTCGACGTGTACGGCGAGGTCACCGAGGCGCTGCACCTGGGCCACATGACGGGCCTGGCCCGCAACGACTACGCGAGCGTGCTGCAGCTGAAGCTGATCCGCTACCTGGAGAAGCACTGGAACGAGCCGGACGAGGGCATCTGGGAAGTGCGCGGCCCGCGCCGCCATTTCGTGCACTCCAAGGTGATGGCCTGGGTCGCGGTCGACCGCACCGTCAAGCTCATCGAGTCCGGCGAGGTGGACGGCCCGCTGGAGAGGCTCAAGGAGCTGCGCGAGGAGATCCACTACGACGTGTGCGAGAAGGGCTTCGACCGGGAGCGCAACACCTTCACGCAGTCCTACGGCTCCAAGGAGCTGGACGCGTCGCTGCTGCTCATTCCGCAGATGGGATTTCTGCCGCCGGACGACAAACGGGTCATCGGCACCATCGAGGCGATCCAGCGGGAGCTGTCCACCGAGGACGGTTTCGTGCTGCGCTATCCGGTCTCCAGCGGCGCGGACGGCGAGGAGAATCT
Organism: Actinacidiphila alni; assembly: GCF_900112845.1. Lineage (GTDB taxonomy): Bacteria > Actinomycetota > Actinomycetes > Streptomycetales > Streptomycetaceae > Actinacidiphila > Actinacidiphila alni. Next base: position 40,204 of record NZ_FONG01000034.1, read on the forward strand.
CGACGGTCTGCCCGGCGACGAGGGGGCCTTCCTGGCCTGCTCGTTCTGGCTGGCCGACGACCTGGCGATGATCGGCCGGGTCGAGGAGGCCCGCAAGCTCTTCGAGAAGCTGCTCGCGCTCCGCAACGACCTGGGGCTGCTCGCCGAGGAGTGGGACCCGCGCCGCAAGCGGCAGGTCGGCAACTTCCCGCAGGCGTTCAGCCATGTGCCGCTGATCGACACGGCTCTGCGGCTGACGGCCACGGGCGCCTTCCGGGCGTAGGGCGCGCTCGGCAGCCCCGGCCTCAGGACCGGGTCAACTCGTCGTAGACGCTGAGCACCTGGGCCACCGTGTCGTCCTCGGTGGGCCAGGTCGCGGCCTGGGCGCGGCCCGCCACGGACAGGGCGGTGCGGCGGGCGGGGTCGGCGAGCAGGGCGGTCACGGCGTCGGCGAACGCCGGGGCGTCGCCGTACGGGACGAGGACGGCGGCGTCGCCGACGAGTTCCGGGGTGCCGCCGACGGCGGTGGCGACCAGCGGCACCCCCGCGTGCAGCGCCTCCTGGGCGATCAGCGGCCGGGCCTCCCACCGGCTGGGCAGGACGACGAGGTCGGCGGCGGCCAGCAGGTCGGGGATGTCGTCGCGGCGGCCGAGCAGCAGAACGGGCAGCTGTTCCGCCTCGATCCGCCGTTCCAGAGCGGCCCGTTCGGCGCCCTCGCCCGCGATCGCGACCAGCGGCGGCGGCTCGTGGCCGGCGGCGCCGGCCCAGCGGGCGGCGGCGTCGAGCAGCATGCCGTAGCCCTTGCGGGCCTCCAGCCGGCCGACGGCCAGCAGCAGCGGCCGGTCGACGGCGCCGAATTCGGCGCGGGTCTTGTGGGTGTGGCGTTCGCCGTCGCCCGGCGGGCGCGGCGGCGGTGCGACCGGGCGCGGTACGGCGACGGGCGCGAGCCGTACGTCCTTGGCGCCCAGGTGCCGGGCCCGGTCGACGAGTTCGGAGGAGACCCCGAGGACGACGGTGGCGCCGCGCACCGCCCGGCGTTCAAGCCAGCGCAGCATCATGCCGCGCTCGGCGGGGGCGCCGCCGTGCCAGGTGACCACCAGCGGGGTGCTCCGGCCGCCGAGCGCGACGGCGGCCAGCAGCGCGGCCCGCAGGCCGTGCGCGTGCACGACCCCGGCGCCGGCGCAGACGGCCCGCAGCGCGCCGACGGCGGGCGCGTCGGTGGCGGCCGCCGCCCGGCGGCCGAGGTCGAGCGGGACGAAGCGGGCGCCGGAGCCGGCGAAGTGGTCCGCCTCGGCGGCGGCCGGCCCGCACACGGTGACGGCGACGCCCCGCGCGACGAGGCCGCCGGCCAGCGAGCCGACGTGCGCCCCGGACGTCGTGCCCAGGACGTGCACGGCGTGGAGCTGCCCCTGGAAGGGGGTGGACAAGCTGCTCACGCGGGGCACTGCTCCTGACTCGGCACGGGACGGCGGCTGTTGGCGGGCACGGACGACCCCACCAGGATGCCAGGCCGCACCCTCGGGTCACCGGTCACGGTGGCCCTCCCGCCCGCTCACCCGCGCACGGGATCACCCATACGGGTGTGCCACACGGCCCCAGGAGTCAACGTGCCGCACCCCGGGGGCCTTCCACAACCGTTCGTGCGCGGAAATCCGGTCGCCCGCCGCGGTCATCGCGATCAGGACCGCCGCGTGCAGCAGCAGCCCGGTCCTGCCGTTGGCGACGACGATGGCCGCGCCCAGTGCCGCGCCGAGCGCGTGGGCGCCGCCGTCGCCGAGCATCGTGCGCTCGCTGAGGTCGTCGCCGAGTACGGCCGCCGCCGCGCCGACGGGGGCGGCGGCCAGCACCCCGGCCGGGCCGCGGCGCAGCAGGCCGGGCGCGCCGACCGCGATGACCGCCTTGGCGGCGCGGCCGGGCGAGATGTCGACCAGGTTCACCGCGTGCGCGGTGCCGGCGATGACGACGCCGCCCAGGAGTTGGTCCAGCGGCCGCACCTTGAGCAGGGTGCCGGCGGCGAGTCCGGCGGCGCCGATGCCGAGCAGTTTGACGACGCCCGAGGTGAACCGGCCCTCGCGCAGCGCCTTGAAGTGCGCGCCGAAGCCGCGTTCGTCGGGCGAGCCGACCTGGTCGTCGTAGGCCCCGCAGGCGCCCGCGGCCAGCGCCGCGCCGACGGCGGCGATCCGGGAGCGTACGGTCAGGCCGCGCGCGGTGCCCATCGCGGTCGCGGCGCCGGCCGCGGCGGCGAGACCGCCGTACAACTCCACGCCGCGGCCCGCGTAGTTGCTGCGCTGCCACATCCGCGCCTCGACGGGGGGCCGTCGGCGCAGCTCCTCGTAGGCGGCCCGGGTCGCACCGGCCGCCGCCATGCCGACGGACAACCGCCCGGCACGCCCCTTCCAGCCACGCCTGCTCATCCGCTGCCTCCCCGTCGCGCCGTTGTGTCGTCCGGTGCCCCGCTGCCGCCGGGTGTCCCCGTCGACTCTTCCCCGCCACGGCTGCCCCGAAGCGCGAACCGCCTCCGGCGCGGTCGACGGCACACCCGCCCCGGCCCATCCGGGCCCGACCCCTACCGGCCGGTGCGTACCGGTTGGCGGCGGCACATTATCCGACTACCACCTGTGAGGGCGACGCCCCGGCTTCGGGGCCGGTCCCTCTGGTGAACCCGCACGCCGGCCCGGCCGATGGCGGTACGGCACGTGCGGCCTGTCTCGGCCGGCTCAGGTACGGCTGCCGCGTCGGTGCGGGGGGCGGTCGTGGTGCGGCTCGACGCGGCTGGGTGTCGGCCTCAGCGGGCCGCTCGTGCTGCGGCGAGCAGTTCTTCGGCGTGGGCGCGGCCCAGTTCGGAGTCTTCCAGGCCCGCGAGCATGCGGGACAGTTCCTTGACGCGGGCTTCGCCCTCCAGGACGGTGACGCCGCTGCGGGTGACGGAGCCGTCGTTGGTCTTCTCGACCAGCAGTTGGCGGTCGGCGAAGGCGGCGACCTGGGGGAGGTGGGTGACGACGACGACCTGCGCGGTGCGGGCGAGGCGGGCGAGGCGGCGGCCGACCTCGACGGCCGCCTTGCCGCCGACACCGGCGTCCACCTCGTCGAAGAGATACGTCGGCACCGGGTCGGACCCGGCGAAGACCACCTCGACGGCGAGCATCACCCGCGACAGCTCACCGCCGGAGGCACCCTTGGCGATCGGCCGGGCCGGCGAACCGGGGTGCGGGGCGAGCTGCAACTCCACCTCGTCCGCGCCGGACGGTCCGAAGACGACCGGCCGGCCGCCGACCTCGATACCCGCCTCGGGCTCGGCCGCCTCGGTCTGCCGGATGGCGACGCCGACCCGGGCGTGCGGCATGGCCAGCTCGGCGAGTTCCGCGGTGACCGCGGCGGCGAACCGGTCCGCGGCCTCGGTCCGCGCGTCGGTCAGATCCTGGGCGAGCGCGCCCAGTTCGGCGCGGAGCGCGTCGCGCTCGGCGGTGAGCCCCTCGATCCGCTCGTCGTCGCCCTCCAGCTCGCCGAGCCGGGCGACGCTCTGCTCGGCCCAGGCGAGCACGTCGTCGATGTCCGTGCCGTACTTGCGGGTGAGGGCCGCGAGAACGGACCTGCGCTCCTCGACGGCCGCGAGCCGCAGCGGGTCGGCGTCCAGATTGTCGGCGTAGCCGGCCAGCTCGCCCGCGACGTCGCCGAGCAGGATGCCGATCTCGCCGAGCCGGCCGGCCAGGCCCGCCAGCTCCGGATCGTGCGCGCTCACCGCGTCCACGGCGCGCTGCGCGCCCGCGACGAGGGTGGTCGCGTCCACGCCCTCGGGATCCTCGGGATTCCCGGCGAGCGCCGCGTGCGCGAGGGCGGCGGCGGAGGCCAGCGCCTCGGCGTGCCCGAGGCGGGCGGCCTCGGCGGCCAGTTCGGTGTCCTCGCCCGCGAGCGGCTCGGCGGCCGACACCTCCTCGATGCCGAAGCGCAGCAGATCGGCCTCCTGGGCCCGCTCGCGCGCCCGGGTGGTCAGCTCGTCCAGTTCCGCGGCGACCTCGCGCAGCCTGCGGTAGGCAGAGCCGTACTTCTCCAGCGGGACGGCGACGGCCTCGCCCGCGTAGCGGTCCAGCGCCTCGCGCTGCCGGGCCGGGCGCAGCAGCCCCTGCTGGTCGGTCTGGCCGTGCACGGCGACCAGGTCGTCGGCGAGTTCGCCGAGCAGGCCGACGGGGACGCCCCGGCCGCCGACGAACGCCCGTGAGCGGCCCTCGGCCGAGACCGTACGGCTGATCAGCAGCGCGCCGTCGTCCAGTTCCGCGCCCGCCTCCTCGGCGCGGACCGTGGCGCGGTGGCCGGGGGCGATGGTGACGCGCCCCTCGACGGAGGCGGCCTTCGCGCCGATACGCACGAGCGCCGGGTCGGCGCGGCCGCCCAGCAGCAGGCCGAGGCTGGTCACGACCATGGTCTTGCCCGCACCGGTCTCGCCGGTCACCGCCGTGAAGCCGGGTGAGAGCTCCACCACGGCGTCCTCGATGACTCCGAGCGACCGGATTCGCATTTCCTCCAACACGGGTACGACCATACGAGGTTTACGGCCATGCGCGCGACGGGCGGCCCGTTCGGGGAACCCTGTGCTACCGCGGACCTACTGCGGGGCGCCGCGCCAGCCGGCCACGGGGAGGGCGAATTTGGCGACGAGGCGGTCGGTGAAGGAGGCGTGGTGGAGCCGGGCGAGACGGACGGGAACGGCGCCGCGGCGGACCTCCACGCGCGCACCGGCCGGCAGCTCGACGGTGCGCCGGCCGTCGCACCACAGGACGCCGTGCGGCGTCTTGGGCTGGACCTCGACGGCGAGCACGGAGCGCGGTGAGGTCACCAGGGGCTTGGCGAACAGGGCGTGCGCGCTGATCGGCACCATGAGCAGCGCCTCGACCTCGGGCCAGACCACCGGCCCGCCGGCCGAGAAGGCGTAGGCCGTCGACCCGGTCGGCGTCGCGCAGACGACGCCGTCACCGCCGAAGCGCGACACCGGCCGCCCGTCGACCTCGGTCACGACCTCCAGCAGCCGCTCGCGGGACGCCTTCTCCACCGACGCCTCGTTGAGCGCCCAGTCGGTGTGCACGATGTGCCCGTCCTCACGCACCAGCACGTCGAGCGTCATCCGCTCCTCGACCTCGTACTCGCGCGTGACGACCCGGTCCACGACCTTGTCCAGGTCGTCCCGCTCGGCCTCGGCGAGGAAGCCGACCCGGCCGAGGTTGACGCCGAGCAGCGGCACCCCGGTGGCGCGGGCGAATTCGGCGCCGCGCAGCAGCGTGCCGTCACCGCCCAGGACGACGATCAGTTCGCAGCCCTCGACCGACTCGGGCCCGGGTTCCGTCACATGCTCGACCTCGGCGGGCAGCGGCAGGTCCGCGGCCTCCTCGGCGAGCAGCCGTACGCCGATCCCGCACCGCAGCAGCCCCTTGACCACGCGTTCCGCGCTGCGGATCGCGGCCGGGCGGCCGGTGTGGGCGAGCAGGAAGACGGTACGGGTGCCGGCCGGCGGCACGCCCTGCGCTTCGGATTCGGTCAAGGTGGTCAACGGGGCCCCTCCGCCACAGCACGGTCGACAGCGGCCGGGTCCAGAGCGGGCGCACCGGCGCGCAGCCACAGAAAGTACTCCACATTCCCGGACGGTCCGGGCAGCGGACTGGCCGTGACGCCCAGCACCCCGAGCCCCAGCTCGGCGGCCTGCGCCGCGACCTTCCGTACGCTCTCCGCGCGCAGCTGGGTGCTGCGCACGACACCGCCACTGCCCAGTCGTTCCCTACCCACCTCGAACTGCGGCTTCACCATCAGCACGAGATCGGCGTCGGGCGCGGCGCAGCGCGCGAGCGCGGGCAGCACCAGGCCGAGCGGGATGAAGGACAGGTCGCCCACGACCAGGTCGACGGGTTCGCCGTCGAGGTGGTCGAGCGTCAACTCGCGTACGTTCGTACGGTCCTTGACGGTGACCCGGTCGTCGCTCTGCAGCGACCACGCGAGCTGGCCGTAGCCGACGTCCACGGCGACGACCTCGCGCGCGCCGGCCCGCAGCAGGACATCGGTGAAGCCACCGGTGGACGCGCCCGCGTCCAGTGCCCTGCGGCCCTCGACGGCCAGCCCGAGCGGCTGGAAGGCGGCGAAGGCGCCGGCCAGCTTGTGGCCGCCGCGCGAGACGTAGTCGGGTTCGTCGGCGTCCCGCGCCACCACCACGGCGGCGCTGGTCTCCACCTGGGTGGCCGCCTTGGTGGCGGTGGTGCCGCCGACGGTCACCCGCCCGGCGGCGATCAACTGGCTCGCGTGCTCCCGCGAGCGCGCGAGACTCCGGCGCACCAGCTCGGCGTCGAGTCGGCGTCGTGCCACGTACGGTTCAGCTCCTGTTCTCGTCCAGCGCGGTGAGTGCGTCCCGCAGGCCGCGGTGCACATCCTCGTACACCTCGACATGGCCCGCGGTGGGCAGTTCGTCGGCGTCCGCAAGCCGGGCAACCGCCGCGTCCACGTCGGCATTCCCGGTCACGGGCAGCGCGACGCCGAGCGGCTCGGGGCCGGCCTCGGCTTCCGGCTCGGCTTCCGGTACGGATGCCGCGTCCGGCCCCGGCTCCGGCTCCGCGTCCGCCGCCCCTGCCGCCGCCTCGAGACGCGATTCCGGGTCCCGCACACCGTCGCCGAAGGCGGCCTCGAAGTCCCGCAGGAGATCACTCACCGGAGGTGCCCGTGCCCGTCGGCTCAGGGCCCTGCGCCGTCTTCTTCGCGGGCGCCTTCTTGGCGGGCGTCTTCTTCGCGGGTGCCTTCTTGGCAGTGGTCTTCTCGGCCGCCGCCTTCTTCGCGGTGGCCGCCTTCTTGGCCGGCGCGGCCTTCTTGGCGGCGGTCTTCTTGGCTGTCGTGGCCTTCTTCGCAGCGGTCTTCTTGGCGGCCGGCGCCTTCTTCGCCGGGGTGCGGTCCTGCGCCTCCGGGGCCGAGGTCGGGGCCGGCGCCGACGGGGCCGACTTGGCCGGGGTCGTCGTGCGCGTCGCCGACTTCTTCGCGGGCGCCGTCTTCTTGGCGGCGGCCTTCTTCGCCGACGCGGTCTTCGTCGCGGCCGGGCCGCTGCCCGCGGCGGCCGTCTTCCGGGTCGGCGCGGCCTTCTTGGCCTGGCCGCCGGCGGGCGCCGCCTTCTTCGCGGGCGCCGCGGACTTCCGCGCGGACGCCGAAGGCGCCTTCTTCGCCGCGGCCTTGCGGACGGCGGTGGGGGCGGTGCCCTTGGGCGCGGCGGCAGCGGCCGGGGCGGGCTTCTTGGCGGCGGCCGCCGGTTCGACCGTGACGTGCTGGACCGGGGTGGCCGTGCGGCGCGGCGCCGGGGCCGCGGGGCGGGCCGGCGCCGTACCGCCCTTCACATCGTCGGACGCGTCGTCGGACGGCGACTCCAGGTTGCGGATGCGCCGTTCGAGCGTCTCCAGGACGACACCGACCTTCGTCACTTCGTCGGCAAGCCGACCGACCCGGCTCATCGTCTTGTCGACTTCGTCCCGGACGATGCCGAGCAGCAGGTCACGGTTGGCCCGCCCGGAGGCCATCAGTTCGTCGGCGAGGGTCTGCACTTCGGCCGGGATCGCGGAGCCGATCCTGCGCTGCACCGCATCGACGTCTATCCCCGACTGGTCGAGCAGCTCCCTCGCCGCGTCGATCGTGCGCCGCCGGGTGGCCTCGGTCAGGCCGCCCGCGATCTGCAAACAGGTACGCAGCGCGTCCCGCATCGCTCACACTCCTCGCCTCGCCGTTGACGTATCCGGTCACGACGCTACCGCTAATCGTCACCGCGGCCCGAGCACGGTGCCCCGCCGCGCTGCGGTACGGTCGTCCGGACGTGCCGCGGGAGCGCCGCGGCGCAGCACCGTACGACCGCAGGAACGACCGGGGGACACCGCAGCGATGGCGACGATCGAGGAGTGCCGCGCGGCGCTCGACCGGCTGGCGGCCAATCTCGTCGGCGCCGAGGGCGACGTCCGGGCCGCCGCCGCGCTCGACCGCTCGCTGAGCTGCCGGATCAAGGATCTGGACGTCACCTTCGTGGGGCGGCTGACCGGCGGCCGGATCGAGGACGTGACGACCGTACGGGGCACGCCCGCGGACAAGGCGCAGATCCGGCTGACGATGACGGGCGACGACCTGGTCGCGCTGGTCGGCGGCGAGCTGAACTTCGCGAAGGCGTGGGGCAGCGGACGGGTCAAGCTCCAGGCCGGCCTGCGGGACGTCCTGCGTCTGCGGTCCCTGCTGTAGCCGCGGCGCCCTCCGGGGTCTTCGCGGCCGGCACGGCGTCCTGGGTCACGGCGTCCTCGGGCACCGCCCCCTCGGCCACCGTGTCGTCCTGTGCCGCCTGGCCCGCGCGCCGCCGCGCCATCGGCACCACCAGCGGCGTACCGCTCTCCGGGTCCTCGATGATCCGGCAGCGCACTCCGAACACCCGCTCCACCAGCTCCGCCGTGATGATCTCGGCGGGCGGTCCCTGCGCCTCGATCCGGCCCTCCCGCATGGCGATCAGGTGGGTGGCGTAGCGGGCGGCCTGGTTGAGGTCGTGCAGGACGGCGACGAGGGTGCGGCCGCGCTGCTCGTGCAGGTCGGCGCAGAGGTCGAGGACGTCGAGCTGGTGCTGGATGTCGAGGAAGGTGGTCGGCTCGTCGAGCAGCAGCAGCGGGGTCTGCTGGGCGAGGGCCATGGCGATCCACACGCGCTGCCGCTGGCCGCCGGAGAGTTCGTCGACATAGCGATCGGCGAGCGCGCCGATGCCGGTCGCCGCCATCGATTCGTCGACGATCCGCTCGTCCTCGGCCGACCACTGCCGCAGCAGCCCCTGGTGCGGGTAACGGCCGCGGGCGACCAGGCCGGACACGGTGATCCCGTCCGGCGCCACCGAACTCTGCGGCAGCAGTCCGAGCGTCCTGGCCACGGCCTTCGCGGGCAGGGTGCCGATCGCCTGGCCGTCCAGCAGCACCCGGCCCTGGGTGGGCTTGAGCAGCCGGGACAGCGCACGCAGCAATGTCGACTTGCCGCAGGCGTTCGGTCCGACGATGACGGTGAAGGACTCGTCGGGTACGGCGACCGACAACTCCTCGGCGATGACCCGCTGGTCGTACGCGAGCGTGACGGATTCGGCGGCGAGGCGGGTCATGCGGGGCGCTCCGGATTCTGCTTCTGCGGGCTGCGGGTGGTGGTCACGGGGGCCGGCGTCGGCGGGTTCCGTACGGCCGTTGGGAATCGTCGTGGCGCGCCCGGACCCCGTGCGCGCCGTGTCCGTAGGCGCGTTGTCCGTATGCGCCGTGTCCGTACGCGTCGCCTTCCTGAGCCTGGTCCTCATACGCGTCCCGCCCTCCGTTCCGCGATCAGCAGCCACAGCAGGTAGCCGCCGCCGAGGACGCCGGTGGCCACGCCGACCGGCACCTGGCCGGAGCCGAAGGTGCGCTGCGCGGCGAGGTCGGCGGCCACGAGCAGGGCCGCGCCCAGGAAGGCGGAGGAGAGCATCGAGACGCCGGGGGCGCGGGTGAGGCGGCGGGCGAGCTGGGGCGCGGTGAGCGCGACGAAGGCGATCGGCCCTGAGGCGGCGGTCGCGGAGGCGGTGAGCAGGACGGCGCCGAGCACGACGATCAGCCGGGTACGTTCGACCCGTACGCCCAGCGCCGCGGCCGCGTCGTCGCCCATCTCGCTGATCCGCAGCGCCCGGCTCTGCGACAGCAGCAGCGGCATGAGCACGGCGCAGGCGCCGAGCAGCGGCCACACCTGGTTCCAGTCCCGCCCGTCCAGGGAGCCGGCGATCCAGACCACGGCCCGGGCGGCGTCCACGAAGTCGGCCTTGACCAGCAGATAGCTGTTGACGGCGGCGAGTACGGCGGAGGCGCCGATGCCGACGAGGACGAGGCGGTAGCCGTGCACCCCGCGCTTCCAGGCGAGCAGGTAGACGGCGACGCCGGTGAGCAGCCCGCCCGCGACGGCGCCCGCGGCGACCTCGTACGCGCTGCCCTTGAGCACCACGATGACGATCAGCGCGCCGGCCGCCGAGCCCTGGCCGAAGCCGATGACGTCGGGGCTGCCGAGCGGATTGCGGGAGACGGTCTGGAAGGCGGCGCCCGCCATGCCGAGCGCGGCGCCGACGAGCAGTGCCACCAGGACCCGCGGCAGCCGCAGGTCGTGAATGATGAACTCCTGTCCCGCGTCGCCGTGTCCTGCCAGGGTGCGGACGACGTCGAGCGGGGCGATGGCGTAGTCGCCGGTGCCGATCAGGACGACGGAGACGGCGAGCGCCACGAGCAGCAGCAGGCAGGAGACGAGGAAGGCGCGGCGGTCGACGCGCAGCGACAGTCCGCCGCGGGTGCGCAGCACGGTCCCCCGCGTCACGGTACGGGTCCGGGCAGGGGTGTCGACTCGGCTCACAGCTCGGCCATCTTTCTGCGGCGTACGAGGAAGATGAAGACGGGCCCGCCGAGGACCGCGGTGACGATGCCGACCTGGAGTTCGGCGGGCCGGGTGACCAGCCGTCCGATCACGTCGGAACCGAGCAGCAGCACCGGCGAGAGCACGGCCGCGTACGGCAGGATCCAGCGCATGTCGGGGCCGGTGATGCCGCGGATGACGTGCGGCACCATCAGCCCGATGAAGACGATCGGCCCGCAGGCCGCGGTGGCCGCGCCGCACAGCAGGGTGATGGAGATCATGACCAGCACGCGCGTTCTGGTGAGCTTGGCGCCCAGGCCGCGCGCGGTGTCGTCGCCGAGCGCGAGGGCGTTGAGCGGGCGCGCGGTGACGAGTACGAGCAGGGTGCCCGCGGCGATGAACGGCAGGACGTGCCGGACGGTGGACATGTCGGCGGCGGCCAGCGAGCCGACCTGCCAGAAGCGCATCCGGTCCAGCGCCGCGTGGTCGGTGAGTTCGACGGCGGTGGTCCAGCCCTGGAGCAGGGCGGTGACCGCGGTGCCCGCGAGCGCCAGGCGGACGGGGGTGGCGGCCCGGCTGCCGCCGATCACGTAGACCAGTGCGGAGACGGCGGCGGCGCCGCCGAGGGCGAACCACACGTAGCCGTTCATGCTGGTCACGCCGAAGAAGCTGATGCCGGAGACGACGGCGGCCGCGGCGCCCGCGTTGACGCCGAGCAGTCCTGGGTCGGCGAGCGGATTGCGGGTCAGGGCCTGCATGGCGGCGCCCGCGAGGCCGAGCGCGGCGCCGACGAGGACGCCGAGCAGGGTGCGTGGCAGCCGGAGTTTGCGGATCACCACGTCGTTGTCGGTGCCGCCGTAGTGGAACAGCCCGTGCCAGACCTGGCCGACGGGTATGTCCTTGGCGCCGATGGCGATGCTCAGCAGCACGACCACGGCCAGCAGGCCGACGGCTATGAGCAGTCCCGCGGCCCTTCTGGCGTTCGCGTGCGCGACACCGCCGGGGCGCGGGGCGGCCGCGGCACCGGCGGCGCCGGGTCCGTCCGGCTCGCCCGCGGCCTTCGCGGCGGGTGCGGGTGGGGAGTGACGATCGACCAACACGACGGTTAGGTTAGCCTAACTTCGCTACGTCACCCCCGAGCAGAGCGGCCGTCTTGATGAACTCCTCCCGTATCTCCCCCATGTCCGGAATGTCCCGCCGCGGTGTTCTCGCCGTCGGCGGCTCCGTCGGCATCGGCGCGCTGCTGGCCGCCTGCGGCGGTTCCTCGGACAAGTCCTCCGGCGACGGCACGGATTCCGGCAGCGGCTCCGGCGCCACGAAGAGCGCGTCCGCCAAGCCCCCGGCCGGCCCCTGGACCTTCACCGACGACCGCAAGACCGCGGTGAAGCTCGACAAGACCCCCACCAAGCTGGTCGCCTACGTCGGTTCCGCCGCGGCCCTGCACGACTACGGCGTCGAGTGCGTCGGCGTCTTCGGCCCGACCACCGTCAAGGGCGGCACCGCCGACGCCCAGGCCGGCGACCTCGATGTCAGCAAGCTCACCGTGATCGGCAACACCTGGGGCGAGTTCAACATCGAGAAGTACGCGGCGCTGTCCCCGCAGCTGCTGATCAGCCACATGTACCAGGCGCCGACGCTCTGGTACGTGCCGGACGGGAGCGCCAAGAAGATCCTGAGCATCGCGCCCAGCGTCGGCATCAGCCTCAAGGGCGTCCCGCTCACCACCCCGCTCCAGCGGTACGCCGAACTCGCCGCCTCGCTCGGCGCCGACATGGCCTCGGCCACCAACGCCGCCGCCAAGGCCCGCTTCGAGAAGGCGTCCGCCGATCTGCGCGCCGCCGCCAAGGCGTCCGGCGGCATCAAGGTGATGGCCGCCTCCGGCAGCGCCGACTCCTTCTACGTCTCGACCCCGGCCTCGGCCTCCGACCTGAGCTACTACAAGAGCCTCGGCGTGGACTTCATCGTCCCCAACAAGGTGGAGGGCGGCTTCTTCGAGACGCTGAGCTGGGAGAACGCCGACAAGTACCAGCCGGACGTCATCATGCTCGACAACCGCACCGCGACCCTCCAGCCCAAGGACCTGGCGAGCAAGCCGACGTGGTCGCAGCTGGCCGCCGTCAAGGCCGGGCAGGTCCTCGGCTGGCCGAGCGAGCCGATCTTCTCCTACGCCAAGTGCGCCGACCAGATCGAGGCGCTCACCAAGACCATCACGGCCGCGAAGAAGGTGAGCTGACGCCGTGTCCGACACGCCCTACCTCTTCTTCCACCCGCGCGTCGAACGCGTCGAGCGGCTCTCCCCCACCCTGGTGCGGGTCGTGCTCGGCGGCGACGAACTCGCCGGGATCGTCAGCGGCGGCCGGGACCAGCGCTTCAAGCTGTTCCTGCCGCAGCCGGGCCAGGACGAGCCGGTGCTGCCCGAGCCGCTGGGCCTGGACTGGTACGCCGACTGGCGCGCGCTCGACCCGGGCGTGCGCGGCATCATGCGCACGTACACGATCCGCGCGGCGCGCAGCGATCCGCCGCAGATCGACATCGACTTCGCGCTGCACGGCGACCTCGGGCCCGCCTCCCGCTGGGCGCAGCGGGCCGCCGCCGGGGACTCGGTGAGCATCCTCGCGCCGACCCGCGAGGACAACGGCGGTGTCGATTTCCAGCCGCCCGCCGGCACCGACTGGGTGCTGCTGACCGCCGACGAGACGGCGCTGCCCGCCGTCGCGGCCGTCCTGGAGTGGCTGCCGGCCGGCATGCCGGTGAAGGTGTGGATCGAGGTCGCCCACCCCGAGGACCGCATCCCGCTGCACACCGCGGCGGACGCCGACATCACCTGGCTGGTGCGGGAACACCCGGGCGCCGACCGCACCGCCGCGCTGCTCGCCGCCGTCCGCGAGGCCGACGACCTGCCGGCCGGCACCCCGTACGCCTGGATCGCCGGCGAGGCCGCCTCCGTCCGCGCCCTGCGCCGCCACCTGGTCCACGACCGCGGCTTCGACCGCAAGGCGATCCGCTTCACCGGCTACTGGCGGCACGGCGTCACCGAGGACGACCTGCTGGCGGCGGCCGTCGCGGAGGCGGAAGCGGCCGCCGCCGGTGACGCCACGACGACGGAATCCGGCGACCCGGCGGACGCCTGAGCCCGGCGCGGGGGGCCGGGGCCCGCCGGGCCCCGGGGAGCCGGGGTTGGCGGCCAACTCCTGTGTCTACCGGGGGACATGGGGCCGCGGTGGGCCGTATCCGCCGTTTCTACGCAGAACGGCGCATGGCCCGGGTCCGCCCGCCGCCCCCATGCTGGGGCACATGACCGGCACGGAGCAGCCGCCGCCGACCCCGCGGTCGTTGGCGGACGAGACCCGGCACGACAGCACCGCGACGGACCAACTCGCCGCGCGGGTACGGCACGACACGGCGGGCGGACCCGACGAGGAGCCGCCCTTCCCGGACGGCCCCAACGGCGACGAACCGCCCGCCGCCCGGGGGGAGACGTGAGTTACGTACGGCTCGACGGATTACCGCGCACACCGCGGTGGACGCCGGCGCAGGCGGTGACGTACGCGCTCGGCGAGGTCGGCAGCCCCGACAAGGACTACTTCCGGATGTGCGACCACTTCGCGGGCGCCTGGGTCTGGGGCTACGGGGGATCCGGCTACACCTCGGCGATCGCGCACTGGCACGCCGTCCCCGCCTCCTTCCGGCACCCCGGCAACGGCGATCCGCCGGCCGGCGCGCTGCTCTTCTGGGAGATCGGCGAGTACGGCCACGCCGCGCTCGCCGTCGCGCCGGGGCAGGCCGCGAGCACCGACATCCGCCGCAAGGGCAAGGTCGATCTCGTGCCGATCGGCGAGGTCCACCGCCGCTGGGGCGCGGTCTACCTCGGCTGGACCGCCCCCTATCTGGCCGCCGCCTGGGGCCGCAATCCCCATGAGCCGCGCGCCGTCCCCCGGCCCGCCATCCATTTGGCGTCCGTCGTGGACGCGGCCCGCAAGGACCCGGCGGCGCCGCAGGGTTCGGCCGCGCACCGCGCCGAAGTCCGCATCGTGGAGCGGGCGCTGGCCGCCGAGGGGCTGCTCGCGGCGCGGTGGGTCGACGGTTCCTTCGGCTCCAGGACGGTGGACGCGTACTCGGGCTGGCAGCACCGCTGCGGCCTCACCGGCTCCCCCGCACAGCACGGCAGCGCCGCCGACGGCATCCCGGGCCGTACGACGCTGGCCCGGCTCGGCGCGAAGCACGGTTTCGACGTGGCGTGACGCCTTCCGCCGCGGCGGCTGGAGGCGGGAGGTCCGTCTCAGAGCCCCAGCCGCGCCAGCACCTTGCCCGCGTCCAGGCCGCACTGCCCCTCGCCCGCCGCCGTCCAGGCGGCCCCGCACAGCGCGCGCAGCCCGTCGAGCGGATCGCCGTCGCCGTCGAGCACGAGCGCGTCCGCGGTCGCGGACGCCGTCCAGCCGCCGCAGCGGAAGGCGTCGCCGTCGGCGGTGACGTCCGGCTGCGGCACGAGCAGCCCGCGCAGGTCGGCCGCCACATAGGTCGGCCGGTGCTCGGGCCTGGCGGCCAGCAGACCGGCCGCGTCGGTCACCCCGGTCAGCACCAGCAGCGAGTCGACACCGCCCGCGTGCGCCCCCTCGATGTCCGTGTCGAGCCGGTCGCCCACCACCAGCGGGCGCTTCGCGCCCGTCCTGATCACCGTCTCGCGGTGCATCGGCGGCAGCGGCTTGCCCGCGACCTGCGGCTGCCCGCCGGTCGCGATCCGTACCACCTCGACCGCGGCGCCGTTGCCCGGCGCGATGCCGCGGGCGCTCGGGATCGTCAGATCGGTGTTGGACGCGAACCACGGCACGCCGCGATTGACCGCGTACGCCATCTCGCCGAGCTGCGACCAGCGCAGGTCGGGCCCGTAGCCCTGGACGGCGGCGGCGGGCTCGTCCTCCGCGGACTCCACCGGCCGCAGCCCGCGCTCGCGCAGCGCCTCGAACAGCCCCTCGCCGCCCACCGCGAGCACCTTCGCCCCGGCCGGCACCTGGTCGGCGATCAGCCGCGCCACCGCCTGCGCCGAGGTGATCACGTCCTCCGCCTCGGCCGGCACCCCGAGGTCCGTGAGGTGGTCGGCGACGGCCCCCGGCGTACGGGAGGCGTTGTTGGTCACATACGCCAGCCGCATGCCGTGGCCGCTCGCGGTGCCCAGCGACTCGACGGCGTGCGCGATGGCGTCACCACCTGCGTAGACGACCCCGTCGAGGTCGAGGAGCGCGGTGTCGTACGCCGTGTCCAGCGGTCCTTCGCTGCCGTTCGGACTGGTCCGGTGGGTCATGACGGGCTCGCTCCTCGGATGTCGTCGGTCACCCGATCATCCCCCATGGCCGCCCGGCACATAGCATGCGCTGATGACCAACTCCGGACTCAACGGCGAGCACGGCCTGCGTCTGAAACCCTTTCGCGGGCTCCGCTACGTCCGACAACACGTCGGAAGCCTGGCCGCAGTGACCTCACCGCCGTACGACGTCGTCGTACGGCCCGACGGACAGCGCCACCTGGAGACGGCGGACCCGTACAACGTGGTCCGACTGATCCTGCCGGACGCCGAGACCCCGGCAGCCCGGCACCGCAAGGCCGCCAGAACCCTTGACGAGTGGCTGGCGGAGGGCGTCCTCGCGCCCGATCCGCAGCCCGCCCTGTACGTCTACGAACAGCGCGACGGCGACCACCTCCAGCGCGGGGTGATCGGCGCGCTGCGGCTCACGCCGCCCGAGGAGGGCATCGTCCTGCCGCACGAGGACGTCATGCCGGGCCCGGTCGCCGACCGCGCAGCTCTGATGCGCGCCACCGGCGCCAATCTGGAACCCCTGCTGCTCTCCTACCGGCAGGGCGACGCGACGGCCGCCGTGATCGACCGCACCGCCACCGACCCCAAGCCGCTGCTGGCCACGGTCACCGAGGACGGCGTACGGCACCGGTTGTGGGCGCTCACCGACGACGCCGACATCGCGGCCGTCGCGGCCGACCTCGCCACCCACCAGGCGCTGATCGCCGACGGCCACCACCGCTGGGCGACGTACCGATTGCTCCAGTCCGCCCACCGGCCGGGAACCCCGTGGGACTACGGCCTCGTCCTGCTCGTCGACACCGCCCGCTACCCGCTCCGGGTACGGGCCATCCACCGGGTCCTGCCCCGGCTGCCACTGGCCGCCGCGCTGGACGCGGTCCGGGGCACGTTCCGGGTACGGACTCTGCCGTCCGAGGGCTCAGCGGGGGGCCCTTCGGCGGCGGTGCTCGACGCGCTGGCGCGTGCCGCGGCCGACGGGAACGCCTTCGTCCTCGCGGGCGACGGCGGCTTCCACCTGCTGGACCGGCCGGACCCGGCGGCCCTCGCCGCGTCCGTCCGGGCCGACCGTCCCGAGCCGTGGCGCCGGCTGGACGCCACCGTGCTGCACAGCCTGCTGCTGGACGACGTCTGGAAGGTGCCGGACTCCCCCGAGGACATCCGCTACATCCACGACACGGCCGCCGCTGTCGAACTCGCGGAGCGGCTGGGCGGCACCGCCGTCCTGATGCATCCGGTACGTGAGGACGTCGTCCGCGAACTGGCGCGCCAGGGCGTGACGATGCCGCGCAAGTCGACGTCCTTCGGTCCGAAACCGGCCAGTGGACTGGTGATGCGCAGCCTCGAACTGGGCTAGATCCGACCGGGCTGATCCTGGGGGAAACGGAGGAGGGCGGCACCCGCGGTGTGCGGGTGCCGCCCTCCTGTTGTGCCCTGTGCCCTGCGTGCCTGCTGTCCTACGTGGCTGCTAGCGGCCGCCGGCGGTCACGCGTCCTCGTCGCCGCTCTCGGAGCCTTCGGTGCTCTCCGTGCCCTCCGTGCTCTTCTTCGGCTGCTCGGCCCGGGCCGCGGGCTCGCGGAACGGCGAGTCGAGGAAGGACGACGGGGCGGTCCCGTCGGCCGTGTCCGCCGCCGGGACGTCCACGGCGGCGTCGGGACCGTCCGCCTCGTCGGTGGCGTCGTCGTCGGACTCGTCGTCCTCGTCGTCCGCGTCCGACGCGTCGTCGCTGTCGTCCTCGTCGGCGGGCTCGTCGTCGTCCTCGGCCGCTTCGGTGGTGCCGGCCTCGTCGGTGGCGTCCACGTCATCGCCGTCGGTGTCGATGGCGTCGACGAATTCCACGCCGTCGAGCTGCGCGAGCCGGTCGGAGGCGTCGGTGGTGCCGTTGTGGTCGGCCTCCAGCGCCTTCGCGAACCAGTCCCGGGCCTCGCGCTCACGGCCGACCAGCAGCAGCGCGTCCGCGTAGGCGTACCGCAGCCGCGCGGTCCACGGGTGCACGGCGTTGGACGCCAACTCGGAGCTCTGCAGGGTGACCACGGCGGCCTCCGCCTGGCCCATGTCCTGCCGGGCGCCGGCCGCCACGAGCCGCATCTCCACCTGGCCGGCCTTGTCGAGCTTGTGCACCTCGGGGGCGCCCGCCATTTCCAGCGCGCGTTCCGGACGGCCGAGGCCGCGCTCGCAGTCCGCCATCACCGGCCACAGATCGACGGTTCCGGTCATCCGCCGGGTCGCCCGGAATTCGGCCAGCGCCTCGGCGTACCGCTCGCTCGCGTACGACGCGAAGCCGGCCGCTTCCCGTACGGCCGCGACGCGGGACGCCAGTCGCAGCGCGACCCGCGAGTACGCGTAGGCCTGCTCCGCGTCCTCGTCCAGCAGCCGCGCCACCATGACGAGGTTGCGCGCCACGTCCTCGGCGAGCGTCTTCGGCAGGCTCATCAGCTCCTGGCGCACGCTCGGGTCGATCTCCTGGCCGGTGACCTCGTCCGGGATCGGCAGCCGCCGCACGGGCTCCCGCTCCTCGCGGCGCTCGTCACGGCCGCGGTTCTCGAACCGGCCGCGCCGCTCCACGACGGGCCGCCGGCCCTGACCACGGTCCCGGTCGCCCTCACGGCGCGGCCCACGGGGACGGTCGTCACGCCGGTCGTCGAAGCGCGGACGCTCGTCACGCCGATCGTCGCGGGGGCGGTCCTCACGCGGTCGGTCATAGCGGGGGCGATCGTCACGGGGACGGTCGTACCGCGGCCGGTCGTCGTCGCGACGCGGGCCACGGGGACGGTCGTCGCGCCGGTCGTCCCTGCGGTCGTCGCGGGGCCGGTCGTAACGAGGGCGGTCGTCACGGCGGAAACCACCGCCGCCACCGGGTCGGTCGTCGCGGCGGTCATCGCGCGGACGGTCGTAACGGGGACGGTCATCGCGAGGCCGGTCGAAGCGGGGTCGGTCGTCACGACGGTCGTCACGGGGACGGTAGCCGCCGCGGTCGTCCTCGCGGCGCGGGCCACGCGGACGGTCATCCCTGCGGTCGTCACGCGGACGGTCGAAGCGAGGACGGTCGTCACGCGGGCGGTAGCCACCACCGCCGCCGCCTCCCGGGCGGTCCTGGCGGGGCCGGTCGTCGCGACGGTCGTCACGGGGACGGTAGCCACCGCGGTCGTCCTCACGACGCGGACCACGCGGACGGTCGTCACGCCGGTCATCGCGGGGGCGGTAGCCACCGCCGCCACCGGGACGGTCCTGGCGAGGACGGTCGTCACGGCGGTCATCGCGCGGACGGTCGAAGCGGGGACGGTCGTCACGGGGACGGTAACCGCCGGCGCCGCTGTCGCGACGGTCGTCGCGAGGGCGGTAGCCGCCGCGGTCGTCCTCGCGACGCGGACCACGCGGACGGTCATCACGTCGATCGTCGCGGCGGAAACCACCGCCGCCACCGGGACGGTCACCGTCCCGCCGCGGGCCGCCGCTGCGGTAACCTCCGCGGTCGCCGCCGCCGTTCGGGCGCGAGTCCCGGCGCTCGGGGCGCTCGGGCCGGTCTTCGGGCGAGTTGGGCATCGACATGACTCCTGTCGGTTCGTACTGCTGTAGTGCAAGTCTCCCGTAGCCATCGAGAGGACGCGCACCGAGGAACAACGAAAAAAGACCCCCGGTCCCAGCGCTGAGGCCAGGACCGAGGGTCCACAAAGATTGTTCGGCGGTGTCCTACTCTCCCACAGGGTCCCCCCTGCAGTACCATCGGCGCTGAAAGGCTTAGCTTCCGGGTTCGGAATGTGACCGGGCGTTTCCCTCACGCTATGACCACCGAAACACCATGAAACACACACCCGCCCCAAAGGGACAGGTGGGCTGGTTGTTTCAGAACCACACAGTGAACGCGAGCAACAATGGACAAGCCCTCGGCCTATTAGTACCAGTCAGCTCCACCCCTCACAGGGCTTCCACATCTGGCCTATCAACCCAGTCGTCTACTGGGAGCCTTAACCCCTCAAAGGGGGTGGGAGTCCTCATCTCGAAGCAGGCTTCCCGCTTAGATGCTTTCAGCGGTTATCCCTCCCGAACGTAGCCAACCAGCCATGCCCTTGGCAGGACAACTGGCACACCAGAGGTTCGTCCGTCCCGGTCCTCTCGTACTAGGGACAGCCCTTCTCAAGACTCCAACGCGCACAGCGGATAGGGACCGAACTGTCTCACGACGTTCTAAACCCAGCTCGCGTACCGCTTTAATGGGCGAACA
>NZ_FONG01000037.1 GCF_900112845.1 Actinacidiphila alni
GGCGGCCGTACCGCCCGGGTCCGTACGGCAGTCCTCAGGGCCGCGGGCGACGCGCTCGTCGAGCACGGCTTCGACGCGCTCGACCTCACCGATGTCGCCCGCCGCGCGCAGGTCGGCAAGACCACCGTCTACCGCCGCTGGGGCACTCCCGGCGCTCTCGCCGCCGACCTGCTGGCCGACATGGCGGAGCAGTCCGTTTCGCGCGCCGACACCGGCGCCCTCGGCTCGGACCTCCGGGCCAACGCCCGCCTGGTCGTCACAACGCTCACCGACCCCCGGCAGGGCCGCCTCTTCACCGCGCTGATCGCCGCTTCACTCTGCAACGAACAAGCCGCCCAAGCACTGCACCGCTTCTACGCGGTCCGTATCGAGGAGTGGGCGGGCTGCGTACGGGACGCCGTCTCCCGCGGCGAGGTCCCGGCGGGCACCGACCCGCACGCGGTCATCGCCGCCGTGTCGGGGCCGCTCTACTACACCCTTCTCAACACCGGCGGCACCCTCGACGAGAGGGCGGCCGACCACGCCGCCGACGCGGCGACGACCGCGGCACAGGCGGGCGTCTGGGCCCGGCGGGCCGCATCCTCCTGACGCCCGATCTCCGGCGCGAACGCCGCGTGCCTGCCGGTGGACGACGCGCGGCATCACAACGTGCCGCCGCCGGTTCAGACTCCGTCAGCGTGTCGCTGTCCCGACCCCGTACGGCACGACCAAGCCGACCGCGCGAACCGATCGTCCCGAAATCGTGCCGCAGATGATCCAGGCTGACACGGCCTATTCGCCCAGGACGTTCCGCCGACGCCTGCGGCAGCGGCAGGATCCGGGCCGCTGAGGCAGTGCCGCGGCCCGGCCGACCGCTACGAGAGAACCGCAACCATCTCTCTCGCGGCCCTGGCGTGATCAACAGCGTCTCGACCACGCACGTGATCACCCCCGGGCCGCACCGCTGCCGTCCTGGTCTTCGCTGGCCGGCAGGCCCTCAACTCGCCGGACAGCGGCCCCTCTCCAGGTGTTTTCCTCACTGAGGGCATGCACCATCAGCAACTTGTGACACTCTTGACGTGTGCAGACACACAGACGACAAGTGGCCGCGCTCGCGGCGACAGCGATGGTGTTCGCGGGGGCTGCAGCGTGTGGCGGGAGTTCCGGCTCCTCGCCCAAGTCTTCGGGAGCGATCACGTCGACGTCCACGGCATCAGGTTCCTCGGGGAACACGTCTGATTCCACCGCGAGTTCGGCGGGCGAAGGCGATGGGTCCACGCCGACGTTGCAGGGCCTGGACTACTGCGGTCTGCTGGGTCCGGCGGACCTGGCCGCGGCCGGAATCCAGAACGCGAAGGGGCGGCTCCCGGCCGACTCCCCGAACGTGCTCGGCTGCTGGTGGATGCAGGACAAGACCATCGTCAACCTCACCGTCAGCCTGGGAGTCCAGGCCAACGATCTGGACGAGGGAGAGAAGCAGGACTTCTCGGGTTTCGAGGGCGCCTCGCAGTACAACGACATCACGTCCGAGTGCTTCGTCGACGTCAATGTCGGCATGGACCAATTCCGGGTCGACATCGCCGACCCCAGCGGACAGAACAAGGCAATCACCGGCAAGAACTGCGACGTGGGCATCCAGTTGGCGCACCAGGTGGCGGCCAATGTCAAGAAACATCAGGCCCAGGGCTGAGATGGCCCGCCCGTGTGTGTGCGGCCGGCACTCGGCGTGCACGGTCGGCGAGATTCGGGCGGGTGCGACGCCGCCGCGTCCTGGGCCGAGGCGCTCCGGGGCGGCTCCGGAGAGCGTTACGCCGTTCCACGTGGCCGACGCCGCACCTATCTCTGACGGCCGGACGTGGGCCCGCAAGGCTCTCTCAGGTCAAAAGGCTCAGGCCGACTGTTGGCTGCGGAGTTCTTCGTTGATGCGCTGGGCTTCCTCGAGCTGATCCTCAAGGATGATGATGCGGCATGCGGCCTCGATGGGCGTGCCGGAGTCGACGAGTTCGCGCACCCGGCCGGCGATGCGGAGCTGGTAGCGGGAATAGCGGCGGTGGCCGCCTTCGGACCGTAGGGGCGTGATCAGTCGGTGTTCGCCCAACGCGCGCAGGAAGGCGGGCGTGGTGTCGAGCATTTCGGCAGCCCGGCCCATGGTGTAGGCGGGATAGTCGTCGTCGTCGAACTTGTCCGCAGAGCGGGTACCGCGAGGGGGCATAGACCTCTTCTTCCGGGGACGCATCGAGGGGTCCGAGCGCCAACAGGCGCTCGGACCCCGAGCTTTCAACACCATCTGCCGACTGACTGCGCCGGTCTCCTTCTTCCACAGGCCCGCCTGCGAGGTCGGGACTGCGGGGATCGCGGTTGCGTGACCGGGGACCACCTTCCAATCCGGGGTCTGCGGTACCCGGGCGGACATCGTCCGGTCCCGGGCGATCCTGATGGCGTCTGCTCCTTACCTTTTCGACCGATCTGTACTGGCTGGGACACGGTACTGCTGTGCGGCCCCTCGGGTCGCTCGACCCGACCGCCAGCGGAAGAACCCACCACTTCCGGCTCCGCCGCTCCGCTGTCGGCTCGCTCCTGCATTGACCTGCTTGCACGGCAGTTCACCTCTGCCGCGCCCGACTGATCTCTGGACTACGAGAAAAACCTTAGCCCCCGCCGACCCCAATGTCTACTGTCGCCACGACAGATTTTCTCCAGCATCAGGCCGCCAGATTCTGCTTCTCCCGCATCCGAAAGGGCTACCCTGCCGGTTGAAGTCCCGCGCTGCGGGCACAAGCCAAGCTCAGCGGTGCAACCTGCAAGACGGAGGTGTTCTGCCCATGGGCGAGACAAAACCGGCCAGCACCACATTTGCCGTGAGGCCCGCTGTCGTGATGGAGGACGACAGTCCCTCCGGCATCGCGCACGCCCGCGACGTCGCCCGCGCGTTCGCCGACAGCCTCGTCCCGCCTCCGGCCGCCGACAGGGGGGAAATTGTGGCCGTAGTGGTGTCGGAACTGGTCACCAACGCGCTGCGCCACGGTGGCGGCCGCTACCGGATGCTCCTGAGCGCCGACGCGGACGCAGTGCACGTCGCTGTCGGAGACCTCAGCCCCGAACCTCCGAGGGAGCGGGCCCCCGACTACACCGGCGGCACCGGCGGCTTCGGCTGGCACATGGTCCGCTGCCTCACCGAAAGCGTCACCGTCATCCCTGGGCCTGAACCGGGCAAGACCGTTCACGCAGTGATCCCGCGGTGACCGCCTGAACCGCAGGGGAGAGCCCGGCCGGTGCCCCGTAAGTGGCTAACCGTCGCTTCGGGTGGACGACGTCTCGCCCCCAAGATATCGCCGAATGTTGCTGTGCTACTCGGGGGCCCACTCCGGCGACGCCGCCAGCTGCTCCCGAATCCAGGCTTCGATCCTGTCGCCCAGTTTCTAATCCTATGTGTCCACGCTGGTGCTCGTGAACATCCCAGGTCGGGACTACCTGGTTGTCTAAGACGTCGCTGGAGGCCGGCGAAACTGCACGCGGACAAAGGCTACGACTACGATCACCTGCGCCGATAGCTCCGCCAGCGCGGTATCCGCCACCGCATTGCCTGCAAGGGCATCGAGTCCTCCCAACGACTGGGCCGCCACCGCTGGGTGGTCGAGCGAACCGTGTCCTGGCTGGCCGGTTGCAGGCGTCTGCACCGACGCTACGAACGCAAGGCCGAGCACTTCCTCGCCTTCGTCGGCATAGCCGCAACCCTCATCGGCTACCGCCGCCTGGAACGACGAAGCGACGATCACGAGCGGGAGAAGACGGCCACGTCGTAGCGTTCGAGGACTGGCCGGGGCTCGCCCAACGCCTCGCTCCGAGCCGCGGCCTCCAAGCGGTCAAGGCCCCGATGGAATTCCTCATCGGTGAGATGGGTGAACTTCGACTGAGGCCGGCTGACCAGCCTGGCCTGGTACTCCACCAGGTTCGCTGCGACCGGTTGGGTAAAGGAGGTGACCTCGTCCAAGGTGAACCCGGCAGAGACGAAGTCGCAGACCATTTCCTCTTCGCCTGGGAAGCGCCGCTCGTCGATCGCCCGGAGCTGCGGCCAGAAGTCGTACACCAGCGCATCCAGCCGTTCGCGGAACGTGGTGCGAACGACAACCCTCCCGCCGACGCGCAGCACGCGGACCAGTTCCCGGGGAGGAATAGTCAAGACCTGTGGATCGGTGTGTCAGGCGGCCTGACCATCTCGTCCCGATGCGTAGTTGCCACGGTTTCCGTGCCGCCGTGCCGCTCGCCCGATTGTAGTGATCGCCAGGCGACACCGGGAAGTGTCGTGCGCATCCAGGCCGGGTCCGTCTCGGCGCCTGACAGGTAGTGTCGACAGGCGTCGTGGGCTGCTCCCAGCAGCATCGAGTGGAGGTGCTCCGGCGGCCACGGAGGTAGCTGGCCGGCCTGGGAGAGTGCCTGCAGGCGCGCGAAGATCGGTCGCTGGAGTAGGGCCTTGGCCTCGAGTAGTTCGCGATGCCTTTCCCCGCTGAGCTCCAGGGCCATCGCCTGGTACATGAACCGCGCCTCGTTGGGATGCTCGAGAGCCCATTCGAGATAGGCATCGACCAGGCCCCGCACCGTGTCCTCGGCCGTGCTCGCGGAAGTGACACGTTGGTACATGTGGTCTGTGACTCGCTCGAAGGTCCTGAGCAAGAGCGCGGCGGTCAGATCGCCGATATCGCGGAAGTGGTGATAGACGCTCGAAGGGCTTGCGCCCGCTCGTCTGCGGATCTGCTCGATGCCCACACCAAGAAGGCCGTGCTCAGTGAACGAGTCGAGTGCCGCATCGAGCAGCGACTCCCGTCTCCGTCGTCCGTCGGCACGCTGGGGCATGGGCATAACTGGAAATCTACTCCACTTCGGGCTAGGCTACTAATTGGAAGAAACATCCAAGTAGGAGGTTGCGGGCATGAACGACGGCAAGACGCTTGCCCTGGTCACCGGTGGAGGGCGCGGCATCGGGCTCGAGGTCGTCAACGGCCTCGCCGATCGAGGGATGCGGGTACTTCTGGGGGTCCGCAACCCAGAGAGCGTGGATGAGACCGTCCGTTCGATGCGTGCTCGTGGCGGTGACGTCGTGGCCGTAGGACTCGACGTTGACGACGCCGCATCGATCGCCGCTGCAGCCGCATGGGTGGACCACGAGTACGGGCGGCTGGACGTCCTGGTGAACAATGCCGGCATCGCCGGCGACCCGGGTCTCCAGGTTGCCGGCCACGTCGACCTGGACGCGGTCCGTGCGGTCTTCACCACCAATGTGTTCGGCGTGATCGCGGTGACCGAGGCAATGATCCCGCTGCTTCGGCGCTCGCCATCCGGTCGCATCGTGAACGTGTCCTCCAGCCTCGGATCGCTGGCCCGCATGAGCGATCCCGGTCACTACTTCGCCAACATGCCCGGGCTCTTGGGCTACCCGGCTTCCAAAACCGCCCTCAACCAAGTGACGCTGCAGTACGCGAAGGCACTGCGTCCCGATGGGATCCTCGTCAACGCCGCCGATCCCGGCCCCTGCCGCACCGACTTCACCAAGGGGATCCCCGGAGTCGAGCGGACCGCAGCCGAAGGCGCCCGGGTCATCTGTGAATTGGCCACCCTCGGTGATCGCGCCGAGACGGGCTCCTACCGTCGCGACACCGGACCGGTCCCCTGGTGACCCAGGCCCACCACCTGGGAGCCATCGGTCGGCAGCGTCGTGGTGGGGCCGTGTCATGCGACTGCCGCCTCGGGCCGCTCCACGAGGTGGCCGCGTTCGAAGCGGGCGCCGGCGCGGACGAGGGCGACGAGGTGGGCTCCGGTGATGGCCCGCCAGCGTTCCTGAGCGGACTCGACCAGCTTGAACACCA
Source organism: Actinacidiphila alni (assembly GCF_900112845.1). Lineage (GTDB taxonomy): Bacteria > Actinomycetota > Actinomycetes > Streptomycetales > Streptomycetaceae > Actinacidiphila > Actinacidiphila alni. The sequence goes on from NZ_FONG01000037.1 coordinate 5,841, forward strand.
TCGCCAGGGCGGCGGCGGGGCTACCCGCGCCGCGGGTGACCCTGGTCCGGAGCTTCACGGTCGAGAAGGTAGATTCGATGGGATTTGTCGTACGCAGGTGGATCCAGTGCTCGGCCGGGAAGTCGTAGAACGCCAGCAGCTCCTCGGCGTCATCGGTGATCTTCGCGACGGCCTTGGGGAACTTCGCCCCGTACGTCTTGGCGAACGCGGCGATCGACTTCTCGGCGTGGGCGCGGTCCTCGGCGTTGTAGATCTCCTGCATCGCCTTGGTGGCGCCCGGCTGGGCGGACTTCGGCAGCGCGGTTGTCACATTTTTCGCCTTATGGACCCAGCACCTCTGCTGCCGGGCGGCGGGGAAGACCTCGGCGAGCGCCCGCCACAGGCCCATCGCGCCGTCACCGACCACGAGTTCGGGATCACGCATGCCGCGTCGGCGGCAGTCGCGCAGCAGATCGGCCCATGACTCGCTCGGCTCGCGCAGCCCCTCGGCCAGCGCGATCAGTTCCTTGGTGCCGTCCAGCCGGACGCCGAGCAGCACCAGCACGCAGCTGTGCGCCTGACCGAGGCGGACCTTGGGGTGCACGCCGTCCGCCCACACGTACACGTAGTCGCTTGCCGACAGGTCCCGGGCCTGGAAGGCGGTGTGGTCATCGCCCCACTGTTTGGTCAGCCTCGTGACCGTCGCGGGCGACAGCCCGGCCGCGGAGCCGAGGAACTGCTCCAGCGCGGGCACGAAGTCCCCCGACGACAGGCCGTGCAGGTACAGCAGCGGCAGCACCTCGGAGATCTTCGGTGACTTGCGGCACCACGGCGGCAGGATCTTGGAGGAGAACCGCTTGCGCTCCCGGTGGCGGCATCGACCCGCCGGTCGTTCACCCGCGGCGCGCTGACCTCGACCGCACCGGCGGCGGTGACCACGCTCCTCGGCCGGTGGCGGCCGTTACGGACCACCAGCCGGCGGCCGGCCACATCCCGCTCGCCCACCATCTCGGCTATGTACTGGTCAACCTCCGCCTCCAGGGCCGCGGCCAGCATCCGCCGGGCGCCCTCGCGGACGATGTCGTCGATCAGGGAGCCGGACTCGGTCGATCCGTCGGCGTTCACTACGCTGAGCACAGGGCGTACCTTCCCGACCCGCGCTGCAACGCGGACCTCTACTCGGTGTCTTGTAGATCACCGGGAAGGTACGCCCTTCGCGCACCCCCCCCGGGAACCCGATCCACAAGTCCTGAGCATTGCTCGTTCCCGGGCCGCTCGTGCGCGGTCGGGGATGTGATGGATCACGCGGGACATCAAGGCCAGATCGAAGACGCTCCCAGCGGCGGGCACCGCCTCCGCCTCCGCCTCCGCCGACAGATACTGCACCGCGGGATGCGGATGATGCCGTCGAGCCTCGGAAAGCATGGCCTCTGACGCATCGACAGCCATCACCTCACTTCCCTCGATCCAACGAGCCATCGCGGCCGAGAAGACGCCCGTTCCCGATCCGATCTCGACGATGGATGGCGACGACCGTTGCGCATAGGCAGCGATCAGCTCGACCCAGGCTTGCAGCGACGCCTCGGGCATCTCGTTGCCACGCTCGTAGGCGCCGGCCAGTTGCTCATCGTCATAGACACGGCTCATGGAACCGATCCTCACCCAGGGATCACGCCCAAACAAGAACGCCTTTGCACGCCAAGGCACCAAAGGAAACGACCTTTAGACGTTGTTTCCTTTGGTGACGTCGGCAACGGTCTATGGCGGATCTGGTGGAGCGGTTGGTCCCAGACGAGTTGTGGGAATTGTTTCGGCGGGTGGTGCCACCACCCTGAGGGCATACGCCCTCAGGGTGGTGGCCGACGGCGGGCAGGGGACCGGGAGGCGCTGGCGGCGATCGTTCAGGCGGTGTGGCTGTCGCGGGAGCGTCCGCCGGCGTGAGCGTGCATCGAGGTCCTCTACCTGGCCGACCGCTGGGCCGGTGAGGGCCAAGGGCAACACCGCGCGCCGCCGGGGCGGCCGGGCGCGAGGGCTCGTGCTGCAGACGGTCTTTGTGGACGCCGGCACCGCCAGCCGCACCCGCGGCCCGGTGTTCGTCACCCATGCTTTCTCGGCGCGGGCGGTACTGGCTGGGACTCGCAGAGTGGCGGCACTCCGGGCTGACGCATCTGGGGACCAAGGCGCGTCGCTGCTGATGCTCATGGCCAAGTCCCGACTCCGCAAGCCGGAGAACGTGAAACGGTTTTTCAAACGGTCGCCGGAGTCGATCGCCAAGGTGACCGGTCTGATGGCCTCGGGAGAAGCGTGACGGCAGGGGAAAGAGGGCAACTTCTCTCCCCGAGGCGATCGCTTTGGAAGGATGACCGACCATGGACGTATTGATTGGCATCAATGGTGGGGACGAGGTCGGCGAGCTGATTTCGCTTGCCGGTTGGCTTCGCGCGGAGCGTGATCTGCAGGGCGCGGTCCAGGTAGTGCGCAGGCAGGTTCGAGAGGCAGAACTCGGTGCTGCGCTTGACGTCCTCAGCGTCGCTGTGGGCTCCGGCGGTGTTGGCGTGGCGTTGGCCCAGTCGTTGTCGGTGTGGCTGGGCGCGCGGCGTTCGGACATTAAGATCACAGTCACGGCGAACGGCCGCACGATCGAGGTCGATGCTCACCGCGTCAGCGATCCGGTCCGTCTGATCACCCGGGTGCTGGAGAGCAGCGATGGCTCCGAGAGCTGAACCAATCGATCGTTCCGGATCCCGCGCGGTGCTGATCGGGGTCTCCGAGTACCAAGACCCGTCCTTCCCGCCAGTGCCTTCTGCCGAGAAAAGTCTGCGGAGTGTCCACCGAATGCTGGTGAACGAGGAGTCCGGCGGTTGGCCCCAGGACCGGGTCACTTCGCTGTCCAACCCCGTGGATTGCCGCCGCGTGATCAGCGACCTGCGTCGCATAGCCCAGGACACGGACGGTGTGCTGCTGGTGTACTTCGTCGGCCACGGCACTGTCAGCACGAATGGCGAACTCGTGCTGGCAGTGACCGACACCGTCGCTGACGAAGCGGACGTCACCGGACTGGAGTACTCCAAGATCCGGACTGCTCTGCTTGGAAGCCCCGCCAAGGTCAAGGCCGTTGTTCTGGACTGCTGCTACTCCGGTCGTGCCATTGATGTCCTCGCTGGGGATGAACAGTTTCTGGCCGACAGCACGGATATCCGCGGCACCTACACTCTCACTGCTGCGGACCATGTCGCTCATGCGGGTCGACCTGGCGCGTGCACTGCTTTCACCAGGGAACTTCTCGACCTGATCGGCACCGGGATCGCGGGCGCTCCGCCTGTTCTGACCTTTGCTGATCTGTATCCCCATCTGCGACGCAATCTGGTCGCGCGCAACCTGCCGTACCCCAACCAGCGCGGTACGGACACTGCCGACAGATGCCCGGTGGCCAAGAACGCCTCCACAAACGCCGATTCGGCAGCGCCCCGTCTCGGCTTGCCAGCCGAGACGGGGCGGCCTGCACTGATGGTTCCGCAGCACGCCACGCCCCTACCGGTGAGGGTGCTGCAGCGAGACGAACCAGCCCGACTGCAACCGCCTGAACCCCGCCACGGTATCCGGCGGCGAACTCTCGTTCTCGGCACGCTCGCGGTTTTTGGCGCAGGCGCTGCCGGCGCAGCGGTGAAGTGGTGGCCGGACGACGCCGAGGCCACCATCACCCTTACCGGCGACGAAACGTACTTCCTGGCGTTCAGTCCCGACAGTAAAACCCTCGCTGGCTCTGGCCCAAAAGACGGCGTCGACGAAATCCGTTTGTGGGATGCTGCGACCGGTCGCAGCATCGCCACGCTGACCGACACACCCTCCGTGACCGGTTTGGCATTCAGTCCGGACGGCAAAACCCTCGCCAGCAGCCACTTTGCAGGCATTCGGCTGCGTGACGCGACCACCGGCGTCATCAGGGTCAACCTCAGCGACGAAGATTGCAGCACCGTGGCGTTCAGTCCCGACGGCAAAATTCTTGCCAGCAGTCATAGTAATAGCGAAATCGGAGGCGAGAGCGGCCCCCCGCCCGGCCGGATCCGCCTCTGGAACACATCCACCCAGCGCACCACCACTAGCCTCACGTACCCGACACGCTCAATGGGTGTGCAGCGCTTGGCGTTCAGCCCGGACGGCAAAACCCTCGCCGCCTGCTCCGCTTCCACTGGTACTCCTGCGCCTGGATCCTGGTTGTGGGACATAGCCACCGGGCGTACCAAGTTCACTTTCTACAGGGAGGAGTCAAACGACATCGCTTTCCGCCCCGACGGCAAGGCCGTCGTCACCGCTGGGACAAGCGGCGTCCGCCTATGGAATACGGTCACGGGAAAGGTGCTCACCACCTATACCGGCCAGCAAACAAGCGCGATTGCCTTCAGCCCGGACGGCACGAAACTCGCCACCGCAGGAAACGGTGGAATTCGCCTATGGAATACGGCTACCGGGCGCTCCGAATCCATACTGTCGGATAACGGCGAGAAAGATGGGGGCTATGCGGTGGCTTTCCGCCCCGACGGAAAAGCCATCGCAAGCAGCGCCCACGGCGCCGTCGTACTGAGGAAGATCCAGTGATGAGCCCGCAGTTCCGGACATGCCTGATGGGATGTCGCCGCAGTCCAGCGACGAGGCCAGCTCGAACATCCCCGCCAACGCTGCCGCCAGCTTCGCTCAGGCCCACTCCACCCCTATCCGCTGGGCGGCTGGATGAGGCGTTGCCCTGGTTTGAGCGGGCCGCCGACGTTGGCGACACCGCAGCACGGCGCGCGGCGGCCGACCAATTGGCGAAGGGCGGACAGTTAGGCGTCGTTTCGCTTGGTGAGTCGGCGGTAGTTGATCAGAGTGGTGGCGATGGCAGTGAAGGCGAGGAAGTGTTCTGGTTTTCGTTCGTAGCGGCGGTGGAGTCGGCGGCAGCCGGCGAGCCAGGACATCGTCCGTTCGATCACCCAGCGGTGACGGCCCAGGCGCTGTGAGGTCTCTTTGCCGCGACGTGCGATGCGGGGAGTGATGCCGCGTTCGCGCAACCACCGGCGCAGTTGGGGGTAGTCGTAGCCCTTGTCCGCGTGGAGTTTGTCGGGTCGGCGTCTGCGGGGCCCGCGTCGGCTGCGGACCGGCGGTATGGACGCGATCAGTGGCTGCAGAGCGAGGCTGTCGTGGGTGTTGGCCGCAGCAATGGCGACCGCGACCGGCAGGCCCGACCGGTCGGTGACGAGGTGGATTTTCGATCCGTTCTTGCCTCGGTCGGTCGGATTCGGTCCGGTCAGGATCCCCCTTTGAGGGCCCGCACACTCACCGAGTCGATGGCGAAGCGGGACCAGTCCAGCCCACCGCGGGCGCCAAGTTCGTCCAGGACAACGCGGTGCAGGCGGGCCCAGACCCGGGTCGCGCTCCAATGGGCGAAGCGCCGGTAGACCGTCGGCCAGGCCGGACCGAACGCCGGCGGGATCTGCCGCCACGTACAGCCCGAGGTCGCCACGAACACGATCGCAGCCAGACACTCACGATCCCCGGTACGCCGACGACCGCCTCCCTGCGGGCGTATCACCACCGTCTCGGGCACCACCCGCCGAAACAACTCCCACAACTCATCCGGCACCAACCGCTCGGCAAGACTCGTCACACCCGGCACAACGACCCAACTCACCAAGAGAAACGACTTCTTAAGGGGGAGGCGCCGCTCGTGTGGTCGGGACCGAGACAACATCCGCCGCGTGATCGCGATGGTTCCGGTCCTGGACGGCGCTAGGCAGACTCGGATGCACGGGCCCATATCTCCATGACATCTGGCTCGGATCGCTCCAGCGCTCGCACGAGGGCTTCCGCGTCGGTGGCGTCGACGCCGATTGCGATGCCGAGCCGCGATGAGTCCCCCTCAATATTGATGTAGGCCCGCATCGCGGCCCTTTGAGCGCCCGCGACACGTCCTTGAAGCCGATCCAGGTCAGAAATTACTCTGAGCCAGTCACCGGCATGCGGAGGCAACGCTGACTTATCCCGAGTATTAATTCCGCTTCGCAGCATGCCTAGGGCCCAGAGCAGAGTATCGATCAGCTCTGTCGAGATCTCAAGATCGTGCCACCATTGCCCAACTTCGCCGGGTGCCAATGGAATTGAGATCTCAGCGCCACTGTTGTTCGGAGTACGTTTGACTGAAGCATTCACAATGGGCCTTTCCGAAGGGTAGTTCCCGGCGGCGTGCAGGCAAGCCGCCGGGACCGGTGGACCTATCCCAAGAGGACCACTGCATGGTCGTGCGGTCAATCTTGTCGCCCATCCGCCGCTTGGGGCTATCGGGCGCCGCCGCAAGGTTCGAAGCTTCCGCCGCCGTCGAGGTAGGGGTCGTAGACCCACCCGAGGACTGTGGTGGCAGCCGTGTTGACCGCCACATGCGTCCAACTGTGCCCTACGTCATTGAGCACGTAGCAGTGCAACGTGAATTCCTTCGGGCCAGCCGTGCGGAAGATGACTGTACAGTCGGCGGAAGGGCCATCATGAATCGGAATGACGTCCTGGTTTCCGTATGCTTTTGAGCCGTCGGCGTTGTACCACGAGGGATGAGTACAAGCCAAGGGGGTTGCCGTGGTCGCAGTTGCGGGCGCTTGCGCTATCCCCAACATTGAGCCGGTAAGGACCGCGCTGAAGAGTCCCATCTTGATCGCTTTGATCATCAAAACCCTTTATGGGGAATAACTCTACGTGTGGGATGCCACGACGTCTTTCGCTCAGAATCCGCGACGGTCAAGTGGTCGGCTGGTGGTTGCTTCAACATTTACAAACGGAATCCAATCTTTGTGATCTTTTTGTGCTGCTCAATGGGAAGATATTCGGGAGTATCTGCTGGTCGTTGGGGGGCATTGTCGGCGAGCTGGTGGAGCGTCTGCGTGAAGCACCATCTGGCGGGGTGTACGGGAACGGCGTCTGGTGACGCGGAGCAGCACGGCGAAGGTCCCCTCCGTAGCCCGGGGCCCACGCGGCCCGGATGGCTCCCGCTGCCGGGTGGCGATCACCTGTGACAGCGGAGAGGAAGCATGACGGGCATTGCGCTCTCGTCTACGTGGCGGGCGACGGCGACAGGTGATCAGGTCGAAGAGTCGCGGGGGATGGCGACCTGAGTCGCAGGCCCGTAAGAGATCTTGTGGGCGTACGTTCCCGCTGGCCGACGGACCTGTCATTCCACCTTCAGCCGAGATCAGGGTTGGCTCATGGGCCGGGTGATTCCCGGGCGAATGGCGTGCTGGCCGAGGTCGAGATTGGCGGGTGTCCTGCCGATGGCCCTTGGGTTGCTGACCATGAAGCCTCTCGTCCGGCGGGCCTTCAGCGCGGCCTGACGAACAGCGACTCCGTCCACACCGAGGTTAACGACCAGGGTGGTGCAGCCGCGCGTAGCCTCACCCGGCCGGTATGTGGGCGAGGGCCTCAGCGGATGGGGTGGGTGGCGGCGAGGGTGGGGGCGAAGGTCTCGAAGAGTTGGAGAAGGCGGTCGTCGGGCTGGGAACCGGCAGGAGTCCGGGGGGAGGTAGCTGCGGGGCTGACGGGTACTGCGCCGGCGGGCTGTTGGTCTTTCCAGAGGGTGTGGAAGTAGTCGGCGTCGCCGCTGAGTGCGGTGATGATGCGGGCGAGTTGGGGCCATGAGGGGGTGTCGCCGTTGAAGGCGGCTTCGATCTGGTCGGCATCGATTCCGGCATGACGTGAGGCGAGGTCGTGTGGGGTGGGGCGGCCCGCCTGGATGTGGAGGGTGCGCAGGGCGGTCGGCAGGCGTCGGCCGGGGTCGTCGTCGGCTGTTTCTTCGTGGGATTCGGGTGGGTGGTCTTCGCGGAGCTTTTCGGTTTCCCATACGGTCCGCAGGACTTGGGGGTCGGCGCCGCATGCGCGGGCGAAGCGTTCGGTGAGCCACCAGCTCGGGAAGCGTTCGCCGCTCAGGACGCGGGAGGCTTGCGAGGGGGAAATGCCCAGATGCGCGGCTAAGGCGCGCAGCGGCATCTGTGAGGCCCGGTGGAGGCGGGACAGGACCGGGGCGAGGTGGGAGCGGGTGTGGTGGGGGGTGTTGGTGGCGGGGGGCTCGGCGGGGGGTGCGGGGTCGCGGCGGGTGGCGTTGTGGATGCGGCGGTTGACGGTGTCGGCGCGGTAGGTGCGGCGGGCGGTGTCTGGCTGCATGTTCAGGGCGGCGCCGATGACATCCCAGGGAATACGGCGGCTGCGGGCGCGTCCGACGAGGCCGGCGGTGAGGCTGTCGACCGACCGGGCGAGGGCGACGGCTTGCTCGACGGGGTCGATCATGGGCGCGTCAGGGCGGGTGAGAATACGCAGGAGGTGCCGGGCTTCCTCGACGACGTCCTGGGCGAGGTCGTGGACGGCGGCGTCGATGGTGGCGGTGGCGCTGTCGTTGGTGGATGCTCCGCGGCGGCGTTTGCGGTAGGAGGACTGGCGGCAGGCGGTGCCGCAGTAGTCGGCCGGGCGTCCGCCGGCAGTGGTGCGCACTGGGAGCGGAGTGCCGCAGTTCTTGCAGGTCAGCGGTGTGGTCACGGCGGGGACCTCGATGGCGTGGAGTGGTGGGGTGTGACGAAACGTCAGAGGGATGGGGTTTTCGTCGCCGAAGCACGGTGGCGGCTGTCCGTTGCGTGACGCGCCGGGTGCGGTCGGCGGTGGGAGTGGGGCCGCAGGCCGTGACGCCTGCGGCCCTGCGGGTGTCAGCAGCCGGTACGGCCGATGCGGCTGTTCAGCCAGGCAGCGACGGCCGAGCCGGCCAGCGCCGCGAGCATCGCCGACGGTCCGGGCGGGAGTGGTGGCAGGTGGAAGGTGACCGTCCCGTAGACCGGGGCTGCTGCGCAGACGTTGACAGCCCAGGTTTTCCCTGCGCGCAATTGCAGACCGCTGTTAGCCTGAGGGGCGCGGCGTCGGGCTTTGTGTTTGCCGCCGTGGCGGCCGGGGGAATGCGGCATGAAGGTTCCCTTCTGGTCGTTGAAGTACGCAGGGCCCTGGCGCCGTGGCGGCAAACCTTGGGAGCCAGGGCTCTGCGGCGAACGGGTGCGGCAGCACACGCGTATGGACGTCGAATGCGTGCCGTGTTCGCAGAACCACACTCTGCCCTATCCCGGACCGACGATTCGCCCACTCGGGTGTAGCGTCGCCGCCGCGCGGCACGGTCGCGCCGAAATATCTTCGCTACGTGCCTGTCGGGGCGAGCCGTGTGATAAGACCGGCGTTCTTGCGACCTGATCCCGTGTGATCCTCCCTGCTCCTGCATATGACAACGTTTCCGCGCGGGGGGCTCTGCGCGGGCGTGCGGCCGGGCGCCGAGCAGCCTCCGGCCGCACTGGGGCACTCCGGCGCACGGCGGGGAGAAAAGTTGCCTCAGGCGCGCAATTGCAGACGCCACGCTCCCAGTGCCGCATTCCGGCCGCCGCAGGGTGCATGGATGTCCCTCGAAGTGGCGATCCTTAAGGGAGGGCGCTCATCTGCATTTGCAGATTCGCGGCTTGATCGTTTCCAAGAGGGTGAGGAGTGGAATCGTGGCTGGTCAAAGGTTCTACGAGAGCGGGACAAGAGGCGGCGCACGGCCCGGGGGCGGCTCCGGCTTACGGACGGCGTGGCGGAAAAGCTCCTACAGCAACCACCAGAGCGCCTGTGTCGAAGTGAGCAATTTCGGTCAGGAAACGATCGCGTTCCGCGACTCGAAGGACCCCGATGGTCCGGTTCTGAAGTTCACCCGGACCGAGGCGGCGGTGTTCTTCGCCGCGGTGGCAGCAGGGGAGTTTCCCGGCAGCAGGTAACCGGCCACGTGCGTGGAAATACGGGTGGCTTGTCGTACCGGTGGGGCAGGATGGGCGAGTTGTGAAGGCCGTCCGATCCCGATGGAGAATCCGCTCATGTCTGCCCAGCCGGTTCGCAGCGCTTCCCGCACTGTCCTCAATCTCCACCCGACCTCCGGCCGTGCCCCGACAGCGCAGCGCATGATCTTCGGTGCGACGCTGCGAAAATGCCGCGAGGCGCGCGGTCTGAAGGAGAAGGAGGTCGCCGAGCATCTGTCGGGCTGCTCGGCGTCGAAGATCAGCAGGATGGAGGGCGGGGAGCACGACTTCAAGGAAGCAGACGTCCTGCGTCTGCTCGACCTGTACGAGGTCACGCCCCCGGCGGAGCGGGAGCGCCTGCTGGGCATGTGCCGCCTGGCCAACAAGAAGGCGTGGTGGGACGGTTACCGGGACATCGCGCCGAAGGAACTGCAGACCTACACCAGCCTGGAGGAGATCGCCGAGCGGATCCGCTGCTACGAAACCGGGCAGCTGTTCGGCCTGGTGCAGACCGCCGACTACACGCGAGCCCTGGTCCGGGCGAACACCCCGGATGCCGATCCGGACGTGGTCGACAGGATGGTCGAGTTCCGCAAGCTGCGTGCCGACCGGTTCCGTGAAAACTCCGAGACCAAGTTGATGTACGTCCTGGACGAGGTGACCCTCTCGCGCGGCTACGGCACTCAGCAGGTCATGCACCGCCAGATCGTCCACCTGCTGGAGCTGGCAGATCACCCGCGGATCACCTTCCGGCTGGTCCCCACCAAGGCCAGCAACATACCCGTCCAGATCGGAACCAGCGCCATCTTCGACTTCGCCGGGGAGCAACTTCCCGCGATCGCCTACGTCGAGGGACTCAACGGCGGCCTGTATCTCCAGGATGCGACCAGCGTCGACACCTGGGTCAAACACTTCGACCGCCTCCAGGTCGCCGCCCAGTCGCGTGAGGCGTGCAAGAAGAAGCTGCACGACTACGCGAAGATCTACCGCTGAGCACGCGGGTTCCGGCGGCGCAGGTTCGCACCGCCGGCACCCGCGTAGGCATCGCACTCAGGGTTTGAAGCCCACCGCGGCGTACAGCGAGGCGTCCTTGTCGGAGATCAGGCTCGGCCCGCTGGCCGGCTCCGGCCGCCAGCGGTGCGCCACCACCAGACCGGGATCGACCAGCTCCAGCCCGTCGAAGAACGCCAGTACATCATCGCGGCTGCGCACTTCCAGCGGCGTCCCGGCCTTGGTGTAGATGTCGGTGATCGCCGCCCAGCCGGCCGGGTCGAAGTCCGGTGTGCAGTGCGACAGCGTCAGGTACGAGCCCGCCGCCAAGGCGCTGACCAGCGTCCGCACGATCGCGTACGCCTCGTCGCCGGGAACGAAATGCAGGACCGCGTTCAGACTCAGGGCGACCGGCCGGTCCAGGTCCACGCACCCCTGGCTGCGCACGATCTCCAGCAGCCGGTCCGGATCCCGCACGTCGGCCTCGACGTACGCCGTCGCCCCCTCGGCGGTGCCGCGCAAGAGGTTGTCGGCGTACACCAGCACAAGCGGATCATTGTCCGCATACGTCACCCGGCACTCCGGGGCGGCCTCCTGCGCCACCTCGTGCAGATTCGGCGCCGTCGGAATACCCGTCCCGACGTCCAGGAACTGCCGCGCCCCGAGCGTGCCGGCCAGAAAACGCGCGGACCGGTGCACGAACGCCCGGTTCACCCGGGCGACCGTCCGCACCGCCGGAAAGTGCCGGATGACCTCGTCACCGGCGCTCCGGTCGACCTCGTAGTTGGTGTTGCCGCCCAGAAAGTAGTCGTACATCCGCGCGCTGTGCGGCCGGTCCTGCCGAAGCAGCGCCTCAGCCTCACCCGCGCCAGCCCGCGTTAAGTCCTCACCCACGCATATGCCCCCATTCGTCGAGCCTCAGCAACAGCGCCGCAGCCCCGAACAAGGGCCCGCGCCAACGATCATGCTTCCACTACCTTATGCATTTGCAGGCACCCGTAACTCACTACCCATCAGAAATGACGCCTACCCGCCCGACCATGCGAAGAGCTCACCCCCGTGGCCGCTCCGGGACCGGGCGTGACCCCGGTATGCAGGGCGGTGTCGGCCGGCGAGACGATGCCGCCCGCCTGAATGTGCACCGCGGGCGCCGGCCGCCTCCTTTCCGCTCTCCGGACTGCTCCGTGCTGCGGAGGGCAGCGCCCAGACCTACGGTGACCCACGAGAGGGCTGCCCGTACCCAAGCAGCCGGAAGCCGCACCCCACCCCACTGGCCGAAGCGCCGCGGATCCCCCGGCGGATCCACAGCCAACGGAACCCGAGTAACCACATTCACCCGTGGCACGCCACCGAACTCGGCCGCCTGGCGCCATCGGCCACGCCGCACACCGAGACGCCGTCTTAGCCTCGCTCCTTCGATGCGTTGCCCTCGATACCCTCGACGACCTTCTTCGCTGTGGCCTTGGCCGAGCCCGGGTTCTGGCCGGTGACGAGGTTGCCGTCGGTCACGACGTGGGGGATGAACGGCAGTGCCGCCTTCTGGTAGAGCGCGCCGCGCTGCTTGGCCTTCTCCTCCGCGTTGTAGGGGACCAGCTTGTCGACGCGGGCGAGGACCTCCTCGGTCCAGGCGAATCCCGTCATCTTGCGGCCGGCGATGAGGTAGGAGCCGTCGGAGAGCCGGGTGTTGAGCAGACCGCAGTAGCCATGGCAGACCGAGGAGACGATGCCGCCGCGCTCGAAGATCTCGCGGGTGATGCTCTGCAGGCCCTCGCTGTCGGGGAAGTCGTACATCACCGCGTGACCGCCGGTGAAGTAGATCGCGTCGTACTCGGCCGGGTCGATCTGGTCCGGGCTCGCCGTGTCCTCGAGCAGCGCCGTCTTCTCGGGGTCGGCACGCCACGCCTTGGCGGTCTTGTCGTAGTTCGGGTACCTCAGCGCACGCGGCTCGAGAGGCACCGCGCCGCCGGTCGGGCTGACGAGCGTCTGCTCGTAGCCGTGCTCGGCGAAGACGTGCCAGGCGTGCGTGAGCTCGGAGAGCCACAGGCCGGTGGTGTGGGACGGGTCGTTGTAGTGACTGACGTTGGTGACGACGTTGAGGACGCGCTTGGTCATGGCTGTTCTTCCTTCATACGGACCGGCGCAGCGAGGCGGCGGGCCGTCGTAGCTGGTGATAAGTCAGCGGACGCCCAGGGTACGGAGCGTTTTGAACGCCCGGGTCAGGATCTGCGTCCACTGCTCGTGCCCGACCCCGCGGGGCGCGGTGAAGCCCTGGAGGCGCTGGTGGGCGACGGTCTGGGCTTCGGTGTACTTGAGCAGCCCGTCGGCGCCGTGACGGCGGCCGAGGCCCGAGTCGCCCATGCCGCCCATGGGCGCGTCGATGCTGCCCCAGGCGGCGGCGAATGCCTCGTTGACGTTGACGGTGCCGGCGTGCAGCCGTCCCGCGACCTTGCGGGCTCGGGCGGTGTTGCGGCCCCAGACGCTTGCGTTGAGGCCGTACGGCGTGGCGTTGGCCATCTCCACTGCCTCCTCGACCGACCGGTAGCGGTAGATCGACACCACGGGGCCGAACGTCTCGCGGTCGAACAGCGTCATCTGCGGGGTGACATGGGCCAGGATCGTCGGCTCGTAGAACAGGGGCCCGAGGTCGGGCCGGGCCTTGCCTCCGGCCAGCACGGTCGCGCCTTTCGATACCGCATCGTCGACGTGCGAGCTGACGGTCTCGAGCTGCGAAGGGGTGGTCAGCGAGCCCATGTCCACCGAGAAATCGTAGGCCCCACCCAGGCGCACGGCCCGGACTCGTTCGACGAAGGCGGTGACGAACGCGTCGTGAATCTCATCGGCGACGTAGAGCCGCTCGATGGACACGCACAGCTGTCCGGCCGAGGGGAAACAGGCGGCAACCGCACCGACGGCGGCCTTCTCGATGTCGGCGTCGGCGAGGACGATCATGGCGTTCTTGCCGCCGAGCTCGAGGGACGCGCCGATCAGCCGCTCACCCGCGTTGCGCGCGATCCGGCGCCCGCTGGCGGTGGAGCCGGTGAACATCATGTAATCCGCGCCGGCCATGAGCGCGTCTCCGATGGAGCTGCCACGGCCGACCACCATCTGCCAGACGTCGGCCGGCAGGTCGGCCTCGCGCATCAGGGCCAGCGCCCACAGCGCGGTCAGCGCGGTCTGGGTGTCGGGCTTCTGTACGACGGCGTTGCCGGCCATCAGAGCCGGAATGGCGTCGCCGGCGGCCATGCTGAGCGGGTAGTTCCAGGGCGAGATGACGGTGACGACGCCCTTGGGGTGGTGCAGCTCGGTGGTGTGGGTCAGCACCGGTATCGCGCCTTTGCGGCGCTTGGGCGAGAGCAGCCGCCGTGCGCTGCGCGCGTAGTAGCGGGCGGTGATCGCGATGTCGCTCACCTCGAGGAATGCGTCACGACGGGTCTTGCCGCTCTCGGCCTGCATCAGGTCGAGAGCTTCCTCCTGCCGCTGGAGGACGAGGTCGTGGAAGCGCAGCATGATGCGCTTGCGGTCGGCCACCGGGGTGGCAGCCCAGGCGGCCTGGGCAGCGCGTGCCCGGGCGAAGGCATCCTCGACGTCGTCGGGGGTGGAGACCGGCAGGTCCGCGAGCGGCGCGCCGGTGAACGGCGAGGTTGTGGCGACCCGCTGGGCGCGAGCACCGGCCGCCACCAGCGTGGCCAGGCGGCCGAGACGGGCCGGCGTGAGCGATGTGGGGAGGGCGGCCTTGACACGGCCGGTGTCCGTGGTGGTCATCTCGTCCTCAGCTCCGGTCCTGGATGGAGGTGGGCACGGGCATGTGCAGCGCCAGCTGGCCGTCGGTGGTGACGTCGAGCTGGATCGTCCGGATCGGTTTCAGCGACCGCAGGTCGTCGCTCATCCGGCCCTCACCGAGCTGCAGGTCCAGGCCGCGGGGGAACCGCGCGGCTCCCGAAGAGAGCATGTTGATCTGGCTGGTGGTGGAGTGCCAGGCACCGTCGATCGTGGTGTAGGAGGTCAGGGTCGAGACGTGTTCGCCGGTGGGCCTGGCAGTCTGCTTCGGGGTGGGCGCCGACAGGGCGAGGTCGAGGCCATCCTGGTCGTTGGCGATCCTGGCGGAGGTGCGCTCGGTGTCGATGTCGACGTCGAGGTCCGCGACCCATTTGGGGAACCCGTAGCCGTCGTGGCCGCGTACCTGCGCGATCTCGGTGCTGACCGGGAGCGAGAGGACGTAGGAGTGCAGGGAGTCGTTCTTGAGCCCGGTGACCATGTCGAGCAGGCCCAGCCCACCGTGCCGGGCCGGCTTCACGGCTATGCCGACCGCAGCCTCGGTATAGAAGTCGATGTCGCACACGTCGTACCGGAAGGCCATCACGGAGACGATCCCGAGTCCCGGGGCGATCTCGAGCGGGTCCAACTCCCGGGGCAGGCGGGCCCGGATCGCCTTCGTCGGCGCGAGCATCGTGAGCCGGGCCGTGGAGATGCGGTAGTAGAAGTTCGGCGTCAGCGTGGGTCCGATGCGGGAGTCCACGCGGCTCTTCGGCATTCGGCGGAAGAAGCCGACGCTGCTGACCTGCGGGTCCCGCTCGACCTCGTCGAGGTCGGTGTCCATGCGGAACCGGTCGTAGAGGCCGCCTTCGGGGACGAGGACGCGGCGCCCGCCGAGATCGACTTCAACGGTCCGGTCGGTCAGCTTGCCGGTCGGTGCCATGGGCCATCCTCCAATGTGAGCGGTGCTAACACCGAGGATGGCACGGAATGTGGGCACCGTCAACAATGGGTGATGTGAGGCGTGCGGCGGGTGCGCGGTACGCGTCAGGAACCGACCGACGAGATGGCGAGGAAGGCGCCGCGCACCCGGTCGGCGACCTCCTGGCCCGACGCGGCCTGCAGCTTGCCGTCGAGATACAGGCAGGCCAGCCCGTGAGCGAGTCCCCACCCGGCCGACGCCAGGGCCGAGGCGTCCGCGTCGGGGAAGACGCGATCGAGCGCGTCGGCCAGCAGTTCGTGCAGGGCCTCGGCGGCCTTGACCCGTTCGTCGTCGGCGCCGTTGCACGGCTTGCCGAACATCACGCGGAACAGGGCCGGGCGCCGCAGTGCGAAGGCGACATAGCTGACCGCGAACTCGGCCAGGTCCGGGAGTGAGGTGGGCAGGTCGCGCCCGCCGCCCAGATCGGCCAGCAGGTCCCGGAAGCCCTCGGCGGCCAGTGCGGACTCCAGGGCCTCGCGGTCCTTGAAGTGGCGATACGGCGCGGTCGGCGACACGCCGGCCTCGCGCGCGATGGCGCGCAGCGAGAAGGGCTCGCCGTTCTCCAGCATCTCCATCGCGGTCGACAGGAGTGCCGCCCGTAGGTCGCCGTGGTGGTAGCTGCTCTTCTCCGATGTTGACATTGCTTACTTCGCCCTCCTATGCTCTGTTAGCACCGTAAACATATCGTACGTCTGAAGGACCGAGCCCCGATGTCCCCACCCACGGATGCGCGCCGCTTCGACGCCGTGATCCTCGGCGCCACCGGCTTCACCGGCGCTCTGACCGCCGAGTACCTCGCGGCTCATTTCCCTCCCGAAGCCAGGCTCGCCCTGGCCGGACGCGACCAGTCCAAGCTGGAGGCCGTTCGCGACCGGCTCGTGCGGATCAACTCCCAGCCGGACGACCTTGCGCTGCTCCATGCCGACTCCTCCGACCCGCAGTCCCTGGCGCGCGTGGCCGAGTCCGCGCGGGTCGTGATCACCACGGTCGGCCCTTACCTGGAGTACGGCGAACCACTGGTTGCGGCCTGCGCTGCGGCCGGCACGGACCACGTCGACCTCACCGGCGAGCCGGAATTCGTCGACCGGATGTACATCGAGCACCACGCGACCGCCGAGCGGACCGGTGCCCGCATCGTTCACGCCTGCGGCTTCGACTCGATCCCGTATGACCTCGATGCGCTCTTCACCGTCCAGCAGTTGCCGGCCGACGTACCAGTGACCCTTCGGGGAGTGGTCCGAACCAACGCCACCATTTCCGGCGGCACCCTGCACTCCGGCCTCGGCCGGCTGTCCCGACCGCGCGCCATGCTGCAGGCCGCGGCCGGACGCCGCCGTCTCGAGCCACGACCGCACGGCCGGCAGGTCCGCACCCGCATCAGCTTCCCCCGCCGTGACCGCACGCTCGACACCTGGCTGATCCCGCTGCCCACGATCGACCCCGATGTCGTACGGCGCTCCGCATGCGCCCGCCCGGGCTACGGGCCCGACTTCACCTACTCCCACTACGCCGGGGTCCGGCGCGCCGCGACCGTCGCCGGCACGCTGACCGGCTTCACCGCAGCCCTGGCAGCCGTGCAGATCCCGCCCCTGCGCCGCGCCATCGGCCGGCGCATCCCCCAAGGAGAGGGACCCTCCGCGGAGCGACGCGATCGCACCTGGTTCACCGTCGACATCATCGGCGAGGGCGGCGGTCAGAGGGTGCACACCCAAGTCAGTGGCGCAGACCCCGGCTACACCGAGACAGCCAAGATGCTGGCCGAGTCGGCGTTGTGCCTCGCCTTCGACGGCAACCTGCCCACCGCCGGTCAGGTCACCACGGTCGCCGCGATGGGAGAGAACCTGCTGCGTCGACTCGGCGACGCCGGCATCTCCTTCACGGTGCTCACCTCGCAGACGGCGACCCATGCCGGGCGTTGACAAGGGCGGCGCCAGCACGCCGACCGTTCTCATCTCGCCGGCGATAACAGCGGTGTTCGGCCACCTCCCCAAGCCAGCGTTCGGCGGGCCCGGGGCGCGCACTCTGATGCGGAATGGGCCCGCATGGTGCTCATCGGTCGACCGCCGTACGCGGTCGACCAGCCGATCACCACTCCTGCCCTCGTCATCAGCCTGGACGACGACGCGTTGTCGCCGGCCACGGTCGTCGACCGCATCGTCACGTGGTGGCACGACGCCGCTCGCAGTTGAGTTGTCGTCACCACCCGCACCATCCATTTCAAGGAGACCAGAGCCATGCAGACCGTTCTCGGCGCCGGCGGACCGATCGCCGACGAGCTCGTGAACGAGCTCCACCGCCACCACACCAAGGACATCCGCCTCGTCAGCCGCAAGCCGTCGAGAGTGAACGACACCGACGAACTCGTGGCCGCAGACCTTACCGACGCCGACGCCACCAGCCGTGCCGTCGCGGACAGCGACATCGTCTACCTCACCGTCGGCCTGCCCCTGGACTCGCAGCTGTGGGAGCGACAGTTCCCCGTCATGATGAGCAACGTCATCGACGCCTGCGCCGAACACGGCACGAAGCTCGTTTTCTTCGACAACACCTACATGTATCCCGGAACGTCGACGCCCCAGACCGAGTCGACAGCATTCGCACCGGGCGGACGCAAGGGATGGGTCCGCGGAGAGCTCGCCACAATGCTGCTCGAGGCCATCCGGGCCGGACGAGTCGAAGCCCTGATCGGCCGAGCACCCGAGTTCTACGGCCCCGGCCGGACGAAGAGCTACACGAACTCGCTGGTGTTCGACCGGATCAAGGCGGACAAGAGGCCGCTCGTCCCCGTCAACGCCCACGCCAAGCGCTCCCTGATCTGGACCCCCGACGCGAGCCGCGCTCTCGCTCTGCTCGGCAACACGCCGGATGCCTACGGCCAGACCTGGCACCTGCCGATCGATCCGAACCGGCAGTCCTACGCCCAGCTCATCCAGATCGTCGGCGCGGTGACCGGCCGCAACATCGGCTACACGGTGCTGCCGATGCTCGCCTTCCGCATCGGGCGACGCTTCGTCAAGCCGCTCGACGAGATGTACGAGCTGCTCGCCCGCTACCGCGACGACAACATCTTCGACAGCTCGAAGTTTGCGGCCCGCTTTCCCGACTTCCAGGTCACGAGCTATCGGGAGGGAGCGGAGCGGATCCTCGCCGGCTGACCCGCCGACAGCGCCTTCTGTCGGCTGACGCGCGCCGCGATGCCGAACCGGCGCCGGTACTCCGACGGCGTGACGCCTGTGGCGCGCTGGAACAGCCGACGGAAGTTCGACACGTCCAGGTAGCCGACGCTGTGGGAGATCTGGGCGACCGGCCCGTTGGCGCCAGGATCCCCACGGCCGTCATGATGTCGACGTCGTCGATCACCATGCGTGAGGCGTCCACGCGAACCTTCGGGTATCGGCGTGCCAGCTCCTCGGCGAACGCCCAGTGGGTCGTGGGGTGGGCGGCGGACCCTGTCGAGTCTGCCGCCCATGTTCCTGGCTGCGGTCACTCCTGGTGGAGAGCCTCCCGCAGCGCGTCGACGGACAGTTTCCGTGCGACGTTGGTGGCCGAGGTGTCGCGCAGGCTGTCCAGCAGCATGAAGTCGTGGACAATTCCGCTGATTCGGACGGCCGTCACCTCGACGCCGGCCTCACGGAGCTTGCCGGCGTAAAGTTCGCCTCCGTCCCGCAGAACGTCGGCCTCCGCAGTGATGACGAGAGCAGGCGGCAGCCCCTTGAGGTCCTCAAGAGTCGCCCGCAGCGGCGAGGCGTACTTCTCCTCGCGCTTGGAGCAGTCGCCGCAGTCCGTCGAGAGGCAGTTCGCCACCAACGTCTTCGGCGTGTTCGACGTCACCAGGGCCGTCCTGCCGGTCATGCGCGCCCAGCGGTCGGGGCACGTCATCACCATCTCCTCGCTGTCCGGCATCATCGGCATCGCCGGCTCGCCCGTCTACGGCGCGACCAAGTTCGCCGTCACCGGCTGGTCGGAGGGGCTCGGGCGCGAGCTCGCACCGTTCGGCATCCACGCCACATGCGTACACCCGGGGATGTTCCGCACCGACTTCCTCGACCCGACCTCCGTCGGACACGCGGACGTGGAGATCGACGACTATGCGCCGTTCCGCGCAGAACAGCGGGCCTACCTCGACGCGAGCAACCACACTCAGCTCGGCGATCCAGCGAAATTCGGTCCGGCGATCGTCCGGCTGGCGGCCCTCGGCACACCTCCCGAGCGGTGGGCGGCGGGCAGCGAC
>NZ_FONG01000038.1 GCF_900112845.1 Actinacidiphila alni
ACCGCCAACGCCAAGGCAGCCGAAGCCAAGGCCGACGCCGCCACCTCCCGCATCGAGGCCGACCAGGCCGCCGCCTCCGCGATCGAGACCGCCGGCTACGCCTACGCCACCGCGCAGGCCGCCGTCGCCGCCCGCGACTCCGCCGCACAAGTCGTCAAACCCGCCAACGACGCCATCGAACTCGGCTCCCCCTACGCCGAGACCGACGCCTCGGCAGGTCTGGCCGTCCTGACCGGACAGTCCTCCAAGACCCTCGCCGAACAACAGGCCGCCCTCGGCCAGGCCAAGGCCGACCAGGCCGCCAAAGCCTCCGCCCAGGCCGCCGCCCTCGCAGCCGCAGCCGACGCCGACGCCAAAGCCGCCGCCACCGCGGCAGCCGACGCCGCCGCCTCCGCCGCCAAAGCCCTGATCTCCCTCAACAAGGCCAGAGCCTCCGCGGCAGAAGCGGCCACCGCCGCCAAGGCCGCCGTCACCGCAGAACAGCACACCGTCACCTACAACCAGCAGGCCATCGACGACGCGGCAGCCGCCGCCGGCGCCTCCAGCACCGCCGCCGGCTACGCCACCGACGCCCGCGCCTCCGCCGACGCCGCAGAACAGGACGCCGCCTCCGCCCGCAACGCCGCCAGCGCCGCCGAAACCGACGCCGCCACCGCCCGCGGCCTCGCCGACCAAGCAGAAGCCGACGCCACCACCGCCGAACAAGCCGCAGCCAACGCCCAACAAGCGGCCAAGGACGCCCAGGACGCGGCGGCACGGACCGAAGCCGACAAGGACAACACCGATCTCGCGAATCAGATCGCGGCAAATCAGAACATCCTGACGTATTTCGAATTCAACGACAAAAGCCATATCGACCCGCTCAGCGACTGCGTGGGCACCGGTGGCTGCGACATCCGGCTCCACGTGCACCTGGAGGGCACGGTCTACTACCTGGCGATGTCGGACTGCCGTTACGACAGCGCGGACTCCTGCACCGGCACGTACTTCCCGCTGGGCAACGAGCCGTTCACGGCGGACTACGACATCACCAAGCACTTCAGCCAGCAGGAGCTGATGGCCGGGGCGATCAAGAACCTCTTCAAGATCATCACGCACGACTTCACCGAATGCGCCAAGGGCAAGGCGGGCAACTGCGCCATGGCCGCGGCCTGGTTCATCCCGCCGGAGCGGATGATCGAGGTCGGCCGGCTGGTGAACGCGGTCGAGGTCGCGATGCGCACCGGTGTCGACCTCGACGTCGCCATCGGGGCGTTCCGCGCGGCCGTCGACGCGGGCGACGTGGCGCCGCGCGCGATGACCACGATGATCGGGCACCTGGAGGACATCACCGGCCTGAAATTCGCCGGCACCCAGGCGGAGCAGATCGGCAAGCTCTCGCACGCCTTCGACCTGGGCTTCGACGCGGGACGCGGCTTCCGCACCGACGAGGCCGCCTCGGCGACCCTCTTCGAGGAGCAGTCCGGCGTCCGGCTCGGCCGGTACGACACGCCCGATCCGGTACCGGGCCAGCCGACCCCGCCCAACCCCGACTGGGTCGGCGCGGACGGCAAGACGTACGACGCCATGGGCCGCAACCTCACGCCGCAGCGCTTCGCCGACCACTGGGCGGGCAACGGCGGCGATCTGAAGGCGACCATCGCCAAGCACGTCAACAAGGCCGATGTCACGATCTTCGACGTGACGAATCTCGGTGCCTCGGACATCGCTACGCTCAGGGCCTACTACCAGGAAATGGGCTGGTCCAGCAGGGTCGCCTTCGTGGGAGCCCCGTGATGAGCAGGGACATCAGCGTCTCGGCGGAGTACATCTGGCCGTCGTCCACCGGTCTGCACGACTGGGTGGTCGAGCGGCTGCGCGAACGCGTCCCGGACCCGGCCGTGTGGGCGTACGCCGACAAGGCCGGCTTCGAGGTGCTGCACGACTTCCGGGTGCACGACCTCCCGGAACCGGGCCGCCACGCGGTCCTGGCCGTCCTCGCGGAGGAGATCCCGCAGGCGTACGGGGCCTGGGCGCGCGAGCGCTCGTCCTTGTCCGAGGGCCAGATCATGGGACTGGTCCACGACCTGGAGATCCTCGCCATGATGGCCGTCGAGGTGCGCAGGGAACTGGACGAGGGCGACGGCGGCGGGGGAGGCGGGGCGTGAAGTCCTTCAGCGTCTCCGTCTCGCCCGAGTACGGCTGGCTGATGTACCACGGCGGCGAGCCGATGTTCGACCTCATGCTCGACGTCCTGCGGGCACATGTGCCGGGTCCGGCCGAGCTGACGGTCGTGCCGAGGGACATCGACGCCCCCGGCGGGACCGGCCGCCACCTCAACCTGCTCACGCTCCCGCCCGACCAGTACCGGGCCGCCCTCGGCGCGCTCGCCGAGCAGGCCGTACCCGCGGCCCGCGCGGCGCTGTACGGCGGCGGGCTGTCCACCGCGTACGAGAAGAGCGGCGGCTCCGGTGACGGGCGCGTCCCGGCGCTGGGCGACATGAAGACCGTCGCCCTCATCGCCAGAAACGTCCTGGCCCGCAGCGGCTGACACATCGCGGCCGCGTAATGCGGACGCCAATTAATAGGACCGGTGTGCGGCGCCCACAAGGCACCGCACACCGGTCCGCGCTGTTTGGTCCCGATTGGCACCGCGCAAGCCGCTAGTATCCGAAATGTGCCCCGACCATTGGGAGACCTCGAAGACGCCGTCATGACCAGGGTGTGGGAGTGGAACCGCCCGGTCACGGTTCGTGAGGTACTGGAGGATCTGTCACGGGATCGATCCATCGCCTACACAACTGTGATGACCGTAATGGACAACCTGCGCCAGAAGGGCTGGCTCCGGCGTGAGGAGGAAGGCCGCGCTTATCGTTATGAGGCCGTTTCGACGCGCGCCGCATACTCGGCCGCACTGATGAACGAAGCGTGGTCCGCGAGCGACAACCCGGCGGCCGCCCTCGTCCACTTCTTCGGCATGATGACCCCGGAACAGCGTGAAGCGGTCCGTGACGCATTGCGCATCATCCAGTCCGTCGACCCCTCCGGTCCGGCGGAAGCCGAAGGGCGATAGCGTCCGCACATGCCCCTCATGTCGAATGACGTCACCATCCGCCGGGCGCGCACCGCCGATGTCCCGGCCCTACGGGCGCTGCTGGACTCCTATGTCCGTGACAGCATCCTGCTCGACAAGCCCACGGTGACCCTTTATGAGGACATCCAGGAGTTCTGGGTCGCCGAACGCGACGAGGACGCGAGCGTGGTCGCCTGCGGCGCGCTGCACGTCATGTGGGAGGACCTGGCCGAGGTCAGGACGCTGGCGGTGCACCCGGGGTTGCGTGGCAAGGGTGTCGGGCACCAGTTGCTGGCGAAGTTGCTGCACACGGCACGCTGGCTGGGAGTCCGCCGAATTTTCTGCCTCACCTTCGAAGTGGACTTCTTCGCGAAGCACGGCTTCGTGGAGATCGGCGAGACGCCCGTCGACGGTGATGTCTTCGGCGAGCTGCTGCGTTCCAATGACGAGGGTGTCGCGGAGTTCCTCGACCTGGAGCGAGTGAAACCGAACACCTTGGGCAACAGCCGCATGCTGCTGCAACTCTGACCGTACCGGTTTGTCCGGATCGCGCTGCCCCGCGGGTGCCCGTACGTGCAAGGGGTTTGTGTTTTTCCCGCAAAGGCGCTTTGCTTTTACTGCTAATCCGTTTTCGATGAAAGGGAAGCCGGTGGCTCAGAAGGTCCAGGTTCTTCTTGTTGACGACCTCGATGGCGGCGAGGCGGACGAGACCGTCACGTTCGCTCTCGACGGTGTGACCTACGAGATCGACCTCACCACTGCGAATGCCGACAAGCTTCGCGGGCTGCTCAACCCGTACACGGACAGTGGCCGTCGTACCGGCGGGCGGGCCGGGCGCGGACGCACCAAGGCGGTCCGCAGCAGCGGCGGCGGCGCTTCCGGCCCGGACACCGCGAAGATCCGTGCGTGGGCCAAGGAGAAGGGCTACGAGGTCAACGACCGCGGCCGCGTTCCGGCGACCATCCGTGAGGCGTACGAGAAGGCCCACGGCTGATCCTGGTCACGCGTCCGCAGCGTGATCCGGTGGCAGGCCGTCGCAAGGGCGGCCACCAGCGCAGCAAGCCCGATGGGTACCCCCGTTCCATCGGCTTCGCCCGCCACACGCAGCGCGGGCACGCTGGACTCCACCTCGCAGCCGGGCCGGGGAGGCCGCAGCCACACCGGCGCGGACCGGTCGAACGCGGCCTCCCGCCGGCCCCAGTCGGGATGCGCCGGCGCCCGCAGCACGGCGCCGGACCCCAACGCCGTCAGATCCAGCGGGATACCGCCCCACTCCAGCCATTCGAGCAGCCCCGGCAGCTCCTCGGCGGAGCCGGCGGCCACCAGCAGCGCGATCCGGTGGCCGTCCAGCGCCACCGGCCCCAGCAGACCCGGCCGCGGAAAGCGGTTCAGCATCGCGAAGCCCGCCTCCGCGGGCACGTCGAGCGCGTCGAACCGCACCCCGGTGACCAGTCCCGGCGGCAGCGTCCCGGTGGTCGGCCACCCCAGCTCGTCCTCGTACCAGCCCATGCCGTGTGCAACTGTCCGGCGCGGCCGGGGTTACGGCGGCGGTCACGTACCGTCGATGCGTGAACACGTTCGGTGTCGGCCGGGCGTGGGCGCGACGGCGGTGCGGGCGTCCGGGACGGCGCAAGGTTGTTCGCCCGTAGCGCACTCGCAACACGCTTTCGGCATGGAGTGTCAGGGGCAGAGGGTAGGAAGTACCTAGTGGGAAGGGCTGGTGTTCGAGCAGGACGTGGGCGCGTTCGCCACGGGCGTACTTGATAAAGGGGTATTCGCCTGGCCTGCGGGAACATCGTCTCGCACCATCGAGGTTGTGTGAGTGACGTCAGCCGGTAGCGCAGCTTTCCCCGCGGCAACGGGGATGGATACGTGAGCGGCGCCGCTGTGCGGGACTAGCATGCGGAAGGACAGGGAGGGGACCGACCCCTCACTGCCCGACCGCTCTGAGGAGCGATTAACGATGTTCGAGAGGTTCACCGACCGCGCGCGGCGGGTTGTCGTCCTGGCTCAGGAAGAAGCCCGGATGCTCAACCACAACTACATCGGCACCGAGCACATCCTCCTGGGCCTGATCCACGAGGGTGAGGGTGTCGCCGCTAAGGCCTTGGAGAGCCTCGGGATTTCTCTTGAGGCGGTCCGCCAGCAGGTGGAGGAGATCATCGGCCAGGGCCAGCAGGCCCCGTCCGGCCACATCCCCTTCACGCCCCGGGCCAAGAAGGTCCTGGAGCTGTCGCTCCGCGAGGCTCTTCAGCTCGGCCACAACTACATCGGCACCGAGCACATCCTGCTCGGCCTGATCCGCGAGGGCGAGGGCGTCGCCGCCCAGGTCCTGGTGAAGCTGGGCGCCGATCTCAACCGGGTCAGGCAGCAGGTCATCCAGCTGCTGTCCGGCTACTCCGGCGGGAAGGAGTCGGCCACGGCCGGCGGGCCGGCCGAGGGCACCCCCTCGACCTCGCTCGTCCTGGACCAGTTCGGCCGCAATCTGACCCAGGCCGCTCGTGAGACCAAACTCGACCCGGTCATCGGGCGCGAGAAGGAGATCGAGCGGGTCATGCAGGTGCTGTCCCGCCGCACCAAGAACAACCCGGTCCTCATCGGCGAGCCCGGCGTCGGCAAGACCGCCGTCGTCGAGGGACTGGCGCAGGCCATCGTCAAGGGCGAGGTCCCGGAGACGCTGAAGGACAAGCAGCTCTACACGCTGGACCTCGGCGCCCTGGTGGCCGGCTCCCGGTACCGCGGTGACTTCGAGGAGCGCCTGAAGAAGGTGCTCAAGGAGATCCGCACCCGCGGCGACATCATCCTGTTCATCGACGAGCTGCACACCCTGGTGGGTGCCGGCGCCGCCGAGGGCGCGATCGACGCCGCCTCCATCCTCAAGCCGATGCTGGCCCGCGGTGAGCTGCAGACCATCGGCGCCACCACGCTGGACGAGTACCGCAAGTACCTGGAGAAGGACGCGGCCCTCGAGCGCCGCTTCCAGCCCATCCAGGTCGCGGAGCCGTCGCTCCAGCACACCATCGAGATCCTCAAGGGCCTGCGCGACCGGTACGAGGCGCACCACCGGGTGTCCATCACGGACTCCGCCCTGGTGGCCGCCGCGACGCTGGCCGACCGCTACATCTCGGACCGCTTCCTGCCGGACAAGGCGATCGACCTGATCGACGAGGCCGGCTCCCGGATGCGCATCCGCCGGATGACCGCGCCGCCGGACCTGCGCGAGTTCGACGAGAAGATTGCCGACGTGCGCCGCGAGAAGGAGTCCGCGATCGACTCGCAGGACTTCGAGAAGGCGGCCTCGCTCCGGGACAACGAGAAGCAACTCCTCGCCGCGAAGACCAAGCGCGAGAAGGAGTGGAAGGCCGGCGACATGGACGTCGTCGCCGAGGTCGACGACGACCTGATCGCCGAGGTGCTCGCCACGGCGACCGGCATCCCGGTCTTCAAGCTGACCGAGGAGGAGTCCTCCCGGCTGCTGCGCATGGAGGACGAGCTGCACAAGCGCGTCATCGGTCAGAAGGACGCCGTCAAGGCGCTCTCCAAGGCCATCCGGCGTACGCGTGCGGGTCTGAAGGACCCCAAGCGCCCCGGCGGCTCGTTCATCTTCGCCGGCCCGTCCGGCGTCGGTAAGACCGAGCTGTCCAAGGCGCTGGCGGAGTTCCTCTTCGGCGACGAGGACGCGCTGATCGCCCTCGACATGTCGGAGTTCAGCGAGAAGCACACCGTCTCGCGGCTCTTCGGCTCGCCCCCCGGCTACGTCGGGTACGAGGAGGGCGGCCAGCTCACCGAGAAGGTGCGCCGCAAGCCGTTCTCCGTCGTCCTCTTCGACGAGGTCGAGAAGGCCCACCCGGACATCTTCAACTCGCTGCTGCAGATCCTGGAGGACGGCCGGCTGACCGACTCCCAGGGCCGGGTCGTGGACTTCAAGAACACGGTGATCATCATGACCACCAACCTCGGCACCCGGGACATCTCCAAGGGCTTCAACCTGGGCTTCGCCGCCCAGGGCGACACGAAGTCCAACTACGAGCGGATGAAGAACAAGGTCAGCGACGAGCTGAAGCAGCACTTCCGCCCCGAGTTCCTCAACCGTGTGGACGACGTCATCGTCTTCCCGCAGCTCACCGAGGAGGACATCCTCCAGATCGTCGACCTCATGATCAGCCGGGTCGACGAGCGGCTGCGCGACCGCGACATGGGCATCGAGCTCAGCTCCGAGGCCAAGTCGCTGCTCTCCAAGCGCGGCTACGACCCCGTGCTGGGCGCCCGGCCGCTGCGCCGGACGATCCAGCGCGAGATCGAGGACTCGCTCTCCGAGAAGATCCTCTTCGGCGAGCTGCGCCCCGGTCACATCGTCGTGGTCGACGTCGAGGGCGAGGGCGAGACGGCGAAGTTCACCTTCCGCGGCGAGGAGAAGGTCACCGTGGCCGACGCCCCGCCGGTCGAGACGGCCAGCGGGCCGAATCTGACGAAGGAGGCGTAACGCCTCCGGCGCGGTAGCGCCGCCGTAAGGGGCCGGGCCCCGGACCAGATTTTCTGGTCCGGGGCCCGGCCCCTTTTTTCGGCACGGCGCCCGGCCGAAAAAAAGGGGGTCTTTGGTCCTGGGGGAATGGGGCGGATCCTATGGCGGGGTGATGTGCCCCATGTGACGCGGGCCACTTACTAAGGGAAATAGTGGGGGGTTCGCGGGGTGGGCGGCGGGGGCGGGGTGCGCACAGGGTGGGGACAGGGAAGCGAAGGCGTTGAGGGCCTGATGCCCGTTTTGGTGGGGGATGGGACATCGGTCAAGCCTGGCAATTGCGGATAAAAGGGACACGCCGAGGAGGGAAAGGGAGCCACGGCGTCTACGGCCGGGCTTAGTAAGTGGGGTCCTTGTGGTCCGGCGGAATGCCGCGTTACCAAGGATGGGCAACGAGCCGCAGTCGGATGTTTCGGATCTCCGGACCTGTTGCTCCCCCCATTCAGTGAGGTTGTTTCTCCATGCGCAAGAACTCGACGATGAACCGTGCCCCGAAGTCCGTCACCCGTGGCCGCGCCGCAGTGGTCGTGGGCGGACTGGTCGCGGCGCTCGCGCTGGGCTCGACGGCGGCGCTCGCCGCCGACGCGCAGCACGAGGGGTTCCTCGCCGCCGGGACGGCGAGCAGCATCTCCGACGTGATGCAGAAGCAGGCCGACGGCCAGAAGGCCGCGGTCGCGAAGGCGAAGGCGGACGCCGCCAAGGCGAAGGCCGCCGCCGCGAAGAAGAAGGCCGCCGAGCAGGCGAAGGCCAAGGCCGCCGCCGAGGCCAAGAAGCGCGCCGCCGCGAAGGCCGCCGCCGACCGCAAGGCGCGCGGGCTGACCTGGGAGACCCCGGTCGCCAAGTACGTGATCGGCGCGGGCTACGCGCAGGCCGGCCCGCACTGGGCGCACACCCACTCCGGCCAGGACTTCGTCGTGCCGAGCGGCACGAGCGTGCGCGCCGCGCACACCGGCACCGTCGTCGAGGCGGGCTGGGGCGGCGCCTACGGCAACAACATCGTGATCAAGAACGGCAACAAGCTGTACTCGCAGTACGGCCACCTGTCGCACATCGGCGTGCACATCGGCCAGAAGGTCGTCACCGGCCAGGAGATCGGCAAGTCCGGCTCCACCGGCAACTCGACAGGACCCCACCTGCACTTCGAGATCCGCACCACCCCGTACTACGGCTCCTCCGTCGAGCCGCTGCACTTCCTGCGGACGCACGGCGTGCACGTCTGATCCGCAGCGACACCGGCACAAGGGCAGGAACCGCGGCGGCGGCCGTCAACCGACGGCCGCCGCTGTCACCCGTTCGGGATCTCCGCCAGTGCCGCCTCGGCCTCCGCCTGGGCGACCAGGTCGAGCGCCACATCGAGGATCGCGGCGCGCTTGGCGGCCGGATCGCCCTCGATGTTCTGCATCGCGAACATCCCCGCGTGCATCGAGAAGAGCGCCGTCATGCACCGCACCTGCGCGGGCAGCGGCCAGTCCGGCTCCTTCAGCAGCCCGTTCAGCGTGGTGATCTTGCCCTTGAAGGACTCGCCGATGCTCAGCTCGCGCACGGTCGCCTGGTTCTCCTGGAAGAACCGGAAGAGCGCCTCGGCGCCCCACAGCGCCTCGCTGTAGCGGCGCAGCATCTCCTGCTTGGTGGCCAGCGTGCGCGGCTGCTGCTCGCCCCAGGCGATCACCGCGTCGACCGGCTTGGACAGGTCCTGCGCGATGCTGATGAGGATGTCTTCCTTGGTCTTGAAGTGGTAGTAGAGCGCGGCCTTGGTGACGTCCAGATGCTCGGCGATCTCGCGCAGCGAGGTCTTCTCGTAGCCCCGCTCGGCGAAGAGTTCGAGGGCGACGTCCTGGATACGGCGGCGGGTGTCGCCGCGTCGGGTCTGCGCTGTGACCATGGCTGTGCACTCCTGCTGCGCTCGCGTCGGACCGACAAGGAGCCCGACCGGCTTGACGGGCCGTACGGGGCATCACGGTACGGCCTTGGTCAAACCTTACGCACTTACTTGACGCCCGGCTAGTAAGAGACGTACCTTTCCACCGTACCTAAGCTAGCCGGGCGGCAAGTAAGCAGCGCGATCCAGGATCGCGGCACACATGCTGGAGAACCGCCCTCACCGGGGGAGGAATTCACCGCCATGTCCCAGACCGAAGCCACGGCCGAAGAGGCCGGGAAGGCCCAGAAGGCCACGGACGCCGAGAAGGCCGGACCGCGGCAGCGCAGCGTGCGCGTCGTGATGGTCGGCCTGATGACCGCCCTGCTGCTCGCGATGCTCGACAACATGATCGTCGGCACCGCGATGCCGACCATCGTCGGCGAGCTGGGCGGCCTCAACCACCTCTCGTGGGTCGTCACCGCCTACACCCTGGCCACCGCCGCCTCCACCCCGATCTGGGGCAAGCTCGGCGACATGTACGGCCGCAAGGGGATCTTCCTCACGTCGATCGTGCTGTTCCTGTTCGGCTCCGCGCTGTCCGGCATGTCGCAGTCCATGGACCAGCTGATCAGCTTCCGCGCCGTCCAGGGCCTGGGCGCCGGCGGTCTGATGGTCGGCGTGATGGCGATCATCGGCGAGCTGATCCCGCCGCGCGAGCGCGGCAAGTACCAGGGCCTGATGGCCGGTGTCATGGCCGTCGCCATGATCGGCGGACCGCTGGTCGGCGGCTCCATCACCGACAACTGGGGCTGGCGCTGGAGCTTCTACATCAACCTGCCGATCGGTGTGATCGCCCTCGCGATGGTCACCATCGTGCTGCACCTGCCCAAGAAGCGGGTCCAGGGCCGGATCGACTACCTCGGCGCGGCCCTGCTCACCGTCGCGATCACCTCGCTGGTGCTGCTGACCACCTGGGGCGGTACGCAGTACGCCTGGGGCTCCGCGCAGATCATCGGTCTGCTGGTGCTGGGCCTGGCCGCGCTCGCCGCCTTCCTGTGGGCCGAGACCCGCGCCGCCGAGCCGGTGCTGCCGCTGCGCATCTTCCGCAGCGCCAACTTCTCGCTGATCTCGCTGGTCGCCTTCATCGTCGGCTTCACGATGTTCGGCGCGATGACCTTCCTGCCGCTGTTCCAGCAGACCGTCCAGGGCGCCTCGGCGACCAACTCCGGCCTCCTCCTGCTGCCGCTGCTGCTGGCGATGCTCGTGGTCTCGATGGTCGCGGGACGGATCACCACCTCCACCGGCAAGTACAAGATCTTCCCGCTGGTGGGCGGCGCGCTGATGACCGTCGGCCTGTTCCTGCTGTCCACCATGGACGTGCACACCAGCCGCTTCACCTCCGGCCTCTACATGGCCGTGCTGGGCGCAGGCATGGGCTTCATCATGCAGATCACGATGCTGATCGCGCAGAACAGCGTCGAGATGAAGGACATCGGCGTCGGCTCGTCCTCGTCCACGCTCTTCCGGACGATCGGCGGCTCCTTCGGTGTCTCGCTCTTCGGCGCGCTGTTCTCGCACCAGGTCACGCACGGCATGTCGGCCAGCGCGGCGGGGGCCTCGGCCACCAAGGCCGGCGCGCAGCTCGACCCGGCGACGATCGCCAAGCTGCCGGCGGCGGTGAAGGACGCGTACTTCCACGCGGTGGCCGACGGCACGCACACCGTCTTCCTGTGGGGCGCGATCATCAGCGTCATCGGCTTCGCCGCCGCCTGGTTCATCACCGAGACCCCGCTGCGGTCCGCCGCCCCGAAGGCCGCGGACGCCGGCGAGGGTGAGGGCGAGGGCGAGCAGGCGCCGGTCCTGGCCGACGCGATCTGAGACCGCTGCTCCCGGCCCGTACGGACCGGACCGTACGACCCCGGCGCCCGGGAACGCGGGCGCCGGATCCGGGACCGACGGTGGCCCGTCCCCTTCCCCCGAGGGGCGGGCCACCGCCGTGTCCGGGGCCGGGTCTCAGGCCAGCCCGGCCGCGCGCAGCCACAGATACGCGCACGCGTCCGAGGCGCGCTCCAGCTCCGCCGCCGAGACCAGCGAGGCGCGGTAGAAGCTGCGCTCGATCATCCAGCACAGCGGCGGCGCCATCCCGCCCGCCTGCCGCGGCCCGTCGCCCGGCTCGACCCCGGCCCGTTCCAGGACGCGGGCGATCGCGGCCACGAACAGCTCGGCCGTACGGTCCCACAGCCGCCCGATCTCCGGGACGGCCGCCGCGAGGTCCACGGCGGTACGGATCACCAGGCCGTGCTCCAGCCAGAGGCCGACCGTGCGGCGCATCGCGGTGTCCACCGCCTCGCGCGGGTCGTCGGCCTCGTGCGCGGTGCGCGACTTCTCCCACAACTCGGCCACCGTACGGGCCACCAGCGCGGTGACGATCTCCTGCTTGGACCCGAAGTAGAAGTACAGCGCGCCCCGCGTGATCCCCGCGCCCGCCGCCACATCGGCCACGGTCAGCGCCTCGTACCCCTTCTCGCCGAGCAGCCGCTCGGCGGTCTCCAGGATCGCCTTCTCCCGCAGGTCCCCCTTGCGGGGCGCGGGGGACCGGCGCCGCGGCGACCGGGACACGGCGCCCCCGGCCGACCCCACGGCCGACCCGGCCGACCCGTCCGCGTCTCCGGCCGGCGTCCCGGCGCCTCCGTCCGATCCTTCGGCGGGTCCGGCAGCCGTCACGGCGTGGCTCCTTCGCGGCTCAGGTCCCGGACAGCTGGGCGCCGTCGGGGAAATCGGTGCTGCGGGACAGTGTCTCCCAGGCGGTGATGTCCGCGTCGACGGCCCGGCGGGCCGCGCCGACCAGGCGCAGCGCGTCGGAGCCGAGCACCAGGTGGGCGGGGGCGTCGGGGCGGCCCGCGACGGCGAGGACGGCCTGCGCGGCCTTGGCGGGGTCGCCGAGCTGGCGGCCACTGGCCGCCAGCCGGGCCTCGCGGATCGGCCCGAACAGCTCGTCGTAGTCGGTGACCGAGCGCCCGGCCCGGGTCATCGAGCGGCCCGCCCAGTCGGTGCGGAAGGAGCCCGGCTCGATCGCCGTCACCTTGACCCCGAAGCCCGCCACCTCCTTGCCGAGTGCCTCCAGCATGCCCTCCAGGGCGAATTTGGAGCCGCAGTACGCCGACATGCCCGGCACCGCCATGAGCCCGCCCATCGAGGTCACCGCCATCAGATGACCGGCCCGGCGCCGCCGCATGGACGGCAGCGCGGCCTGGAGGGTGGCCGCGGCCCCGAAGACGTTCGTGGCGAACTGCGCCCGCACCTCGGCCATCGGCGTCTCCTCGAAGACCCCCTCCAGGCCGTACCCGGCGTTGGCGATCACCACGTCCAGCGGGCCCGCCGCCTCCTCCACACCGTCGACCACCGCCCGTACGGCGTCGTCGTCCGTCACGTCCAGCAGCCGCCCGAGCGCCCGTCCGGGACCGCCCGCGGAGGCGGACGCCTCGAAGGCCGCCAGATCCTCCGGCCTGCGCACCGTGCCGGCCACCGTGTGCCCGGCGGCCAGCGCCCCGTGCGCGAACGCCCTGCCCAGGCCGCTGCTGACCCCGGTGATGAGCCAGTTCCCCATGGTCCGGCCCCTTTCTGCGTCGTGCGGGCGCACCGCCCGCGATCCGTCGTCGGCTCCCCGTCCCCCCTCTAATCTACATAGTGTCGATTTTTCTCGCCATACCGCAGATTAAGTGCGGGCGCACGCGTGCCCACGGCCGTACGAAGGGTGGATCACGCTCTCAGCGCGGCAGCAGCAGTTGCGCGACGGCGCCGCCGCCGTCCTCTTCCGGGGCGTTGCGGAAGGTCAGCCGGGCGCCCAGCACCCGGGCCTGGCCGGTGGCGATGGTCAGCCCGAGCCCGTGCCCGCCGCCCGACCGCGCCGCAGAACCCGTACGGAAGCGCAGCGGGCCCTCCCGCAGCAGATCGGCGGGGAACCCCGGCCCGTGGTCGCGGACCCGCAGATACGGGCCGTCCACGACCACCTCGACGGCGCCGCCGCCGTGCCGGGCCGCGTTCGCCAGCAGATTGCCGAGGATCCGCTCCAGGCGGCGCGGATCGGTGGGCACCACGGCCTCCTCGGCGACCGTCACCGTCGCGTCCGGCGCCAGCACCCGCACCCGGCGGCGGACGAACTCGCCCAGCGCCACCTCCTGGAGGTCCGCCTGCTCGGCGGCGCCGTCGAGCCTGGCCACCTCCAGCACGTCCTCGACCAGCGTGCGCAGCGCGTGCACCCGGTCCCGTACCAGCTCCGACGGGCGGCCGGGCGGCAGCAGTTCGGCCGCGGTGACCAGGCCGGTCACCGGCGTGCGCAGCTCGTGCGCGATATCGGCCGTCACCCGCCGCTCGGCCTCAAGGCGCAGCTGGAGCGCGTCCGCCATGGCGTCCACGGCGCGCGCCAGCTCGTCGGTCTCGTCCCGTACGCGCCGCCCGCCGATCGCCTCCCGCACCCGTACCTCGGTGTCGCCGTCCGCGACCTTGCGGGCCGCGACCGCCGCCTTGCCCAGCCGCCGCGACATCCGGCCGCCGATCAGCACACCGATCGCGGTGCCGCCGAGGACGACGGCCAGCGAACCGGCCACCAGCGCCTGGTCGAGGTCGACCAGCACCGAGTAGCGGTCGGTGAAACCGGTCTTCAGCGACAGCACCCGGCCGTCGGCGGCGGGCGTCTCCGCCCACACCGTCGGGGAGCCGCCGGAGTCGTCCACATAGGTGGCGCGCTGGCCCTTGGCGGCGTACGCCTTCAGCTCCTTCGGCAGGTCCGGGTCGTCGATCCTGGCGTAGAAGACGAGGCGGCCGGTCGTCTCGTAGATCCGCAGCGCGGACTGGACGCGTTCGTCCTGCACGTCCCGGGTGCTGTTGATCATGCTGACCCGGGCGGCGTTGTGCACGACCAGGCTCAGCGCGAGCGCGACCAGCGCGGACACCACGGCGATGGCCGCGCTGATCTTCCAGCGCAGGCCGGCCCGCGGCAGCCGGGACGGAAAGCGCGCGGACCGGCCGCGGCGCGGCAGCAGGGGACGCGCGGACGGCACGCGGCGCGACGGCCGGGACGGAAAGCGTGCGGACGGCATGGGAGGCGGAACCCGGGCCCTCAGGCCCGCAGCTTGTAGCCGAAGCCGCGCACGGTCTCCAGCCGGTCCTGGCCGATCTTGGCGCGCAGCCGCTGCACATGGACGTCCACGACGCGGGTGTCGCCGCCCCACTCGTAGTCCCAGACCCGCTGCAGCAGCCGGTCGCGGGAGAGCACCGTGCCCGGCGCGCCCGCGAATTCCAGCAGCAGCCGCATCTCGGTCGGCGTCAGCGCCAGCCGCTCACCGCCCCGGGTGACCTCCATGCCCTCCGGGTCGATCTCGATGTCGCCGAAGGACAGCTGCGGCGCGCCGTCGCGGTCCTCGTCCCCGCCGGCCGCCCGGAAGCGGCGCAGCACCGCGCGGATCCTGGCCACCAGCACCGCGCCGTCGAACGGCTTGGTCACGTAGTCGTCGGCCCCGGCCTCCAGGCCGAGCACGATGTCGATCGCGTCGGCCCGCGCCGACACCATGATCACCGGCACCGTCGACTCGTCCCTGATCCGGCGGCACAGCGACACCCCGTCAAGGCCCGGCACCATCACGTCGAGCAGCGCCAGGTCCGGCCGCCGCCCGCGGAAGGCCGCGAGCCCTTCGAGGCCGTCGGGCGCCGCCGTGACCTCGAAGCCGTCGCGCTCCAGCGCGAGCGTCGTCGCCTCGCGGATGACGTCGTCGTCCTCGACGAACAGGACATGAGTGGCGGCCACCGGACTATTGTCCCGTTCCGTGCCGGACGGCGTCGCCGCCCCCCGACATGCGCGGCGGCGTCGTCGTGTCGTCGGCGTCCGGTGTGGCGCTCTGCGAGGGCGTGACCGTCTCGCCGGAGGGCACGCCCGGGTCCACCGGGTCGGACTTCGGCAGCGGCGCCGGGTCGGTCGAGGTCGGCTCGGGCGACACCGTCGGTGTCTGCGCGCCGAAGTCGGAGAAGTCCCGGGCGACCTCCACGAAGCGCTGGTCGCGCCAGGCGTAGGTGACCGACTCCTGGCCGGTCGGGTACGAGACCGGGTCGTCGGTCCTGTACACCTCGTGGATGATCTGCAGCTGACCGTCGTCGACGCTGCCGTAGACCGGCGGCTGCTCGTCCGCGAACACGTTCTGGTATTTGCCGTCGACCATCCGGTAGACGTACGCGGCGATGCCGAGGCCGTCGCCGCAGGTCGTCACATTGATCACCAGGTCCGGGCCGTCGCCGGAGGTGAGATCGCCCGAGTCGGTGTCCATCGGGTAGCCGGCGCCCGCGCACGGCGTCAGGTCCTCGCGGACGTCCGCGCTGACGCTGGTGTCCTTGCGGACCATGGTGGCCAGCGCCACCTGGTCGGCGACGATCGCCGGCGCGGCGGCGCGGGAGGTGGCCTTCGTACTGGCGGCGACCGGCGCCGGGCCCTCGCGCCGGGCGCCGGTGGCGTTCGTACCGCAGCCCGCGACGACGACGCACGCGCACACGAGCGCGCCCGTCGTGACGGTCGAGGCTACGCGGCCCACACGCCCTCCATGCTTTCCCTCGGTGCCGGGACCCGGGGCTCGCGGCCGTTCCGCGCGCCCGGCCGGGCCGGTCCGGTCGCCGTGCCGGTGGTTCCTGTCGTGCCGGTGGTTTCTGTCGTTCCGATGGCCGGCCCGGTCGTTCCGGTCGGTCCGGTCGCCGTCCCGGTGGTCGGTCCGGCGGCTGCTCCGGTTGTCGTTCCGCTTGCCGGCCGGGGCCGCCCGGCCGGGGTGGTCGGGTCGGTCGGTCCGGTCGTGCCGTCCTGCTCCGTACGGTGGTAGCCGTAGCGGCCGTGCTCCAGCTCGAACCGCAGCCGGGCCAGCGCCCGGTGCAGGGTGCTCTTCACCGTACCTGTCGACATGCCCAGCGCGAGCGCCGTCTCCTGCGTCGAGAGCTGACCGTAGTGCCGCAGCATCACGACCTGCCGCTGCTTGGGCGCGAGCACGTTCATCGCGTCGAGCAGCATCTCCCGGTCGGCGCGCTGCTCGCTGCCGTCGTCCACACTGGCGTCCGGCAGCTCACCGGTGGGCACTTCCTCCAGCTTCCGGTTGCGCCACCACTCGGTCCGGGTGTTGATCATCACCCGGCGCATGTACGCGTCCGCCAGCGTCTTGTCGGCGATGTCCTCCCAGCGCGGATACGTGCGCACCAGCGCGGTCTGCACCAGGTCCTGGGCGTCCACCGGGTTGGGCACCAGGCGGCGGGCACTGCGCAGCAGGGCGTCCTGCCGGGTCCGTACGTACTCCTCGAACCCCAGTACCTCGCCGTTCCCCGCCATGGCCTACTCCGTCCGTCCCTGCTGCCGCTGTCGTCGTCGTACCTGCCGACAGCCCAGAAATTACGGAGCGGATGTTGGGCTTTCGCGACCGCGAGCGCACAGCGACCTCACAGCAACCCATCGGTTGTGTAACGGCCGGGATATTCGGTGCGAAAGGGGAGATAGGGGGACGGGGGCGGTCGGGCGTTCAGCCCGTACGGGTCACGCCGGCAGCCGGTACACGCCGTCGGCCAGCGGCTCCACGAGACCGTCCTCGACCAGGCCGTCCAGCGCCCGCGCCCGCTGCACCGGCTCGTGCCACACCGCGTCCAGCGCGGCCTGCGGCACAGGACCGGCCGACGCGCGCAGCACCGCCAGCAGCCGGCCGCGCACCTGCCGGTCGGTCCCGGCGTACGACTGGCCGCGGCGCGGCGGCCCGTCGTGCGCGGGCGACCCCGCCAGACGCCACGCGCAGTGCGCCGCGATCGGGCAGCGCCCGCACTCGGGGGAGCGCGCGGTGCACACCAGCGCGCCCAGCTCCATCGTGGCCGCCGCCCAGCGCGCCGCGACCGCCTCGTCCGCCGGGAGCAGCGCCTGCGCCGTCCGCCGCTCGGCGGCCGTCGTGGCGTTCGGCGGATACGCCGTGCCGCTCACCGCCCGCGCGAACACCCGCCGCACATTGGTGTCCAGCACGATGTGCCGCTGCCCGTACGCGAAGGACGCGACGGCCGCCGCCGTGTACTCCCCGACCCCGGGCAGTGCCAGCAACTGCGCGTGGTCGCGCGGGACTTCACCGCCGTGCTGGGCCGCTATGGCGGTCGCCGCCGCGTGCAGCCGCAGCGCCCGGCGCGGATAGCCGAGCCGCCCCCACGCCCGGACCGCCTCGCCCGGGGACTCCGCCGCCAGGTCCGCGGGGCGCGGCCAGCGCGCCAGCCACTCCTGGTGCACGGGCAGCACCCGCACGACCGGCGTCTGCTGGAGCATGAACTCGCTGACCATCACCGACCACGCGCCCGCGTCCGGCCGCCGCCAGGGCAGATCACGGGCGTGCTCGCCGAACCAGTCGATCACCGGGTCGTGCAACGCGTCCCCGCCGAGCCGGGACACGGCGGGGGAGGGGCTCGCCGAGTGACGTGCGGACTGGCTCACGGGGCGGCTCGCGGACTGGCTCGCGGAGGGGCTTGCGGAAGCGTCACGGGAAGCGTCACGGATGTCGGTGCTCATGTCGCAAGCGATCCTCGCACACGCCACGGACAGCGACCGGCCGTCCCGGTAAACGTGATGATCGGCAAAGAGCGGCGTCCGAGCGGCGGGTGTTGCGGCGAGGCGCGGGTGATCTCCCCTAGAGTTCGGGTGTGGGCTCGTTGCGCAATCCCGTGGGACCTCTGCCGTCGACCATCTACTGGCGGCGGCGGGCCGTTGCGCTGTGCATCCTCGCCCTCGTCGCCCTGCTGGTCTTCTGGGCCGTCAACTCCGGTGGCGGAGGCGGCGGCAGCGGCAACAACGGGTCGAAGGGCGGCCATACGCCCGTCTCGACGATCACGCCGGGCCCCGACCCGACCGGCACCCATATCACCGGACGCCCCGGCGGCCGTGACACCTCCGGCGGCTCCTCGTCCTCCGGCGGTTCGTCGGGCACCACCTCGGGCAGTACGTCTGGCGGCGGCGACAACGGCGGCTCCGGCAGCGGCGGTTCGGCCGGCACCGGCGACACGTCGGGCGGCTCCTCGTCCTCCGGCGGCACCGGCACCACCGCCGGTGCCACGTCCGGCGGCTCCACCAGCGGCGGTTCCGGCGGCCAACTCCCCGTCGGCTCCACGCTGCCCGACTGCTCGCCCGGCTCGGTGCAGCTCTCCCTGAAGAGCAGGAGCAATTCCTACGCGCCCGGTGAGACGCCCACCTTCGAGCTGCGCGCCACCAACTCCGGGGCCGTCTCCTGCAAGGTCGACTTCGGGCCGAAGAAGGCGGTCTTCACGATCTCGGCCGCCGCCGGCGACGCGCACACCTGGGCGTCCGACGACTGCCCGAAGCCCGGCTCCGGCTCCTACCTCCTCCAGGTCCCGGCCCACAGCTCCACCGTCTACACCCTCCGCTGGGACGGCCGCACCAGCTCTCCTGCCTGCGGCACGCCTCGCGGTACGACGGCTGCCCCCGGCACCTACCTGGTCCAGGCCCAGCTCGCCGGCTACGGCACGAAGCAGGTCTCCTTCGTCCTGTCCCAGGATTAAGGGTTACGGCGGGTTCGGGGACTGATCCCCGTCGCCCACCTGCGGACGCGCTGTGGCTTGTCGCGCAGTTCCCCGCGCCCCTGAAGGAACCGTCTCTCCGCAGACGCACCGCGAAGCGTGGGCCCAGCGTCAGATGCTGGAGGAACTGCGCGCCAGCCCAAGCGCGTCCGCAGACGAATCCGCGCCCACCGAGGCGTAAGCCTCAGACGTACCGTTCGAGGATCGACGACTCGGCGAGGCGGGAGAGACCCTCGCGGACCGACCGGGCGCGGGCCTCGCCCACACCGTCCACGGTCTGGAGGTCGTCGACGCTCGCGGCGAGCAACTTCTGGAGTCCGCCGAAGTGTTCGACGAGCCGCTCGATGACGGTGTTGGGCAGCCGCGGCACCTTGGCGAGCAGCCGGTAACCGCGCGGCGAGACGGCCGAGTCGAGGGACTCGGGGGAGCCGGTGTATCCCAAGGCACGGGCCACGGTGGTGAGTTCGATCAGCTCGCTCTGCGGCAGCGAATCCAGCTCGGCCATCGCCTCGCCGACCGTACGGCTCCGCTTGGCGGTGGGCTCGGGCACGTAGTCCCGGGCGACGAGTTCCCGCTCCGGCTCGACGCCGGCGATCAACTCGTCCAACTGGAGGGCGAGCAGCCGCCCGTCGGTGCCCAACTCGATGACGTACTCGGCGATTTCGGTGGCGATCCGCCGCACCATCTCCAGCCGCTGGGCGACGGCGGTGACGTCCCGCACCGTCACCAGATCCTCGATCTCCAGCGCGGACAGCGTGCCCGCCACCTCGTCCAGGCGGAGCTTGTACCGCTCCAGGGTGGCCAGCGCCTGGTTGGCGCGGGACAGGATCGCGGCGGAGTCCTCAAGGACCCGCCGCTGCCCGTCCACGTAGAGGGCGATCAGCCGCATCGACTGGCTGACCGAGACCACGGGGAAGCCGACCTGCTTGCTGACCCTGTCGGCGGTGCGGTGCCGGGTACCGGTCTCCTCGGTGGGGATCGTCGGATCCGGCACGAGCTGCACGCCCGCCCGCAGGATCTTCGTCATGTCCTTGTCGAGGACCAGCGCGCCGTCCAGCTTGCACAGCTCGCGCAGCCGGGTCGCGGTGAATTCCACGTCCATCACGAAGCCGCCGGAGCACAGCGACTCGACGGTCTTGTCCATGCCCAGCACGATGAGGCCACCTGTGTTGCCGCGCAGGATGCGCTCCAGGCCGTCACGGAGCGAGGTGCCCGGCGCGACCGCGCTCAAAGAGGCGCGCATCAGCCCGCCGTCGGCGCCGAACACCCCGCCGGACCTGCCGGGGGAGTCACTCGATGCCTTGCGGGCCGGGGGAGGGCTCCCTGCCCGGTCATTGGCTGCCACTCTGCAATCCTCCGGTCGCTACGGATGCCCAATGGGCGAGACCAGGGCAAAGTTTACGGCTTCCGGACGGGGCGGCGCGGGCCGGACGGCTCCTCCGGGCGACGCGGACGGCTCTCACGGGCGGCGCGTACGGCTCCCACGCGCCCCCCGTACGGCTCCTCCGGACGGCCCGGACCGGCCCTAGGAGCGTGCGACGCGCTTCGGGAGGGCCCGCAGAGCGTCCCCTATGTCCGCCACTTCCACCACTTTCATCCCGGCGGGCACCTTGCCCGGGTCCGGCGGTACGAGGGCGTGGGTGAAGCCGAGCCTGGCCGCCTCCGACAGCCGGCGCTGCACCCCGGTGACCCGGCGCACCTCACCGGCCAGGCCGACCTCGCCGATCGCGACCAGGTTCTTCGGCAGCGGGGTGTCGATGGCGGCGCTGGCGAGCGCGAGCGCGACCGCGAGGTCGGCGGCCGGCTCGGTGAGCTTCACGCCGCCGACGGTCGCGGTGTAGATGTCCTGCTTGCCGATGGCCTTGATCCGGCCGCGCTGTTCGAGCACCGCGAGCATCATCGAGACGCGGGAATTCTCCAGTCCCGACGTGGTGCGCCGGGGCGAGGGGATCTGGGTGTCGACGGTCAGCGCCTGCACCTCGGCGACCAGCGGGCGGCGGCCCTCCAGGGTGACGGTCAGACAGGTGCCGGGCACCGGTTCGTCGCGCCGGGTGAGGAAGAGGCCGGACGGATCGGCCAGGCCGGTGATGCCCTCGTCGTGCAGTTCGAAGCAGCCGACCTCGTCGGTGGCGCCGTAACGGTTCTTGACGCCGCGGATCAGCCGCAGCCGGGCGTGCCGGTCGCCCTCGAAGCTGAGCACCACGTCGACCAGGTGCTCCAGCAGCCGCGGTCCGGCGATCGAGCCGTCCTTGGTGACGTGGCCGACCAGGATCGTGGACATCCCACGGTCCTTGGAGGCCCTGATCAGGGCGCCCGCGACCTCGCGGATCTGCGCGGTGCCGCCGGGCGCGCCGTCCAGTTCCGCGGAGGCGACGGTCTGGACGGAGTCCAGCACCAGCAGCGACGGCTTCACGTCGTCCAGATGGCCGAGGACGGCCGCCAGATCCGTCTCGGCGGCCAGATACAGGTGGTCGGCGAGCGCGCCGATCCGGTCCGCGCGCAGCCTGACCTGGGACGCGGACTCCTCGCCCGTCACGTACAGCGTCGGCCCCTGCGCGCCGGACGCCTTCGCGGCGACGTCCAGCAGCAGCGTGGACTTGCCGACGCCCGGCTCGCCCGCGAGCAGCACGACGGCGCCCGGGACGAGGCCGCCGCCGAGCACCCGGTCCAGCTCCGGCACGCCCGTGGAACGGGCGGTGGCCTGCCGCCCGTCGACCTGGCCGATCGGGCGGGCGGGCGCGGTGACCCGGCCGGGCGCGGTGGTGCGGACGGCGGGCGCGCCGCCGATCTCCTCGACCGTCCCCCACGCCTGGCACTCGCCGCACCGGCCCAGCCACTTGAGCGCCGTCCAGCCGCATTCGGTGCAGCGGTAGGAGGGACGGTCCTTCGACGCGGGTTTACGGGCAGCCATGCGGCCAACCGTAGCGGGAGGGTCCGACAACGCGGCCGGGTCCGCCACATGACCGCCCGCACGTGTGCGGGGCGGCCGTGGGGGCGCTCAAGGGGGCGTGCGGCACGGGCTTCGAGCGCACGCGCGCGCCTTCACTCGTACGAATGACTGAGGTGTCCCCTTTTGGGCCGCATCAGCACCCATAAGGATTAATGCACGCCAGGAGAGCTGAACCAGGGGCCGCTACGGGCCTACCGTCGCCCGGTGATGAGCAGGCAGGAGACCCCCACCCAGAACCAGACGACCGGCGCGCACCGCAAGCACCGCGCGCCGGCCGGCCGGGCCGCCCGGCAGGAGGCGGTCCCCAAGGACGTGCCGGCGGGCGGTGAGCCGCGCACCGAAGGTTCCCGCGCGGCCCGCAGGGACACCTCCCGCGCGGACACGCCGCGCAAGGCCGGCCGCAAGGATTCCCGCACGGACTCCCGGAAGGATTCCCGCAAGGAAGCCGGCCCCCGCACGGCGCAGCACGGCAGCGGCAGCCGACGCCGCCCGCACGGCACGCTCCCGATGCAGCCGCCCTCCCACTACGAGCCGTATCTGGACGGCCTGTTCACGTACTGCCTGTCCATCCTGTGCGAGCACGACGCGGCCGCCGCCGCCCTCGGCGAGGTGCTGGCGCTCGCCGAACGCCAGCGCGGCCACCTGCGCGACCCCCGCCAGCGCCGCCCCTGGCTGTACGCGCTGGCCCGCTGGACCTGCCTGCGCCGGCTCGCCGCCGGGCCGCCCGACATGCCGAGCACCTCGGCCGCCGTCGCCGAGCAGCGCAACGCCCAACTCGCCGCGCTCGCCTGGCCGGAGGCCGCCGGCACCACCCCCGAGCAGCGCGAGGCCCTGGAGCTCGCGGTACGCCACCAGCTGCCGCCGGTCGAAGTCGCCGCCGTCCTCGGCATCGACGCCGACACCGCGCGCGGCCTGCTCGCCCGCGCCGCCTGCGAGGTCGAGCGCACCCGTACCGCGCTGTCCGTCGTGGACACCGGACACTGCGCGGCGCTCGCCCAACTCGCCGGCGAGACCAAGGTGTTGCTCGGCACGGCACTGCGCACCGAACTCGTCCGGCACGTCGACGACTGCCCCGTCTGCCGCCGTACCGCCGAACGCGTCGTGGCCTCGGGGCCCTGGCCGGGCGCGGCGGGCGCCGGCGCCACCGCCGTCCTCGCCCTCATCGAGGCCCCGCGCTCGGCCGCCTACGCGGCCCTGCTGCACGCCATGGACGCCGGCGCCGGACGCTCCCGCGACGCCACCCCGCGCTTCGACCGGCGCGGCTTCCCGATGGACCTCAAGGACCGCGCCGCCCGCCGCGCCCAGATCCGGCACCGCGCCGTGACCAGTACGGTCGTGGCCGCGGTCGTCGCCGCCCCGGTCCTCGCCCTGTGGGCCGCCTACCACGGCTCCCCGCTCGGCGGCGACGCGCCCGGCAGCCGTACGGCGGCCAGCGAACCGGACGGCCCCGGCGACGTCTACCAGGAGGCGGGCAGCTCCCGCCGGGCCGACGGCCCCAAGCACACCGGCGGTACGGACACCCCGTCGCCGGTCCTCACCACCACCGTCTCGACCGACCCCACCGCCTCCGGCAGCCCCACCTCACCGGGCGGCGGCACCCTCACCGTCGCCGCGACCGGCACCACCGTCACCCTGACCGCGGGCGGCAGCGCGCCCGTGCACTGGTCGGCGACCAGCGACGCCTACTGGATCCGGCTCTCCGCCACCAGCGGCGACCTCCAGCCAGGAGAATCGGTCATCCTCCGGCTCTCCGTCGTCCGTTCCCTGGAGCCTTCCGGCTCCTGGACCGCCCGGATCGCCTTCTCCCCGGCGCACGCCACCGTCATCCTCCGCGGCTCCTCCACCCGCTCGGTCCCGCCACCCGCCTCCGGCGACCCGACGGACCCCGGCGACCCGACGGACACCCCGACCACCCCGCCACCCAGCTCGGACCCGCCGACCTCCCCACCCCCGACC
>NZ_FONG01000018.1 GCF_900112845.1 Actinacidiphila alni
CGATGAGCCAGGCGGCACAGAACCTGAACTGGTTGATCACCAACTTCGTGGACAACACCCCCGGGGTGTCCCACACGGTGGTGGTCTCCGCCGACGGCCTGCTGCTCGCGATGTCCGACGGATTCCCCCGCGACCGCGCCGACCAGCTCGCCGCCGTCGCCTCCGGGTTGACGTCGCTCACCGCCGGGGCCTCCCGCATCTTCGAGGGCGGCTCGGTCAACCAGACCGTGGTGGAGATGGAGCGCGGCTTCCTCTTCATCATGTCCGTCTCCGACGGATCCTCCCTGGCCGTACTCGCCCACCCCGAGTGCGACATCGGCCTCGTCGGCTACGAAATGGCCCTGCTCGTCGACCGGGCGGGGACGGTACTGACCCCGGACCTGCGTGCGGAACTCCAGGGCAGCCTGCTCAACTGACCAGAACGACCAGCGTGACTCAGATGACGTGAAGGGCGGCGGTCGGACCGCGCAGCCGTAGCAGGAGGAGGACTCGTGAGCACGTCCCCCGGTGGTGACCCGTACGGCAGCCCGCACCAGCCGCCCCTCAATCCGTACAGCTTCCCCTCGGCGCCCGCTCCGCGGCCCGAGCCCCAGCCGCAGCAGTACCGGCAGCCCCGGCACAGCGGCGGCCCGGGCGGCAACCGGAGCGGTGGCGGCGGCGCGGAGCGGCGGCCCCCCACCCCGTCCGGCCTCGTCCGCCCCTACGCCATGACCGGCGGCCGTACCAGGCCGCGTTACCAGCTCGCCATAGAGGCGCTGGTCAGTACGACCGCCGACCCCGAGCGACTGCGCGGGCAGTTGCCGGAACACCAGCGGATCTGCCTGCTGTGCCGGGAGATCAAGTCGATCGCGGAGATCTCCGC
This sequence comes from Actinacidiphila alni, assembly GCF_900112845.1. Classification (GTDB taxonomy): domain Bacteria; phylum Actinomycetota; class Actinomycetes; order Streptomycetales; family Streptomycetaceae; genus Actinacidiphila; species Actinacidiphila alni. The sequence continues at coordinate 863 of NZ_FONG01000018.1, forward strand.
GCTGCTGTCGATCCCGCTCGGTGTGGTCCGGATCCTCGTGGCCGACCTGGCCGAGGCCGGGCTGGTCCAGATCCACCAGCCGGGCGGCGACGAGTCCGCGGGCGGACAGCCGGCCGTGACATTGCTTGAAAGGGTGCTCAGTGGACTTCGGAAGCTCTAACGATCCGGTCCGCCGGTCGACCACGTCTGCGAAGATCGTGGTGGCCGGCGGATTCGGCGTGGGCAAGACCACGTTCGTCGGGGCCGTGTCGGAGATCAATCCGTTGCGCACCGAGGCCGTGATGACGTCCGCGTCGGCGGGGATCGACGATCTGACGCACGCGCCGGACAAGACCACGACGACCGTGGCGATGGACTTCGGCCGTATCACGCTCGACGAGGACCTGATCCTCTATCTGTTCGGCACCCCCGGGCAGGATCGTTTCTGGTTCATGTGGGACGACCTGGTGCGCGGCGCGATCGGCGCGATCGTGCTGGTCGACACGCGGCGGCTGGCCGACTGCTTCCCGGCCGTGGACTACTTCGAGAACAGCGGCCTGCCGTTCGTCATCGCCCTCAACGGCTTCGACGGCCACCAGCCCTACGGTCCCGAGGAGGTCCGCGAGGCCCTCCAGATCGGCCCCGAGGCACCCATCATCACCACCGACGCCCGGCACCGGCCCGAGGCCAAGAGCGCGCTCATCACCCTGGTCGAGCACGCGCTGATGGCCCGCCTCCGGTAGGGCCCGCAGGACGCGCGAAGGGCCCCGCACCGTGTCGGTGCGGGGCCCTTCGTCGTGCGTACGCGGCGCCCGGGGCGCGGGCGGTCAGCCCTGCCAGGAGTGCGGCGCCCGGAAGCCCGGGGTGCGCTCCAGACGGCGCCAGGCGGCCGTGGAGCGGCGCGGGCGCTCGGCGCCCTCCTCCGGCTCCCCGGCGGCGGCGCGCGCCAGCAGGATGGCGGTCAGCGCCGCCAGTTCCTCGGCGTCGGCGTGCCCCTTCTCGACACGCACCAGGGAATCAACGGGAGTGCTCATGACGATCTCCTAGGCCAGTGGGGTCGGGGGTTACTGCGGGGGGTTGCCGTGCTTGCGCGACGGCAGGTCGGCGTGCTTGGTGCGCAGCATCGCGAGCGAGCTGATCAGCACCGCGCGGGTGTCGGCGGGGTCGATGACGTCGTCCACGAGGCCGCGCTCGGCCGCGTAGTACGGGTGCATCAGCTCGGCCTTGTACTCCTTGACCATGCGGGTGCGCATCGCCTCGGGGTCGTCGGCGTCGGCGATCTGCCGCCGGAAGATGACGTTGGCGGCGCCCTCGGCGCCCATCACCGCGATCTCGTTCGTCGGCCACGCGTAGGTGAGGTCGGCGCCGATGGACTGCGAGTCCATGACGATGTACGCGCCGCCGTACGCCTTGCGCAGGATGATCGAGATGCGCGGCACGGTGGCGTTGCAGTACGCGTACAGCAGCTTCGCGCCGTGCCGGATGATGCCGCCGTGCTCCTGGGAGACGCCGGGCAGGAAGCCGGGGACGTCCAGCAGGGTGACCAGCGGGATGTTGAAGGCGTCGCACATCTGGACGAAGCGGGCGGCCTTCTCGGACGCCTCGATGTCCAGCACACCGGCCAGCGACATCGGCTGGTTGGCGATGATGCCGACCACCTGGCCGTCGAGCCGGGACAGCGCGCAGATGATGTTGGTGGCCCAGCGCTCGTGGACCTCCAGGTACTCGCCCTCGTCGACGATCTCCTCGATGACCTTGCGCATGTCGTAGCCGCGGCTGCCGTCGGCGGGCACCAGGTCGAGCAGCACGTCGCCGCGCCGGTCCACCGGGTCCTGGCTCTCGACCGCGGGCGGGTTCTCCCGGTTGTTCTGCGGGAGCAGCGACAGCAGGTAGCGGACCTCTTCGAGGCAGGTCTGCTCGTCGTCGTAGGCGAAGTGCGAGACGCCGGAGACCTCGGAGTGGACGTCGGCGCCGCCGAGTCCGTTCTGGGTGATCTTCTCGCCGGTCACGGCCTGGACGACGTCCGGGCCCGTGATGAACATCTGCGAGGTCTCGCGGACCATGAACACGAAGTCGGTCAGCGCCGGGCTGTACGCCGCGCCGCCCGCGCACGGGCCGAGCATCACCGAGATCTGCGGGATGACGCCGGAGGCGCGGGTGTTGCGCTGGAAGATGCCGCCGTATCCGGCGAGCGCGGAGACGCCCTCCTGGATGCGGGCGCCGGCGCCGTCGTTGAGCGAGATCAGCGGGGCACCGGCCGAGATGGCCATGTCCATGATCTTGTGGATCTTCGTGGCGTGCGCCTCGCCGAGCGCGCCGCCGAAGATCCGGAAGTCGTGGGCGTAGACGAAGACGGTACGGCCGTGGACGGTGCCCCAGCCGGTGATGACACCGTCGGTGTACGGGCGCTTGGCCTCCAGGCCGAAGCCGACCGCACGGTGCCGCCGCAGCGGCTCCACCTCGCGGAAGCTGTCCTCGTCGAGCAGCAGATCGATCCGCTCGCGCGCGGTGAGCTTGCCCTTGGCCTTCTGGGCCTCGGTCGCGCGCTCACTGGGTCCGCGCCGGACCTGCTCGCGGATCGCGAGCAGATCTGCCACGCGACCGCGGGCGTCGTTGACGTCCGCAGGCACCTCTTGCGATGTGGTCATGCATCGACGGTACGGGCGGGCGGTGGAGAAAGGACCATCGACTTCGTACAGTGTCCGTCCACTCTTCATGGTGGATCCCCACAGAACCGCACGCGGGCGGGGCCGTGCCGGTGACGGCCGCGGCCCCGCGTGCGATGCGTCTTTGCCCGTCCTTGACGGGCTCCGCGGTCAGCGCCCGGCGACCGCCGCGGCCAGCGCGAGGACCCGGCGGGCCTCCTCCACGTGCAGGTTCTCGATCATCCTGCCGTCCACGGTGACCACTCCGCGCCCCTGTGACGTGGCCTCTTCGAAGGCGGCGATGATCCGGCGGGACCTTTCGACCTCCTCCTCGGCGGGCGCGAAGATCCGGTTGCAGGGCTCGATCTGGCCGGGGTGGATCAGCGTCTTGCCGTCGAAGCCGAACTGGCGGGCCTGTAGGGTCTCCGCCTCGAAGCCCGCCGTATCGCGCACGTCGTTGTAGACACCGTCCAACACGGCCCGGCCGGTGGCGCGGGCGGCGAGCAGCGCGAGCGACAGGCCGGTGAGCAGCGGCGCCCGGCCCGGTACGTGCTCGGCGCGCAGCTCCTTCACCAGGTCGTTGGTGCCGAGGACGAGGACGGTCAGGCGCGGGGACGCCTCGGCGATGGCGGTGGCGGCGAAGAGCGCCTTCGGCGTCTCGATCATCGCCCAGATCGCGGTGGTGTCCGGCGCCCCGGCCTTCTCCAGGGCCGCCTCCACCTCGCGGACGGTCTCCGGGGTGTCCACCTTGGGCACGACGACGCCGGCCGGGCCCGCTTCGGCGGCGGCGCGTACGTCGTCGGCGTGCCAGGGGGTGCCGGGCGCGTTGACCCGGATGGTCACCTCGCGGTAGCCGTACTCGCCGCTCGCGGCCGCCGCCGCGACCCGGTCGCGGGCCTCGGGCTTGGCGTCGGGCGCGACGGAGTCCTCCAGGTCGAGGATGAGCGCGTCGGTGGGGAGGGTCTTGGCCTTCTCCAGGGCGCGCTCGTTGGCGCCGGGCATGTAGAGGACGGAGCGGCGGGGGGTTTCGGGGTTCATCGGTCGTCCTCCTTCGCGGCGGCGGCCTTCTCGGCGGCCGCGTACGCCTCGGCCAGTTCCGGGTCGCGGGCGGCGAGCGCGTCGGCCAGATCCGACACCACCTGGCACTGCTTGTACGTGGCGTCGTCCTGCATCTTGCCGTCGATCATCACCGCGCCCGTGCCGTCGCCCATCGCGGCGATCACCCGGCGCGCCCAGGCCACGTCCTCCGGGGCGGGCGAGAAGACCCTCTTCGCGATGGCGATCTGCACCGGGTGCAGCGACCAGGCGCCGACGCAGCCCAGCAGGAAGGCGTTGCGGAACTGGTCCTCGCACGCCACGACGTCCTTGATGTCCCCGAACGGCCCGTAGTACGGCAGGATGCCGTGCGCCGCGCAGGCGTCGACCATCCTCGCGATCGTGTAGTGCCACAGGTCCTGCTGGTACGTGGCGCGCGGCGCGTCCTCCGCCGTGGGGTCCTGGCGCACCAGGTAGCCGGGGTGGCCGCCGCCGACCCGGGTCGTCTTCATCCGCCGGCTGGCGGCGAGGTCGGCCGGGCCGAGCGAGAGGCCCTGCATACGGGGGCTGGCGCCCGCGATCTCCTCGACGTTCGCGACGCCCGTCGCCGTCTCCAGGATCGCGTGCACCAGGATCGGCCGGGTGATCCCCGCCTTGGCCTCCAGCTGCGCGAGCAGCCGGTCCACGTAGTGGATGTCCTCGGCGCCCTCGACCTTCGGCACCATGATCACGTCGAGCTTGTCGCCGATCTCGGTGACCAGTGTCAGCAGGTCGTCCAGCGCCCACGGCGAGTCCAGGCTGTTGACCCGGGTCCACAGCTGCGTCCCGCCGAAGTCCGTCGCCTTCGCGATCGCCACCAGGCCCGCGCGCGCGGCCTCCTTGCGGTCCGCCTGGACCGCGTCCTCCAGATTGCCCAGCAGCACATCGACCTGCGGTGCCAGCGACGGCACCTTCGCGGCCATCTTCTCGTTGCCGGGATCAAAGAAGTGGATCATCCGCGAGGGCCGGAACGGCACCTCCCGCACGGGAGCCGGAGCCCCCACAGCCAGCGGACGGAAGAAGTCCTTCGCCGAGCGCATGCTTTTCTCCCGGGTGGTCGGTCGAGGGTGTGTGCTCCGCACGGATGAGCCCGCACCGGCCCATCCGTACGGCGCTCACTTTATGACGTCGGCTCACTCGTTGTTACCCGACAGTACGTGTGCCGTCGGTCACGGGACCCGCGTGAACCTCGTGCGATATACTTTTCACCCGAGGTGATATCAAAGGAGGCACATCGATGAGCCGGACTGTGATCGACCTGGACGACGAGCTGCTCGCCGATGTGGCCCAGGCCCTCGGCACGGGCACGAAGAGGGAGACCGTCAACACCGCGCTTCGTGAGGTGCTGGAGAACCGGAGACGGGCGCTCGCCCTGACGCGGTTGCGCGCCCAGGCAGCCGAGGGTGCGTTCGACCTGGAGATCTTCGAGGACAAGAGGAACTATCGCCGGTGAGCGCGGCCCAATTCCTGATCGACACCAGCGCCTTGGCGCGGCTGATGCGCGGCGAGGCGGAGCAGTTCGGCTGGGATCAGGCCGCAGCGGCCGGACTGATCGCCACCTGTCCCATCACCGAGCTGGAGTTCTTCTACAGCGCCCGCTCAGCCGCGGACCGGGCTCGGAACATCGCGGACATCCGGTTGCTGTTCGGCTGGGTACCGGTGGACGACCGGGCGTACGACCGCGCTTGGCAGGTCCAGGGAATCCTCACGGAACGCGGCCAGCACCGCAGTGCCGGCGCCGTGGACCTGGTGGTTGCCGCCACGGCGGAACTGCAAGGTCTCACCTTGCTGCACCGTGACCGGGACTTCGAGTGCGTCGCGGCCGTGACCGGCCAGGCACTCCAGTGGTACGGGCCGCCCGCCGGGAAATGAGCCGCCCCGGACGCTGGGCTCACACCACGAACAGTCATCGTTTCTCCGCGTCAGGGTCCGGGCTCAGCAGGGCCGCCGCGAGGCCCGCGTCGACGTCGAGGACCACGTCCTCCGTGAGGGCGGCGTGGCGGGAGTGGAGGAGGACTTCGGTGAGGCCCGCCTCGATGTCGAGGACGACGGCGAGGCCGTCGAGGGCGCGGGCGTGGGCGGCGATCAGCCACGCGTCGTGGTGGTGTTCGGCGGTCACCGGTCGTCGTCCTTCCGTGCGGCGAGGTAGTGGACGGCGGCGAGCCGCGCCTTCTTGAGGCTGGCGCGCACGGCTTCCGGAGTCATGGAGAGCTGCTCGGCGATCTCGGTCGGCGTGTAGCCGTCCAACGTCCAGGCGAGGACCTGCCGTTGGCGCGGGGGCAGGCTCCGCAGGAGGGCGAGCGTCACGTGCTGGTCCTCCCAATCGGCGTACGCGTCCGGACGCGGGAGGAGCGAGGTGGGTTCGGGCACGTCGTCCACCGGGTCCTCCAGGACGGAGGCCGTCTTGCGGGCGAGCGCGCGGGCGGCGACCGTGCGGACGTACGCGCGCGGCGCACGGATCGTGGCCCAGTAGCGGTGCGCCTGGATCATCGCTTCCTGCGCCATGTCGGCGGCGACGGCGAGCGTGGCGCCGTGGTGCAGCAGGAAGACGACGAGGGCGCGCACCTCGGCGCGGTAGAAGGCCGAGAACTCCTCGTCCACGGTGCCGCGTACGAACGCGCCGGTGCCGGTCTCCCCCGCCCCCGGTAAGTGCTGTGCCGACGTGGTGGCCGGCGGATCGTGATCCATCACGTGATCCCGTTGTCCTCTCCCCCGCCGGTGCGGGTGATCGTGAGGCGGAGGCGGTGACCGCCGCCGCGCTCGTCCTCCAGCTCCAGCCTGTCGCCCGCCCCGACGCCCTTCACGACGTCGGCGAGATACGCGGCGCGCGCCTGCTCGTACCGGCCGCGCCAGCGCAGCCGCAGCCAATGCCCCAGCAGGGCACAGCCCTTGGCCGCGATCGCCGAGATGACGGTGACCGTGAGCGTCGCCCGGTCCATGCTGCTCCTCTCCCCCGAGTGCGGTCCGTCGTTTCGGCGCCGCTACAGGGGAAGAGGCGCGGGGAGGGACCCCGCGTGAACTCGTACAGCTGGAATGTACGAGCCCGACAGGGGTGGGGCGGGTTTGAGCCGGACATAGAGATCACATGTCCTACGGAAAGCGACCGCGGAAGAACTCAGCGTGGCGCGTCATCGGTGCCATGGTCGGGCAGTTCCGGCGTGCGGCCGGGATGTCGCAGCAACGCCTGGCCGACGAACTCAACCTCAGCGTCGATCAGATCGCGTCGATCGAGCAGGGCCGCAGGCCGCTGAGCCTGCGGCTGGCGCGGGACATGGACCCGTTACTGCGGACCAGTCAGACGCTGGAGGTCGCGGTCGCGGAGGTCCCGCAGGCCGAGCGCTATCCGCTGTTCGCGCAGGACTACATGGAGGAGGAGCCGCAGGCCCTGTCGCTGATGTCGTATCAGAACCAGGTCGTGCCGGGCCTGCTCCAGATCGAGGAGTACGCGCGGGCGGTGTTCAACCAGGTGTATCCGGCGCTCCGTCAGGACGAGATGGAGGAGCGGGTCAGGGACCGGCTGGTCCGGATGAAGGTCTTCGACCGCGCGCCGTCGCCGCCCAACATGACGTACATCATCGAGGAGTCGATCCTGCGGCGGCCGATCGGCGGGCGGGCGGTGCTGCACCGCCAGGTCCAACACCTGCGCTCGATGGCCGAGTTGCCGTTCGTGACCATCCAGATCATGCCGACCGAGTGCGAGTTCCACGCGGGGCTGGACGGCACCATGGTGCTGCTGGAGACGCCCGCCCATGAGCACTTGGCGTATATCGAGGGGCAGCGCGTCAGCGTCCTGGTCGATGATCCGGATGAAGTCAGTTTGCTCCAGCAGAAATATGGGATGCTGCGTTCACAGGCCCTCACTCCCGAGGAGAGCAAGCGCCTGTTGGACGATCTGCTAGGAGAACGATGAACCACGCAGCACGGCAGCAGCCCTCCGCCGACCTCGTCTGGTTCAAGTCCAGCTTCAGCGGAAGCGAAGGCGGGGACTGCGTCGAGATCGCGTGCGACTGGCGGAAGTCCTCGTACAGCGCCGACGAAGGCGGCAACTGCGTCGAGGTCGCGGCTCATCCGCAGGCGGTCCACATCCGGGACTCCAAGGACCCCGAGGGTCCGGCTCTCACCGTTTCGCCCGCCGCGTGGGCGGACTTCGTGGCGTACGCCGCCCGCGCGGCTGTCTGAACCGGGCGGGCGTCGCGCCTAGGGTGGCGGGATGTTCAAGAGGAAGCGCGTCAAGGCAGAGGACGAGTGGCAAGGCACCGTCGTGCACAAGCGCCGGGCCATGCCGGACGGTTCGATGATGCTCTACTTCGTCAAGGTGGAGCTGGCCGACGGCGAGACCAGGAAGTTCCGTATCAAGAAGGACCTCTGGGCCTCGCTCGAGGTCGGCGACCGGCTGGTGAAGCGGGCCGGGGAGCCGGAACCCGTCAAGCAGTAGCGGCGGTGGCGAAGGTCAGGCCGAGGAGGCGCTCGCTGAGCGTCCAGAGGCGGTCGGCGGTGTCCGGGTCGACGGCGTACCGCTGCACGCCGTAGAGGCGGCGGCTCTGGGCCATGGAGGTGCGGCCGGTGAGGTCGGGGCCGTACGGCGCGATGTCGCAGTTCTCGCAGTAGACGCCGCCGTGGCCGTCGAGCGCCGGGCCGGTGGCGGCCCAGACGATGGTCGCGGCGCCCTGCTCGGGCGTCTTCAGGCCGCGCGCCGGGTCGAGGACGGGCGTGCCGTCCTCCGTGAGCATCCCGGCGCCCTTGAGCATCCGCGGATCGACGTGCTTCTCCAGGCCGGTGCCGGCGATGCTGCCCGGGTGGAGGGAGAAGGCGCGCACCCCGCTGTCCCGGCCGCGCGCGTCGAGGGCGAGCGCGAAGAGGATGTTGGCGGTCTTGGACCGGCCGTATCCGACCCAGGGGTCGTACGCGCCGCGCTCGAAGTGCGGGTCGTCGAGGTCGACCGGTGAGTAGCGGTGGCCGAGGGAGGACACCTGGACCACGCGGGCGCCGTGGGCGGCGACGAGCGCGGGCCAGAGGCGGGCGGTGAGCTGGAAGTGGCCGAGGTGGTTCGTCGCGAACTGGGACTCGAAGCCGCGGGCGTCGCGGGTCAGCGGCGCGGCCATGATGCCCGCGCTGTTCACGAGCAGGTGGAGCGGGTCGCCGGTGGCCAGGAAACGGTCGGCGAAGGCGTCGATCGAGGCCGGGTCGAGCAGGTCCATCGGCCACACCTGGAGCCGGTCGGCGTCCCCGATCCCGTCGAGCGCCTTCTCGGCGCGGGCGGTGTCGCGGGCGGGGACGATCACGCGGGCGCCGGCGGCGAGGAACGTACGGACGGTTTCGCGGCCGAGGCCGGAGTAGCCGCCGGTCACGACGGCGGTGCGCCCGGTCAGGTCGATGCCGGCGATGACCTCGGCGGTGGTGGAGGCGGCTCCGAAACCGGAGCCGAGGGGCTGCTGGGGTGTGCTGGGCGTATACAACGGGACCTCGCCTGGCGTGCGGAAATCGGCTAAACGGAGATATCTCCGTCTTCGTTTTCGACGGTACCGGAGAGGTGTCCGGTTAGCAAACGGCGGGGTGCGGGACGCCCTCGCGTCCCGCACCCCGCCGTTCGCCGCGCCGTCCCCTCAGTGGCGGCCGGGCCGCTTGGTCCAGACGCGGGTCAGGACGCCGAGGCCGACCAGGAGGGACGCCGCGAGGGCCAGCCACATCGCCGGGTAGTCGAAGCCGGTCGCGGCGAGCGGCTTGCCGCCGGGTGACGCGGTCGCGGACGGTCCGGCCGAGGGCCCGCCGGTCGGCGGCTCGGGCGTCGTGGTGGCGGTCGGCGGGGCCGTGGTCGGGGGGGCCGTGGTCGGGGGCGCGGTGGTCGGCTCACCGGACGGCGGGGCCGTCGGAGGGGTCGTCGGCGGCGTGGTGGGGGGCGTGGTGGGGGGCGTGGTCGGCGGCACGGTCGGGACGTCCGTGCCGCAGTCCGGATCGGTGCCGCCCGCCGGGCAGTTGGAGCCGTCCGGGCCGACGACCGTATTGGTCAGGGTGCCGTCGCCCGTCACCGGGTCGTCGACGGTGACGGAGTACGTGATCGTCGCCGTCGCGCCCGGGGCCAGGTCGCCGGTCCAGGTCAGCTTCGGCTCGTCGTAGGTGACGGTGCCGACGCCGCCGGAGTCGGCGTCGCCGTTGTACGAGGCGTCGTCCAGGACGCCGGCGAGGTCGTCCGTGATCGTCGCCGCGTCGGCCGTGACCGTACCCGCGTTCCGTACCGTCACCGTGTAGTGGACGGTGTCGCCGGGCGCGACCGGGCCCGTCGCGTCCGAGGTCTTGGTGATCGCCAGGTGGTGGTCCGGCTTGGCCACGTCGACCGCGGCGGAGGACTCGTTGGACGGGACGTTCGCGCCGCCGGTGCTCCTGCCGTTCGCGGTGGCCGTGTTGACGTGCTGCCCGGCGTTGGCGTCCGCGCCCGTGATCACGTACGAGCCCGTGCACTCCATCGACGCGGTCGGCGTGCCCATCGGGCCGAGCGTCGTGCTCGGGCACTGGATGTTCGTGATGTCGGGGTCGGTGACGGCCACGTCGTGCAGGGTGTCGGCGGAGGTGTTGGTGACCAGGAAGCGGTAGTCGACGGTGTCGCCGACCGCGTACTCCGTTCCGCCGCCGGGCGGCGAACTCGCCACCGTCTTCACGAGGTTGAGCGTGCTCAGCGGGTCCACCGAACTGCCGGTCAGGCCCCGGATCAGGTGCACGTCCGTGCCGCCGCCGGTCGAACCGGAGAAGCCGAATTTGTACGTGGGCGGCGCCGGGACCTTCATCCGGTACGACAGCACCGTCCGGAAGCCCTTGCCGTCGTTGAAGTCGATCTCGACAGTGACGAGCGGGAGCGGCTCGGGGCTGACGGTGAGGCGTACGGTCCGCTTGGCCTGGAGCGGGTCGGCGCCCGGAAAGCGCAGGGCGCCGGGGAGGGTCGTCGTGTAGCCCGACTGGTTGTTGGCGTCCGGGGTAATCGTCGCGGCGAGGAAGCAGTAGCCGTCGATGCCCTGGCCGGGGCCGCGCAGCGCCACCGTGTTCGGCACCTGCGCGTCGCCGTTGACCGGGGACTTCTGGTCCGCCGGGCAGTTCAGGCCGCGCTGCTCGCCGTCGTTGACGAAGTTGCCGTACGCGTCCAGGCCGATGCCCAGGTAGCCGCCGTCGACGCCGGGGTCCAGATTGCGCTGCGCGTAGCCGAGGGAGCCGCCGTCGCCGCCCGCGCTCGTCAGGTCCGTCGAGCCGTCCACCAGGAAGAAGCCGATGCCGTCGGCGCCGGTGCCGCCGTACTGGTACTGCTCGAAGGTCACCTGGAGGCCGCCGTTGCCCGGCAGCGGGCGGTTGTAGAGCAGCCCGCCCTTGTGGAAGTTGCCCGAGTCCGTCAACTGGAGCCAGCCCGGTGTCACTCCCGGTGCCGGCACCGGGCCCGCCGTCTGGCCGGGGTCCGTGCACGGGCCCGTCGTCGATGCCCCGGCCGGCGGCGGGCCGCTCGCACCCGTCAGGCACGCGCTGTTCAGCGGCTGGAAGCCGGGGTCCGCGATCGAGCTTCCGGTGAACGGCTCGTTCAGCAGCTCCGACCCCCGCCCCGCCCTCGGCAGGGATGCCGCCGCACCGCCCTCCTGCCCCGCGGGCAGCACACACAGAGCGACGGCCAGCGCGACCCCGCATCTCGCCGTCACACGACGGCGGCGGTGGCGGTGACGGCTGGCGGCGGCACGACGAACCCAGGAGCGCATTCCGTGACGCTAAGTCACATAATCGCCCCACTCGCCCACCCCTTCGGGGACACGCGGCCCCATTCCCCGGATGGCCGACGCGCCGTCCGCGAGGGAGCGGGCTAGGCCGTGCCCGGCCAGCGCATGGAGAGGTCGGGTTCCTTCTCCATGTTGCGGGAGCCGTCGTTGGTGTCGACCAGGGTGAAGCCGTGGCGCTCGTAGAAGGCGCGGGCGTCGGTGTTGCGCTGGAAGGCGAAGAGGGTGAGGCCGGTGGGGCTGTGGGCCTTGGCGCGGGCCAGCAGCGCGGTGCCGATGCCGCGGCGGCGGACGTCCGCGAGGAGGTAGAGGGCGTCGAGGACACCGTCCTCGACCGCCGCGTAACCCACGACCCGGCCGTCCTCCTCGGCCACCCACACCGCCGACCCCGGCAGCACCACCTCCCGCACCCACGCCTCCACTTCGGCGTCACTCCGCCTGCGCGGCGGCAGGTAAGGCATCGTCACCTCGCGCGAGGTGACATGCACATACGCGATCCCGGCGGCATCCCCGGGCCCGGCCTCTCTGATCAGGGTCACGCGCGCGACCCTACGGCGGGGGCGGTGGCGGGTTCGAGCGAATTACGGCTGCGGGCCGGGGCCGCCGCCCGGGATGACGAGGCCGGATTCGTAGGCCGTGACCACGGCTTGGGTGCGGTCGCGGAGGCCGAGTTCGAGGAGGATGCGGCTGACGTGGGTCTTGACGGTTTCCTCGGTGATGTGGAGGCGGAGGGCGACCTCCGGGTTGGACAGGCCCTCGGCGATGTGGCGGAGGACTTCGGTTTCGCGGGGGGTGAGGGCGGCCAGCGACGGGGGGCGCCGGGGCTGGTGGCGGCGAATTCGCCGATCAGGCGGCGGGTGACGGTGGGGGCGAGCAGTGCCTGGCCGTCGGCGACGACGCGGACGGCGTCGAAGAGGCGCTCGGCGGTGGCGTCCTTGAGGAGGAAGCCGCTGGCGCCCGCGCGCAACGCCTCGTAGACGTACTCGTCGAGGTCGAAAGTGGTGAGGATGAGGACGCGCGGCCCGTCGGGAGAGGTGATGCGGCGGGTGGGCGTTACAGCGCCGTCGCCGTACGGACCAGGGCCGCGACCGCGGCGGAGCGGCTCTGCGGGGGCCAGGCGATGACCGTGGTGACCTTGGGGGCGTCGGGGACCGGGATGGCCATGAGGTCGTCGCGGAGCTGGGACTCGCAGGAGGCGGGGAGGACGGCGGCGGCGCGGCCGAGGGCGATCAGCTGGAAGAGCTGGGCGTGGTCGCGGACCTGGGGGCCGGGGCCGTCCGGGCAGCTGCCGTCGATGGCGGGCCAGCGCGGCAGCGGGAGGCCGGGGAGGGCGGACGCCTCGGCGAGGTCGACGTGGGAGCGGCCGGTGAGGGAGTGACCGGCCGGCAGGACGAGGACCTGGCCCTCGGTGGAGAGTTCCTCGTAGTCGAGACCCGAGGTCGCGTCGAACGGCTTGTGCAGCAGGGCGACATCGGCCCGCCCGTCGCGCAGCAGGCGTTCCTGCTGGCCGACCCCGCACAGGATGACGTCGACGGTGACGGCGTCGGGCAGCGCCGCGTAGGCGTCGAGCAGCTTGGCGAGCACCTCGCCGGACGCCCCGGCCTTGGCGGCGAGCGCGACGCCCGGGCCGTCGGCGGAGGCGCGGCGGGTGCGGCGCTCGGCGGCCTCGACCGCGTAGAGCGCCGCCCGCCCCTCGCGCAGCAGGACGGTCCCGGCCTCGGTGAGCCGGACCGACCGGCTGGTGCGCTCCAGCAGTTCCGTGCCCAGCCGCCGCTCCAACTGGCGGATCGCCCGGGACAGCGGCGGCTGCGCGATACCGAGCCGCTCCGCCGCCCGCCCGAAGTGGAGTTCCTCCGCGACGGCGACGAAATACCGCAGCTCCCGTGTTTCCATGCCCCTTACGGTACGCGGCGCGACCCACGATCGATACCCGCCCGGTATCGCCGCCCACCCGATCGGTCTTGGACCCGCCCCGGCACCGCGCCGCACGCTGGACGTATGAGCACTGGCAACGAAAAGACCGTCGCGCTGGTCACCGGCGCGAACAAGGGCATCGGCTACGAGATCGCCGCCGGCCTCGGCGCCCTCGGCTGGCGGGTGGGCGTCGGCGCCCGCGACGAGCAGCGCCGCGAGGCCGCCGTCGAGAAGCTGCGGGCGGCCGGGGCCGACGCCTTCGGCGTACCGCTGGACGTCACGGACGACGCGAGCGTCACGGCCGCCGCCGCGCTGATCGAGGAGAGCGAGGGCCGCCTCGACGTCCTCGTCAACAACGCGGCCATCACCGGCAGCGCCCCGCAGGCGCCCACCGAGGTCGACCCGGCCACGGTGCTGGCCGCCGTGCAGACCAATGTCATCGGCGTCATCCGCGTCACCAACGCGCTGCTGCCGCTGCTGCGCCGCTCGCCGTCCCCGCGGATCGTGAACATGTCGAGCAGCGTCGGTTCGCTCACCCTCCAGACCCGGCCCGGCGCCGAGACCGGGCCGATCTCCGCCGCGTACGCGCCGTCGAAGTCGTTCCTCAACGCCGTGACCGTGCAGTACGCCAAGGAGCTGGCCGACACCCCGATCCTGATCAACGCCGCCTGCCCCGGCTATGTCGCGACCGACCTCAACGGTTTCCGCGGCACCCGCACCCCGCAGCAAGGCGCGGCGATCGCGGTCAGGCTCGCGGACCTGCCCGACGACGGCCCGACCGGTGCCTTCTTCGACGACGCGGGCCCGGTGCCGTGGTGAGGCACGCGTGATCGCCTGAGACAGACCGGGAGAGCGGCTCCCCGGCAAGGGGGTCGCTCCCGTGGGGGACGCCCCGGCCCCCGCCCCCTTCGTAGCGTGAGCGCCATGAGAGCTGCGGCGGGGATCGAGGTGCGCGGACTGCGCAAGCGGTACGGCGGGACCGTGGCGCTGGACGGGATGACGTTCGGCGTACGGCCGGGGGAAGTGACCGGCTTCGTGGGGCCGAACGGGGCCGGGAAGTCGACCACCATGCGGGTCGTGCTCGGCCTGGACACGCCCGACGAGGGCACGGCGCTGATCGGCGGCGAACCGTACGCCCGGCTGCGCGAGCCGCTGCGGCACGTCGGGGCGGTGCTGGACGCGGGCGCGCTCCAGCCGAGCCGCCGGGCCCGCGACCATCTGCTCTGGCTGGCCCACTCGCAGGGCCTCGGCACCCGCCGGGTGGACGAGGTGATCGAGCGTACGGGTCTGGCGTCGGCGGTACGGCGCCGGGCCGCGGGCTTCTCGCTCGGCATGCGGCAGCGCCTCGGCATCGCGGCGGCGCTGCTGGGCGATCCGCCGGTGCTGATGCTGGACGAGCCGTTCAACGGTCTCGACCCGGAGGGCATCGCGTGGATGCGCGGCTTCCTCGTCTCCCTTGCGGCGCAAGGCCGTTCGGTGCTGCTGTCGAGCCATCTGATGAGCGAGTTGCAGGACACGGCCGACCATCTCGTGGTGGTCGGCCGCGGCCGGGTCATCGCGGACACCAGCGTCGAGGAGCTGATTGGTGCCGCCTCCGGCGACCGGGTGACGCTGCGGACGACGGCGCGTTCCGAGGCGATGACGGTGCTGGCGCGGGCCGGGGCGACGGTCGCGGTCATCGACCGCGGCACCCTCACCGTCTCCGGCCTGACGTCCGAGGCCGTGGTGCGGCTGCTCGGCGCGGACGGGGTGGCCTTCTCCGAAGTGACGGCGCACCGGGCGGCGTTGGAGGAGGCGTACATGGAACTCACCCGGGACGCGGTGGAGTTCCGGGCCTCCGACGGTCGTGACGAGCCGGGCCGCACGGGCGAGGAGGCGGACCGGTGAGCGCCGGACACGCGACGCGCTTCAGGCGTCAACTCCGCGCCGAATAGACCAAATTCCGTACCGTACGGGGCTGGGTGCTCAGGCGCCGAAAGACACCGGAAGGCACCGTTCATCATCTGCCGGTCGGGCTAGAGCGCGGGGAGCCGCAGCGGGCCGCGGCCCTCGCGGACGTCGCGCAGGATCTCCGGGGTGCCGACGAGGGCGCCGTCGAGATCCGTCGTCACGCGCAGCGCGTGCTTGCCGAGGAAGACCGGGCCGGGTTCGGGCTCGTCGCGGTAGACGACGAAGCCGGTGAGGCGGTCGACGCGGCCGGGCAGCAGACGCCAGACGCCGCCCGCCGAGCACACGGTCGCCGAAGGATCGGCCCCGGCCAGCCACGCGGCGGCACTCGCCTCGACGGCGGCGGCGTAGCGCTGCCGGTCCTCGAAGGGCCGTACCAGGGTCAAGTGGCCGGTGCCGGGCAGCAGTTGGCCGTCGCGCCACTCGAACCACGCCCGGTGGTACGGGCGTCCGCCCGAGAGCGCGGCCAGCCGGCGCCGTGCCGTCAGCCGCAGCAGCGTGGGCGCCCCGGGGTCGCGGTCCGGCAGCCGCGCGGCCACCTCGGGGTGCGCGATCAGCACCGTCGTGGGGGCGCCGTACTCCCGGCGGGCGAGGCAGCGGGCGACGCTGTCGAGGAGTCCGGCCACCGTCTCGTTGGCGACGTCGGCGGCGATCCACGGCTCGGCGACGAGCCGGTCCAGGGCGAGGACATCGTGACCGCCGTCCGCGAAGGCGTCGTGGAGGTCGCGCCACCGCTCCGCGGCGGCCAGCCCGTCGGCCACGGCCTTCGCCAACTCCCCCTGGCCAGGCGGCTCCCGGTCCACCCGTACGCGGACGGCGGCGTCCGGGTCGTCCGTCACCCGGAAGGTGACCTCGGCGCCGGCGGCCGCCGGGAACAGGGGGCGCGCCCGGCACACGGCGAGCCGTCCCGGCAGGTCGCGTTCGGCCGCCGCCGCGGCCAGCGCCCGCTGCCGCCGCGTACCGAGCCGCCCGGTCAGCGCGGCGACCAGCATCACGAACCACATCATGTCCCCCACCGCCCTTCGCCCCGAGGCTATGCGCCCCGGGGCGAAGGGTCCTGAGCACGCGTACTCATTCCGCCGGGGCGGAAGGGGGGTTCAGCAGCCGCCGCAGGAGTAGAAGAGGGCGTCCCAGTGGTTGCCCTCGTCCGCGTAGATGTTGCCGGAGGCGGCCTGCCACTGCGGGTAGCCGTCGCCGCGCAGGCCGATGTAGGTGAAGGCGTTGTGGACGTAGTTGGTGATGCAGGTGTTCTTGCCGAAGTCGAGCTTGTAGCCGTTCCAGTGCGAGTAGGTGCCGCTGGCGTGGCCGGTCTCGGTGCCGCCGGTGATGTTGAGGGCGCAGCCGCTGGCGTGCTTGAGGGTGACGGCGCCCTGCGCGGTGGCGAGGTTGAGCTGGTCGAAGGAGGTGCACGTGGAGTTGTTGCGGTTGGAACAGCCGCCGGACGACGACCAGGTGATGCCCGCCGCGCTGAACATGCTGGTGGCCTGCGCGTGCGTGAGCTTGGTGACGGCGTACGCGTCGGTCGAGGTCGCCAGGCCGATGCCGGGGGCGAACATCGCGGTGAGGGCGAGGACGAGGACGCTGATCACGGTCCTGGCGCGCGGCCGGAGAGTCCCGAGGAGACGTGCGGGATTGCTCATGCGGTTTCCTCCTGCTGTTTCCGCTGGGGTGGGGGGTGTGCAGGTGGCGCAGGAGGAGTGTGCCCGAGGTCTACGCGCGTCCGCCAGGGTCCGCACATGAACGGTCCCGGCCGGAATCCCCAGGGAGGGAATCCGGCCGGGACGGTACGGACGGCTCGGGCGCGGGCGGACCCCGCTACTCCGGCTGTTTCTGCTACTCCTGCTGCTCCGGCTGTTCCTGCGGCTCCAGGCCCGCGCGCAACAGCCCGTACGCGTACGCGTCGTCGAGTGCCTGCCAGGAGGCGGCGATGACATTGTCGGCGACGCCGACGGTGGACCACTCGACGCTGCCGTCGGTGGTGGTGATCAGCACGCGCGTGGTGGAGTCGGTGCCCGAACGGCCTTCGAGGATACGGACCTTGTAGTCGACCAGCGCGAAGGCGGCCAGTTGCGGGTAGATCCGGCCGAGGGCGGAGAGCAGGGCGCGGTCCAGGGCGTTGACCGGGCCATTGCCCTCGGCGGTGGCGACGATCCGCTCGCCCTTCGCCCACATCTTCACCGTCGCCTCGTTGGCGTGGCTGCCGTCGGGGCGGTCCTCGGTGATCACCCGCCAGGACTCGGTGCGGAAGAAGCGGCGCGGGCCGCCGGGCTCGCCGCGCTGCAGCTCCTCGCGCAGCAGCAGCGCGAAGGAGGCGTCGGCGGCCTCGTACGTGTAGCCCTTCAGCTCGCGCTCCTTGACCCGCGCGACGACCCGGCCGACCAGTTCGCGGTCGCCGCCGAGGTCGATGCCCAGCTCCTTGCCCTTCAGTTCGATCGAGGCGCGGCCGGCCATGTCGGAGACCAGCATCCGCATGGTGTTGCCGACGAGTTCGGGGTCGATGTGCTGGTACAGGTCGGGGTCGACCTTGATCGCGGAGGCGTGCAGGCCGGCCTTGTGCGCGAAGGCGGAGACGCCCACGTACGGCTGGTGGGTGGAGGGCGGCAGATTGACGACCTCGGCGATGGCGTGCGAGATCCGGGTCATCTCGCCGAGCGCGCCGGGCGGCAGGACGCTGCGGCCGTGCTTCAGCTCCAGGGCGGCGACCACCGGGAAGAGGTTGGAGTTGCCGACGCGCTCGCCGTAGCCGTTGGCGGTGCACTGGACGTGGGTGGCGCCGGCGTCCACGGCGGCGAGGGTGTTGGCGACGGCGCAGCCGGTGTCGTCCTGGGCGTGGATGCCCAGACGGGCGCCGGTGTCGGCCAGGACGAGGCCGGTGACGGCCTGGACCTGCGCGGGCAGCATCCCGCCGTTGGTGTCGCACAGCACGACGACCGAGGCGCCGGCTTCGTGCGCGGCCCGGACGACGGCGGTGGCGTAGGCGGCGTTGGCCTTGTAGCCGTCGAAGAAGTGCTCGCAGTCGACGAAGACGCGGCGGCCCTGGGCGACGAGGTGGGAGACGGTGTCGCGCACCATCTCCAGGTTCTCCTCCAAGGTGGTGCGCAGCGCCAGTTCGACATGGCGGTCGTGGGACTTGGCGACCAGGGTGATCACCGGGGCGCCGGACTCCAGCAGCGCTTTGACCTGCGGGTCCTCGGCGGCGCTCGCGTTCGGGCGGCGGGTGGCGCCGAAGGCCACCAGCGTGGCGTGCTTCAGCTCCAGCTCGGTGGCGGCCCGGGCGAAGAACTCGGTGTCGCGCGGGTTGGCGCCGGGCCAACCGCCCTCGATGAAGCCCACCCCGAAGTCGTCCAGGTGCCGGGCGATCGTCAGCTTGTCGGCGACGGTGAGGTTGATCCCCTCGCGCTGGGCGCCGTCGCGCAGCGTGGTGTCGAAGACGTGGAAGCTGTCGTCCAGTTCGGCGGTCATGGCTGTCGTAACTCCTGTCGGGTGGGTGGGTTCCGTCCCGGATCGGTTCCGATTACCGGAGGATCCGGCTCCACTTGCCCCCATCCTCCCTCGCGCCCCGCTGCCCGGCGCGGGTGGGCCGGGAAACGAAAAAACCCCTCGCGGATGCGAGAGGTCTGCACGCGGGTCTGGGACACCGTGACGTTCCACTGGGGTCAGTGGAAGGGTCACTGCGGACCGGCGTGCCTGGGGCCAATAATCATGCTGGCGTACGAGGACACGGTGGCATTCTGCCACAGCGCGACCGGGCCTGGACCCGAGTCTCACCATCCGGTCAGGATGCCCGGACCCCTACCCGCACCTCTGCGGAAGAGGGTGCCCCTTCAGGGGCGCGGGGAACTGCGCGCTCAGGCCGCGCGGGGCTGCTGCTACAAACCGCCCCCAGCGGGGCAGACGCTGTTGTTTCGCGACCACCGGCCGGTGGGGGCTGGTCGCGCAGTTCCCCGGGGGGACTTCCTCAAAACGCACGTGACGTGCGGAGGAGGGCGGCGGACCATGAATGGCATGGTGACGACTGAGTACGACGGCTGTGGCAGGTGCCTGGTCGGCGTGCGCAGGCTCAGCCGGAAGAAGGACGCGACATCGTCGCCGGAGAAGCAGAAGGGGCAGGTCCTCAAGGCAGCGGCGAGCGTCGGTGGTCACATCATCGCGTGGGCCGACGACTGGGAGGTGTCCGGGGCAACGGACCCGCTGACCCGTGCGGGGTTGGGTCCATGGCTTCGGGGTGAGAACGGCCCGTACTCGGGCATCGTCGGCCCGAGCGTGGACCGTATCGGCCGCAACCAGCGGGACGTGCTCAACACGGCCCACATGATCCACGACCAAGGCCGGATGCTGGTCACGGAGGGGCACGACGGTCCGTGGAACTTGGACGACCCGGCCGACGAGATGCGGCTGAGCATGGAGTCGTTCGGGGCGCAGATGGAGTTGCGGGCCATCCAGAAGCGCAACCGGGATGGGGCCGTGACGGCTCGGACGCTGGGGAAGCCCAACAACGCACCGTCGTACGGCTTTGAGTACGTGCGGCTGACGCCCATGGGCAAGATCGATCATGTTCGTCTGCACAAGGGTGCGGCACGGAATGCGCGGGAGGTGGCGAAGCGCATCCTCGCCGACGAGACGGGAACGATCACGCCGTACACGGAGGCGGCGCGGCTGACCCGGGCGGGGGTCTTGTCGCCGAGTGATCACATGGCGGTGCTCTACGGCAAGGAGCCGAAGGGCACTCCGTGGTCGCCCAAGTCGCTGATCTTCATTCTCACCAACGAAGCATCCTTGGGGTACCTGACGCACAACGGGCGCGCGGTGCTGGACGAGAAGACCGGCCAGCCGATCCGGCTGTGCGAGGGACTGTGGGACAGGCCCACCCTGGACAGGCTGCGTGAGAAGTGCAGGCCCGCGAACCCGCAGCCGGCCACGGCGCCGCGTGCGCCGAAGGCGACACGGCTGGGGTCGAAGCTGGGCACGTGCGGGAACTGCGGCAACACGATCACGGTCGGCAGCCGGGGCAGGGAAGGCGCGTCGTACCGGTGCACGGGCCGGGTGAAGCGGTTGAAGGGGTCGGAGCGCTGCACGCCTGCGCCGTCGATCAAGCTCACGGCCGCCGATGAGACGATCACCACGTGGTTCCTGGAGCGGTACGGGCCGGGCGAGATCATGGAGAAGGTGTGGGACCCGGGCAGCGGCAACACGGCCCGGATCGCGGAGCTGAAGGCCGACCGGAAGCGTCTGCGTGAAGACAGGCTGGCGGGTCTGTACAACGACGAGGACGACGCCGAGTGGTACAGGGCTCAGTACGCGCGTATCGGGCGGGAGATCAAGGAATTGCAGGCGCTTCCCGAGCGTCCAGCGGGCATGCGGTTGGTGCCCACCGGCAAGACCGTCGCCCAGGCGTGGGAGGAAGCGCCGGACGACGCGGCGCGGCGTGAACTGCTCGCCTCCTACGACGTACGGTTCGTCCTCTACCCGGACGGCGCAGGGGACCGACTGAAGATCACCGGGGCGGACCTGTTCGAGATGGCTCTAGCCGCCTAAGGGAGTCAGCTTGACGAGGAGGCCCCGCAGCCGGCACCCGGTGCGGGGCACTCCCCGTACGGTCCCCGCGCTTCAGCCACGAGGCAGCATCAGCACCGGAAGCAGATGCACGGCGTACAAGCCGGTCCGCGTCCGGACTTCTACCGGTTTGATGATCAACTGCGGCCGAGTGTCCCGCCCACCCGCCCCGCTGCCGCCGTCGCGGGTGCAGGTGCGGGTGATCTGCTCGACTGTCCACGGCGCGGGAGCGAAGTCGAACCGGCCAAGGCCGGTACTGCCTTCCAGCGTGAACCCGAGGAGGGTGCCGCTTCTGCGGTCGAGGGACACGTGCACCGACTCAGCGTCCGTCACCACTTCCAGCCCGGCCGCCCCGGGCACGGGCCGGGGCGTGCCGCCGAGGAGCCGTGCCACCTTCGCCGCGACGTACGGGTCGCCGGTCGTCACTCGCCATGTCCGCAGCGCTTCCACACGTCCGCCGACCGCGTAGGTCGCGTGGAATTCCCCGGCGGTCGTCTCAGCCATCCGGACGTTCCGGCGTCCCGGTTGAGAGGCGGCGGACTTCCCGCAGGACCGCCAGGTCTTCCGCGATGCCCGCCGCGATCTCCGCCGCGCCAGGGGTGTGGCCGGAGCCGACGTAGCGCCACGCGGAGTCGGTCACGGTGTCCGCTGGAGAACCGTCTTCCCGCTGTCCGGTCCGGAAGGACGCGCGGGCGGCACGCAGGGCTGTGTAAGTGGTCGAGTACAGGCGGGATTTGGTGAGGCAGTGGCCCCGGTAACCAAGGGTGTGGGCCCAGCCTCGCAGCCGCAGGTGGGCCAGTTCCGGCAGGTCGCCGAGCCGCCAGCAGGCGCCCATCAGCGCCCGCAGGTGATCGGAGACCGGCGCCAGCGCGATGGTGCCGGCGTCGTGCACGCGGTGGTCGAGACCTCCGCTGTCCCCGAGGCTCTTGCCGACGTACTTGGCGACGTAGGCCGCGACCGCTTCGTCCGTGATCGCTGAGCCGTCACCGAACTCGCGAATCGGGTGCATGTCGACCTGCTCGCCCCAGCGGAACGCGTACTCGCCGACAGCCGCCGTGTACGGCATGCGGACCTGGACGGCAGCGGTGGCCGTACGGATCGCGTCGGCCAGAAGAGCGGCGTCCGCCCACGACGGCGGAGGCGTATCCGGACCGTCCGGGCCGTCGAGGCGGATCACGGCATGGAAGTGGACCGCTCCCCGGCGCTGGTACTCCGCGACCTTGGCGAACGACACCCGCAGATGCCGGGCGAGGTCGGTCTGCGTGATCCCGGCCGCGGTGGCCAAGCAGCGCCGGACGGCACGGCAGGTGCGGTTCCACAGCTCTCCGGCGTGCGCGTGCCACAGCACATGAGAGGCGTAGTCGTAGCAGTCCGAGCACAGCGGCCGACCAATCGCCGCGTCAGCCTCGCTGTGGACGAGCCCGCATCCGACCGGCCGACCATGCTCGCAGTCCCCGCCGCCGCGCCGGGGGCGGCAGCGGTCCGGGCCCGCCCGGTGCACCGCGCCGAACGATGGGGCGGTGAGGGTGACGAACAGCCGGGGGTGTTCGACCACGCGAGCCGGAGTGCCCTTGCCGCCGACCAGTCCGGCACGCACCAGGTGGAAGGTGTCCCCGGAGTGCTCACGAGAACAGGGCGGGCAGACCGAGGCGCGGCGGTTGCGGCAGCGCACCGGCAGCCGCCCACCGGGCTCGCCCGCCGTGTCGTAGTGCCGTACGACGGCACCGGTCGTGCGGTCGGTCACGATGATGTGACCCGACAGGTAGACCGGGCGGGCGCAGCCCCCGGTGGCCCGCGTCTGCTCAAGCCACCGCTCGAAGCCCGGTTCGCAGGCGAGACGGACCAGATCCTTTTCGGTGTCGGACAGATGCCGCAGGCGGTCCGCCCGGTCAAGAGCGGACCGCCGTGCGGCACCGTCGTACAGGGTCGTAGCCATGACGGCGGAGCCCTTTCGTGCCGGACGGACGGGACCGAGAACGGCATGACCAGACCTCCCTTCAGTAGGGGTTGAGCAAGGACGATGACGGAATCCACTCGCCGGCGCCCTCGGTCAGCGACGCGGGGCCTTGCGGGAGCGGGGATGGCGGCGACGCCAGGTGCGGCGGCAGTATCGGCAGTGCACCAGACGCCCCCGCCGCCGGTATTCACGTGGGCGACCGCAGCGCGGACAGCGCGGAGGCTCGTTCTCAGGCACGAGTCACACCGCCTCAGCCCTGAAAGCGGGCGAGGACCCACTGCACCAGCTCCGACACCATGTAGACGGCCGGAGTCAGCGCTACATAGAACCCGAACAGCGCGATCAACGCCGCCTGCCACCAGGGCACTTCGCGGGACCGGACGAACAGCACGGTGATGATCCCGAGAACCACGACCAAGGACAGCGACGCCGGTTCCGACGTCACGACATCGTTCACGAGTCCTCACCCCCGGCGACCGCGTGAACCAGCCCCGGAAGGTCCGGGGTGCTCTTCGCGTGCAGCAGCGCCGTCATACGGGCCTGCTCCGTCGTGGTGTGCGTGGAGCGGACCCGCAGCCAGCTCCCGCCGACCGTGGCCACCGCCACCCCGCGCTCGTCCTCGCTGATCGACTGCGCGACCGCCACCGCATCCGGCGACAGGTCGCCCAGCACCATCACGGCGGTCTGCTCGTCATGGACGCGGTGACAGATCCGGCCGCCGAGCTGCGCCCGCAGCGCCGTCACACCCGTACCGAGTTCCGAGCCCACTCGCTGACCGGCGACCACCAGGTGCAGGCCCAGCGCGGCCCCGAGCTGCGCCAGCCGCAGCAGCGCCGTCGAGCACTCCGCGACCTGCGCCCGGCCCGCTTTGCTGCCGTCCGACAAGTACAACTCGGCAACCTCGTCGACCAGCACCACCAGCGGTACCGGCCGCACCCCGTCCGGCAGCTCCCACACCGAGCGCACACCCGCCGCCCGGCACTCCGCCATCCGGTGCCCGATCTCCACCACCAGCGCATTGAGCAACGCCGCCGCCTCCGTCCGGCTGCTGGCCAACGCCGACAACCGGGGGCCGAACAACGACAGCTCCAAGCCGCCCTTGCAGTCGATCCCGACCAACGCCACCGGCTGCGGAGCCAGCTCCGACACCAGCGACGCCAGCAACGTGGACTTGCCCGACTGCGTCGCGCCGACCACCAACCAGTGCGGTACCGACCGCAGATCAACCGTCCACGCGCCGCCGTCCTCCGTACGGCCGACGACCGCCGACAACAACCGCGCTGCCTTGGCTGCCGGAGCCGTCGCATCGCCGGCCAGCGGATCGCGGGCCGTGGCGGTGATCGTGACCCAGCCCCGCCGGGGCGAGACCACCCGCACCGCGTAGACCCGCCACGCGTGCGCCATCGCATCCGCCGCAGACAGGAACAGCGCCGGCGTCTGGCCGGGCAGCATCCGGATCGTCAGCCGCAGACCCGCACGCGTCAGCCGGGGCAGCCCCAGACGCGGCACCGAAGGCCGCAGCGCGCTCCCGCTCACCACCAGATCGCCCGCGATCACCGCGTGACGCGGCCGATCGGTCACCGACAGGCCCGCAGCGATACACAGCCGCCGCCACGTCGTCACCATGCGGCCGACCGTCAACGGATACCCGCCAAGTACCCAGCCCCACGCGATCCCGTCCAGCCAGCGCGGCAGCCGGTACTCCCACATCGGCTGCATGACCAGCACTACGCACAAGGCCGCCGAGATCAGCCAGATGATCAGCTCCCACGGCATCACGAACCACCTTCGTCCGTGCTGCCCCGGTCACCGGCCAACCGGTACTCCGTCGCCAGCAGCCGACGCGCCCGCTGCGCGGCGAACTCCCCGTGCCGCACGATCAACCGGAGCATCACTGGAGTGAACTGCGCATCGTGCGAAGCCACTTCCAAAAGCATCCCCGCACCGGTCAGCGCATCCAGATCACGGGCCAGCCGCGCCAACTCCGTCTGCCTGTCACCCATCGCTGCGCACCCCCGCCGCTGCGTCCGCCGCCTCGGCCTCCGCCAGCAGACGGGCTGCCGTGGCTGCCTCCTCGCAGTCCCGCGCCACGCGCAGCAGCGACAGCCGACGCGTGGCCGTGTCCAGCTCCGAGACGGCCAGCACGTCCGCGATGCCGCCGAGGTTGGCCAGGCGGTCCAGGAGATCCAGCCATGTCACCGCCATCACCCCACACCCCCGGGGCCGCCCTTGGGCTTGCCCGGAGCGGGAGCGGCCGGAGTCGGCTGACCTGCTGCGGGCGTGATCGCCGTCGCGCGCCAGCTCGTTCCCGACCGGTCACCCATCTGCCACTGGATCGCCGTGAGTTCCGCGATCTCCACCCGCATGCCCGCGTCCAAGCCGCGCGGTTCGCCGGGCACGGCGACCTCGATCACATCGGACCTGCGGCCCTCGACCTGCCGGACGACGCAGCCCACGACGTAGATCGTGTTGCCGTCCCGGTCCACCCTGATCTGCCCCGTCTCCGGATTCACGCGCGGCTCCGGGGGGACCACACACAAGATCGCCCCCAAGCGCGCCGTGTCCACCGGGATGGATTGCATAGGTGTACACACCCCTTCTGCGCCCGTGACAAGCCGCCGAACTTAGTCCGGTCAGGTACTTGTCCTAATAGGTTGCGAGTGTGCGCCGCTTGACGACGGGAGGCAAGCACTTATCCTGACAACCAATTGGGTAGACATGCACGTAGCACGACCCACTGACAACCCGCACACGGGGACACGGGAGGCCAGTTCACATGCCCGACGAGAGCGCCAAAGCAGTCCACCTCTACGAAGCCGTAGCCACCAGGCTCGCCGAGCAGATCAGCCAGGGCCAGTACCCGCCCGGCAGCATGCTCCCTAGCGAAACCGACCTGATGAGCACCTTCTCCATCAGCCGGCCGACCGCCCGCGCCGCCGTCGCTGAACTACGCGCCATGGGACTGGTCGAAAGCCAGCGCGGCCGAGGCTCACTCGTCCGCCAACCCACCACACGCACCGACATCGATCAGACCATCACCCGACGCGGCAAGAAGTTCACCGCCTACGAGTCCCAGTTCGTCCAGGCCGAAGAACCCCACACCACCCGCACCCACATCACCGCGGCCGAAGCCGAACTCATCGACCACGAAGACGAAGCCGCCTTTGCTGTCTACCGTCTTCTGATTGACCCCACCGCCGGGCTGCGCGCCCAACACCGCACGCTCATCCCATTCGAACTCGCCGCACAGCACCCCCAACTACAAGACATTCCCGCTACGGAACCGAGTGAGATCTATGCCCTGCTTACAGCAGCAGGCCACACCCTCACCTGGCACGAATACGTCACCGCCCGCCGCTCCACCCCCGACGACCGCTCAGCCCTCCGCGTCACCGACACCGCGTGGCTCCTCGAAACCCACCGTGTCACCCATTCCGGCAAAGGTGGCCCGCTACTCCTCGAAACTCTCACTGCAAGCGCCGAGACCACTCGCCTCACCTACCGCCCCGAACGTAATCAGGCTACGTCAACAGGATCGAGAACATGAGTGCCTGCAACGGCAAGCACGTAGTTTCGTTAGTCCTCAGGGCCACACTCTCGTGTTCCCCGGTCATCGTTGCGACAGATTCGTCGTTTTGTCAGCAATGCTGCGCATGTGCGTGTCATCATGCAAGGATCTATGAACGAACGTGGGACAGGGCGGGGGCACGTTGTCTGAACAACCGGAGCT
This sequence comes from Actinacidiphila alni, assembly GCF_900112845.1. Classification (GTDB taxonomy): domain Bacteria; phylum Actinomycetota; class Actinomycetes; order Streptomycetales; family Streptomycetaceae; genus Actinacidiphila; species Actinacidiphila alni. The sequence goes on from NZ_FONG01000018.1 coordinate 27,404, forward strand.
GACGGCCGCAGAGCTCGTAGTCTCATCGCCGCAGCCCGACGACTCGGGAACCAACACGCTTGATCGCTACGACTGGCAAGCGTCGATGGCCGCAGCAGACGGCTTAGAGCTGTATCGCCAGGCGCTGGGCGCCGACAAACGCCTGCAAGATGGCGAATCCCGGAGAATTCTTTGCGAGTACCACGAGGACTGGGTAGCACTTCACGGAGACGCTGCGGAACTCGTCTCTGCTAAGCATCGAGATCCGTCTACTGACGCTTACCGTACCTTAAACGAGCTTACTCACGAAGGGGGCCTAGCACACCTGTTCCTAAGGTGGCGTGCTTTGCAAGAGAAGCCAACTTGCAGGCTTGCGACGTCCGGAGGCCTCGCAAACGGCGACGTGCAAAAATTCGCCACCACGATGAGGGCCTTGCGGGAGGTCCGCCTTTCAGGGCAGCAAGTCGTCGTAACTGACGAACATCGCCCATCCATCGATAAATTTCACTCTGCCATTCACGCAAATAGTGGAAAGTACCTACCCAAGGACTGGATTGCGGGTAGTGAGGGTGAAGTGTCACCTGATGAGCAGCTGCGACAGATCGCCCGCTTCATGTCCATGTTGAATATTCAGGCTGAGCTTACGAGACGAGCAGATATCGGCTTTGCGGCTCCCACAAAATGCGCAAAACCCGTTGTTGATCATCTAGGTTTCGATGTGCCTTGCGAGGCCGTTTGGAATGTCGTCTACGGGCTCTTCTTCACACGCATGAAAGCGGCAGGCCCGAGAGTAGATGCGATCATTTCTCCCGTTCTGGCATTTGCGAACGGAACAGAACTCCCCACTTCGATAGAAAGAGAACGCGAACTCGCATCGAGGATCGTGACAATGCAAGATATCGATCTTGCGGTCATGACGGCTGTGGCGAACCCGTCAGCTTATGGTTCGTTGGCCTCTCCCATCAGGCTGAGCCGTGCCGCAGTAAAGATGCGGAAGGGGAATTGTTCGGACAACAGCATTGAGCGGGGAGAACAGCTCAGGCGGGACTATCAGCGATACTGGCGCAACCGTCTGAACGGTGATCCTACCGCCTTGGCCGAGCGTGAAAAGCTGCGCCGGCTTCTCCTGCGCGTAAGCGATAGATCAGACACTCCAAAAATGCGCACGAAGAGCCAATGGGGGGCGGATTTTTGGATCACACTCCAGGATGCACTCGAAGCCATCCCCATAGAGCAAGTTCCATCCGGAATGGATGCAGATCTTCTGTTGGGAGGAATTAGTGATCTTACCAACGAATGCAAAATTTGGTTTAGCGAAATTTTCGATGTAGCCGTCGAGATTGAACGGGTCCGTGAGGAGAACCGAGGGAGCGTGGCATGAGCATCGCATACGATGATCTAGAACTTGCCCTGCTTCGCGACGACTTGGCTTATCATCAGGCGCGAGTCCTCCTGCTAGTAAATGCAATTTCTAAAGCACCAGGTCATGCGCGAAAACTAGATGGCCTAACAAAGTTGGCCAAATTGGACTTTTTGCTTAGGTATCCAGCTTTAGCTCCCGTGGTGCTAGACCACCTTTCAAATTCTGATCCTCGTCTAAATTTATCACAAGACGAGATTCAGGCACCGACAGAGGTGGAGGCCCCGATGGTGCGCTACAAGTACGGCCCGTGGGACGACCGATACTACGCGATTATCGGTGCATTGGTTGGGCGCGGACTCCTAAAGTACACAAAAGGAAGAAAGGGAAGCGTTGCACTCGCGACGACCAGAGAAGGGCGTCGTCTCGCTGACGAGATGGGGAAGGTCCGCGACTGGAAGGCTATGGCTGAGCGCAGCGAGGCTATCGCGGATGCTTCATCGGGCATGACTGGAAACACCATTAAAGATCTCATTTATGCAAGGCTTGAAAACCTGATGGACCGTCCGCATCGGCAGGTAATCCAGTGACTCTTCAGTTCCGCCTCCGCGCAGTTAGCTTGCACACCATTGAAGGAAGCGTGAGCTATGATTTTGAATCTGATCTAACCGTCCTCGAAGGTCCCACAGGAGTGGGTAAGACGACTCTTCTAGAATTGATTAAGTATGGGTTCGCCGCAGGAGAGCCTCGCCTTGCTTCGGTCGCTACAGAAGCCGTGAATGATATCGCAGTCGACATTGTGATTGGGGGAAATCAATACCTGATTACTCGCAGCCTGGATACAGCCAAAAGTAAGAACATTCGCATCGTTGACAAACGCACTGGCGAGCGTCTCCCTGATCTGTCTGTCGATGGAGAGTCGAGCCTTAACAGCTTTTTGCTCGCGAAGCTAGGACTGCCCGATGACATCAAGGCTCCCGCACAGAAAGGGAAAAGTAGTAAACCTGGTAGCCGAGTTACCTTCGGCGACATCTTCAAGTTTGTGTATATTCCACAGTATGCCATCAATCGGGATATCGCAGATAGCAGGGAGGGATACTACGACCCCAAAAGAAAAGCGGTTTTCGAGCTACTGTTCAAGCTAACTGATCCTGAGATCCTTGGAATGCAATCACGAGTAAATGTACTGAACGGAGAGATTGATGACGCAGATTCACATTTGAATACAATTCTGGATTTTCTACGCGATAGTAATACCAGCAGCCGAGAAGACGTTGAACAAAGCCTACGAGATGCTGCCGCGGAGCAAGAGTCGGCACGGGGAGAATTGAACTCGCTCCGGGAGGAACTTGACCCCGTAATCGACAGACAGACTCAAACGTATCGGGATCTCCTCACGGACGCCGAGAGGTCGTTGGCCGAAGCTCGTGCTACTGCACAAGACCTTACTCGTGAACGCGATGAGATCGTCTTGGAGGAGAAGCGGGTCAGGGCAGATTGCGCCCGGCTAGAGCGCATGCGAGATGCCGGCGCCAGGCTTGCCAACATCGAGTTTTCTGTGTGCCCTCGGTGCATGCAGTCTTTGAGTAATAGACCCGTTGAGAAAGATAGGTGCCGCCTGTGCTTGCAACTGGATCCGGTCTCACCCGAGCGCGCTGCTGACAGTTATGAGCTTCAGCAGCTTGAAATGCAGCTCATCGAAATGAATACACAAAGGGAGGCCACGGGACAGCAGTTGGAGGAAGCTCGGCGGGCCATCATCGACCGGCAGTCGCTCGTGCAGCATCTCACCGAGACTCTGGAAACGCGGACCTCTCAACGTGTAACGCCTAGGCTGCAAGCATTTAGCGATGCATCGGATCGAATGGCCACCGCTCGCACAAGGCTAGAAAATTTTGAGGCGGCGCTGCAACAGTGGGATCGTGTCGAGGATATTGCTGCAAAAGTCAGAGGGCTTCGATCAGAGCAGGAGAGATTGAAGACGAACATTGCGACGCGTAAGGCGGCTTTGGTCGTCCATAAGAACTCAGTATTCGCTCGGATCGAAGAAGAGTTTCGCAGAACCGTGGAAAACCTCAATATTGCCACAGTCGAATCCGTCGGGTTTGACAGAGAAAACTACCTGCCCGTAATCAATGGAAAAGTCTTCACGAAAACCCTGATGAGTGGGGGAGGCTCGATGACGGCGACTCAAATTGCCTACTGGACGTCATTGATGACTGTGGCACGACAAACTGATTCTCGCTACCCGTCCATGCTCATCATTGACGGGCCGCGGTTGGCGCTAAACACAGCAACTGAGACGTGTGCGGCAATTTACAAGCGGCTTTTCAAGGGGGTGAGTGAAGATCCCGGGACAGTTCAATTTCTCGTCTCCGACAACGAGCTGCCGGACGACTATGAGGGTGAATTTGCGCGCATCAAGTTCGACTACCAGCACCCGACTGTTGCAACGATCCGGCACCCAGGCGAGGGGCAAGTGGACGTGATCGCCTCGGCTGACGAGTGATCTCTCTTCTGTTGCCTCCAATAAAATGAGTGAATTTTGTGGGAGGGCGAATCGGAGAGAGGGAAGATCCCGCGGATTTCTGCTCGCCGTTCACGGCGGGCAGCGCGTGGCTGGCCTAATGATCGGTCCGCCGGATACTTTCCATCCGGACGGATTATCGGCATTCAGGGCGCCATACGGGAGCGATGCTTTCTCGGCTCATCCAGCCGTTGTGGGGTAAGAGCCGACACGATGATAGATCCCTGTGATTACACAGCGGTCTAGATCTTCTCTACTTTCTCAAGGGCGCGCTTGCAGCGCGCCGGGCGGTCCTGCCGCCCTCGGGCCGGGCGTGCGGCCTGGCGGCCGGTCCCGTCCCGGGCAGCAGCCGCCCGCACGAACCCGCAGCCCTCTTGACCAGAGAAAGCCCACTTCGCCTCGCCGGCGCCAGGGGGCCTTCCTCACGTCAAAACGTCACCGCATACAAGTCTTCGCATGATCTCGCTGCACGAACTTCGCCGGAGCGATCCCAGGCGTGAGCCGGTCCAGCTTGCAGCCGGAGCAGGTCACCCACTGGTGGCCATGCTTGTCTTCCTCCACGCGGACCCGGCCGCGCCTGCCTTGAGTACGCAGCTCCCGGCCGACCGTCTTCCGCTTCATGTCTCCAGACTCCTCCGCCAACGCGCCCCGGGGAAGACGGCGTTCGGCCACTGCGGTCCGGAAGGCCGCGCAAGCCCGGTCACCGCTCCATCCATAACGACGACTCGCCCCCGCGCTCGTGCTCACAGAACGGAGCATTGGGGAGGGCATCCAAATCCACCCTCGCCAGGACGCAACCTAGCCAGCGGACGACATGCGGCGAAGTCTTCAACCGCACCGTGCCAAGACCCTCAGCGCCCGTCCCCGCCGCCGCGTGAATCTCCCCGGCGGGCACTCCCAACGTCACCAGCAGATCCCGGAACTCCCGCGCGGCCGAGTCCGCGTCCACCCACCCGGCGACCGCTTCGGACCCGCTCACCCACACCGTCTCGCCAAGGTCGTCTTCCCAGGGATCCAGTCCCGCCCCATCCCCGTTGCGCATAGTGCATGCACCCATCTCGCCATTCGGCACATGCCAAAGGCGTAATAGAGTCGCGTCCTTTGCAGAAGCAAACGGTAGCACAGGATGACCATATGACCACCGTACGAAAGGACAGAGGAGTAAAATTGGCACACTCGCGCCACAAGTGCAACGGGGCGACCCTCCCGCTTCGACGGGAGGATCGCCCCTATCTAACGCTGCGTCACCGCCAGACGCTGCACGGCCACGACTTGTACGACCGGCACGACGGCCCGTACAGATAGGTTTTGGCCACCCAGCCCGTAGCGCCCGCCCGCGACCCGCCGCCGCTGCGACGAGTCAGCCGCACATGCATCCACGGCCCCTTGGCTCCGAGCACCTGCACCCGGTCACCCCGGTACAGCAACCCACGAACCGTGCCGTAGTAACTGGCGCGCGTCCTGAACCGCAGCCCGTTCACGCGCACCGACGAGTTCTGCGTCCGCGCGTACGACTGCTGGGCCGGTGCTCGCGCCACATGCGTCACGGCCGCAGGTATCGGCCCGCTCGTCATCTCCTCCGGGCTGGCCGCCGATGCCGACGTGGCACTCATGCCCAGGAGTGCGGTCACCGCGAGCAGCGCCGCGGCCAAGCCTGCGCGAAGCCGGGTACGAACAATCTTCTCCATGAGGACTCCTCCCGCTGATCCGAGACGAGCAACGGCAAGGCACCGCCACTTGTCCTGACAACTAGCGAGCATGAGCGGACGAGGAGTACCCGGTCAACTACTTATCCTGATAAGTATGGTGTCCAGGGATAACGGAAAGCTCCGCCCGGACGGTCCCGGGCGGAGCTGCTGGCACCTGTGCGTCCCCGCCCGGCTAGGGGCGCATGTATCGGTAGGGATCACTGACGATTGCGAGAGGAGCGATAAGCGCGATCCAGAGCAACACGATCGCGAGGCTGAGGAGCATCTGCCTCACGATGCACCGCCGTCCGCCGTTCGGCTCGCATGCCAGGCGCCCCACTCAGCGCGGGCTTCAACGAGTCGAGGTCGGACCTCCTGGTCAAAATAGTCGGCCTGGGAACGCAGTTGAGCAGCGAACTCGGCAAGCCCGGTCGGGCTGAGCCCTCGGATCCAGTAATCGTCGATGATCCAGACGTTGGCCACGGGGATGCGCTCATCGGGGTTCTCCGCGTAGGGCGTCCAGTCGATACTGCCGCTGAATACTGCGGACTCCTCGACCGGGTTCCGCCCGTGGGTGACGCACGTCATCTTTCCGCTGAAGTGGGCCTGGTGGCACATGTCTTCCAGGTGGCCGACCAGTCGTTCCAGAGGTATGCCGGACGCACTCGGGTCGTCTTCGGCCCATGCCGGCAGATATCCCGTAGCCGCGTAGCCGCTCGTACTGGCAATCGTCCACGTTCTGTCGCAGTTCGTCGGGACCGGATCGATAACGAGCGGCGTGTTTGGACGATGAGGCCGAGCCGGTTCGGAGGGCTGGATCGGCTCGATTGCCGCCGTCACCGGACGAACTCGCGGTCAATCGCGACTCGCGCGGCGATTGCCGACGCGTCGTCGTCCGCGCGAGGAAGTCGATCGCCCCGACTCTCTGCGACGCGGAGGGCGTCACGCAGCGCTTGGCACAAGGAGTTGATCAGGTTGCGGAGTTCAGTCTCCGAGGTGACAGTCTGTGCTAAGACCTTGCTCACGTGGTCGAGGAGGTCTTCGCCCAATCCGATCTGTACCGCCTCCATGTTGTCCGCCATGCGCGACATGAAGGAGTTCTGGTCGTTGGTGCTGAGATAGCAGGGCTTACCTTCCGGCCCCTGCCATGGCAGCAACCGCAGGCCCGAGGTGGGCTCGTCCTGGTCGCGTGCCGCACTCTCGCCGGCACCTCCCGTGTCCAGCCTTTGTCGTAACGCTCGTCCGAGTCGGAGAGCTTTGGGTCGTTGCACGGCTAGCTTCACGCGCATACGTGGTGGAAACTTCATGACCACTCCCTCAAGGGGGCGTCGGGGGCGGCGACTTGCTTGGCGGTAGGGCGCCGCCTCTGGCTTGAGCCACTTGCTGGCTTAAGCCAGTTGAGCACGCGCGCTTCCACCGCGTCAAGCAACTGGCTTAAGCCAGTTATGCTCGTTCCATGACCCGGTCCGAGGCCTTCTCTCAACAGCCCGCCAGCAGGCGTATCGCCCAGGCGCTCCGTACAGCGATCGAACGCGGCGAGCTGTCCGCCGGAGCCAAACTCCCATCGGAACGCGCTCTCGCAGAGGAGTACGGAGCGGCGCGGAACACCGCACGCGAGGCCATCCGGTTGTTGGCGGAACAAGGACTCGTCACTGCCAAGCACGGCCGTGGGGTCTTCGTACGGGAGCCGCAGCGGCTTTTCCGTTTCGGAAGCGACCGCTACTCCCTCAAGAACCGGGAGACCGGTCTCACGCCGTTTCGGCTGGAGGCCAAGCGGCAGGGGAAGACCGCGCGAATCGACGTGCTGGGCATTACGCGCGAAGTTCCGTCGCCCGACATAGCCGAACGCCTCAAGATCCGCGACGATCAGGAGACCGTCGTTCACCGGAAGAACCACTACTTCGCGGACGACGAGCCGGTGCAGATCGTCTCCACTTATCTGCGGTGGGACGAGGCTCAAGGGACCCTGCTCATGCAGCCCAAGGCTGGCCCGCACGGTATCTACGGCCGCTTGGAAGAACTGGGCCATGTCATGACCCGGGTGCGAGACGAGATCAGCGCCCGCATGCCGACGCCCGAGGAGGCCAGGCTGCTGGGCCTTCCGCCCGGCGTACCGGTGCTCGAAGTGCTCCACACCAGCCTCGACCAGGACCTGGAGCCTTTCGAGGTCTCCCGATACGTCCATCGCGCTGACCGAACCGGCCTTCTCTACGAACTGCCCGTCGAGTAGCCCCACCTCGCTCATTGGAGACTGCATGGCCACCTCAGTTGTCCGAGCCATCCAAGACGCCGACATCCCCGGAACCGCAGCGGCACTGATCGAGGTGCACGCGACCGACGGCTACCCCGTCGAAGGGGTGGACCAGCCGGAGGAATGGATCACGCCGCCCACTGTGATCCAGGCTTGGGTGGCGGAGATCGATCACCGCATCGTGGGCCATGTGGCGATCATGAGGCCCCAGGGCGAGGACGCCGTGGCGCTCTGGCAGAAGCAGACGAACGGCGCCGGGACCGAGATCGCCGTTCTGGCGAGGCTCTTCGTGATCCGCGAAGCTCGCGGTCACTCCGTGGGTGAAGAACTGATGCGTGCGGCCGCTGCTTACGCCCAACAGCGCGGCATGCGACTCGTACTCGACGTCATGACCAAAGACACCGCCGCCATCCGTCTCTACGAGCGCCTTGGCTGGCGGCCGATCGGCAAAGCAATCCACCGGTACGGCGATGACCAGCAGATCAACGCAATCTGCTACGTCTCGCCCGCCACGCCACCTGTGCCAGCCTCGGACCACAGGGCGTAGAAGCCTCGGGCGAGAGCACCCTGTGCCTCGGGGGCGCCTGAGCGGGGCTTTAGGCAGCCATCCTGGGGCGAGCCTCGAAGAGCAGGCCCCCACTTCGGGCTATTGCGGGCAGGTCCACAGCCTGCCCGAGTCGCGAGAGCTTACGGGGCCCTGCTCTCTCGCCCCATGCCGGCTCCCGCCCAAAGCCCCGCCCAACCGCCAGTCCGCCCGCGCGGCCCGTCGCATGCGCACCCCAACTGACCAGGGAGAATGACTCATTTTCCCTGGTCAGCGCCGCTCTCTGGCACTAAAATGGGAGTGTCTTTAGGCGAAGTCCCCCCGCGCCCCTACGGGGCACGTACTCCCGCACGGTGCGGGACGGACGGGCTTGCCCTCCGCAGGAGGAGATCAGGCGCCCAGGGGGTGCATCCAGTGGTAGGGGTCGGCGGCGCGGCCGGACTGGAGGGCGAGGAGGGCCTCGCGGAGGCGCATGGTGACGGGGCCCGGGGCCCCGTCGGCGACGGGCCAGGCGGCGCGGGTGGACTTGACGGACCCCACGGGAGTGATCACCGCGGCGGTGCCGCAGGCGAACACCTCGGTGAGCGTGCCGTCGGCCGCACCCTGCTTCCAGTCGTCGACGGAAATACGCCCCTCCCCCACCTGGTAGCCCAGGTCCGCGGCGATGGTGAGCAGCGAGTCACGGGTGATGCCGGGCAGGAGCGAGCCGGACAGCTCGGGCGTGACGATGCGGTCGCCGTACACGAAGTACAGATTCATCCCGCCCATCTCCTCGATCCAGCGCCGCTCGATCGCGTCGAGCCAGACCACCTGGTCGCAGCCGTGCTCGATGGCCTGGGCCTGGGCGACCAGGGACGCCGCGTAGTTGCCGCCGGCCTTGGCGGCGCCGGTGCCGCCGGGCGCGGCGCGCACGTACTCCTCGGACAGCCAGACCGAGACCGGCTGGACGCCGCCGGAGAAGTAGGAGCCGGCCGGGGAGGCGATGACGAGGAAGAGGTACTCGTTGGCCGGGCGGACCCCGAGGCCGACCTCGGTGGCGATCATGAAGGGCCGCAGGTAGAGCGAGGCCTCGCCGGCGTCCGGCACCCACTCCTTGTCCTGCCGGACCAGCGCGTCGCACGCCTCGATGAAGGTCTCCACCGGCAGCTCGGGCATCGACAGCCGGCGGGCCGAGGACTGGAAGCGCCGCGCGTTGGCCTCGGGCCGGAAGGTCGCCACGCTGCCGTCGGGCTGCCGGTACGCCTTGAGGCCCTCGAAGATCGTCTGCGCGTAGTGCAGCGTCATGTTCGCCGGGTCGAGCGAGAGCGGCGCGTACGGCACGAGCTGGGCGTCGTGCCAGCCGCGGCCCTCGGTCCACTTGATGGTGACCATGTGGTCGGTGAAGTGCCGGCCGAAGCCGGGGTTCGCCAGGATCGCCTCCCGCTCGGCGGCGGCCAGCGGGTGGGCGGAGGGCTTCAGCTCGATCGTGGGTGTCGTCATGTTCCTGTCCTTCTTCCGCTGTCGCTTCCGCGCGTCGCGCGGTCGTGCGCCGTCGTCGTCACTCACCGAGCGGCGGGATGCCGGGGACAGGTTGTAGGACGTCCAAGCATCCGGTCGCGCTGCGGCCCCACCGCCGATTATCGCAGCGGTGGGGCCGGGGACCTACAGGTGGGGGAAAGCCCCCAGGTCGGGCCGCCGGGTCAGGCGGATACCCGGGCCGCCAGCGCGTCGCCGATCGCGACGGTGGTGCGGGCGGGGGCGCCGGCGCGCTCGGCCAGATCGGCCTGCACGGCGGCGTCGATACGGGCGGCCTCCGCCTCGTACCCGAGGTGCCGGAGGAGCAGGGCGACCGACAGCACGGTGGCGGTCGGGTCGGCCTTGGACTGGCCGGCGATGTCGGGCGCGGAGCCGTGCACCGGCTCGAACATCGACGGGAAGTCGCGGGTGGGGTTGATGTTGCCGCTGGCGGCGACGCCGATGCCGCCGGAGACGGCCGCGGCCAGGTCGGTGATGATGTCGCCGAAGAGGTTGTCGGTGACGATCACGTCGAACCGCTCGGGCTGCGTGACCAGGAAGATCGTGGCCGCGTCGACGTGCAGGTAGTCGGTGGTCACCTCGGGGAACTCAGCGCCGACCTGCTCGAAGATCCGGGTCCACAGGTGGCCGGCGTGCACCAGCACGTTGTTCTTGTGCACCAGCGTGAGCTTCTTGCGCGGCCGGGCCTGGGCGCGCGCGTACGCGTCCCGCACGACCCGCTCGATGCCGAAGGCGGTGTTGAGGCTGACCTCGGTGGCGACTTCCTGCGGGGTGCCGGTCCTGATCGCGCCGCCGTTGCCGGTGTACGGGCCCTCGGTGCCCTCGCGGACCACGACGAAGTCGATCTCGGGCGATCCGGCGAGCGGCGTGGCGACGCCGGGGAACAGCTTGCTCGGCCGCAGGTTCACATGGTGGTCGAAGGCGAAGCGGAGCTTGAGCAGGAAGCCGCGCTCCAGCACACCGGACGGCACCGACGGGTCGCCGATCGCGCCGAGCAGGATCGCGTCGTGCCCCTTGAGGCGGGCGAGGTCGTCGTCGGTGAGCGTCTGACCGGTCGCGTGGTAGCGCTTGGCGCCGAAGTCGAATTCCTCCGTCTCCAGCTTGACGTCCTGCGGAAGCACCGAGGCAAGGACCTTCAGGCCCTCCGTCACGACTTCCTGGCCGATACCGTCACCGGGGATCACTGCGAGGCTGATGCTGCGAGACATGCGGTGCACCCTACTCCGCGTCCCAGCCATTGACATGGCGTGTCCGCATGCCGGACGAACGGGGTTTTCCGGCAGCCTGGGCGCCGGTCGAGCGCCGTACCGCGTTCACCGGCCGGTCGATCGACGGACGTACGGCGGACCGGCGGCGGACGGGCTGCGGACGGACAACACTGCGAGATTGCCCGCCATGGACACTCCTCGGATGGGTATCGACGCCCCGCTCGCCGGTCGGATGAGCATGGCGGAACAGCACGAGTACCTGCGCTCCCGGCTGACCCGGCGCCGGATGATCACCGGCGGCGCGGTCGCCGCGGGCACCATCGCCGCCTCCGGCCTGCTCGGCGGTGTGGCGGACGCGAGCGCCCCGGCGCCGCGGACCGGCCCGACGCTGCTCGGCCGGCCCGCCACCGATCACCATGTGCACGGTTCGCTGGTCGCGCCCTTCGGCCGCCACCTCGCCTTCGGCGCCGACCCGAAGACCCAGTTCCGGGTCTCCTGGCAGGTGCCGCTCGCGGTACGCAGGCCCTTCCTGCGGGTCGGCCTCCAGCCGTGGTCGCTCAGCCACAAAATCGAGGCGGAGGTGCGCGCGCTGCACACCCCGCAGCTGCTGAACAGCAAGCTGCCGCCGGTCGACCAGTTCTACCTGCATGTGGCGCTGGACAATCTGCGGCCCGGCACCACGTACTACTACGGCGTCGGCCACGAGGGCTTCGACCCGGCGGACGCCGCGGCCTTCGCCACCATCGGCTCCTTCACCACCGCGCCCGCGCAGAGCAAGCGGGAGCGCTTCACCTTCACGGCCTTCGGCGACCAGGGCGTCAGCTACCACGCGCTGGCCAACGACTCGCTGATCCTGGCCCGGAACCCGGCCTTCCACCTGCACGCCGGCGACATCTGCTACGCCGACCCGGACGGCTCCGGCCTGCCCGCGGACTCCGCGGACTACGACGCGCGCACCTGGGACTCCTTCCTGGCGCAGACCGAGTCGGTGGCCGCCCGCGTGCCGTGGATGGTCACCACCGGCAACCACGACATGGAGGCGTGGTACTCGCCCAACGGTTACGGCGGCCAGGAGGCCCGCTGGACGTTCCCGGGCAACGGCCACGACCCGAGGAACCAGCCGGGCGCGTACTCCTTCGTCTACGGCAACACCGCGGTGATCGCGCTGGACGCCAATGACGTGTCGTACGAGATCCCCGCCAACTACGGGATCACCGGCGGCAGGCAGACCGCGTGGCTGGACCGGACGCTGGGCGCGTACCGCAAGCAGCACGGCATCGACTTCCTGGTGGTCTTCTTCCACCACTGCGCGTACTCCACCACCAACTCGCACGCCTCCGACGGCGGTGTGCAGGCGGAGTGGGTGCCGCTGTTCGAGAAGCACAAGGTGGACCTGGTCATCAATGGCCACAACCATGTGTACGAGCGCACCGACGCGATCCGCGGCGGCAAGGTGTCGAAGCAGGTGGCGATCGGCGCGACGACGCGGCCGGAGACGGACGGCACCGTCTACATCACGGCGGGCGGCGCGGGCCGCAGCCTCTACGACTTCCCGGCGCCGGACTCGGTCGAGGGCGACGAGCACCACGTGGACTCGGTCACGACCTGGCACTCCGCCAAGGGCGGCGGCAGGGTCACCGAGTCCGTCGAGTGGTCGCGGGTGCGCTACACCGGCTACTCGTTCATCTCCGTGGACGTCGAACCGGCGCGTGCCGGGCGGGAGTCCACGCTGACGGTCTCGGCGCTCGCCGAGACGGGGGCGCGGATCGACCACTTCACCGTGGCGCGGCGCGCGAGGTAGCGCACCGCGGCCGGGCCACGCGGGCCCGTTGACGCGTGTCGCGCCGAGTAAAAGGGGTGTGCCGCGGTCAGCGGGCCTCGTGGCCCGTGCTGCCGCCGTTGTCACGGCGATCCATGCTGCGCTGGAGGGCACGGAGGGCGTTCTGGCGGGCGGTCTCGTCCATGGTGATCAACTCCAGGGAAAACTGGCGGAATTGGATGGCGGTCGCCACGGAACGGGGCGGGGAGCGGGCGCCGCGGGGGTGACCCGCGTCAGGGGCGCGCTGCTCGCATCCGCCGCTCGCTCGATGGAGCGAGACGTTCGGCTCCTACAAAGTTAGGACAGCACCGCCGTCCTGTCGCCACAATTACTCGGACTTCCTACTATCTGAGACGCCGATCACCCGGACGGCCCGCTGACCGGCGCTTTCGTACCCGTCACGTGGCGGGCGCCACACTCGCGGAGGCGCCGTGCACGCCGTCCACGCTGAAGCCCCCGCCGCCGGATGGGGACCGGAGGCGGGGGCCGTCGGGGTGCGCCGGTGCGGCGCGGCGGGTCAGCCCTGGTGCGGGTAGCGGTAGTCGGTCGGCGGGACGAGCGTCTCCTTGATGGCGCGGGTCGACGTCCAGCGCATCAGATTCTGCGCGGCGCCCGCCTTGTCGTTGGTGCCGGAGTAGCGGCCGCCGCCGAACGGCTGCTGGCCGACCACGGCGCCGGTCGACTTGTCGTTGATGTAGAAGTTGCCCGCGGCGAACCGCAGCTTCTCCATCACGTCCGCCACCGCGGCGCGGTCCTGGGCGATGACCGAGCCGGTCAGGCCGTACGCGGAGACCGACTCCATCTGCGCGAGCATCGTCTCGAAGTCGGCGTCGTCGTAGACGTACACGCCGAGCACCGGGCCGAAGTACTCCTCGCGGAAGATCTCGTTGGCCGGGTCGGTGGAGACCAGCACGGTCGGCCGGACGAAGTACCCGACGGAGTCGTCGTAGGTGCCGCCGGCGACGACCTCGACGGTCGGGTCGGCCTTGGCGCGGTCGATGGCGGCCTTGTTCTTGGCGAAGGCCCGGTCGTCGATGACGGCGCCGATGAAGTTGGACAGGTCGGTGACGTCGCCCATGGTGATGCCGTCGACCTCGGCGGCGAACTCCTCCTTGAAGCCGCTGTCCCAGATGGAGCGCGGGATGTAGGCGCGGGAGGAGGCCGAGCACTTCTGGCCCTGGTACTCGAAGGAGCCGCGGGTCAGCGCGGTCTTCAGGATCGCGGGGTCGGCCGACGGGTGCGCGACGACGAAGTCCTTGCCGCCGGTCTCGCCGACGATCCGCGGATATGTCCTGTACCGCTCGATGTTCTCGCCGACCGTGCGCCACAGGTACTGGAAGGTCTTGGTGGAGCCGGTGAAGTGGATGCCGGCCAGGTCCGGGTGGGTCAGCGCGACCTCGGAGACGGCGATGCCGTCGCCCGTCACCAGGTTGATCACGCCGTCGGGCAGCCCGGCCTCGCGCAGCAGCTTCATCAGCAGCACGGCCGAGTGGGTCTGGGTGGGCGACGGCTTCCACAGCACGACATTGCCCATCAGGGCGGGCGCGGTGGGCAGATTGCCCGCGATGGCCGTGAAGTTGAACGGCGTGATCGCGTAGACGAAGCCTTCCAGCGGCCGGTGGTCGAGCCGGTTCCAGACGCCGGGGGCGTTGGCGACCGGCTGCTCGGCGAGGATCTGCCGGGCGTAGTGGACGTTGAACCGCCAGAAGTCGACCAGTTCGCAGGGGCTGTCGATCTCGGCCTGCTGGGCGGTCTTGCCCTGGCCGAGCATGGTGGACGCGGCGACCGTCTCGCGCCAGGGACCGGCCAGCAGCTCGGCGGCGCGCAGGATGATCGCGGCTCGGTCGTCGAAGGACATCGCGCGCCAGGCGGGGGCGGCGGCCAGCGCCGCGTCGATCGCGTCCTGCGCGTCCTGGGACGTGGCGTTGCCGTAGGTGCCGAGGACGGCGCCGTGATTGTGCGGCTGTACGACGCTCTTGCGCTCGCCGCCGCCCATGCGCTGCTCGCCGCCGATGAACATCGGCAGGTCGGCGGGGGTGCCCGCCAGTTCCTTGAGCTTCGCTTCGAGCCGGGCGCGCTCCGGGCTGCCCGGCGCGTAGGAGTGCACCGGCTCGTTGACCGGCGCGGGGACCTGGGTCACAGCGTCCATGGAGCGTTTCTCCTCTATAGGTCCACAGGGAAGGGGGGTCAGCGGGCGGGGAGGAAGGAGCGGAGGAAGAAGGCGAGGTTCGCCGGGCGCTCCGCGAGGCGGCGCATGAAGTATCCGTACCAGTCTGCGCCGTACGGCACGTAAATGCGCATACGGTGGCCTTCGTCCGCGAGGCGGCGCTGCTCGGCGGTGCGGATGCCGTAGAGCATCTGGAATTCGTACGAGCCCGCCGGGCGGTGGTTGCGCGCCGCGAGGTCCTGCGCGATGGCGATCATCCGCGGGTCGTGCGAGCCGACCATCGGGTAGCCCTCGCCGGCGAAGAGCACGCGCAGCGCGCGGACGTACGCCTTGTCGACGTCGGCCTTGTCCTGGAAGGCGACGGAGGCGGGCTCCTTGTAGGCGCCCTTGACCAGCCGGACCCGGGAGCCCGCGACGGCCAGCGCGCGGGCGTCCTCCTCGGTGCGGAAGAGGTAGGACTGGAGGACGGCGCCGGTGCCGGGGTGCTCGCGGCGTAGCTCGCGCAGGATCGCCAGCGTCGAGTCGACGGTGGTGTGGTCCTCCATGTCGAGGGTGACGGTGGTGCCGACCTCGGCGGCCAGCTCCGCGACCTGCCGGACATTGGCCAGCGCGATGTCGTGGCCGCCGTCGGGCAGCGCCTGGCCGAAGGCGGACAGCTTCACCGACACCTCGGCGCGGGTGCCGAGCCCGTCGTGCCGCAGCGTGTCGAGCAGCCGCAGATACGCGTCACGGGTGGCGCGGGCGGTGGTCTTGTCGGTGACGTCCTCCCCGAGGTGGTCGAGGGTGACCTCCAGGCCCGATGCGGTGAGCGAGCGGACGGTGTCCATCGCGGGACTCAGCTCGTCGCCCGCGACGAAACGGTCCACCACGGGCCGGGTCACGGGCGCGGCGGCGACGACACGGCGCATGCGGTCGCTGCGCGCGGCGGCGAGAAGCACGGGACCGAGCACGGGGTCCTCCAGGCGGTACGGCGGTACGGGAGAGCGGCCGACGGCGGCCGTCGCCCCGAATCTAGGATTCGCCTACCCGTTGAACCAGCGACACCTGTCACGCATCCGGGGGTAGTCCCTCATACAGATGTATGAGGGAGAATGGACGAGTGCGTAGTGACTACGGCGGCTTCGGCGGCGATCTCCAGGAGCTGGTCGACGAGGTGTCGGCGCTGCTGGGCGCGCCCGCGACGCTGGAGGACCGGGATTTCCGGCTGATCGCGTTCGGGGTGCACGACGGGGACGACGGGGCGATGGACCCGGTGCGCACCCGGTCGATCCTCACCCGGGGCTCCACCACCGAGGTGCGCGCCTGGTTCGAACGCTTCGGTATCGCCCGCGCGACCGCGCCGGTCCGGATCCCCGCCGCGCCCTCGGCGGGCGTCTTCCGCGGCCGGCTCTGTCTGCCGGTGCGGCACGGCGGTGTGGTGCACGGCTACGTCTGGCTGCTCGACGAGGCCGAGCACTCGATCACCCAGCTCGACGCGGCGATGGCGGTCGCGGCCCGGATCGGCGACCGGCTCGCCGCCCGCGCCCGGGAGGGGGCGGGGCCCGGCCGGGCGCTGCGCGAGCTGCTGACCGCGCGCGGCCGGGCGGAGCGGGACGCCGCCGAGGACGCGCTGCGCACGGCGCTCGGCCCGGACGCGGACGAGCCGCACGCCCTGGTCTGCGTCCGCCCGGTCGACGGCGGCGAGGACGAGCTGCCGGGGGCGCGGACGATTCCGTCGGCCGCCGCGCTGTGCCTGGTGCCCGGCGCGCGCGGCGACTCGATCGCCCTGCTGGTGCGGCTGCGCACCGTGCAACTGCTGGCCACGGCCCGGTCGGCGGCGGCCCGGCTGCTGGGCGAGGCGGCGCCGGAGGGCGCGGTCGCCGGGATGAGCGACGGGCGCAAGTCGCTCGCGGAGCTGCCGGACGCCTGGGACGAGGCGGTGGACTCCGCGCGGGCCGCGCTCGCGCAGCCGCTGCTCGGGCCGATCGCGAAGTGGTCGGGCCTCGGCCCCTACCGGCTGCTGACGGCGCTGCCCGCCGACGCTCCCCCGGACCCGGTGATCGCTCCCCTGCTCACCGAGGCGCACCGCGAACTGGCCCACACCGCCGAGGCGTTCCTGGACAACGCGGGCCAGGCCGGCCGCACCGCGACCGCCCTGGCCATCCACCGCCAGACCCTCTACTACCGCCTGTCCCGTATCGAACAGCTCACCGGCCTCGACCTCGCGGACGGCGAATCGCGCCTGCTGCTGCACATGGCCCTGAAGGCCGCCAGGCTGTAGCTCTGTGGGAACGCGACGGCGCCGCCCCTCTCCGACCGTGAGGGGCGGCGCCGTCGTACGCGTACGGGACGTCAGTCCGTCAGGTTCACCGCGCGGGCGGACGTCGCACCGATCTCGGCGGCGATGTCGCTCAGGACGCCGGCCGGGATGGTGGAGTCGACCGTCAGGGCGACGAGGGCGTCGCCACCGGCCGCCGCGCGGGCGACCTGCATGCCCGCGATGTTGACGCCGACCTCGCCGAGGATCCGGCCGAGGGTGCCGACGACACCCGGGCGGTCGGTGTAGCGCAGGAACGCCATGTGGTCGGCGAGCACCAGGTCGGTGTCGACGTCGCCGACGCCGACGATCTTCTGGATGTTCTTGAGGCCGGCCAGGGTGCCGGAGACCGAGACCTCGCTGCCGTCGGCGAGCGTGCCGCGCACTGTCACCAGATTGCGGTGGTTGGGCGACTCCGAGCTGGTGGTTAGCCGCACCTCGACACCGCGCTCCTGCGCGAACAGCGGCGCGTTGACGTACGACACCGTCTCGGCGACGACGTCCTCGAACACGCCCTTGAGCGCGCTCAGTTCGAGGATCTTGACGTCGTGCTGGGTGATCTCGCCGCAGACCTCGACGTCGAGCCGGGCCGCGACCTCGCCCGCAAGCGCGGTGAAGATCCGGCCGAGCTTCTCCGCCAGCGGCAGGCCCGGCTTGACGTCCTCGGCGATGACGCCGCCCTGGACGTTGACCGCGTCCGGCACCAGCTCGCCGGCGAGCGCGAGCCGCACCGATTTGGCGACGGCGATGCCGGCCTTCTCCTGCGCCTCGTCGGTGGAGGCGCCCAGGTGCGGGGTGGCCACCACATTGTCGAACTGGAACAGCGGCGAGTCGGTGCACGGCTCCTTGGCGTACACGTCCAGGCCCGCGCCCGCGACCCGGCCCTCCTTGAGGGCGGAGGCCAGCGCCTCCTCGTCGACGATGCCGCCGCGCGCCGCGTTCACGATCCGGACCGACGGCTTGACCTTGTGCAGGGCCTCGTCGCCGATCAGGCCGAGCGTCTCGGGCGTCTTGGGCAGGTGGACGGTGATGAAGTCGGCCGCTTCCAGCAGCTCGTCGAGCGACAGCAGCTTGACGCCCATCTGGGCGGCGCGCGCGGGCTGCACATAGGGGTCGTACGCGACGATGTTCATGCCGAAGGCGGACATCCGCTGGGCGACCAGCACGCCGATCCGGCCGAGGCCGACGACGCCGAGGGTCTTCTCGCTCAGCTCGACGCCGGTGTATTTGTTCCGCTTCCACTCGCCGTTCTTGAGCGCGGCATTGGCGGGCGCGATGTTGCGGGCGCTGGCGATGATCAGGCCGCAGGCCAGCTCGGCGGCGGTGACGATGTTGGAGGTCGGCGCGTTGACGACCATGACGCCGGCCTTGGTGGCGGCGGCGACGTCCACATTGTCGAGGCCGACGCCCGCGCGGGCGACCACCCGGAGCTTGCGGGCGGCGGCGACGGCCTCGGCGTCGACCTTGGTGGCGCTGCGGATCAGGATGGCGTCGACATCGGTGATCGCGGACAGCAGGTCGGCTCGGTCCGCCCCGTTGCAGTGCCGGATCTCGAAGTCCGGGCCGAGCGCGTCGACCGTGGCGGGCGACAGCTCTTCTGCGATGAGTACGACAGGCTTCTGGCTCACGTGGTCCTCACTTGTCCTTCGTGGGCGGCCGGTCCCGCGGTCGCTCCAGGGAGGGAGGGGATGGCATGCCGCGTGGAAGACGCACGACGCTGTGAGCCTACGCGCTTGTTAAGGGAGTGTATCGGCGCGTTGTCGGGGACCCTACGCCTTGGTGGAAGGATCACCCGAAGGTGGTTGTACGCGGCGGCCAAGGGGGTTCTCAGCCGCCGGACGGGGAGGTGTCACGGACTGCCGCGACGCCTCCCCGTCACCGCTGGTCACGCCTCTTCGTCGACCCAGCTCATCAGCTTGCGCAGCTTCTTGCCGGTCGTCTCCAGCAGGTGGTCCTCGTCGGCCTTCTTGTACTCGTTGTACTTCGGCAGGCCCGCGTTGTACTCGGCGATCCAGTTGTTGGCGAAGGTGCCGTCCTGGATCTCGCCGAGGATCTTCTTCATCTCGGCCTTGGTGCCCTCGTTGATGATCCGCGGGCCGGAGACGTAGTCGCCCCACTCGGCGGTCTCGGAGACCGACCAGCGCATCTTCTCCAGGCCGCCCTCGTACATCAGGTCCACGATCAGCTTCAGCTCGTGGAGGCACTCGAAGTACGCGATCTCCGGCTGGTAGCCCGCCTCGACCAGGGTCTCGAAACCGGCCTTGACCAGGGCGGACGTGCCGCCGCAGAGGACCGCCTGCTCGCCGAAGAGGTCGGTCTCGGTCTCCTCGGTGAAGGTGGTCTTGATAACGCCGGCGCGGGTGCCGCCGATGCCCTTGGCGTACGACAGGGCCAGCTCGAAGCCCTTGCCGGTCGCGTCCTGCTCGACGGCGGCGATGCAGGGCACGCCGCGGCCTTCCTCGTACTGGCGGCGGACCAGGTGGCCCGGGCCCTTGGGGGCGACCATGCAGACGTCGACACCGGCCGGCGGCTTGATGAAGCCGAAGCGGATGTTCAGGCCGTGGCCGAAGAAGAGGGCGTCGCCGTCCTTCAGATTGTCCTTGATGGACTCCTCGTACACCTTGGCCTGGATCGGGTCCGGCACCAGGATCATGATGACGTCGGCCTCGGCGGCGGCCTCGGCGACCGGCACCACGCGCAGGCCCTGCTCCTCGGCCACGGTCTTGGACTTGGAGCCCTCGTGCAGACCGACGCGCACGTCGACGCCCGAGTCACGCAGCGACAGCGCGTGGGCGTGGCCCTGGCTGCCGTATCCGATGACCGCGACCTTGCGGCCCTGGATGATGGACAGGTCGGCGTCGTCGTCGTAGAACAGCTCGGCCACTTCGGGTCTCTCCTTGGATCGGGTTGTACGGCCCACCGTACGACGGGTGGGGACACGGGGGTTTCGGGGTCTCGCCATACGGATCGGCGGGGCTGCCCGCCGGTCCGTGCGGGGAGTTACGCGCTGCGGTCCAGGGCGCGCAGGCTGCGGTCGGTGATGGAGCGGGCGCCGCGGCCGACCGCGATGGTGCCGGACTGGACGAGTTCCTTGATGCCGAAGGGCTCCAGCATCTTGAGCATGGCCTCCAGCTTGTCGGCGCCGCCGGTGGCCTCGATGGTGACGGCCTCCGGGGAGACGTCCACGGTCTTGGCGCGGAAGAGCTGGACGATCTCCGTGATCTGCGAGCGCGAGTCGTTGTCCGCCCGCACCTTCACCAGAACGAGTTCGCGCTGGACCGCCGACGCGGGGTCGAGTTCGACGATCTTCAGCACGTTGACGAGCTTGTTGAGCTGCTTGGTGACCTGTTCCAGCGGCAGTTCGTCGAGGACGTTGACGACGATGGTGATGCGGGAGATCTCGGGGTGCTCGGTGGTGCCGACCGCGAGCGAGTCGATGTTGAAGCCGCGCCGGGAGAACAGGGCGGTGATCCGGGCGAGGACGCCGGGCTTGTTCTCCACCAGGACGGAGAGGGTGTGCTTGGACATGGTCGGGGTTCCTTGTCTCACGTGTCCGCGGTGCGGTGGCTTCAGTCGTCCAGCTCGTCGCTGAAGTCCGGGCGGACGTCGCGGGCGGCCATGATCTCGTCGTTGGAGGTGCCGGCGGCGACCATCGGCCACACCATGGCGTCCTCGTGGACGATGAAGTCGACGACGACCGGGCGGTCGTTGATGGAGTTGGCCTTGGCGATGACCGCGTCCAGCTCGTCGGGGGTCTCGCAGCGCAGGCCGACGCAGCCCATCGCCTCGGACAGCTTCACGAAGTCCGGGACGCGGGTGCCGCGGTTGCGGATCGAGCCGACGCCCTGGGTGGAGCCGGGGACGTGCTCGGCGCCGTCGTGCAGCACGGTGTTGGAGAACCGCTCGCCGTAGAAGAGGTTCTGCCACTGGCGGACCATGCCCAGCGCGCCGTTGTTGATGATCGCGACCTTGATCGGGATGTTGTTCAGCGCGCAGGTGACCAGTTCCTGGTTGGTCATCTGGAAGCAGCCGTCGCCGTCGATGGCCCAGACGGTGGAGTCCGGGCTGCCGGCCTTGGCGCCCATGGCGGCCGGGACGGCGTAGCCCATGGTGCCCGCTCCGCCGGAGTTGAACCAGGTGGCGGGCTTCTCGTACTTGATGAACTGCGCGGCCCACATCTGGTGCTGGCCGACGCCGGCCGCGAACAGCGTGCCCTCCGGGGCGAGTTGGCCGATCCGCTCGATGACCTGCTGCGGCGACAGGCTGCCGTCGGCCGGCAGGTCGTAGCCGAGCGGGTAGGTGTTGCGCCAGAAGTTCAGGTGCTCCCACCAGCCGGTGTAGTCGCCCTTGCGGCCGGCGTCGTGGTCGGCCTGGACGGCGACGATCAGATCGGCGAGCACCTCGCGGGCGTCGCCGACGATCGGCACGTCCGCGACGCGGTTCTTGGAGATCTCGGCCGGGTCGATGTCGGCGTGCACGACCTTGGCGTGCGGCGCGAAGGTGTCCAGGCGGCCGGTGACCCGGTCGTCGAAGCGGGCGCCGAGCGCCACGATCAGGTCGGCCTTCTGCAGCGCGGTGACCGCGGCGACGTCGCCGTGCATGCCGGGCATGCCGACGTGCTGCGGGTGGCTGTCGGGGAAGGAGCCGAGCGCCATCAGCGTGGTGGTGACGGGGGCGCCGGTCAGTTCGGCGAGGATGCGCAGCTCGCCGGTGGCGCGGGCCTTCATGACGCCGCCGCCGACGTAGAGCACCGGGCGCTTGGCCTCGTTGATCAGCCGGGCGGCCTCGCGGATCTGCTTGGCGTGCGGCTTGGTCACCGGGCGGTAGCCGGGCAGGTCCTGCTGCGGCGGCCAGACGAAGGTGGTCTCGTTCTGCATCGCGTCCTTGGCGATGTCGACCAGGACCGGGCCCGGGCGGCCGGTGGCGGCGATGTGGAACGCCTCGGCGATGGTGCGCGGGATGTCGTCGGCGTCGGTGACCAGGAAATTGTGCTTGGTGATCGGCATCGTGATGCCGCAGATGTCCGCCTCCTGGAAGGCGTCGGTGCCGATCGCCTTGGAGGAGACCTGGCCGGTGATGGCGACGATCGGGACCGAGTCCATATGGGCGTCGGCGATCGGCGTCACCAGGTTGGTCGCGCCCGGGCCCGAGGTGGCCATGCACACGCCGACCTTGCCGGTGGCCTGGGCGTAGCCGGTGGCGGCGTGGCCGGCGCCCTGCTCGTGCCTGACCAGGACGTGCCGGACCTTGGCGGAGTCCATCAGCGGGTCGTACGCGGGCAGGATCGCGCCACCGGGAATGCCGAATACCGTGTCGGCGCCAACGGCCTCGAGGGAGCGGATGAGGGACTGGGCGCCCGTCATGCGCTCGGCGGGGGCGGCTGCGGCGGGGGCCGCGCCGCGGGTCCGCGGCTGCGGATGGTGGGACCCGTTGGCCTGCTCGGTCATCTGCGTTCTCTTCTCTCGAAGATGAGGGTGGTGAAGGGTGCGGGGCGCGGTGTCCGGCCGGGGGCCGGGCAACAAAAAACCCCCCGTGCCGTGAGGCAAGCGAGGGGAGCGCGTCGGTGCGTGTGCGAGGCTGTCCTGATCGGTACGGCCTCGGTCAGCCGACGCGCTTTCCAAGTACGAGAATTCGGGTGCGCATGGCCTCGACCTTCCTCCCGGACCCCGGCGGGTGTCAAGCTGGCGGGACACGCGTCTCAGCATTCGAGCGACGCGAGGGCAGCGGAACCGCGATCGGGGTGACCTGTTCACGGGGTGTTCCGCGCGGTACGGGGAAGCTGCCGCGGGTCAGCGAACCGCGCAGCCGCTGCTCGTCCAGCGGGCCGGAGAAGGCCATGCCCTGGCCGTGCGTACAGCCCATGTCGCGCAGCACCAGCAGCTGCTCGGGGCGGTCCACGCCGTCCGCGACGCAGCCGATGCCGAGGTCGTGGGCGATCCGCAGCAGACCCCGGGTGATCTTGTGCAGCCGGGCGGATTCCACGACGCCCTCGACGAAGCAGCGGTCCAGTTTGACCAGGTCGACCGGGAGCCTGCGCAGCGCGGTGAGCGCCGCATAGCCGCCGCCGAAGCCGCCGAGACAGACCCGGACGCCGATCCTGCGCAGGGCGGACAGCCGCCGTTCCAGCTCGTCCAGGGCGATCCGCGGGTCGCTGCCGGCCAGCTCAAGGACCAGGCCGCCGGGCGGCAGGCCGTGCCGGGTCAGCAGGGTCTCGAAGCCGGAGACGGGCAGGTCGCGGTGGAGCAGACGGTGAGCGGGGAGCCGGACGGCGACGGGGACGGTGTGCCCGGCTCCGTAGCGCAGTCCTGCCTGCTCCACGGCCCGCTCCAGCAGCCACCGTCCCAGCTCTAAGGAACGGTCGGTGTCCTCGGCGGCGCGCAGGAATTCGGCGGGGGTGAAGAGGATGCCCTGGGCGGAGCGCCAGCGGGCCTGGGCCTCCACCGAGCTGACCCGGCCGCTGTCCAGCTCCACCACCGGCTGGTGGAGCAGGGTGAACTCGCCGTCGTGCAGCGCCTTGCGCAGCCGCCCGGCCAGTTCGGTACGGCGTACGACGTCGGCCTGCATCTGCGGCGCGTAGACCTCGACGCGGCCCTTGCCTGCCTGTTTGGCGCGGTACATCGCCAGGTCCGCGTTGCGCATCAGCTCGCCGGGGGTGACGCCGGGCTCGGCGAAGGCGATGCCGATGCTGGCGGCGACCCGGACCTCGCCGCCCTCCACCGGATAGGGCTCGCACAGCACCGAGCGCAGCCGTTCGGCGATGTCGAGGATCTGGAACTCGCGCTCGCGGCGGTCGGCGCTGGTGCCGCAGACCAGGGCGGCGAATTCGTCGCCGCCGAGCCGGGCCGCGGTGTCGCCGGAGCGCAGCGCGTCCTGTATCCGGCGGGCGGCCTGGACCAGCAGTTCGTCGCCCGCCTGGTGGCCGACCGTGTCGTTGACCGCTTTGAAGCCGTCGAGGTCGACGTAGAGCAGGGCGGCGTGGTCGTCGGCGGCGCGGCGGCTGGTGAGCGCCCGGGTGACGCGCTCGGTGAACAGCGCGCGGTTGGGCAGGTCGGTGAGCGGGTCGTGCGAGGCGTTGTGCTGCAACTGGGCCTGGAGCCTGACGCGTTCGGTGACGTCGCGGCTGTTGAAGATCAGCCCGCCCTGGTAGCGGTTGACGCTGGACTCGACGCTGAGCCAGCAGTCCTCCCCTTCTTGGCGGTCCTTCTCCCGGCCGCCTGCGCCGTCGGTACGGCGGTGGCCGGAGCGGATGCGGCACTCGATCCGGGTGGCGGGCTCGTCGCCGGGCGGCGCGGCCAGGAAGCGGCGCACCTCGTGCACCACCCGGCCGAGGTCGTCGGGGTGGATGTGCGCGGCCAGTTCGGTGCCGACCAGTTCCTCCGGGTCGCGGCCGTAGACGCCCTGCGCGGCGGGGCTGACGTAGCGCAGCACCCCGGACGGCGCGGCGATCATGATGACGTCGCTCGATCCCTGGACCAGGGAGCGGAAGTGGTTCTCCTTCTGGGCCAGTTCCTGGGTGAGCGAGATGTTGTCCAGCAGCATGATGCCCTGGCGCACCACGAGGGCAAGGACGACGGCGGCGCCGGTGCAGAGCATCACGCGGTCGCACTTCTGGCCGGTGATCACGTTGTAGAGGATGCCGAGGGTGCAGACGGCGGCGGCCAGATACGGCGTGAGGGCGGCGAGCGAACCGGTCACCTTGCGGGTGGCGGTGCCGTTCCTGCGCGGCGGTTCGGTACGGGTGCCGGTCCACGGCGCGTACGCCAGCAGCATGCTGCCCGCGAACCAGCCGGCGTCCAGGATCTGGCCGGAGCGGTAGTGCTCGCGCAGGATCGGTGAGGTGAACAGGGCGTCGCACAGCACGGTCAGGGCGAGCGCGGCGATCGCGGTGTTGACGGCGGCGCGATTGGCCGCCGACCGCCGGAAGTGCAGCGCGAGCACCATGCTGACCAGCACGATGTCCAGCAGCGGGTAGGCCAGCGAGAGCGCCATCCGGGCGGTGCTCGGGCCGTCCCAGGCGGCGGTGTGCGCGAGCGCCAGGCTCCAGGACAAGGTGAGCAGCGAGCCGCCGATCAGCGACGCGTCCAGCGCCAGGCAGACCCAACCGGCCCTGGTGACGGGGCGTTTGGCGAGCACCAGCAGGCCGATGATGGCGGGCGGGGCGAACATCAGGAAGCAGAAGTCGGCGGCCGAGGTCTGCGGGACGGGGCGGCGCAGCACCACCTCGTACCAGCCCCAGATGCCGTTGCCGAGCGCGACCATCGCGGAGGAGACCGCGAACAGCAGCCAGGCGGGCCGGTGCTGGCCGCAGACCTTGCGGGCGTAGACGAGAGTGGAGACGGCGGCGGTGGCCGCGGCGGCGGAGAGTCCGAAGTCGCCCATGACCAGGGCGACTTCCTCGGAGCCCCAGCCCAGTACGGCGCCGGTGGTGTAGCCGCCGCAGACCAGTGCGACCAGCAGCTGGGGCAGCAGGCCGCCCCTGCCGCCGCCCTGGACCGACGGCCGGGCGAGCACCGCCCCGGTGGAGCTCACCGGGCGGTCCGGTGTCGTCGGCGCGGGCCGAACGGCCGTGCCGTGCCGGCGGGCGGCCGGGGCGTACTGCTGCTGACGGCGCTCCGGGCTCGCGCGCTGGAGAAAGTCCATTGGCCGTGCATCGCCCATCGCCCCCCTTCACTTGCTCGTCGCTCACATCGCCGCCGCCGTGCCTCCCGGCCGCGGAATGTCCCCCGATCGGGACGATACACCAGATCCGTCACTCAGGGACATAGTTCCTCTACTCAGCGTAACCACAGGGGAGATGAGCGAACAGTGCGCGGTCACCGAGTGCCGCGAAGACATCGCGGAACCTGCCGGCCGCGGCCGGAAATCGTCGGTCGGACACGTCAGCGGGTCAGTCAGCCGGCCGGTCGGTCAGCCGGTCAGCCGGCCCGTCAGCTGGTCGCGACGACGTTCTCCAGCGGCTGTCCGGCCGCGAAGCGGGTGAGCTGCTCGCGGACCAGCCGCTTGGCGCGCGGCAGGAACGCGGAGGTGCTGCCGCCCACATGGGGGCTGATCAGCACGCCGGGCGCGTGCCACAAGGGGTGTCCCGCGGGCAGCGGTTCGGGATCGGTGACATCCAGTGCCGCGGTCAGCCGCCCCGACTCGGTCTCCGCCAGCAGCGCCTTGGTGTCGACCACGGGACCGCGCGCCACGTTGACCAGCAACGCCCCGTCCTTCATCCGGGCCAGGAATTCCGCACCCGCGAGACCGCGGGTCTGCTCGGTCAGCGGGGTGGTGAGCACCACCACATCGGCGGACGGCAGGAGTTCCGGTAGCTCGGAGAGGGCGCGCACCGGCCCGCGCGGCGCACTTCTGGCGCCGCGCGCCACCCGTACCACCGTGCATTCGAAGGGAATCAGCCGTTCTTCGACGGCCGCGCCGATCGAGCCGTATCCGACGATCAGCACCTCGCGGTCGGCGAGCGCCGGGTAGAAGCCGGAGTGCCAGCGCTCCTCGTCCTGGCCGCGCACGAAGCGCGGGATGCCGCGCAGCGAGGCCAGGGTGAGGGCGAGGGCGAGTTCCGCGGTGCTCGCCTCGTGCACCCCGCGCGCGTTGCACAGGCTGACGCCGGGCGGCAACTGGTCCAGGTGCGGCGCGATGTGGTCGACGCCGGCGCTGAGCGTCTGCACGACGCGCACCCGGCGCATGTGCGGCAGCGGCAGGGCCCCGGCGACCGGGCCCTTCATGTAGGGGACGACGTAGAAGGCCGCGTCCGCCGGGTCGGCCGGGAAGTCCCCGGTGCCGTCCCAGTGGACGTAGTCGAACGCGTCGGGGAGTCCTTCGATGTCCTCCGGCGGCAGGGAGAGCCACACCTGCGGGCGGTCTCGGGTCATGTCGTTCATGGTCAGGAGGCTATGACACAGTGGGCGGCGGCCAGGACGGGTCCCGCCGACCCGTCCTGGGACGTCCGGCGGAGCACGGGCGTTCCGGGTGAGGGAGGACGGTCGGGTGGAGCGCAGGACAATCGGTGCAGCAGCTCTCGAAGTGGGCGCCGTGGGCCTGGGATGCATGCCGATGAGCTGGGCGTACACCACCTCGCGGCAGGACGGCGAGACCTCGTTGCGGGCCGTGCACACCGCGCTCGACCTGGGCAGCACCCTGCTGGACACCGCCGACATGTACGGCCCGTTCACCAACGAGCTGCTGCTGGGGCGGGTGTTGAAGGAACGGCGGCGGGACGCCTTCGTCTCCACCAAGTGCGGGCTGCTCGTCGGCGAGCAGCACATCGTCGCCAACGGCCGCCCCGGATACGTCCGCAGGGCCTGCGACGCGTCGCTGCGGCGGCTCCAGACCGATGTCATCGACCTCTACCAGCTGCACCGCGTCGACCCCGAGGTGCCGATCGAGGAGACCTGGGGCGCGATGGCCGAGCTGGTCGCGGCGGGCAAGGTGCGGGCGCTCGGCCTGTGCGCGGTGGGCGCGCGCGGCAACCGCCGTACCGGCGCGCGGCTGCACGACGAGACGATCCGCCATCTGACCCGGGCCCAGCAGGTCTTCCCCGTCGCCTGCGTGGAGGCGGAGCTGTCGGTGTGGGCGGCGGAGGCGCTGGAGTCGCTGCTGCCGTGGTGCACCGCGCGCGGGGTGGGCTTCCTGGCGGCGATGCCGCTGGGGAACGGTTTCCTCACCGGCACCCTCACGCCCGGCGAGGGCTTCGAACCGGACGATCTGCGCGCCCGCCATCCGCGCTTCACCGCCGAGATGATGGCCGCCAACCAGCCGGTGGTGGCGGGGCTGCGCCGGGTGGCGGCACGGCACGGCGCGACCTGCGCGCAGGTCGCGCTCGCCTGGACGCTCGCCCAGGCGCCGCACGTGGTGCCGGTGCCGGGCGCCAAGTCGGCCCGCTGGACGGCGGAGAACGCCGCCGCCGCGACGCTCGCCCTGACCTCGCAGGACCTGACCGAGATCGCGGAACTGCCCGCGGCACGCGGCTCCTGGGACTAGGTCCTGTCCGGACAGGCCCTGGGACGCGCCCCGAGGTTTCGCGCGCCGGTCGTGCGGGGACCCGTGGTCACGAACGTGCGATCGGCACGCGGCGCGCCCGCCCGGTGTGGTGTGCTGGGGTTCCGGGTGACGACGAGGGAGTGAGCGCGGTGCGGTCTGGGAAAGCGGTGGGCCGGCTGTCCGGCCGTCGTACGGCGGCGCGTCGTACGGCGGCGGTCGCCGCGGTCGCGGTGGCGGCGCTGGTGGCGTCCGGGTGCTCCTCGGACGGGCCGAGCCCGATCCACCCCGGACCGACCGGCAGCAAGGGCACGGCCTCCGCCTCCGCCGGCGGTACGACGGCCGCCCCGAGCCCGTCGGCCTCCACGCCGCCCGCCAAGGGCACGGCCAAGGTGACCGGCACCGTGGCGACCGGCCTCGACAGCCCGTGGGGCGTGGCGCCGCTGCCCGACGGCACCCTGCTGGTCGCCTCCCGGAACACCGGCCGGATCTCCCGCGTCGACCCGGTGAAGAAGACCACGACCCAGGTCGGTGGCGTGCCCGGCGTCCAGGCCGGCGGCGAGGGCGGCCTGCTGGGCCTGGCCGTCTCCCCCGACTTCGGCTCCGACCGGGAGATCTACGCGTACTTCACCACCGAGTCCGACAACCGGATCGCCCGGCTGCTGTACGACACCTCACGGCCCGCGGGCCAGCAGCTCGGCGCGCCCGACACGATCCTGCGCGGCATCCCCAGCGGGACCATCCACAACGGCGGCCGGATCGCGTTCGGCCCCGACAAGATGCTGTACGCCGGGACCGGCGAGACCAATCAGCGCGGGCTCGCACAGGACAAGTCCTCGCTCGCCGGGAAGATCCTGCGGATGACGCCGGACGGGCAGCCGCCCAAGGACAACCCGACGCCCGGGTCGCTGGACTACTCCGACGGGCACCGCAACGTCCAGGGGCTCGCCTGGGACGACCAAGGGCGCCTGTGGGCCTCGGAGTTCGGCCAGGACACCTGGGACGAGCTGAATCTGATCGAGCCCGGCAAGAATTACGGCTGGCCGGTCGTGGAGGGGATCGCGCATCGCGCGGGGTACGTCGATCCTGTCGCGCAGTGGCACACCGACGAGGCTTCTCCGAGTGGGATCGCGTACGCCGGCGGGGCCATCTGGATGGCCGCTCTTCACGGTGCCCGGCTCTGGCGCATTCCCCTGGCCGGCGCCCGTCCCTCGGCCGCGCCCCAGTCCTTCTTCTCCGGCACCTACGGGCGGCTCCGTACCGTCGTCACCGCCGACGACGGTTCGCTCTTCGTCACCACCAGCAACACCGATGGGCGGGGTACCCCCGCCAAGGAGGACGACCGCATCCTCCACCTGACGGTGAGCTGACGCAACGGGGTGCCCCTTTAGGGGTGCGGGTCAACCCGCCGCCGGGGTGAAGAGGTTGAGGCGGTGGGCCAGGGCGGCGGCTTCGCCGCGGGTGGAGAGGGAGAGTTTGGCGAGGATGTTGGAGACGTGGACGCTCGCGGTCTTCGGGGAAATGAACAGGACCTCGGCGATCTGCCGGTTGGTCCGCCCCTCGGCGACAAGGCGGAGGACATCCCGCTCGCGGGCGGTGAGCCCGAGCGACTCTGCGGGGTCGGCCCCGGCGGCGGGCACGTCGAGGGAGAGCCGGGCCCGCTGGGCGAGCCGGGCGACGGCCTCACGCAGCGGCATGGCGCCCGAGCCGGAAGCGGCGGCGTGCGCGAGCGCGAGCAGGCACCCCGCCTCGTCCCGCCGTTCGGCACCCGCGCCGGAGGCGAGCAGCGCCTCGGCGTACCGGTACCGCACGGCGGCCAACTCGTGGACGCGCTCCTCGCGTTCGAAGGCGGCGGCGGCCGCGCCCCACAGGTCGGGTTCGACCCGCCCCTCGGCCCGGGCGAGTTCCGCGTCGACGAGGACGGCGTACGCCTCGGCCAGCGGTGTCGGCCGGGGCAGTTCGCGGGCGGCGGCGCGGATCCGTTCCAGTACGTCGGGGTGGGCGCCGGGCCCGTCGGCCTCGGCGGCGGCGCCGGCGGCGAGCAGCGGCCAGGCGTAACGCCCGGTGCCGGTCGCGAAGCCGCCCGCGGCTCCGCTCAGCAGCTCGCGCCGCGCGTCCTCGAACCGGCCCTGGGACACGGCCAGTTCGAGGGCGAGGGTGCGGCCGGGGATGATGTGCTGCGGCTGGGTGTCGTGCCGCAGCCCCTCCGCGGCGGTGGCCTGGTAGCGGATCGCGGCGTCCGCGTCACCGAGCCGCAGCGCGAGGAAGCCGAGATTCATCTCGATCCCGGCGCACAGATACGACTTCTCCGCGTACCGCAGCGCCTCCTCCAGTACGGTCGCGGCCTCCGCGTACCGGCCGAGCGAGATCAGCGACTCGCCCTCGTTGGTGAGCAGCCAGGAGCGGGTGACGTGCGAGACCTGGTCGCCGATCAGCCGCAGGCCCTCGCGGGCCACGGCGATGGCCTCGCGGGAGCGGCCCGCGCCCTCCAGGACGGAGGCCAGATTGCCGTAGCAGCGGGCGACGATGCCGTGCGCGCCGCTGTCGGCGACCAGCCGCCGTACCTCCTCGACCTCGGCGATGCCGCCCTCGATGTCGCCGCTGTCGGCCTGGAGCAGGCCGAGGGTGACACGGGCGTGCAGTTCGGTGTCGCGGGCCCCGGACTGCCGGGCGTACTCGACGGCGCGGTGGCCGATGTCGATGCCTTCCGCGCCGGATTTGTGGACCATGATCCAGCCCGCGATCATCGACAGCACCTCGGCGTGCGCGGCCGACGGCGGCAGGTCGCGGACCAGTTCGCGGGCGCGCGACAGTTCGTCCCAGCCGTCGCCGCGGCCCAGGTCCTCGGTGACGCGTGAGCGCTGCGCCCAGAACCAGGCGGCGCGCAGCGGGTCGTGCCCCGCGCCGTCGCGCTCCATCAGCCGCAGCGCCCGCTTGGCCATGGTGTACGCGCGTTCGCGTTCGCCGCTGAGCCGGGCGGCGACGGTGACCTCGGCGAGCAGGTCGAGGAAGCCGAGCGGTGTGTCGGGGTGGCAGCCGCACGCGGGGTACGCCTCGGCGTAGTCCGCGGGCCGCAGTTCATGGCGGGTCTCCTCCGGGGCGTCGTCCCACAGTTCGAGCGCGCGTTCCAGCAGCCGGTACTGCTCGGCGTAGGCGTGCCGGCGCCGGGCCTCGACGGAGGCGCGCAGGACGGCGGGCAGCGCGTTGGCCGGGTCGTGGGCGGCGTACCAGTAGCTGGCGAGCCGGGCCGCCCGCTCGTCGGCGGGGACGAGCGCGGGGTCGTCCTCGACGGCGCGCGCGTACCGCCGGTTGATCCGGCTGCGCTCGCCGGGCAGCAGGTCGTCGCCGACGGCCTCGCGGACCAGGGAGTGCCGGAAGCGGTAGCCCTCGCCGTTGTCGGACGGGACGAGGATGTTGGCGCCGACGGCGGTGCGCAGGGCGTCGAGCAGGGCGTCCTCGTCGAGCCCGGTGATGGCGGCCAGCAGCCGGTACTCGACGGTGTTGCCGCCTTCCGCGACGAATTTCGCCACCCGCTGGGCGTCGTCGGACAGCGCTTCGACGCGCACCAGCAGCAGGTCGCGCAGCGATTCGCTGATGCCGGTGGCGCAGCCGCGGGTGATGCTGCAGGCCAATTCCTCGACGAAGAACGGATTGCCGTCGGAGCGGGCGAAGACCTGGTCGACCACCGCGTTCGCGGGCTGCGCGGACAGGATCGACGCGAGCTGCCGGCGTACTTCCTCGCGGCTGAAGCGGGCCAGCTCGACGCGTTCGACCGTACGGAGCCGGTCGGTCTCGGCGAGGAAGGGCCGCAGCGGGTGCCTGCGGTGGATGTCGTCGGCGCGGTAGGTGCCGGCGATCAGCACGCGGGCGCGCTGGAGCGAGCGGAAGAGGTACGCGAGCAGCTCGCGGGTGGAGCGGTCGGCCCAGTGCAGGTCCTCCAGGACGACGACGAGCGTACGGTCGCCGCCCAGGCGTTCCAGCAGGCGGGCGGTCAGTTCGAAGAGCCGGACCCGGCCCTCCTCGTCGTGCGGGTCGCGGCGCGGGCCGCCCGCGCTGTCGGCCAGCTCGGGCAGCAGCCGGGCCAGCTCGGCCTCCTGCCCGGCGGCCGCGGCGATCAGTTCGTCGCCGAGCGTGCGGTACAGGGCGCGCAGCGCGGTCGAGATCGGGGCGAAGGGCAGGCCGTCCGCGCCGATCTCCACGCAGCCGCCGATCGCGGTGACCGCGCCCGCGCGCTGCGCGGCGGCCAGGAACTCCTCGGTCAGCCGGGTCTTGCCGACCCCGGCCTCGCCGCCGATCAGCACCGCCTGCGGCTCCCCCGCCGCCGCGGCGGTCAGCGCGGCGCCGAGCCGCGTCAGCTCGGCGTCGCGGCCGATGAACTCAGGGCTGAGGGACTGCGTCTGCACGCTGCCGAGCATCGCATGCCCGGCCCCTGTCCCGACACCGATTACCCGCTCGGCGGACACCGGGGACGTGTCCGGAGATGCCTGCGCCAGCGGCGACGCGGGGGCCGCCACGAGGCGGAGGCCGGGCCCCTCCCCCGTAGCGGGCCCGGCCTCCGTCCCGGACGGTGCCGCCGCGTTCCGCGGCGCGTGCGGGGTCATGCCGCGCGGTGGGCGTGGCGGACCCGGCCACGGGTGGGGCGCGGGGAGGCGGACGACCCCGAGGCCGAGTCCGCCGACGCGTCGGTGCGGTCGGCGGACCTGCGGGTCCTGCGGTCCGAGGTGCGGGCGGCCTTCGCGTCCCGGGCCAGCCGCCAGGCGTCGGCACGGTTCTGAAGGTCGGCGCGGCGGGCCTGCTGCAATTCGTAGGCGAACATCGTTCTCTCCCTTGGGACTGTCTGCTTGTTCCGGTGCAACAAGCTTCGTCCCCGAGGGGGGTCCGCCACATCGGGCAGTTGCCGCAACTCCTGGTCCCGGGGGGCCTTAGACGACCGCCCTACGGGACCCGCGGGTGCCTTAGACGCTCAGTCCGTGGACGTCAGGAGGCCGGCACCGTAGGGAGGTCGGCGAAGACGTCGAACCACATGGCGCCCGCGATGAGCAGGCCGATGACGGCGAGTACGGTGCCGCCCCAGGCCAGCGCCTGGCTCCAGTGGCCGCGGGCGGCGCGGGCCCGGGAGGCGGGGTGCAGCAGCACACCGCCGCAGACGAGCAGCGCGACGACCGCGAAGATCCCGTTGACCAGGGCGATGGCGTGCCACGGGGTGCCGTATCCGGCGGCGATCTGTTGCTTGGCGGTGCCGCTGGACGTCTTGATCTGGCCGATCAGGCCCTGCCGCTGGGAGACCACATTGCTCAGCCAGGTGCCGGTGAGCGAGGACAGCGCGAGCGCGGCGCCCGCGACGGCCGCCGCGCCGGTGATGATCGCGGACTTCGCAGAGGGGGCGGCGGGGGCGGTCCCCTCGTCCTCGTCGTCACCGATCACCTCGTAGTCGGTGTCGTCCACGACCTCCAGGTCGGCGGCAGCCTCGGCGGACGTCTCGGCCGCGGCGGTCTCCTGCTTCTCCTCAGGGGTGTCGGCGGCGGTCTCGGTGTCGGTGGTACGGGTGGTGTCGGTGGTCTCCATGGCCCGCACCGTAGGGAGCCCGTCTGAGAGCGGCCTGAGAGCCGTCTGAGAGTGCCGCCGTCAACATGAAGGCGCGTGACCGCATACGACGAGGGCGGCCCCCCGACCGGGGGAGCCGCCCTCGTACGCCCGGCCCGTACGCCGCACGGGCCACGGGCCGGGGATCAGCCCTGCACGCCCAGCTTCTCCAGCACCAGCTCGCGGACCCGCTTGGCGTCCGCCTGCCCGCGCGTGAGCTTCATGACGGCGCCGATCAGCGCGCCCGCCGCCGCCAGATTGCCGCCGCGGATCTTGTCGGCGACCGCCGCGTTGTCCGCGATGGCCTGGTCCACGGCCGCGCCCAGGGCGCCGTCGTCGGAGACGACCTTCAGGCCGCGCTTGTCGACCACCTGGTCCGGCTCGCCCTCGCCCGCGAGGACGCCCTCGATGACCTGGCGCGCCAGCTTGTCGTTGAGGTCGCCCGCGGCGACCAGCGCCGCGACCCTGGCCACCTGCGCCGGGGTGATCGGCACCTCGGCCAGTTCGGTGCCCGACTCATTGGCGTGCCTGGCCAGTTCGCCCATCCACCACTTGCGCGCGGCCGCCGCGTCGGCGCCCTCGTCGATGGTGGCGAGGATCAGGTCGAGCGCGCCCGCGTTGAGCACCGACTGCATCTCGTGGTCGGCGATGCCCCAGCCGTCCTGGATGCGCTTGCGGCGCACCCGGGGCAGCTCCGGCAGTCCGGCCCGCAGCTCCTCGACCCACTCGCGGGCCGGGGCGACGGGGACGAGGTCGGGCTCAGGGAAGTAGCGGTAGTCCTCGGCCTCCTCCTTGATCCGGCCGGAGGTGGTGGAGCCGTCCTCCTCGTGGAAGTGCCGGGTCTCCTGGAGGATCGTGCCGCCCGAGGACAGCACGGCGGCGTGCCGCTGGATCTCGAAGCGGGCCGCCCGCTCCACGCTGCGCAGCGAGTTGACGTTCTTGGTCTCGCTGCGGGTGCCGAACTTCTTCTGGCCCAGCGGGCGCAGCGACAGGTTGACGTCGCAGCGCATCTGGCCCTGCTCCATCCGGGCCTCGGACACGCCCAGTGCCTTGATCAGCTCGCGCAGCTCGGCGACGTACGCCTTGGCGACCTCGGGGGCCCGCGCGCCCGCGCCCTCGATCGGCTTGGTGACGATCTCGATCAGCGGGATGCCGGCCCGGTTGTAGTCGAGCAGCGAGTGCGAGGCGCCGTGGATGCGGCCGGTGGCGCCGCCGACGTGCAGCGACTTGCCGGTGTCCTCCTCCATGTGGGCGCGCTCGATCTCCACCCGGAAGACCTCGCCGTCCTCCAACTGCACGTCCAGGTAGCCGTTGTACGCGATCGGCTCGTCGTACTGCGACGTCTGGAAGTTCTTCGGCATGTCCGGGTAGAAGTAGTTCTTCCGGGCGAAGCGGCACCACTGGGCGATCTCGCAGTTGAGCGCGAGACCGATCTTGATCGCGGACTCGACGCCGACCGCGTTGACCACCGGCAGCGCGCCGGGCAGGCCCAGACAGGTCGGGCAGGTCTGCGAGTTGGGGTCGGCGCCCAGTTCGGTGGAGCAGCCGCAGAACATCTTGGTCCTGGTACCCAGCTCGACATGGACCTCGAGGCCCATCACCGGGTCGTACGACGCCAGCGCGTCCTCGTAGGACAGCAGGTCCGTGACGGTCACAATTCCCTCTACCTTCTCAGTCCGTCCGGTCAGTCCGTCAGGATGTCGTCGTCGTTCTGGCGCAGCTCACGGATGAGCAGGGCCACGCCGGTGGCGACCGCGGCCACCCTGATCAGACCGTCGACCAGTTGGAGGGTGTCGTTCTCGCCGCGCGCGGAGCGCACCTTCTTGATGTTGCTGAAGGCGGCGAACAGCGTGCTGCCGATGGCCAGGTACGTGCCCGGCTTGCCCTTCTTCTTCGTGGTGCTCATAGCTGGGGTGCCTCCTCGAGCAACGGGTGGCCCCACTTCGACACGAAGGCGGCCTCGACTGCGGCGCCGACCCGGTAGAGCCGGTCGTCCTTGAGCGCGGGTGCGATGATCTGGAGTCCGACCGGCAGCCCGTCCTCGGGGGCCAGTCCGCAGGGCAGCGACATCGCCGCGTTGCCCGCGAGGTTGGCGGGGATGGTGCACAGGTCCGCGAGGTACATCGCCATCGGGTCGTCGGCGCGCTCGCCGATCGGGAAGGCGGTGGTCGGCGTCGTCGGCGAGACGATCACGTCCACGCTCTCGAACGCCTTCTCGAAGTCCCGGGTGATCAGGGTGCGGACCTTCTGGGCCGAGCCGTAGTACGCGTCGTAGTAGCCGGAGCTGAGCGCGTACGTGCCGAGCATGATGCGGCGCTTGACCTCGGGGCCGAAGCCCGCGTCACGGGTCAGCGCGGTGACGTCCTCGGCGGACTTCGTACCGTCGTCGCCGACCCGCAGGCCGTAGCGCATGGCGTCGAAGCGGGCCAGGTTGCTGGAGCACTCCGACGGCGCGATCAGGTAGTACGCGGCGAGCGCGTACGTGAAGGAGGGGCAGGAGATCTCCACGATCTCGGCGCCCAGGTCGCGCAGCAGTTCCACGGACTCGGTGAACCGCTGGACGACGCCGGCCTGGTAGCCCTCGCCGCCGAACTCCTTGACGACGCCGACCCGCAGGCCCGCCACGTTCCCGTTGCGCGCGGCCTCCACGACCGGCGGCACGGGCGCGTCGATCGAGGTGGAGTCGAGCGGGTCGTGCCCGGCGATCACCTCGTGCAGCAGCGCGGCGTCCAGTACGGTGCGGGCGCAGGGGCCGCCCTGGTCGAGCGAGGACGAGAAGGCGACCATGCCGTAGCGGGAGACGCCGCCGTAGGTGGGCTTCACGCCGACCGTCGCGGTCACCGCGGCGGGCTGCCGGATCGAGCCGCCGGTGTCGGTGCCGATCGCCAGCGGCGCCTGGTACGACGCGAGCGCCGCGGCGCTGCCGCCGCCGGAGCCGCCCGGGATACGGGTCAGGTCCCACGGGTTGCCGGTCGGGCCGTACGCGCTGTTCTCCGTCGAGGAGCCCATCGCGAACTCGTCCATGTTGGTCTTGCCGAGGATCACCACGTCGGCGGCCTTGAGCCGCTTGGTGACGGTGGCGTCGTACGGCGGGATCCAGCCTTCGAGGATCTTCGAGCCGACGGTGGTCGGCACGCCCTCGGTGGTGAAGATGTCCTTCAGCGCCAGCGGCACACCGGCCAGCGGGCCGAGCGGTTCGCCCGCGGCGCGCTTGGCGTCCACCGCGCGGGCCTGCTCCAGGGCGCCTTCGCGGTCGACGTGCAGGAACGCGTGCACCTTCTCGTCGACGGCCTCGATCCGGGCCAGGTGCGCCTCGGTGACCTCGACGGCGGTCAGTTCGCCCGACGCGATCTTCTCCGCCGTCTGCGCGGCGGTCAGCCTGATGATGTCGGTCATGGGACTACTCCTCCCCCAGGATCTGCGGCACCTTGAACCGCTGCTGCTCCTGCGCCGGGGCGCCCGACAGGGCCTGCTCCGGGGTCAGCGACGGCCGGACCTCGTCCGGGCGCATGACATTGGTCAGGGGCAGGGGGTGCGAGGTCGGCGGTACGTCCTCGCCGGACACCTCGGACACGCGGGCGACCGCGCCGATGATGTCGTCGAGCTGTCCGGCGAAGTGGTCCAGCTCGTCGGCGGACAGTTCCAGCCGTGCCAGCTTGCCGAGGTGGGCGACCTCCTCGCGCGTGATGCCAGGCATGCGATTGCGATCCTCTGCGGGGTGAGATGTCGGTGGACCCCTCATCCTACGGGCCCGCCCCCGCACCCCCGCACCCGCTTTCCCCCCGGCGGGGCGGGCCCCCACCCCTACGGACGACAGTGCCACCGGAAGTGGGTGCCCCTAAAAGACCTCACTCGCCGTCGGGCGGGGAGGGTTAGCGGATCTCCGGGAGGGAGGAGTGTTCGGGTTCGGGCTCAGGGGCAGCCGAAAGGGCTGCGATGGGGCGCTGCCAGCCGCGTTCGCCGCGGGCGCGCAGCCAGGCGGTGGCCTCGTCGGGAGGCATGGCCGCGGCGACGAGCCACCCTTGGACGGCATCGCAGTGGAGGTCACGCAGGCGTTCCCACGTCTCGTCGTCCTCGACACCCTCGGCGACGACGAGGAGGCCGAGCGAGTGGGCCAGGTCGATCGTGCACCGCACGATCTCCGCGTCCTCGGGGTCGACGACGAGCCGGGCCACGAAGGACCGGTCGATCTTGAGTTCGCTGACCGGGAGCCGGCGGAGGTGGACGAGGGAGGAGTAGCCGGTGCCGAAGTCGTCGAGGGACATCTTGACGCCGTGTCCGGTGAGCCCGTTGAGGGTGTCGGCGGCGCGCTGCGGGTCCTCCAGAAGGACGTGCTCGGTGATCTCCAACTGGAGCGCGCCGGGCGGCACTTGGTGGCGGGCCAGGCGCGCGGCGACGGCGCCGGCGAAACCGGGGCTGTGGACGTCGCGGGGCGAGACGTTGACGGCG
This sequence comes from Actinacidiphila alni, assembly GCF_900112845.1. GTDB lineage: Bacteria > Actinomycetota > Actinomycetes > Streptomycetales > Streptomycetaceae > Actinacidiphila > Actinacidiphila alni. The sequence goes on from NZ_FONG01000018.1 coordinate 65,764, forward strand.
ACGGGCGCGTTGAGCCCCATCCGCCGCCAGCGGGCCACCTGTTCGAGCGCGGTGTCGAGCACGTATTCGGTGAGCTGCGGCATCAAGCCGGAGGTCTCGGCCATCGTGATGAACTCTTCCGGGCTCACCCGGCCGCGCTCCGGGTGCTCCCAGCGCACCAGCGCTTCAAGGCCGGCGACCTGGCCGTCGAAGCGGACCTTGGGCTGGTAGTGCAGCTGGACGTCGCCGGTCTCCAGGGCACGGCGCAGGTCGCCGAGCAGCCCGAGCCGGTCGGGGGTGTTGCCGTCCCGTTTGGCCTCGTAGACCTCGACGCCGCTGCGGTCCCGCTTGGCCTGGTACATCGCGACGTCGGCGCGGCGCAGCAGTCCTTCGGCGTCCACGGCATGGTCCGGGAAGACGGCGACCCCGGCGCTGGCCTCCAGCACCAGGGTCAGCCCGTCGAGGCTGAGGGGTGAGCCGAGGGCGGCGGCCAGGGCGCGGGCGATGCGCTGGGCGCGGGTCGGGGAGTCGCAGGAGGCGAGCAGGACGGCGAATTCGTCGCCGCCGAGCCGGGCGGCCTCGGCGCCGCGCGGCAGGGCGAGCCGCAGCCGGTCGGCGACCTGGAGCAGCAGCCGGTCGCCCGCGAGGTGCCCGAGGGTGTCGTTGACCGAACGGAATTTGTCGAGGTCGATGAGGATCAGGGCGCAGCGTTCGTCGCGCGCCTGCGCGCCGTCGAGGGCGGACCTGACGCGTTCCAGCAGCCATTGGCGGTTGGGCAGCCCGGTGAGCGGGTCGCGCAACTGCTCCTCGGCGCGGGCGTGCGCGATCCACAGGGTGGAGTCCAGTGCGATCAGCGGGACGGCGAACAGCGGCAGCAGCAGCGGCCGGTCGCAGGCGACGACGAGGATCAGCGGGGAGATGCCGAGCAGGGCGACGCCGACCATGCCCTGCCGCAGCAGCGCGGTGCGCGCCACCGTGGGCAGTCCGCCGGCCCGCGAGGCGAAGGCCAGCCACAGCAGCAGGCGGGTCGCGGTGAGATAGGCCAAGGCGGTGACGAGGATGGCCGGGGCGGCCGACCCGGTCCAGCTGGCGGGCTCCCAGGGGTCCTCCACCGAGGGGTGGGCGCCGAAGCAGTAGAGGGCGAGCGCCCCGGCGCCGATGCCGAGGATGTCGATCGAGCCGTGCAGCGCGGCCTCCCGCCAGCGGTGCATGCGGGCGGCGCCGACCAGGACGACCACGGCGAGGCTGACGAGCACGGCGGGCACCCAGCCGTACAGCAGCAGCATGGCCAGGGTGAGGGCGGCACCGGATCCGGTGCCGCCCCACCAGCGGTCGCGGCCCATCGCGACCAGATGGCCGACGATGATGCCGGTGAGGACGGCGAAGGCCCAGCCGACGGTGCCGCCGGGGAACAGCGCGTGACCGCTGACGACCATACGGGCGGTGCCGGCGGCGAGCGCGACTCCGGCGACGGCGGGCACCCCGATACGGATCGACGGCCGGGACTGGCAGGGCAGTGGTGACGCGATCCGGCCGCTGGGCAGCGGCGCCGCCGCGGCGCCCTCCGTCGGTTCCATGCCCGTCCCTCTCGCAGCCCGGTGTGGCCAGCTGTCCACCGCGCCGGTGCCCGCGGTGGTCCCGTCGGGGCCGCTGGAAGGTTCCTGCCCGGCGGGCGCGCTCCTCAACAGTAGGCCGCGGCACGCCACCTCGGGCACCGATCGGCAGGGGTTCCCGGAATGCGACCTGGGCAGTCTCCGTATTCTGATATAGGCCGAACGGGTGACATCCCAGGGCCATTCAGGCCGTTTCGGCCGCCGTTTCCGTGCCCTTCCCGTCCTCCGCTGACGCCTCGTCGGCGTCGTCCGCTGACGCGTCGTCGGCTGCCGGCTCCGGCTCGGCCGCGGGCTCCTCCTCCGGCGGGTTCACCGCGACGGCGCGGGCGGCGTCGGCCCCCTGTTCGAGCAGGACGGCGAAGCCGGGCTCGTCCAGCACCGGCACCTTCACCTGGAGCGCCTTGTCGTACTTGGAGCCGGGATTGTCGCCGACCACCACGAAGGACGTCTTCTTGGAGACCGATCCGGTGACCTTGGCGCCCCGGCTGACCAGTGCCTCCTTGGCGCCGTCCCGGGTGTGCCCGGCCAGTGTGCCGGTCACGACGACGGTCAGGCCCTCCAGCGGGCGCGGCCCCTCGTCGGAGCCCTCCTCGGTGAACTTCACGCCCGCGGCGCGCCACTTCTCGATGATCTCCAGGTGCCAGTCCTCGGCGAACCACTGCTTGACCGAGGCGGCGATGGTCGGGCCGACGCCGTCGACCGCGGCCAACTCCTCTTCCGCGGCGTCCTTGATCCGGTCCAAGTCGCGGAATTCGCGGGCCAGGGCCTCGGCGGCGACCGGGCCGACGTGCCGGATGGACAGGCCGGTGATGATCCGCGCGAGCGGTCTCTCCTTGGCCGCCTCGATGTTGTCCAGCATCGCGAGCGCGTTCTTCTTCGGCTCGCCCTTCTGGTTGGCGAAGAAGGTGACGATCTTCTCCTCGCCGCTGTCCGCGTCCCGCTTGGGCAGGCCGGTGTCCTGGTCCAGGACGTAGGAGCGGATCGGGAGCAACTCCTCGATCTTCAGCGTGAACAGGTCGCCCTCATCGCGCAGCGGCGGCTCCGACGGCTCCAGCGGCTGGGTGAGGGCGGTGGCGGCGACGTACCCGAAATTCTCGATGTCCAGGCACTTGCGGCCCGCGAGGTAGAAGATCCGCTCGCGCAACTGGGCGGGGCAGTAACGGGCGTTGGGGCACCGCAGGTCGATGTCCCCTTCCTTCATGGGCTGCAGGGCGGTGCCGCAGTCCGGGCACTCGGCGGGCATCACGAACTCCCGCTCGCTGCCGTCGCGCAGGTCCGCGATCGGCCCGAGGATCTCCGGGATGACGTCGCCGGCCTTGCGCAGCACGACGGTGTCGCCGATCAGGACGCCCTTCTTCTTGACGACGTCCTGATTGTGCAGCGTCGCGAACTCGACCTCGGAGCCCGCCACGTGCACCGGTTCGACCACCGCGTAGGGGGTGACGCGGCCGGTCCTGCCGACGCCGACGCGGATGTCGACGAGCTTGGTGTTGACCTCCTCGGGCGGGTACTTCCAGGCGATCGCCCAGCGCGGGGCCCGCGAGGTGGAGCCGAGCCGGCCCTGGAGCGGGATCTCGTCCACCTTGACCACGACGCCGTCGATCTCGTGCTCGACGTCGTGCCGGTGCTCGCCGTAGTAGGCGATGACGTCGGAGACCTCGGCGAGGGTGCCGACCACCTTGTTGTACCGGGCGGTGGGCAGGCCCCATTCGCGCAGCAGGTCGTAGGCGTGCGACTGGCAGTCGATGTCGAAGCCCTCGCGGGCGCCGATGCCGTGCACGACCATGCGCAGCGGGCGGCTCGCGGTGATCCGCGGGTCCTTCTGCCGCAGCGAACCGGCCGCCGCGTTGCGCGGGTTGGCGAACGGCTTGTCGCCGGCCTCCACCAGCCGTTCGTTCAGCTCCTCGAACTTGTCGCCGGGGAAGTAGACCTCGCCGCGGATCTCGACCAACTCCGGCACCCGGTCGCCCGCGAGGCGGTCGGGGATGTCGGCGATGGTGCGGACGTTCGGCGTGATGTCCTCGCCGGTGCGGCCGTCGCCTCGGGTCGCGGCGCGGGTGAGACGGCCCTGTTCGTAGGTGAGGTTGACGGCGAGGCCGTCGACCTTCAGCTCGCACAGGAAGTGGTACGGGCTGTGCGCGTTGTCCGGCGGGCCCAGTTCGGCGGCGACGCGGTCGGCCCAGGTGGTCAGCTCCTCGGCGTCGAAGGCGTTGTCCAGCGACAGCATCCGCTCGCGGTGCTGCACGGAGGCGAAGTCCGTGGCGTAGGCGCCGGCCACCTTCTGGGTGGGCGAGTCGGGGGTGCGCAGCCCCGGGTGCTCGTCCTCGATCGCCTCCAGCCGGCGCAGCAGCTTGTCGAATTCGGCGTCGCTGACGACCGGTGCGTCGTTGACGTAGTAACGGAAGCGGTGCTCCTCGACCTGCTCGGCGAGTCGTGCGTGCTGCTCACGGGCCTCGGCGGGGATGTCCCCGCTCGCCCCCGCCAGACCTGCGTCGTCGTCCACGGCTGCCACGAAACTGTCCCTTCCCTCACTCAGGGTTGTCAACGAGCGATCGCGCCGCCTTGGCGCAGTGCACCAGCGCGGCACGGGCGTAGGCCGGAGAGGCCCCCGCCAGACCGCAGGACGGGGTGACCGCGACCGAGGAGCCCAATGCCCCCGGCGCCAGCCCCAGCCTGCGCCACAGCGCCCGAACACCCATGACGCTACCGCCCGGGTCTGACAATGGGGCATCCTTGCCCGCCACGACACCGGCGAAGAGCGCGGTGCCCGCTTCCGCGGCCTCGCCGAAGTCGTCCCAGTCACGCTCGGTGAGCAGGTCGAAGTCGAAGGAGACGCCGACGGCGCCGGCCCGGCGCAGCAGCGCGAAGGGCACCTCGGGGGCGCAGGAGTGGACGGTGACGGGGACGCCGACGGCGTCGATCAGCTCGCGCAGCGTCGACTCGACGACGGCGCGGTCCACCGCGCGATAGGTCCGGTAGCCGCTCGCGGTCCTGATCCGGCCGTGCAGCACCGCGGTCAGCGAGGGCTCGTCGAGCTGGAGCAGCAGGTCGGCGCCGGGGACGCGGCGGCGGGCGTCGGCGATGTGCTTGCGCAGTCCTTCGGCGAGGGAGCCGGCCAGGTCGCGTACGGCTCCGTGGTCGCGCAGCGCGGCCTCGCCGCCGCGGGTCTCCACGCCGGCCGACAGCGTCCACGGGCCGACCGCCTGGAGTTTGAGCGGGCCCTGGTAGCCCTGGGTGAACTCCTCCAGCGCGTCCAGGTCCTCGCCGAGCCAGGACACGGCCCGTTTGGTGTCCCGTCCCGGCCGGTCGCCGAACCGCCAGCCGCTGGGCTCGACCCGCGCGTACAGGTCCACCAGCAGGCCGAGGGTGCGGCCGATCATGTCGGCGCCGGGGCCGCGGCCGGGCAGCTCCGGCAGGAACGCCATGCCCGCCACGGCCTCCACGGCGACCCGCGCCGCCTCGCGCGCGTCGGTGCCGGGCATCGACCCGACCCCGGTCGCGGTGCCTTCGGGCAGGGAGAAGTCAGTCGTCGTACTCACGTCGGCAGCGTAGGGCACCTCACGGCGGGCCGTTCCAGACGAGGGTGAGGTGGAGGCCGTAGCCGGCGGAGGCGAGGGCGGCCAGGGCGAGGGTGAGGGCGGTGGTGCGGGGGTGGGCGCGGGCGAGGACGCGGGCGACGGGGAGCAGGAGGGGGAAGCCTGGGAGGAGGAAGCGGGCGCGGGCGATGTAGGCGCCGGCGCCGAAGGTGAGGACGGCCAGCAGCGCGCCGCTGAACAGCAGCAGGGGCAGCGGCTGGCGCTGGACGAGGCAGAGCGCGAAGAGCGCGAAGCCGGCCGCGACGACGAGGGTGACCACGACGAAGGCGACGGGCACGTCGCTGCCGCGCGGGCCGAGGAAGACCCAGCGCAGGCGCCGCAGCAGATAGCCGCCCTTGCTGAAGCGGTTGCCCCAGGCGTCCTGGACGGCGAAGTAGCCGTCCGCGCGGTGCAGTCGCAGCCCCACCCACACCACGAAGGCCAGCCAGCCCGCGGGCGCGAGTACGGCGCCGAGCGCGGGCCGCCAGACCGGCTGCCACCAGGGTCCGGTACGCGGCTGCCGCAGCGCCTGGAGCGCGGCCAGGGCCGCGGTCAGTGCGACGGCGGCGGCGAGCGCGACGCCGGTGGGGCGGGTGAGTCCGGCGAGCGCGGCGAAGAGCCCGGCGCGCACCCAGTGGCGGGCCAGCGCCGCGTACAGCGCGGCGGCGGCCAGCGCGGTGAACAGCGATTCGGTGTACGCCATGCTCTCGACCAGCGCGTGCGGCAGGCAGCCCCACAGCACCGCGAGGACGACGCCGGTGCGCCGGCCGTGCAGCCGGTTGCCGATCAGGAAGATCAGCCAGGCGGCGGCCAGTGACGAGGCGAGGGCGACCAGCCAGGACGCCTTGGCGGTGCCGACGGGCAGCACCGCGTCGGCGGCCCGGCACAGCGCCGGGTAGAGCGGGAAGAAGGCGAGATTGCTCCAGGCGTGCCAGGTGTGCGGCGTGCCGCCGACGGTGCTGTCGTAGCCGTGCAGCACGACGTCCTGGTACCAGCGCGAGTCCCAGGACCCGTACAGCACGGTGCCGGGCGAGCGGCCGCGCCGGTGGGCGACGTAGGCGAGCAGCGCGATGCCGAACGCGCGGGCGGCGCCGTAGCCGAGCAGCGCGGGGGCGGCGAGCCGCAGGGCGGCCTCGGCGCGGGCGCGTACGTCCCGGCCGGTGCTGCCCGGCCGGGGTACTGCGGTGGCTGACGCCATGGTCGGTCCGCTCCCTCGGATCGGGGTGGGGCGCGGACGACCCTAGGGTGCGAACGTGTCGAAACGGTCGAATAACACCAGGTGCGGGGCATTCGACCGGCACATCCACACGGTCGGGTGAGGCCGGCGCGGGCCGTACCGGGATCTCGGACGTGGCCAGGACCGGCGCCGGCGGGCCGTCAGGTGCGCGGCCGTACCGTCAGATTGACGATCTCGGCGTCGCGCGGCAGGTCCACCGCCGTGAGCACGGCGGTCGCCACCGACTCCGGGTCCATGAAGCGCTCGGCGTCGTACGCCTTGCCCTCCTGCCGGTGCACCTTGACCTGCATCGGCGTCGCGGTGCGGCCGGGGAAGACGGTGGTGACCCGCAGCCCGTTCGCCCGCTCCTCCTGGCGCAGCGCGTCGGCCAGCGCCTTCAGGCCGTGCTTACTGGCCCCGTACGGCCCCCACTGGGCGTGCGCCTCCAGGCCCGCGGTGGAGTTGACGAAGACCACATGGCCCTGGGAGAGCCGCAGTTGGGGCAGGAGCAGCCGGGTCAGCTCGGCGGGGCCGACGAGATTGACCGCGAGCGTCTCGTTCCACACCTTCGGGGTGAGGTCGCCGATGTCGCCCAGTTCGACGACGCCGGCGATGTGCAGCAGCGAGTCGAGGCGGTCCGGCGGCGCCTGGTGGCCGAGCGCCCAGGACAGCCGGGCCGGCTCCCCGAGGTCGCCGACCAGCGTGCGGGCGCCGGGGAAGGCGGCGGCCAGTTCCCTGGCCCGGCCCGCGTCCCTGGCCAGCAGCCACAGGTCGTCGCCCCGCTCCAGCAGCCGGCGCGCGACGGCGGCGCCGATGCCGGAACCGGCACCAGTCACGAGGTGGGTGCTCATACGACGGCGTTCTCCATCAGGTAGGCCATGGCCTCTTCGCCGGTGTCGGCGAAGTGCACGAGGTCGTCCAGCGGGACCGGCAGGAAGCCCTCGGCGTCCATCCTGCGCATCTGCTGCTTCAGACCGTCGTAGAAACCGGCGCTGTTGAGCAGCACCACCGGTTTGGCGTGCAGCCCGTGCTTCTTCAGTTCCAGGATCTCGGTGGCCTCGTCGAGGGTGCCGGTGCCGCCGACCATGACGACGATCGCGTCCGCGCGCAGCAGCAACTGCGCCTTGCGCTCGGCGAGGTCGGCGGCGATCACCATCTCGTCCGCGTTCTTCCTGGCCTTCATGTGCAGGAATTCCACCGAGACGCCGACCAGCCGGCCGCCGCTGTCCTGGACGCCGTCCGCGACCACCTTCATCAGGCCCGCCTCGGAGCCGCCCCAGACCAGGGTGTGGCCGCCGCGGCCGATCAGCTCGGCGAATTGGCGGGCGGGGACGGTGTACCGCTCGTCCAGGTCGGCGGCGGAGAGGAAGACGCAGATGTTCATACGGCCACGCTATCGGCGCCCGTCCTCGTGTCCGTACGCTCCCCCGCCGTCGTATGGGCGGTGGTGGCGATGGTCGCCGAGCCGACGACGCGGGTGCCGTCGTAGAGCACCACGGCCTGGCCGGGCGCGATGCCGCGCACCGGCGCGGTGAAGGCCACCCGCAGCTCGCCGCCGACCAGTTCCGCGGTGACCGGTACGTCCTCGCCGTGCGCCCGCAGCTGCGCGGTGTACGCGGCGGGCCCGGCCGGCGGGGTGCCGCACCAGCGCGGCTTGATCGCGGTGAGCGAGGTCACGTCCAGCGCGTCGGCCGGGCCGACCGTCACCGTGTTGTCCACCGGCGAGATGTCCAGCACATAGCGCGGCTTGCCGTCGTCGGCGGGCACCCCGATGCGCAGGCCCTTGCGCTGCCCGATGGTGAAGCCGTACGCGCCGTTGTGCGTGCCGACCCGCTCGCCGTCCTGGTCGAGGATCGCGCCCTCGGCGCTGCCGAGGTGCTTGGCCAGGAAGCCCTGGGTGTCGCCGTCGGCGATGAAGCAGATGTCGTGGCTGTCGGGCTTGCGGGCGACCGCGAGGCCGCGCCGCTCGGCCTCCGCGCGGATCTCGTCCTTGGTGGTGAGGGTGTCGCCCAGCGGGAACATCGCGTGCGCGAGCTGCCGCTCGTCGAGCACGCCCAGCACGTACGACTGGTCCTTGGCGGCGTCGCTCGCGCGGTGCAGTTCGCGGCTGCCGTCGTCCTTGACCAGGACGGTCGCGTAATGCCCGGTGCAGACCGCGTCGAAGCCCAGCGCCAGCGCCTTGTCCAGCAGCGCGGCGAATTTGATCTTCTCGTTGCAGCGCAGGCAGGGGTTGGGGGTGCGGCCCGCCGCGTACTCGGCGACGAAGTCCTCGACCACGTCCTCGCGGAAGCGCTCGGCGAGGTCCCACACGTAGAAGGGGATACCGATCACGTCGGCCGCGCGGCGCGCGTCCCGGGAGTCCTCGACGGTGCAGCAGCCGCGGGCGCCGGTCCTGAAGCTCTGCGGATTCGCGGACAGCGCGAGGTGCACGCCGGTCACGTCGTGCCCCGCCTCGGCGGCGCGCGCCGCGGCCACGGCGGAGTCCACTCCGCCGCTCATGGCGGCCAGCACCCGCAGCCGCTTCCGGTCGCCCGTGGGGCCCGCGTCAGGGAAGTCATTCACCCGACCAGGGTAACGGGACGGCCGCCGAACCCCTCCCCGGTTATCCACAGGCCCGCCTGCCCCGGTTGCGGCGGCCTCAGGTCTGGCCGGCGGCCCTGGCGCGTTCGACGGCCGGGCCGATGGCGGCGGTGAGGGCGGCGACCTCGGCGGCGGTCGTGGTGTGGCCGAGGGAGAAGCGCAGGGTGGCGCGGGCGTGGGTGGCGGGCTGGCCCATGGCCAGCAGCACATGGCTGGGCTGGGCGACGCCCGCGGTGCAGGCGGAACCGGTGGAGCAGGCGATGCCCTGGGCGTCGAGCAGCAGGAGCAGGGCGTCGCCCTCGCAGCCGGGGAAGGTGAAGTGCGCGTTGCCGGGCAGCCGGCCCGCCGGGTCCGGGTCGCCGTTGAGGATCGCGTCCGGCACGGCGGCCAGCACCCCGGCCACGAGGGTGTCGCGCAGCGCGCCGATCTCCGCCGTGAACGCCGCCCGGCGATGCGCGGCCAGCGTGCCGGCGGTGGCGAAGGCGGCGACGGCGGGCACGTCGAGGGTGCCGGAGCGGCTGCGCTCCTGGCCGCCGCCGTGCAGCAGCGGTACGGGGGTGTCCTCGCGCCGCAGCACGAGCGCGCCGACGCCGTACGGTCCGCCGATCTTGTGTCCGGTGACCGTCATCGCGTCGAGACCGGCGGCGGCGAAGTCCACCTCGGCCTGGCCGAACGCCTGGACGGCGTCGGAGTGCATCGGGATGCCGAATTCCCGTGCCACCTCGGTCAGTCCGGCGACCGGCAGCAGTGTGCCGACCTCGTTGTTGGCCCACATCACCGTGATCACGGCGACGTCGTCGGGGTCGCGTGCGATCGCCGCGCGCAGGGTGTCGGGGTGCACCCGGCCGTGCCGGTCGACGTCGAGGAATTCGACGACGGCGCCTTCGTGGTCGGCCAGCCAGTGGACGGCGTCCAGCACCGCGTGGTGCTCGACCGGGCTGGACAGCACCCGGACCCGGCGCGGGTCGGCCGCGCGACGGGCCCAGAACAGGCCCTTGACGGCGAGGTTGTCCGATTCGGTGCCGCCGCCGGTGAAGACGATCTCGCTCGGCCGGGCGCCGAGCGCCGCGGCGAGGGCCTCACGGGACTCCTCGACGGTGCGCCGGGCCCGCCGCCCGGCGGCGTGCAGCGCGGAGGCGTTCCCGGTCACCGTGAGGTGGGCGGTCATCGCCTGCACCGCCTCCGGGAGCATGGGCGTGGTGGCGGCGTGGTCGAAGTAGGCCATGGTCCACCGATTCTACGGTCGGCGGGACAACCTTCCGACCCTCGGTCGCGTCCGGGTCCCGCCGGTCCGCTCTGCCGGTCCGCTCCGGTGGTCCGCTCCCCCGGTCCGCTCCGGTGGCCGGTCCGGGTCCGGGTCCGCGGTCGTACCGCGGCCGGAGCCCTATGCGAGCAGCGCGCGGGCCAGTTGGCGGGACTGGGCGACGAGCCGGTCGGCGCTGTCCCAGACCTGGGCGTCCTCCTCCAGCAGGCCGCCGGCGAGATTGCGGGTGGTGAGGGCGACGCGCAGCGGGCCGGGGGCGGGGCGGCAGCGGAGGTGGACGGTGAGTTCGACGGTCGGCACCCAGCCCTTGAGCCCGAGGTCGAAGGCGGTGGGCGGCAGCGCGTCCACCGCGAGCAGCACGGAGAGCGCGTCGTGGTCGCGGCCGTCGGCCAGGCCGAGCCAGCCGCGCATGTCGCCGGCGCCGGAGGGCGCGCCGATCGCCCAGCCCGCGGTGGCCGGGTCGAGCCGCAGGTCGAGGCGGTCGAGGATGGCGGTGGAGCCGGGGACGGGACCGCTGCCTTCGGGCGCGTCCTCGGAGCCGACGCAGTCGGCGTAGCCGGGCATGACCGGCGGGGTCGCCGAGGTGCGGACGTCGTCGGGCAGCGCGCCGAGGTCGCCGTACGCGGCGATCACGCGGATGCGTTCGGTCTCGCGGCCCTCGGCGTCGGTCTGGTAGAGCGACGCCTGCCCGCTGGACAGGGTGCGGCCCGCCCGTACGGTCTCGGTCCTGATCACCGCGGGGCCCGGCTGCGAGGCCGTGAGGTAGTGCGCGGTGATGGTGAACGGGTCGTCGTGCGGCAGCGCGTCCCGCAGCGCGCGGCCGACGACCGCGAGCAGATAGCCGCCGTTGACGGCCTGGATGATGGTCCAGCCGGGCGACAGGTCGATGTCGTACGTGCCGGGCTCGTCCGGCCGGGCGACGACCGCGGTGTCGCGGTCGAATTCGCTGTCCCCGATGGTGGCGCGGGCCGCTGCATATGCCATGCGGTCCATGTTACCCGCGGGTAGTCCTCCGGTGTCCAGCCCCGTCCGGGCCGCTCACTCCCCCTCGGCCGCCGCGCTGCGCCGGTGCCAGGCCCGCGGCGCCCGCCAGTGGAAGCGCAGCGCCAGCAGCCGCAGCACGAAGGCGACCAGCGCGGCGAGCCCCGCGCTCACCCCGTCCAGCGCGTCGAAGCGGATCAGCAGCGCGACCGTAGTGGCGCCGACCAGCGCGGGCACGGCGTACAGATCGCGGTCCCAGCGCAGCAGCGACGGCACCTCGTTGGCCAGCAGGTCGCGCAGGACGCCGCCGCCGGCCGCCGTGGCCAGGCCGAGCGCGACGGACGGGGTCAGGCCGAGGCCGTACGTGTGCGCCTTGACGGTGCCGGTGACGCAGAACAGGCCGAGCCCGGCCGCGTCGAAGACGTTCACCGCGACATTGATCCGCTCGACCTCCGGGTGCAGGAAGAAGACCAGCGCGGTGGCGACCAGCGGCGTGGAGAAGTAGCCGAAGTCGGTGAAGGCGGCGGGCGGCACCGCGCCGATCACCAGGTCGCGGAAGAGCCCGCCGCCGAGCGCCGTGACCTCGGCGAGCACCGCCATGCCGAACACGTCGTAATTCCTGCGGACCGCCGCCAGCGCTCCGGAGATCGCGAAGACGAAGATCCCGACGACGTCGAGCGTGTGCTGGACGGTGTGCGTGAACAGATCCGTGGCCATGCCGATGTTGTACTACGCGGCACCCTCCCGGCCCGGTGCGCTACGCCTCCGACAGGCTCTTCACCGTGTTCTCCGGGTTCTCCGGCTGGTTCTCCGGGTGGTGGCAGGCCACCGAGTGCCCGGTGGCCAGCGGCGCGAGCGGCGGCTCCTGCGTACGGCAGACGTCGGTCGCCTTCCAGCAGCGGGTGTGGAAGCGGCAGCCCTTGGGCGGCGCGATCGGTGACGGCACGTCACCGTTGAGCAGGATGCGCTCGCGCGCCTGGCGCCGCTTGGGGTCCGGCACCGGCACCGCGGACATCAGCGCGGCGGTGTACGGGTGGAAGGGCGCGCCGTAGAGCGCCTCCCGGTCCGCGATCTCCACCACCTTGCCGAGGTACATCACCGCGATCCGGTCCGAGACGTGCCGGATCACCGACAGGTCGTGGGCGATGATCACATAGGTCAGGCCGAGTTCGGACTGGAGGTCGTCCAGCAGATTGACCACCTGCGCCTGGATCGACACGTCGAGCGCGGAGACCGGCTCGTCGGCGACGACCAGCTTCGGCTTGAGCGCCAGGGCCCGGGCGATGCCGATGCGCTGCCGCTGGCCGCCGGAGAACTCGTGCGGATAGCGGTTGTAGTGCTCCGGGCTGAGCCCGACCAGCTCCAGCAGATTCTGCACCTCGCGCTTGACGCCGTGCTCGGTCGCCACATTCTGCAGCCGGAAGGGCGCGCCGACGATGGTGCCGATGGTGTGCCGCGGGTTCAGCGACGAGTACGGGTCCTGGAAGATCATCTGCACGTCGCGCCGCATCGGCCGCATCGCGCCGGTGCTCAGGTGCGTGATGTCCCGGCCCTGGAACTCGACCTTGCCGCCGGTGGGTTCCAGCAGCCGGGTGATCAGCCGGCCCATCGTGGACTTGCCGCAGCCCGACTCGCCGACCACGCCCAGCGTCTCGCCTGCCGCGACCTCGAAGTCGATGCCGTCGACCGCCTGCACCGCGCCGACCTGGCGGCGCAGCAGGCCCTTGGTGATCGGGAAGTGCTTGACCAGGCCGGTGACCCGCAGCAGCGGTTCGCCGCTCTGCTGCCGGGGCAGCCGCGGAGTCTTGTCGGCGCTCGTGCCCTTGTCGAGGGACAGCGCGTCCGGGCCGCTCCTGTCGGGCGACGGCGCCGTGTCCTCCGCCGCGTCCTTCACCGGTTCGTCCTGCGAGGGATTCTCCGCCACGGGTTCTTCCTGGCCCTTCACAGCTTCGGCTCGATCTCTTCGGTCCAGATCCGGACGCTCTCGTCGTCGGCGAGGTGACACGCCGCCAGATGCCCGGGACCGACCTCGCGCAGCTCGGGCACGTCCGTCTCGGCGGCGCCGCCGGTCAGCGCCGCGTACGGGCAGCGCGGGTGGAAGGCGCAGCCGGACGGCACGTTGATCAAGCTGGGCGGGGTGCCCTTGACCGGGTTGAGCCGGTCAAGGCGCTCCCGGTCAAGACGCGGCATGGAGCCCAGCAGGCCCCAGGTGTACGGGTGCCGGGGCGCGGTGAACAGCGTCTCGGCGGTGCCGCGTTCGACCGCCCGGCCGGCGTACATCACCAGCAGGTCGTCGGCGACCTCGGCGACCACCCCGAGGTCGTGGGTGATCATGATGACGGCGGAGCCGAACTCCTTCTGCAAGTCGCGGATCAGGTCCAGGATCTGCGCCTGCACCGTCACGTCGAGCGCGGTGGTCGGCTCGTCGGCGATCAGCAGTTCGGGGTTGTTGACCAGCGCCATGGCGATCATCGCGCGCTGCCGCATGCCGCCGGAGAACTGGTGCGGGTAGTCCCGGAAGCGCTTCTTGGGCTCGGGGATGCCGACCCGGTCGAGCATTTCCACGGCCCGGTCGGTGGCCGCCTTGCGGCTCACCTTGTGGTGCACCCGGTACGCCTCGACGATCTGCGCGCCGACCGTGTAGTAGGGGTGCATCGCCGACAGCGGGTCCTGGAAGATCATCGCCATCTTGCGTCCGCGCAGCCGCCGTACGTGGTCGGGGTGCGCGGAGACCAGCTCCTCGCCGTCCAGCCACACCTCGCCGGAGATCCGGGCCCGCGCGGTGCGGTGCAGGCCCATGATGCCCAGCGACGTCACCGACTTGCCGGAGCCGGACTCGCCGACGATGCCGAGGGTACGGCCGCGCGGCAGGTCGAAGCTGAGGCCGTCGACCGACTTCACCAGGCCGTCGTCGGTGTCGAAGTGGATGCGCAGATCGCGGACCGACAGATATCCGTCGCCTGCCGGGGCGGGCCCGACGGTCAGCACGGGTTCGCCGGGCGCGCTCGGGGCGTCCTTGCGCAGCACCGCGCCGCCGCCGGGAGTGCCGCCGTCGGGAGTACGGTCAGGACCGCCGTCGGGAACGCTGTCCGGAGTGCTGTCGGGCACGCTGCCGTCCGTGGTGCTCACGAGTACCTCACGCGGGGGTCGATGGCGGCGTACAGCAGGTCAACCACCAGGTTGCACAGGACGATGAAGGTCGCCGCGACCATGGTCACGCCGAGCACGATCGGCAGGTCGTTGTCGCGCACACCCTGCACCGCGTAGGCGCCGACTCCCTGGAAGGAGAAGACGCGTTCGGTGATGATCGCGCCGCCGATCAGCAGCCCGAAGTCCATGCCGAAGATGGTGACGATCGGGGTGAGCGCGGCGCGCAGCGCGTGCTTGCCGACCACGACGCGTTCGGGCAGGCCCTTGGCGCGCGCGGTGCGGATGTAGTCCTCGCCCATCGTCTCCAGCATCCCGGCTCTGGTCAGGCGGGCGTACAGCGCGGAGTAGAGGAAGGCGAGGCTGATCCACGGCAGCACCAGATTCCACGCCCACTGGCCGGGATCGCTGGTGAAGCTGTGGTACTGGACGTTGTCCCACACCGTCCACTTGTAGGAGAACAGGCCCAGCAGCACCATGCCGGTGAAGAAGATCGGCAGCGAGACGCCGGCCAGGGCCACGCCCATGGAGAGCCGGTCGAAGATCGTGCCGCGCTTGAGCGCGGAGATGACGCCGATGACGACACCGGAGATCACCCAGATCACGGCCGCGCCGATCGCCAGCGAGAAGGTGACCGGGATGCGGTCCTTGATCTGCGGCCACACCTCGACGTGCGACTTGAAGGAGTAGCCGAAGCACGGCCGGTGGCACTGGGCGGCGTCCGGGCCGAACTTGTAGTTCGCGCCCATGACGATGGCCTTGATGAAGTGCCAGTACTGCTCGTACAGCGGGAGATCCAGCCCGAGGTTCTTCTTGACCGCCGCGATCGACTCGGGGTTGGCGTCCTTGCCCACGTACTGGGTGGCCAGCTGGGTGGTGCTCTGGCCGCCGATCTTCGGGACGAGGAAGAAGATCGCGAATGTGACCGCGCTGACGACAAGCACCAGGATTATCGCGGCGATCACGCGTCGGATGATGTACGCAGTCACAACGGTTCGGCGCCGGGTCCGCCGGCCCGGGGCGTACCCCGGGTCCGGCGGACACCGATGCCTTCACCTGCCTTCCGGTGTTCGGAGCCCGCTTACTTGGAGGAGCTGAGCAGCAGGTAGTCGTACATGCCCAGGTACGCCTGAGTGACCGTCACATTGGTGGCGTTGTCCGGGCGGTAGAGCAGGTTCTTGCGGTAGATCAGCGGCACGACCGTGGCGGTGTCGACGACCATCTTGTCGATGTCGCCCCACGCCTTGGTGCGGGCGGCGGCGTCGGTGTTGGAGATCGCGTCCGACAGCGCCTTGTTGATCGCCGGGTCGTTCAGCTCCTGCAGGTTGTTGCCGCCGGACGGCTTGATGGCGCTGCCGTCCACGATCTGGTCGAGGAAGCCGTAGCCGGTCGGCCAGTCGGCGCCCCACGCGGTCATCATCAGACCGAGCTGGTGCTCGTGCACATAGCTGGGCACGCCGGCGAAGTTGGAGAAGTACTTGCCCGCCGGGTAGCTCTTGATGCTCGCGTTGATGCCGACCTGCTTGAGCGAGTTCTGCACCGCGGTGGCCTGCGCCATCTCGGCCGGGCGGTCCGAGCGCGCGGTCATGTTGACGCTGAAGCCGTTCGGGTGGCCGCACTTGGTGAGCGCGTCCTTGGCCTTGGCCTTGTCGCCCTTGTTGCCCTCGGTCGGGAACTCGTCGAACTTGGCGTAGCCGTTGACCGTCGGCGGGAGCAGCGTGGTGGCGACGTCACCCTTGACGCTGCCGCCGATCGCGGTCTGCACGGACACCTTGTCGATCGCGTACTCGACGGCCTTGCGGCACTCGATGTTGTCGAAGGGCTTCACCTTCGGGTTGATCGCCATGTAGGCGGTGGCGCCGGCGTACGAGTCGTCGGTGCTGCTCTTGTACTTGGGACCGGTGACCTTGGCCTGGGTCTGCGGGGTGACGCCCGTACCGCCGGAGTCCACCGTGGTGTTGCCCGCCAGCAGGTTGTTGTCGATGGTGACCGCGTCGACCTTGAACTTGATCTGGTAGCGGTCCGGCAGCGCGGTGCGCACCGGGTCGTTGGCCTTGGACCACTGCGGGTTGCGCACCAGCGTGGCGCCCGCGCCCTCGGTGTACGAGGCGAATTTGTACGGGCCGGACGACACTATGTGCTTCACGTAGCCGGCGCCGTCGTCCTTGGCCTGCGGCACGGGGGCCGTCTGCGAGAAGGTCGCCAGGTAGTCGAAGTCCGCGAAGGGCTTGGCCAGGTGGAAGACGATCGTGGTGTCGTTCGGGGTCTCGATGGACGCGATCCCGTTGGGGTTCTTGTCCTTGTACGGGCCCTGGTACTTGTCGCCGCCCTCCAGGTAGGACTTGAAGTACGTCGGGCCGTTGGACAGGGCCTCGGGCGCGAAGTTGCTGCGCTCGATCGCGTACTTGATGTCCTTGGTGGTGATCGGCGTGCCGTCGTCGTACTTCAGGCCGGAACGGATCGTGTACGTCCAGGTCTTGGCGTCCGCGCTGGCCTTGCCGAGGCCGGTGGCGAGGTCGGGGACGACGGTGAGGCCGTCCTTGCCCGCGGCGGGCTTGAAGGTGAGCAGCGTACGCGCGTAGAGGCGGGAGAAGTTCTGCACCCACCCGTAGTACGTGTTGCCCGGGTCCAGGGAGTCCGGCACGTCGGAGTTCTCCATGACGACCGTCCCCCCCTTCTTGTCCGAGGCGTTGACGATCGAGGTGAGCGCGGCGTCGGTGCCCTTGGCGGCCTTGCTGCTGCCGCTGCTGGGCTTGTTGCCGCCCTTGTCGTCCTTCGAGTCGCTGCTGCACGCGGATGCTCCCAGGGCCATAGCCATGGCAAGCGCCAGCGCGGCTGTCGCTTTTCTGCTGTTCATGCCGAGGAAAGCCTCCCAATCGGATGGATGTACGTCGTTGCGGCAGTGGTACGGCGAGGGTGACGGGGTGTCACGTACTGCGGATCGGGTGCGGTGCTCACTTGCTGCGCGGATCGAGGGCGTCGCGCAGCCCGTCGCCCAGCAGGTTGAAGGCCAGCACCGTGATGAAGATCGCGAGGCCGGGGACGACCATGTACTGCGGGTCGGCGTAGAACAGGTCGACGGCGTCGTTGAGCATCCCGCCCCATGACGCCTGTGGTGGCGCGATGCCGACGCCGAGGAAGCTCAGCGCCGCCTCGAAGAGGATGTTGGTCGGGATCAGCAGCGTCGAGTAGACGAGGATCGGCGCGACCAGGTTCGGCAGCAGCTCCTTGAACAGGATGTACGGGCCGCGCGCGCCCATGCTCCGGGCGGCTTCGACGAATTCGCGTTCTCGCAGGCTGAGCGTCTGGCCGCGGACGATGCGGCCCATGTAGGGCCAGTTGAAGAAGCCGATGACGAAGATCAGCACACTGATCCGCAGCGGCAGCCCATTCAGGCCGAAGGCGCCGTCCTGCAGCGACGCGGAGATGGAGATCGCGAAGAGCAGCAGCGGGAAGGCGAGGAAGGTGTCCATCAGCCGGCTGATCAGGCTGTCCACCCAGCCGCCGTAGTAGCCGGCGATCACGCCGAGCACGGTGCCGATGACATTGGACAGGATCGTCGCGCCGGTGGCGACCAGCATCGACACCCAGGAGCCCTCGATGATCCGGGCCAGCAGGTCGCGCCCGTACTGCGGGTCGATACCCAGCGGGTGGTCCCAACTCATGCCGCCCCAGCCGCCTTTGGGGGCGACCTTCACCGGGTCGACGAGGTCCTGGTGGAAGGCGGTGGGGTCGAGGCCGAAGATGTGCTCGATCGGCTTGGCGAGGATCGCGAGCAGCACCAGGAGCACGACAACGATGCCACCTGCTACCGCCACCTTGTCGCGCCTGAAGCGCATCCAGGCGATCTGACCGAGCGACCTGCCCTGGATCTCGCTTCGCTCGACCCCGCTGAGTATGGCTTCCGGCTGTGCCTCGGCCTGCCCATGGGTGGTCTCAATCGGTGCGGTCATGGTGTGACTGACCCCTCTCGCCGGCGGGTAACCGGCGCGCGCCCGCCGCTGTAGCGGCTTTACTCATCAGTCGTGCTGCTGGTGCGAGGTGCATGGTGCTCGTGAGCAGATGCGCGCGGTGTGCGCGCGGTGTGCGCAAGACGTGCATGGTGCATGAACCGGCAGTGCAGAAAGTGCTGTTGGTACGGGGCGGTGCAGGTGGTACGGGTTCCGCGCGGGGCTCCGGGGCCCTTGCCGCTGGATTCTTCTGTGATGTGTCGATCACCCGCCAGCCCTCACAGCGAAGGGATGCGCAACTGTGATGTGGTGATTCATCGACCGTTACCGACGCGTACATCGGGGTACGGTCGTGGGGTGAACGAGCGGCTGCGTGCGGTATGCGACCTGATGGTGCCGGTGGTACGGGAGATGGCGGGGCGGCACGAGTACGACGGCCGGGTCCAGGACCTGTCACCGGACGGCGTCCGCCGCGGCCTGGAAGCGCTCTCCCGCGCCCGCCGCGCCGCCGGACCGCTCGAATCGGCCCACGACGAACGGCATCTGACGGTCTTCGAGGAAGCGCAGCGCGTGCAGTACGGCGAGCTGGAGCTGCACCGGCGGGACCCGTACCAGCATCTGTCCAACCTCGAACTGGCTTGTTACGACCGGGAGTACGCGCCGCGCCGGGAGCGCGCCAAGGCCCGTCGCAAGCATCTGGCGCGCTGGCCGGAGGCCGTGGACGGCGCCGTGGCCTCGCTCGACCAGGTGACGGCGCCGGTCGCGGACGCGCTGCTCGGCGCGGTCCGGGGCCTGGCGGCCGGGCTCGACGCGGACGAGGACCCCGAGACGGCGGCCGCCCTGGCCGCGCACGCCCGGCTGGTCGCGCACATCGAGCGGGCGGCCGAGCACGGCGACCCCGACCCGCGGCTCGGCGGCAAGGCGCTGGCTGCGCTGATGGGCAGTCAGGAAGGGATGCGGGTCGACCTGTCGGCGCTCGCCGCCGAGGCGGACCGCGAACGCGCCCGGCTCACCGACCTGTTGACCGACTCCTGCCGCGCGCTGGACCGGCACCGCCGGGTCGACGAGCTGCTGCCCGAGCTGCTGGCCGACCACCCCGGCGCGGACGGCGTGATCCCCGAGGCGGCCCGGCTCACCGACGAGGTCATCGAATTCACCCGGGCCCGCAAGCTCGCGCCGTATGTGGACGGCGACTGCCTGGTCGGGCCCGCGCCGCCCTCGCGGCGCTGGGCGATGGCGATGATGAGCTGGGCGGCGCCCGCCGAGGCCGACTCCGCGTCCTGGTACCACGTCACCCCGCCCGAGCCGGACTGGCCGGCCGACGAGCGCGAGGAGTGGCTGACGGTCTTCAGCCGCACCAGCCTGCCGTCGATCACCGTCCACGAGGTGGCCCCCGGGCACTTCGCGCACGGCCGCGCCCTGCGCAGGGCCGAAGGGCCGGTGCGGCGGACCCTGCACAGCGTGTCCTTCGCCGAGGGGTGGGCGCACTATGTGGAGGAGGTCTGCCTCGAAGAGGGCTTCCGGGCCCGCGACCCGCGGTTCGCGATCGGCGTCGCCCTGGAGGCGCTGGTCCGCGTCACCCGGCTGACCTGTGCGATCGGGCTGCACACCGGTTCGCTCTCGCTGGAGGACGCGACCCGGCTCTTCATGCGCGACGCCCATCTCGCCCGGGCCGGCGCCGCCTCCGAGGCGCGCCGCGGCACCTTCGACGCCGCCTACGGCCGCTACACCTGGGGCAAGCTGGAGATCATGCGGCTGCGCGAGCGCGCCCGCCGCGCCCGGCACTTCTCCCTCCCCCGCTTCCACGCCGACCTGCTCGCCCTCGGCAGCCCACCCCTGGGCCTCCTGGACGGGGCACTGGGCGCGTAGGGGGACGGTCCGCTACCGCGGGCCCCACGCCGGGCCGCCCGCGTACGCCTCGCGGTCGAAGAACGGGCGGCCGTTCGCCCGCATCCACATCGCGACGGGATCGTAGGCGTCGGCCATCGCGACCGTCGAGACGGCGAGCCCCTCGGGCACCCCGCCCACCGACTGCTGCATCATCAGCCGCACCGACTCCACCGCCTGCGGCGACCCGTCGTAGACCTCCACGCCGATCGCCAGATACGGCTCGCCGAGCGCGGGCTGCACCCAGGCGCGCCGCAGCGCCCGTACCGGCGCGGTGCGGTGCGCGGCCTGCGCGAGCAGCGCGTAGAACTGCGGGATCTGCAGGGACGGTTCACCGATCTGGAGCGGCCCGGCGGGCAGCAGGTCCAGGCCGCCGCCGCACCGCCTTGCGCGCCCGCGATCACGTGGGACCGCCCCTTCCCCTCGTTCGGTCTGCCCGGCGCACACCTGTACGCCGCAGGCCATCAAATCAGGTCGTGTACCTGATCCCCACTCGTGCCGTCCGTCAGTCCCGTCCCCGGTCCCGCCGGCAGGCCCGTCACCGGTCCCGCCGTCGGTCCCGTCAGTCCCGTCAGTCCCGCGCGAAGAACGGCCGCACGGTCTCCAGCATCCAGTCCGCGACCGGGTCCTGGGCGACATCCAGCAGAATGAGATGTACCGGCCAGGTCACGGGCGCGGTGCCGAGGGCGCGGCCGAGCGCGTCCATGGCCGCGGCCCGGTCCTCCTCCTGCCAGCGGTCCAGCTCCACGCCGACGAAGAGGGCGGGCGGCTCGTCCTCGACGGCGGCCAGCGCGCGGCGGGCGGAGAGCACGACGGGGGTGACCGCGAATTCACCGGCGGCGGTGGCGAGGAAGTCCACCGGTTCGCCGTCGTGGTCCGGCTCCCAGAGCCGGACCCGGCCGCCGACCGCGGGCCCGCCGGGGGTCTCCCCGTACGGCCCCGCGCCGCGTCCGCCGCGGCACAGCTCGGCGACGGCGGCGGGCGGCAGCGGCACCCCGACGGCGCCGCCGGGATTCACGGCGATACCGACCGCGGGGGGCAGGCCGCGGGCGAATTCGTGCACCGGGGCGACGGTGCAGGCCATGCCGTCGGCGGCCTGCCGGAACTGCTGCTCGGAGCTGAAGACCGGCACATAGGGCGCGCCCTCCAGTTCGACGGTGGGCAGGTCGAGGGCGGGCGCGTCGGGTGTGCCGCCGTTCGGCAGCGGCACCCACACCTGGGAGCGGCCGAGCACTTCGAGCAGCCGCCCGGTGGCGGAGGGATTGCCGAGGCTCGCGGTGAGCACTTCTTCCAGCTCGTTGGCCGGCCATATGTACGGCGCCGGAATCTCCATGTCCACCCTTGTCCGCCCATGTGCCACTGTCCTGCCCGGAAACCCTAGCGGCTGGCGTGCAATGATGAGCGGCACAACTTGCATACCGGCCGTTGGAGGCCGCGCGGGAGAGTTCCGGCCGTCAGCGGCCGGGCGCCGAAGGAGCAAGTCCTCCCTTGAATCTCTCAGGCACAGATACCGCGCGGACGAGGCAGATCTGAAAAGCGGGCGGCTCCCTGCCGGGAGCGCGGCCCCACCCAAGGTGCAAGCCGGGGCCCGGACGGGTCACGGTGAACCTCTCAGGTTCCGATGACAGATGGGGAGACCAGGGGCGCACCCTTGCCCCTGGGCCCGTCCCGTCCGCCCCTCACCTCCCCGGGAGCCATCCGCGATGAGCCAGCCACCCCGTCACACCGCCCTCGACGCGCTGCACCGCGCCCTCGGCGCGACCATGACCGACTTCGCGGGCTGGGACATGCCGCTGCGGTACGGCAGCGAGCGCGACGAGCACCAGGCCGTACGCACCCGCGCCGGGCTGTTCGACCTGTCCCACATGGGCGAGATCACCGTGACGGGGCCGCGTGCGGGCGAGGCGCTCGATTACGCGCTGGTCGGCCACCTGTCGGCGCTGGCCGTCGGCCGGGCCCGCTACACGATGATCTGCGCGCCCGACGGCGGCATCCTGGACGACCTGATCGTCTACCGGCTCGGCGAGCAGGAGTACATGATCGTCGCCAACGCCTCCAACGCCCAGGTGGTGCTGGACGCGGTCACCGAGCGGGCGGCCGGTTTCGACGGCGCGGCCGTACGCGACGACCGGGACGCGTACGCGCTGCTGGCCGTCCAGGGCCCGCAGGCCCCGGGCATCCTGAAGTCGCTGACCGACGCGGATCTGGACGGGCTGAAGTACTACGCGGGCCTGCCCGGCACGGTCGCCGGGGTGTCCGCGCTGATCGCCCGTACCGGCTACACCGGCGAGGACGGCTTCGAGCTGTTCGTGGCGCCCGGCGACGCCGAGCGGCTGTGGCAGGCGCTCACCGAGGCGGGCGCGGCGGCCGGGCTCGTCCCGTGCGGCCTGTCCTGCCGGGACACGCTGCGCCTGGAGGCGGGCATGCCGCTGTACGGGCACGAGCTGAGCACCGCGCTGACGCCGTTCGACGCCGGGCTCGGCCGGGTCGTGAAGTTCGACAAGCCCGGCGACTTCGTCGGCCGGCAGGCGCTGGAGGCCGCGGCCGAGAAGGCGGCGGCCAGCCCGCCGCGCAAACTGGTCGGTCTGATCGCCGAGGGCCGCCGGGTGCCGCGCGCGGGCTACCCGGTGACGGACGGCTCCGGCGCCGTGATCGGCGAGGTCACCTCGGGCGCGCCGTCCCCGACGCTCGGCGTTCCGCTGGCGATGGCGTACGTGGACGCCGCGCATGCCGCGCCCGGCACGGCGGGGGTGGCCGTCGACATCCGCGGCGCCCAGGAGCCGCACCGGGTCGTGGCGCTGCCGTTCTACAAGCGGGAACGCTGACAGGCTCGTCCCGCCCTTTCCTCTGTGCGCTTGTGCGCGGACCGGACCGTCCCGCCGCGCGAGCACCCCTTCACATCCGGGAGAATTCCGTCATGAGCATCAATCCCCAGAACCTGCGGTACAGCAAGGAACACGAGTGGCTCTCCGCCCCCGCGGACGGGGTCGCCACCGTCGGCATCACCTCGCACGCCGCCGACGCGCTCGGTGACGTCGTCTTCGTGCAGCTGCCCGAGGTGGGCGCCGCCGTGACCGCGGGCGAGACCTGCGGCGAGCTGGAGTCCACCAAGTCCGTCAGCGACCTGTACTCCCCGGTCTCCGGCGAGGTCACCGAGATCAACCAGGACGTCGTGGACGACCCGGCGCTGGTCAATTCCGCGCCCTTCGAGGGCGGCTGGCTGTTCAAGGTCCGCGTGTCGGACGAGGCCGGCGAGCTGCTGTCGGCCGCCGAGTACGACGCCTTCATCGCGGGCTGAGCCCTCCCCGGACCTCCCCGTCCCGGCCGTCCGCCGCGGCCGCCCGATTCGGCCACCCGGTTCGACCTTCCGATCCTTCTGACCAGGAAGCTCCCATGTCGTTGCTGAACCAGTCCCTGCACGAGTTCGACCCGGACGTCGCCGCCGCGGTCGACGCCGAACTGCACCGCCAGCAGTCCACCCTCGAAATGATCGCCTCGGAGAACTTCGCGCCGGTCGCGGTCCTGGAGGCCCAGGGCTCGGTGCTGACCAACAAGTACGCCGAGGGGTACCCGGGCCGCCGCTACTACGGCGGCTGCGAGCACGTCGACGTGATCGAGCAGCTCGCGATCGACCGGGTCAAGGCGCTGTTCGGCGCCGAGGCCGCGAACGTCCAGCCGCACTCGGGCGCGTCGGCGAACGCCGCCGCGATGGCCGCGCTGCTCAAGCCGGGCGACACCATCCTGGGCCTGGACCTGGCGCACGGCGGCCACCTGACCCACGGCATGAAGATCAACTTCTCCGGCAAGCTGTACAAGGTCGCCGCCTACCACGTGGACGAGCACACCGGTCTGGTCGACATGGCCGAGGTCGAGAAGCTCGCCCGCGAGCACCGGCCGCAGCTGGTCATCGCGGGCTGGTCGGCGTATCCGCGGCAGCTCGACTTCGCCGAGTTCCGCCGGATCGCGGACGAGGTCGGCGCGTATCTGATGGTCGACATGGCGCACTTCGCCGGCCTGGTCGCGGCCGGTCTGCACCCCTCCCCCGTGCCGTACGCGGACGTGGTCACCACCACGACCCACAAGACGCTGGGCGGGCCGCGCGGCGGTGTCATCCTCTCCAAGGCCGAGCTGGCCAAGAAGATCAACTCCGCGGTCTTCCCCGGTCAGCAGGGCGGCCCGCTGGAGCATGTGATCGCCGGAAAGGCGGTGGCCTTCAAGGCCGCGGCCACCGACGAGTTCAAGGACCGCCAGGCCCGTACGCTCCAGGGCGCGAAGATCCTCGCCGACCGGCTGGTCCGCGACGACCTCACCGAGGTCGGCGTCTCCGTGCTGTCCGGCGGCACCGACGTCCACCTCGTCCTGGTCGACCTGCGCGACTCCGCGCTCGACGGGCAGCAGGCCGAGGACCGCCTCCACTCGGTCGGGATCACCGTCAACCGCAACGCGATCCCCAACGACCCGCGGCCCCCCATGGTCACCTCGGGCCTGCGCATCGGCACGCCCGCGCTCGCCACACGGGGCTTCGACGCCGAGGATTTCCGCGAGGTCGCGGAGATCATCGCGGCGGCGCTGAAGCCTTCTTACGATGCGGCTGCCTTGAGGGACCGGGTCACCGCTCTCACGGTGAAGCATCCCCTCTACACCTGACTCCTCCCGGAGCGGGGCGCCCGACAGGGGCGCGGTGCCTTCGCGGAAGGCGTGGCACCGTGTCTTCAGGGGCGCGGGGAACTGCGCGCTCAGCCACCGCGGTGGTGCGGCTCAAAGACCCGCCCCAGTGGGGCAGACGCTGTCTGTTTCGCGACTACCGGGCCGGTGGGGGCGGGCCGCGCAGTTCCCCGCGCCCCTGACGGGGCACCCTCCTCCGCAGAGGCGCCCTGTCGGGCACCCGCCCGACGAAGCTCGCCCCCAGCCGGGGGGACAACGGCGTCCCCCCGTACGTACAGGAGCCGTACCCGATGGCCATCTCCGTCTTCGACCTCTTCTCCGTGGGCATAGGCCCGAGCAGCTCCCACACGGTGGGCCCCATGCGTGCCGCAGGCATCTTCGTGCACCGGCTGAAGAACGAGGGCCTGCTCGCGCACACCGCCTCGGTGCGCGCCGAACTGTTCGGGTCGCTGGGCGCGACCGGCCACGGCCACGGCACGCCGAAAGCGGTGCTGCTGGGCCTGGCGGGCCACTCGCCGCGCACGGTGGACGTGGAGACGGCCGACGACGAGGTCGCCGCCGTCCACGCCACCGGCAGGCTGAATCTGCTCGGCGCCCACGAGATCGCCTTCGACCCGGCGACACAGGTGGTGCTGCACCGCCGCAGGTCGCTGCCGTACCACGCCAACGGCATGACCCTCTTCGCGTACGACGCGGCCGGCGAACCGCTGCTGGAGAAGACGTACTACTCGGTCGGCGGCGGCTTCGTCGTGGACGAGGACGCGGTGGGCGAGGACCGGATCAAGCTGGACGACACGGTGCTGCGCCACCCGTTCCGTACGGGTGACGAACTGCTGCGGCTGTGCCGCGAGACGGGCCTGTCGATCTCCGCGCTGATGCTGGAGAACGAGAAGGCGTGGCGCACCGAGGAGGAGATCCGCGCGGGCCTGCTGGACATCTGGCGCGTCATGCAGGCGTGCGTGCAGCGCGGCATGTCCCGCGAGGGCATCCTGCCCGGCGGCCTGAAGGTGCGCCGCCGCGCGGCCCAGTCCGCCCGCCAGCTGCGCGCCGAGGGCGACCCGGCCGCGCACGCGATGGAGTGGGTCACCCTCTACGCGATGGCCGTCAACGAGGAGAACGCGGCCGGCGGCCGGGTCGTCACCGCCCCCACCAACGGCGCCGCGGGCATCATCCCGGCCGTCCTCCACTACTACCTGAACTTCGTTGCCTCCCCCACCGCCTCCCCGGCCGAGCGGGAGGAGGCCGTCGTCCGCTATCTGCTCGCGGCGGGCGCGATCGGCATGCTCTTCAAGGAGAACGCCTCGATCTCCGGCGCCGAGGTCGGCTGCCAGGGCGAGGTCGGCTCCGCCTGCTCCATGGCCGCGGGCGGCCTCGCCGAGATCCTCGGCGGCTCCACCGAGCAGGTCGAGAACGCCGCCGAGATCGGCATGGAGCACAATCTCGGCCTGACCTGCGACCCGGTCGGCGGCCTCGTCCAGATCCCGTGCATCGAGCGCAACGGCATGGCCGCGGTCAAGGCCGTCACCGCCGCCCGCCTGGCCATGCGCGGCGACGGCCGCCACCACGTCTCCCTCGACAAGGTCATCAAGACCATGAAGGAGACCGGCGCCGACATGAAGATCAAGTACAAGGAGACCGCGCGCGGCGGTCTCGCGGTGAACGTCATCGAGTGCTGACGCGCGCCCGCCCCCCGCTGGACCGCCCTCAGCGGCGGCGCAGTCGCGGGTCGAGGAGCGACGGCGGGGTGTCGTGCTTCTCCTCGGGGGCGAGGTCGGTGCCGGGCGGGACGATGGCGTCGATCGCGTCCAGGACGTCGGAGGTCAGTACGGTGTCGGCCGCGGCGAGCTGCGCGCGCAGGTGGTCGAGGGTGCGGGGGCCGATCAGGGCGGCGGTCACGGCGGGGTGCGCGGTGACGAAGCCGAGGGCGAGCTGGATCATGGTCAGACCGGCCTCGTCGGCGACGGCGGCGAGCTGTTCGACGGCGTCGAGGCGGGCGCGGTTGGCGGGCACGGCGAGGTCGAAGCGCTCGGGCATCATCGCGGCGCGGTGACCGGTGGCCGCCTGTCCCGCGCGGACCGCGCCGGACAGCCAGCCGGACGCCAGCGGGCTCCAGACGAGCACGCCGAGCCCGTACTCCTCGGTGACCGGCAGCACATGGGACTCGATGCCGCGCTGGAGGACGGAGTAGCTGGGCTGCTCGGTGACATAGCGGCTCAGGCCGTGCTCACGGGCCGTCCACTGACCCTGGACGATGCGGTGGGCGGGGAAGGTCGAGGAGCCGAAGTAGCGGATCTTGCCCGCGCGTTGCAGGTCGGTGAGGGCGGACAGCGTCTCCTCGTCGCTGGTCGTGGGGTCCCAGCGGTGGATCTGGTAGAGGTCGACATGATCGACGCCGAGGCGGCGCAGGCTGTTGTCGAGTTCGGTGACCAGCCAGCGGCGCGAGGCGCCCTGGTGATTGCGGTCGCCGCCCATCGGCATGCTCGCCTTGGTGGCGAGCACGATGTCGTCGCGGCGGCCCGCGATGGCCTTGCCGACCATCTCCTCGGACTCGCCCGCGCTGTACATGTCGGCGGTGTCGATCACATTGATCCCGGCCTCCAGGGCCGCGTCGACGATGGCGTCCGCGTCCTGCTGCGTGGTCCGGGCGAGGGCGCCGAAATTCATCGCGCCGAGCGCGAGGGTGCTGACCTGCACGCCTGTGCGTCCCAAAGTGCGGTACTGCATGGTCTTCAGCCTCCATGACATCATGTGAATAAGCGGAACATCGCTCCGGAAAAACGATACGGAACCTTGTTCCGGATAGCAAGCGACGGGTCGGCCCGAGAGGTGCGGCGCGGGAGGAAGGGCGGTCCGGTGACGGGCGAAGAGGGGCGTACGCGCGGGGGCGGTACGGGCGGTGACCGTAGGGGCGGGGTCCGTACGGACGAGGGCCGTACGGGCGCGGTCCCTACGGGCGAGGGGGCGGCGCCTGCCGGCCGGGCGAAGCGGGCGGACGCCCTGCGCAACAAGGAGACGCTGCTCGACGCGGCGGCCGCGGCCTTCGTCGCCTCGGGCGTGGAGGCGCCGGTGCGCGACATCGCGGCCCGTGCGGGCGTCGGCACCGGCACGATCTACCGGCACTTCCCGACCCGCGCGGACCTGATCATCGCCGTCTACCGGCACCAGGTCGAGGCGTGCGCCGAGGCCGGACCCGCGCTGCTGGCGGACGGCGTGCCGCCGTACGAGGCGCTGCGCCGCTGGGTGGATCTCTTTGTCGACTTCCTGATCACCAAGCACGGCCTGGCCGCCGCCCTGCACTCGGACGAGGCGGGGTTCGACGCGCTGCACACCTGGTTCCTGGACCGGCTGCTGCCGGTCTGCACCGAGCTGCTCGCCGCCGGGGTCGCGGCGGGCGAGACGCGCGCGGACATCGACGCGTACACCCTCATGCGGGGCGTCGGGAATCTCTGCATCGGGGTGGAGAACGACCCGCGGTACGACGCGCGGCGGCTGGTCGGCATTCTCGTGGCGGGCCTGCGGGTACGGCGCTGAGCGGGGCCGGGGGCGCGCGGCGGCGCGGGGCGACGGCGGCGCACCGCAGATGTACGGGCCTCGGGCAGCGCTATTTGCGCAACGAACCGCAGCCGCAGCCGCCGGCCCGGGCGCGGGTCGCCTTCGAACTGACGGAGCTGCGGCCGGACGAGCAGTGGGGGCCGAAGCGGGCGGCGCGCATCGTGGCGAAGGTGCGCGAGCGGCTCAGCAAGGAGGCGGGGATTCCCGGTCTGCTGGAGGAGGAGGTGCCGCCGCCGGTCGGCAACGCGCTCAACCACAACCTCCTCACGCATCCGCTGGTCACGACCACGATCGTGAAGGAGGACCTGCGGATACTGGGCGGCTGAGGCGGCGTCAGGCGCGAGCGGGGAGCGGGGTGTTGACGGGGGCGCCGGCCGAAGTGCCCGGTGCGGCGGGGGTGTTCAGCGTGCGGACGATCCGGGCGACGGCCGCGGTCATGGCGCGGCGGCCCTCGCGGAGGTAGACCCGGGGATCGGTGCTGTCGTCCAGAGCGAGCCGGGCCCGTACGGCCGCGGTCATCGCCCGGTCGAGGCCGGCGCCGACGGTGACCTTGGCTATGCCCTCGGCCGCCGCGAGTCCGAGGTCGTGGTCGCTGCCGCCGGGGGTGTCGCGCAGCACGAGGGGGAGGTCGAGGGCGGCGCGCAGCCGGGCGAGCAGCCCGCGGTCGGGGCGGGCGCCGAGCGGGACGGTGAGCGCGTCCACCCCGGTGGCGGCGGCGAAGGCCCGGGCGGCGGCGGGGTCGCAGGCCGCCGCTCCCGCCGTCGCGGGCACCGCATCGGCCTCGATCCAGAGATTCTGCTCGTGCGCCCACTGCGCCGCGTCCCGGGTCACCGCGACGTTCCGCCCGTACGGCAGCCGGGCCGCGTCGTACATGATCGAGCTGAAGCCGCAGTGCGCGGCCTGTGCGAGCAGTGCCGTGCGGCGCACCTTGTCCAGGTGCAGGGCGACCGGTACGGCGGCCGACCGCGCGGCCTCCGCGGCGGCGCGGGCCAGCGGCAGCAGCCGCCCGTCGTCGTACTGCACGACGCTCTCGCTGACCTGGATGATCACCGGGGCGCCCACCGACTCCGCGCCCTCGACGACGGCCTGCACGTGTTCCAAGGTGATCGCGTCGAAGGCCGCGATGGTGCGGTGCTCGACGGCGGCGGCGGTGATCAGCGCGCGGGCGGCTGCAAGAGGCATGGCGTGGCTTCTCCCCGACTCACGGCAATGCTTGTAATTGCACCATACTCCGCACAATCAAACAGTTTCAAGCATTCGGGGTGCGCGCAGCCCGCACGCCTGTGCGCGCGGCGTCCATGTGCCACGCTGGACCGCGCACGATCATGCAGCCGATGAGGAGAACGCCCGTGTCCCGCGACGCCCGGTGGACCGCACTACTGGATCTGCTGGCCGAACACGGCCGCGTGGAGGTGGAGGAGGTCGCGACGACCCTCGATGTCTCCACCGCCACCATCCGCCGCGACCTGGACCAGCTCGCCGAGCAGCAGATGCTCACCCGCACCCGCGGCGGCGCCGTCGCGCACGGCGTCTCCTACGAGCTGCCGCTGCGCTACAAAACGGCCCGGCACGCCTCCCAGAAGCAGCGGATCGGCCGCGCCGCCGCCTCCCTCGTCGCCCTCGGCGACGTCGTCGGCCTGACCGGCGGCACCACGACCACCGAGGTCGCCCGCGCCCTCGCCCTGCGCGGCGACGTCACCGCCGACGGCGCCCGCCAGCCCGCGCTCACCGTCGTCACCAACGCGCTCAACATCGCCAACGAGCTGGTCATCCGCCCGCAGATCAAGATCGTGGTGACCGGCGGCGTCGCCCGCCCCCAGTCCTACGAACTCACCGGCCCGCTCGCCCGCGGCGTCCTCCAGGAGATCATCCTGGACATCGCCGTCCTCGGCATCGACGCTCTCGACCCCGCCCAGGGCGTCTACGCCCACCACGAGGACGAGGCCAGCATCAACCGCCTCCTCGCCGAACGCGCCCAACGCGTCGTCATCGCCGCCGACTCCTCCAAAATCGGCCGCCGCGCCTTCGCCCGCGTCTGCGGCCTCGACACCATCGACACCCTGATCACCGACGACGCCATCCCCCCGGAAACCGTCGCGGCCTTCGAAGAAGCCGGCATCACGGTCACCATCACCTGACACCGCCGCCTACGCTTCCGCGCTCACGCGAGGGCGGCCAGGTCCTCGATCGCGTTCCCGGGGCGGACGCGGTCGGCGGGCGCGGTCGACGGAACCGGGCACGGGGGAACACGTCGTTGGGAACTACCCAGATTTAACCTTTCCGCTCCTTCTGCGGCGAGGTCTACGCGCGTATCTTGAGCCGGATCGTGTACGCCGTTCCGCGGGATGACGTGCCGTCATGGGACGACGTATGGACGCATGGACGTATTCATCGCACCGCACGAAGGAGAAACCCTCCGGTGTCGCACATCTTCGGGGCTGCGCCCCGCCCTGTCAGACCCGGTAGTGCCGGGCAACGCAAGCGGCTGGTCACGGTCGGGATAGCCGGCGCGGTGGTGCTGGCGGCCGTGGGCGTGCATTCGGCGTTCGCGACGCCGTCGGCCGATGCCGTGGTGTCCGAGGTGTACGGAGGCGGCGGGAATTCCGGCGCGACGTATACGAACGACTTCATCGAGCTGGCCAACTCCGGCGGCGCGCCGCTGGATCTGAGCGGGTACAGCGTGCAGTACCTGCCGGGCGCGCCGACGCCGACGTCGAAGTGGCAGGTGACCCCGCTGACCGGGACGCTCGGCGCGGGCGCGCGGTATCTGGTGCAGGAGTCGGCCGGGACCGGCGGCGGCACCCCGCTGCCGACGCCCGACGCGACGGGCGCGATCAACATGTCCGGCACGACCGGCACGGTCGCCCTGGTGCACGGCACCGACCCGCTGACCTGCGTGACCGCCGCGGACTGCGCGGCCGACGGCAGCATCCGCGACCTGGTCGGCTACGGCACCGCCGTGGTGCACGAGGGCAGCGGCCCGGCTGCCGGCGCGAGCAACAGCGCCTCGGTGGCCCGCACCACCCTCACCGACTCCGACGACAACGCCGCGGACTTCACCGCCGGCACCCCGACCCCGGGCACCGCGGGCGACGGCGGCGGCGGTACGACGCCCCCGACCACTCCCCCGACGACACCGCCCACCACGCCCCCGGCAGGCGTCGCGGCGAAGATCCACGACATCCAGGGCGACACCCGGCTCTCCCCGCTTGCGGGCAAGAACGTCACCGACGTGACCGGCATCGTCACGGGCGTGCGGGACTTCGGCTCCTCGCGCGGCTACTGGGTGCAGGACCCGAAGGCCGACGACAATCCCCGCACCAGCGAGGGCATCTTCGTCTTCACCGGCTCCACCAGCCCCGCGGTCAAGGTCGGCGACAGCGTCTCGCTCGCGGCCACCGTGCAGGACTACTACCCCGGCGGCGCGACCACCGGTGTGCAGCCGGTCACCGAGCTGACCAAGGCCACCGCCACCGTGCTCTCCAGCGGCAACGCGCTGCCCGCGCCCGTGGTGCTGGACAAGAAGAGCGTGCCGGACGCCTTCGTGCCGAGCGCCGGCGGCGGCACCATCGAGAATCTGCCGCTGCGCCCCGACGAGTTCGCGCTGGACCTCTACGCCTCGCTCGAGGGCATGAACGTGCAGATCGGCGACAGCCGCGTGGTCGGCGCCACCGACCCGTACTCCGAGCTGTGGGTCACGCTCAAGGCGGACCAGAACAGGACGAAGCGCGGCGGCACCCTCTACACCGGCTACGACGACCCCAACTCCGGCCGTCTGATGGTGCAGTCGCTGATCCCGACCGCCACCGCGGCCTTCCCGGTGGCGAATGTCGGCGACACTCTGCGCGGCACCACGACCGGCCCGCTGGACTACAACCAGTACGCGGGCACGTACGCGCTCCAGGCCCGCACCATCGGCACGGTCAAGAGCGGCGGCATCCGGCCCGAGGTGACCGACAAGGCCAAGTCGAACGAGGCGGCCATCGCCACGTACAACGTGGAGAATCTGGCGCCGGGCAACCCGCAGTCGAAGTTCGACGCGCTCGCCAAGGGCCTGGTCACCAACCTCCGTTCGCCCGACATCGTGGCGCTGGAGGAGATCCAGGACAACAACGGCGCCACCGACGACGGCACCGTCGCCGCGGACCAGACGCTGACCAAGCTGACCGACGCGATCGTGGCGGCCGGCGGCCCGCGCTACCAGTGGCGCGAGATCGACCCGGTCAACGACAAGGACGGCGGTGAGCCCGGCGGCAACATCCGCTCGGTCTTCCTGTTCAACCCCGACCGGGTGAGCTTCGTGGACCGCCCCGGCGGCGACGCGACCACCGCGGTCGGCGTCACGGGCACCGGCGACAACACCGCGCTGACCGCCTCGCCCGGCCGGATCGCGCCCAACGACCCGGCGTGGAACAGCAGCCGCAAGCCGCTGGTCGGCGAATTCCTCTTCCGCGGCCAGAAGCTGTTCGTGATCGCGAACCACTTCAACAGCAAGGGCGGCGACCAGGGCATCGACAGCCGTTTCCAGCCGCCGGTGCGCAGCTCCGAGGTGCAGCGCAACCGCCAGGCGATCCTGGAGCACGACTTCGTGCAGCAGATCGAGAAGGCCGACAAGCACGCCGACGTGGTGGTGCTCGGCGACCTGAACGACTACCAGTTCTCGCCCGCCGTCCAGGCCCTCACCGGCAACGGCACGGTCCTCACCGACCTGGTCAACACGCTGTCGAAGTCCGAGCGTTACTCGTACGTGTACGAGGGCAACTCGCAGGTGCTCGACCACATCCTGGTCAGCCCGGACCTCAAGCACGTGGACTACGACGTGGTGCACATCAACTCGGAGTTCGCCAACCAGACGAGCGACCACGACCCGCAGGTGGTCCGGCTGAAGCCGTAACACTCCCTGTACGTGTGAGGGGGCGGGCCCGGCGGGGTCCGCCCCCTCACGCTTTCCCCGGCTTGCTCCGGTTTACCCCGAACAGACGCTCGCTTTGCGCCTCCTTGACCTTTCACTGGCGTTCATCGTCCGTACCCCATGGCTCCCTAAGGTCCAGGTGAAAGCTTGGCAAAACCTCATTGGGGAGCAAGAGTGGACATGCGCGTGCGTATGACGCGGAAGTGGGCGGCCCCGGCCGTGGCAGCGGCCGCCGCCGTCGTGGCGACCATGGTCGTCAACCCGACGCCCGGCGCCTCGGCGTCGGCCCCGCAGTCGGCCGCCAAGAGCAAGGCGCCGGCCGCGAAGAACGTCATCTTCATCAACGGCGACGGCATGGGCTCCGCCGCGCGCGAGGCGGCCCGGCTGCACCTGGCCGGCCTGTACGGCCAGCTCACCATGGACAAGCTGGCCGCCTCCGGCCAGCTCACCACCACCCCCGACGACCCGAAGTCCGTCATCACCGACTCCGCCGCGGCCGCCACCGCCTGGGCGACCGGCGAGAAGACGTACAACGGCGCGATCAGCGTGGACGTGGACGGCAACAAGCTGGCCACCCTCGGCGCCCAGGCCAAGGCGAACGGCAAGGCCACCGGCCTGGTCACCACCGCCCAGGTCACCGACGCCTCCCCCGCCGCCTTCTTCGCCAACACCGCGAACCGGTCGGCGCAGGACGAGATCGCCCGCCAGTACATCGAGGTCAGCAAGCCCGATGTGATCCTGGGCGGCGGCGAGGACTGGTGGCTGCCCAAGGGCACCCCCGGCGCCTTCGCGGACAAGCCCGCCGAGGACACCTCAGAGGGCAGCGTCGGCACCAAGGGCAATCTGATCAACAAGGCGAAGAACAAGGGCTACACGTACGTCAACTCGGCCAAGCAGCTGGACAAGGCCAAGGGCTCCAAGCTGCTCGGCCTGTTCGCCAACGAGGAGATGTTCCAGCAGCGGCCCGAGGGCCAGGGCGACGTCTACAGCCCGGTGGTGGACCTGCCCACCATGACCGACAAGGCGCTCAGCACCCTGTCGAAGAACAAGAAGGGCTTCTTCCTCATGGTCGAGGAGGAGGGCACCGACGAGTTCGCGCACTCCAACAACGGCGCCCGCGTGCTCCAGTCGATGCAGCAGCTGGAGAAGACCGTCGCGATCGCGCGCGCGTACGTCGCCACGCACCCCGACACGCTGCTGGTCGTCACCGGCGACCACGAGACCGGCGGCCTGTCGGTCGAGGAGGCCACGGACACCGCCGACGAGTCCGGCGACGGCATCTCCAGGGAGGACGGTCCCTTCTCGATCCGGGGCAGCGACCGCACCTTCGTGATCGACTGGACGACGTCCGGTCACACCAGTGTCGACGTGCCGGTGACGGCGAGCGGCCCGCTGTCCGCGGAGTTCAGCGGCAAGCACCCGAACACGTACGTGCACGACGTGCTCGCGCGGATCCTGGCGCCGCGCGGCTGATCGCGCCCCCTTCGCGTACGGCGGCGGGCCCGGGGGAACGTTTCCCGGGCCCGCCGCCTTTCGCGCTCCCACCCGATGTCGCGCTCCCACCCGATGTCGTGCTGCCATCCGATGTCGTGCTCCCATCCGCACCACACGTCACCACCTGTCACCTGCGTTTCCTGCTCCACGCCTTGACGCACCGATGAGCGGGTTATAGACAATTCCCTGCCGAGAGAGCGCTCTCACAGCCCCCCACAACGCTTCATCGGGACAGGAGACTTCGCATGTCCACCGGACACGCACCACAGCACCGCACGCGGCGCCCCCGCGCACGGCTCGCCCTCGCCGCGCTGGCCGTCGGCGCGCTGAGCCTGGCGGGCCTGACGGCGCTGGCGAGCCCCGGAGGCGCGGCCACCCCCACGGCCGCCGCCGGTCAGAAGGCCGCCGCACCGAAAGCAGCGGCGCCGAGCGCCGTACCCGCCCCGCCGTCCGGCTTCACCACCACCTGGAGCGACGACTTCAACGGCGCCTCGGGCAGCGGTGTCAACACCGGCGACTGGAAGTACGACACCGGCCCCGGCAGCAGCTTCGGCACCGGTGAGATCGAGACCATGACCAACAGCACGGCCAACGTCTTCCAGGACGGCAACGGCCATCTGGTGCTGAAAGCCCTGCACTCGGGCAGCGACCCGCGCGCGGGCTGGACGTCGGGCCGGATCGAGACGCAGTCCTCGTCCTTCGGGGCGCCGCCCGGCGGCGTGGTGATGATGCAGTCCTCGATCCAGCAGCCGAACCTCACCACGGCCAACGGCGCCGGCTACTGGCCCGCGTTCTGGATGCTCGGCTCGACGCTGCGCACCGGCACCACCTGGCCGACCTCCGGCGAGGTGGACATCCTGGAGGACATCAACGCCCGCAGCTCGGTCTTCGGCACGCTGCACTGCGGCACCAACCCCGGCGGGCCGTGCAACGAGTCCACCGGCATCGGCAGCGGCGAACGCGCCTGCTCCGGCTGCCAGACCGGCTACCACACCTACGCCGTGCAGATCGACCGCTCGGTCTCGCCCGAGCAGATCCGCTGGTATCTCGACGGGAACAACTACTTCACCGTCAACTCCACGCAGGTGCCCGCCGACACCTGGACCGCGGCCGTCGACCACCCGTTCTTCATCATCTACGACCTCGCCATGGGCGGCGGCTTCCCCGACGCCTTCGGCGGCGGCCCCAACGCGGCCACCGTCAGCGGCGGCCAGATGAACATCGACTACGTGGCCGTCTACAACAAGGGCCCGGGCAGCACCACTCCGCCGTCCAACGGCGCCGACCTGGCGCTGAACAAGACCGCGACCGCCTCCTCCACCGAGAACGCCGGCACCCCGGCCTCGGCCGCCGTCGACGGCAGCTCCACCACCCGCTGGTCCAGCGCCTTCAGCGACCCGCAGTGGCTGCGCGTCGACCTCGGCGCCTCGCACGCGATCAAGCAGGTCAAGCTCAACTGGGAGGCCGCGTACGCCAAGGCGTTCCAGATCCAGGTGTCCAACGACGGCACCAACTGGACCACTTGCTACAGCACCACCAACGGCACCGGCGGCGTCCAGACGATCCCGGTCACGTGCACCGGCCGCTACGTCCGCGTCTACGGCACCCAGCGCGCCACCCCGTACGGCTACTCGCTCTGGGACGTCCAGGTCTTCGGCAGCTGACCCCGGCCGGCCCTTTCGGTCCACTTCCCAGCGCCTCCCCGCGCACGCCGACGGGCGGTCCGGACGTCTCCCCACGTCCGGCCCGCCCGCTCGCGTCACCCGGCGAAGCGGAAGGTGCCCGTGACGGCGTCGAAGATGTCGTGGAACGCCTCGGCGAGGTCCAGTACGGGGCTGGCGCCGGAGACCAGCACGATCTCCTCGCTCCTGCCGGGGATCGGGATGTACGTCTGGGTGAGCGCCATCCGTACGGTCCGGGTGTCGCCGCGTTCCACGGGCACGTCCTCCACGCCGACCGTGCGCGCGCACAGGCCGACGCCGGGGATCTCGACGGTGCTCACCTTCCGCCAGGCGTCGCCCTCGCGCCGAGGTGTGATCGTCTTGAGCGACTGGGCGATCGCCTGCGGGTCGGTGCTGAGCGCGGCGCCCTGCGCGTCGGTGGCTCCGACCACGGTGACGGTGACCATCGCGGTCAGCGGCACGCCCTCGAAATTCTCGGCCATGCAGCCGCAGTAGAGCGCGCCCGCGTCGTGCGCGTCCCGCGCCATCCTGCGCAGCAGCGCGACCAGGTCCTTGCGGTACGGCGCCAGCTCCGGCACCGCCCGCACCCGTGCGTCGATCAGCGCGCGGATCGTCTCGTCGCGGCCCTCCGGCCGTACGTCGAACTCCCACCATGTCTCGGGCACGGCCAGGGACACCCCGACCGGCGGCGCGGTCGCGGCGCCGGCCACGGTCCGCGGACTCTCGCTCATCTCGCCGTCCTCCTCCCTGCTGCTGCGCTACTGCGCGCCGTGCGGCGCGGGCTGCTTCGGGTCGCCCTTGGCGGAATCGGCGAGCTGCTTGGCCAGGTCGTCGTCCACCTTGCGGATCTCCCGCACCACGGTGGTCGCCATCTTCTCCAGCCCGCTGAGCTGCTTGTGGATGTCGCCCCTGCCGTCCTTCCAATTGTGCTGGAAGTGATCGAGCGCGTCGGCGACGCTGCCGTCCCCCATGTCCTCCTCGAACGCCCCGAAGGTCGCCTTCGTGTCGTCCAGCCGCTTGGTGATCGACCCGAGCATCGTCGCGAAGTCCTCCAGCAGATCCAGCGGTATCGCGAGCCGGTCCTCACTCATACGCCGTCCTCCTCCCAGTCCAGGCTGCGGGAGCGGTAGGTGTAGCCGCCGAGGAATTCGACCAGGTCCACGGGGAGCGGCTGAACGCATTCCACGGAGTAGTCGAGAAAGAATTTCGGCGGCAGTGCGCTGTATTCGTAGAAGGTGTACTCCGGATCGAGCCGGTCGAGCACCTCCTGGTAGAGGTCGCGGACCTCGAGGAAGTCCAGCAGCGTGGGCAGCGACCAGTCACCGACGGATTCCCCGGGGTCACGCGGCAGCCGTGTCGGACCCGTCTCGACGGACTTGCGCAGCACCCCGTCCGCGGTCAGCGTCCGCACCTCCGCCGCCGAGAGGAAATGCCAGGGGCCGCTCTTCTCGACGAAGACCCAGTCGTCCGTGTTGACGTGCCGGAACAGGGCGCCGGACGGTCCGGAGTACACCGGCTCGGTGAACGCCATCCCGGGCCGCCGGTGCCGCAGCACCTTGCCGTCGACCTCGGCCTCGATGTCGTGGTCGCCCTGGGTGAGCATCAACAGCGCGTCCTCGCGGAAGGCGTGCCGGTGCGGCGAAGCGCGCAGGCAGGAGTGGTGGAACGCGCCTTCGAGGAAAGCCTCGTCCGGCACCCACGACGCCCGCAGCATCCGATAGCTCTTCAGCAGCGTCGTCCAGCCCGGCACCTGGAGGACATAACGTCCGCAGAACAGGCAGGCGTTGAATGCGGTCAGCACGCCCGAATCCTCCGTACTCTCACCACTGTTGATTCCGGCCGACTATACATGAGGCACTCTCACCACGTAGCCGCGGTCATTCATCGGGCCGCCCGGCGGATATTCACCCTGCGGCACGTCACGAATTCCATTGTGGTCGAAGAACGTCACATTTCCGTCGCGGCTGACAACGGCTTCCAGATGCTTGCTCGCCTTGTTGTCGAGGTCGAACTGCATGCTGTTCCGCATTCCCTGAGCGCGCTCGATGTCGGTCGGCGGCCCGGGTATGCGGTCCTCCGGGTGGGTGTGGACGGTGAATTTGTAGCCCTTGCCGCGCAGGTCCTTGGGAATGGAGCTGCCGACGTCCGTGCCCCGGAAGAGCCGCAGTTCGCCGGTCGGGCTCTGGACAATGGCGTGCTCCACGCCGGCGAATTTCTGGAGTTCGGCCAGGTGCTTCACATTCACTTCGCCGGGCCGGATCTCGATGTGGCCGTCCTGGAGCGCCTTCACCAACTGCTTGGCCTTCGGCGACAGGTCCCGGAAGGGGATGGTGCCGCCGGGCAGCCGGTCGCCGCCCTTGAAGGCGACGGTGATCGCCCGCAGCCCCTCCCCGCCGTCCCGGATCAGCGTCGCCATGTTCTTCAGCGCGCCCTTGGCCGAGCCCAGCGCGTGGGCGCCGATCTTCAGGAGGCCGCCGGCTTTGTAGAGTTCGGCGAGCTTGCCCAGGGACGTGATGCCCTTGGTCATCGGGATGCAGTCGAGGGCGGCGAAGAGCACGTCCCACAGGCTCGCCTTGCCCTGGATGTATTTCATGACCGTGTCGGCGAGCACCACCATCGCCGCCGCGACGACCAGCCACGCCAGCGGGCCGCCGATGATCATCACGACGATGCCGAGGATCGCCACGATCCACTTGCATACCGTGACGATCTCGTCCCAGTGGTCGGCGACCCAGTGCACCGCCTTCTGCCACCAATGGCGGTTGTGGATACCGGCGTCCGACGCCTCGTGCAGCTTCGCGACCGTCCGCCGGGCCGCGTCCTCCCGCATCCCGCGCGCCTGCTCCGCCAGCCGCTTCGCCGCGTCCAGCGCCGACTGGGCGCTGCCGACGGCCTGTTGGGCGTGCTGCTTCTGCGCCTTGGCCGCCGCGGCGTCCCGCGTGGCCTGCCGCACCTGGTCCGAGTCCGGCGGCGGCACGTCCTTGCCCGGGTTCTTCGCCGGATCGTAGGAGTCGGCCTTCGCCGTCGCGGTGTGCACCCAGTCGTCGGCGCCGTGCAACTGCTGCTGCGCCGACGACAGTTGGGAGTGCGCCGTCCGCCCGTCGGCCAGTGCCTTGTCCGCCTGATACTGCGCGTGTTCCAGGTCGGGCCAGTACGCCTCCAGGGCGTCCGCCGCGATCCGGTACGACGTGTGCAGCTTCGTCAGATTCTTCGGCGTCGACCCGAACTCGTCCCGGAAGGCGTCCGCCGACAGCCCCGCCCAGGACAGGATCGCCTCCTCCGACTGCATGCCGTTCACCAGCCGCAGCGCGCCCTCGACATCGTCGGCGAATTCGTGCAGTTGCCGCGAGAGCGTCTTCACCCGCGTCGGATCGCCCGGTGTCGGATCGCGATCCATGTCCAGGACATACCAGTCACTCGGACGACCCATGCGTCAATTCCCCCGTCGGCGCGTGGCGTTCAGCAGTTGATCAGATACTCGAACGCCCCACGCTACCCGACGGGCCCCCGTTCGGAGAAACGTCTTTGCGCTGGCCAGGGGCCCAGCGAAGGCGCATCGCCTACCGGGCGCCGCCGCCGTCCGTGCGGAAGCCGAGGCAAGGGAGGACTTCGTCGGCGAGCTCGACGAGCCGCGCGTCCGGAACGGCGGGGACGGTGTGGTCGAGGCGTCGTACGTGATCGGTGAAGTCGGAGGGGAGCAGGACGCCGTAGTTCCGTACGTAGTGGGCGAGATCGACGCGCCACACCCAGACGCCGTCCGTCTGGAGGGACGCCGCGCCGAGGATCCGTCGCCCCCCGGTGACGACATCCCGCTCCGCACCCATCGTGTCGAAGATCTCGTGCCCGTTCTTCAAATAGGCCGCGATCTTCCCGGAGTCCTCAGCAGGGGTGTCGGGAATCGACTCCAGAAGGCGTCCCGCCGAGACGCCCTCCGGCGCGCCGGGGAAGAGCTCCTCGAAGAATCCCAGTGGCTTCAGCATGTCCGTCCTCACGGCCGACGGCAGGTCGCTTCCCTCGGAAGGCTCGGGGGCGTGAAGGTATCACCGCGCCCGGGGTGCCGGGGGCCCGGGGCCGGGCGGACGGGCGGACGGGCCGTTCGGCTCACGCCGCCGCCACGACCGCTTCGCGGCCCAGACGCGGCGCCGTGGTGGGGCGGGTCGGGCGGAAGACGATCAGGCGGAGAAGCAGGAAGCGGCCGAGGCCGGCGAGGGCGGAGGCGGTGAGGTAGACGGTCTGCTGGGCGAGGGCGCCGGGGTGGGGGTGGGCGGCGGCGAAGCCGAGCAGCGCGCCGGTGGTGAACAGGTACGAGATCAGCACCGTGAGCCCGGAGGCCGCGTGGTCGCTCCAGCCGGCGCCGCCGCGGCCGAAGGTGAAGCGGCCGTGCAGTTCGGTGGCCAGCAGCGTGGAGCCGACGGTGACGACGGCGTTCGCGGCGGCCAGCGGCACCCTGTCGCCGACCAGCAGCAGCACACCGCTGGCCAGCAGGGTCACCCCGCCGCCGCAGAGCACGAACCGCAGGAAGGAGGTGAACGGGGCCACCTGGCCGGTGCGTGCCGTCGTCGTGGCGGCCATCGTCAACTCCTCGGTCGGGTACGGCCGCTGGTCGCGCCCGTCGTCGTGTCCCCGACTCTTCCGCAGCCCGGCGCGGCGTCCCATCCGGAGTGTCCCCCATTCCCCCTGGGGGTTACCCCCACCCCGGGTCGGGGCCCGGCTCAGGGGCGGCCCCTGACACCCTCCCCGGGGTCCGCACATTGGAAGACGATGAGCTTACTTATCCATGGTTTACAAGGTGAGTGGCGCACATCACCCGTCCATCGCGAAGTGAAATGCCCGATTCATACCCATATGATCGGATAGGTGAATTTGTGTCCGCCCCACCCGCCGTGTCAGAGTCTTCCCAACGGCCCGCACCGACCCGCGCTCGGCCGTTCCCCAGACGCCGTGAACCACACCCCCCTTGCTTCACGGCGGTTCGAAGAGGCCCTCGACGCAGTCGCACAACGACGCGGAGGGCCTCTTCACATGTGTCACACGTTCCCCGACTCCCGCTCCGGGACCCGCAGTTCGAACCAGGCCGTCTTGCCGCGCGGCTGGAGGTCCACCCCCCAGCGGTCGGACAGCTTGTCCACCAGGAACAGCCCGCGCCCACTGGTGTCCAGGTCGCGCACCGGCATCAGACAGGGCAACGCCCGTGAGGGATCGCGGACTTCGACCCGCACCCAGCCGCGCCGCCACTGCATCCGCAGGCCGACCGTACGGGCGCCGGTGTGCCGTACGGCGTTGCCGACGAGCTCGGAGACCAGCAGCTCCACGACGTCGGAGATCTGCGGCAGCCCCCAGACGCGGACCACCGACAGGGACAACCGCCGTGCGGTGGAGGCCGATTCGGGCCGGGAGGTCAGATGGACCTCCCGCAGGGAGGGATCGCCGACCAGATCGAGGGCCGTGGCCGCCGCGTCCTCGACGAGGAGCGGCGCGACGCCCGCCGCGGTGTTCACCCGCTGCGGCTGCTCAGATCCTCCCCGGCCCGCCATGTCTTTCATGATGGCTGCAATTGCAGCGCTGCGAGGGGTAACCGGCGGAATTCATCAGGTGGAATGCACCGTTCCGCACCCATGTTTCGGCATATGACGACGGCACACAACGCCCCTCAACAACCAACCTGGCCTGCGGAGT
This sequence comes from Actinacidiphila alni, assembly GCF_900112845.1. Taxonomy (GTDB): domain Bacteria; phylum Actinomycetota; class Actinomycetes; order Streptomycetales; family Streptomycetaceae; genus Actinacidiphila; species Actinacidiphila alni. Next base: position 107,937 of record NZ_FONG01000018.1, read on the forward strand.
TGACGGCTGCAACCATCACAGTGGATGGTGGCGGCCTCATTTTCCTTAAGGCTGCCATAAGGTTGCCTTAAGGTGGGCCGCACACCCTCCGTCACCGTCACGGACGCGTCAGTCGGTCATACGTACGATACTCAACCGGCCGTGCGGAAAACAGCCTTGCCCGGCCCGTCCTCCACGAAGCTGCGCATCCCCGTCGTCCGGTCCTCGGTCGCGAACAGCCCGGCGAACAGCGTGCGTTCGATGGTCAGGCCGGTCTCCAGGTCGGTCTCCAGGCCCGCGTCCACGGCCTCCTTCGCCGCCCGCAGCGCGTAGGCGGGGCCGCGCGCCAGCCGCTCCGCCCAGGCCCGGGCCCGGGCGTACACCTCGTCGGCCGGCACCACCTGGTCCACCAGGCCGATCGCCAGCGCCTCCTGCGCGGTCACCATCCGGCCGGTGAAGATCAGGTCCTTGGCCCGGGACGGGCCGACCAGCCGGGACAGCCGCTGGGTGCCGCCGGCCCCCGGGATCAGCCCGAGCAGGATCTCGGGCTGGCCGAGCTTGGCGTTCTCGCCCGCGATCCGGTGGTCCGCGCACAGCGCCAGTTCGCAGCCGCCGCCGAGCGCGTAGCCGGTCACGGCCGCCACCACCGGCTTGGGGATCCGCGCCACCGCCGTGAAGGACTCCTGGAGCGCCCGCGACCGGTCGACCATGTCCTCGTACGACATGGCCTGCATCTCCTTGATGTCCGCGCCGGCCGCGAACACCTTCTCCCCGCCCCACACCACCACAGCCCGTACGTCCGGCCGCCCCGACGCCTCCAGCGCGACCTCCTTGAGCAGGTCCTGGGTGCCGGAGTCCAGCGCGTTCATCGGCGGGCGGTCCAGCCGTACGGTGCCGACGCCTTCGTCGACTTCAAGGGTCACAGTCATACCGGCGAGCGTACGACGGACGGCCCGCCCCCACGGAGGAGGACGGGCCGTCTGTGAGACAGTTCAAGCCGGCGTCGAGGATCAGGCGGTCCACTCGCTCCAGGGGAGGTTCCAGCCGTTGAGGCCGTTGTACCACTGGACCGTCTTGTCCTTGGAGTTCTGCACCTGCACCACGTCACCGATGATCGACTGGTTGTAGAACCAGGCCGCCGGGGTGCTCGGGTCGCCCGCGCCGCGCACGTCGTGCAGGCCGACGCAGCCGTGGCTGGTGTTGCTGTTGCCGAAGACCGAGGTGGCCGCCCAGTAGTTGCCGTGGATGAAGGTGCCCGAGGTGGTCAGCCGCATCGCGTGCGGCACGTCCTTGATGTCGTACTCGCCGCCGAAGCCGACCGTGTCGCCGTTCATCCGGGTCTTGATGTACTTCTCGGAGATGACCATCTTGCCGTTGTACGTGGTGTGGTCCGGCGCGCCCGAGGAGATCGGGATGGTGCGCAGCACCTTGTTGTCGCGGTAGACGGTCATCGTGTGCTTGGCCGCGTCCACGATGCTCACCTGGCGGCGGCCGACGGTGAAGTGGACGTCCTTGTGCTGCTTGCCGTAGACGCCGGGCGCGCCCTCGACGCCGTCCAGGTTGAGGCTGAGCGTGACCTTCGTACCGGCCGCCCAGTACTCCTGCGGGCGGATGTAGAGCTGCTGGTCGCCGTACCAGTGCGCGGCGACCGGGACCGCCGGGCTCGCGGTGACCTTCACGCCGTCCTCGACGGCCTTCTTGTTGGTGATCGGCCGGTTGAAGTTGAGGTAGACCTCCATGCCGACGCCGACCGTGGAGCCGTCCTCCGGCGTGAAGTAGCCGATGAAGGTGTTCTTCGGCGTGACGGTGGTGAAGCTGGAGTGCTTGTCGGACTCACGGCCCGAGGCGTCCTTGGCGACCGCGTCCACGGTGTACTGCGTGGAGGTGTCCAGGTGTCCGGCCGGCACCCAGCCGCTGCCGTCGGTGGAGATCGCGCCCTCCACCGTGCCGCCCTTGTCGTCCTTGACGGTGACCGTGGAGAGCTTGCCGCCCTGGGCGGTGACCTTCAGGGTGCCCGTGGTGGACACGTCGGTCGCGCCGTCCTTCGGCAGGATCGTCACCACGGCGGTCGAGGCGACCGTGTCCGACGTACTCGCCTTGCCGTCGGACGTACCCCCCTTGGGGTCGCTCCCGCTGGTGGACTTGTTCCCGCCGCCACCGCCACCGCACGCGGTGACCAACAGCAGCAGTGCACCGAGCGCCAGCACCAGAACGTTCCTTCTGACACCCGGCGCCGCCAGTATCGGCTTCAACTTCGTGACTCCCCTACCGCCCCAGAACCCGGAACTCCCCCGGCCAGCGCCAGATAATCACACGGAACCCGCGCAAGGGTTCACGGAAGTGTCACCGTTCCGTCCCAGATGGCTGTGCGATTGCCTGTGTGACCTGGGGAGGGCTCACCGGGTCCGGCGGGGCGGTCGGGGAGTCAGAGCGCCGAGCCCGCCTGCCACTGCTCCCAGCTCAGATTCCAGCCGCCCATGCCGTTGTCGGCCGCCACCGTACGGTCGTGGGAGTTGAGCACCCGGATCGGGTCGCCGATCAGCGAGTGGTCGAAGAACCAGCCCGCCGGGGTCTGCGAGCTGCCGCCCTTGACGTCGCGCAGGCCGATGCAGCCGTGGCTGACGTTGGTGGTGCCGAAGACCCCGGCGGGCGACCAGTAGTTGCCGTGCACGAAGGTGCCCGAGCTGGTCAGCCGCATCGCGTGCGGCACGTCCGGGATGTCGTACTCGCCGCCGAAGCCGACGGTCTGCCCGTTCATGCGCGTGACGGCGTACTTCTCGGCGATCACCATCACCCCGTCGTACGTGGTGTGCGCGGGGGCGCCGGTGGAGGCGGGCAGGGTGCGCAGGACGGTGCCGCCGCGCCGTACGACCAGGGTGTGCGCCGCCGCGTCGACGGTGCTGCGCTGGTCGCGGCCGATGGTGAAGCGCACGTCCTTGGACTGGGTGCCGTAGACGCCGGGCGCGCCCTCGACGTCGCGCAGCCGCAGCTGGAGGGTGACGCGGGTGCCGGCCGCCCAGTAGTCGCGGGGCCGCAGGTCGAGCCGCTGGCTGCCGAACCAGTGGCCGGTGACGGGCACCGACGGGCTCGCGGTGACCCGCACACCGTCCTCGACGGCCTTCTTGTCGGTGATCGGCCGGTTGAACTTCAGCGAGACGATCATGCCGACGCCGACCGTGGAGTCGTTCTCGGGCGTGAAGAAGCCGATGAAGGTGTGCTGCGGCACGGTGGTGGTGAAGTCGGCGTGCTTGGCGGCCGGGCGGCCCTGGTCGTCGACCGCGTAGGCGTCGACGCTGTAGCGGGTGGCCAGCGACAGCCGGCCGGTGGGCCGCCAGGTGTGCGCGTCGTCGGACAGCGCGCCCGGTACGGCGGTGCCGTCGGCGCTCCTGGCGGTCACCCCGGTGAGGGTGCCCCCGTCGACGGTGACGCGCAGCCCTCCGGTGGCCGGTACGTCCTTGGCGCCGTCGCCCGGCGCCACGTCGATGGCCGCGCGCGAGACGTGCGAGGCGGAGTCCGCGGTGCCGTCCGGGCCCGGGCCCTTGTCGTCGCCCGAACCACCGGACCCTCCGCACCCCGCGACCAGCATCGCGCCCAGCAACACACCCGCACCCGCGCGCAGCACGCGCCTCACCGCTCTCGTCACGCACCGTCAACGACGGCACCGGCACAGGGGAAACGCGCTGTCCGCGGACTGTCCGCGAGACGTGCTCCGTTCAACCGTGTGACTCCGTACCCGCACGTGGGAATGAATGGAGGAATGGTGCGGGGGGAACGGCCGTCGACCGGGAAGGGACACCCGGCGTACGGTACGGCTCCCCGGACCGGACGGCCGGGCACGGGACGCCCGGACGGCCGGGCACCGCACGGTCCTTCGGAGCCGCGGGAGGCGGACACGTGTCAGAGACACGCGAACACGGCGTCGTACCGGCGCCGTTGCTGCCGGCCCCTGCCGCGGCGCCGGTACCGCAGCCGGCCGGTACGGCGGATCGGGAAGCGGCGAGCGCCGCGGAAGTGGCGGCCCGGCCCGAGCCGCGCCGGGCGACCGTGTGGCCGGGCTCGCCGCAGCCGCTCGGCGCGCGCTTCCACACCGGGCCCGACGGCCGCGCGGGCACCAACTTCGCGCTGTGGGCGGCCGGCGCGGAATCCGTCGAGCTGTGTCTCTTCGACGCGGACGGCACCGAGACGCGCGCGCCGCTGACCGAACTCACCCACGAGATGTGGCACGGCTTCCTGCCCGGCGTCCTGCCGGGACAGCGCTACGGCTACCGCGTCGACGGCCGCTGGGACCCGTGGACCGGCGCCCGCTGGAATCCGGCGAAGCTGCTGCTCGACCCGTACGCGCGGGCCGTGGACGGCGACTTCCGGCTGGTCCCCGAGGTGTACGGGCACGTCCGCGACTGGCCGGAGCCTGAGGTCGCCGACACCGTGCGCGACAACCGGGACTCCGCCCCGTACGTCCCCAAGGGCGTCGTCGTGGACGATGACGACGACTGGGAGGACGACCACCGCCCCAAGACGCCCTGGTCGGACTCGGTGATCTACGAGCTGCACGTCCGCGGCTTCACCAGGACCCACCCGGACATCCCGCCGGAGCTGCGCGGCACCTACGCCGGGCTCGCGCACCCGGCCGCGATCGCGCACCTGACCAGGCTCGGCGTGACGGCCGTCGAGCTGCTGCCGGTGCACCACTTCGCGCACGAGGAGCACCTGGAGCGCAAGGGCCTGCGCAATTACTGGGGGTACAACTCGATCGGCTACTTCGCGCCGCACGCCGCGTACAGCGCGAGCGGGACGCGCGGGGAGCAGGTCGGCGAGTTCAAGCGGATGGTGCGGGCGCTGCACGCGGCGGGCATCGAGGTGATCCTCGACGTGGTCTACAACCACACCGCCGAGGGCGGCGAGGGCGGTCCGACGCTGTCGCTGCGCGGCATCGACAACCGCGGCTACTACCGGCTCCAGCAGGACGCCCGCCGCTACGCCGACTACACCGGCTGCGGCAACACCCTCAGCGTCGTCCAGCCGCACGTGCTGCGGCTGATCACCGACAGCCTGCGCTACTGGGTGACCGAAATGGGCGTGGACGGCTTCCGGTTCGACCTGGCGGCGGCGCTGGCCCGCTCGATGCACGACGTGGACATGCTGTCCCCTTTTCTGGCGGTGATCGCCCAGGACCCGGTGCTGCGCCGGGTCAAGCTGATCGCCGAGCCGTGGGACGTCGGCTCCGGCGGCTACCAGGTGGGCGCCTTCCCGCCGCTGTGGACCGAGTGGAACGACAGATTCCGCGACACCGTACGGGACTACTGGCGGGGCGCGGCCGGCGACGTGCGCGACCTCGCCTACCGGCTGTCCGGCTCCAGCGACCTGTACGACTGGGGCGGGCGGCGGCCGTACGCCTCGGTCAACTTCGTCACCGCGCACGACGGTTTCACCCTGCGCGACCTGGTGAGCTACGAGCGCAAGCACAACGCGGCCAACGGCGAGGACGGCCGGGACGGCACCGACAACAACCGGTCGTGGAACTGCGGCGCCGAGGGCCCGACCGACGACCCGGCGGTCGCGGCGCTGCGCCGCCGCCAGATCCGCAATCTGCTCTCCACGCTGCTGCTGTCCACCGGGGTGCCGATGCTCGTCGCGGGCGACGAGATGGGCCGCACCCAGGGCGGCAACAACAACGCCTACTGCCAGGACAACGCGACCAGTTGGGTCGACTGGTCGCTCGCCGGCGATCCCGCCTGGAGTGCGCTGACCGACCTGGCGGCGCGGCTGATCGGACTGCGCCGGGCGCATCCGGTGCTGCGCCGCGGCGGCTTCTTCTCCGGGCTCGCGCACGCGCCGGAGGGGCTGCGGGACCTGGCCTGGTTCGGGCCGCGCGGCGAGGAGATGACCGACGAGGACTGGTTCGCGCCCGGCCGCACGCTGGGGATGTTCCTGTCCGGGCAGGAGATCCCGCAGCGGGACGCGCGGGGCGAACCCGTCCTGGACGACAGCTTCCTGCTCGTCGCGCACGCGGGCCCGCGGCCCGCCGCCTTCGCCCTGCCGGGGGCGCCCTGGGCCACGGCGTACGAGCTGCTGGTCGACACCGCGCTGGAGGACCAGGCGGCGGCGCCGGACCTGCCGCCGGTGGCGGGCGGCAGCGTGGTGCGCGTGCCGGAGCGGTCGGTACGGCTGTACCGGGCGTGCGGGGGCGGCGCGATCGGCTGAGGCCGGGGCGGAGGAGGCCGGGCGAGGTGTGGTGAGGTCCGCACGAGGTCCGGCCTCTGTCCTGTCCTTGTCCGGCCCCTGTCCGGTCCTTGTCCGATTCCCGGACGGATTGGTGTGGACGCCGTCGAATGGTCCAGTCCACTATGTGCAGGTGACATCTTCCGCGCCCTGCCCCGACCGCGCCGGGGCCGACGCCGGCGAACGTGCCGTACCCGACATACCTGTCGTACCCGTCGCATCCGTCGCACCCGACGCGCGGGCCGTTCCGGCCGGGGACCGGCTGTGGTCGGCGAACTTCCGGCTCTACTTCACCGCCCGCTCGGTCGCCATGCTCGGCGACACGATGCTGCCGGTCGCGCTGTCCGCCGGGCTGATCCAGTACGGCTACTCGGCCGGTGACATCGGCCTGGTGATGGCCGCGTCCACCGCGTGCTTCGCCGGACTGGTCATCTTCGGCGGGGTGTTCGCCGACCGCTTCAACGCCCGGCGGCTGATGATCGGCGCCGACCTCGTACGGGTCTGCACGCAGTCCACCGCGGCGGTTCTCTTCCTCACCCACCGGATCACGCTGTGGGAGATGGCGCTGATCGCCGTCGTCAACGGCACGGCCGCCGCCATGTTCCAGCCGGGCGTGGCCAGTACGGTCGTCCGCGTCGCGACCGATGTGCAGGGCGCCAACGGTGTGACGCGCACCGCGGAGTCCGTCGCGAGCCTGGCCGGGCCCGCCCTCGCCGGCGTCCTGGTCGGCTTCACCTCGCCCGGGGTCGTCTTCGCCGTCCACTCCTCCACGTATCTGGTCAGTGCCCTGTGCCTGATCTCACTGCGGCTGGCCCCGCTGCCGCCGCGCGCCGCCGTCCTCAAGGGCGCGAGCACCTTCAAGGCCGATCTCGCCGAGGGGTGGCGGGAGTTCCGGGCGCGCGACTGGATGTGGGGGGTGATCGTGATCTGGATGGCCTACATGATCTTCGTCTTCGGGCCCTATCTCCCGCTCGCCGCGGGCCAGATCATCCCCGAGCACGGCGCCGGCGCCTACGGACTGGTCAACTCCGCGCTCGGCGGCGGCACCGCGGTCGGCGCGCTCATCGCGATGCGGGTGCGGGCGGACCGCCCGCTGCGGGCGGGCTCGATCGCGCTGTTCGCCACCGCGCTGATGCCCGCGTCCGTCGGCTTCGGCCTGCCCGTGCCGGCCATCGCCGCGTGCGTCTTCTGCGCCGGCATGGGGTGGGCCTACTGGGGCGTCAACTGGGCGACCAGCGTCCAGACGCAGGTCCCGAACGACATCCTCAACCGTATCCACGCCTACGAAGTCGCCGGGTCCATCGCCATGACGCCCGTCGGCCAGTCCCTCGCCGGCCCCGCCTCCACCGCTTTCGGTGCCCGCCACGTCCTCCAATTCGGTGCCGCCGCGGCTCTCCTGGTCTGCCTTCTCCTCCTCTCCGTCCCGGCCATCCGCAACCTCCGCCGCGCCCCCCACACCTGACCCGCCCTCTCCGAAAGAGGGTGCCCCTCCAGGGGCGCGGGGACGCGGCGCGGCGCTGGCGGAAGTGGGTGCCCCCGACTGAACGCCCTCCGCAGGAGACAGAGCGAGGTCCGGATCCCGCCGGAAGGTCGAGGCGCCGGGCGCCAGGGTGGAGGTCATGACCTCAAAGGCACCCGCCTTCGTGGGAAAGAAAGCCCTCGTGACCGGCGCCGGCCGGGGAATCGGTGCGGCAGTGGCACTCCGCCTGGCGGCGGAAGGCGCGGACGTGGCGTTCACGTACCGCGAGAACGAGGAAGCGGCAGCGGCGGTGGCAGCTGTGGAGCAGGCGGCCCGGGAGCTGAGCGGCCTGGACATCCTGGACAACAACGCGGCGGCGTACGTGACGGGCGGCGCCGAGGAATTCGACGCGGCGGTCGCGGCGAACATCCGCGCCCCATACCTCGCGGCGCGAGCCGCACTCGCTCATCTCCCGGACGGCAGCGGCCGCGTCGTCAGCAACGTGGCAGAACGCACCCCTTTTTTCCGGGCTGACGCTCTACGCCCTGACAAAGTCGGCGCTGACGGGCATGACGAAAGGCCTGGCCCGTGACCTTGGGCCGCGCGGCATCACGGTGAATCTGGTCCACCCGGGCCCGACCGACACCGCCGCCAATCCGTCCGACGGCCCGTACGCCCCGGCCATCCGCGCGGTCACGGCGCTGGACCGTTACGCGGATCCCGACGAGATCGCCTCGGCCGTGGCCTTCCTGGCCTCCCCCGCAGCCTCGTACATCACCAGCGCCGCCCTCCACGCGGGCGGCGGTTTCACGGTCTGACCTGCGGACAGGCGGGCAGGGGCGGTGATCACGAGTCCGATTGGACGTCACGACCAGCACGCTCAGCGAGCGACCGAAACTGGCCGACCGGGCCTGGATCGCGAACTCCTGACAGGAGTCATGCAGCACGGCCAGGCACCGGATGCCGCGAGAGCGATCGACATCAACCGCCACAGCCAGCGCCCTTGCCAGCAGTTCCGTCGGGCCACACCCCGTTCAATGGATTCCCGGCCCGCGCGACTTGCCGCGTGCCGGCGCAGGGCCGCTTGCGTCACGCCACAATCTCGCCGTTCGGTACTGTTGACAGCGCGTACCGAACGGTCTCGACGTCAGCCAGGGGTACGGCCAGATCGTACGAACGGCCCGCTGACTTCAACGTGTACCGGCGGAACTTCGGTCCGGCGGGCACGCGGTCACCATCCCCGATCAGCCCGAGAGGTCCGGAAAGCTCGGTCCGGTGCTTCCCGGAGCGATCCTCCCATATGGGCGGCTGCCCGGCCGCAACCAGTAGCCATCCCGGCCGCAGCCGCGTCGCCTTCCCCGCCATGGCCGTTCCGCCAATGCTCTTGGTGAACCCGGAGACCTTCAGCGTCACCCCGTCATCGAGGTCAGCCCGATCCCCCTCAGCGCTCCGTCGTCGCACCCACGTCCACTGCAACACCAAATCCACCAGCGTCCGCGTCCCCGCCGCCCGCCGCACATCGGCGATCACCACGAACTCCTTTCACCGGGCACCACTTACCATAGAAATTTGCACTCACCGACTCTTCGCCACAAAAGGGTGGAAATCCCCTAACTCATCGCATTCAGAAGTTCCATTAGGCGAATACGAGACAGCTCTCGCGATCTTGCACGAATAGAAGCCACCAAGCCTTGAGGGATATTAGGCATCACCTCCAGAGAAAGGTCACCGATATCCCTCAGCTGGCATTCCAGCTCAATCTCCTCCCGATCGACCCCATCACTCAATTCGCCGGACATGAAGCCTGCGCCATTAAGCGCGTGATTTGAGCAGTATTGCACGTTCACGGAATCGAGCGTGCCCCTGTATACACTGGCATAATAGAGACACGCGGCCGAATCATACGCGTACGCAAGAGCGCCCATCGGCTCGTCCTCGCCAGAAAGTTCCGGCAGGCTCTCGAATGACTGGGAAAGTTCATCCCACTGCCCATCCGCCTCAAACTCCCAGAGACGCTCCATGCACCTAATCGCCAACTCGACATCTGACAGGCGCTCGGCATCTCGGCCGACTACTCCGGTGAAAAGTTGCGCCATTCTTTCAGCGCAAGACGCTGCGAAGACTTTTACCTGCGCTGCGGTTCCCACCTCGAGGAACTGCAGCACTTTCGATCGACCTTCACTCACCATACGAAAGTCCGAACCATGGTCCCCGATTCGCTCTGATAAGTCTGACCGGTCATACGCCCGCCGGTCGCCCTAATGAGAGGCGCACAGTAGGTGTTGCACACACTCCGTGACGCACCTCCAGCAATTGGCTCCCAGCCCATTTTGTTAATATAGAGAAGCGCATTCTGTTCGGCATGCATTCCGGCAATATTATCCGCCAATATCTCTCCCTTTCCTATCATTTCCCTCTGCGCCTTCGTAAGTCCACGGCCACTTCCGGCAACAACATCAACCGTACCGTGCGGTGTCCGCGCCCGGATCACACTGACAGTCGACTTTGACATTGCTATCGGGCTACCAGCTTGAGAATGAATATCCGATGAGCGACTCGCAAGCTGTTGAGCGACTTCCCCGTTGCAATTATGAACCAGTACCGGCGTGGTTCCCGCCAGCACATAGTAAGTGTGGACATCCGAGACCGTCAGGTTGTCACGGTTGGCCGCGCCTGCGGTGATGCGCACCGCGATGACCGTGACGTGCTGGTCGTGGTCCGTATTGAGAGCGTGGCCCGGCTTCAAGGTGCCGGCAGGGACCCAGGTGTGGGTGGTGTCGTCCCAGAAGGGGTGCTTGGACGTGGTGTGTACGGTGGCCGGCTTCGCGCCGGGCACCTTTATCGTGAGGTCGACCAGGTCGTCGTCGTGATTGACCCACGTTGCGGTAACCGCATGTGAACCGTCGTTCTTACCGGTGTCCGGGTCGGCGGTCTTCACCTTGTCGCCGACGGCGATGTCCCCGATCGGCTTCGACTTACCGTTGGCCATCAGGACAGGTGTGCTTGGTACGAAGCTGCACGCCGCGCCGGTTTGCGGTGCCGCGTCCGCTGCCCGCTCTCCGCCTGACGCCGAGCCGGAATCCGCCTTCGCCTTCGCGCCGGCCGCCGCCGTGTCCGCCCCCGCGGACGCCGCAGCGTCCTCCTTCGCGGCGGTCTCGACGGCTTTAGTGACCGTGGCGGCGGCCACGCTGGCTGTCGCCACCTCCGCCGCAACCGTCGCACCACCTGCCACGACCGCGCTTGTCGCTCCACTGACCACGGCCGCTGTGGCGCCGAATTCCGCCCCTGCGGTGACGCCTTCCGCAGCGGCCACGAGGACAGCCGCGCAAGCGCCACCCGTACCGACGACGCACGCGACAGCACTCACGACGACGGCCGTCGCGACAACCGCGGCAATGACCGGGTGCTGCTCGACGACGTGCTTGACCTTGTGAACAACCGCCTTGGCGCCGCATTTCACGTTCCAGAAACTGCAGTGCTTCTTCTTGGGCGTGCCCGCGCCCTGCTCCGAGTGCTGCTTGTCGAGAGCGGCGATGTCCTTCTGGCAGGAGTCGTCGCAGTATCCACCGCCACCAACAGCGGCATTCATCAGGCCTGACGGGTCGCTACCGGTGACCGGGTTGCTCGACGCGTAGCTGTAGCCGTTGATCTGTTGCGGGTCCGTGAGTTCCAGGACAGGGTCGAGTGAGATGAAACGGCCGATCGTGGGGTCGTAGTCCCTGGCACCGAGGTGGGTGAGACCAGTGGTGTCGTCCTCGACGCCGCCGACGAAGCCCTGGTCACCGGTCCAGGAATCCGGGTCCGACCCCCGGCTGTTACCGAAGGGATCGGTACGCCGGTGGACAGCGGTCTGGGTGTCGGCGTCGATCTGGGTCGTGGCGGTGTTGTGCGCGTCGGTCAGGACCCACTCAAGGGATCCGTCACCGCTGCGGGTCGCTACGGTCTGGTCTCCCCAGGAGTAATAGCGCGTCCCGTTCGTGCTGGTCGTGCCCTTGAGCAGTTTCAGCTCGGTGTCGCCGAGGTACAGCGTGGTGCCCGAGGCGTCCCGGGACAGCAGCCGCTCGCCGTCGGCATCGTACAGGTAGGACGCCGAGGTACCGTCTGAGTCGTCGGCCTGGGCCAGATCCCCTTCATCGTCCCATTGCAGTGATTCCGAGGTCCCGTCCAGGGTCCGGTTGGTGGTGTTGCCCGACTTGTCGTAGCCGTAGGCGTTCTGCTTGTCGGGCTTGCCGGCCTCGACGGTCTTCGAACTGGTCAGCGTGTGTGGCTGCGACCCGTCCTCGGCGCCGTAGGTGTACGTCGTCGTGGCGTCGGGCGCGCCGGTATTCGTGCCGTGCTGGACGAGCTGCGTACGGTTGCCCAACTTGTCGTAGCTGTACGTCTGCCAGTACGGCGCCGGACCTCCCAGGATGCCGGTCGTGGGGTCGGAGGCGCATCCATTGGTGGCCGTCCATGCCTGGGTGAGCCGGTCATGGCCGTCGTAGCGATAGCACTGGGTGTCGTCACCGGTGTCGTCCGTCGCGTCGACAACTGTCGGGTTGCCCGCGTCGTCGTACGAGTAGTGGGTGTCGTCGACGGGCGCCGTGTGAGTGTCGTCGGTGATCAGCTGACGGTTGAGACGACCTGTGCCGTCCTCATAGGTGTTGGTCTCCTGGACCCACTTGGTCGCGCTGTTGGAGGACTCGCCGAGGGTGATCTGCTGGACCTGGCTGAGCTTGGTGTACTGGGTGTTCTGCACATAGCCCGAGGCACCGTTGAGGTTCTTCGGCATGCCCAGTTCGTTGTAGCCGTAGACAAGCGATTCCGACGGCAGTCCGCCCGCCGCCGGGTCGGAGGTGCTGTAGAGCGTGCCGTCCAGGTTGTATGTGGCGTTTGAGACGTACGAACCCGCCAGTGCCCCCTCACCCGTCGCGGAGGGAATCACCACACGGGTGGCAGTAGGTCGGTACAGCTCGTCGTAGGCGCCGACTTGGGAGGTGTACGACAAGGTGGCACCAGTGGTGGAATCCTTGACATAGCGAATCGACGAAGTCGGCTGCCCCTTGCTGACTGAGTCGTACGTCCACTTCGCGAGCTGATTGTCAGAGCTCTGATCGGCTACTGCGGAGTCGAACATCCCCGTCTTGCGGCCGAGTTCGTCATACGTGTAGCTGATCGTCTTGCCGCGACTGTCCGTCGTGGCGACCATCTGGTCCAGGTCGTTGTACGCCGTCCTGGTCGCGCCTGCGTCGGGGTCGGTCGCGGTGACCTGGCGCCCCATCACGTCGTAGCCGTAGGTCCAGACATTGTTCCCCGCGTCCGTGACCTTGGTCAGGCGGCTTTTCGCGTCATAGCCATAGGTGATCGAGGTGTAGGGCCCGCTGGCTGTTCCGTTGTCGTACTGCCGTGTCTCCGTGGTGCGGCCGAGGGTGTCGGTCAACGTGGTGGTGGCGACCCCTCCGTTCGGCGGAATGACCGTGGTGCGGTCACCGCCGTAGCTCGTGCTGGTCGTCCACTTCTTGGTGCCCTTGGCGTAGAAGTCCGCCGCGGTCGGACGGCTCGCCCCGTCGTAGGTGGTGAGTGTCTGAGCGGGTTCGACCGAGGTGATGTTCGCCAACGTCCCCGACGCGGTGCTGCCGTCGGTGTAGTCGGCGTCGGTCTCCACGGCCAGGCCGCGCGAATCGTACTTCGTTTCGGAGATGACGCGGCCGCCCCCGGGCGCGGGCGTCTGCGACTGGCGCGGGCGCAGCATGGAGTCATAGATGGCGTAGGTGTAGTCGTACGACGTACCGTCGTTGCGCACCTTGCCCGTGCGGACATACGAAGCCGCGGAATTCGACAGCGCATACGTGTACGTGAGATTCGGCTGCTGTCCAGCGGACTTGTTCCTGTTGGCGAGCCAGATCCCGGTCACCCGACCCAGCGGGTCGTACGCGTAGTCAGTGCGCTTGCTGTTGGGATCCACAACCGACGTGGCCACTCCGCGGGCCGGATCATAAGTCGTCGTGGTCGCGTAGTCCTTGGCGTCCTTTGTGACGGTCTGAGTCAGCGGCCCACCGGAGGAGGGGGTGTACGCGGTACTACTGGTGTGGCCGGCCGCGTCCTTGACGGTCAGCACCCTGCCCTGGGTGTCATACGTGCTGTTCGAGACAGTCTGATAGACGGGTGTGGATCCGTTGTACGACGTCAGGCGCTGGGTCGAGGTCTCTTCGCCATGCGTGGGAGCCGTGCCGTACGACGCATAGTCGTACAGGGTACGTGCGTCGGAGACCACGTTGTCGGGCCTGCTGGGCGTCGTACCGCAGCTCACGTCTACGGTCTCGACGCGGATCGGTGCGGCCATGATCCAGGCGTCGACGTTATTGACGTAAGTCGTACGTGTGCATTGCTCGTCGCCGCTCACCGCGTCGTCGCCGAGGTCATTGACCTCGGTGGGTTCACCTGTGGCCGCGTCGTACGTCGTGATCGACGTGGTCGTGCGCGGGCTGCCGCCGACAATGTCGGTGCGGTTGTGGACAGCAGCGGGTCGAACGAAGGTCGCGATACGGGTTCCGTCGGTCGCGGTCTGGTGGATCCACTCGTCGGTGATGGTGCCGGACACTTCGGCAGCGCCGTTGTAGGTGACGGATTCGCGTACGTCTCCGGCGAGTTCGTCGGAGTCGGTGACCTGTGTGCCGTTGGAATCGGTCACCTTGACGCTACGGGTCGTGCCGTCGGACTGTTTGTCACCGTCCATGCCCCGGAAGAATGTCGCGACGGTCTTGGTACGGGCGGACTGAGCGTCTCCGGTCGTGGTGGTGACGCTCCCGTAGCCGCGCCATACCGACCAGGTCTTGCGACTGGCGGGGCTGATCACGTCATCGCTGTCGTAGTGCCAGGCCGGGTTCCCGTTGTAGGTGTAGTCCGTCTCCTTGAGAGGCGCCCCGCCGCTCGGGTCGGATTCGTTCACCTGCTTGACCACGTACTTGTGGAACCAGTCCAGTTGTGGCTTCGCCGTCAGAGGCGGTGTCCACCAGACCGGATAGCAGAGCTTTGTGTTGCTGTCCGGGGCGGACGGCATATTGGTTCCCACGATGCACTGCGGGTCGGAATAGTTGACCGTGATGACCGAGCCGGTCTCCGTGGTGATGGTCCGTACGCGCCACTTGATCAGAGCGGCGATGTCGTCGTGCGTGGTGTCGACCCGGTTGGCGAGCTGGATTCCGGCGAAGGTGATGGGTTTCATGGCCAGGTCGGCACCGTCTTTGCCGGTCCGGGTGATCGACTTCAGCCACAGGCTCGCCGACGTGCCGTCACCGGGATCGACGAAATTCTGGTCGAGCGTCCATGCGTCGACATCACGGTATGCGGGCGTCGTCAGGCTCGCGTCCCACACTTTTGCGGTGACTCCGACGAGACGCCGACGGGAGAAGAACGTCGGCGAGGGTGTGTTCTTGCATACCGTGCCGAGGTTGCAGATCTGGTCGAAGGGAACGTCGGGCCAGTCCTTTGCCGTGGTCGGGCTCAGCGTCCCACAGGGTTCGGTGTCGGTGGGCAGGCAGCGCTCCCGCGTGGAGAACACCACCTGGTCGGGGGCCGTACCGAACACCGTGGAAGCGGTGATGCCGTAGTCGATCCGCGACAGATAACCGCCGCGCACATAGGTGGTGCCGGTCGCCGTGGTCGTGCCGTTCTGGCCGTAGGCGTTGTTCTCCTTGCTGTACCAGTACGACATCGCGTTCTGGTGGGTGTCCACCACGTAGTCCAGGTTCCAGCGCCATGCCTGGGTGAGCGACCGGCCGGAGAAGGACGTGCCGCCGGTGTATCCCGGCTCGCTACTGTCGTCTCCGTACACCGGGACGGTCCAAGTGGAATTGGTCTCCGCCTTGCCCGTGGACCAGCCGGGAAGCCTGTTCAGGCCAAAGGTGTACTGGCTTCCGTCCGGTGTGGTGACCGTCCAGTACTCACCGTCGTTGTCACCATTGACAGCTCCTGTCCAATGGATGACGCGTTCGCCGTCGTCCTCCTTCGGATGCCACTCCCCGGTGTTCTTGTCCTTGATGAGGGGGGTCGATTTGCCATTGAGTACAAGCGTGGCATTGTCATTGGCCCAGCACTCGTCGTATTTCTTGTCCTGGCCGTCGTCGTCGCACGAGTCGTAGGACCGCTCGATGTACGACGTTGGCAGGTCCCAGCCTTCACCAACCCAGGAAGGCTGATTGTTCGTCGACGGCAGACGCCCGTCCACGCTCTGGGAGTCGTAACCGAGCGCCAAGTTGGGCGCCGGACCGGCGGCTGCCGGAGGCACCTGCATCGGATATGACCAGCTAAAGTCACCGCTGGATCCACCGGCATTCCATGAGCCGGAGGGGGCCAGGGCCGTGGCTTGATACGAACCTGCGCCGGACTTCGCCGTCGACGTCACGCCCAGCACGGTCAGCCGCGTGGAGGACGCATCACCTTTCGTCGCCGGTGCGACGGCGGGCACCGACACGGAGAGTGTGCGCCCGGTGAGGTCATTGTGCGCCGCGAGCGGTGTCCGCGTGCGGCACTCCGCCTTCTCGGGCGAGGTCAGCGCACACGCAGGCATCTCGACCAGAGTCAGCCGGGAGGCGAAGTCACCGCCGTACGCGTCGGCGAACCCCGAGTAGTCCAGCGAGATCTGAGCCGCTCCCGTGCCGGCAGGACGTGTGAAGGACAGCAAAGCGCCGTCGACACCCGCGGCTGTCGCGGCCGAGTGTGCGGCAACCTTCACTGTGGCCGTGTCCGAGGCGGCGCTCACGGAATTCTTCGCCTTCGGCACGAACCGGACCGCGGTATCGGCGTCGGTCGGCCACTGAACCGGCTTCGCGCTGCGAAGAGCCGCGTTCCGCGCGGCAACCACCGCCGGATCCTTGGCCTTGACGGTCGAGGCGCGGAACGGGACGGCCGTTCCCGGCTTCGTCTTTTCCAGCGACACCGTGTGGTGTCCGTGAGGCTCGGACGCCCACGCCGCAGGTGCCGTACCGAGTCCGGTGGCCGTTACCGCTCCGATGACGGCCCCCGCGACCCACAGCCGTCGCAATCGCCGCTGCCTCTGCTTAACGGTCCCCACCCCAAAGCCGCGCATCACCGAACTCCGCTTCCCTCTTGGATCGAGCCTGGCCGTCCCGCGCGTGAGCGCGATTGAATCTGCTTACTCGTCGGGCCACGTGATGTGGTAATCGTCCGTATACATCTGGTTGATGGCGGCCGGAGACATTACGCCCGTCCACACCTTGACCTTGGAGACAAGGCCGGTTGTCGCATCGCCGTACGAGCCGTTACTGGTACGTCCACGACCGATGGAGAGATCGCCCTTGGCCTGCCACGGATTCGCGAACGTCGTTCCTTTGCCGATGGATTCCGTGTTGCCGTCGCTGCCGGACACATTCTGCGGCACCCCATTGACGAAGAGGTACATCTGGGCATGGGCGCCGTCGTAGACACCGGTGACCATCGTCCACTCCCCCGGGTCTACGAGCTTTCCGGCTACTACGTCATCCGGAGCCGTCGTTGTCGTCGCCGTCGTCGTGTCGGCAGATGTGCGGCCGAAGACCCACACGCCCTGGGACTGGCCGGCCGCCTGGGAGTACCAGAGGCCCCACGAATCACGTACTGATCCGGACTGCCCCGTGACACGCACCGTGTGTGATGTCGACGTGTCCGCCAGAGAATCCGGGTTGAGCCGCACCCATGCGGATACCGTGAAGTCGCCCTGCGAGTCCACTGTCGCACCGGGGGAATTCACATAGGAATTCACGCTGCCGCCGAGTTGCAGCACATTGCCCATGGTGTCGTCGTTCACCCATGTCGCGTCCGCGCCAACTGTTCCTGTGTTGGCATATGGTGTGCCGTCGGCCGCTGTGCTGCCCGATGTTTCGTTGAGTTCCCAGTCCGCCACCAGGGCCGGCCGCGCCTGAGTATTCGGCCCCACCGCCATGGATTGAAGATCGGCTACTTCATCGTCGGCGAGGATGCGATTCCAGAAGTTGACCTCGTCGATACGGCTGTTCGCATAGTCCGAGTATTCGCCACCGATCTTGCTGCGGCCGATCTGCAGGGACCCACTGGCCTTCCACGGCGTGGTGAAGGAAACGGGATCCCCCTGCGGCACACCGTTGACGTAGAGCTGAATCGTCTGCGCCTGTTCGTCGTACACACCCAGTAGATGGGTCCACACGCCTGGAACCGGCGTCGCGGTGGAGACCGACCGGACGATCGTGGGTGTCGCCGAGTCGCTGGTGTACCGGTTGAAGACCCATGCCTTGTACGAGGCGGAGTAGTAAAGGGCGAATGAGGTACCATTCGTCCCCGTCTGGGAGACGATCACCGAGTTCTGCGTGCTGCCCACCAGATCGGCCCAACCACCGACCGTGAACGAATGCGACGAGTCCAGGCCTGTTGCAGGCGCTGTAGCGTACGCAGTCGAACCGTTGGTGATAAGCGACTTGCCGAGACGAGCACGGCTCGACCAGGTCGCCCCGCCGCCCAGCGTCGCGGTGTGTCCTCCCACCGAGTCCGCGGCTGAAGTACCGGTGCCCTCGTCGAAGGACCATGTGTCCACCGCAGGTGCGCCTGCCGCAACCTTGAAATCGAAGAATCCGCTGCTCGAACGGTTCCCCGCCGCGTCGAGAGTCTCGACTTGCAGTTCATTGACTCCGCGTACATCCGGGGTCATCTCTATGGTCAGACTGGGCGTTGGGCTCTTGAAGGTCTTCTGCACCAGTCGCCCGCCATTGAGTTGGTAGATGTACGTCAACACGTCGGACGCGCCAGCGGAGATCAGAAAGTCTCCGGCCACCCCTACGCCGCCGTAAGCTGTGCAATCGTCCTCATCAAGTGGAGTGGCGCATCCGAGGTAGATACCTTTTACGGCAGCGGGGGAAATAACTGGCTTGGGTGGTGCGGTCGTATCGATCGTGAAATAGCAGTACTTCGACCACTCGGAATACATCGATCCGCTGTGGCCACTCCAGTTGTACTGGTACTCCGATCGCGCCTGGAAGTGGTAAGTGGCGCCATCGGTCAGCCCACTCACGGTCCAAGTACCCGATGTGCCCGACGCAGTCCAGGCCGAGGGATGCCCATTGGCGATCTCGACCCCGCCCGGAGTCCGCACACGAAAATTCGGTCGCAGGGTCGCCTGGGACCCGTCCGACGACTTCGGTGCCGCTGCCAGAGTCGGCGTTACGTCATGGATCACGGAGGGGTGTGATTCCGTCCCACAGCCCACGTTCGGATCGGACATGCGCAGGTTCGTGGGCTCCTCAGGAGCAGACACGAAAGTGACCGAGAGGGTGGGGATGGCGTCATTGGGGGATGCGAACTGTTTCCAGGCGATGGGGTCGTCGTCATCGGCATCGCTTACACGCAGCCCGAGTGTCGTGGTGCCCGAAGATTGCCCCGCGCTGGCCGCCACCGCCCCTTTCGCATTGAAAGAGAGGTTGCCGCCGGGGCATGCGGACGAATAGCCCTTCGCCGCGGATTGGTTATCGACTTTGGTGTACCACTTTGGCGGCTTGTTCCATGTTGTCGATTGTGAGATCGAGCTCGTCCGCCAGAGATCGACGTTCTTGGGGGTGCAGTTTGCCGACCACACCTCTTCGGCGGTGAAGGTGGCCTCAAGCACCTGCTTGCCGGATACGCCGTGGGTGTCGAACTGGTAGAGCGATCTGACTTTTTTGTTGTCCACATAGGCGTCGTAGCCCACGCCCAGCGAGTGCTTCGTATCCCAGAACGATGTCGACGCCATGGTGCCGTTCGACCACAGAGCGGTCCAGCCGGCCAGGTGATTGCCGGTCGTCTGCGGGTCAAGCACCACTGGGTAGACCGTGTCGGCATCGGCCAGAAATGCCTGGTCCGGAGTGACAGTCATTGCCGTGTTGTCGATCGAGACGCCCATGGCGGTGGTCCTCGATCCCGGCGTGGGGTCGTTGGTGGCGTCGTCATCGGTTGCCACAGATGCCGCATCCCGGTTCGTCTTCTGGAGACCGGATGCCTGCTCTGCTGGGGCACTGTCCCATTGCAGCGCCGTTCCCGTCGTGAAAAGCGAGCGCCCAGTGCTGTCCATCAGCGCCGCACCGCCCGAGGAGAGCTGCTTCACTGTGAGGCCGCTCAACGCCACAGGGAAGCGAAGCGCCGCCAGTTGCGGGTTCTGCGCCGCCTCCCGCGTCTTGACGACCACGTTCTCGGCAAAACCATCGGCGCCGGCCGAAACCACCAGATCCACATCGGGCAGCACCGATGGGTACGTGGCTGTAGCACCCGACACAGTAGGAGCCGGCAACGTCCACGGCGCCGTTATGGAATACGTCTTGCCGTCCGACGTGACCGTTGCCAAGGGATCCGACCCGCCGCCGGAGAAGGTCATGTCGACGGCTGCGGCCCTCGGGCGGATCGTATGGTCGGGCTGTGACTGAAGGGTAGTGTCGATGGGCACCCACGCATTGCCCTGCCGAGCGCGTACGGGCGTCGTGCTCGCGTCGAGCTTGAACGTACCGTCGGGCTGGGCGGTGATGCGCTCGGTCGGCGTCGTTTCGGACGCGACCTCGACCGGGTCGCCCGACTCCGCTGCCTGCTTGGACGCCGCTGCCTCGGGAGACAGGTCCCGTGCCGAAACGTCCGCCGCAGTTGGCATGCTGCCCGCCACGGCCACGTGTCCCGCCACGGCCACCAACGGCTGAACGCACAATGCCACTACGGCCAGCCACGCTTTTCGCGCATGCTGCCGCCTGCCCCCCACAAACCCCATACTGCGTCCCCACCCCAGGTGTTACTCAAGTGGACATGAGTTGTCCAGACGGTGATCCTCGCTGGACGCGCACCACGGTGGAGTCATGTGATGGTCAAGAGTTCATGATTCGTCACCCTTGGAGCGGCAAAGAGAACGCTTCTTTGACGTCTCCACCGGCGCCGAGGCACCAGGAGCCGACGGCCGTCCCGTCGCCCGCCGGCGGGACGGCGGAAAATCGGGTGAGCGGTGTCAGTGGTCGCGCTTAGTGTCAGGGGTGATGTCTGCCACGACCCCTGACCCCGCGCCCGCTGTCCGTTCGAGATCGGCGATCCGGTCGCTGCTGCGGTTGTGGCCGTATGTGCGGCCGGTGCGGGGGCGGCTGGGCTGGTCGGCGGTGGTGGGAGCCGTGGCCTCGTGCATGGCGCTGCTGATTCCGCTGGTGCTGAAGTGGATGGTGGACGGGCCGGTGTCCGACCACGATCCGGCCGGGGTGTGGCTGGGCGGCGGGCTGATCCTGCTGCTGGGGCTGCTGGAGGCCGGGCTGTTCGGGGTGCGGCGGTGGCTGGTGGCCCGGCCGCTGGCCGGGGTCGAGGCGGCGATGCGGGCGGATCTGTACCGGCATCTGCAACGGCTGCCGGTGGAGTTCCACGACCGGTGGGCGTCGGGGCAGTTGCTGTCGCGGGCCACGATGGACCTTCAGATCCTGCGGATGTTCCTCGCCTTCCCACTGGTGTTCCTGGTGGTCAACACCGTCACCGTGGTGATCGGCTTCGCGATCCTGTTCGCGCAGTCCTGGCTGCTCGGTCTGGTGCTGCTGGCACCCGCCGTACCGCTGATGATCATGTGCTCGGTCTTCGAGACGCGGTACGCGCTGGCCGCCCGCCGCGCGCAGGACCAGGCGGGCGACCTGGCGACGCTGGTCGAGGAGTCGGTGCTCGGCATCCGGATCATCAAGGCGTTCGGGCGGCACCGCAGCCAGGCGCGCGCCTTCCGCGAGCAGACACGGGGACTGTGGCGCACCGAGATCCGCAAGGCGAAGCTGCTCTCGGACATCTGGGCGGTGATCATGACGCTGCCGGAGGTGGCGATCGGTGCCGCCCTCATGTGCGGGGTGCTCCAGGTGTCGGACGGCAAGCTGTCGGCCGGCACCTTGGTGGCGTTCTTGTCGACGGCCCTCGCGCTGCGCTGGCCGGTGGAGTCGATCGGCTTCCTGCTGGCGATGAGCAATGAGTCCGCGACCGCCGCCGACCGGTACTTCGAGGCGATGGACACACCGGAGCCGGAGGTCGCGGGCGCTCCGGACGGCGCCGGCGCGACGTATCAGGACGGCCTGCGGATGACCGGGGTGCGCTTCCGTTACCCCGACGCGCCGGAGACCGGCGCCGAGCTGCTCCGGGGCGTCGACCTGCACATCCGGCCGGGCGAGACGATGGCGCTGGTCGGCGCCACCGGCAGCGGCAAGACGACGCTGACGGCGCTGCTCCCCCGGCTGCATCGGGCGACCGGCGGCCGGATCACCCTGGACGGCGCGGACATCGCGGAACTCCCGGTGAAGCGGCTGCGCGAACTGCTCGCCGTCGCCTTCGAGGAGCCGACGCTGTTCTCCGCGACCGTACGGGAGAACGTGGCGATGGGCGCGGGCCCGGACGGCGCCGACGAGGCGGACATCGTACGGGCGCTGGCCGTCGCCCAGTGCGACTTCGTGGAGCGGCTGCCGGACGGCCTGGACACCCAGGTCGGCGAGCAGGGGCTGAGCCTGTCCGGCGGGCAGCGGCAACGCCTCGCGCTGGCCCGGGCGGTGGTCGGCCGCCCGCAGTTCCTGGTGCTCGACGACCCGCTGTCGGCGCTCGACGTGCACACCGAGGCGCTGGTGGAGGCCGCGCTGCGCGAGGTGCTGGCGGAGACCACCGCGCTGGTGGTCGCGCACCGCCCGTCCACGGTGCTGCTCGCGGACCGGGTCGCACTGCTGGAGGACGGCCGGATCACGGCCGTCGGCACACACGCCGAGCTGCTGCACGACAGCGCCGCGTACCGCCATCTGATGTCGGGCGCCGACGAACCGGGCGACACCCGGCCCACGGACACCCCGCGCGCACCGCACACCCCGCTGGAGAGGAGCGACGCCCGATGACGTCCGTGACCGAACAGGGCGTGGCGGACGCCGAGGAACCCCGGCAGCCGGAGGAGGCCGAGGCCGTCGCCCCGGCGCTGCCGCCGGACGACCCCTTCGCCAAGGACGTCCTGCCCGCGCCGAAGAACGCCCAGTTCACGCTGTTGCGTTCGCTGCTGGGCCCGCACCGCGCCCGCGTCTGGCTGGCCGCGGTCCTGCTGCTGGTCCAGCAGGCGGCGGTGCAGGCGGGGCCGCTGCTGGTGGCGTACGCGATCGACCACGCGATCCCGGCGGTGCGCGACGGGAGGCACGGCGCGCTGATCGCCGTGGCCTGCGGCTACATGGGCTGCGGCATCGCCTCCGGCATCCTCCAGCGCACCTTCATCAGGACCGCCGCCCGGGTCAGCCAGGACGTCCTGGTCGATCTGCGCGGCCGGATCTTCCGGCACGCCCAGACGCTGAGCCTGGACTTCCACGAGCGGTACACCTCGGGCCGGCTGATCTCCCGCTCCACCTCCGACGTGGAGTCGATCCGCGAACTGCTCAACGACGGCCTGGACGAGCTGATCGAGGTCGTGCTGTCGGCGGTCTACATCACCGCGCTGCTGGTCTTCCTCGACTGGGAGCTGGGCCTGGCGGCCGTGCTGTCGTACGTGCCGCTGTACTGGGCGATCCGGGTCTACCAGCGCCGTTCGATGGTCGCCTACCGCAAGCGGTCCACGGCGATCGCGGCGGTCATCGTGAAGTTCACCGAGACGATGAACGGCATCCGCCCGGTCAAGGCGTTCCGCCGCGAGGAGCCCAACGACGAGGCGTTCTTCGAGCTGAACCACCGGCACGAGCGGGCCAACGGCGACGCGATCCTGGAGATGGCACGCTATGTCGTCGGCTCCCGGCTGATCGCCAACATCACCATCGCCGCGATCGTGATGTGGGGCGCCTACCGGGTCGCGGACGGCGGGATGGCGCTCGGTGTGCTCGCCGCCTTCGTGCTGTATCTGCGGCGTCTTTACGACCCGATCGACCGGCTCGGCATGTTCCTCAACTCCTACCAGTCGGCGGCGGCCTCGCTGGAGAAGATCGCCGGGCTGCTGGCCCAGGAGCCGACCGTGCCCGAGCCCGCGCCCGAGCGGGCGGTGCCGCTGCCGGAGCGGCCGGGCGACCTGCCGGGCCGCGAAGTCGTCTTCGACGGCGCCCGGTTCGCGTACCGCACCGGCGGTGAGGTGCTGCCGGAGTTCTCGCTGCGGCTGCCGGCCGGGCAGACCGTCGCGGTCGTCGGTGCCACCGGCGCGGGCAAGTCCACGCTCGCCAAGCTGCTGGCCCGCTTCTACGACCCCACCGGCGGGCGGGTGCTGCTCGACGGGGTGGAGCTGAGCGATCTCACGCGCGGCGATCTGCGGCGCGGTGTCGTGATGGTCACGCAGGAGGCGTTCCTGTTCTCCGGGACCGTCGCCGAGAACATCGCGATCGGGCGGCCGGACGCCACGCGGGAGGAGATCGAGGCGGCGGCCAAGGCGATCGGCGCCCACGACTTCATCGCGTCGCTGCCGGACGGCTACGACACCGACGTCCGCAAGCGCGGCGGCCGGATCTCCGCCGGGCAGCGCCAACTGGTCGCGTTCGCGCGGGCGTTGCTCGCCGACCCGGGGGTGCTCATCCTCGACGAGGCGACGTCCTCGCTGGACGTGCCCGGCGAGAAGGCCGTGCAGCACGCGATGCACACCGTGCTGAGCGGCCGCACCGCCGTGATCATCGCGCACCGGCTGTCCACCGTGGAGATCGCCGACCGGGTGCTGGTCATGCGCGACGGCCGGATCGTCGAGGACGGCACCCCGGCCGAACTCATCGCGGACGACGGCCACTTCGCGGGTCTGCACCAGGCGTGGCGGGACAGCCTGGTCTGACCCCGCCCTGTCCGGGGAACCGGTACGGGTCCGGCTCCGTCCGACCGTCGGCGAAAGCGGCGACGGGCCGGACGGGGGTACGGGATGCGGGCACGCGGGGCACGGGTCGTCGGGGCGGGGCTGCTGGTGGTGGCCGCCGCCGGGTGCGGTGGCGGCGGGCACCCCCTGGTGGTCAGCGGGCAGGCGCCCACGACGCCGTACGCCGGGCCGCTGCTCGTCGCGGCGCACCGGGGAGACGATGTCGCGGCCCGCGCCGGGGCGGCGGCCCGCGCCCTCGAATGCGACGGGCCGCCGTATTCAGGCGGCGGCCCCGACCGCTGGAGCGCGGGCGACGGCGGCTCCACCCCCGCGAAGGGGCTGGCCGCCTGGTTCGCCATGGACCAGCCGGATGTGCCGCGCGACGGCTACCGGGTGGAGCGCGCCGAGGCGGACCGGGTGCTCTTCTCCTACGACGTCGGCGGGCGGACGAAGGTCGCCGTCGTCGTCGCCAAGGACCAGCCGGGGCGGCCCGGTTGGGGGCCGGAGACCACTGCTTCCTGTGATCCGTCGGAGTTTCCCGCCTCCTACACCGACCGGCAGCCGTACGAGATCTGGGCCGACGCGGCGGGGCGGCGGCAGCCGCTGTCCCGGGTCAACAGCTCGGTGGGGCCCGCTCATTGCGGCTGGCAGGCCGCCCGCTTCCTGGAGGTCGGCGCCACCCTCTACGCCCGCGACCCCTCCCACGTCCTGCCGCCCGGCATGCTCTCCCGTTCGTACGCGGCCCGGGTCGCCCTCCCCCCGGATGCCCGGGACACCGGTTTCCACCGGGGAGACCAGCACCTCTGGCTCGCCGCCGACGACTCCTTCGCATACATCGGTACGGCCGGCGCGGTGGAAGCCTGGCCTTCGGTGACCCCGGGGCACGCCTGCGCCTAGCCCGCGCCTCGCGGAAGAGGGCGCCCGGCAGGGTCGACACACCCCGGCCTCCGCAAGAGGGGCGTTCGGGTCATCCTGTCCGCGGGCACGCCGCACGGCGCCGGACGGTTCCCGTCGGCGCGTGGCGGTTCCGGGGGATGACGTTCCGCCCGTACCTGTCCCGTATTGCCCGGAGAAAATCTTCTTCCGCGTGCAACACGGCGATGACAAACGCCCGTTATACGAACACCGCTCACCGAACAACGGACGATTTTCAGCCAAGTTCGTCCCACGACAATGACATGTACCGGTAAAGGATGCCACTCTGTGCCCCGTTCCACAGCAACGCCACAGCTCTACCAGCTCTACCCGGGCAGATCACCAACCCCACCTGCCCGGACTGTCACCGGTCGCGCACCACGCGACCGCCGCAGAAGGAGTGACGAGTGCGCAGATCCCCCCGCACGGCAGCAGCCGCAGGAGTGCTGATTGCCGGTGCAGCGATGCTGGCGGTCACGTTGCCCGCAGGTACCGCCTCCGCAGGCGTGCCGGACCAGGCAACGGCCCAGGCCAGTACACATGTTCAGCCGCGAGCGGGAGCGCTGCCCGCCGCGCTCTCCGCCGGCCAGCAGGCCACCCTGGTCGCGCAGGCGCAGTCCAGGACGGCGGCCACCGCATCCTCACTGCACCTGGGAGCCGGTGAGAAGCTGGTCGTCAAGTCGGTGTCCAAGGACGCGGACGGCAGCCTCCACACCCGCTACGAGCGGACCTACCAGGGCCTGCCGGTCCTCGGCGGCGACCTGATCGTGCATCAGGACGGCGCCGGCGCGACCACGGGCGTCACCAAGGCGACCGACGCCTCGATCGCGGTGGCCAGTACGACCGCCGCCAAGAGCGCGGACTCGGCGAAGACCACCGCGCTGGCCCGTGCCAAGGCGGACGGCGCGGCTTCCCCGGCCGCCGTCGGCGCCCCGCACAAGGTCGTCTGGGCCGCGTCCGGCACGCCCACCCTGGCGTGGGAGTCGGTGATCGGCGGCGTCCAGGACGACGGCACGCCGAACCAGCTGCACGTCATCACCGACGCGAACACCGGCGCCCGGCTGTACGAGTACCAGGGCATCGAGACCGGTGTCGGCAACAGTGAGTACAGCGGCCAGGTGAACATCACCACCACGCTGTCCGGCAGCACCTACCAGCTGCTGGACAACACCCGCGGCGGCCACAAGACGTACAACCTCAACCACAGCACGTCGGGCACCGGCACGCTGTTCACCGACGCCGACGACACCTGGGGAGACGGCAACGGCTCCACCGCCCAGACGGCCGGTGTGGACGCGGCCTACGGCGCCCAGGAGACCTGGGACTACTACAAGAACACCTTCGGCCGTAACGGCATAGCCGACGACGGCCGCGCCGCGTACTCCCGCACCCACTACGGCAACAGCTACGTCAACGCCTTCTGGGACGACTCCTGCTTCTGCATGACGTACGGCGACGGCAGCGGCAACGCACACCCGCTGACCGCCCTCGACGTCGCCGGCCACGAGATGAGCCACGGCGTCACCGCCAACTCGGCCGGCCTGAACTACTCGGGCGAGTCCGGCGGCCTCAACGAGGCGACCTCGGACATCATGGGCACCGGCGTGGAGTTCTACGCGAACAACTCCTCGGACCCGGGCGACTACCTCATCGGCGAGAAGATCGACATCAACGGTGACGGCAGCCCGCTGCGCTACATGGACAAGCCGAGCAAGGACGGCGGCTCGAAGGACTACTGGTCCTCCAGCCTCGGCGGCCTGGACGTGCACTACTCCTCGGGCCCGGCCAACCACTTCTTCTACCTGCTCTCCGAGGGCAGCGGCGCCAAGGTCATCGGCGGGGTGAGCTACAACAGCCCGACCTCCGACGGTCTGTCCGTGCCGGGCATCGGCCGGGACAACGCCCTCAAGCTCTGGTACAAGTCGCTGACCGAGCGCTTCACCTCGACCACGAACTACGCGGCGGCCCGTACGCAGTCGCTGCAGGCCGCGGCCGACCTGTGGGGCGCCAACAGCGCCACGTACAACACGGTCGCCAACACCTGGGCGGCGATCAACGTCGGCAGCCGGGTCACCCAGCCCAGCGGCGTCACCGTCACCAACCCGGGTGCCAAGTCCACCGTGGTGAACACCGCCGCCAGCCTGCAGATCCAGGCCAGCACCACCAACGGCGGCGCGCTGACCTACAGCGCGACGGGCCTGCCCACCGGCCTGTCGATCAACGCCTCCAGCGGTCTGATCTCCGGCACCCCGACCGCCACCGGCACGTACAACGTGACGGTCACCGCCAAGGACTCCACCAACGCCACCGGCACCGCGTCCTTCACCTGGACGATCACCTCGTCCGGCGGCGGCACCTGCACCGCCTCGCAGCTCGTCACCAACCCGGGCTTCGAGAGCGGCGCCACCGGCTGGACCCAGTCCGCGGGCGTCATCGACAACAGCACCAGCGCCCCCGCGCACTCCGGCTCCTACAAGGCATGGCTGGACGGCTACGGCACCACCCACACCGACACGCTCTCCCAGTCGGTGACCATCCCCTCCACCTGCACCAACGCCACCTTCACCTTCTACCTCTACGTCAGCAGCCAGGAGACCACCACCAGCACCGCCTACGACAAGCTCACCGTCGCAGCCGGCAGCACCACCCTGGCCACCTACTCCAACCTCAACAAGGGCAGCGGCTACGTCCAGCGCTCGGTCAACCTCTCCTCCTACAAGGGCCAGACCGTCACCCTGAAGTTCACCGGCACCGAGGACTCCAGCCTCGCCACCTCCTTCCTCATCGACGACACCGCCGTCAACGTCAGCTGAGTCACACCCGCTGAGCGACACGAGTCCGGGTCTGCCAGGACGGCAGGCCCGGACTCTGCTAAGCTGAATGCGTTGCAGTTGTGGTACCCAGAACTTTTTGTGCGCCTGGATGATTGCGATTCCGGGCGCACTTTTGTTTTTGCCGGGATTCTCCGGTGTGGGGTGATCATCTACAGCGACCCGGATCCGTACAGTGCGGTTTCGGAAACTGCCCCGCCTTTAAGGAGATTGTTATGGCTACCGGCACCGTGAAGTGGTTCAACTCGGAAAAGGGCTTCGGCTTCATCGAGCAGGAGGGTGG
Source organism: Actinacidiphila alni (assembly GCF_900112845.1). Lineage (GTDB taxonomy): Bacteria > Actinomycetota > Actinomycetes > Streptomycetales > Streptomycetaceae > Actinacidiphila > Actinacidiphila alni. The sequence continues at coordinate 136,367 of NZ_FONG01000018.1, forward strand.
CGGCCCGGACGTGTTCGCCCACTACTCGAACATTCAGTCCCAGGGCTTCCGTGAGCTGCTCGAGGGCCAGAAGGTGGAGTTCGACGTCACCCAGGGCCAGAAGGGCCCGCAGGCGGAGAACATCCGCGCCCTCTGATTCAGAGTAACCGGGCAGCAACGCTCGGTGACGAGAGGCCCGCACCGCACGGTGCGGGCCTCTCGCGTGCAGCCGCACACGGCGTCCGCCGTGGCGGCACGAGGAAGGAAACCCTCTTTTGTCACCCGTGTCCCCCGTAAAGCTGTTCTCCGAGCTGCCGCTCGACCCGGCGCTGGTCGCCGCCCTGGACGCCGACGGGGTGACCGAACCGTTTCCGATCCAGGCCGCGACGCTGCCGGACTCCCTGGCCGGCCGGGACGTGCTCGGCCGCGGCCGTACCGGCTCCGGCAAGACGCTGGCCTTCGGCCTGCCGATGCTGACCCGCACCAAGGCGCTCGGCCGGCGCGCCGACGCCAAGCGCCCGCTGGCGCTGGTGCTGGTGCCGACCCGTGAACTGGCCACCCAGGTCACCGACGCGCTCGCGCCGTACGCGAAGGTGCTGGGGCTGCGGACCACCGCGGTGGTCGGCGGCGCCTCCATCACCAAGCAGATGGCCGCGCTGCGGTCCGGCGCCGAGATCCTGGTCGCGACCCCCGGCCGGCTCTTCGACCTGATCGAACGGCACGCCTGCGCGCTGGACCAGGTCGCCGTGACCGTACTGGACGAGGCCGACCAGATGGCCGACATGGGCTTCCTGCCGCAGGTCACGCGGCTGCTGGAGCAGGTGAAGCCGGGCGGGCAGCGGATGCTGTTCTCCGCGACCCTGGACCGCAATGTCGACAAGCTGGTCAAGCGCTTCCTGAAGAACCCGGTCACGCACTCGGTGGACCCGTCGGCCGCGACGGTGACCACGATGGAGCACCACGTCCTGCACGTGGACGACGCGACCAAGCGGGCGGTGACCGCGGAGATCGCGGCGCGCCAGGGCGGCGTGATCATGTTCGTCGGCACCAAGCGGGGCGCCGACCGGCTCACCAAGCACCTGCTGGGCCTCGGGGTGCGCGCGGTGGCGCTGCACGGCGGCAAGTCGCAGCCGCAGCGGAACCGGGCGCTCGACCAGTTCCGTACGGGGACGGCCGACGCGCTGGTGGCCACCAATGTGGCGGCCCGCGGCATCCACATCGACGGGCTCGACCTGGTGGTGAACGTCGATCCGCCGACCGAGGCCAAGGACTACCTGCACCGCGGCGGGCGTACGGCGCGGGCCGGTGAGTCCGGCACCGTCGTCACCCTGGTGCTGCCCGAGCAGCGGCGGGAGAACGCGCGGCTGATGGCGCAGGCCGGGATCCGGCCGCACACCGCCCGGGTACGGCCCGGCGACGCCGATCTCGTCCGGATCACCGGCGCCCGGCAGCCCTCCGGCACCCCGGTCACCCTCCCGGCCGCCGAGGTCCCCGCGCCGCGCGCCGCCAAGGCGGGCACCGGCACGTCCCGCCGCCGTCGCGGCGGCCGCGGCGGTGCGGCCGCCGGCACCGGTACGGGCCAGGCCGCCGCGTCGTCCGGTTCGGGCACGGGGCAGGCGCCCGCGCGCGGCGAGCGGCAGCAGCGCGCCCAGTCCGCCGCCAAGCGCGCCGCTGCTTCCGGCGGCGGCAACCGCCGCCGGACCGGCGCCTCCGCGGGCGAGGGCGCCGCGGGCCGCGGCCGTCGTACCGGCCCCGGCGCCGCGGCCGGGCGGGGCGGCGCGATCGGCCGCCGCGCCCGCGGCGAGGCCGCCTGACGGCACCCGCGGCACCCGAACAATGCCGGTGGCCCGGCCCGACATCTGTCGGGCCGGGCCACCGCCGTTCGTGGAGCGAATGGAACAAGCCGGGCCGCGAACGCCCCGGCCGGACGGGCGGCGGACGGATGCCGCCCGTCCGGAGCCCCGGCGCGTGGACGCCGCCAAGGCCCCGGCGGCGAGCCGTCAGCGCAGCACGCCCGCCGTCATCCCCTCCGTTTCGGGCGGAACCGCCACCAGGCCGAGTTCGGCCGGGGTGGCGAGCAGGGGGTGGGTGGGCAGGACGCGGATGGTGTAGCCGAAGGGTCCGGTGCGGTCGAGGGTGAGCGGGCCCTCGTAGTGGTAGCGGCCGGAGACGTCGGCGCGGGCGGTCGGTTTGAGCGAGGTGACCGTGGGGTCGGCGAGCCGGTCGGCGGCGTCGACCCGGCCGGACAGCAGCTGCACGTCGACGTCCGTGGGGTCGAGTCCGCCGAGCGCGACCTCCACCCGGAGGGTGAGCGTGGCGCCCAGCTCCGGGGTGCCGCCGACGGAACCGGCCTCCACATGGTCGACGGACACCTGCGGCCACTGCTCCCGCACCCGCCGCTTCCAGGCGGCCAGCGACCGCGCCTGCTCGCCGTGCACGGACCGGTGCGAGCGCGCGGCCGGCGCGTACAGCGTGCGGACGTAGTCCTGGACCATCCGGCCGGCCAGCACCTTGGGGCCGAGTGTGGTCAGGGTGTGCCGGACCATTTCGATCCAGCGGCCCGGCAGGCCCTGCGCGCCGTGGTCGTAGAAGCGCGGCGCGACCTGGTTCTCCAGCAGGTCGTAGAGCGCGGCGGCCTCCAGCTCGTCGCGCCGGTCCTCGTCGTCGACGCCGTCGGCGGTGGGGATCGCCCAGCCGTTGTCGCCGTCGAACCACTCGTCCCACCAGCCGTCGAGCACCGACAGATTGAGGCAGCCGTTGAGCGCGGCCTTCATCCCGGAGGTGCCGCACGCCTCCAGCGGGCGCAGCGGATTGTTCAGCCAGACGTCGCAGCCGGGGTAGAGCAGCCGCGCCATCCGCATGTCGTAGTCGGGCAGGAAGACGATGCGGTGCCTGACCCTGGGGTCGTCGGTGAAGCGGACCAGTTCCTGGACCAGCCGCTTGCCGCCGTCGTCGGCCGGGTGGGCCTTGCCTGCCACCACGATCTGGATCGGCCGCTCCGGGTGGAGCAGCAGCTCCATCAGCCGGTCCTGGTCCCGCAGCATCAGCGTCAGCCGCTTGTACGAGGGGACGCGGCGGGCGAAGCCGATGGTCAGCACGTCGGGGTCGAGGACGGTGTCGGTCCAGCCGAGTTCGGCCTCGCCCGCGCCGCGCTGCCGCCAGGACTCGCGGACCCGGTGGCGTACGTCCGTCACGAGCTGTTCGCGCAGTTCCCTGCGCAGCTCCCACACGGTCGCGTCCGGGATGCCGGAGATGGCCTCCCAGCGCTCCGCGCCGCCGACCGTCAGGGCGTCCTCGGCACGCTGGGCCCCTATCTGCCGGGCGCCGAGCCTGACCACCTCGGGCGCCACCCAGGTGGGCGCGTGCACCCCGTTGGTGATGGAGGTGATCGGCACGTCCTCGGGGTCGAAGCCGGGCCACAGGCCGGCGAACATCTCCCGGCTGACCGAGCCGTGCAGGGTGGACACGCCGTTGGCGCGCTGGGCCAGGCGCAGGCCCATGACGGCCATGTTGAACAGGTTCGGGTCGCCGCCGGGATAGGTCTCCATGCCCAGTTCGAGGATCCGGCCGGTGTCGACACCGGCCAGTTCGCCGTCGTCGCCGAGGTGGCGGGCGACCAGTTCGCGGTCGAAGCGGTCGATGCCGGCGGGCACCGGGGTGTGGGTGGTGAACACCGTGCCGGCCCGTACGGCCTCCAGCGCCGCGTCGAAGTCCAGCCCTTCCAGGGCCAGTTCGCGGATGCGTTCCAGGCCGAGGAAGCCGGCGTGGCCCTCGTTGGTGTGGAACACCTCGGGTTCGGGGTGGCCGGTGATCCGGCAGTAGGTGCGGACGGCCCGGACGCCGCCGATGCCCAGCAGCATCTCCTGGAGCAGCCGGTGCTCGCTGCCGCCGCCGTAGAGCCGGTCGGTGACGTCGCGTTCCGCGGGCTGGTTGGCCTCGACGTCGGAGTCGAGCAGCAGCAGTGGGACCCGCCCGACCTGGGCCTTCCAGATCCGGGCGTGCAGCGACCGGCCGCCGGGCAGCAGCAGGGACACCTCGGCGGGGGTGCCGTCGGGGGTACGGAGCGGGGTGACGGGCAGTTCGTTGGGGTCGAGGACCGGATAGTGCTCCTGCTGCCAGCCCTCGCGGGACAGGGTCTGGCGGAAGTAGCCGTGCCGGTAGAGCAGTCCGACGCCGATGATCGGGGCGCCGAGGTCGCTGGCGGCCTTCAGGTGGTCGCCGGCGAGGATGCCGAGGCCGCCCGAATACTGCGGCAGCGCGGCGGTGATGCCGAATTCGGGTGAGAAGTAGGCGATGGCGGCGGGCAGGTCGGGCTGGTCCTGGTACCAGCGGGGATTGGTGGTGTAGTCGGCCAGTTCCTCCGCCGCCGCGGTCAGGCGACGCAGGAAGCGCCGGTCCTCGGCGAGCGCGGCGAGCCGTTCCTTGGACACGGCGCCGAGCAGCCGGACGGGGTCGCCTTGGGCGGCCCGCCAGCCCGCGGGATCGACGCTCTGGAACAGCTCCCGGGTCTCCGGGTGCCAGGACCAGCGTAGGTTCTGGGCCAGCTCCCCGAGCGGACGCAGAGGTTCCGGCAGGACGGTGCGCACGGTGAATCGACGGATTGCCTTCACGCACCCGACCGTAAACCCGTCGGCGGGGGCCGTGGGGCGCTCTCCGGGATCCGGTGCTTCAAACGCGGCTGCGGCGGCTCACGGAGGCGACCGGTCGCAGTCGGGGCGGCGCCGGTCCGCCGGGCCGGACGTACGGGGCCGGCCCGGTCGCGCGGCCGGCTCCGTAACAGCGGGTGTCCCGTGGGGCGCGGGTGACACGGGAGTTCACGCACGCGCGGGCGTGTCGGTTGCTTCGCGTACGGTGGGGGCGTGCGCGGGGGCACTCGCGGGGCGCGTGTGCGGTGCGCCCGTGGTCGGCCCCGCGTACGCGTCAGGGGCCCGGCGCGGGCGGTGGTTCGAGCATTCGTGACGCGCTCCCGAAACGCTTCCGCGGGGGTGCTTTGTCCCGGCGGTCCTGGGAAGGCTCCCGAAGGCGGCTCAGATTGCGGGGGCCGGGTCCGGGCACGAGACTGCACACACCACGCACCGCGCACATCGGCACACCCCGGCACGCACCCGCATGCCGGTCCGTACAGGCTCCACCCGGGTGAACGCGGACCGGAGCGGCCATGCAGGCAGCCCCGCTCCGGCGGGAACAGTTAAAAAGAGCGGGGGCACGCGCGAAGCTGCCCGAAGTGACGCTGTCCGCGGTCCCGGCAGCTTCCGTGCGCCGTCACCGGTGGCCCCCTCTTATCTCCGCCGTCCCATCCACAGCGCTGTCAGGTGAGGCAATGATCGGTCGTATTCCTGTCGTCGATGTCCGTCCGCTGGTGGACTGCGGCCGCCGCCCGGCGAAGGCGGTCGTGGGAGAGACGTTCGAGGTGACCGCGACCGTGTTCCGCGAGGGGCACGACGCGGTGGCCGCCAATGTCGTGCTCCGCGACCCGGCCGGCCGGTCCGGGCCGTGGACACCGATGCGGGAACTGGAACCGGGCACCGACCGGTGGGGGGCGTTCGTCACCCCGACGGCCGAGGGGCGCTGGACGTACACCGTGGAGGCGTGGTCGGACCCGGTGGCGACCTGGCGGCACACGGCCGGCATCAAGATCCCCGCGGACATCGACACCGAACTGGTGCTGGCCGAGGGCGCGCTGCTGCACGAGCGGGCGGCGGCCGGGGTGCCGAAGAACGACGGCAGGGCCGGGGTGCTGGCGGCGGTGGACGCGCTGCGGGACACCTCGCGCACCCCGGCGGCCCGGCACGCGGCGGCGCTGGCCGACGAGGTGGTGGCGGTGCTCGACCGGTACCCGCTGCGCGAACTGGTCAGCGCGTCCAAGCCGCTGCCGGTGCACGTGGAGCGGGAGCGGGCGCTGTTCGGCTCCTGGTACGAGCTCTTCCCGCGGTCGGAGGGCGCGGTGGTGGAGGAGGGCGCGCCGCCGCGCTCGGGCACCTTCCGCACCGCCGCCGAACGGCTGCCCGCGGTGGCCGCGATGGGCTTCGACGTGGTCTATCTGCCGCCGATTCACCCGATCGGCACAGCCTTCCGCAAGGGCCGCAACAACACCCTCACGCCCGGTCCCGACGACGTCGGCTCGCCGTGGGCGATCGGCTCCCCCGAGGGCGGGCACGACGCGGTCCACCCGGACCTGGGCACCCTGGAGGACTTCGACCACTTCGTCCGGCGCGCCCGTGAGCTGCGGATGGAGGTGGCGCTGGACTTCGCCCTCCAATGCTCGCCCGACCACCCGTGGGTGGCCAAGCACCCGGAATGGTTCGCGCACCGCGCGGACGGCACGATCGCGTACGCGGAGAATCCGCCGAAGAAGTACCAGGACATCTACCCGATCGCCTTCGACGAGGACTTCGCCGGCATCGTCCGGGAGACCCTGCGGGTGCTGCGGCACTGGATGGCGCACGGGGTGCGGATCTTCCGGGTGGACAATCCGCACACCAAGCCGGTGGTGTTCTGGGAGAAGGTCATCGCGGACATCAACCGCACCGACCCGGACGTGATCTTCCTGGCCGAGGCGTTCACCCGGCCGGCCATGATGGCCACCCTCGGACGGATCGGCTTCCAGCAGTCGTACACCTACTTCACCTGGCGCAACGACAAGCAGGAACTGACCGACTACGTGACGGAGTTGAGCGGGGAGGCGGCGGCGTACATGCGGCCCAACTTCTTCGTGAACACCCCGGACATCCTGCACGCCTACCTCCAGCACGGCGGCCGGCCCGCCTTCGAGGCGCGGGCCGTGCTGGCCGCGACCCTCTCGCCCACCTGGGGGGTCTACGCGGGCTTCGAGCTGTGCGAGGGCACCCCCGCCAAGCCCGGCAGCGAGGAGTACCTGGACTCGGAGAAGTACGAACTGAGGCCACGGGACTGGGCGGCGGCCGAGGCCGAGGGCCGCTCCCTGGCACCGCTGATCACCACGCTCAACCGGCTGCGCCGCCGGCACCCGGCGCTCCGCCAACTGCGGGACATCACATTTCACCCAGTGGACAACGATTCGATGCTGGCCTATTCCAAGCGGTCCGGCGACGATGTCGTACTGGTGGTCGTCAACCTGGACCCGTTCCACACCCAGGAGGCCACCGTCTCGTTGAACATGCCGGCACTCGGGCTCTCCTGGCACGAGTCGTACCCGGTGCGCGACGAGCTCACCGGGGACACCTACCACTGGGGCAGGGACAACTATGTGCGCCTTGAGCCGGGCCGCGCGCCCGCGCACGTACTGTCACTGCGACCGTCTCCTTCGATCGGAGGGTCACTCAGTTGATCGTCAACGAACCCGTCCCTGACACCTTCGAGGACACACCCGCCAAGGACCGTGATCCCGACTGGTTCAAACGGGCGGTGTTCTACGAAGTCCTCGTGCGGTCCTTCCAGGACAGCAACGGCGACGGAGTAGGCGACCTGAAAGGCATCACCGCCAAGCTGGACTATCTGCAATGGCTCGGCGTCGACTGCCTGTGGTTGCCGCCCTTCTTCGCGTCACCGCTGCGCGACGGCGGGTACGACGTGTCCGACTACACGGCCGTACTGCCGGAATTCGGCGACCTGGCGGATTTCGTGGAATTCGTGGACGCCGCGCACCAGCGCGGCATGCGCGTGATCATCGACTTCGTCATGAACCACACCAGCGACCAGCACGAGTGGTTCCAGCAGTCGCGCAGCGACCCCGACGGACCGTACGGGGACTTCTACACCTGGGCGGACGACGACAAGCAGTACGACGGCGCCCGCATCATCTTCGTCGACACCGAGACCTCGAACTGGACGTTCGACCCGGTGCGCAAGCAGTACTACTGGCACCGGTTCTTCTCCCACCAGCCGGATCTCAACTACGAGAACCCGCGGGTGCAGGAGGAGATCCTGGCCGCGCTGCGGTTCTGGCTGGACCTCGGCATCGACGGTTTCCGGCTGGACGCGGTGCCCTATCTCTTCCAGGAGGAGGGCACCAACTGCGAGAACCTGCCGCGCACCCACGGCTTCCTGAAGAAGGTGCGCGAGGAGATCGACGCGTCCTACCCGGACACGGTGCTGCTCGCCGAGGCCAATCAGTGGCCGGAGGACGTCGTCGACTACTTCGGCGACTTCCGCAAGGGCGGCGACGAATGCCACATGGCGTTCCACTTCCCGGTCATGCCGCGGATCTTCATGGCGGTACGGCGGGAATCCCGCTATCCGGTGTCGGAGATCCTCGCGAAGACCCCGGCCATCCCGGCGAACTGCCAGTGGGGCATCTTCCTGCGGAACCACGACGAGCTGACCCTCGAAATGGTCACCGACGAGGAACGCGACTACATGTACGCGGAGTACGCCAAGGACCCGCGGATGCGCGCCAACATCGGCATCCGCAGGCGGCTGGCCCCGCTGCTGGACAACGACCGCAACCAGATCGAACTCTTCACCGCGCTGCTGCTGTCGCTGCCGGGCTCGCCGATCCTCTACTACGGCGACGAGATCGGCATGGGCGACAACATCTGGCTCGGTGACCGGGACGGTGTGCGCACCCCCATGCAGTGGACGCCGGACCGCAACGCCGGCTTCTCCTCCAGCGACCCCGGCCGGCTCTACCTGCCGACGATCATGGACCCGGTCTACGGCTACCAGGTCACCAATGTCGAGGCGCAGATGAGCTCACCCAGCTCACTGCTGCACTGGACGCGGCGGATGATCGAGATCCGCAAGCAGAACCGTGCCTTCGGTCTCGGCTCGTACACCGAGCTGTCCTCCAGCAACCCGGCCGTCCTGGCCTTCCTGCGCGAGTCCGGCGACGACCTCGTGCTGTGCGTGAACAACTTCTCCCGCTTCGCCCAGCCCACCGAGCTGGACCTGCGGAGCTTCGCCGGGCGCCACCCGGTGGAGCTGATCGGCGGGGTGCGTTTCCCGGCGATCGGACAGCTGCCGTACCTGCTCACCCTGGCGGGCCACGGCTTCTACTGGTTCCGGCTCCGCCGCGAACAGGCCTGACGGCGGGGGGCCGGAACGACCGGCCCCCCGCAGCCGACACCGGGCAGCGCGTCACCGACCGTGCCCGGTCGTCCTCCCCGAGTAGCGGGCGCCTGCGACCCCTGGCAGTATCCGGAGTACCCCAGCAGCACCGCGGGGCACGTTCCGCCGTACCCGGTGGCTCACGGACCTGGCGTGACACATGATCGTCACGTCGGCAGGGCCCGTACGGCGGTTTCCTGTCACCCGCCCGGGGCAGGCTCCCCGTGTCGCCGGACAGCCCGAACCCGTCATCCGGGAGGCTGGCGCCCCTGCCGCTCGTCGAAGCGGCCGGGTGCGCGACTCCCCCGGGGAAAGGACGTCATGTCGGACAGCTCCTGGACCCGTGCTCATTCCGTGCCCGCGTCACCGTCCGTACCGAATTCGCCCACGACCCCACCGACCGTGCGGGACACCGCCCCGCCGGCCGGGCGCGACCTCGCGCCCGGGCTGCTGCGGTCACTGGAACCGCTGCTGCGCGCCTGGCTGCCCAAACAGCGCTGGTTCGCCGGCAAGGGCCTGCCCATCAGCGGTTTCCGGCTGGCCGCCGCCACCGAACTGGTGCCGCCCGGCGGCCGGCTCGGCCCGCTGGGGCTGCTGCACGTCCTGGTGGACGTCGAACAGCCCGGCCGGCCCGCCGACTGCTACCAACTGCTGCTCGGCGCGCATCCGCTGCTGCCGTCGGCCCTGGTGCGGACCGCGCTCGGCCCCGCGGTCGGCGGCCCCTACGACGGGCTGACGCTCTACGACGCGCCGCACGACCCGCGGCTGGCCGCGCTGCTGCTGGAACGGCTGCGGGTGCCCGGACGGGCCGGGCGGCTGCGCTTCGGCGTCGAGCCGGACGCGCAGTTCCCGCCGGGGCTCACGCCGCGGGTGTCCACCGCCGAGCAGTCCAACACCTCGGTGGTGTACGGGGACACGTACATCCTCAAGCTGTTCCGCCGGGTCTCCCCCGGCACCAACCCGGACCTGGAGCTGTCGCTGGCGCTGTCCCGGGCCGGCTCGCGGCGGATCGCCGAGCCCGTCGCCTGGTTCGAGGCGCTGCCCGCCGAGGGCGTGCCGGGACCGCAGGGCGCCCCGGCCGTGACGGAACCGACCACGCTCGGGCTGTTGCAGCGCTTCCTGCCGGGCTCCTCCGACGGCTGGGCGCTGGCCATCGCCTCGGTCGCCGAGGACGGCGACTTCACCGCGGAGGCCGACGCGCTCGGCCGCGCCACCGCCGAGGTGCACGGCGCGCTGGCCGCCGCCCTCCCGGTACGGACCCTGGACGGGCCGGCCCTGGAGCGGATCGCCTCGGCGATGACCCGGCGCCTCGACGAGACCGCCAAGGAGGTCCCGGCGGTGCGCCCGCACGCGGCGGCGCTGCGCTCGGCCTTCGACGACCTGGCCAGGCTCGGCGGCGCCGGCGAGCACGCGGTGACCGCCCAGCGGATCCACGGCGACCTGCACCTCGGCCAGGTGCTGCGCGGCCCGGACGGCGGATGGGTGCTGATCGACTTCGAGGGCGAACCCGCCCGCCCGCTGGCCGAACGGCGCCGCGCGGCGCCGCCGGTGCAGGACGTGGCCGGCATGCTGCGGTCCTTCGACTACGCCGCCCACCACAGCGGCAACGGCCCCTGGGCGGCCCGGCACCGGGACGCCTTCCTGACGGGATACGCGGCCGTCTCCGGTCTCGACCCGCGCGAACAGCCCGTCCTGATACGGGCTTTCGAGACGGACAAGGCGGTGTACGAGGCGCGGTACGAGGCCCGCCACCGGCCCGCCTGGCTCCCCATCCCGCTGTCCGCCCTGTCCCGCCTGGCCGCCGCCCCCACCGAGGAGAACCTTCCGTGACCCGCTCCCCCGACGATCGTTTCCTCCCCGAGGCCAAGGCGCGCGGCTACGATGGCTCTACGCCACGTCCGGCCGCATCCGGTACCGCATCGAAGGGTGCCCCGCAGAACTCCGAGGGTGCCCCTCAGCCGACGGCCGCGCCTGACGCCGGACGTGCCCCGCAGGGGCGCGGGGAACTGCGCGAGCAGCCCAACACCGAGGCGCGGCTCACAGACCGCCCCAGTGGGGCAGACGCTGTTGTTCCCGCGACCACCGGGCCCGTGGTGGCTGAGCGCGCAGTTCCTCCCCCAGCTACCGCTGGGGGTGCCCCCAGCGCCCCTTCAGGGCTCGGGTCGGACGACCGGTGGCGGCTCCTCGAAGGAGCCCATCACGACCCGCACGGAGTGCTGGGAGCGCACCCCGTGGACGGGGGCGGCGTCAGGGTCCGGGCGCTGCGCCCGTTCGCCCGGTCGGTGGCGGCCGTGACGGACGGCGGCACCCGCACCGAGCTGGCGGCAGAAGGCGACGGCTTCTTCTCGGGCGTGCTGCCCGCCAAGGGCACCGCGCTGCCCGCCGAGGGCTACCGGCTCGCCGTGACGTACGACGACGGCGAGCACGTCGTGGAGGACCCGTACCGCTTCCTGCCCTCCCTCGGGGAGCTGGACCTGCACCTGATCGGTGAGGGCCGGCACGAGGAGCTGTGGAAGGCGCTCGGCTCGCAGCCGATGACGCACGAGGGCGTGACCGGCACCCGCTTCGCGGTGTGGGCGCCGAACGCGCGCGGCGTGCGGGTCGCGGGCGACTTCAACTTCTGGGACGGCACCGGCTTCCCGATGCGCTCGCTGGGCGGCTCCGGCGTGTGGGAGCTGTTCGTGCCCGGCGTCGGCGCGGGGACGGCGTACAAGTACGAGATCACCCGGCCGGACGGCTCGCGCGGGATGAAGGCGGACCCGATGGCGCGGGCCACGGAGGTGCCGCCGGCCACCGCGTCGCTGGTGACGGAGTCGGCGCACGAGTGGCGGGACCAGGAGTGGATGGAGCGCCGGGCCGCGGTCCCGGTGCACCGCGCGCCGTTCTCGGTGTACGAGGTGCACCTGGCGTCCTGGCGCCCCGGCCTGACCTACCGCGAGCTGGCCGAGCAGCTGCCCGCGTACGTCAAGGAACTCGGCTTCACGCACGTGGAGTTGATGCCGGTCGCCGAGCACCCCTTCGGCGGTTCCTGGGGTTACCAGGTGACGTCGTACTACGCGCCGACCTCGCGGCTCGGCTCACCGGACGACTTCCGCTTCCTGGTGGACGCGCTGCACGCGGCCGGGATCGGCGTGATCATGGACTGGGTGCCGGCGCACTTCCCGAAGGACGAATGGGCGCTGGCGCGCTTCGACGGCACACCGCTGTACGAACCGTCCGACCCGCGGCGCGCGGAGCACCCGGACTGGGGCACGCTGGAGTTCGACTTCGGCCGCACCGAAGTGCGCAATTTCCTGGTCGCCAACGCCGTGTACTGGTGCGAGGAGTTCCACATCGACGGGCTGCGCGTCGACGCGGTCGCCTCGATGCTCTACCTCGACTACTCGCGCGAGGGCGGCGACTGGCTGCCCAACGCGTACGGCGGCCGGGAGAATCTGGACGCGGTGGCGTTCCTCCAGGAGATGAACGCGACCGTCTACCGGCGCTGTCCCGGGGCCGTGACCATCGCCGAGGAGTCCACCGCCTGGGACGGTGTGACCCGCCCGACGCATCTGGTCGGCCCGACCGGCTTCGGCGGTCTCGGCTTCGGCCTGAAGTGGAACATGGGCTGGATGCACGACTCGCTGGACTACGTCGCGCACGAGCCGGTGCACCGCAGGTACCACCACAACGAGATGACGTTCTCGATGGTGTACGCGTACTCCGAGAATTACGTGCTGCCGATCTCGCACGACGAAGTGGTGCACGGCAAGGGCTCGTTGGTGAGCAAGATGCCCGGCGACTGGTGGCAGCAGCGCGCCACCGTCCGCGCCTACCTGGGCTTCATGTGGGCGCACCCGGGCAAGCAACTGCTCTTCATGGGGCAGGAGTTCGCGCAGGGCGCGGAGTGGTCGCACGACACGGGGCCCGACTGGTGGCTGCTGGACCCGGATTACCCGGCGGCCGACGACCACCGCGGCGTCCGCGACCTGGTCCGCGACCTCAACGCGGTCTACGCGGCCACGCCCGCGCTGTGGCAACTGGACACCGACCCGGACGGTTTCGCCTGGATCGACGGCGGCGCGGCGGAGGACAACACCTTCTCCTTCCTGCGCTACGACACCGCGGGCGACCCGCTGTTGTGCGTCAGCAACTTCTCCCCCGTCGTGCGTGAGAACTACCGCCTCGGCTCCCCCGACGTGGTCTGGAAGCCGGTGCTCAACACCGACGCGCCGCGTTACGGCGGCAGCGGCGCCGCCGCGGCTGACCCGCTGAAGACCGACCCGACGCCCTGGAACGGCCGCGCCCACAGCGTCAGTCTGACGCTGCCCCCGCTGGCCACCCTCTGGCTCCGCCCGGCCTAGCGGACTGCGGAGGGGGGCGCCGGGGTCCGCCCGGCGCCCCCCTCCGTCCCCGCGGGACGGGCCGCCGTCAGAAGACGGATTCGGCCTCTTCCATCCGGTTCTCCGGGACGGTCTTGAGGTGGGTGACGGCGTCGGCCAGCGGGACCAGGCCGATCTCGGTGCCCTGGAGCGAGGTCATGTGGCCGAAGGCGCCCTTGTGGGCGGCCTCGACGGCGTGCCAGCCGAAGCGGGTGGCCAGGACCCGGTCGTACGCGGTGGGCACGCCGCCGCGCTGGACGTGGCCGAGGATGACCGGACGCGCCTCCTTGCCGAGGCGTTCCTCCAACTCCATGGCGAGCGTGGTGCCGATGCCGGTGAAGCGCTCGTGGCCGTACTTGTCGATCTCGCCGACGCCGTAGTCCATGCTGCCCTTGGCCGGGTGGGCGCCCTCGGCGACGCAGATGACGGCGAATTTCTTGCCGCGCGCGAAGCGTTCCTCGACCATCGCCACCAACTGCGCCGGCTCGAAGGGGCGTTCGGGCACGCAGATGCCGTGCGCGCCGCTGGCCATGCCCGCTTCCAGGGCGATCCAGCCGGCGTGCCGGCCCATCACCTCGACCACCATGACGCGCTGGTGCGACTCGGCGGTGGTCTTCAGTCGGTCGATGGCCTCGGTGGCGACGGTGACGGCGGTGTCGAAGCCGAAGGTGCGGTCGGTGCCGTTGATGTCGTTGTCGATGGTCTTGGGCACGCCGACGACCGGCATCCCGGCGTCGGAGAGCATCCGGGCGGCGGTCAGGGTGCCCTCGCCGCCGATCGGGATCAGCACGTCGATGCCGTACTGGGCGCACAGCTCGTCGGCGTTGTCGGCGGCCTCGCGCAGCCGGGCGCGTTCCAGCCGGGCCGAGCCGAGGATGGTGCCGCCGCGGGCCAGGATGCCGCTGACGGAGTTGAGGTCCAGGGGGCGGAAGCGGCCTTCCAGCAGGCCGACGAAGCCGTCCTCGAAGCCGATGATCTCGTCGCCGTGGCCGGCCATCGCGCGGTGCACGACGGACCGGATGACGGCGTTGAGTCCGGGGCAGTCGCCGCCGGCGGTGAGGACTCCGATGCGCATGGTGCTGTGTCTCCAGTAAGTCGTCGGTGGGGCGTCGGCTGCGGGTGCACGGGCGGGACAGCGGACGGTGCGAAGGCGGACGGTGGCGGGGCGGACTGTGGCAGGGCGGACAGTGGCAGGGCGGGCGGTGCTCGGTCACCAGTGGATCACGGGGCGCTCCGGGCCGGTCACCGGACCCGGCCGGCCGCGGTCCCCGTGGGTCACGGGTTCCTGGGGACCAGCGTGCACTCGGTGATCCGGCCCGCCACATAGTCGTCCACATTGCGGACAGTCGCCGAGACGATCTCGTCGATCGCGTCGACCGTGAAGTACGCCTGGTGCGAGGTGACCAGGACGTGCGTGAAGGTCAGCAGCCGGGCGAGGGTGTCGTCCGTCATCACCTCCAGCGACTTGTCGTAGAAGAAGACCCCGGCCTCCTCCTCGTACACGTCGAGACCCACCCCGCCGAGCCGCCCGGCGCGGAGCGTCTCGACCAGGGCGGCGGAGTCGATCAGGCCGCCGCGGCTGGAGTTGATCAGGATCGCGTCGTCCTTCATCAGGCCGAGCCGCCGCTCGCCGACCAGGTGGTGGGTGGACGGCATCAGCGGCACGTGCAGGCTGATCAGGTCCGACTCCCGGAAGAGCCGGTCGAGTTCGACGTACTCCATGCCCAGTTCTGTGCAGGCGGGGTTGACGGCGATGTCCCAGCCGAGGATCCGCATCCCGTAGCCGCGGGCGATGGCGGTGAAGGCGGTGCCGATCCTGCCGGTGCCGACCACGCCGACGGTGCGGCCGTGGAAGTCACGCCCGAGCAGTCCGTCGAGCCGGAAGTCGAAGTCGCGGGTGCGGCTCGCGGCGCGCACGATCCGCCGGTTGAGCGCCATCGCCAGCGCCCAGGCGAACTCGGCGACGGAATACGGGGAGTAGCTGGCGACGCGGGCCACGGTCATGCCGAGCCGCTCGGCGTGGTCGAGGTCGATGTTGTTGTAGCCGGTCGAGCGCTGGGCGATCAGTTTGGTGCCGCCGCGCACCAGGCCCTCCAGCACCGGGGCGTCCAGCACCGCGTTCACGCTGGTGGAGACCGCTTCGTAGCCGGCCGCGAGCGGCAGGGTGTCCATGGTCAGAAAGGTCTCCAGGCACCGCACCTGATGCCGCGGCCCGAACGCCGCCTCCAGCAGGGGACGCTCGTCGCGCTGCACTCCGGTCGCCAGAACTTCCATCGCGGGGCCTCCTCGGTAACCTTCCCTCACCCTACGTGCACGTCCGGTCCCGCGCGGCGCGAGGCGTGCCCGCCGCGGCGGCCGGGCGCGGGAAGACCGGGTCGGGGCCCCGGGGAGCGGGCGGCGGGCGGGGGCGTTAGCGTCGGGGGTGCGTACGGCCGTACGCGCGAGGGCGCCCGGCAGCACACCCGGCGGGAACGGACGGAGCAGGCGTGACGCGCAGCGTCTATGTCACGGGGATCGGCCGCGGCGACGGCCGCCAGGTGGTCGAGCTGGGGGTGATGGAACTGCTCACCCGGCAGGTCGACCGCGTCGGCATCTACCGTCCGCTGGTGCACGACACCCCGGACCGCATCTTCGAGCTGCTGCGCAGCCGCTACCGCCTCGCCCAGGACCCGGCGAGCGTCTTCGGCATGGGGTACGAGGAGGCCGCCGCCCTCCAGGCCGAGCAGGGCCAGGAGGCGCTGACCGCCCGGCTGGTGGACGGCTATCTGCGGGTGGCCGCCGACTACGAGACGGTGCTGATCCTCGGCTCGGACTTCGCGGGCACCAATCTCCCTGCGGAGCTGGGCATCAACGCGCGGCTGGCCAACGAGTGCGGTGCCTCGGTGCTGCCGGTGATCGGCGGCCGGGAGCAGACCGCGGAGTCGGTGGTCGCCGAGGTCCGCAACGCGTACCACGCGTACACCAATCTGGGCTGCGACGTGATCGCGATGATCGCCAACCGGGTGGACCCGGCGGAGGTCGCCGAGGCGGCGGAGCGGCTCGGCCGGACCCCGGACGTCCCGGTGTACGTGCTGCCGGACGAGCCCGCGCTGTCCGCGCCGACGGTCGCGCAGATCGTGGACGCGCTGGGCGCGCGGGTGCTGCTCGGCGACGACGCGGGCCTGGCCAGGGACGCGCTGGACTTCGTCTTCGGCGGCGCGATGCTGCCGACCTTCCTGCCCGCGCTGACCCCCGGCTGCGTCGTGGTGACCCCGGGCGACCGGGCCGATCTGGTGATCGGGTCGCTGGCCGCGCACTCGGCGGGCGCGCCGCCGATCGCCGGGGTGCTGCTGACGCTGGACGAGAGGCCGCCGCAGCACATCCTGGAGCTGGCGAACCGGCTGGCGCCCGGCACGCCCGTACTGGCGGTCGCGGCCGGTTCCTTCCCGACCGCGGCCGGGCTGTTCGCGCTGGACGGCAAGCTGGGCGCCGGCACCCCGCGCAAGGCCGAGACGGCGCTCGGCGTCTTCGAGACCCATGTGGACACCGCCGAGCTGACCGAGCGGCTGTCGGTCGCCAGGTCCGCCCGGGTGACGCCGATGATGTTCGAGCACGCGCTGATCGAGCGGGCCCGCGCGGTACGGCGGCGGATCGTGCTGCCGGAGGGCGGCGAGGAGCGCATCCTGCGCGCCGCAGAGGTGCTGCTGCGCCGCGGGGTGTGCGACCTGACACTGCTCGGCGAGGAGGACGCGCTCCGCAAGAAGGCCGCCGATCTGGGCATCTCGCTGGACCAGCCGGGCGTGGACGTGATCGACCCGCAGACCTCGCCGCTGCGCGAGCGCTTCGCCACGCTGTACGCGAAGCTGCGCGCCCACAAGGGCGTCAGTTACGAGCTGGCCTTCGACGTGGTCGCCGACGTCTCCTACTTCGGCACCCTGATGGTCCAGGAGGGCCTGGCCGACGGCATGGTGTCGGGCGCGGTGCACTCCACGGCGGCCACCATCCGGCCGGCGTTCGAGATCATCAAGACCCGCCCCGACGCGGAGATCGTCTCCTCGGTGTTCTTCATGTGCCTGTCGGACAAGGTGCTCGTCTACGGCGACTGCGCGGTCAATCCGGACCCGGACGCCGAGCAGCTCGCGGACATCGCGATCCAGGCGGCGGGCACCGCGTCCCGCTTCGACGTACTGCCGCGGATCGCGATGCTCTCGTACTCCACCGGCACCTCCGGCTCCGGCGCGGACGTCGACAAGGTGCGGGCGGCCACCGAACTGGTCCGGCAGCGGCGGCCCGACCTGCTGGTGGAGGGGCCGATCCAGTACGACGCGGCCGTGGCGCCGTCGGTGGCGGCGACCAAGATGCCGGGCTCGGCGGTGGCCGGCCAGGCGACGGTGCTGGTCTTCCCGGACCTGAACACCGGCAACAACACGTACAAGGCGGTGCAGCGCTCGGCGGGCGCGATCGCGGTGGGTCCGGTGCTCCAGGGCTTGCGCAAGCCGGTCAACGACCTGTCGCGCGGCGCGCTGGTGCAGGACATCGTCAACACGGTCGCGATCACCGCGATCCAGGCGCAGGGGGAGGACGCGTGAACGCCGCGAACGGGACGAAGGCCGGTGCGCCGACCCGGGTGCTGGTGATCAACTCCGGTTCCTCGTCGGTGAAGTACCAGCTGCTGGACATGACCGACCACGCGCGGCTCGCGACCGGTCTGGTGGAGCGGATCGGCGAGCGGGGCGGGGCCGCGGACCACGCGGCGGCGCTGCGCCAGGTGGCCGACGAGCTGGACGGCCAGGGCCTCGGCCTGGACTCGCCGCGACTGGCCGCGATCGGCCACCGGGTGGTGCACGGCGGTACGCGCTTCACCGCGCCGACGCTGATCACCGACGAGGTGGTGACGGCGATCGAGGAGCTGGTGCCGTTGGCGCCTCTGCACAATCCGGCCAACATCACCGGGATCAAGGTGACCCGTGAGCTGCGCCCGGAGCTGCCGCAGGTCGCGGTCTTCGACACCGCCTTCCACGCCACCATCCCGGAGGCGGCGGCGCGGTACGCGATCGACCTGGCGACGGCCGACCGGTACGGCATCCGCCGCTACGGCTTCCACGGCACCTCGCACGCCTTCGTCTCGCGGGCCACCGCCGCGCTGCTCGGCAGGGAGCCGGCCGACACCAATGTGATCGTGCTGCACCTGGGCAACGGCGCGTCGGCGTCCGCGGTGCGCGGCGGGGTCTGCGTGGACACCTCGATGGGCCTGACGCCGCTGGAGGGCCTGGTCATGGGCACCAGGTCCGGCGACGTGGACCCGGCGGTGGTTTTCCACCTGGAGCGGGTCGGCGGGCTCGGCACCGACGAGATCGACACGCTGCTGAACAAGCGCAGCGGTCTGCTGGGCCTGTGCGGCGACAACGACATGCGGGAGATCGGCCGCCGGATGGCGGAGGGCGACAAGGCGGCCCAGCTCGCCTTCGACGTCTACGTGCACCGGCTGCGGCGCTACATCGGCGCGTTCAGCGCGGTGCTCGGGCGGGTGGACGCGATCACCTTCACGGCGGGCGTCGGCGAGAATTCGGCCGCCGTTCGCGAAGCGGCTTTGTTGGGTCTCGACAATCTGGGTGTCACTATGGACCCTGTACGCAACGCGGTTCGCGGCACCGGCGCCCGGCTGGTCTCGGCGTCGTCGTCGCGGGTGGCCGTGGCGGTGGTGCCCACTGACGAGGAGCTGGAGATCGCCCGCGATACTTATGCACTGGCGACCGAATAAGCATGGCTGACCGTCCCACAGCCACCCCGCCCCCTGGAATATTCCGGAGCGGAACAAACCGATAGGATAGCGCCCATGCGCCGAGCCAAGATCGTCTGCACCCTGGGTCCCGCCGTCGACTCCTACGACCAGCTCAAGTCGTTGGTCGAGGCGGGCATGAACGTGGCCCGTTTCAACTTCAGTCATGGCAGCCACGCCGAGCACGAGGAGCGCTACCAGCGCGTCCGCAAGATCGCCGCCGAGACCGGCAGGGCGGTCGGGGTGCTCGCCGACCTCCAGGGTCCGAAGATCCGCCTCGCCAAGTTCGCCGACGGACCGGTCGAGCTGATCGCGGGCGACGAGTTCACCATCACCGCCGAGGACGTGCCCGGCGACAAGACCATCTGCGGCACCACGTACAAGGGCCTGCCCGGCGACGTGTCCGCGGGCGACCCGATCCTGATCAACGACGGCAATGTGGCGCTGCGCGTCATCGAGGTCGAGGGACCGCGGGTGCGCACCCTCGTCGTCGAGGGCGGCGTGATCTCCGACCACAAGGGCATCAATCTGCCGGGCGCCGCGGTGAACGTTCCCGCGCTGTCCGAGAAGGACATCGACGACCTGCGCTTCGCGCTGCGGATCGGCGTCGACATGGTCGCGCTGTCCTTCGTGCGGGACGCCAAGGACGTGCGCGACGTGCACCGCGTCATGGACGAGGAGGGGCGCCGCGTCCCGGTCATCGCCAAGGTGGAGAAGCCCCAGGCGGTGGAGAACATGGAGGGCGTCGTCGCGGCCTTCGACGCGGTGATGGTGGCCCGCGGCGACCTCGCCGTGGAGTACCCGCTGGAGCAGGTGCCGGTCGTGCAGAAGCGGCTGGTCGAGATGTGCCGGCGCAACGCCAAGCCGGTGATCGTGGCGACCCAGATGATGGAGTCGATGATCACCAACTCCCGGCCGACCCGCGCCGAGGCGTCCGACGTCGCCAACGCGATCCTGGACGGCGCCGACGCGGTGATGCTGTCCGCGGAGTCCTCGGTCGGCAAGTATCCGATCGAGACGGTCAAGACGATGTCGCGCATCGTCGAGGCGGCCGAGGAGGAGCTGCTCTGCCGCGGCCTGGCGCCGCTGGCCCCGGGCAAGAAGCCGCGCACCCAGGGCGGCGCCGTGGCCCGCGCCGCCGCCGAGCTGGCCGACTTCCTGGACGCCAAGACCCTGGTGGCCTTCACCAAGTCCGGCGACACCGCCCGCCGCCTGGCCCGTTACCGCGTGCCCGAGCCGGTGCTGGCCTTCACCACCGACCCGGCCACCCGCAATCAGCTCGCCCTCACCTGGGGTGTCGAGTGCTTCGTGGTGGAACACGTCGACACCACCGACGAGATGGTCGAGCTCGTCGACCGCGAGATGCTCAAGCTCTCCGAGTACACCGACGGCGACACCGTCATCATCACCGCCGGCTCCCCGCCCGGAGTCCCCGGCACCACCAACCTGGTCCGCATCCACCACCTGGGCAACTGACCCGCCCCGGGCCCGTACGTCAACGCCGCGCGGCCCGCGCCCCCTTCGAGGGGCGCGGGCCGCGCGGCGTGGGGGCTCTGATCAGCTTGAAAGCCTGCGAACGTCGAGGGTCTCGTCCCACTCGGGAAACCACTCCGCAGCGACCTCTTCGGTGAGGACGCCCCGCAGCCACGGCACAAATTCCAGATCGGACTCGTACCAGTCACCGTTCCCGCGCCGGAAGGCAGAAACCGTCCAGCGGCCTTGGCCTCGGTCGACGAGGAAGAGCTGATCGCCCTCGACCGTGTTCCCCCAGAGCAACATGCCGCCCTCGCTCGGCAGCACGGGCGCGGGCATATACGGCTGCCCCTCCATTCGGCTTCCCATGGAACCGGCGTAGGACTCCAGGTAGCGAGCTCCCCAGACGTACAGATATTCGTCGATGGCCAGGTCGCCGTACGCCTTCACGAATGAGAGGAAGTCAGCGGGGAAGTTCACCCCCCACTGGCGTTGCAGCGCCTCGACCGGCTCAGCGTCCGCACCGGGAGGTGCGCCGAGGAGCGGGATCAGATCATCGATATCGGACATGGTGCTTTCCGTTCGTCGGACTCATTCATGATCGCCGGGCAGGAGCAGGACGGGCATGCGGTGGCTCGTCAGCAGACGGTGCCGCCGGTCGGCTTGTTGTAGACGACACAGGTCTCGTCTATCGTCCCGAAAGCGACGAACACGACCGTCGTGGGTATCGGGTCACCAGGAATTCCGTACACCGGCGTGACCTGAACGAACTCGTGACCACCGTTCTTGATCGCTTGGAGTACAGGGCTCTCCGCATAGTCGAACATGCTCTGGTTCGCCTGCTGGTACAGCGCGACGAAATTGCGAGTGTCCTTGTTGGAGCCGCCGAACGCGTACCCGATCAGGTGGCCACGTGCCTTGTTGTCCTCCGGCAGATCACCGAAGCCGGGAAGCTGGAACCGCAGTCGTGGTCGCTCGGCTCCCGTGTAGTCGGACTGGCTGAGGTCCCCGAAGGCACCGGAAGCAACACAGAACGCGCCCTGTCGATGCCGTGGCATATAGGTGATGTTCCCCTTGGCATTCCGGCTGGCGCCGGTGTTGCAGTAATCCGGCTGCTTGTCCTCGGCCTCGTCCTCCGCCGTTGTCGTGCTGGTATCGGTGGCAGCAACTGCGCTGGAGGCAGCATGGCTGATCGCCGAGGTCGTGTCCTCGTTGGGAGTGGTGCCGAGCACAGGCGCCGGGTTGGAGCCACCAAGGTTCTGCTGCCCCGGCCGGGTCGGTACGCCATTGGCCCCGCAATCCTGAGTCGCGTAGGAGAACGGGCTGAAAAGCTCACCCAGGCCTGCGTACACTTCCTCGGCCGCGCTGCTCGTCAACCAGTCGAAGGTCACTTTCCCGGCGATCGGCACAGTGGTCGCCACTGCGGACCAGGCGCCGGCCAAGCCCCAGTTGAAGCCGCCACCGGACGACGCCGAAGATGTGGAGGACGGGACGTGTCCGCCGGAGAAGGCCGAGTAACCCGAGTAGGACGACGAGTTGTGCGTCTGCGGCAAGCCGTCGGGCGAATACGTACTGTGTGTGGCGAACGGTGCATTCATCGCCGCGTTGAACTCGGCTTCGAATTGTGCCGACTGCTGGGCGATCCGCTCGTTGAACGCCCTGTTCTCCGCGTCACGGCGCCTCTGCGCTGCGGCGTTGTCCCGCTTCATCTGGGCGACGCTCGCGAAGAAGTTCTTGGTGAATGCCTCAAGTGACGCCTTCGCTGCCGCGGCCGCCCGTGCCGCCTGGGCCTCCCACTCCCTCTCCTGTGCTTTGAGGTCATCGCTGGTGCACGCGTCATGGCCACTGGTGTCGCCGGCGTCCAGCGGGTCGTCGTCGGCGTAGGCGTACGGGTTGGCAGCAACGGCCGGCGTCGGGCTGTTGGAGACGGTGTCGGCGCTGGTGAAGTTGCCGTTGACCGGGTTGTACCAGCGAGCGGCAGCGTTGACATTGCCGGTGCCGGGGTCCGTCCAGCCGCCCTGATAACCGAGGCTGGTTCGATCGCCGGAGGCTGCCGTCGCCCGTCCGAAGGGGTCGTACGCCACGGAGCCGGTGAGCGTGGATCCGGTACCGGTGAACGAGCCGGTGATATCCCCGTGGCTGTTTCTCAGCGCGAACCGAGCGTCGCCTCCGTCGGCGTCCGCCATCGAGATGAGTCCGCCATCCGCGTCCCGCCCGAACTTGTCGGTGCCGTCACTGACGGCATTGTTGGACGCGTCGCCATAGGTGAAGGTGGCGTTCTGGCCACCGGAATGCACGGTGGCAAGCCGTCCGAGGCCGTCGTATGTGTACGTGGACCCGTCGCTTGTGGCCGTCTCCTCGTCGTAGGCGTCCGAGGAGACTGTGATGGTGGAACCGTCGGTCGTCGTGCTGGCCATGGATCCGCGCGGCGTGTACGAATAACTGCTGCTCGTGGACCCATTCGTCACGGAGATCAGCTGATCACGTGCGTTGTAGGTGGCGCTGACCGTGCCCGCGCTGGTGCGGTTGCCATCTGCGTCGTAGCCGTATCCGGTGGAGGCGCCGCCACTGGTCGACGATGTCAGGCGCCCCGCGAAGTCGTAATCGTAAGTGCTCGAGCCCGCTCCGACACCGCCGACAACGTCCTTGGACGTGATCTGCCCGTTGGTGTTGTACCCATAGGTCGTGGACGATTCCGTGGCATTCTGCGGATTGGTCAGCACATCGGTCTTGAGCCGATGCTCGCTGTCGTAGCCGTAGCTGCGCGTGGGTCCCCCGGTGCCGTAGGTGATCTTCTTGGGCTGGTGGACGCTGTTGTATTCGATGCCGATGGTGGTGCCGGTCAGCGGATCGGTTTCGCTGTTGAGTTGCTGATCGTCGTCGTAGCTGAAGGACGAGGTTCCTGTCGCGTCGGTCCTCGAAGTGATCTGACCGTTCTCGTCATAGGAGTAGCTCGCGCTGCCCGACGGCCCGGTCATACTCACCACCAGGCCCCGGTCGTCGTATCCGAAGCCGTCGGACCCGTCGGGAGTCGAGACCGATGTGGGGCGGCCTGCGGCGTCGTAGGTGTAGCTGCGGGTGACTGTGGCGCTCTCCGCGCCCGACCCCGACTGCGTCTTGAGCAGGCCGTTCACGTCATAGGTGTTGTTCAGAACCACGCCACCGGGGCGAGTGATGGTCGTCGGTCGTCCGTCCGCGTCGTACGCGTAGGTGGTGGTGCGGTCCGCCGCCGCGGTCTGTCCGGTGACACTCGGATCCGCGGTGCTCTCCAGCAACCCGAGCGAGTTGTAGGTGCTGATGGTGCTGTTGCCATTGGGATCCTTGTACCGGGTTTCCAGGCCGGCCGCGTCATATCCGAATCCGGTGGTGATCGAGGTGGTCGCCGTCGCCGGTTGTGTCTGGCTGACGGTGCGGTTGAGTGCGTCGAAGCTGGCAGTGCTGGTGTGCTGTCGGGCGTCTGTCGCTGATACGACATTGCCGTCCGCGTCGTAACCGTTGGACGTTGAGCTGGTCGCGACACCGTTCACGTCCAGTTGCGTCGTGCTGAGCAGCCGCTCGGCCAGGTCGTAGGCGAAAACGGTCGCGCTGCCGTCGGCGGCGATCGACTTCACCACCTGACCGGCCGCGTCGTAGGTGTACTTGGTGGTGTTGCCGAGCGGGTCCTTGACGGTGATCGGCTCTCCGAGGGTGTTGTAGCCGGTGGTCGTGGTGTGCTGGCTCGGGTCCGTGACCGTGGTGCGGTTACCGAGGGCGTCATAGCCGTAAGTGGAGGTGTAGACGGCGGGTTGCGGAACGCGCTCCACCTGAGTGGCCGTGATCTGCTGGCCGAGCGGATTGTAGGTGGCCTGAGTCTGCGCACCGGCGGGGTCGGTGGTGTTGAGTACCTCGCCGTCGGTGTCGTAACCGACATGTGTGACGTAACCGCCCGGCAGGGTTTCCTGCACTTGATTGCCGAGTTGGTCGTAGACGTAATGTGCTGTGTGTCCGAGCGGATCCTCTGCGGTCAGCGGGCGCCCCATCCCGTCGTAGGTGTAATACGTGGTCGGAGTGATCGCGGTGGATGCGCCTGGCGGGGTATAGGCCGGCTGCGATGCCGCCAGAAGCCGCCCGTCCGGGTCAAAAGTGCTGGTGGAGATCATGCCGTCGGCGTCGTCCGACTCTGTCTGCTCGCCGAAGGTGTCGTAGCCGGCCATGGTCACCGGAACGATCTGCTGCGGGTCGGAGCCGTTGGTCTCGGCGGCCACTTCTGGATAGGAGGTGGTGACGAGTTGTCCCGCTTCGTCGTACGTGTACCGCGTGGTGTGGTCGGCGGCCGTCGCCCCAGCCGCGTTGCCTCGTGGGTCAGTGGTCGAAGTCGGCAAACCACGCTCGTCGTATGTCGTTGTGGTGACCAGAGGCGCCGAGCCGGCAGTACCACCGTTGGTATGCAGAGAGCCCACCTCGGCGGCAGACAACACTCGTTTGTAGACCTGGACCTTGCTGATCGAACCGTTGAAACGGTTGGCGGCCGCTCCGTTGGCGTAACCGCGCCCGATGGCCAACGGTCCGGCGGAGGCGATCGGTGTGGTGTCGCTCGCGGTGCCCTGAGCCACACCGTTGACATAGAGAGTCAGCTTGCCGGTCGGCGCATCGTAAGTGCCGACGAGATGTGTCCAAGTGTTGAGTGCCGGCGCGGCGGTGGAGTTGGCGCCGACAGTGGCAGGTGCGGACGCATCCGTTGTGGCCCGGTCGAAGGCCCAGCGGCCCGCTGTGGGGTTGTAATCGAGTGAGAAGCCTGCTGCCGTATTGCCCTGCTGGGACACCACGGTCTGCCAGCTACCAGCAGGTGTCGCAGCGATCTTCGCCCACGCGGAAACCGAGAAGCTCTTGCTGGTATCAGCCACCGGTCCCACAGTGGCGATTTCACCTCCACCGCCGAAAACAGCCGCGCCGCCGTTGTCCGACGACCAACTCGTCGCCGAGTTGAGCTTGCCCGGGTTGCCAGCGCCGGAGAGGTCCGCAGCACCTGCGCTTTCGCCGTCATCGAGCTTCCACCAGCCGGCAGCACCGAGTGCGACGGGTGACTGCTCGGGAGTATGGCCCGAAACGTAGAGTTCGCTCACTTCGTTGTTCGACAAATCCCGGGAGTACAGCTGAACGTCCCTGATTCTTCCGGGGAAGAAGTTGACCGCTGCACCCGCGGCCTTGGCCCGACCGATGGCTACTCCTGAGGTACTTGCCATCGGAGTGGGGTCAATGACCAGCGTGTCGGAGCATGTCTGGCAGACGCCGCTGACCTGGACTCCATTGACCCAGAAGCTCATCCAGCCCAGGGCTGCGTCGTACTCGGCGACCAAATGGGTCCACACGCCGGCCGTGGCAGGTGCGGTGGCAGTAGCGTTGTAGGTGGCGGACGGACTCGCCGTGTCACTGCTGGGCCGGACGAAGCCCCAGGTCTTCGTGGTGTGGTTGTACTGGATCTGGAATGCGCTGTTCTGATTGCCCTGCTGGCTGACCACCGTGAAGTCCTTGGTGGTACTTGTACTGTCCAAGTAAGCCCATGCCGAGACGCTGAAGTCCTTAGTGGTGTCGACGACTGGTGTCCCGCTGGTGAGAACCGCACCTGAAGCACCGTCGAAATGGGCATAGTTACCGCCCGGCGCGGACCAGCTCACTCCCGCGCTGGGTGTGCCGGTGAAGCCGTTGCCGGAAGAGTCGGACGCGGTGACCGCGCCTTCGTTGAGCGGCCAGTAGCCGGCGGGGCCGCTCGCATCCGTACGGACCGACTGGGAAGTCGTGTTGCCGAGAGCGTCGTACGCGAAGCCGATCTGTCGGGTATCACCACCGCTGCCGGTGAGGAGCTGCGACAACACGTTGTTGTCCGGATCGAAGGTATTGACGGTCGTCCGGTTGGCGCCCGACGGGTCAACAACTGTGCGAGTGGTCCGGCCCGCCTGGTCGACCGTGTACTGAGTGGGGCGGGCGCAGGAGCCGTCCTCCCAGACATCGCACTCCCAGATCACATTCCCCGCTGCGTCGTAGTCGTACGCTTTGTCGGTCTGCGCACTGGTCGTTCCCGACGCAACCGTCTCGGACTGGAGCAGATCGTCATCGAAGTAGTTGTACTTCGTCGTACGGCCCATGGAATCCGTGACCGAGGCGAGTCGTCCCGCCGGGTCGTAGGAGCGGGATTCCGTCACCAGGTCGGTGGCTGTCGACGGCGTCGTCGGATCGCCGATCCAGTGCTTCAGCGTGGTCGTGGTCAACTGCCCGATCGGTGAATAGCCGTATGCGTACGTGACTCCGTCCGGATCGCTCTCAGTGCTCTTCCGGCCGAATTCGTCGTATGTGTACGAGGTGGTCAGGCCCGCCGGATCCGTGACCGACTCCACCCGATCGCTGTCGTCGTACGCAGTGATGGTGGTACGAGTCGCGTCGCCACCCGTGCTGTCCGAGACCGCTTCACTGACAGGCCTGCCGTCCACGTCGTAACCGAATTCCGTCCGCGGAGTGTGGCTCTTCCCGGTGACAGCGTCGGTGGTGGCCGGACCGGTCTTGGTCACGATGCGATTCAGGTAATCGTACGCGTAGGTGGTAGAGACACCTCCATGGATCTGTCCGATGGAATCGAACGAAACAGGAAAGCTGTCGGAACCGACTGTCTGGGTCGAAAGACGGCCCAGCGTGTCGTACACGGAGTATGTGGTCTCACCCGACGGGCCGATCAGCTCCGAGACTTCACCCGCGCCGTAACCGTCGGCATAGTGATAACGGGTCACAAGCCCGCGCGGGTCCGTGACCGTAGCTACCATGCCGAAGGTTTCATCGTGCTTGGAACCACCGCCGTCGGTGTACGTTTCCTTCCCCGTGTAATAGGTGTACCGCGTCGTACGGCCCGCTGGGTAGTCGGCAGTCGGCGGCGTGGTCACCGAGGCCAGAGCACCGAAGGCTGTGTACGTGTACGCGGTGCGATAGGCCGGATTCGCAGTGCCGGTGGCACCGGAGCGCGCGTCGGCCGCAAAGAGTACTTTTCCGTTCAGCGGGTCCAATGGATCGGCGGCGTTTGTATGGTAAGAGAAGTAAGAGGTCTGGCAGGAATTCGCCTGACGACAGGTCGTGGTCTGGAGTACGTTGCCGAACTTATCGTGCTGACGACTTGTCGTGTGTCCGTCGGGATCGGTGCTGACATCCTGGAATCCCATCGAGTCGTAGCCGAACGTCGTCCGGTGACCCATCACATCGGTAACGGCGATGGTTCGGTTGCCGTTGGTCGGGTCGTAGGTGAAACTCTCGGTCGCCTGATTCGGATCGGTGACCGACTCGACCGTGGTGGGCGTGCGCACGGTGGCCGAACCTTTGGCCCTGTACAGGCCGAGGGCCGCCTCAACTCCGGTCTGGTCGATGTCAGTCCGGTAAATGCCCACCTGACCGATCTCACCGTCGAAGTAGCCCTGGACGTTCGACGGAGGCTTGGGCCAGGAACCCGCGATGTACCCCGCGCCGACCGTGACTGTGGTCTGGCCAAGTGTTTCGGCCTGGCCCGCGATGGAAAGGCCCGTTCGTGTCGCCTGCTTCTGGCCATCGAGCCACAGCGTCTGCGTGGTTCCCGAAGCGGTCAGGACCACGAGATGCCAATTGCCGTCGTTGACCGTCGCCTTGGACGCCATCGGAGCGACGTGACCGTCCCACAATTGACCGTGCAGCAGACCATCTGCGCCGATGTAAAGAGCCGGGGTGTATTTGCCGGTGAGTACGGTACCGATCTGACCGTTCTGATACGACAGAAGCACACCGCCCGCCTGCTTGGTGTTGAACCACAGGGCGACCGAGGCACTTCCGGTTGTGTCGTCCAGCGCTGCGGAGGGCAGCGAAAGATATGAGGAAGTGCCGTTGAATCCGGCGGCAGTGTCACCTCCCGGCCCGAAGATGCCGGGCTCGCCGAGCATGACGTCGTTGTAAATGCCGTCGGTCGAGCCGTCGTTGGGCTGATCGATGCCGTACTGGTCGATGGACGTCAGGCCGGAAGGCTCGGTCATCGGGTAGTCGTATGACGGGCGGGTGCCGCGAACGACTCCGTAGTAGCCCACGTCGCTGCCCGTGGTGACCGGTGCGGCGAGCTGGTACGTGCCCCCGTCCTGATCTGTGACCGATGTGGCTCGGTCCGCGACCGCGTCGTAGCCGACTGCGAAAGCGGTCTTGCCCGAGGGAAGGGTGGAACCCGTGAGCTCCGTGGCCGCGAGGACAGCGGACGTGTACTCCTGCTGCACAGCGGGCAACCCGAGCGGGTGCTGGAGAAAGAAGGTGTCCTCGATCTGCCCGCTGAAGTACCCCAGCGGATTGGCGGTGGGCAGCGCCGGCCACGTACCACCGAGTTGACCGGCACCGATCGTCGTATAGGGCTGGCTGCCCAGCACCGTGATGGTGCTACCGCTGCGAGTCGCCACTTGTCGACCATCGAGGAAGAGAGTCTGGGACGTACGTGCCCCGGACAACACGACGAAGTGCCATTTGCCGTCGTTCACAGCGTTCGGTGACGCCATGGGCGTCACCTGGCCGTCCCAGAACTCAGCGTGGACCTTGCCGTCACTGCCGATATAGATCGACGGCGTGTAGTGGGTGGTGATGGTGGTGCCCGGTTTGCCGCTCTGCTGGGAGAAGAGGGTTCCACCGGCCTGGGTGGTGTTGAACCACAGACCCACGGCGAGATTGCTGCTGCTGGCAAGCAGGTTGTCCGGAAGGGCCAAGTATGAGCTCGTGCCGTTGAAATGGGCCGAGGTGGCAGAGGTGCCGGCAAGTGCGCCCGACTGCCCGAAGGTGAGGTTCGTCGGTGTGGCGTTGGTCAGCCCCTCGTTGATCACCACGTTGTCGGCTGCGGCAGTGGCCCCGGCTGCGTCGTTCAAGCGCCAGTAGTCAGTCGGATTGGAATCCTGAATCATCGAGGAGAAGTGCGAACCCGACTGCGCTCCCGACGTGTAACTGTAGTTCGTGCACGCGGTGGACGAGGTGGTTTCCGAATCCGGCGGGCACACTGCCTTCAGATGGCCGGTGCCGTCATAGGTATATGTCCACGGGGCAATCCTCGAAGGTGTGGACGGCGAGAACGCTTCAACGGTCTTGACGTGCGGTACGTTCTTCTGTACGCCGCCGACAGTCACTTCCTGGACGCCCCAGGAGAGTTCCAGGTAACCCGCCTCGGGGCTTCCATTGGTCACCCCGTCATTGAAACCGTTGTCCTGATCGACGGCGTAGCCGATGGTGATCGGCTCCCACGCCTGGACAGTGCTGCCGTCGGGAAGAGTGAGGTCGATGTCACTCCAGTAGAAGCCCATTCCATGTCCGTTGCGGTCACCGAACTGGGTGATGCCGAAATACGACTGCCCAGTCACCGGGTCGGTGGCCTGCCGCGTGAACACGTAACGCATACCGGACTTGTCGATAAGCGTGTAGCCCGAATCCCCATAGCCCGGAATCGGGTTCGAAAGGATTGCCGAGTCACCCGGGGGAGGACTGAAGGTGCCGTCTCCGTTGGCACCGAAACGCTCCTGCCGGCCATCGGCAAGGGTGATCAGAACGTTTCCTGTTCCATCGGAGTCCGGCGTCGCACGCATGTCGAGCAGTGAGGACCACCCGGCGCCGAAAGCCTTGAACACGCCGGGGTCGAGGCTGTTGTACGTGCGCACGATCTGAGACTGGGCGCCGTCTGCAGGACCCGGCAGTGAAGCGTCGGTGGCCTGGGTCGAGTAGTCGCCCATCTGGGGGTCAACGCCCTTGACCGTACTGTCGTAAGGCGACACACCGAGGTGTGCGGTCACGAGCGGCTGAGGAGCGGCCGGCACATTGAAGTAGTCGGGCGCCGACCAGAGGGAGGCAGCCTGCCCATCGGTGACCTGGGCAGTCCAGTAGAACGTCTTGCCGTACGCGATTTTCCCAGCCGGAACGGTCCAACTGGGGGTGGCCAGAGCGCCGGAGCTGGCCAGTGCCGTTGTCGAACCGTTGGCATACAGGTTGAAGGAATAGCTGAGAGCAGTCCCAGGGTAGTTGTCCGCATCGTGCGCAGTGATGCTGAGCGTCGGCGCCAGGCTGTACACCGCGCCGTTGTTGCCGGGACTAAAGCTGTCAACAGTGGGGGGGGTTGTTGACAACGGGAAGGTTGTAACAGGTCTGGGCGACGCCGTATGTGGAAAAGAGCGTCCCGTTATAGGACATGTCCCAGCAAATCTGGTACGTCTTGCCGACCGCAAGAGCTGGGATGGCCGCGGTAACCGTAACCGGATGATTGGGCGCCACCGTTGAAGGCATGACCGCCGGCGTAGCGGCAGGGCTGGTGAGCAAAGTACGCGTGGTACCGGAAATCGTGTACAGCTGGTACGAGAGCTTGTATCCGTTCGTGGGCGTCCAAGTGGCGGTACCCTCGTTCTGGACGGTAACTTGCCCCCAACCGGGCTTGTTGTTCCACGGCGATGCGTAGCTGACCTCCGAGTACGTGGCTCCGGCACCGTTCGGGGTGAACTCCACGGCAATGTACGGATCGTTGGCGTAGAACTCCTTGGCGCCCTGCGCCGTGTTCGGCGCAGTCAGAACGAGGCCGTAATTTGGCGCCCAGCCATGGGCCCAGTTCATCGCCGTCTTACTACCCAGATTGATGCCTTCCCACTGGCGGCCGTTCGCACAGTCCGTGCCGGCGGCGAAACTGGCGGTGCCGATCTGAGTCGCCGCTGCCGGCCCCGGGAAACTATTGATCTTCGAGGCGTCCCAAGCGGATTTCACGGTAGCCACGTTGACCGGCTGGACGGAACAGTCGGTCAGCCCCTCCTGCAACCCTGAGAACTCCGTGTCGAGCCACAACGTCGCGTTGACGACGTAGTCGTTGGCGAACTGAGTGCCGAAACCACCGAACTGCAGGAAGCTGTTGTAGTTGTGACCCTGGTACTGACCGACGTACAACTGCCCGTTGCCGTCGAAGTTCTGGGTGACTCCGGACTCCACGTAGGTGGCCGCAGAACTGTTGCCCTGCCCTGTCGGGTTGGATGCGGGCACCGTCCGATACGAGGCGTCAGCGACGTACGTGCCCGGATGACTCCCCGCCACCACCCCTGCCGACGATGCCCGGTTGATCCTTCGCCACACTCCGCCGACCTGATGGTTGACCTGATGGGTGTACATCCTGGCCGTGTACGTACCATCGGCGTTCTTGAAGACGATGGAGTCCGGTGAGTCGAGCGACGGCACCTCCACGCTGGTCCGTGAGTCGAAGCCTCGAGTGTGACCGGGTACGGCCGTGGGAGCCGGCGCCTTGTGCACACGGCTTCCCGAGTCGGTAGGACGGTTCTGCCGGATGTGCGGACTGTACGGTTCGACGCTGCCTTTGGCACGCCCCGCGGCGGAAGCGCCGAGTCGGGAGGCGGCCCGACTTCCGTCGGCAGCGGCCGAAACCTGATGCTCGTGTCCGGCGGCCGTTCCCACCTGTTGCCGCGGCGTAACCGGAATTTTGGCACTCGTATGCACAGACGCTTCAGCGACTTGCGTGCCCTGCGCCGCCATGAGCGCGATGACGACAATGGAAACAACTGCTGAACGTAGTCTTACCCACGATGTGCGCGCTGATGACACCGCTGTCCCCGCCCCCAGAATGACGAACCCCCCTCAGGATTCGTGGCAGTCGTCTTATAACAGCGATGAGAAGCCGTCGTACATCCATCCGAACGAGGTCACCCACGCGCAAATTTGGACACTTCGCGCACACCTTGTACACAATATTGAAGGATTCATGGGGAACCTATGACGATGCTGACGCGCCCGTTGGGGCACGATCGTTCCGTTCCACGCACGGCGACAAAGGTTCACAGCTCGGGGGGAGCGGCATCAAGGTGGGATCGCGATACAAGGTGCTCGCGGGCGCCGCGGCGGCGATCAGCGTCGTCCTCACAGGTACTGCGTCAGCCGCGGAACAGGCTCCCGACCCGCGTGAATGGCCGCTCGACGCTCAACACTTCGATGCCACCAAGGCATGGGAGCTCAGCAAGGGCGCCGGCATCGTCGTTGCCGTGGTCGACACCGGCGTCAATTCCCACCATCCTGATCTGACAGGGCGTGTGCTTCCCGGTGTCGACCTCACGCTGGGGGCGGCGGACGGTCAGGTGGACGTCTCGCCGGACTCACATGGGACGTCCGTCGCCGGTGTGATCGCCGGAAACGGTGGTCCGTCGGGTCGGGGGATGTCCGGATTGGCTCCGGAAGCGCGGATACTGCCCGTCCGCGTGAGCAACGGCGAGGGCGTAAACGCCCTACCGCTGGCTCAGGGCATCGTGTGGGCAGCGCGCCACGGAGCGGCAGTCATCAACGTGTCGATGGGGATGGCCTCGGCCGACCCGCAAGTGCGCGAGGCCGTCGACTTCGCCGAATCCCACGACGTCGTCGTTGTCGCCGCGGCAGGCAATGCGGGCGCCACCGGCAATGTTCCTCAGTATCCGGCTGCGTTCCGCGGAGTCGTGGCCGTCGCGGGCAGCGACCGAAGTGGCGCCCCCTGGGTCCACAGCGAATCCGGTCCCTTCGTCTCACTCAGTGCACCGGCGACAGGGATCTGGTCCGTCAAGAGCGGCGGCGGCTATCTGACGGCTGACGGGACCAGCTACGCCGCTCCCTATGTCGCGGCAACTGCTGCCTTGCTGCGAGCGAAGTACCCACGAGAGACAGCGAGTCAGATCATTTCCAGGTTGGTGGGCTCCGCGGACCGTCCCCGTCACAGCGCCGGCCGCGACGACCGCTTCGGATTCGGCATCGTCGACCCGGTCAAAGCCCTGGAGGCGCCGACACCCTCCGCCGCCTCCGACCCTCTCAAGGTTCCCCCGGCCAAAGCCTCCGGAACGGCTCGTGCGGTCGGCAGCTCCTCGTCCGCCTTCCCTATTGCAGGCGTCGTCGGCGGCGGCGCGGCTGCCGCTGCTGCGGCGACGTTCGTCGTCGTACGCCGCCGGTCCGCCCGCCCGCGAACGGACCCGCCCCGATGAACCGTCGCGCGGCCACATCGGGGCGGACCATGAGGAAAGCGCTTGTCCACCACCGCAAAGGGGTCGCTGCCGCCGGAGTCGTCGTTGCCGTCTCCGCGACATGGATTTTCCTGGGCACGAGCCGGCCGAAGACGACGGTCACCGCCGAAAATGTGTCACAGAACCTGCGCGCTTGCTTGGTGACAGGCCCGACGGGAGCCCAGGACGCGCCTCTCGTACAGGGCAGTTGGGACGGCCTGCAGGAAGCTGCAAGTCATAGCAAAGTCAATGCACAGCGCTTCTCCGTCCCGGACGTCAAACCCGACGTGGCACTCCCGTACATCAACGGGGCGGTTCAGCAAAAATGCAAGGTGATCATCACCGTGGGCCCGTCCATACTGGCTGCGACAGAATCTGCAGCCGCCGCCAATCCCCGTCAGCGCTTTGCCATTGTCGGATCGACCAGCACACGGACCGGCGTCACGACAGTAGCGGCGACGGACGGCTCAACGGCGAAAGCCGCGGTGTCCAGACTCGTCAGTGGGCTCGTCTCCGCCCACTGAGGCCGAGCCGACCCCCACGCCGCGCGGCCCGCGCCCCTTCGAGGGGGGCGCGGGCCGCGCGGCGTGGGGGTCGGTGTACGGCTTAGTTGGGAGTGCCGTAGATGTGCATGCCCGGGACGTGGAGATTGCCGCCGAACTGGGCCGCCTGGATGACCGTGGCGTTGGTGAAGAAAAGCTCGGGGAGGGTCAGCGGCGGGGGCGCCTTCGGGGTGAAGGTGATGGGGATCAGGCCCAGCAGATTGCCGCTGAGGGACTCGGTGTAGAGGGTCACCGTGCCGCCGGTGAACTTCGACGTGGAGCCCTTGGCCGCCTCGACGTTGGTCTTGGTGCCCTTGGGACCGTCGACTATCTGGTGCAGATTGTCGATGTCGATGCCGGAGACGGTGAACTTCAGGACGTCCTTGACCGCGCCGCTGTGCGTCTTGACCTTGACGATGCCGTGGTACGACAGGCCGTGCAGGGTCAGCTTGGTGGTCTTGAGCACCCACGGGTCGTCCGGCAGCAGCGGGATGCCCTGCTCGACGTCGGCGTCGGCGAGCGCCTTCGCGTCGTACGTGGGGCACGGGTAGCCCTGCGCGTCGTCGCTGCCGCTCTTGGTGCCGGCGGTGTCCGTCGGGGACGGCGTCGCCTTGTCCTTGGCGGCGTCGAGCGCGTCCTTGGTGTCCTTGGCCGCCTTGTCGGCGCCGCTGGTCGCACCGTCGACGGTGTCCTTGACGGTCTTGCCGACCGTCCCCACCGGGTCGTCGCCCTTGGCCGGCGCGGACGCCGACGGCGAGGAACTGGGCGTCGGCTTCGCGGTGGTCGGCGCGGGCGTCGGGGCCTGGGTGGTGGGCGCGGTCGTCGGCGTCTTGCCGCCGCCGAGCAGCCCGGTCACCAGGTCGCCCAGACCCAACGGGTCCCACGGGTTGAACGACTTGGTCGGGCTCGGCGTGGCACTGGGCGTGCTCGACGGGGTGGCCTTGCCCGCGGACTTGTCCTGGGTCGTGGGCGCCTTGGCGGACTCGGTGGGCTTGGGCGCCTGCGGGCTCGTCGTCGGGTCCGGGCTCGGGCCGGTCGACGGCTTCGGCGACTCCTGGCCGCTCTTGTCGCCCTGGCCGGTCTTCGACGTCGACGTGCTGTCGTCCTTGGCCTTGCTGTCCGCGGCGCTCTTGGACGCCGACGGGCTCGGGGTGTCGGACTGGGTCACACAGGGGCCGGCCTTGTACGGGCCCTTGGGCATCTCGTCGGCCTGCGCGAAGTGCGGCGTGAAGCCCATGCCCATCAGCACCGCCGTGGGCATGGCCGCGAGAGCCACCGCCTTGCCCGCGGGAATGTGCAGCTTGGTCAACAGGGGCTTCCGGGGGGCCGCGTGCCGCGGTCCCGAGGTGGCCCTGTTACGGGACCCGTCGCTCTCGGCCGGCTGAGCGTCGTCACCCAGCACGGTGCCTCCCGTTCTCCTCGGTGGTCTCTTCGTCGGGCCGCGCTCCCGCGTGGACCGGCTCGGGCTGTCCGTAGCCCTCCACGGGCTCGTGGGGCCCCTGGGACTGCTCGGGCAGGGTGGGCGGGGCAGGAGGAGCGTTCTCGTCGCCGCCGCCCTCAGGGGCGCCGTCGGGCAGCTCCGCCTTCTCGCCCGGTTCGTCGGTCGCCGGGACGCCGGGCGCCCAGGAGACCGCGAGGGCGCCGCCCAGCAGCGCCAGCAGGAAGCCGATCAGGAAGCCGCCGAAGTTGGACACCACCAGCGAGACCAGCGCGAGCAGGATCGACGCGACACCGGCGAAGATCCGTACCGCGCTCTGGAACCACATGGTGAGGCCGAGCACGAACAGCAGGACGCCGATGATCAGCGAGCCGGAGCCCGCGGTCGTCGCCATCCGGACGGTCAGTTGGCCGAGCGTGAGGTTCGCGTACGGGAAGTAGGCGATCGGCACGCCGGCGAGGAGGGTCAGCAGACCCGCCCAGAACGGGCGCCCCCAGCGCCAGTGGCGGAACGACAGCCGCCAATAGCGGAGACGGGCACTCAGTCCTGTTGACTCGGCGCTCATAGGAAACAGCTCCCTGGGACTGGCTTTGCGAAAGATCGATCGGTGGGACGGGTGAGCCGCGTCCCGCGCGGCTCACCCTCACCACTCAGGGGGTGCTTAGTAGCACTCCACCGAGGAGCCGGAGCCCTTGTGGACACCGAGGCTCAGGCCGGACAGCGTGAACGTGCCCGCGCTGGTCGCCCAGGCGGTCTGCTGGACGCCGTACAGGTCGGCCGAGTCGGCCTCCTGCGCGAACGAGCCCGGATCCGTCATGTCCTTGTCCTTGACACCAGGGCCCTTGGTGCTGTCACCGGCTGCGACACCGATGTTGATGTTGTTGAACTGCGCATCGGCGTCGAGCTGGTCGAGGTCGATGTACAGGTTCTTCGCGGTGACGTCCTTGCCCTTGTCACCCGCGGTCAGCTTGAGGGTCACGTCGCCGATCGGCGTCGGGATGACCACGGACTGGCACAGACCGGTAATCGTGGCGTCGGTGAACGCCGACACCGCGACCGGGACGTACTTCTTGCCGTGCTGCACGTCGAGCGCGCCGTACTGCTCGAAGCCCTCACCGTGCAGGTGCTTTGCTGTCACTTTGAACTGCTGGCCGGACACTGCGAAGGACGCGGCCAGCGCACCCTGAGCGATGGCTATGCCAACCGCGGCCGTGGCCGCGACACTCGGCACCATGACGACGGCGAACCGCCGCCATCTGGTACCGCCACGAACGAGCGACTCCATATTTCCTCCTTCTCGGACGTACATCTCCGGCCGGGATGTTCAGTCCGGGCCTGGGATGGGAGAAGTGCTACGTCCTCGGGAAGGAGAGCGCCGGCGATCGGCGAGCCGTCCCTCCTTCTCAGGAGTGCGGACGGCGGTGTCCGAATCTTCGGCGATCACCCCCGAGCGACAACCACTGGCCACGCTCTCGCGCAACCTGGTGGGACAGGCTCCACCGGTGGGCGAAGACCCCCCTGTCCCGGAGCGGCGGCATGTGCCGTCCGCACCCACTCGGCGGGGACCCGTGACCGTGGCGCCGACTGGCGGCCGGGCTGTGGCAACGGACCGAGCTTGAGCGATCGTGGTCCATTCCCGCGCCGGGCACAAGGGGGTTCATTACTAGCGAGTAACGGAAGAGTGTCACAGGTGTGATCACCACGGGGAGTGATGTCACGCGGAGTAATGAAGAGCGACCCGTGAAATTCAGACATGCATCGCAATGTCGGATAAAGCGGCACCGGGTTCTTACCAGAGGTAACGGCGACCGCCGATTGTCACGGTTTGATAAAGAGCGGTCGCCGAGTCGCTAAATCGTTGAGTACGGACGGGGTGCGGGCCGCGCGGACCGGCCGGTAACTGACCGGCGGGTCAGCTCGGTGCGGCACCCCCGCCGGCTCAGAACAGCACCCTGGCCAGGGCCGTACGCGCGGTGACGACGCGGGGGTCGTCGGGCCCGATCACCTCGAAGAGTTCCAGCAACCGCAGCCGTACGGTGTCCCGGTCGTCACCCGCGGTGCGCCGCACGGTGTCCACCAGGCGTCCGAAGGCGTCCTCCACATGCCCGCCGACCAGATCGAGGTCGGCCGCGGCGAGCTGCGCCGGGACGTCGGAGGGTGACGCGGCGGCGGCCGCGCGGACCGCCTGCTGGTCGGCGCCCTGCACCCGGTCGAGCAGTTCGGCCTGGGCCAGGCCCAGCTTGGCCTCGGCATTGCCGGGCTCGTCGGAGAGCACATTGCGGTACGCCTGGATGGCGCCTGCCAGGTCGCCTTCGTCCAGCGCGTCGTGCGCGGCGGACAGCGCCAGCTCCTGCGGGGTGGCCGGGCGCGGCGGCGCCTCGGCGGCCGGGGCGGCGGCCTCGCCGGGGTCGACCTCGGCGCCGACGATGCCGAAGCGCTGCTCGGCGACGGCGATCAGCTGGTCGAGCACCTCGGTGATCTGGTCCTCGGGGGCGCTGCCCTGGAAGAGCGGCATGGCCTGCCCGGCCAGGATCGCGAAGACCGCGGGCACGCCCTGGACGCCGAACTGCTGGAAGAGCATCTGGTTGGCGTAGACCTCGGCGGTGCCGAGGACGAACCGGCCGCGGTATTCGGCGGCCAGCCGCTCCAGTACGGCGTTGAGCTGCTTGCTCTGCTCGGCCTGGTCGGCCCAGAAGCTGATGACGACCGGGACCTCGGCGGAGCGCTGCAGGACATCGCTCTCGAAGGTCTCCTCGGTCACCTCGATGACGAGCGGGGAGGCGGCGGTGGCGGAGGCGTTGGCGGGGTCCTGCCGCTGCGCCCTGGCCTGCTCGGCCTTCGCCTTGGCCTCACCGGCCGCCTTCACCGCGGCGAGGTCGACCACGCCGCTCATGGACATGTTCCGTGGCTGCATGAGGCCAATCCTCCCCCCTCGCGGTACCGAACGTGCACAGACCCCGGGACTGGGCCCGGATCCGGTGAAGCCGGCCGTGTTGACTGCGTACTGCTGGTCGTACGGATCCCCATCCGCACATGTGGTTGTCGCGAGCCGGTGCGAGCCATGACGGGCCGCGTGTTTCGCTACGGGTCGTAGCGTAACTTCCCCCGGCCGGGCGTGTGGCGGTCACCCCATGTGATACCGATCACTCGTCACGTAACCTACCGGCCGGTATGGTCCGCCCTATGGAGCCGCCCACCCCTCACAAACGCACCGGACGCCCGAGAAGTGCCGAGGCGGACCGGGCGATCCTCGGCGCCACGCGCGAGGCGCTGGTCGAACTGGGCTGGGGAAAGCTCACCCTGAGCGATGTGGCGGCCCGGGCCGGCGTCGCCAAGACCACGCTCTACCGCCGCTGGGCGGGCAAGAACGAACTCGTCGTGGACGCCATCGCCGCCCTCTTCGAAGAACAGCTCGACCTGCCCGACCTCGGCAGCCTCCAGGCCGACATCCGCGGCGTCGTCCTGCGCTTCGCCGGCCTCCTGGACCACCCCGCCATCCGCACCGGCCTGATGGCCGTCGTCGCCGAGGCCACCCACGACGACGCGCTGCGGCTGCGCATCCGCGAGGCCATCGTCGACCGCCAGAAGCACCTCGTCCTCCTCGGCCGCGCCCGCGCCCAGTCCCGCGGCGAGATCCCCCCCGACGACACCGACCCCGCCCTCACCGCCCGCGACGCCGACCTCATCTTCGACGTCATCGCCGGCTCCGTCGTCCACCGCGTCATGGTCAGCGCCACCCCGGTCGACGACGACTGGGCCGACCGCCTCGCCCTCCTCCTGGTGCTGGGCCTGAGCGGCGTGCGGCGATAGGAAGCGGATGCCGCGCCTCCACGCGCGGTAATTTGCGGAATCTTTGAGAGATCTTCACAGGATTCACAAAGAACCCTATAGTCACGTAGGCCTCGTCCATCGGACGGGCGCGTGCCATCCGGGGGGGGTAGGCCGATCGGTTTGGCACGCCTTCACGCATGCGCACGCTTGGCGAAATGCGTGGGGGGTTGTACTCGAATGAGTTTCACAGTCAGAGAGTCCGTGCGCCGGGTGGCGCTGCGGACCGCGGGCTGGTCGGCAGCGGCGGCACTGGCCGCGCTCGCTGTCGTGATCGCGCCGGGCGCACACGCCGAGCGCTCCGGCAGCGCACCAGCAGCAGACCGTGCCACGACAGCTACCGACGGCGCCGACGTTCACGCCGTGGCGGGCTCCGCGCCGATGCTGCCGCTGTTCGGCCGCACCACGGACGGTCATCTCCGTGCGTACGAGCCGAAGGGTTCGGGCGGAGGTCTGCAGGCGTACGTCGACCTGGGTGGCGGTTACTCCACCGCGACAGCTCTGTTCCGCCTGCCGGTCTCAGGGGACGGCGGCGCGCAGGACCTCTACATCCGGATGAACAACGCGCTCTACTACACCGCCGAGCGCGGCACCGAGACCAAGCTCATCGGCACCGGCTGGGACCAGTTCAATCTGCTGATGTCCCCCGGGAACATGGGCGGCGCCGCCCAGCCCGACGTCATCGCGCGGGACACCGCGGGCGCCCTGTGGCTCTACCAGGGCAAGACCGACGGCACCTTCCTCACCCGCGTCCAGGCGGGTACGGGCTGGAGCGGCATGGATGTGCTGGCCGGTTACGGCGACTACACCGGGGACGGGAAGAACGATCTGCTGGCGCGTACGCCGGCGGGGACGCTCTACCTCTACCCGGGCACGGGCAGCGTGACGGCCAACGCGATCCTCGGCACCCGGGTCACAGTGGGCACGGGCTGGAACGCGTACAAGACGCTGGTGTCCACCGGTGACAACGACGGGGACGGCAAGCCGGATCTGATCGCCTCGGACAGCGCGGGCGCGCTGTGGCTGTTCAAGGGCACGGGCAAGGCGTCGGCGCCGTTCGCGGCGCGGGTGCAGATCGGCACGAGCGGATGGGCGGGGTTCAATGCGTTCTTCTGACCTGGCCCGCGGCCCGCGCCGCAGGGGGAGATGGTCGCGGGTGCTGTCCGCGACCGCGGTGGCGACCGCGACGGCCGTCCTGCTGGCGGGTTCCGCCACGGTGGCCGCGGCGAACACCGCGCCGGTGGCGACCGACACGACCGGTGACTACGACCTGGACGCCGCCGCGAAGGTCCGGGCCGCGCAGTGCCTGATGACCACGATGCAGCGCAAGGGCGGCCAGAATCTCAAATCGGTCGCGCGCACCGG
Source organism: Actinacidiphila alni (assembly GCF_900112845.1). GTDB lineage: Bacteria > Actinomycetota > Actinomycetes > Streptomycetales > Streptomycetaceae > Actinacidiphila > Actinacidiphila alni. The sequence continues at coordinate 177,136 of NZ_FONG01000018.1, forward strand.
TCTGAACGGCTCCGACGCCGATCTGCTGGCCGCCGCCGACCCCGAGTACTTCAAGGACCCGGAACCGCCGCTGGCCGTCGCCTTCGACAAGGACCGCGACTACGCGGACGCGAAGATGGACCAGCTCTACGACCGGAATCTGGAGTGGCAGAAGTCCCTCGACTACCCGAACACCCCGTCCGGCTACACCTATGCGGGCTTCCGCTGGATCGAGTGGGACCAGAACCCCTTCCACACCACGGGTCTGTCGGGCTGGATATCCGACCAGTTCTGGCAGTCCGAGGACGACCTGTTCACGCAGGACCAGACGCCGTTGGCGAGTAAGGAGTCGGTGGACGCGGTCAACGCGATCGCGAAGGCCCGCTACACCGACCAGTCGCGGGACTACGACGACCTGCGCGCGCTGGACGACATGACGTTCATGCACCCGATGTACGCCGACGACGCGCGGATCTTCCTGCAGAACGGCGGTTTCCCGACCACCGCGCCGGCCCCGGACACCATGGAGTTCCGGCTCGACGTGGAGGCTTTGAAGGCGCGGTTCGCGTCGTGCAGCACCGAGAACCCGCCGGACCCGCACCATGTGCTGGGCGCCGAACTCGTCGCCGCCTCCACCGAGTGGCAGGCCGAGATCAACGGCCAGAAGACGCAGCGCGACACCATCCTGGGCGCCGAGGCCGCCGCCAACGCCGACCTCCAGGTCGCCACCCAGGCCCTCGGTGAGGCGCTCGGCCAGTCCACGATCGCGAGCCGGCTCACCGACTGGCAGACGTACTGGCTGAAGCAGACCCCGGCCAGTGCGGGTCTCGACTATCCGACCACCGCGCAGTTCGCCAAGGCCAAGGCGGATATCGTCAAGGCGCAGGCGATGGCGCTGGGCGAGCTGTTCGTGGCGTCGCGGGCCGCGCAGGACGCGCGGGCGCAGGCCGCCAAGGCCGACACCGCCCAGCAGGCCGCGTACGCCATCGCCGACAACGCCGGGCAGCCGCGCGGCCGCGGACTGCTCTACGGCCAGCAGGCCGCGCAGGTCACCAAGGCGTCCGCCGCCGCCGCGACCGCGGTCGCCAAGGCCACCGAGACCGCCTCCAACGCCACCCGCGCCTCGGCCGCCGACAGCAAGACCCAGATGGC
>NZ_FONG01000041.1 GCF_900112845.1 Actinacidiphila alni
AGGACGTCCCGGCCGTGGCGGCCGTCGAGCGCGCTGCTGCCCACCAGGAACCGCCCCGCCGGGTCGCAGCCGCCGTCGTTCAGCCGTGCCGGCGTCCCGTGGGGCAGCACCCGGCCGCCGGGGCGGCGCGTCCCGTCCGGCAGGAGGACGGTGAGGCCGTACCGCCCGGCGACGAGCAGGCTGCCGTCATCCGCGCAGGCCACCGCGCCGGCCGTGCCCGGCAGGCGGTGTCGCCGTACGACCTCCACCCGGCCGGGCCGCAGACGCCCCTCGTCAACCCGGCCGGCCTCGATGTCGACCCAGAGCAGCCGCTCGCGAGGGGCGTCCCAGACCGGGCCCTCGGCGAGCCGGAAGCCGCCGGTCAGCAGCGGCCGGGCGGCGTACGTCAGCACCGCGCCACCGGGCCTCCCCGGCAGCGGGCCGTCTGCCGCACGACGAGGCCGGCTCCCGGTGCGCGCCCGGCCGGTTCCGCGCGCTCACGCATCGGCGCACACCGAGCGGTGCCGGCCGAGGCCGTCGATCTCCATCTCCATCACGTCGCCCGCGGACAGGTACGGGAAGCGGCCGGAGAGCGCGACGCCCTCGGGCGTACCGGTGTTGACCAGGTCGCCGGGCTCAAGGACCACGTACTGCGACAGATGGCGGACGATCTCCGCGACGCCGAAGATCATGTCGGCGGTCGAGGAGTCCTGCCGGGGCTCGCCGTTGACCCATGAGCGCAGCCGCAGGGCCTGCGGGTCGGGGACCTCGTCGGCGGTCAGCAGCCACGGGCCGAGCGGGTTGAACGTCTCGCAGCTCTTGCCCTTGGACCACTGGCCGCCGGGCGTCTCCAACTGGAAGGCCCGCTCCGAGACGTCGTTGCCGACCGCGTACCCGGCGACGTACGCCAGCGGGTCGTCGTCCGCGGTGAGGTAGCGGGCGCGGCGGCCGATCACCGCGGTCAGCTCCACCTCCCAGTCGGTCTTCTTCGAGCCGCGCGGGATCAGCACGGTGTCCTCGGGGCCGACCACGGTGTTCGGGCTCTTGTGGAACAGGATCGGCTCGGTGGGCGGTTCGGCCCCCGACTCGCGGGCGTGGGCGGCGTAGTTCTGGCCGATGCACAGCACCGCGCCGGGCCGGGCCACCGGGGCGCCGGTGCGCTGCCCGGCGAGGCCGGCCGCGGGCAGTTCGGGCAGTCGGCCGGCGGCCAGCGCGTCCCGGACCCGCGTGACGCCGTCGGAGGCGAAGAAGGCGGGGTCGAGGTCGGCGGTGAGGCCGGACAGGTCGTAGGTCCGGCCGTCGGCGGTGCCGAGGACGGGGCGCTCGCCACCGGGCGGGCCCAAGCGCATCAGGCGCATAGGTGTTCTCTCTCTTCGCGAATACGGGTACGGGCACGGCACGGGTCGCGGGTGCCGCACGGGTGCGGTGCGGTGTCGGGAGTGGGCGGACGCGCCGGGAGCGCTACTCGACGCGTGCCAGCGCGTCGCGCCCCACTTCGTGCAGCAACTCCCGCCCGCCCAGGTGGCGTTCGATCTCCGCCACGGTGCTGTCGCCCAGCGCGTGCCTGCCCTCCACGGTGGCCGCGGCCTGATGGGGTGTCAGGAGGACGTTGGGCAGGGCGCGCAGGGGGTGCTCGGTGGGCAGCGGCTCCGCGTCGTAGACGTCGAGCGCGGCGTCGATCCGGCCGCTGCGCAGCTCGGCCAGCAGTGCGTCCTCGTCCACCAGCCAGGATCTCGCGGTGTTGACCAGCCCGGCGCCGTCCGGGAGCAGTGCCAGCTCCCTGGCTCCCAACAGGTGCCGGGTCTCGGCGAGCGCGGGCGCGTGCACCGCGGTGATCCGACTGGCGGCCAGCACCTCGTCGAGCCCGGCCACCCGGACGCCGAGCGCGGCGGCGTCCGCGGCGCCGAGGCAGGGGTCGGCGACGGTGACCTCGGCGCCGAGGGCACGGACCAGCCCGATGTAGGCGCGTCCGGTGCGGGAGGCGCCGATCACACCGATCGGGCAGCCGAGGATCTGGTGGCGCTCGGGCATGCGCCCGGCCTCCGCCCAGGGCACACCCCCGCGCAGGGCGTGGTCGAAGCGATGGATGCGGTGCAGCAGCGCGAGGGTGAAGGCGAGGGCCACCTCCGCGACCGGGCGGGCCATCGCACCGCCGGCCTGGGTGACACGCACGCCCCGGTCGAAGACCGCCCGGGTCGCGTAGGGGCTGACCGCGCCGCCGGTGTGTGCCAGCAGTTCCAACCGTGGTGCTGCCGCGAGGAGTTCGGCGTCGAGCCGGGCGGTGCCCCAACCGGTGACGAGGATGTCGGCGCCGGTCAGCGCGTCGGCCAGCGCGGAACGGTCGTCGGGCCGCTCCACCAGCACCGGGTCGGCCAGCCGGGACAGTCGCTGCCAGGCGTCCGCGGTGAAGAGCTGCTCCCGCAGTTCCGGCCGGAGCGCCACCACGACGACGGCCCGCCCCGGCCCGCCCGGCCGGGCGCCGTCAGCGAAGCCAGTCATCGCGGTGCTCCGCCACGAACGTGTCGTCGGTCAGCCACGGGTAGGCCGCCGCGACCCGGGCGATCTCCTCGGCCTGGCGGGGGGAGAGCCGCTCGGCGGGGTCGAGGCACCAGGTGCCGGCCAGCAGGCCCTGTCGGCGCAGCACTTCGTGCACGCCGGGGACGCAGCCGCGGAACGCGTTGCGCGCGTCGAAGACCGCCGCGTTGGCCTCGCTCAACTGGGGCGCCCTGCGCAGCAGATCGATCATCAACTGCTGGTCGCCGGCGCGCGCCGCACGCACCTGCGCCAGCATCGCGACCGCACTCGACGTCCACACGGCCCACTGACCGAGCAGCCCGCCGGCGAACCAGCGCAGATCGCCGCCGGTCGTGCGGTAGGGGGTGAGCAGGTCGGTGAGGATCGCGTCGTCGTTGCCGGTGTAGAGGGCGATGTCCTGGACGCGGTCGCTCGCGGCGACGGCGGCGATCACCTCCGCTGTCCGGTAGCGGTCGAAGGGCGCGGCCTTGATCGCCACCACCGACGGGATGTCCGCGAACTTCCGCCAGTAGTCGGCGGACAGGTAGCGTCCGCCGACCGGTTCCTGGAGATAGAAGCCGATGACCGGCAGCACCTCGCCGACAGCGCGGGTCCGTTCCAGCAGCCCCGCCTCGTCGGCGCCGGGCACCGCGGGGCTCAACAGCACCGCGTCGTATCCGAGTTCGGCGGCGAGTTCGGCCTCGGCGACGGCCTGTGCGGTGTAGCCGCAGGCGCCCGCGATCTTCACCACCGGCCGGCCCGCCTCCTTGTCGGCGGTCTCGGCGGCGAGTTCGAGCACCGGGCGGAGCAGACCGACGGCGGCATTCCGGATCTCGAACTGAGTGGTGTGCACGCCGACCGCGATCCCGCCGGCGCCGGCGGCCAGGTAGTAGCGGGTCAGGGCGCGCTGGCGGCGCTCGTCGAGGCGGCGCTCGGCGTCCAGGGCGAGCGGGTGGGCCGGTATGACGGTGCCGGCGGCGAGCAGGTCGAGCGGACTCGCCCCGCCGCCGGCGTCGACGTCGTCCCGGGCGGGGCCGACGGGAGCGGTGCTGCTCGTGTGGTTGGGGGAGGACACCGTGGGTCAGAACCTTCCGTCGCGGATGTGGAACTTGGTGGGCCGGCCCGACAGCGGCAGCCCGCGCCGGATCCACTCGGCCTGCCAGCCGACCAGCGTGCGCAGCGGCACCGGCGGATAGCCGAACAGCGCGTGGCAGAGGCCCGCGTCGGACAGCAGCGCCGTGCCGGACTCCTGACCCATCGTCAAGGATGCCTTCTCCAGGGCGGGTTCGGCTGATTCCCCGATGGCTGTGCCCGTGTCCGTCCCTGTGCCCGTGTCCGTCCCCGTCCCCGTGCCCGCACCGGCGCGGCCGAACTCCTCGTGGAACAACTGCGCCAGCCGCCGGACCGAGGCGGTCTCCGGCCCGGTGAGGTTGACGGTGAACGCCTCCGCGTCGGCATGCAGCAGCGCGCGCAGCGCTACTTCGTTGGCGTACCCCTGCCAGACCACATTGGCGTGGCCGGTGGTGACGTCCACCGGTCGGCCGGCGTGCACGGCCGAGGCGATGTCGGCGAGCACCCCGTAGCGCAGGTCGATCGCGTAGTTGAGGCGCAGCAGGGCGACGCGGGTGCCGTGCTCGGCGGCGTGGTAGCCGAAGATCCGTTCCCGGCCGAGGCAGGACATGGCGTACTCGCCGACCGGACCGACCGGGTCGGCCTCGGTGCAGCCGGCCGAGGCGGTGCCGACCAGCGGGTAGACGTTGCCGGTGGAGAACGCCGAGATCCGGGCGTCGCGGTAGCGGCGGGCGATCCGGTCCGGCAGCGCGGCGTTGACCGCCCAGGCGTGTGCGGGGTTGCCCGCGGAGCCGAATTTGGCGCCGACCATGAAGACGGCGTTGCCGGCGTCGGGCAGCCCGGCCGGGTCGCCGTCGAGCAGGTCGAAGGCGACCGGGCGGACGCCCTCGGCGGCCAGCGCGTCGGCCGCCGCCCGGTCCGACCAGCGGGAGACGGCGTGCACGGCGAGGTCGCCGCGGCCGGCCGCGTCCAGCGCGCGCCGGGCGAGCCGGCACAGGCTGGGGCCCATCTTTCCGCCCGCGCCGAGCACGACCAGGTCGCCGTCGAGCCGGGCGAGGTCGGCCACCAGGGCGGGTGAGGGGGTGGCGAGCAGGTCTTCGAGCTGCTGCTCGCCGTCGGGGAAGCCCGCGGGGCCGGGACCGGCGGCGGGCGTGAAGCTGTGTGGCATGTGCGTGGTCATCCTTTGACGGCCGAACCGGTGACGCCCTCGGTGAAGTACCGCTGGCCCGCCAGATAAGCGGCGAAGATGGGGACGAAGGCGATCACCGAGCCGGCGAGCACCTGGCTGAGCGGCACCTGCTGCTGTTGCAGCGACGCGATGCCGACGGTGAGGGTGCGCATGTCGCTGCTCTGGCCCATGACCAGCGGCCACAGGAAGTCGTTCCAGTGCCACAGGAAGACGAACGTGCCGAGCGTGGCGAGGATCGGCTTGAGCAGCGGCAGCACGATGCTGACGAAGATCCGCAGTTCGCTGCAGCCGTCCAGCCGGGCCGCTTCGAACATCTCGTCCGGGAGGTCCTTGATGAACTGCCGCATCAGGAACACGGCCTGCGCGTTGGCGAGGGTGGGGATGATCAGGCCCCAGTAGGTGTCCACGCCGCCGAGCTTCGCCATCATGATGAAGGTCGGGATCATCGTGACGTGGTACGGCACCATGACCATCGACAGGAACGACCAGAACATCGTCTCCCGGCCGCGGAACCGCTTCTTCGCGAAGGCGTACCCGGCCAGCGAGGACAGCACCAGCACCCCGACGACCGAGACCACCGAGTAGATCACGGTGTTGAGCAGCCAGCGGGGCACGTCCTGGGCGTCGAGCACCGCCCCGTAGGAGGAGCCGGACAGGTGCCAGGGCGCCAGGCTGCCCGGGAGCGACACGGCGGCGCCGGGTTTCAGCGACAGCACGAGCATCGCGTAGAACGGGAAGACCATCACCACCGACGCGACCGTGAGCAGTACGCCGCGTACGACCTTCCCGCCGGTGCTCGGCCGCAGCGCGCGGGGAATGCCGTCGCGCTCGCGCGGGCGGCGGGGGCGCGGCGAACCCCGGCGCGCGGCCCGTCCGTCGGGGCCGGCGGCCCCGTCGGCGGAGCCGCCACGGGCGTCGGCGCCCGTGTCGACGGCCTCGGCGGTGACGTTCGCCATGGTCACTTCTCCTTTCCGAGCACCAGCCGCTGCACGAGCGCCACGACCATGGTCATCACGAACAGCACGCAGCCGAGCGCGCTGGCGTAGCCGAGATCGCTGTACTTGAAGCCGGCGTCGTAGAGCTGGTACACGAGGCTGTAACTGGCGTTGGCCGGGCCGCCGCCGGTCATCACGTAGATGGCGTCGAAGATCTGGAAGCTGTTGGTGGTCTCGATCACCACGAGGAAGAAGAACGCGGGCTTCAACTGCGGGGCGACGATGTACCGGAAGCGCTGGAAGGGCCCGGCGCCGTCCATCAGCGCGGCCTCCTCCAACTCCCTGGGCACGTCCTGGAGCCGGGCGAGCAGGATGAGCATGCCGTAGCCGCACCGGGACCAGACGCCGACCAGCGCGATCGCCGGCAGCACCAGGGCGGAGTCGGTGAGCCAGGACTGGTCGGGCAGCCCGAGCAGTGCCATCAGCTCCGCCCAGGGGCCCTTCGTGGAGAAGATCCAGATGAAGACGGTGGACGCCAGGATCAGGCTGGTGACCACCGGCAGGAAGAACACCGACCGGAACAGGCGCGAGCCCCGGAAGGCCCGCCGGGTCAGCAGCGCCAGTCCCAGCGAGGCCAGGATGGTGAACGGCACCGCGATCACGCTGTAGACGACGGTCACCCGCAGCGAGGACCAGAACAGCGGGTCGTGCATCATCCGCTGGAAGTTCTGCAGCCCGGTGAAATGGGTCGTGTCGCCGATGGTGTAGTCGGTGAAGCCGAGCACCAGCCCGGCGACACCCGGGCCGAACCGGAAGGCCAGGAAGAGCAGGAAGCAGGGCAGCACGAACAGCAGCCCGATCCGGGCCTCCCGGCGCGCGTGCGGTCCGCGTCGGTTCTTCTGCGGGCGGGTGGTGCGTTCCGCGACTGCGGCCACGGGACCTCCTTCGGGAGCGAGAGGGGAGCTGCCGGACCTGGCCGGCTGCCGGGGGCGGGGCTGGGGGGACCTGCGGGCCGGGCGGGCCGCTCGGCCGGTGCGAGCGGCCCGCGCGGCGCCCGCGGCTGGCGCCTGCGGGGTGGTCAGCGTTTGCGGGCGATCAGCTGGTCGGCGGCCTGCGCCGCGTCGTCGAGCGCCTTCTTCGGGGTGGTCTTGCCGAGCAGCGCGGCCTGGATCTGCGGGGCGAGCAGGCCCATCACATCGCGGGCGGCCTTGTTGATCGGGCCGACGTCGGTGCTGCCGAGCACCTTCTCGGTGGCCTGCTGGTGCTGGTCGCCGGGGTAGAGGTCGGTCGCGTCGGTGCGCGGTGAGAAGTAGCCGCCGGGCTGGAGCAGGCCGGTGGAGTTCTTCGGCTGGGCCACGTAGGAGATCCACTCGGCGGCCGTCTTCTGGTTGGCGCCCTTGAACATGGCGAGGGTGCCGACGGTCCCGTACGCCACCGACGTGGCGTCCCGCAGCGGCGGGTTGACGACGATGTTGTCCTTGCCCCAGTACGGCTCCACCTCGGCGGCGGTGTTCTGCCAGGTGCACGCGACCTTGTTCTTCGCCAGGTCGGTCTGCTCGATCTGCGGGGTGGTGGTGACCAGGTCCTTGGGCGTCCAGCCGTTGTCCACGAAGGTCTTCAGCCAGGTGAGCGCCTTGACGCCGGCGGCGCTGTTGAAGGCGGCCTTCTTCCCGTCGGAGGAGAAGACGTCGCCGCCGGCCTGCCAGAGCAGCGGGTAGAAGGTCATGTTGAGGGTGGCGGTGGTGTCGCCGCTGTAGCTGGTCGCGTAGTAGCCCTTGGCCTTGAGCTTCGGCGCGAGCGCGCTGAGCTGCTCCCAGGTGGTCGGGTAGGTGTGCTCGCCGATGGCGTCGAACACCTTGCGGTCGCACAGCAGCGGGTAGGTGGACATCAGCACGGGGGCCGCCAGGGGCTTCCCGTCCACGCTGACGGCTTTGAGCGCGGCCGGACGGTAGGCGGCCTTGTCCGCCGCGGTCATCCACTGGCTCGCCGGGATCATGTTCCGCTGGTAGGCGGAGAGCTGGTCGGGCAGCAGGTAGGCCACGTCGGGGCCCTTGCCCGCGGCGAGCGCGGTGGCCAGGGCGGTGTCCCGGTTGGCCCACGGGTAGGTGGACACCTTGACGGTGACGCCGGGGTTGGCCTTTTCGAAGCCCTTGACCAGGCCGTCCCAGTAGGCCTCGTTGGCCTTGGGGTCGTTGATCACCGGGTAGACCCAGGTGTTGATCGTCTTCTTCGAGCTGGACCCGGAACCGGTGTCCGAGCCGCACCCGGCCACGGCGGTGACCGCGAAGGCGGCGGCGAGGGCGAGGGCGGCGGTGTGGCGGCGTCTCACGGTGGTTCTCACTTTCTGGAGCGTGGAGCTGGGCGGCGGTGGTCGTACGGGCGCGGGTGGAGTGCCGTGCGGGCGGTTGCCGGTGCGGGCGGCCGTCCGGTCAGCGCGGCGGGACGGTCTCGACGGTGCCGCGGTGCCGGGAGCGTTCCGCGGCGAAGGCGGCGAGGTGGCTGCCGAGGGACTCGACGGGGCCGGAGCGGATGTGGGAGCGGTCGCCGGTGGCGAGCGCGGTGACGAAGGACTCGACCAGGACGGCGTCGCCGCCGCCGTGGCCGTCGGCGGCGTTGGAGCCACTCGCGCCCACCTCGTGGACCTGGACGGTGTCGTCGCGGAAGTCGTGCACGGTGACCCGCTCGCCGTCGCCGCGCAGCCAGCCGTGGCTGCCGAAGATCCGGGTCTGGCGGTGGGTCTGCTCGGTGAAGGCGGTCATGGTGAAGACGGCGGTGGCGCCGCCGGACAGCCGCATGGCGACGACCTGGTTGTCGACCACGTCGTTGTCCGCGCGGTACACGCACCGTCCGTACGGACCGGTGCGCAGCGCCTCGGTGAGGATCGCCTCGTCCTGCGGGCCGGTGGCCCGCGCGGTCACGTGGTCGATCGGCCAGGCGCCGCCCGTGGTGCGCAGCGCCGGGTAGTACAGCTTGGGCGCGGAGTAGGGGCAGCCCGGTTCGACCGGGCAGTCCAGGCAGGTGGCGGTGGCGCCCTCCGGGGCGTTCTCCGGGCGGAAGTGGGTGAGCGAGCCGAAGCTCGCGACGGTCTCGATCCGGCGGCCGGTGACGTAGGCGATCCAGTCCAGGTCGTGGCTGGATTTGGCGAGGATCATCGGCGACGACTCGTCCTCCCGGCGCCAGGGGCCGCGTACGTACGAGTGCGCGTAGTGCCACCAGCCGACCGGCTCCAGATGGTCCAGCCCGGTGACGGTGCCGAGGACGCCGCTGTCCACCACGCTCTTGACCAGGTCGGTGTACGGCGTGTACCGCATCACGTGGCAGACGGCGAAGGGTACGCCGGTGGCCTCGACGCCCTCGACGATGGCGCGGCACTCGGCCTCGGTCGGGGCGAGCGGTTTCTCGGTCATCACCGCGTATCCGGCTTGGGCCAGCGCGATCACCGGTCCGGCGTGCGCGCGGTCCTGGGTGGCCACGATCACGCCGTCGGCGAGCGGGCCGCCGTTCGCCTCGGTGGCGGCGAGCAGTTCCCGCCAGTCGCCGTATCCGGTCGCCTCCGGCACGGCGGCCCGTGCCCGGGGTCGCGGGTCGGCGACGGCGACGATCTCGGCCCGCTCGGGGTGGTCGCGGATCCAGGCGGCGTAGGTCAGCCCGCGGTTGCCCGCGCCCACGAGGGCGATCCGCACCGGGCGCCCCTCGGTCGGGGTTCCTCCGGCGCTGCTCTGGTCGGTGGCCATGGTCCCTCTCTCACGGTGGGCGTGACGGTCCGCGGATACGGATCGGTGCGGCGGGTCGACGGGCCGGTCCGCGGGGGTGTCCACGGGCCCGGGCGGCAGGGGTTCGGCGGATCGGTGGCCCCGGCCGGCGGCCGGGGCGGTGCCGTGCGGCGGGACGGGTCAGGACCGGACCGGCCTGCGGTCTCAGACCAGCAGGTTGCCGGTGGTGTGCCGCACCCGGTCGCCTTCGGCGGGCATCTTGGTGCGGGTCACGCCGTCCTCGGTGCAGCCGGTGTGCAGCAGGTGGCTGTCGCCGGTGAACGCCTCAGGGTCGAGTTCGAGGCGGCCGCCGGTGAAGGCCGAGCCGCCCGCGCGGTAGTGGTTGACGCCGTCGGTGATCAGCAGGTGCGCGGTCCCGGCGTCCGAAGCGTGGGAGTCGACGCCGTCGAGCTGCCAGCGCACGGTGCGGTCGGCGCCGCTGCGGGTGAGGAAGGCCGCTGAGCTGTTGGCGCCGCCGAAGCGGGCGCCGCCGTCGATCCACAGCCGCTGGTCCTCGGTGGACCGCAGCACCAGGCCGGTGTCGGTGAAGGCGCCGCCGTGCACCGCGGTGTCGGCGTGCGCGACGGTGCTGGGGTCGGCGGTCGCGGCCGCGCCGGTGAAGGTGCAGTGGTCGAGGACGAGTTGGCCGGTGCCGTTGAACCGGGCGCCGTCCAGACCCTTCAGGGTGACCCGCAGCAGGTGCACGTCGGCGCCGACGGTGGCGGCGGTGACCTCGGACGCCTTGCCCTGGGTGAAGGCCGAGTCGGCGATCACGGTGGGCCGCTTCGACCGGTTCGAGGACTGCGAGATCACCAGCGGGCCGGAGGCGACGCAGCCGCGCAGCTGGGCGCCGTCCGCGTTGACCCAGATCATGCCGGAGCCCGCTTGGGCGTTGCCGATGACCAGCATGTCCTCGAGGGTCAGGTCGGTGATGTTGGTCCTGGCCACGAACCAGGAGCAGGCGTGTCTGCGGACGGTGACCCGTTTGGCCGCGCCGCCCCAGGCGGCGCCGGAGTTGGCGAAGGTCATCAGCCCGGAGTTGCCGGTGTAGGTGAGGTCGTGCTCGAACTGTCCGTGGGTGACGAAGGGGCCCTGGTCGTCGCCGTCGCCGTGGCAGTTGGTGACGTAGCCGTAGGCGGACGCCGTCCAGTCGTTGAGGTGCCGGGAGTTGGCGACGTGGCAGTCCTCGACGTGCCCGTACAGGCAGTAGATCTGCTGCGTGAGGTAGCCCGCGCCGCCGTACGTGACCGAGGCCGGGTTCTTCAGCCGGCACTCGGAGGTGTGGAAGTACGTACACCAGCGGCGCATGATCACCGGCCAGAAGGTGCCGGTGGCGTCGATGCCGGAGACGTCGCAGGAGACGGCGTACTCGTAGGCGATCGGGTGCGAGCCGGTGACGGTGTCGTTGTCGGCGACGTCCGGGACGCCCTGGAAGACCATGTTGCGGACGTGGGCGCGTTCGACCGGTTCGACGAGGGTCCAGGTGAAGGTGCGGCCCGCGGCCAGGTCCCAGCCGATCTTGTAGTTGACCCGGATGTGCGTGGCGTCCACGATCTCGGTGATCTGGACGAGCTTTTGCACCTCCTTCTCGTACAGCCCGGTGCCGGCGGCCGCGTCGATCTCGACGCTCCACCACTGGCCGACGGTGAAGGACTTGCTCGACGGCACCTCGAAGATGTCGGCGAGGTCGGGCATCGCGGCGGACAGCCGGGACTTCACCGTGGTGCCGGTGACGGTGCCGCGGAAGTACAGCACGGCGCCGAACGGGTTGTTGACGGTGTTCTTCTCGATCCCGGTGGTGGTGATCAGGTTGCCGCCGAAGTCCAGCTCGATCCGGGAGCGGGAGAAGGTGTGGCGCTTGGTGAAGTTGAGGTCGGTGTGCGCCTCGATCCGGTGCACGGCGGGGTCGCCGACCATGGCGTCCAGCGCGTCGTCGGCCGGGGTGGCGGCGTCGTGGACGCCGAACTGGCGGAAGTCCAGCAAGCCGTCGTGGACCATGCGCCAGCGGCCCCTGCCGGAGTGGCCGGCCGGGCGGAGGACGGTGCCGCCGTTGGGTGCGGTGGTGGCGCCGGCGTCCCAGCGGGCGGTCAGGCCGCCGCCGTCGCCGGGCGCGTGGTAGCCGGAGACGAGGGCGACCGCGCCGTCGGCGAGCGACTTCGGGTCGAGCGCGAGCAGGCGGGCGACGGTGCCGACGGCGATCGGGGCGGTGGACCTGCCGGCCGGCCGGGGGGTGTCGGCGGCCGCGGTGCCGGTGCCGGAGGCGACCGCGGTGGTGGTGGCCGCGAGCAGCAGCCCGCCGATACCGCCGGCCCGCAGCAGTTTGCGACGGGAGGTGTCCGGGCGGTTCGGCTCGGGGTTCTGGTCGGTGGTGGAACCCGGCACGGGGCCAGGGGAAACGTTCACGGTGTGCCTCAGCCTTCGATGGGCCTGGGGTGAGGACGAGTCCCGTGACGTTTGCCGGATGTGCGGATGGCGGTACGGACCGGTGCGGGAAAAGCGCAGACCAGGGGCAGGGTGCTTGCGCGGCACCGTCCGATGGGGCGAGACGGTATGCCCCGGTCGGTGAATCGGTCAAGACCCCGCGGTGGCCGCCGTGCGGCTCTCCGGCGTCGCCCCGGCAGTGTCGTGGCCCAGGCTCTGACTGACGCGATCGGCGAAGTCCCGTACCTGGAGGCCGAGTTCGCGGAAACGCCAGCCGGGCAGGTCGAGCTTCAGACCGGTGATGCTGATCGCGCCGACGCACCGGTCGCGGTGGTCGCGGACGACGCTGCCGATGCAGAAGATCCCGTCGGCGTCCTCCTCGTCGTCCAGCGCGTAGCCGGTGGCGCGGATGTCGGCGAGGTGGGAGAAGAGCGTCGCCTCGTCGGTGATGGTGCGGGAGGTGCGGCGCGGCAGCCCGGTGCGGGCTATCAGCTCCCGGGCCTCGGTATCGGGCATCGCGGCGAGCAGCGCCTTGCCGATGCCGGTGCAGTGCGGCAGTTCGCGGGCGCCCATCCGCAGGTCGAGCCGGAGGCCGCCGCCGGCGTCCACCTGGTCGATGATCACCGCGTGGCCGTCCTGGGGCACCGCCACGCGGGAGGCCATACCGGTGGCGGCGGTCAGCTCGCGCAGGACCGGGCGGGCCACGTCCCGCAGCGAGACCTGCGCCTGGGCCCGGTCGCCGAGCCGCGCCAGCGCCATCCCCAGCCGGTAGCGGCGATTCATTCCCTCGCCCTCGTCGGCCACCAGGCCGTAGTGCCGCAAGGTCTGCAACAGGCCGAAGGCGGCGCTCTTCGACACGCCGCTGCGCTGGGCGACCTCGGTCACGCTGAGTCCGGCTCCGGGTCCGCAGGCGGCGAGCACCTCCAGCAGTTCCGCGGCCCTCGCCACGGTCTTCACCAGGTATTTCGGCTCGGCCCCCGTCTCGCGGTCCCGGTCGTCATCGGCTCCGCGATCAACACTGTTCTGCATAGCGAAACAGGTTATCACCGGGAACTACTTGACCGGTGCACGATTCCGGATCTAGGATCGCCCCACTGTTCGGATATGCAGAACAGTGTTCTTGAAAATCGTTCCTTCAGTGCAGCGAACGAATCCTGCGACGACTTGCCGGGCGGATGGCGTCCTGCGGTCCCGGCCGGGCAGGGCCGGACCGTCACCCACAGCATCGACGCAAGGAGCACACATGACGCTCGCCGAGCGGGCCCGCCGGGTGATACCGGGCGGTGTCAACAGCGGCCAGCGCAGCATTCCCGGCCTGACCGACCTGGTGATCGCCCGCACCGCGGGATCCCGGTTCTGGGACAGCGAGGGCCGGGAATTCACCGACTACCACGCCGCGTTCGGGCCGCCGCTGCTCGGCCACAACGACCCGGAGGTGGCGGCGGCGGTCGCGGACGCCTCGGGCCGGATCGGTCTCACCGGCGTGGCGGTCACCGAGGCCGAGGTGGTCCTCGCGGAGCAACTGGCCGAACTGATCCCGTCGATCGAGCAGGTGCTGCTCACCAGCACCGGCAGCGAGGCGACCTTCCACGCGCTGCGGGTGGCCCGCGCGGTCACCGGGCGCCGCCTGGTGGTGAAGTTCCAGGGCTGCTACCACGGTTGGCACGACGCGGTGAGCCTCAACGTCATCTCGGCGCCGGACCGGGTCGGTCGGCCCGACCCGACCTCGACCGGCATCCTGCCCGAAGTCCTCGACGCCACCTTGGTGCTGCGCTTCAACGACGTCGCCGCCGTACGGCAGGCGTTCGCCGAGCACGGCGCCGACATCGCCGCGGTGATCGTGGAGCCCATCCCGCACAACGTCGGCGCGCTGCTGCCCACCGAGGAATTCCTGCGCACGCTGCGCGCGGAGTGCACCGCGGCCGGCAGCGTCCTGGTCTTCGACGAGGTGATCACCGGCTTCCGGCACGCCCTCGGCGGCTACCAGGCGATCTCCGGCGTCACCCCGGACCTCACCGCCCTCGGCAAGGCCATCGCCAACGGCGCACCGATCGGCGCACTCGGCGGGCGGGCCGACCTGATGGAGCAGTTCAGCAGCCGCCCCGGCGGCCCGGTGTTCTTCGCCGGCACCTACAACGGCCACCCGCTGCCGGTCGCCGCGGCCCTGGCCACCCTCCGCAAACTGCGCGAACAGCCGGTGCACGAACACGTCTTCCGGCTCGGCGCCCGCGTGCGCTCCGAACTCGCCGCGCTCTACCGGCGGATCGGCGTGCCCGCCGTGGTGACCGGCTACGGCTCGGTCTTCGTCAGCTACTTCATGCCGGGCCCGGCCCCGCTCAGCTACGACGACCTGCTCGCCAACGACACCGCGCTGTTCGTCGGCTACCGCCGCCGCCTCATCGAGCACGGCGTCTTCGAACTGCCGCTCAGCCTCAAGCGCAGCCACCTGTCCTACGCGCACACCGACGCCGACGTGGACCGCCTGCTGGAGGCGACCGAGGCGGCCGTCACGCGCACCCTCGCCGAGGGCGGCCCGAGCGACCTCGTGCACGTCTCCACCATGGGCGGCGCGGGCGCCGCGGCGGGAGCAAGCCGATGCTGACCGTGAACACGACCCGCCCAGCAGGTCCGGCCGGCCGGATCAGCAAGGTCGAGACCCTGCAACTCGGCACCGCCTGGCGCGACTTCGGCTACGTCCGGATCCACACCGACCAGGGCCTGACCGGCGTCGGCGAGATCACCCATCCCTACCGGGTGGACGAGACCTGCCGGCTCGCCGAAGCCATGGGCCGCAGGCACCTGCTGGGCGCCGACCCCTTCGACGTCGAGGAGGTCTGGCTGCGTATGTACCAGGGCGACTTCCTGCGCGGCGGCGACATCGGCGGCATCGTCGTCTCCGGTGTGGACCAGGCGCTGTACGACCTGATGGGCAAGGCGCTGGGAGTGCCCGTCCACCGGCTGACCGGCGGCGCCGCCCGCGACCGGGTCCGGGTCTACGCCAACGGCTGGTACACCGGCGAACGCGAACCCGAGGTGTTCGCCGCCAAGGCGAAGGAGACCGTCGCCAAGGGCTTCACCGCGCTGAAGTTCGATCCGTTCGGCGCCGGCCTGCACGAGCTGGAACGCGCCGAGCTGCGCCGCTCGCTGGCGCTGGTCGCCGCGGTGCGCGAGGCGGTCGGACCCGAGGTGGATCTCTTCGTCGAAGGGCACGCCCGGTTCGCGATGGCCACCGCACGGCGGCTGGTGCACGAGCTGGCGCCCTACGACATCGGCTGGTTCGAGGAACCGCTGCCGTGGACGCACATCGAGCGCTACGCCGAGCTGCGGCAGATCGCGCCCTTCCCGATCTCCGGCGGCGAGCACTTCCACAACCGCTACGAGTACAAGCAGCTCTTCGCGACCGACGCCGTGGACATCGTGCAGCCCGACCTGTCGATGGCCGGCGGCTTCACCGAGCTGCGGAAGATCGCCGCGCAGGCCGACGCGCACGGCATGGTGGTCGCCCCGCACAACTCCAACTCGCCGCTGTGCACCACCGCTTCGGTGCACGCCGTGCTCGGTGTCACCAACTTCAAGATCCTGGAGACCTTCGACGGGCTGCTGGAGCCGTACGTCTTCGAGGCGGTCCGCGGCGCGCTCCCGATCGCCGACGGGCACATCGGGCTGCCGACCGCGCCCGGCCTCGGCATCGAGCTGGTCGACGAGGTCTTCGCCGAGCACCCGCCCACGCACCGCTTCTGGAACATGTTCGCGGACGGCTGGGAGAAGAGGAACCGCACATGATCGTCGACGTGCACTCCCACCTCTTCCGGCACAGCCACGACTTCGACGACACCTTCCGTGCCGAGTCCGCCCGTGCACACGCCGGCGAGGTGGACCTCACCGTCCGCTACGAGGACTACGCGGCGACCGCGCCGGACGGCACCCGCACCGTGGTGGTCGGCGGCAAGGCCCGCCGCAGCGGACTGTGGGTCGAGGACGCGGCCGTCGCCGCGTACGTCGCACAGCACCCCGACCGGTTGACCGGCTATCTTTCACTCGACCCGACCCAGCCCGGCTGGCAGGACGAACTACGCCACGGCCACCAGGAGTTGGGCCTGCGCGGCATCAAACTGATGCCGATGTACGCCGGGTTCGACCCGGCCGACGAGGCGTACGAACCGCTCTACGCCTACGCCGAGCGCAACGGCCTGCCGCTGCTGGTGCACACCGGCACCACCTTCGTCTCGCAGGCGCCGCTGGAGTACGCCATGCCCCGGCACCTGGACCGGGTGGCCATGCGCCACCCGGAGCTGCGGATGGTGCTGGCGCACCTCGGCCACCCCTTCGAGGGCGAGTGCATCGCGGTGATCCGCAAGCACCGGCACGTCTACGCGGACATCAGCGCGCTGCACTACCGGCCGTTCCAGCTGTGGCACAGCCTGCGCCTGGTCCAGGACTACGGCGTCTGGGACAAGCTGCTGTTCGGCAGCGACTACCCGTTCACCACGGTGGACGACTCGGTGGACGGGCTGCGCCGGATCGCCCGCGTCCCCGGCATTCCCGGCCTGGACCCGCTCGACCAGGACGCGGTGGAGGCACTGATCCACCGCCCCTCGCTGGACCTGCTCGGGCTGGCGGGGTCATGACCTCCGCCGGGACGCCCGCCGGAGGCGACGCGGGGGACCGGCCCGGGGGCACGGCCGCGGCCCGCTTCGATCTGACCGGCCGCACCGCGCTGGTCACCGGGGCCGCCCGCGGCCTGGGCCGGGCCTTCGCCGTGGCGCTGGCCGGGGCCGGCGCCGATCTGGTCCTCACCGACCTGCCGAGCGCGGACGGTCTCGCCGAAACCGCCGCGGCGGTCAGGGAGTCGGGGCGCGGCGTGCTCACCGTCGAGCAGGACCTGTCCGACACCGGGGCGCTGCACGGCTTCGCCGACCGCGTGCGCGAGCAGGCCGGTCCGATCCGCGTCCTGGTCAACAACGCCGGCACCGCGGCCCTGGAACGGTTCAACGAGATCACCCCGGACAGCTGGTACCGCGTGATGCGGGTCAACCTCGACGCGGTGTTCTTCCTGACCCAGCGCGTCGCCGAACACATGGTCGCCGACGGCCTGCCCGGCCGGATCGTCAACATCACCTCCAAGAACGCGCTGGTCGCCGAGGCCGGACTCGCGCACTACAACGCCTCCAAGGCCGCGGTGGACCTGCTCACCCAGACCCTCGCGGTCGAGCTGGCCCCGCACGGCATCACCGTCAACAGCATCGCGCCCGGCATGGTGGACACCCCCATCGACGGCGAGTTCCCGTTCGACCGGGAGGCGTTCGAGGCGGAGTACCGCCGACGCATCCCGCTGGGCCGCTACGCGCGGCCCGAGGAGTGCACGGGCGCGCTGCTGCTGCTCGCCGGCGACGACGGCGCCTACCTGACCGGAACCCGGATCGTGGTGGACGGCGGCGTCCTCGCGGACCAGATGCCGCGCACCGCGTTCATGCCCCCGTACCGCACGTCGCTCGGCCCCCAGCGGAAGGACGGCACCACCTCATGACCACCACCCGCAGGCACCTGCTGCGCTCCGGCGGGATCGGCGCTGCCGCCGTCGCCGCCGGCGCGCTGACCACCGCGCCGGCGCAGGCGGCCGCACCCGCCGACAGCAACGTCACCGGCGGGAACGGGAGCCACGACAAGGGCGGCACGGCGGGGCGTCCCACCGCCACCGTGGCCGATCTGCTCGCCATCCCGTCGAGGTCGCTGCGGGACGGGACGGTGGCGGTGGTCGCGGGCTACCGCACGCCCGGCGACGGCGGCGGCATGACCGTACGGTGGGACGTCGGCAGCGCCCTCGCACCCAACGGCGGCACAGTGCTGAGGCCGAAGGACCGCCCCGGGAAAGGGCGGTGGAGACGGCTGCACGACGGAGTGCTGGACTTCCGCGGCTTCGGCCTGTTCGACGCCTCGGTCCCGGCCGACGACGCGCTCGACGCCATGGTCGAGGACCCCGCCGTGCACCGCGTGGAGGCCCACACCGACCTGCTCTTCCGCCGCCGCCACACCTACCGGCGCTCGCGCATCGTGCTGGACTTCGGCGGCCGCACCGTCCACACCGGCGGCATCGAACGCAACACCCACGACAATCCGTTCGGCGCCGTCCTGTTCTTCCAGGGCGCCGTCACCGGCGACACCGTCAGTCATGTGCTGCCCGCCGAGGTCATCGAGCGCACCGACGCCTTCCCGGTGCCCGACTCCGCCGCCTTCGAGGTCGGCCAGTGGTGGGCGGTGCAGAGCGACGAGGTGGCCGGCGGCGGCAGAGACGAGCGCGAGCTGCAGAAGATGGTCGAGGTCACCGAGATCATCGACGGCACCCACATCCGCGTCGGCTATCTCAACGGCTGGCCGCTGGCTTCCGGCCGCACGGTCACCTGGCGCCGGGTCGAACCGGTGATCGGCGCCCGGGTCGACAACCTCGTCTTCCTCGGCGCGGGCCAGGACACCGGCGCGGTCGACGACGAGTACACCGGATCGCACCCGGTGGCGTACGAGTACGCGGTGGACTGCGACGTCTCCGGCATTCAGGCCACCGGCACGTTCTGGCCCGTCATCATGCGCCGTTGGTGCACCCGTTACCGCACCGTCCGGTGCGGGCTGAA
>NZ_FONG01000042.1 GCF_900112845.1 Actinacidiphila alni
ACCCCCGACGACGCCGCCCACCACACCGACGGAGTCGCAGTCCCCCACCCCAACCGAATAGCACCCTCGCGCCACCCGTACCCCCGAACCACCCGC
The DNA here is from genome assembly GCF_900112845.1 of Actinacidiphila alni. Lineage (GTDB taxonomy): Bacteria > Actinomycetota > Actinomycetes > Streptomycetales > Streptomycetaceae > Actinacidiphila > Actinacidiphila alni. The sequence goes on from NZ_FONG01000042.1 coordinate 97, forward strand.
ACCCCCGAACCACCCGGACCCCGAACCGCCCGGACCGTGGGGAACAACCGGAGGGGGCCGGGGGCGCAGGGGGAGGGGGTCGAAATGCTGCCGGATATTTGTGGCGTGGAAGAGGGTGCGGGTACGGACGTACCAGAAGCGCCGTAAATATACCGATTTCGACCCCCTCTCCCGGAGCCCCCGGCCCCCGCCCCCGGACGACCCGCCCCGACCCCCCAACCTCGCCCCCGGACTACGCCGGATCGGCCGGATGCGGCGCGACCAGCGGAAGAGCCGAGGCGAGGCGCGCCTCGCACAGGCCGACCAGCGTGTCGTAAGCCGCCACCCCCATCAGCTCCGTCAGCTCCGCCCGGTACGACACATACACCGGCTCCCCCGCCCCGTGCGCCGACGTCGCCGACGTACACCACCAGTGCAGATCGTGACCCCCGGGCCCCCACCCCCGCCGGTCGTACTCCCCGATCGACACCACAAGCACCCGCGAATCATCCGGCCGGTCCACCCAGTCGAACGTCCGCCGGATCGGCAACTGCCAGCACACATCCGGCTTCGTCTCCAGCGGCTCCCGCCCCTCCCGCAACGCCAGCGCGTGCAAAGCGCACCCCTGCCCGCCCGCGAACCCCGCCCGGTTCGAGAACACGCACGCCCCGTCCACCACCCGCGTCTGCCGCTCCCCGTCCTCGTTCTCCATCGCCCAGGCGCCGTCGGCGCCCTCCGCGTGGAACTGCCACGTCTCCGGCGTGAGCCTCGCCACATGCTCCGCGACCCGCTTCTCGTCGTCGTCATCGGAGAAGTGCGCGCCGAGCGAACAGCACCCGTCGTCGGCCCGCCCGGCCACGATCCCCTGGCAGCCGCTGCCGAAGACGCACGTCCAACGCGACGTGAGCCACGTCAGATCGCAGCGGAAAACCTGCTCCTCGTCGGCGGGATCGACGAATTCGACCCATGCGCGGGCGAAGTCCAGCCCGGTCTCGTCGGGAACACCGGGCGCCGAGAGCCCGGAACCCTTGCCTGAACGCGGACTCTTCTTCTTGGCCTTGACGGCCTTCACCTTCGCCACGCGCCCAAGCGTAAGACCGGACGACCGGAATGCGCTGAATGGTCCGCGCGCCGCCCGCGCAACCAGCGCCCGCCGCGGCGCGCTAGCGTCATGCCCATGCGACTCGGAGTGCTTGACGTGGGTTCCAACACCGTCCACCTGTTGGTGGTGGACGCGCACCCCGGCGCGCGTCCACTGCCCGCGTACTCCCACAAGGCGGAGCTGCGCCTGGCCGAACTCCTCGACGAGCACGGCGCGATCAGCGACGCCGGCGTCGACCGCCTGGTCGGCACGATCGCCGACGCGCTGCGCGTGTCGGAGGACAAGGGCGCCGAGGACGTCCTGCCGTTCGCGACCTCTGCGGTGCGGGAAGCGGCCAACGGCGAGGCCGTCCTCGCCCGGGTCGAGGCCGAGACGGGAGTGCGCCTCACCGTCCTGTCCGGCGAGGACGAGTCACGGCTGACGTTCCTGGCGGTACGCCGCTGGTACGGCTGGTCGGCCGGCCGCCTGCTGGTGCTGGACATCGGCGGCGGCTCCCTCGAAGTCGGCTACGGCATGGACGAGTACCCGGACGCGGCCGTCTCGCTGCCGCTGGGCGCGGGCCGGCTGACCGGCGCGTGGCTGCCCGGCGACCCGCCGACCCCGGAGGACGTACGGTCGCTGCGCCGCCACGTCCGTGCCGAAATCGCCCGTACGGTCCCGGAATTCGCCCGGCTCGGCCGCCCTGACCACGCGGTCGGCACCTCCAAGACCTTCAAGCAGCTCGCCCGGATCGCGGGCGCGGCCCGCTCCGCCGAGGGCCCGTACGCCCAGCGCAAGCTGCGCCGTGACGTTCTGGAGGAGTGGGTGCCGCGGCTGGCCGCGATGACCGCGGCCCAGCGCAGCACCCTGCCGGGTGTCTCCGTCGGCCGGGCCGGCCAGCTCCTGGCCGGCGCCCTCGTCGCCGACGCGGCCATGGACCTCTTCGGCGTCGACGAACTCGAGATCTGCCCCTGGGCCCTGCGCGAGGGCGTCATCCTCCGCAAGCTCGACCTCATCTCCAACGAGGCCGCCCCGGGCGCCGCCCTCACCCGCTGGACCCCGTAACAGCGGCCCCCGGCACCCCACCGCGGCGGGCGGCTGCCCCGTGCGGCGGGGCCCGCGGCCTTACGCTGGTGCGCGTGGCTGAACCAACGGGTCGGAAATCGGAAGCCGCGGTGAGACGCGAAGGGCGCGGCGGCCGGGGCGCGCAGGAACGTCCCGCCGTGTCCGCACCCGCACCCGTGTCCGCTCCCGCGCCCGCATCCGCATCCGCGCCCGTGCCCGCGCCCGGTCCCGCCGTGGCGACCAGGCCCGGCCCGCCGGACCGCTCGGGCCCGGCGAAGGTCGTGCTGTCGACGGCGTCGGTGTACCCCGCCTCCACGGCCACCGCCTTCGAGATCGCGGCCCGCCTCGGCTACGACGGCGTCGAGGTCATGGTGTGGACCGACCCGATCAGCCAGGACATCGAGGCGCTGCGCCGCCTCTCCGACTTCCACCGGATGCCGATCGTGGCGGTGCACGCCCCGTGCCTGCTGATCGCGCAGCGCGTGTGGTCGGTCGACCCGTGGGTGAAGCTCCAGCGGGCCCGCGCCGCGGCCGAGCGGCTCGGCGCCGACACCGTCGTGGTGCACCCGCCCTTCCGCTGGCAGCGCGGCTACGCGCGGGAGTTCGTCGCCGGCATCCGGCGGATGGCGGGCGAGACGGACGTACGCTTCGCCGTCGAGAACATGTACCCGTGGCGCTACCGGGACCGCGAGATGCAGGCGTACGCGCCGGACTGGGACGTCACCCGGCACGACTACCCCGACCTGACCATCGACTTCTCGCACGCCGCGACCTCCCGCACCGAACCGTTCGGCCTGCTGGCGGCGATGGGCGACCGCCTCGCCCACGTCCACCTCGGCGACAGCACCGGCTCGGCCAAGGACGAGCACCTGGTGCCGGGCCGCGGCACCCTGCCCTGCGCAGAGCTGCTGACGGAACTGGCGGCGAGCGGTTACGACGGCCACGTCGTCGTCGAGGTCACGACCCGCCGCGCGATGTCCACGGCGGAGCGGGAGGCGGACCTCGCCGAGGCCCTGGCCTTCACGCGCCTGCACTACGCGGCCCCGGCCCCGGTCGGCGGAGGCCCGGCGTGACGGCGGCCAAACGCACCCCCGCACGCGAGGCCGCCGCACGCGAGGCCCCCGCACGGGAAGCCGCCCGGGAATCCGCCCCCCGCCGCCGCGGCCGCCCCGCGGGGACCAAGGCCGGCACCGCCGAGACCCGCGACCGCATCCTGGCCGCCGCCCGCGAGGAGTTCTCCGCGCGCGGCTACGACAAGACCTCCGTCCGCTCGATCGCCAAGGCGGCGGGCGTCGACTCCGCCCTGGTCCACCACTACTTCGGCACCAAGGAACAGATCTTCGGCGCCGCCATCGAGCTGTCCTTCGCGCCCGCGATGAACATCCCCGACCTGGTCGCGGCCGGCGGCATCGACGGCATGGGGGAGCGCGTCGCCCGCCTGATGCTCCAGATCTGGGAGAACCCGGTCTCGCGCGAGCCCCTGCTGGCCATCGTGCGGTCCGCGGTCACCAACGAGACGGCCGCCGCCGTCTTCCGCGGCATGGTCAGCCGCCGCGTCCTGGCCCGCCTCGCGGGCGGCCTCGACGTACCGGACCCGGAATTCCGGGTGCAGCTGGCCGCCGCCCAGCTCGTCGGCATCATCATGCTGCGGTACATCGTCCGGGTGGAACCCCTGGCGTCCGCGCCCCCCGAGGACGTGGTCGCGATGGTCGGCCCGGTCCTCCAGCGCTATCTGACGGCCGCGGACGTCCGCCCATAACGCCTCGTGGGACCGCGCGTCCCGCATTCCGGACCTCTCGTCCGGATCCTGGGCGACGGGCGTACGCTCGATGGTCAAGCAGCAGCAGTACGAGCCAAGTGAACCCAAGGGAGTGGACACCGTGCCCGAGCTGAGGTCACGTACGGTCACCCACGGCCGCAACATGGCGGGCGCCCGCGCGCTGATGCGCGCCTCCGGCGTCGCCAACAGCGACATCGGCAAGCCGATCATCGCGGTCGCCAACAGCTTCACCGAGTTCGTACCGGGTCACACCCACCTCCAGCCGGTCGGCCGGATCGTCTCCGAGGCGATCAAGGCGGCCGGCGCGGTGCCGCGCGAGTTCAACACGATCGCCGTGGACGACGGCATCGCGATGGGCCACGGCGGCATGCTCTACAGCCTGCCCTCCCGCGACCTGATCGCCGACTCCGTCGAGTACATGGTCCAGGCGCACTGCGCGGACGCGCTGATCTGCATCTCCAACTGCGACAAGATCACCCCGGGCATGCTGATGGCCGCGCTGCGCCTCAACATCCCGACCGTCTTCGTCTCCGGCGGCCCCATGGAGGCCGGCCAGGCCACGCTGGTCGACGGCACCGTCCGCAAGCTGGACCTGATCAACGCGATCGCCGACGCCGTCAACGAGAACGTCTCGGACGAGGACATCCTCCGCATCGAGGAGAACGCCTGCCCGACCTGCGGCTCCTGTTCCGGCATGTTCACCGCCAACTCGATGAACTGCCTCACCGAGGCGATGGGCCTGGCCCTGCCCGGCAACGGCTCGGTGCTCGCCACCCACACCGCCCGCAAGGCGCTGTACGAGAACGCCGGCCGCACCGTCGTGGAGCTGACCAAGCGGCACTACGAGCAGGACGACGCCACGGTGCTGCCGCGCGCCATCGCCGGCCGCGCCGCCTTCGACAACGCCATGGCGCTCGACATCGCCATGGGCGGCTCCACCAACACGATCCTGCACCTGCTGGCCGCCGCCCAGGAGGCGGAGCTGGACTACGGCCTGGACGACATCAACGCCGTCTCGCGCCGCGTCCCCTGCCTGGCCAAGGTCGCGCCCAATGTCGCGCCCGGCGGCACGTACTACATGGAGGACGTGCACCGCGCCGGCGGCATCCCCGCCATCCTCGGCGAGCTGTACCGCGGCGGTCTGCTCAACGAGGACGTGCACACCGTGCACTCCCCGTCCGTCAAGCAGTGGCTGGACACCTGGGACGTGCGGGGCGGCGCGGCCTCCGCCGAGGCCGTCGAGCTGTGGCACGCGGCGCCCGGCTGCAAGCGCTCCGCCGAGGCGTTCTCGCAGTCCGAGCGGTGGGAGTCGCTGGACACCGACGCGGCCGGCGGCTGCATCCGCGACGTCGCCCACGCCTACTCCGCCGACGGCGGCCTGGCCGTGCTGCGCGGCAATCTGGCGGTGGACGGCGCGGTCGTGAAGACCGCGGGCGTCGACGAGTCCATCTGGACGTTCGAGGGCCCGGCCGTGGTCTGCGAGTCGCAGGAGGAGGCCGTCGAGAAGATCCTCGCCAAGAAGGTCGCCCCCGGCGACGTCGTGGTGATCCGCTACGAGGGTCCGCGCGGCGGTCCCGGCATGCAGGAGATGCTCTACCCGACCTCGTTCCTCAAGGGCCGCGGCCTCGGCAAGGTCTGTGCGCTGGTCACCGACGGCCGCTTCTCCGGCGGCACCTCGGGCCTGTCCATCGGCCACGCCTCCCCGGAGGCCGCGGCCGGCGGCACCATCGCGCTGGTCGAGGACGGTGACCGGATCCGGATCGACATCCCGAACCGCTCGATGGAACTGCTGGTGCCCGAGGAGGAGCTGGCCGCGCGCCGCGACGCCCTGGGCGGCGTCTACGCCCCGCGCGACCGCGTCCGCCACGTCTCCACGGCGCTGCGCGCGTACGCGGCGATGGCCACCAGCGCGGACCGCGGCGCGGTGCGCGACATCTCCAAGCTGGAGCGCTGACCCGGGCCGTCCGCGAGTCGACACGGCGGCGCCCCCGCACCGGTGACGGTACGGGGGCGCCGCCGTGCTTGCGCCGCGGGTGCGCTCAGAGGTGGTCGATGCCGGTCAGGTCGACGGTGATCCGGTACGGGACCGGCACCGCCAGCTCCTCGCGGTGCACGCCGGTGAGGGCGTACGCGCCGGTCGCCGCGTCCCGTTCGTGCACGTACACCATCGGCCGGTCGGTGACCGGGTCCTGCTCGACCCGCCAGAAGTGCGCGATGCCGGCCGTCGCGTACGCCTGGGTGGCGTCCGCCGCCCCGGCCCCGCCGCCCGCCTCGCTGTCGGCCTCACTGTCGGCCTCGCCGTCCGCCGGGACGACCTCGACGGCCAGCACCACCTCGTCGGTCTCCGCGTCCACGACCACGATGTCCGGCTCGGCCGCCGTCCGGTCGTCGACGACCACCGCCGCGTCCCGGCGCACCCACAGGTGCCCCGGGAGCGTACGGCGCAGGCTCGACGTCATCAGGTAGCGCGCGAGCGTGTGGAATGGCGCCCGGTGGCCGGCGGTGCCGGCTTCCGCAGTTAATTGTCCTTCCATGGGCAGCAAGTATGACCCGTGCGGGGTGCATGCCGTAGGCATATGCCAATTCGAGTGCTTGTCGGGACCGTGCCCCTGAGGGTGGCTAGCGGTGACGGCCGACGCGGGAACGGGCGCCGCGGGCCAGGAGCAGGCCGCCGAGCAGCAGCGAAGCGGCGGACAGGCCCGCCGCCCACCGCACCGGGCTGCCGGTGTGCGGCAGCTCGCCGCCGCCACCGGGCGTACCCGTGCCCGTATCCGTGCCCGGCACGGTGACGGGGGCGGAGGACGTGGGCGTCCGGGTCGGCGTGCGCGTCGGCGTCCCCGTCTCCGTCGGGGTGGGCGTGCCGGTGGTCGGGGTCTGCGTCGGGGTTTCGGTCGGGGGAGTGACGGTCGGCGTCTCGGTGGGCGGTGTCGTCGTGGGCGTCACGGTCGGCGTTTCCGTGGTCGGCGTCACGGTCGGGGTCTCCGTGGGCGTCTCCGTGGGCGTTTCCGTCGGCGGCGTCGTGTGGATCGAGTTCGTCGGCGTCGGGGTCGTGGTGTCGCAGCTGACCGCGACGTGCCCGAGCCTGAGGTCGACCAGCGGCCCGTCGTACGCGGGCGCGCCCGCCGTGTCCGTGAACGTCCCGCTGATCGTGATGTCCACGCCCGCGTCCGCCGCGGTCAGACCCGGCGTCGGGGAGCCGCCCGGCGGGTGCTGGTACGGCTGGTACGTCACCGTCAGCGTGCCGCCGCCGATCCCCGGGGCGCCCATCTCGGCGCCCGTCACGGGAATGGTCGTCGTCCCGACCGGCACGGTGTGCCCGAGCACCTCGATCACCGAGCCGTCGGTGCGCGCGTACGCGAAGGCGAACGGCCCGACCGGCGGCGGCACGCACTCCGCGTACGCGTCGAGCGAGCCCACGGTCAGGAAGTCGGGCGTGCCGGAGTTGAGGGCGAGCGTGAAGCCGCCGGCCTGCGCCTCCGCGTAATTGCGGGCCTCCTCCGCGTTGGTCCGCGCCGTGGTGGCGCCGACCACCGTCATGTGGCCGAGCACCCCGGACGGGTCGGAGAAGTCCCCGGGGTCCTCGCCGGTCCCGGCCGCCGACGCGGCGGTCCCGTACCGCCCGCTGAAGCCCGGCACCCCCAGGGGCGGCGCGGGGGTGAGCGTCAGGTCCACCAGTTCGGCCGTCGCGGCCTCCCCGGCGGCCCGCGCCGCCCCCGTACCGATCGCCAAGGTGCAGGCCGCGACCGCCAGCGAGGCGGAGGCGACCCCCAGAACGCACTGCGTGATCCGCGGCCGACGCCGGGTACGGGACGGGCCCGTGCGAATGTCTGACATGACGTCAGGAGAACGCATCGGGCGCCGGAACAATCCGATCATCCGCCGAACGGGTGTGTCACGCCCGTTCCCTCACGCGTCCCCGTCCCGCGGGCCGTCCCGCAGGTCCGCCCGTACGTACACCGGCGGCACGTCCTCCAGCACGATCCGCCGCAGCTCCTCCGGGATGTCGTCCAGCGCCACGACCTGCATCGCGTCCGCCAGCTCCACCTCCGCCGCCGCGGCCATGAACGCGTCGGCCGCCGCCGCGTCCGTACCCGCCGGCTCGGCGTCCGCCTCGTACGCCACCAGCACCTTCTCGCGCGCGTCCGCCACCTGATAGCGGGTCAGGTACACCCGGCGCACCCCGCCCACGGCCGCGACCCGCGGCAGCGCCGCCGCCACCAGCGCGGGCTGCCGGTCCCCGCCCTGCTTGATCCGCACCGGCGCCCCCGCCGGGAACGGCTGCCCCGCCGCGATCACCGCGTCCCGCTCCGCCGCCGCCACGTACAACGGCGACGCCGCCCGCGGATCGATCACCAGCCCGCACTGCACCGGCAGCCGCATCAGCAGCTCCGGCACGGTGATCTGGAACAGCCGGTACTCCTCCGGCAGATCCCGCCTGATCTCCTCCGGATCCGTGTACGCCACCGCGCACGGCTCCCCACCCACATCGGTGAACAACGGCTCCGGCCCCCGCTCCGTGCTCCGCACCCCGATCAGCACATTGCTGTCCGCGATCCGGAACACCAGCGCGCTCACCGGCAGCGCGCCGCCGCTGTCCCCGCCTCCCGCAGCCCCACTCACAGCCCGACCTCTCCTTCGCCGTACGGCCAGTCCTTCGGCAAAGGGCTGGTGATGCTCACGAAACGGGAGTCGCCGAGGAAAAGTGACGGCTTCTGTCCCGGCCTGGGGCCGGTCGCCGTCAGCACGACCGACTCGGGAAACGCGAACGTCTCCCGCAGCTCCGCGATGTGGAACGGCCGAGCAAGGACCAGGTCCCAGTACCCGAAGTGCCAGTCGATCACGTACCAGTCCCGCTCGATCCGGTTTCCCCACCCCACTTCGGCGGCCACGACCGCGTCCAGGTGGGCGTGCGGATTGTCGTCCGTGCCCGCGGGCGGGATCACCACCGGTGTTCCGTCCCGCCCGGTCACAGCGCGATCTCCCCTTCGCCGTACGGCCAGTCCTCCGGCAGCGGCGAGTGGACCGTCACGTACCGGTCCGTGTCCGTCAGCAGCAGCCGTGCCTTCTCCCGCGGGTGACCGGGGCGCGGCATGATCGCGTACAGCTTGATGTTCGGCGGGAAGCCGAACGTCCGCCGCAGCGCGTCCACATGGAGCGGGTACAGAAAACTCAGACTGCGGTCGTCCAGCAGCGGATCGGACCGTCCCCACTGCGCCAGCACGCGGTTGCCCCAGCCGATCTCGGCCGCGACCACCGGGGCCAGGTGCGCGTGCGGCTCGCTCGCGGTCCCTTCGGCGCTGATACGCACCCGCCCGTCGCCCGTCGCGCTGTCCCGTGCGTCGCTCATTCGGTTCACCTGCTCGGTGCTGTGGCATCGACGCCCGCCTGGACGCCGCGCACGGTGCCGTAGCCCAGCCCGCTGACGAAGGAGACGCCGGACTTGAAGGTGTTCTCCGTCTGCTGATTGGTCAGGATCGGTGAGCCCGACGGCAGATCGAAGTTGCTCAGCGGAATGTGCCCGCCGCCGCTGGTGTCGGCGACGACCTTGTTCACCATGGGCAGCACATTGCCGCTGGAGTCGATGACGGAGACCCGGCCCGCCGCGATGTGGTCGGCGAGCCCCGGCACGAAGAACTGCGGCTGACCACCCGCGCCGAACTGCGAGTTGGCGCGCGCCACACCCGTGGCCGCCGGGGTGTCGGCATTGAAGCGGATCGTCACCCCTTCAGTGCGGTACTCGTGCAGGATCCGGCCCGGTTGCAGGTCGGACGGCCCGACCTGGACGCCCCGGCTGATCTCCGCGGAGTCCAGACCGAGCTTGGCCATCGTCCCCTCGGGCACCGCGAAACCGGTGAGCGCCGGGTGCAGGACCTCCGCCTTCGACCCCGCGGGAAGCACGGTGTCGTGGAAGACGTCGATCCCCGGGTAGCCGCCGGAGCCTTGCCAGGCACGCGCCTGGAACGACGGCAGGCCCCGCGCGGTCGACCGGCCCGCGCTCCAGCCGTCCATCGCCTCCGAGAACCCGTTGCGGAACGAACCGAAGAACGACGACCCGTCCGCGAACCCGCCGCCGAAGCCGGTCAGCAGTCCCTTGGCGCCGAAGCGCAGCTCCGTCGACATCTGGGTGAGCTTCCCCCACGCGGTGAACGGCAGCGCGCGGATCAGCCCCGGCAGCGCGGTCTTGCCCTCCCAGGCGACCTTGGCAAGATTGCCGAGCCCCTTCAGCGCGCCCCAGCCGGCGCCCAGGATGTGCACACCCGCACCCAGCAGGCCGCCCGCCTGGAAGGCCGTCTTCAACTCCGCGAGCGTCGTGAGCCCCTTCGTCATCGGAATACAGCTCAAAGCGGCCAGCGCCACATCCCACAATGAGGCTCTGCCCTGCGAATACTCGTACAACGTGTCCGCCAGGACGAGCAGCGCTGCCGCGAAGACGATCCAGGCGATCGGGCCGCCGATGATCAGCGCGATGATGCCGCCGACGGCCACCACGATCTTGGCGACGACGATCAGCCCGTGCCACACCTTCGCCGCCAGCTCGCCGAGCTTGTGCCAGAACGAGTCCGGCGGGATACCGGCGTTGGCCGCGTCGTGCAGGCTCTTGCCCGCGGTGTCGGCCGCGGTGTTCCGCAGCTCGGCCGCCTGCCCGGCCAGCTTCTTCGCCGCGTCGAGCTGCGCCTGCGGCCCGCTGAGCTGGGCGTTGAGCGAACTGACCTGATTCTGCGCCGCCGTGTGCTTGCGCGCCTGCTCCTTGACCTGCTCCGGGTCCGGCGGCTCGGGGGAGTGCGGGGCGGGCTTGTTCAGCGCGTCCAGCGCGGCGCCCGCGGTGCTGAGCTGCGCGTGCAGCGACTGCACCGTGTCGTACACCTCGCGCGCCTGCGTCAGCGCCCGGTCCGCCTGGCCCTGCGCCGTCTCCAGGCTGCCCGCGTACGTGTCCAGCGCGTCCGCCGCCCGGTGGTGCGAGTCGGCGACCTTGTCGAGCTGACCGGGGAACTTCCCGATCGCGTCCTTGAAGACGTCGCCGGCCGCGCCGATCCACGTCATCGTCGCCTGGTCACCGGCCAGCCCCCGGACGCTGCGGGCCGCCGACTCCGCGTCGTCCGCGATCGACCGCGTACGCCGCGACAGCTCCCGTATCCGGTACGGGTCGCCGGGCGTCGGGTCGTCGTGCAGGTCCAGGACGTGCCAGTCGGTGGGCCGGGCCATCAGGAACGCTCCGCATCGTGAGTGATCGGATCGTGAGTGACCGCACCATCGCCGACCAGCAGATCGGCGGTGCGGAAGAGCCGGAAGGTGCCGGTGATCGCGTCGAACACGTCGATCAGGGCCGGCGCCACCTCCACCGCGGGGCTGCTGCACGAGACGATCGCGACCCGGTTCACGTCCCGCAACGGTACGAACGTCTGCATCGTCACCACCCGCAGCGCCCGCCCCGTCGCTGGGTCCTCGACGTCCTCCACCCCGTACGACCGCGCCGCCGGGCCCGCCTCCGGCAGCTCCAGCGTCGTCACCTCGGTCCACGGGTCGCCCTCGTTCTTCGCCGTACGCGGCGTCAGCGGCGCCATCAGCGGGCCGAGCCGGTCCTCGGCGTCACTGCGCGCGTCGGCCGGGCCCGCCACGAAGGACACCGTCACGCACGCCGGCAGCAGCCCGTCCGCGACCGGCTCGGCCATCACCGCGCAGTACACCGCGCCCGCGTCCCACGCGTCGGCCGCCTGCCGGCGGATCAGCCGCACGATGTCCGCGCGGCGCTCGCGCAGCTCGGGCAGGTCCGTGATCCGGGCGTTCACCAGATCCGCGGCCGAGGCCGCCCGGGTGGCCGGGCGCACATCCACCTCGAACCACGTGCCCGGCACGCGGATCGCGTACCCCACCCCGACGTCCAGCCGCGGGCCCCCGCCCTCTGCGCCCATCACTGCTGGCCCTTCGTGCCGTCGCGCAACTGCTTCGCGAGGTCCTCGTCCACCTTCGTGTACGCCTTCACGGCCTCGGTCACCATCGAGGCCAGCGTCTCCGCGCTGTGCTCCACGTGCTTGCGGCCGTCCCGCCAGTGCTTCTCGAAGTGGTGCATCGCGTCGCGTACGGTGCCGTGGCCGTAGTCCGCGTCGTACGAGTCGATCACCGACTGGCTGGAATCGAGCCCCTGCTTGATCCGCAGCAGCTGGCTGCCGAAGCCGTCGAGCGCCACGAGGTCGTAGCCGAGGTCAGTCACTGGTTCTCCCGGGGCGTGCGGTGCGGGCGGGCGTCCGAGCTTACGTAAGGGGACGCCGGGGGCACAGGGGCGGGTTCCGCCCCGCCTCCCGGTACGGCGGTCCGGGACCCTACCGTTTTCGGTCATAATCGACCGTGTGGACAACGTGAGCGAGACCCTCGGCGAGGAGCGGGCGGCGGCGGTGCCGACGCCCGCGCGTGGCGAGCCCCGGCCCGAGGAGATCCGCTTCTTCGGTACGACGTGGGTCGCGCACGACGGCGGTTACGCCTGGCGGCGGGCCGGGGTCGCCGTCGGGTCCCTGCTCGCCACCGCCGTGGGGGCGCTCGTCCTTCGCTTCGGCTTCCAGGGGCTCGCGGACGCGGAGATCGGTGCTTTCGTCACGTTCCTGGCCATCGCCGGCTTCGCCGTCTGCAGCGCGCTCGCCTTCCAGCGGACCTGGCAGTCCTTCTCGCGGCGGCGGCCGCCCGCTGCCGACGCGGACGCGGCGCGGTCAGCGCAGGGCCTTGTCGCCGTGGGCTTCCTCGGCATCCTCCTCGCGTACTTCGTCCGCAGCCTCAGCGAGGCCCCGGGCGAGGCTCTCTGCCGAGCGGAGTACGAGGCCGCGCTCTCTGCTCACGCCAGGAAGAAGCCCAAGCGCAAGCGGCGCTAGCCGCTTCGCGTCTTTGCCGTGTCTTTCCCGCCCGCCCTCCCGTGCGGGTGCGTTGGCGTCTGCGGGCGCCACTCGTCGTGGGTCGGTGCCACCGCGGGGTGCCTCCTCGAGCTGCGTGCGGAACCCTTCTTGGAGGATTCGGTGCCCTGGTGTCGGCACGCAAATCTGCGGGGGCACCCCACGGCGGCCCCTCCTCGCCGTTGGCGGCTGCCGGCCACTGGGGGGTGGGGTGAAAGACCGTGAGGGCGCCCGGTGCCTGTGGTGCCCTCTGGGTACCGATGTCGCCCCGGGTCACCCATGGGCACCCCTGTTGGGCACCGCATTCCCCGGGCGCCCAACCTGGTCTTTGACCTCTCACCCCAGTGGTGGGGAGGACGCCGACGGCGAGGAGGGGCCGGGTCGGGGTGTCCCCGCAGATTTGCGTGCCAACACATGGTCACCGAATACGTATGAAGGGTGCCGCACGCAGCTCGAGGAGACACCCCGGCCCGGCACCGACCCCCGCACAGGCGGCACCCTCCCCCTACCTTCGGCGGGGGGACCCCCACCGCACACGCACCCGCACGGGAGGGCGGGCGGGCAAACGCACCCCGGAGGGGCAAACGCACCCTGGAGAGGGAACCCGGATCAAGCCCGCCGCGCAGCGGCGACCGTGCCGACGGCACCGACGACCGCAGCGACGACCGCCCCGTGCCACACCCCGGTCCAGACGGACCCGAAGAACCCTTGACTGGTCAGCACCTGCCGTATGACAAAGTCACTGACCAGCATCAAAGAGCCCGGCACCGCCGCCACCCGCCAAGGATGCTCCCGCGCCCACCGCCGTATGCGGTGATCCCTCCCGGACCGCCCGGCACCGGACCCGGACCCGGCACCGGAGTAGCCGAGCACAGCCCCCGCCCCGCCCACGCAGTAAAAAAGCAGGGCCCCGACGGACAACGCACCAGCCAGCACGCCGAGCCCGAAGTGCCCGTGCACGAGGTGCAGGGCCAGGGACACCCCACCCCCGATCGCACCGACAGCAGCAGCGGGCCGCCAAGGCCCCAGCGTCGCCGAGGCCACGGCCAACTGCCGCTTCTCGACACGGGATGCAGCAACTTCTCGGGATGAACGCCTCATACCGCAACGGTCCTGCGCGCCCGCCATGAACGCCATAGGGGATAACCCTGACCCGCCCCGAAGGCCCGCCCCGAGGACACCCCTCACCACCGGCGCCGCCCGAGCCCGGTCGGAACCCCCGCCCGGAGGGCGCAGAGCTTGACGCGCACCCTGTCACGGGTGTTTATTCATCACATGATGAATAAAGCCCCCGGACCCGCCATCGAGGCCGCCGGCCTCCGCGTCGTACGCGGTGGCCGCACCGTGCTCGACGACCTCTCGTTCACGATCCCGCCCGGCCGCATCACCGGCCTGCTGGGACCGAGCGGCTGCGGAAAATCCACCCTGATGCGGTCGATCGTCGGCTCGCAGGCCCACGTCACCGGCACGCTGAACGTGCTGGGGCACCCGGCGGGCCATCGCAGCCTCCGCCCGCGCCTGGGGTACGTGACGCAGGCGCCGTCGGTGTACGCCGACCTCACCGCCCGGCAGAATCTCGACTACTACGCCTCCGTCCTCGGCATCGCGCACCGCGACCGCGCCGCGCAGGTCGAACGCGCGCTGACCGACGTCAATCTGATGTCGCACGCCGACAACCTCGCCGCGAATCTGTCCGGCGGCCAGCGCGGCCGCGTCTCGCTGGCGGTGGCGCTGCTGGGCGAGCCGGAGCTGCTGGTGCTGGACGAGCCGACGGTCGGCCTGGACCCGGTGCTGCGCCGGGACCTGTGGGAGCTGTTCCACCACATCGCGGACGACCGGGGCGCGACCGTACTGATCTCGTCGCACGTGATGGACGAGGCCGAGCGCTGCCACCGCCTGCTGCTGATGCGCGAGGGCCGGATCCTCGCCGACGACACCCCGGACGCGCTGCGCGAACGTACCGGTTCGGAGACCGTCGAGGAGGCGTTCCTGCGCCTGGTCGACGAGGCCAACAGCGAGGCCGGCAGCGAGGCGAACGGCAACGCCGGGAGCACGGCGAGGACCCCCGCACAGCAGACCAAGGCCGATGCCGGCGCCGCCCCCACTGAATCGAGCGCGCGATGAACCTCGACCGCACCCTCGCCACGGCCCGCCGCGTCCTGCGCCAGCTCAGCCACGACCCGCGCACGATCGCCCTGATGCTCGTCGTCCCGTGCGTGCTGCTGACGCTGCTGAAGTACGTCTTCGACGCCAGCCCGCAGACGTACAACTCGGCCGGCGCCTCCCTGCTCGGCATCTTCCCGCTGATCACGATGTTCCTGGTCACGTCCATCGCGACGCTCCGCGAGCGCACCTCGGGCACGCTGGAGCGGCTGCTGTCGATGCCGCTGGGCAAGGCCGACCTGCTGGCCGGCTACGCGCTGGCGTTCGGCGCCGTCGCCGTCGTCCAGGCCGCGCTGGCCACCGGCCTGTCGGTTCTCGCGCTGGGCCTCGACGTCACCGGCTCGTCCTGGCTGCTGCTGGTCGCCGCGCTCGCCGACGCTTTCCTCGGCACCGCGCTGGGGCTGTTCATCAGTGCCTTCGCGTCGAGCGAGTTCCAGGCCGTGCAGTTCCTGCCGGCGGTGCTGCTGCCGCAGATCCTGCTGTGCGGGCTGTTCGTGCCGCGCGGCGACATGCAGCCGGTGCTCAGCGGCCTGTCGGACGTGCTGCCGATGTCGTACGCGGCCGACGCCACCACGCAGATCGTCCACCACACGGGTGTGACCGGCGACTTCGTCCGCGACCTGATCATCGTGGCCTGCTGCGCCCTGCTGGCCCTCGGCCTGGGCTCGGCGACCCTGCGCCGCAGGACCGAGTAGGACCGAAGAGCGAGTAGGACCGAAGAGGTGGAGAGCGGGTGACCGAGGGGCGGACGCGGACTGCTTGCCGTGTCCGCCCCTGCGAGGATGAACGGGAAGACCGCCCGTCCCGCAGTACCGCGTGAGGTGAGCCGCCACCATGACCGCCCAGCACACCCCGGACGCCGACACGGCCCAGGAGAAGCAGAAGGTCGCCGTCCTCGGCACCGGCAAGATCGGCGAGGCCCTGCTGTCCGGCATGATCCGGGCCGGCTGGGCCCCCGGCGATCTGCTCGTCACCGCCCGCCGCCCGGAGCGCGCCGAGGAGCTGCGGTCCCGGTACGGCGTCGAGGCCGTCGGCAACGCCGAGGCGGCCAAGGCCGCCGACACCCTGATCCTGGCCGCCAAGCCGCAGGACATGGGCGCCCTGCTCGACGAGCTGGCCGCGCACGTACCCGCCGACCGCCTCGTCATCAGCGCGGCCGCCGGTATCCCGACGTCCTTCTTCGAGGAGCGCCTCGCCGACGGCATCGCGGTCGTACGCGTCATGCCGAACACCCCAGTGCTGGTGGACGAGGGCATGTCGGTGATCTCGGGCGGCCGGCACGCCACCGAGACCCATCTCGCCCGCACCGAGGCGATCTTCAAGCCGGTCGGCAAGACACTGCGGGTGCCGGAGAAGCAGCAGGACGCGGCGACCGCCCTGTCCGGTTCCGGCCCCGCGTACTTCTACTACCTCGTCGAGGCCATGACGGACGCGGGCATCCTGCTCGGTCTGCCGCGCGCCCAGGCCCACGACCTCATCGTGCAGTCCGCGATCGGCGCGGCCGTGATGCTGCGCGACAGCGGCGAGCACCCGGTCAAGCTCCGCGAGGCCGTCACCTCCCCGGCCGGTACGACGATCAACGCCATCCGCGAGCTGGAGAACCACGGCGTACGGGCCGCCCTGCTGGCCGCGCTGGAGGCCGCCCGCGACCGCAGCCGCGAGCTGGCCTCCGGCAACGGCTGACCCGGACCGGGTACCGCCGCCGGTGCTACGGGGCCGGCGGCAGCAGCCCGATCGCCCGGTAGGCCGCGTCGACGGTCGGCCGGGCCAGCGCACGGGCGGCCGCCGCGCCGTCCCGCAGCACCCCGTCCACGTACGACGGGTCCGCGCTGAACTCGGCGTGCCGCGCCTGCAACGGCCGCAGCAGTTCGACCACCGCCTCCGCCGTGTCGCGCTTGAGGGCGCCGTACGAGTCGTAGTCGTCGGCCAGCGTCTGCGGCTCCTTGCCCGTGCAGGCGGCCAGGATGTCCAGCAGGTTCGCCACCCCGGGCCGCTCGGCCCGGTCGTACTCCACCCCGCCGGTCCCGCTGTCGGTCACCGCCCGCATCACCTTCTTGGTGATGGTCGCGGGCTCGTCGAGGAGATAGATGATGCCGGCGGTCGCGTCGTGCGACTTGCCCATCTTCCCGGTCGGGTCCTGGAGGTCCATGACCCGCGCCGCCACGGCGGGCGGCGTCGCCCGGGGCACGACGAAGGTGTGCCCGTACCGCTGGTTGAAGCGTTCCGCCAGCGTCCGCGTCAGCTCCACGTGCTGCGTCTGGTCGTCCCCGACCGGCACCTCGTCGGCCCCGTACGCCAGGATGTCCGCCGCCATCAGCGCCGGATACGTCAGCAGCGACAGCCGTACGCCCTGCCCGGCCGCCTGCGCCCGCGCCGTCTTCTCCTTGTACTGGATCATCCGCCGCATCTCGCCGTCGGTGGCCACGCACTCCATCACGTACGACAGCCGCGCGTGCTCGTCCACATGGCTCTGCACGAACACCGTGCACACCTGTGGATCGAGCCCGGCCGCCAGCAGCAGCCCCGCCGCCTGCCGGGTCAGCCGGCGTACGCGGGCCGGGTCGTGGTCGACGGTGAGCGCGTGCAGGTCCACCACGCAGAACAGCGACTCCGCCCGGTGCTGGTCCTCGTCGGCCCACCGCCGGATGGCGCCGAGGTAGTTCCCGAGGGTGAGGTGGCCGGTCGGTTTGACCCCACTGAAGATGCGCGTCATGGCTGCTGTCTCCTGCTTCCGCTGCTGAGTGGTGGGTGTGCTGGTCGGGTACGGGTCGGGCTGAGTACCGCGGACCACCGCCCACTGCGGCCGGGACAACGAAAACGGCCGCCGAGGCGGCGGCCGTTGGATGCATGCGTGACTCCGGGCCGCCTCTAGGCGGCCCACCATTGGGTGTCGTGCGCATGCGTCGTCATGGGGGCCAGAGTAGACCCCTGGGGAGGGGCACGGCGGCGATTTGACACTCCCAGGGCCCGTGCGTAACGTTCCCCGGGTTGTCCGAGCGTGAGCGCCGACCCCGGTCGGTCCCCGGACAGCCATCCCGCAGCAAACACTCGCACGACAACGACGGCCGACTTCGGTCTCCCGTAGGCGTTCGCGTGTGCGCATTCGGAATGGGAGCACGCGAGAAGCGAAAGCGCCGATTTGGTTCGGCCGCCAAACTTCCGCTAAAGTCTCACTCGTCGGAACGGCCCAACAGCCGGAAAGACAAGCCCCGCTGACTGGGGGTCAGACACTGGAAAGCGTCTGATAGAGTCG
>NZ_FONG01000001.1 GCF_900112845.1 Actinacidiphila alni
GGTTGTTCTTCCACCAGTCGCGGAAGGTGTGGGTGGGGAGGGTGGGGAGGTCGCGGGTGTGGGTCCAGTTTTTGCCGGGTCCGGGGAGTCGGGTGGGGTGGAGGTGTCGGGTGCGGGTGGCGAGGTTCTGGGCCTGCTTCATGAGGGTGGGGTGGTCGAGTGTCCAGCGGGCGGCGCGCATGGCGGCGCGTTCGGTGGTGTGGCCGCGTGCGGGTTTGATCGTGACTTTTTTGCCGTTGGTGGTGGTGGGTCCGCCTTGGGTGGTGCGTTCGCGGAGGTGGGTGAGGATTTCGGGGATGTTGATGGCGACGGGGCAGACGGTGTAGCAGGCGCCGCAGAGGGTGGAGGCGTAGGGGAGTGAGGCGTCGAGTTCTGTTTGGGTGCCTCGGAGTTGGGGGGTGAGGATGGCGCCGATGGGGCCGGGGTAGGCGGAGCCGTAGGCGTGGCCGCCGGCGCGTTCGTAGACGGGGCAGACGTTGAGGCAGGCGGAGCAGCGGATGCAGCGCAGGGCGTGGCGGCCGGTGGTGTCGGCGAGGGTGTCGGTGCGTCCGTTGTCGAGCAGGACGAGGTGGAAGGTGGTGGGGCCGTCGCCGGGTGTGGTGCCGGTGAACAGGGTGGTGTAGGGGTTCATGCGCTCCGCGGTGGAGGAGCGGGGGAGGGTCTGGAGGAAGATTTCCAGGTCTTGGAAGGTGGGGATGACCTTTTCGATGCCCACGACCGAGATGAGGGTGTCGGGCAGGGTGAGGCACATGCGTCCGTTGCCTTCGGATTCGACGACGACGAGGGTGCCGGTGTCGGCGATCATGAAGTTGGCGCCGGAGACGGCGACCTTGGCGCGGAGGAATTTTTCGCGGAGGTGGAGGCGGGCGGCTTCGGCGAGGTCTGCGGGGGTGTCGGAGAGTTGTTCGGGGGCGG
This sequence comes from Actinacidiphila alni, assembly GCF_900112845.1. Lineage (GTDB taxonomy): Bacteria > Actinomycetota > Actinomycetes > Streptomycetales > Streptomycetaceae > Actinacidiphila > Actinacidiphila alni. The sequence goes on from NZ_FONG01000001.1 coordinate 916, forward strand.
GGCGGCCCCAGTCGGCCATGTTGGCGCGGAAGATGTCGCGGATCTGGTGGCGGTTTTTGTGGATGGCGGGGACGAGGATGTGGGAGGGCTGGTCGTCTCCGAGCTGGACGATGAGTTCGGCCAGGTCGGTCTCGTAGGCGGTGATCCCGGCCTCCGCCAGCGCCGCGTTGAGGCCGATTTCCTGGGTGGCCATGGATTTGACTTTGACGACGTCGGTTTCGCCGGTGGCACGGATGAGCTGGGTGACGATGTGGTTGGCGTCGTCGGCGTCGGTGGCCCAGTGGACGGTGCCGCCGGCGGCGGTGACGCTGGCCTCCAACTGCAGCAGGTAGTGGTCGAGGTGGCGCAGGGTGTGGTCCTTGACCGCGGCGCCTGCGGCCCGCAGCTGCGGCCAGTCCTCCAGCTCACCGATCGCTTTGGCCCGTTTGTCGCGGATGGTGTGGGTGGCGTGGGTGAGGTTCGCGCGGAGTTGGGTGTCCTTGGTGGAGGCCGCGGCGGCCTTCGGGAACGACGGCAGACCCAGATACGTACCACTCATCGGACGGCTCCCTTGGTGCGTGTGCTGCCGCCCGTGGCGACATGGACCGGAGCCCCCGAGGCGGGCACCGTCAGCGGGTTCTCCTCCGTACTGGCCAGGATCTCCGCGATGTGCACCGGGCGGATCGCGGTGCGCTGCCGGGACATCGTCCCGCCCAGGTGCATCAGGCAGGAGTTGTCGGCCGCGCACAGCACCTCGGCGCCGGTCTCCTCGGCGTGCCGTACCTTGTCCGCCGCCATCGCCGCCGACACGTCGGGGTTCTTCACGGCGAAGGTGCCGCCGAAGCCGCAGCACTCCTCCGCGCCCTCCAACTCCCGCAGCTCCAGACCCCGTACGGCCTCCAGCAGCCGGCGCGGCCTGTCGCCGAGCCCCAGCATCCGCAGGCCGTGACACGTCGGGTGGTAGGTGACGGTGTGCGGGAAGTACGCGCCCACGTCCGTCACCCCCAGTACGTCCACCAGGAATTCGGTCAACTCGTACGTCCTGGGCACCACATCGGCCAGCGTCCGGCCCAACTCGTCGCCGCGCCCCTCCTCCCGGGCCCGCTCGCCGAGCCGCGGGTAGATGTCCCGCACCATGGCGGCGCACGAACCGGAGGGCGTGACCACGTAGTCGTAGCCGGCGAAGACCCGCGCCTGGCGGCGCGCCAGCGGCTCCGCCTCGTGCCGGTAACCGGTGTTGAAGTGCGCCTGCCCACAACACGTCTGCCCCATCGGGAAGTCGACCTCGACGCCGAGCCGCTCAAGCAGCGCGACGACGGCCCGGCCGGTCTGTGGGTAGAGCGTGTCGTTCACGCAGGTGAGGAACAGGGCGGCACGCATCGCGGCTCCCTCGGGGTCGTACGGGCGGTGGTCAGGGGTCGGGAGGTGACGGATGGTCAGGGGGCCGTGACGACACGGGCGTCGGCCGCGTCCCAGGCGCGGAGGTCGCCGCTCGGCTCGAAGTGCCGCAACTCCTGGGTGTCGGCGACCAGTTGGCGCATCTCGGCGAGATCGCCCACCAGGCCGTCGGCGCGGGCCTGGACGAGGATGTTGCCGAGCGCGGTCGCCTCGGTCGGTCCGGCGATCACCGGCAGGCCCGTCGCGTCCGCCGTGAACCGGCACAGCAGGTCGTTGCGGCTGCCGCCGCCCACCAGATGGATCCGGGTGATGTCCCGCCCGGCCAGTGCGGCCGCGCGCCGCAGCACCCTGCGGTGCGCGAGCGCGAGACTCTCCAGCACGCAGCGCACCAGCGCGCCCCGGCTCGCGGGCGCCCGCTGCCCCGTACGGACGCAAGTCTCCGCGATCGCGGCGGGCATGTCCGCGGGGGCCAGGAATTCGGGCGCGTCCGGGTCGATCACGGCCGCGAACGGCTCGGCGCGCGCCGCGTCCGCCAGCAGCGAGGCCAGTTCGGACGGCTCGCCGCGCGCCGCCCAGACCCGACGGCACTCCTCCAGCAGCCACATGCCCATGATGTTCCGCAGATAGCGGAAGGTGCCGTCGACACCGCGCTCATTGGTGAAATTCGCGGCCCGCGACGCCTCGGTCAGCACCGGCCCGGGCAGTTCGAGACCGGCCAGCGACCAGGTGCCGCACGAGATGTACGCGCCGCCCGGCGCGGTGAGCGGCACCGCGGCCACCGCCGAGGCGGTGTCGTGCGACGCCACGGTGACGACCGGGGTGCCGGCCGCCAGGCCGGTCGCCGCCACGATGTGCGGCAGCAGCTCACCGGCGCTCTCACCGGGGTGCCGCAGCGGCGGCAGCAGCGCCGGATCGAGGCCGATCCGGGCCGCCAGATCCCGCGACCACTCGCCCGTGCGGGCGTCCAGCAGGCCCGTGGTCGAGGCGTTCGTGACCTCGGCGCCGACACTGCCGGTCAGCCAGTGCGTCAGCAGGTCCGGGATCAGCAACAGCTTCTCGGCCGCCGCCAGTTGGGCGGTGTCGCGGGCCGCCGCTAGCTGGAAGACGGTGTTGAACGGAAGGTGCTGGAGGCCGTTGACGGTGTACAGCTCCTGCGCGCCGGCCTTGTCCCGCACCTGCGGTGCGACCGTCGCCGTACGGGCGTCCCGGTAGTGGTACGGGATGCCCAGCAGGGCGCCGTCCGCGTCCAGCAGGCCGTAGTCGACCGCCCATGTGTCGACACCCACCGAGGTCACGGCCGGGGCCGTTCGCGCAGCCTCGCGCAGGCCGTCCAGGATGCCGGTGAACAGTCCCGGCAGGTTCCAGTGGAGGCCGCTCGGCAGCCTGACCGGCACATTCGCGAAGCGGTTCACTTCCGTGAGGGTCAGTTCCCCCCGGCCCACCCGCCCCACGACCACGCGACCGCTGGTCGCGCCCAGGTCGACGGCCGCGTAGCTCCTGGCTGCGCCTGCGATTGGGGGTGTGCTGGTCATGCCTCTCCTTGACGAATTGCGCTCCGCTCGCTGCGGAGGTACGGACCCCGTAGGGGCGCGGGGAACTGCGCGGCCCGCCCCCACCGGCCCGGTGGTCGTGGAACAGACAGCGTCTGCCCCGCTGGGGGCGGTTTTTTGCCTGCGGCGCCGCGACGGCTGGTCGCGCAGTTCCTCCCCCAGCTACCGCTGGGAGGTGCCCCCAGCGCCCCTACGGGGCACTGTCCTCCACCGGAGAAGGGCCACCCTGCTATCGCAGAAAAGCGGCAGCGACACCCGCGTCGACCGGGATGTGGAGCCCCGTGGTGTGGGTGAGCTGGCCGCCGGTGAGGGCGAAGACGGCGTTGGCGACGTGTTCGGGGAGGACTTCCCGCTTCAAGAGGGTGCGCTGGGCGTAGAACTCCCCGAGCTTGGCCTCCTCGACGCCGTAGACGGCGGCCCGCTGGGCGCCCCAGCCGCCGGCGAAGATGCCGGAGCCGCGGACGACCCCGTCGGGGTTGATCCCGTTGACCCGGATCCCATGCTCGCCCAACTCGGCGGCGAGCAGCCGCACTTGGTGGGCCTGGTCGGCCTTGACGGCCGAGTAGGCGATGTTGTTCGGCCCGGCGAACACCGCGTTCTTGGACGCGATGTAGACGATGTCACCGCCGAGCTTCTGCTCGATCATCACCTTGGCGGCGGCGCGCGAGACCAGGAAGGAACCGCGCGCCATGATGTCGTGCTGGAGGTCCCAGTCGCGGGCGGTGGTCTCCAGCAGCGGCTTGGAGATCGAGATGCCGGCGTTGTTGACGACGAGGTCGACGCCCCCGAAGGCGAGGACGGCCGCGGCGAAGGCCGCCTCGATCTGCTCCTCGGAGGTGACGTCCACGGTGACGGCGACCGCCTTGTCAGGACCGCCCAGCTCCTCGGCGACGGCCGCGGCATTGTCACCGTCGAGATCGGCGACGACCACACAGGCGCCCTCGGCGACCAGCCGGTGCGCGATGGCCTTGCCGATGCCGGAGCCCGCCCCGGTGACCAGCGCGATCCGGGCCGCCAGCGGCTTGGGCGCCGGCATCCGCCGCAGCTTGGCCTCCTCCAGCTCCCAGTACTCGATGCGGAACTTCTCCGACTCCTCGATCGGCCGGTACGAGGAGACCGCCTCGGCGCCGCGCATCACATTGACGGCGTTGACGTAGAACTCGCCCGCGACGCGCGCGGTCTGCTTGTCCTTGCCGTAGGAGAACATGCCGACGCCCGGTACGAGGATGATCGCCGGGTCGGCGCCGCGCATGGCGGGGGAGTCGGGGGCCGCGTGCCGTCGGTAATAGGCGGCGTACTCCTCGCGGTAGGCGGTGTGCAGCGCGCGCAGCCGCTCGGCGGCCTCGTCGAGGGGCGTGGTGGGCGGCAGGTCCAGGACCAGCGGGCGGACCTTGGTGCGCAGGAAGTGGTCGGGGCAGGAGGTGCCGAGCGCGGCCAGCCGCGGGTGCTCGGCGCGGGACAGGAAGTCCAGCACCTCGGGGGAGTCGGTGAAGTGGCCGACCTGCGGCCGGTCCTGCGAGGCGATCGAGCGCAGCAGCGGGGCCAGCGCGGCGGCCCGTGCCCGCCGCTCGCCCTCCGGCAGCGGCCCGTAGCCGTCCAGCTCCGGGCCGAACGGCTCGGCCTTGCCGCGCTGCGCGAGGAAGGTCTCGGCGGTGCGGATGATGTGCAGCGAATTGCGCTCGCACTCCTCGGAGGTGGCACCCCAGGCGGTGATGCCGTGGCCGCCGAGCACACAGCCGATCGCCTGCGGGTGCGCCTCCTTGACGGCCGCGATGTCCAGGCCGAGCTGGAAGCCGGGCCGGCGCCAGGGCACCCACACCACGCTGTCGCCGAAACACTCCTTGGTGAGCGCCTCGCCGTCGGCCGCGCAGGCCAGGGCGATCCCGGAGTCCGGGTGCAGGTGGTCGACGTGCGCGGCGTCCACCAGGCCGTGCATGGCGGTGTCGATGGACGGCGCGGCGCCGCCCTTGCCGTGCAGGCAGTAGTCGAAGGCGGCGACCATCTCGTCCTCGCGCTCCACCCCCGGGTACACCTGCGTCAGGGCGCGCAGCCGGTCGAGGCGCAGCACCGCCAGGCCCGGTTCCGTGAGCGTGCCCAGGTCGCCGCCGGAGCCCTTGACCCACATCAGCTCGGTGTCGGCGCCGGTCACCGGGTCGGGCGCGGTGCCCTTGGCGGAGGTGTTGCCGCCTGCGTAATTGGTGTTGCGCGGGTCGGAGCCGAGCCGGTTGGAACGGCCGAGGAGCGCGCCGACCGCACTGTCGTCGGGGCTGGTGGCGGAAGCCATGCGAATTCCTTCGAAGGGTGGGTTGGTGGCGAGTGAGCCGAAGCGGAGCGGCCGCTGTTGAAAGGGAGAACGCGCGGAGGCTGTGAGGAACGAGCAGCCGAGCACGATCGACCGTCGACAGTGGCTTAGCGCGGCGGAGGCGAACCGAGCCTTGAAAAGAGGGCCTCAGGCGCCCCAGCCGGCCTGTTCGCCGCCGACGCGCTCGGAGACGATCCGGGAGGCCCAGCCGGAGGCGCGGTAGGCGGCCATCGGGTCGGGGTCGATGCCCAGCTCGGTGCGGACCTCGGCGAGCAGCGGACGGACGTCGGTGTTGTAGGCGTCCATCAGGACGGCGTTGGCCTCCAGCACGTCCCCGGCGAGCTGGGCGGCGCGCAGCGCGTTCAGGTCCACCAGCAGCGCCTTGGCGGTGGCCTCCTGGACGTTCATCACCGAGCGGATGATCGCCGGGATCTTCGCCTCGATGTTGTGGCACTGGTCGAGCATGAAGGCGACGCCCGTCTCCGGGGCGAGCCCGTTGTTCTTGGCGACCTCGTGCATGATCCGGAAGAGCTGGAAGGGGTCGGCCGAGCCGACCATGAGATCGTCGTCGGCGTAGAAGCGGGAGTTGAAGTCGAAGCCGCCGAGCTTCTTCTCGCGCAGCAGGAAGGCCACGATGAACTCGATGTTGGTGCCGGGCGCGTGGTGCCCGGTGTCCACCACGACCTGCGCCTTCTCGCCGAGCTTGAGGCAGTGCGCGTACGAGGTGCCCCAGTCCGGCACGTCGGTGGTGTAGAAGGCGGGCTCGAAGAGCTTGTACTCCAGCAGCATCCGCTGGTCCTCGCCGAGCCGCGCGTACACCTCGGCGAGCGCCTCGGCGAAGCGGTCCTGGCGGGTGACGATGTCGTCCTGGCCGGGGTAGTTGGTGCCGTCGGCGAACCACAGCTTCAGGTCGTGCGAGCCGGTGGCGTCCATGATGTCGACGCATTCCAGCAGGTGGTCGACGGCCTTGCGGCGGATCGCGGGGTCGGCGTTGGCGACCGAGCCGAGCTTGTAGTCGTCGTCCTGGAAGAGATTGGAATTGATCGCGCCGAGCGTCAGGCCGCGCTCCTTGGCGTACGTGGACAGCGCCGCGTAGTCGTCGGTGAGGTCCCAGGGGATGTGCAGGGACACGATCGGCGCCACACCGGTGGCCGCGTGCACCTGGGCGGCGTCGTCCAGCTTTTCGTACGGGTTACGCGGCACGCCCTCCTGCCGGAACACCTTGAAGCGGGTGCCGGAGTTGCCGTAGGCCCACGACGGGGTCTCGATCCGCTGGGACTTCAGCGCCGCCTTCACGGCCGACAGGTCTGTCATGGCAACCTCTGTGAATCGTTTCATTTGAGGGCTCACCTTAAGGGCGGTGCTGCGCCATGTCAATGGTCATGACGTGAACCCGATGTGGGGGTGCTTGCCGTTATTGAATCGTGTCATGCGGCCCGGACGCGCTGCTAGATGGTGACTTTCCAGCCGACTTTGGGCGTCCGCCGGGGGTTGATCTCCCGAAACGGCTCATCGGAAGTCTTGACGGCCTGATCAAGCGGGGCTAACGTCCCGGCAACTCCATTGAAACATTTCACCCCGCGGCGCATGACCGGGAGATCCAGGAGACATCAATGACCGACCCCGAACCGGAACGGACTCCGGTCCTCGCGCTGGAGGGGGTGAGCAAGTCCTTCGGCGCGGTACGGGCGCTGCGCGACGTCTCGTTGCGGCTGTACGCGGGCGAGGCGCACGCCCTCGCGGGGGAGAACGGCGCCGGCAAGTCCACCCTGATCAAGGCGCTGGCCGGTGTCCACCGGCCGGACTCCGGCACCGTACTGCTCGACGGCGCGCCGGTGGTCTTCCACGGCCCCGCGGACGCGCGCGACGCCGGTGTGGCCGTCATCTACCAGGAGCCCACCCTCTTCCCCGACCTCTCGATCGCCGAGAACATCTTCGTCGGCCGCCAGCCGCGCCGGTCCTTCGGCCGGGTCGACCACAAGTCCGTACGGCAGGCCACCGCGGACCTCTTCCGCCGGCTCGGCGTCGACCTCGACCCCGACCAGCCCGCCCGCGGCCTGTCCATCGCCGACCAGCAGCTCGTGGAGATCGCCAAGGCGCTCTCCTTCGACGCCCGCGTCCTGATCATGGACGAACCCACCGCCGCCCTCACCGGCAGCGAGGTCGCCCGGCTCTTCGGCGTCGTCAGGGCGCTGCGCGAGTCCGGCGCCGCCGTGCTGTTCATCTCGCACCGCCTCGAAGAGGTCTTCCAGCTCTGCCAGCGGGTCACCACCCTGCGCGACGGCGCCTGGATCGCCAGCGAGCCCGTCGAGGGCCTCACCGAGGACGACCTCGTGCGCCGGATGGTCGGCCGCGACCTGGACGAGCTGTACCCCAAGCAGGACGCGAAGGTCGGCGAGGTCGCGCTCAGCGTGCGCCGGCTGACCCGCGAGGGCGTCTTCACCGACGTCTCCTTCGACGTACGGCGCGGCGAGATCGTCGGCCTGGCCGGACTCGTCGGCGCCGGCCGGTCCGAAGTCGCCAGGGCCGTCTTCGGCGTGGACCGCTGGGACGCGGGCGAGGTCGAGGTCGACGGGCGTCCGCTGAAGTCCGGCGCCCCGAGCCTGGCCATGTCGGCCGGCCTCGCGCTGGTCCCCGAGGACCGGCGCGAGCAGGGCCTGGTGATGGAGATGTCCATCGAGCGCAACATCAACCTCACCGGCTTCGGCGCCACCAGCCGCGCCGGACTGATGAACCGCGGCGCCGAACGCAGCCGCGCCGTCGACTGGGCGCTGCGCCTCCAGGTGAAGTACGCCCGGCTCGCCGATGTCGTCGGCACCCTGTCCGGCGGCAACCAGCAGAAAGTGGTGCTGGCCAAGTGGCTGGCCACCGATCCCCGGGTGCTGATCGTCGACGAGCCCACCCGCGGCATCGACGTCGGCACCAAGGCCGAGGTGCACCGGCTGCTGTCGCAGCTCGCCGCCGACGGCCTCGCCGTCCTGATGATCTCCTCCGACCTCCCGGAGATCCTCGGCATGGCCGACCGCGTCCTGGTGATGCACGAGGGCCGGCTGGCCGCGGACATCCCGCGCGCGGAGGCCACCGAGGAATCCGTCATGGCAGCGGCCACCGGCCGCGGAAGGAACGCGGCATGACCATGACCGCCAAACCCGCGTCCGCCGCGCCCCCGGAGGCCGCCTCCACCAGCGGCTTCCTGGACCGCGTGCTGAAGGTCAGGGAACTGGCCATCCTCGTCGTCCTGGTGCTGATGCTGCTGGCCACCCAGCTCGACAACCACGCCTTCCTGTCCGAACAGGGCATCAAGGACCTGCTGCTCAACGCGACCATCCTCGTGCTGGTCGCGGTCGGCCAGGCCACCGTGGTGATCACCCGCAACGTCGACCTGTCGGTCGGCTCCACCATGGGCATCACCGCCTTCGCCGCCGGCGAGTTCCTGCGCGGCGGCGGCAATCCGCTGGTCGGCGTGCTGATCGCGATCGCGCTCGGCATCGGCTTCGGCGTCGTCAACGGCCTGCTGGTCAGCCTCGGCCAGGTGCCCGCGCTGGTGGTCACCCTCGGCACGCTCTACATCATCCGCGGCCTGGACTCCATCTGGTTCGGCTCCAAGCAGATCACCGCCGCCGACCTGCCCTCCGGCTTCGCCGACTTCGGGCACAACGGCTTCGGCGCCGTCCCGTACCTGGCGCTGCTCACCGCGGTGGTGCTGATCGTCGCCGCGTACTACCTGCGCAGCTACCGCAGCGGCCGGGACCTGTACGCGCTCGGCTCCAGCCCGGAGGCCGCGCGCCTGGCCGGTGTGCCGGTCCGCAAGCGCATCCTCACCGCCTACATCGTCTGCGGCGCCCTCGCGGGCCTGGCGGGCGCCCTCTACCTCGCCCGCTTCGGCAACGTCGACTCCGGCACCGGCAACGGCTACGAACTCACCGTCGTCAGCGCCGTGGTGGTCGGCGGTGTCGCCTTCACCGGCGGCTCCGGCAGCGTCTACGGCGCCGCGCTCGGCGCCCTGCTGCTCACCTCGATCAACAGTGTGCTGCCCTCGATCGGCGTCAGCTCGGTCTGGGTGCAGGCCATCGACGGCATCCTGCTGCTGCTCGCCATCGCCGTCGACCGGGTGGTCGCCCTGCGGGTGGCCGCGGTGCTCCGCAAGCGGGCCGCACAGACAAGGAGCGCGATCCACCATGCCTGAGCCCACCAAGTCCCCGCAGGGGAAAGCCACTTCCGGCACGTCCGGCGGCTTCGCCGTACCGGCCTGGGCGCGGGACTCGCTGCGCTGGGACACCGTCGTCGGCGCCCTGCTGGTCGTCCTGCTGATCTGCTCCTTCTCCATGGTCGACAACTTCGGCAACGCGCTGAATCTGTCGTTCCTGATCGGCAACACCCTGCCGATCGCGCTCATCGCGCTGCCGATGACGATGCTGGTGATCTCCGGCGAGATCGACCTGTCGGTCGGCTCCACCGCGGGCCTGTCCGGCGCGGTCATGGGCAAGCTCTGGAACGAGGGCATGTCCATCGAGACGATCATCCCGCTGTGCGTCCTGCTCGGCGTCGTCTGCGGGCTGGTCAACGGCCTGCTGGTGACCCGACTGGGACTGCCGTCGCTGGCCGTCACCATCGGCACCCTGGCGGCCTACCGCGGCATCGCGCAGATCGTGCTCGGCTCCAACTCGGTGACCGACTTCCCGCAGCAGTACCTCGACTTCGGCTCCGGCCGGATCGGCGGCACCTTCATCCCGCAGGCCGCCGTGCCGTGGGCGGTGCTGCTGGTGATCGCCGTGATCGTGCTGCACGCCACCCCGGTCGGCCGCTCGCTGTTCGCGGTCGGCGCCTCCCAGGAGGCGGCCCGCTTCGCCGGCATCCGCGTGAAGCGGCTGAAGCTGTCGATGTTCGTCGCCACCGGCACCGTCTCGGCGCTGACCGGCGTCTTCTGGGCCCTGCACTACGCCAGCGCCCGCTACGACAACGCCACCGGTCTCGAACTGTCCGTCATCGCCGGTGTGCTGCTCGGCGGCATCGACTTCGACGGCGGCAAGGGCACCCTCGGCGGCGCGGTCGCCGGAGTGTTCCTGCTCGGCGCGCTGCAGAACGTGATGAGCCTGGTCAACGTCTCCGCGCAGTCCCAGATCCTGATCACCGGAGTCCTGCTGGTGATCTCGGTGCTGGCGCCGCGGGTCGCCCGGCAGGTGGGCCGGGCCAGGGCCCGGCGCAAAGCCGCCGACGCGGCACCACCGGCCGCCGCCCTGGCCACCGGCTGATCCCGCCGGCCGCCGCCTGAAGCCGCCGCGGCCACCGCTCGAACCGACCGCACCCCCACCGTCCCGGCGCCCGACCCGTCATCACCCCGTTCCACGTCCTTGTCGTCCGTACACCCTCAACTGGTCGTCACCTGCCGCGCGTGCGGCATCGAAAGGAACCCCGCATGTCGTACAGAACCGCCCCCGCCCGTCGTGCCGCGGCCGCGGTCGCCGTTGTGGCAGCCGTCGCGATCGGTGCCACCGCCTGTGGCGGCACCACCAAGAAGAGCACCGACTCCGACTCCACCAAGAGCGGTTCCGGCTCCTCCGCGGCGGCCTCCGCCAACCCCAGCGCGCCCATCAAGAAGGGCCTGACCATCGCCTACCTGCCCAAGCAGGTGAACAACCCGTACTTCACCATCTCCGACAACGGCGGCAAGAAGGCCGTCGAGGCGCTCGGCGAGAAGTACAAGGAGGTCGGCACCAGCAGCGGCACCGACACCGCGGGACAGGTCTCCTACGTCAACACCCTCACCCAGCAGCAGGCCAGCGCCATCGCGGTGTCCGCGCAGGACCCGGGCGCGCTGTGCACCGCGCTCAACCAGGCCCGCAAGAACGGCGTCAAGGTCGTCACGTACGACTCCGACACCAACACCAACTGCCGTGACGCCTTCGTCTCGCAGGCCAGCGCCGAGGACCTGGGCCGTACCGAAGTCCAGCTGATGGCAAAGCAGATCGGCAACAAGGGCCAGATCGCGATCCTCTCGGCGGCCCAGACGGCCACCAACCAGAACACCTGGATCGACTTCATGAAGGACGAGCTGAAGAAGCCGGAGTACAAGGACATCCAGCTCGTCAAGGTCGCGTACGGCAACGACGACGCGCAGGCGTCGTTCCAGCAGACGCAGGGCCTGCTCCAGCAGTACCCGAACCTGAAGGGGATCATCTCCCCGACCACGGTCGGCATCAAGGCCGCCGCCCAGTACCTGAGCGGCTCCAAGTACAAGGGCAAGGTCCAGCTCACCGGCCTCGGCACGCCCAACGACATGCGCGCGTACGTCACCAACGGCACCGTGCAGTCCTTCGAGCTGTGGGACCCGGCCAAGCTCGGCGCGCTGGCCGGCTACACCGCCGTCGCGCTCGCCTCCGGCCAGATCACCGGCGCCCCCGGCGAGACCTTCACCGCGGGCGACATGGGCAGCTACACCATCGGCAAGGACAGCACCGTGGTGCTCGGCAAGCCCACCGTCTTCGACAAGTCCAACATCGACCAGTACCACTTCTGATATCCCCCCGGGGTCCGCGGCCGCGGACCGGGAGCGATCCCGGGCCGCGGCGACGGGGAAGGACAGCCCAAGTGCAGCGCGTCTGCTTCCTGCTGAAGGTCCGTCAGGAACGGTTGGACGAGTACCGTGCCAGGCACGCGGACGTCTGGCCGCGGATGCGCGAGGCGCTGTCCGCCGCCGGCTGGCACAACTACTCGCTGTTCCTGCGCGAGGACGGCCTGCTCGTCGGCTATCTGGAGACCGAGGACTTCGACCGGGCCCGCGCGGCCATGGACGGCACGGAGGTGAACGCCCGCTGGCAGGCGGAAATGGCGGGCTTCTTCGAGGAGTTGGACGGCGTCGCGCCGGACGCGGCGATGGTCCCGCTCACCGAGGTGTTCCACCTGCCGTGAACAACGGAGGTTGGAACGATTCATCGCGTGCCGGTTCCGCCTGCACGCACTGTGTTTGAATAAGTTCAATGCGTTGACCCCGGGACCACGTCGAGCACGTCGCACCGACGCCGGGAGAGCGGACGAGAGCCCTGCCGGCGGCGGGCGGGACGGAGCAGTGGAGCCCATGGTCGGTATCAAGGACGTGGCACGGCAGGCGGGTGTCTCGGTCGGGACCGTGTCCAACGTCATCAACCGGCCCGACCTGGTGTCCGAGGAGACCAGGACCCGGGTGCAGTCGGTGATCAGCCGGCTCGGCTACATACGGAGCGAGTCCGCCCGCCAACTGCGGGCCGGCGCGAGCCGGATCGTCGCCCTGCTCGTCCTCGACATGGGCAACCCCTTCTTCGTGGACGTCGCCAGCGGCGCCGAGCGCGCCGCCCGCGCCGCCGGGCTCGGCGTCATGGTCTGCAACAGCGCCCAGAGCACCAGCGAAGAGGTCGAGTATCTGTCGCTCTTCGCCGAACAGCGGGTACGCGGCGTGCTGGTCACCCCCGCCGACTCCACGGGGCACAGCCTCAAGACGCTGCGCAGCCAGGGCATTCCCTTCGTCCTGGTCGACCGGGTCTCGGCGGACGCCGCCGTGTGCTCGGTCTCGGTCGACGACGTCGTCGGCGGCCGGCTCGCCGCCCAGCACCTGATCGCCGCCGGACACCGCTCCATCGTCTACGTCGGCGGCCCGCCCGACCTGCCGCAGGTCCGCGACCGCCGCGCGGGCGCGCTCGCCGCGCTCGCCGAGGCCGGACTGCCCGCCGAGTCGCTCACCGAGGTGTCCGCCGAGCGGCTCGACGTCGCCGCCGGACGCGACGCCGGCGCCCGGCTGCTCGGCCTGTCGCCGCGGCCCACCGCCGTCTTCTGCGCCAACGACCTGCTGGCGCTCGGCGTCCTCCAGGCCGTCTTCGCCGCCCGGGTCGCCGTCCCCGAACAGATGGCCATCGTCGGCTACGACGACATCGAATTCGCCGCTGCCGCGGCCGTACCGCTCACCTCCGTACGGCAGCCCGCCGTCGCGATGGGGCGGCTGGCCGCCGAGATGCTGCTGGAGGAGACGGCCGACGCCGAGGGTCACGAGCACCGGCAGGTCGTGCTCCAGCCGGAGCTGGTGGTGCGGGGGTCGAGCCTCGGGGCCCGCTGACCGCCCGCTCTTCCGGCCGGGGCCGGCGTCGTACGGGGGTCGGCGCCGGTCGCCGGGCGCGGGCGCGTGACGGGGGATCGGCGCCGGCCGCCATGTGACGGGGCCGCGGACGCCGGTGAAAAACCGGTGGCGCGGTGGCAGGGGGAGGGGCTACGGTCCCTGGTGTTCGGACGGGAGCAGCCGCGGCTGCCCGTTGTCGGCCCGTGTGCACGACCAAGGAGGTGTGACCCGATGGCTGTCTTTGTGATGGGCGCTGCCCAGAACCAGAAGTTCATCCCCCACACCTCTGTGGTCCCCGGCTGACCTCTTCTTCCACGCCGCGCCCGTGTGCGCCGCGCCGGGGCCCTGTTCGAAGGGTTTCCCTTGTCTCTCCCGTCTTCTTCTTCCGTCCGTTCCACCTCACCTTCCCTCTCTTCCTCCGACTTGATCCCGTACGGCTGGGACTCGGTGCTGGACGACGCCTTCGCCGCGCATGCGGCGGCCGGCCTCGTACCGGCGCGGATCGTCCGGGTGGACCGCGGGCTGTGCGACGTCGTCGTGGCCGACGGCGCGGGCGGCCTGACCACCGTGCGCGCCGACACGGACCCGGTGCACTCGCCGGACCCGATGCGGGTCGCCTGCACCGGCGACTGGGCGGCGGTCGATCTCGACCCGGCGCAGCCCAAGGGCCCGTCCGTACGGGCACTGCTGCCGCGCAGGACCGCGATCGTCCGCTCGACGTCGTCCAAGCGGTCCGAGGGCCAGGTGCTCGCGGCCAATGTCGATCACGCGGTGATCGCGGTGTCGCTGGCTGCCGAACTCGACCTCGGGCGGCTCGAACGCTTCCTCACCCTGGCGTGGGAGAGCGGCGCGCAGCCCCTGGTCGCCCTCACCAAGGCCGACCTGGTGGGGGACACCACCTATCTGCTGGAGGACGCCGAATCGGCGGCGCTCGGCGTGCAGGTGGTGGTGGTCAGCGCCACGACCGGCGAAGGGCTCGATGTCCTCTCGGAGGTACTGACCGGCGGCACCGCGGTGCTCCTCGGGCAGTCCGGCGCGGGCAAGTCCACGCTCACCAACGCCCTGTTGGGGCGCGAGGTCCAGGAGGTGCGGGCCACCCGTGACGCCGACGGCAAGGGCCGGCACACCACGACCACCCGCGATCTGCTGCCGCTGCCCGACGGCGGGGTGCTGATCGACACCCCGGGGCTGCGCGGTGTCGGGCTCTGGGACGCCGAGGGCGGCCTCACCCAGGTCTTCGCGGAGATCGAGCAACTCGCCGAGGGGTGCCGCTTCCAGGACTGCTCCCACCAGAGGGAGCCGGGCTGCGCCGTGCTGGCCGCGCTGGAGGACGGCACCTTGCAGCACCGCCGCCTGGAGAGCTACCGCAAGCTGCTGCGCGAGAACGCGTGGATCGCCTCCCGCACCGACCAGCGGCTGCGCGCCGAGATGCGGCGCGAGTGGAAGCAACGCAGCGCCGCCGGGCGGGAGATGTACGAGCGCAAGCGCGGCGGCGGTGGCGGCCACCGCCGCAGGTCCTGACGGACCGCACCGGCCGGCCGCGGACAACGGGCCGGCCGGACCGTACGCCTATCCGGCGCCGCCGCCCGGTCCCTGCTGGTGGCGGCGCCGTACGGCGATCGGGCTGCCCGCGCTCCAGAACGAGCCGACGACACAGGCGACCACGAGAGCCACGATCACGACGCCGATGATCACGCTGTAGGCCATGTCGGACCTCCTCTCTTCGGGCACGGCCTTCACCATGCCCACACGTTCGCTGCCTGATCGTGACCTTCCCGTTGCTTGGTGTTCCCAACCCATGGATGGGTGAACGGAGTTCGCGCGCGGGTTCGAAACGCGCGCGAACGGCGCGCCGGGCGGCGGGACATGGCGAAGTGCCGGACCGCTTGAGAGGGGTGATGACGGCCCGTCAGGCGGAGGCGCGGACCACGAGCTGTGTCGGGGTGACGATCGAGGACAGCGCGGGCACGCTCTGCGGACCGGCCGACGGCGCGACCGCGCGCAGCAGCAGCCGGGCCATGAGGCGGCCCATTTCCTCGATGTCCTGGCGGATGGTGGTCAGTGGCGGGTCGGTCCATTCGGCGACGGAGACCATGTCGTCGAAGCCGACGACGGCCACGTCCTCGGGCACCCGGCGGCCCGAGGTGCGCAGCACGCGCAGGGCGCCGGAGGCCATGACGTCGGAGGCGGCGAAGACCGCGTCCAGGTCGGGGCGGCGCCGCAGGAGTTCGGCCATCGCGCTGGCGCCGCCCTCGGGGGTGAAATCGCCTTCGGCGATCAGGGCGGGGTCGGTCTCCGGCAGCACGTCACGGAAACCGTCGAGCCGGTCCACGGACGCGGTCTGGTCCAGCGGCCCCGCGATGTGGGCGATTGTGCGGCGGCCGATCGACAGCAGATGGCGTACGGCGTCCCGGGCGCCGCCCCGGTTGTCGCAGTCCACGTACAGCGTGCCGTGGTCGCTGTCGGAGTCCGTCCAGCCCGGCCGGCCGCCGATGACGGTGGGCACCCCGGCCCGGCGCGCCAGGGTCGGCAGCGAGTCGTCGGTGTGCAGCGAGAAGATCAGCGCGCCGTCCACATGGCCGCCCGCCAGATACCGCCCCACCCGCTCGTAGTCCGCCGTCCCCTCGGTGAGCAGCAGCACCAACTGATTGTCGCGGGCGGTGAGTTCCTTGCTGATCCCGCGCACCTGCTGGGCGAAGAACGGGTCGGTGAAGAACCGCGTCTCCGGCTCCGCCACCACCACCGCGATCGCGTCATTGCGCCGCGTCACCAGCGTACGGGCGGCCTGATTCGGCACGTACCCCAGCTCGTCGACCGCCTGACGGACCCGCTCCACCAGCGGCGCCCGCACCCCTTCGCTGCCGTTCACCACACGGGAGGCGGTGGCCCGCGACACCCCGGCCCGCGCGGCGACGGCCTCCAACGTGGGACGCGGCGCGAAGCTCGGGTCGGACAAGGGACGTCTCCTTCACGCGGGAATAACAGAAAACCGGGGGTCGGTACGCGCACAGCGTAACGGTTCCCCCGGTCACGCGTGAGAGCGCTCTCCGGGTCGGCCGGGCAGGTGGGACGGGTGGACGCTACGGGGGCGGCACCGGACGGTGGGGGGCGGGGGACACGGGACCGGCCGCACGGGAGCGCGACCGCCCGGGCCCGCCCTGTCAGCCCTCCAGGCCCCAGCCGATGATCCGGTACGGCCGGATCCTGATCAGCTCCTGGCTCAGGTGCGCGCCCAGGTCGTGCGGCCCCACGACCTGCTCGGCGGTGCCCCGGATCTCGACGCCGCGCACCGTCCACGGATCGACGCTCGCGATGTCGTCCACGACCAGCGACACCCGCGGATTCGCGGCGATATTGCGCCACTTCTTGGTGGTGCCCATCGCGTAGCCGCCGATGTCGATCGCGCCGTCCGGGCGGACGAAGTAACCGACCGGGTTGGCCTGCGGGCGGCCCTGGGCGTCGACGGTCGCGAGCCTGCCGAGGTGCTGCTTGCGCAGATAGGCCCGCTCGGCTTCGGTCAGTTCGGTGCGTGAGGACGTGGTAGCCATGCGTTCACCCTCACACGCCGGTGTCCGTCCGGCATCGGACCTTGGCCCGAGGCGGGTCCTACGACTCGCGGCGCGCTGCGATCGGTCCGTGGTCCGTACGGGCTCAGCCCGCGATCACCGCGCCGATCCAGGCGCCCACGACGATCAGGCAGGCCAGCAGTTCGATCAGCACGGAACCGCCCACCGCGCGCATCGCCGTACGCGTCGCCGTCCAGGCCGTACGGTGGCCGCCGCCCAGCCGGACCCGCTCCGAGACGTAGATCGCGCCGACGAAACCCAGGACGGCGCCGAGGACCGGCAGCAGGAAGAAGCCGGCGATCGCGACCGAGCCCGCGACCAGCACGGTGTGCCAGGTGACGCCGGAATCCCGGATCCGGCGCGGCGGCAGCAGCCACACCACGACCTGGACGACGGCCAGCAGACCGGTCGCCGCGGCCAGGACACCCCAGGTCAGGCTGGTGTGCTCGCGGGTCGCCCACCACATGACGGCGGCCCAGCAGAGCAGCGTCCCGGGCACGCCGGGGGTCAGCACACCGACGAGTCCGAGCAGCATCACCGCGCCGATCAGGCACACCTGTGCGGTCCCCATGAACCCACCCTGCCCGATGACGCGGCCGTCCGCCGCGCGGATCACGCCGGGGGCGCGAGCCGAGACCGGTCCGAGACCCGGCGCACGCGGGCGTCCGGGGCCGTACGCCGTCCGTACGCCCGCCGTACGGCTGGGTGTCATGTGCGGCGCGCTCCCCGGCGCGGGGGAGTGAACGCGGCGCGTCCGCGGGTCAGCCGCGGGAGACCCAGCCGCGCTCGTACGCGTGCCAGCCGAGCTGGAGGCGGGTGGTGACGTCGGCGATCTCCATCAGCCGTTTGACCCGGCGCTGCACGGTGCGCAGGCCGAGGTCGAGCTGTTTGGCGGCCGACGCGTCGGTGAGGCCGGCCAGCAGCAGCGAGAGGATCTGGAGGTCGGTGCTGTCCGGCTCCTGCGCCGACTCCTCGGCGACCGTGCCGGTACCGTCCAGGCTCAGCGGCATGCCCTGCCGCCACACCCCTTCGAACAGGCCCATCAGCGACTCCAGCAGACCGCTGGCGTGCACCACCAGCGCGGCGGGCTGGGCGAGCCGCCGGGTCAGCGGCACCATCGCCAACGACCGGTCGGCGACGACGAGTTTGGTCGGCACCCGGTCCACGACGCGCACCTGCTCGTTGCGGCCGAGCGCGGCCGACACCTCGGTGAAGCCGTTGGGGCTGGTGACCACGGAACGCTCCAGCACCACGCGGTACGTCACGCCGCGCTGGGCGGCGTCCGGCTCCGCGTCGTTCTCCATCCCGGTGATGGCCACCGGGCGGTCGGTGACCAGGGCGCAGACCTCGTCCTCCGCGCCGAACTGGATCTGGAGGAAGCGCTGGGCGACCGCGTTGGCGCCGGTCACCACCTCGACCAGGTCGTGCACGGCGGGTTCCGTCGCCTCGGCACGGAATTCGGCGGCCAGCACGGCCGCGGCCAGCTCCGCCTGCTCCAGCTCGTGCCGCTGGCGGGTCAGCAGCGCCGCCAGGGCGACGGCGGGCGGGGCCGCGACCCAGCGGCCGGGGCGGGCCGAGGACTGGGCGACCAGGCCGTGACCCTCCAGGCGGCGCAGCACGCGGCCCGCGTCGTCCTCGTCGATACCGAGGCGGTGCGACAGGTCGCCGACCTCGGCCGCGCCCAGGCCGACCAGGGCCCGGTAGGCGGATTCCTGCACTTCGTCCAGACCGATGGCACCGAGCACGGAGCCCCCCTCCCTGCGGTGGCGGAAATGAGCCACGGCGGTTTCCCGCCTTGGTCATCTTGTACTCCCGGAGGCCCGCTCTGCCACTGTGGGCGGCACCGAGCTTTGCGGAGAGCTTCACCGAGGGCTTTGCGGAGGGGCTGCTTCCGAGGTCCCGGCGGGTGTCGCCGCCGGGACGGACGACTCCGCCGGGCGGCCCCGTTGTGGGGGCGGGGCCGGCCCGGCGGTTCCACGTTTCCCGGCGGGCCCGGCGGTGGACAATAAGGGCATGAGCCAGCAGGGGGACTCCCACCGCAGCCAAGAGGACGACTGGTGGCGTCAGTTGTACGACGACGACGCGGCCGGGCCGTCCACGACGTCGGATTCGGTCGACGCGCACTTCGATTCCGCCCTGGACGCGGTGGCGCCGCCGCCTCCGACGCCGGCCGCCGACACCTTGAAACTGCGGCGGCCGATGCCGCCGGCGCCGCCGGCCTCCTGGTCGCCGCCGGCCGATCCGCCGGCCCCGTCGGCCCCGCCTGCCCCGCCGGAGGGCGGGGACTTGGACGTGTGGTCGGCGCCGCCGACCTTCGCGGAGCCGCCGCAGGAGACGGCCGAGGCGCCGTGGGACGTCTGGTCGGCGCCGCCGACCTTCCCGGTCCGGGACCCGGAGCCGGACCCCGATCCGGAGTCGGAGCCCGACCTGTGGCCCGGTACGGCCTGGCAGGCCCCGGCCCCGGACGTACCGGCCCCCCGCCCCGCCTGGACCCCACCGCGCGACACCCCCGCCCCCCAACCACCCACCGACTGGTGGTCGACCCCGCCGAAACCCCCCACCGCACCGGAACCGGAAGATTCCCGCCCCCAGCCCGGCGAATGGTGGTCCCCCACACCCCCCGCCCCGCCGGCCTCGCCGGAGGATTCAACGGCCGCTCGGCCGGGGCCCGCTGCGGCTGAACCGGAGCAGTCCGCAGCGCCGGACGACGGGATGGCCGCTCGCGCGGAGCCAGTTGCGCCGGAGCCTGACGTCACGGCTTCGCCGGACCAGTGGTTCCGGCCCGAGGTCGACGCGCCTGCCTCGGCGGAGCCGGACCAGTCTGCGGCGCAAGACGATCCAACGGCCGTTCGGCCGGGGCCTGTTGTGTCGGAGCCTGATGCCCAGGCTTCGCCGGGCCAGCGGCTACGACCCGGGGGCGACACGCCGGTATCAGCGGAGCCGGACCCGGTCGAGCTGGAGCAGGCAGCCTCGCCGGACGGTTCAGCGGCTCCTTGGCCAGGTCCCGTTGCGGCTGAACCGGAGCAGTCCGCAGCGTCGAACGACGGGATGGCCGCTCGCGCGGAGTCTGTTGAGCCGGAGCCCGAGGCCCCGGCTTCGCCGGACCAGACTGCGGCGCAAAACGATCCAACGGCCTTGCGGCTGGGGCTTGTTGAGCCGGAGCCTGACGTCACGGCGTCGCCGGGCCAGTGGTTCCGGCCCGGGGCCGGCACGCCCGTATCGGCGGAGCCGGAGCAGTCCGCGACGCAGGTCGGTCCCACGGCCGGTCGGCCGGAGGCTCAGGCGCGCGCCGTACCGGCGCAGTCGTCGGGTACGGCTGAGGTGCCGTCGCAGGCAGACAATGCGGAGGCGGCGGACGAGACGCCGGAGCAGGCGGAGCAAGCCGTCGGCGCGGGCCGTACGACGGTGACCGAGGCCGCCGCGCCGCGGCCGGCGGCGCCTGATCCCCGGGCGGGGCTCAGTGCCGCGCCCCCGGCAACCGCGCCGACCGAGACGGACCCCGCCCTCCCTGGCCCGAGGCCCGCCCCCGGTCCGACGCCCACACTCGCGCCGCCCGAGGCGGCCGCACCCGAACCGACCACCTCGTGGTCGCCGCCCCCCGCCGAGGAGGCACCCGCCCCCCTCGCTCAGCCGGAAGCCGCGCCCACCGCCCAGACGTCGGCCCAGCCGGACGCTGCCTCATCCGAGTCGCCCGCGCCCGCTGCTCCGCGGGAGCCGGTGTCCGGCCCCTGGCCAACGGCTGAACCGCCTGGGCCGGCCGCCGTGCAGCCGGAGACCGTCAGCGTGCCTTGGCCAGGGGCCGAGCCGCCCGCGCCCGCCTCTCCGCCGGAGCCGGAATCCACCCCCACCCCCTGGCCGGCGGCAAAGCCGTCCGCATCCGCCTCTCCGGCGGAGCCGGAGGCAGCCGCTGTCCCCGGGTCGGCGGCCGAATCGCCGTCGCCCGTTCCTCCGGCGGAGCCAGAAGCGACCCACGTCCCCCGGCCGGCGGCCGAGCCGCCGTCACCCTCCGTCCCGGCGGAGCCGGAGGCGGTCCGGGAGCCGTCACCCGTGGTCCCGGCGGACGAGCCGCCGGCCGCGTTTTCTCCGGCGGAGACCGGGTTTGTGGAAGGGGGCGTGCGGTGGGCGCCGGAGTTGCCGCCGGGGTGGGTGGCCGCTGGGGCGGACGACGGGGCCGCGGAGGTCGGGGAGCCGGAGGTGGTGGGCGGGGGGCCGCCGACGTACGCGGCCGAGCCGACCGCGTGGCCGGAAGCCGATCCGGAGGATCTGAGCGGGCTCGTCGCCGACACCGTCCTGGACGGCGCCCGCTACGGCAGCATGACGCTGCGTACGGTCTCGGTGCGCGGCGACTCCGCGCGCTACCGCGGCCAGCCCCGCAGGGACGCCCTGCTGACCGCCCGCTTCGGCACCGGCGACGACGCCCTGCTGCTGGTCGCGATGGCCAGCGGCGCCCGCGCCGCGGACGACGCGCACAAGGCCGCCCAGGACGCGGTCCGCTGGATCGCGGGCGCCGTCGGCCGCAGCAGGAACCGCCTGTCGGACGACCTGCGCGCCGCCCGCCGCGGCTCGCTCAAATCCGGCCTGCACCGCCTCACCGACCGGTGCTACGGACGGCTCCGCGCCCGCGGCGAGGACCTCGGCCTCGACGAGGGCGCGTACACCGCCTCGCTGCGCTGCCTGCTGCTGCCCGCCGACCCCGAATGCCGTATCCGCCTCTTCTTCGGCGTCGGTGACGGCGGCCTGTTCCGGATCAGGGACGACACCTGGCAGGATCTGGACCTGGCCCCGGACGAGACGGCCGCGCCGTTCCGCTTCCGTGCCACCGTCGCCCAGCCGGGCGACGCCCTGCTGATGTGCAGCGGCGGCCTCGCCGAGCCGCTGCGCGGCGAACCCGCCCTCGCGGTGCACCTCGCCGAGCGCTGGGGCGGCGGCCCGCCCGGCATGGCCGCGTATCTCGCCGACGCGCAGACCCGCGTCAAGGGCTACGCCGACGACCGTACGGCGGTGACCGTCTGGGATGCGTAGCGGCCCGCTTCCCGGTGAGATGAGAGGAGTCACCGACGTCACCGACGAGGACGGGCGAACCCATGGCGAAGCGGACCGTGGCCGAGCAGTTCATCGATGTGCTGGTGCGCGCGGGCGTACAGCGCCTGTACGGGGTGGTGGGCGACAGCCTCAACCCCGTCGTGGACGCCGTCCGCCGCAACCGTTCCATCGAATGGGTGCACGTACGCCACGAAGAGGTCGCCGCCTTCGCGGCCGGCGCCGAGGCCCAGCTCACCGGCAAGCTGGCCGCGTGCGCCGGCTCCTGCGGCCCCGGCAATCTGCACCTGATCAACGGCCTGTACGACGCCCACCGCTCGATGGCCCCGGTCCTGGCGCTCGCCTCGCACATCCCCAGCAGCGAGATCGGCACCGGCTACTTCCAGGAGACCCACCCCGACCAGCTCTTCCGCGAGTGCAGCCACTACAGCGAGCTGATCTCCAACGCCCAGCAGATGCCCCGGGTGCTCCAGACCGCCGTCCAGCACGCCGTCGGCCGCGGCGGCGTCAGCGTGATCAGCCTGCCGGGCGACATCGCCGCCCAGGAGGCGCCGCAGCGCAGCATCGAGCACGCCCTGGTCACCCGGCGCCCCGCGGTCCGCCCCGGCGACGCGGAGGTCGACGCGCTGGCCCGGCTGGTCAACGGCGCCAACAAGGTCACCCTCTTCTGCGGCAGCGGCACCGCCGGCTCGCACGACGAGGTGATGGCCTTCGCCGAACGCGTCAAGGCCCCGGTCGGCCACGCCTTGCGCGGCAAGGAGTGGATCCAGTACGACAATCCGTACGACGTCGGCATGAGCGGCCTGCTGGGCTATGGCGCCGCGTACGAGGCGATGCACGAGTGCGACCTGCTGATCCTGCTCGGCACCGACTTCCCGTACAACGCCTTCCTGCCGGACGACGTGACGATCGTGCAGGTCGATGTGCGGCCCGAGCACCTGGGGCGGCGCTCCAAGCTGGACCTGGCGGTGTGGGGCGACGTCGGCGAGACGCTGCGCTGCCTGACGCCGAAGGTGCGCGAGAAGTCCGACCGCAAATTCCTCAACCGGATGCTGAAGAAGCACAGCGACGCCCTGGAGGGCGTCGTGAAGGCGTACACCCGCAAGGTCGACAAGCACGTGCCGATCCACCCGGAGTACGTGGCATCGGTTTTGGACGAAGAGGCCGCGGACGACGCGGTGTTCACCGTCGACACCGGTATGTGCAATGTGTGGGCGGCGCGTTATCTGACGCCCAACGGCAAGCGGCGCGTCATCGGCTCCTTCACGCACGGCTCGATGGCGAACGCGCTGCCGCAGGCGATCGGCGCGCAGTTCCTGGACCGGCGTCGGCAGGTCGTGTCGATGTCCGGCGACGGCGGCTTCACGATGCTGATGGGCGACTTCCTGACCCTCGTGCAGTACGAACTCCCGGTCAAGATCGTGCTGTTCAACAACTCCTCGCTCGGCATGGTCGAGCTGGAGATGATGGTCGAGGGTCTGCCCGCTTACGGCACCACCAACCACAATCCGGACTTCGCCGCGATCGCCCGCGCGGCCGGGGCGTACGGCGTCCGTGTCGAGAAGCCCAAGGATCTGCGGGACGCGCTGCGCGGCGCCTTCCGGCACAAGGGCCCCGCCTTGGTCGACGTCGTCACCGACCCGCACGCCCTGTCCATCCCGCCGAAGATCACCGGTGAGCAGATCGGCGGCTTCGCGCTGTCGGTGGGCAAGGTCGTCCTGGACGGCGGCGTCGGCAAGATGGTCCAGCTCGCCCGCTCCAATCTGCGCAACGTCCCGCGCCCCTGAGAGGGCCCGAAGGCCCTGAAGACCCCGCAGAGGGGGGCGGGGATCAACAGGGCGCGGAACGGCGTCAGTTCTGGATCAGGTCGAACTCCTCCCACGGCCCGACGGCCGTGCGATTGGCGATCAGCGGCGCCGCGCCGGCGTTCTCGGCCGTCACGTACTGGTTGTTGACCCGGGCCCGCAGGCTGACGCTGCCGTCGCCGTTGTGGACCAGCTGGAACTGCTCCCAGGTGCCGACCGCGTCCACCTTGGCCAGCAGCGGGGCGGCGCCCGCGTTGTCGGCCGTCACATATTTGTTGTTGGCGTGCGAGCGCAGCGCGATGTACCCGCCGCCCTGGTCGATCTCGTCGAACTGCTCCCACTGGCCGATCGCGGTGCGGTTGGCGATCAGCGGGGACGCGCCGGCGTCCTCGGCCGTCACATAGTCGCCGTTGGCGTGGGCGCGCAACGAGACCACCGTGCCGCTCGCGGGCGGGGTGCCGCCGCCGTCCAGGCCGATCTGCACATTGCCCAGGTGCTTCGCGGCGGTCGCGGGGGAGCCGGAGACCTGCGCGAAGGGCAGCGACGTCGTCGGACCGGCGACCTGCTCGACCAGGTAGGACTGGCCCGCGGCGACCGGCACATTGAGGGTGCCGGCCGTGGTCGGCTGGACCACCACGGCGTTGCTCGACCCGTTCACCACCTGGACCGACTGGCCCGGCCAGGGGCTGCGCACCCGCATGGTCTGCGAGGACCCGGCCTGGACGGCGACCGTGACCGGGGTGCCGTTCTGCACCTGCACGCTCACCTTGGTGTTGCCCTGCACGGACACGGTGCCCGCCGCGTCCCAGCCGGCCGGCCAGGCCGGCGCGATCCGCAGCAGCCCGTCGTAGTCCTGCACCAGCGCCTCGTTGAGCGCGGTCGCGACGCCGGACGCCTGCTCGATGTACGCCTCGGTGCCGACGGTGTTGCCGAGGTCGGCCAGGCCGTTGATGTACACCTGGTGGCTCTGCGTGATCGACTTGAGCTTGGCGGCGACCTCGGCGGCCATGCCGAGCCGGGCCGCGTCGATCGCGTCCATGCTCCAGTCGTTGCCGCCGGTGAACACCCGGTGGTTGTAGGTGCGCACTGCCAGGTCCTTGAGCGGCCCCGGGTCGTCGGTGATCAGGTTGTACGGGTAGACCGGCTCCAGGTCGATGTTCTCGCCGTTGCGGGTCTGGGCGGTCGGCTGGTACGACCAGGCGATCACGTCGTTGCCGGCGGCGTCGGCGGACGGCGGCAGCACCTGGGTGTGGCCGAAGTCCGTACGGGCCCACGGCGGGATCTGGCCCTGTGCGGTGGTCAGTTGGGAGATCAGCGTGCTGTCACCGGTGTTGAGCAGCTGCGCCGCCTTGACCACCACGGGGAACAGCGCGGCGTCCGCGGCCAGATCGGTTGTCGGGTCCTGCACCGCCCACTGCGTCTCGTGCGCGTTGGCGATCGCGTGCAGTTTCCCGTCGGAGCCGACCTTCTGGTAGTTGAGCAGGAAGGTCGCGGTCGACTTCAGCAACGGGTAGTACGTGCGCAGGAAGTTCAGATCACCGGTCTGCTGGTACTGCTGCCAGATGTAGAGGCTGATCTCGGCGCCCGACGTGATGTTCAGCGCGTTCCAGTTGGGGCTGCCGGGCTGGCTGCACGCCGCGTTGGCGCCGTTGCCGGGGTCGCCGCCGTTGCCGTTGAACCGCATGACCTCCGGGACGCACGCGCCGGGCGTCCCGCCCATCTGCTGCCGGGTCCATGCCTCGATCGCGGACAGATTGTTCTGGTAGAGATTGAAGATCGGGATGTTCAGCGCGAAATTCCCGGTGCTCATATTGGCCGAGATCTGGGTGCGCAGATTCCACAGCCAGGTCGCGGACGGCGTCCAGTTCTGGTGGTCCTGGCCGAAGTTGAACATGTCGGCGACACCGGCCTGGCTGCCCGGGACCGTGCCGCGCATCGAGGCGGCCTCCATGTAGGTGTACAGGGTGCGCAGCGTCTCCATGTACTGCGCGGTGCCGTCGGCGGAATTGGCCTCCAGCGCACCGGAGTTGCCCCAGAAATTCGCCCACCAGGACTGCTGGGAGGACAGCAGCGCGGACTCCGCGGCGCCCGCGTCGGAGCCGAGCAGATTGGCGGCGGTGGTCGCCGCATTGCCGCCGGTCCAGGTCGGCGCGCCGAGGACGATCCGGTACGAGCCGTCGGTGTTGGGCGTGAAAACGACCTTCACCTGCGTGGTGTTGACCACCGACGCGCTGACGTTGCGGCCGCCGGCCGAGAGCGCGGCCAGCGAGCCGAAGGTCCGTCCCGAGGCGCCCGCCTCCTGGTTGTCGACCCAGGTCTCGGCGAGGGTGCCGATCGGTCCTGACGCGGCGGCCTGCGGGGCGCGGCCCGACCAGAGGCTGAGCGTCGCGGTCTGCTGGGCGCCCGGGTCGGCGCCCGTGACGTCCACGATCAGCTCGTCCTTGGTCGCCGACACCCAGGATTTGAGCGTCATGCCGCCGCCGGACTCGGTGAGCACACCGCTGTAGACGTCCAGCGAGCCCTTGAAGTCCGACGCCCCGGTCAGCGCCGACAGGCCGGGAATCCGCACCTGGCCCGGTGACTTGCGGCCCGGCAGCGTGTCGGCGCGGTTGAGCTGCGCGGTGAAGCCGTCGGCCGCCCACGCGGCGGCGCCCAGCGAACCGTTGCCGAGCGGCAGCGACTGGGCGGCGGCGGTGTTCGGCGAGCCCAGCACGATATTGGAGCGGCGGACCACGTTCGGTGTGTCGACGTGGAAGGCGCCGTTCTGCCAGGCCGTGGTCGGGCCCGCGGCCGTGGCTGGCGGAGCGGCGGCGGGTACGAGCAGGCCGGCGGCCAGCACAGCGGTGGCGATGAGCGCAGGTGGTCGGATCATTCGCCGACGTCCGGCGTTTTCTTGCGGTGTGTTCACGGCCCCTCCCGAGGCGGCGGGAAAACTGCGCGGGATCACTGCATGGGGTGCAACACCCAAGAGGCACATGGGATGAGTGCGCCACAGAGTGGAGGGCGCGGCGGGGCGCTGTCAAGGATTTTCGCAGCGCTGTCCCGACTATACGTCGGACCTTTTTGGGGCGCCGAGGTCAGGACGGACGCCTCGGGGGAATCGCGCCGTACGGGTCCCCGGCGTGTCAGGGGGCCATCAGGAGATCACCGGCCGATGACTGGATCTCGCCCGGTTGGGAATGCCTATCGGCAAGAAGTTCGACGGGGAATCGCGGCGGCGTCCGGAGCGGGGCGATGGAAGAGCCCGGAGCGGAAGAACTGCCGGAAGCACATGTGCTGCCGGTATCAGGAGAGCTGTCGTACGCGGGAGAGTTGGGGGACCAGACGAATACCACGGGGCAGATACTGCGGCATACGGTGCGGCACGCCGATCTGCCGGCCGTCGCCGAGGTGCGCAGGCTGCTGCGGCAGCATCTGCGCGACTGGGGCGCGCCGGGGCTCTGCGACACCGCCGAGCTGCTCGCCACGGAACTGGTGACCAACGCGCTTCAGCACACGAGCCAGGGCGCGGTGCTCACCGCCGCCATCGTGCCGGACGAGGCGGCGGGGCAGCGGCTGCGGGTCGAGGTGTACGACACGCGGGCCCGGCGCCCGCGCGTGCCCGTCCAGGCCGGCACCCCCGACGACCAGGGCACCTCGGGCCGCGGCCTGTTCCTGGTGCAGGTCATGTCCGACGCCTGGGGCGCCCACCCGCACGGGCGGGGCAAGGTCGTCTGGTTCGAACTGGGTGTGCCCCGCGACTGAGGCGGGACGGATACGAGGCCGAGGGCCCGGGGCGCGTGCCGGCCGTCTTCGGTCGGTGCGCACCCCCGGAACCCCGTGCGGCCGGGGCGTCCCCGGACCCCCGGACCACTTCGCCCGGGTCTCGGGCGTCAGCCGAACTGACGCTCCATCTCCTCCAGCTTGCGCTCCAGCGAGTCAAGACGCGGCAGCGTCATCGTGTCGTCCTCGGCCGTGAGGTCGATGGTCAGCGGCGCCGCGGCCTCCTCGCGTACCGGCTGGAGCGCCGGACGGGCGCGGACCGGCAGTTCGGCCGCCGAGACCTCCCCTATGGCAGGCTCCGATGCGGCCTGGCCGCCGCCGGCGGCCGATGCGGCCGGCGGCAGTTCGACCTGACGGCCGCCGCGCCCGCCACGCGGCCAGGTGCGGTGCTGCCGGTTGAGCGCCTTGACCCGGGCCCGCTCCAGCCGGTCGTGGTCGCGGCGGCGCAGCATGGTCTGCTCGCGCTCCCGCCGGTCCTCGCGGACCTCCTCGACCGCCTCGTCCAGGCTGCGCACACCCTCAAGCAGCATCAGGGACCAGGCCGCGTACGTCTCGCGCGGCGCCCGCAGCCACCGCACCATGCGGATCTGCGGCAGCGGGCGGGGGACCAGGCCCTGCTCGCGCAGCGCCGCCCTGCGGGTCTGCTTCAGCGCCCGGTCGAAGAGCACCGCGGCCGACAGCGACATCCCGGCGAAGAACTGCGGCGCGCCCGCGTGGCCCATGCCGCGCGGCGCGTGCACCCAGTTGAACCAGGCCGCCGCTCCGGCGAACAGCCACACCAGCATGCGCGAGCCGAGCGCCGCGTCACCGTGGCTGGCCTCGCGCACCGCGAGCACCGAGCAGAACATCGCGGCGCCGTCCAGGCCGAACGGGACCAGGTACTCCCAGCCGCCGCTCAGATTGAGATTCTCCCGGCCGAAGCCGACCAGGCCGTGGAAGGACAGCGCGGCGGCGACGGCGGCGCAGCAGAAGAGCAGCACGTACGAGGCACTGCCGTATATCGCCTCCTTGCGGCGCCGCCGCTCCTCGCTGCGCTCCCACGAGTCGGTCTGGGCGCCGTCGGCGGGGTTCGCCTTCCGGTTGCGGAACACCACGACGCAGGCCGCGAGGACGACCAGGCCGATGGCCCCCGAGAGCGCCCAGTCCAGCGATATGTCGGTAAGTCTCATGTGCGATTCCTAGTGTCGCTTCCGTCGCGCTCGGGCCGCGGGACGGCTTACGACCGACATCTTTGCGAAGAGCGCGGATGACTGTGGAGGTTATGGCCCAAGAGCACGCCTTTGGATGGATTGCTCGAACTCCCGTGCCAGAACAGCTCAGTTGAGCGAGATCGTAGCGTGATCTTCAGGCCGCCGAGACCAGTCGCCTGATCCGGTCCGCGTCGCAGGTCCGCGGGCAGGTGGTGCAGGCGTCCGCCGGGCTGATCGTATAGAAGCGGCAGCAGGTCAGCCGGTCCCGGGTGCGGGTGACCGTCGGTGACGGTTCGTCAGTACCGATTGGTGCCGTCAGTTCGCGGAAGGCGGCGCCTCCGGCATACGGCGTAGTGCCACCGGGCAGCAGGGCGGAGAGTTCGGCCGCGGCCCGCTCCTCCTCGCCCAGCAACTGGCCGATCCGCCACAGTCCTTCGGTGATCTCGTCGGTCGCCATGCCCCACAGCGCGCGCGGGCCGCGCCGCAGCCGCGGCCCGAAGCCGGTCAGGATCGGGCCGAGATGCTCCGCGACCGCGGCCCGCAACTCGTCGCGCAGCGCCGCCTCGTCGGGCAGGACGCGGGCACCCGGCAGGGCGGCGGCCGGGTCGCCGGGCAGGCACGCGAAGGACCGCGCACTGACCGCCATCCGGCCCGCGGCGGCGTCGAAGGCCACATCGGTCACCGCGAGCCGCGGCACCCGGCGCGCGACGAACCACGGCACGGTGAAGAGCAGGCACGCCGGCCAGGTGTAGCGGTGCAGGGCCAGCGCCGCCGCCACGTCGGGCCGCGGCTGCCGGCCGTGGTCCGCGGTCACCTGGGCGGCCACGGCGGCGGTCAGCGTGTGCGCGGCGGGACCGCCCTCGGCCAGCTCCCGGGCGCACGTCCAGCCGGGCCCGTCCGGCAGTCCGCCGCTCACCGAGGTCACGGCGAGCCCCGGGAAGACCTCCGCGAGCCGGGCGTACGCCGCGGACAGCGGCGATCCGGCCGGGGCGGCGGGCGGCGGTGCGGCGGGTACGGGCATGCGGCTCACCATCGGGCGTGTCGAGCGGGGCGAGGTCGCGACACCGGCGGCGCGGCGCCAGGACCGCGCCACCGAGATCGTTACGAGGTAAGGCTTACCTTACTCATGCCCGAGGGTGTCCCGGCAAGTCGACCCGGGGTCCGGCTACGGCATTCGGGGGACGCCGATTTCCCTGCCTCCGCGCCGCCCGTCGCCGGGGAGCCGCCCGCTGCCGTTACGCCACCCGGTCCCGGAGCCAGCGCAGTTGTTCCGGGCGGCGCTCGGTGGAGCCGCCCTCGTGGCCGTTCCACGGATAGACGGTGATCTCCTTCTCCTCGCCCGCCCAGTGGTTGTAGGCCGCGAAGACGGTGGACGGCGCACAGGTGGTGTCCATCAGCGCCGCCGAATACAGCGCGGGCGCGGTCGCCCGCGCGGCGAAATTCAGCCCGTCCATGTACGACAGCGTCCTCAACACCTGTTCCTGGGCGCCGCGTTGGGTGGCCAGGAAGCGCACGATCTCCTGGTACGGGTCCTGGTCGGTGAGGGTCAGCGCGCGCCGGAAGTGCTGGAGGAAGGGCACGTCGACCAGGGCCGCCGCTATGTCGGGGCGCAGGCCCGCGACCGCCGTGGCGATGCCGCCGCCCTGGCTGCCGCCCGCCACGCAGATCCGGGCGGCGTCCACGGCCGGGTGGGCCGCTGCCGCGTCCACCGCGCGCACCGCGTCGGTGAAGACCCGGCGGTAGTAGTACGTCGCGGGGTCCAGGATGCCGCGCGTCATGAAGCCGGGGGCCTGCGGATTCCCGCCGCCGACCGGGTCGGGCGTGGCACCCGCGCTGTTCCGGCCCGCCGCGCCCTGGCCGCGGGTGTCCATGATGAACGCCGCCCGGCCGCCGGCCGGCCACACCAGATGGTCGTGCGGCAGGCCGCGACCGCCGCCGTACCCGATGTACTGCACCACGCACGGCACCGGGCCCGGCGCGCCCTTCGGCACGATCAGCCACGCCGCGACCGGGTGCCCGCCCCAGCCGGAGAAGGTCACGTCGTAGACCTCGACGGTGCTCAGCCCGCCGTCGTAGGGCCGGTATTCGGTGGCCGGGCCGTCCTGCGCGAGCTGCGCGGCCTCGTCCAGGGTGCGTTTCCAGAAGGCGTCGAAATCGTCGGGCTCATGGCGCTCCGGGAGATACGAGCGCAAGTCGTCGAGGGGCATGTCGAACAGGGCCATGCGGACTCCAGAGACGGATCGGGGCGGATCGAGTCAGGTCGGGTCGAGTCAGGTCGAGTCGGGCCAGACCGGGGGAGGTGCGAGCCGGCGTGCCGCGAACGGCGACAGGAATCGTCCCCCGCCCGCCCGACGTTCTGCAAGCGCCTGCACATAGGCGGTCAACTTCCTTTGATGCCCGCTGTATTGACCCGTCTGCAAGCGCGTGCAAGCCTTCTGTCCACGGAGGTGAGGCATGACCGCCATGCACCGCAGGAGAGCCGCCCTCGTCGGGACCGGCCACCGCGCCCAGTTGTTCACCGAGGGCCTGGCCCGCCGCGACGGACTGGAACTGGTGGCGTTCTGCGACCCCAACCCGGTACGGATGGCCCACCACAACCGGCTGCTCACCGCCGCAGGGCGTCCCGAGGCCCGGACGTATCCGCCGGACGCCTTCGAGCGGATGCTGCGGTCCGAGGGCGTGGAGGAGGTCGTCGTCACCACCGTCGACGCCACCCACGACGCGTACATCGTGCCCGCGCTGCGGGCCGGCTGCCGGGTGGTGACCGAGAAGCCGATGACGACCGACGGCGAGCGCTGCCGGCGCATCCTGGACACCGTGGCGGAGACCGGCAGCCCGCTGGCCGTCGCCTTCAACTACCGTTTCAACCCGGTGCACGAGCGGGTCAGGGCCGAACTGGCCGCGGGCGCCGTCGGCGAGGTGCTCTCGGTGCACTTCGAGTGGCTGCTCGACGTGCGGCACGGCGCCGACTACTTCCGCCGCTGGCACCGGGAGAAGGCCAACAGCGGTGGCCTGATGGTGCACAAGGCGGGCCACCACTTCGACCTCGTCAACTGGTGGCTCGGCGCTCGCCCGCGGCGCGTCTACGGGGCGGGACGGCTCGCCTTCTACGGCCGGGAGAACGGCGAACGCACCGGCCTGCGCCGCGACTACGACCGGGCGCACGGCGCGCCCGCCGCGGCCGACGACCCCTTCGCGCTGCACCTGGCCGACAACGAGGGCCTGCGCTCGCTCTACCTCGACGCGGAGGGCGCGGACGGCTACCACCGCGACCGCAACGTCTTCGGCGACGGCATCACCATCGAGGACGACATGGCCGTCCTGGTGCAGTACGACACGGGCGCGTCGATGTCCTATCACCTCACGGCGTACGCGCCCTGGGAGGGCTACCGGGTGATGTTCAGCGGCACCGGGGGCCGGCTGGAGCTGGAGGTCGTGGAGAGCCACTGGCAGCGGCCGAGCGCCCGGCTGTCGTCCGCGAAGGGCGCGGTGCACGGCGACACCGCGCTGGACAACGCGGGCGGCGCGCGCATCCTGCTGCGCCCGCTGTGGGAGCCGCCGCGCGAGCTGAAGGTCCCGGAATTCGACCACGCGGGCCACGGCGGCGGCGACGCGCGGATGCTGCGCACCCTCTACGACGGCGAGCCGGGACCCGCGTCGACCGCGGCCGACGGCGCGTGGGCGCTGGCCACCGGGCTCGCCGCCAACGCGTCCTTCGCCACCGGCGAGGCGGTCGACACCGCGGACGTGGTCCGCGTCCCATGAGCGCGACCATGGCCGACGTGGCGCGCGAGGCCGGGGTGTCCGCGTCCACCGTCTCGCGCACCTTCAGCCTGCCGGAGACCGTCCGGGCCGACACCCGCGAGCGGGTGCTCGCGGTGGCCCGGCGGCTGGACTTCAGCCCCAACAGGACGGCCAGTTCGCTCGCCAGGGGCCGCACCGGTGCCCTCGGCCTGCTGGTGCCCGACATCGCCAACCCGTACTTCGGGGAGATCGTCAAGTCGGTGCAGCGGCGGGCCAGGACCGCGGACCGCGCCCTGTTCCTCACCGAGACCGGCGACGCGCACGACGAGGCGTACGGCCTGGCGAAGGCGATGGCCCGGCAGACCGACGGGCTGCTGCTCGCGGGGCCGCGGATGCCCGAGGACATGCTCCGCTCGCTCGCCGCGGCCGGACCGGTCGCACTCATCGGCCTGCACGTCCCGCAGACCGACTGCGCCTACGCCGAACTGCCGGTCGGCATGCGGCAGGCGGTCCGCCACCTCGCCGCGCTCGGCCACCGCAGGATCGTGTACGTCAACGGCACCAGGACGGCACGCACCGCTGGCTTCCGGCGGCTGATGCGCGCCGCCTGCGACGAATTCCGCGTCGAACTCGTCGAGCACCTCGGCCCGTTCGACCTCACCTACGACAACGGGCGGGCCGCCGCCGACCTCGTGCCGACCAGCGGGGCCACCGCGGTGATCGCCCACAACGACATGGTCGCGCACGGCGTCGCGGGCGGCCTGGCCCGTCAAGGCCGTTCCGTGCCGGGGGACTTCAGCCTGATCACGGTCGACGACACCTACCTGGCCCGCGCCATCCATCCGGCGCTGACCGCCGTCCATGTGCCCATCGACGCGATGGGCGCGCACGGCGTCGACCTGCTGCTGGCCCGGATCGCCGACCCGCAGGGCCCGCCCCGGCTGGTCGCCCTGCCCACCGCGCTGACCGTCCGCGAGTCCACCGGCCGGGCGCCCGCCCCCTGACGCGGGCGCCCGTCCGGTGCCGTCACCGACGGCCCGCGCCGCTGAAGGGATAGTGCCGCGCGGGGTCGTACACCGGCACCGGATTGCAGAGGTTGACGCCCGGCTCGCCGCGCAGGTGGAAGGCGCTGGGATACGGCCGCTCCGGCGCCGTGATCCGTGTGGACGACGGGATGTAACGGATCGTCAGGCCGCAGCGGCGGTGCGACGAGGTGTTGGCCGCGCTGCCGTGCACGATCGCCGGATGGTGCACCTCCACGTCACCGGGCGCGAGCACCATGTCGACGGCCGCCGACTCGTCGACCTCGACCGCGATCTCCTCGCCCAGCACATTGTCGACGTCGGTGTTGGCCCGCATCGCGGCGATCCCGCCCCGGTGGCTGCCCGGGACCAGCCGGACGCAGCCGTTCTCCGGCGTGGAGCGGTCCACGGCCAGCCACAGCGTCACCACCCGCATCGGCTCCAGCGGCCAGAAGGCCGCGTCCTGGTGCCACAGCACCGCCTGGCCCGTGTACGGCGGCTTGCTGATGTAGTGCGAGGCGAACAGGTCGATGTCGGGCCCGACGAACAGCTCCGCGATGTCGAGCAGCCGCGGGTCGGCGACCAGCCGCACCCAGAACGGGTCGTCGCGCATCAGGGTGTGGCCGAGCTGCTCGGTCCGCAGCCCCGGATGGCGGCGGCGCAGCCAGTCCACGTGCCCCGCGGCCTCCGCGATCAGCTCCTGGTCCAGGACGCCGCGGAAGATCGCGTAACCGTCGGTCTCGAAGCGGTCGAGCACACCGGGCTCTGTCGTCCCGGCGTCGGTGTCAGCCATCGGGTGCCTCCAGGATGCGTACGGGGCCGGACGTCCCGGCCCGGTGGGTGCGGCCGTCCACGGCCGCCGCGGCGCGGCCGTCGGCCAGCCGCAGATCGATCTCGTGGCCGCGGTAGCGCAGCCCGCGCAGTTCGACGGCGCCCGGCAGCCAGGCGGGCGGCGCCCAGTCCAGCGCGCCGTCCGGGCGCGGCCGCAGCCCCGCGAGACCGGTGAGCACCGCCTCCGCGCCGGTCAGCCCGGCGATCACATTGGCGCGCCGGCCGCGCGGCGGTGCGGCCGGCCGGTCGCAGTAGTGGTCCTGCGGGTAGTACGGGAAGTGCGCGCCGAGCCACAGCACCCGGGACAGCACGTCCCACGCCGTCCGGTCCTCGCCGCGCTCCCACAGCGTGAGCGCCAACTGCGGCGCCTCGCCGGTGTAGGCGCCGCCGCCCGACCAGTCGACGTCGCCGAGTTCGTAGTGCGGGCCGTCCTCCGCCGAGACGCTGCTGACCCCGTACGGGCCGAGGAAGGCGCCCTCGCGCAGGTGCGACAGCAGGGCCGCGGCCATCTCCGGTGTGCAGGCGCCGGCCCGCAGCGCGTCGAACGCCTGGACGGAGTAGGCGAGTTCGCCGTGCCCGTCCGGATAGCGGCTGCGGAACCAGCCCGCCCGCGCGTCCCACAGCTCGGTGCGCACCGCCCGCAGGATCCGGCCGGCCCGCGCGCGCAGCTCCGCCACCGGCAGCGCGGCGCCGGTCGCCTCCGCCAGCTCCGCCAACAGGTCCAGGCTCCAGGCGCGTTCGGCGTTGGGGCTGGCGACGACGTGCTCCCAGCCGGAGCCGCGCATCTCCAGCAGATTGTGCTGCGAGCCGTAGTCCCGCAGCTCGCCGGCCGCAGGGAAGCGGTCGGCGAGGCGGTACTCCGTCTCGTGCAGCCGGGCGAGCAGGCCGGGGCCCAGCCCGTCGTGGCAGGCCGCCGCATGCGCCAGCATCACCAGCGACCAGCCGCTGTAGGCGTACGCGACACCCGTGCCCGTACCGTCGGGCGCGATCGCGTAATGGTCCGTCAGATCCGCCTTGACCATGGTCTCCAGCACATCGCCCACCGCGCCGCCGAGCATCAGCGCGAGGGTGTGCGGCGCATAGCCGCCGGTGTCCCAGGCGTACGCGCACAGCGCGCCGCCGTCGATGCCGGAGGTCGCCACGAAGGGCGAGGTCGCGAAGGCCGGGTTGTCCCACAGGCAGACCAGACCGCTGGCCAGCGAGCGCCGGTAGTACGCGTCGAGCCCCGGCACATCGGTGACCAGCCGCGGCACCCGGGCGAGCGCCTTCGCGGTCCTGGCCGCCGTACGCTCGCGGGAGGCGCGCGCCCACTCCCGCGGTGATCCGCCGCGGACACCGTCCCCGATCCGTACGGCCAGCGCGCAGTCGCCCTCGCCGCCCGGATCGAGCCTCAACTCCAGTCCCTCGTGGACGAGTTCGGCGCGGGTGCGGCCGGTCAGCTCCGGCAGCGGCGGCATCCAGCCCCAGTCGCCGAGCGGCACCCGGCCCACGGGACCCGACGTCAGCTCGGGCAGCACGCGGACGTCCAGCGGGTGGTCGCCCCGGTTGCGGACCCGGATCAGCAGGGCGTAGCCGGGCTGCCCGTACAGCGGGGTCAGGGTGCTGCGCACCGACAGCGACACCAGCCGGCCGCCGGTGTCCCTGCGGTGGTAGGTGCCGTGCCGCTCGATGCCGTCCAGCCGCCAGACGCCGCCGGCCAGCAGCAGGCCGCCGCCCGCGATGCCGGGGGTGCCGTTGTCCTCGATGCGCACGCCGCCGGCCTCGAAGGCGACCGAGAGCCGGGCCTGCGGCGCCGCGTGCGGCGGGGCGTAGCAGGCGCCGACCCCGCACACCGTGCCCGGCACCAGCGCCGCCGTGGACCAGCCGCTGCCGGTCCACAGGGTCTCCGCCACGCTCCGCCGCAGGTCGAAGTCGAAGTCGGCGCCCGCGTATCCCCCCGCTTCCCCGCGTTCCTCGGCCGCGTCCCGCGCCGCGCCGGGCCCCGTCACCGGCCCGCCCGGAGTCCGGCCACGGCGACCGTGCGCCGGTCCCGCGCGGACTCGTACGCCGCGAGGATCACCGTGAGGACGTCCGTGCCCTCCTGCTCGGTGTGCGGCGGGCGGACCCCGGCGGTGAGCCGGGCGGTGAAGTCCGCGCAGACGGCGGGCACCGAGTCCACCGTGGGAAAGCTCGTCGTCTCGGTCCCGCCGCCGCGCTGCCGGTGGCGCAGCGTCGTGCCGTCGCTCCACAGGCTGCCGCGCTCGCCCGCCACGGCGAACATCCCGGTGCCGGGCGCCGGGTCGTACGCCCAGCTGGTGACGATCTCGCCGACCGCGCCGCCCTCGAAGCGGACCAGCACCCGCGCCGAGTCCTCGCCCTCCATGAAGGACAGCCGGTGCGTGCTGAGCAGCGCGGTCACCTCGGCGGGCCTGGCGCCTGCCAGGTGCAGCAGCAGATAGGCGGGGTGGTAGCCGGTGTCGATCAGTTCGCCGCCGCCGCTGGTGGCGGTGTGTGCCCGCCAGCCCATCGTGGCCGGGTCGAAGTCGTTGAAGAAGCTGTCGGCGGTGCGCAGGTCGTAGACCCGGCCGAGCGCGCCTGTGTCGATCAGCTCCTTGGCGCGGGCGACCGCGGGCAGCGTCAGCTGATTGTGCGCGCACATCAGGGTGACGCCCGCGGCGCGCACCGCGTCCGCGATCCGCCCGGCCTCCGCGACGGTCAGGCACAGCGGCTTCTCGCACAGGACGTGCTTGCCCGCCTCGGCGGCCGCGACGATCGCCTCCGCGTGCAGATGGTGCGGCAGGCAGATGTCGACGGCGTCCACGCCGCCGTCCTCGAGCAGCTCCCGGTAGTCGGTGAACACCCGTGCGCCGCCCGCCTGTTGCGCGCGCTCGGCGGCGACGGCGGCGTCCACGTCCGCCACCGCGGCGATCGTGGCCCGCTCCGGTACGGACAGGTGGCCGCGGACGTGCTTGCGGGAGATGTTCCCGCAGCCGATGATCCCTATGGTGACGGTCATACGGCGCTCCCCGCGACGGTGGTCCCGGTGCCGGTCCCGGCACTGTTCATGGCGGCTTCCATCAGCCGGGTCAGGTCCAGGCCGAGCGCGAGGTTCTCCTGCGGCCTGCTGCCCTCGGTGATGTGCCGCACGAAGTGCTCGAAGGGTGTGCCCGAACGTGGCGGCAGCGCGCGTTCGCGCCATTGCCCGTCGGTGTCGACCAGCAGCCGCGGCTCGGGTGTGCCGTAAAGAGCGCTGCCGCGCGTGCCGTGCAGTTCGATGCCGAACGGCGAGCGGGCGGCGGCGAATCCGGCCTCGACCACGCCGAGCGCGCCGTCGGCGCAGCGCAGGACGGCGACCGCGTTGTCGTCCACGGCGCGCCCGGTGACATGGCCGAGGACCGCGGTCACCGACTCCGGCATCCGGCCGAGGAACAGCCGGGCCAGATACATCGGGTGGCAGCCGAGGTCGATCAGCGCGCCGCCGGCCGTCTGCGCCGGGTCGTAGAAGTGGCCGGGCAGCCAGCCGTCGCCGAGCGCGCCGTCGTGCGCCAGCCCGACCCGTACCGAGGTGAGGTCGCCCAGCGCCCCCTCGGCGAGCAACTCCCTGATCGCCAGGGTGTATCCGTCGTACAGCCGGGGGAGTGCGAGCATCAGGACCGTGTCCGCCTTCTCGGCGGCGGCCACGATCGGCTCGCACTCGGCGTAGGTGGGCGCGAGCACCTTCTCGGTGAGGACGTGCTTGCCCGCCTCGGCCGCGGCGGTGATCACCTCCCGGTGCGCGGTGGTCGGCGCGGTGACCACCACCGCGTCCACATCGGTACGGGCCAGCAGCCCGGCCAGGTCCCGGTGGAAATCGGCGCCCAGTTCGGCGGCCCACCGCCGGCCGCGGCCGGGATCCTCGTCCCAGACCGCGACGGTCTCGGTGCCGGGATGCTCGGCGGCCTGCCGGGCGTAGTCGCGTGCGTGTACGTGCCAGAAGCTCAACAGGGCGAGACGCAGAGGCACTTGGTGTCCTTTCCGGACGGAAGGAGGCACAGATCAGGTCCCGGCCGAGGTGCTAGCCCTTGACGGCGCCGGCCAGGCCGTTGACGAAGTAGCGCTGGAGCAGCAGGAAGATGACGACGATCGGCAGCAGCGAGATCACCGAACCCGCGCACAGGAACGTCCAGTCGGTGGAGTTCTGGCCGAGGAAGGAGTACATCCCCACCGGCAGCGTGTGCAGTTCGGGCTTGGAGAGCGTGAAGACCAGCGGGATGAAGAAGCTGTTCCAGGCCGTGATGCAGGTGAACAGGCCGACGGTCGCCAGCATCGGTCCGGACAGCGGCAGCATCACCCGCCAGAAGGTCTGGTGGAAGCTCGCGCCGTCCACCCGGGCCGCGTCCTCGATCTCCCGGTCCATCGTGGAGAAGTAGCCCATGAACAGGAAGGTCGCGAAGACCAGGCTGCTGGAGGACTGGACGATGATCACCGCCCACAGGGTGTTCAGCAGATGCAGCCCGCGCACGATGTCGAAGATCGGGATGATCGTGTAGCCGTGCGGCAGGAACAGGGTGACCGAGATCAGCCCGATCACCGCCTTGCGGCCGGGGAATTCGGTGCGGGCCAGCACGTATCCGGCCATCGAGGTCGCGGCCAGGGTGAGCACCACCGCGCCGCCCGCGACCAGCACGGTGTTGACGAAGTACTTCTCGAAGGACGCCTCCTTCCAGGCGCCGGAGTAGTTGGAGACCATGACGTGCTTCGGGATCGGATTCAGGCCCTGGCTGAAGAAGCCGTCGGCGCTCTTGAAGGAGCTGCCCAGCGTCCACAGGAAGGGGAACAGCCAGATCAGGCCGCCGATCAGCAGCAGCACATGGGTCGCCGAACGCCCCGCGGCGCGGCGGGCGTTGACAGCGGGGCGGCGGCCGGCCGGCCGCGGTCCGGGCGCGGGGCGCCGTGCGGTGAGCAGTGCCATGCGGGTGTCCTCCTTCACCCGCGCCCGGCGGCGCGGCGCTTGGCGATGGAGCGGAAGATCAGCACCTGGAGCACCGAGAAACCGATGAGCAGCAGGCCGTAGAAGAAGGACGCGGCCGACGCGAGGCCCACGTCCGGCTGGGTGGCCGCGGCCTGGTTCCCGCCGAACGCCAGGTGGTAGATGTAGGTGTTGACGACTTCGGTGCCGAAGTACGGTCCGCCGTTGGTCAGCACCTGCACCAGGTCGAAGACCTGGAAGGAGCCGATGAAGGCCAGGATCACGATCATCAGGCCGACCGAACGGAGCATCGGCACCGTGATGTGGAGGAACGTCCTGACCGGCCCGGCGCCGTCGATCCGCGCCGCCTCGTTGATCTCCTCGGGGATGGTCTGGAGCCCGGCCAGGAAGTAGACCAGGTTGTAGCCGAGGGTCTGCCAGATGCCGACGAGGATGATGATCCCCATCGCGATCCTCGGATTGCCCAGCCAGTCCACCGGGGTGTCGATGATGTGCGCGTCGAGCAGCCAGCTGTTGAACGTGTCACCGAAGTTGGACAGCATCAGCTGCACGACGACACCGACGACGGCCGGTGACGTCACCACCGGCAGGAAGAACAGCGTGCGGTAGAAGGCGGAGAAGCGCAGCTTCTTGTTGTTGAGGACCAGGGCCAGCGCCAGCGCGATCACCAGCTGCACCGGGACGACGACGATCGCGTAGACGAAGGTGTGCGCGACCGAGTCCCAGAAGATCGAATCGTGCGCGATCTGCCGGAAGTTGTCGAGGCCGACGAAGTCCGAGGGCTCGCCGATGCCGTTCCAGCGGTAGAAGGTGTAGACCAGCGAGCCGAAGATCGGGTAGACGACGAAGGTCAGCAGGAGGGCCAGCAGCGGCAGGATGTAGAGATAGCTCCAGCGCGCCGCCCACAGCCGGGTCCGCAGCGGGGCCTTCGGCGGTGGGGCGGCGGTGGCGGGACCGGACCCGCCGCGGTGCGCGGGCGGGCTCGGCGCCGTGTCGACGAGGGGCACGGGTGACCTCCGTTCTGTGCCCGGGCGCCGGGCGCCCGGGACGCGCTACGCGGGCTTGTTGACGTACGGCTTGGTCGGGTCCCAGTCGGCGAAGACGTAGTCGGCGAGGCCGACCTTGGCGCCCTTGGCCTGCGCCGCCTTCACCCCGTCGGCCAGCGCCTTGTTCCTGCGGTCCTCCAGCGCGCTGAGCGCCGCCCCCATGTCCTTGAGCTGCCCGGTGTAGAGCCCGGCCGTGACGTCCGGCAGATCCGGCTTGACCGCGGGCACGACGACCTGGGACACCTCGGGGTTGCGGATCGCGGGCACCGGCCACGGCAGCGCGTACCTGCGGGTGTCCACGTACTGCTGGAACTGCGGGGAGGTGATCTTCGCCTGGTCATTGGCCCGCGGGAACACCGACAGGCCCTGTCCGGCCTCGACCCAGCGGCGGCCGGCCTCGACGCTGTGCAGATGGTCGAACCAGGCCCATGCCTCGTCGGTCAGCGCGGCCGCCTTCGACACCCCGAACACCCGGCCGCCGGGCGGGTAGTAGAAGAACGCCTTGGGGGTCGTGGTCGGCGACGGCAGCGTTGTCAGGCTGTAGTCGGAGAAGTGGTGCTCGGCCCAGGTGGGCTGGTTCCACACCCCGCCGACGGTGATGCCGAACTTGCCGCGCTCGAAGAACGCCCGCGCCTGCTCGTCGCCGATGCTCATCGCGCTCGGGTAGATGTAGCCCTTCTTCTTCCACTCCAGCAGCAGCGTCAGGAAGTCGGCGTAATTGCGGTCGGAGCCGAAGGTCCACTTCCCGACCCGGTAGTCCGGGCCGTCGGTGCCGTATCCGGCGGGGGAGCCGGCGCCGCGGACGAACAGCTCGATCCACCAGGTCAGGGTGGCGTTCTGGGCGTTGCCGAAGCCGATGCCGTGCGCCTTGCCGCCGCTCTTCTTGGTGATCGCCTCGGCCGCCAGCGTCACGTCGTCCCACGTCCTGGGGAGCTTGACGCTGCCGTCGGGGTTGGTGATGCCGGCCTGC
Organism: Actinacidiphila alni; assembly: GCF_900112845.1. Classification (GTDB taxonomy): domain Bacteria; phylum Actinomycetota; class Actinomycetes; order Streptomycetales; family Streptomycetaceae; genus Actinacidiphila; species Actinacidiphila alni. Next base: position 42,152 of record NZ_FONG01000001.1, read on the forward strand.
TTGAACAGGCCGTTGTGGATGTAGAGCTGGAGCCAGGGGGCGGCGCCGCCGAAGGGCGCGCTGTAGACCTTGCCGTCGACCATGTCGACGCCGTTGAAGAAGCTGCCCTGCGGGAAACGGGACTGCCAGGCCGCCGTGGCGCGGGCGTCCAGCGGCTCCAGCCAGCCCTGCGCGACCTGGTCGGGGAAGGCGGGGGTGGACGGGATCTGGAAGAAGTCCGGGGCGTCGCCGCCGCGGAACGCCAGATTGATCAGGTCCGGGTACTTGTCGCTGACCTGGACCGTCCGCTTGATCCTGATCTTCGGGTTGGCCTTCTCGAAGACCGCTATCTCGTTCTTGATCCACGGTTCCTGGCTGACGAACCAGTCCCAGTGGGTGACGGTCCTCGTGCCGGACGGCGTGGACTTGGCGGACGAGGACGAACAGGCGGTCAGGCCGCCGCCGAGCGCGGCGGAAGCGGTGAGGAAGCCGCGTCTGCTGATCGGGGACATGGGGCTACGCTCCGTTCTTGAGCGATGCGTCGTCGATGAGGAGGTCGTTGGTCCCCGCGGCCGTACTGACCCACCATTCGGCGTGGTCGAGGGTCTTGCCGAAGGACAGGGGTACGGCGCCGGCCGACGCGAGATGTGTCCAGCCGCCGGTGGTCACCGTGCCGCTCGCGAGCGGCACCGACTCCGACGTGCCGTCGGTGTAGCTGAGCTTGATCTTGATCTGCGCGGTGGTGCTCGACACCCCGCCGCCCGCCAGCCGCACCCAGGCGTCCGAGGTGTAGCGCTGCCCGTTCGCCACCTGGACACCCTGCGCCGGCCCTTGCCACTCGGCGGTCCGCCCGGTGGAGCGGACGGCCACCTGGCCGGCGTGGAAGGTCGTGGTGTCGGGCTTCACCGTGCTGGGGCTGAAGCCGTACCAGCCGACGCTGCCCTTCTCCGCGTCGGCGTTGCCGAGCAACTCGGTGTCGTCGGAGGGCGTTCCGTCGGCCACGACGGTGACCGTCCTGCCCGCGTTGGTCGCCAGATCCACATGGACCTTCTCGGTGGCGCCGTTCGCCGTCACCGTGACCACGTAGTCCCCGAGGAAACCGCGGGTGGTGTACGCGCCCGCGCTGTCGGTGGTGCCGGACGCGTTGGTCCACCACTGCCTGGTCACCAGGTCGTGCCAGACCTGGCCGTTGGGCTTGAGCGACCAGTCGGCGTTGTAGAGCGCCGCCAGCGGGTTCCAGATGTTCTTCTCCCAGATCCCGAAGGTGCTGATCGCGGTCACGTCGGGCTGGCTGAAGAGGATCGTCATGAAGTCGCGGGTGTAGTCCGCCTGGAGCTGCTGGTCGGTGGTCGGGATGTCGAACTCGGTGGCCTCCAGCGGCAGTCCGAGCGCCGCGTACCGGTTCAGCAGGTCGTAGACGTCCTGCGGCGGGGTGGGCTGGAGACCGGTGAAGTGGCTTTCCAGGCCGAGGCCCTGGAGCGGGTAGCCGCCGTTCTTGATCCGGGTGACGAGGCCGGTGATGTAGTCCTGGTGGCGCTTGTCCCAGCCGTTGTCCTCCAGCAGGTCGTAGTCGTTGAGCACCAGCTTCGCCTTGGGGTCCGCCTGCCGGGCGAGGTTGTACCAGCGATTGATCTCGTCCGGGCCCATGATGTCCTGCACGTTGTGCTCGGAGTAGGGCTCGTTGACCACGTCCCAGGTGTCGACCTGGCCGGTCAGGGCGCTCGCCTCGTCGGTGATGTGGGTGTCGATCCGGGACCGCAGCGCGGTCCTGTCGCCCGCCAGGCCCTGCACATCGGCGGGCATGTTGCCCCACGACGGCCAGATCAGATTGTGGCCGCGGAAGTCGAGCCCCTGCTCACGCACCCACTTCAGGGCGGGCAGCGTGACGGTGGCGCGCTCGGTGGTGTTCTCCCAGTGGTTCCACTTGAGGTTGTTGCCGAAGGTGACCCGGTTGAAGTCGCCGTTGGTCACCGCCTGCCGGTACTTCTGGCCGTCGGCGGTGTTCGCCATCATCGTCGCCGCGTCGACCGCGGTGCCGAAGCCGAAGGCGTGGTCCTGCATGTCGGCCTTCACCGTGGCGCCGGGCACCGGGTGTCCCGCGGCGTCCACCACCTTCACCGTCAGACCGCCCTTGCGGTACTGGTCGATACGGGCGTCGGCCGCCGCGCGCCAGGAGGCGTCCGCGTCCCGGCCCGCGTAGCTGATCGTCGGATAGCCGGCCGGAGTGCCCTGGCCCCAGTCGGTGACCGACACCCCGGCGATCTGGAAGGTCTGGGCGCCGTAGCCCAGCCAGAACTGGAAGTGCGCCTCGCCGGGCGCGTAGTCCTCGGCGATCCGGAAGGGATAACTGAACTTCGTCCAGGTGCTGGTGAAGCGCAGCGGCGCGGTCGCGGACTTCTTGAAGCTGCCGCCGTCCCGTTCGAAGACGGCGGTCGCGTAGCCGGCGTCCTGCCCGGCGGCGGGGGTGACCGAACGCGCCCAGAAGGTCATCACCGCCGCGTCGTCGGTCTTCACCGACGCGACGGTCCCGGCGCCGAGCGCGTACTCGTACTCACCGTCGAGGCCCGCGCTCGTGGGCGCGGCCGTGGTGGTGATCTGGAGTGCCCGGCTGAAATCGGAACTGCCGGTGACCGGGACGATCTGCGTCTGCGGTGCGGGACTTCCCTTGGTCTGGGTGAATGCGGGCAGCGGATCGGCCGGCAGGATCTGCACGGGATCCGCGGCGCGGGCCGCGGTCGGCGCGAACTGCACCGTGAATGCGGCCAGCAACAGTGTGGCGACACATACTCCTGTCTTTTTCGGCAGGCCGAAATGCCTCATGGACAAACCCCTTTGGGGAATGGTGGGCACGGCGCTCTCTGCTCCGTGCGGCGGCTGCGGGAGCCGTGAAAGGAAAGGGAAAGCCGGGGACGTACGGGTTCAGCCGGTGGCCGGTACGGCTCCTGTGCTGTCCCGGACGACGAGTTCGGTGGGGAGGACGGGGTGCGGGTCGGCGGCGGGCTCCGCCGCCGGGTCCAGGGCGGTCAGCAGCAGCCGGGCCGCCTGCCTGCCCATGTCGGTGAACGGTTGGCGGATGGTGGTCAGGGCCGGGCGGACGTGCGAGGCCGCGTCGATGTCGTTGAAGCCGATCACCGACACGTCCTCGGGCACCCGCAGCCCGCGCTCGGCCAGCGTGTCGAGCAGCGTGAAGGCCGCCGAGTCGTGGAAGGCGAAGATCGCCGTCGGCCGGCGCGCGGCGGGCAGCGCCATCAGCTCACCGGTGCGTTCCCGGATCAGCTGGTGCTCGAAGTCCGTCTCGGCCTCCAGCGCGGGATCGGGCTCGATCCCGGCCTCGGCGAGCGCGTCCCGCAGGCCGCGGCGGCGCTCCCTGACGTAGGGGTGGTCGACGGGGCCGAGGACGCAGGCGATCCTGCGGTGCCCGAGACCGATCAGATGGCGGCCCGCGGCGAGGCCGCCCGCGTAGTTGTCCGCGCCCACGGACGGCAGGTCGCGGGCGCCGCCGACCGTGTCGATCAGCACGATCGGCATACCGGCCCGGTGCAGGTCGGTCAGCCGGTCCAGCGGCTGCCCGTCGTGCGTGACGACCAGCAGCCCGGCGCTCAGTCCCGAACTGAGGACGCGGTCCACGACGCTGTCGTAGTCCCGCTCGTTGGTGCTGGTGAACAGCACGATCTCGTACTTGGTGTCCTCGACGACCTTGGCCACGCCGTAGTTGACATTGGCCATGAAACGCCAGGTCAGACCAGGCACGATCATGCCGATCAGCCCGGTGTCGCCCTTGGCGAGCGCGGTCGCCGCGAAGCTGGGGACGTAGTTGTGGCGGCGCATGACCTCCAGCACACGACGGCGCGTGGCCGGGTCCACCTTGGGGCTGTCGTTCAGCACCAGGGAGACCGTGGACTTCGAGAGCCCGGAGAGCCGTGCGATATCGCGGATGGTCAGTTTCGCCATCACGGTCCCTTCTCTTGGACTGGTCCAATACGGGGGTGGGATACGGCTGTTGGACCAGTCCAACCGTGATTCTGGAAGCTAGTGTTGGACTGGTCCAACGTCAATGCGTCGCGCAGAAACTGTTGTTGGGGATTTCGGCGGTACGGGCCGGGGGAGTGCCGTGCGCGCGGCCGTCATCGCCGCTTAGGAAAGGCTTTCCTGTCTCGCTCCGGACGCGGGTTACCCTTACCCGACTGCGCCGTACGGGTGGCGCGGCGATCCGGACGAGGAGAGGACGGCGCGGTGGAGCGAGCCGCAGCGCGGCGGGCCGGGCTGCCCGCGCCGCGCCGCATGCCCGAGCGGCTGTCCGTACGCGACCAGGTGCTCGGCGAGCTGCGGCACGCCCTGGTCACCGGCGAGCTGCCGCCCGGCACCGTGCACTCCGCGCCCGCGCTCGCGAGCCGCTACGGGGTGTCCGCGACGCCCGTCCGCGAGGCCATGCAGCTGCTGGCCAGGGAAGGCGCGGTCGAGGTGCTGCCCAACCGCGGCTTCCGGATCACCGAACGCAGCTCCCGCGACCTGGCCGAGCTGGCCGAGATACGCGCCCTGCTGGAGGTGCCGGTGGTGCTGGGCCTGGCCCGCAGCGTGGCCGCCGACCGCTGGGAGGCGCTGCGCCCGCTGGCCGAGGCCACCGTCACCGCCGCCGCGCTCGGCGACCGGGCCGCCTACGCCGAGTCCGACCGCGCCTTCCACCGCGCGATGCTCGCCCTGTCCGGCAATCTCCAGCTCGTCTCGGTCGCCGACGAACTGCACCGCCGCGCGCAGTGGCCGCTGGCCGTCCGGCACCCCTCGCGCGCCACCCGCCCGGCCGAGCTGCTCGCCGACGCCACCGAGCACGCCGTGCTGCTCGACGCGCTCGTCTCGGGCGACCTCGACACCGTCGAAGCGCTGGTCAGGGAGCATTTCTCCGGCTCCGCCCGGGGCTGAGCACGGGCTGACCACGCCTGGACGCGCGCGTATGCCGGTGAGCGCGTGGGCCATGGTCCGCGGCGGGCCCGCAGGCGTTGGCTTGAGCCATGACACCGACAGCGACACACCACGAGAACGTGCTGGTCCTCGGCGGCACCGGCAAGACCGGCCGCCGGGTCGCGGCGGGACTGCGGGCCCGCGGCCGGCACGTCCGGATCGGCTCCCGGGCCGGTGAGCCGCCCTTCCTCTGGGAGGACCGCGCCACCTGGCCCAAGGCCCTGGACGGCGCCACCGCCGCCTACATCGCCTACTCGCCGGACCTGGCCGCCCCCGAGGGCGCCGACGACGTCGGTGCCTTCGCCGCGCTCGCCGTCGAGCTGGGCGTACGCCGACTCGTCCTGCTCTCCGGCCGCGGCGAGGCGGGCGCGCTGCGCGGCGAGCAGGCCGTCCGGGACAGCGGCGCCGACTGGACGATCGTACGGGCGAGCTGGTTCGCCCAGAACTTCAGCGAGGACTATCTGCTGGGGCCCGTGCTCGCCGGCGAGATCGCGCTGCCCGCGGGCGATGTCGGCGAGCCGTTCGTCGACGCCGACGACATCGCGGACGTCGCCGTCGCCGCTTTCACCGAGGACGGGCACGTCGGGCGGCTCTACGAGGTCACCGGGCCCCGGTTGCTCACCTTCGGCGAGGCGGTCGCGGAGATCGGGCGTGCCTCCGGGCGCGACATCAGGTACACGTACCTGCCCGTCGACCAGTACGGTGCCGCTCTCGCCGCCGACGGGGTGCCCGAGGAAGTCGTCGGGCTCCTCACCGCTCTCTTCGCCGAGGTCCTCGACGGTCGCAACGCCCACCTCTCGGACGGCGTCCACCAGGCCCTCGGTCGCGGCCCGCGCGACTTCTCCGCCTATGCCCGCGCCACCGCTGCCGCTGGCATATGGACTCCCTGACTCCGGGTACCCCCTCTCCCCGCGGAGCGCGGCGCCTGTTCTCCTGCGGAGGGCGGTGCGTGATCCCCTGGCGGGGGTGCCTTCTTGCCTGACGGCGAGCGAGGTCTTTTAGGGGCGCGGGGACGCGGCGCTGCGCTGACGGAAGTGGGTGCCCGAAAGGGGCGCGGGGAACTGCGCGGCCCGCCCCCACCGGCCGGTGGTCGCAAAAACAACAGCGTCTGCCCCGCTGGTGGCGGCTTTTCGCCTGAAGGCGCGCGCGGGCTGAGCGCGCAGTTCCCCGCGCCCCTGAAGGTGAACGTCCTCCGCAAGTGCAGCGCCGCGTCCCCGCGCCCCTGGAGGGGCACCCTCCTCCGCCGGAGGGGGCCGTCCTCCGCGCGTGCGGGTTCAGAGGGTGTCGGCCCTAGCGGGAGGCGTAAAGGCTGGGGCCAGCCAGGCGGGGACGTTGTCGAGGAGAGCGTAGAGGCGGGCGGCCTCGAGGCGGAGCCGTTCCGCCTCGGGCTCGTCCTCGACGTCGGCGAGAGCGAGCAGCGCGGGCGCGGTACCGACGAGGTGGCCGAGGGAAACGCGGATCCGGAGCGACTCGGAGAAGCCGTGCCGGGCCTCGGCCAGATCACCCTCGGCGGCGGCGAGCCCGGCGAGGTGCCGCCAGGTGAAGGAGGTGAGGAAGACGTCACCGTGCGCGACGGCCCCGGCGTGCGCACGCCGGTACGCGGCACGGGCCGCGGCCGGATTGGCCGCGAGATTCTCCGCGACCAGCCCGCGCCGGAAATCCAGCAGGGGCCGCCCGGGCGAGGCGGGGGAGAGCAGCGCGGCGGCCCGCCCGAAAGCGGAGCTGGCCTCGTCGGCCCGGTCCCGTACCGAGAAGAGCGTGGCGCCGTACGCCAGATACCCCCGCTCCGAGGCCGCGGCCCCGCGCTCCTCGTCGGTGCCGGCCAGCGCCTCGGCGGCGCGCAGCGCGTCCTCCGCCTCGGCCCAGCCGTCGAGATGGTAGAAGCACCCCTCGACCAGCAGCTCCGCCCTCCGCAGCGCGGCACCCGGATGGTCGGCGCAGTACGGCGCGAGCAGTGCCGCTGCCTCCGCCCAGCAGCCGCGTGCCCGCAGCCGCCATACGTCCGGTTCCCCGACCACCGATTCCGACAGGGCGGTATCCGCCACAGCCTCTCCCCCAAGCGCGTCGTCGAGCGAGTGTGAGTTCCGTGCAGTGGCGGAAGTCCAACACGCGCCGGGGGTCCACGCCAAGGGGTTGGAGATCACCTTTTGTGAACGGGATCACTAACGCCGGGTCAGCAGGTGGGACGGCCTGGCAGGTGAATTTGTGAAGACGTCCGCGTGCCGTGCCGACGACGCCCGCACCAGCGGCGTCAGCTCATCCGCAGCGCGAGGAAGAAGTCCAACTTGTCCTCCAGCCGGGACAGATCACGTCCCGTCAGCTGTTCGATCCGCCCGATGCGGTACCGCAGCGTGTTCACATGCAGGTGCAGCCGCGTCGCGCAGCGCGTCCAGGAGCCGTCGCACTCCAGGAACGCCTCCAGCGTCGGGATCAGCTCGGCGCGGTGCCTGCGGTCGTAGGCGCGCAGCGGGTCGAGCAGCCGGGCGGTGAAGGCGCGGCGCACGTCGTCCGGGACGAAGGGCAGCAGCAGGACGTGCGAGGCCAGCTCCTCGTGCCCGGCGACACAGACCCGGCCGGGGCGGGCGGCGGCCACCCGGCGGGCGTGCCTGGCCTCCTCCAGGGCGCCGCGCAGCCCCTCGGCGGAGTGCACGGCGGCGCTGACGCCGATGGTGAGCCGGCCGTCCTCGGCCAGCCCGCGGCTCAGCGGGCCGCGCAGCACCTCCAGCAGGCGGTCGGCGTGCAGCACACCGGTGGAGCCGGGGGAGTCCTCAGGGGTGTCCTCCCCGGGAGCAGGATCCCGCGGGGGCCCGGGCAGCGGTACGAGGGCCATCGCCTTGTCGTCGGAGTGCGCCACCGCGATCCGGTCCGCCGCGTCGGGTCCCGACTCCGCCGGATCGGCCAGCGCCTCTTCGAGCAGCGCCTGGGCGACCGGGCCCGACGACACGTCGCCGCCGGCCCAGTCGACCCGGGCGACCACGATCTGCCAGTGCGGCGCGCCGCCCGCGCCGGGCACCAGGACGGGCGCGGCGGCCCGCAGCCGGGCGCCGATCTCGGCCGGCGGCGCCCCGCCGCGCACCAGCTCGAAGACCTCAGCGGCCAGCCGCCGTCGTACGGTGCGGGCCGCGTCCCGCCGTTCCCGCTCCACCGCGATGAGCTGGGTGACACCGTGCAGCAGGTCGAGCCGCTCGGCGGACCACTCACCGGCGTCCGCCTCGACGGCCAGGAACCAGTCGGAGAGCACGGTGGCCCGTACGTCGGTGTCGGCGGCGCGGACCGGGAAGAGCGAGTAGACCCGGCCGCCCTGCACGGCCACCCGGTGCGGGGCCGGGCGCGCGGTGCGGGCGGCGGCCTGCTGGGCGCCGGCCAGCTCGGCGCGGACCTGGGCGGGCAGCGGCCGGTCGACGCCGCCGATCTGGCGGCCCACCGAGGACAGCACCCAGGCCCGCAGGTCCAGGTCGCTGCCGAGCAGCCCGAGGACCGCGTCGGGGCCGCCGCCCGCGGGCCCGGAGGACATCAGCCGCCGGTGCCGGTCCACCACGGCCGCCAGGTCGCCGGCGCGCCCGCTGGAGACCTGCCGGACCACGTATTCGGTGACGGTGGCGAAGGCGACCTTCTCGTCCACCGCGAACAGCGGCAGCCGGTGCCGTACGCAGGCCGCCACCAGGTCCTCCGGGATCGGGCCCAGCTCCGCCTCGCCGGCCGCGAGGGCCGCCACACCGGCGCCCGCCAGCAGCCGGACGAAGGGCTCGGAGTCGCGCGGGCCGCGCCGCCAGGCCAGGCCGGTGAGCACCAGCTCGCCGCCGGTCAGATAGCGGCTCGGATCGCGCAGATCCGTGGTCATCACGCCGCGGACCGTACGGTCCAGCTCCTCCTCGCCGCCGAGCAGCCGCAGGCCGAGTGCCTCGGTTTCCAGCAGTGCGCGCAGCCGCATGGTCGTCGCCTCTTGTTCTCGGCCCGGTCGGTGGTCGGTGATGGTCGGGTTGCCGGTGGTCGGTGTTCGGTGGTCGGTCGTCGGTGGTGATCGTGGTCCGTGGCGGTCGGTGATCGCGTGGGCCCGGGGGCCGCAGTCCCGGAAGTCTCGGACACCGGTGTTGCGGGTGCGATGCCGCGACGTTTCGGAGCGGGCCCTTTCGGAGGAATCTACAAGACCCACCCCCTGGCCAGCCAACCGCTTCATGGTTTCGGTGACTGCACCCGGACGGCCCTGCGGCCGTGTACTGGGCGCACGCCGCGTGTACAGGACATGAACAGCCCGCTCGAATTCGAGAAGAGAACCCCATGGAATTCCTGCGCCCCGCCAGCTGGGAGGAGGCGCTCGCCGCGAAGGCCGAGCATCCCTCAGCTGTGCCCATCGCGGGTGGCACGGACGTGATGGTCGAGATCAATTTCGACCACCGCAGGCCCGAGCACCTGCTCGACCTGAACCGGATCGCCGAGCTCCAGGAGTGGGAGGTGGCCGGCGACACCGTACGGCTCGGCGCCTCCGTCCCGTACACGAAGATCATGGAGCACCTGCGGGCGGAGCTGCCGGGACTCGCCCTCGCCAGCCACACCGTCGCCTCCCCGCAGATCCGCAACCGCGGCGGGGTCGGCGGCAACCTCGGCACCGCCTCCCCGGCCGGTGACGCCCACCCGGCGCTGCTCGCGGGCGGCGGCGAGGTCGAGGCGGTGTCCGTGCGCGGCACCCGGCTGATCCCGATCGACGACTTCTACAAGGGCGTCAAGCGCAACGCCCTGGAACCGGACGAGCTGATCCGCGCGGTCCACCTGAAGAAGGCCACGGGACCGCAGCAGTTCTCCAAGGTCGGCACCCGCAACGCGATGGTGATCGCGGTGTGCGCCTTCGGCCTGGCGCTGCACCCCGACGCCCGTACGGTCAGGACCGGCATCGGTTCGGCCGCGCCCACCCCGATCCGGGCCACGACCGCCGAGGAGTTCCTGGCCGCCGCGCTGGACGAGGCGGGCCTGTGGGAGAGCCGCGGCGTACTGCCGCCCGCGGTGGCCCGGCAGTTCGCCGACCTGGTCTCCGGCGCCGCCAACCCCATCGACGACGTCCGCGGCACCGCGTCCTACCGGCGGCACGCGCTGGGCGTCATGGCCCGCCGCACGCTCGGCTGGACCTGGGAGCAGTACCGCGGCACCGAGCAGGACGAGCTGGACGACAGGAGCAAGCCATGCGCGTGACCTTCACCGTCAACGGCGCCCCGCAGGAGGCCGACGACGTATGGGAGGGCGAGAGCCTGCTGTACGTGCTGCGCGAGCGGATGGGCCTGCCCGGCTCCAAGAACGCCTGCGAACAGGGCGAATGCGGTTCCTGTACGGTCCGCCTCGACGGCGTGCCGGTCTGTTCGTGCCTGGTGGCCGCGGGACAGGTGCAGGGCCGCGAGGTCGTCACCGTCGAGGGCCTGGCCGGCGAGGGCGGTGAACTGTCCACCGTCCAGCAGGCGTTCGTGGACGCCGGCGCCGTCCAGTGCGGCTTCTGCACCCCCGGACTGCTGGTCGCCGCCGACGAACTGCTGGAGCGCAACCCCGAGCCGTCCGACGGCGACATCCGCGAGGCCCTGTCGGGCAACCTGTGCCGCTGCACCGGCTACGAGAAGATCCTCGACGCGGTCCGGCTGGCCGCCGCCCGTACCGAAGAGGCGGTGTGACCATGGCCGACACCACGTCACCGCGGGCGAGTTCGTCCGTCACCCGGACCCCCACCAGCCTCACCCAGGGCAGTACGACCAAGGGCGGCATCGGCGAGTCCACGCTGCGCCCCGACGGCATCCTGAAGGTCACCGGCGAATTCGCGTACTCCTCGGACCTGTGGCACGAGGACATGCTCTGGGGCTACACGCTGCGCAGCACCGTCGCGCACGCCGAGATCCGCTCCATCGACACCTCCGAGGCGCTGGCCACCTCCGGCGTCTACGCGGTGCTCACCTACGACGACCTGCCCACCGAGGTGAAGAACTACGGCCTGGAGATCCAGGACACCCCGGTCCTCGCGCACGGCAAGGTCCGCCACCACGGCGAGCCGGTCGCGCTGGTCGCCGCCGACCACCCCGAGACCGCGCGGCGCGCCGCCGCCAAGATCCGGATCGAGTACGCCGACCTGCCCGTCGTCACCGACGAGGCGTCCGCGACCGCCCCGGACGCGATCCTGGTGCACGAGGGCCGCGACGACCACCACAGCGGCCATGTCCCGCACCCCAACATCGTGCACCGCCAGCCCATCGTGCGCGGCGACGCGGACGCGGCGGCGGCCCGCGCCGACGTGGTCGTACGCGGCGAGTACGTCTTCGGCATGCAGGACCAGGCGTTCCTCGGCCCCGAGTCGGGCCTCGCGGTGCCCGGCGAGGACGGCGGCGTCGACCTGTACGTGGCGACCCAGTGGCTCCATTCCGACCTGCGGCAGATCGCGCCGGTGCTCGGCCTGCCGGAGAAGAAGGTCCGGATGACGCTCTCCGGCGTCGGCGGCGCCTTCGGCGGCCGCGAGGACCTGTCGATGCAGATCCACGCCTGTCTGCTGGCGCTGCGCACCGGCAAGCCGGTGAAGATCGTCTACAACCGCTTCGAGTCCTTCTTCGGCCACGTCCACCGGCACCCGGCCAAGCTCTGGTACGAGCACGGCGCCACCCGCGACGGCAAGCTGACCCACGTCAAGTGCCGCATCGTGCTGGACGGCGGCGCGTACGCCTCCGCCTCCCCGGCCGTGGTCGGCAACGCCGCCTCGCTGTCGATCGGCCCGTACGTCGTCGAGGACGTCGCGATCGAGGCGCTGGCGCTCTACACCAACAACCCGCCCTGCGGCGCGATGCGCGGCTTCGGCGCGGTCCAGGCGTGCTTCGCCTACGAGGCGCAGATGGACAAGGTCGCGGCCGAACTCGGCCTGGACCCGGTGGAGTTCCGGCAGCGCAACGCGATGGAGCAGGGCACGGTCATGCCGACCGGGCAGCCGGTCGACTCGCCCGCCCCGGTCGCCGAACTGCTGCGCCGGGTCAAGTCCCGTCCGCTGCCGCCCGAACGGCAGTGGGAGGTGGCCGGCGGCGCCGCCGACGTACGGGCGCTGCCCGGCGGCCTGTCCAACACCACGCACGGCGAAGGCGTCGTCCGGGGCGTCGGCTACGCGGTCGGCATCAAGAACGTCGGCTTCTCCGAGGGCTTCGACGACTACTCCACCGCCCGGGTGCGGATGGAGGTCATCAACGGCGAAGCGGTGGCCACCGTGCACACCGCGATGGCCGAGGTCGGCCAGGGCGGCGTCACCGTGCACGCGCAGATCGCGCGCACCGAACTCGGCGTCACCCAGGTCACCATCCACCCCGCCGACACCCAGGTCGGCTCGGCCGGATCCACCTCCGCCTCCCGGCAGACGTACATGACCGGCGGCGCCGTACGGAACACCTGCGAGGCCGTGCGCGAGAAGGTGCTGGAGATCGGCCGCCGCAAATTCGGCACCTACCACCCCGCGTGGGCCACCGCAGAACTGCTGCTGGAGGGCGGCAAGGTCGTCACCGACGGCGGCGAGGCGCTGGCCGGCATCGCGGAGGTGCTGGAGGACGAGGCGGTCGACCTGGAGCTGGAGTTCCGGCACCGGCCGACGCAGGCGTTCGACCTGCGGACCGGACAGGGCAACGGCCATGTCCAGTACAGCTTCGCCGCGCACCGCGCGGTCGTCGAGGTCGACACCGAACTCGGCCTGGTCAAGGTGGTCGAACTCGCCTGTGCCCAGGACGTCGGCAAGGCGCTCAACCCGTTGTCGGTGGTCGGCCAGATCCAGGGCGGCACCACCCAGGGCCTGGGCGTGGCCGTCATGGAGGAGATCGTCGTCGACCCGGTGACGGCGAAGGTGCGCAACCCCTCCTTCACCGACTACCTCATCCCCACCATCCTCGACACGCCGACCATCCCGGTCGACGTGCTCGAACTCGCCGACGAGCACGCGCCGTACGGGCTGCGCGGCATCGGCGAGGCGCCCACCTTGTCGTCGACCCCCGCCGTGCTCGCGGCGATCAGGAACGCGACGGGGCTGGAGCTGAACAAGACGCCGATCCGGCCGGAGCATCTGACCGGATCGTAGGGGAGCGGGGGGCTCCCGCCCCCCGCCTCCACCCCTGATCGTCTCGGGCCGTCCCCCGGGTCGTGCAGGCCATGCGGATCCCAAATCCCGTACACCGCGTACGGGTGCCCCTGTGAACCTTGGGAGTTGGCACCATGACCCAGACGCCAGTAGAGCCGCGGACGGCGGCGGAGGACGCGGGCGAAGGCTCGCGACAGCCCGCCGGGAGATCCTGGCTCGACCGGTACTTCCACATCTCCGCCCGAGGCTCGTCGGTCCCCCGCGAAGTGCGCGGCGGCATCACGACCTTCATGGCGATGTGCTACATCCTGCTGCTCAACCCGCTGCTGCTGTCCGGACCCGACGCGTCCGGGCACAAGCTCAGCCATGCCGCGCTGATCACCGCGACCGCGCTGGCCGCGGCCGTCTCCACGCTGCTGATGGGCTTCGTCGGCAAGGTGCCGCTGGCGCTCGCGGCGGGACTCAGCGTCGCCGGGGTGATCTCCACCCAGGTGGCGCCGAACATGACCTGGCCGCAGGCCATGGGGATGTGCGTGATCTACGGCGGCGTCATCGTGCTGCTGGTGGTCACCGGGCTCCGCGAGATCGTCATGAACGCGATACCGCTGCCGCTCAAGCACGGCATCACCATCGGCATCGGCATGTTCATCGCGATGATCGGCCTGGTCAACGCCGGCTTCGTGGGCAAGGGCGACCCGCACGGTACGGCCCCGGTCGCGCTCGGCGCCGGCGGCCAGCTGCACGGCTGGCCGGTGCTGCTGTTCTGCGTCACGCTGCTGCTGATCTTCATGCTCCAGGCCCGCAACATCCCCGGCGCGATCCTGATCGGCATCGTCGTCGGCACGGTGCTCGCGGTGGTCGTCAACGCGGCCGGGAACCTCACGCCCGCGGACTGGGGCGGCAGCGCGCCCAAGCTGGAGGGCAGCGCCGTCTCGATGCCGGACTTCGGCCTGTTCGGACACGTCGAATTCGGCGGCTGGGGCTCGATCGGCGGCATGACCGTCGGCGTGATCGTCTTCACCCTGGTGCTGGCCGGCTTCTTCGACGCGATGGCCACCATCATCGGCGTCGGCACCGAGGCCGGGCTCGCCGACGACAAGGGCCGCATGCCGGGCCTGTCGAAGGCGCTGTTCATCGACGGCGCCGGCGGCGCGATCGGCGGTGTGGCCGGCGCGTCCGGGCAGACCGTCTTCATCGAGTCCGCGACCGGTGTCGGCGAGGGCGCGCGGACCGGCCTGTCCTCGGTGGTCACCGGCATCCTCTTCGCGCTCGGCCTGTTCTTCACCCCGCTGGCGCAGATCGTGCCGAGCCAGGTCGCCGCCGCCGCGCTGGTGGTGATCGGCGCGATGATGATGAGCAACGCCCGGCACGTGGACTGGTCCGACCGGGCCGTGGCCGTACCGGTCTTCATGACCGTCGCCCTGATGCCGTTCACGTACTCCATCACCGCGGGCGTCGGCGCCGGCGTCGTGTCGTACACCGCCATCAAGGCCGCGCAGGGCAAGTGGCGCGAGGCGGGCGTGTTCATGTGGATCCTCACCGCCGTCTTCGTCGTCTACTTCGCCCTGCATCCGATCGAGGGCTGGCTCGGCGTCAAGTGACCGCCGTACGGCACGTGTTGTAAGGAGCTGGAACGCCATGCTGGACATCGCTGACGAGCTGGACCGCTGGTGCGGCCTCGGGCGTCCGTTCGCCGTCGCGACGGTCGTCGCGACCGGCGGCAGCGCCCCGCGCCAGCCCGGTGCGGCGCTCGCCGTCGACGAGGACGGCGCCGCCGTCGGCAGCGTGTCCGGCGGGTGCGTGGAGGGCGCGGTCTACGAGCTGTGCCAGGAGGTGCTGGCGGCGGGCCCGGACGCCGAGCCCGTGCTCCAGCACTTCGGCTACTCCGACGACGACGCCTTCGCCGTCGGCCTGACCTGCGGGGGTGTCATCGACATCTTCGTGCAGCGGATCGATCCGGCGGCGCGGCCCGAGATCGCCGGCGCCCTGGCGGCCGCGGTCTCCGGCGCGCCGGCCGCGCTGGCCCGGGTGGTGGCGGGCCCCGCGGACCTGCTGGGCCGGGCCCTGCTGGTGACCGGTGCCGCCGGCTTCCCGGGCGCGGGGGAGGGTACGGAGCCGGGCGCCGTCTCGGGTTCGCTGGGTGACGCCGAGCGGGACCGTACGGCCGCGGCCGAGGCGTCCGCGCTGCTGTCCGCGGGCCGCACCGGCACGGTGGAGATCGGGGCCGACGGCAGCCGCTGCGGCGAGCCGCTGACGCTTCTGGTCGAGGCCAGTGTGCCGCCGCCGCGGATGCTGGTGTTCGGCGCCATCGACTTCGCCGCCGCGCTGGTGCGGGCCGGCGCCTTCCTCGGCTACCGCGTGACGGTCTGCGACGCGCGCCCGGTCTTCGCCACACCGCGGCGCTTCCCCGAGGCCGACGAGGTGGTGGTCGACTGGCCGCACCGCTACCTGGACGCGGAGGCGGACGCGGGGCGGCTGGACGGCCGTACGGTGGTCTGCGTCCTCACCCACGACGCCAAGTTCGACATCCCGCTGCTGGAGCGGGCGCTGCGGCTGCCGCTGGCGTACGTCGGCGCGATGGGCTCGCGCCGCACCCATCTGGACCGGCTGGGGCGGCTGCGCGAGGCCGGTGTCGGCGACCTGGACCTGACCCGGCTGCACTCGCCGATCGGCCTCGACCTGGGCGCCCGCACCCCGGAGGAGACGGCGCTGTCCATCGCCGCGGAGATCGTCGCGCACTCCCGCGGCGGCTCCGGCGCTCCGCTGACCGGCGCCCACACCCCGATCCACCACGCCCCCGGCCGCCACTCGTCGGCCCCCGCGGCACGGCGTCTCGGTCCGCCGGCGGCCTGAACGGGCGGGCGGTACGCCCCGCTCCATTTCTGGTCCAGACCAATCTGGTCCAGACCATTGACCCGGTTCGGTGCAACCGTGCACTATCAGCGGCGACCGGTGAGCCGCCGCGGTCCGCACCCGGCCGCTCACCGGCTGCAAGTCCCTTGACCTGCCAGTGCACTGACGTACCGGAAGGACCAGACAAGCGATGCGCAATCTGATCAGAGTGGCCTCCACGGTGACCATCGGCGGAGCGCTCCTCCTCGGGGTGACCGGAGTCGCGTCGGCCGCGGACGGACCGGCCAACCTCACGGGCAAGGGCTGCCCGTCCAGCTACACCAACAGCGCCTCCTACGGCAGCTACAAGCAGACCCTGACCCGCACCTTCATCGCGGGCAACGGCTTCCGCTACGGCGACTACAACGTCACCTTCATCAACCCCGCGACCGGCCCGCAGCCGGCCGGGACGCGGGAGTACCGCTGCTACTGAGCGGCCGACGCGGGCGCTGAATGACGGGCGCGGCGGTTCCGGGGCCCCGGAACCGCCGCGCCCTCCTATGTCCCGGGCGACTTCGACCGCTGTGCCAGCCGCGCAAGTTGCGGCACCGGCTGGACCGTGCGGCGCCTGCGCAGGGCCGCCGCCCAGGCGGCGACCTCGGCGGCGTCCGCCTGGCGCGGGTCCCACAGGCGGATCGTGGTGGTGTCGATCAACTCGTGGAAGCGGCCCTGGAGATCGCGCAGCATCCACCCGGTGGAGCGCTTGCGGCGCACCGGCACCCCGACGACGGGTCCGGCGAGGGTGTCCGCCTGCCAGATCAGCGCCCGGGTCAGCGGCTCGAAGACCGGCGGGTCGAGATGCGCGGTCCGCCACTCCTGCGCCGACTGCCCGGGATCGCCGTGCAGCCGCTCGCTGAAGGAGCCGAGCAGCGCGGTGGTGCGCTCGTTCAGCTCCGCGAGCCGGGCGCGCAGCGCCGCGTAGGCCGCCGGGGTACGGGACCTGACCCGGCGCGGCGCCTTCGCCAGCAGCCGCCCCTGCTGATTGCGGAAGCCGAGCGTGACCCGGCCGTCCGCGGCGACCGTGAAATGCGCCGTGTACTCGCCGATCGGGACGCTCAGCGCGTCCTGGTCCCAGCCGGTCGGATACCGCCGCAGGTGCAGCAGAGCCTCCTGCGCCGCCTTGACGGGCTTCGCGCCCGACGCGGTGAGCAGCCGCTGGTGCTGCCCGACACCCGGCTCCCCGGCGAGCGCGCCGAGCGCCGCGAAACCGCCCCGGACGAAGACCGCCGCGCCCTCCGACAGGTCCTCCGGCGGCACGCCGACATACTGCGACAGCGCACGCTCCAGGTCGCGGACGGCCGCCACCCGTTCGGTCACGCACACCGCCCATGCCGCGCCGGACAGCAACAGGCCGCTCTCCGCCGTGAGTTCACCACTGCTGTGCCGTACAGCGCCGGGCCGTTCCAGGTGTGCGCCGGCCGAGCGCAGCAGCGGCGCCAGCGCGATGCGCGCGTCCGGCCTGCTCTGCACCAGCTCCCGTACCCGGCCCAGCCACTCGTAGGAGGGCCGGGGGTCGGTCAACCGCGCGCACAGGCAGATGAGTTCGGCGACCTCGGGGCGGTACGCGTGCGCGCCGAGCGCCTTCCGGGCCGCGGTGGAGAACGCGTCCCGGTGCCCCAGCAGGCCGTCCACGTCGTAGGCCGGGGGCAGCAGGGCGCGCAGCCGCGCGACGAACGCGTGCCGGGCGGGGTCGGCCGCGGGGTCCGGCGAGGGGTCGCTCGTGCCGAGCGGCGCGTCGAAGTGATGGATCGTCAGCACCGTGCGCAGATACGGGTGCAGCCGCTCGCGGTCGGCGGTGGCCAGCTCCTTGTAGGCGGCCAGCGGCAGTTCGAGCGCGCGCGGGGTGTCCGGGCGCCAGGTGACGGCGGGGCGTACCGGGTCGATGCCCTCAAGGGCGAGGGCGAACAGCTCCTCGGCCCGCCTCGCCGACCACCGGCAGTGCGCGGCGGCCAGCGCCGCCGAGATGCGCTGCTCGCGGTCCCGTACGACCAGGCCGCTGCGCAGCCGCTGGACCGCCAGGGCCGCGCGGCGCCGGTCCTCCTGCGACAGGGCCGCGACGGCGGCGGCGCTGTGCGGTCCCGGCGCGGCCGTCGTCCAGGGCACGTCGCCCGCGCTCTTCGCGCCGCGCCGCCCGGACTCCCCGGCCCGCGCCCGCTCGTCCGCGCGCGCCGCACGCACCAGGGCGCGGCTGAGAGAGCGCGGCTGCAACGGCGCGGCCGTCCGCCCCGTGACCCGCCGCGGGAAGTCGTACCCGCGCCGCGCCGCCCACCACGCCGTCACCGACAAGGTCACCGCCGACCACCTCCGTCCGCCGCACCGACCGTCCGGGCCGCGTCCTTCGCGTCCCTCGCACCGGCCACGCCCGCCGTCGCGGACCGGAACCGTCCGCGACTGCCCCTACCGTAGAAGCCATGCACAAGCCGCTGGACCGCCGCACCCTCAACCGCACCCTGCTCGACCGGCAGCTCCTGCTGAACCGGTCGGCGATGTCCGCCGAGGACGCCGTCGGCCATCTGATCGGCCTCCAGTCGCAGCACCCCACCTCTCCCTACCCCGGGCTGTGGACCCGGCTCGCCGGCTTCTCCTTCGACGAGCCCGGCGCCCTGCTCACCGGGCGCGCGCTCGTGCGGATCGTGCTGATGCGCGGCACCGTGCATCTGGTGACGGCGGCGGACGCGCTGCGGTTGCGGCCGTGGCTCCAGCCGATGCTCGACCGGGGACTGCGCGCCTCGCAATGGGCGGCCGGCACCGCGGGCGTCGACCGGGACGAGATGATCGCGTACGGCCGTGACGCGCTGGCCGAACAGCCGCTGGGGCCGAGCGAGTTGCGTACCGTCCTCGGCGCCCGCTGGCCGGACGCCGACCCGGCGTCGCTGGTCAACGCACTGCGGGTGTGGGCGCCGCTGGTGCAGGTGCCGCCGCGCGGCCTGTGGGGCGCGAGCGCGCAGCCCCGTTACGCGCTGCTGGACGACTGGCTCGGCGCGCCCCTGGCCGAGCCGGACCCGGCGTCGCTGGCCCGCCGCTATCTGGCCGCCTTCGGCCCCGCCACCCCGGCCGACATGCAGAAGTGGAGCGGGCTCACCGGCCTCAAAAAGGTGTTCGGCGCCCTGGAGTGCCGGATGTACACCACCGAAGACGGCCGCGAGCTGTACGACCTGCCGGACGCCGCGCCGGCCGACCCCGGCATCGAGGTCTCCGCCCGCTACGTCGCCGACTTCGACAATCTGCTGCTCTCGCACGCCGACCGCGGCCGCATCCTCGACGACGCGCACCGCTCGAAGGTGATGACCGTCAACGGCATCGTCCGCGGCACGATCCTGGTCGACGGATTCGTCGGCGGCACCTGGCGGTTCGAGCGCGCGAAGGACGAAGCGGCCGTCGTCGTCACGCCCTTCACCCCGCTGTCCGCCGCCGACCGGGACGCGCTCGGCACGGAGGGACTGCGGCTGCTGGCCGCCTCCGATCCGGCGGCCGAACGCCCCGACGTCCGCTTCGAGAAGGCGGGTTGACGCCTCCGGCGCGCGCAGCGACTCAGCGCGCCGCCTCGAACGCCTTGCCCGCCGCCGTCTCCACCGGGCCGCTGTGGAAGAGGCCGCTGCTCGGCTTGCTGTCGTCGGCGCCCAGGCCGAACCAGGCGTAGCGCTGGAGCCACGGCAGACCGTCGAGCTTCTTCGCCGCCGCCGTCACAAAGGCCGCCTGCTGGCTGTCGGTCGGGAAACGGGTGCCGTTGGAGAAGTCGATCAGCGCGAATTCGGTGAGCCAGATCGGCTTGTGGTAGCGGTTGTGGACGGCCGTCAGATAGGACGTGAGCTGCGAGACGGCGTTCGGCGTGCTGAAGTCGCCGCCGTACCAGTGCAGGGCGATGAAGTCGACGCGGTAGCCCTTCTGTTGGGCACCCGTCATGAACCGGTCGAGCCAGCCGCCCGCCGTGTCACCGCCGTACGCGACCGCGGGGCTGCCCAGCGTCTGGCCGTTGGCCATCAACTTCGGCCACAGCGACAGTGCCTGATCGACCGTCATGTTCGCCTGGCCGCCCATGTCCGGCTCGTTGAAGCCCAGCAGATAGGGGCTCGCCGCCTTCGCCTGCGCCAGCGCCGACGCGCTCGCGCTGTCGGCGCCCCAGATCATCGGCACGAATCCGGGGCCGCTGATCCCGCTGTGCGTGGTCGACCAGGTGTAGTACCAGCCGGCGCCGGACCGTTTCAGCGCGGTGTTCACCCCGTTGAAGTTCCACACCCCGACGCCCTTGCGGACCGAGGAGACCGGCGCGGCCGGCGGCGGGGCGGCCGGGGCGTGCGTCGTGGGCTTCGGCGACGCCGGCGGTTTCGTCGTCGGCCTTGCCGTGGTCCGCTTCGGGCTCGGCGTGGCGGACGGGGACGGCTTCGCGATGGTGGCGGGCGCCGAGGAGACCACCGCCGGCCGGGTGGGTGACGCCTGCGCGGCGGGCGTGCCGGGCGAGGAGTCGGCGGTCAGGTGCACAGCGAGCAGCGCACCGGCCGCGACCGCCGCGACCGCGCCCATGGCGGCGGCCGGGACACCGACCGGGCTGTGCAGCAGCCTGCCGCGTACTCCCCGGGGCGCACCGCTCCGCCGTGGGGGGCGGTGGCGCGGAGCGGTGCGCGGGGCCGCCGGTGGGGCGGCGGCCGGTGTGGGGGGCATCGGGGTGTGCGCCGGTACGGTGCCCGGCGGCTGAAGGGACGACTGAAGGGACGGCTGGAGCGGAGGCTGGAAGGGAGCGGCGTGCGGCGGGACGGCGGTGCCGAAGTGCCCGGCGGCAGGACCTGCGCCACCGGCCAACGGGCCGCCGCCGTACGGCAGTCCGAGCGGCACCGGGAGCAGCGGCAGCCCGCTGAGCAGCCGGTCCATCGGCAGCAGGGCGGCGCCGGGCCGCCCGCACCGCTCGCAGCCGCGGATGTGCCGGGCGAAGCGCTTGCGCCACAGCGGGCTCGGCACCCCGTCCCAGCCGCTCGTCACGTGCTGGAGCCCAGGACAGCCGTCGGCGGCGCCGAGCGCCCGCACCACGGCGCGGGACGTCTCCAGCTGCTCCTTCATCCGCTGGACCTTCACCGCCGCGTGCTGCCGGGTCAGCCCCAGCGCGTCGGCCAGTTCCGAGCGGCCCAGGTCACCGGTCTCCTCCAGCCACCACAGCGCCAGCAGCGTACGGTCGTCGCGGTCCAGCCAGCGGGTGGCCTCGGCGATCTCCCGGCGCTGGTCGGTCAGGCCGAGCCGCAGGATCGTCACGGCCGCGAAGTCCGAGGCCGGGTCGGGTATCAGCTCGGCCGCGTCCAGCGCGGTCTGCTGGTGCCAGGCCGCCTTGCGGGCGTGCTCGCGGTCGCGCACCTGCCGGACCGCGATCGCCACCAGCCAGGAGCGGAAGGCGGCCGGGTCGCGCAGGTCCGGCAGGCCGCGCACCACGCGCAGCAGCGTCTCCTGCACCACGTCGTCCACGTCGTCGTGCCCGTCCAGGGCCCGGCCGACGATGTTGTAGACCAGCGGCAGGCACTCGGCCACCAGCCGGTCCAGCGCCGCCTGGTCGCCGGCCCGCGCCGCACCGACCAACGCGGGGTCCGGACCGACCCGGTCTCCTGCGCGCATGCTGTTCACTCTCCGTCCTGGCCCGGACACCGCCCGGGGGTGAGCCGTTTCCGCCCTCGGACAGGAGACGGTGCCACGACCGGGGGGATAACAGAAACCCGCCGGCCCCCCGGACTTCCCGTGCGGGCACGGGAGGAGGTCCGGGGGGCCGGCGGTCGGGGCGTCGCGCGGTGCGGCGCCACGGGATCAGGAACCGGGCACGGTGTCCTTGAAGGTGGTGTTCGCCGTGCGGAAGGCGGCGACCTGGGACTGCACCTGCGCGGGCGTCAGCACCTGGTCCTTGACGAAGTACACGTAGTCGACCTGCTCGTTGTACGACCGCGGGGTGCTGCTGGTCTGGCCCGCGAGGTCGATCAGCCAGTGGTTGAAGTCGATCCACTGCGGCGTCTCGGGCAGGTACGGCTCGCCGTGCTGCGCGACCTGGTTGCCGTCGATGTAGTAGGTGATGTTGGTGTTGTCGATGGTGATCTGGAGGTTGTGCCAGCCGTCGAGGCTGCCGTACTGCTGGCCGTGGGTGTTGACCGCGTTCCACGGGTCCGGGTTGTAGGTCTCCCAGGACGTCTCGTACATGATGTTCTGGGTCTCGCCCCAGCCGCCGTTGGGCAGGTACTCGAAGTCCTGCTCGCTGTAGTCGGGGTCCATCGGCGCGTTGAGCGGCGTGAAGGTGAAGAACGTCTGGTTGACGTGGTCGCCGTCGGGGCCGCCGGTCGGGGTGTCGTTGAACTTCACCCGGGCCGCGTAGGTGCCGTTCTTGAACTTCCGCGCGGTGGTCTGGAGTTCGGTCTCCTTGGTGCCGGCCGCGGTGCCGTCGGTGGTGAGCCGCAGATTCATCACCTTGTTGCTGGCACCGTCGGCGACGAAGGTGACGTCCTGCGGCGACCAGGTCGCCCCGGCCACACCCGGGCCGCCCTGGCCGGACTTGACCGTCCAGCCGTGCTGCTGCACGGCCGCGTCGGAGCTGGAGGAGTAGTTGAAGTCGTCGAAGAGCGTGGGCGCGTTGGGGTCGCCCGGGTTGCCGGGGTCGGTCGGCGGGTCGGTGGGCGGGTTCGTCGGGTCGTTGCCGGCCGGGGCGGTGCCCCAGACCACCGAGCCGGACTTCTGCACGGTGATCTTGTTCCAGTTGGCGTACGACGTCTGCGCGCCGTTGAAGGAGTAGTCGTCGGACTGCGTGATGGTCTGCCAGTCCGCCCGGTAGAAGCGCAACTGCATGTCGCCGGTGTTCTGGCCCGGTGCCAGCGAGCCCGCGCCGGAGGTGAAGCCGATCTCCAGGTAGCGGTCCGCGGTGGCGGTCGGATTGGCGAGCGTACCGAAGGTGCCGGTGATGTTGCCGCAGCCCTTGACCGCCCACGAGCACGCGAAGCGGTAACTGACGCTGGGACCGTCGGACTTGAAGTAGTACCGCACGGTGACCGTGCTCAGCGGCACGGTGGTGCTGCCGGTGTTGGTGACCTCAAGCCACGGCTCGACCTGGTCGGCGGTGGCCCCGGTGGCGCTGGTGCGGTACTGCGCGCTCAGCGAGTCGCCTGCCGCGGAGGCGGGCATCGCGGTGAGCGCGGCACAGGCGAGACCGGCCGCCGTACAGACGGCCATCGCCGTACGGACTCTGGTGGATATACGGAATTTTCCTGACACGGTGATCCCTTTCCAGAGGGGGGTGGTGGTGCGGGATTACTGGGGGTGGAGCGGTTACCGAGAGGTGGAGCGAGGAGGAGCGGTTCTGGGGGCGGTACGGGCCGGGGCGGTGGGCCGCGGCGCGGACCTGGGCGGCAGCGCGCCCCGGTGGTGGACGCCCAGTGCGGCGAGGCGGTCCTCGTGCCTCAGCAGCGCGGGCAGGAAGTCGGTGGACCAGTCGGTGGTCGGATTCCACGCCCGGTCGGCGAGCGCGCACAGCCGGGGGAAGACCAGGTAGTCGGCGTGCTCGGCGGTCGGCACGAATTCCGTCCACAGCTGCGCCTGGGTGCCCAGCACCCGGGCGGCGGCCTCCGGCTCCCACGCGGCGGGTACGGTCTGCCCGCCGTGCACGGCCCGCAGGTCGACCACGTCGCCGGCCTGGCCGAGCGGTTCGCCGGGGCCCGGGGCCTGCGGATAGTCCAGGTACGTCGAGCGGTGCGGCGCCATCACCACGTCGTGGCCGCGCCGTGCGGCGGCCAGGCCGTGGTCGGTGTCCCGCCACGGCATCACCGTGAACTCCGGCGGCAGCGCGCCCGAGTCCTCCGCCCAGCACAGCGGGCGGCGCCCGGACTCGATCAGGAAGTCGCCGATCCGTTCCATGAACCAGCCGTGCAGCGCCTTGGGCGCGGGCAGCCCCAGCTCACGCGCCCGCTGCCGGGCTGCGGGGCTGCGCTCCCACTCCACGGTCGGGCACTCGTCGCCGCCGACGTGCACATACGGCGAGGGGAAGACGTCGAGCACCTCGCCGAGCACGGTGCGGCAGAAGTCCAGCACCTCGTCGTGGACGCCGAGGATCGTGTCGCACACACCCCACTCGGTCCAGGTGTCGAGCTGCCGCCCGGGAACATTGCCCAGCTCCGGGTAGGCGGCGAGCACCGACCGGGTGTGGCCCGGCATCTCGATCTCCGGCAGCACCGTGATGCCGCGCGCGGCGGCGTACGCGACCAGCTCGCGCAGCTCCGCGGTGGTGTACGCGCCGCCGTGCGGGACGTCGTCGAAGCGGGTGCTGCCGGAGCGGCCGATCATCGAGCGGGCCCTGACCCCGCCGACCTCGGTGAGCCGCGGATACGCGGCGACCGGCATCCGCCAGCCCTGGTCGTCGGTCAGGTGCAGATGCAGCACATTGAGCTTGTGCAGCGCCAGCAGGTCCACGAAGCGCCGCAGGTAGGACATCGGCTGGAAGTGCCGGGCCACGTCCAGCATCATGCCCCGCCAGCCGAACCGCGGCACATCGGTGACCTGCACGCACGGCATCCGCCACTCGACGCCGGACTGCGGCAGCTCCGACAGGGCCTGCGCGGGCAGCAGTTGACGGATCGTCTGCACACCGTGCAGCAGCCCCGCGGGCTTCGCCGCCCGCAGCAGCACCGCGTCCGGCCCCACGGTCAGGCCGTAGCCCTCGTCGCCGAGACCGCCGAGCGCCGGGTCGAGCGAGAACACCACCCGGCCGTCCGCGGCCGGCCGCAGCGGCAGTCCGGTGGCGGGCGCGAGATACGTACGCAGCAGGTCCGCGGCGGCGCGCGCGGCGCCGTCGGCACGCACCGCGGTGGTCTCGTCGAAGGTGAAGTGGCCCGGGATACGGGCGATATGGGTGGGGTGCGGAATGATCACAGCGGCTCCAGTGGGGGCGGCAGGGGTCGGCGGGCGACGGCGTCGGCAGAGGGCCAGGAGATCGGTGCGGGGGAGTGCGGGGATCAGCCCTTGACGGCGCCGGCGGTCATTCCGGAGGTGACCCGGTTCTGAAGGACGAGGAAGACCAGCAGGACGGGCAGCATGAACAGCGAGGAGGCGGCCATCGTGGCGCCCCAGTCGGTGCCGAACACATTGCTGAACGAGGAGAGCCAGACCGGCAGCGTACGGGCGTCCTGGTTCTTGATGATCAGCGTGTTGGCGAAGGCGAATTCGTTCCAGGCGGTGATGAAGCCGAACAGCGAGGTGGACAGCAGACCGGGCGCGAGCAGCGGGAAGGTCACCCGGCGGAAGGCCTGCGGCCGGGTGCAGCCGTCCACCTGGGCGGCCTCCTCCAGCTCCACCGGGATCGCGGCGAGGAAGCCGCGCAGCGTGACGATCGTGAACGGCAGCGTGGTCATGAAGTAGACCAGCGTCAGCATCGACAGCTTGTCGAGCATGTCGGTGTCCCGGGCGATGACGTACATCGGGATCAGCAGCGCCTCCCAGGGCGCCATCTGCGCGGTGAACACCAGCAGGATGAAGGCCCGCCGCCCGCGCCAGCGCATCCGGCCGACCGCGAAGGCCGCCAGCAGCGCCACCACCAGCGACATCAGCACCGCGCCGAGCGTCACGGTCAGGCTGTTGCGCCAGAAGGTGCCGAAGCCGTCGGCGTGCACGGCCGTGCCGAAGTGCGCGAGGGTCGGGTGCAGCGGCAGGAAGGACGGTGTGTCGGACTGGATCGCGGTGGTCGGCTTGAAGGCCGTGATCACCATCCAGTAGACCGGGAAGACGGTGAGCGCCAGGGTGAACAGCGCGGCCAGGTTCAGCGGCAGCCGCCGCAGCGACCTGCGGCGCGGCCGTGCGCCGCCCGGGACCCCGGGGCGAGCGGTACGGGAACGTGCGGCCTTACCAGTTGCGGTCAGCGTGCTCACTGCGCGCCCTCCTCGCGGAACATCCGGCGCAGGTTGAACACCAGCGCGCCGAGCAGGATCAGCACGGTCAGCGTGGAGACCGCCGAGCCGAGGTCGTACTTGTGCAGGGACTGCGCGATCTGGAAGGCGTAGACCGGCAAGGTGGTGGTCGCGCCGTTCGGACCGCCCTCGCTGATCACCCAGATCTGGGCGAAGCACTTGAAGCACCAGATCACTTCCAACGAGGTGATCAGCGCGAACAGCGGGCGCAGCATGGGGAAGGTGACCAGCCGGAAGGTCTCCCAGGCGCCCGCGCCGTCGATCCTGGCCGACTCGTACAGCTCGGCCGGGATCGTGGTGAGGCCGCCGTAGAGGGTCAGCGCGGCGAACGGCACGGACTGCCAGACCACCAGCGTGACCAGGATCGCGAAGGTGGAGCCGCCGTGCGCGAACCAGGTGTAGTCGCGGTACGACGCGAAGCCCAGCTTTACCAGTAGCCAGTTGACCACTCCGAAACGCGACTGGAACAGCCACTGGAAGATGGTGGTGGCCGCGATGACCGGGGTCGCCCAGGTCAGCACGAGACCGCTCATCAGCGCCAGCCGCATCCGCTTGCCGAGCTTGTTCAGCATCAGCGCGATCAGCGTGCCGAGCACCATGATCAGCACGACATTGAGCCCGGTCCACCACAGGGTGCGGCGCACCACCGTCCAGAATTCCGGATCGTCCAGCACCGTACGGTAGTTGGCGAAGCCGACCCAGGTCGCGCCGCCCCGGATCAGCTCCCCGAGACCGAAGTGCTGGAACGACATGACGGTGTTTCTGACCAGCGGATAGACCAGCAGGAAGGCCGTGCCCACCACGGTGGGGGCGACCAGCAGATACGGCCAGAGCGCGGCGAGCGAGCGGCGGCGCCGCCGTCCGCGCGACGGCGGTGGCGGATCCGCGACGGCCGGCCGGGGCGCGGTGTCGGAAGCGGTGAGCACGGCGGTTCTCCTGGTGAGGTCTGGGGCGTGGCGCGCGTCGGGCGCGACGGCGGGCGTCGGGCCGGGTCAGGAGGCGGTCAGGAGGCGGTGTTGAGGGCCTTGGTGATCGCGGCCGAGGCGGTCCTGCCCGCCGCGTCCGGATCGGCGCCGGTCAGCACCTGGGTCATGTACTGCTTGATCGGGTTGTTGGCCTCGACGGCCGCCCAGTTGGGCGAGTTGGGCGTGGCGTGGCCGTTGGCCGCGCCGACCGCCATCACCGAGGCGCCCTCGTTGCCCGACAGCACCCCGGCCAGCGACGTGCGGTTGGGCACGTAGCTCATCTCCTTGGCCATGTCGGTCTGCCACTTGGTGCCGGCGAGCGCCTTGACCACCTCGTAGGCCAGCTCCTGGTGCCTGGACGCCTCGGGGATCACCAGGTCGGAGCCGCCGGTGAAGACCGCGCCCGGCTTGTCGGCGGTCTTACCCGGGATCGGGAAGAAGCCGATCTTGTCCTTCATCGCCGGGTTGGCCTTGATGATCGCGTCGGCGCCGCCGGGCACCGAGATGATCTGCGCGCTCTTGCCCTTGGCGAAGACGTCGGCCTGCAGCGGCTTGGCCTCGTCGGAGTCCTTCGGGCCCTTGCCCAGCGCCTGGAGCTGCTTGTAGAACTCCATGCCCGCCTTGGCCTGCGGGGTGTCCAGCGCGCCCTTCCAGTTGCCGCCGTCCTTGACGGCGAGGTCGCCGCCCTCGTCCCAGATGAAGCCGGCCAGCGCGTACCAGGTCTGGCCCGGCAGGTAGATGCCGTCGTTGCCCCCGGTGTTGAGCTTGGTGGTGTCCTTGATCCACTCGTCGCGGGTCTTGGGCGGGGTGGTGATACCGGCCTTGGAGAACAGGTCCTTGTTGTAGACCACGACGCGGTTGGCCGCGTACCACGGGATGCCGAACTGCTTGCCGTCGATCCTGCCGGGGTCCGCGAGGCCGGGGATCCAGTCGGCGCCCTGGAGGTCGGTGACCTTGTCGGTGAGGTCCTTGACGCCGCCGCTGGCCGCGTACTGCGCGACCTGCGTGTTGCCGACCTCCATCACGTCCGGCGCGTCGTTGCTGGCCAGCGCGCTGGTGATCTTCTGGCCGATGCCGTCCCACTCCTGGATCTGGATGTCCAGGGTGGTGCCCTTGTGCCCGGCCTCGAAGTCCGACTTGAAGCGGCCGAGGAAGCCGTCGGACATGCTGCCGCGCATGATCCACACGGTGAGCTTGGCGGGGGCGGGCGTCTTGGCGGAGCCGCCGGTGCCTCCGGTGGCACCGGAATCGCCGGAGTCGGAGGAGGAGCCGCACGCGGTGAGCGCGGTGACGGCGAGGACGAGCGCCGCGGCGCCGGGAAGGAGTCTGCTGGGTCTCACGGGGTGTCACCTCGGACAGAAGCGGAACAGGGCTTACCAGTGGCCAACTGGTTCGGTGCTGGTCAGTGAAGGTGGCATAGACCACTGGTGACGTCAAGAGGTCGCGCACCGAAGCAGACATGACGTAGAACAGGACGTATACGAACCGACCCCGGCCGCGAAGTGGCCAGGACCGCTGGCATACTGGTCAGCATCTGGATAACCTCGGCTCACCAGTACGGAACGAAGCCGGTACCCGCCGCACCCGAATCGGCGGGTCACCGAAACGGAAGGTGCACCCCATGGCCAGCGAGCCGCCGCGCTCGGCGCTGAAACGCGAACGGGTCCGCGACTATCTGATGGAACTGGTCGAGTCGTGCGCGCCCGGCGACCCGATCCCCTCGGAACGCACCCTGTGCGAGCGGCTCGGCGTCTCCCGCCCCACCCTGCGCTCCGCCGTGGACGAACTGGTCACCACCGGGGTGCTGGTGCGCGAGCACGGCCGCGGCATGTTCGTGGCCCGCGCCAAGATCACCCAGGAGCTGGCGCTGGACGGCCAGGCGCACCGCCTGCCGCAGGCGTCCGGCACCTGGGCCAGCCGGGTGCTGGAGTTCACCACCGTGCAGGCCGGCGCCCGCGTCGGCCGCAAGCTGCACATCTCGCCGGCCGCCGAGATCACCTACATCGCCCGGCTCCGGCTGGTGGACGACGAACCGATGGCCATCGAATATCTGCACGTCCCGGCCGATCTGGTGCCGGGCCTGCACGCCGACGACATGGAGTCCGGCGACTTCTACGACTTCCTGCGCGCCCGGCACGGCGTCCATGTGCACGAGGCCGTGCAGTCCATCGAGCCCACCGTGACCAATGACGAGGAGGCCCGGCTGATCGGCGTGCCGGTGCTCTCGCCCGCGCTGCTCTTCGAACGGCTCACCAAGGACGACACCGGCCGCCCGGTGGAGTATGTGCACTCCGTCTACCGCGGCGACCGCTACCGGATCGTCTCCCGGCTCGCCCTCGGCGACGCCGCGCCCGCCACCGCGCAGTCCGCCGACCGCCACCACCCGGGCATCCCCCCGGGCGACCTCGCGGGCCGCGGCGACGTGACGGCGCTGATGGTGGGGGAGGTGCAGCCGGCCGGCTGAGGGCGCCGCGCCGGGTGGCGGGTGGCGGGTGCCGGGCGCCGGACCGTCCGGACTTACGGGGTCAGGCCCGCCGAGCGCGGCCGGGCACCGTCGTCGGTGCTGCCACCGGCTCCGGCGCCGCCATCGGTCCCGGTCTCCCCGGCCGGATCCCGCCCCGGCTCCCGGCGGTCCGCCGCGGGCTCCGCCCAGACGGCCGGCGGCCGGGCGGTCAGCAGCGGGTCGACCGTCAGATGGTGCGCGCCCAGCGGCTCGGCCATCGCCCGCAGCGCGCTCTCCGACAGCTTGATCCACGGCTGCGTCGGCCCCAGTACCGAGCGCAGCCGCTGGTCGCTGGTGAAGGCGACCGCGGTCCTGCTGCCCACCGGGGTGCGCCACAGCCGGACGACATAGCCCGCGGGCCCCGGCCGCACCGGCACGTAGAGCGGCCCCGGCTGCGGGGCGGCGGCGCCCGGCGCGGCAACGGGGGTCGGTGCGGCGGTCTGCTCGTGGGGCTGTCCCTCGGGAGTCCGGTCGCCGGGTCCGTCGTGCTGGCTCACGCGCATACCGCAACCGTAACCCGGCCGCCCGGCCCGCATCCCCTGAGGTCACAGCGTGGACACCGGGCCCGCGCCGGGCCCGGCGGCGCTTTTCGGACACCCCGGCCCGGTCCGGCGTCGCCCGGGCGGGCGCGTCCGGCCGGGGCGCCCGCCGCCGATCGGGTGACCGGCCGCCGCGCCCGGTCCCGGCGGGCCGGACGGCCGGCCGTTTTCGGCGGATCTCCGGCGCCCGATCCGGGGTGAAGGTTACGTTTGCGCCATGACAGCGCCGAACACCGTACTGACCTGGCACGTCGAGGAGACCGCCGGGTACGAGACCGCGTGGGTGGACCTGGCGCCGGGACGACTCCGCGCCCACGGCCGCGCGGTCGGCATGAAGCCCGAACCGTACTGGGTCAGCTACGAGTTGGAGACCGACAACGGATACGCCACCCGGCTGCTGCACGTCGTGTCGCACACCGTGGACGGCACCTACGAGCTGGAGCTGCGCCGCGACGAGCGCAGCCGCTGGACGGCCAACGGGCATGTCGTGATCGAACTCGACGGCGCACTGGACTGCGACCTCGGCATGTCGCCGCTGACCAACACGATGCCGGTGCTGCGGCACCAACTCCACCGCAACGAAGGCCATCAGGACTTCCTGATGGCCTTCGTGCCGGTGCCCACACTGGCCGTGCGGCCGTCGATCCAGAGCTACACCCATCTGACCCCGCTGCTGTCCGGGGCCAGGCTCGGCTACAGCTCGGGCAATTACCGCAGCGAACTCGACTTCGACGCGGACGGCCTCGTCGTCCGGTACGAGGGCATGGCCACCCGGATCAACCGGGCCGCCCCCAAGGGCCCCACGGCCTGACCCGCCGCGCCCACCGCGACCGCCGCCAGCAGCGGTGCGACGGCGGCCAGCAGGAAGCACAACGGCAGCGGCAGCCGGGCCACCAGCAGGGAGGCCAGCGCGCCGCCGGACGAACTGCCCGCGTTCACCGCCGAGTTGACCCAGGTCGTGGCCCGGGTGGCAGCGCCCTCGGGCGCGGTGGCCGCGGCCGACAGATACGCCGTCGACAGGATCGGCGCCATCAGCGTCCCCACCGCCGCGACACACACCCCGAGCACCGGAAGCGAGGGCGCCGCGGCCGTACCGGCGAGCAGCGCCGCCAGCACGGCCAGCAACCGGGGCAGCCGTTCACCGGGCGTCAGCCGCCAGGAGATCCGGCCGTACAGCAGCCCGCCGAGCGCGCTGCCCGCGGACTGCGCCGCGAGGATCCAGCCGACCGCCGAGGGGTGGTGCTGCCGGTCGGCGAAGGCGATCACATACAGATCGATGCCGCCGAGGCAGCAGCCGATGCCGGCGGCGGCGTACGCGGCCCTGCGCACCCCGGCGCCGTTCGCGCAGAACAGCCGCAGCCGGACCCGTACGCCGGCGTCCTTGGCGCGCGGCGCGAGCAGCCGGGCGGCCGGTGAGGAGACCATGACCAGGGTGCCGCAGCCGATCAGCGCGCCCGACAGGACCAGGCCGCCGGTCGGGTGCACGGCCACCACCAGCAGCGGGCCGCCGAGGAAGATCAGCTCCTCGGCGACGGTGTCGACGCTGAACGCCCGTTGCAGCAGGGCCTCGTCGGGCGTGAGCGCATTCCACAGCGCGCGCATCTTCGGGCCGAGCGGCGGGCACAGCGAACCGGCCGCGCCGCTCAGCACGGTCAGCAGCCACAGCGGCGGCGCGCTCTCGCGCACGGCGGCGGCCAGGGCGAACAGCGCCGTCGCGAAGGGCAGGGCCAGCGCGGTCAGTCCGCGCCGCGCGCCCCAGCGGTCCACCAGCGCGGCCCGCGCCGGGCCGAGCAGCACCGAGACGGTGCCGAACAGGGTGGCCAGCAGGCCGCCGCCGGACAGCGACCCGGTCGCGTGCGTCAGCGACAGCACCAGTGAGAGGGAGACGACTCCGTAACCGAGCCGTCCGAACAGGGCCGCGCCGAAGGTGCGGCGGGCATGCGGCAGCCGGAAGACGGCGGCATACGAAGGGGCAGGCGGGAGCGCCGCCTGGCGGGACGTGGACATGGTGGATTCCCCGGGTGTGCGTCTACGGGCGGGTGGTATCGGATGCGCCACAGCCCGGCCGCCCGACGACACGGGGGCCCACTGGCCGACGGCGCGTGCCACGGCCTACGCACGGGGGGAGTACATGAGCGGTACGGTACCGGATCCGCCGGCCCGGGGACATGGAAAAACGGCCGCCCCGCCTGTGCGCACGGGGGCGGCGCACTGGCGGGGCGGCTGCTGCGAGGGGGCCGGAGATGCCGGGTGTCCCGTCCCCACGATGACCCGGCGGCCGGCCCCCTGGACCCCGACCACACTCCGCTCCTGCGGGGCCGGGGGGTTGGGGAGGACCAGTCGGCCCGCCTTACATGTGGACGGCCTGGGCGCCGTCGCCGGTCTGCTGGGGCTTGCCGCTGCGGAACATGAACAGGGCGAGCACGAAGCCGACGGCGAAGAGCCCTGCCGACCACCAGTAGGCGGTCGAGTAGCTGTGCAACTGGGCCTGGGCGGCGGCTGCCGCGGACGGCTTGTGGCTGTGCAGGTAGCTCGTCGCGGCGCTCGCGGCCAGCGTGTTGAGCAGCGCCGTACCGATCGAACCGCCCACCTGCTGCATGGTGTTGACCGCGGCCGAGGCGACGCCCGCGTCCTCCGCTGCGATGCCCGCGGTGGCCACGCTCATCGACGGCGGCAGCGCGAGACCGATACCGAAGCCGATCACCAGAAGCTGCGGCAGGACGTGCGCCGCGTAGGTGCTGTTGAGGTCGAGGACGGTCAGCCAGGCCATACCGGCACCGGCCATCGCCATGCCGAGCGGCACGATCGGCCGGGGCCCGAACCGCGGCATCAGGCTGTTGGTGGCCAGCTGCGCGGAGACCATCAGCGCGCCGATCATCGGCAGGAACGCCAGACCCGTCTTGACCGGGGTGTAGCCGAGCGACGCCTGCAGGTAGTAGGTCAGGAAGAGGAAGACGCCGAACATTCCGGCGCCGGAGATCGCCAGCATGATGAAGGACGCGCCGCGGTCGCGGTCCAGCAGTACGCGCAGCGGCAGCAGCGGGTGCGTGACCCGGGTCTGCCACCAGGTGAACGCGGCCACCAGGACACCGCCGGCCGCCAGGAAGCCCCAGGTCAGGGGGGAGGACCAGTCGTGGGTCTCGGCGTTCGAGAAACCGTAGACGATACCGAACAGACCCGTGGTGACCATGATCGTGCCGGGGATGTCCAGCTTCGGACGGTCGGCGGGCGCGCCCTTGCGCAGGAAGCTCATACCTCCGGCGAAGGCCAGGACGGCGAAGATCAGGTTCACGTACAGCGTCCAGCGCCAGCTCAGGTGCTCGGTGAGCAGACCGCCGAGCAGCAGGCCCACGCCGCCGCCCGCACCGGCGATGGCGCCGTAGATGCCGAAAGCCTTGGCGCGTTCCTTGGCGTCGGTGAAGGTCGTGTTGAGCAGCGAGAGGGCGGCCGGCGCGAGCAGCGCGCCGAACAGCCCCTGTAGCGCGCGGCCGGTGACCAGCACCTCGAAGTTCTGCGCGGCGCCGGCCAGGGCGGAGGCGCCCGCGAAGCCGACGACACCGGTCAGGAAGACGATCTTGCGGCCGATCAGGTCGGCCAGCCGGCCGCCGAGCAGCAGCAGGGAGCCGAAGGCGAGGGAGTAGGCGGTGACGATCCACTGCCGGTTTCCGTCGCTGAAGCCGAGGTCGCGCTGGGCGGAGGGCAGCGCGATGTTCACGATGGTGGCGTCGAGGACGACCATGAGCTGCGCGAGTGCGATGACACTCAGCACCCACCAGCGGTGGTTCGCCTTCTCCTGCTTCTGCACCGGCGCCGTGAGGCCGGTGCCGGCGGCGGGCGCGGAGGCCGCCGCGGAGTCGCCGACCTGCGAGTCGGCGGTGGACTGGGATGACATGAGGCGGACTCCCGGAAAGGGACGGGCGGGCAGGAACCGACAGGAACCGCTGTAAGAACGAAACGGTTTCGTACTCCACCGACCGTACGACCGGACCTATCGAAACGCAAACGTTTCGCTGTGTGCCCCTGTGTGCCGCTGATCACACCGCCGAAAGGGCCAGGTCACTGATCCGCGCGGCCTGCGGCCACCGGTCCGTGTGAACCCCGGTCACTGATCCGCGCGGCCCGTCACGGCGACCGTCACGCCCAGGCCGATCATCGCCAGACCGCCCGTGCCGCCGACCGCCGCCAGCCGGCGCGGGGAGCGCGCGAACCAGGTGCGGGCGGCCGACGCGGTCAGCGCCCACACGCTGTCGCAGACCAGCGCGATCACCGTGAACACCAGCCCGAGCAGCAGCATTTGCTCATGCACATGGCCCGCGCCGCGGTCGACGAACTGCGGCAGCACGGCCGCGAAGAACACCATCGTCTTCGGATTCGTCACGCCGACGACGAAGCCCTCCCACAGGGTGCGCACGTCCCCGCGCGTACGCGTCCCGGAGGACGTGTCGGCCCCCTCGGCCCCGCCGTCGCTCATCGCCGCCGACAGCGCGCCCCGGTGCCGGAACGCCTTCACGCCCAGGAACACCAGATAGGCCGCGCCCGCCAGCTTCAGCGCCACGAACACCGTCACCGACCGGGCGACGATCTCGCCGAGCCCCACCGACACCGCCGTCACCAGTACGTACGCGCCCGTCGCATTGCCCAGCGCGCTGCCCAGGGCGGTCCGCCGCCCGTGCGCCAGCGCGCGCCCGAGCACGAACAGCACGCTCGGGCCCGGGATCAGCACCAGCACCAGCGACATCGCCGCGAATCCGAGCAATCTGTCGACCGACATCCCCGCCACCTCCGCCGCGTCCCGTGCCGCCGCCGGTGCGGCGTGCCGCGAGCGTAGCCCCGGGCCCGCGGCGTCCGCCGCCCCATATCGGGCGGGCCGACGTGGGAGGGGCCCTGGACGGGGCCGGTCAGGGCAGCAGACCCTCGCGGCGCGCCGCGACCACCGCCTCCAGCCGGGTGTGCGCGCCCAGCTTCCGCATCGCCGACCGCAGATAGCTCTTCACCGTCTCCGGCCGCAGCCGCAGCCGGGCCGCCGCCGCGGCATTGGTGGCGCCGGACGCCACCGACGCCAGCACATCCAGCTCGCGCGCGGTCAGCGGCGCCGGGCGCGCGGCCCGGGACTCCGCGGCGGCGCCCGGCACGGCGGCCGAGGCCAGCCGCGCGCACGCCGTCAGCAGCTCCTGTCGCAGGTGGGGGTCGGGGATCCGGCCGGCCAGCGCGCGCAGCTCCGAATGCGCCTCGCGGACCTGCTCCCAGGCCCGCGGGTCGGAGGTGACCGGCTGCTGACAGAAGGAGAGCAGCCGCTGCGCCTCGTCCCGTACCGCCAGCGTCTGCTCCAGCTCGCGCACCGCGTCGAGCACCACGGTCAGCGGCCGGTCGCCCAGCGCGTACGGCTGCCGCAGCGCGCCGTACAGCACCCCGCGCACCCGGCGGCGGACCACGACCGGGACGGCGAGCACCGACCGCAGGCCCTCGGCGGCGACGGCCGGGTCGTACTCGTGGCTGATCACCCGGGAGACGCCGTAGTCGGTGACCGAGCAGGGCCGGGCGGTGGCCAGGGTCTTGCCGCCCAGGCCGTTGCCGGTGGTGATGGTCAGGCCGCGCAGCGATTCGGTGGCGGTGCCGGCCAGCTCGGAGATCCGGAACTGCCGGGCGCCGTGGCCGCCGGCCGGTCCCGCGCCGGTCACCAGACCGCCGAAGGCCACCGGCAGCAGTCCCGACCTGCGCATCCGCAGCAGGGCGGCCCGTACCTCGACCGCCTCGGCCCGTTGAGCGTCCATCCGCTCCACCTCCTCGCCCGGCCCCACCCCGTGCTCACCCCCGTCCGGGGGTAGTGAGACCCAGGTCACTGACGCACGATGCTACCGAGGGGTGCACCGACGAGGAGGACAGATGGCGGCAACGGACGCGACCGGAGCCTTCCGGACCGCCCGCGACTACCTGCTGCGGCACCGGGAGGACTACGACGCGGCCCGCGCGGGCTTCGACTGGCCGCGACCGGCGGAGTTCAACTGGGCGCTCGACTGGTTCGACGTCGTCGCGCGGGACAACGGCCGCACCGCCCTGTGGATCGTCGAGGAGGACGGCAGCGAGCTGCGGGTCTCCTACGCGGGCATGTCGCAGCGGTCCGCGCGGGTCGCCAACTGGCTGCGCGCGCAAGGCGTCGGGGCCGGCGACCGGGTGCTGGTGATGCTCGGCAATCAGGTGGAGCAGTGGGAGACCGCGCTCGCCGCGATGAAACTGCGCGCCGTCGTCATCCCCGCCACCCCACTGCTCGGCCCGGCCGACCTGCGCGACCGCATCGACCGCGGCGGGGCCCGGCACGTGGTCGTGCGCGCCGCCGACGCGGCCAAGTTCGACGATGTCCCCGGCGACTACACGCGGATCGCCGTCGGCGGCGCCCCCGAGGGCTGGCTGGGCTACGAGGACGCGTACGCCGCCACCCCGGACTTCACCCCCGACGGGCCGACCCCGTCGGGCGACCCGCTGATGCTGTACTTCACCTCAGGTACCACCGCCAAGCCCAAGCTGGTCGAGCACAGCCACATCTCGTACCCGGTCGGCCACCTCGCCACCATGTACTGGATCGGGCTGCGGCCGGGCGATGTGCACCTCAACATCTCCTCACCCGGATGGGCCAAGCACGCCTGGTCGAGTCTGTTCGCGCCGTGGAACGCCGAGGCGACCGTCTTCGTGCACAATTACACGCGCTTCGACGCCGGGCGGCTGATGGCCGAGATGGAGCGCGCCGGGGTCACCAGCTTCTGCGCCCCGCCGACGGTGTGGCGGATGCTGATCCAGGCCGATCTGAGCGCGCTGCGCACCCCGCCGCGCGAGGTCGTCGCGGCCGGCGAGCCGCTCAACCCCGAGGTGATCGAGCACGTCCGGCGGGTGTGGGGCGTGCTGATCCGGGACGGCTTCGGCCAGACCGAGACGGCCGTGCAGGTGGCGAACTGCCCCGGGCAGCTGGTCAAGGCCGGCTCCATGGGACGCCCCACCCCCGGCTACACCGTCGCCCTGGTCGACCCGGTGACCGGCGAGGTCGGCGACGAGGGCGAGATCTGCCTCGACCTGCGCGCGGAGCGGCCGGTCGGCCTGATGACCGGGTACGCGGGCTCGCCCGGGGCGACCGCGGAGGCGATGAGCGGCGGCTTCTACCGCACCGGCGACATCGGCTCGCGCGACGCCGACGGCTACATCACGTACATCGGCCGCGCCGACGACGTCTTCAAGGCGTCCGACTACAAGATCTCGCCCTTCGAGCTGGAGAGCGCGCTGCTCGAACACGAGGCGGTCGCCGAGGCCGCGGTGGTGCCCGCCCCCGACGAGCTGCGGCTGGCCGTGCCCAAGGCGTACGTGGTGCTCGCCGAGGGCTGGGCGCCCGACGGCGAGACGGCGAAGGCGATCTTCGCGCACTCGCGGGCGGTGCTGGCCCCGTACAAGCGCATCCGGCGGCTGGAGTTCGCCGACCTCCCGAAGACCGTCTCCGGCAAGATCCGCCGGATCGAGCTGCGCGAACGCACGATGCACGACGGGAGCGCCGAATTCCACGAGGAGGACTACCGGTGAGCGGCGCGACCGGTACGGCGGGCGCCGCGGCATCGTCGCACGCACACGGGACGGCGGAACCGTCGTACGCACACGGGACGGGGGAGACGGCCTTGCTCGGGGACACCATCGGACGCAATCTCGACCGCGCGGTGACCGCCCACCCGGACCGCGAGGCGCTGGTGGACGTGGCCGGCGGCCGGCGCTGGACGTACGCCCAATTCGGCGCGGACGTCGACCGGTTGGCGCGCGGACTGCTCGCGCTCGGCGTGCTCAAGGGCGACCGGGTCGGCATCTGGGCGGTCAACTGCCCGGAGTGGGTGCTGGTGCAGTACGCCACCGCGCGGATCGGCGCGATCATGGTGAACATCAACCCGGCCTACCGCGTGCACGAACTCGACTACGTACTGCGGCAGTCCGGCATCGAGGTGCTGATCTCCTCGACCGGCCACAAGACCAGCGACTACCGGGCGATGGTCGAGCGGGTGCGCGGCGAACTGCCGCGGCTGCGCGAGGTGGTGTTCATCGGCGACCCGACCTGGGACGCGCTGCTGGCCGCCGCCGAGCGGATACCGGAGGATCAACCGGCAGCCATCGAGGCGACGTTGAGCTGCGACGACCCGATCAACATCCAGTACACCTCGGGCACCACCGGCTTCCCCAAGGGCGCCACTCTCTCGCACCACAACATCCTCAACAACGGCTACTTCGTGGGCGAGACGGTCGGCTACACCGAGGAGGACCGGATCTGCCTGCCGGTGCCCTTCTACCACTGCTTCGGCATGGTGATGGGCAATCTCGGCGCCACCACGCACAGCGCCTGCATCGTCATCCCGGCCCCGTCCTTCGACCCGGCCGCCACGCTGCGCGCCGTCGAGCAGGAGCGCTGCACCTCGCTGTACGGGGTGCCCACGATGTTCATCGCCGAGCTGGGCCTGCCCGACTTCGCGCGCTACGACCTGACGACGCTGCGCACCGGCATCATGGCCGGATCGCCGTGCCCGGTCGAGGTGATGAAGCGGGTGATGGCCGAGATGCACATGGCCGAGGTGTCCATCTGCTACGGGATGACCGAGACCTCGCCGGTCTCCACCCAGACCCGGATGGACGACGGCCTGGAGCACCGTACCGCCACCGTCGGCCGGGCGCTGCCGCACATCGAGGTCAAGGTCGTCGACCCGGTCAGCGGTGTCACGGTGCCGCGCGGCGAGCCCGGCGAACTGTGCACCCGCGGCTACTCGGTGATGCTCGGCTACTGGGAGGAGCCCGAGCGCACCGCCGAGGCGGTGGACGCCGGGCGCTGGATGCACACCGGCGACCTCGCGGTGATGCGGGACGACGGCTATCTCGCCATCGTCGGCCGGATCAAGGACATGATCATCCGCGGCGGCGAGAACGTCTATCCGCGGGAGATCGAGGAATTCCTCTACACCCACCCGAAGATCGCCGATGTGCAGGTGGTCGGGGTGCCCGACGAGCGGTACGGCGAGGAGATCCTGGCCTGCGTCATCCCGCGCGACCCGGCGGATCCGCCGACGCTGGCGGAGGTCGAGGACTTCTGCGCCGACCGGCTCGCGCACTACAAGGTGCCGCGCCACCTGCGGATCATGGACGGCTTCCCGATGACGGTCAGCGGCAAGATCCGCAAGGTGGAGCTGCGGGAGGACTTCAGGCCGTAACCGGGGAGGTCAGCGGCCTGATCGCGGTGGGCGCGTGGCCAGGCTCGGTCGCCAGCTCCTCGAATTCCACGACATTGCTGATGTCGGCCGTCGTGCTCATCGAGATGTTGGTGATCCGCTCCAGGATGGCCTCGACCACCACCGGCACCCGGTGCTCGGCGGCCAGCTTCTTGGCCTGCTCGAAGGCCGCGCCCAGCTCGGCCGGGTCGGTGACCCGGATCGCCTTGCAGCCCAGGCCCTCGACGACCTTGACGTGGTCGACGCCGTAGACGCCCAGCTCGGGCGAGTTGATGTTCTCGAACTCCAGATTGACCTGGAAGTCGATGTCGAGCCCGATCTGCGCCTGCCGGATCAGCCCCAGGTAGGAGTTGTTCACCAGCACGTGCACATACGGGATGCGGTGCTGGGCGCCGACGGCCAGCTCCTCCAGCATGAACTGGAAGTCGTAGTCGCCGGAGAGCGCCACCACCTGCGCGTCCGGGTCGGCGGTGGCCACGCCCAGCGCGGCCGGGATCGTCCAGCCGAGCGGGCCCGCCTGGCCGCAGTTGATCCAGTGCCGGGGCCGGTAGACGTGCAGCATCTGCGCGCCGGCGATCTGCGAGAGGCCGATGGTGGTGACGTAGCGGGTCTCGGGGCCGAAGGCCCGGTTCATCTCCTCGTAGACGCGCTGCGGCTTGATCGGGATGTTGTCGAAGTGCGTACGGCGGTGCAGCGTCGCCTTGCGCTCCAGTGACGCGTCGATCCACGCGCGGCGGTCCGGCAGCCGCCCCTCGGCCCTCAGCTCGCGGGCGACCTCGACGAAGAGCGCGAGCGCGGCCTTGGCGTCGGAGGCGATGCCGTAGTCCGGGGCGAAGATCTTGCCGATCTGGGTGGGCTCGATGTCGACGTGCACGAAGGTGCGGCCCTCGGTGTAGACGTCGAGCTTGTAGCCGGTGTGGCGGTTGGCCCAGCGGTTGCCGATGCCGAGGACGAAGTCCGACTCCAGGAAGGTGGCGTTGCCGTACCGGTGCGAGGTCTGCAGGCCCACCATGCCGGCGTTCAGCTCGTGGTCGTCGGGGATGGTGCCCCAGCCCATCAGGGTCGGGATGACCGGGGTGCCGGTGATCTCGGCGAACTCCACCAGCAGGTCGGAGGCGTCGGCGTTGATGATGCCGCCGCCGGCCACGATCAGCGGGCGCTGCGCGGCCAGCAGCATCGACAGCGCCTTCTCGATCTGGGCGCGGGAGGCGGCCGGCTTGTAGACCGGCAGCGGCTGGTACGTCTCCGGGTCGAACTCGATCTCGGTGAGCTGCACATTGATCGGCAGGTCGATCAGCACCGGGCCCGGCCGTCCCGAGCGCATCAGGTGGAACGCCTGCTGGAAGACGCCGGGGACCTGCGCGGCCTCCAGCACGGTGGTGGCGGCCTTGGTGACCGGCGCGGCGATCGAGGCGATGTCGACGGCCTGGAAGTCCTCCTTGTGGATCACGGAGGTCGGGGCCTGGCCGGTGATGCACAGGATGGGGACCGAGTCGCCGGTCGCGGAGTACAGGCCGGTGATCATGTCGGTGCCGGCCGGGCCCGAGGTCCCGATGCACACACCGATGTTGCCGGGGGCGGCGCGGGTGTAGCCCTCGGCCATGTGGGACGCGCCCTCGACGTGCCGGGCGAGCGTGTGACGGATGCCGCCGGCCGCCTTGAGCGCGGCGTAGAAGGGGTTGATCGCGGCCCCGGGCACGCCGAACGCGACATCGACGCCCTCCAGCTTGAGGATCTCCACGGCCGCGCGGGCGGCGGTCATACGAGGCATGAGGTCCCTCTCCTGCTTCTGTCGGCGACTACTTCCCTCCACACCGTCCGGGCTGACCGTTCGGGCCGACCCGCCAGGATGATTCCGTAATGTGGAAAAGTAGTTCTGCTATATGGAAACAACGTAAAGCGTGTCGCGGCACCCGTCAAGACGCCCGGGGACGGCGCGGGAAGAGGCCCGGTGAACAGCGAAAAGGCGCCCGGCGCGGGGGAGTTCCGCTGCCGGGCGCCTCGGGGAGGGCGCGCGAGGTGGGGCTCAGCCGGCGGTGCCGCCGGGGCCGGTCCTGATCAGGTCGTCCGCCGCGTCGTTGACGGGCTGCGGGGTGCCGGTCAGGTCCATCACGAACAGCGGCACACCGAGCTGGTCGGCGCGCAGCCGCGCGTCATGGGCGTAACCGGCCAGCGAGAAGAAGGCGCCGACCGCGTCCTCGTTGGCGCAGTTCAGCCAGAGGCACTCCACGTCGCGGGCCGCGGTCGGCTGGGTGGTGGGGTCGACCTGGGCCACCAGTCCGTCGCCGCGCAGGTCGATGCCGTTGGCCGTACGGTCGCCGGCCAGCCGTATCCCGCCGAAGCCCAGCCACTTCAGGAACTGCGCGGCGGCGGTCAGCGCGTCGCGCCCGGTCCTGATGGTGACCGGCCGGAAGGGCGGCCGGTCGGTGGGCGGCGGCGGTACGTCACCGGTCGGGTCCGGCGGCGCACCCGTCTGGTGCGCGCCCACCGGCAGGCTCCCGGCCTCCTGCGCGGCCTCGCCCGCCACCGGCAGCCGGATCAGCGCGCCGCACGCGCAGTCGAACTCCGGCATCGGCCACTCGTCGGTCCTGCCGCAGTCCGGACACCGCAGCCGCACCCAGGACTCGTCCCACGACTTGTGCGCGATCTGCTCGGGCGCGCCCCCGGACAGCACCGGGAGCGCGAGCGGCGCACCGCACGCGCACGGATACGTCGGCGCCATGTACGCATGCTCCCGGTCGCAGGCCGGACAGCGTACGAGCACGCGCTCTGCCATGGTGGACAACTCCCGGTCGGCGGCGGCGGAATGTGCCAGGGACATCGTGCACGACATGCACGTCCCATAGTGCAGGAGTCAGCCCTGCGGGGGCCACGGCCGATCGGGATGAGGTGCGCGCGGGATTCGTCCGGGGCGCGCGGGGGTGGTCCCGCCCGGCGGTGCGTTTGGGCGCGACAGGACAAGTCACGCACCGCCGGACGGTGTTCAGGGGGGCCGGGGACCGACGTGACGTGGGCCCCCGGCCGGGGAGGCGGTCCCGCGACCCGGGTCAGTCCTTGACCGGGAGGCCGGACAGCCGCTCCACGCCGCGCAGCAGCGCGGAGTGGTCGAGGCCGCCGTCGCCCTGGGCGCGCAGCGAGGCGACCAGATTGGCCACCACCGAGCCGACCGGCAGCGCGGCGCCGACGGTGCGGGCCGCGTCGGTGACGATGCCCATGTCCTTGTGGTGCAGGTCGATCCGGAAGCCGGGCGCGAATTCGCGGTTGAGGAAATTGGCCTTCTTGCGGGCCAGCACGGTGGAACCGGCCAGGCCGCCGCCCAGCACCTCGAGCGCGGCGCCCAGGTCCACCCCGGACTTCTCCAGGAAGACCACGGCCTCGGCGCACGCCTGGATGTTGACCGCGACGATCAGCTGATTGGCGGCCTTCACCGTCTGGCCGGCGCCGTGCGGGCCGCACAGGACCACGGTCGTGCCCAGCGCGTCCAGCAGCGGCTTGGCCGCGTCGAAGTCGGCCCGCTCACCGCCGACCATGATCGACAGCACGGCCTCGATCGCGCCCGCCTCGCCGCCGGACACCGGCGCGTCCAGCACCCGGATGCCCTTGTCGGCGGCGGCCTTCGCCAGGTCGATCGAGGTCTGCGGGGTGATGGAGGAGGTGTCGATCAGCAGCGCGCCCCGCTTGGCGTGTGCCAGGATGCCGTCCTCGCCGTACGCGACGGCCTCGACCTGGGGCGACGCCGGCACCATGGTGACGATCACATCGGCGTCGCGTACGGCCTCGGCGATCGACCCGGCGGCCGTGCCGCCCGCCGCCGCCAGCCGCTCCAGCTTCGCGGCCTCCAGCGTGTAGCCGGTGACGTCGTATCCGGCCTTGATCAGGTTCTCGGCCATGGGGGAGCCCATGATGCCGAGGCCGATCCAGGCGACCTTGGGAAGGTTGGTGCTCATGAGGTCCTCTCGGGGTGTGATGGGGCCCGGCCCGGGAGCGCGAGGCGCCCCGGGGCCCTGCGGCCCGCGGTACGGACCGGGCCCGGTGCCTGTCGTACGGATCGGGTGCTAGCCGCGGGGGAGCCAGTCGAAGGCGGCGGCGCTGCCGTCGGGGCCGGGCTTGTACTCCAGGCCGGTCCAGCCGGTGTAGCCCGCCTTCCGCAGGCGGCCGAGCAGGTCCTCCAGGGGGAGGGTGCCGGTGCCGGGGGCGCCGCGGCCGGGGTT
The DNA here is from genome assembly GCF_900112845.1 of Actinacidiphila alni. Lineage (GTDB taxonomy): Bacteria > Actinomycetota > Actinomycetes > Streptomycetales > Streptomycetaceae > Actinacidiphila > Actinacidiphila alni. The sequence continues at coordinate 85,409 of NZ_FONG01000001.1, forward strand.
GTCGGCGATCTGTACGTGGCCGGTGCGGTCCGCGTAGCGGTCGACGACCTCGGCGAGGTCCTCGCCGTTCATCGACAGGTGGTAGAGATCCAGCAGGAAGCGCGTGTTGTCCAGTCCGGTGGCGGTGTTCACCCGGTCCACGACCTCGACCGCGGCCGGGGCGCTCACCAGCGGATAACGCGGCGACTCGGGCGCGTTGAGCGCCTCGATCAGCAAGGTGGCGCCGACCCGGTCGGCGGCGCGGGCGGCGAGCACCAGATTCTCCAGCGCCAGCTCGTCCTGCGCGGCCGGGTCCACGCCCTCGACCCGGTTGCCGTACAGCGCGTTGAGCGCGGTACAGCCGACCGACGCGGCGAAGCCGGCGGCGACGTCGACATTGGCGCGGAAGCGCTCCGACTCCTCGCCGGGCACCGACAGGGCGCCGCGGTCGGGGCCCGGCAGCTGCCCCGCGTAGAAGTTCAGCCCCACCAGCCGGGTGCCGGCCGACTCCAGCGCGGAGCGCAGCGCGTCCAGCTCGGCCTGCGGCGGTGTCGGGTCGTCGACCCACGGCCACCACAGCTCGACCGCGTCGAAGCCCGCCGCGGCGGCGGCCGCGGGCCGCTCCAGCAGCGGGAGTTCGGTGAACAGGATCGAGAGGTTCACATCGAAGCGCGCGTCGGCGAAGCTCACTGTGTGCGCCCCTTCCGTATTGCGGAAGTTGTTTTCTGTCTTGTGGAACATTGAATCAGCCCCTCGGCGGCTGTCAAGTCTTCGTGGCCACCGGCCCGCGTCCCGCCGCCGCGGGCCCGCCGACCGGCGGCTTCCGGCCACCGCGCCCTCTTCGCAGCTCAGACCCCGGGCGGGTGTCACGGAATTGGTCCTGGTCTATTCCAGTGGCGGCGCCCGGAGAGCAAAGCCGGGGCGAACTTCCTGCGTAAAGCGAAGTCGACCTCCCGGTGGCGCGCATAAAGCCGTCCGGCGAGGGGTAAGGCGAATGCCGCTTTACGATCCCGCAATACTGCGAAGAATGTCCGATTGCTCGCTTCCGTACCGGAGGGGTACGGTCCGGTGTGTCCCGTTTTCCGGAGTGAGTTCGTGTATGGGCGCACCGCACCCCTCTAACAGATCGCTAACCCCCCGGCATCCGATTTTTCCCTGGACAAGCCAAACATCGCTGCCGTACTGTCCTTGCTGACCGCCAACCGGTATGGGCCTCAAAGGACTCCGCCGTGCTCCGGCCCACACCTGCCGGACGTGTCGGCGGTCGATACGGGGCTACGGGGACGGTGGATCGGTGGTCTGGTCGAATGCGCTCGAAAACAGTGCCGGATTACCAGCGGCAAATGGCGGAACGCCGCCGCAGGCGGTAGTCGCGCGGACGCGATTCCGGGTTCTCGGAATGCTGGCCGTCACGGACGGCAGCGAATCCGCGGTGCTCCAGCCGTCCCGGCCGGCCGCCCTGCTCGCCGCATTGCTGCTGAATGCTAATTCGGTGGTCTCCGCGGACTTCCTGCAACGCGTGATCTGGGGCGAGGAGACGCCTGCCCAGGCCAAGTCGGCGCTGCACAGCTGTGTCCTGCGATTGCGGCGGCTGTTCGGCAAATACGGGATCGCGGGCAACACCATCGAGGCCGTGCCCGGCGGATACCGGCTCACGGCCGACGCCGGCACATTGGATCTCGTGCAGTTCAGGGAACTCCTCGACCGCGCTTATGCCACCGAGGAGCCGGAGGCGGAGCTGCGGCTGCTGCGCGAGGCGCTCGCACTGTGGCAGCCGCCGCTGCTCGCCAATGTCCCGTCCGACCTGCTGCATCGCGACGAACTGCCGCGCCTGCACGAGGAGTGGCTGCGGGCGATCGAGCGCGTCTTCGACCTCGAACTGGCATGCGGGCGGCATCGGGAGGCGGTGGCCGAGATCTGGCCCACCGCGCGCGCCCATCCGCTGCATGAACGTTTCACCGAGCAGCTGATGGAGGCGCTGTACCGCGTCGGCCGCCGCGCGGAGGCGCTCGCCGAGTACCGGCGGGTCAAGACCCATCTCGCGCAGGCCCTCGGGGTCGACCCCGGCCCCGCGCTCCAGCGCCTCGAACTGGCCATCCTGCGCGGCGAACCCGAGCGGGCGGCGCACCGCGCCGCAGTCGCCGGGCCCGGTCCCGCGTCCGCCGCCGCCCCGGCGGGGAATTCGGCGGGCGACCCGGTGGCCGGGGAGCCCGTCGAGGGCGGCCGGGTGCTGGACAGCCTGGTCGGCGCGGGTCTGCTGGAAGAGGGCCCGCGCGGCTTGTACCGCATGCACGAACTCCTGCGCGTCTTCGCCCGCGCGGCGGCCACCGGCGGAGTAACGGCTGCGCCGGGCGGATCGGCGACGCAGACTGCGGCGGCGCCGGACCGGGCGGGGACGGTGCCGGACCGGTCGGCGGCAGTGGGAGTGGCAGACCGGCCGGCGTCGGCGGCGGCGGGCCGGGCGGCGGCGCCGCCGGATCGGCCGGAGACTGTATCGGACCGGTCGGCGGCACCGGGAGCGACGGGCCGGTCAACGGCCGCGACAGCGCCGGACCGGGCGGAAGCGGCGGCGCCGGGCCGGGTGGGGTCCGGGGCGGTGTCGGATCCGTCCGGGCAACGGGCCGGGCCCGTCGGGTCGTCGGCCGGGCGCGCGGAGGGACTTCCCGGCCGGGGTGCCGAATCCACCGGCTGCGGCGGATCCGCCTCCGGCAGTACCGGAATCCCTTCCGGCGGCGCGGGAACACCTTCCGGCCGGACCGGGCGCGCGTCCGGTCGTACCGGATCAGAACCCGGCTGCCCGGATTCCGGCTCCGGCCGTACCGGAGCGGAACCCAGCCGCTCGGGATCCGGCTCCGGCCGTGCCGGATCAGAACCTGGCTGCTCGGGATCCGCCCCCGGCCGTACCGGAGCAGAACCCAGCCGCTCGGGATCCGCCCCCGGTCGTACCGAAGCCGCTCCCGGCGGCGCCGGGATCCCGGCCGGCCGGGCCGGGGGCGGGAAGGGCACATCCACCACACCGCGGCGGCTCAGCGCAGCGGAACTGCACACTACGGAGGCGTGACTGACATGGTGTCACCGTATGACGAGATCGCCGACACCCGGCCGCGGATCCGGCGGGACGTGCTGTACACGCAGACGCCGACCGGTGTGCACTTCCACAACGCGCGCGGCGGTTTCAGCGTCGTCATGCCGTCCGCCTACCGCTTCGCGACCCTGATCGTCCCGCACCTGACGGGCGATCACACGGTGGCCGCGCTCTGCCAGGGGCTCGGTGACAAGCAGCGTGAGATGGTGGTCCGGCTGGTGAGCACGCTCTACGCGCGTGGTTTCGCGCGGGACGCCGTCCCGCCCGCGGCCGACGCGGAGCCGCTCGCCCCGGCCGTCGCCGACCGCTTCGCCGCCCAGATCGACTATGTCGACCACTACACCGACGGCGCCGCCGACCGCTTCGCGCGCTTCCGGCGGACCCGGGTGGCGGTCCTCGGCGACGACGCGCTCGCCCGCTGGGCCGTACTCGGCCTGATCCGCAACGGCTGCGCCGCCGTCGCGGTGCCGCGCACCGTCGACACCCCGGGCAACCGCTTCGCCGAAGTCCTCGACGAGGCGGCGGAGTTGCGGGCGGCCGGCTGCCCGGCCGAGGTGAATCTGCTGGAGGCGGCGCCCGACGCCGAGGCCGCGTCCGGCGGCTACGGCTGGGACCAGCTCGACGGCTACGACCTGGTGCTGGTGACCGGCGGGCACGCGCCCCGGCAGACCGCCCGCCTGCTCGACGCGGGCCTCCCAGCCGGCCGCCTGCTGTTGCCCGCCTGGACCTTCGGCGAATCCGTGGTGATCGGCCCGCTGACCGCGCCGGACGCCGCCGGCTGCTGGACCTGCGCCGCGCTGCGGCTCGGCGCCAACGGCCCGGCGGGCGCCGCCGCCGACCTGTGGAGCACCGTCGCCCCCGCCGGCCCCGCCGGCAGCGCGGCCCCCACCGTCGGCGGACCGCTCGCCGCGATGATCGGCAATCTGCTGGCGTACGAGGTCTTCCGCCGCACCACCGGGGTGCTGCCCGCCGAGACCGAGAATCAGCTCCTCGTCCAGGACATCGACTCGCTCGACACCACCGCGGAACCCCTCCTCCCGCACCCCCGCTGCCCCCGCTGCGGCGCCGCGCCCGAGGCCGCCGATGCGCAGCCGCTGCCCGAACTCGCCTCGCTGGACGCCGCGTTGGCGGCACCGGCCGCCGATACCGCGATCGGTACGCCTGAAGCCGAGAGGTCGGGTACGGCACCGGAGGCCGTAGCGGACACCTCGGCGGGCGCGACCCCGGAAGAGGTACCGGAAAGCGCGGCGGCCGGGAATGCCGCCGTCTCGCCGCTCGGCGGGCCCGTGACGGACGGCGCGGGGGAGGAGGACGCCGCGCAGGCGGCGCTCGCCGAACTCACCGGCCGGGCCGTGCTGGTCCAGAAGCGCAGCGGCGTCTTCGGCGCGTACGCGGACGAGGATCTGTCCCAGACGCCGCTGAAGGTCAGCACCGTGGTGCTCGGCACCGGGCACGGCGTCCGGCGGGAGATCACCGCCTTCGACGTCCACCATGTCGCGGGCGCCCGGCTGCGGGCGCTGTACCGCGCGGCCGAGGTGTACGCCGAGCATGTCGTCCCCGTCCGACAGGCTTTGTCCGGAGCGGAGTTGGAGGCCGCGCGCGGCAAGTGGCGGTCCGTCGACCCGGCCGCGCTGAGCATCGCCTCCGGCGTCGGCCCCGCGGCCGGGGCGGTCCCGCGCTGGTGCACCGCCACCTCGTTGCTCGGCGGCGAGACGCTGCTGGTGCCCGCGGCGGCCGTGCGGCCGTACGGCCCGGACAACCGGGACCGGATCGTCGAGGCCGGCTCGGCCGGCACCGGAGCGGGCGGCACGGCCGCCGAGGCCACCGGCCGCGCCGTCCGCACCGCCCTCGCGCACGACACGCTGCGCCGCGCCCTGCGCGGCACGCTCACCGTGCGGCGCCTGCCGGTCGGCGAACTGTCCGGCGAGGACGCCGAGTTGACCTTCCTCGCCCGGTCGGCGGCCGGCCTCGGCGTCGACCTGGAGATCCTCGACCTCGGCGCCGCCGAGGAACGCGCGCTGCCCGTTGTCCTGGCCCGCGCCGCCGACCCGGCGACCGGCCGGTGGCGGTGGACCCTCGCCGCCGGCCCGCGGTGGCGGGACGCCGCGCTCGACGCCGTACGCGATCTGCTGGGCGCGGTGCAGGTCGAGGGTGCGGCCGGGGCGCCGCTGGACGCGGGGGACCCGCTGCTGGCCGACCTCGACGCCGGCACGGTCCAGGTCTCCGAAGAGGGCGCCGTCGACATGGCCGCGGCCACCGACTGGGCGGCCGTCGCGGCGCGGCTGCGCGCCGCGGGACAGGATGTGCTCGCCGTCCCGGTCCACGCCCCCGACCTGGCCGCGGGCCGCGTCCACGCCACCCGCGTCCTGTTGACGACCGCCGCGGCCCGCCCGTGACCACCGCCCCCGCGCCCGTCGCGCCCGCCGCACCGGCCGGGGCGCCACCCGCCGGTGCCCCGCTCGCGGACGCCTGCGCGGAGTTGGCCGCCCGGCTCACGGCCCGCCTCGCCGCGCACACCACCGGCGCCGTCCCCGCGGTGCGCGTCCGCGCGCTCGGCGTCCGCGACGAACTGACCGTGCACGGCAGTGCGATTGACGGTACGTCAGCGGACACCGTCGAGGTCCGCGTCTACGGACACCACGCCGTCGTCGGGCCGTTCGCCCCCGGCGGCGGACCCGGCTGCGGGCGCTGCCTGGCGCGGCGCTGGCAGAGCGTACGGTCGCGGGCACTGCGCGAGGCACTGGAGACCGGCTCCGGCACCCGGCCCGCCGGACGCCCGCCGTACGCCACGGACTTCGGCGTGGACGGCCTCGCCGCCCTGGTCGCGGCGCACCGCGACCGGCCGGGCGCCGGAGCCGACCGCCGTTTCCCCTACGCCTTCCTGGCCGACCTGGAGACGCTGCGCGTCACCCGCTTCTCCTTCGTGCCCGACGCCGAGTGCCCGCGCTGCGGCGACCGGCCCGCCGACACCGCCGAGGCCGCGCGGATCGTGCTCCCGCCGGCGCCGAAGCCCGCGCCCGAGGTGTTCAGGGCGCGGGACGCCGACGACTACGACATACCGTTCGAGGCGTTCGTGAATCCCGCGGCCGGCATGCTCGGCCCCTCCGTGGTGCCCGACCTGATCTCGGCGTCCACCTCCTCGACGGTCGGCTCCTTCCTGCTGCGCTCCGGCGACTACCTGCGCGAGTGCTTCTGGGGCGGCCACACCCCGCGCTACCGCTCCAGCGAACGCGTCGGCCTGCTGGAGGGACTCGAACGCTTCGCCGGGATGCGCCCGCGCGGCAAACGCACCGCCGTCACCGCGTCCTTCCGTGAACTCGCCGCCGAGCACGAGGTGTTGGACCCGCGCGCCTGCGGCCTCTACAGCGACGACTTCCACCGCGCGGAGCCGGGCGTGCGCCCCTTCGACCCCGACCGGCCGATCCCCTGGGTGTGGGCCTGGTCGCTGCGCGACGAACACCCGCTGCTCGTACCGGAGATCCTGGCGTACTACCACGCGCCCGGTGGCCTCGCGAACCGCTTCGTGCAGGAGAGCTCCAACGGCTGCGCGTCCGGCGGCAGTCTCGCCGAAGCCGTGTACTTCGGGCTGATGGAGGTCGTCGAGCGCGACGCCTTCCTGCTCGCCTGGTACGGCAGGGCGCCGCTGCCGGAGATCGACGCGAGCGGCAGCCGCAGCCAGCAGACCCGGGCGATGATCGACCGGCTGGCGATGTACGGCTACCGGGCCCGCTTCTTCGACACCCGCGTCACCTTCCCGATCCCGGTGGTCACGGCGGTCGCCGAACGGATCGACGGCGGCCTCGGCCGGCTCTGCTTCGGCGCGGGCGCCGGACTCGACCCGGAGGCGGCACTCGCCGCCGGACTCTGCGAGATCGCCACCGACGCGGTCAACCTGCGCCGCAGGACCGCCCGCGACGAACCCCGACTGCGCGCCCTGGCCGCCGACTTCGACCGTGTCCAGGTGCTGCACGACCACCCACTGATGTACGGGCTGCCGGACCTGGCCGCGCACGCCGACTTCCTGCTGCGCGGCGACCGGCCGCTCGTCCCGCTGCACGCCCTCGCCGCCACCGGGGCCGGCGCCGTCCCGCCCGCCGACGACCTCGCCGCCGACGTCGCCACCTGCGTCGGGGCCGTCACCAAGGCCGGCTTCGACGTGATCGTCATCGACCAGACCATGCCGGAACAGCGCGCGCTCGGCTTCCACACGGCCGGCGTCATCGTGCCCGGCCTGCTGCCCATCGATTTCGGCTGGCGCAGACAGCGCGCCCGCCACCTGCCCAGGACGCGGACCGCGCTGCGGGAAGCGGGCCTGCGCGACCGGGACCTGACCGCCGACGACCTCAACGAGGCACCGCACCCCTTTCCGTGACGCACCGTCAGGCACATGGCCATGACGCCCCGCCCCGCTTCGACCGAGAGAGGAACGCCCGTGGGATTCGCCCATGAGTACGCGACCGCCATCGTCCGGCGGGGCCGGTATCCCATGGAGCCCGCCGACTTCGTGCCGGACTGGGCGGACCGGCCGAGGAAGGGCAAGCACTTCCCCGGCGCCGAGTCCTTCCCGCTGCCGCGCGACGAGGCGCCGCCGGAAGCGACCGTCCAGCGCGGCCTGTTCGGGCCGCGCGGCACCGGCGCCTTCACGCTGCCGCTGCTGTCGGGGATGCTCCAGGAGTCGTACGGCCTGGTCGGCCGGCGGCTGGCGGTGCAGGCCAACTCCGACCTCGGCACGCTGCCGATGTACACCCAGGCCAACTGGTCGCGCGGCACCGCCTCCGGCGGCGGCCTCTACCCGATCGGCGTGCACTGGGTCAGCGGCCCCTCGGGCCCGCTGACGCCCGGCGTCTACTACTACTCCACGCCCCACCACCGCATGCGGCGGCTGCTCGCCGGGGACGCCACCGCCGAGGTGCGCGCCGCGCTCGGCGGTGAACTCGGCGCGGACTGCGACCAGTTCCTGGTGCTGGGCGTGCGCTTCTGGCAGAACGCCTTCAAGTACAACAGCTTCAGCTACCACGTCGTGACGATGGACATCGGCGCGCTGCTCCAGACCTGGCGGATCTGGGCCAGGGCACGCGGGCTGCACATCGGGCCCGCGCTGTGGTTCGACGAGGCGCGGCTCGGCCGGCTGCTCGGCCTCGACCAGGACGAGGAGGGCGTCTTCGCCGTCGTCCCACTGACCTGGGAGGGCGCACCGTCCGCGCGGCCCGCGCCCGTGGAAGCGTCCTTCGCGCCCCGCGTCCACCACGCCGACCAGGAGCGCTCCCGCACCACCATGACCTTCGAGACCGTACGCCGGATGCACGCGGCGACCCTCGACGGCGCCGCGGACCGCCCGCCCGCCGGGGCGCTGGACACGGCTCTCGCGCTACCGGTGCCGGCGGGCGGCGAACGCACCGCGCTGCCCGCGCCGCGCCCCCTCGACGTCGCCGTGGGCACGGCACTGCGGTCCCGCCGCAGCAGCTTCGGCCGCTTCCAGGCGGTCACACCGCTGCCCGCCGAGGCGCTGTCCACGGTGCTCGCCGCCGTCGATACCGCGGGCACCCTCGACAGCGACACCGAAACCCCCGGCGCCGGGCCGCTCAGCCGCTCGTACGTCTTCGTCAACCATGTGGCGGGCATCGCGCAGGGCAGCTATCTGTACGACCCGGCCGACCGGTCGCTGCGACTGGTCAAGGCCGGAGCACCGGGCGAATTCCTGCAGCGCAACTACTTCCTCGCCAACTACAACCTGGAGCAGGCGGCGGCGGTGATCGTGCCCGTCGCACGGACCACCGCCGTGCTCGACGCGGTGGGCGACCGCGGCTACCGCCTGGTCAACGCCGTGATCGGCGCCGCGTCACAGGCCGTCTACACCGCGTCCGCCGCGGCCGGTCTGTCCTGCGGGGTCGCGCTCGGCTTCGACGCGATCTCCTTCACCGAGGAGCTGGCGCTGGAGGAGACCGGCGAAGTGCCGCTGCTGATCATGATGATCGGCCACGAACGGCCGCGCCCCGCCGACTTCCGCTACGAGATCGCCTGACGGGCCCACCGCCGGCGCCCGAACCGTACCCCGCACGAACCGAAGGAAGGAGCGGCATGAGCGTGACCGCCGCCGACGCGCCGGACATCGAGGCGCCGCGGGAGTGGCTGCTGCACCGCCGCTTCATGCTGCGCGTGGCGGGGCTGCCGGTGGAGGCCGTCCACCGGCTGCGCTGCCCCGACACCCGGCGCTGGGCCGACCGCGTGCTCGCCGCGGAGCGGCGACTGGCCGCGCTCGCCGCCGAGTTGAGCGACCCGCTGACCCTGCTGGTCAAGGCCACCGAGGACGACGGGGAGCGGCGCGCGGTGCTCGCACTGCGCCGTCAGGTCTTCAACGACCGGCTGCCGCGTGACCCCGACGCAGTACGGGCGCTGGCCGCGGCGGCCGGCGGGCGGACCGGTGAACTGCTCACCGACTGGCTGGAGTCACGGCTGCGCCTTGAGGAACTGCGCGGCGACGGCGGCCCGTTGATCGACCGGGACCTGGCCGCGAGCCGCGCCGAACTGCGCGGCCTGGCAGGCGAGGAACGGCTGCGGCTCGCCCTGGCGCTGGCCTCGCCGACGCTGGACGGGCAGCTCGACGCCTTCATCGCCGACCGCGCGCCCGTCCCCGACAAGCGGACCCGCAAGAAAGAGCGCTCGCTGCTGGCGTATCTGTACCGGACCGCCTGCAAGACCAGCCCGTTCAGCACCTTCACCGCCGTCGCCGAGGGCCGCTTCGGCGACGTCGGACCCGAAGTGCGCACCGGCGGCGGCTGGACCAGCCACCCCCGGCTCAATGTGGTGGTGCTGGCCAGGATCGCCGAACTGATCGGCGGCGACGACGCCCGCCGCGGCGACCTGCCCGTCGCGCTGTCCGCCGGCTGGGAGCTGGACGAGAACCGCATCCGCTACGTCCGCCGCTCGGTGACCGCCGGCGACGACAGCGCCCAGGTCAGCTTCGACGCGGCCCACGACCGGCTGTTCTTCCTGCGCCACAGCGACGTGCTGGAACGGATGATCGCCCTCTTCCACGGCGAACAGCCCGTCAGATACGCCGAGTTGACGGCCTGGCTGGCGGCCGGGACCGGCGCGAGCGAGCAGGACGCCGAGCAGTACGCGGCGACCCTGCTCGACCTCGGCATCCTCCAGATGACCGGCCTCGCCACCGATGTGCACACCCCCGACCCGCTGCGGTCCTTCCAGGACGCCTTGCGCGCCCTGGACCGCGACTGGGCCGAGGCCGTCGCCGACCGGCTCGACGGACCCGCCGCCTGCGTGGAACGCTGGCCCGCCGCCGGTGTCGCCGACCGGCGCGCCCTGCTCGGCGAGCTGCGCCGCGACCTGCTCGCGCTCCAGAGCGACCTCGGCGCCGCCACGCCGTCACTGCCGCAGACCCTGCTCTACGAGGACGTCCGCGAGGACAGCGTCGAGGCCGACCTCACCGAGTGGACAGAGCTGGCCGCAGCGCCGCTGCACGCGCTCACCGGCATGCTGCCCGCCTTCGACGTCGCCCTTCCGCAGCGGCTGATCCTCAAGGGCTTCTTCCTCGCCCGCTACGGCCGCGGCGGGCGGTGCGACGACCTGCTGCGGTTCGTGCACGACTTCCACGAGGACATCTTCACGCAGTATCTGCAGTTCACCTCGCTCAAGTCGCCCTGGGCGGCCGACGGCGGCCACGCGCCGGAGGAGAACTGGCTCGGCATGCCCGAGGTCACCGCGCTGGACCGGGCGCGCGCCGAATTCACCCGCCGGATGCGCGCGGCCTGGGCCGCCCACGAAGCGGCGCCCGGCGAGGAGTTGCGGCTCGACGAGGAGACCGTCGCCGCCGTCACCGCGGAACTCGCCCCGCTCGGCAGCCACTTCGCCCCGCACAGCCACTTCCTGCAACTCGCCCGGCGCGCCGAGGACCCGCTCGTCGTGCTCAACAATTCCTACGGCGGGCTGTCCTTCCCCTTCACCCGCTTCACGCACTGCTTCGACGCGGCGCCCGGCGGCAGCCGGGAACGCGACGGCGACGCCGGGGAGGGCACTCTCACCGACCGGCTGCGCGACACCCTGCGCGACTGGCAGCCGCCCGGCGCCGTCTTCGCCGAGATCACCGCGGGCTCCGCCACCACCAATCTCAATCTGCACGGCCGGCTCACCGACCACGAGATCGTCTGCCCCGGCGAGAGCAGCACCGTCCTCGCCGAGGGCCGGATCGACCTGGACGACCTCTACGCCGAGCACGACCCGGTGGCGGACCGGCTGGTGCTGCGCTCCCGGCGGCTCGGCCGCGAGGTCGTCCCGCTCTACCTCGGCTATCTGGTGCCGATGGTGCTGCCCGAGGTGCCGCGCACACTCCTGCTGTTCTCGCCCACCTCGCGCGCCGCCGTCGACGTGTGGCGCGGCGTCCCGGCGGGACCCGAGCGCGACGGCGTGACCGCCCGTCCCCGGGTCCGCTACCGCGGCCTCGTCCTGCACCGCAGGTCGTGGACGGCGGCGCCCGGCAGCCTGCCGGTCCGCGAACCGGGCCTGGACGAGGCCGGGTGCTATCTGCGCTGGCAGCGCTGGCGGCATGAACACGGGCTGCCCGACCGGGTGTTCGCGACCGTCCACGAGGAGAAGGCGGACGGCGCCGGCGGCCTCGGCGCGGTCTTCGGCGGCTCCAAGCCCCAATACGTCGACTTCGACAGCCCGTTGTCGCTGATCGCGCTCGACGGACTGACCGGCGGCGGCCGGACCAGGACCGTGTTCGAGGAGATGCTGCCCGGCGAGGAGGAGCTGCACGTCCGCTCGCCGCGCGGCCGGCACGTGGCCGAACTGGCCGTCGAGATCGTCCCCCGCGCGGCAGCACCGGCCGGAGCGGGCCCGCACGGAAGGCAGGACAGCGCCGTATGACCGCACCCGGGGCGCGACCCGCCCCCTCCCACGACACCGCACCCGCCGCCATCACCGACATCGCCACCGCCACCGCGCCCGGCGGCGCGGCCGGGCGCGGCGACTGGCAGGCGTTCCACGTCTTCTACGCCGCCAGCCCCCGCCCCTTCCTGTTGCAATGCGTCCGCCCGCTGGTCGAGGCACTCACCCGCGACGGCTTGCTGAGCGGCTACTTCTTCATCAATTACTGGCTGGAGGGCCCGCACATCAGAGTGCGGCTGCGGCCGTCGTCACCGCAGGCGGAACCGGTCGTCGCGGCCCGCGCGACCGCCGCGATCGACGCCTTCCTGCGCAAGCGGCCCGCGCTCTACGAGGTCAAGGACGGCTTCTTCGCCGACCTCTACAACACCCTCTTCGAGCTGGAGTTCCCCGGCGGCGAGCGCAACGGACTCGTCGACGAGGAGGGCCGGATGAAGCTGCGGCCCAACAACTCCTTCAGCCCGGAGCCGTACGAGCCCGAGTACGGCAAATACGGCGGCCCGGCCGGGGTGGAGCTGGCCGAATGGCACTTCCAGCGCTCCAGTGACCTGGTCATCGACGCGCTCGCGTCCATGAACCTGCACCTGCGGACCGTACTGCTGGGCGTGTCGGCGCAGTTGATGATGACCATGTCCGGCTGTCTGCTGCGCGAGGACGCGCCGCTGCTGGAATTCCTCGACCGCTACCACGAGTTCTGGAACTCGGCCTTCTCCGGCACCAATTACACCGCGCAGGACGGCTACGACCGCGCCTACCGGTCGATGGACGCGCTGCCCCGGCGCTTCCAGGAGATCCGCCGGGCGGTCGTCGAGGACCCCGGGCGGCTGCCGAAATTCCTCGGCGGCTGGGCCGGTCACTGCCTGGAACTGCGCGAACGGGTCGTGGCGCTCGCCGACCGGGGCGACCTGGTCTTCCGCTCCTGGGACGGCGAGCGCGACCTGCCGGTGACCGACGCGGCGCAGGCACTGCCGATGCTGCTGTCGCCGTACATGCACATGACCAACAACCGGCTGTCGGTCACCGTCCGCGACGAGGCGTTCCTCTCCTACGTCCTGGCCCGCGCGCTGCGCGAGCCCCAGCCGTCGGCGGCGCCATGACGACCGGGGATACGGCGACCGGAGGCACAACGACCGGAAGTACGGCGGCAGGGGGCGCGATGGCCGGCCGCCTGCTCGGGCTGCGGCCCGCGCTGCGTCCCGGCATCCAGGTCGGACCCGCCCTGATGCGCGGACCGGTCGCCGTCCATCTGCTCAAGGACCCGGTCACCGGGGTGCGGATGGAAGTCGGGGTCAAGGAGCACTTCATCATCGCGCGGCTCGACGGCAGCCGGTCGCTCGCCGAGATCGGCGCGGAGTACGCCGAGCGGTTCGGGGCGCGGCTCGGCGACGCGCAGTGGCAGCAGATGCTGCGGGTGCTGTCGGTCCGTCAACTCCTGGACGGGGGGCGGCCGGTGGTGGTGCCGCCCGGCGGCGCCGCCGAGGAGCCCGCGCCCAAATCGACGCTGCTGCGCGGCCGGACCCGGATGGTCGCGGACGCGCCCGCGCTCATGGACCGGCTGCACGACGCGACGGCCTTCGCGCGCCGCCGCGCCGTCCTCGTACCGCTCAACGCCCTGGCCGTCGCCATGCTCGTGCTCGCCGCCGTGTTCCTCGGCGACCTCGTCGACCAGACCCGGCGGCTCTACCACCAGCCGGTGGCGCTCGCCGCCGTCGGCTGCGTCCTGTGGGTCAGCCTCGGCCTGCACGAACTGGCGCACGGCGTGGTGGCGCGGGCGTACGGGCTGCGGGTCGGCGAGATCGGGCTCCAGCGGCACTGGGGCTTCATGACGTATCTGTACTGCGAGGTGCGGGACGTCCAGTTCCTCGGCCGGCGCGGCCGGCAGGTCGCCGTCGCGGCGGCGGGCGCCGTGATGAATCTGCTGTTCCTCGCGCCCTTCTGGATCGTCTGGGCCCTGCTGCCCGACGCGGCCCAGGCCGTCCCCTTCTTCGGCGGCCTCCTGCTGCTCGGCACCGCCATGGCCCTGCTCAACCTCATCCCGCTCCCGCCGCTCGACGGCTACAAAGCCCTCGGCTACAACCTCGGCACCCTCCAACTCGCCACCGAGAGCCGCACGTTCCTCGCGGTGGCGGTACGGGCGGCCTTCCGGCCGAAGGCCGCGCAAGGGGATGCCGCCGCGGCGGCGGCTCCCTCTCGTTCGGCTTCCGCCCCGACGAACGGCGGTCGTACGGACGCCCCCGGCCGGCGGGGGGCCGAGGCCGGGGCCCCCGACGCCCGCGCCCGCCTGCGCGCCTACCCGACACGCCTTCGCGTCGTCTACGGCGGCTACGCCGCCTGCCTCGCCCTGATGGCCGTCGCGGCCCTGGCCGCCGCCGGATTCCTGGCCTGCGCGACCTTCCCCGACGGCTGGTCCGCCTGGACCCCGTACCTGCCCGTCGCCCTGGTCGTAGTCGCCCTGCTGCTCCGCCTCCTGGGCCTGAGGGCAGCCGCGCTGAGGCGCGGCCCGGCGGGCGAGGCGCCCGACAGTGCCGCGGACGGGACCTCGCGCGCGCCGGGAGACGCACCCGCGGCTTCGGCCGTCCCCGTGTCCGCGACGGCGCGGGCCGACAGAGCCGGGCCGGAAGCGCCCGGCGCCCCGCCGGACGGCGCCGCCGTGCGCGGCGGACATGACGTATCCAACCGGCCCGCCCCGGCGGGGCCGCCTCAGGAGCGGGAGAGAGGTGCCATGACGACACAACCCCGGACGGTGGGGCCCGCCATCGTGCTCGACGGTGTCAGCAAGCGGTACGGCGAGGTGCGCGCGCTCGACGGGGTGTCGCTGACCGTGGAGCAGGGGGAGTTCTTCGGTGTGCTCGGGCCCAACGGGGCCGGGAAGACGACGCTCGTGGAGATCGTCGAGGGCATGCGGAAGGCCGACGGCGGGAAGGTCGCCGTCTTCGGGCAGAGCCCGTGGCCGCGGAACACGGCGCTGCTGCGCCGGATCGGCGTGCAGACGCAGGCGTCGGCCTTCTTCACCCGGCTCACCGCGTGGGAGCACCTGGAGACGGTCGCCGCGCTCCAGGGCGTGGACCGGGCGGCGGCGCGGCGGGCGATGGACCTGGTCGGGCTGCGCGACAAGGAACGCAGCCGGGTCGACGACCTGTCCGGCGGCCAGCGGCAACGGCTGGCCCTGGCGACCGCGCTGGTGCACGAGCCCGACCTGATCTTCATGGACGAGCCGACCGCCGCCCTGGACCCCGAGGCGCGCCGCGCCCTGTGGGCGGTGCTGCGCGATCTGCGCGGCGAGGGCCGCACCATCGTCTACACCACCCACTACCTGGACGAGGCCGAGGCGCTCTGCGACCGGGTGGCGATCATCGCGGGCGGCAAGGTCGTCGCGCTCGACGCCCCGGGCGCGCTGATCCGTTCGATGGCCGCGCCCGCCCGGCTGCTGATCCCCGCGCACCTGATCACCGTCGAACAGGCCCGCGCCGTCGAGGGCGTCGAACGCGTCCTGGTCGAGGGCGGCGAGGTCGTCCTGGAGACCCGGCACGCCAACAAGGTGCTGGTCGAGGTGAGTTCCTTCGTGGACATGGACGCGATCCAGACCAGGACGGCGACGCTGGAGGACGCGTATCTGCGGCTGACCAGCACCGCGGGCACCGCCGGACCGGCCGACGACCGCCCCGCGACCACCACCACGAAGGCCACCACCACGAAGGCCGCCACCAGCACGAGTGCGAGTACGACGGCGAGTACGAGCGCCGCCGTCGGAACGGAGCCCCGACCGTGACCACCGCCTCCCCGTACTCGGCGCTGACCAGGGCGACTTACCTGGCGTCGATACGCGACCGCACCACCGTCTTCTTCACCTTCGCCTTCCCGCTGGTCTTCCTCGTCGTCTTCGGCCTGCTCTTCCGCGGCCAGTCGGTGGACGACGGCCTGCCGTACATCAATTACGTGGCACCCGGTGTGCTGTCCTGGGGCGTCGGCAACGCCGCCCTGTTCGGCCCCGCCTTCGCGCTGATGCACTGGCGGCGCGACGACATCCTGCGGCTGATCTGGCGCACCCCGACCCCGCTGCCGACGGTGCTCGCCTCGCGCTTCGTGGTCGCCGTCGTGGTCGGCCTGTCGCAGGCGGTGCTGTTCACGGCGGTCGCGCTGCTGCCCTTCTTCGGCCTTCACCTGGACGGGAGTTGGCCGCTGGCGCTGCCGCTGCTGGTCTTCGGTGTCGCCGCCTTCCTGGCCATGGGCCTGGTGGTTGGCAGTCTCGCCGACACCCCGGAGGCGGTCGCCGCCATCGCCAACTGCGTGATGGTGCCGATGGCGTTCCTGTCCGGCTCCTTCTACCCGGCCGACCTGCTGCCGGGCTGGATCCAGACCATGTCGTGGGTGCTGCCGCTGCGTTACCTCGACCACGGGCTCACCGATGTGCTCGCGGGCCGCGCCACGGCGGGCTCGCTCGCCCTGGACTGCGCGGGGCTCGCCGCTTTCACCGTCGTCTTCGGGCTGATCGCCGCCCGCTCTTTCCGCTGGAGCAACCGGACATGAGCCTCGACACCCCGGTACGACCCGCGACCGCGCCCGACGCGGCCGACATCCCGGGACAGACCCCGCTGGAGACGGCGGGGCGCGACCTGGAACGGCGCCTGGCCCGGCGCGCCGCGCACGCGGGCGGTGTGCCCGCGCCGACCGTCGCCGTCGTCGGCGGCCACGATGTGCTGCGTCCCGAGCCGCCGGAGGCCGCGCGCCACCGCGCGTCCGCGACCGTGCACCTCACCTCCGACGCCGTGCTGCTCGGCCCTTGGGGCGGCACGCCCGACACCGCCGCCTGCGGGGTCTGCCTGGCGATCCGCTGGCAGCGGCTGCGTACCCGCACCGAACGCGAGGCCCTGGAGACCGGCCTCGCCCGTACGGCCGCGGGCGCCTGGCCGCCGCTGCCGGACTTCGCCGTCGACGCGGTGTGGGCGCTGTACGAGCTGACCCTGCGGTCCGCCGCGCCGGCCGACGGCCACGACCTGCCCCGGGTCACCCGGTACGACCTGGAGACCGGCCACGTCCAGAGCGTGCCGCTGCTCGCCGACCCGCTGTGTCCGCACGCACCGCACGCACCGCACGGACCTCATGGCCCCCGTCGACCTCATGGTCCGGAGACGTCAACCGGCCCTGCCGAGACGGACGTTGCCGTACGCGAGCCCTTCCCCGTGTCCCGTGCCAAATCCGCCCCCGACGGCTACCGGCTGCGCTCGCCCGGGTCGTACGGGCTGCCGACCGACGCGCTCGCCAACTCCGTGTGCGGGGTGCTGGGCGCCGGGACGTGGATGGACGTCACCTCGCCGACCACCGCCCCGGTCGCGGGCAGCGTCTTCATGCGCGGCTACGCGGGCCTGACCGACGTCACCTGGAGCGGCCAGGCCAACTCCTTCGCCGCCAGCCGCGATCTGGCCTTCCTCGAAGGGCTCGAACGCTACGCCGGCACCCACCGCCGGGAGACCGGCGGCATGATCACCGAGGCGTACGACAGCCTCGTCGGGCGCGGTGAGGCCGCCCTCGACCCGCGCGACTGCGGCCTCTACGCGCCCCGGACCTACGCGACCGACCCGATGATCGCGCCCTTCGACCCGGCGCGGCCGATCCCGTGGGTCCGCGGCTGGTCGCTGCGCGACGAGCGCGAGCTGCTGGTGCCGGCCCGGCTGGTCTACTACAGCGCGGGCACCGCCGCCGACCACTTCGTCTTCGAGTGCTCCAACGGCTGTGCGATCGGCAGCTGCCTGGAGGAGGCCGTGCTCTTCGGCCTGCTCGAACTCATCGAGCGGGACGCCTTCCTGCTCGGCTGGTACGGCAACGCGCCGCTGACCGAGATCGACCTCGGCTCCTGCCGCAGCCCGGTGGTGCGCGCCATGACCGACCGCGCCGCGCTGTGCGGCTACGACGTGCACGCCTTCGACAACCGGATCGACCTCGCGGTGCCGGTCGTCACCGGCCTCGCCGTGCGCCGCGACGGCGGCCCCGGCACCCTGGCCTTCGCCGCCGGCGCCGCCTTCGACCCGGAGACCGCGGTGGAGTCGGCCGTCTCGGAGATCCTCACCTATCTCCCGCACCTGCCACGGCAGGTGACGGAGCGTCCGGCCGAACTGGCAGCAATGGCGGCCGACTTCGACCTTGTGCGCCGACTCCCGGACCACGCCGCGCTGTTCGGCCTGCCGGAGATGGCGGCGCACGTCGGAAACTACCTGGAGCCGCCCGCCGTCCGGGCGTTGGAGGACGTCTACGCCGCGTGGGAGCGGAGCCGGCCGCGCGGCCTCGACCTGCGCGAGGACGTGCTGTGGTGCAAGGACGAGCTGGTGCGGGCCGGCTGCGATGTGATCGTGGTCGACCAGACCACGCCCGAGCAGCGCCGGATGGGCCTGCGGACGGTGTGCACGCTGGCGCCGGGACTGCTGCCGATCGACTTCGGCTGGCCGCGGCAGCGCGCGCTGACCATGCCGCGGCTGCGCACCGCCCAGCGGCGCGGCGGCCTGCGCCCGGACGACCTGCGGGACGACGAGGTGCGCCGCGTCCCGCACCCGTTCCCGTGAGCGCCGACGGGGTTCCGCCGAACCCCGTCGGACATGACTACTCCGCGGACCGGGAAGGCCGGTCCGCGGAGCGTGATACGGGTGACGGCTCGTCAGGCGGTGCAGCTGGTGGTGCTGGTGGTGCTGGAGCAGGTGCTGGTGCTGGAGCAGCTCGTCGACGAGCCGAGCATGACCTCGCTGGCGTCCGAGTAGTCGGTGATCTCGAAGGTCTCCGACTCCAGCTCCAGGATCTCCTGGGCCAGGGAGGCGAGCGGCGTGTCCAGCTTGGAGATGTCAGCCATGATGACTCCTTCTCAGCAGGGAGCGCGGTCCGCAGCGGACCGGCAGCATCTTTCTACGCGCGTCCACTGGCGAATCACCCTGCCGCCCGCTGTCATCCCGCTGGCACCGCCAGGACCGCGTGTCACGCCACACGCGCCAAGGCCCTTGTGTCTCGCGGCTGTTCGGCCGGCGCCCGTACGCGGCGGCGACCCGGCCCGTACCCCGGCAGGCACCTCGGTCCGCACCCCGTCCCGTACGCCCCCGACCCCGTCCGGAGCGCCCGATGACCGCGCCCATGAACGCCGTACCCGCGAAAGCGAACGCGACCGCTCCCGAGCCTGAACCCGTGCCCGAGGCCGTGCTGGCGCGGGCCGCCGAGCTGTACCTCGACCTGCACCGGCACCCCGAGCTGTCCGGCGCCGAGGAGCGCACCGCGGCCCGCTTCGGCGCCGCGCTCACCGCGGCGGGCCTGCGGGTCGAGTCCGGGATCGGCGGGCACGGCGTGGTCGGCGTCCTGGAGAACGGGCCCGGACCCGTCGTCATGATCCGCGCGGAACTCGACGCGCTGCCGGTCCGCGAGGAGACCGGCCTGCCGTACGCCAGCACCGCCACCGCGCCGGGACCCGACGGCGCCCCCGTACCGGTGATGCACGCCTGCGGCCACGACATGCACCTGGCCTGCCTGGCCGGCGCCGCCACCCGGCTGGCGGGGGAGCCCGAACGGTGGCGGGGCACCCTGCTGGTGGTCGGCCAGCCCGCCGAGGAGACGCTCGGCGGCGCCGCCGCGATGCTCGCCGACGGCCTCTACCGGCGCTTCCCCGTCCCCGGCGAGGTGCTGGCCCAGCACGTGGTGCCGCTGCCCGCCGGCATGGT
This sequence comes from Actinacidiphila alni, assembly GCF_900112845.1. Taxonomy (GTDB): domain Bacteria; phylum Actinomycetota; class Actinomycetes; order Streptomycetales; family Streptomycetaceae; genus Actinacidiphila; species Actinacidiphila alni. The sequence goes on from NZ_FONG01000001.1 coordinate 105,062, forward strand.
CGCGCACGCCAACGGCCCGCTGCTCGCGGGCAGTACCACGCTGGAGATCGTGCTGCACGGCCGCGGCGGCCACGCCGCCACCCCGCAGCTCGCCGCCGACCCGGTGATCGCGGCGGCGGCCGTCGTCCTGCGGCTCCAGACCGTGGTCTCCCGCGAGACCGGGCCCGGTGAACCGCTGGTGCTCACCGTCGGCTCGGTCCGCGCGGGCACACCGGGCGCGGGCAATGTCATCGCGGACACCGCGACCCTCCAGGTGACGGTCCGGGCCTTCTCCGACGCCGCCCTGGACCGGGCGGTCGCCGCCGTGGAGCGGATCGTCCGGGCCGAGGCCGCCGCGGCGCCCGAACCCGCGCCGCCCGCCCCGGAGGTCCGGGTGCTGTCCAGGTCGGGCCCCACCGTCCCCGACGCGGAGCTGACCGCCGACCTGCGGCGCGCCCACGAGGCGGCCTTCGGGGCACGGCGGGTGACCCGCTGGCAGCCCTCGATGGCCACCGAGGACGTCGCGCTCTACGGGGAGGCCGGTGTGCGGCTGCACGGGGTGCCGGGCATCAGGACCGGCTACTGGATGCTCGGCGCGGCCGGCCCCCGGCAGTGGGCGGCGGCGGGCGAGGGGACGGGCCCCGCCGACGCCGCGCGGCGGCTGGCCGCGCTGCCGCCCAACCACTCGCCGCGCTTCGCCCCGCACCCCCGGCTGACGCTGGAGGCGGGCATCGCGGCGATGACGGTGGCGGTACGGGCCCGGATGCCGTCGGTTAAGGTCGGCAGTCACGTACCGCAGCCACCCGAGGGGCCCTGGTGAGACTGAGGCTGGAATTCACGACCGAGCCGTTCGACCTGGACGAGCCGCCCGCGCACGCCGTGGTGGCCCGCGAGGTGGTGGAGGGCGCGGCGCTGGACGCGGTGGACGTCGGCCCGTTCGGCAACACGGCCGAGGGCGGGCCCGACGCGATCGTCGGCACGGTCGCCGATCTGCTGCGCCGCACCCTCGCGGCGGGCGCCACCCGGGTGTCGCTCCAGGTCAATGTGATCGACGGCGCGGGGACGGGCGAGGGCGCGGGGGACGGGGAGAACACCGGGGCCGGGGAAGGCGAAGGCACGGGGGCCGGGGAGGTCGGCAAGTGACGACCGCCGGGGGGCACCCCTTCGCCGCCGCGGTGAAGCCGCTGGTGGACGCGATGGGCGCGGAAATGGTCGCGCCGGACCAGGCGCGCGGTGACGATGTGGTGCTGAGCTGGGAGGGCCAGGAAGTGGTGGCCGTCCGGCTGCCCCATCTGGCCGATTCCCTCGACCACCTGCTGGCCGACCTCGAACGGCGGCACGGCCCGCTGCCCGACCTCGGCCGCAAGGACAAGCAGACCGTCGTCCGCATCCTGGAGGAACGCGGCGCCTTCTCCGTCCGGCACGGCGTGGAGACCGTCGCGTCCGCGCTGGGCGTCAGCCGCTTCACCGTCTACAACTACCTCAACCGCGAGACAGCGGCTGTGAACAGGGAAAAGAGCGCCGACAGCGGCGAGTGACCGGGCCCGCCTCGGGGCCACCGCAGGGCCGCCGTCCGCGCCTTCCATTCACCTGTGCCCCGGCTTTGTTACCGGAAGTTTTCAACAAACTGTTGACGTCGCGCGGCGGCGGCTTCTAGCTTGCGACTGTGACTTCCACCGCATCGCCGGGCCTTTCCCGGTTCAACGAGGCCACCCCGGAAGCGGCGTCCGCGCAGCTCCACGAGGTGTGCGCCAGCACGGCATGGGACGCCGCGCTGGCCGCCGGCCGGCCGTACGACCGCCTTGAGGACCTCCTCGTGGCGAGCGACACGGCCATGGCGGCGCTCACCGCCGGCGACCTCGCCGAGGCGATGGCCGGACACCCGCCGATCGGCCGCCCCACCCCGGGCGACGCCACCTCGGCACGGGAACAGAGCGGGGTCGGCGCGGCCGAGCGCGAGGAACTGCTCGCGCTCAACCTGGCCTACCAGGACGCGCACGGCCATGTCTTCCTGATCTGCGCCACCGGACGCACCGGAGCGCAGATGCTGGCCGCCCTCAAGGAGCGGATCGGCAACGACACGGACACCGAACGCGAGATCGTCCGCGCCGAACTGGGAAAGATCAACCGCATCCGGCTCACCCGCCTCGCCGAGGCGGCGGCACCGGCCGCTTCCGCCTCCGAAGGAGAGCCCGCATGACCGGCACGACCGCCACGTCCGGAGACACCGGTGCGACCGGTGCGGCCGCCACCTCGGTGTCCACGCACATCCTGGACACCAGCGTCGGCCGCCCCGCCGAGGGCGTGACCGTCCACCTGTCGGTGCGCGCCTCGGCCGGCGAGATCTGGTCGCCGCACGGCACGTCCAGCACGGACGGCGACGGCCGCTGCAAGGATCTCCCGGCGCTGCCGGAAGGCACCACGCACGTACGGCTGCACTTCGACGTGGAGCCGTACTTCACCCGCAAGGCCAACCAAGCCAACGCACAGCAGGACGCCCCCCGCGCAAGGGACAGCGGAGCTTTCTTCCCGGAGGTGGCGATCGTCTTCGCCGTCCGGCCGGGCGAGCACTTTCACGTACCGCTGCTGCTCAATCCGTTCGGCTACTCCGTATACCGAGGGAGCTAGCACCGATGCCCACCACGTATCTCGGCCAGAATCAGTACGGCAAGGCGGAGAACCGCGTCGTCAGGATCACCCGCGACGGCGGCACGCATCACATCAAGGACCTGAACGTCTCCGTCGCGCTCTCCGGCGACATGGACGACGTGCACCTGTCCGGCTCGAACGCGCACGTACTGCCGACCGACACCACCAAGAACACGGTGTTCGCCTTCGCGAAGGAACACGGCATCGAGTCCGCGGAACAGTTCGGCATCCACCTCGCCCGGCACTTCGTCACCAGCCAGGAGCCGATCAAGCGGGCCCGGATCCGGATCGAGGAGTACGCCTGGGAGCGGATCGCCACCCCCGGCGCGGCCCCCGCGGCCGACGGCGGCGAGGAGAAGCGGCACTCCTTCGTCCGCAAGGGCCAGGAGACCCGCACCACCGAGGTCACCTTCGACGGCGCGCGCTGGCAGGTGATCTCCGGGCTGAAGGACCTGGTGGTCCTCAACTCCACCGACTCCGAATTCTGGGGCTTCGTCAAGGACAAGTACACGACGCTCCAGGAGGCGTACGACCGCATCCTCGCCACCGAGGTCAACGCCCGCTGGCGGTTCAACTGGACCGCCGACGAGCAGCCGGCCCCGCAGTGGGAGACGTCGTACGACGAGGTCCGCAGGCACCTGCTCGAAGCGTTCGCCGAGACCTACTCGCTCTCCCTCCAGCAGTCCCTCTACACGATGGGCACCCGGGTGATCGAGTCCCGCCCCGAGGTGGACGAGGTCCGGCTGTCGCTGCCCAACAAGCACCACTTCCTCGTCGACCTGGAACCCTTCGGCCTCAAGAACGACAACGAGGTCTACCTCGCCGCCGACCGCCCGTACGGCCTCATCGAGGGCACCGTGCTGCGGGACGGCGCCGAACCGGGCATCCCGGTGACGGACTGAGAGGCAGCACCGCACATGAGCAACCGCATCGTCATCGAGAACTGCGCCGTCGCCACGGTCGACGCCGACGACACCGAGTACGCCTCCGGCCATGTCGTCGTCGCGGGCAAACTGATCGAGTCGGTCGGCGCCGGACCGGCCCCGGCCGGCCTGGAGAACGTCACCCGCCGGATCGACGGCACCGGGCACCTGGTCACGCCCGGCCTGGTCAACACCCACCACCACTTCTACCAGTGGATCACCCGGGGCCTGGCCCAGGACAGCAACCTCTTCAACTGGCTGGTGGAGCTGTATCCGACGTGGGCGCGGATCGACGAGGAGATGGTGTACGCCGCCGCCTCCGGATCGCTCGGCATGATGGCCCGCGGCGGCGTCACCACCGCCATGGACCACCACTACGTCTTCCCCAAGGGCGCCGGCGACCTACTCGGCGCCGAGATCCGGGCGGCGGCCGAACTGGGCGTGCGCTTCACCGCCGCGCGCGGCTCGATGGACCGTGGCAAGAGCGACGGCGGACTGCCGCCGGACTTCGCCGTGGAGACCACCGAGGGCGCCCTGCTCGCCACCGAGCAGGCCATCGACACCCACCACGACGCCTCCTTCGGCTCGATGCTGCACATCGCCGCCGCGCCCTGCTCGCCGTTCTCGGTCTCCACCGACCTGCTGCGCGAGGCGGCCGTGCTGGCCCGCCGCAAGGGCGTGCGCCTGCACACCCACGGCAGCGAGACGGTGGAGGAGGAGAAGTTCTGCCACGAGCTGTTCGGTATGGGCCCGACGGACTACTTCGAGTCCACCGGCTGGCTCGGCGACGACGTGTGGATGGCGCACTGCGTCCACATGAACGACTCCGACATCGCCGCCTTCGCCCGCACCGGCACCGGCGTCGCGCACTGCCCGTCGTCCAACGCCCGGCTCGCCGCCGGGATCGCCCGGGTGCCCGACATGCTCGCCGCGGGCGTGCCCGTCGGCCTCGGCGTGGACGGCACCGCGTCCAACGAATCGGGCGAACTCCACACCGAACTGCGCAACGCCCTGCTGATCAACCGGCTCGGCGGCGGCGAGAAGGCGCTCAACGCCCGCCAGGCGCTGCGTCTTGGCACCTACGGCGGCGCGCGCGTCCTCGGCCGCACCGCCGAGATCGGCTCCCTGGAGGCCGGCAAGCTCGCCGACCTCGTGCTGTGGAAGCTCGACGGCATCGGGCACGCCTCGATCGCCGACCCGGTCGCCGCGCTGGTCCTCGGCGCCGCGGCCCCGGTCACCCTGTCGCTGGTCAACGGCGTACCGGTGGTCGAGAACAGCCGGCTCACCCGCGCCGACGAGGACGCCATCGCGCGACTGACCAAGTCGCAGGCGCAGCGCCTGGCGCGCATCGCGGGCCTGGCGTAACACGCCGGTCGCCCCAGTGGATCGACCGGTCGGGGAGGGACGGCCCCCGACCGGTGGCCGGGCCCTGTCCTGACACGGGCTCCGGCAACACGCCCCCGGACCGCGGGACCACGGTCGGACCCGCGGCCCGGGGGCACCCCTCACCCACCAGGTCCGGGGGCACCTCTCACCCCGCCCGGCGCGAGGCTCCCTCACCCCCTCACCCCCGCCGCACTCACCCCCTCACCCCCTCACCCCCCCCACTCGGCCCGACGCACCCTCACCCCGTCCGGCCCGGGCCCCTCACCCGACGCACCTCCCTGAAACCGCGACTGCGCCATGTCCGGCGCGCGCCGCGTTCAACCGCCAGGAGGAAACGTGGTCACCGCTCAACCCGTCCACCCCGTGGACGCGTCACTCCCGCCCGGCAGGCTCCTCACCAGCGGACTCCAGCACGTCGCCGCGATGTACGCCGGGGTGGTCGCACCGCCCCTGGTGGTCGGCGCCGGTATCGGCCTGTCCACCGCGGACATCACCTTCCTGATGAGCGCCAGCCTCTTCACGGCCGGCCTCGCCACCCTGCTCCAGACCCTCGGCATCGGGCGGATCGGCGCCCGGCTGCCCTTCGTCAACGGCGTGTCCTTCGCGGGCGTCGCGCCGATGCTGGCCATCGGCAAGTCCGCGGCCCCCGGCCACGCGCTGCCCGCGATCTACGGCGCCGTGATCGTCGCGGGCGTCGCCGGCTTCGTCCTCGCCCCGTACTTCTGCCGGCTCGTACGGTTCTTCCCGCCCGTCGTCACCGGCTCGGTGATCACCCTGATCGGGCTCTCGCTGCTGCCGGTGGCCGTCAACTGAGCCCAGGGCGGCGACAGTTCGGCCCCCGGCTACTCCTCGCAGTCCAATATCGCACTGGCCGCGGCGACCCTGGTGATCGTGCTGGTGCTGCGCCGGCTGCTGACCGGCTTCCTCCAGCAGATCGCCATCCTCATCGGGCTGGTGCTCGGCACGCTGCTCGCGCTGCCGCTGGGCAAGACGGACTTCGGCGCGATCCGGCACGCCGACCTCGTCGGCTTCCCGACGCCCTTCCACTTCGGCGCGCCCGAATTCCAGATCGCCGCGATCATCTCGATGTGCGTGGTGATGCTGGTCTGCATGACCGAGTCCACCGCCGACATCCTGGCGCTCGGCAAGATCGTGGAACGCCCCGCCGACGAGGCGACGATCGCCGCCGGCATCCGCGCCGACGCGCTCGGCTCCGCGCTCAGCCCGGTGTTCAACGGCTTCATGGCCAGCGCCTTCGCGCAGAACATCGGCCTGGTCGCGATCACCAAAGTACGCAGCCGCTTCGTGGTCGCCGCGGCCGGCGGCATCCTCGTCCTGCTGGGCCTGTGCCCGGTGCTGGCGTCGGTCATCGCGCTGGTGCCGCAGCCGGTGCTCGGCGGCGCGGGACTGGTGCTGTTCGGCACGGTCGCGGCCAGCGGGGTCAAGACGCTCACCGAGGCCGATCTGACCGACAGCGACAATCTGCTGATCGTGGCCGCCGCGCTCGGCGTCGGCATCATCCCCGTGGTCTCCACCGGCTTCTACGACCGCTTCGACCCGCATCTGCGGATCGTCCTGGACTCCGGCATCAGCACCGGCTGCCTGGTCGCCGTCGCCCTCAACCTCGCCTTCCACCACACCGGCCGCCGCACCCCCGCCGCCGCGCCGCCGGACGCGGTGGTGCCGGACGCGGTGGTGCCAGGACCGCGCACCGGACCCGCGGCGGCGGTCGCGGAATCCCGCTGACGCGGGGGAGCGCCGTCTACCATGCGTTCAACCGGCCACAGCCAGAGGTGAGCGCTCTTGAGCCCGACCGAGCCCGCGAACGAACCCGACACCGCACCGGACGCCGACACCGGACCGGCATCCGACACCGATGCCGACGCCGTCACCCTGGTCACCGGCGGCACCGGCACCCTCGGCCGCGCGCTGGTCGGTCGGCTGCTCGCCGCCGGCCGGCCCGTACGGCTGCTCAGCCGGCACCCGCGGCCGGCGGCGGACCGGCGGCCGTACGAGTGGGCGGTCGGCGATCTGCGGACCGGCGCGGGCCTGGACGACGCGCTGTTCGCGGGCGTCGGCACGATCGCGCACTGCGCCACCACCAACGGCCGCGGTGATGTCGAGGCCACCCGGCGGCTGACCGGCGCAGCGGTCGCGGCGGGCGGCGACCCGCACCTGGTCTACATCTCGATCGTCGGCATCGACCGGGTCCCGCTCGGCTACTACCGTGCCAAGCTCGCCGCCGAGGCGGTCGTCGAGGAGTCGGGACTGCCGTGGACGGTGCAGCGCACCACCCAGTTCCACAGCCTGGTGGCCCGGCTGACCGTCGCGCAGAAGCGGCTGCCCGCCGTGCTGACCCTGTCGGGCGTCAGCTTCCAGCCGATCGACGTCGGCGAGGTCGCGGACCGGCTGGTGGAGCTGGCCGCGGGCCAACCGGCCGGTCACGCACCGGACCTGGGCGGCCCGCAGATCCGCAGCGCCGCCGATCTGACCCGCGCCACGCTGCGCGCGGCGGGCCGGCGCCGGCTGGTCGTGCCGCTGCGGTTGCCGGGCGCGCTGATGGCCGAGCTGCGGGCGGGCGGCAATCTGACACCGGGCCGCGCCGACGGCCGGATCACCTACGACGACTATCTGGCGGCCCGCACCGCGCACCTCAAGCGGGACGCCAGGGCCGGACGCGGCCCGGGGATCACAGCGCCCGGTGCATGATGTGCAGCCCGACATAGCCGAGCCGGGGGTGCCGGAAGCCCTCGGGGACCGTGCCGATCACCCGGAAGCCGAGTGACTCGTACAGCTTCACCGCGCGGGTGTTGGACTCCACCACCGCGTTGAACTGCATGGCGCGGAAACCCTCCGCCGTCGCCCAGCGCAGCGCCTCGGCGCACAGCGCCCGGCCGACCCCGCGCCCGGAGTGCGCGGGGTCGACCATGAAGCTGGCGCTGGAGACATGGGCCGCGTTGCCGCCCTGATTGGCGTTCATCTTGGCGGTGCCCAGCACCGTGCCGTCGTCCGCGACCGCCACCACGGTGCGCGCTGGCGGCGGGAGCATCCAGTAGTCCCGGCCGGTGGCCTCGGTGATGTCGGTCGGATAGCTGAAGGTCTCGCCCGCCTCGCAGATCCGCCGCAGGAACGGCCAGATCTGCGGCCAGTCGGCGTCGGTCGCGTCGCGGATGATCATGCCGGGCAGCATGCGGGACGGGCGTCGCCGGGCGCAAGCGGATTGCGCCCGGCGACGCCCTGGAGCACGTCCCCTCAGCCCTGGAGCTGCTCGTAGGCGGGCAGCGTCAGGAAGTCGACGTATTCGGTGTCGAGCGCGGTGCGCAGCAGCAGTTCATGGGCCTCGGTCCACTTGCCCGCCGCGAACGCCTCCTCGCCGATCTCCTCGCGGATCGCTGCCAGTTCGGCGGCGGCGACCCGCAGCACGAGGTCGTGGGTCGCTTTCTCGCCGTTCTCGAAGACGACACCGGCGTTGATCCACTGCCAGATCTGCGAGCGGGAGATCTCGGCGGTGGCGGCGTCCTCCATGAGGTTGAAGATCGCCACCGCGCCGAGGCCGCGCAGCCACGCCTCGATGTACCGGGTGCCGACCTGCACCGCGTTGCGCAGGCCCTCGAAGGTGGGCCTGGCGTCCAGCGAGGCGATGTCGATCAGCTCGGCGGCGGTGACGTGCACGTCCTCGCGCAGCCGGTCCTTCTGGTTCGGCCGCTCGCCCAGCACCGCGTCGAAGGAGGCACGGGCAATCGGCACCAGGTCCGGGTGCGCCACCCAGGAGCCGTCGAAGCCGTCCCCGGCCTCGCGGTCCTTGTCCGCCCTGACCTTCTCGAACGCGACCTTGTTGACCTCCGCGTCGCGCCGCGACGGGATGAAGGCCGCCATGCCGCCGATCGCGTGCGCGCCGCGCTTGTGGCAGGTGCGCACCAGCAGTTCGGTGTACGCGCGCATGAAGGGCGCCGTCATCGTCACCGCGTTGCGGTCCGGCAGCACGAAGCGGGCACCGCCGTCGCGGAAGTTCTTGACGATGGAGAAGAGGTAGTCCCAGCGGCCCGCGTTCAGCCCGGAGGCGTGGTCGCGCAGCTCGTAGAGGATCTCGTCCATCTCGTACGCGGCCGTGATCGTCTCGATCAGCACGGTGGCGCGCACGGTGCCCTGCGGCACGCCCACGTAGTCCTGGGCGAAGACGAACACGTCGTTCCACAGCCGCGCCTCCAGGTGCGACTCGGTCTTCGGCAGATAGAAGTAGGGGCCCTTGCCGAGGTCGAGCAGCCGCTTGGCGTTGTGGAAGAAGTACAGCCCGAAGTCGACCAGACCGCCGGGGATCTGCTCGCCGTCCACGGTCAGGTGCCGCTCCGGCAGGTGCCAGCCGCGCGGGCGCATCACGACGGTGGCCAGCTCGTCGGCGGCCTTGAGGGCGTAGGTCTTGCCCTCGGGGGAGGTGAAGTCGATCCGCCGCTCGTAGGCGTCGGTCATGTTGACCTGGCCCCCGATGACGTTCTCCCACGTCGGCGCGGAGGCGTCCTCGAAGTCGGCGAGCCAGATCTTCGCGCCGGAGTTGAGCGCGTTGATGGTCATCTTGCGGTCGGTGGGGCCGGTGATCTCCACGCGGCGGTCGTTCAGCGCGGCCGGGGCGGGGGCCACCTGCCAGTCGCCGTCCCGGATGTGCGCGGTCTCCGGGAGGAAGTCCAGGGTGCCGGTGCGGGCGATCTCGGCGCGCCGTTCACGGCGGCGGGCCAGCAGTTCTGCGCGGCGGGGCGCGAAGCGGCGGTGCAACTCGGCGAGGAACACCAGGGCCTCGGGGGTCAGCACCTCCTCCGCGCGGGGGACGGGTCCGGCGGCCTCGGAAACGACGGCCGGAGACGGCGCTGATGCGGACATGCTGTCACTGCTCCAGAGTGCGAGTGTGCCTGGCGCCCGCCGGGATGCGGCCGTGGCACCGAGTGCCTGCCGGTGCCTGAGCCGGTCCGAGGTACGGACGCTTCTGCGAGGTGGAGTATAGATTTCACAGTGCGGAAGTTCAACGTTTTGTGGCACCCGGTGCAGAGGGGGTCCCGCCACCGGGCTCCGACCGGTCTTCGGCGGGCCGCAGAAGCCGCAGGTCGGCCGGGGTGTCGATGTCCGCGGGGTCGCCGATGTCCCCGCACTCCACCAGGACGGTCTGCTCCGCGTGCTCGCGCAGATACGTGCGCGCCCCGCGGTCCCCGGCCGCACTGCCCGCGACCCCGGCCCAGCGCGCACCGCCGATCAGCACCGGATGCCCGCGCCTGCCGTCGTACACCGCGGCGGCCAGCGCCGACACCAGCGCCTCGCCGCCGCCGGCCGCCGCCAGCACCCGCGCCACCGCCGCCGCACCCACACCGGGCTGGTCCACCAGCCCGATCAGCGCCGCCGCCGGCGCGGGACCGGCCGCAGCGAGCGAGGCGAGACCCGCCCGCAGCGAGGACCCCATGCCCTCCTCCCAGCGCGGATTGCGCACCACCACGCAGCCGGAAAGATCGGCCGCGGCGACCACCTCGTCGGCCGCCGCGCCCAGCACCACGTGCACCGGACCGCAGCCGCCGTCCCGCAGCACCCGTACCGCGTGCTCGACCAGCGGGCGCCCCTCGTACGGCAGCAGCGCCTTCGGCCGGCCGCCCAGCCGCCGGCCACCGCCGGCCGCCAGCAGCAGTCCGGCCACCTCGCCCTTCGTGTTCATGGCTCCTGCATACCGTGACGGGGCCATGCCCGAACAGGCCGCGGTCGGCGTGGCGTGTTCCGGTATCGTCGGCGTGAGGGCCGGAAGGGGTGGTGACCGGCCGAGGGAACGGGGACTGATGGGCGCTCAGCACACCGGGCCGGACTTCGGGCGGCCGGTCTTCCAGCCGCTGACGGCCGACGACCCGGCGGAGGTCTCCGGCTACCGGATCAGCGCGCGGCTCGGCACCGGCGACGGGCGCCGCGGCGGCCGGGTCTACCTCGCGCACGCCCCCGGCGGCAGCCCCGTGGCGCTCCGGCTGCTCGCCCCCGCGACCGTCGCCCGCCCCGGTTTCGCGGCCCGTTTCCCGCACGACGCGCACACCCTGCGCCAGGTCCACGGGCCGTACGTGGTCCCGTACGTCGACAGCGGTACGGGGACCCCCGGCGATCCCGGTGCGGGCGCGCGCGACGGCGGCGCTCCGGACAACCGGGACCGCGGCGGCCGCGATCCGAACGACCGGCATCCGGACGACCGCGATCCGGACGACGGCGACGGGCAGGACGGGCGCCCCGAGGGCAGCGAGCCGGACGGCACCGGCCCGTGGCTGGCCACCGGATACGTTCCCGGCCTGTCCCTGCGCACCGCCGTCGACACGACGGGGCCGCTGCCGGTGCCGAGCGTGCTGCGGCTGGTCGCCGGGATCGCCGAGGCGCTGCGCACCCTGCACCACGCGGGCGTCGTGCACGGCGACCTGAGCCCGGCCCAGGTGCTGCTGGCCGCCGACGGCCCCCGGGTCAAGGACTTCGGTCTCGCCGGGATCACCGGAGCCGCACCGGTCTTCGCCGCGCCTGAACAGGCCGCGGGCAAGCCCACGGGACCCGCCTCCGATGTCTTCGCGCTCGGCCGGATCGCCGTCCACGCCGCGATCGGCACGCCCGTCGGCGGCCCGCCGGGTACGGGACCGGCCGACGAGGCACCGGCCAGGAGCCCCCAGGACGACCCCGACCTCAATGAACTCCCCGGCGAACTGCGCGAGATCGTCACCCGCTGCCTGATCAAGGACCCGGCGCTGCGGCCCTCGCCCGCGCAGATCATCGCGATGTGCGCGCAGGCCGCGCCGGACGCCGCGCTGCGCCGGGCCGACCGCTGGCTGCCGCCCGCACTGCTCGCCGCGATCGTCCCGGCGATGCCGCCGCCCGCCCCGCCGATACCGCTGGCCCCGCCGCCGGCCGGGCCGCCGAGCCCGCTGCACTACGGCTGGGCCCGCCCCACCGCACATCTGCCGCAGTACCGCCCCCACCTGCCGCACCTCCAGCGGACGCCCGCCCGCCGCAGAGGCGGCACCGTGGTGGCGGCCGTCGCCGCCCTCGCCGTCGCGGCCGTCGCGGGAGCCGTGGTCATGGGCCGTGACGGTGGCGGGAGCGACCACCGGGTGAGCGGCGCGGCGCCCACGTCGCCCGCGGCGGGCGGGGCGCCCAGCGTCCGGCCGTCGCCCTCGGGTCCCGGCGCCACCACACGTCCGGCCGACCCCGGCACCGGGGGCGGCGACGCGACCGGATCGCCGGAGCCGCCGCCGCTGACGCCCGTCACCCCGTCGGGACCGGCCGGCACCCTCTACCGGGGCCTCCAACTCCCCGCCGGCTACGGCCTGTCCTTCGTCACCGACCCGCCGGTGCTCAGCCCGGGACCGCTGACCGGGGACATCGGCTACACCGAACAGGCCGAGGCGTTCGCCACCGAGCCGGAACACGGCACCCTCGCGCTGCTGGACCCGCGGGCGCCCGCCACCCTGGCGGGCTGCGAGAGCGGCACCTTCGAGCGGGTCTCGATACCGCGCCGGGCTGTGGCGAACGGCACCCGGCTCTGCCTGCGGACGTCGGACGGCACGGTCGCGCTCGTGGTGTTCCGGGCCTTCAGTCCGCTGGAGGCCCCGGCACCCAGTGCCAGCCTGGACGTCACCGTCTGGCGGGTCGGGGGCCGCGCGGCCGAAGCGGGACAAGGGGACGCGCCGCCAAACCAACAAACCCTCGGTCCAGCGAATTTGGCGCATTTTTTGAAGACCGTATAGCGCGACGCCCATACCTTCGCGTTTACTGATCGGCTCCGGGCGGCATGGTCGGACAGCCGGGGCGGAGTGGGTGTGAGGCAGAAGTTCGCGGTGGGGGAGACACAGGTGGTCGACGACGACCGTGGCGGCGCGGCCGCCCGGACGGCGGCGGCGGACGGCACGCCGGCGGTGGCGGAGTTACGGGCGGCGGTGGCCCGCGTGCGGCGGGAACTGGCGGCCTACCGCCCCGCGCTGCCCGACCGGGCCGTCGCGGAGGACGAGTTGGACGCGCTGACCCGGCTCGCGGCCCTGCCGGGACCGCCGGGAAAGCTGGACACCGAGGTGCTGCGGCACTCCCTCTTACTGGTCGCCGCGGCTCTCGGTTCGGTCAGCGCGCTGGCCGAACCGGTCGCGGAACTGCGGCTCGCCGTGGAGCGGGCGACCCGGCAGCGCTGACCCTGGATGTGCTGACGGGCGGCGACCGGTGTCAGGGCGCCGGGACCGCCGGCGTGGTGTTCGCCAGCGCCGCCGACAGCTCCCGCGCGACCTGGTGCAGCACCGGGATGATCTTGTCGGTGGCCGCTTCGGTGACCCGGCCCGCGGGCCCCGAGATGGAGATCGCCGCCATGGTGGGGGAGTCGGGCACGGTCACCGCGAGGCACCGCACCCCGACCTCCTGCTCGTTGTCGTCCACCGCGTAGCCGAGGGCGCGGATCCGCTCCAGCTCGGCGAGGAATGCGTCCGGTTCGGTGATCGTCCGCTCGGTGAGCGCGGGCATGCCGGTACGGGCCAGCAGCGCCCGTACGTCCTGCGGCGGCACATCCGCGAGCAGCGCCTTGCCGACGCCCGTGGAGTGCGGCAGCACCCGGCGGCCGACCTCGGTGAACATCCGCATCGAGTGCCGGGACGGCACCTGCGCCACATAGACGACCTCGTCGCCGTCCAGCAGCGCCATGTTGGCCGTCTCGCCGGTCGCCTCCACCAGTTCCGCGAGGAACGGCCGGGCCCAGGTGCCCAGCAGCCGGGACGCGGTCTCGCCGAGCCGGATCAGCCGCGGGCCGAGCGCGTACCGCCGGTTGGCCTGCTGGCGGACGTAGCCGCAGCTCACCAGGGTGCGCATCAGCCGGTGAATGGTCGGCAGCGGCAGCCCGCTGCTGGTCGACAGTTCGCTGAGCCCGACTTCTCCGCCCGCGTCCGCCATGCGCTCCAGCAGGTCGAAGGCCCGTTCGAGCGACTGGACGCCCCCGGCGCGGTCAGCAGACACGTGCTCTCCTCGGCATGGTCGGCAGCTGCGTGGGCGTGCCCGCCGGTGGTGCGCGAGCGTACCCTTGCGAAAATTGGTTTCCGCTGTGCGGAAGCTTACACGCCCTTGACGGTCCGCGGGATCTTCCTGCACATTTCGTTCAACGGATTGTTGAAGCGGTGGTTGGAGGGTACGTGAAGGACGCGGCGGAGCTGATCCTGCGGTCGCGGCGCGTGGTGACCCCCGAGGGCGAACGGCCCGCGGACGTCGCCGTCGCCGATGGTGTGATCACCGCGGTACGCCCCTACGACTCGGCCGTCCCGGACGGCGCCCGGCTGACCGACCTCGGCGCGGACGTCCTGCTGCCCGGCCTGGTCGACACCCATGTGCACATCAACGACCCGGGCCGCACCGAATGGGAGGGCTTCGCCACGGCCACCGCCGCCGCGGCGGCCGGCGGCATCACCACCCTGGTCGACATGCCGCTCAACAGCATCCCGCCGACCACCACCACCGCGCATCTGACGGTCAAGCAGGACACCGCGCGCGGCCGGGTGCACACCGACGTCGGCTTCTGGGGCGGCGCCGTGCCCGGCAATCTGAAGGACCTTCAGCCGCTGCACGACGCCGGTGTGTTCGGCTTCAAGTGCTTCCTGCTGCCCTCCGGCGTGGACGAGTTCCCGCAGCTGTCCCCGGACGGACTGGCCGACGCGCTCACCGAGTTGACCCGCTTCGACGGGCTGCTCATCGTGCACGCCGAGGACCCGGGACTGATCGACGGCGCCCCGCGGCGTGGCGGCCCGCGCTACGCCGACTTCCTCGCCTCCCGGCCGCGCGCCGCCGAGGACACCGCGATCGCCGGACTGATCGCACTGGCCGAGCGGCTCGGCGCCCGCGTCCACGTCCTGCACCTGTCCTCCTCCGGCGCGTTGCCGCTGATCGCCGCCGCCAAGCGGTCCGGCGTCCGGGTCACGGTGGAGACCTGCCCGCACTTCCTCACCCTGACAGCAGAGGAAGTGCCGGACGGGGCCACCGAGTTCAAGTGCTGCCCGCCGATCCGCGAGGCCGCCAACCAGGACCTGCTCTGGCAGGCGCTCGCCGACGGCACCATCGACTGCGTGGTCTCCGACCACTCGCCGTCCACCGTCGACCTCAAGAACCGGGACACCGGCGACTTCGCCACCGCCTGGGGCGGCATCTCGTCCCTGCAACTCGGGCTGCCCGCCGTCTGGACCGAGGCCAGGCGGCGCGGCCACACCGTCGCCGACGTCGCCCGCTGGATGTCCACCGGGCCCGCCCGGCTCGCCGGGCTCACCGCCAAGGGCGCCGTCGCCGAGGGCCACGACGCCGACTTCGCGGTGCTGGCACCGGAGGAGACCTTCACCGTCGACCCCGCGCACCTGCACCACCGCAACCCGATCACGGCCTACGCGGGCAAGACCCTGCACGGCGTCGTACGGAGCACCTGGCTGCGCGGTGAACCCGTCGCGCGCGACGGCCGGGTGACGGGCGAGCCCGCCGGCCGGCTCATCGAACGGCCGGCCGGCGGGAGCTGACGCCCGCGGCGCCGCGGGGCGGTGGAACGGCTTCCCGGCCGTTCCACCGCCCCGCGGCGCCCCGCAGCCGCGGTACGCAGCGGCTCAGGCCGCGCGCCGCACCCGGCGGCGGTGGGCGGCGATGATGTCCGCGTAGCGGCGCCCGCTGCCCTTGATCGTGCGCTTCTGCGTGGCGTAGTCGACGTGCACCAGACCGAAGCGCTTGTCGTAGCCGTACGCCCACTCGAAGTTGTCCAGCAGCGACCAGGCGTAGTAGCCGGCCAGCGGCACCCCGCGGCGCACCGCCCGCGCGCACGCGGCCAGGTGCTCCTCCAGGTAGGCGGACCGCTCGGGGTCGTCCACCTGCCCGTCGGGGCCCACCGTGTCGTGATAGGCGGAACCGTTCTCGGTCACGAAGATCCGGCGCGCGCCGTACTCCTCCGAGAGCCGGACCAGCAGCTGCTCCAGACCGTCGGCGTTGACCTCCCAGTCCATCGCGGTCCGCCGCACGCCCGGCAGGTACACCGACTTGGCGTACGGCGCCGGACCCGTCGGGTCGTCCGTGATGACGTTGCGGAAGTAGTAGTTCAGCCCCAGCCAGTCCAGCGGAGCCGCGATCGAC
The DNA here is from genome assembly GCF_900112845.1 of Actinacidiphila alni. GTDB lineage: Bacteria > Actinomycetota > Actinomycetes > Streptomycetales > Streptomycetaceae > Actinacidiphila > Actinacidiphila alni. The sequence goes on from NZ_FONG01000001.1 coordinate 121,117, forward strand.
TCCAGGTCGCCGTCCTTGATCGGCAGGTCGACGCCGTACAGCTCCACCATGTCCTGCGGGTAGCCGCGGCCGTGGATCGGGTCCAGCCACCAGCGGTTGGTGTGGCCGTCGGCGCGCCGGGCCGCCGCGACATCGGCGTCGCGGTCGGTGGCCGGCTCGCACGGGCTGAGGTTGTTGACGATGCCGATCCGCAGATCGGAGTGGGCCGCCCGCAGCGCCTTGACGGCCAGGCCGTGACCGACGTGCAGGTGGTACGAGGCGCGCACCGCCGCCGTCAGATCCGTCCAGCCGGGGGCCATGGTGCCCTCCAGATGGCCGATCCAGGCCGAGCACAGCGGCTCGTTGAGCGTCGCCCAGTCCTTGACGCGGTCACCGAGCGCCTGCCCGACCACGGCCGCGTACTCCGCGTACCGCTCGGCGGTCTCCCGCTCCGGCCAGCCGCCCAGGTCCTGCTGCGCCTGCGGCAGGTCCCAGTGGTACAGCGTGGCGTTGGGCGTGATGCCCGCCTCCAGCAGCGCGTCCACCAGCCGGTCGTAGAAGGCCAGGCCGGCCGCGTTCACCGCGCCCGAACCCTGCGGGATCACCCGGGGCCAGGCGACGGAGAAGCGGTAGGAGTCGATACCGAGGGCCCGCATCAGCTCCAGGTCCTCGGGCCAGCGGTGATAGTGGTCGCAGGCGACGTCGCCGGTGTCGCCGCCCGCCACCTTGCCGGGAGTGTGCGAGAAGGTGTCCCAGATGGACGGGGCCCGGCCGTCCTCGTCCGCCGCGCCCTCGATCTGGTAGGCGGCGGTGGCCGCGCCCCAGACGAAATCGGCGGGAAGATTGCTCAGGTCGTTCACAGAGTTTCCCAATTCATGAGGGGTCGGGGTCACTTGACGGCGCCGGCGGTGAGCCCGGCCACCAAGTAACGCTGCAGGAGCAGGAATCCGGCGACCACCGGCACGCTCACCACGAGCGAGGCGGCCATGACCTGGTTCCAGTACACGTCGTTCTGGCTGGCGTAGCCGCGCAGACCCACGGCGAGCGTGCGGGTGGAGTCGTTGGTCATGACGGACGCGAAGAGCACTTCGCCCCACGCCGTCATGAAGGCGTAGACGCACACCGCGACGATGCCGGGGATGGCGGCCGGCACCACGACCCGGAACAGCGCGCCGAACGGGCCGCAGCCGTCCACCTTCGCGGCCTCGTCGAGGTCGCGCGGAATGGAGTCGAAGTACCCGACCAGCATCCAGATGGAGAAGGGCAGGGAGAAGGTGAGGTAGGTGATGATCAGGCCGAGCCGGCTGCCGTAGAGCTGGATGCCCGTGCTGTTGCCGATGTTGACGAAGATCAGGAACAGCGGCAGCAGGAACAGGATGCCGGGGAACATCTGCGTGGACAGCACCGTCACGGTGAAGAACTGGCGGCCGGGGAAGCGGTACCGGCTCACGCCGTACGCCGCGAAGATCGCGATGATCACCGAGAAGAGCGTGGCGCTCACCGAGACGATCAGCGAGTTCATGAAGTAGTGCCCCAGCGGCACGGTCTTCCAGATGTCCACGTACGGCCGGAAGGTGATCCCGTTGGGGAGCCACTGGAAGGAGCCCTGGACGTCCTGGAGCTTCTTCAGCGACGAGCTGAGCATCACGTACACGGGGGTGAGCACGAACAGCAGCAGCAGGGTCAGGAAGATCCGGCGGGTCCACAGGAAGGACTTCGGGGAGGCCATCGGCGACGGCTGAACGGGGATCCTAGGCATCGACGTCCCGCTTCCGTGTGAACAGCAGGTAGAACGCGGTCACCACGAGCAGGAAGAGCAGCAGGAGCACGGACATCGCCGAGCCCGAGCCGAAGTTCCAGGTGATGAACGACGACTGGTAGATGTGGATGGAGATCAGGTCGGCCGAGTGCGGCGCGGAGTTGCCGAACAGCACGAACGGCGTGTTGAAGTCGTTGAACGTCCACAGGAACAGCACCAGGACCAGCACCTGGTTGACCGGCCGCAGCGACGGCAGGGTGATCTTGCGGATCTGCTGCCAGATGCCCGCTCCGTCCATCGCCGCGGCCTCGTACAGCTCGCGCGGGATGTTCTGCAGGCCGGCCATCAGGCACAGGAACGCGAACGGCCAGGACTTCCACACCGAGACGATGACGAGCGCCCAGAAGCTGTTGTCACCGATCAGCCAGAACGGCTTGTTGGACGTGACGTGCAACTGGTCGTGCAGCACGTGGTTCACCAGGCCGGTGTCCTGCTGGAACATGAACGCCCAGGTGATGACGGCCGCGTAGACCGGCAGCGCGTACGGCACCAGGAAGATCGCGCGCAGGACCGCCCGGCCGCGGAAGGCGTCCTGCATGAGGATCGCCGCCGCGGTGCCGATCAGCCAGGAGAAGCCGACCGACAGCAGGGTGAACAGGACGGTCACCCAGAACGAGTGCAGCAGCGCCTCGCCCACCGGCTGGTTGAACTTGACCGCCATGCGGTAGTTGTCCAGGCCGGTCCAGGGCGCGCTGCCCCAGTCGCGGATGAAGAACTGGGTGAGACCTTTGAAGCTGATCACGATGCCGACGATCATCGGCACCAGGTGGATCAGCAGTTCGAGGATGAGAGCGGGGAACAGCATCAGATACGGCACGCCGACGCGGCGCAGCCGATCGGGAACACGCGGCCGGAGCCGGCCCCTTCCGACGGACTTGCCGTCGGAGGGGCCGGCCTCGGGGGCGCTCCGAGGAGGGGCGGTGGCAGTCATGGAGCCGATCCTTAGGAAGCGGGCATCTGCTGCTGCGCCTTGGACAGCGCGGCCTTGACGGAGTCGGTGGTCACGTCCTTGCCGGCCGCGGCGTCCGCGAACAGGTCCTTGACCGCGGTGCCGACCAGGGTCTCGAACTGCGCCTCGTTGGGCACCTGCGGCAGCGGGGCGGCCGAGCTGCCCAGCACGCTCGCCAGCGTCTTCAGGTCCGGGGTCTGGAACGCCGGGTCGCTCTGCGCGGCCTTGACCGGCGGCAGCGAACCGTACGTGGAGTTGAGGGTCTTCTGCTCGGCGTCGCTGGTCATGAAGTTGACGAACTTCAGGGCGCCGTCGATGTTCTTGGAGTTCTTGAAGACCGCCAGGTTGATGCCGGCCACCATCGAGGTGACACCGGCGTCACCGGTCGCGCCCGCCTGCTGGGTCGGGACCGGGACCACGCCGTACTGGTCCGGGTTCATGCCGTGCGACTTGATGGAGGTGGCGGCGGACTGCCACATCATCATCGCGGCCTTGCCGGTGGCGAAGTCGGTGATGGTCTGGTTCTGCGCGTACTCCGCGTTGCCCTTGGCGGCGATCTTGTCCTTGGCGATGAAGTCGACGTACTGCTTCACCGCGGCGACGTTGTTCGGGGTGTCGAAGGTCGCCTTGCCGGACGCGTCGAACCAGTCCGAGCCCCGCTGCTTGGCCAGCACGAAGGCGTGGTGGATGTTCTCGGAACCGTTGCCGCCCTCGACCGCCAGACCGTAGTGGCCGCCGGTGGTCAGCTTCTTGCCGTCCGCGACCAGCTCGTCCCAGGTCTTGGGCGGGTTGGCTATGCCCGCGTCGGCGAACATCTTCTTGTTGTAGTACAGCCCGTACGCCATCGAGTACAGCGGCACCGCGGCCGGGTCCTTGCCGGCCGCGCCGGCGGCGGCGATCGAGGCGGGCGCGAACTTGTCCTTGCCGCCGATCTTGGCGAACGTCGCGTCGTCGAAGGGCAGCAGGGCGCCGGTGGCCTGGAGGGAGGCCGACCACGTGTTGCCGATGTTCAGCACGTCGGGGCCCTGGCCGGACGTGGCCGCGGCCAGGATCCGGTTGAGGAGGTCCGACCACGGGATGACCTCCAGCTTGACCTTGATGCCGGTCTGCTGGGTGAACTTGGCCAGTTCGGGGGTGAGCACCTGCTTGTCGTTGTCGAGGCTGGTGCCCTGGTTGCTCGCCCAGTACGTCAGCGTGCCGCCGCTGGAGGACTTGCCCTTGCTGCCGCTGCTGCCGTTGTCGTCGTCCCCGCCGCCACAGGCGGAGAGGGTGAGACCGAGCGCGGCCACGAGGGCAGTGGCCGCGAGGAGTCTGCTGGAGGTGCTGGAGGTGCGCATAACGGTTCCCTCTCAGAGGTGGGTCCACTTCAGGAAGTGAACAGCGCCTGTGCCTTAATTCAGGCCGTGATTTAACTTGTGAGAAAAGGTGGCGTCAAGACCCTGTGCAGCGATAGATTCACGCCGGACGAGCCGGGAGGGCGACAAAGTGGCTGAACGCGGCAAGCGAACAGTGCGTGACCTGCGGCGCGGCAACCGTGCATCGCTTCTGCGTCATTTGTATTTCGAGGGACCCCTCAGCCGTCAGGAGCTGGGCCGGGACACCGGCCTGAGCGCCGGGTCGATCAGCAACGTCGTCGGCGAGCTGATCGCCGACGGCATGGTCGAGGAGGCGGGCGCCGTCGAGTCCGACGGCGGCCGGCCGCGCATCCTGCTCCAGGTCTCCGCGGGGTACGGGTACGTGGTGGGCGTGGACGTCGGCGAAACCCGGGTCAGGGTCGAGCTGTTCGACCTCGCGCTGACCGAACGGGCCTCCGCCGACCTGCCGTTGTCCGACAGCGGCCACGACGTCGACCACGTCGTACGGCTCGCCCTCGAAGGCATCGAGTCGGTGGTCCGCGAGGCCGGGATCGACGACAGCGAGGTGCTCGGCGTCGGCATCGGCGTGCCCGGCATCGTCGAACAGGGCGACACCGCGCCCGGCGAGGGCGACGGCGTCGTGGTGCACGGCCAGACCATCGGCTGGGACGCCGTGCCGTTCGGCCGGCTGCTGCGGGCCGGCACCGCGCTCCCGCTGCACATTGACAACGGTGCCAAGACCCTCGGCCAGGCCGAGATGTGGTTCGGCGGCGGACGCGGCTCGGGCAATGTCGTGATCGCGCTGCTCGGCTCCGGCGTCGGCGCCGCCGTGGTCGCCGACGGTCAGCCGTACCGCGGCGCCAGCAGCAGCGCGGGGGAGTGGGGCCACACCACCCTGCGGGTCGGCGGGCGCACCTGCCGCTGCGGCTCGCGCGGCTGCCTGGAGGCGTACGTCGGCGCCGAGGCGCTGCTCGGCCGCTGGCCCGGCGCGCCCGAGGGGGTCAGCGAGGAGACGGGCCTGGCCGCGCTGATCGCCGCCGCCGACCACGACCCGGAGGCCGGGGCGCTGCTCGCCGAGGCCGCCGAGTACCTGGGCGCCGGGATCGCCGACCTGATCAATCTCTTCAACCCGCAGCGCATCGTCATCGGCGGCTGGGCCGGCCTGCTGCTCGGCCCCCGGCTGCTGCCCACCGTCCGGGAGGTCGCCGCCGCCTACTCGCTGCGCCAGCCCTGCGAACAGACCTCGATCGAGCTGGGCAGGCTCGGCGCCGACGCGGTCACCGTGGGCGCCGCCACCCTCCCGCTGGCCCGCTTCCTCGAAACCGGCGGCGAGCGCCCCGTACGGCTGCCGGCGCAGGCCGACGGCCAGGACGGTACGGGACCGGGCCCGGGGCAGGCCGGCGGGCCGGGACACGGCGGCCCGGATCCGGTGCGGAACCGAATCGCGCGGGCGGTACGTTGACAGGACGGTCCGGCAGGACGGCACCGGTCGGACGACAGGTCCGGTGACCGGCCCGTCCGATGGGTACCGTTCTCACGTATTTCCCGCACGTTCCCGCGCACGGAGCGTGCCCCGCACGTCCTAGGAGTCCGCAGTGACCCTCCAGCAGGAGATCGTCGGCAACGCCATGCAGATGGCGGTCTGCTCCCTCAACCCCGGCCAGACGGTGTACTGCGAGGCCGGGAAGTTCCTCTTCAAGACCGCCAATGTGTCGATGGAGACCCGGCTCGGCGGGCCCGGCGCCCGGCAGGGCGGCGGCTCCGGCGGTCCCGGGGGAGGCGGCGGCAGTGGCGGCATGGGCGGCATGCTGCGGCAGGCCATGGGCACCGCGATGCAGGTCGGCCAGCGCGCCCTGGCCGGCGAGTCACTGGCCTTCCAGTACTTCACCGCCTCCGGCGGCGAGGGCACCGTCGGCTTCGCCGGTGTGCTGCCCGGCGAGATGCGGGCGCTGGAGCTGAACGGCTCGCGCGCCTGGTTCGCCGAGAAGGACGCCTTCGTGGCGGCCGAGTCCACCGTGCAGTTCGGCATCGCCTTCGCGGGCGGACGGCAGGGCATGAGCGGCGGCGAGGGCTTCATCCTGGAGAAGTTCACCGGCCACGGCACGGTGATCATCGCGGGCGCGGGCAACTTCATCGACCTCAACCCCGCCGACTTCGGCGGCCGGATCGAGGTCGACACCGGCTGCATCGTCGCCTTCGAGGAAGGCATCCAGTACGGCGTCCAGCGGATCGGCGGCCTCAACCGCCAGGGCATCATGAACGCCGTGTTCGGCGGCGAGGGCCTGTCCCTGGCCACCCTGGAGGGCAACGGGCGGGTGATCCTCCAGTCCATGACCATCGAGGGCCTGGCCAACGCGCTCAAGAAGGCGCAGGGCGGCGACAAGCAGGGCCCGACCGGCGGGATGTTCTCCACGCACGCCGGCTGAGCCCGCACCGCAGGGGGCCCGGCCTCGGTCCTCTCAGACGCCCCACTCCGCGCGGGTCGCCGCGAAGACCTCGTGGAAGCCGGGGAAGGTCTTCTTCACGCACCCCGGGTCGTCCAGGACCGTGCCCGGCGTGCGCAGCGCGGCGACGGAGAAGCTCATCGCGATGCGGTGGTCGCCGTGGCAGGCGATGGTCGCGGGCGCCGGGGTCCCGGGCCGGATCTCGATCCAGTCCCGGCCGGTGGCCACCTCGACGCCCTGGCGGCGCAGATTGTCCGCGCACGCCTCCAGCCGGTCGCACTCCTTGATCCGGGTGTTGTAGACGTCCTCGATCCGCACCGGGCCGTCCGCGAACGGGGCGATGGCCGCCAGCGTCGGCATCGTGTCCGAAATGTCGCGCATGTTGACGGTGAGTCCGGACAGCCGGCCCGTGCCGGTGACCGTCGTGGCGTCCGTACCGATCTCGACGTCGGCGCCCATCCGCCGCAGCACCTCCACGAAGGCCAGGTCGCCCTGGAGGGCGTCCGCGCCGAGGCCCTCCACGGTCGCGCCGCGGCCGCTGAGCGCGGCGGCGGCGAAGAAGTAGCTCGCCGTGGAGGCGTCCGGCTCCACCGGGTAGTCGGTGGCGCGGTAGCCGCCCGGCGGCACCACGAAGGTGTCGCCCTCGCGGGCGACCTCGACACCGAAGCGCCGCATCATCGCCAGGGTGATCTCCACATAGGGCGCCGACACCAGATCCGTGACGCGGATCCGCAGGCCCTCGGCCATCAGCGGCCCGGCCAGCAGCAGCGCGGTCAGGAACTGCGAGGACAGCCCCGCGTCCAGCTCGATCGCCCCGCCCTTGAGGCCGCCCGCGACCACGGTCAGCGGCAGATGGCCCTCCGCCTCCTCGTGCGTCAGGTCCACCCCGAGCGAGCGCAGCGCGCCGGTCAGCGGCGCCACCGGCCGGCGCCGCATCTGCGCGGAGGCGTCGAAGCGGTACGTGCCGTGGCCCGCGGCGGCCAGCGCGGGCAGGAAGCGGGCGGCGGTGGCCGCGTCACGGCAGTAGACGTCCGCCTCCGGCACCGCGGGCCCGGCCGGGCGGCCGGTGATCCGCCACACGTCCGGCTCGCGCTCGACCCGGTACCCGAGCCGGACCAGCCCCTCCGCGAAGCCGTCGGTGTCGTCCGACAGCAGCGGACGGCGCAGCGCACTCGTACCGTCCGCCGCGGCGGCGAGGAAGAGGGCGCGGGCGGTCACCGACTTGGAGCCGGGGACGGCGACGACTGACACGGGGTGCCTCCTGGCAGGTCACACGGAACGCGGGGCGCGGGCTTGGGCGCCGCCGCGAGTCTAGGGCGTACGCCTCGCCCTTGTCGGAGCCGTCCGACTGCCGGGCGCGCGCCCCGCTCCGGTGTCCGCCCGGCGGACCGTCAGAAGGTCACCGGCAGCTTGTGCACCCCGCGGATCAGCAGGCCGGGGCGCCAGGTGAGGGCCGTGGGCGCCGCGGCCAGCGCCAGGTCCGGGCAGCGCTCCAGCAGCGTACGCACCGCGATCCGGCCCTCAAGCCGGGCCAGCGGGGCGCCCAGGCAGTAGTGGATGCCGTGGCCGAACGCCAGGTGCCCCTGCGTCCTGCGGCGGATGTCGAACGTGTCCGGCTCCGGGAAACGGTCCGGGTCGCGGTCGCCCGAGGCCAGCGCGATCAGTACGGGCTCGCCGGCCGTGATCCGCGCCCCGCCGATCTCCAGCGTCTCGCCGGCGAACCGCCAGGTCGCCGTCTCGACCGGCCCGTCGTAGCGCAGCATCTCCTCGACCGCGCCGTCCAGCAGCCCGGGATCGGCGCGCAGCGCGGCCAGTTGACCGGGGTGCCGGAGCAGCGCCAGCATCCCGTTGGAGATCAGATTGACCGTCGTCTCATGGCCCGCGACCAGCAGTAGGAAGGCCATGCCGACCAGCTCCTCGGGCGAGAGCCGGTCGTCGTCCTCGTCCCGGGTGCGGATCAGCGCGCTGAGCAGGTCGTCGCGCGGCGCGGTGCAGCGCTTGTCCTCGATCAGCTCCACGAGATACGACGTCATCGCGGTGACGGCCGCGGCCTCCGCGTCGGGTCCGGTCGGCCCGACGATCTCGTTGGACCAGCCGCGGAACGCCTCGCGGTCCAGGTCGGGTACGCCGAGCAGTTCGCAGATGACGGTCATCGGCAGCGGGAAGGCCAGCGCGTCGACCAGATCGGCGGCGCCGTGCGGCAGCATCGCGTCGATCAGCCCATCGGTGATCGCCTGCACCCGCGGGCGCAGCGCCTCCACCCGGCGCGGGGTGAACTCCCGCGCCACCAGCTTGCGCAGCCGGGTGTGCCGCGGCGGATCGGAGTCGAGCATGTGACTGGCGAAGCCCGCCAGTTCCGCGCCGTCCGGCATCACCGACAGCCAGTTCTTGCTGAGCCGGGGGTCGGCGAGCGCCGCGCGGGCCTCCTCGTAGCCGACGACCAGCCACATCTCGCCGGTCTCCGGCGTACGGACCCGGTGCACGGGCCCGCGCTCGCGCAGCCGCGCGTAGACGGGATACGGGTCGGCGGTGAAGTCCTCGCCCGCCGCGTGCAGATCGACCGTTCCGATGAAGCTCACACATCCCCCTCCGGGTCCGCGTCCCCCACGGGCCAGCTTAACCGGACGGGGCCTCCGGTCACGCGGTGTCGGCCAGCCGTTCCAGGAGGTCGGTGAGGCGCTTGGTGACCGTCTCGCGGTCGCCCGAGGTCAGGGCCGAGCCCATGCCGACGGCGGCGGCGCCCGCCGCGACCCAGTCCGGCGCGGCGGCCACGGTGATGCCGCCGCAGGGCAGCAGCGCCGCCTGCGGCATGATCGCCCGCACATCGGTGACCCAGGCGGTGGTGAAGGACGTCGCCGGGTAGAGGGTGAGCGCGTCGGCGCCCCATTCCATCGCGCGCACCACCTCGCCGGGCGTGGCGACCCCGGGGAAGACCGGGACGCCGTAGCGGTGGCCGGTGCGCAGCACGTCCTCGTCCAGGCTCGGCGAGAGCAGGAAGCGGGCGCCCGCCTCGATCGCCATCCGCGCCGACACCGCGTCCAGCACGGTGCCCGCGCCGATCACCGCGTCGTCGCCCACCTCGCGGACCAGCGTCGTCACCGCCTCCAGGGCGAACGGCGTGGTGAGCGAGATCTCCAGCGTGGTCAGGCCCGCCGAGAGCAGTGTGTCGGCGGTCGCGGCGGCCTGGTCGTAGCTCTCGCTGCGGATGGTGGCGAACACCCGCTGGGCCAGTGCGGCCCGCGTGATCTCCCAGCGGTACACGGCGGATCGCCGTCCTTCCTCGGGGCCTGCGACTGCGGCAGGGCCGCTGCGGTGCGGGCGGTGGCGGGCCGTGCGCCGGGGCGGTGCACGCGATCAGCACGCTACCGGCACGCGCCGGCGGATTCGGGGGCGGAGGAGGGAGCTGTCACCGCAACGTGACATGAGAGGAGCATGAGACCGCTGCGGTACGGTGCGCGCATCATGCGCCAGCGCACCACCGTCACCGCCGCCGCTCTCGCCGCCCTGTTCGCGGTCTGCTGCCTCCCCGCGGCCCCCGCGTCCGCGGCCACCGGCACCTTCGCGTACACCTTCCGGGCCCCGCGGGGCGTCCTGACCAGCGTCCTCACCGACCCGCCGAGCGGGATCTGCCTCCCGCTGCCCGAGGTGCTCGGGCCGCACGCCCTCGGGCCCGCCTACGCGCCGCACAACGACACCGGGGCGCCGGCCCGGGTGTTCACCGGGCCGGACTGCACCGGGGGTTACGCCACGCTGCGCCCGCACGGGCGCCGGGCGCCGGTCCAAGTGCTGCTGCGGTCCGTGCTGTTCACGCCGCGAGCGGGGCGACGGACGGCTCCCTGTCGAGGGTGATGCCGAAGTGCGTGCGGTAGGCCGGAAGGACCTCCGCCTCGGACAGGTGGTGTTCCTCGCGGCCCGCGGCCGTCGTCCGTACGAGTGAACGTCCCGAGAGGCTGACGCGGCCGTCCTCGGTGAGGCGGGAGCAGATCAGGGACGTGCGGAAGTGGGACGTCGGCGAGGTCCGCTGCCACCAGCAGGTGGCCTCGAAGTCGCCGAGCTGCCGCGGGCGTTGCTCCAGCCGGTACTGCGGCACCCCGCCCCTGGACACCACCAGGTCGCCGTCCGGGGTCTCCTCGACCCGGAAGGTCCCGCCGGGGTCCCGCTGCTCGCCGCGCTCGTCGTAGCGCAGCGGGAAGTGGCTGTGGCGCCCGAACCCGACGTCGGCGAGCCAGCGTTCGCCGTCCGCGGTCCGCACCCGCAGCGCCAGATGGTCGTACGGAGGCCCCGGCCGGCCGTCCTCGCCGATCACCCGGGCGGCGAGCAGCTCCACGCTGTAGCCGAGCGACCGCAGCAGCGCGCCGAAGGCACCGTTCAACTCGTAGCAGAATCCGCCCCGTCGGGCCCCGACGATCTTCTCGTACAGCGCTTCCTCGGTGAGCACGATGTCCTGCCCGAGGTGGATCGAGAGATTCTCGAACGGCACCGTCATCTGGTGCCCCAGGTGCAGGGCGCGCAGCGACGCGGCATCGGCTGCGGCGGGCCGCTCGACCCCGGTGCGCGCGAGATAGGCATCGGCCTGCGAGAAGTCCATGCCCCCTTTATACGGCGACACCCGCCCACCTAGAGCCGCGGGCGGGTGTGCGGGGCCGGGCGGGCGCCGTCGTACGCCGTGCGCGCCTCCCGGGTGGCGGGGTGGGTGGAGACCTCGGCGACCGGGACGTCCCACCATGCCTCGGCGGGCGGCCCCGGGCGGTCGGGGTCGGTGACGACGTGGACGGCGGTCGGCCGCGGGGACTCGCGGGCGGCGGTCAGGGCCGCCCGCAGCTCCTTGGCGGTGGTGGCGGTGAAGACCTCAAGGCCGAGGCTGGCGGCGTTGGCCGCGAGATCGACCGGCAGCGGCTCGCCGGTGAAGGAGCCGTCCGGCGCGCGGAAGCGGTAGGCGGTGCCGAAGCGTTCGGCGCCGACCTGTTGCGACAGGCCGCCGATGGAGGCGTATCCGTGGTTCTGGACGATCACCACATTGATCGGGATGCCCTCCTGGACCGCCGTGACCACCTCGGTCGGCAGCATCAGATACGTGCCGTCGCCGACGAGCGCGAACACCTCGCGGTCGGGGGCCGCGAGCCTCACGCCGATCGCGGCGGGGATCTCGTATCCCATGCAGGAGAAGCCGTATTCGACGTGGTACTGCTCCACGTCCCGGGAGCGCCACAGCTTGTGCAGGTCGCCCGGCATCGACCCGGCGGCGTTGACCACCACGTCCCGGTCGTGCAGCACGGCGTCCAGCGCGCCGATCACCTCGCTCTGCGAGGGCGGCCCGTCGCCGGAGCCGTCGCCGAAGGCCGCGTCCGTGACGGCCCGCCACCCGGCAGTGTCGTACGCGGCGGGCGGTGCCTGATGCCCCGTCAATTCCGCGGCCAGCGCGGTGAGTCCGGCCCGCGCGTCCCCGACGAGGGCGAGGCCCGCCATCTTGTGGCCGTCGAAGGAGGCCGCGTTGAGGCTGACGAAACGGGCGTCCGGTGCGAACAGCGAGCCGGACGCGGTGGTGAAGTCCGTCCAGCGGGTGCCGACCCCGAGCACCACATCGGCGGCCCGCGCCGCCGCGTCGGCGGGCGCGCTGCCGGTGTGGCCGATGCCGCCGAGCGCCAGCGGATGGTCCCAGGGCAGCGAACCCTTTCCTGCCTGTGTCTCCGCGACCGGGATGCCCGTCGCCGTCGCCAACTCCGCGAGCGCGGGCGCCGCTTCGGAGATCCGCACCCCGCCGCCCGCCACGATCAACGGGTGCCGCGCGCCGCGCAGCAGCGCCGCCGCCTCGGCCAGGGCGGCCGCGTCCGGCACCGGCCGCCGTACGTGCCAGACGCGTTCACGGAACAGCTCGTCCGGCCAGTCGTACGCCTCGGCCTGCACGTCCTGCGGCAGCGCCAGCGTCACCGCGCCGGTCGCCACCGGATCGGTCAGCACCCGCATCGCCTGGAGCAGCGAGGCGGGCAGCATCTCCGGTCGCCAGATCCGGTCGAAGTAGCGGGAGACGGGCCGCAGCGCGTCGTTGACGGTGACGTCGTACGCCCACGGCACTTCGAGCTGCTGGAGCACCGGGTCGGCCGGGCGGGTGGCGAAGACGTCGCCGGGGAGCAGCAGCACCGGCACCCGGTTGACCGTCGCCAGCGCCGCGCCGGTCACCAGATTGGTGGCGCCCGGGCCGATGGAGGTCGTGCACGCCATCGTCGAAAGGCCGTGCCGCGTACGGGCGTAGCCGACCGCCGCGTGCACCATCGCCTGCTCGTTGCGCCCCTGGTGGTACGGCATCGCCCCGGGGCCGGCCTCCACCAGCGCCTGGCCGACGCCCGCCACATTGCCGTGCCCGAAGATGCCCCACATCCCGGCGACCGCGCGGTGCCGCACCCCGTCGCGTTCGGTGAACTGGACGGACAGGAAGCGGACAAGGGCCTGCGCGACGGTGAGCCGGGTGCTCATGCGGTGCCTTCCTGGGGCGGCGGCCCGTACAACGGCAGCCGGGGATCGGGGAGTTGGTCCGCCCAGGACGTGCGCACCCAGGCGTGCGCCGGGTCGTCACTGATCAGCCAGGCCCGTTCGGGGCCGGGACCCGCCATCACGTTCAGGTAGTACATGTCGTAGCCGGGCACGGCCATGCTCGGGCCGTGCCAGCCGTCGGGGATCAACACCGCGTCCCCGGTGCGGACTTCGGCCAGCACATCGGTCGCCCCGGCGGGGGAGGGATAGACGCGCTGGTAGCCCAGGGCGGCCGGGCCGCCGCCGAACTCGTAGTAGTAGATCTCCTCAAGGACCGACTCGTGCGGGCCCGCCTCGTCGTGCTTGTGCGGCGGGAAGGAGGACCAGTTGCCGCCGGGGGTCAGCACCTCCACCGCGATCAGACGGTCGCAGCCGAAGGCGTCCGCCGCCGCGAAGTTGTTGACCTGGCGGGTCGCGCCGCCGGCCCCGCGCACCTCCACCGGCACCGCGGACGCCGGGCCGTGGCGCGCCGCCAGCCGCCGTTCGCAGCGCGCGCCCGCCAGCGCGAGGCGGCAGCCGCCGGGGCTGCGCAGCACCGCCCGCGCGTCCCGCGGCACATACGCGAAGTCGCTGACCCCGTCGAAGACCGAGGCGCGCCCGCGCAGCGGGAAGACGGCCCGCTCCCCGGCGCCGTCCAGCACCTCCACCGTGGCCGCGCCCGCCAGCGGCAGCACGATCCATTCGCTCTCCCCGGCCGCGAACCGCCGCTCCCCGCCGGGCTCCAGCGTCAGCACCCGCAGCGACGAGTACGCCCACCCGGCGGTCTCCGGCTCCACCCACAGGTCGTACCCGTCCCTGGCGGTGCTGCCCGCGGCCAGATGCGTCACGCTTCCTCCTCGACTCCCGTGCCCGTGCCCGTGCCTGCGCCCGCGGCGGCTGTCGCGTTCGGCGCGGCGAGCATCGCGTCGATCTCGGCGCGGGTCGGCATCGCGTCCGCGCAGGCGAGGCGGGCGGCGACCAGGGCGCCCGCCGCGTTGGCGGCGCGCAGGGTGTCCGGGAGCGGCGCGCCCGACAGCAGACCGGCACACAGCGCGCCGCCGAAGGCGTCGCCCGCGCCGAGGCCGTTGACGGCCTTGACCGGGACGGGCGGGACGACGTGCTGCTCGCGGGCGGTCCGGCCGAGCACGCCGGCCGGGCCTTGCTTGACGATCGCGGTGCGCACGCCGTGCCGCAGCAGCAGGCCGGCCGCGGTCTCCGGATCGCGGCTGCCGGTCGCGACTTCGGCCTCGGCGATATTGCCGACGGCCACCGAGGCGTACGACAGCGCGCGGGCGTAGAGGTCCGGTGCCTCGGCGGCGTCCGCCCAGAAGCCGGGCCGCCAGTCGAGGTCGAACCAGACCTCGCCGCCCTCGCGGGCCTCCAGCGCGGCGAAGACGGTGGAGCGGGTGGGTTCCACGGCCAGCGCGGAACCGGTGATCCACAGGGCCCGCGCGGCGCGCACCGCCGCCCGGTCGAGCCGGTCAGGCGTCAGGCACTGGTCGGGTGCGACCGGCCGCCGGTAGAAGTAGATCGGGAAGTCGTCGGGCGGGAACAGCTCGCAGAAGACGACGGGGGTCTGCACCCCGGGCACCGTGGTGACCAGCGCGTCGTCCACGCCGAAGTCCCGCAGCGCGCCCCGTACGTAGCCGCCGAAGGGATCGTCGCCGACCCCGCTCAGCAGCGCCGTCCGCAGCCCCAGCCGGGCCCCGGCGACCGCCACATTGCTCGCCGTCCCGCCCAGCGACTTGGCGAAGCTCCGCACGTCCGCCAGGCCCACTCCGCTCTGCTCCGGGTACAGATCGACCCCGACCCGGCCGACGGTGATCACGTCGTACGCGGCGCTCATCGCGCGGCTCCCGATGTGCGCTCCGGCCGCGGTGCGTGACCGGTCACGCGTCGGCCAGCCAGCGCAGCGAGGTGCGGACGTCGGCCAACGGGCCCTGGTCCGGTGGGGGTTCCTCGGTGAGGACGGTGTCCTGCTCCATGACGTACCAGCCGGTGTAACCGGCCGCTTCGAGGTCGGTGACCAGGGCGCGCAGATCGAGGCCGCCGTGGCCGAGGGGGCGGTAGAGGCCGTCCTTGACGGCGGCGGTGTACGTGGTGCGGCCGTCGCGGACGGCGGCGGCCGTGTCCGGGTCGACGTCCTTGAGGTGGACGTGGCCCACGCGGCCGGCCGCGCGGTGCGCGAGGGCGACCGGGTCGGTGCCGCCGATGAGGAGGTGGCCGGTGTCGAGGCACAGGCCGATGCCGCTGCCGTCGAGCACCCGGTCCACCTCGGCGGGGCCCTCCACGACGGTGCCGACATGCGGGTGCAGCGTGGCGGTGACGCCCAGCGACGCGGCGAGGGCGGCGGCCTCGTCGAGCCGCGACAGCAGCAGGTGCCACCCCTCGGGGGAGACCGCGGGCCGCTCGTCGTAGCCGTCGAGGCCGGTCGCGGCGGCCAGCACGAGGGTGCGGGCGCCCGCCGCGGTGAAACGGTCGAGCGCGGCCCTGATGCCGGGCAGCGGGTCGTGCTCCGCGTCGTGCAGCACCGCCGGGACGAAACCGCCGACGGCGGTCACGCCGTGCGCGGCCAGCAGCGGCCCCGGCAGAAAGCCGTCGGGCCCGAACTCGCTGGCGCCGATGCCGAGCCCGGCCATCTCCGCCAGCACCCGCTCGGGCGTCAACTGATGCCCCCAGCCGGGCACTTCGCACACCCCCCAGGAAATCGGCGCCCCGGCGATCCGCTCGGCCCTCATTCCCTCACCGTCCCCGCCCGCCGCGCGGCGAGTCGCTGCCGCCTCATGCCACCACCCCGCTCACATCGTCCTCATGTACCCGCATGCCCACCTCGTCCACCGCCACCGGGCGGTGTTCGCGGCGCGAGATCTCGCACGCCTCGGCGACCAGGAGGGCGCGCAGCGCCTCATGACCCTCGCAGGGATTGGGGTCGGTGCCGCGGACGACGCGCAGGAAGGCGGCGAGTTCGGCGCGGTAGGCGGGGGCGAAGCGGTCGAGGAAGCCCGGCCAGGGGGCGGCGGTGGCCGGCGGCGCGCCCGGTTCGACGGAGCGCAGCGGCGCGCGCGGGCCGGTGCCGACCGCGATCTGGTCGTCGGACCCGGCCAACTCCATCCGGACGTCGTAGCCCGCGCCGTTGTAGCGCGTCGCGGTCGCCGTCGCGAGCAGACCGCCCTCCAGGGTGAGCAGCGCCGCCGCGGTGTCCGCGTCGCCCGCCGCCCGGAAGAAGTCCGCGCCGCCGTTCGCCCCCGCCGCGTACACCTCGGTGATCTCCCGGCCGGTGACCCAGCGCAGCATGTCGAAGTCGTGGATCAGGCAGTCCCGGTACAGCCCGCCGGACTGCGGTACGTACGCGGCCGGCGGCGGCGCAGGATCGGAGGTCACCGCCCGCACGGTGTGCAGCCGGCCGAGCCGCCCGGACCGTACCGCCTCGCGCGCCGCGCCGTAACCGGCGTCGAAGCGCCGCTGGAAACCGATCTGCAGCACACCGCCCGCCGCCCGGACCGTACGCAGCGCCGCCACCGTACCGGAGAGGTCGAGCGCGACCGGCTTCTCGCAGAAGGCGGGGACGCCGGCGCGCGCGGCCCGGGTGATCAGCGCGGCGTGCGCGGCGGTCGCCGAGGCGATGACCACGGCGTCCGGCGCCGCCTCGAAGAGCGCGTCCACCGAGAGCGCGGCCCGCCCGCCGACCGCCGTCGCGACCTGCCGGGCCCGCAGCGGATCGGAGTCGGCGACCGTCAGCTCGCCGACATCGGGATGCGCGGCCAGCGTGGCGGCGTGGAAGGAGCCGATCCGCCCGGCGCCGATGAGTCCGATCCGCATAGCTGCTCTGCCCCTTCGCAAGAGGGAGACGTGCGCGCTGTCCCAACCTCCCGCGCCGTCCGCCCGCTGTCAACGCTTTGTCCGGACATAAGGACTTCCGGTGATCTTGACCTGTCGATACGCTCCCTACGTGCCCCAGCGCGAGCCTCCGCACGCACCCGGTCCCGGTTCCGATCACGTACCCGACAACGGATCCGTGACCGGACCCAAACAGGCGCCGGGGCCGCGCGCCGATGACCGCCCGCCGCCGCGCCACCGCGATCTGCGGCTCGCCGTCGACCGCGCCAGCCCCGTACCGCTGTACTTCCAGCTCGCCCGGCAGCTCGAAGCCGCCATCGAGAGCGGCACCCTCGCCCCCGGCAGCCTGCTCGGCAACGAGATCGAACTCGCCGCCCGGCTCGGCCTGTCCCGCCCCACCGTCCGGCAGGCCATCCAGTCGCTGGTCGACAAGGGTCTGCTGGTGCGCCGCCGCGGGGTCGGCACCCAGGTGGTGCACAGCCATGTCGCGCGCCCGCTGGAATTGAGCAGCCTGTACGACGATCTGCTCGCCGCCGGGCAGCACCCCAGCACCCGGGTACTGCAGAACGCCCGCGGACCCGCCCCCGCGGCCGTCGCCGCCGCACTCGGGCTGCCGGAGTCCTGCCAGGTCGCCGTCGTGCACCGGCTGCGTCTGACGCACGGCGAGCCGATGGCGTACCTGTGCAACTACCTGCCCTGCGACCTGCTGGAGCCGGCCACCCCCGAGCTGGAGGCCACCGGCCTGTACGCGCTGATGCGGCACCACGGCATCACTCTGCACAGCGCCGAGCAGACCGTCGGCGCCCGCGCCGCCACCGCCGAGGAGAGCCGGCTGCTCGCGGAACCGGCCGGCGCGGCGCTGCTGACGATGCAGCGCACCACGTACGACGACCGGGGCCGCGCGATCGAATTCGGCTCCCACCTCTACCGGGCCTCCCGCTACACCTTCGAATTCCGGCTGCTGGTGCGCGCCTGAGACCGGGCCAACCTCCCGGCCCGCTCGCGGTCCGACCGCCCCTGAGCCGCGGCCGGCCCCGGCCCGACCGCGCCTGACCGGCGGGTTCCGCGCGCACCGCACGACCCGCCGCACCGCCCCGGCGGCCATAGCGCCGTACCCCTTGACGGATACTTGGCCCGCCGGGATGGTCGCTCGCAGCACTCTCACCCCGGCAGTCACACACGCAGTAGCGGCGAACCGCAGGGAAAGGCAGGGCCTCGTGGCGATGGCAAGGGCAGGAACACGAGTGGTGGGCGCGGTCCTGGTGGCGGTGCTCGGCGCGGCCTGCCTGGCCGGGTGCAGCAGCACCGGCGGCAAGCGGGCCGAGGACCGGGCCAAGCGCGCGGCGAAGGCCAACAGCTCCGCCGTGAACACCCCGCACTGGACCTTCGCGATGGTCACCCACTCGGGAGCGGGCGACACCTTCTGGGACATCGTGCAGAGCGGCGCCAAGCAGGCCGCCGACAAGGACAACATCAAATTCCTCTACTCCAACAGCGACCAGGCCAACGAGCAGTCGCAGCTGGTGCAGGCCGCCATCGACCAGCACGTGGACGGCCTGGTCGTCACCCTCGCCAAGCCCGACGCGATGAAGGCCGTGGTCCTCAAGGCCGAGAAGGCCGGCATCCCGGTCATCACCATCAACTCCGGCTCGCAGGAGTCCAAGGAGTTCGGCACCCTCGGCCACATCGGCCAGGACGAGACCATCGCCGGCCGCGCGGTCGGCGACGAGCTGAACAAGCGCGGCAAGAAGCACGCCCTGTGCGTCCTGCACGAACAGGGCAATGTCGGCCACGAGCAGCGCTGCGCCGGCGCCAAGGCCACCTTCTCCGGGAAGATGGACAATCTGTACGTCGACGGCACCAACATGCCCGATGTGCTCTCCGCCATCCAGGCCAAGCTCCAGGCCGACAAGAGCATCGACTCCGTCGTCACCCTCGGCGCGCCCTTCGCCGCCACCGCCGTCAAGGCCGCCGACCAGGCGGGCTCCTCCGCCGAGGTCGACACCTTCGACCTCAACGCGCAGGTCGCCTCCTCGCTCAAGGCCGGCACCCTCGGCTTCGCCGTCGACCAGCAGCCCTATCTCCAGGGCTACGAGGCGATCGACCTGCTGTGGCTCTACCGCTACAACGCCAACACCCTCGGCGGCGGCCAGCCGGTACTGACCGGACCGCAGATCGTCACCAAGGACGACGCGGACGCGCTGCTGGCGTACACCAAGCGAGGCACCCGTTGAGCACACCGGACCTTCTCGTGAGCCCGGTGGACGACGAGCGGCTGGCGCCGAGATCGGTGGTGCGGCGGCTGCTCGCCCGCCCCGAGCTGGGCTCTGCCGTCGGCGCCGTGGCCGTCTTCGTCTTCTTCTCGATCGTCGCCGACTCCTTCCTGCGCGCCTCCAGCCTCGGCACGGTGCTCTACGCGTCCTCGACGATCGGCATCATGGCCGTGCCCGTCGCGCTGCTGATGATCGGCGGCGAATTCGACCTGTCGGCCGGTGTGCTGGTGACCAGCTCCGCGCTGGTCTCCTCGATGTTCAGCTACCAGATGACCGCCAACGTCTGGGTCGGCGTCGGCGTCTCGCTGCTGGTCACGCTCGCCATCGGCGCCTTCAACGGGATCCTGCTGGTGCGCACCAAGCTGCCCAGCTTCATCATCACGCTGGGCACCTTCCTGATGCTCACCGGCCTGAATCTGGGCTTCACCAAGCTGATCAGCGGCACCGTCTCCACCAAGTCGATCTCCGACATGGAGGGCTTCCCGACCGCCCAGGACCTGTTCGCCTCGCACTGGACGATCGGCTCGGTCGACCTCCAGGTGACCATCGCCTGGTGGCTCGGCCTGGTCGTGGTCGCCACCTGGGTGCTGCTGCGCACCCGCGCGGGCAACTGGATCTTCGCCGCCGGCGGCAACGCGGACGCGGCCCGCGCGGTCGGCGTCCCCGTCGCCCGTACCAAGATCGGCCTGTACATGGCGGTCGCCTTCTGCGCCTGGATCTCCGGGCAGCACCTGCTGTTCTCCTTCGACGTGGTGCAGTCCGGCGAGGGCGTCGGCAACGAATTCCTCTACATCATCGCGGCCGTCATCGGCGGCTGCCTGATGACCGGCGGATACGGCAGCGCCATCGGCTCGGCGGTCGGCGCGTTCATCTTCGGCATGACCAACAAGGGCATCGTCTACGCCCAGTGGAATCCGGACTGGTTCAAGTTCTTCCTCGGCGCGATGCTGCTGCTCGCGACGCTGCTGAACGCCTGGGTCCGCAAGCGGGCGGAGGCCGCGGCATGAACGACCTCACCAAGGACACCCCGGCCCCCGCGCCCGCCCCGGCCGGCACCCCGCTGGTCGAGCTGACCGGCGTCTCCAAGTCGTACGGGAACGTCCGGGCGCTGCGCGAGGTCTCCCTCGAAGTGCACGCCGGGGAGATCACCTGCGTCCTCGGCGACAACGGCGCCGGCAAGTCCACCCTCATCAAGATCATCGCCGGGCTGCACCCGCACGACGCGGGCACGTACACCATCGAGGGCGAGCAGGTGCGGCACACCTCGCCGCGCGAGGCCCTGGACCGCGGTATCGCCACCGTCTACCAGGATCTCGCGGTCGTCCCGCTGATGCCGGTCTGGCGGAATTTCTTCCTCGGCTCGGAGCCCACCAAGGGCCGCGGCCCGCTGCGCAGGCTCGACGTGGCCGCCATGCGCGGCACCACCCACCAGGCGCTGCTGCGGATGGGCATCGACCTGCGCGACGTCGACCAGCCGATCGGCACCCTGTCCGGCGGCGAGCGGCAGTGCGTGGCCATCGCCCGCGCCGTGCACTTCGGCGCGAAGGTGCTGGTACTGGACGAGCCGACCGCGGCGCTCGGCGTCAAGCAGTCCGGTGTGGTGCTGAAATACGTGGCCGCCGCCCGCGACGCCGGGCTCGGCGTGGTGCTGATCACGCACAATCCGCACCACGCGTATCTGGTGGGCGACCGCTTCATTCTGCTCAAGCGCGGCACCATGTCGGGCAGCCACCTGAAGAAGGACATTACGCTGGACGAGCTGACCCGCGAGATGGCCGGGGGCAGCGAGCTGGACGAGCTGACCCACGAACTGATGCGCCGGACGACCACCGCGCCACCGGCGACCGACCCGGAGAACCCCGCTTGAGTGCCAATCGTGAACGTGTGTACCGCGGCGGCGCCGCCAGGGCGACGGTGCTCCAGACCGTCGGCCGCCGCGAGAGGCGCTCGCACCTGACCGCGCCCCGCGTGCCCACCGTCGGTATCGACATCGGCGGCACCAAGGTGATGGCCGGCGTGGTCGACGCGGACGGCAACATCCTGGAGAAGCTGCGCACCGAGACGCCGGACAAGTCCAAGAGCCCCAAGGTCGTCGAGGACACCATCGTCGAGCTGGTCCTCGACCTGTCGGAGCGGCACGACGTGCACGCGGTCGGCATCGGCGCCGCGGGCTGGGTGGACGCCGACCGCTCCCGGGTGCTGTTCGCGCCGCACCTGTCCTGGCGGGACGAACCGCTGCGCGACCGGCTGGCAGAGCGGCTGCTGGTCCCCGTCATGGTCGACAACGACGCGAACACCGCGGCCTGGGCCGAGTGGCGCTTCGGCGCGGGCCGCGGCGAGGCCGACCTGGTGATGATCACCCTCGGCACCGGCATCGGCGGCGCCATCCTGGAGGGCGGCCAGGTCAAGCGGGGCCGCTACGGCGTCGCGGGTGAATTCGGCCATATGCAGGTCGTGCAGGGCGGCCACCGCTGCGCCTGCGGCAACCGCGGCTGCTGGGAGCAGTACAGCTCGGGGAACGCACTGGTCAGGGAGGCGCGGGAGATGGCCGCCGCGGACTCGCCGGTCGCCTACGGGATCATCGACCGGGTCGGCGGCGCCATCGGCGAGATCACCGGCCCGCTGATCACCGAGCTGGCCCGCGAGGGCGACGCGATGTGCGTCGAGCTGTTCCAGGACATCGGCCAGTGGCTGGGCGTCGGCATCGCCAATCTCGCCGCCGCCCTCGACCCGTCCTGCTTCGTCATCGGCGGCGGCGTCAGCGCCGCGGACGACCTGCTGATCGCCCCGGCCAGGGACGCCTTCCGGCGCAATCTCACCGGCCGCGGCTACCGGCCCGAGGCCAGGATCGCCAAGGCCGAGCTGGGTCCGGAGGCCGGCATGGTCGGCGCCGCCGACCTGGCCCGGCTGGTCGCCCGCCGCTTCCGCCGCGCCACCCGCCGCCGCGTCGAGCGGTACGAGCGCTACGGCCGGGTCTACGGGCGGCAGGGGGCCCAGTCGTGACGGCCACGCCGCCCGACCAGCACACCGGCACCGGACAGGAAGGCCACGACGGTCAGGACGAGGAGGGGAGCGTCGGCGGGGCGTCCGCCGACGGGCGGCCCGACCCGTACCACCGCGAGCCCAGGAGCGCGCCGCGCTGGGTGCGCTGGACCGTCGTCCCGCTGCTCGTCCTGGTGCCACTGGTGTACGCGCTGATCTCCGCCGAGCAGAGCCGCGGCAGCGGCGAGGCCAAGCAGAAGCAGGCCGCGATCAGCCACCTCACGATGGCCGAGCCGACCGCGCTCCAGCAGCGGATCTACCAGGTGCCGTTCCCCGACGGCGCCAAGTCGCCCGGCTACCTGGAGACCAATTCCTGGGACACCAGCGTGCTGTACGCCCAGTTCACCACCACCTCGGGCGGCCTCGACACCTTCCTGGCCAAGATCGGCACCAGCCGGTACGCGCTGCGCTCCGGCACCAAGGCGCTGACCGGCGAGCAGACCGAAACGGCCGGCTGGATCTTCAAGCCCGGCCGGGACCTGAAGGGCGTCGCCCGCCACCAGGTCGGCGACAAGCCGGACCACGACATCGTGGTGGACCTGACCAGGCCCGACCTGCCCATCGTGTACGTCGCCTCCACGGTGAACTTCCAGCACGGCTTCGGCGGCGGAGGCTGACCGCCGGTCCCGGAACGCGGCCGTGCCCGAGGTGACCGAAAGCCGCGGGTGACGTCGGCCACAGGCACCCAGTAGCCTGCCGCTCTGGTTTCGGAAGCACACACTCCAGTGGGTAGCGTGAGGCGATGAGCGACTCGAGCGACGGCGCCGACGGCGAACTGCGCCCGCTGCCCCTCCAGCACCGTTTCGACGGCCCGGACGACGCGCCCGTCATCGTGCTGGGCCCCGCGCTCGGCGCCACCTGGCACATGTGGGACCGGCAGCTCCCCGTCCTCACCGAGCAGTGGCGGGTGCTCCGCTACGAACTGCCGGGCCACGGCGGCGCCCCCGCCGAACCCGCCGCCTCGGTCGACGACCTGGCCACCCGGCTGCTGGCCGTCCTCGACAAGGAGGGCGTGGAGAGCTTCGGCTACGCGGGCTGCTCGCTCGGCGCCGCGATCGGCGCCCGGCTGGCGCTGCTGCGCCCCGACCGGGTCGCAGCCCTCGCCCTGGTCTCGGCCGCCGCCCGGTACGGCACCGCCGACCTGTGGCGGCAGCGCGGCGTCGTGGTCCGGGCCAACGGCATGGACCGCACCGCGCTCGGCAGCCCCGAGCGCTGGTTCACCGGCGCCTTCCTGGCCACCCAGCCCGCCATCACCGAATGGGCCGTGCAGATGGTCAGGACCACCGACGCGGACTGCTACGTCGCCGGCTGCGAGGCGCTCGCCTCCTTCGACATCCGCGACGCGCTCGGCAGCATCAAGCTGCCCACGCTGGTCGTGGCCGGCGCCGACGACACCGAGACACCGCCCGCCGACGCCCGGCTGCTGGTCGCCGGCATACCCGACGCCCGGCTCGCGGTCGTCCCCGGCACCGCGCACCTGGCGCCGGTCGAGGAACCGGTGGCGGTCGGCGACCTGCTCGCCACCCACTTCGCGGGCGCCTGGGCGGACACCGGCTCCCTGACAACGTCGTCGGTCGCCGTGCCCCCGGCGCCCGCCGTACCGCCGCAGGCCCCGCCCGCGCCGCCCGCCCCCGCACCCGACACGTACCAGGACGGGCTGCGGCTGCGGCGGGAGCTGACCGGGGACGCCGAGGTGGACCGGGCGCTGGCCCGCGCCGAGGGCTTCGGGGCCGGCTTCGACGCCTTCCAGACCCGCTACGCCTGGGGCGAGGTCTGGTCCCGGCCGGGCCTGGACCGGCGCACCAGGAGCTGCGTGACACTCACCGCGCTGACCGCCACCGGGCAGCTGACGGAACTGGCCGAGCAGACCAGGGCCGCGCTGCGCAACGGCCTGACGCCCGCCGAGATCGAAGAGGTCCTGCTGCACACCGCCGTCTACTGCGGCCTGCCCGCCGCCCGGGCCGCCGTCGACACCGCCCGTACGGTCGTGCGGCAGGAGACCGGCGCGCACTCGTGAGGCGGGACCCGGGGCGACCCTCGGCGCGACCCTCGGCGCGACCCGGCACCGGGGGAGCGGGCAGGATGGGGGAGTATCCGCACACGCGCTGCCGAGGACGGTCCCTGTGAAGCTCACCAAGAAGCGCCACGCCTGCATCCGGCTGGAGAAGGACGGGCAGGTGCTCGTCATCGACCCGGGCACCTTCACCGAGGAGGACGCGGCCGTCGGCGCCGACGCCATCCTCGTCACCCACGAGCACCTGGACCACTTCAACGAGGACCGGCTGCGCGCCGGGCTCGAAGCCAATCCCGGCGCCCGGCTGTGGACGCTGCGCAGCGTCGCCGAGAAGGTCTCCGCGGCCTTCCCCGGCCGGGTGCACACCGTCGGCCACGGCGACACCTTCCAGGCGGCGGGCTTCGACGTCCAGGTGCACGGCGAACTGCACGCCGTCATCCACCCGGACATCCCGCGGATCACCAACGTCGGCTATCTCGTCGACGGTTCGGTCTTCCACCCCGGCGACGCGCTCACCGTGCCCGGCGCGGACGTGGACACCCTGCTGCTGCCCGTACAGGCGCCGTGGAGCAAGATCTCCGAGGTCATCGACTATGTGCGCGAAGTCAAACCGCGTCGCGCGATCGATGTGCACGACGCGCTGCTGACCGATCTGGCCCGGCCGATCTACGACATGCAGATCGGCGGTCTGGGCGGCGCCGAGCACGTCAGGCTCACCCCGGGCGACAGCTCGGACGCCTGACGGCCCGAGCCGCTGCCGACGGCTGTCGGGCGGCCGCCGGGTGACTGTCGGACCCAGCGGCTAAGTTGGTGGACATGCGCATCGCGACCTGGAACATCAACTCGATCACCGCCCGCCTGCCGCGGCTGCTCGCCTGGCTGGAGAGCAGCGGCACCGATGTCCTGTGCCTCCAGGAGACCAAGTGCACCGCCGAGCAGTTCCCGCGCGACGAGCTGCGCGAGCTGGGGTACGAGGCCGCGGTGCACGCCACCGGCAGGTGGAACGGGGTGGCGCTGGTCTCCCGGGTGGGCCTGGAGGACGTCGTCGAGGGCCTGCCCGGCGGCCCCGACTACGAGGGCGTGCACGAGCCGCGCTCGGTCTCCGCGACCTGCGGCCCGGTCCGCCTCTGGTCGGTCTACGTGCCCAACGGCCGCGAGGTCGGCCACCCGCACTACGCCTACAAGCTCCAGTGGTTCGAGGCGCTGCGCGCCGCCGTCGCCGAGGACGCGGCGGGCCCGCGGCCCTTCGCGGTGCTCGGCGACTTCAATGTGGCGCCCGCCGACGAGGACGTGTGGGACCTGTCGGTCTTCGAGGGCCAGACGCATGTCACCGAACCCGAGCGGGCCGCGCTGGCCGCCCTGCGCGGGACCGGCCTCACCGATGTGGTGCCGCGCCCGCTGAAGTACGACCACCCGTTCACCTACTGGGACTACCGCCAGCTCGGCTTCCCCAAGAACCGCGGCATGCGGATCGACCTGGTGTACGGCAACGAACCGTTCGCCAAGGCCGTCGGCGACGCGTACGTGGACCGCGAGGAGCGCAAGGGCAAGGGCGCCTCCGACCACGCGCCCGTCGTGGTGGACCTGGAGGTCTGACCGATGGAAAGCGCGCCCGACCCCGGCACCATGACCGAACTCCTCGGCGAGTGCCCGCTGCTGCGCGCCCGCGCCGCCGACTCCGGGGTGGACCTGGACGACACGCCGGAGTCGCTGACCGCGCTCGACCAGCTCGCGCCCGACTGGCGGGACGGCGAGGAGGACGAGCTGTCCGGGCTCGGCAATGACGCGGGGCTCTACCTCGGCACCGTCGTCGTCCGCACCGTCCCGGGCGCCGGCTGGACGCTCCGGCCGAACGGCGACCCCGTGGTACGCCTCGCCTCCGGCCGTGAGATCGAGGTCGTGGAGATCGGCCACGCGTGGGCCGAGAGCGGCAGCCCCGAGCTGTCCCAGGTGCTCGCCGAGTCGTCGGAAGACTGAACGTCCGCGCGGCGGCGCGCCGTCACCCGATCCGGTGGTCCGCAGCACACCGTGCGGGTCGGTCACGGGCGTGTCAGCCGCCGATGGCCCGGCACGGCCCGGTCGTACGTGCATGATGGCGCCGGAGGTTCCCCCACCAGCTCGGTACCGGAGGCGCGACGTGGACTCCCTTCAGCAGCTCCCGAACATCGGGGCGGTGCTCGCCGACCGCCTGCGCCGGGCCGGCGTGGACGACGCGGGCGAACTGCGGCGCCTGGGCTCCGGCCGCGCCTTCGAGAAGATCCGCCCCGAACTGCCCGAGGACGCCTGCACCCACACCCTGCTCGCCCTGGAGGGCGCGCTGCGCGGCATGCGCTGGACCGCGATCCCGCAGACCGAACGCGACACACTCGTCCACCGCGTGCTGGGCTGACCGCGCGGATGGCCAGGGAACCACTGATCGTCCTCAGCGGGGTCAACAAGCACTTCGGTCAGCTGCATGTGCTCAAGGACATCGAGCTGACCATCGGCCGCGGCGAGGTCGTGGTCGTCATCGGCCCCTCGGGCTCCGGCAAGTCCACCCTGTGCCGGGCCATCAACCGGCTGGAGCCGGTCGAGTCGGGCACCATCACCATCGACGGCGAGCCGCTGCCCGCCGAGGGCCGCGCGCTGGCCCGGCTGCGCGCCGACGTCGGCATGGTCTTCCAGTCCTTCAACCTCTTCGCGCACAAGACCGTGCTGCAGAACGTGATGCTCGCACCGGTCAAGGTGCGGGGCCGGGGCAAGGCCGAGTCCGAGCGGCACGCCCGTGAACTGCTGGAGCGGGTCGGGCTGGTGGCGCACGCCGACAAGTACCCGGCACAGCTGTCCGGCGGCCAGCAGCAGCGGGTCGCCATCGCCCGCGCGCTGGCGATGAACCCCAAGGCGATGCTCTTCGACGAGCCGACCTCCGCACTCGACCCCGAGATGATCAACGAGGTGCTGGAGGTGATGCGGCAGCTCGCCGAGGAGGGCATGACCATGGTCGTGGTCACCCACGAGATGGGCTTCGCCCGCTCCGCCGCGCACCGGGTGGTCTTCATGGCCGACGGCCGGATCATCGAGGACCGGGTGCCCGAGGAGTTCTTCACCGCGCCCGAGAGCGAGCGAGCCAAGGACTTCCTCTCCAAGATCCTGCACCACTGACGTGCACCGCTGACCTGCACCACTGACCCGCGCCACCGCCCCCAGCACCGACCCGCACCACTGACCAGCACCGGGACCGCCATGCGACGACGCTCCATCCGGCTCGTCACGCCGGTCTGCCTGGCCGCGGTCGCCGTGCTCACCGCACTCGCCGGCCTGACCGGCTGCGGCAAGCAGGGCAGCCCGCCCGCCAAGGGACCGCGCTCGGACGACCTGCCGACGTATCAGGTGATGCGCGACTTCGCGCTGCCCGCCTCCCGCACCTGGAGCGCCGCGCACCGGCGCGGCAAGGTCGTGGTCGGCGTCAAGGACGACCAGCCGTATCTGGGCGAGCGCGATCCGGCCACCGGTACGTACTCCGGTTTCGACATCGAGATCGCCCGGATGATGGCCGCCTCGCTGGGCTTCGGCGCGGACCGCATCCAGTACAAGCCGATCGCCTCCGCCAACCGCGAGACCGCGCTGAGCAACGGTCAGATCGACTACTACGTCGGCACGTACACCATCAACGACCTGCGCAAGAAGCAGGTCGGCTTCGCCGGGCCGTACTACATGGCCGGGCAGGGACTGCTGGTGCGCAAGGACGAGAAGGACATCAACGGCCCGCAGGACCTGGACGGCAAGAAGGTCTGCTCGGCGGCCGGTTCCACCCCGATCCAGCGGATCGAGAAGGACTACCCGGACGCGACGCCGGTCACGTACGACACGTACTCGGTGTGCGTGGACAATCTGCTGACCTATCAGGTCGACGCGGTCACCACCGACGACTCGATCCTGCTGGGCTACGCGGCCAAGGCCCCGGACGAGATGAAGGTGGTCGGCAAGCCCTTCTCGAAGGAGCCGTACGGCATCGGGCTGGCCAAGGGCGACACGGCGCTGCGCAACGCGCTGGACGACGCGATCGAGACGCACGTGCGCAACGGCGACTGGAAGAAGGCGTATCAGGCGACGCTCGGCCTGTCCGGGGTGCCCGCGCCCGCCCCGCCGCCCGTCGACCGGTACTGACCCGGCACTGAAAGGGGCCCGACGCCGATGAATGTGCTGTCCGACAATTTCTCGCTCTTCGCCAAGGGGCTGTGGGGCACGGTGCAGCTGACCCTGCTCGCCGGGGCGCTCTCGCTCGTGGTGGGGGTGATCATCGCCGGTTTCCGGGTGTCGCCGGTCAAGGCGCTGCGCGCCTTCGGCACCGCGTGGGTGACGGTGCTGCGCAACACCCCGCTGACGCTGCTGTTCTTCGCGGTGCTGCTCGGCCTGCCGCGCTTCGGCGTGGTGCTGCCCTTCCGGGTCTTCGCGGTGCTGGCGCTCGGCGCGTACACCTCGGCGTTCATCTGCGAGGCGGTCAGGGCCGGTATCAACACCGTGCCGCTGGGTCAGGGCGAGGCGGCCCGCAGCCTCGGCATGACCTTCACCCAGACGCTGAGTCTGGTGGTGCTGCCGCAGGCGGCCCGCTCGGTGATCTCGCCGATCGGCTCCACACTGATCGCGCTCGCCAAGAACTCCGCGATCGCCGGCTCCTTCTCGGTCACCGAACTGCTGGGCACGTACAAACCGCTCAACGAACTGGGCTACAGCATCGTGTGGACCTTCGTCTGGATCGCCGTCGGCTATCTGATCGTCACGCTCACGATCAGCGCCGTCTTCAATCTGCTGGAGCGGAAGCTGGGGGTCGCCCGATGAGCGGCAGCAGCGCGCTGTACGACATCCCGGGGCCCAAGGCGCTAGCCAGGCACCGGCTGTACGCCTGGATCACCACGGCGGTGCTGGCCGCGCTGGTCGGCCTGATCGTCTGGAAGCTGGTGGACACCGGCCAGTTCGCGGCCGTGAAATGGCGGCCGTTCGAATACGAGGGCATCCAGCGGCTGCTGCTGCGGGGCCTGGGCAACACGCTCAAGGCGTTCGGCTGGGCGGCGGCGCTGTCCCTGGTGTTCGGCGCGGTCTTCGCCGCGGGACGGCTGTCCGACCACCGGGTGGTGCGCTGGTTCAGCACCCTGGTCGTGGAGTTCTTCCGGGCCATGCCACTGCTGGTGATGATCTTCTTCATCTTCATCGCCCTCAAGCTGGAGCCGATGACGGCCCTGGTCATCGGGCTCACCCTCTACAACGGCTCGGTGCTCGCCGAGGTCTTCCGCTCCGGTGTCAACGCGGTGCCGCGCGGCCAGGGCGAGGCCGCCTTCGCGCTCGGCATGCGCAAGACGCAGGTGATGGCGCAGGTGCTGGTGCCGCAGGCGGCCCGCGCGATGCTGCCCGCGATCGTCAGCCAACTCGTGGTGGCCCTGAAGGACACCTCGCTCGGCTACCTGATCACCTACGAGGAGTTCCTCTACGCGGGCAAGCTGATCGCCACCAATCTCGACTACGACCTGCCCTTCATCCCGGTCGTGATGGTGATCGCGCCGATCTACATCGGCATGTGCATGCTGCTGTCGTGGTTCGCCAACTGGCTGGCGGGCCGTGAACGGCGCAGCCCCAAGGTGAAGGACACGCCGGTCACGGTCGACACACCGCAGGAGATCTAGGCTTTTCCCAGTGGATCACTCGTCCCGCAGCGGCACCGACAGCGTCGAGGGATCGGCGGCGGGGGAGGAGAAGGTCACCGTCGCGAAGGCCGGGTTCTCCCCGATGTAGAGCGGGTCGGCGGTGTCCACGACCAGCGCGAGCCGGTGCCCGGCCGGTACGTCGTACGCCGTCGCCTGGAGCGCGATGTCGGTGCCGAACGCCTTGCCCGGTGTCTTCCCGATCCAGGTGTACGGCGCGTGCGCGACCAGCTTGCCGGTGCCGAGCGCGTCCACGTCGTAGAGGTAGGCGATCACCGTGCCGTTGGCCGCCGACGGGGTGAGCGTGGTGTGCAGCACCGCGGTGCCGCGCACATGGCGGGCGGTGGCGTACGGCTGCGACTGCCACACCCCGGCGAAGGCGCGCGGCAGCAGCGGGATCGAGGCGGTGGGCGGCGCCTTGGCGAACTGGTCGAGCAGGCTGGACAGGAAGATCACCCCGCCGTCCGCGCCGGAGTCCGCGCCGGTGCCGATCGTGGTGCGCCAGCCGGAGCCCGCGTCGCCGCCGAGCGCCCCGGTGCGCAGGCCCTTGGCGCCCAGCGCCAGCTTCTCGGTCCTCGACGGCACCGCCGACCAGTCCGCGTACCCCTCGTAGGCGCCGGTGGAGCGGGACTTGAGCTGGACCGGGGGCTGCCGGTCGATGCCGTTGTCGCTGCCCTTGAGGTAGTGGTCGAGCCAGGCGCGGGCGTCGGTCCAGGTGTCGTTGGGCAGCCCCAGCAGACCGGTGGCCTCGGCGGTCGCGTGGTCGCCCGGGCGGAATTCCAGCCGTTTGGGGCCGGTCAGCTTCTCGTAGAAGTCGGCGTACTGATTGGGCGGGAAGAGGCTGTCGCCCCACGCGTTGGCGAGCATCACCGCGGTGTGGTGGGCGTTGAGCTGGTCCACATAGGTGAGCGGCGAGCGCAGCCTGCCCCAGGCGATCATGGTGTCCTCGTTGGCCAGGTTGGCGCTGAGGAAATTGCTCAGGATCGACTGGAGTTCGGCGCTGGGGCGGCCGGTCAGATAGGCGGCGCCGCCGAGCAGCGCGGCGGCCTGGAGGTGCGGGGTGCGGCCCTGGTAGATCGACTCGACCAGGTCGGCCCAGCCGCTGAGCGCGGCCACCGCCTTGATCCGCGGGTCGTGCGCGGCGCCCAGCAGCGAGATGCCGGCCCCGTACGAGACGCCGGCCATGCCGATCCGGTCCGGGTCGGCCGGGGTGTTGGCGAGCGTCCAGTCGATCACCTCGGACACGTCGGCGACGTCCGGCGGGCCCGCGGTCTCGATCTCGCCGCCGGACAGCCAGAAGCCGCGGCTGGTGTAACTGACCACCACATAGCCGGAGTCGGCGAGCAGCTTCTCCTGGGCCAGGTACTCCAGGTCGTTGATCGCCCAGCTGCTGGGCAGCACGACGACCGGGTAGCGCTGCGAGCCGTCGTAGCCGGCGGGGGTGTAGACGTTCGCCTTGAGGGTGATGCCGCCCGAGCCGGGGATGTCGACGAAGCGCAGCGTCGGGGCGGCGGCCGGGGCGGCGGCGTACGCGGCCGAGGCGGGGGCGGCGGGTGCGGGTGCGGGTGCGGCGGTGGCCGAGGGGGCGAGGCCGAGGGCCGTGGAGGCGAGCAGAGCCGCGCCGACGACACCCGCTGTGGTTGCTCTCATGGACTGCTCCTGACACGCCGGATGCAAAGTGACTGGAGAGTAACCACGCGGCCTTACCGAAGGTAACGTGCGTGCGTGTTACGCACGGGTAACGATTGCGGGGGAGGCCACGACCACCGCGGACCGCGCCGCCGGCCGCCGCCCTGTTTGTCCGCCCCTCGTCCGGGCAGCCGCACGGCGTGGGAGCCGTACGGAAGCACGCGCGCGGGGAGCGGAGGCATCGCGCCCCCGCGGCGGCCCGTCCGCCGCACCGGCTCCCCGCTGCCGTCGCCCGCGGTGGCCCCGCCACGAAGGGAGAGACGCCCCGATGAACGACACCGTCCGTACGTCCGCCGGCACATCCGCCGGGACCCGGCCCGCCGACCCGTCGGCGCCCGGTCCGAGCGACGCCGAGATCGCCGAGCTGGGACAGCAGCTCCGGGTCGACGCGGTCCGCGCCGCCGACGCCGCCGGCTCCGGCCACCCCACCTCGTCGATGTCCGCCGCCGACCTGATGGCCGTCCTGCTCGCCCGCCATCTGCGCTACGACTTCGACCGGCCGGGCCACCCCGGCAACGACCACCTGATCCTGTCCAAGGGCCACGCCTCGCCGCTGCTCTACGCCGCCTACAAGGCCGCGGGCGCCATCGACGACGAGGAACTGCTGACCTTCCGCACGCTCGGCAGCCGTCTGGAGGGCCACCCCACGCCCCGGCTGCCGTGGGTAGACGTGGCCACCGGCTCGCTCGGCCAGGGCCTGCCGATCGGCGTCGGCGTCGCCCTGTCCGCCAAACGGCTCGAACACCTGCCGTACCGCACCTGGGTGCTGTGCGGCGACAGCGAACTCGCCGAGGGCTCGGTCTGGGAGGCGTTCGAGCAGGCGGGCATCGAAGGACTCGACAATCTCACCGCGATCCTCGACATCAACCGGCTCGGCCAGCGCGGCCCCACCCGGCACGGCTGGGACCTGGGCGCCTACGCCCGCCGGATCCGCGCCTTCGGCTGGCACACCGTCGAGGTGGACGGCCACGACA
This sequence comes from Actinacidiphila alni, assembly GCF_900112845.1. Classification (GTDB taxonomy): domain Bacteria; phylum Actinomycetota; class Actinomycetes; order Streptomycetales; family Streptomycetaceae; genus Actinacidiphila; species Actinacidiphila alni. Next base: position 153,674 of record NZ_FONG01000001.1, read on the forward strand.
TCGACGCCGTGGACGAGGCGATGGCCACCGCCCGCACCACCCGCGGCGCACCCACCGCCATCATCGCCAGGACCCGCAAGGGCCGCGGGGTCGCCGCCGTCGAGGACCGCGAGGGCATGCACGGCAAACCGCTGCCCGACGCCGAGGCCGCGATCCGCGAACTCGGCGGCGTCCGCTCCTCGCGGGTGCACGTACGCCGCCCGCCGGACGCCCAGGAGCCGGAGCTGGACGAGCGGCCGGACGCGCCCCTGCCCGACTACCCGCCGGGCGAGGACGTGGCCACCCGTACCGCCTTCGGCGAGGCACTGGCCGCGCTCGGCAGCCGGCGCGGCGACGTCGTCGTCCTGGACGGCGAGGTCGGCGATTCCACCAAGGCCGAACTGTTCAGCAAGGAGCACCCCGAGCGGTACATCGAGTGCTACATCGCCGAGCAGCAGCTCATCGGCACCGCCGTCGGCCTGGACGTACGCGGCTGGACCCCGTACGCCTGCACCTTCGCCGCCTTCCTGACCCGCGCGCACGACTTCCTGCGGATGGCCGCGATCAGCCGCTCCGGCATCAAGGTCGTCGGCTCGCACGCCGGCGTCGCCATCGGCGAGGACGGGCCCTCGCAGATGGCGCTGGAGGACCTGGCGATGATGCGCGCGATCCACGGCACCACGGTGCTCTACCCCTGCGACGCCAACCAGACCGCCAAGCTCGTCGCGGCGCTCGCCGACCGGCCGGGCATCGGCTATCTGCGCACCACCCGCGGCGACACTCCGGTGATCTACGGGCCCGAGGAGGACTTCCCGGTCGGCGGCAGCAAGACGCTGCGCTCGCACCCCGACGACCAGGTGACCCTGATCGCCGCGGGCGTCACCCTGCACCAGGCGCTGACCGCGGCCGACCGGCTGGCCGACGAGGGCATCCGGGCCCGGGTGATCGACCTGTACTCGGTCAAGCCCGTCGACACCCAGGCGCTGCGCCGGGCCGCGCAGGAGACCGGCCGCTTCGTCACCGTCGAGGACCACCACCCCGAGGGCGGGCTCGCCGACGCGGTCCTGGAGTCCTTCGGCAACGGCCACCCCATGCCGCGGCTCACCCGCCTCGCGGTGCACTCCATGCCCGGGTCCGCCACCTCCGCCGAGCAGTTGGCGGCGGCCGGCATCGACGCCGACTCCGTCGTGGCGGCGGCCCGCACCCTGATCGGCAACGGATGAGCGAGCGGCGGCCGGCCGACGAGGGCCGGAGCGGCGACCAGGGGCGGATCGGCGCGGCGACGGCCACGGGCGGGCGGCGCGAGGTGGAGATCACGCGCGCCGACAAGGTGCTGTTCCCGGCGCACGGCGCGCTGCCCGCCGTCACCAAGGCGGACCTCGCCGCGTACTACCGCGACATCGCGCCCTGGATGCTGCCCGAACTGCGCGACCGGCCGCTGACGCTGGAACTCCACCCCGACGGCGTCGACGGCCCGCGGATCATGCGCAAGAACGTGCCCGAGCACTTCCCCGACTGGGTGCGCAGGGCCGAGGTGGACAAGGAGGGCGGCACGGTGACGCACGTACTGGCCGCGGGCGCCGACACGCTGGTCTACCTGGCGGGACAGGGCTGCGTCACGCTGCACCGCTGGCTCGCCAGGACCGACCTGCCGCGCCGCCCCGACCGGCTGGTCTTCGACCTCGACCCGGCGGAGAGCGCCGGGGACGCGGCAGCCGACTTCGCGGCGGTACGCCGGGCCGCGCGCCGGCTCGGCGACCTGCTGGACCAACTGCGGCTGCCGTGGGCGCCGATGACCACCGGCTCGCGCGGCCTGCACCTGATCGTCCCGCTCGACTGCCGCGCCGACGCCGACGACGTACGGGACTTCGCCCCGGGAGGCCGCCGACCTGCTGGCCGCCCGGCACCCCGACGAGCTGACCACCGAGCCGCGCAAGGCCGACCGCGGCGACCGGCTCTACCTGGACGTCATGCGCAACGGCTACGCGCAGACCGCCGTCGCGCCCTACTCCGTACGGCCGTTGCCCGGCGCGCCCGTCGCGGTGCCGGTGGCCCGCGACGTCCTGGACGACCCGAAGGCGACCGCCCGCCAATGGACGCTCGCCGACGCCGTCGAGCACGCCAAGAGCGACCCGTGGGCCGGACTGCTGCCGAGCCGGGGCCGCTCGCTCGGCCCGGCCAGGCGCCGGCTGCGCGCCCTGGAGCGCTGATGGCGACGGACGAGCGGGAATGGACCGCGGAGGCGGAGAAGGGCTACGACGACGGCGTGGACGAAGGTCAGGACAGTAGCGGCCAGGACGGCGGCCAAGACAGTGATCAGGGCGGCGGCCAGGACGGTGGTCAGGGCGGCGGAACCGGCGGTGGGCGGGACGAGGGCACCAGGAGCGCCGTCCTCGTCGCGCTCGGCGCCAATCTGCTGATCGCCGCCGCCAAGACGGCCGCGGGCCTGTTCTCCGGCTCGCCCGCGCTGCTGTCGGAGGCCGCCCACTCGGTGGCCGACAGCCTCAACGAGGTCTTCCTGCTGCTCTCGCTGCGCCGCAGCCGCCGCGCACCCGACAGCGACCACCCCTTCGGCTACGGCAAGGAGCGCTACTTCTGGTCGCTGCTCGCCGCCGTCGGCATCTTCGTGCTCGGCGGCTGCTTCTCCTTCTACCAGGGCGTGCACGCGCTCGGCGGCTCCGAGGACGAGACCCGCAGCGGATACGTGGCCGGCCTTGCCGTGCTGCTGATCGCGCTGCTCGCCGAGGGCGCCTCGCTGCTCAGGGCCGTGGTGCAGGCCCGCCGTTCGGAGGAGGGCGCGAGCGACCCGGCGCTGCGCACGGTGCTCGCCGAGGACGGCACCGCCGTGATCGGCGTCCTGCTCGCGGCCGGCGGCATGGTGCTGCACATGACCACGGGCAGCCCCGTCGGCGAGGCCGTCGCCTCGATGGCGATCGGCGTGCTGCTGATGGTGGTGGCCTTCGGCCTCGGCCGCAGCGCGCACCAGCAGCTCATCGGCGTCTCGGTGGACTCCGAACTCAGTGACGGCATCCGGGAACTGCTCGCCCGGCAGCCCGAGATCGACACGGTCGAGGAACTGCTCACGATGCGGCTCGGCCTGGACTCCACGCTCGTCGCCGCCCGGATCGACCTGGTGGGCGGCCTGGACAGTGAGCGCGTGGAAGAGGTCAGCCTTCGGATCCGGCACGACATCCACGACAAGTGGCCGACCGCCGACCGGGTCTTCCTGGACATCACCGACGCGCGAACGGAACGTGAAGTCAGGGCAAGACGGCAGCGCCCGGAGGATTGACAGCGGTCGTGTCACACCCGAGCCTGATCATCGTCAACGACGACATCAGGGGAGGGCCCGATGGCCGCAGGCCAGGACAAGGCGAACGACAGCGCCGCGCACGACGCGAAGGGCGCGGGCACGGGCGGGGTACGGGTCGGGCCGTCCGGCCGGCGCACCGCCGTCACCGTGGCCGCGGCGCTCGGCGGCGCCCTCGCGCTGACCGCCGCCGCCGTGACCCCCGCGGCGGCCCACTCCGGCCGCCCGTCCGGCCCCGGCGGCGGGCACGGCGGCCACGCCCCGGCGGCGCACTACGTCGCGCTCGGCGACTCCTACACCGCGGGCCCGGTCATCCCGACCCAGGTCGACGCCATCTGCGCGCGCTCGGACAACAATTACCCGTCGCTGGTGAACAGGACCGACCACTTCGCGTCCTTCACCGACGCGAGCTGCAGCGGCGCCACCACCGCCGAGATGTGGAAGCCGCAGGGCACCAACGGCCCGCAGCTCGACGCCGTGCACCGCGACACCACCCTGGTCACCGTCCAGATCGGCGGCAATGACGTCGGCTTCGGCCCGATCATCGCCACCTGCGCCGGGCTGAGCGTCACCGACCCGGCCGGCGCCCCCTGCAAGGACCACTACCGCGCCACCGGCGTCGACCAGCTCACCGTCACCATCCTCAAGACCGCCCCCAAGATCGCCCAGGTGCTGCGCGCCGTGCACAGCAGGGCGCCGCGCGCCGAGGTGGTCGTGGTCGGCTACCCGGACCTGCTGCCCGACGACGGCGTGGGCTGCTTCCCCTCGGTGCCCTTCGCCGCCGGGGACTTCCCCTACCTGCGGGACGTCGAGAAGAAGCTCAACGCGATGCTCCGCGTCGAGGCGCTGCTGAACGGGGCCCGCTACGTCGACACCTACAAGCCGACCGTCGGCCACGACATGTGCAAGGCGCCCGCCGACCGCTGGATCGAGCCGCTGGTCCCGGCGTCACCGGCCGCGCCCGCGCACCCCAACGCCAAGGGCGAGCAGTCCATGGCGCAGGCCGTGCTGCGGACGGTCGGCGACGGGCGGCAGGGCTCCGGGCACGGCGGCCCCTGGCACTGGTAGCGGACCGGCGGCGAAGGGGTGCCCGGCACGTCCGGCGGTAAGGGGCACCCCTGAGTCGCGGGCCCGAGAGGCGTCGTGGATCATGACCTCATGCCGGTCCTCATAGCCGCGTGCGCGTTCGCGATGACCCTGGTGGGCGGGATCGTCGCCCAGCGCATCGGGGACCGCCGGCACCTCGTCCTCGGCCTCGCCGCCGGCCTCATGCTCGGCGTCGTCGGCTTCGACCTGCTGCCCGAGGCGCTGGAGATGCAGGCCAGGATCATCTTCGGGGTGCCCGCTGCGCTGCTGATGTTCGTGGCCGGCTTCCTCGCCCTGCACATCGTCGAGCGCTCCGTGGCGATCCACCGGGCCCACGAGGGCGAGTACGCGCCGCACGCGCACGGCCACGGGCACGCCCACGACCCGGTCCGCGGCATCGGCCTCACCGCGGGCGCCGCACTGGTCGGCCACAGCGTGATGGACGGCTTCGCGATCGGCGCCGCCTTCCAGGCGGGCAGCACCGTCGGCATCGTCGTGGCCATCGCCGTCGTCGCGCACGACTTCGCCGACGGCTTCAACACGTACACGATCACCCGCATGTACGGGAACGACCACGGGCGGGCGCGGCTGCTGCTCGGCGCCGACGCGCTGGCCCCGGTGATCGGCGCCGCGATCACCCTCGGCTTCACCATCCCGTCCGGCGTCCTCGGCCTCTACCTCGGCTTCTTCGCGGGATTCCTGCTCTATCTGGCGACCTCCGACATCCTCCCGGAGGCGCACAGCCCGCACCCGTCGACCTCGACCCTGCTGTGCACCGTCGCCGGGGCGTCGCTCATGTGGCTGGTGATCGGTCTGGCGGAATGACCTTCCCGCCCTTGGGTGCTTTCGGGGGCGTTACGGCCGCTTTGGTGACGTCGGCGACCAGTTCCACCACGTCCGAGCCGTACGCCTGGGAATTCACCACGCGCAGCAGCAGGCAGAAGGTGCCGTCGGTGCCGTGCTTGCGGGCCAGCCGGGTCTGGTGCCTGGCCAGATAGCGGGTCGCGGCCTGATTGGCGATACCGCGCTGGCCGGCCGAGAGGAAGACCGGACGGTCGTTGCCCGAGTCGCCGGCCGAGGCCAGCCGGGCCAGCAGGACGTACTCGACGGCGCCCTTCTCCATCCGGTACGTGTCGCCGCCCACCGTGATCGCGCCCTGGTCGGGGCCCGGCGCCGGGTCGGTGTCGATCTCGACGCCCGGCAGCATCGAGCGCAGGTGCGCGGCCAGCCGCAGATTCGCCGCGGGTCCGCCGATGCAGAATTCGGTGCGCGCCCCGAAGCCCTGCCAGGCCGTGTCGTGCGCCAGCACCTCGGCGTGCGCCCCGCACTCCTTGATCACCGCCGCCAGCTCCAGCAGCGCGAAGGCGTCGTGCCGGGCCAGGCTCCAGCCCCGGGAGCCGGGGTCGCGGGGCACCACCAGCAGGCACTCGGAGTCCTGCGGCAGCCCGAAGAAGCGCTGCTTGCGCTGGAGTCTGCGGCGTATCAGATACGTGCGCGCGAACCAGCCCAGGGCGGCGCCGATGGCGAGGGCCACCAGGCCCAGGACGAGGTTGCGGAGGTCGTCGCTCATGGCGCGGCATCGTAGCGGTGTTCGACCCACCGCGGGGCCACGCGGTCCTGACGGGACAGCGGATACGCCGTTACTCTTCCGGGACGGCCGTTGAGTGGAGGTTTCCGCAATGCGACGCATCCGCACAGGCGAGGACATCGCGCCCGCCATCGCTCCGCACGCCCGAAGCCGCGACCGGGCCGCGGCCCGCACCGGTCCCGCGGCCCGCACCCATCCCGCGGTCCGTCGCCGGTCCCGGTCGCGTACGGCCGCTTTACGCGCGGTCGCGGCGCTCGCCGTCACCGCCGCGGTGGCCGCCGTCACCGCGGCCGCACCCGCAGGGCACGGCGGCCCGCCGCCCCCGCCGCCCGGCTCCGGCGGCAAGACCCCGCTGGCCGTCGGCTACGGGGGAGCGGTCGCCAGCGTGGACGCCGACGCCTCGGCCGCCGGCATCGAGGTGCTGCGCCGCGGCGGCAACGCCGTGGACGCGGCCGTCGCGACCGCCGCCGCGCTCGGCGTGACCGAGCCGTACTCCTCCGGCATCGGCGGCGGCGGATACTTCGTCTACTACAGCGCGCGCCAGCACAAGGTCTTCACCGTCGACGGCCGCGAGACCGCCCCGCGCAGCGCCACCGACCAGCTCTTCGTGGAGAACGGACAGCCGCTCGCCTTCGCCGACGCCGTCACCAGCGGCCGCAGCGTCGGCGTGCCCGGCACCGCCGCCACCTGGCAGACCGCGCTCGACTCCTGGGGCAGCCGCTCGCTCGGCGACGTCCTGAAGCCCGCCGAGCGGATCGCCCGGGACGGCTTCACCGTGGACGCGACCTTCAACTCCCAGACCGCCGCCAACCAGGACCGCTTCAAGGACTTCCCCGCCACCGCGGCGCTGTTCCTGCCCGGCGGGCAGCCCCCTGCGGTCGGCTCCACCCTGCGCAATCCCCAACTGGCGGCCACGTACAAGGAATTGGGCCGCAAGGGGATCGGGGCGATCTACCACGGCGACATCGGCGCCGACATCGTGAAGACGGTGCGCAAGCCCCCGGTCGACCCGGCCGCGACCCGCGTGGTGCGCACCGGCGACCTCACCACCGCCGACCTGGCCGCGTACCGCGCCAAGAAGCAGGCGCCGACGCACACCACGTACCGGGGCCGCGACGTGTACGGACCCGCGCCGTCGTCCTCCGGCGGCACCACCGTCGCCGAGGCGCTGAACATCCTGGAGCACACCGACTTGGCGCACGCCAGCCAGGCGCAGTATCTGCACCACTTCGACGAGGCGAGCCGGATCGCCTTCGCCGACCGGGGGCGCTGGGTCGGCGACCCGGCCTTCGAGCAGGTGCCGACCGCCGGGCTGACCTCCAAGGGCTTCGCCGCCTCGCGGGCCTGCCTGATCAAGGACGACACCACCTTGACCAGCCCGCTCGCGCCCGGCGACCCGGCGCACCCGACCCCTTGTGCCGCCACCGGCACGGCCGCGCCGACCACCTACGAGGGCGAGAACACCACGCACCTGACGGTCGCCGACAAGTGGGGGAACGTCGTCTCCTACACCCTCACCATCGAGCAGACCGGCGGCAGCGCGATCACCGTGCCCGGCCGCGGCTTCCTGCTCAACAACGAACTGACCGACTTCTCCTTCGTGCCCGCCAACCCGGCCGTGCACGACCCGAATCTGCCCGGCCCGGGGAAGCGGCCGCGGTCCTCGATCTCCCCGACGATCGTGCTCAAGGACGGCAAGGTCGACTTCGCGGCCGGTTCGCCCGGCGGCGCGACGATCATCACCACGGTGCTCCAGGTGCTCACCGAACACATCGACCGCGGGCTGCCGTTGGTGGACGCCATCGCCGCGCCGCGCGCCAGCCAGCGCAACGCGGCCGCCACCGAACTCGAACCCGCGCTCTGGAACAGCCCGCTGAGGGCCCAACTGGAAGCGCTCGGCGAGACGTTCACCCAGAATCCGGAGATCGGCGCGGCGACCGGTGTGCAACGGCTGCCGGACGGCCGCTGGCTGGCCGCCGCCGAACCCGTACGGCGCGGTGGCGGGTCCGCACTCGTGGTGCGGCCCGCCCGGTAACCGGGCCCGTTCCAGGGGGCGTTCAGACGGCGGCGGCCGGCAGCAGCGCGAGGATCTCGTCGGTGCTGCCGGTCTCCGCCAGGCGCGGGAAGATCTTGGTGACCGAGTGCGTGTGCGACTCGGCGTCGGTGTCGGTCACCGCGTCGGTGGCCACGGTGACGTGGTAGCCCAGCTCGTGCGCGGTACGCGCGGTCGACTCGACGCCGATGCTCGTCGAGATGCCGGCCAGCACGATCTGGGTGACACCGCGGCGGCGCAGCTCCATGTCCAGCGCGGTGCCGTTGAAGGCGCCCCACTGGTGCTTGGTGATCCTGATGTCGCTGTCCCGCGCGTCGAGCCCGTCCACCAGCACCGCCCAGTCGGCGGGCAGCGAACCGCTTATCGCCGGGCCCTCGTTGCGCCCGGGCGCGACCCCCGCCACATTCACCAGCACCACCGGCAGCCCCCGCTCCCGGAAGGCCGCGGCCAGCTTCGCACTGCGCGCCACGACCTCCTGCGCGGGGTGCGCGGTGGGCAGCGCGACGATGCCCCGCTGGAGGTCGATGACGACGAGTGCGGTCCGCGGGTCGAGAGTGGTGGCGGTCATGCGGGAACTCCTTGTGCCGGCATTTCGGTGCTTCGGTGCGGCGTGCGCCGCGGGGTGGGGATGGTCGTGGGGTGCCGGGGCCCGGGCCTGCGGGGCCCTTTCCCGGCAAGCTTGCCGGTGTCCGTGCGGATGTACCGGGGCCGTGAGGCGGCCGGTCCGGGGTGCCCGCCGCGGGCGACGGGTCACGGGACCAGGCGCCGGAGTACGGGAAGCGCCTCGGCAAGGCGGCGCTGGTCCGCGGGGGACAGCTCGGCCTCGATCGCCTCGGCCAGCCAGCCGCGGCGCGCCCTGCGGCCCGTACCGCGCAGCAGCGCGCCCTGCTCGGTGAGCGAGAAGACGACCTGGCGGCCGTCGGTGGGGTGCGGGCGCCGGTCCACGAGCCCGCGCTCCTCCAGCGCGGCGAGCGTCGTCCGCATCGACTGCGGCCGGACGATCTCCGCGCGCGCCAGCGCGGCCGTCGTCGCCGGTCCGTCCCGGCCGAGCCGTGCCACCACCGACACCTGCGAGGGCGTCAACTCGTCCTCCGCCGCCGCCGACGCGGCCCGCAACCTGCGGTGGAACCGCGCGATCACATCCGTCAGCTCGTCGGCGGCACGCGCCTGATCGTCGGTGGGCACCCTTGCACCGTAAAACGGCCGCGGGAAAACTTGCAAGTTTGCCTGCCGAAATCGTTCCGCGTGGGGAAAACTCTTCGTAGCAGCGCCGTAACACTCCGGGTGTCGAATGCCCACCGGACGGCGGCGCGGCGGCGGAGGACGTGAGGGTGTGGTGACGACGGAACCGGCCGGTGCGGCAGCGGAGTTCGCGTTTTACTTCCGGTCGATGGTGGTGGCGCTCGGCGACCACGCCGGCTGGTACCGCGTATTCACCGAACGCGAGCCAGGCGCGGCGCGCGCCTATGAGGACGGTACGGATGTGCCGCCGTGGGACGTCGTCAGCGCCGTCCTGCACGATCTGGCGGCCGCCGCGGGCGCGCCGCTCGACGACGCGGAGGCCGGCCGCGCCCGCACCCTGCACCGCGCGGCCGTCGCCGACCAGGACTCCGCCCCGGGCGCGGAGAACGCGCTGCGGAACCGGCTCGACGCCACCTCGCGGGCCCGCGAGACCGCGCTGCTGCGCGAGCGGGAGGCGACCCGCGCGCTCGACAGGACCGGCGCCGACCCGGCCAACCCCGCCGTGGCCCGGCTCGCCAACATCCTCGCCTGGGCGCGCGACGACCGGGAGCGGGCCGCGGCCCGCTGCGACGAGATCCGGGCCCGGCTCGCGGCTTTCACGGCTCCGTCGGCGGACGAGTGGTTCCGGCAGCCGCCGCAGTTCGCCGGGGAGGGCGCGGGCGGCGCGGTGCCGCGCGTCCCGGCGCCGCGCCCGCGCATGGACGACGCCGGTACGGGCGCGGCCCGGCCCGCGCGCAGCGCCTCCTGGGCGCGCGAGGACGCCGACACCGGTGACGGCGCCGAGGACGCGGCGGCGTCGCGGTCCGGCCGCGGCAGGGGCTTCGCCCGGCTGCGCGGCGCCCGCTTCGCCGGGGTCTTCCAGGAGACCGCGGCGGCGCCCGAGCCCGGGCTTCCCGCGGACGCCGGACCCGCGCCGCGCGGCGCGCGCTTCGCGGGCGCTCCCGAGCGGGGCCGCCCCTCGGTGCCCGAACTGCCCCTCGACCCGGGCCGACGGGCCCAGGCCCGGCAGGACGCCGCGCGCCTCGGCGATCTGCGGCGCACCGGGCAGAGCGGGGCCGCCTACGTCTTCCTGAGCGAGGCGGCCAACGGGCCGGCCGCCGCGCTGCCGTATCTCGTACGGGAGTTGGAGCGGTCCGAGCTGGCCGCCGACGTGGCCACGCTGCTGTGGGAGGTCGCGACGCTGCCGGCCGATCCGCTGGCCGCCGCCGCGACGGAGCTCGCCGCCGCCGGGCGCGCCGACGACTGCCGCACGCTGCTGCACCAGGCGGCGTCCCGGCCGCCCGCCGACCTCGCGATGATCGCCGGGGCGCTCACCGCGGCGGGCTGCCACGAGGAGGTGGCCGAGCTTTTGGGGGCGCTGGTCCGGGTGCGGCCTCCCGAGGAGGCCGTCGCCGTCGTCAAGGCCCGGCCGGGCCTCGCCCAGCCGCTCCTCGCCGCCGCCGAGGCCGTCTCCCGCTCTCGTCAGCGTGACATCGCCGCGGCCCTCCGCCGCTCCTCCCTCCCCGACCGCTAGCCCCCTGCGGGGGCGCCTTCCCGCCCGACGGCGAGCGAGGCCGTTCCGGACGCGCCCCGCTGCCCGCCCGCCGCGGAGGACGGTTCCCTCCTGCGGAGGGACGGCAACCCTCAGGGGCGCGGGGAACTGCGCGCTCAGCCCGCGCGGGGTGCGGGTCAAAGACCGCCCCCAGCGGGGCAGACGCTGTTGTTTTTGCGACCACCGGGCCGGTGGGGGCTGAGCGCGCAGTTCCCCGCGCCCCTGTCGGGCACCCACTTCCGCCGGCGCAGCGCGCGGCCCCGCGCCCCCCCAAGGACCTCACTCGCCGGCAGGCGAATCGGCACGCCCCTCCGCAGGAGGGGAACGCCCCCCGCGCGTGCGGGTGGAGAGATCGGCCCCGAGAGGGGCCGAATGGGGTACCCGGGGAGCGAAATGTGATCGTCTTCCGCCGGTAACGGCACCACCCTTGCCACAGTGGGTACCCCGCTTCTACGTTCTTCCCACGGCCGGAATCTACGTGCGTAGAACGAAAAGCGGCCGACGTGAAGCTGCCGCGTCAGAGGAGCTGATCATGAGCAATGTCGTGCGTGCCGCACTGGTCCAGGCCACCTGGACCGGCGATACGGAATCGATGATCGCGAAGCACGAGGAACACGCTCGCGCCGCCGCCGCGCAGGGCGCGAAGGTGATCGGCTTCCAGGAGGTGTTCAACGCCCCCTACTTCTGCCAGGTCCAGGAATCCGAGCTCTACCGCTGGGCGGAACCGGTGCCGGACGGCCCGACCGTCCAGCGGATGCGGGCGCTGGCCCGCGAGACCGGCATGGTCATCGTGGTGCCCGTCTTCGAGATCGAGCAGCCCGGCGTGTACTACAACACCGCCGCCGTGATCGACGCCGACGGCACCGTCCTCGGCAAGTACCGCAAGCACCACATCCCGCAGGTCAGCGGTTTCTGGGAGAAGTACTACTTCAAGCCGGGCAACCTCGGCTGGCCGGTCTTCGACACCGCCGTCGGCCGGATCGGCGTCTACATCTGCTACGACCGGCACTTCCCGGAGGGCTGGCGCGCGCTGGGCCTGGCGGGAGCCCAGATCGTCTACAACCCGTCGGCGACCAGCCGCGGCCTGTCGGCGTACCTGTGGAAGCTGGAACAGCCCGCCGCGGCCGTCGCCAACGAGTACTTCGTCGCCGCGATCAACCGCGTCGGCCAGGAGGAGTACGGCGACAACGACTTCTACGGCACCAGCTATTTCGTGGACCCGCGCGGGCAGTTCGTGGACGGCACCGCCTCCGACACCAAGGAGGAGCTGCTGGTCCGCGACCTGGACCTGGACCTGATCGACGAGGTCCGGCAGACCTGGGCGTTCTACCGGGACCGCAGGCCGGACGCCTACGGCGACCTCACGGAGGGCTGAGCGATGGCGACCGCCACCGAGAGCGCGCACGCCGCGCTGCACGCCCGCCACCTGGCGGTGGCCCCCGACTGGCTGGCCACGTACTACGCCCGGCCGATCGAGCTGACGCACGGCGAGGGCCGCCATGTGTGGGACGCCGAGGGCACCCGCTACCTGGACTTCTTCGGCGGCATCCTCACCACGATGACCGCGCACGCACTGCCCGAGGTGACCGCGGCCGTCACCGAGCAGGCCGGGAAGATCCTGCACTCCTCGACGCTCTACCTCAGCCGCCAGGCGGTGGAACTGGCCGAGCGGATCGCCCGGCTGTCCGGCATCCCCGACGCGCGCGTCTTCTTCACCACCTCCGGCACCGAGGCCAACGACACGGCCCTGCTGCTGGCGACCACGTACCGCCGCTCCAACCAGGTGCTGGCGCTGCGCAACAGCTACCACGGCCGGTCCTTCACCTCGATCGGCATCACCGGCAACACCGCCTGGTCGCCGACGAGCCTGTCCCCGCTGCAAACGCTGTACGTGCACGGCGGGGTGCGCAGCCGCGGGCCGTACGCGCACCTGACCGACGCGCAGTTCACCGCCGCGTGCGTCGCGGACCTGGAGGACATCCTCGGCCAGGCCAACGGTACGGTCGCCGCGCTGATCGCCGAACCCGTGCAGGGTGTCGGCGGTTTCACCTCGGGACCCGACGGGCTGCTGGCCGCGTTCAAGGAAGTCCTCGACCGGCACGGCATCCTGTGGATCACCGACGAGGTGCAGACCGGCTGGGGCCGTACCGGCGACAATTTCTGGGGCTGGCAGGCGCACAGCGGCTCCGGCACCCCCGACATCCTCACCTTCGCCAAGGGCGTCGGCAACGGCATGTCGATGGGCGGTGTGGTGGCCCGCGCCGAGGTGATGAACTGCCTGGGCGCCAACTCCATCTCCACCTTCGGCGGCAGCCCGATCACCACCGCCGCGGCGCTCGCCAACCTCGGCTATCTGATCGACCACGACCTCCAGGGCAACGCCCGCCGCGTCGGCGGCCTGCTCAAGTCCCGGCTCACCGCCATCACCGCCGGTCTCGGCATCGTCCGCGAGGTGCGCGGACGCGGCCTGATGCTCGGTGTCGAACTCGTCGAGCCGGGCACCGACACCCCGTCGGCCGCCGCGGCCTCCGCCGTACTGGAAGCGGCCCGCGAGCACGGCCTGCTGATCGGCAAGGGCGGCCTGGCGGGCAACGTCCTGCGGATCGCACCGCCGCTGTCGCTGACCGTCGCCGAGGCCGAGGAAGGCGCCGAGGCGCTGGAGGCGGCGCTCAAGCAGGCCCAGGCCGAACTGGAAGGAGGGACCGCGCAGTGACCACGACACGCACGGTCGTCCGCGGCGGCCTCGTCATCACCGCGGCCGACGAGATGCACGCCGACGTCCTCATCGAGGGCGGCCGGATCGCGGCACTCGCCGCGCACGACAGCGACGCGGCGGCCGGCTGGAGCGCCGACACCGTCATCGACGCCACGAACAAGTACGTCATCCCGGGCGGCGTCGACGGCCACACCCACATGGAGATGCCGTTCGGCGGCACCACCGCCTCCGACACCTTCGAGACCGGCACCCGCGCCGCCGCCTGGGGCGGCACCACGACCATCGTGGACTTCGCCATCCAGAGCGTCGGCGGCTCGCTGCGCTCGGGCCTGGACACCTGGCACGCCAAGGCCGACGCGCAGTGCGCCATCGACTACGGCTTCCACATGATCGTCTCCGACGTCACCGACAACACCCTCAAGGAGATGGACGTCCTCGTCGAGGAGGGCGTGACCAGCTTCAAGATGTTCATGGCCTACCCGGGCGTCTTCTACAGCGACGACGGGAAGATCCTGCGCGCCATGCAGCGCGCGGCGGCCAACGGCGGCCTGACGATGATGCACGCCGAGAACGGCATCGCCATCGACGTCCTGGTGCAGCAGGCGCTCGCCGCCGGGCGGACCGACCCCCGCTACCACGGCGAGGTCCGGCACGCCCTGTTGGAGGCCGAGGCCACCCACCGCGCGATCCAGCTCGCCCGCGTGGCCGGCGCCCCGCTCTACATCGTGCACGTCTCGGCGCAGCAGGCCGTCGCCGAACTCACGGCCGCCCGCGACCTCGGCCTCAATGTCTTCGGCGAGACCTGTCCGCAGTATCTGTTCCTGTCCACCGACAATCTCGCCGAACCCGGCTTCGAGGGCGCCAAGTACGTGTGCAGCACACCGCTGCGGCCCCGCGAGCACCAGGCGGCGCTGTGGCAGGGGCTGCGCACCAACGACCTCCAGGTGGTCTCCACCGACCACTGCCCGTTCTGCTTCGCCGGCCAGAAGGACATGGGCGTCGGCGACTTCTCGAAGATCCCCAACGGCATGCCGGGCGTGGAGAACCGGATGGACCTGCTCCACCAGGGCGTGGTCGACGGGCAGATCAGCCGCCGCCGCTGGATCGAGATCGCCTGCGCCACCCCGGCCCGGATGTTCGGCCTCTACCCGCGCAAGGGCACCATCGCGCCGGGCGCCGACGCCGACGTGGTGATCTACGACCCGCACGCCGAGCAGGTGATGTCGGCCGAGACCCATCACATGAACGTCGACTACTCCGCCTACGAGGGCCGGCGCACCACCGGCCGGGTCGAGACGGTGCTCTCCCGCGGCGTCCCGGTGATCGACAACCGCACGTACGTGGGCCGCGCGGGACACGGCCAGTACACGCCGCGCGGCATCTGCCAGTACCTGATCTAGCCCGTGCAGTACCTGATCCAGCCCGTGCCCGACCGAAGGCAGCCAAGGAAACGAAGGAGCGGCGCCATGGACTTCGGCCTCGTACTGCAGACCGACCCGCCCGCCTCGAACGTCGTCGATCTGATGCGCCGCGCCGAACGGGCCGGCTTCACCCACGGCTGGACCTTCGACTCCGCCGTCCTGTGGCAGGAGCCGTTCGTCATCCACAGCCGCATCCTCGACCACACCGACCGGCTCAAGGTCGGCACGATGGTCACCAACCCCGGCACCCGCACCTGGGAGGTGACCGCCTCCACCTTCGCCACCCTCAACTCGATGTACGGCAACCGCACCGTCTGCGGCATCGGGCGCGGCGACTCCGCGATGCGGGTGGCGGGCCGCAGGCCCAACACCCTTGCCCGGCTGGGCGAGGCGATGACCGTCATCCGCGACCTCGCCGAGGGCCGGGAGGCCGTGGTCGACGGCACCCCGCTGCGGCTGCCCTGGGTGGAGAACGGTGAACTGCCGGTCTGGATGGCGGCGTACGGCCCGAAGGCGCTCGCGCTGACCGGTGAGAAGGCCGACGGCTTCATCCTCCAGCTCGCCGACGTCTACCTCACCGAATGGATGGTCAAGGCGGTGCGCGAGGCCGCCGAGAAGGCGGGCCGCGACCCGGCCTCGGTCACCGTCTGCGTGGCCGCGCCCGCCTACGTCACGGCCGACGACTCGCCCGAGGCGCTGGCCCACGCGCGGGAGCAGTGCCGCTGGTTCGGCGGCATGGTCGGCAATCACGTCGCCGATCTCGTCGGCCGCTACGGCGAGCACTCCGACCTGGTGCCCGAGGAGCTGACCGCGTACATCGCGAGCCGGCAGGGCTACGACTACGCGCACCACGGCAGGTCGGGCAATCCCGACACCGCCTTCGTGCCCGACGAGATCGTGGACCGCTTCTGCCTGATCGGCCCGGTCGAACGGCACCTGGAGAAACTGCGGGCCCTGCGGGACCTGGGCGTCGACCAGTTCGCCGTCTACGACATGCACGACGCGAAGGAGGCGACGATCGACGCGTACGGCGAGCACATCGTGCCGGTCCTGGGCTGATTCCCGGGCGGGCCCCTGCGACTCCCGGCGGCTCCCGGCCCGCACGGCCGCCTTGCCCGGGCCCGGAGCCGCCGTGCCCCGCGGTCTGATTGGATGGCGGCATGAGCGACGAGGTCGGTGCGGTACCCGGTGACGCGGCGGGCGCGTACGGCGCTCCCGGCGGCGTGGACGACGAGCTGCTCGCCGCCGTCGAGGACGTGATCAGAGCGGTGGTCGCCGCCGAGGTCACCCCGCGCTGGCGGCGGCTCGACGACGGCGACATCGCGCACAAGAGCGGCCCGTACGACCTGGTGACCACCGCCGACCGGCTCGCCGAGGAACGGCTCACCGAAGAACTCACCGCGCTGCTGCCCGGCTCCGTCGTCGTCGGCGAGGAGGCGGTCAGCGCCGACAGCGGTGTCCTGGACCGCCTCGGCGGCAACGACCCGGTGTGGGTGGTCGACCCGGTCGACGGCACCGCCGCCTTCGTCCGCGGCGAGGACGGCTTCGCCACCCTCGTCGCGCTGGTGCACGGCGGACAGCCGCTCGCGTCCTGGACGTACGCCCCGCAGCGCGGCCTGTTCGCGACCGCGCGGCGCGGCCGGGGCGCCCACCTGGACGGCGAACGGCTGCGCACCGCGACCCCGGCGGCCGGCGAACCGCTGCGGCTGACCACCTCCAACCCGGTCTACCGCACCGGGTACGAGCGCGACGTGCTCACCCGGCTCGACGCCTCCGGCGCCGTCTGCACCCCCTGCACCTGCGCGGGCCTGGCCTATCTGGACGTCGCGCGCGGCGCGATCGACGGCGTGGCCTTCTTCTGGGAGGCGCCCTGGGACCACGCCGCGGGACTGCTGCTCGCCACCGAGGCGGGCGGCGTCAGCCGTACGGCGTCGGGCGCGCCCTTCTCCATCCCCGGCGGCAACGAACTGCCCTTCACCCTCGCCCGCGACGAGGCCACCGCGCGCCGGGTCACCGACCTGATGGCGGCCGGACGGTGAGCCGCGCCGTCGTCGCCGACGCGGTCGTCGTCGGGGCCGGCCCCAACGGGCTGACCGCCGCGGTGGAGTTGGCCCGCGCCGGCCTCTCCGTCCAGGTCTACGAGGCGGCCGACACCGTCGGCGGCGGCGCCCGCACCGAGGAGCTGACCCTGCCGGGCTTCCGGCACGACCCGTGCTCCGCGGTCCACCCCTTCGGCGTCGGCTCGCCCGTCTTCCGCGCCCTGCCGCTGCGCGAGCACGGCCTGGAGTGGCTGCAGCCAGAACTCCCGCTCGCCCACCCCTTTCCCGACGGCACCGCCGCCGTGCTCGCCCGCAGCGTGGGGGAGACCGCGGCCTCCCTCGGCGCCCGCGACGCCGGCACCTACCGGCGGCTGCTCGCGCCGTACACCGGCCACTGGGACACCCTCGCCGCGGACTTCTTCCGCCCGCAGTGGGCCGGGATCCCGCACGACCCCTACCGCTTCCTGCGGTTCGGGCTGACCGGCACCCCGCCCGCCGCCGTGCTGGCGCTGCGCTTCCACGACGCGAAGGCGCGGGCGCTGATCGCGGGCCTGGCCGGGCACGCCATCACCCGGCTCGGGCAGCCCTTCACCGGGGCGATGGCCATGATGTTCGCGCTCGCCGCGCACGAGAACGGCTGGCCGGTCGCCCGCGGCGGCTCCCAGGCCATCGCGGACGCGCTGGCCGCGCACCTCACCGAACTCGGCGGCACCATCGTCACCGGTACCACCGTCCGCAAGCTCGACGAACTGCCGCCGGCCCGCGCGTACGTCTTCGACACCTCGCCGACCGCGCTCGCCCGGATCGCCGGGCTCGGCGACGCCTATCGCGGCTACCGCTACGGGCCGTCCGTCTTCAAGATCGACTACGCGCTGGACGGGCCCGTGCCCTGGACGGCGCCGGACGCGCGCCGCGCCGGCACGGTGCACATCGGTCCCACCTACACCGAGATCGGTGACGCGCTCAACCGGGCGGTCACCGGGCGCGCCCCCCAGACGCCCTTCCTGATCACCGCGCAGCCCTCGGTGATCGATCCCTCCCGGGCGCCCGAGGGCAAGCACGTCTTCTGGGCCTACGCCCATGTGCCGCACGACTGGCGCGGGGACGCGACCGACGCGGTCGAGCGGCAGATCGAGCGGTTCGCGCCGGGCTTCCGGGATCTCGTACTGGCCCGGGCCGTCAGCGGACCGCCCGCGCTCGCGGCGCGCAACGCCAACTATGTCGGCGGCGACATTGCCTGCGGCGCTTATACGGGACTTCAGGCGGTTCTGCGGCCACGGCTGGCCTTCAACCCCTACACCACCATCCGGCCGAACGTCTTCCTCTGCTCCTCCGCCACCCCGCCCGGGCCCGGCGTCCACGGCATGTCCGGCCACCACGCCGCCCGCACCGTCCTCCACCACCTCCGCCACGCGGCCCGCCACTGACCCGCACCTCTACGGAAGTGGGTGCCCGATAGGGGCGCGGGGAACTGCGCGCTCAGCCCCCACCGGCCCGGTGGTCGCAAAACAACAGCGTC
Source organism: Actinacidiphila alni (assembly GCF_900112845.1). Taxonomy (GTDB): domain Bacteria; phylum Actinomycetota; class Actinomycetes; order Streptomycetales; family Streptomycetaceae; genus Actinacidiphila; species Actinacidiphila alni. Next base: position 172,158 of record NZ_FONG01000001.1, read on the forward strand.
TGCCCCGCTGGGGGCGGTTTTTCGCCTGAAGGCGCGCTTCGGCTGGTCGCGCAGTTCCCCGCGCCCCTAACTGAACGCCCTCCGCAGGAGATCAGGCACCACCCTCCGCGAGGAGAAAGGCTCGGGTCGTGGCGACGGCCTCCGCGGCGGCGGCGACGGTGCGGGCCAACTCCGCAGGAGAGGAGCCCGGGCGGCCGAGGAGGGCGTGGACGCGCGGGAGAAGGCCGGCCGGGGCACCCGGAAGAGCGGCGGCAGCCGGAAAGGCCCCCTTTTCGTTGAGGCACCACAAGCGGTGCCACGCGTGCAGCGACTGCGCGAGGATCCCGAACGCCCGGGACAGGCAGAGCGATACGTACACGGCGTCACCGGCCGCCGCCCCCTTGACCGCGGCGGCCACCGTGAACTCCGCTTCCCACGAAGCGTCGATGAGAGCCCTCCGCAGGGCCTCGGGATATTCGCGCGCCGCAGCGCGCAGAGCGGTCAACTCCCCACCGGCGTCGGCGAGTACGTGCCCGAGAGCGACCTCACCCGGATAGCAGGGCGACCAGAAGCCGAGCGGATGGCCGGGCTGGATCCCCACCTCGTAACGCCCCTCGCGGCAGCCCTCCCAGACGCGCCGCACGCGGTCGAGGTCGCGCAGGATCCAGTCGACGGCGACGCCGTCCACGGTCAGCCAGGCACCGGCGTTGACCCACGGCCCCCAGCCGCCGGGCGCGGCGACCTCCACCGGCCGTCCGGCGAACTCCGCGGCCAGCGCGGCCAGCGCGGCGACATCGGGCTCGCCCCGGTAGTAGATCCCGAGATCCCAGTCGGAGTCCGGCCGGTGGGTGCCGCGCGCCCGGCTGCCGCCGAGCAGTACGCCCACGACACCCGGCACCTCCCGCAGGGCGCGGGCCATCCCGGCCACATCGGGACCGTCGGCGAGCGGGGGCACATACGGATCACTGGGCATCCCGCGACCGTACGGGAGAGTGCGCCCCCGCGCCCGTGAGTTTCCGCCGAGCCCCCGGCAGGGGAGCCGCTTGCCAGTGCGAGCCGCCGAACCTACTCTTACCCACCAGTAAACTTACTCCGGAGTCAGGAAGGTCCCCGACATGGCGGCGCTCGACGATATCGACCTGGAACTCCTCGACTTCGGCACCGTGGAGCCGCGGGAATTCGCCCGGATCGTACGGGACCTGCCGGCCCGGAAGATCGCCGACTTCATGGCGGGACCGCAGCGCCGCCGGGTGCTGGACGAGGTCTTCCACCGGATGAAGGACCAGTTCAAGCCGGAGTCCGCGGGCAGCCGCGACGCGCTGATCCGCTGGCGGATCACCGCGGGCGACGAGGCGCCCGACGTCTACGAGACGCACATCGCGGACGGCGCCTGCACGGTCACGGCCGAGGACACCGGCAGGACCCCGCGGCTGACACTGACGATGGCGGCGCCGGAATTCCTGAAGCTGGTGTCCGGCAACGCCTCGGGCCCGACGCTGTTCTTCACCCGCAAGCTCAAGGTCCAGGGCGACATCCGGCTGGCCGGCGGCCTCACGTACTTCTTCGACATCCCGAAGGCGTGACCGTCCGTATACGGTGAACGCGGCCGGGGGAGCCCGGCCGCGGACACCCGGGGGAGCGGCGGCACACCATGACGGACCCAGCACCAGCACCGGCAGAGGCGGCGCGGGACCGCGTCCCGCGCCGCGCCGCACGCGTCGCGGTACTCGACCCGGACGGCGCGGTCTTCCTGCTCCGTTACGACAATCCCGAGGTCGGCCGGCACTGGGCGATGCCGGGCGGCGGCCTCGAAGGCGACGAGACGCCCCGCGAGGGCGCCGTGCGCGAGGCGCGCGAGGAGACCGGCTGGACCGATGTCGAACCGGGCCCGCTGCTGTGCACCTGGGAGCACGACTTCACCCGCGGCGACGTCCCGGTGCGGCAACACGAGCACATCTACGTTGCCCACGCCCCGCACCGCCCGCTCTCCGGGGACCTGGTTGCGGCCCACCGCGCGGACGGCATCCTGGACGGCCGCTGGTGGACCCCGGCCGAACTGGTCGCCACCGACGAGGCGTTGTGGCCGCCGCAACTGCCCGCGCTCCTGGCCGAACTGCGCGCGCACGGTCCGGCGGACCCGGCGCCCGACCTCGGTTACGTACCCAACGGCCCGCGCCGCACGGCTGGTTGACCGGCCGTCAGGGGGCGCCCGCCGGGCGGCCGTTCTCCAGCTCGACCGTGCCGGTGCCCGCGGCCAGCGCCGCGAGGGCGGCCCGCACGCGCCGCGCGGCGCCCGGCGAGAAGTAGCCGTCGACCTCCTCGGGCGCGATCAGCTTCCAGGAGTCCAGCTCCTCCTCCTGGAGCCGGACCGCCGCAAGCCGCTCCTCGTCCAGGACGCCGCCGTCGTACAGATAGCTCGCCAGCGGCGGCCTGCCGGGTCCGGTCACCCAGTCGACCGCGAGCAGCGCGCCGGGCGCGATGTCGAGGCCGATCTCCTCCTCGCTCTCCCGGCGGGCCGCCTGCCGCGGCGTCTCGTTCCGGTCGGACTCGATGGTGCCGCCCGGCAGCGTCCAGGTGCCGTCGTCGCGGTAGTTCGGCTCCACGATCAGGATCCGGCCGTCGGCGGACCGGAAAAGGGTGTTCGCACCCGAGATGATCTTTGGCAGACCTGCGATGTACGTGGCGAAGTCGGTCGTCGTCATGGCGCCAACCTACGTCGCCGGGCCGCCCGCCCGGCGTGCGGTCCGCGTGATCGCGCGGTCACGCGGCCCGCCTGCCCATGGGCAGGCGGGCCGCGGCGGGATAAGGTCCGAACGGCGCGACGTTCCGTTTTCTGCTGGGGAGTACGACAGTGTCCGACACTGCAACAAGATCCACGGGGCGCGTGCTGATCGCCGCGGACAAGTTCAAGGGGTCACTGACCGCGGTGCAGGTCGCCGCCCATGTCGCGGTGGGCCTGCACAAGGGCGCGCCCGGGGTGAGGGTCACCTCGGTGCCGGTCGCCGACGGCGGTGACGGCACGGTCGACGCCGCCGTCGCGGGCGGCTTCGAGCGCCGTACGGTACGGGTCACCGGGCCGCTCGGCGAACCCGTCGAGGCCGCGTACGCCCTGCGGGGCGGCACCGCCGTGGTCGAGATGGCCGAGGCGTCCGGGCTCCAGCATCTGCCCTCCGGCGTCTTCGCGCCGCTCACGGCCACCACGTACGGCACCGGCGAGCTGCTCAAGGCCGCGCTCGACGCGGGCGCCCGCAGCATCGTGCTGGGCGTCGGCGGCAGCGCCACCAACGACGGCGGCTCCGGCATGCTCAGCGCTCTCGGCGCGCGGCTGCTGGACGCCGACGGGGCGCCCGTGCCGCCCGGCGGCGGGCCGCTGGCCGCGCTCGCCACCGCCGACCTGTCCGGGCTCGACCCGCGGCTCGCCGAGACCGAGGTCGTGCTCGCCAGCGACGTCGACAATCCGCTGCTCGGGCCCAAGGGGGCCGCGGCCGTCTACGGGCCGCAGAAGGGTGCCTCCGCGGCGGACGTCGCCGCCCTCGACGCCGCTCTCGGCCACTACGTCGCCGTGCTCGCCGAGGCCGCCGGGCCCGCCGCCGCCTCCGCCGCCGAGGCGCCCGGCGCGGGCGCCGCCGGCGGCATCGGCTACGGCGCCCTCGTCGGGCTCGGGGCTTCCTTCCGGGCCGGGATCGACGTCATGCTCGACGTCCTCGGCTTCGCCGAGGCGCTCGACGGGGTCGACCTCGTCATCACCGGTGAGGGGTCGCTCGACGAGCAGACGCTGCACGGGAAGGCGCCCGTCGGGGTCGCCCAGGCCGCGCGTGCCCGCGGTATCGACGTCGTCGCCGTCTGCGGGCGCCTCGCCCTCAGCCCCTCCGCGCTCGGCGCCGCCGGAATCCGTCGCGCCTACCCGCTCTCCGCCCTCGAGCCCGATCCCGCTCTCTCCATCCCCAACGCCGGCCCCCTCCTCGAACGCGTCGCCCAATCCCTCGCCGAGGATTTCCTCACCTAGCCCTGCGGAGAAGGGTGCCCGATCAGGGCCGCGCCCCCCTGTACCCGCGCCTCTGCGGAGGAGGGTGCCCTTTAGGGACGCGGGGACGCGGCGCTGCGCTGGCGGAGAAGGGTGCCCGATAGGGGCGCGGGGAACTGCGCGCTCAGCCCACGCGCGCCTTCAGGCGAAAGACCGCCCCCAGCGGGGCAGACGCTGTTGTTTTGCGACCACCGGGCCGGTGGGGGCGGGCCGCGCAGTTCCCCGCGCCCCTAAAAACATGACTCCCGCACTCCGCAGGAGACCTCAGGCGCCCCCGACAGGAGATCACGCACCGCCCTCCGCAGGAGATCACGCACCGCCCTCCGCAGGAGGACACCGCCCTCCGTGAGGGCACCCGAGAACGGGCGCGGCCCGTTCCCGCTTCGAAAGAAGCGGGAACGGGCCGCGCCCGTACGTGTGGCTACCGCGCCGGAGGCGCGCAGCGGGCCTCGCGGCGATTGGCCCGCATCGTATTGACGCGACGCGTAGTCGCAAAGCACGGAATGACCGCGGCCGCCACGCATTGGAGAGCCGCACCGGTCTGGAGCAGCTGGTGCCCGCCGGGCACGTCGAGCGTCCAGGCGGTGAGGCAGCCCATGCTGATGAGGATCCAGCCGAGGGTGACGACGGCGAGCCGTCCCCGCGGCTTGGGATATTCGACCCGGCTGACCATGAGCCACGCGACACCGACGATCGCGACGACGGTCGGGATGAAGGGCAGCTCCAGCAGCACGACGGAGACCACCGTCATCGCCCCGAAGGGGCTGGGCATGCCCTGGAAGACGCCGTCCCTGATGGTGGTGCAGGAGAAGCGGGCCAGCCGCAGGACGACGGCGAGCACCACCATGACCGCGGCGGCGGCCGACACCTTGCCGTGGGCGTCGTCGGCGACCAGGCCCCAGACGACCACGAAGTACGCCGGCGCGAGCCCGAAGCTGATCAGGTCGGACAGATTGTCCAGCTCGGCCCCCATCGCGGAGCTGCGCAGCTTGCGCGCGACGAGCCCGTCGAAGAGGTCGAAGACGGACGCGAGCAGCATCAGCGTGACCGCCGTGGCGGCGCTGTGCTTGGACATGCCGCCGTCGTTGGTGCCCATCAGGTGCGGGACGAGCACACCGGTGGTCGTGAAGTACACGGCCATGAAGCCGCAGATCGCGTTACCGAGCGTGAGCGCGTCGGCGATGGAGAGCCGCGTGGAGAGCGGCAGGTCGGCGACCTCGTCCTCCAGGTCGGTGACCCAGTGCGGCCGGTCCTGTGCGGAGGACGCGGACGACGGAGAGGAGGCCGAGGATGCCGTGGCGGACGTCTGCGTGTCGGGATCAAGCACGGTCAAGGCGAGTCACCCCAGCCGTGGTGGTCTGCCCGACCTCGACGGCGGGCTCGATGCCCTCCGGCAGGTACACGTCGACCCGCGAGCCGAACCGGATCAGGCCGATCCGGTCGCCCTGCTCGACCTTGCAGCCGCGCGGCACGTACGGCACGATGCGGCGCGCCACGGCCCCGGCGATCTGGATCATCTCGACGTCACCGATCTCGGTGTCGAAGTGCCAGACCACCCGCTCGTTGTTCTCGCTCTCCTTGTTGAACGCCGGAACGTAGCCGCCGGGGATGTGCTCGACGGAGGTGACCGTGCCGGACAGCGGGGCGCGGTTCACATGCACGTTCAGCGGGCTCATGAAGATCGCGACCCGGGTGCGGCCGTCCTTCCACGGCATGATGCTCTGCACCACGCCGTCCGCCGGACAGATCACCCGGCCCTCGGCGATCTCCCGCTCGGGGTCGCGGAAGAACCACAGCATGCCCGCGGCGAGCGCGGTGGCGGGGACGGCCACCGCCGCCCAGCGGCCGGAGCGGCGCGCGCGGACCAGACCGACCGCCGCCGTGGCGAGGGTCGGCAGGAGCCACGGCGACGCTCCGCGCGCGAGTCGTACCCCGGCAAGGCTGTCGCGTGGTGCTGAGGAATGGCTGTGGGGCATGGAAGACCTTCGTAGCGGAGGGTGCCGCGAATGCTTCTGGGGACGGCGGCTTTAGCTCGATGGTATCGGTTGGCACGGGCAACTCGGCAAGCTCAAGGGCGAGTCGATGGCCGGTTCCCGTGCCGTCCGGCTTCACACTGTGTGACCTTCACCTCGGATAAATGCGGGCAAATGCGGACATTCAGCCCTGGAAGCGATACTCCTCCAGGAGCCGTCGTCCGATGATCATTTTCTGGATCTCGGCGGTGCCCTCGCCGATCAGCAGCATCGGCGCCTCACGGTAGAGCCGCTCGATCTCGTACTCCTTGGAGAAGCCGTAGCCGCCGTGGATCCGGAAGGCGTCCTCGACGACCTCCTTGCAGTATTCGGCGGCCAGGTACTTCGCCATTCCGGCCTCCAGGTCGTTGCGCTCGCCGGAGTCCTTCTTGCGTGCCGCGTTGACCATCATGCGGTGCGCGGCCTCCACCTTGGTGGCCATTTCGGCGAGCTTGAACTGGATCGCCTGGTGCTGGGCGATCGGCTTGCCGAAGGTGTGCCGCTGCTGTGCGTAGGCGATGCCGAGTTCGAAGGCCCGCTGCGCCACACCGCAGCCGCGCGCGGCCACATTGACCCGGCCGACCTCGACGCCGTCCATCATCTGGTAAAAACCGCGGCCGCTGACGCCGCCGAGCACCCGGTCGGCCGGCACCCGTACGTCCTGCAGGACCAGCTCGGTGGTGTCGACGCCCTTGTAGCCCATCTTGTCGATCTTCCCGGGCACGGTCAGGCCGGGGACCTTGGGGTTGGCGCCGAAGCCCGGCTCCTTCTCGATCAGGAAGGTCGTCATCGACTTGTGCGGCGCCGCGTCCTGCGGCTGCCCCTCGTCGGTCCTGCACAGCACCGCGACCAGATTCGACGAACCGCCGTTGGTCAGCCACATCTTCTGGCCGTTGACGACGTACGTGTCCCCGTCGCGTACGCCCTTGGTGCGGATCGCCGAGACGTCCGAGCCCAGTTCCGGCTCCGACATCGAGAACGCGCCCCGTACGTCACCGGCGGCCATCCGCGGCAGGAAGTGGTCCTTCTGCTCCTGGGTGCCGTGCTGCTTGATCATGTAGGCGACGATGAAATGGGTGTTGATGATGCCCGAGACGCTCATCCAGCCGCGCGCGATCTCCTCGACGGTGAGCGCGTAGGTCAGCAGCGACTCGCCGAGGCCGCCGTACTCCTCCGGAATCATCAGGCCGAAGATGCCCAGTTCCTTGAGCCCCTCGACGATGTCCGACGGATATTCGTCGCGGTGCTCCAGTTCGGTGGCGACCGGCAGGATCTCCTTGTTCACGAAATCCCGGACGGTGGAGAGGATCTCCTGCTGGACGTCGGTCAGTCCGTCGGTCTGCGCGAGGCGGCCCATCTCAGCTCTCTCCCAGCTCGGGACGGCCGGGCTGTTCCCCGCCGCGCTCCTTGATGTACGTGGCGGTCGGCACCAGTACCTTGCGCCGGAACACGCAGACCAGCGTGCCGTCCTGCTTGTAGCCGCGGGTCTCCACCGCGACGATGCCGCGGTCGTCCTTGGACTTCGACGGCCGCTTGTCGAGCACGGTCGTCTCGCCGTAGATCGTGTCGCCGTGGAAGGTCGGCGCGACGTGCTTGAGCGACTCGATCTCCAGATTGGCGATGGCCTTGCCGGAGACATCGGGCACCGACATGCCGAGCAGCAGCGAGTAGACGTAGTTGCCGACGACCACATTGCGGCCGAAGTCGGTCGTCTTCTCGGCGTAGTTGGCGTCCATGTGCAGCGGGTGGTGATTCATGGTGAGGAGGCAGAAGAGGTGGTCGTCGTACTCGGTGACCGTCTTTCCCGGCCAGTGCTTGTAGATCGCACCGACCTCGAACTCCTCGTATGTGCGGCCGAACTGCACGTCATACCTCCAGCTTTTCCAGCTTGTTCGCGAGCCGGATCTCGTCCACGATCCGGCCGATGATCTCGGTGATGCCGAAGTCCTTCGGAGTGAACACCGCGGCCACCCCGGCCGCCAGCAGCGCCTTGGTGTCCGCCGAGGGGATGATCCCGCCGACCACCACCGGGATGTCGTCCACCCCGGCCCTGCGCAGCCGTTGCAGCACGTCCGGCACCAGGGCCGCGTGCGAACCCGACAGGATCGACAGGCCCACGCAGTGCACGTCCTCGGCGACGGCCGCCGACACGATCTGCTCGGGCGTCAGCCTGATCCCCTGGTAGACCACCTCGAAACCGGCGTCGCGGGCGCGCACCGCGATCTGCTCGGCGCCGTTGGAGTGCCCGTCCAGGCCCGGCTTGCCGACCAGCAGCCGCAGCCGTCCGCCGCCCAGTTCCTTCGCCGTCTCCGCGACCTTGCGGCGCACCCCGGCCAGCGGGCTGCCCGCCTCGGCGGCCACCGCGACCGGCGCGCTGCTGACCCCGGTGGGCGCCCGGAACTCGCCGAAGACGTCGCGCAGCGCCCAGGACCACTCGCCGGTCGTCACCCCCGCCCGCGCGCACTCCAGGGTGGCCGGCATCAGATTGCCGGTGCCGGCCGCGACCGACCGCAGCGCGGTCAGCGCCTCCTGCGCCCGCCGCTCGTCGCGCGCCACCCGCCAGTCGTGCAGCGCGGCCACCACCCTGGCCTCGTTGTCCGGGTCGACGGTCATGATCGCGGTGTCGAGGTCGGCGGTCAGCGGATTGGGCTCGGTGGACTCGTAGACGTTGACGCCGACGATCTTCTCCTCGCCCGACTCGATCCTGGCCCGCCGTTCGGCGTGCGAGGACACCAGCTGCGACTTGAGGTAGCCCGACTCGACCGCGGCCATGGCGCCGCCCAGTTCCTCGATGTGCGCCATCTCGGCGGTCGCCAACCGCACCAGCTCCTCGACCTTCGCCTCGATCACATGGCTGCCGTCGAAGATGTCCTCGTACTCCAGCAGGTCGCTCTCATGGGCCAGCACCTGCTGGATGCGCAGGCTCCACTGCTGGTCCCAGGGGCGCGGCAGGCCCAACGCCTCGTTCCAGGCCGGGAGTTGCACCGCGCGGGCACGGGCGTCCTTGGAGAGCGTGACGGCCAGCATCTCCAGCACGATCCGCTGGACGTTGTTCTCCGGCTGCGCCTCGGTCAGGCCGAGCGAGTTGACCTGCACGCCGTAGCGGAAGCGGCGCTGCTTGGGGTCCTCGATGCCGTACCGCTCGCGCGTGACGGTGTCCCAGATCCGGCCGAAGGCGCGCATCTTGCACATCTCCTCGACGAAGCGGACACCCGCGTTGACGAAGAAGGAGATCCGCGCGACGACCTCGCCCCTGCGCTCCTCGGGCACCTGGCCCGAGGCGAAGACCGCGTCCAGGACGGCGACCGCCGTGGACATCGCGTAGGCGATCTCCTGCACCGGCGTGGCACCGGCCTCCTGGAGGTGGTAGCTGCAGATGTTGATCGGGTTCCACTTGGGGATGTGGTTGACCGTGTACGTGATCATGTCGGTGGTCAGCCGCAGCGAGGGGACCGGCGGGAAGACATGCGTACCGCGGGAGAGGTACTCCTTGACGATGTCGTTCTGTGTCGTGCCCTGGAGCGCGGTGACATCGGCGCCCTGCTCCTCGGCGACCACCTGGTAGAGCGCCAGCAGCCACATGGCGGTGGCGTTGATGGTCATCGAGGTGTTCATCCGCTCCAGCGGGATGTCCTGGAACAGCCGCCGCATGTCGCCCAGATGGGAGACCGGCACACCGACCCGGCCGACCTCGCCGCGGGCCAGCACATGGTCCGGGTCGTAGCCGGTCTGGGTCGGCAGGTCGAACGCGACCGACAGGCCCGTCTGGCCCTTGTCGAGATTGCGGCGGTACAGCGCGTTGGACGCCTCGGCGGTCGAGTGCCCCGCGTAGGTCCGCATCAGCCAGGGCCGGTCCTTCGCCCGGCGCCCGCTCGTCTCCTGCGTCATGGCGCCGCCTCACGCGCCCCGGAAGAGATTGATCGCGCTCTCGTGCTTCGCGCGCAGCTCCGGGTCCGTGACGCCCATGCCCTCCTCGGGCGCCAGCGCGAGGACACCGACCTTGCCCTGGTGCAGATTGCGGTGCACGTCGTACGCCGCCTGCCCGGTCTCCTCCAGCGTGTACGTCCGGGACAGCGTGGGGTGGATCTTGCCCTTGGCGATCAGCCGGTTGGCCTCCCACGCCTCGCGGTAGTTGGCGAAGTGCGAGCCGACGATCTTCTTCAGGCTCATCCACAGATAGCGGTTGTCGTACTCGTGGTTGTAGCCGCTGGTGGAGGCGCAGGTGACGATGGTGCCGCCCTTGCGGGTGACGTAGACGGAGGCGCCGAAGGTCTCCCGGCCCGGGTGCTCGAAGACGATGTCCACGTCCTCGCCTCCGGTCAGTTCACGGATCCGGGCGCCGAAGCGCTTCCACTCGCGCGGGTCCTGGTGCTGGTCGTCCTTCCAGAAGCGGTAGCCCTCGGCATTGCGGTCGATGATCGCCTCCGCGCCCATCCGGCGGCAGATCTCCGCCTTCTGCGGGCTGGAGACCACACAGATCGGGTTGGCGCCGCCGGCCAGCGCGAACTGCGTGGCGTAGGAGCCGAGTCCGCCGCTTGCGCCCCAGATCAGCACATTGTCGCCCTGCTTCATGCCGGCGCCGTTGCGCGAGACGAGCTGGCGGTAGGCGGTGGAGTTGACCAGGCCGGGGGCCGCGGCCTCCTCCCAGGTGAGGTGCGCCGGCTTGGGCATCAGCTGGTTGGACTTGACCAGGGCGATCTCGGCGAGGCCGCCGAAGTTGGTCTCGAAGCCCCAGATCCGCTGCTCCGGGTCGAGCATCGTGTCGTTGTGCCCGTCGGCGGACTCCAGTTCCACGCTCAGGCAGTGCGCCACGACCCGGTCGCCCGGCTTCCAGGCGTTGACCCCGGCGCCGGTGCGCAGCACGACGCCCGCCAGGTCGGAGCCGATGACGTGGTACGGCAGGTCGTGCCGCTTGGTGAGCGGCGACAGCTTCCCGTAGCGCTCCAGGAAGGCGAAGGTCGAGACCGGCTCGAAGATCGAGGTCCAGACCGAGTTGTAGTTGACCGAGCTGGCCATCACGGCCACCAGGGCCTCACCGGGCCCGAGTTCGGGCAGCGGCACCCGGTCGACGTGCAGGGACTTGCGGGGGTCCTTCTCGCGGGCGTCGAGCCCTTCGAACATTCCGGCCTCGTCCTTGCGGACGGTCACGGCGCGGTAGGACTCCGGCAGCGGCAGGGCCGCGAAGTCGCTGGCTGAACTGTCCGGCGCGAGGATCGCGTCCAGGATTTCCTTCATGGTGACTGGCCTCCGGCGAAGCGTGCTGCGGCTGCGAAAACGCTTGAGGGAACGCAGGGGTGGATGAACGGGTGCCGTCGTCGGTCCGGCGGTACTGCGGTGGAACTGACCATGTCGCGCGGTGGCGCGGGGATACCTGTGACGCAGGCCGTCCGGGCCTTGGGGACAGCCGGCGTACGTGGGATCTCCGTACGCCGGCCGCCCGGACTACCGTCACGGTATGGCACGCGGTGCCACTCGTAAAGACACTGCGTGCCATGATTTTTTCTCAAGCGTCACCGGGCGGGCACAGATGAGCGGCCCACGCCATGGGGAAAATACGGTGAACGCCGCCGAAACGGCAGGAAGCGGGCGCGGAGACGCACGACAGCGACCGACCGTGGTTCCGGTCGGCCGCTGTCACGAATGGCGGGTGCGGCGGGGCGGGCGCCCGGGCGGTCCCGGGCGCCGACGACGCCCGGTACGGCTCAGGCGCGGCGCAGGGCCTGCTCGATCGTCCGCAGGATCTCGGCGGGCGAGGCATCGGTGCGGGCGACCGCGACCACCACCTCGCCCTGCCGGGACACGGTCGCCACAGGCTCCACCGCGACCCGCGACGGTATCCGGCCGGCGCCGATACCGGTGCCGAAAGTGGCCTTGATGACGTCGAAGGCGTGATCGAGCTGCGCCTCCACATCGCCCTTGCCGTCGGCGCGCAGCCAGCGGCGCAGCACATGATTGTGCGCCGCGACCACCGCGGACGCGGCCACCTCCGCCAGCAGCGGGTCGTCGTCGCCGTCGCGATGCGCGCCCTCGTCGAAATGGCCCAGCAGATAACGGGTGAACAGCCGCTCGTAGCGGGCCACCGAGGCGATCTCCCGCTCCCGCAGCGTCGGCACCTCGCGCGTCAGCCGATACCGCTCGACCGACACCTCCGGCATGTGCGCGTACATCCGCAGCACCTCGGTGATGCCCCGGCACACGGTGTCCAGCGGGTGCTCGTGCGGGTCGGCGGAGTCCAGCACCGCCTGCACCCGCACCAGCGTGTCGTCGTGGTCGGGGAAGATCGCCTCTTCCTTGGAGCGGAAGTGCCGGAAGAAGGTCCGCCGGGCGACCCCGGCCGTCGCCGCGATCTCGTCCACCGTGGTGGCCTCGTACCCCTGCGTCGCGAACAGGTGCATCGCGGCCGACGCGAGGTCCTGGCGCACCCGGTGGCGCTGGGCCGCGGCACGGCGGCCGTTCGCGGTCTCGGGCTGATCGGTCTTCGCGGGCTGGGACATGTGGGGAACGTAACACGCCCCGGCCCCGCGCCCGGCGGCCGGGGGAAAACCTCCCCAGCCCGCCGTACGCCCCTGCTCCCGGCCCCGCCCGCCCCTTGTCTCAGCGCCGGGCATACTCGCGGAAGCCGCGGCCGGTCTTGCGGCCCAGGCATCCCGCGGACACCAGGTGCTCCAGCAGCGGCGCGGGCGCCAGACCCGGGTCGCGGAACTCCTCGTGCAGCACCTGCTCGATCGCCAGCGACACGTCCAGGCCCACCACGTCCAGCAGCTCGAACGGCCCCATCGGATAGCCGCCGCCCAGCTTCATGGCCGCGTCGATGTCGTCCACGCTCGCGTAGTGGTCCTGCACCATCTTCACCGCGTTGTTCAGGTACGGGAACAGCAGCGCGTTCACGATGAAGCCGGCCCGGTCGCCGCAGTCCACCGCGTGCTTGCGGACCGCGCCGCACACCTCGTGCACGGTCGCCCGCACCTCGTCGGCGGTCAGCACGGTGTGCACCACCTCGACCAGCTTCATGGCCGGCGCCGGATTGAAGAAGTGCATCCCGACGACGTCCTGCGGGCGGCCCGTGGCCCGGGCGACCGCGACCACCGGCAGCGAGGAGGTCGTGGTGGCCAGCACCGCGCCCGGCTTGCAGACCTTGTCGAAGGTCTGGAAGAGCTGCTGCTTGACCGCCAGGTCCTCGGCCACCGCCTCGACCACCAGATCCGCGTCGGCCAGCGCGTCGTACGAACCGGACGGCGTCACCCTGGCCACCGCCGCGTCCCGCTGCTCCCGCGTCAGCCGCCCCTTGGCCACCGACCGGTCCAGCGACCGGGACAGCCGCACCACCGCCGCCTCGGCCTTCTCCAGGGTGCGGGCGGTGAGCACCACCTCGAAGCCGGCCTTCGCGAACACCTCCGCGATCCCGGCCGCCATCGTCCCCGAGCCCGCGACGCCGACCGTACGCACCGGCCGGCCCGTCGCCCGCACCGCGCTCGCGGTCCCCGGGGTCTCGGCGTCCGGCACCACGACCGGGCTCGCGGGCGCCTGGTAACTGTAGAAACCGCGGCCCGACTTGCGGCCCAGCAGCCCGGCGGAGGTCAGCTGCTTGAGCACCGGCGCGGGCGCGTGCAGCCGGTCGTGGGACGCCTCGTACATCGCCTCCAGGACGGTCGTGGCGGTGTCGATGCCGATCAGGTCGAGCAGCGCCAGCGGGCCCATCGGCAGGCCGCAGCCCAGCCGCATCGCCGCGTCGATGTCCTCGCGGGTGGCGTAGCGGGCCTCGTACATCGCGGCGGCCTGGTTGAGGTAGCCGAACAGCAGGCCGTCGGCGATGAATCCGGGCCGGTCGCCGACCGGCACCGGCTCCTTGCCGAGGCTCAGCACCAGTTCGGTGACGGTCGCCGTGGTCTCCGGCGAGGTCAGCACCGTGGACACCACCTCGACCAGCTTCATCGCGGGCGCGGGCGCGAAGAAGTGCAGGCCGAGCACCCGGTCCGGGCGGGCGGTCTCGGCCGCGAGCCGGGTCACCGACAGCGCGTTGGTGCCGGTCGCGAGGATCGCCTCCGGCTTCACCAGCCGGTCCAGCTCGGTGAAGACCTCGCGCTTGATGTCGTAGCGCTCGTCGACCACCTCGATCACCAGGTCCGCCTCGGCGGCGGCCCGCAGATCGGGGAAGGTGCGGAAGCGGGCGAGCGCGTCGCCCCGCTCGGCCTCGGTGCTCCGGCCGCGCTCGACGGCGCGGGCCGTGGAGCGCTCCAGCGCGGTGACCGCGCGGCGCGCGGCGCCCGGGTCGATGTCGATCCCGATCACCTCGTGACCGGCGCGGGTCAGCACCTCGGCGATACCGGTGCCCATGGTGCCGAGGCCGACCACGGCGACGGTCGCGGGGCGGGCGGCGGGGGACTTCCCGGGGGATGCTGCCGCGGAAGCGGCGGGGGACGCGGACGAGGGTGCGGACGGGGGTGTGGACGGACGGTCCATCGCGTGACTCCAGACGCTGAGAAGACCGGGGCGCGAACGCGCGCACGGCTGAGGAATGAGGTGGAGTCGCGGGCCTGGGGCGCAAGGGTCGCGTGCCCGCGCGAAGAGTGGGCGAGCCCTGTCCCGGGGCCGCGCCGCGATGATGCCGAACCGACGTGGTGTGAAACTGCTGAACTCCCGTACCCGACGGCTGCGTCACCGGCCGGCGAGTACGTTCCCCCGAGCGTAACCGGCGAGTAACTTCTCCGCCAGTCCTGTGCGCATGTGATGTGGGCCGCTCACATCTGAGCGGGCGCTCGGGGGTGCGGTGCTTGGGGGCGCGGTTCTTCGTGTCAGGGACAGGGGCGGGAGCGGGCCGGACGGATAGCGGGCCGCGTCAGGCCGTCAGGCTCTCCACGGTGCCTGACAGCGCCGACCAGGACACGGCGGTGTCCCGCGTCCTGGCGTGCGGGCCGCGAAATTCCGCGATGCTCAGCGCCACGTCGTCCAGCGCCCAGCGCAGCCGGTACAGCGCCAGCGCCGCCGGATCGGCCGCCCGCCCGGCCGCGTCCGCGTAACGCGCCAGGTCCTCCGCCGTCTCCGCGACCAGCCACAGATCGCGCTCCGGCACGGCCAGCGCCACGGTGTCCCAGTCGACCAGCAGCCGGCGCTCACCCGTACGCAGCACATTGCCGGGGTGCGGCTCGCCGTGCGTCACCACGGGCGCGCCGCCCGCGGCCGTCGCCGCCAGCCGGTCGAATTCGGCCAGCCGCCGCCGCAGACCCGCGCCGTGGGCCGCGAGCAGTTCACGGGCCGGCTCCGCGTACGGGCCGCCGCTCCACGGCCGCGCCAGCGCGCCGAGCGCCGCTTCCAGGCCCGGCCGCGACGGCAACTCCGGCCGGTGCGCGGGGATCGCGGCCGGCGGCGCTGTCCGGTGCAGGGCGGCGAGCAGGTCGAGCACCCGGCCGCGTTCCGCGGCGCTCAGCACCTCGCCGAAGTCCCCTGCCGTCCCGGCCTCGAAGGGGAACACGCTCACCGCGTGGCGGCCGTCCGGCAGCGGGTGCAGCGTCCGCCCGTCGGCGGCCGGTTCCGGGGCGACGACGAAGTCCAGGCCCGAGGCGCGCAGCGCCGCCGCCGTGTCCATCGCCCGCTCCAGGCCCGCGTACGCGGCCGGCGCGTCGGGACCGCAGTACGCCTTGGCGGTGAGGTCGGCGACGGTCACGAACCAGTGCCGGCCCTCGGTGTCCAGCGCCTGCCAGTGGTAGTCGCCGAAGCCGACCGCCGCGTACGTCAGCCGGCCCGGCGCCAGACCCCACGCGGCGAGCGCCGACCACAGATCCGGCTCGCCGACGTCCTCCGGAAGCTCGTGCATGTGGCAGACCGTAGACCGCGCACCTCTGGCGGGGCATCCGGATAAACGTGCGGGAGACCACCCTTTCGGGTGAGGTACGGGAAAGCCCGGGAGGGCGCCGACTCCGCTTCTACAGTGGGGAGATGGAGCGTGGGCACACCGACCGTTGGAGGTGAGCGGGGTGCCGGGGGAGAGCGATACCGAAGTACGGGACCGGCTGGCGTCGGTGCTGACCGCGCCGGGCGCGGCGCTCGAGGTACGGCAGGCCGCGGCCGTGGAGTTGGCGGCGGCCGGTGACCGGCGGGCCTTCGAGACGCTGGCGCTGCTGCTGAACTACCGGGACGAGGCGCGGGCGCGGCAGGCGGCGGCAGCCCTCGCCCGGCTCGGCGACCCGCGGACCGGGCGGGCCGCCGCGGCGCTCGCCACCAACGCGCAACGCGTCGGCTACGCGCTGCCCGCGATCCGTCTGCTGGTCGAACTGCGCGCACCCGAGGCCGTGCCCGCGCTCACCACGACCCTGGAGCGGCTGCTCGCCCAGCCCTCGCCCGCGCCCCACGAACGGATCGCGCTGGCCTGTGTGGAGGGCCTGGGCGCGCTGGCCGGAGCGAGGGGGCCGGCCGCCCGGCGGGCGCTGCGCGCCGCGACCGGCCACCCGCGGCTCGCGCCGGCCGCCCACGCGGCCCTGGCCCGCGCCGGGGATCACACCGCGCGGGTGTAGCGCACTCCGCGGGCCACGAACGACCGGCAGGCGGTCATCGATCACACCGCACGGGCGTAACGCACCTCGCGCAGCGGTACGCCGTCGCATTCGTGGACCGTCTCGGCGCCGTCCGGCGCGAAGCCCGCGCGGGCGTAGAAGCGGCGGCCCCGCGCATTGTCGGCCAGCACCCACAACAGCAGCCTGCCGTGGCCCAGTTCGGCGGCGCGGGCGCACGCGGCGGCGGTCAGGGCCCGCCCCACTCCCGCACCCGGATGCCCGACACCGCCTCGATATCGCCGGCCGCCATCACCCGTATCCGCACCATGAATCGGAGCCTAGAACAGATCACAGCAGCGTGAGCTGCGTATTTTCCTCAGTGCGCGAGGCCGTATCGGACGGTGCCGCGTCGTGGGGGCGGGCCGGGCCGGGCACCCCGCCGGATGCCCGGCCCGGTGTGGTGCCGGGCCGATCAGGGCCCGGCTCCTCCGACTGCCGAAACCGACGCGCACCCCCGTCGCGCATCGGCCCGCAGCCGAACTCGGTGGCGAATTCGTGCACTTGGCGGGTGACCCGGCGCTGATACCACTTCGGGGCATAGGCGCCGCCCGCGTACAGCGCCTCGTAGTGGCGTACGAGGTGCGGGTGGTGGTGGCCGAGCCACGCCATGTACCACTCCCGGGCGCCCGGCCGCAGATGCAGCACCAGCGGGGTGATCGAGGCGGCGCCCGCCCCGGCGATGGCGCGCACCGTGGCCCGCAACTGCTCGGGCGAGTCGCTGAGGAAGGGCAGCACGGGTGCCATCAGCACCGTGGGCGGCAGCCCGTTCTCCCGCAGGGTGCGGCAGACCGCCAGCCGGGTCTCGGGGGAAGGCGTGCCCGGCTCCACACTGCGCCACAGCCCGCTGTCGGTGAATCCCACCGACAGCGCGACGGACACGTCGGTGACACGGGCGGCCTGCCGCAGCAGCTCCAGATCGCGGAGGATCAGCGAGCCCTTGGTGAGGATCGAGAAGGGGTTCGCGTGGTCGCGCAGCGCCCCGAGGATGCCCGGCATCAACTGATAGCGGCCCTCGGCGCGCTGGTAACAGTCCACATTGGTGCCCATCGCGATGTGCTGGCCCTGCCAGCGCGGCGACGCCAGCTCGCGGCGCAGCAGCTCCGGCGCGTTGGTCTTCACCACGATCTGCGAGTCGAAGTCGATCCCGGTGTCGAGATCGAGATAGCTGTGCGTCTTGCGGGCGAAGCAGTACACGCACGCGTGGCTGCACCCGCGGTACGGATTGACCGTCCACTCGAAGGGCATCCGCGACGCCCCCGGCACCCGGTTGATGATCGACCGGGCCCGTATCTCGTGGAAGGTGATGCCGCGGAAGCCCGGGGTGTCGAAGGTCCGGGTGATCGCGTCGGTGCCGAACAGCGCGGGCGTGGTCCCCGCCGCCGCGTCGTCACCGCTCAGATGGTCCCAGCGCATCGCGCCCTCCTCCGGTCGTCCGTCCCACCACAATAGAACACAGATTCGAAAAGCGGGTGTGGTTGGCTTGTCCGGCGCGTCGCGGATCCGACCGCGGCGCGTGACACGGAGCGGTACGGACACCCGAGGAGAAGTCATGGCGCTGGTCGAGGCCACCACGGAGCGGATCGTCGCGGCGGAGCCGGAGCGGGTGTACGCGGCCCTCGCCGACTACGCCGGCACCCGCGGCCGGGTGCTTCCCGAGCAGTTCAGCGAGTACGAGGTGCGCGAGGGCGGGCAGGGCGCGGGCACCGTCGTCCACTGGAAGCTCCAGGCCACCAGCAAGCGGGTGCGCGACTGCCTCTTCGACGTCACCGCGCCCGCCGAGCGGCAACTGGTCGAGACCGACCGCAATTCGTCGCTGGTCAACACCTGGACGGTCGGCGAGGCCGGGGAGGGGCGCAGCAAGGTCGTCGTCCGTACCACCTGGCAGGGCGCGACCGGCGTCGGCGGCTTCTTCGAGCGCACCTTCGCCCCCAAGGGCCTCGCCCGTATCTACGACGCGCTGCTCGCCGCGCTGGCCGCCGACGTGGAGAAGAACTGACGCCCCTGGTCACGTCGTTGGTTTCGTGATCGTTCACCGATAAGGGTGGTTTAGGCAACTTCCTGAGAATCGTCGCGCCTGTCCGTCGTTGTCGCTTCATGCGGGGAACGGTGGCGACGCAGGCGCGACGAGGGGAGTGGCAGTGGGTGGCAGCACGCTGATCGAGCGTCCGGCGGCCGTGGACGACGAGCGGCCGGGGGAGGACACCGGAAGAACACCGGACGGGCCCGACGGCCCCGGTGGTCCCGGCGGCGCCTCGGGACCGCCCGACGCCGCCGCTGCCGCGGCCGATCTCACCCCCCGCCGGGTCCGGCTGGTCTTCCTCGGCCTGATGCTGGCGCTGCTGCTGGCCGCCCTCGACCAGATGATCGTGGCCACCGCCCTGCCGAAAATCGTCGGCGAGCTGCACGGCCTGGACAAGATGTCCTGGGTCGTCACCGCCTACCTGCTGTCGTCCACCATCGGCCTGCCGATCTACGGCAAGCTCGGCGACCTGTTCGGCCGCAAGATCGTCTTCCAGTTCGCGATCCTGACCTTCGTGGTCGGCTCCGCGCTGGCCGCCTGGTCGCGCACCATGGACGAACTCATCGCCTTCCGCGCCATTCAGGGCATCGGCGGCGGCGGACTCATGATCGGCGTGCAGGCGATCATGGCCGACATCGTGCCGCCGCGTGAACGCGGGCGCTACATGGGCATGATCGGCGCCGCCTTCGGCCTCGCCTCGGTCGCCGGACCGCTGCTCGGCGGCTTCTTCACCGACCACGCCTCCTGGCGCTGGTGCTTCTCCATCAACGTGCCCTTCGGCCTGGTCACCCTGCTGGTGATCAGCCTGGTGCTCAAGCTCCCCAAACCCACCGCCCGGCCGCGCCTCGACGTGCTCGGCGCCCTGCTGCTGGCGGTCGGCTCCACCTGCCTGGTGCTGATCACCACCTGGGGCGGCTCCAAGTACGACTGGACGTCCCGGGAGATCCTCGCCCTGGGAGCGGGCGTGCTCGTCAGCGCGCTGCTCTTCGTCCTGGTCGAGAAAATCGCAGCAGAACCGATCATTCCGTTGCGGCTCTTCCGCGACGGGGTGTTCAACACCAGTGCCCTGATCGGCGCCGTCGTCGGTGTCGCGCTCTTCGGCGCGGCCAGCTATCTGCCGACCTTCCTGCAGATGGTCGACGGCGCGAGCGCCACCGGATCGGGCCTCCTCATGCTGCCGATGATGCTGGGCGTCGTCCTCGCCTCCATCGTCGGCGGACAACTCATCAGCCGCACCGGCCGCTACAAGATCTTCCCGATCCTGGGCGGCGCGCTGTCGACCGTCGGCATGTATCTGCTGTCCCTGATGGACGCGGACACCCCGCAGCACGAATACAGCGTCTACATGGCCGTACTCGGCCTCGGTATCGGCCTGATGCTGCCCGTCCTGGTGCTGGCCGTGCAGAATTCGGTGCGCCCCGCCGACATCGGTTCGGCCACCAGCGCCAACAACTACTTCCGGCAGATCGGCGGTTCGGTCGGCGCGGCCATCTTCGGCACGCTCTTCGCCGACCGCCTCGCCAAGCGCCTCGCGGCCGAACTGCCGCGCGGCGCCCACCTGCCGGACCCCCAGTCGGTCACACCCCAACTGGTGCGCACACTCCCCAAGCCGGTGCGCGACGGCTACATCAACGCGTACGCCGACGCCATGCCGCGGATCTTCCTCTACCTGGTGCCGGTCCTCGTGCTCGGCTTCCTCTTCGCCTTCCTCCTCAAGGAGAAACCCCTGGTGACCCAGCACGGCCCCGCCTCCACGACCACGTACGACGGCGACAGCGCCACCGACACCCTCGTGAGCGGCGACGACGCACCCTCCTTCACCGTGACCGACTCCTCCGTGCCCGGCGCCCGCAAGGGCTACTCCGGCGGGGTCCCGGTGTGCGGCACCGTCCAGCACTCCGACGGCAGCTCCGTCGGGCGCGCCGCGCTCACCCTGATCGACGTCACCGGCCGGCAGATCGGCCGCGGCGCGACCGCCGAGGACGGCCGGTACGCGCTCAGCACCCCGGGCGCCGGCAGCTATGTGCTGATCGCCGCGGCCGGCGGCCACCAGCCGCAGGCCGTCAGCATCACCGTCGCCGACCGCCCGGTCGAACTGGACGTCGTGCTCGGCGGCGCGGGCCGGCTGGCCGGCGCGGTGCGCACCGCCGACGGCACCCCGGTCAGGGACGCCATCGTGACGCTCACCGACATCCGCGGTGACGTCGTGGCGACCGCCCGCAGCGGACGCGAGGGCGCGTACGTGCTCAGCGAACTGGTGGCGGGGGAGTACACCCTGGCGGCCAGCGCGCCCGCCTTCCGGCCCGCCGCCCTGCCGGTGTCGGTACAGGCGTCCCGGGAGACCCGGCAGGACGTGGAACTGGCGGGCGGCGCGGTGCTGCGCGGCACCGTACGCGCCCCCGGCGGGCGCCTGGTGGAGGACGCCCGCGTCACGCTGCTGGACGCCGCGGGCAATGTCGTCGACTCGATGACCACCGGCGCCGACGGCTACTTCCGCTTCGTGGACCTGGCCGCCGGTGAGTACACGGTGATCGCGGCCGGCTACCCGCCGGTGGCCACCGTCCTCCAGGTGGCCGGCGGCGGCAGGACCGAGCGGGACCTCCAGCTCGGCCACGCGGACTGACCGCCGCCCGACGCCCGGACCAGGTGACCGTTACTCCATTCGAGTGACGGTCACTTGGCTGTCGGCACCACCACGTCGTCCTGCTCGCCGTCCCCGTCCAGGTCGGCCTTCTTGCACTGGGTGCCGCGGATCAGCGCGTACGTCCCGCCGATCCGGTACGTGCCGGCGCTCGGCGCGTACAGCCGCGTCCAGTCGCCGTCCTGCGTGAGGCAGCCGTGCCGGTTGTCGTCTGCGCCCTCGATACCGAGCACCGGCGACCACGGGATGCGCAGGATGACCGAGCCGCTGACCGGCATCGTGACGGTCAGCTCGGCCGGGCTCGCCTCGTCCACGACGGCCGGCGGATCGGCCAGCGGATCGGCGTTCGCGACCTTGTAGAGCTTCCAGTAGTCGTCCTGCCACACCGGCGTCAGCCAGGACGGCCGGGCCGCCACGATCTTCGCCTCGGCCACCGCCGCCCCGTCCGGCTGGTCCGACGGCAGCACCACGTAACCGACGCTCCAGCGCTGGAGCCACTCCCGGTAGGTGTCCGCGGTCAGCGTGCCGTCGTAGAACAGCGGATTGCGCTCCACGTCCGCCTGCCGGTTCCAGCCGCGGGCCAGATTGACGTGCGGCGCGAGGCCGGACGCCTCCCAGTGCGAGCGCAGTGGGACCACCTCGACCCGGCCCTTGTCCGCGTGCACCTTGCTGAGCTGCGCGATCAGCGGCTCCGCGTGCTGGACCGTCGAGGCCGGCGCCGAGGTGTTGACCAGGTCCACCACCGGCTTGGCGATCTGCCAGCCCATGACGCCCAGGAAGGCGATCCACAGGGCGAGCCCCATCCGGCCGCCCTTGGTCCACGCCATGGCCACGATCAGCAGCACGGTGCCGCCGAAGAGCAGCGCGAGCCGCTCCACATTGCTGCCGATCGGCGACGGGACGACATAGGTGAGCGCGACACCGAGCGCGTAGACCCAGGACCCGGCGCGCAGCGTCCGCCACTCGCGCGGCACCACCAGCGCGACGGCCACGGCCGTGGCGAACGGGATGATGGCGAAGAACCACTTGAAGGGCTGCACACCGTAGAACGGGAAGAGCAGCGAGGTCGCGCCCACCACCAGGGGCGGGCAGACCGCCATCACATAGGCGTCCTTGCGGCGCCCGGTCAGGAACAGCCCGGCGGCGACCACCAGGATGAACAGACCGGCCACCGGGCTGCACATGGTGGCGAGCGCCCCCATGAAGCTCGCGGTCAGCAGCCGCGGCGTGTGCCGCCCGCCGTTCGCCCGCTCGGTCGGGAAGAGCAGCAAGGTGGCGATCAGGCCGAACAGGACGCCCAGCGCGAAGGTGACCCGGCCGGACAGCACATCACCCCAAAGAGCGAACGCCGTCCACAGCGCGGGCACCATCGGCCGCTTGATCCGCGCCCCGTTGATCCTTGCCCGGATCAGCAGCAGCGTCGCCGCCGTCGTCGACAGCGTCCCCGCGATCACCGCGGTCGTCCGCACCCCGAGCCCGGCCATGATGTACGGCGACAGGATGCTGTACGAGGCGGGGTGCAGCCCGCCGTACCACGACAGGTTGTACGACGCCGAGGGATGCGCCCTTATGAAGTCGGTCCACGCGTACTGCGCGGCCATGTCGCCGGAGTCCTTGGCCAGGAAGTAGGCCCACAGCACATGCAGAAAACCGGCGAGTACAGTGGCGGCCACGACAGGGTTGCGCAGGTCGACCCGCCGGAAAAGGGCCCCCGGCCCCCTCATGGCGGTCCAGCGCGCAGGCTGCCAGGTGGTCACGTGGCCTCTTCCGGTCGCGGATGGCGGTGCGCCCCGGCCGGCGTCCCTTCCGGCGAGGGGTCGAACTCGTCGCGGGAGAGAGAGTTCGAACAGAGGGTTTGGACGCTAGCACGGGCGGTTTGGTTGCTCGCGCGCGGGCGTGCGCCCGGATTCGTACTTTCGCTCCCCAGGCACGCTGTCCGGTCGTACCGTGGTTAACGGCATCGTAGATCTTGTGACCGCAGGCTTCCATCCGTACCGGTCACGGCCGCGACGCCGAGGGAAGGAGCCCGCCGAACCATGGACCGCCGATCTCCGCAGGGCCTGTCCGGACGCATCCCGCTCGCGGTGATCGTCGTGGACGGCGCGGGGCTGGTGTCGCACTGGAGTACGGGTGCGCGCCGGCTGTTCGGCCGGACACGGGAGGAAGCGGTCGGCCGCACAGCCCTGGACCTCTTACCAGTGGGCGGGGTCCTCGACGAGAGCGCCGACGGCGGCGCGCACCCCGCGGGCACCGCATACGCGCCGCGGGACGCGCTGGGCCCCGACCTGGAGACCTCGCTCGCCGGTGACAGCAGCTATCCGACGGCCGGCCGCGCCCGGCTCCACGACCGCTCCGGCACCGGGCGGGACGGCTCGCACTCCGCCGTGGACGTGCTGTGGTGGGCGTATCCGCTGGTCGGCCCCGGGCCTGAGCGGCTGCTCGTGCTGGCCGCGGACGCCGCGACGGCGGCAGCGGGCTCCGGCTGCGTCGAAACCTCGCCCGACCAGCCCTACGAACGGATCGCGCCCGGATTCGCGCTGCACACCGAATTCCCCGGCTCCGAGCAGCTCGCCAAACAGCTGCCGGAGATCCTGCCCAGCATGAATCCGCTGGAGAGCGCCCGGATCGTCGCGCAGGTGCTGGAGCTGGGCTATCCGGTGCTGGAGATAAGCCAGCACGACCGGGTGCCGGTCACCCCGGACTGGGGCGTGCCGCGCCGGGCCGAGCGGCAGGCCAGACGGCGGGCGGCCGAGGAAGCGGCGGCGGCCGACCCCGGGTCGGTGGCAGCCGAGGACATGGCGCCCGACCTGGAGTACGCCGCCGTCCGCGAGCACCTGGAATTCCTCAACGAGGTGAGCCGGCGGATAGGCACCTCGCTGGACCTGGCCAGGACGATCGAGGAAGTCAGCGCGGCCGTCGTGCCGCGCTTCACCGATGTCGCGGGCACCTATCTGCGCGAGCAGGTGCTCGCCGGCGAGGGCTTCCCCGACGGCCCGCCCGATGTCACCACCATGTGGTACCGCGTGGCGGTGGAGCACACCGACGAACCGGGCCGCTGGGACGACGTGGTGCCGGTCGGCGAGTCCATGCCCTTCCCCGCGCAGACCCCGTTCTTCCAGTGCATGACCACCGGCGAACCGGTGCTCGTCCCGCGGATCAGCGAGCAGATGGGCAACGCGATCGCGGCGCAGTTCCCCAAGCGCGACATCAGCCCGCTGATCAACAACCGCTCGATGCTCGTCGTGCCGCTCAAGGCGCGCGATGTGGTGCTGGGCTTCATGATCCTGCTGCGCCACCGCGAGCGGCCCGTCTTCAACGACATGGACCGGGTCACCGGCGCCGAACTGGCCGCCCGCGCCGGCCTCGTGCTCGACAACGCGCGGATGTACACGTATCAGGAGAATGTCGCCGACACCCTCCAGGACAGCATGCTGCCGCACATCGCGCCGCGGATGCCCGGCTGCGACGTGGCGACCCGCTATCTGCCCGGCACCCGGCTCGGCCGGGTCGGCGGAGACTGGTTCGACACCATCAAGCTGCCCGGCTCGCGCCTCGCGCTGGTGGTCGGCGACGTGATGGGGCACGGGCTTAACTCGGCGGCGATGATGGGCCAGTTCCGTACCGCCGTGCAGACCATGGCCGGACTCGACATGCCGCCCGCCCATCTGCTGCGCAATCTCGACGACCTGGCGCAACGGCTCGGCGAGCAGTATCTGGCGACCTGCCTCTACGCGGTCTACGACCCGGTCGAGTCCGAGCTGCTGATCGCCAACGCCGGTCACATCCCGCCGGTCCTGGTGCGCGCCGCCGACGGCCGCAGCGAACTGCTCGACGTGCCCACGGGCGCGCCGCTGGGCGTCGGCGGGGTGCCGTTCGAGACGGTACGGGTGCCGGTCGCGCCCGGCGACCGGCTGGTGCTGTGCACCGACGGTCTGGTGGAGGTCCGCGGGCAGGACATCGGCACCGGACTCGCGGCGCTCTGCGAGAGCGCCGCGCACCCGGCGGCCTCGATGGACGACGCCTGCGACACGATCATCCGCGCGCTCAATCCGCGCGGCGGCCGCAAGGACGACGTGGCGCTGCTGATGGCCCGGCTGAACGGCATCCCGCGGCAGGACGTCAGGGCCTGGGAGCTGGAGCCGGACCCGCGCGAGGTGGCGCGCGCCCGCGCCCTGGTCCGCGAGACCCTGCTCGGCTGGGACCTGGCCGAGATCAGCGAAACCGCGGAACTGCTGGTCGGCGAGGTGGTCACCAACGCGGTACGGCACACCGGCACCCGGCGGATCGGCCTGCGGCTGGTGCGCGCCGGGGCGCTGCTGTGCGAGGTGGCCGACGACGACCAGGCCGTTCCCGTGCTGCTGAACGCGGGCCCCGACGACGAGGGCGGCCGCGGCCTGCGGATCGTCAGCAGGCTCGCCCGGGAATGGGGCACCAGCCGTTCGGCGCGGGGCAAGTCGGTCTGGTTCGAACAGCCGCTGCCGGACCGCCGCGGGCGCTGAGACGCGGGGCCGGCCGCGTACTTCCGTTCCTTCCGTCCCTTCTGTTCCGATTCACGTTTCTTCCGACCTTCACGTTTCTTCCGATCACGGTCCTGGGGAGTGGTGAGCGACACGTGCACGTGTCCAGCGGGTACGAGCAGGCATGGGAGAGCTTCTGGCAGGACGCGCCCCATGAGGCGGGCGGCGTCTTCTGGGACGCCGATCCGGCACTGGTGGCGGAGCGGCACGTCCCGCACTTCCGGGCGCACTTCGACCCCGGGCTGCCGGTGGTCGACCTCGGCTGCGGGAACGGCACACAGACCCGCTTCCTGGCCGGGCACTACGAACGGGTGCTCGGCGTCGACCTGGCGCGGGCGGCGATCGACCGGGCCGCGCGCGACGATCCGCACGGCGTCGCCGAATACCGGCGGCTCGACGCGGTGGACGGCGACGCGGTGGCGCGGCTGCACGAGGAGATCGGCGACGCCAACGTCTATATGCGCGGGGTGCTGCACCAGTGCGAGCCGGAGGACCGCGGGCGGCTGGCCGAGGGCGTCGCGCTGCTCACCGGCGGGCGCGGCCGGGCCTTCGTGGTGGAGCTCGCCGAGGCCGCCAAGCCGGTGCTGATGGGGCTCGCGCAGGGTCCCGACGGGCCGCCCCGCAAGCTCGGCGCGATCTTCGCGCACGGCATCGCGCCGGGCGAGGTGTCGGACGCGGCGCTGCCGGACTTCTTCCGCGCCGCCGGGCTCGATGTGCTCTCCGACGGTGAACAGCCGTTGGTCACCACCGAGTTCCGACCGGACGGCACGAGGATAGAGATACCGTCGAAATGGCTGGTGGCGGGCCGTACGGGCTGAGCGGAGCGGTCCCGGCGGCCATCCGGAAGGATCACTTCAGTGGTATAGACCACTGAAGTTATCCACAGCCTGGGACCGGCCCTGGTGCCACCTGCGGGCGCCGCGTAACGTGCGGGGCATGAAGATCCTGATCTCGGCGGACATGGAAGGCGCGACCGGTGTGACCTGGCCGGCCGACGTGCTGCCCGGCAGCGAGCAGTGGCAGCGCTGCCGCCATATGTTCACCTCCGACGTCAACGCCGCCGTCGCGGGCTTCTACGACGGCGGCGCGGACGAGGTGCTGGTCAACGAGGCGCACTGGACGATGCGCAATCTCCTGCTGGAGAAGCTGGACGAGCGCGCCCAGATGCTCACCGGCCGCCACAAGGACCTCTCCATGGTCGAGGGCGTCCAGCACGGGGACGTGGACGGCATCGCCTTCGTCGGCTACCACACCGGCGCCGGCACCGAGGGCGTCCTCGCGCACACCTACCTCGCCAATTCCATCACCGGGGTGTGGGTCAACGGCGAGGCCGCGAGCGAGGGCCGGCTCAACGCGCTGGTCGTCGCCGAGTACGGCGTCCCCGTCGTCCTCGTGACCGGCGACGACAGGACCGGGATCGACGCCGCCGGATACGCCCCGCAGGCCCGTACCGTCGCGGTCAAGGACTACGTCTCCCGTTACGCGGCGGTCTGCCGCCCGCCCGCGCGCACCGCCGCCGACATCAGGTCCGCCGCCAAGGACGCCGCCGCGCTCGCCGTACGCCACGAGCCCGCGCAGGCCGGTCCGTTCACCGTCGAGCTGGAATTCGACGCCGTCCACCTGGCCGGCGCCGCCACCGTCGTCCCCGGCGTGGAACGCACCGGGGAGCGGCGTGTCGCCTACACGCTGCCCACGATGTACGAGGGCATCAGAGCCTTCAAGGCGGTCACCACACTCGTGTCGCAGGCGGTGGAGGAGCAGTATGGCTGAGCAGTCCGTCCAGGCACCGGGTTCCGTGGACGCCCGGGCACTCGACGAGGTCGTGACCTTCACCTCCGACCTCATCAGGATCGACACCACCAACCGCGGCGGCGGCGAGGGCAACGAACGGCCCGCCGCCGAATACGTCGCCCGGCAGCTCGCCGACGCCGGCATCGAGCCGCGCATCGTGGAATCCGCGCCCGGCCGCGCCAATGTGCTGGCCAGGATCGCGGGCAGCGACCCGTCCGCCGACGCGCTGCTGGTCCACGGCCACCTCGACGTCGTGCCCGCCGAGCCCGCCGACTGGACCGTGCACCCCTTCTCCGGCGAGGTCAGGGACGGCGTCGTCTGGGGCCGCGGCGCCATCGACATGAAGAACATGGACGCGATGGTGCTCGCCACCGTCCGCGCCTGGGCGCGCGGCGGGCAGCGGCCGCGGCGCGACATCGTGCTCGCCTTCACCGCCGACGAGGAGGACAGCGCCGCCTACGGCTCCGGCTACCTCGTCAAGGAACACGCCGACTTCTTCACCGGCTGCACCGAAGGCATCAGCGAATCCGGCGCCTTCACCTTCCACGCGGGACCCGACCTGCGGCTCTACCCCGTCGCGGCGGGCGAGCGCGGCACCGCCTGGCTCAAGCTCACCGCGCACGGCAAGGCCGGCCACGGCTCCAAGGTCAACCGGGACAACGCGGTCAGCAGGCTCGCCGCCGCCATCGCCAGGATCGGCGAGTACCAATGGCCGGTCCGCCTCACCGACACCGTACGGGCCGCGCTCGTCGAACTCGCCACGCTGCACGGCGTCCCCGCCGACCGGGCCGCCCTTGACGACGTCGACACCCTGCTGGAGCGGCTCGGCGACAGCGCGGACCTGGTGCGGAACACCGTCCGCAACAGCTCCAACCCGACGATGCTGGACGCCGGTTACAAGGTCAATGTGATCCCCGGCTCCGCCACCGCCTTCGTCGACGGGCGCATGCTGCCCGGCGCCGAGGAGGAGTTCGCCGCCACCCTCGACCGGCTCACCGGACCCGGTGTGGAGTGGGAGTTCTACCACCGCGAGATCCCGCTCCAGGCACCACTGGACTCGCCCACCTACGCCGCGATGCGCGAGTCGCTGCTGCACTTCGACCCGCAGGCGCACGTCGTGCCGTACTGCATGTCGGGCGGCACCGACGCCAAGCAGTTCTCCCGGCTCGGCATCACCGGCTACGGCTACTCGCCGCTGCGGCTGCCGCCCGGCTTCGACTACCAGGCGCTCTTCCACGGCGTGGACGAACGCGTACCGGTCGACGCCCTGCACTTCGGCGTCCGCGTGCTCGACCGCTTCCTGCGCGGCGCCGCCGACGACACCACGGACACCGGGGCGGGCGCATGACCACCACCACCGGCAACGCGGTGCGGCACGGCGCCTGGCCGTCACCGATCGACGCCGCCACGGCCGCCGCCCATGACGGCAGCCCCGAATACGTGGGCGTCGTCGGCGAGGACATCTGGTGGACAGCGCCGCGCCCCGCCGAGGCGGGCCGCCGCGCCTTGATCCGCCGCAGGCCGGACGGCACCGAGGAATGCCCGCTGCCCGCGCCCTGGAACGTGCGCAGCCGCGTCATCGAATACGGCGGCACCCCCTGGGCCGGCGCCGTCGTGGACGGCGCCCCGCTGCTGGTCTTCGCCAACTTCGCCGACCAGCGCCTCTACGCCTTCCGCCCGGACGAGCCGCGGACCGCGCCGCGCCCACTGACCCCGGTCGGCGCCGTCGGCGGCGGCCTGCGCTGGGCCGACCTGACGGTGCACTCCGACCGCGGCGAGGTCTGGGGCGTCCTGGAGGAGTTCACCGGCGAACGGCCCACCGACGTACGCCGCGTGCCCGCCGCCGTCCCGCTCGACGGCTCCGCGGCCGAGGACCGTACGGCGGTGCGGGAACTGACCGCGGCCACCCACCGGTTCGTCACCGGACCCCGACTCTCGCCCGACGGCCGCCGCGCCGCCTGGACCGCCTGGGACCACCCGCTGATGCCGTGGGACGGCACGCAGCTGCGGATCGCCGACGTCACCGCCGACGGCACCTTCGACGGCGCCCGCACCCTGATCGGCGGCCCCGAGGAGTCGGTCACCCAGGTCGACTGGGCCGCCGACGGCAGCCTGCTCGCCGCCACCGACCGCACCGGCTGGTGGAATCTGCACCGCGTCGACCCCGCCACCGGCGAGGCCGTCAACCTCTGCCCGCGCGAGGAGGAGTTCGGCAACGCGCTGTGGAAGCTCGGCCAGCGCTGGTTCGCGCCGCTCGACCACGGCCCGGTCGCCGTGCTGCACGGCGTCGGCGCGCTCCGGCTCGGCCTGCTCGACCCCGCCACCGGCGAGGTCGCGGACGCGCCCGGCCACTGGACCGAGTGGAATCCGACCCTGGCCGCCGCGGGCAGCCGCGTCATCGGTGTCGCGGCCGGTGCCCGCACCTCCTACGAACTGGTCGAGCTGGACGTGACGACCGGCCGCACCCGCGTCATCGGCAACGCGCACCACGACACGGTGGACCCCGCCTATGTGCCCGACGCGGTGGCGCGGACCTTCACCGGACCCGGCGGGCGCGAGGTGCACGCCCAGGTCTACCCGCCGCGCAATCCGCGGGTCACCGGCGAGGGCCCCGCGCCCTACGCGATCTGGGTGCACGGCGGACCCACCAGCCGCGCCTTGATGGTCCTCGACCTGGAGATCGCCTACTTCACCTCGCGCGGCATCGGCGTCGCCGAGGTCAACTACGGCGGCTCCACCGGCTACGGCCGCGCCTACCGCAACCGGCTGCGCGAGCAGTGGGGCGTGGTCGACGTCGAGGACTGCGCCGCCGTCGCCCAGGGCCTGGTCGCCGAGGGCGCCGCCGACCCCGCGCGGCTGGCGATCCGCGGCGGCAGCGCCGGCGGCTGGACCAGCGCCGCCGCGCTGACCTCCACCGACACCTACGCCTGCGGCACGGTCATCTACCCGATCCTCGACCTGCTCGGCTGGTCCCGGGCGGGCGGCGAGACCCACGACTTCGAGTCGGAGTACCTGGAATCGCTGATCGGACCGCTCGACGACGTGCCCGAGCGCTACCGGGACCGCTCGCCCGTCAACCACGGCGACCGGATCGACGTGCCCTTCCTGCTGCTCCAGGGCCTGGACGACGTCATCTGCCCGCCGGTGCAGTGCGAACGCTTCCTCGAAGCGGTCGCCGGGCGCGGCGTCCCGCACGCCTATCTGACCTTCGAGGGCGAGAGCCACGGCTTCCGCCGCCTGGACACCATGATCACCGCCCTGGAGGCCGAACTCGCCCTCTACGGCCAGGTCTTCGGCTTCACGGCCGAGGGCGTCGCACCGCTGGAGCTGCACACATGACGGAGAGTTCGCCGGGGTCGGGCACCGGGCCCGAGGACGAGGCGGGGTCCGGGCGCGGCGGGGGCGCGACCGCAGGACCGCGCCGGGTGGCCGACCTCGTCGGCGTCCCGGTGCCCGCGCTGATCCGCCCCCGGCGGCTCACGCCGGGCGACCGGATCGGCATCGTCGCGCCCAGCGGCCCGGTGCCGGGCGACCGTCTCGCGGCGGGCCTGGACATCCTGCGCGCCTGGGACCTAGACCCGGTGGTGGCACCGCACGTCCTGGACGAGCACCCGTCCGGCTACCTCGCCGGCACCGACCGGGCCAGGGCCGCCGACCTCCAGCGGATGTGGTGCGACCCGGACGTGTCCGCCGTGCTGTGCG
The DNA here is from genome assembly GCF_900112845.1 of Actinacidiphila alni. Taxonomy (GTDB): domain Bacteria; phylum Actinomycetota; class Actinomycetes; order Streptomycetales; family Streptomycetaceae; genus Actinacidiphila; species Actinacidiphila alni. Next base: position 203,391 of record NZ_FONG01000001.1, read on the forward strand.
CCCGCGGCGGCTACGGCGTGCAGCGGATGGTGGACCTGCTCGACTGGGAGGCGATGGGCGCGGCGGGTCCCAAGGCGTTCATCGGCTACAGCGACATCACCGCGCTGCACGAGGCGTTCGCCACCCGGCTGGGCCTGGCCACCGTGCACGGCCCGATGGCGGCGACCGCGACCTTCCTCAAGGACGGCCCCACCCAGGACCATCTGCGGCGCACCCTGTTCACCCCGGACGAGACGCGCACCGTGACCTCGCCGACCGCCCGCACCCTGCTGCCCGGGCGGGCCACCGGCGTCACCCTCGGCGGCTGCGTCAGCCTGCTCGCCTCCGACCTCGGCACGCCGTACGCCCGGCCGTCCGCGGCCGGCGGCATTCTCGTCCTGGAGGACATCGGCGAGGAGCCCTACCGGCTCGACCGGATCCTCACCCAACTGCTGCACGCCGGCTGGCTGGACGGGGTGGCCGGCATCGTCCTCGGCTCCTGGCAGGACTGCGGCCCCTACGAAGCGGTGCGGGCGCTGATGATCGACCGGCTCGGCGGCCTCGGGGTGCCGATCGTCGAGGAGTTCGGCTTCGGCCATTGCGACTCGACGCTCACCGTGCCGCTCGGGGTGCCCGCGGTGCTCGACGCGGACGCGGCCACGCTGACGTACGACGTGCCCGCGCTCGTGTAGGCCCGCGCGCCGGGCGGCGGTCCGCCGCCCGGCACGGATCCGCCGTCCGGCGCGGATCTTACGGAGCGCTGACGCCCCGGCCGGGTCGGGCCCGCCGGCCCGGGCCCGGCCCGTACGGTCGGGCCCATGCTGGTACTCGTCACCGGAGGAGCGGGCTTCATCGGCTCGCACATCGTCACCGCGCTGCGCTCGGCAGGACACCGGGTCCGCGTCCTGGACGCGCTGCTGCCCGCCGCCCACCACACCCCGCCGCCCGTGCCCGAAGGCGTGGAATGGCGGCCGGCCGACGTCCGGGACCGAGCCGCCGTCGCCGAGGCCCTGCGCGGCGCCGACGCCGTCTGCCACCAGGCGGCCATGGTCGGCCTCGGCAAGGACTTCGCCGACGCGCCGGACTACGTGAGCTGCAACGACCTCGGCACCGCGATCCTGCTCGCCGGCATGGCGGACGCGGGCGTACGGTCGCTGCTGCTCGCCGGGTCCATGGTGGTCTACGGCGAGGGCCGGTACGCGTGCGGACGGCACGGCGTCGTACGGCCGGGCCCGCGGCAGGTCGCCGACCTGGACGCCGGACGCTTCGAACCGCCGTGCCCGCACTGCGGCGAACCACTGGCGCCCGGCCTGGTGGACGAGGACGCGCCCGCCGACCCGCGCAATGTCTACGCCGCCACCAAGCTCGCCCAGGAACACCTGGCCGCGGCCTGGGCGCGCGCCACCGGCGGCCGGGCGGTCTCCTTGCGCTACCACAATGTGTACGGGCCCGGCATGCCGCGCGACACCCCCTACGCCGGGGTCGCGGCGCTCTTCCGCTCCGCGCTGGCCCGCGGCGAGGCGCCCGCCGTCTTCGAGGACGGCCGCCAGCGGCGGGACTTCATCCACGTCACAGACGTCGCCGCCGCCAACGCGGCCGCGCTCGCCGGTATCGGTGGGCTCCCGGAGGGGACGCTGCGGGCGTACAACGTCGCGACCGGCACGCCGCGCACCGTCGGCGAGATGGCGACGGTGCTCGCCGCCGTCACCGGCGGCCCCGAGCCCCGGGTCACCGGGCAGTACCGCCTCGGCGACGTCCGCCATGTCACCGCCTCGGCGGACCGGATCCGCGCCGAACTGGGCTGGAGCGCCCAAGTCCCCTTCGCCGAGGGCGTCGCCGACTTCGCCCGGGCCCCGCTGCGCGCCCTGGCCTGACGCGGAGAGGGGCACGGGGCGCGTTCTGGTTTGACGGCACGACGGGCACGACCGGCGGCACGGACGGGCACGACGGGCACGACCGCCACGGACGGGCACAACCGGCGCGACCGGTACGGGCGCCCGGGCGCGCCGACGCCAGGGCGCACGTACGCACGAGCCCGTACCGTTTCCCGGCGCTAGCGCCGGGCCGGCCATGAAGAACCGAGGGCGGCGGAGGGCGGGGGCGCCGCCCGTCAGCTGCGCGCGGCCGGGAGGAAGACGTCGAAGCGGCAGCCGCCGGGGATGTTCTGGACGGCGGCCCTGCCATGGTGTGCCTCCACGATGCCGCGCACGATCGCCAGCCCGAGACCCGCTCCCGCCGGAGGCGTCCGCGCCCCGGTGCCGCGCCAACCGGTGTCGAAGACCCGGGGGAGGTCGTCGGCCGGTATGCCGCCGCAGCCGTCGGACACCGACAGCACGACCGAGCCGGATGCCGTGTCGTGCCGCGCGGAGACCGCGACCGTGCCGTCGGCCGGCGTGCGGTGGATCGCGTTGGCCAGCAGATTCGCCAGCACCCGCGTCATCTCGCGCCCGTCCACCTCCACCGGCACCTGCTCCACCCCCTCGCCGACCAGCCGCACCCCGTGCTCGGCGGCCAGCGGATTGGCCCCGGCCATGGCGTCGCCGACCAGGTCGTAGACCGACATCCGGGTGGGGGACAGGGCCAGCACGCCCGCCTGGATGCGGGAGAGTTCGAAGAGGTCGCCGACCATGCCGCTGAGCCGGTCCACCTCGGCGCGTATCTGCCGGTGGTAGCGGGCCGGGTCCTCCGCTATGCCGTCCTCCAGGGCCTCCGTCATCGCCCGCAGCCCGGCCAGCGGAGTCCGCAGGTCGTGCGAGATCCAGGCGACCAGTTCACGGCGCGACGCCTCCAGGGCGCGCTCCCGCTCCCGGGAATCGGCGAGCTTCGCGCTCGTCACCGCCAACTCCCGACCCAGCTCGGCCAGTTCGGCGGTGGGTGCGTGCGCGGGCGCCGCGAAGGCATCGCCGTCACCGAAAGCGCGCGTCGCGGCGGCCAGCGCGCGGCTGCCCGCGACGACCCACCGTCCCAGCAGCAGCGTCACGCCCAGCGAGACCACCGCGGCTATCGCGCACACCGTGGTCACCACACCCAGGTCGTGCTCGGACAGGAACATCGCCCAGGCCACCGACAGCGTGCCCGCGAGCATCGCGGCCACCGTCACCACGGCCACGACCGCCAGCGACAGCGCCACCGAACGGCGCCGCAGCAGCCGCAGGACCGCCGCTCCGATCAGCCCGACCACAGCGGCCCCCACCGCCGCGTAGGCCGCGATCACCAGCGCGTCACGCACCGCTCCCACCGCCTCTACCGCCTTCCGGTTGCCGCACGGAGTCCGTGCCAGCGCCGGTCCCCGGCGGGGATTCCGGAGCCGTACCCGTAGCGGCCCCGGGGCGCGAGGCGTCGTCCGCCCGCGAAGCCCCGGTCCCGGCCGGTGCCGGTCCGGCACTCGGCGCGCCCGGCGCCGAATCGCCGTACCCGCCTCCGGCGCCGGCGACAGCGCCGCCGTCCGGGCCGGCCGCATCGTCCTCGGCGGCGCCGTCCCCGCCGGACGGCGCCCCCTCCGGCGGGTCGAAGCGGTACCCGACACCCCACACCGTGCTGATCAGCCGCGGCCTGGCCGGATCGTCCTCGATCTTCTCCCGCAGCCGCCGCACATGAACCGTCACCGTCGACAGGTCGCCGAATTCCCAGCCCCACACCCGCCGCATCAATTCCTCCCGGCCCAGGACCCGGCCCGGTTGGCGCAGGAAGAAGGCGAGCAGATCGAACTCGCGGATCGTCAGGGGCAGTTCCGTACCGTCCCGGGTCGCGCGCCGCGCCGCGGGGTCCAGCGCGAGGGGGCCGGAGCGCAGCCAGGGGCCGGGCGCGGGCGCGCTGCCGGCCCGGCGCAGCACGGACTCCACCCGCAGCACCAGCTCGCGCGGGCTGAACGGCTTGGTCACATAGTCGTCCGCGCCGACCTCCAGGCCGAGGATCCGGTCGTCCTCGTCGCCGCGCGCGGTGAGCATCACCACCGGCACCGGCCCGCCCTCACGGATCCGGCGGCACACTTCGAGGCCGTCCATCCCCGGCAGCATCAGGTCGAGCACGACCAGATCCGGCCGGAAGGCCGCCGCCCGCGCCACGGCGGACGGGCCGTCCGCGACCCGCTCCACGGCGAAACCCGCGCGGTCGAGATAGCTCGCGACGACCTCGGCGACGGTCGGGTCGTCGTCCACGACGAGGACCCGCCGACGGGGCGGCTGCGCGGCTGGCACATGGGGGCTGGTCATGCTGACGAGTCTGACATCCACCACTGACAGTGACGACCGGCCCGTCGCCCGAGGGCGTCGCCGTCCGCGTTTCGTAAGGATCGCGCGCCCCGTTTTGTCCGTCGCGGCTCCGTAGGGTGACGGGTGTGACCAAGCCATCGCCCGCAGTCATCGACGTCGTCCTGCCCTGCCTCGACGAGGCCGCCGCCCTGCCCTGGGTGCTGGACCGGATCCCGCCCGGCTGGCGCGCGATCGTCGTGGACAACGGCTCCACCGACGGCTCCGCCCGCATCGCCGCCGAGCGCGGCGCGCACGTCGTGACCGCGCCCGTACGGGGTTTCGGCGCCGCCTGCCACGCGGGACTGCTCGCCGCGACCGCCGACGTGGTCTGCTTCTGCGACTGCGACGGCTCCCTCGACCCGCGGCTGCTGCCCGACGTGGCGGGGCCGGTGCTCGACGGCGCTGCCGACCTCGTACTCGGCCGCCGCCGCCCGACCACTTTCCGCGCCTGGCCGCCGCACGCCCGGCTGGCCAATGTCCGGCTCGCCCGGCTGCTGCGCCGCCGCACCGGCCTGCGCCTGCACGACCTCGGCCCGATGCGGGCCGCCCGCCGCGAGGCCCTGCTCGACCTCGGCCTGACCGACCGCCGCTCCGGCTACCCGCTCCAGATGGTGGTGCGCGCCGCCGACGCCGGCTGGCGGATCCGCGAGACACCCGTCCCGTACGCGCCGCGCACCGGCCGCTCCAAGGTCACCGGCACCTGGCGCGGCACCTGGCACGCGGTGCGCGACATGTCCGCCGTCCTCCACGAGCCGCCGGCCGCGACCGGCACACGCCGTGACGGGACCGCCGCCGCCCGGACGGAGGTCTCCCGATGAGCGGGCCGCGTACGGACGCACTCTCTGTGACGACGCTGCTGGTGATCGCCAAAGAGCCGGTGCCCGGGCGGGTCAAGACCCGGCTGACGCCGGTGTGCACGCCCGCGCAGGCCGCGGGTCTCGCGCTGGCTGCGCTGCGCGACACCCTCGCCGTGGGCCTGGAAGTCCCCGTCCGGCGGCGGGTGCTGGTGCTGGACGGCGCGCCGGGGCCGTGGGTGCCGGACGGCTACGAGGTCGCGCCGCAGTCCGGCGGCGGCCTCGACGAACGGCTGGCCGCCGCCTTCGCGCTGAGCGACGGGCCCGCGCTGCTGGTCGGCATGGACACCCCGCAGCTCACCCCCGGCCTGCTGGCTCCCGCCCTGCGCCCGGACGGCGGGTCCGGCTGCGACGCCTGGTTCGGCCCCGCGGCCGACGGCGGCTTCTGGGCCCTCGGCCTCGCCGACCCCGCCCGCCCCGACCTGCTCCTCGGGGTCCCCATGTCCACCGACCGGACCGGCGCGATCCAGCGCGCCCGCCTCACCGGCGCGGGCCTGCGCGTCCGCGACCTCCCCGTCCTGCGCGACGTCGACACACCCGCCGACGCCGCCGCCGTCGCGGCCCTCGCCCCCGGCACCCGCTTCGCGGCGGCGTGGCGCGACCTGGGCCCGGCGGGCCCGCTGGAGACCGCCTCCACCGCGGGCGCCGCCCGGTGACCACGTCCGTACCCGTCGCCCGCACCGTCGCGCCGCCGCCTCCGTCCTGGGGCGGCGACCCGTACGCCCGGGCCATGGTGAGCGGGCGCGGGCCGCTCTTCCTGCGCCGCGACGACGGGTGGCTGCTGCCGCTGGACGTGGAGCGGTGGTGCGCGCCGCCCGACGGGGCCGACCGGACGATGGTGCGGCGCTGCCGCGGGCCGGTGCTCGACATCGGCTGCGGGCCCGGTCGGCTGGTGGCCGCCGTCGCGCGCCGCGGGGTGCCCGCGCTGGGGCTCGACGTCAGCCCGGCGGCCGTCGCCCGGACGAAGGGCGCGGGCGGCGCGGTGCTGTGCCGTTCGGTCTTCGACCGGGTGCCCGCGGAAGGCCGCTGGGGCACGGCGCTGCTCGCCGACGGCAACATCGGCATCGGCGGCGACCCGTACGCCCTGCTCGCCCGCGTCCGTGAACTCCTCGCCCCCGGCGGCCGGTTGCTCGCCGAAGCGGCACCGTACGAGGTCGACGAGCGCCTCACCGTACGCGTCGAGGACGGCCACGGCCGCCAGGGCGGCGACTTCCCCTGGGCCCGCCTCGGCCCCCGCGCCCTCCGCACCGCGGCCCACGCCACCGGCTGGTCCGTGACCGAGGAATGGTCGGCCTCCGGCCGCCGCTTCGCATCCCTGACCACCGCCGACCGCTCCGCGTGACCGGTGAAAGCGCCGCCGTGTCCGCGTCAGTTTCCGTCGCCGCCGCGCCGTTCGCCGATTCCGCCGATCCGGCCCCACCGCGCTCCGGACGGCCGGCGATCGTCGGGACCGGGCTGCTCCTGGGCGGCCTGGTGGCCGTGCTCCTCGGCACCTTCACCGTCGGCGGGAGCGAGGGCGATCCGGCGCGGCTGCCGTACTGGTACGCCGCCGGATGGGTGCTGTTCGCCGCCGCGCTGCTCGCGCTGCGGAAGGTGCCGCGGCGCGCGGCGAGCGGCCTCGTCGTCGCCGGCGGCGTCGCGCTCGCGCTGACCGGACTGATCAGCGCGCCGCGGACCAGCAACGACATGTACCGGTACGCGTGGGACGGCCGGGTGCAGGCCGCGGGCGTCTCGCCGTACGCGTATCCGCCCGACGCGCCGGAGCTGCGGCAGCTGCGCGAGCCCTGGCTCTTCCCGGCGCCAGCCGGCCGGCGGTGCGCGGACTGGACCGATATCCGTACCACCGGCGGCGACTGCACCCGCATCAACCGCCCGTACGTGCACACGATCTACCCGCCCGTCGCCGAGGGCTGGTTCCTCGCCGTGCACGCGGTGTCGCCGCCCGGCACCCGCTGGAAACCGCTCCAAGTCGGCGGCGCCCTCCTGGCCGTGGCGACCACGGGCGCGCTGCTCCTGGTGCTGCGGCGGCACGGCGCCGACCCGCGCCGCGCCGCGCTGTGGGCGTGGTGCCCGATCGTGCCGGTCGCGGCCGTCAACGACGCGCACATCGACGCCCTCGGTGTCCTCCTCACCGTCCTCGCCCTCGGCATGGCTCGCGGACTCCCGCGCCGCGGAGCCCTGTTGGGCGCGGCCGTCGCCGTGAAGATCCTGCCGGTCCTCGCGCTGCCCGGCGCCCTCGCCCGCCGCGGCCCGCGCGAAACGCTCCGCACGGTGCTCCCCGTGCTCGCCGTAATCGTTCTCGCCTATCTGCCGTACGTCCTCGCCTCCGGCGGCGGGGTGCTCGGGTACCTGCCGGGCTACCTCAAGGAGGAGGGCTACGAGCCGGGCGGCGTACACCGGTTCGCCCTGCTGCGGCTGGTCCTCCCGGACGGCGCGGCCGGCCCGACCGCCGTCGCGGGCGTGCTCGCGGTGGCGCTGTACACGCTGCGCCGGGGCGACCCCGGCCGGCCATGGCGCGGCGCCCTGACCGTGACCGGCACCGCCCTGCTGCTGACGTCACCCTCGTACTACTGGTACGCGCTCCTGATCGTCGGCCTCGTCGCGCTCGACGGCCGCTGGGAGTGGCTGGCCGTACCGCTCGCCGGACTCGCGCTCTACGCCGGTGATGTGCTCGGCGCCGTACCCGGCGGGAATGTGCTCCAGGCAAGCGCGTACGGGGCGGCGGCGCTCGTGGTCGCGACGGGCGCGCTGGCGCGCCGGAGGGCGCGAAACGACGCGCGGGCGAACGCCTGCGGTAGCACCGTTGACACCTCGGCGCCGCCGTGTCGTACTTAGTGCCTGCCCGGCCGTGCACCCGCGGCCCTTCGGCACCGGCCCCTCCGGCACCCCGCGATACCCGTATGCCTCGTGCCGCCGACACCGAAGCCGCCCGACAGGCGTGGCGGGCAGGGCCTTTCGGGCTGTACTCGATGTCGTAATGCAGTCGCAGCCGGTACGCGCTTCGGCTCCTGGGGGATTGCGGTGGCGAGAGAGCACTATCCGACGACGGCCGAAGTCATCGAGGGCGCCAGGCTGTTGGCGCTCAGATACCCGGAGGTCTGCCGGCTGCGGACGGTCGGCCGTTCGCGCGCCGGCCGCCCGTTATTGCTGTTGACGGTGGGTCACGGCAGCCGGAACGCCCTGGTGGTGGCCGGTCCGCACGCCAACGAGGCCGCGGTGGGCGGTGCCACGGTGCTCCATCTCGCCAACCGGATCGCCGCCGACCGCGAACGCGGTGACGACGACGGCACCTCCTGGCACTTCCTGCTGTGCATCGACCCGGACGGTGCCGCGCTCAACGAGCCCTGGCTGTCCGGCCCTTACACCCTGCGCGGCCACTACGAGCACTTCTTCCGGCCGTGCTTCGCCGAACAGCCGGAATGGCTGCCCGCGGCCGGCACACCCGACCCGGCACTGCCCGAGACCCGCGCGCTGCTCGGCGTCCTGGACGCGCTGCGCCCGGTGCTCCAGTGCTCGCTGCACGGCATCGACGTCGGCGGCAGCTTCGTACAGCTCACCAGCGACGTCCCCGGAGTGCCGGAGCGTATCGGCAAGTCGGCCGCGGAGCTGGACATTCCGCTGGAGAGCGGCTCCTCCGACGCCTTCCAATGGCCGAGCCCGGGCCCCGGCGTCTATGTGATGCCGCCGGACGGCGACCCCACCACGGTCGGCGACGGCGCCCACTCCACCTGGGCGCACGCCCGCCGCTACGACGGCGTCACCGCCATCGTCGAAGTGCCCATGTGGGCCTGCGACCGGATCGCCGACATCTCCCCGCACCCCGCGCCCGACCACGCCCTGCGCGCCGCGGGCGCGGCCCTGCGTCGCGATCTGCCGCGCGTGGCCCGGGTGCTGGACAATCTCGACCCGCAACTGGTCGGCGCGGACTGCCCGATGCTGCGCACCGTCAAGGAACTCGTCGGCATCGGACCCCGGTTGTCCGCCGACTGGGACCCGGCCGTCCGGCCGCCGGACGCGGCGCCCCTGCCGCCGATGACGACCGCGCGCGTCACCAGCATCGAGGTGTACGCGCAGCGCATCCCGCTGCGCGCCGCCGCGATGCTCCGCCGTATCGCCGACGTCCCCTGCGTCACCGCACTCGTCGACGAGTGGTGCGCGGCGTACGAGAGCGCCTACCGGCCGCGCTGGGTGCCGGTCGCCGACCAGGTCGAGCAGCAGGCCCGCAGCGTCATCGCGGTCTACGAAGAGCTGCGTACATGAGCATGTCCTTCAGCTCGCCGCCGACCCGCTGCCAGTCGCGCAGCAGCCCCTCGCGCACGTATCCGGCGCTCTCCGCGGTCCGCAGTGAGCCGGTGTTCCACGGCTCGACGTACAGTTCGAGCCGCGCGATGCCCAGCTCCCGCAGACCCCAGTCGGTGATCGCGCGCAGCCCGGCGCCCGCCGCCCCCGCCCCGCGCGCGGACGGCGCCACCCAGTAGCCGACGGACGCCCGGTCCGCGCTGATCACCCGCAGCCCCGCGTTGCCGACCGCCCGGCCGTCGGCGGTCCGCGCGATCACGAACGGATACTGCCCGGTCGCCGGGCGCCCCCACTGCCGCGCCACGAAGGCTCTGCCCGCCGCGTCGTCGTAGACGGCGGGCACGGTCGTGATCAGCGGGATCAGCGGATCCGCCGAGACCTCGCGCACCACGTGCAGATCGCCCGTCTCCCAGCGCCGCAGGGTGTACGCGCCCGCCGGCAGCACCGGCAGCTCCTCGATGTCACCCATGGGCCCGATGCTGCCCGCGTCACCCGTTCGGAGCAACCTGGAGCCCGTCCGGGCGCCGACACGGCGATCATGAACGCAGGGGGTCGCCGCAGAGCCGAGAGCAGGTGGGCGTGATGAGCACCGACAAGTCGCTCAGCGACAGCAAGTACGGTTCGCTGACCGCGGGCCGGATCACCGTGGCGGTCCTGGCCGTCCTCGCCCTGGTCTTCATCTTCGAGAACACCCGGGACGTCAAGATCCGGCTGCTCATCCCCGAGGTCACCATGCCGCTGTGGCTGGCGCTGCTCGGCTGCTTCGTCATCGGCGCGCTCGCCGGCATGTTCCTGCGGCGCTCCAGCCGCACCAAGGGCGGGCGCTGACGCCGGTCGCCCCCGACGGGCGCGTCAGACGGACGTGACCAGCGGCTTTCCGAGGCAGACGCTCAGCTCGTCGTGCCGGTAGTAGCCGAATTTCGGCACTGGAACATAACCGCACGAGCGGTACAGCGCGATCGCCTCGGGCTGCCGCTGACCGGTCTCCAGGACCATCCGGGTCCGCCCGGCCGCCGCCGCGCTGCGCTCCAGCTCGGCCAGGATCGCCCGCGCCAGACCGCGCCCGCGGGCCCGCGCCACCACGAACATCCGCTTGATCTCGGCGTCGCCGTCCGCGTGCCCCTCGGGCGAGTCCTCCTGGGCGCGCCAGCCGCCGCTGGCCACCGCCTCGCCGTCCTCGTCGTAGGCCAGCAGATACAGGCCGCGCGGCGGGTCGAAGTGCGCCGCGTCCATCACGGTCAGATCGCCGTCGCCGTACCGTTCCACGTACTCCTGCTGCACCAGATCGTTCAGCTTCACCGCGTCGGGGTCGTCGTACCGCACCGCTCTGATCTCCACGGACGCCATCGTACGTGCGTGCGTACGGTGCCGGGGGAGCGGCCCGCGCGGCCGCGCGCAGGGGTACGAAACGGACGCGTCAGCCGGTCCGGGTATCGTCCGGGGCATGGCCACCACCGTCACCACCGTGAACGTCAACGGACTCCGCGCCGCCGCCAAGAAGGGCTTCCTGCCCTGGCTGGAGGAGACCGCCGCCGACGTGGTCTGCCTCCAGGAGGTCCGCGCCGAGCCCGACCAGCTCACCGTCGAGCTGCGCGACCCGGCGGGCTGGCACGCCTTCCACGCCCCCGCCGCCGCCAAGGGCCGCGCCGGGGTCTCGCTCTACACCCGCGAGGAGCCCACCGCCGTACGCGTCGGCTTCGGCTCCACCGAATTCGCCGCCGCGGGCCGCTACCTGGAGGTCGACCTGCCCGGCACCGGTCCTGGCCTGACCGTCGGCAGCCTCTACCTCCCCTCCGGCGAGGTCGGCACCGAGCGGCAGACCGAGAAGGAACGCTTCATGAAGGAGTTCGCCGCCCACCTCGGCGCGCTCCGCGACCACGCCGCGGAAACCGGCACCCATGCCCTGGTCTGCGGCGACTGGAACATCGCGCACCAGGAAGCGGATCTGAAGAACTGGCGGGGCAACCGCAAATCCTCCGGCTTCCTCCCCGAGGAGCGCGCCTGGCTCACCGAGATCTTCGGCCCGGCCGGCTGGACCGACGTCGTCCGCCGCCTCCACCCGGACGTCGAGGGCCCGTACTCGTGGTGGTCGATGCGCGGCAAGGCGTTCGACAACGACACCGGCTGGCGCATCGACTACCAGGTCGCCACCGACGCCCTCGCCGCCGCGGCCCGCACGGCCGTCGTCGAACGCGCCGCCAGCTACGACACACGGTGGAGCGACCACGCGCCGGTGACGGTCACGTACGACATCTGAGGCCACGCCCGCCTTTCGCGGTCCCGGCTCCCCTCACAGCCCCAGCTCAAGGGTCCGCAGCGCGGTGGTGAGGGAGCCGATGAAATCGCGGAGCCGGTCGTCGAGCGCGGCCGTGGCCGCCCACGCCGGGTGCCGCAGCAGCAGCGCGATCGTCTCCGCCGGGGCGCCCGCGGCGTCCCCGAGGAACGCGCGGAGCACCGCGACCGCGACCGCGGCGGGCGCTCCCTGCCCGGCCAGGTCCGCCAGCAGCCCGTCGGTGCCGCCCGCCGCGTATGCTGCGCGGCACCGGTCGAGCCACGCGGCGGACCACACGCGGTGCGCGGCCCGCCGATCGTCGTCCACGGCACGGAACGTGGGTGCGAGCGCCGCGTTCAGCCGCGCGACTAGGCCGTCCCTCGCCGAAGCGAGGGACGGGTACTCGGCGGCGAAATGCTCCCACTCCCACAGCGAGGTCTCGTCGACGAAGCCGGACGCCACCGGGTGCGCGGCGTAGTACGGGTCGGACGCGATGAAGACCTCTGCGCTTCCTGCTCGACGTCCATCTCGGCACCCTGGCACGGCGGTTGCGACTGGTCGGCGTGGACGCCGCCTACGAGAACGAGGACATCGGCGACCCGGCGCTCGCCGCGCTCTCCGCGAGCGAGCGGCGCGTCATGCTGACCCGCGACCGTGGTCTGCTGCGCCGCCGCGAGCTGTTCGCGGGCGCGTACGTCTACAGCGACCGCCCGGACGACCAACTCCACGACGTCCTCCAGCGGTTCGCCCCCGCCCTCGCGCCCTGGACCCGCTGCGTCGCCTGCAACGGCCTGCTCGGCCCTGCCGACAAGGACTCCGTCCGCGACCGTCTCCACCACGGCACCGAACGCACCTACGACGTCTTCGCGGCCTGCCTCTCCTGCCCCCGCGTCTACTGGCGCGGCGCCCACCATGCCCACCTCGAATCTGTCGTGGCCGCCGCCCTCCGTTCCACCACCCCGCGCTGACGTCCCCCGACTGTCCCTCCGGGGGAGCGGGGTGCGTGAGGTCTCCTGCGGAGGGCGGTGAGTCAGGTCTTTTAGGGGCGCGGGGAACTGCGCGAGCAACTCACCACCGGGCCGGTGGTCGCGAAACAAACAGCGTCTGCCCCGCTGGGGGCGGTTTTTCACCCGCAGTCTCGCGCGGGCTGAGCGCGCAGTTCCCCGCTCCCCTGGAGGGGCACCCCCTCCACCGGCGCGGCGCGCGACCGACAAGGAAGTCCTCCTGGACAAAAAAATTTTCGGTGCGAGGTGAAGACATGTTGGACGTGAGCGTGATCGAGGACCCCGCGGCAGCGGCCACCTCCCTGGACCCGATACGGTCCCGCCTCCTGGCCGAGCTGGCCGCAGGCCCCGCCTCCGCGACGATGCTCGCGGCCCGCGTCGGCCTGCCCCGGCAGAAGGTGAACTACCACCTGAAGGCCCTGGAAAAGCACGGCCTGGTCGAGCTGTCGGACGAGCGCCGCAAGGGCAACGTGACCGAACGCCTGATGCGCGCGACCGCCGCGTCGTACGTGATCTCACCGGCCGCCCTGGCCGCCGTGCAGCCAGATCCAGCCCGCTTCCGCGACCAGCTGTCCGCCCGCTGGCTGCTGGCGGTGGCCGCGCGCCTGGTGCGCGACGTCGGCACCCTGATCACGGGCGCCGACCGCGCCCGGCAGCGGCTCGCGACCTACGCCCTGGACGGCGAGGTCCGCTTCGCCTCCGCCGCCGACCGCGCGGCCTTCGTGGACGAACTGACCCGCGGCATCAGCGCGTTGGTGGCCAAGTACCACGACGAGGACGCCGAGGGCGGCCGCCCGCACCGCGTCGTCGTCGCCCTCCACCCGACGGTGAAGGCCGTGCCGCCGACCGCGGTCGAGGCATCGTCCGACAACGCGCCCCTTGAGCCCTGACACACCCTCAGTTCTGACACCCCCTCAACGACCCTCTGGAGCAAGGAGCTCTGAACCGTCATGCCCAAGGAATTCGAGATCGTCCGCGAGTTCGAGGTCGACGCCACCCCGGCGCAGGTCTGGGACGCGATCACCACCGGCACCGGCGGCTGGCTGTGGCCGATGGAGTACGAGCCGAAAGAAGGCGGCGCCGCGCCCTTCGGCGGTGTGCTGGTCGCCTGGGACCCGCCGCACCGGCTGATCGGCCGCACGGAGGACGCCGAAGGCGTCTCGGTGCAGACCCTCAACCAGCTCGACCACCACATCGAGCCGCGCGAGGGCGGCGGTTCGTGGGTGCGGTACGTGCACAGCGGCATCCTCGTCGAGGACTGGGACAATCAGTACGACGGCGCCGACAAGCACACCGATTTCTACCTGCACACCCTGCGCCAGTACCTGACGCACTTCACCGGCCGTACGGCGACCTTCGCCACCACCGACGGCCCCGAGGCGTCCGGCGCGCCCGATGCCCTGGTGACGGCCGCCCGCGCGCTCGGCCTCCCGGCGGGCGCCCAGGCCGGCGACACCGTACGCGTCGACCTCGCAGGCACCGGACCCACCGAGGCCGTACTCGACTTCCGCAACGCGTACTTCATCGGCCTGCGCACCGACCGGGCGATGTACCGCTTCTTCGGCCGCAACCACTTCGGCGCGACCGTCGGTGTGAGCGTGCACGACTTCGCGCCGGGCGCCGACGCCGAGCGGATCGGCGCGGACTGGTCCGGCTGGCTGACCGGCGTCTACGCGTAACCCCCCCGTCCCACCCTCGCCGTCGGCGGATTCTGTTATGCCCCGCGCCTGCCGGCCGTCTCCTGTACGGCCGGCCGGCGCGGGGCATCCGCGTGCGCGGGTCGGTGAAGCGGCGCGGAAGCGGAAACGTTGGCCTAGGCGGAGGCGGAGGCACGGATGGGACGACGCGGGGTCCGGCACGGCGGACGGCGGCGCGGCGGCGCCTGGACCGCGGCCGTCGCGCTCGCCGTCGCCGCCCTGTGCGTGGCGGTCTATGCCGTCTCCGGCCAGCGGCAGGGCGGGAGTTCGGCCGACGCATCCGATGCCGCCGCCCGTACGGCCGCGGCCGCGACGGGAACCGTCCCGTCAGGTGCCGTGCCCCCATCGGCCCGGCAGCGGCCGATCCGTACGCCGGCCGTCACGCCGAGCCGCAAGCCCGGCCCGCGCGCCTCATCGAGCCCGACCCCAACTCCGACCTCGACCCGGACCCCGACCTCCCGGCGGACGTCACCCGCCGCCACGCTCCCACCGAAGTCCGGCACAAGGGTGTTCACCTTCGTCAACGACGTGGACCGGACGATCTGGCTGGCTTCGGGCGAGCAGACCCCGCAGCCCGCGCTCGGCACCACCGGCTGGGTGCTGCGCCCGGGCCAGACTCTCGCCGTCCGCGTCCCCGACCACTGGAACGGCCGCTTCTGGGGCCGTACGGGCTGCGCCTTCGACGCCGCCGGCCGTGGTCACTGCGAGACCGGCGACTGCGGCGGTCGCTTCCAATGCCGCGGCTACGGCGTGATCCCGGCGACGCTGGCGGAGTTCAATCTGAACGCCTGGTCGGGCCTCGACTTCTACGACGTCAGCCTGGTGGACGGCTCCAATCTGCCGATGTACATCAATCTCGTCGGCGGTACGACCAAGGACCCGATCTCCGCGAACGGCTGCTCGGCGGCGGGCTGTACCCGCGCCGTGGACTGCCCGGCCGCCCTCCGCGTCAGGGCGGCGGGCGGCCGGGTGGTGGGCTGCGAGTCGCCCTGCGGCGTCTTCGACACCGACCAGTACTGCTGCCGCGGGAAGTGGGCGCCGCGCTCGATGTGCCTGCCCGACCAGTGGCCGGTGAAATACGCGGAGGTGTTCAAGAAGGCCGAGCCGTTCGCGTACTCCTACGTGGACGACGACGCGACGAGCACGTTCACCAGCAAGGGCGAGGCGGGCTACCGGATCACCTTCGGGGTCAGCGGCTGAGGGCTCGACCGGTCGTCGCCCCTGGAACGGGGGTACCGGGCGACCGATGACTTTCGCGTCCGCCCGGGGTCTGACCCGGTGAGCGGTGCGCCGCGCCCTTGGCGTGCCCCGACGGAAGCGGGAGTGACCGATGGCGACCTTCGTACTCGTGCCCGGCGCGGACGGCCGCGCCTGGTACTGGCACCTGCTCGTGCCGGAACTGCGGGCGCGCGGGCACGAGGTGGTGACCCTCGACCTGCCGGGCGAGGACAGCGCCGACCTGGACGTCTTCGCCGACGTGATCGCGTCGGCGGTCGGCGATCCGGGCCGGGCGGCGCGCCCCCTGGTCCTGGTCGCGCAGTCGCTCGCCGGCTTCTCCGCCCCGCTGGCGTGCGCGCGGCTGCGCGCCGACCGGCTCGTCCTGGTCAACGCGATGGTGCCGGTCCCCGGCGAGACGGCGGGGGAGTGGTGGGGGAACACCGGTCAGCAGGCGGCGCGCGACGCGTACGCCGAGGCGATCGGACGGCGCGGCACGGACGCCGACTTCGACCTGCGCGTCGACTTCTTCCACGATGTGCCGGCCGAGGTCACCGAGGAGGCGTTCGCCGCGGCGCCGCAGGACGGGCCGCCCACCGCGGTCTTCGCGCAGCCGTGGCCGCTGGCGGGGTGGCCGCAGGTGCCGACGCGTTTCCTGCAGGGCCGCGAGGACCGCTTCTTCCCGCTGGAGTTCCAGCGGCGGGTGGTCAAGGAACGGCTCGGCCTTGACGTGGAGGAAGTGCCGGGCGGACATCTGGTCGCGCTGAGCCGGCCACGCGAGTTGGCGGCGGCGCTGGTCGACGGGGTGTGAGGCGGGCCGGGGAGGGGTGTGGACGAACCGATCCCCGGGTCCCCGACTTCCTGTACAGTTGTCCAGGAAGTCGGGGAGGACGTCCGGGACCGGCCCGGGCCGTCGGCTGCGGTGGTGAAGGGCGTGGTGCGCGGTCATGAAGGTCGTCGCGGGAATCCTGGTCGGGGCGGTCGCCGCCTTCCACATCTATGTGCTCGTGCTGGAGATGTTCCTGTGGCGCGGACCGCGCGGCCGGGCGCTGCACGGACTCGACGCGGACGGCGCCGGAATCACCGCGCCGCTCGCCGCCAACCAGGGCCTGTACAACGGATTCCTGGCCGCCGGCCTGATCTGGGGCCTGATAGCCTCCGGCCCGACCGGCTTCCAGGCGCGCGTCTTCTTCCTGTGCTGTGTGATCCTTGCGGGTGCGTACGGCGCGGCCACCGCGTCCCGCAAGATTCTCTTCGTGCAGTTCCTGCCCGCGGCGGTGGCCCTGGTCGCGGTGCTCGTCGCGGGATGAGGGAGCGGGATTGGGTGCGGGCGCGCTGACGGCACGGCGTACGACGGAGTCGGCGAGCGCGGGACGTCCGGCGGCGGCCCGGTGACGGCGACCGATCCCCGTACGCTCCGCACTCGCGCCCGGCTGCGGGCCGCGCTGCTGGAGGAGTGCGCGGAGCACGCGCTGGACCAGGTCAGCCTCTCGGCGGTCGCGCGCCGCGCCGGAGTCGGCCGGGCCACCCTCTACCTCCACTACGACGGCCTCCAGGCACTCGCGGTCGACGCCTGCGCCGACGTCGTACGGGACGCGGTCGACGCGCTGCACGCCTGGACGGTGCCGCCGGGCCCCGACGCACCGCCCGCCCCGCTCACCGCGTTCCTCACCGCCGTGGACGAGCGCGCCGACCTCTACCGCGGGCTGATCGCCGAAGGCGGTGGCGGCCCGCTCGGCGGACTGCTGCACGACGAGCTGCGGACCCGCTCCTTTGTCGACCGCACCCGCGCAGGCACCCCGCGCCCGGCGCTCGCCGCGTCCGCCACCGCGGGTCTGTTCACCGGGCTGCTCGCCGACTGGCTGCACGGCAGGCTCGACCTGTCGCCCGAGGAATTCGCCGGCCATGTGTGGCGGCTGCTGATCGCGATCCACCGCACCGTCCGCTGAGCCGTCGCGTCCTGCGGGGCTGACCGGCCGTCAGGGACGCCTCGCCGTCCGGCGGGTGCGGAACGTGCCGATCACGCCGGAACATGCGGGGCAAAACGGGCGAGAGGTCACCCTGGGTGGTGCGGATGGGGCGGAGTTTGCGAGGATCGCCGGGATGACTTCCGCACCCGCGGGCTCGTACAGCGAGAGCCGCTCCGCAGAAAGCCGAGGCCGGCACCGGCACCGGCGCAAGAAACGTGCACTCCGCCGGCGGGCCGGCGTCGGCGCGGCGGCCTTCGTCGTCCTGGCGGTCGTCGGTGCCGGATACGTGGTGCTCGACCGGCACGGCGCCGGTTCCGTCGCCGCCGACAGCGGCAAGAACGGCGGTCATGGGGCGGCCCCGGTGGCGGCGCCGAGCACGTCCGGCGCACCGGCGGGACCCGACACCATGAGCGTCAAGGACGAGGAACCCACCGCGATACCCGGGCTCGGCCCGAAGACCCGGTCCGCGATCCCCGCCGCCTCGAAGCAGGTGCTGGTCGCCTCGGGCAAGGCCAAGAATTCCGCCGACTCCACCGTCACCTTGTGGTCCCGCACCGCCGACGGCCGCTGGAAGCCGGGTGCCGTCTGGCCCGCGCACAACGCTCTGCACGGCTGGACCGCCAAGCACCACGCGGGCGATCTGCACAGCCCCATCGGGGTGTTCACCCTCAGCGACGCGGGCGGCTTCGACGCCGATCCGGGCGCCAAGCTGCCGTACCACCACTCCTCCGCCTTCCGGGCCGGCGGCGTCGGCTTCGACGGCGAGCCGCTGGACGAGGCGTTCGACTACGTCATCGCCATCAACTACAACCGTGTCCCCGGCACCTCCCCGCTCGACGGCACCCAGCCGCTCGGCCCGAGCCGCGGCGGCGGCATCTGGGTGCACGTCGACCACGGCGGCCCGACCCACGGCTGCGTCAGCGTCTCCGCCTCGCACATGGTGGACCTGCTGCACACGCTGGTCCCCGCCGACCACCCGGTGATCGTCATGGGAGATCACGGGTCGCTGGCGACGTAGTCCCGGTAGGCCCCGGTCGGCCCTGTTCGGCCCGGTCAGCGCGCCGCCGCCCGCGCCCGTACGGCGGCCACGGCCTGCTCGACCGTCTCCGCGAGCGGGGTCGTCGGGCGGCCGGTCAGACGGCTCAAATCCCCGGTGGTACGCGCGAGTTCGCCGCGTGCGACGGAGTCGTCGGTGTCCGTGAAGAGCCGCGCCATCGGTTCCGGCACACCCGCGCCGGTGAGGATGTCCCGGTACGCGGCCGCCGTGAGCTGCTCGTACCTCACGGGTGTGCCCGCCCGCCGCTCCGCCTCGGCGGCGAATTCCGCGAAGCTCCAGGCGCTGTCGCCGCTCAGGTCGTACGCACGGTTCAGATGCGCCGCCCCCGCCCCGTCCGCGTCCAGTTCGAGATCCGCCATGACGACGGCAGCGGCGAGCGCGTAGTCCTCCCGGGTGGCGGTCGCGATCCGGTCGCCGGGTCCCGCGTTGCCGACGAGTACGCCCTCGGCGAGGACCTGCGGCAGCCGGTCGGTGTAGTTCTCGGTGTACCAGCCGTTGCGCAGGAAGGTGTACGGCAGCCCCGACGCCTCGATCTCGCGCTCGGTCGCGCGGTGCATGTCCACCAGCGCGAAGCCGGCCGCCGTACCGAGGATGCCGGTGTACGCGAGCGACGCGACCCCGGCGGTCCGCGCCGCCGCGACGACGGCGGTGTGCTGGGCGACATTGCGTTCCAGGTCGTTGCCCGAGATCAGCAGCGCCCGGTCGCCGGATGCGAAGGCGCGGGCGAGAGCACCGGGTTCGTTGTAGTCGGCGATCCGCACGGTGACGCCGCGCCCGGCGAGACCCGCGGCCCGCTCCCGGTCCCTGACGAGGACCACGATCCGGTCCGCGGGCACCCGCTCCAGCAGGCGTTCCACGACGATACGGCCCAGGCGGCCGGTGGCTCCGGTGACAACGAGCATGGTGCCCACTCCCTGGATTCCGCCGGGCGGAGCGCTGCCTGCCCGGGTAAAGTACAACGTGCATGGCAACTATAAAACCATCGTTGTACTTTCGGAAGGGGCGACTTTGACGCGGCGACCGGACACATTGCACGCGCAGGACGGGGGCGCCCCCGGGCGGCGGCTGTCGGCGGCCAAGCGGGAGGCGATCGTGCGGGGCGCCCGTACGGTCTTCGGGCGCGAGGGATTCCCGCGGGCCGGCATCGACGCGATCGCGGTGGAGGCCGGGGTCTCGACCCGCACCATCTACAACCACTTCCGCGACAAGGAACAGCTCTTCGCGACGGTCATCGAGGAGAGTTCCGCGCACGTCGGCGACGCGCTCACCGCGCTGATCGACCGCCACCTCGAAGAGGTCCCCGCCTCAGGTCTCGAATCCGCCCTGATCGCCCTCGGTCACGACTGGGTCGCCGTGATGACCGAATGCGCGGAACACTTCGCGCTGGTCCGGCAGATCACCGCCGAGGCCGCCCATCTACCGGCCGCCCTGATCGACCTCTGGCAGGAGTCGGGCCCGCGGCCCGCCCGCGCCGCGCTCGTCCACCGCTTCCGGCTCCTCGCCGCCGCCGGCGCCCTCGACGCCCCCGACCCGGCCCGCGCGGCCACCCACTTCCATCTCCTGGCCTTCGCGGAGATCACCGACCGCACCCGCCTGGGCGCCACCCCGCTCCCGCCCGCCGAGATCTCCGCGATCATCACCGCGGGCGTCCACACCTTCCTCCACGGCCACGCCCCCACCCCCACACGCCCGCCCGTCCTCGGCACCACCCGCTGACTCCCGGCTCAGCCCTCCGGCGTACCGCCCAGCGCGAGCGGAATACCGCCCGCCGGCTCGTACGGGCGCTCCTGCGGCAGGAGCGCAGCGGCCGCCGCGAGTGGCGGGGACGCCGAGGGCCGGGGAGTACGCCTGGTAGACGGTGATCGTGGTGGGGGTGTGGACGGCGCGGATACGCCGGGTGGGCTCGGGCATGGGAAAACGGTGCCGTCCGGAGGCCGCGGGGGCCGGCGAATTTCGCGGCCGGAGCGCCGTTCGGAGGTCGTGGGGCGGGGTTACTCCCCGGGGAGTACGGGGGTTGGGGGAGCGGGGTGACCGGGGGAGTACGGGGAGGGCATACCGGCGGGCGATGTGGTGGGGGTGGGGTTCGGGGGAGGGTGAAGGGGAACCCGGGCCCGGCGCACGGCACTTGCCGGGGCTCCCCCCACCCGCTCGCGATGGAGGCACGGTCATGGCACACGACCAGGAGTTGGCGGACTTCGCGCGCCAATGGGCCGAGGCGGAGCTGCGCGGTGACACCGTCGCGCTGGACGCGCTGCTGACGGACGACTTCACCGCGGTGGGCCCGCACGGATTCGTCCGCGACAAGAAGCAGTGGCTGGACCGCTACGCCTCGGGCGCGCTCGTCCATGACGCCTTCACCTGGGACGAGGTGACGATCCGTCAGTACGGCGGCGCGGCCGTCGCGGTCGGCGTGCAGGGCCAGCAGAGCATTTACGAGGGGCGGGACGCGGACGGGTACTTCCGTATGACGCAGATGATCGTCGAGGTGGACGGCGCCTGGGAGTTGGCCGCCGTCCACCTCAGTCCGACCGGCGGACGCCGGGGACCGGAGGCGTAGACCATGCGTATCAGTATCAATGTCGCCCACCACGACTGGCCCGAGGGCCCGCGCGGCTCGGCACGGCAGTTGGAGCGGGTCGTCGGCGCCGCCGACGACATGGGCCTGGACACCGTGTGGGTGGCGGACCGGCTGATGCAGACCGACCCCGACCGCTCGCCCGACGAGGCCGTCCTGGAGGCGTACACGACGCTCGGATTCCTCGCGTCGCACAGCGAACGGGTCCGGCTCGGCGCCATGGCGAGCCCGGTCGGCTACCGCGCGCCGAGCCTGATCGTCAAGGCCGTGGCCACGCTCGACGTGCTGTCCGGCGGCCGGGCCTGGCTCGGCATCGGCGCCGGATACGCCGACCACGAGGCCGCCGCCCTCGATCTACCGGCGCCCCCCGAACCCGAGCGCTTCGAACGGATGGAGGACCTGCTGCGGCTCGCCCACCGGATGTGGTCCGGCGACGACAGCCCCTTCCGCGGCGCGCACTGCGAACTGCCCCGGCCGTACGCCAGTCCGCGCCCGCTCAGCGGCCCGCACCCGCCGGTGCTCATCGCCGGGAACGGCGAGGCCCGGATGCTGCCGCTCGTCGCGCGGTACGCCGACGCGTGCAATCTGCCGGCCGCGCCGAACGGCGGCGCCACTCTCCGCCGCAAGCTCGACATCCTGGCTGTGCACTGCCGCAAGGCGGGCCGCCCGCTCGGCGACATCGACACCTCGGTCAGCACCCGGCTGCGGCCCGACGAGACCGCCGACGAACTCCTCGCGCGCTGCCGCCACTTCGCCGATCTCGGCATCGGACACGCGGTGCTGGTGCCCGCCGGGCCGTGGACCGACCGCGCCCTGCGGTCCCTGGCCGCCGCGCTGCCCGCGATCCGCGGCCTGCACCGGGCGGAGGAGGCCGCGACGAAGGTCGCCTACCTCGACTCCTACCGGCCGCCGACGGAACGGGAGTTGGGCGTGTCCGTCTGACGTCGTCGTCTTTGCGCCGCGACCCGCGCCGCCCCGTACGAAGGAACGGCACCCCACGGCCGGCGGTTCGCCGTGGGGTGCCGAGCTGCGCGCGCCGTGCGAACGACCCGCTAAGGATCAGCCGTTGCCGCGCGGCACGACGAGCGACTGGACCTGCGGCAGACCCTTCCAGTCGTTCGAGGCGATCGTCGCGTGGGCCGCGGCGAGCTGGGCGATCCTGGCCTGCGCGTCGGCGGGCGCCGGATTCACGTCGTCCAGCGCGGGCGCGACATTCTGCGAGTCGGTCATCACCAGCAGATAGTGGCGCGAGTCGTACCAACTCGTGTCGATGCTCCCGTTGAGATACGCGGAGGCGTCACCGTCGAAGACCACGAACCACGGCCGGAGCGAGGCGTCGGAGTAGCGCGAACGCGGGTCGCCCGCCTGGGCGTTGTGCACGGCGGGGAAGACCTGGGCGGTCGAGACGTGTCCCTTCAGCCAGCCCGCGTATTCGGCGTCCGTCCACAGCGAGTCGGTCGGATTGGCTTCCTCGACCGTGCCGGGGATGATCTCCAGGATCACCTTGCCCGCGAGCTGCTGCCGCGTCGGCCAATTGCCCGCGGTGGCCGCCTCGTCGAGCGTGGCGTAGCTGCCGCCGCCGGGCTTGGCCAGCAGATCGGACGGCTTGAACACCAGATTCCCCAGGTGCGCGCTGATCGACTGGTCCAGCTTGGCCGGGCTCATGCCGAAGGTGGACTGGAAGCCCGCCTTCATCTCCAGCTTGATCATCAGCGGCCCGTGGCCGGGGTGCGCGCCGAGCCACACCCGTACGTCGTCCAGGCAGCTCTCCAGGTCCTTGTTCGCGCCGCCGGTGTAGAGCTGCGACGGCGAGGACGCGTTGACGCAGTTGTTCCCGTTGCTCGTCAGGCTGGAGTGACTGACCTTCCACTCCTGTGTGAAGAAGTCGTCCCACACGTCGAGTTCGATCATCGACGTGCCGGTGTCCAGCGCCTGGGCGAGGTACGGGAAGGCGGCGGGGTCGTACGTGTTGTGCAGGCCCGACGTCGTGGCGCCGGAGAACGGCAGGGAGTCGGTGCCGTCGGCGGACGCCTGGGCGCCGCCTCCGGCACCGGCGACGGCGAACGCCAGGCATGTGGTGAGGACGCCGAGCAGCGCCGTGCGCAGTCGTAGGGAAACTCGTCGGGACAGCGGACCGGTCACGTGTCCTCCTGTGGGGGGCGGATCTCCGTCGGGACAGTGACTGCCACGCGTGAATCGACGGAGACATGTCACGTAACACGACCTGGAATCGCGCTGTCAGGTGTGAATCGAGCCGATCTTCGGATGGTGTGATGCCCCGTCAAGCCCGGTGGGCGCGGGGCGAGTCGGCGCGCACGGACCGTCGGGTGGGGTGCGGCGTACGGGGGGGGGCCGGGCGCGGGCGGCGAGCGGCGGGGACCCCGTACGTGCCGAGTCGTGTACGGGGGCGGGCCGCGTACGGTGCGGGCTGTGGGCCGGTGCGGGTGATGAGCGGCGCTGACCCCGTACGGGTGCGGGGCCGCGTCAGTGCGCGCCGAGCAGCCGCAGCACAGCCGTCGTCACGGCGGCGGCGAGCACCACGACGACGAAGGGCGCCTTGCGCCACGCGCACAGTCCGCCGACCGCGACCCCCGTGGGCCGGGCGACCCCGGCGAAGCCGTGGCCCTCGGTGAGCGAGGCGGTGGCGACGAGCGCGCCGAGCAGGACGACGACCGCGAGCGCCATCAGCCGCTCCACGCGCGGCGAGAGGGTGACGCGGGCGCGCAGCACCGGCCCGGCGAAACGGAAGGCGAAGGTACCCGCGCCGAGCACGGCGGTGGCGGCCAGCAGGCCGGTCGTGGACGTCACGGTGCCTCCCGCTCTGCCACCGGCTGCCGCGTTTCCTGGTGGGGCGCCTCGCGCTCCACCGGCCGACTCCTCATGTGAGGGCGCCGGCCCGGCCACGGCACCGGCCGCCGTGCGGCGCCGACCCCGGCGAGGGCGAGCAGGACGGGCAGTCCGGCCGGCAGATACGGCGTCGCGACAAGCGCGATCAGCACCCCGGCGAGCGCGGCCCGCCGCGTCGCGGCGTCCTTGAGCGACGGCAGCAGCAGTGCCAGCAGGACGGCGGGGAAGGCCGCGTCGAGGCCGAAGGCATCGGTGTCGCCGACCGCGCTGCCGCCGAAAGTGCCCGCCACGACACCGGCGTTCCAGCACGCGAACAGGCCGATGCCGCAGGACCAGTACGCCGCCCGCCGCCGCTCGGGCCCGCGCTGGGCGAGGGTGAAGGCCACGGTCTCGTCGACCATCAGATGGCTGCCCGCGACGCGCCGCAGCACGCCGCCGCCGAACACGTCGCCGACCGCGAATCCGAACGGTACGTGGCGGGCGTTCACCAGCAGGCCGGCGACGACCGCCGCCACCGGATTGCCGCCCGCGGCGACGATGCCGATGAACATGAACTGGGCCGCGCCCGCGAACACCACCACCGAGAGCAGCATCGGCAGCCACATCGGCAGCCCGAGGCCGACCGCGATGGCGCCGAAGGACAGGCCTACGACGGCATCGGCGACACAGACCAGGGCGATGTCCCGCGCCAGGTCCTTCTCCGGAGTTCGCCATATCGAACGCATCGCCGTCTATAGTGAACAGGGTGAGGATCGTTCGTCAAGGCGAACGAAACGACTTCTCTGTCGAACGGGAGTGCCGGATGGATGCGGGCGACGACGCCAACGGCAACGGCGGTGCCAGTGGTACCGGAGGCGCGGGCGTGAGCCGTCAGCCGGGCCGGGCGCCGCTCGCCGCCATCGCCGAATCCCTCCAGCGCGAGCGCCGCAGGGCCGGCCTCTCGCTCGCCGAGGTCGCCCGCCGTGCGGGCATCGCCAAATCGACGCTCTCGCAGCTCGAATCGGGCACCGGAAACCCGAGCGTGGAGACGCTGTGGGCGCTCAGTGTCACTCTCAACGTCTCCTTCGCCCAGCTCGTCGACCCGCCCCGCCCCCGGGTGCGGGTGGTGCGGGCGGGCGAGGGCGTCGCCTTCGCCGCCGA
Source organism: Actinacidiphila alni (assembly GCF_900112845.1). Classification (GTDB taxonomy): domain Bacteria; phylum Actinomycetota; class Actinomycetes; order Streptomycetales; family Streptomycetaceae; genus Actinacidiphila; species Actinacidiphila alni. The sequence goes on from NZ_FONG01000001.1 coordinate 228,550, forward strand.
GCACGCGGACTACGTGGCCACGCTCCTCGCCTCCTCCCCGCCGCACGCGCGGCGCGACATCTTCCTGGTCTCGGCGGAGCCCGGGACCGCCCGCGAGTCCGACCCGCACGAACCCGGCGCGATCGAGCACGTGGTGCTCAGCACCGGCCGGGCGCTGGTCGGCCTCACCGACGATCCCGTCGAACTGCGCCCCGGCGACTACATCGCCTACCCCGGGGACGAACCGCACGTCTTCCGCGCGCTGGAGCCCGGCACCTTCGCGGTGCTCGTCCAGGAGCACCACTGACCGTGCCCGCCGGGCGGGGCGGCGCGGTCAGCCGGCGCGGAGCGTGAGTGCCGCGGTGTGCAGGGTGCCGCCCGTCCTGAACTGGAGGAACAGCCGCCAGTCACCCGACGCCGGAAGCTCGGCGTGGAACGTCAGCTCCGGGCCGCCGTGGTCACCGTGCACGGCGGTCGTCGGATGCAGGTGCGCGAACGCCAGATCGCCGGAGCGGAAGGCGGTCAGGTGCGCGTACGTCCCCAAGTACGGCTGGAGGTCGGTGACCGGCCGCCCGTTCCTGGTGACGGTCACCGTCAGTGGATGCGCCATCCCGGCCATGACCTGGCCCTTGACCGTCACCGTGTAGCCGTCGACGGTCGTGCTCGCCGCGGGCGCGGGCAGCGGGACGGCGCCGGCGTCGCCCGGGACCGTGACCGTACGGCTCAGCACGAAGTCCGTGCCCTTGCCGGGGCCAGCGTCCGGGACGAAGGAGGCGAAGACCCGCCAGGTGCCCGATGCGAGCGGCGCCAGCCGCGCCGTCCAGGTGCCGTCGCCCGCCATCGCCGGGTGCACGTGCTGGAAGCCGGTGAGATCCGACCTGACTGCGTATACGTGCATGCGCCGCGTCTGGTCGAGGGCGTACGCGGTGAGCGGCCGGCCGTCCGGGGCGGTGACCGTGAAGCGGTACGCGGCCGGGGCGCCCTGCGTCAGGCGCGTGTCGGGGGAGGTGAGGCGGTAGCCGTCGCGGTCGGCGGACAGGCCGTTGCCGGTGGGGGCGTCGTGCATGCCGTCCATCGACGGCATCGGTGATGCCGAGGACATGTTCGGCATGGTCGGTGACGCCGTCGGCGCGTGGCCGTGGGCGGAGCCCTTGGCGGCGGGGGAGTCGGAGCCGCAGGCGGTCAGGCCGAGCAGCAGGGTGCAGGTCGCGGCGGTGGCCGCGAGGAAGGTCAACCTGGAGGTGCGCATGATGCTCTTTCGGGTGAGCGCGCGGAAAACGACGCGCTAATGGATGCGAGAAACCGGCGCCGTACCGGGGAACTCCCCGGCCCGGCGAGCCTCTTCACGTCCGCGCGACGCACACCCGCAACAGCAGTGACCGTCCGCCCGGCGGCGGCCCGCGCCACCGTTCGCGGCGCGATCCGGCACACAGGGAGCCCGATTCCGCGCCCAGAAGCGGCAGTACGGCGAGTGTCGCCTGCGCCCAGCCGGTCAGCGGCGCCCGTTCGCGTACGGGCGTCGCCCAGCAGGTGGCACCCGAAGGCGTCACGACGACCGTGGCCCCACCTTTGGGCGTGCCCGTCGTCGCACCTGGGGCGGAGGGCGGCGCCGTATGCGCCATGACCGCGGGCGCCGCATCGGCTGTCGGCGCGGCGTGCGTGGGCATCGCCCCCATGGGCCCGCCGTGACAGCCGCCCTGTGCGGAGGCGGGCGCGCCGTGCATGAGGAACAGCCCGAACAGGACCGCGCACACCGCGAGCAACAGGGGCATACGGGGCCGGTACGCGTCTGCCGTCCCGTCGCCGTTCGCTGTCACCCGCACGACGATATACCCCCAGGGGGTGTCTTGTGGTGGCCGGGCGGCGCGTGTTAACGCTGCGGGAAACGCAGGCGGTCCACCGGGAGGCGCGAAAGATGTCCGTACGCAGCGAGCGGAAAGGCGCCGTCACCACTGTGGTGCTGTCCAGGCCGCAGGCGCGCAACGCGGTGGACGGCCCCACCGCCACCGCACTCGCGGACGCCTTCCGGGATTTCGACGCCGACAAGGACGCGGCCGTCGCCGTGCTCTGGGGCGAGGGCGGCACCTTCTGCGCGGGCGCGGACCTCAAGGCGATCGGCACCGAACGCGGCAATCGCGTCACCGACGACGGCGACGGGCCGATGGGCCCCACCCGGATGCGGCTCCGCAAGCCGGTGATCGCCGCGATCGCCGGGCACGCCGTCGCGGGCGGGCTCGAACTCGCCCTCTGGTGCGACCTCCGTGTGGCCGAGGAGGACGCGGTGCTCGGCGTCTTCTGCCGCCGCTGGGGCGTACCGCTGATCGACGGCGGCACCGTACGGCTGCCCCGGCTGATCGGCGCGGGCCGCGCCATGGACCTGGTGCTCACCGGCCGTCCGGTCGGCGTGGCGGAGGCCCTCGCCATCGGCCTGGTCGACCGCGTCGTACCGGCCGGCACCGCTTGCGCCGCGGCCGAACGCCTCGCCGCCGAGATCGCGGCCTTCCCGCAGACCTGCCTGCGCGAGGACCGGCTCTCCCTGCTGGAGCAGGAGGGCCTGTCCGAACGGGACGCCCTGTCCGTGGAGTTGGCCCACGGCCGGATCTCGCTGGCAGAGGCCGAGCGGGGCGCCGCCCGGTTCGCGGCGGGCGAGGGCCGGCACGGCGCCTTCGGCTGACGGCATGCGCGGGCCTCGCGACCCGCGGTCCGCGGCCACGGTCAGCCGCGGCCCAGGCGCAGCGCCCAGGCCAGGCAGCCCAGTGCCGCGGTCGTGGTCAGTACGCGGGCGACGTTCCAGCGCAGCCAGGCCGACTGGAACTGCTCGCGCACCGCGGCCGGATCGTGGATCTTCGACGGATCGCCGGCCGCCGCGAGCTTGTCGTTGAGCGGCACATTGAAGCCCATCGTGACGATGAGCGAGGCCGCGTAGAGCACGACACCCGCGATGATCCACGGCAGGGCGGCCCGCCCGTCACCGCGCCAGTGCAGGGCCGCGGCGACACCGCCCAGCACCAGGGCGCCGCCGAAGGCGAGGCTGAACCAACCGTTGAGAATCGCCACATTGATGCGCTGCATCGCCTCGATCAGGGTGCGGTCGTCCGAGGCGCCGAGCCCCGGCATGACGGCGACGGAGAAGGCGAAGTACAGCCCGGCCATCAGGCCGGTGGCCAGCGTGGCCGCGAGCAGGACGAGACTGCGGATGTCGCCGGACATGGCGAATCCTCCTTTGCGGTCGGTGCGGTCGGTGCGGTCGGTGCGGCCGGGGAGCGTACGGTCCGGCTCCGTGCGCGGGCGTTCCGTACGGGCGGGCGGCACCTGGCTGCCCTGCGGCAGCGGCTGCCCCCAACCGCGCTGCCCGCTCTGGGCATGCGCCCGGCCGCGTGCCACCGGCGGGAGCGGGTACGGCGCACTGCGCGGAGCCGCGTACTGCTGCGGGTGAGGAGCCTGATTCCGGGGCGCGAAGTGCGCGTTCTCTGTCATGACCTCAGTGAACCGGCGGGGCACCGGCCGCGGCCATCGTCGAAAAGCTCACCCCCATGCGTGGGCGTCCAGACATAGGCTGAGCGCATGGACGCACTGGCGAATCTGCTGGACGGCCCCAGGGCGCGCGGCGCCTTTCTGCTGCGGTCGATCCTCACTCCGCCCTGGTCGCTGCGGATCGAGGACCGCGCGCCGCTCTGCCTGGCGCTCATGGTGAGCGGCGAGGGATGGGTGGTGCCGGACAGCGGCGAGCCGGTACGGCTGCGCCCCGGCGACATCGCGGTGATCCGCGGCCCCGAGCCGTACACCGTCGCCGACGCCCCGACGACCGCGCCGCGGATCGTCATCCACCCCGGGCAGATCTCCGCGACTCCCGAAGGCGTCGAACTGTGCGAGGAGATGGACCTCGGGGTGCGCACCTGGGGCGATGTGGCGCCCGAGGCGGTGAACGCGGCGGTCACCCTTGAGGGCGGCGCGCGGGACGGCGCGGGTGACACCGGGTCAGAGTCCGGGTCCGGATCGGGGTCCGGGTCCGGGGACGCCGACGGTTCCGCCGTGATGATCACGGGCACCTACCAGATGCGCGGCGAGATCAGCCAACGGCTGCTGTCCGCGCTGCCGCACGTCCTGCTCATGCCCGGCGACGCCTGGACGAGCCCGTTGCCCGCGCTGCTCCGCGAGGAGATCGTCCGGGACGAGCCGGGCCAGGAAGTCGTCCTCGACCGACTGCTCGACCTGCTGCTGATCGCCGTGCTGCGGGCCTGGTTCTCCCGCCCCGAGGCCGGCGCGCCCGCGTGGTACGTCGCCCAGAGCGACCCGGTGGTGGGCCCGGCGCTGCGGCTGCTGCACGACGAACCGGCCCACCCGTGGACGGTCGCCGCGCTGGCCACCAGGACCGGCGTCTCCCGTGCCGCGCTCGGGCGCCGCTTCACCGAACTCGTCGGTGAGCCGCCGATGTCGTATCTGACGAACTGGCGGCTCGCGCTCGCCGCCGATCTGCTGCGCGAGCCGGACGCCACGATCGGCGCCGTGGCCCGCAAGGTCGGCTACGGCAGTCCGTTCGCGCTCAGTGCCGCCTTCAAGCGGGTCCGGGGCGTCAGCCCGCAGCAGCACCGCGAGGGCGCGGTCGCCGACGCAGAGGGCGTGGCAGCCTCCTGAGCGGCGCGCGGCGGCCCTGCGGACCGACGCAGCGACTGTGCAGCCGTGACGGTGCGATGCGCGCCGGATTGTTTAGGCTGGCTGCATGAAGGACTGGGACCTCCGCAAGCTGCAGATCCTCCGCGCGCTGCGCGACACCGGCACGGTCACGGCCGCGGCGACCGCGCTGCGGATGACGCCGTCGGCCGTCTCGCAGCAACTGGCCGCGCTCTCCAAGCAGATCGGCACTCCCGTGATGGAGGCGCGCGGGCGCGGCGTCCGGCTGACCGGGGCCGCGCACGTCCTGCTGCGGCACGCCGAGGTGGTCTTCGCGCAGCTCGAACGCGCCGGCGCCGAGCTGGACGGATACGCCAAGGGCGAGGCGGGCGTCGTCAGGATCGGGGCCATCGCCACCGCCATCGCCCGGCTGGTCGTGCCCGCCGCGCAGCTGCTGCGGCGGGAGGCGCCCGGCATCACGCTCTCGGTCCGGGAGGCGGAGGCCGCCGAGGTGTACGAGGAGCTGGCCGCGGGCGACGTCGATCTCGCGTTGTCGCTGGCGGTGGACGCGCCGACCGCCCGCGATCCGCGTTTCGTGATCGCGCCGCTGCTCACCGATCCGCTGGACATCGCGCTGCCCGCGACACATCCGCTCGTGGCGGCGCCGGGACTGCGGCTGGCGCAGCTCGCCGAGGAGCCGTGGATCTTCGGCAGTCGTGGGCCGTGGCGCGAGATCACCCTCGCGGCCTGCGCGGACGCCGGCTTCGTGCCCGAGCAGGCGCACGCCGCCGCCGACTGGCCGGCGATCTTCGCACTGGTGGCGGCCGGTATGGGGATCGCGCTGGTGCCGCGGATGACGGGTACCGGCGCGATGGCCCATGACCTGGTGGTCCGGCCGCTGGACGTGGACCGGCCGCGGCGCCGGATCGTGGGCGCGGTACGCGGCGGCTCGGAGGCCGCCCCGCTGCTGCGACGGACGCTGGGGGCGCTGCGGCGGGCCGCGGAGCTGGACCCGACCATGCAGCTCGACTGAACAATGACTTCAGTAAGTTTCGATGGACGTGAAGGGTCGGGTCGGTCGAGAGTAGAGGCATGACGACGGAAGAGACGATTCAGACGACTGACACGACAGGTGCTGGTGGTGCGACCGGCACGGCGACCACGACAGGCGCCGCGGGCGCGGGGGGCGCGAGCTCCACGGCGCTGACGACGTTCACGGGTGACGCGCTTCCCTACGCGGGCGGGAATCCCTTCGCCGATTACCGCAGCGCGGAACTGCCCTTCGCCGGACTGGTGGACCTGGCCGACCGGCGGCTCGGCGCGGGGGTGATCGCGGCGAATGACGAGTTCTTCGCGCAGCGGGAGAATCTGCTGCTGGCCGGGCCCGCGGTCTTCGACCCCGAGCGCTTCGGCCACAAGGGCAAGATCATGGACGGGTGGGAGACGCGGCGCCGGCGGGGGGCGTCGGCGGAGGTCCCGCATCCCGATCCGGCCGACCACGACTGGGCGCTGATACGGCTCGGGACGCCCGGTGTGATCCGCGGCCTGGTGATCGACACCGCGCATTTCCGGGGGAATTACCCGCAGGCGGTGTCGGTGGAGGCGACCGCGCACTCCTTGTCGGCGGCCCCCGAGGATCTGCTCGACCCGGATGTGGAGTGGACGGAGCTGGTGCCGCGCACGGCGGTCGGCGGACACGCCGAGAACGCCTTCGCGGTGCATGTGGAACGGCGCTTCACCCACCTGCGGCTGCGCCAGCACCCGGACGGAGGGATCGCCCGGCTGCGGGTGTACGGCGAAGTGGTGCCCGACCCGGGCTGGCTCGCAGAACTGGGCACCTTCGACCTGGTCGCGCTGGAGAACGGCGGCCGGGCGGAGGACGCCTCCGACCGCTTCTACTCGCCGCCCGAGCACACGATCCTGCCGGGCAGGTCCCGCAAGATGGACGACGGCTGGGAGACGCGCCGCCGCCGCGACACAGGGAACGACTGGATCCAGTACCGGCTGGTCGAGCAGGGCGCGATCCGGGCCGTCGAGATCGACACGGCCTATCTGAAGGGCAATTCGGCCGGCTGGGCGTCGCTGTCGGTACGGGACGGCGAGGAAGGCGAGTGGGTCGCGTTGCTGCCGCGCGTCAAGCTCCAGCCCGACACCGTGCACCGCTTCCTGGTCAATCCGATACCGGCCACCCATGTACGGATCGAGATCTTCCCCGACGGGGGCATATCCCGGCTCCGGCTGCATGGCTCCCTGACCCGGCAGGGTGCGGCACGCCTGGTTGAGCGCACCGAGGCGATCAGCTGACCCCGGCTCCGTCGAGGATCCGGTCCGACGAGGTCACCGGGTGCCCCAACAGGCCGACGCGGCGCCGCGGTACGGCCGGCGGATCGTGGTCGACGTCATAGGCGGCCGAACCGACCCGGCCGCCCGCTCCGCGGCGGCCGGGCGGGTCACAGGGCGCCGAAGAGCCTCAGCAATTCGTCCTTGCCGAACATCCGGGCCGTGTCGACCGCCGACGGCACGCCCGCGGCGGGGTCGGCGCCGCCGTCGACCAGGGCGGTGATGACGTCCTGCTCGCCCTTGAAGACGGCGCCGGCGAGCGGGGTCTGCCCCCGGTCATTGGGTCGGTCGGGCTCGGCGCCGCGCGCCAGCAGGGCGCGTACGGTCTGCCCGTGGCCGTGGTAGGCGGCGAGCATCAGCAGGGTGTCACCGCGGTCGTTGGTGAGGTTGGCGGGGACACCGGCGTCGATGTAGGCGGCCAGTTTGTCGGTGTCGCCCTGCCGGGCGAGGTCGAAGACCTGGGCGGCGAGCTGCAGCAGCTCCGGGTCGTGAGCGGGCTCGCTGTCGGGCGCGGGATCGGGCGTCGGCTCGGTCATGGGCCCACCCTACGCAGCGGGGCACGGTCCGCTGAAGAAGGAGATCACCACACGCCGGGACGCGGCCCCGTCGGCCCGCACATCCACCGGGACGCAGGCGCGGCCGTCCCCGGCGACGAAGAACGAACCGACGAAGACGGTCGGCCGGGCAGGGCAGGCATTGAAGGTGACCGCGGGGGTCGGGGTCGAACCGAAGGCCCTGCCGTATTCGAGGCCGGCCTTGGCCCGTTGCTCGGCGCCGATGGTGAGGGTGACGCTCGCACCGGACCGCAGGTCGACGGCGACCTTGTAGTGCCAGCCGTCGGAGTCGTGGTAGCCGAAGGACTTCTGGTCACCGTCGGTCAGCGCCCGCAGGCCGGGCCAGGTCAGCGGACCGACCGTCACATCGTCCTTCGCGGAGGAAGGGGCCGTCGGTGAACCGGAAGGAGAAGCGGAAGCAGAAGCGGACGCGGAAGTCGAAGAGGACGAAGGGGGTTTGGCGATGGGTGACGTGGTGGGGACGGTGGTGGCACCGGGCTGGTTGACGCTCTCGACGCACTCGACCGGGCGCGGATGCTCGACGCTGCCGACCGGTGGCGGCTCTTCGGTGACGATGCGAACGGAGTCCGTGGTGGGGGATCGGTGCGGGCTGCCGCCCGAGGTGCAAGCGGTGACCAAGGCGATCATCCCCAACGCCACACCAGACGCTCGCAACCCGAGACCTGACATGGGCATCACCCCCTCAGTCAGGACGGTACGTGGTCAACCGAGCGGCGGCCAGACCACCAACTGCCGGACCAGCGCCGGGTCCCCGGTCAGCCGCAGGGCGCCGTCGTCCAGCGGTGCCCGCCGGTACAGCGCCAACAGCAGGTCGCTCGCGGGCCCGGAGAGTACGGCGCCGGGCTCGGGCCCCTCGCCCGGACCGCCGCGGACGGCCGACGCGCCGGTGGTGTCCAGGATCAGCGTCCAGGCCGGACCCTCGTCGGTGACCAGCGCGACCCGCGCCGGGGCGTGCGGCCAGCCGTCCATGGAGCCGAAGCCCACATGCAGGAATTCGTCCAGGGCGTCCGCGGCGAGCGCGGGCGGCAGCGGTTCGGCCGCTCCCGCCGCCTCCTGCGCGTCCCTGGCATGCACCGCCGCCTCCTGCACCTGGTGCCGGGCGACGGAACCGGACGTCGCCGCGTTCCCCGACTCCGCCCACCAGGTCCAGCAGCCGACCTCGGGCCCCGCGGTGCGCAGCGCGTCCAGCAGCACCGTCGTCGCCCCTGCGGACCAGGCGGCCAGGTCGCTCCCCGGCGTCCGGTCGACGACCAGGTCGTCCGACGGCGGCCGGAGCGCGGGACCCGCGGCCACGACGGCCGCCCAGAAACGCTGGACCTGGCCGACATGGGTCAGCAGATCCCGCACCGTCCAGTCCGGACAGCCGGGAATCCTGGCCTCGCTCGGCGCCGCCTCCGCCGCCTTGCGCAGTACGGCGGACCGCTCCTCGATCAGTTCGAGCCAGTCGGTGAACCGGAGTTCGGGGAAGGCCGGCGTCTGTGCGGAGCGCGAAGTCGTCATGGCCTCCGTTGTAGCAGCGCCCTCCGACAATGACCCGGGAAGAACGGGAGCACCGCTCCCCGGCGGTGTTCCGGGTACCCTCGCCGCCCGGGTGTCCGGGTGGCGCCGCGGCCGGATTCGCCGTCGGCCACGCCGGATTCCGCGCCGCAACTCGCGCTGGATTTCGCAACGATTCCGCAGGTTTTGCCCAACCCTGACCGCGGTAGGCACTGTTCACCGGGACGGGAAACCTGTTCCATGGTCATCAGGCGGCCGCCGAGCCCGAAGGCGGCCACGTGTGTCAGAAGAGGTGGCCTTGGTTACGACCGTGCGGCGTACCGCTGTGAGCATTCCGGCAGCGGCTCTCGGCCCCGAGAATCCGCTGCCCGCGCTGCGCCCGCTCGACGAGGTGCACCGGCTGGACCTCAAGGACCGGACGGGCCTGCCGCCCGACATGGCCAGGCAACTCGGTTACGCGCCGCTGCGTTCCGTGCTCCCGGTACGGATCCTCGATGGCTACGGCCGGGACCGCGTCCCCGCCGAACTCGACGCCCTCGTCATCGAGAACGAACGGATCCGTGCCACGGTGCTGCCGGGCCTGGGCGGCAGGCTCTACTCACTGGTCCACAAGGCGACCGGCCGGGAACTGCTCTACCGCAACCCGGTGTTCCAGCCCGCGGCGTTCGCCCTGGCCGGAGCCTGGTTCTCCGGCGGCGTGGAGTGGAATCTCGGCGCCACCGGCCACGCCGCCCACACCTGTGCGCCACTGCACGCCGCCCGCGTCCCGGCGCCCGACGGCGGCGAGATGCTGCGGCTGTGGGAATGGGAACGGCTGCGTGACCTGCCGTTCCAGATCGACATGTGGCTGCCCGCAGACTCCGACTTCCTCTACGTCGGCATCCGGGTGCGCAATCCGCACGACCGCACCGTGCCCGCCTACTGGTGGTCCAACATCGCCGTGCCCGAGACCGACCGCACCCGGGTGCTCGCCCCGGCCGACGCCGCCTGGCACTTCGGCTACAGCCGCACCCTCAGCCATGTCCCGGTCCCGGTGCCCGAGGGCACCACCGACATCACCTACACCACGCGTTCCGAGCACGCCGCCGACTACTTCTTCGACGTGCCCGAGGACGAGCGCCGCTGGATCACCGCGCTCGACGGCGATGGGCACGGACTCGTGCAGACCTCCACCGATGTGCTGCGCGGCCGCAAGCTCTTCCTGTGGGGCCACAGCCGCGGCGGCAAGCGCTGGCAGGAATGGCTCACCGAGCCCGGCACCGGCGGCTATCTGGAGATCCAGGCCGGCCTCGCCCGTACACAGCTCGAACACATCCCGATGGCGGCCGATTCCGAATTCTCCTGGCTGGAGGCGTACGGGCCGCTCGCCGCCGACCCGCGGACGGTACACGGCGACGACTGGGGCGCTGCCCGTGCCGAGGCCGCGGGCCGGCTCGAAGCCGCCCTGCCGCGCGCCACGGTCGACGCCGCCTACAAATCCTGGCTCGCGCACGCCGACGCCGAGCCCAAGGACATACTCGCCGCGGGCTCCGGCTGGGGCGCCCTGGAGAACGAGCGCGGCCACTTCGACCTGCCGGGCACGCCGTATCCGGCGACGACGCTCGGCGAGCGGCAGAAGCCCTGGCTGGAACTGCTGCTTGCCGGGGTCTTCCCCCGGCCCGCGGCCGACGCGCCGCCCGGGCCCGCGCTCGTCTCGCCGGAGTGGCGGGAGCTGCTGGAGTCCGCCGACACCTACCCCGGCAACGAGTGGTTCCGCGACTACTACCTCGGCATCGCCCAGTGGGCCGCGGGTGACCGCGCCCAGGCCGTGCGCAGTTGGGAGCGGTCGGTGACCGCCCACCCGTCGCCGTGGGGGCTGCGCGCGCTGGCCGTCGCCGAGACCGACGCGGGCCAGACCGAGCGTGCCGCCGAGCGCTATCTGGCCGCGTACGACTGCCTGGTGGAGACCTTCGCGGCACTGCCCGACCGCCCGGACGTACGGCGCGCCCTGGTCGTCGAGGCCGTCCCCGTACTGCTCGACGCCGGACGCCCGGCCGACGCGGAACGGCTGCTCGCGGAGACTGCCGCGGCCACGGAGGCGGGCGCGGACGGGGACACGGACGCGGCGGTCCCCGGCGGCGGGCGGCTGCGCCTGCTGCGGGCGATGACCGCGCTGGCCCGCGGCGAAGTCGCCGCCGCGCGGGCCCTGTTCGACGAGGGCGTGGTCGTCGCGGATCTGTACGAGGGCGCCGAGGCGCTGACCGACACCTGGTACGCGATAGCCGAGCGCCTGGTCGCCGGTGACGGCCCGGTCACCGACGACGTCAGGACCCGGGCGCGGGCGGAACACCCGCTGCCCGCCGCGTACGACTTCCGGATGCGGCCCGACCCGGTCGGCTAGGCCGCGACGCCTTTCCGCGAGCGCCCGTGCCCGGACGCCGGCCGGTCGCCGCTACGACTGCGGCAGGCCGGCGCCGAGCAGGGCCGTCAGCTCGTCGGTGGTCAGATCGCCGGGGCGGCGGCGCTCGCGGGCGAAGGAGTTGGCGGCACGGCGCAGGGCCTCGTTGACGGGCGTCGGTACGCCGTGCCGCCGCCCGAGCAGCACGATCTCGCCGTTGAGGTAGTCCGCCTCGATGGAGCCGGTGCCCCGGGTGAGGCTCTGCCAGGACGAACCGCCGCCCCGCACCGCGCCGTTGACCGGCTGCACCTCGACGCGGTCACCGCGCACCCGGGCCTGTTCCTCGGCGCCGACATACGGGATCCCGGCGGCGTCCAGTACCGCCGCCCCTTCCTCACGGGCCCGTAGATACAGATCGAAGACCGGACCGTCACCGATCGGACCGGCCACCGCCTCCAGTGAATTGCCCAGATTCGACAGCAGCTTGGCGTACTTCCACGCCATAACGTCCTCCGCCACCGGCGCGTCGAAACCCGAGGTCAGCAGATCGGCCGAGATCCGCCGCGTCGTACCGTCCGCACCCGAAGGGAAGCGCCCCAGATGCAGGATGCCGGTCAGCGGCGCACACGGCGCCTGCACCACGCCCGGCTCCAGATAGGAGCACGGCAGCCAGACGCACATCGCGTGCACATCGGCGAAGCGCCGCAGCGCGAGCCGCTCGTTCTCCACGCCGTTCTGCGCGCACACCACCGCCGGGCCGCCGTCCGCAGAGCCGTAGCCGTCCCACTCCGTCAGCACCGACGCCGTGTCCTGCGTCTTGGTGGCCAGCACAAGGACGTCGTCGGGCCGGGCCCGCAGTGTGCCGGGGCCGTCGGCCACGGGCACCGGCAAGGTCAGTGTCCGGTCGGGCAGTTCGAGGCGCAGGCCCCGTTCACGCAACGCGGCCAGATGCGCGCCGCGCGCCACCAGGACGACCTCGTGACCGGCGTCGAACAGCCGCCCGCCGATCGTGCCGCCGACCGCACCCGCTCCGATGATGATGTATCGCACACGCAGAGCCTCGCACACGCGGCTCCCGGAACCCCGGCCGCCCGTGCCGAAAACCGGTGGCCCGGCCGCCACCCGGAGCGGCACAGTGATCCGCGGGGCGGGCGGGGCGGCGGGCGCGGTCACAGCGCCGCGACGGGCACCGGAGCACCCGGCACACCCCAGCAGACCACACCACCACGACACCCACGGGGGGACCGTCATGTCCACATTGCGTGTGACCGCGGAGCGGCTCACCATCCTCGACCACCCGAACGCCGACGCGCTGGAGCTGGCGCAGGTCGGCCTCTACCGGGCCGTCGTCGCCAAGGGTGCCTACCGCAGCGGTGACTTCGCGCTCTACATACCCGAACAGTCGGTGCTGCCCGAGCCGTTGATCGCAGAGCTGGGCCTGACCGGCCGGCTCGCCGGGTCCGCCGCCAACCGCGTCAGGGCGGTACGGCTGCGCGGCGAACTCTCCCAGGGCATCGTCTGCCGTCCGGCCGCCCTCGACGGCACCGACCTGGAGAGCGCCGCCGCCGGGGGAGAGGACTTCGCCGAACGGCTCGGCATCGTCAAGTGGGTGCCGCCGGTCCCGGTGTCGATGAGCGGCGACGTCGAATCCGCGCCCGACCTGCTGCCGTGGATCGACATCGAGAACCTCAAGCGCTACCCGGGCATCTTCGCGCCCGGCGACCCGGTCGCCGTCACCGAGAAACTGCACGGCTCCGCGTGCTGCCTCACGTACTACGCGGAGACCGGCACGGTGCACGTCACCTCCAAGGGCCTCGGCGGCCAGCGCCTCGCGCTCAAGGAGAGCGCGGGCAATCTGTACTGGCGCGCCGTCCTCGGCCACGGCCTGCCCGCCGTCGCGGCCCGGCTCGCCGAACGGCTGGGCGCGTCCCGCGTCGGTGTCTACGGCGAGGTCTACGGCCGTGGTGTGCAGGATCTCGGATACGGCGCCGACGCCCACGCACAGGGCGCTCCCGGCTTCGCGGCGTTCGACGTGTGCGCGGACATCGACGGACAGGTGCGCTGGCCGGACGCCTTCGCACTGCTGGAGGGCGAGGTGCCGCTGGTACCGAAGCTGTTCGAGGGCCCCTTCGACCTCGACACCGCGCTTGCGCTCGCCCAGGGCGAGGAGACGGTCTCCGGCCGCGGCCTGCACCTGCGCGAGGGCGTCGTCGTACGCACCGCGGACGACCGCTACAGCGACGTCCTCGGCGGCCGGGCCATCGCCAAGGTCGTCAGCGACGCCTACCTGACCCGCAAGGGCGGCACCGAGTACGAGTGACCCCGGCACAGGCGGTCCCGTGCAGGCGGTCCTCGCGGGCCGCCGGGGCCGGCCGGGCCGCGCAATTCACGGGGCGGCCGCATGCTCCAGCCCGTTCCGGGTACGTGCGGGGGATCCGAGCAGCGTCGACGCCAGAGCGGCGAGAGGAACCAGAAGCGATGACCGACATCACCCCCGACGGCCTCAACCCGAACGGCGCCCTGCCACCCGCACAGCGTGCGCTCCACGAGATAGCGCACGGCAGCGAGAACGTCGTCGCGCTCAGCACCCTCGCGGTCAGCGACGTCCTGCTGCCGGTGCCGGGCGCCGAGGAGTATCCGGACGGCGTGGACGGCGCCGAGCCGCCGCAGCAGCTCCAGCTCCCGGTGTACGAGCAGGACGACGGCCGGCAGCTCGTGCCCGTCTTCACCTCCGAGACCCGGATGGCCGAGGCGCTGCCGACCACCAGCCGCTACCGCCTGGTGCAGCTCGCCGTGCTCAGCGGCGCCTGGCCGTCCGACGACCTGATCCTGTCCATCGACACCGGCAGCCCCGACGCGCTGAGCATCTCCGGTGAAGGGGTACGGGCGCTGGCCGGCCTCGTCGGCGGCCAGAACTGAGGCACCGCGCTGAGACCGCCACCTCAGCCCCGGTACACCACCAGGCCGCCCGGCACCTTGTCCAGCAGCAGCTCACCGGGGGCGGGCGCCACCTCGCCGTCGTACGCGAGATGGACGCCCGCGCCGGGCAGCCGCACCCGCAGCCGCCGTACGGTCGCCTCCGTGTAGACCGGCGACTTCGTCAGCACCCCGGTCAGCGCCGCGCCCATCAGCCGGGTGCGGGCGAAGCGCCCGCCGTCCACGATCCGCACGTCCAGCACACCGTCGTTGAGGTCGCGGCGCCGCACCGGCGCGAGCCCCACGCTCGAATAGCGGCAGTTCCCCGCGAACAGCAGCCACACCGAGCGCTTGCGACCGTTGATCTCGATGTCCACCGGCTCGCACGTCCGCAGCACATGGACGGCGGCCAGCACACTCGCCGGCCAGCTCCCCACCCGCCGTGACCAGCGCTCACGCACCCGTACGAGATCCGGGTACGACCCGATGCTGAACGTGTTCAGGAACGGTGCGCTCTCCCGGTCCGGGGTGTCCAGGCTGGTGTGCCGCGCCACGTCCACGGTCGCCGCGCGCCCGTCCCGTACGGCCGCGGCGGTCTCCTCGACCGTCTCCAGGCCGAGGTCCAGCGCGAAGTGGTTGCGGGTGCCGCCGGGGAAGACCGCGAGCGGCAGCCGGTGCCGCAGCGCCACGGCCGCGGCCAGCGCCACCGTGCCGTCGCCGCCGCACACGCCGAGCGCGCCGCCCTGCTCCACCGCCGTACGCGCCGCCTTCTCCAGCATCTCCAGCAGGTCGTCGTCCTCGGTGCACTCGCCGACCGCCGCCTCGGGCAGTGCGGCGATGATCCGATCGGCGGGCGGTGACAGCAGCGGCGGCGGCCCGGAGGCCGAGTTGACCACCACATGCAGCCCGCGCCCTTCCGGCAGCCCCGCTATCGGCACGTCCGCGCCCGGCTCCGGGGTGCCCGGCGCGGGCGGCACCAGGCTGCGGACGACGGCAGCCGCGCCCAGGCCGAGCGCCGCGCCCGCCACCACGTCACTGGGATAGTGCACGCCGGTGTAGATCCGCGAGAAGGCCACGCTCGCCGCGATCGGCGCCACCACCGCGCCCCAGCGCGGCGATTCGATCGCCATGCCCGCGGCGAAGGCGGCGGCCGAGGCGGCGTGCCCGGAAGGGAAGGACGAGGTCACCGGCTGGCGGTGCAACTGCCGTATCACCGGCACGGTGTCGAGTATCGGCCGCGTCCGCCGCACGGCGCCCTTGCCCACGGTGTTGACCGTCAGCGACGCCAGCGCCAGCGAACCGAGACCGCGCGCCGCGGCCCGCCGCCCGGTCCTGCCGCCGGTGGCCGCGACCCCCGC
The DNA here is from genome assembly GCF_900112845.1 of Actinacidiphila alni. Classification (GTDB taxonomy): domain Bacteria; phylum Actinomycetota; class Actinomycetes; order Streptomycetales; family Streptomycetaceae; genus Actinacidiphila; species Actinacidiphila alni. Next base: position 244,203 of record NZ_FONG01000001.1, read on the forward strand.
GGCGACCGCGAACCACAGCCGCCCGTGGTTGGCCGCCCGGCTCAGCCTCGGCAGCACCGGCTCAGCGCCCGGCCAGTGCCGTCCCGCCACTTCGGCGAACAGCGCCTTGTCCCAGTTCTTCCAGGGATACGTCATGCGAGCCGGTTACCCGGCCGCGGCCCCCGCACACCGCCGTAGTCCCGCATGTCAGCCACCGGGCCCCGCACGTCAGCCGGCCGGTCCCCCGAGCCGGCCGGTCGGTCGCGCGCGTCGGCCACCGGGCGGCATCCCCGTACCCCGCCCGCCCGAGCATCAGGGGCCGCGACCACGCCCGTTGTAGTCTCGCCGGGTGAACGCAGCGCGACCGCACACCCCGTGGCCGGAGCCGGAACTCGTCATCTTCGACTGCGACGGCGTGCTCGTCGACAGCGAGAAACTCGCCGTCAAGGTCGACGCCTTCGTGCTCGCCGCCGTCGGCTGGCCGCTGAGCGAGGCCGAGATCGTCGAGCGCTTCGTCGGCCGTTCCTACCGCGACATGACCACCGCCATCGAGCAGCACCTCGGCCGCGCCCTGCCCGCCGACTGGGACGCCCCGTACCGCCACCTGTACCAGGAGGCGTTCGACGCCGACCTGACCGAGGTCGACGGCGTCACGCAGGCCCTGGACGCGCTCACCCTGCCCAGCTGCGTCGCCTCCAGCAGCAGCCACGAGGGGCTGCGCCACACGCTTGGCCTCACCGGGCTCTACGAACGTTTCGAGGGCCGGATCTTCAGCGCGAGCGAGGTCGCGCACGGCAAGCCCGCCCCCGACCTCTTCCTGCACGCCGCCCGCACCCTCGGCGTCGAACCCGTGCGCTGCGTGGTCGTCGAGGACAGCAGATACGGCGTGGCCGCGGCCCGGGCGGCGGGCATGCGCGCGTACGGCTACTGCGGCGGCCTCACCCCGGCGCGGTGGCTCGAAGGCCCGGACACCACGGTCTTCGACGACATGCGCGAGCTGCCCGCCCTGCTGGCTCGCTGAACGGGGCGACCGCGCGCCCGCTGTGCGCCGTCCGGCCGCCGGCCGGATGCGGTCCCGGCCGGTCCGGGAGAAGGTGGCCCCGAGGGGGTGTCCACCCACGCAGCGGAGGTAACCGGATGCGGCTCGGCCTGCCGTACGACGTGCGACCCGAACCGGGTCTGCCGCTGCCCGCCCACTGGCAGCAGCGGCTGGCCGCCACCGGCCCCGGCACCGACGGCATCGGCGGCGGCCCGCGGCTGCTTGAGGCCGCCTGCGGCTACTGGGCGCGGCGCGGTCTGCCCTGCGACGCCGGGCATGTGCTCGCCGGCCCCGGCGCCGAGGCGCTGCTGCTCGCGCTGCTGGCCGCCGCGGACGGCGACCCCGTCCTGGCCCGGCCCGCGCCCGCCTGGCAGGCCCCGGTGGCGCGGCTGCTCGGCCGCCGGGTGCACACCGCGCCGACCCCGCCGGAGGGCGGCGGCGTGCCCGACCCCTTCGCGCTGCTGGAGACCGTACGGCGGGCCCGCGCGGCCGGCTCCGACCCGCGGCTGCTGGTGCTGTCCGCCGCGGACGACCCGACCGGCACCGTCACCGCGCCTGAACTCCTCCACGAGACGTGCGAGGCCGCGGCCGAGGCGGGACTGCTGATCGTCTCCGACGAGACGTACTCCGACACCCTGCACCACCACGACACGGTGCTGCTGAGCCCGGCCGAGATGCTGCCCGACCACACCGTCGTGCTCACCGACCTGGCCGCGACCCTCGTACCGGCCTCGGCGCCCGCAGCCCTGGTCCGCTTCCCCGGCACCGCGCACGGCACCGCCTGGCGCGAGCGCACCATCGGGATACTCACCGTGCTGCGCGCGGTGCTGCCCGCGCCGGTCGCCGCCGCCACCGCGTACGTCCTGACCGAACCGCCCGAGGTGACCGACCGCACCGCAGCGGCGAACCGGCTGCACGCACGTACCGCCGCTGCCGCCTTCCGCGCCATCACCGGCGCGGGCGCGACCTGCCGTCCGCCGCGGGCCGGCTTCCAGCTCTATCCGACGCTGCCGGCGGCCGGTCTGAACGCCGCGGAGCTGGAGGAGCGGCTGACCGCCGCGCTGGGCCGGCCGGTGCTCGGCGGCCACCGCTTCGGCGACGACCCGGCCGAGCCGCGGGTGCGGATCAGCACCGGCGTGCTGCACGGCGCCACCGACGCCGAGCGCGAGGCGGCGCTGACCGCGGCCGATCCGCTCACCGTGCCCCATGTCGCCGCCGCGCTCGCGGCGCTCGCCGAGGCCGTCAGCGGCCATGCCGACCCCGGTGCGACCGGGGCGGGACCGGCCTCCGGCACGGCCTCGGGCGCGGTCGGTGAATCGGCGGACACCGGTTCGCGGCAGCGCGGGGCCTGACCTGATTTTCTGGGTATCTGGGTAGACGAATGAACGATGATCGGGGATCCGTGAGCCGCGGCGCCCCGGCCTGCCGCGACCTCCGCCGCCGGGGTCGCGGCGACCGAGACGGATGGGAGTCCCGATGACCGACCAGAGCGAGCGCACCCTCACCGGACCACGGCCGCTGGGGGAGCGCAGGACCTGGCCCGCGTCGTTCAAGGACCGGCTGACCGACCCGCTGCCGGGATTCCGCTCGGTGCTGCGCGCGGTACGCGAACGCAGCATGCGCCCGCCGGCCGCCGCACTCGCCCAGGTGCCCTCGCTGCCCGTCGACCCGGGACCGGTGCCGGAACCCGCGGCGGGCACGGTGAGCGTGACATGGGCCGGGCACGCGAGCTGGGTGATCGGCATCGGCGGCCTCACCGTGCTCACCGACCCGGTGTGGTCGCGCCGCATCCCCGGCACCCCGGCGCGGGTCACCCCGGTCGGCGTCGCCTGGGAGGCGCTGCCGCGGGTGGACGCCGTCGTGATCAGCCACAACCACTACGACCACCTCGACGCGCCGACCCTCAAACGGCTGCCGCGCGACACCGCGCTGTTCGTGCCCGCGGGCCTGGCCGCCTGGTGCCGCCGCCGCGGCTTCACCCGGGTCACCGAACTGGACTGGTGGGAGGCGGCCGAACTGGGCGGTGTGCGCTTCGACTTCGTGCCCGCGCACCACTGGAGCAAGCGCACCCTGACCGACACCTGCCGCTCGCTGTGGGGCGGGTGGGTGCTCACCGACGGCACGGGCCGGCGGGTGTACTTCGCCGGCGACACCGGTTACGGCCGCTGGTTCGGCGAGATCGGCCGCGCCCACCCCGGCATCGACCTCGCGCTCCTGCCCATCGGCGCCTACGCGCCGCGCTGGATGCTCAGCGCCGTGCACACCGACCCGGAAGAGGCCGTCCAGGCGTGCCTCGACCTCGGCGCCACCGCGATGGCCCCGATGCACTGGGCGACCTTCCTGCTCTCCGCCGAACCGCCGCTGGAACCCCTCACCCGGCTGCACGCCGCCTGGGCCGCCACCGGCCGCCCGCGCGAGGACCTGTGGGACCTGCCGATCGGCGGCTCCCGGGTGCTGACCCGCACGTCGTAGCGCGGGACCCCGGAGCCCGGCCGTGCGTACGGCCGGGGCGGCGACGACGGCTGCGGCAGCGGGCGCGGCTGTGGCGTATGGGCTGCGGAGTACGGGCTACGGCGTACGGCTACGGCTACGCGCGCCGGTCGCGGAAGCGCCGCACCAGCGTCGGACCCGCCCCGATGACGAAGGTCAGGCCGACCGCGAGCGCCACGCCCTGCCACGGCTCGGGGAACAGCGAACCGCCCAGGATACCGATCAGCTGATACGACGCGGCCCACGCCAGACAGGCCGGGATGTCGCCGCGTACGAAGCGGCGCATCGGCATCTCGGCGAGCAGGCACGCCACCATCACCGGGATGCGGCCCGCCGGGATCAGCCGGGACAGCACCAGGACGGCGGCGCCGTGCTGGTCGAGCCGGTTCTGCGCCTTCTCCAGCGTGGTGTTGTCCACCCGGTCCTGGAGCCGGTGCAGCCAGCGCGAGCCGTTGCGGGACCGCACCCCGCGCAGGCCCAGCCAGTACAGGGCGACGTCGCCGAGGAAGGCGGCGAAGGACGCCACACCGAACACCACGGCCAGCGCGACCGGTTCCGTCTGGTGGAAGGCCACGACGGCCGCGCCGGACACCAGCGCGCCGGTCGGCACCACCGGCACCAGTGAGCCGAGCGCGACCAGGAAGAACAGCGACGGATAGCCGATCGCCTGCTGCGTGCTCTCGGACGGGGGCGGATTGGCGGCGGCCGACGCCAGGAACGCGATCACCCGTGACTCTCCCGTCCGGTCCCGCCGATGTCCCCGGACTTCCCGGCCTCGCCGCTGCGACGAGCGGGGTCCCGCGTACCGTCCCCGTCCCCGACCCCGGACTCGTCCCCGGCCCCGTCCCCGGACTCGGCCCTGTCCCCGATCGCGACCGCCACCGACTCCCCGTGCTCCAGCCGGTGCACGGTCACCCCGGGCGCCAGGTGCCCCGCGAGCCGGACGAATTCCTCGCCCGGCGTGTGGAATTCGTGCGGCCGGACCGCGTCCATGCCGATCGGCCAGTACGTCCCGTAGTGCACCGGCACCGCCGCGCTCGGCGCCAGATCGGCCAGCGCCCGCGCCGCCCGCCCGGCGTCCAGATGACCGTGCCCGAGGAACGGGCCCCAGCCGCCGACCGGCAGCAGTGCCACGTCCACGGGTCCGACCGCGTCGGCCATGCCGTCGAACAGCCCGGTGTCCCCGGCGAAGTAGGTGCGCGCGGCGCCCTCCACCACATAGCCGAGCGCAGGCGTGCGCTGCGGCCCGTACGGCAGCCGCCGCCCGTCGTGCGCGGCCGGCACCGCGCGGACCGTCACCTCACCCCCGTGCTCCGCCGGTCCGCCGTGCCCGGCCCCGGCCCGTACCGGCAGCGAGTCACCCGCGCCCACCTCCACCAGGCGCAGCCGCTCCCGCAGCCGCCGCAGCCCCGGGACGGCCGCGATCGCGCCGCGCGGCACGACCACGGTGGTGCCCGGCGCCAGCCGCCGCAGCGAGGCCGGGTGCAGGTGGTCGGCGTGCAGATGCGAGACGAGGACGACATCGGCGACGGCGGCGGACGGCGGCGGAACCGCGCCGCGCCGGCGGCGCAGATGGGCCAGCCGCCGGGCGAACAGCGGGTCGGTCAGCACCCGCACCCCGGAGTCCCGGACGGTCACCGTGGCATGACCCCACCATGTGATCTCCACCGCCACCGCGTCGTCCCTTCCCGGCCCTGGTACCTGCTGCCCGCATCTGCCACCCGTACGCGATCCGGCGCCGTACGCACTCGGCCGTACGGCGCATCCTCGCAGGCCGAGCGTATGCCCTGCGGACCGCGCCGCTCCGGGCGCGCCCCCGTACGCGCCCGGGTGGATGACAGGAGCACAGCGGACCGTATGGCACTGTGGAGGTGTGCCGCAGCCTGAAGAGAGACGGGAACGGGCCGCCGGCCGCAGCGTGGTGAGGGCCGTCGGCCGGGTGCTCGCCGTGTGGATGGTGGCCAGCGCGACGCTGGCCCTGCTGGCCTGGCTGCTGCCCGACTTCCGGCTCAAGGCGCCCGACGGCGACAGCCCCACCCAGATCGCGGTGACCGCGGCGATCGGCGCCGGCGCCTTCGGTGTGCTGAGCGCGCTGGTGTGGCCGCTGCTGGTCCGCGCGCTGCTGCTGGTGCCGGCGCTCGTGCTCGGCGCGCTGGTGTTCTTCCTCAACGGCTCGCTGCTGCTCATCGCGCTGCGCTTCACCCCGGACGGCCGCGGCCAGGTCACCCCGGTCACCGCCGTGGTGATCGCCGCCGTGATGTCGGCCGCCTCCTCCGCCACCAGTACGGCGCTCGCCGTGCGGGACGACGCCGCGTACGGCCGCAGGCTCGCGCGGCTGGCCGGGCGCCGCCGCAGGCGGGCGGGCGATCCGCCGCTGCCCGGCACGCCCGGCACCGTCTTCGTCCAGCTGGACGGCGTCGGCCACGACGTCCTGCGCGACGCCCTCACCTCGTCGCCGCCCGCGATGCCGACTGTCGCGTCCTGGCTGGACACCACCCACCGGCTCACCGCGTGGCGCACCGACTGGAGCAGCCAGACCGGCGCCAGCCAGCTGGGCATCCTGCACGGCACCAACCACGACGTGCCCGCCTTCCGCTGGTTCGAGAAGGAGACCGGCCAGGTCATGGTCTGCAACCGGCCGTCCAGCGCGGCCGAGTTGGAACGCCGGGCGAAGGCGCTGACCGGCAGCCGCGGCCTGCTCGCCGACGACGGGGCCAGCCGCGGCAATCTCTTCACCGGCGGTGCCGAGCAGTCCGCGCTGGTGATGTCGGTCGCGGCCCGCCGGGACAAATTCAGCCGCTCCAGGACCGGCTACTTCGCCTACTTCTCCGACCCGGCGAACGCGGTCCGCACGGCCTGGTCGTTCCTGGCCGAAGTGGGCCGCGAGATCGTCGAGTCGACGGCCTCCCGGCTGCGCAGGGACCGGCCGCGGATCAAGCGCGGCGGGATCTACCCGCTGCTGCGCGCCTTCGCCACCGTCGTGGAGCGGGACGTGGCGGTCGCCGCCGTCATCGGCGACATGCTCGCCGGACGCACCGCCGTCTACGCCGACCTGGTCGCCTACGACGAGGTCGCGCACCACTCGGGCCCGCGCAGCAAGGACGCGCGCAAGGTGCTGAACCGGCTGGACCGTTCGGTGGCCCTGATCGCCGACGCCGCCCGCTACGCGCCCCGCCCGTACCGCGTCGTGCTGCTCTCCGACCACGGGCAGAGCGAGGGCGAGACCTTCGAGAGCGCGTACGGGGTGACGCTGCGGGAACTGGTGCGGGCCGGCTGCGGTCTGTCCGGCAACGAGCGGCGGGGCAGGCGGCGGGCGGCGCGCGGCGCCGAGGCGCGGACGGCGGCCCGCACCGCGCTGCGCCGGCCCGAGCGGGGCCGGCGGGCGCAGGAGGAGGCGGAGTGCGAGGGGCCCGCCTCGCAGCCGGTGGTGCTGGCCTCGGGCAATCTCGGCCTGGTCGCCTTCCCGGACATCGAGGGGCGGGCGACGCTGGAGGAGATCGACCGGCGCTCGCCCGAGCTGCTCGACGTGCTGACCGCGCACCCGGGCATCGGTTTTGTGCTGGTGCGCAGCGCCGAACGCGGCCCGCTCGTGCTCGGCCCGGACGGCGCCCAGCACGAACTGGCCACCGGGCGGATCAAGGGCGACGACCCTCTCGCGCCGTTCGGCGACGGCGCGGCGGACGCGGTGCTCCGGGCCGACGGCTTCCCGCACACCGCCGATCTGATGGTCAACTCGGCCTGCGAGCCGCGCTCCGGCGCGGTGTACGCCTTCGAGGAGCAGGCCGGTTCGCACGGCGGCCTCGGCGGCCCGCAGAGCAGCCCCTTCCTGCTGAGCCCGGTCGAACTCCCGCTGCCGGACGAGCTGTTGGTCGGCGCGGAGGCGCTGCACGCGGTGCTGCGGGACTGGCTCGCCCGCGCGTGCGACCCGCCCGTGTGCGATCCGGCTGCGGACGATCATCCGGCCGCGTGCGATCCGTCCGCGTCCCTGCTCGCCCGGGACGAGCCGACCGGGGCGTCCACGCCCTGACGGCGCCCTGACGACTCCCTGACGCGACGACCGCCATGACCGGCCCCCCATGAACGCGGCACACGGGGTCTACGCCGTCGCGCCGCCGTCCACCACGAGGTCGGCGCCCACCGTGAACGCGGCGGCGGGGGAGGCCAGGTGGAGGACGGCGGCGGCGATCTCGTCGACCGCGCCCGCGCGCCCGGCCGGGACCTGGGTCCGCAGCCGGGCCGCCTTCTCCTGCGCGCTCTCGCCCGGCCGGGTCGACATGGGGGTGTCCACCGGACCGGGACTGACGGCGTTGATCCGTACGCCGTCGCCGATGTGGTCGAGCGCGGCGGTCCTGGTGAGCGCGCTGACGGCGGCCTTCGCCGCGGTGTACGCGCCGAGGCCGGCGGCCCGGCGGTGCGCGCCGATGTTGGAGGCGATGTTGACGATCGCGCCGCCGCCGTGCGCCCGCATCCAGCCGATCTCGTACTTCATCGACAGCCACAGGCCGGTGAGGTTGCCGTCCAGGCTCCGGTGCCAGTCGGCCTCGGAGATGTCGGCGACGGGCGCGGGCGGGACGAGGACCCCGACATTGTTCACGGCGACGTCCAGGCCGCCGAAGCGCCCGGCCACCGCCCCGACCAGCCGCTCGACGTCCGCGGCGACGGTGATGTCCGCGGTGATCGCGACGGCTTCGCCGCCCGCCGCTTCGATCAGGGCGACCGTCTCCTTGAGGGTCCGCTCGGTGCGTCCGGCGACGGCGACCGCGGCGCCCTCGCGGGCGAAGGCGAGCGCGACGGCCCGGCCGATGCCGCTGCCGCCGCCGGTGACGAGGGCGGTGCGGCCGGTGAAGGTGTCGGACATGACGGCTCTCCCGATGTCGTAAGGGCACACGGAATACAAGAACGCTCGGTCGTGAATCGGGGCGGGGAAGTGGGGCGGATCAGTCGAGCAGGGCGAGTGCCTGCGTCGCCGCGTCCCGCGGCCGCTCCGGGTCGCCGCCCGCCTTGCCGACCACCCGCATGCCCTGGAGCAACACCAGCAGCATCCGGGCCAGGGCCCGCGGATCGCGCCCGGCCGGCAACTCGCCCTGTGCGCGCGCCCGCAGCAGTGCGGAGGTCAGCGCCGTCTCCAGTAGGTCCCAGCTCGCCTCGACGCGGCGGGCCGCGTCCCGGTCGTGCGGCGCCAGCTCCACCGCGGTGTTGGTGACGAAGCAGCCCCGTCGCCGCTCGTCCCGCGCCGACTCCTCGGCGAAGCGGGACACCACCGCCCGTACGGCGGGCAGCGCGGGTCCCGGCTGCGACAGTTCCTCCAGCAGCGTCCGGTCGCAGGTCTCGCCGTAGTGGCGCAATGCCCGCATATACAGCTCGTGTTTGCTGCCGAAGGTGGCGTAGATGCTGGCCCGCGCGATGCCCAGTCCGTCGACGAGGTCGGCCATCGACGTGGCCTCGTACCCGCGCCGCCAGAACAGCTCAAGTGCCGTCCGCAGTGCGGTGTCCGGGTCGAATTCCTTGCTCCTCGCCATACGGCCGACCCTAATCGTAATCAGAACGATCGGTCGAGAAAAGAAGGAATCGTCAACCATCGGTTGACGATTGACCACCGTCAACCTAAGGTTGACGCATGACTCGGCATCCCGTACGACTCGACGACCTGATCGACTACGTCAAGCAGCAGCACCCGGGCAGCGACCCGCTCCAGAACCTCCAGCACGCGGTGACCGTCGCGGACCACGTCGGCGAGGTCGCCGACCACCTCATCGGTCACTTCGTGGACCAGGCCCGCAGGGCGGGAGCCTCCTGGACCGACATCGGCCAGCACATGGGGGTGAGCAAGCAGGCCGCACAGAAGCGCTTCGTCCCCAAGGCGTCGGAGGACCTGGACTTCCTCGACGTCGAAGCGGGCTTCAACCGCTTCACCCCCAAGGCCCGCAAGGCCGTCGCCGACGCGCAGGAGGAGGCGCGCACCGCAGGACATGACGCCGTCGCGCCCGAACACCTCGTGCTCGGGCTGCTCGACCAGCCCACCGCGCTGGCCGGCATGGCGCTGGAGAGCCTCGGCGTCGACGCGGCGGCCGTCCGTGCCGCCGTCGCCACCGAGGGCGCGCGGACCGAACCGCTCAAGGGCGGCATCCCGGTGGCACCCGCCACCAAGAAGACCCTGCAACTCGTCCTGCGCGAGGCCCTGCGCCTCGGCCACAACTACATCGGCACCGAACACATTCTGCTCGGCGTCCTCAGCGACGACCAGGAACCCGCGGCGCGGGCCCTCGCCTCCCTCGGCGTCACGCACGAGGCGACCGAGGCATGGGTCGTCGCGACGCTCGCCGAGTACGGCAAGTGAGAATTGCTCGTACGGCGGGAAGTGAGCGATCCGTGCCGGGAGTTCAGGCGTCCTTGCGCAGCGCCAGCAGCCGGTAGACCGGATCGGGGCGCGGCACCTGCTGGCCGGGCAGCAGCGCCAGACGTCGTATCAGGCCGTCGGCCTGGTCGTCGTCGAGCGCCAGCGCCGACGCGTAGTAGCCGCGCTCCACGTCCCCCGCGGTCCGTTCGGGGGACCTGCCCTGACCGTGGCCGGTGAACCGGGCCTCGCCCGACCTGCGCAGCCCGTGCTCCGCCGCCACCGTGAGGACCCGCGCCGCCCCGTCGTACGCCCTGCGCACCCGGTACGGCGCGAGCAGTTCGTCCACGTCGCTGCCCATGTCGTGGCTCGCGTCCTTGTCGACGGTGGTCACGAACGCCCCGCCGGGCCGCAGCACCCGCGCGCACTCCGCGACCACGGCGGGCGCGTCCGGCAGCAGATGCAGCAGCCACACCGCGCTCACCGCGTCCAGCGACGCGTCGGCGAACGGCAGCCGCCGGCAGGTGCCCAGCACCACCGAGGGGCCAAGACGCTCCGCGGCCACCCGGGCCATGCCCTGCGAGGCGTCGACGCCGAACACCCGCAGCCCCGGCCGGTCGAGGAGTTCGGTGACCAGGCCCGTGCCGCAGCCGATGTCCAGCAGGGTGCCCGCGTGTCCGGGCACCAGGGCGAGGATGGCCCGGGCCGCGGACCTGGCCCGCGGCACGCCCCCGCGCGTCGCGTCGTAGCGCGCCGCCTCCACGTCGTAGTCCAGCATGTGGGAAATGCTAGAGGCGCCGGGTGAACGCGAGTTCACCCGGCACCTTGCGCGGGGGTTACGTCGTGAGGCCCGTGTTACGCCTGACCGAAGGTGTCCGGATCGGGGCCCAGACGGGTGCCGTTGTCCAGATTCGCCAGCTCCGCCAGATCGGCGTCGGTCAGCTCGAAGCCGAAGACGTCGAGATTCTCCCGGATCCGGGACGGCGTCACGGACTTCGGGATCACCACATTGCCGAGCCGGAGGTGCCAGCGGAGCACCACCTGGGCCGGCGTACGGCCGTGCCGGGCGGCGACCGCGCCGATCACCGGGCTGTCCAGCAGACCCTTGCCCTGGCCGAGCGGCGACCACGCCTCGGTGGCGATGCCGTGCTCGGCGTGCAGGGCGCGCAGTTCGGCCTGCGGGAAGTTCGGGTGCAGCTCGATCTGGTTGACCGCCGGCACGACGCTGCCCTCGGCGAGGACCCGACGCAGGTGCGCGGGCTGGAAGTTGGACACACCGATGGCCCGGGCCCGCCCGTCGGCGGCGATCTTCTCCAGCGCGCGCCACGTTTCCGTATACGCGTCGAGCGACGGCTGCGGCCAGTGGATCAGGTAGAGGTCGACGTAGTCGAGGCCGAGCCGGTCGAGCGACGCCTCGACGGCGGCGGGCGCCAGGTCCGCGCCGTGGTCGGAATTCCACAGCTTGGTGGTGACGAACAGCTCCTCGCGCGGCAGCCCGGAGGCGGCCAGCGCGCGGCCGGTGCCCTTCTCGTTGCCGTAGATCGCCGCGGTGTCGATGCTGCGGTATCCGGCGTCCAGCGCGGTCGCGACGGCCTGCTCCGCCTCGTCGTCCGGCACCTGCCAGACGCCGAAACCGAGCTGCGGCATCTCGATGCCGTTGTTGAGGGTGACCGTGGGGACGGCCGGGGATGTGGGGGCCTTGCTCACGAGCGGGAGATCCTTACGCGTAGACGGTGTCCGTGTCCGGCACACGGCCGGACCCGCGCGTACAACCAGATGATCGATCGGCGCATTCCCCGGGCCCGGCCGCGACGGCAGCCGATAGCCTCGCGGCATGGCGGACGGGGACGGCACGGCAGGCGCGGACGACACGGTGACGCGAGCCGGTACGGCCGGGGGCGCGGCGAGCGGCACCGGGCAGGACCGGCGCGGCCCGGGCCCCGGCCGGGACCTCGGCGGGCGGCCGTTCCCCGACGTCGCGGTGGCGGCCGAAGGGCCCGACGGGCAGCGCGAGGCGCTCGCGCGGCTGCGGGAGTGGGCCGAGCAGGAGGCGCAGGACGCCATCGACTGGTACCAGCGCGACAAGCGGCGCAAGCGCCTCGCGTCCCGGCTGCTCCAGGCACTGGCCATCGCGCTGGCTGTGGCCGGTACGGCGGTGCCGCTGGCCACTGTGGCGAGCGGCGGTTCGGGACAGGGCTGGGGCTATGTGCTGCTCGCCGTCGCCGCCGGCTGCAAGGGCTTCGACCACTTCTTCGGCCTGTCGGCAGGCTGGATGCGGGACATCACCGTCGCCCACGCACTGCGCGGCGAGCTGAACGCCGTACGGCTCGAATGGGCCGTCGACGTGCTGCGCGCCGGACCCGGCGGGGCCGCCGCCCGTACCTCGGGACCCGTCGAACCGGCCGAGGTGGAACGGCAGTTGGCGCTGATCACCCGGCTCGTGACCGCCGTACGCGGCCAGGTCGAGTCCGAGACCGTCGACTGGCGGACGGACCTGAGCGCACGGCTGCGGCAGCTCCAGGAGACCGACGGGGGCCCGTCCGGCACCGCGCCGCCGGCTCAGCCCCGGTAGAGCGCCTCGATCTCGTTCGCGTACACCTTCTCGATCGCCCGCCGCTTCAGCTTCAGCGACGGCGTCAGCGTCCCGCGCTCCTCGGAGAACTGCGACGCGAGGATGCGGAAGGTCCGGATCGACTCGGCCTGCGACACCAGGGTGTTCGCGGCGACCACCGCCCGCCGCACCTCGGTCTCCAGATCGTGGTCGTGCACCAATTCGGCGGGCGACAGCAGCGGCTTGCCGCGCATCCGCAGCCAGTGCGCGACGGCCTCCGGGTCGAAGGTGACCAGCGCCGCCACGTACGGCCGGTTGTTGCCGACCGCGACGCACTGCGCGACCAGCGGATGCGCGCGCACCCGCTCCTCCAGCGCCGCCGGCGACACGCTCTTGCCGCCGCTGGTCACCAGGATCTCCTTCTTGCGCCCGGTGATCGTCAGATAGCCGTCGTCGTCGAGCGCGCCCAGGTCTCCGGTGGCGAGCCAGCCGTCGCGCAGCACTTCCTCGGTGGCCTTGCCGTTGTTGAGATAGCCCTGGAAGACCTGGCCGCCGCTCAGCCAGATCTCGCCGTCCTCGGCGATCGCCACCGTGGTGCCCGGCACCGGCTGGCCGACCGTGCCGAAGCGGGTCTGCTCCGGCGGATTGGCGGTCGCGGCGGCCGTCGTCTCGGTGAGCCCGTAGCCCTCGTAGATCGTGACGCCCGCACCCGCGAAGAACAGCCCGAGCCGGCGCTCCATCGCCGAGCCGCCCGAGATGCCGTGCCGCACCCGGCCGCCGAGCGCGTCACGGACCTTGCTGTAGACGAGCTTGTCGTAGAGCTGGTGCTGCATCCGCAGCGCGGTGCTCGGGCCCGGCCCGGTCTCGAAGGCGCGCGCCTCCATGGCCTCGGCATACCGCACCGCGACATCGACCGCCTTGTCGAACGGGCCGAGCCTGCCGCCCTCCTCGGCCTTGCGCCGCGCCGCCTGGTACACCTTCTCGAAGACGTACGGCACGGCCAGTACGAAGGTCGGCCGGAAGGCCGCGAGGCTGGGAATCAGATCGGCGGCCGTCATGCTCGGCTGGTGGCCGAGCCGGATCCGGTGCCGTACCGCCGCCACCTCCACCATCCGGCCGAAGACATGGGCCAGCGGCAGGAAGAGCAGCGTCGAGGGCTCCTCGCCGGGCTTGCTGCGGAAGACCGGTTCCCAGCGGGCCACCACATTCTCGGTCTCCGCCATGAAGTTGGCGTGCGTCAGGACGCAGCCCTTGGGCCGGCCCGTGGTGCCCGAGGTGTAGATGACGGTGGCGATCGCGTCCGGTGTGACGGCCAGGCGGTGCCGCTCCACGACGTCGTCGCCGATCTGCCGCCCCGCTTCCGACAGTTCGGCCACGCAGTCCGAGTCCAGCTGCCACAGCCGGTTCAGCGCGGGCAGTTCGTCGACGGCCGCGCCGATCGTCATGGCGTGGTCCTCGTGCTCCACGATCGCCGCGACCGCGCCCGAGTCGTGCAGCATCCACCGCACCTGCTCCGAAGAGGAGGTCGGATACACCGGTACGGACTGGGCGCCGATCGCCCACAGCGCGAAGTCGAACAGCGTCCACTCGTAGCGGGTGCGGGACATGATCGCGACCCGGTCGCCGAAGCGGACGCCCTCCGCCAGCAGCCCCTTGGCCACCGCGAGCACCTGGTCGCGGAATTCGGTGGTCGTCACGTCGTGCCAGACGCCGTCGCCCTCTTTCGGGTCGAAGCGGCCGAGCACCACCTTGTCGGGGGCCTGCTGCGCGTTGCCGAACACGGCATCCGCCAGACCCCCGGCCTGTGGTGCCGTGGCCATGGCGGGGACGCTGAACTCACGCAACGGGTGTTCTCCTCGGACCGCACGGTGCGGGGCCCGTAAGCTACCCGATCCACAGGTTCGGCGGGAGGGCCGTCGCACAGCCGGTTTATCGGACATCTGTGCTGGTGGCGAGCGTTTTGCCGGGTCGCACAAGGGAGCCGTGCAGCCCGGCGCCGGAGGGTCCTTCCGGCGCCGTACTTTTATCTCCACCAAATCTGCGCCGACCGGTCACTGGCGCTCCACTGTCCCAGGCGTCCCGTGCGCCACGGAACTCCAGGTCGGCGGCGGTCCACCGCTCTCTTGCGCGGCTCAGTGGTCCGGATCCATGGCGCGGCTCTACGGCACGGATCCATGGCGCGGCCCGTCGGCCCGGATCCATGGCGCGGTTCTACGGCACGGGCCCAGCCGCCGGCCGGTGCAGGCGGTCGCCGCCCGCCAGGATCGCGGCGGCCAGCGCGTCGGCCGCCTCCTGCGCCCGGGACCGGCCCCGACCGTGCAGCAGGACGAAGTCCACCCCGCCGAGATCCGGCAGTCCCGCGCGGGCGGGCAGCCGCACCAGACCGGCCGGCACCAGACCCTGTGCGTGCGCCATCACCCCGAGCCCCGCGCGGGCCGCCGCGACCAGACCGCTGAGCGAGGCACTGGTACACGCCACGCGCCACGGCCGCGCGTGCCGCTCCAGCACCTCCAGCGCGCGGGCCCGGGTGATGCCGGGCGGCGGGAAGGCGATCAGCGGCACCGGCCGCTCCGGGTCGAGACGCAGCCGCTCGCTGCCGATCCACACCAGCTTGTCCCGCCACACCAGCTGTCCCGGACCGTCCGGCCCGTAGCGTTTGGCCAGACACAGGTCGAGCAGGCCCGCGCCGAGCCGCTGGTGCAGCGTGCCGGACAGTTCGACGGACAGTTCCAGGTCGACCTCGGGGTGCTCGCGTCGGAAACCCTCCAGGATCTCCGGCAGCCGGGTGAGCACGAAATCCTCCGAGACCCCGAACCGCAGCCGGCCGCGCAGCCGGGTGCCGGTGAAGAAGCCGGTCGCCCGCTCGTTCGCCTCCAGGATCGTGCGCGCGAAGCCGAGCATCGCCTCGCCGTCCTCGGTCAGCTCCACCCCGTGCGTGTCGCGGACGAAGAGCCGGCAGCCCGCCGCCTCCTCCAGACGCCGTACGTGCTGGCTCACCGTGGACTGCCGCAGCCCCAGCCGGTGGGCGGCCTGCGTGAAGCTCAGCGTCTGCGCCACCGCGAGGAAGGTGCGCAACTGCGCCGGATCGAACATGCCCGCCACGATAGCCGGTGTTATCGCGATACGTGATGGCAGTGACCACGGCCAGCGGACTTCCCGATGCCCCAGGTCACGGCGATGCTGGAGCGGTGCCGCAGAAAACCGTCCCCCTCGCCGTACCGCGCCCGAAGCGGCTGCCCGTCGACCCGTACATCGCGCTGCTGCTGTCCACCGTGCTGGTCGCCGCATTGCTGCCCGCCAAGGGTTCCGCGGCGACGGCGGCGCAGTGGGCCACCAATGGAGCCGTCGCCCTGCTCTTCTTCCTCTACGGCGCACGGCTGTCCACCCGCGAGGCGCTCACCGGCCTGCGGCACTGGCGGCTGCACCTGACCGTGCTCGCCGCGACCTTCGCCGTCTTCCCGCTGCTGGGCCTCGCCGCCCGCGGCCTGGTGCCGTACGTCCTGGCGCCGCAGCTCTACCCGGGCTTCCTCTTCCTGTGCCTGCTGCCGTCCACGATCCAGTCGTCGATCGCCTTCACCTCGATCGCCCGCGGCAATGTTGCCGCCGCCATCTGCGCCGGGTCCTTCTCCAGCCTCGCCGGGATCGTCCTCACCCCGCTGCTCGCCGCCGCCTTCATCGGCGGCGGCTCCGGCATCAGCGCGCACGCCCTGCTGGACATCGCCCTGCAACTACTGGCGCCCTTCGTCGCGGGCCAGCTGCTGCGCGGCCGGATCAGCGGCTTCCTCACCCGGCACCGCACCGTGCTCGGCCGCGTCGACCGCGGCTCGATCCTGCTGGTCGTCTACACCGCGTTCAGCGCCGGCATGGCCGAGGGCATCTGGCACAAGGTCCCGGTGCCGCGGCTCGCCGAGCTCCTCCTCGCCGAGGCCCTGCTGCTCGCCCTGATGCTCGGCCTCACCTCGTACGGCGCCCGCCGGCTCGGTTTCGGCCGCGCCGACCGGATCACCATCGTCTTCGCCGGGTCCAAGAAGAGCCTGGCCTCGGGACTGCCCATGGCCACCGTCCTGTTCGGCTCGGGCGCCGGCCTCGCCGTGCTGCCGCTGATGCTCTTCCACCAGATGCAGCTCATGGTCTGCGCGGTGATCGCCAAGCGCTGGGCGCGGACGGCGGAGCCGGGTCCGGCACCGGGCGAGGAAGGCGTGGCACCGGGCGGGGAAGGCGCGGCACCGGGTGCGGAAGGAGCGGCACCGGGTGCGGAAGGCGCCGCACCGGGCGGGGAAGGAGCGGCACCGGGCGGGGAAGGCGCGGCGCTGGTCAGAGCCGCAGCAGCGCCACCAGCAGCACCGCCGCCGACCACGACGTGAACAGGGCGTAGGCGAACAGTTCCCTGCCGCGGTCGCCGTGCCGGAGCTGCCGCAGCAGCACCCAGCCGAAGAACACCGTCTCGGCGCCCGCGCCCGCCACCCCGTACGCGGGGGACCACAGCCCGACGATCAGCGCCGCCGTGGTCAGGGTGTGCAGGACGCCGACGGCCGGCATCACCCAGCCGCGCCGGCCCTCCAGCAGCCCCAGCCTGGTCAGACCGTCGAGCCGCTCGACCCCGGGCTTGAAACGGGTCAGCGCCGCCAGCGCCGACGGCACCACTTCCAGCAGCAGCGCGATGGTCAGGACGGCATTGAGCGCGAACACGTGCATCCCCCCGGTGATCCCTCGCGGACGAGCGAAGGATCAGTGTGCCTGCCGCGCCGCCAGAGCGATACGGTCCTCGCCCGCGTACACGTTCATCGCGTTGCCGCGCAGGAAGCCGACCAGCGTGAGGCCGGTCTCGACGGCCAGGTCGACGGCCAGCGAGGACGGCGCGGAGACGGCGGCGAGCACGGGGATTCCCGCCATGACCGCCTTCTGGGCCAGTTCGAAGGAGGCGCGGCCGGAGACCATGAGGATGTTCCCGGCCAGCGGCAGCCGCCCGTCGCGCAGGGCACGGCCGACGAGCTTGTCCACGGCATTGTGCCGCCCGACGTCCTCGCGGGCGTCCAGCAGCTCCCCGTCCGCGTCGAACAGCGCGGCGGCGTGCAGACCGCCGGTGCGGTCGAAGACGGCCTGGGCGCCGCGCAGCCGGTCCGGCAGCGACGACAGCAGCTCGGGGGTGAGCGTGGGGGAGCGGTGGTCCGTGATCGGCAGCCGGGTGGCCGTGCGCACGGCGTCCAGGCTGGCCTTGCCGCACAGGCCGCAGGAGGACGTGGTGTAGACGTTCCGCTCCAGCGTGATGTCAGGCACCGGCACCCCGGGTGCCAGCCGGACGTCCACGACGTTGTACGTATTGACGCCCTCGTCGGTGGCGCCCGCGCAGTAGACGACGGAGGCGACCTCGTCGGCGGCGGCCAGCACGCCCTCGCTGACCAGGAAACCGGTCGCCAGCGCGAAGTCGTCGCCGGGCGTACGCATGGTGATCGCCAACGGCCTGCCGTTCAGCCGGATCTCCAGCGGCTCCTCGGCCACCAGCGTGTCCGCCCGGTGCCCGACCACGCCGTCCCTGATCCGCAGTATCCGCCGTCGCTCGGTGACCCGTCCCATCCCTCAAGGGTGGCATAGGTAGGGTGATCGGGAACTCGCCGCTGAGTACACACCGCGGACCTACCAGAATGGCAGACCGAGATGAGCGACCAGCCGACCGCCGAGCACTCTCTGGTGAGCGACGAGGAAGCACTGGAGAGACTGCGTGCCCTGCGGGGCAGCATCGACAATCTGGACGCGGCGCTCGTGCACCTGCTCGCCGAACGCTTCAAGTGCACCCAGCAGGTCGGTGAGCTGAAGGCCGCCCACCACCTGCCCCCCGCCGACCCCGCCCGCGAAGCCGACCAGATCGCCCGGCTCCGCCGTCTCGCGGAGGACGCCAAACTCGATCCGGCCTTCGCCGAGAAGTTCCTCAACTTCATCATCGACGAGGTCGTACGGCACCACCGCGCGATCGCCGCCCGGCCCAAGCGGGTCTGAACCCCCGCCCCCGGGTCCACCCTGAGTCACCACTCCTGACCGTGCGTCAAATGACCGGCGCCCGCACCCCGAAACCCGGTGGTGGGGCGCCGCGTTGAACCTGGCACAGCACACGCACACGTCTGGAGCCAGAACATGAAGCTCACGGTCTTCGCCGCAACCGGGGGGATCGGTCGGCTCCTCGTCGACCAGGCACTCGACGCGGGACACGACGTCACAGCCGTCGTCCGTAATCCGGCCCGGCTCACCCGGGACGTCCACGCCGTCACCGCCGACCTGACCGCACCCGACCCCGAGGCGCTGCGCGGCGCGGTCGAGGGCGCCGACGGCGTCCTGTCCGCCTTCGGCCCCACATCCCGCGCCCAGGCCGGCATCACCTCGGAGGGCACCCGCGCCATCGTCGAGGCGATGCAGGCCACCGGCGCCCGCCGGATCGTCGTCGTCAGCGCCGCCCCGGTGTCCACCACACCGTCCCCCGGCCGCCCGAACCCGCCCAAGCACGACCCCGGCGAGGGCCCGCTGATGCGCTACGTCGGCGCCCCCATGGGCAAGCTCTTCCTCGGCAAGCACTTCGCCGACCTCGCCCTCATGGAGGACATCCTCCGCGAGAGCGGCCTCGACTGGACCTCCGTCCGCCCACCCCGCCTGACCGACAAGCCGCTGTCCACCACCTACCGCACCGCCGTCGACCGGAATCTGCGGAACGGCGCCCTCGCCTCCCGCGCCGACGTCGCCCACTTCATGCTCCGCTGCCTCGACGACCCCGGCACCGTCAAACAGGCCATCGGCATCGCGAGCTGACCCCGGCCCCCACGGCCCCGCATTTTCCGGCCCTCCGCCGCCTCCGCCGCCCGCCCGGGCGGCGCCGGACCACCCGCCGGATTCGCAGGTGAGAAGCACTCCGAATCCTTGGTATCGTTGTTCCCGTCGCCACGACCTCACGGTCGCGGTGGCACACCCGGTCCGGGTGGCGGAATGGCAGACGCGCTAGCTTGAGGTGCTAGTGCCCTTTATCGGGCGTGGGGGTTCAAGTCCCCCCTCGGACACAATCAGGGGACGTTCGCGAGATCGTCTCGAAGCGTCGTGGAGATACCGGCGAGTCATGTGACTCGCCGGTATCTCGTCTGTTCTGGGGCCTCGAACCTCGTGACCGGTCCGATGAGGTAGCGAGGCATCGGCGGTCCAGATGCTTCTCTCATCACCTGCGGAAACCCCACAGGCCTGCGCGACGGCTGGTAGCCGTGACGTGGGCCTGTCGGACGTTCAGGGCCGGAGCGTGGTTCGTGATCGTGCTTGAGGTTCATCGCCAACGTGGAAGTGCGTGCACGCCGTCCGATGTCTTCGCTTCGGACGGCGGCTTGCCATCACTCGGGAGGGTGGGAGCGCCTCCAGCGTCTTGGTGACTGAATCCGTAGATGACTCACCACCTGCGCGGATAGCCTGGCAATGTTTGGATGATCGAGTAAAGACGAGGTGGGGCGAGCGTGGCTGCGGGGAACGGGCGAGGGCCGGTCCGGCCAACAGCGTTGGAGCTGCATCAGATTCGCGAGGGTCTCATGCGCGGGTACCGAGGGTTGATCGATGAAAGCGATTTGCAGCGAAACTCCGATGCGGAGCGTGACCGTGCCTTTCTGTCCCGTGCTGTAGCCGCGACCGCCATCCGCAAGGTCACGGGTTGGGGCACCGAGGTCTGCGCGAAGGCGGTAATCGACGGCGGTCGGGACAACGGCATCGACGCGGTCGCTGTGACCGACGGCGCGCAGGTCTGGCTCGTTCAGGCCAAATGGAAGGATACAGGCACCGCTGGCTTCCATACCGATGCGGCGCGTTCTCTCATCGACGGTCTGCGCCTTCTGGAACAACGTAAGTTCGATCAGTTCAACAGCAAGTTGCACTCCTTGACGGCCAAACTCGACTCGGCATTCGCCGATACTCGGTTGAAGATCACTTTGGTGATTGCGGTGGTCGGGAACGACCCTCTGCACGCCGACACCACCGCTATCCTGGACCGCGCGGCCGAAGATCATTATGGTCTCGGTCCGATGCTCGACTACCGGCTCATGGGTGCTGGTGAGCTGCTGCAGCAGCTGAAAAACGATCTTGAGCCGGAGCCGGTCGGCATCAAGGTTCGTATGCCGCAGTGGATCAAGCGTGACATGCCGTTTCTCGCCTACCAGGGTTCGGTTGCTGCCTCCGATGTTGCGAACTGGTACGAGGAGCACGGGGCCAGGCTCTTCGAGGAGAACATTCGTCAGTCGCTCGGGCTCACGCGCATCAACTCCGGCATCCAGACCACGCTGGCTGAGGAACCGGACAATTTCTGGTACTTCAACAACGGCATCACCATCCTCTGTGACGAGATCGAACCTACCTGGCCGGGACGGCGACGCCCGGATGAGCCGGTAGAACTCGGCATCAAGAATGCCAGTGTCGTCAACGGCGCGCAGACCGTGAGTGAGATCCACAAGGCAATGACACTGACCCCGGACACCGTCGAAAATGCGGACGTGACGGTCAGGGTCTTCTCGCTGGGCAGAGAGAGGCAGCGGTACGCGGCTCGGATCACGGAGACGACGAACACCCAGAACGACGTCTCCCAACGCGACTTTGTGGCACTCGATGACACGCAGGCCGTCATCCGCGAGGACTTCGACCTCTCACTGCAGAAAATGTATGTGTACAAGCGGGGAGAGGCCGATCCAGCACCGGAGTCCGGCTGCTCCGTCGTCCACGCGGCAATCGCGCTTGCCTGCGCTCACCGGACGCCCGAACTCACAGTGCGGGCCAAGCGGGATACGGATCTGCTATGGGAGCGTGGTCGCAGCGGGGCCTACGCGCGGCTTTTCGGCGAGGCTCCAAGCGCCTTCCGGATCTGGCGCAACGTGCTGATTCACCGTGCGGTGGGGGATGCCCTCGACGCCCGGCGTAAGCAGGTCAGCGGTCGGGCAGAAGAGGCTACACGTCGCGGAGACCTGCTTATTTCACATCTGGTGTTCCAGCTCCTTGACATCGAGGACATCGACGAACCCGCGTTCGACATCTCTCGTGTGCTTGCGTTTGTGCCAACCCTCACCGAATCCGTTCTCGACTGGTTGATCCACCACGTCGACGGGACGTACGGCTCCACTTCCTTCTTGACGAGCACGTTCACCAATGAGACCCGTTGTCGCGAGCTTGCTCGACTGGTGCTGCCCGATGTCCGAAGCGGTAAGAGCGTACCGGACATGCCGGCGAACTATCAGGCACCTGCGCAGCGACCACGGAAAAGGCGGCGCCCTAACACGGTGCCGACGTTGGTGAACGCCGGTATTTTGGCCGACAACACTCCGCTGACGTACGTGCCGGGCAACGGCCCAGAAGAGCGTGCATTGCATGCTTGGCTGGCGGCAGACTCCCGGAGGGCGCAGGCCACATGGCAAAACGATCGGGGCAAGCCGCTGCTATGGGCTTACGACCGGCAGGCATACAGCGCCAACAAGCTGGTCCTGAAGATGTGGGAACTTGCTGGTTGGGAGGAGACGCCGGTCTCGGTCCAAGGGCCCGCGCGCTGGACCGCCGACGGCAAGTTGAATCTGTACGACCTGGCGACCGAGTGGCTCGGCAGCCAAAACGACGACGACTGAACGGGCACGTGATCAAGGGGTCTGGTTCTCGAATGGACCAAGCCTTTCCCCGTGTTGGTGCGACTAAGTTGGCGAAGGGGTGGTTCCTTTGGGGAGTTGGCAGAGCGCGGAGGCGCGGGCATAGATGTCGTAGGCCGGTCCGATCGCGTTTTTCGGGGCTGGCCCCGGAGATTCGTGAGCCTGGGTGCCGGGAATCAGCCCCGGCTGGGCCGGATGGGGCTTTGATTCGGAGCTGCGTGGCGGTGGATCGGGCCGGCTCCCCAGGCGAGTATCGGATCGGCGGCGCATGCTGAGGCCGCTCGTCCTTGAAGCCGGCCGTCGGCGAAGCGGTCGCGCTCGGCGCCAAATACGTGTCGAATTCGTAAGGCACCACCTACGCCTCCGGCAACGGCTAGGACCCCTCGGAGACGACCACCCTCGACGCCCACTACAACCACACCGGCGTCGCCATCCTCGCCTCCTCCGGCGATGACGGCTACGGCTTGGCCTACCCCGCCGCCTCGCAGTAGGTCACCTCCGTCGGCGGCACTTCGCTGACCCGCGACCCGGGCAGCAGCCGCGGCTGGTCCCCGAGGCGGCCCGGGGCGGGCGCGGGGTCCGGCTGCTCCCGCTGCGAGTCCAAGCTCGGCTTCCAGCAGGACACCGGCTGCCCCAACCGTGCGGTCGCCGACGTCTCGGCCGTCTCCGCCCCCAACACCGGAGTCACCGTCTACCAGACATACGGCACTGGCGGGTGGTCGGTGCACGGCGGTACGAGCGCGGCCTCGCCGATCATCGCGGGCGTGTACGCGGACGCCGCCACACCCGTGGCCGGCACGTACCCCAACCCCTATCCGTACGCGGCGCGCACGGCCTCAACGACGTCGCCACCGGCAGCAACAGCTCGTGCGACAACGGCTATCTGTGCACCGCGGGCACCGGCTACGACGGCCCGACCGGCCTCGGCACGCCCAACGGCCTCCAGGCGTTCAGGACCGGCCCGCACGGCCAGGTCTCCGGCACCGTCACCGATCGCGCCAGCGCCAGACCGATCACCGGAGCCGTCGTCCGCGACGGGTCCGACATCGCACGCACCGACGCCAAGGGCTACTACACCCTGGCGCTCCCGGTCGGCGGCCACGACCTCACCATCACCGCCTTTGGCTACGCGACGACCACGGCCACGAACGTCACCGTCGCCGACGGCGCCACCCTCACCAGGAGCTTCGCGCTGGGCCAGGTGCCCAGCGCGGCCGTCTCCGGCAGGGTCACCGACGGATCGGGCCACGGCCGGCCGCTGTACGCGAAAGTCACCGTCGACGGCGACCCGAACGCCGTTCGGACCGACCCCGCGACCGGCCGCTACCGGCTGAGGCTGCCGAGGAACAGCGACTTCACCCTGCACTTCACCGCCGCCTCGCCCGGCTACGGCGAGGTCACCGAGCCCGTCCACGTTGGCCGTTCCGCGCTCACCGTCAATGCCGCGGCCCCCGCCAACCCCTGGCTCGTCACTACACCCGGCTACGCCCTCTATCTGGCCGGACCGACCACGCCCTTCGACGACACCACGACTGCTCCCGAGGGCTGGAGTGTCGTCAACGCCCCCGACACCGACGGGGTTGACAGTTCGACCACCCAGGCGAGCGTGGCAACACCACCGGCGGCAGCGGCGGCTTCGCCATCGCGGACAGCAACCGCTGGGGAATCAGCAGCAACGTCGACACCTCCCTGCTCAGCCCCGCATTCGACTTCACCGCGGACACCCGCCCCGAGATCGCCCTCGACACCATGTGGACGATCAACCCGACCTACGAATCCTTCGGCATCGACGCCTCCGACGACGGCAGCAGCACCTGGACGAGCGTCCGGACCCCGGACCTCAGCGGCGCCGAGTACATCGCCCTCGATACCCACCGCGACTTCCCCGTCGGCGCCTACGCGGGCAAACCGCACGCCCGCTTCCGCTTCCACTACGTCGCCCGCGGCGGCTGGTACTGGGGCATCGACAATGTCTTCATCGGCCAGCGCGATTTCCTGCCCACACCGGGCGGTCTGGCCGTCGGCACCGTGTCCGACCGCAACACCGGCCAGGGCGCGGTCGACGCGACCGTGACCGACAAGCAGGACCCGGCTGAGCGGGCCAGGACCACGGCCACCCCGGAGGACCCGGCCGTGGCCGACGGCTACTACTCGCTGTTCGTCCCCGGACCCGGTACGCACGTCCTGACCGCGACCAGGCCGGGCTACACGGCCGCGCCGCAGCCGGTGCGCATCCGCGCCGACCGTACCGCCACGGCCGTCTACCGGCTCAAGGCCGGACAGTTGGAGCTGTCGCCCGGATCGGTCGAGGCCCGGGTCGGACCCGGCCAGCACACGACCAGGGCGATCGCCGTCACCAACATCGGCAGGGCGAACGCCGATCTCCTCATCGGCGAGGAAGGCGTGGATTCCGCGGGCATCGACCGGGGAGCGCCCCTGCAACGCATCTCCGGCACCTACCCGATTGGCCATCTCACCGGAAAGTCGGCCGGCATGGCTCCGTCGCCCGGCACGACCGCGCAGACCGCCTTACCGTAGGCCGCGCCCGTCGACGACGCCTGGCACAACGCCCCGCCCATGGCGAGCGCGCTCATGGACAGTGTCGCCGACGCCCACGGCGGCCGGATCTACACCGGCTTCAGCGACGCCGGACTACTCTCCTTCGACCCCGAGGCGACAAGCAACGAACTCGCCTCCTTCAACCCGGACACCGGCACGCGGAAGGCGCCCGCGCTGGCCACCGACCGGCGCCAGGCACCCGGCCACGGCATCATCGACGGCAAGCTGTACGTGGCGGGCGGCTGGGCACCCGACGGCACTCTCGGCACCAGGACCGAGATCCAGGACATCGCCGCCGACTCGTGGACCACGGGCGCGGACCTGCCCGCGGCCTACGCCGGCGCCGGCAGTGCCGTACTCGCCGGCAAGCTGTATCTGGTCGGCGGCTGCGCGGACGCCTGCGGCACCGTCGACGTCTCCGGCTACGACCCGGCCGCCGACATCTGGAGCGCAGCGGCCCCGTACCCGGAACCCAGCTCCTGGACTTTCTGCGCGGGCCTCGACGGACGGCTCTACCGCGCGGGCTGTGCCACCAACGCGGGCGGCGCCTTCTAGTACGCGTACGTCCACGACCCAGCCGCCGGCAGCGGCGGCACCTGGACCCGGCTGCCGGACCTGCCGATCCCGCGGTGGGGGCTCCTTCTACGCCGCGGCCAACGGCCGGTGGTCGTCATCGCGGGCGGTGTGACCGGCTACAGCGTCCTGACCAACCAGAGCTACGCCTACGATGTCCACGCCGGCGGCTGGCTGACCCTGCCGAACGCGAACACCGCCGTGTACCGGGGCGCCGGCGCGTGGCTTCTGCAATCTCGGCGGCTCCACCGGCGGCATCACGCCCACCGCGACGGTGGAGAACCTGCCGGGATACGACGTGGACCCCGGCTCCGAAGTCTCCTGGCTGAGCACCTCCACCCGCCAGGCGACGCTGCGGCCGGGGCAGCGCGTTAGGACCACCGTCACGCTCGACGGCGGTGACCCGGCGATCACCGGGCCCGGCCGGTGTACGGCACCGCCCCGTACGCGCTCGCCCACGCCGGTCACGCTGACCGTCGGCTGAGAGCCGCCCGTGGCGGGCCCGTGTCCGGGATCTCCGTACACGGGCCCGCCACGCCGTACGTGCCGCTCGGCCTCAGCCCGTCACCGGCGGCGCCGCCAGCAGCTCACCGACCTCCTCCGCCGTGGTGTCGCGCAACTCCTCGTCCAGCAGCAGCCAGCGGGTGATGCCGATCGAGCGGAGGAACGGCAGGTCGTGGCTCGCGACGAGCAGCGCGCCCTCGAAGGAGTCGAGCGCCGAGGTCAGTTGGCGCAGGCTCGCGAGATCGAGGTTGTTGGTCGGCTCGTCCAGCAGCAGGAGCTGCGGGGCGGGGGAGGCCAGCATCGTCGCGGCGAGGGCGGCGCGGAAACGCTCGCCGCCCGACAAGGTGCCCGCGGGCTGCTCGGCCCGGGCGCCCTTGAACAGGAAGCGGGCCAGCTGGGCGCGGATGTGGTTGTCCGTCACACCGGGCGCCAGCCGGGCCACGTTCGCCGCGACGCTCAACTCCTCGTCCAGCACGTCCAGCCGCTGCGGCAGGAACCGCAGCGGTACGAACACCCCGGCCTCGCCGGCCAGCGGCGCCAACTCCCCGGTGAGGGTGCGCAGCAGACTGGTCTTGCCCGCGCCATTGCGCCCGACCAGCGCGATCCGCTCCGGGCCGCGCACCTCGAGAGCGCCGTCGAGGAGCCTGCCGTAACGCGGGCGCAGACCGGTCAGCCGCAGGACGGTGCGGCCGGCCGGCACGGCGGTGTGCGGCAGGCTGACCCGGATCTCGGCGTCCTGCCGGACCGCGTCCGCGGCCTCCTCGCGCCGCTCGCGCGCCTCGTCGAGCCGGTCCTCGTGCATGCCGCGGATCCGGCCCGCGGATTCCTGCGCCGACCGCTTCTTCTCACCCGCGACGATCCTCGGCGCCCGCCGCTGGGCGTCCAGCTTCTTGTCCTGCTTCTGCCGTTTGGCGAGTTTGAGCCGGGCCTCCTCCAACTCCCGCTTCTGCCGCCGCACATCGGCCTCCGCGGCGCGCAGCATCCGCCCGGCCGCCTCCTGCTGGGTGGCCAGCGCCTCCTGGTACGCCGACCAGCCGCCGCCGTACCAGGTCACCGCGCCGGACCGCAGCTCGGCGATCCGGTCCACCCGCTCCAGCAGCTCACGGTCGTGGCTCACCACGACCAGCACACCGGAGCGCCAGGACTCCACGGCGTCGTGGAGGCGCCGCCTGGCGACCAGATCGAGATTGTTGGTGGGTTCGTCGAGCAGCAGCACATCGGGCCGTTCCAGCAGCAGCGCGGCCAGCCGCAGCAGCACGGTCTCGCCGCCGGACATCTCGCCGATGGCCCGGTCCAGGCCGATGCCGTCGAGGCCGAGCGAACCGAGCGTCGCCAGCGCCCGCTCCTCGACGTCCCAGTCGTCGCCGATCGTCTCGAAATGCGCTTCGTCGACGTCTCCCGACTCGATCGCGCGCAGCGCGGCCCGCCGTTCGGCGATACCCAGCGCCTGCTCGACGCGGAGACCGGTGTCGAGGGTGATGTTCTGCGGCAGGTAGGCGAGGGTGCCGCCGACGGACACCGAACCCCGGGCGGGGCGCAGGTCACCGGCGAGCAGCCGCAGCAAGGTGGATTTGCCCGCGCCGTTGCTGCCGACCAGGCCCGTACGGCCGCGGCCGACGGCCAGCGACAGGCCGTCGAGCACCGGGGTGCCGTCCTGCCACCGGAAGGTCAGGTCCGAGCAGGTCAGGGACGGGCCGGCGGCGGGGGCACCGGTCGGGGCGGTGGGAAGTGCCATGGGAGTCTCGCATTCGAAAGCGCTGGAAAGGGGGCTTCGTATGCGAGCACCGCGCGGCGACCGGGCCGGGAGAAGAAAGGGGGGTGCGGTCCTCCGAGAAGCGGAGGACGGTCCATGCACCGAGGTCGCAGACGCGCGGGGTCACGGGCGGCGGGAAGGCCGACTGCGGCGTGACGGGGATACGGCGAGGGCCGTACCGCGCGGTGATCGCGATCCTCAGATGCGCAACGTCCACCTCTATCGGAGACAACAGGACGTTCTCACCGTACCGCAGCGGTCCGACAACGCGAACGGATTTCCGCGGCGCCCCGGCCCGCTCGGTCCGCGCCGTCCCGTGGCTACAGCCACGCGGAAAGCTCAGCCCTCGCCCTTCGTCAGCGACAGCCGCGTCTGCTCCTCCGCCACGATCTGCCGGGCCAGCGACTGCTCGGAGATGTCGACCGCGTCCGGTGTGGACTCCGCGAGGTCGCTGCGCCGCGCGTAGGCGTCGAAGAGCACCTGCTTGGTGCCGAGGATGTCCAGCATCCGCTGATCGACACTGTCGGCGATCAGCAGCCGGTGCACCCGCACGTGCCGGATCTGGCCCATCCGGTGCGCCCGCCCGATGGCCTGCGCCTCCAGCGTCGGCTTCACCTGCGGCTCGCAGAGGATCACCACGGAGGCGGCCTGCATGTTCAGACCGGTGCCGCCCGCCTGGATCTGGCTGAGCAGCACCGCGTGCCCGGGCGCGGCGGCGAAGGCGTCCACGATCCGCTGGCGCTCGGTGGCCGGCACCGCCCCGGTGAGCGGACCGTGCACGGAAGGACCGAGCACCAGCCGCACCGAGGACAGCACATCGCGGAAGAAGGAGAACACCACCACCTTCAGGTCGTTCTCCGCGGCCTCCGCGACCAGCTCGCGCAGCCGCTGGAGCTTCGCCGACCGGGCGGGGACGGCGTAGGCGGCGCGCCGCATCGCCATGAAGTTCCCCGCGGCCACCGCGGAACGGTAGGCCGCCAGATCGGCGCGGCTGAACTCCTCCCACTCGTCGCTCTGCGCCAGCTCCGGCAGCTCGGTGAGCACATCCTGCTGATTGCGCCGCAGATAGGCGGGGGCGACGGCGCGGCGGAACGCCTGCGAGCCCGCGACCGCGTCGCTCTGCCGTATGTGCGGCACCAGGCCCGGCTGGAGGTGCTGCACGAGATTGCGGAATTCCTCGACGTGGTTCTCCATCGGGGTGCCGGTCAGGAACAGCACCCGGTCGGTGCGCGCGGTCCACCGGGCGACCGCCTGCGACCTGCGGGTATCCGGATTCTTCACGTAGTGCGCCTCGTCCACGACGAGCATCCCCAGCGGTACGTCGTCCGGCACGTCCAGCGACACGAGCGCGTCGAAGGTGGTGACGCCGACACCGCCGTCCCGCGTCCACTCCCGCAGGGCGGCCCCGCGGTGGTTCCCGTGCAGCCGGTAGGCGTCGAGCGCGCTGCGGGACTCGATCTCCCGCGACCAGTTGACCAGCACGCTCGCCGGGCAGACCACGAGGAAGTGCGAGGAGCCCTCCGCCCGCAGATGGGCCAGCGCGGCAATGGCCTGGATCGTCTTGCCGAGCCCCATCTCGTCGCCGATGACCACCCGCTTCTGGGCCAGCGCGAAGCGCGCGCCGAACGCCTGGTAGCCGCGCAGCGACACCCGCCGGTGGGTGTCGTCGAGCTGCTGCGCCCGCACCCGCTCGGACACCGAGGTGGGCAGGAAACCCTCGGACGCGTCGATGTCCGGGGCCAGTTCGGCGATCTCGGCGAGCAGCACGCCGTACTCCGCCGCCCGGACCTCGAAGTCCAGCCATGCCTCGTCGGCGCGGGCGGCGGGCCGCAGCAGGTCGGTGCTCGCCTGGGTGAGCAGCAGCGGTGTGCCGTCCGCGGTGTGCTCCGCGAGCAGGTCCTCGATCCGCCGTACCGCGTCCTGGGCGCGCTGCCGGCCGCGCCGGCCGGCCACCAGCAGCCGCAGCCGCGCCCCCGCGGGGTGCGCCTCGGCGAGCAGCGGGGTCAGCTCGGCCGCCACCCGGGCCGCCGTGTCGGCCGCGCGCGGCACCTCGGGACCCGCGTTCACCAGCCGGTTCAGCGCCACCACCAGGGCGGTCGCGGCCGGGTCCGCCCGGTCCTCGGCACCGATCCGTACGGCGACGTGCTCCTCGACCGCGGCGGCGATCTGCCGGGCCGCCGCGATGGCCTGGTCGGCGCTCTGCGCGCCGATGCCGGGCACCTGCCGCAGGTCGTAGGAGCGGGCGGCGAGCACCTTGGCGACCGAGTCGTAACCGGCCAGCTCCATCGCGCCGAGCCGCAGCCTGCCCTCGGTGACGTCCTTGAGCCGGGTGACCGGGATGGTCTCCAGCTCCCGGCGGACCCGCGCCTGCCGCAGCGGCGCCAGCGCCGTCCGCACCTCGGCACGCGCCCGGGCGTGGTCGGCGGTGACGGCTTCGGCCATGGCAACGAGCTTCGCGGCGCGGTCGAACACCGCGCGCGCCTGCCGCCCGACCGGTGCCGGCCGCGCCCAGGGCTCCGCGAGCCCGACACCCCCGTCCCTGTCCATCGCTCCCCGTTCCCGCCGCTCCCGTACCCACCGCTTCCGTACCCGCCGATGACGCCGCGCCGCACGACCGCCGGTCCGCCCGTCGCGGCACATGATTCCACCCGCCACTGACAGCGGCGCGGAAAACCGCTTGCGCAAGCCGTCCGCACCGGCAGACTCGCCCCATGAGGAATCGCGTGACGCGCGTCAATCCGCTGGCGCTGCACGAAACCCCCGGCTATCACCACATCACCGTCGTCGAGGCCGGGCGCACCGCGTATCTGGCGGGGCAGTGCCCGCTGGACGCGGCGGGCGGGCTCGTCGGCCCCGACGACCCCGCCGCGCAGGCCCGGCAGGTGGCGGCGAACGCGCTGACGGCACTCCGCGCGGTCGGCGCGGGCCCCGAGGATGTGGTCCGCTCGGTGATCTACGTGGTCAGCGACGAGCGCGAGGTGCTCTCGGAGGTGTGGGACACCCTCAACGCCTCGCCGCTGGGCCGCGCCTTCAGCACCGCGAGCACCCTGCTCGGGGTGGCCCGGCTCGGATTCACCGGCCAGCTCGTCGAGTTGGACCTGACGGCGGCCCTCCAGGACTGATCGCGGCCCTCCGGGACTGACGGCGGCCCTCCAGACCGACCGCGCCCCGCGGCCGGGGACGGGCCGCCCGCGTCGGTGCCACCACAGGCCGCCCGCGTCGATGCGATCACGGCGCGCCCGTGCCTACGCTGGACGGCATGACGCACGCACCCTTCATCGAGATCGACGGCCGCGCCCCGACCGTGGAGGCCATCGCGCCGACACTCGCGGGCTACGGCCACTTCACCGCGATGCAGGTCCGCGGCGGCCGGGTCCGCGGCCTCGCCTTCCACCTCGAACGACTCGACGGCGCCACCCGGGAGCTGTTCGGCACCGGCCTCGACGGCGAACGCGTCCTGGAGTACGTACGGCACGCGCTGGCCGGCGCGGGCCGCGAGGACGCCGCCGTAAGGATCAATGTCTTCCAGCCGGGCGACGCGCCCGGCGAACCCGTCGCCGTCCTGGTCGCGGTCCGCCCGCCGGCCGGCGTCGAACCCGGCCTCAAGCGGCTCAAGTCGGTGCCCTACCAGCGCCCGGCCGCCCACCTCAAGCACGTCGGCGGCTTCGGCCAGGGCTACTTCGGCCGCCGCGTGGCGACCGCGGGCTACGACGAGGCGCTGCTCGTCGGCCCGGGCGGCGAGATCGCCGAGGGCTCCGTCACCAACATCGGCTTCATCGACGGCGAGACCGTCGTCTGGCCCAGCGCCGTCCCCTATCTGCGCGGCATCACCCTCCAGGTGCTCGAAGTCGCCCTGGAACAGGCCGGTGTCCGCCAGGACAGCCGCCCCCTGCGCCTTGCCGACATCCCCTCCTGCGACGGCGCCTTCATCGCCAACTCCCGCGGCACCGCGATCGTCTCGGAGATCGACGGCGTCCCCCTGCCGACCACCGCCAAACTCCTTACGCAGGTGGGCGAGTTGTACGATTCCGCGCCGTGGGACACGATCTGACGGGTCGTCGGCCGGGGTAGCCGGAGCGTGGCGGGCGCGGGCCGCCGTCACCGATCCCCGGTCCCGCGCAGGGCGACCCGCGCCTATGCCTCCGGCCGCCCGCCGACCACGGTCACCGCTTCCGCGCCCGTCCGGCAGCCCGCGGCCACCGCGCCGGCGAGATCCGCGCCGGACAGCCGGGCGGCCAGCAGCCCGCCGGTGAAGGCGTCCCCGGCGCCCGTGGTGTCCAAAGCGGCGGCCGGCACCCCCGGCACCCGCACCGTCACCTCGCCCCGCTCGGCCGCCAGCGCGCCGCCCGCACCGAGTGTGACCACGACGGTGCCGCCGAGCGCGGCGCTCAACTCCGCGGCGGCGCGCGCCGGATCGGCCGTCCCGGACAGCAGCGCCGCCTCCGCCTCGTTCGGCAGCAGCAGATCCGTACCTGCGGCATCGGCCAGAAAGCGGTCCACGCCGCTGCCGCGCAGAAAACCGGCGGAGGCCGGATCGACGCTGACCGGCAGCGCGCGGGCGCGCGCCGCCCTGCCGACCAGAGCCGCCAACTCCCGCCCGGGCGACGAGAAGTAGAGATATCCGGACAGGTGGACGTGGGCCGCGTCGTCCAGCAGCGTCTCGTCCCAGTCCTCCGGACCGAGCCGGAAGGCGGCGCCGCTGTCGGTGACCAGGGTGCGTTCCGCCGCCGCGTCGACCAGCGCGATCACCACCGCCGTGGGCGCCCCGCCGTCGACCCGCAGCGCCGGTTCCACCCCGGCGCGTACCAGCGCGTCGCGGTGCCAGTCGGCGGAGTCGGCGCCCGCGCGGGCCAGCAGCCGCACCCGGGCGCCGCGGCTCGCCGCCCAACAGGCCACATTGGCGCCCGCGCCGCCGGGCCGGACCGCGATCCGGGCGGCCGTGTCGGTGTCGGCGGCCAGCGGCTCGGTGTGCCGCGCCACCACATCGGTCACGACGTCGCCGACCACCAGCAGCCCGCGCCCGCGCGGCGACCCGGCCGTCATCCGCGCCGCGACCAGTGCACCGCGATCCCGGCCGCCAGCTCGACATTGCCGCGTACCGCCGCCAGATTCGCCTCCAGCGACGCGCCCCCGGTGTGCTCGGTGAGGTAGCCGAGCAGGAAGGGCGTGATCGCCTGGCCGGTGACGCCCCCGGCGTCCGCCGCCGCCAGCGCGTCCGCCAGCACCCGGTCGTGCAGTGCCGGGTCGAGCTGCTGGTCGCGCGGCACCGGATTGGCCACGATCAGCGCCGACTCGTGCCCGCCGAGCGCGTCCTGGGCGGCCATCACCTCGGCGACCTGCTGCGGCGACTCCACCGTCCAGTCCACCGGTTCGCCCGAGTCGCTGAGATAGAAGCCGGGGAAGCGGGCGGTGCCGAAGCCGAGCACCCCGATGCCCAGCGTCTCCAGGCGCTGCAAGGTGGCGGGCACGTCGAGGATCGATTTCACGCCCGCGCACACCACGGTGATCCGGGTCCTGGCCAGCAGCCCGAGGTCGGCGGACTCGTCCTGCACGGTCACCCAGTCGCGGTGCACCCCGCCGAGCCCGCCGGTCCCGAACACCCGGATGCCGGCGCGTGCGGCGAGGAACGCGGTGCCCGACACCGTCGTCGCCCCACTGGCGCCGGTCGCGAGCGCGGGCGCCAGATCGCGGAAGCCGAGCTTGCGCAGCGAGGAGTCCTCGGCGACCCGCTCGACGTGCTCCTTCGTCAGACCCACCCGCGGCACCCCGTCGAGCACGGCCACCGTCGCCGGCACCGCTCCCTGCGCCCTGACGATCTCCTCCAGCTCCCCCGCCACCGCCAGATTGCGCGGCCGGGGCAGGCCGTGCGCGATGATCGTCGACTCCAGGGCGACGACCGGCGCGCCGCGCCCGACGGCCTCGCGCACCTCGTCGGACAGCACGACGGCCGACGGGGGACCCGGTACTTCGTTCGGTACTGATCCGGATGTGCTCATGATCCCTACCTGGCGCAATCCCGCCCCCGCCAAACCTCCACCGCCCGACCGGGCGCCCGGCCGGCCCCCGACCGGTGGGCCCGCCGCCCGGCCGGGCCCACCGCATCGGGATGTCGGCGGCGACGGATCTGTGCGACCTTTGGAGGGGCCGTTCGATCCGCCGGACGGGCCGCAGGGGAGGTAGCCGGTGCGGGAGATCGTGTCTGCGGCGGACGGCCGGCAGTTGACGGTGGAGACCAGCGGCGATCCGCACGGCAAGGCGGTGTTCCTGCTGCACGGGACACCCGGCAGCAGACTGGGTCCGGCGCCGCGCGGGGTGATGCTCTATCAGCAGGGCGTCCGGCTGATCGCCTACGACCGCCCCGGGTACGGCAGTTCCGACCGGCTGGCGCACCGTACGGTCGCCGATGTCGCCGTCGACGTGGCGGCGATCGCCGACGCGCTGGGCGTGGACCGCTTCGCCGTCGTGGGGCGCTCCGGCGGCGGACCGCACGCGCTGGCCTGCGCGGCGATGCTGCCCGACCGGGTGACCCGGGCCGCCGCGCTGGTCAGCCTCGCACCGCAGGAGGCCGAGGGGCTCGACTGGTTCGCCGGCATGTCACCGTCGAACATCGCCGAGTACACCACCGCGGCCGGCGGCCCCGAGCGGCTGGCCGCCAGCCTGGAACCGCGCTCGCAGGAGATCCGCGCCGACCCCGTACGGCTGCTCACCCAGCTGAAGTGGGAGCTGACCGGGCCGGACCGTCGGGTCGTCTCCGACGCCGGGGTGCGGGCCATGCTGGTGCGCAACTACCGGGAGGCGCTGCGGACATCGGCGGACGGCTGGATCGACGACGCGGTCGCCTTCTGCAATCCGTGGGGCTTCGACCCGGCGGACATCTCGGTGCCGGTGCTGCTCTGGCACGGCGAGGAGGACGTCTTCTCACCGGTCAGCCACTCCCGCTGGCTGGCGAACCGCATCCCCGGCGTCACCGCGGTCCTGGAGCCGGACGCGGCGCACTTCACCGCGCTGCGCGTGCTGCCCGACATCCTCACCTGGCTGCTCACCGACCGGCCCTGGGCCGCCTGAGACCGGCCGAAGGCGCCGGGACCGTACGCGGGCGCCCGCCGTCACACCACCGGCGGTTCGAGGTCCCGGTAGACGCGCTTGAGCTCGTCCACCGACTGCGTGTACGGGTGATCGGTGCCGATCAGCCGCGCCAACTCCTCGCGCGCCGCCCGGTGTTCGCGGTCCGATTCCTCGCCGCGGCCCAACTCCCGCAAGGTCAGTGCGAGATTGGCCCGGCAGATCACCGTCTCCGGATGGTCCGCGCGCAGCTTCAGCCGGAAGCCGGCCATCGCCGTGCGCTCCAGCTCCTCCGCGCGCTCCGGATGCCCCAGCTCGGCCAGCACATTGGCGAAG
The DNA here is from genome assembly GCF_900112845.1 of Actinacidiphila alni. Lineage (GTDB taxonomy): Bacteria > Actinomycetota > Actinomycetes > Streptomycetales > Streptomycetaceae > Actinacidiphila > Actinacidiphila alni. Next base: position 279,018 of record NZ_FONG01000001.1, read on the forward strand.
TTCACCATGCAGGACAGCGTGTACGGGTGGTTCGCGCCCAGCACTTCGCCGAGGGTGACCAGATTCTGCTCAAGCACCTCGCGCGCCCGGTCGAGATTCCCCGCCCCGCGCAGGCAGATGCCCAGATTGTTCTCGGCCGCGAGCGTCATCGGGTGCCGCACACCGGGCGCTATCCGGTACTTCTCGATGACCTCCTCGGCCATCTCCAGCGCCTTGTCACGGTCGTTGGTCGCGTACAGGTCGGCGGCCAGATTCAGGGTGCAGGCCAGGAAGTCCGGTGTGATCAGGTCGGAGTACTTCTCCTCGTACCGCTTGCGGGTGTTGGTGGTCAGCCGCAGCGCGTCCTCCAGTTTGCCGGCCTTGCGCAGCGACACCGCCAGGCTCTTGGCCGTCCGCAGCGTGTCGGGGAAGTCCTTGCCCAGCACGTCCTTGTACGCCTCGTAGCAGCTGCTCAGCAGCTCGGCGGAATCCTTGTAGTCCCCGGCCTCGCGCAGGTCGCGGGCGAGATTGCCGGTGGAGAACAGCGTGTACGGGTGGTTGACGCCGAGCACCAGCCGGCGGCGCCGCAAGGTGTCCTGGTCGATGTCGCGGGCCTCGTAGCAGTCCCCGACCATGCGCAGGCACACCCCGAGGTTGTTGGCGGCGGCGAGCGTACGCGGATGGTCCTCGCCCAGCAGGTCCTTGAAGCCTTTGTACGCCTGCCGGGCCATCTCCAGCGCCTCGTCGAACCTGCCGAGCGTGCTGAGGTCGGTGGCCAGGCCCGTGGTGGTCATCAGGGTGTGCGTGTCGGGCTTGCCCGGCCGGTCGAGATTGGCCTGCTGCCAGCGCAGGATCAGCTCGTCCTTCTCGCACGCCTCCACGTACTTCCCCTGCGAGCGGAGGATGTTGGCGAGGTGGAAGTCGAGGTAGTGGTTCTGCCGCTCGAAGTAGCGGCGCCGCATCGGCGACTCGGCGGACATGTCCCGTTCGCGCCACTGCCGGTCGAGCTGCGCGCCCAGTGACCACGCCGCGTCCAGGTCGCCGCGCTTCCACAGATACCGCACCCGGTCGATGAGCAGCTGACGGGTGTCCGGCTCGTCGCAGGTGCTGGCCTCGGAGGCGTCCAGATGCGGCCAGATCTCACCGAAGCGGTTCCAGTTGTCCGGGTCGTCGGTGTCGCCCTGGATGGGCCGGGCGCCCACCAGGATCTTGTGCACCTCATGCATCGTCACCTCCCGTTCGTCCTCCGAGAGTTGGGCCCGCATCACGGTCTGCACCAGTCGGTGCACCTGGATGCTGCGGGTCGCCTGGTCGACCTTGGCCAGCGCGAAACGGCTCAGCTCCTGGATGAGCTGCCCGAGATTGAGCCGGTCCTGGAGGCTCTCGTCGTACGGCACCAGGGCGTCCAGCATCTGGTCGCTGTAGAGCAGATTGCCGGAGATCGGCTCCGGCGCGAAGAACGCGCACAGCTCCAGCAGCCGGACGGCGGCGGGGGAGCGGCTCTTGAGCCGGGTGATGGAGATGTTCCAGGTGGCGGCGACCGGCTCCGGGTAGCCCGGCGGGCGGCTGAGCGACAGCACCCGGGTGGCCTGGTCCTTCAGCTCCTTCAGGTAGTCCTCGACGGTCGTCGGGGTCTCCGCCAGCCACGCCCCGGCCTGTTCCACCGCGAGCGGCAGGTCGCCGACGGCCGCCGCGACCTGGTCGGCGCCCTCCCGGCCGATGTGCGGCGCGCGCCGCAGGAGGTGCTCGACGCTCTCCTCGCGCTTGAAGACGTCGACCTCGAGGGAATTGCCGAGCTGCGACCAGTTCTGGTTGCGGGAGGTGAGCAGGACGTGGCCGCGGCCGCCGGGCAGGAAACCGCGGATGCTCTCGGGGTCGTCGGCGTTGTCGAAGACCAGCAGCCAGCGTCCTGGCACCTCGACATTGCGGAGGTAGGCCAGCGCCTCCTGGGCCGCCGCCGACATGTCGTCGCCGACCGGCAGCCGCAGCCGCCGCGCCAGCTCCGCCAGCGAGGTCGTCACCAGCTCCGTCTGCTCCGAGGAGATCCACCAGATCAGGTCGTAGGCGCCCATGAACCGGTGCACGTACTCCAGCGCGATCTGGGTCTTGCCGACACCGCCGAGCCCGAACAGCGTCTGCGGGCGCGGCAGCACGATGGTCATACCGCTGCCCAGGCCCTCACGGATGAGGGTGAGCACGGTGCTGCGGCCGGTGAAGGTGAGATTGCGCGGCGGCACGCTCACCACCTGCGGCAGCCTGCCGGGGAAGCGGGGCTGCGGCGTACCGTCGTCGCGCAGGTCGTCCTCGCCCGGCCGGGGGGTCCAGCCGAGGACCCGTAACAGCGCCTTGGCGGCGCTGTCCTCGTCGGGCCCCACCAGGTCCACCGGGGCCCGGTCGGACAGCGGCGGATGCAGCCGCACGTCTCCGACCTTGACCGGTACCAGACCGTGCCGCGCATTGTTGGGGTCGGCGGCGACGGCCGCCTCCCACACCGCGCGCGCGTCGGCGGAACCGAGGGCGTTGGCGGACAGCAGCACCACCGTACGGGTGGCGCCGGCGCCGGACGCGGCGGCGTCGGTGGGTGTCATGCCGCCGTCGGCCGCCGGGTCACCCGCGGCGGTCTCCTGTGGCAGCACCCGGAATCCGGCCCGCCTGAGCAGCGCCTCGACCCACTCCGCCCACACCAGGTCCTCGGGCACATGGCTGAGCCGGATGTCGGCGGAGACCGGCGGACGGTAGGGCCGGGTGAACTGGCCGCGGTGGAACAGCCGGACGTCCTCGGGCATCGGCGGCAGCGCGGTGACGTCATTGCCGCTGATCACCGCCGTCAGCCGTTCGAAGGCCGACAGCAGCGAACTGGTCAGCCCGGTCGCGTCGCCGAAGGTCGCCAGCGTCTCCTCGTAGTTGTAGTACGAGCGGTACGGGATCTCGACCGATCCCCAGTACCGGGTCGTCTCCTCCTCGGTCAGCCCGCCGGGCAGCCCCTCGAACCTGGCCCTGGCCAGCCACCGCCCGGCGTCCGCCTTCTCCTTCTCGCCCTCGTCGATCCGCATGGGCACCGGCAGGATGCGGATGTCGCGCTGGTGGTAGCGGCGGCTGATGTCCTGCGCGACCTTGGCGGCACCGTCGATGCTCTGGCCGCTGAGCGTGAAGCAGTCCACCAGCACATCGGGCAGGACCACCGTGCAGATGTCGGCGATGTCGCTGATGCCGGTACGGCTGTCGATCAGGATGTAGTCGTAGTACCGCTTCATGTCGGCGCGCAGCGCCTCGAAGAACTGCCCGCCCTGCAACCGGTCGAAGAAGTTGTCCCAGTCGAAATTGCTCACGGCCGCCGAGTAGGTGCGGTCCTGCCGCCCGGCCGAGACGAAGTCCAGCGTGCCGCCGTCGGGGAATTCCCAGGCCAGCGAGACCGCGTGCTTCCTGATCGCGGCGGACGCGCGCAGCCAGTCGGCGGACCGCGGGCCGGGGTTGACCGCCTCCTCCGCGAAGTCCTTGATGAGTTCGATGACGCCGGTGGTCGCCTCCAGCGTCGACGGGTCGAGGAAGGGATGGAAGAAGCGGTGCAGGCCCGGCGCCTCCAGGTCCCAGTCGACGGTCAGCACCCGCTTCCCCGCGGCGGCCAGGATCCAGGCGGTGTTCGCGAGCGCCATCGTCCGGCCGGTGCCGCCCTTGTACGAGTAGAAGGTGACGATCGTTCCGTCACGGCTGCCGGTCGTCATCGCGAGTCCTCCTGGTCGTCGTCCACCGGGTCCCCGGCGAGCAGCCGGAAGCGTTCGGTGCGCGGGCCGTCCGGCGGATACGCCGGCGCGTGCTTGACGTACTGCGCGGCGGACCACTCCACCAGCTCGGGCAGGATGTCGGTGAGCGCCTCGATGCTGTGCACGCCGTGCGCGGCCGACCGGCAGACCGGCGGGCCCTCGCCGGTGCCCCTGGGCATCGTCTCCAGCAGCCCCGACGCGAGCCGGTCCTCCGCGTCCAGGCTCTCCGGGTCGTCCCGGTTCCACGGCACGACCACACCCGTCCACGGGCGGCGGGCGGCGTCGAACCTGCCGAGCCGCCGGCGCCACGCCGGGTCGTCCATCGTCCACCGGTCGACCAGCATGATCTCCGGCCCCTCGACGACCGGTGTGTGGCCGTTGCCGGGATCGGGTTCCTCCGCCAGCGACACCAGCGTGGACTCGTAGTCGAAGCTGCGCGCCAGATCGGCGGCGACCGCGGGCAGCGGGCGGGCCGACGTGGGGTGGAAGGGGTTCCAGTCGGTGGCGTGCTGCCCGTAGAAGTCGGCGCTGCGGCCCGCCGGGAGCCGGTCGCGGGTGCCCGCGGCCACCGCGATCCGCAGACTGCGGGTGCCGCGGGGTGTGCCGAAGGCGCTGGGGATGCGCCGGTAGTCGACCGGCTGGCCCGGCTCCACACCGCTGTTCTCCGCCACCTTGACGATCCGCTTGGCCAGTTCGTAGACGGCCAGCTCGTAGTCGCCGCGGAACATGCTGAGTTTGATCAGCCCGTACAGGCCCTCGGTGGCGTAGGCGGCGCCGAGCGCGGTGTGGTTGAACTGCAGCCGTTCCGCGGCCATCGGCAGCCGCTGCGGCTCGACCGGCACCCACAGCGCGGGCACGATCGCCTCCGCCGCCCGGTTGCTGCGGGCGTGCTGCTGGATGGCCCGCTGCGAGAAGGCGTACCACTCCTTGCCGCACATCGAACTGGCGAAGTAGCGCGGCGAGAAGAGCGGCACGAACACCCGGCAGCCCGCCAGCGAGTCCGACAGCCGCTCCGACCAGCCCTCGCCCGACCGGATGTCGCGGTCCATGAAACCGACGGTGGCGTCCGCGCCGAGATCGGTCAGCGCCAGGACATGGGCGCACAGGTCCTTGTAGAGCTGGCCGACCCACAGATCGGGATCGGGAACGGAGGAGTCCGAGCGCGGTGTGTGCGCATAGCTCAGAAAGAAGTACGGAGCCGCGTCGGCCCGCCGTTGTCCTGATATGAGCACGCGCGTCCCCCACGGCCTTCGGATGCGGACAGTGTAGGAACGACAGGGCCGTGTCCGGAACAAGAATGCGCGGAATCAGTTACGTAATTCGTAGGACTCCGCGGGCCGAGGTCGATTTCCGGCCAGCCATTGCGCGGCGAAATCCACGGCGTGATGAAGAGTGAGGCCACGGGCGTCGGTGTCGCCCACCGTGCCGGAATTCACCCACCGTTCGGGGCGGTCGGTATCGGCTTTCTCGTAGGCGGTGCCGAGATCGGCGAAGTCGCTGTCGTCGAGTTCCACATCGCGGTACGTGATCCATTGCGGCCGGCCGCCGCGCCTGACCACACAGCTGTAGTCCCGGGTGGGCGGGTCCGGACGCAGATATTCCGCCAGATGAAAGGCGCTGCACACCTCGTAGCCGACACCGATCAGCAGGATCAGCGTGCCGGGGGACCGGTCGCGGTGGAGCGGGCCGAGCGGTGAATCCGGCCCGAGATGGCAATTCCCGTCGTGGTGGGCGGCGAGCCGCGCGGCGCGGGCGCCGAGCGCCGCGAAAGAGGTCTGCGGATGACCGCTGCGGTACGCGCCGGGGGCGCGTCTGACGGCTTCCGCGAACCGGCCCATGCCCTGCGACGGGCTGCTGTCCGGATCGAAGGGCGGCATCGACGCGCGATATCCGGCCACCTGCTCGTCGGTCATTCCGGCGATCCGCTCGCGGTACGCGCGGGAGGTGCTGGAGTTGCCCTCGGTGAAGGTCGGGACGACCAACGTCCCCCGGGGGCCCAGTACATGACGCAGCGCGGCCAGGACGGTGGCGGCGACCGGATCGTCCGGCCGGGCCCGGCCGGCGTGCGGATCCCGCCAGGGGCGGACCGCGCCGATCCCGCGCAGCGAGGCATGCACCAGGACGGTCGACCCCGCGCGCACGCCCAGCCTCTCGAAGTCCGCGGCGAGCGTCGAGCGGGTGTGCGCGCCGCCCGGCAGCCACCTGGCCCGTGCCGTCATCGCGCCCGCCTCACCGGTGCTCGCCGACGGCGGCCAGGGCCCGTTCGGCGACACGCGTGCCGTCGGGTGTGAGCGTGCCCGACGCGAGGAGTGCCCGCCAGGCGCCGGCGGTGGCCGCCGCGTGCTCGCCGGGCCGGGCCGCGAGCACCGAGGTCGCGGTACGGGCGAAGGCCCGCGCCAGCAGCTCGCCCGCCGGCAGTCGCTGCCCGTCGCCCCACGGAACGGGGAAGGACCTCGGGTCGGCCTCGTCGTACAACTCGCACTGTTCGAGGAGGGCGTCGAGCACGGCGTACCGCGCGCCGGTCAGCAACTGCCGGGCCACGCCCTCGGCGTCGGTGAACGCCACACCGACCGCGCCCATGCCGCGTCGGCCGTCGGCCAGACCGGCCACCGGGCGCGCGAGCGGGGTGAGCGTGGTCAGGGCGGCCGTGAGCGCGGGCAGCCGGGCCGGGACGCCTGCGCCCAGCAGGTCCCAGGCATCGGCGAACATGGCTTGTGCCGAGGCGAATTGAGTGGGCGTCAGGGAGTCGAGTGCGGGCTCGGGGAAGCGGTCCCTGAGCGGGTCGACGTCGTCCACGGCCAGATCGACGGTGTGACCGCCGGTGGAAGCCTTCATGTGCCGTACGGGGAACCAGCGTTGGCCCGGCGGCAGCCCCGGCTCGACGACCAGTTCCTCGCAGCCGCGCCTGATCACGAAGCCGGTGCCGTATCCGGTCAGGCACGCCAGCCGTTCGCCGGCCGCCCGCAGTTGGACGCGGCCCAGTGTCGGCAGGTCGAGGGCGCCGTCCGCGCCGACCGGGACGGACAGGGTGAGCGGCAGCCCGGCGTGGATCGCGGCGGAGGCGGTGAGCGCCGCCAACCGCTCGGCCGCACCGACCCCGAGGCGCCCGCGCGCACTCAGCGTGTCGTAGGACTCGACCGCCCAGGACCGCGTGTACGGGTGCGCCAGCAGCGGATCGAGACCGCCGGGCACCGCCGCCAGTTCGCCGAGGACATGGCGGCTCTGCTCCCACAGGCCGTCGGCGTCCGCGCCCACCGTGCCGTCGACGAGGCTCAGCCAGCGGCGCGTCAACTGCCGTTGTTCGGCCGCCAGTCGGGCGACCGCCGCGCCGTCCCCCGCCGGGTCGGCCAGCTCGTCGATGCCGGGGAAGGACTCGCCGCCGGGCGCACCGTACGTGCCCGGCGCCGGGTCGCCGACCCGTGAACCGATGCCCAGCACCAGGGACTTGAGGTCGGCGCAGTAGACCGAGGGATGGTCGAAGCCCTGTTCGGCGGGGCCGCTCCCGCTACGGTAGCGGTGGGCGTAGAGGCCGCCGCCGCAGGACCGGACGACGGGGCAGGCGCGGCACTCCTCGCTCAGCCCGGAGAGCCCCTGCTGCCGCGCGACCACGCCCGGGTGCCGGGCCGCCGCGTCGAGGCTGTCGGCGAAGACGTCGAAGCCGGTGACCGGAGCGCCGTCGTACGCGGTTTTCAGCGAATCTGCCTGTTCCAGGGTGCCGTCGGTCTCGATCACCACGAGATCGGTGGGGCCGAGGCCCATGGATTCGGTCAGGCTCGGGCCGCCGCCGAGGGTGCTGATCACCGAGTCGAAGAGCCGGATGGGCATCGGCCGGCCCCGGTCGTCCCACCGGTCGTAGATGCGCAGCAGCCAGTCGGCGTACGCCGTCGCGGCGCCCTCGGGCCGTGCGGGGGGCTCGTCCCAGGTGGCGTGGGGGAGCAGGAAGTCGATCCGGGGCGGCGCCAGTTCGGCCAGCGCGTCGTAGACCGCGATCGGGTCGTTGGCGACGTCGATGGTGCAGAGCAGACCGGCGAACAGATGCCGGTAGGGCTGCTGCCTCAGTAACCCGACCGCCGCCAGCACTTTGTGGTGGCTGCTGCGGCCGTTGGCGTAGAGCCGGTGGCGGTCATTGGCCGCCTTGTCGCCGTCGAGGGAAATACCCACCTTGACGTCGAATTCGTCGAAGAGGTCGAGATGGCGCCGGTTCAGCTGGACGCCGTTGGTGTGGATGCGTAAGTCGAGGTCGCTGATGCCGGCGAGGGCGGCCCGCAGCTCCTCGCAGACGCGGCGCAGGCGCGCCGTTCCGGCCAGCAGTGGCTCCCCTCCGTGCAGGATCACGTGCACGGAGGGCAACGCGTGTGTCTTGGCGTGCTCGGCAAGCCGGTTGGCCGTCCAGGTGATGGTCTCGTCCGAGATCACCGTCGGCCGTGAACTCCAGCTCTGGTCGGCGTGCTCGTAGACATAGCAATGCTTGCAGGCCAGATCGCATCGGCTGTGCACCTTGAGCACAAGCTGACGGAAAGGGACCACGGGCCCAGCCATTGCCCGGACTGCTCGCCGCTGCCGCCCCCCGCTAGATGCAGGAGTTGAAGGTGGTGGGGACATCCCGCCGGCCGTGCGGGGCGGTGGTGGCGCGCCGGACGCTCCTGGCGAGGACCTTGTCGCCGGAGGTGGTGGGGCGTGCCGAAGGGGCGTGACGCTCCGAGGATGCGTCCGAGTGTCGGTTGGGCATGGCTGTGTTCACGGCCGTCCTAGGCGGGGGCGCGCGCCGGGAACATCACTCACGCGGGCGTAAGTATCACGGCAGACCGCGCCACAGGGATTGGTATTTCCAGACCTTACCGCCTGCGCTCTTCGCACGCGACACGACTAGCGGTATCATGTGCGCCTCAATTCGCATTCATCTTGATGAGCCTCGTCCTTAACCTGCCGCCTCAACCGGCTCGCCGTCGGACACTCGCACCGCTTCGTGCGCCATTCCGTCCGACAAGTGATCGGGGCAGGGTTGCACCTTTTGGATGAACCGTTCGGGGAACCACCGCGCCGCAACCACCCGGCCCGGCCGGGTATACGGGACGGGGTAGTGCATGGGGGAAAGTGGCAGTGGCCTGCGACGCAGCGCCGTGTTCGGTGACAGGGATCTTCCCGGGCTCTTTCATTTCGCGGACCGCGCGGCCGTCAGCAGGCAGCGCTTCACCGTCGAATGGGTCAGACGGCAACTCGTTCTTCTGGTAGCGGCGGCCGCGTGTTCCGCATTGCCGTGGCGGCCGCGTACCGGTCCGGTGGACCCGCTCGCACTGGTGAGCGCCGCCGCCTATGTGGGTGCGCTGTGGTTCGGGTGGCAGATGAGCCGCCACCACCACAAAGTGAACTGGCAATTGCACCGCAGCGCCGCGGAACTGCTGCGGTCGCAGTGCTGGCGCTATGCCGTGTGCGGGGCGCCGTTCGAACGCGGTGTGCCCGACCCGGACGGGCTGTTCGAGGTCCGGCTCAATGAGAGCCTGCACAAATTACGGGACGTCGGCTGGCGCGACCCCCGGCAATTGGACGCCCCGGCCGCCGAACGCGAACTCATCACACCGGCCATGCGGGCCCTGCGTGCCAAGCCCTTCGCGGCCCGCCGGGACATCTACGTACGCGACCGGGTGATGCAGCAGCGCGACTGGTACCACCGGCGGTCGGCGCAGTCGCGGCGGTCGGCGGCGGTGTGGCAGGCGCTGGCCGCGATCGGCACGGTCGTCGCCCTGGCGGCGGCAGCGGCCCGGGCCTTCGACTGGGGCATGTCCATGGACCTGGTCGGGCTTGCCTCCTCGGCCGCCGCGGCGAGCGTGGCCTGGAGCGAGTTGCGGCAGTATCAGCCGCTGGTGGCCGCCCACACCCTCGTCGCCCAGGAACTCGCCGCCATGGCCGTCGCCATGGAACGGGTGGTCACCGAGGACCGGTGGGGCGAGGAGGTCGCCGCCGCCGAGGACACGATCTCCCCCGAGCACACCGCGTGGCTGGCCAGGCACCGGGCCTGACGCACCGTCACCGTCACGATCGTGAGGGGGCGCCGGGCCGGGGGCGTCAGTCGCGCGCGACGCCGGTCTTCCAGATCACCGAGACGGGCTTGCCGAGCGCCCGGGTGTAGTCGACGATCTCGGCCGTACCGCCGTGGCCGCGGGCCGGCAGACCGTCCCAGACCGCGACCATCAGATCGCAGCGGTCGGCGATGTAGGCGCCGGCCGCGAAGTACGCCTCGCCGCTGACCCGTTCGTAGTCCAGCGCGATGTGCCGACGGGCGCGGGCCAGCAGGTGGCGGAAGCAGTCGCGCTCCGCGGGACCGAAGGTCGTCTCGTAGTCGGCGGCCGGCGTGACCACCGTCAGGTCCGCCCCGCTGTCCAGCGCGATCGCGGCGAACAACTGGTCGGCGCCCGTCGCGAGACTGCTGAACGCCTCGACCGGACCGGCGGAACCCCGCGGCCGCAGCACGGCGGTCAGCCCGGCGTGCACATGCCGATAGGCCGCCGCCGGGATGACCCGGTGCCCGGTGACCCCGATCCTGGTGGCGCGGCCCGGCCGGGCAGGCGTGGCGGAGTCGGACATGGGGCCAAGTCTGCCAGCGCGGCACCGGGTGCCGGGGGTGGTGGCGCGTCTACGCGAGCCTCGAAGCGGGGTGGCGCGAGGGACCCGGTCCGGGCGGTGAAGCGGCCCCGCGGATATTCGATTTGGTATCGGCGCGGGCAGCCCGTAAGGTGGTGTTCACCGACGCGGGGTGGAGCAGCTCGGTAGCTCGCTGGGCTCATAACCCAGAGGTCGCAGGTTCAAATCCTGTCCCCGCTACTGAACGACAGGGCCCGGCACGCAAGTGCCGGGCCCTGTCGCGTATGCCGTGACGTCCCGAAACCGCGGCCTCACCGTCTGCGCGCGTGCGTCTCCACCGGCCGGTACGGCGGGATGCCGCGGCCCGGCTGGTAGTGCGGGCCCTGCCGCATCCGCCGGATCACCACCAGCGCGTCGGCTGCGGCGAGCAGCGCGACGGCGGCCAGCACCCCGGCCCAGCCCGGCTGCGCCGCCAGGGCGAAGCCCACGGCGCCCGCGGTCGCCCAGACCACTCCGCACACGGCGAGCCCCAGCCTCAGCCGGAGCGGGCTGCGCGCCTGAACGGGTTCGTATCCGGTTCTGCGCATCCGTGCCATCTCCCTCCCTTCCAGCATCCACCCGGGGCCCGCCCGGCGGGAGTCCCGCACGGGCGCCGTTTCCCCGCTGCCCGGGGATATTCGGACGCGGCCCGCGGCCGCGCCGCGTAGGGTGCCTGACCGTGAAGGTGATCATCAGGAATTACGTGCCCGAGGACGCCGAAGCCGTCGCCGACATCGGCCGCGCGGCCCTCCCGTACCAGGTGACGACACCCGCGACCGTGCACGCGCAGGTGACGACGGCGCCCGCCGGCCAGCGGTACCGGCTGCTCGTCGCCGAGACCGACGACGGCCGAATCGTGGGCTACGCGAACGCCGGGCTCTACGCGGACAGCGACACCCCGGGTCTCGCCTTCGCCAATCCGGTCGTCCCGGCCGCGGCGCGCGGCAGGGGCGCGGGCAGCGCCCTGCTCGCCGCCGCCGAGTCCTATCTCGCGGGTATCGGCGGCCGGACCGTCTACACCTGGGCGCTCGACGAACCCGCCGCGCACGCCTTCGCCGCCCGCCACGGCTACCGGCGGGGCCGGTCCGGCAGCTTCCTCCGCCTCGACATCGCCCCGGGCGCACCGCTGCCCGACGTCCCCGCGCTGCCGCCCGGCGTCCTGCTGCGGCCCGCCTCCGACTGGGCCGCCGACCCGCACCCGCTGTACGAAACGGATCTCGACAGCATCCTGGACGAGCCCGGCGACGTCGACAGCGGCGCCCCCGACTACGCCGCCTGGCGCGCCCACTCCTGGGACCGGCCCGACTTCGACCATGACCTGACCACCGTCGCCGTCGTGGACGGCGAGGTCGCCGCCCTGGTCAACGTCCAGACCGACGGCCGGGAACGCTACTGGTCCGGCGGCACTGGCACCCGCCGCGCGTTCCGGGGCCGCGGCCTGGCCAAGGCCGCCAAGGCCCACTCCCTGCACCGCGCCCGCGCCGCCGGCTACACCGAGGCGTTCACCAACAACGACGACGGCAATGCCGCCATGCTGGCGGTCAACCGGTGGCTCGGCTACCGACCGTGCGGCAACGAATGGCGGTATTTCCGTGATCTCTCCGACCGACCGTGACATCCCCTTCGCCGACGCGGTCTGGCTGAATCCGCCCGCCGAGGCCGTCGCCGACGAGGCGGGGCTGCTGGTCACCACGCGCGAGGGCAGCGACTTCTGGCGCACCACCAGCTACGGCTTCGTCCGCGACGACGGGCACGCGCTGCTCACCGACTTCCCGCCCGGCACCGCCGTCGAGGTCACCTTCCGCGCCGACTTCACCGAGTTGTACGACCAGGCCGGCGCCATGGTGCGGGTCGACGCCGGCACCTGGATCAAGGCGGGCGTCGAAATGTCCGACGGGCAGCCCCAGTTGGGCGCCGTCGTCACGCACGGCACCTCGGACTGGTCGCTCGCCCCGGTCCCCGACTGGGCCGGGCATGAGGTCACCGTACGGGTCAGCAGGTCGGGCGACGCGGTGACCGTCCGCGCCCGCCGCGCCGACGAAGCGTGGCGCACCGTACGGCTGGCCCCGCTCGATCCGGACGCCGAGGCCCGCGCCGGCCTGTTCTGCTGTTCACCCCAGCGCGCCGGGCTCCGGGTCCGCTTCACCCGGCTGGCGGCCGGACCCGCCGACACCGCCCTGCACTGACCCGCGCAGCGCCGTGTCGAGGATCCGCGACCACTGCCGTACGATCCCGGCCCGGCGCGCCGAGTCGTCGCTGAGCAGATTGGCCAGGCCGAGGCCCCTGGCCATGTCGAGGGTCGCCTGCACGGTCTCCCTGACCCCGGGCACCGACTCGTCGGCGCCCAGGAACTCCACCGCGAGCCGGTGCGCCTCCCGGCCGATCCGCGCCTCCAGGGCGCCCACCCCGGGCCGCAGCTGCTCCTCGTCCGCGGCGGCCACCCACAGGTGCAGCGCCGCCCGGAACAGCGGCCCGGTGTGCACCGTGACCAGCATGTCGACCACCGCGTACGTACGATCGCCGCCGCTGTCCGGCAGCGCGCGGGCCCGCTCCCTGACCGTGCCGAGCCACTGCTCGGCCATGTGCGCGATCGCCGCCGTGAACAGCTCCTCGCGGGTGCGGAAATGGTGCTGTGCGGCGCCCCTGGACACCCCGGCGCGGGCGCACACCACCGCGACCGTGCTGCCCGACCAGCCGTGTTCTGCCAGGCAGGACACCGCCGCTTCCAATATGCGCTGCCGGGTGGCGCGGCTGCGGTCCTGCTTGGGTGCCCGGTCGGTCACAAGGCCCATGACGGGTCCCGCCGTTCCACGAAGGCCCGCATGCCCTCCGCCGCCTCCGCCGAGGTGAACAGCCGGGCGCTCTGCCGCACCAGCTCCTCGGCGCCGCTGTCCAGGGCCTCGCGCAGCGACCGCGTCGCCACCGCCTTGCTCTCCGCGAGCCCCTGCGGCGACGCGGCCCGCAGCCCCGCCAGGATGCCGTCGAGCGCCTCGTCCCACGCCGTGACCAGCCCGATGCGGACGGCTTCCGCGGTGTCGAAGCGCTCGCCGGTCAGGAAATAGCGCCCGGCGGCCCGCGGGTCCACCCGGTCCAGCACCGGCAGCGAGATCACCGAAGGGGCGAGACCGAGCCGGGACTCGGTGAAGGCGAAGGTCGCCGCGTCCGAGGCGACGGCGATGTCGCAGGCCGCGAGCAGCCCGAGCCCGCCCGCCCTGGCGTGCCCGTCCGCCTTCGCCACCACGGGCTTGGCCAGCGTGGCGATCCGCCGTATCAGCCCGACCAGCAGTCCCGGCCCCTTGCCGATGCCGTCCGCCTTGAGGTCGGCGCCGGCGCAGAAGGTCGAACCGGTGTGGGTGAGCAGCACCGCGCGCACCGCCTCGTCCCGTTCGGCCGCGTCGAGCGCATCGGTCAGGTCGGCGATCAGCGCGGCGGACAGGGCGTTGCGGTTGTGCGGCGAGTCGAGCGTGAGCACGGCGATGCCGCGGTCGTGCGCGCGGCGCACCAGGGGCGCGGTCGTCACGGATGGCTCCTTGGACGTCTTGGGTCTCAGTAGGACTTGGGCAGGCGCAGCGTGTGGTGCGAGACGAAATTGAGGATCATCTCCCGGCTGACCGGGGCTATCCGGCCGACCCGGGACGCGGTGAGCAGGGAGGCGAGCCCGTACTCGGTGGTGAGGCCGTTGCCGCCGAGGGTGTGCACCGCCTGGTCGACGGCCTTGGCGCCGGCCTCCGCCGCCGCGTACTTCGCCATGTTCGCCGCCTCGCCCGCGCCCATGTCGTCGCCCGCGTCATAGAGATAGGCGGCCTTGTGCATCATCAGCCGGGCCAGCTCCAGCTCGATGTGGGCTTGGGCGAGCGGGTGCGCGATGGCCTGGTGCGAGCCGATCGGCGCCTGCCACACCTGCCGGGACTTGGCGTAGTCCACGGCCTTGTCCAGCGCGTAGCGGCCCATCCCGATGGAGAAGGCGGCCGTCATGATCCGCTCCGGATTGAGCCCGGCGAACAGCTGGAGCAGCCCGGCGTCCTCGTCGCCCACCAACGCCTCGGCGGGCAGCGCCACATCGTCGAGGAAGAGCTGGAACTGCTTCTCGGGTGCGGCCAGTTCCATCTCGATCCTGCGATATTCGAAGCCGGGCGTCTCGCGGTCCACGATGAACAGGCACGGCTTGAGCTTGCCCGTGCGCGCGTCCTCGGTCCGGCCCACGATCAGCGTCGCGTCGGCGATGTCGACACCGGAGACGAAGACCTTGCGGCCGGTGAGCAGCCAGCCGCCGGTGTCCGGGTCGCGGCGCGCGGTGGTGGTGATCCGGTGCGAGTTGGACCCGGCGTCCGGCTCGGTGATGCCGAACGCCATCCGCCGCGAACCGTCGGCGATCCCCGGCAGCCAGGCGCGCTTCTGCTCGTCGGTGCCGAAGCGGGCGATCACCGTGCCGCAGATCGCGGGGGAGACGATGAGCAGCAGCAGCGGACAGCCGGCCGCGCCCAACTCCTCCAGGACGATGGAGAGTTCGGCCAGGCCGCCGCCCCCGCCGCCGTACTCCTCGGGCAGATTGACCCCGAGATAGCCCAGGGCGCCGGCCTCCTGCCACAGCTCGTCGGTGTGCTTGCCCGCGCGGACGGCGGCGGTGAAGTAGTCGCGGCCGTAGCGGCGGCCGAGGTCGCCGACGGCCTTGCGGAGCGCGCGCCGCTCCTCGCTCTCCAGCAGCGCGCTGTCGAAGGTGCCTTGGGCGGTGCTCATGGCGTGGTGTCCTCCTTGACGACGGCGAGTACGGCGCCCACGTCGACCTGTCGGCCGACCTCGGCGGTCAGTTCGGTGAGCGTCCCCGTGGTGGGGGCGGTGATGACGTGCTCCATCTTCATCGCTTCGAGCCAGAGCAGCGGGCGGCCCTTTTCGACGCGGTCGCCGGGCGAGAATTCACCTATCCGGATGACGGTGCCCGGCATCGGCGCCAGCAGTGAGCCCTGCGGGGTCTGCTCCTGCGGCGGTGCGAAGCGCGGCAGCACACTGAAGGCGGATGACACGAACGGGGAATCGACGAACACCCGTACGGGTGAGGTGTCGGCGTATGTGGCGACCTCGAAGGTCCGCCGCACCCCGTCGATGTCGAGGACGACCCGGTGCGGCGCCGCCGACACCAGCCGGACGCCCGCGTAGTCCTCGCCCCCCTCGCCCCCGGCGGCGTCGAGACCGGCGCGGCCGAGCCGGTAGCCGACCTCGTACTCCCGGCCGTCGGGCTCGGAGCGGAAGCGTTTCACCTGCGGTTGCGAGGGAACGTTCCGCCAGCCGCCGAGCCGTACCAGGACGGGCCCGGCCGCCGAGGTGCGGCGCGCCGTGTCCGCCAGGGCCGCGGCCAGTGCCGCGAAGCGCCCGCGATCAGGTGCCTCCGGGCCGGCCGCCCCGGTCAGCGCCGGCAGATGGCGCCCCAGGAAGCCGGTGTCCAGCCGGGCCGCGCCGAAGTCCGGGTGCCGCAGCGCCCGTACCAGCAGGTCGCGATTGGTGACCGGACCGTGCAGCCGGGCCCGCTCCAGCGCGTGCGCGAGCCGCCGTACGGCCTCGGCGCGGGTCGGCGCCCAGGCGATCACCTTGGCGAGCATCGGGTCGTAGTGCACGCCGATCGCCTCGCCGCCGGTCACGCCTGCGTCCAGCCGCAGTCCGGCGGTGCGCTCGGGCAGTACCGCGAACTCGGTGTCCACATCAGGCAGTTCGAAGCGGTGCAGGGCGCCCGGTTGCGGCTGCCAGTCCCGTCCGGGGTCCTCCGCGTAGAGCCTGGCCTCGATCGCGTGACCGCGCGACGGCGGCGGCGACGGGTCGAGGGCGGCGCCCTCCGCGACCCGGATCTGCGCCGCGACCAGATCGAGGCCGGTCACGCACTCGGTGACCGGATGCTCCACCTGGAGCCGGGTGTTCATCTCCAGGAAGTACGGCCGGCCGTCGCGGGAGACCAGGAATTCCACCGTGCCCGCGCCGGTGTAGCCGATGGTGCGGGTCGCGCGCGCGGCGGCCTCGTGCAGATCGCGCCGCAGGCCGTCGGCGATGCCCGGCGCCGGGGTCTCCTCGATCACCTTCTGGTGCCGCCGCTGCAGCGAGCAGTCGCGCTCGCCGAGCACCCACACCGTGTCGTGCGCGTCGGCCAGCACTTGCACCTCGATGTGCCGGGCGCCCTCCGCGTACGGCTCGACGAACACCTCGCCGTCGCCGAAGGCCGCTGCGGCCTCGGCCCGCGCGGCGGTCAACTCGCCCTCCAGTGCCGCCAGTTCGCGCACCACCCGCATACCGCGCCCGCCGCCGCCCGCCGCGGCCTTCACCAGCAGCGGCAGATCGGAGGCCGTGACCCGCCCGGGGTCGAGCGCCGCGAACAGCGGCACACCCGCCCCGTCCATCAGCTCCTTGGCCCGGGTCTTGGACCCCATCGCCTCGACGGCGTCCGGCGGCGGCCCGATCCACACCAGCCCGGCCGCCGTCACCGCCCGCGCGAAGTCGGCGTTCTCCGACAGGAAGCCGTAGCCGGGGTGCACGGCGTCCGCGCCCGCCGCCACGGCCGCAGCCACCAGCAGATCGGCCCGAAGGTAGGTGTCGGCGGGCGCGTTCCCGGGCAGCCGCACCGCCGCGTCCGCCTCGCGCACATGGGCGGCTTCCGCGTCGGCGTCCGCGTACACCGCCACGGTGGCGATGCCCAGCGTGCGGCAGGTGCGGAAGACCCGGCGGGCGATCTCGCCGCGGTTGGCCACCAGGACGGAGCGGATCTGCCGCGCCTGCCCGGCATCTGACGGGGTGTCACCGGTCGAAGTCGTCGTCGCATCGGTCATCGGAAAAGGACCCCTCACATCCGGAAGACGCCGAAGCCGCCGCGCGCGCCCTCGACCGGCGCGCCGTGGACGGCGGACATGCACAGGCCGAGCACCGTACGGGTGTCGCGCGGGTCGATCACACCGTCGTCGTAGAGTCGCCCGGACAGGAACATCGGCAGCGACTCGGACTCGATCTGCTGCTCCACCATGGCGCGCAGGGCCGCGTCGCCCTCCTCGTCGTACGGTCTGCCCTTGGCCGCCGCCGACTGCCGGGCGACGATGGACAGCACCCCGGCGAGCTGTGCCGGGCCCATCACCGCCGATTTGGCGCTCGGCCAGGCGAAAAGGAAGCGTGGGTCGAAGGCGCGCCCGCACATCCCGTAGTGCCCGGCGCCGTAACTCGCCCCGATCAGCACGGAGATGTGCGGGACACGCGAATTGGCGACGGCGTTGATCATCATCGCGCCGTGCTTGATGATGCCGCCCTGCTCGTACTCGCGGCCGACCATGTAGCCGGTCGTGTTGTGCAGGAACAGCAGCGGTATGTCGCGCTGGTTGGCAAGCTGGATGAACTGCGCGGCCTTCTGCGACTCCGCGCTGAACAGCACCCCTTGGGCGTTGGCGAGGATGCCGACCGGATAGCCGTGCACCTCCGCCCAGCCGGTGGCCAGGCTCGGCCCGTACAGCGGCTTGAACTCGTCGAATTCGGAGCCGTCGGTGATCCGCGCGATCACGTCGCGCGGGTCGAAGGGGGTGCGCAGGTCGCCGGGCACGATGCCCAGCAGCTCTTCCTCGTCGAAGAGCGGCGGCAGCGGATCGGGGCGCGGATCGGCCCCGGATTTGCGCCAGTTGAGGCGGGCGACGATCCGGCGCGCGGTGCGCAGCGCGTCCGGTTCGTCCAGCGCGAAGTAGTCGGCCAGGCCGGAGCGGCGGGCGTGCATGTCGGCGCCGCCCAGTGACTCGTCGTCGCTCTCCTCGCCCGTCGCCATCTTCACCAGCGGTGGCCCGCCGAGGAAGACCTTGGACCGCTCCTTGACCATCACCACGTGGTCGGACATGCCCGGTATGTAGGCGCCGCCGGCCGTGGAATTGCCGAACACCACGGCCACCGTGGGGATTCCGGCCGCCGACAGCCGGGTCAGATCCCGGAAGAGGGCGCCGCCGGGGATGAAGATCTCCTTCTGGCTGGGCAGATCCGCGCCGCCCGACTCCACCAGGCTGATCACCGGCAGGCGGTTGGCGAAGGCGATCTCGTTGGCCCGCAGGGCCTTCTTCAGCGTCCAGGGATTGCTTGCGCCGCCGCGCACCGTCGGATCGTTGGCGGTGATCAGGCACTCCACGCCCTCGACCACGCCGATCCCGGTGACCAGCGACGCGCCCACCGTGAAGTCGCTGCCCCAGCCCGCGAGCGGGGAGAGTTCGAGGAACGGGGTGTCGGGGTCGAGCAGCAGCTCGATCCGTTCGCGGGCGAGCAGCTTGCCGCGCCCGCGGTGCCGCTCCTGGTACTTGGCGCCGCCGCCGGCCAGTGCCGCCGCATGCGCGCTCTCCACCTCGGCGAGCCGCTCCAGCATCGCGGCCCGCCGCTCGGCGAAGTCCGCCTCGGTGACGCCGAGTCCGGTCATGACGTGCTCCCCTCGATGGAGTCGGCTGCTGTCGCCGTGCCGGGCGCCGAACCCGCACCGCGCGGCGCCCGCCCCGTGCCCGGCGCCCCCGCGAAAGCCTGCGCGATCGACAACCAGGCGTCGGCGTCCGCCCCTTGGGCCCGTACGGCCACGTCGTCGCGGTGCCTGCGCCGCACCGCCAGCAGACAGAAGTCGAGCGCGGGACCGGTGACCCGCTGCTCGGCGTCCTCCGGGCCGAAGGCCCACAAAGTGCCGTCCGGCGCGGTGAGTTCGACCCGGAATTGCGCGCCCGGCGGGGTGCGTCCGTGCACGGCGTAGGCGAAGTCCCGTGCCCTGACCGCGATCCGGGCCACGTGCCACAGCCTGCGCGTCGGCGTACGGACGACGCCCAGTGCGTCGGCGATGTCCTCGCCGTGCGCCCAGGTCTCCATCAGCCGCCCCGTCGCCATCGACGCGGTGCTCATCGGCGGCCCGTACCAAGGGAATCGGCGGTCCGGCGGCTGCCCGGTGAGCGTGGCCCACAGCCGCGCCCGGCCCGAGCGCCAGCGCTCCAGCAGCACG
Organism: Actinacidiphila alni; assembly: GCF_900112845.1. Classification (GTDB taxonomy): domain Bacteria; phylum Actinomycetota; class Actinomycetes; order Streptomycetales; family Streptomycetaceae; genus Actinacidiphila; species Actinacidiphila alni. The sequence goes on from NZ_FONG01000001.1 coordinate 298,347, forward strand.
GGCGGCGCCCAGGAGGCGCCCTCACGGGCGCCGGCCTCCACATAGGTGCCGAGCGGGGCCGTCGCCCCGCCGGCCTCGCGGGTGAAGGCGTCGGCGTCCTCGACGGCCAGCAGCGCCTTGGCGTCGGTCCAGCGCAGATGGGAGATCTGATGGGCGACGGTCCAGCCCTCGGCCGGTGTCGGGGCGGCCCAGTCGGCGGGCGCGAGCCCGGCCACCAGGCTGTCGAGCGCGTCGCTTTCGGCCCGGAGATCGGCCAGCACGGTACGGACGGACTGCGGATCGGCCATGGGGACGAGAGTGGCAGCGGGGGCCGTCAACAATCAAGCATGCGTGCATGATTGTTTCTGCGGCCGATCACGACCCCCTTCGGGGCGATCACGAACAGCGGCCTCCCGGACCCGCCGTCCGTCCGCCCACCTCAGCCGACGACCAGCACCAGCTTTCCGCGTACCCCGCCGGCCTCGCCCGCCCGGTGCGCCGCCGCGACCTCGGCCAGCGGATACGTCCGTACGTCGGGGACGGCGAAGCGCCCGGACTCGATCAAGGGGCCGATCTCGGACAGCACATGGAGCGCGCGGCCGGTGTCACCGCGGCTGAAGGTGACGCCGTGCTCCTGGGCGCCCGCGAAATCGGCGACCGTCACCACATGTTCCGCGCCGCCCGCGAGCCCGATCAGCTCCGGCAGCACACCGCTGCCCGCCACGTCGAGCGCCCGGTCGACACCGCCCGGGACGAGCGCCCGCACCCGGCCGGCGAGGCCCGCGCCGTACGCGACCGGCTCGGCGCCGAGCGCGCGCAGATAGTCGTGGTTGGCGGCGCCCGCCGTGCCGATCACCCGCGCGCCGCGCGCCACCGCGAGCTGGACCGCGGCGCCGCCGACATTGCCTGACGCGCCGTTGACGAGCAGCGTGTGCCCGGCCGCGACGCCGAGCGTGTCCAGCGCGCGGGTGGCCGTCTCGACGGCGGCCGGCAGCGCGGCAGCGGCGGCGAAACCCAGCACGGCCGGGATCGGCGCGTAGTGCGCGAGGACGGCCGACTCGGCCTGGGCGGCCTCCTCGGCGGTGAAGCCGAACACCCGGTCACCGACGGCGGCGTCGGTGACGCCCGCACCGACCTCGTCCACGACGCCGGCCGCCTCGTGGCCCATGGTCTGCGGCAGCTCCTGGTCCATCAGGCCCTCGCGCTTCTTCCAGTCGCTCGGGTTGAGGCCCGCCGCGCGCACCGCGATCCGTACCTGACCGGGACCGGGGTGCGGGTCCGGCAGCTCCACCAGCTCCAGCACCTCGGGGCCGCCGAACCGGCTGAAACGCACTGCCTTCATCGCTCGCTCCGATCCCGCCCGCACACCGGTGGGTTCGCCGCCGTGCTGCCCGGCGGCGAACAGCGTTCGTCCCCCGACACGCTACGACACCGAGCGGCGGCGCGCAGGTCAGCCGCGGGCGGCCCGCCGGGCGAGCATGGCCTCGCGGCGCTCGTCGAAGCGCGTGGCCTGCTCGTTGAGACCGCCCATGAACATGCCGAGTTCCTGCTGGGCCTGGAGTCCCTCGGGGCCGAGCCCGGAGATCTCCAGCACCTTCAGATGGCGCAGCACCGGCTGGAGCACGTCGTCGTGGTGGATCCGCAGGTTGTAGATGCCGCCGATCGCCATCCGGGCCGCGGCCCGCTCGAAGCCCGGCATGCCGTGGCCCGGCATGCGGAATTCCACCACCACGTCACGGATCGCGCGCAGCGCCAGGTCGGGCGCCAGCTCCAGCGCCGCGGCCAGCAGATTGCGGTAGAAGACCATGTGCAGGTTCTCGTCGGTGGCGATCCGGGCGAGCATCCGGTCGCACACCGGATCGCCGGACTGGCGGCCGGTGTTGCGGTGCGAGACCCGGGTCGCCAGCTCCTGGAAGGCGACGTACGCCACCGAGTGCACCATGCTGTGCCGGTGGTCGTGCTCGAAGCCCTCCGACATGTGCTGCATGCGGAAGCGCTCCAGCTCGACCGGGTCGACCGCGCGGGACGTCAGCAGATAGTCGCGCATGACGATCGCGTGCCGGCCCTCCTCCGCGGTCCAGCGGTGCACCCAGGTGCCCCAGGCGCCGTCGCGGCCGAAGAGGGTGGCGATCTCGTGGTGGTAGCTGGGCAGATTGTCCTCGGTCAGCAGATTCACCACGAGGGAGATCCGGCCGACATCGGTGACCTTCGACTGGTCGGGCGCCCAGGCGTCGCCGCCCATGATCCCGTCGAAATTCCGGCCGTCGCTCCACGGGACGTACTCGTGGGGCATCCACTCCTTGGCGACGCCGAGATGCCGGTTCAGCTCCCGCTCGACGACCTCCTCCAGCGCGTAGAGCAACGTCGCGTCGCTCCAGACGTCGGTACGGGCACGGTCGGGCGAGGTCAGGGTCACGGGGTCTCCAGGGGGGACGGGAGCAGGACAGGTACGAAGGCGGGGCAGGGTGACACGCACCTACGCCTCCGTAACTTACGCAACCGTAGGTTAAGGGGAGATAAGAAGCAACCGCCGCAGGTGGCGGGCCCGGCCGCCGGGGGGCGGGTCCGGGCGCCGACTCCGTTCGCCGGCTCCGTTCGCCGGCCCGGCCGCCTGCCGGTGAAAGGCTTTCGACCCGGTCCCGCCGCACCCGATAAACTCCGGCCCCTTATGAGTGCCACTCTCGTCGCCAAGAATCTGGCCGCCGGACACGGCGACCGTGTGCTGTTCTCCGGTCTCGACCTGGTCGTCGCCCCCGGCGACGTCATCGGTCTGGTCGGCGCCAACGGCGCGGGCAAGTCCACCCTGCTGCGGCTGCTCGCCGGGCTCGCGACCCCCGAGGACGGCTCGCTGCGGCTGAGCCCGGCCACCGCCACCGTGGGCCATCTGCCGCAGGAGCCCGAGCGGCTGCCCGGCGGCGAGAGCGTGCGCGAATTCCTGGCCCGCCGCACCGGCGTCGCCGCCGCGCAGGCCGCACTCGACGCCGCCACCCAGGCCCTGGTGGACGAGGCGCCCGGCGCCGACGACGCGTACGCGGAAGGGCTCGACCGCTGGCTCGCGCTCGGCGGCGCCGACCTGGACGAACGCGCCGAGGAGGCCACCGCCTCGCTGGGCCTGGGCATCGACCTCGACCAGTCGATGTTCTCGCTGTCCGGCGGCCAGGCCGCCCGCGCCGGCCTCGCCTCGCTGCTGCTCAGCCGCTACGACGTCTTCCTGCTGGACGAGCCCACCAACGACCTCGACCTCGACGGACTGGAACGGCTGGAGAAGTTCGTCGGCGGCCTGCGCGCCGGCACCGTCCTGGTCAGCCACGACCGCGAATTCCTCAGCCGCACCGTCACCACCGTCGTGGAACTCGACCTCGCCCAGCAGCAGGTCAGCACCTACGGCGGCGGTTACGCCGCCTACCTGGAGGAGCGCGCGACGGCCCGGCGGCACGCCCGCGAGGAGTACGAGGAGTACGCCGACACCAAGGCCGGTCTCGAAGCACGCGCCCGGATGCAGCGCGGCTGGATGGACAAGGGCGTCAGGAACGCCATGCGCAAGGCGCCCGACCACGACAAGATCGCCCGCAAGGCGCGCGCCGAGGGCAGTGAGAAGCAGGCCGCCAAGGCCCGGCAGACCGACCGCCTGATCGAGCGCCTCGAGGTGGTCGAGGAGCCGCGCAAGGAGTGGGAGCTGCGGATGGAGATCGCCGCCGCGCCCCGCTCCGGCGCCGTGGTCGCCACCCTGCGCGGCGCGAAGGCGCGCCGCGGCGACTTCGCCTTCGGCCCGGTCGACCTGCAGATCGACTGGGCGGACCGGGTCGCCATCACCGGCGCCAACGGCTCCGGCAAGTCCACGCTGCTGGCCGCGCTGCTCGGCAGGCTGCCGCTGGACGAGGGGCAGAGCACGCTCGGGCCCGGTGTGCTGGTCGGCGAGGTCGACCAGGCCCGCGCCCTCTTCCGCGGCCAGGAGACGCTGCTCGACGCCTTCCGGGCGCCCGCGCCCGACATGGAACCGGCCGACATCCGTACGCTGCTGGCCAAGTTCGGGCTCAAGGCCGCGCATGTGCTGCGCCCGGCCGCGACCCTCTCGCCGGGTGAGCGCACCCGCGCCGCGCTCGCACTGCTCCAGGCCCGCGGCGTCAATCTGCTGGTCCTGGACGAGCCGACCAACCACCTCGACCTGCCCGCCATCGAGCAGCTCGAATCGGCGCTGGCATCGTACGAGGGCACGCTGCTTCTGGTCACGCACGACCGGCGGATGCTGGACGCGGTGCACACCACGCGCCGGATCGCCGTCGCGGACGGCCGGATCACCGAGAGCTAGGGCCCGCGAGTCCGGTACGAGCCGCACGGACAGGCCCCAGCCCCTTCCGTGCGAGCCGAGGGAACCCGTACGGGCCCGGCTGCGTCCCATCCTTGACCGGCACCGAGCGGCCCCCGGGGCGGAACCCCGGACCCGGCCGTGCGGGTCGGCCGCCGGAGGAGGACAGGGATGCGCGCTCGGACGCTCGCCGCGGTTGCCGCTGTACTGCTGGTGGCCGGCTGCGGCTCGGCCACCGGAGTCCGCGTGGGCGCGCCGGACCCGAGCGCCACGAGCACCCGGCCGGTCTGCGGCGACCTGACGGTCGCCCCGGGCGGCGGGGCCGACGGCCGTGAGGTGTGCCTGAGCGTCGGCAGCACGCTGAAGGTCACGCTCGCCCCCGGCGACCAGCCTCCCGGCGAGCAGGGCGACGCGCTCTCCGAGATCTCTCCCGGCGTCTACCGCGGCGCGCGGGCGGGCACCGCCGTGCTGAGCGGCTTCCGGCACGCCTGCCCCGGCGCCACCCCCGGTGCCATGTCCTGCCATGCCATCGCGGGGTGGAAGATCACCGTCGACGTGCGGTGATCGGAAAATCGCCGGACCCGGGTCGGCAGTGGGGGCCGACCCGGGTCCGACGATCATTTTCCTACTGAATCCTTCACACTCGCTGGATCCTTCACATCACCCGACGGGCGTCAGCTGACGTTGACGGCGGTGTCGTCGATGAGGAAGGAGGTGGCGAGGCTGGAGTCCTCGGTGCCGGTGAACTTCAGGGTGACGGTCTGGCCCTTGTAGGAGGAGAGGTTGACCGAGCGCTGGACGTAGCCGCTGCCCTTGTTGAGGTTGGAGTAGGTGGCCAGGGTGGTGCTGCCGGCTGCGACGGTGAGCTTGTCGTAGGCGGTGCTGGTGGTGGTCTCCTGGCTGCTGACGTAGAGGTAGAAGGTGAAGGTGGCGCTGGTGCAGGTGGAGGGGATGGTGACCGACTGGGAGAGGGTGTCGGTGTGGGTGGTGCCGTAGCCGTCCAGCCATGCCTTGTAGGAGCCGGAGTGGGCGGGGGCGCTGGTGCTGTTGTCGATGACGCCGGAGGACTGGGTCCAGCCGGTGGCGCCGCTCTCGAAGCCCGGGTTCGTCAGCAGCTGCGCGCTGGTGCAGGTGCCGCCACCGCCCGAGGTCGTGACCGCCCAGGAGAAGGACGCGGTACCGCTGGCGTTCGTGCCGTCCTTGACGGTGACCGTGACGTTCGAGGTGCCGGTGGCGGTCGGGGTGCCGGAGATCAGACCGCTGGAGGCGTTGATCGACAGACCGGCGGGCAGGCCCGTCGCACTGTAGGTCAGGGTCTGGCCCGACGCCGAGTCGGTCGCGTGGATCTGCAGGCTGGCCGCGGTGTTCACCACGGTCGACTGGCTGCCCGGGTTGGTGACCGTCACGGTGTTGCCGCCGGTGGAACCGCCGTTGGTGAAGGCGGCCGTGCCGTTCGGCGTACCGAGACCCGTCGGGCCGTCGTAGCCGGACTTGGCGGTGCACAGGTAGCTGCCGCCGCACGAACCGTTGGAGCCGCTGGTCACGTCGTTGAGCGAACCGGTGTGGGAGTAGGGGTAGGAGGCCGGGGTGGTGTTCGCGGCCGGGGTGCCGGCCAGCGCGTAGACGGAGGCGATGATCGGCGACGAGGCGCTGGTGCCGCCGTAGACCTGCCAGCCGGACGCCTGGTAGCTGTCGTAGACGGCGAGGCCGGTGGCCGGGTCGGCGACGGCGGAGACGTCGGCGATGGTGCGCTTGGAGCAGCCGGTGTCGGTCTGCCAGGTGGGCTTGGCGTCGTAGGCGGAGCAGCCGGAACCGGTGCCCTCGGTGCTCGAGGTGTTCCAGACCGTCTCGGACCAGCCGCGGGTGGTGCCGCTGGCACGCTTGAGCGCGGTGCCGCCGACGGCGGTGACGTACTTCGAGGCGGCCGGGTACTCCGCGCCGTAGCCCTCGTCACCGGAGCTGACGGTGATGGCGACGCCCGGGTGGTTGAAGTACTGCGAGTCCGCGGTGGTGTCCGAGGAGTCCTCGCTGCCGCCGTAGCTGTTGGACACGTACTTCGCGCCCTGGGCGACGGCCTGGTTCACCGCGGTGCCCAGGTCGTCCATGCTCGCCGAGGTGGCCTCGACCAGCAGGATGTGGCACTGCGGGCAGACCGCGCTCACCATGTCGAGGTCGAGCGAGATCTCGCCGGCCCAGCCGGAGTCGGGGCTCGGCAGTGACGTGGTGGAGCCGTTCTGGTTGATCTTCTTGAAGCAGCCGTTGGCCGTGGTGCAGGCCGGCAGACCGTACTGCGAGCGGTAGGTGTTGAGGTCGGCCGCCGCGTTGGGGTCGTCCTGCGCGTCCACGATGGCCACGGTCGCCCCGGCGCCCGCCGACGACGGCAGCGCGTAGGCGCTCTGCAGGTCGGTGGGTCCGTAGCCGGACGGGGTGGCGTTCGGGGTGATGCCGAGGTGGTGCATGACATCGGTACGGGTCAGCGCCATGCAGGCCATCTGACCCTTCTTGGCCGGGGCGGCGCACAGGCGCTGGGTGTGCGCGGTGGAGGAAGCGCCGGTCGATGCCGTGGACGCGCCGGTCGACGCCGCCGCGTGGGAGGAGGCGGCGGAACTGCTCGCGGCCGGGGCGGCGACGGACGGTGCCGCGGTGGCCAGCAGGCCACCGGTGACCAGAGCCGCGGCCGACAGTACGGCGACGGCCGTACGGCGTACGGCGCGTCTGGTCCGGCCGGGGTGTGACGACTTCAATGAACTGCCCTCCATGGGGGGATCCGCTCCCGAGGGCGTCCGGCGCCGATCTTCATGTCACGGTCATGACAACCGATCATGCGACGGCAACGCCTGGGGACTTCGTGTGGCGCACGTTCACTGGTGATCGGGATGTCAACGGATGTCAACTACTGTCGATTGCCACCCCGTTGAGTGGTGGCCGAGGATGAACGTAGTGAACTCGGCACCAAGGGACTACCGGCCAATGGCAAAGAGTTCCCCTCGGATCGGCCTGGATCCACCCCCGGCTCGCTTCCGCAGAACGATCTCCGCCGTATACGTTGTGGCGCCATGGAGACGGAGGAAGGACCGGTCAACGACCTTGTCGCGCTGGGTCTCGCGCGGTACGAGGCGCGGGTGTACCTCGCCCTCGTGCGGCGCGAGTCGTACACCGCGGCCGAGGTCGCCCGGGAGGCGGACGTGCCGCGGCAGCGGGTGTACGACGTGCTCGACGCACTGGTGCGGCGGCGGCTGGCCAGCACCCGGCCCGGCCGGGTCGCCACCTTCTCCGCGGTCGCGCCGGAGCTGGCCGTCGCCCGGCTGATGGCGCTCCAGCGCGAGACCCTGGAGCGCCTGGACCGGGTCTCCTCCGCGCTGACCGCGGCCCTCGTCCCGGTCTGGGCGGACGGCCGTACCCAGACCGTGCCGATGGACTACGTCGAGATCCTGCGCGACCCCAAGTCGATAGCCGAGGCGTTCACCGACATCCAGGGCCAGGCCACCCACGAACTGCTCAGCTTCTGCAAACCGCCCTTCGTCGCCCCGGCCGCCAACACCCCGGGCATCAAGGTGGTGCGCCGGCTGCGCCGGTCCGGCGGCTCGGTGCGGGCGATCTACACCCACGACTCGCTGGACGACGCGGCGGTGCGCGAGAGCGTCCGCCGGTTCGGCGCCGCGGGCGAGGAGCACCGCTTCACCGCCGACCTGCCGCTGAAGCTGGTGGTCGCCGACGCCTCGCTGGTGCTCTGCGACATGCCGGACCCGGTGGCCGGGACCGGCGCGACGACCGCGCTCTACATCGAGCACCCGGCGCTCGCCGCGTGCCTGCGGCTGGCGTTCCTGACCGTCTGGGAGGGCGCGCAAACGGTTCCGCAGCAGCAGGCGTGACGCGTACGGCGGCAGCGGGCCCTGACGCGTATGGGGCCGCGAGGGCTCTCCGCGTCCTGTCCTGAAGGCGACGCGGACCTGTGGCGAAGAGCACGGAACCCCGCTGTCGCGGGGCGGCTGCCTATACAGTGACCGCGTGGCCGTGTTCCTGCTGGGAGTCAGTGCCGCGTGCTGCCTCGGCCTCGGCTTCGTGCTGCAGCAGCGTGCGGCGGCGCGTGCCTCGCTCGCGGACTTCCTCTCCTTCCGGCTGCTGCTGCACCTGATGCGGATGCCGGACTGGCTGCTCGGCGTCGGCCTGATGGTCTGCGGCCAGGTCCTCGGCGCGATCGCGCTCGCGTACGGCGAGGTGTCCCTCGTCGAACCGCTCACCGCCACCAATCTGCTCTTCGCCATGGCGCTGGCGCGCTGGCTCACCCCGCGCCAGTCGCTCGGCCTCAGCGGCTGGGGCGGGGTCGCGCTGCTGGCGCTCGGCGTGACCGTTTTCATCGTGGCGGGCCAGCCGCGGGGCAGCACCGCCGAGGCGGGCGCGCTGCGGCACTGGCTGGTCTTCGGCATCGTCGCCGGGCTCGCGCTGCTGCTGGTCGGCGCGGCCAAACGGCTGCCGCCGTCCTCCGAGGCGACGCTGCTGGCGCTGGCCGCCGGTCTGCTCTACGGGCTCCAGGACGCGCTGACCCGGATCTGCAGCCAGATCGCCAAGGACGACGGGGTCACGTCCCTCGCCGTGCACTGGCAGCCGTACACCGTCGCGGTCATCGGGCTCACCGGCATGCTGCTGGTGCAGAGCGCCTTCGAGACCGCCTCGCTGCGGATGTCGCTGCCCGCGCTCACCGCCGCCCAGCCGCTGGCCGGCATCGCCTGCGGCATAGGTTTCCTCGGCGACCGGCTCCGCGTCACCCCGGGCGCCCTCGCCTGGGAGGCGGCGGGGCTCGCCGCCATCACCGTCGGCGTCGTCCTCCTCGGCCGGCACCCGGCCATGCCCCCGGGCACCGCCGACCGCGTCCCGGTCGGCGCGACCCGGCTCCGCTGACCGGCCTGCGGCCCGTTCTCCCGTACGGCGCGACCGTCGGTTTTCGGCCGCGCCGCCGGTCGTACGGCGGTGTCGTGCGCCGGTGCCGTACGGCGGTCAGGGCGACTCCGGGGTCCAGGTGAAGTGGGGCTCGCGGCGTTCGAGGAAGGCGGCGACGCCCTCGGCGGTGTCGCCGCTGAGGGCAGCCCTGCGCTGCCAGTGGGCGGCCCGGGTGTCGTCGGGGGCGTCCGCGGACGCCGCGAATTCCTTGGCGGCGGCCTGGGTGAGCTGCGAGCGGGACCGTAGGACGTCGGCGAAGTCCCGTACGCGCTTGTCGAGTTCGTCCTCCGGCAGCACCTCGTCCACCAGACCGGTACGCAGCGCCCGCTCGTCGTCGATCAACTCCGCCGAGAACAGCAGGTACTTGGCGGTGGCGGGGCCGGTGAGGTCGACCAGCCGCCGGGTGGAGGAAGGCGCGTAGACGATGCCGAGGCGCGCCGGCGTCACCCCGAAGCGGGAGCCGCGCGCGGCGAAGCGCAGATCGCAGGCGACGGCGAGCTGGCAGCCGCCGCCCACGCAGTAGCCGCGGATCGCCGCGACCGTCGGCTTGGGGAAGGCGGCCAGCGCCTCCTCGGCGGCCACCGCGGCGGCCTGCGGGGCGTGCGAGCCGCCCGCGTCCGCCAGCCCCGTGATGTCCGCGCCCGCGCAGAAGGTGTCGCCCGCACCGGTCAGCACCAGCACCCGTACGGCAGGGTCGGCGGCGAGACCGTCGAGCAGCGCCGGCAGCTCCTCCCACATGGCCGTCGTCATCGCGTTGCGCCGCGCGGGATTGCTGATCGTCACGGTCGCGGTGCCGTCGGCGATGCTGACGGACAGACCGGGGCCGGAGGTGGCCATGCGTGCTCCTCAAGGAGGGAGGTCAAGGTGGGCGACATGTGCGGCGGTGACCGGTGCCCGTCGATCCTACGGTGCACGTGCAGACGCCTCCGGTCGAACAGTACGAGAAGCGTCCCGAAGCGACCGCGAACCGATCACTCGGCACCACTCGGCGATCGTTTCCGGTCAAAAATTACAGAAAGGTGCGGACTTACGGTTTCCGGCCTGCTCGGCTCCCGCCGGACCGGACACTCGAAGCTGTGAGGCGGAAACTGCCGGGGTCGCCGGCGGGGGCCCGCGGGGACACGTCACGCGAAAGCGATGGTGGGTGCGGTCATGGAGGTGCGCGGGAGCGTCCCGCCCGATCAGGCTCCGGCCCCGAGACCGTACGAGGGGGTGTGGCGGTTCGCCGCCCCGGCCCTCGACTCGTCCGTGCCGCAGGTACGGCGCGGGGTGCGCGCGCTCGTCGCGGAGCAGGGGGTGCCGATCGACGAGGACACCCTGTACGGGCTGCTGCTGATCGTCTCCGAGCTGGTCACCAACGCCGTCAAGCACGCCGCCGTGCTCTCGCCCGAGATCGCCGTTGAGGTGGCGGTCGGCGCCGACTGGATCAGGGTCGCCGTGGAGGACAACCACCCCTACCGCCCCAAGGCACTGGAGGCCGACCACGGCCAGACCGGCGGACGCGGTCTGCTGCTGGTGAAGACGATCACCGGGGAGGCGGGTGGCCAGTGCGACATCACGCAGACCGCGACCGGCGGCAAGGTGATCTGGGCGGCGCTCCCGCTGCGGACCACCGCCCTGTGACGGCGGCGGCTACCAGCCGGCCGTACCGCCGGTGACCTCGCGCACCGCCGGCAGCGCCGCGTCCAGCACCGTCTGGAACCACGCGGAGAACGGGCCCTCCTCGCGCAGCCGCGCCAGCTCCCGCGGGCCGACGAAGACCGTCTCGTCGATCTCCTCCGGGTCCGGCCGCAGCTCGTCGCCGATCACGCCCACGAACAGGTGGTTGTACTCCTGCTCCACCAGGCCGGACGCCGGGTCCGGGTGGTTGTAGCGGACCGTGCCGGCCGCGCGCATCGACACCGGCGCCGCGCCCAGCTCCTCGGCGGTGCGCCGGGCGGCGGCCACGAAGGGCTGCTCACCGGGGTACGGGTGCCCGCAGCAGGTGTTGGACCAGACACCGGGGGAGTGGTACTTGCCCAGCGCCCGCCGCTGGAGCAGCAGCCGGCCGGCGCCGTCGAAGAGGAACACCGAGAAGGCCCGGTGCAGCCGCCCCGGGGCGAGGTGCGCCGACAGCTTCTCGGCCGTACCGATCGTCACGCCGTTCTCGTCGACGAGTTCGAGCAGGATCTGTTCCGCCACGGCGTGATCCGTCACGCTGTGCTCGGCGACTCCATTGGGCGAGGGCGCGGTAGCGGGGGAGCCGGGTCGGCCGGTGGCAGGACTGGTGGGCATATCCATCCTTCGCGTTCGACGACAAGCCCATAGTCTGCCTCACTCCGCGCGCCGCCATCGGCACACCCGACCGGGCGGTGCGGCCGCCCGCGCCCGCGACCCGCCGCACCGCTCAGTGGCACAGCCGCGCCTCGTGCTCCGCGTGCCCGACCGGCTCCAGCTGGAAGGTGCAGTGCTCCACGTCGAAATGGGCGCCGAGGCAGCCCTGGAGATCGTGCAGCATCTTCTCGTAGCCCACCGCCTCCAGGACCTCCTGGCTGACCACCACGTGCGCGGACAGCACCGGCATCCCCGAGGTGATCGTCCACACGTGCAGATCGTGCAGGCCCTCCACGCCCGGCAGCCCCTCGATGTGGCTGCGCACATCGGCCATGTCCACACCCTTGGGCGCCGCCTCCAGCAGCACGTCGACCGCCTCGCGCAGCAGCTGCCAGGTGCGCGGCACGATCATCAGGCCGATCAGCAGCGAGGCCACCGGGTCCGCCTGCCGCCAGCCGGTGGTGAGGAACACCACGGCCGCCACCACCACCGCGAGCGACCCCAGTGCGTCCGCCATCACCTCCAGGAAGGCGCCGCGCACATTGAGACTCTCGCTCTGCCCGCGCATCAGTACGACGAGTGACACCGAGTTCGCGACGAGACCGATCGCTCCGAAGAGGACGGTGCCGCCGCCGTCGATGTGCTGCGGGCTGATCAGCCGCCGCACGCCCTCGTAGAAGATGAAGGCGCCGACGCCGAAGAGCAGCACCGCGTTGAGCACCGCCGCCAGGATCTCGGCGCGCGCGAAGCCGAAGGTGCGGCGCTCGCTGGCGGGGCGGTTGGCGATGTGGATGGCCAGCAGCGCCATCGCGATGCCGGCCGCGTCGGTGGCCATGTGACCGGCGTCGGCGAGCAGCGCCAGGGAGCCGGTGACCGCGCTGCCGACCACCTCGACGGTCAGCACCAGCACCGTGATGCCCAGCGCGATCAGCAGCCGCCCGCGGTAGGCCGCGCCCGCGGTCCCGTCGCCGGGCGGCCCCGTATGACTGTGGCCGTGGCCGTGGCTGTGCCCGTGTGCCGACCCCATGTGCCGCGTCCCCCTCTCGCCCTCGCCGGATCGCCGTGCCGTGCGGCGGTCAGTCAACACCGGTCACCCACCGTGGGCAAGCCGGTACCGGTGACCGTTGTCATGTGCGGTGACCTGCGGTGATGAGCCACGCCTACGGGGTACCCGGAACGCCGCGCACATCACCCGTACGGCGTACGGCGGGCGGCGGTTGTCCGGGCGGCGGTGATCAACGATGATGATCACGCCGAGGACGCCAAGTCCAGGCGAACGGCCGGTGAACGGCGGCCGTCCCGCATCCGATAGCCTCGGCCGTCGTGCCCGGCCCGGACGAGCCGCCCGCGAGAACGCCGGGGCATGCCTTCCGTACGCCTCAAGGCACCGCAGTTCCACCGCAGTTCACGCACGTTTCAGGGAGTGAGTTCCTCTGCCGACCGCCATTGTCACCGGCCCGCACGCCGCGGGACCCGCGGCGCCGCTCGCGGACGACCTGCGGGCGCTGGGATTCCAGGTGGTCGAGGCGGACACGCCCGACGCCGTGGCCGAGCTGCTCGCCCAGGCGCCCGCCGAGGACCGGGTCGCCGTCGTCGACCGGCGCTTCGTCGGTCACCGGCACGCGCTGCGGCTCGCCCTGACCGACCCGCGCTTCGACGCCGCCGCCGTCCCGGGAGCGGTGTCCGCCAGGCCCGCCGCCCGCCAGGCGCTGACCGGTGCGCTCGCGGCGCTCGCCGCCGCCCCGGTGGCCGCGGGACCGCGCGCCGCCGACGGGGCCGCCCCCACGGCCCCGCTCCCCGACGCCCTCGCCGACGCCCTCGACGCGCAGGGCGCCGCCCCGTACCGCCCGGAGCTGGGCGTCCTGGTCGCGGCCGTCCCCGCCGACAGCGCCGGGCGGGCCGCCGCCGAGGCCGCCGTCGCCGCCGTGGACGAGGAGTCGGTACGGCTGCGCAGCGCCGTGAAGTCCCGCGACGGCTTCTTCACCACCCACTTCATCAGCCCGTACTCGCGCTACCTCGCCCGCTGGTGCGCCCGCCGCGGTCTGACCCCCAACCAGGTCACCACCGCCTCCCTGCTCGTCGCGCTGATCGCCGCCGGCTGCGCGGCCACCGGCACCAGGGGCGGGTACGTGGCGGCCGGGGTGCTGCTGCTGGCCTCCTTCGTCCTGGACTGCACCGACGGCCAGCTCGCCCGCTACTCCCTGCAGTACTCGACGCTCGGCGCCTGGCTGGACGCCACCTTCGACCGGGCCAAGGAGTACGCGTACTACGCGGGACTCGCGCTCGGCGCCGCCCGCGGCGGGGACGACGTATGGGCCCTGGCGCTGGGCGCGATGGTGCTCCAGACCTGCCGGCATGTGGTCGACTTCGCCTTCACCGAGGCCAATCACGACGCCGCCGCCAACACCAGCCCGACCGCGGCCCTGTCCGGCCGCCTGGACAGCGTCGGCTGGACGGTGTGGGTACGGCGGATGGTCGTGCTGCCGATCGGCGAGCGCTGGGCCCTGATCGCCGTGCTCACCGCGGTCACCACCCCGCGGATCACCTTCGTCGTCCTGCTCGTCGGCTGCGGCCTCGCCGCCTGCTACACCACCGCGGGCCGGGTGCTGCGCTCCCTCACCCGGAGGGCCCAGCGGACCGACCGTGCCGCGCAGGCGCTCGCCGACCTCGCCGACAGCGGCCCGCTCGCCGAGGCCGGGGCCCGCGCCCTGCGCCCGCTCGCCCGGCGCATGCCGGTCTTCGTACCGCCCGTCGTCGCGCTGATCGGCGCCGCCGCGGTGACCGCGACCGCCGCACTCGCCTCCCGGGGCAGCTGGTGGCCCGTCCTCGCCGCCGCGTTCTATGTCCTGACCTCGGCCTTCGCCGTCGCCCGGCCGCTGAAGGGGGCACTGGACTGGCTGGTGCCGCCGTTCTTCAGGGCCGGCGAGTACGGCACCGTCCTGGCACTGGCGGCCGTCTCCGGGGTGAACGGAGCGTTGCCCGCTGCTTTCGGCCTGGTGGCCGCGGTCGCCTACCATCACTACGACACGGTGTACCGCATCCGCGGTGGCACCGGGGCGCCGCCGCGGGCCCTGGTGCGGGCGGCCGGCGGGCACGAGGGCCGCACCCTGGTGGTCGCCCTCATGGCCGCCCTCGCCCACCACACAGGTTTCACGGTCGCGCTGACGGTGCTCGCCGTCGCGCTCGCCCTGCTGGTCCTCACCGAGAGCGTGCGTTTCTGGGTGTCGTCGGCGGCGCCGGCTGTGCACGACGAATCAGGAGAACCCGCATGATCGGCCTTGTGCTGGCGGCCGGCGCCGGACGGCGTCTTCGCCCCCACACCGACACCCTGCCCAAGGCGCTGGTGCCGGTCGTCGGTCCCGAGGGGCCGGAAGGCGCCGCGGACAGCCTGACCGTCCTCGACCTGACCCTGGCCAACTTCGCGGAGATCGGGCTCACCGAGGTCGCCGTCGTCGTCGGCTACCGCAAGGAAGCGGTCTACGCCCGCAAGGACGCCCTGGAGCGCACGTACGGCCTGAAGCTCACGCTGATCGACAACGACAAGGCCGAGGAGTGGAACAACGCCTACTCCTTGTGGTGCGCCCGTGACGTCCTCGGGCACGGTGTGATTCTGGCCAACGGCGACACCGTGCACCCGGTCTCGGTGGAGAAGACGCTGCTGGCCGCGCGCGGCGGCGGCAAGCGGATCGTGCTCGCGCTGGACACCGTCAAGCAGCTCGCCGACGAGGAGATGAAGGTCGTCGCCGAGCCCGGCAGGGGAGTGCGGCGGATCACCAAGCTGATGGACCCGGCGCAGGCCACCGGCGAGTACATCGGCGTCACCCTCATCGAGGGCGAGGCGGCGGCCGAACTGGCGGACGCGCTGAAGACCACCTTCGAGCGCGACCCCGACCTCTACTACGAGGACGGCTACCAGGAGCTGGTCGACCGCGGCTTCACCATCGACGTCGCCCCGATCGGCGACGTCGCCTGGGTCGAGATCGACAATCACGACGACCTCGCCAAGGGGCGGGTGATTGCGTGCCAGTACTGACCCGGCTGATTCCGTCGCCGGTCGTCGTCGATATCAGGGCGGGCGCCCTGGACGGCCTCGGCGCGCTCCTGGCCGACCAGCGGATCTCCAGCTCCGGCAGGCTCGCGGTGGCCGCCAGCGGCGGCTCCGGCGTGGCGCTGCGCGAGCGGCTGTCGGTGACACTGCCCGACGCCGACTGGTTCGAGGTGGGCGGCGGCAGCATCGACGCGGCCGTCAAGCTCGCCGACGCGATGCGCGGCAACCGCTACGACGCGGTCGTCGCGCTGGGCGGCGGCAAGATCATCGACGCCTCGAAGTACGCCGCGGCCCGGGTCGGCCTGCCGCTGGTCGCGGTGGCCACCAATCTGTCGCACGACGGCATCTGCTCGCCGGTGGCCACCCTGGACAACGACAACGGACGCGGTTCCTACGGTGTCCCGCCGCCGATCGCGCTCGCCATCGACCTGGACGTGGTCCGGGAGGCACCCGCCCGCTTCGTCCGCTCCGGTATCGGCGACGCGGTCTCCAACATCAACGCGATCGCGGACTGGGAGCTGTCCCACCGGGAGACCGGCGAACGCGTCGACGGACTGGCCGCGGCCATGGCCCGTACCGCGGGCGAGGCGGTGTTGCGGCACACCGGCGGCATCGGCGACGACGACTTCCTCACCACGCTCGCCGAGGCGCTGGTGCTCTCCGGCATCGCGATGTCGGTCAGCGGCGACAGCCGCCCGGCGTCCGGTTCCTGCCACGAGATCCTGCACGCCTTCGACCTGCTCTTCCCGCAGCGGGCGCCGGCCCACGGCGAGGGCGCGGGCCTGGGCGCCACCTTCGCCATGCACCTGCGCGGCGCGACCGAGCAGGCCGGTCTGGTCGCGGAGGTGCTGCGTCGGCACGGACTGCCGGTGCTGGCGGCCGACGTCGACTTCACCGAGGCCGAGTTCGTCGAGGTCGTGCGCTACGCCCCGCAGACCCGCCCCGGCCGCTACACGATCCTCGAACACCTCGACCTGTCCGCCACCGAGATCAGGGACGCATACGCCGACTATGTCAAAGCCATCAGTAGCTGAACTGCGCCCGGTCGTGCACCCGCCGGGTGTCAAGGACCGGCGCAGCGGCGAGCACTGGGCCGGCCGGCTCTACATGCGCGAGCTGTCGCTGCGCATAGACCGGCACCTCGCGCCCACTCGCGTCACGCCCAACCAGCTGACGTATTTGATGACCGTCTTCGGCGTGCTCGCCGCCCCCGCGCTGCTGGTGCCCGGGATCGCGGGCGCCGTCCTCGGTGTGCTGATGGTGCAGCTGTACCTGCTGCTGGACTGCGTGGACGGCGAGATCGCCCGCTGGAAGCAGCAGTTTTCGCTGTCCGGCGTCTACCTGGACCGGGTCGGCGCCTATCTGTGCGACGCCGCCGTGCTGGTCGGCTTCGGGCTGCGCGCCGCCGACCTGTGGGGCAGCGGCCGGATCGACTGGCTGTGGGCGTTCCTGGGCACCCTGGCCGCGCTCGGCGCGGTGCTGATCAAGGCAGAGACCGACCTCGTCGGTGTCGCCCGCCACCAGGGCGGACTGCCACCGGTCAAGGAGGCGGCGTCCGAGCCGCGCTCGTCCGGCGTCGCGCTGGCCCGCCGGGCCGCGGCCGCGCTGAAGTTCCACCGCCTGGTGCTCGGTGTCGAGGCGTCCCTGCTCATCCTGGTGCTGGCCGTCCTCGACCAGATCCGCGACGACCTGTTCTTCACCCGGCTCGGCGTCGCCGTCCTGGCCGGAATCGCCCTGCTGCAAACCCTGCTGCATCTGGTATCGGTCCTCGCGTCGAGCAGGCTGAAGTGAGCACGCCGGGGGCGCCGCTGCGACTCGGCGCGGTGATCATCACCATGGGCAACCGCCCCGCGGAGCTGAACGACCTGCTGGACTCGGTCGCCAAGCAGCAGGGCCCGCCCGTGGCGGTCGCGGTGGTCGGCAACGGATCGCCGCTGCCGCCGCTGCCGCCCCAGGTGCGCACCGCGGAACTGCCCGAGAACCTGGGCATCCCCGGCGGCCGCAATGTCGGCATCGAGCTGTTCGGACCCGGCGCGGAGGAGGTCGACGTCGTCCTGTTCCTGGACGACGACGGGCTGCTGCCCGGTGACGACACCGCGGAACTGGTACGGCAGGCGTTCGACGCCGATCCGGAACTGGGCATCATCAGCTTCCGGATCGCCGATCCGGAGACCGGGCAGACCCAGCGCAGGCACGTCCCCCGCCTGCGCGCGTCCGACCCGATGCGGGACTCCCGGGTCACCACCTTCCTGGGCGGCGCGTGCGCGGTACGCAGCCGGGTCATCCAGCAGGTCGGCCCGCTGCCCGCCGAGTTCTTCTACGCCCACGAGGAGACCGATCTGGCCTGGCGCGCCCTTGACGCGGGTTGGCTGATCGACTACCGGCATGACATGGTGCTCTTCCACCCGGCGACCTCACCGGCGCGGCACGCGGTCTACCACCGGATGGTGGCCCGTAACCGGGTGTGGCTGGCCCGGCGCAATCTGCCCTGGCCCCTGGTCCCGGTCTACCTCGGCGTCTGGTTCCTGCTGACGCTGGCGCGCAGGCCGTCCCGGC
This sequence comes from Actinacidiphila alni, assembly GCF_900112845.1. Taxonomy (GTDB): domain Bacteria; phylum Actinomycetota; class Actinomycetes; order Streptomycetales; family Streptomycetaceae; genus Actinacidiphila; species Actinacidiphila alni. The sequence goes on from NZ_FONG01000001.1 coordinate 316,487, forward strand.
CGGCGCTGCGTGCCTGGCTCGGCGGATTCCGCGAGGGCTGGGCCACACCGTGCGGTCCGCGGCGGGCGATGCGCTGGCGGACCGTCTGGAGGTTGACCCGGCTGGGCCGACCCCCGATCATCTGACAAGCTCGGACCTGAGAGCATCAGGCGCAGCCCGGGAATCCCCCTGCCCCCGGCGCGCACCTTGAGGACGAAAGTGTCAACTGTGAGCGAGACAACGCACGATGGTGCGGTCGCCGTCGGTGCCCCACCCGCACCCACGGCCGATGACGGCCTCAGCCCCACCGAGCTGGCGGCCAAGTACGGTCTGTCCGTCAGTGGCGCCCGGCCGGGCCTGGTGGAGTACACCCGCCAGTTGTGGGGCCGGCGACATTTCATCAACGAGTTCGCCAAGGCGCGCACTCAGGCGCAGTACACCCAGGCCCGACTCGGCCAGCTCTGGCAGGTGATGACGCCCCTGCTGAACGCGGCGGTGTACTACCTGATCTTCGGTCTGCTGATCGGCACCAGCAAAGGCATCGACAACTTCATCGCCTTCCTGGTCACCGGCATCTTCATCTTCACCTTCACGCAGTCCTCGGTGCTCAGCGGTGTGCGTGCGGTGGCCGGCAACCTCGGTCTGATCAGGGCGCTGCACTTCCCGCGCGCCTCGATGCCGATCGCCTTCACGCTGATGCAGCTGCAGCAGCTGATCATGTCGATGTTCGTCCTGCTGGCCATCGTGCTGATGACCGGCGAGGTACCGACCATGAACTGGCTGCTGCTGTTCCCGGCGCTGTTCACGCAGTGGATCTTCAACACCGGCCTGGCGCTGATCGTGGCGCGGCTCGGCAGCAAGATGACGGACCTGGCGCAGCTGATGCCGTTCATCCTGCGCACCTGGATGTACATGTCCGGCGTCATGTACAGCATCGACAAGCTGACCAACAGCGCGCCGCACTTCGTGCGCATCCTGCTCGACATCAACCCCGCCGCGGTCTACATCGACCTGATGCGTTTCGCGCTGATCGACAGCGTCACCTCCTCGCAGCTGCCCCCGCACGTGTGGGCCTCGGCGGTCGGCTGGGCCTTGCTGGTGGGCATCGGCGGCTACGTCTACTTCTGGAAGGCGGAGGAGCAATATGGCCGTGGCTGAGCAGCAGAGCGTCGAGAGGACCCAGCGGCCCTCCGACACCCGTGTCCCCACGGTGATCGTGGACGACGTGCACATCGTCTACACCGTGCACGGCGCCGGCACCGGCCGGGGCAGCGCCACCGCGGCGCTCGGCCGGCTGCTGTCGCGCAAGTCGTCGCCGAACGTCCGCCGCGTGCACGCGGTCAAGGGCGTCAGCTTCACCTCGTACCGCGGTGAGGCGATCGGCATCATCGGCTCCAACGGCTCCGGCAAGTCGACGATCCTGCGGGCCATCGCCGGTCTGCTGCCGCCGGAGCGCGGGAAGATCTACACCGACGGCCAGCCGTCCCTGCTGGGTGTCAACGCGGCGCTGATGAACGACCTGACGGGTGAGCGCAATGTGATCCTCGGCGGTCTGGCCATGGGCATGACGCAGGAGGAGGTGCGTAGCCGCTACCAGGGGATCGTCGACTTCTCGGGCATCAACGAGAAGGGCGACTTCATCTCGCTGCCGATGCGGACGTACTCCTCCGGTATGGCGGCCCGGCTGCGGTTCTCGATCGCGGCGGCCAAGAACCACGACGTGCTGATGATCGACGAGGCACTGGCCACCGGCGACCGCGCCTTCCAGCGCCGCTCCGAGGCCCGCATCCGGGAGCTGCGCAAGGAGGCCGGCACCGTCTTCCTGGTCAGCCACAACAACAACTCCATCCGCGACACGTGCGACCGCGTGGTGTGGCTGGAGAAGGGCGAACTGCTGATGGACGGCCCGACCGACGACGTGCTCAAGGCGTACGAGGACCACACCAAGTAGCCGCCCACCGCCGTCTTCTGCCCGCTCTCAGGTGTACGAGGTCCCCGTCGGACGATCCGGCGGGGACCTTGTATTTCAATCGCACCACGTGTCACGCCCCCGGCGTACGCCGCAGCATCACCGGTCGTAAGCTGTACCGGTGCTGGGAGCCTGCCGATGATCGATACCGCTGATGCCGCTGGTCGACACCCGGGTGCGACACCCGGAGCGGTGTGTCCGAAATGGGAAGTATCTGCTGCTGGGCGGTGTAGAACGGGGGGTGTGGCGGCCATGATGATCGGGACCATCCTGCTCCGGGGCACGTTCGCCGCCTGTGTGCCGGGACATCCACGGTGACCGGGGACGCGGAGTCCCGGGCCGTCCTGGACAAGGCCGCGCGCGAGAACTTCCCCGTCGCACCGGTGTTCCTGCCGCGCGCCTGGCGCCGGGACCTGATGGCGGTATACGGATTCGCCCGGCTCGTCGACGACATCGGTGACGGCGACCTCGCGGCCGGCGGCCGGGACGACGCGGTCCGGCTCGGCCTGCCCGCGGACAGCGCCGACGACCGGCTCGCGATGCTCGACGCCTTCGAGGCCGACCTGAACCGGGTGTTCGACGGCACCCCCCGTCACCCGCTGCTGCTCGCGCTCCAGCCCACGGTCCGCAAGCACGCGCTGACCCCGGAACCCTTTCTCGGCCTGATCGCCGCCAACCGCCAGGACCAGCAGGTACGGCGCTACGAGACGTACGACGACCTGCTCGCGTACTGCGAGCTGTCGGCCAATCCGGTCGGCCGGCTGGTGCTCTCCATCACCGGCACCTCGACCCCCGAGCGGGTCCGCCGGTCCGACGCGGTCTGCACGGCGCTGCAGATCGTCGAACACCTCCAGGACGTCGCCGAGGACCTCGCCCGCGACCGGATCTACCTGCCCGCGCAGGACATGAAGCGGTTCGCTGTCGAGGAGTCAGATCTCGCCGCGGTCACGGCCGGCGCACAGGTGCGTGCCCTGGTGGCTTTCGAAGCGGAGCGCGCCGGATACTTGTTGGATGAAGGTACCCCCCTGGTGGGCAGCGTCCGTGGCAGGCTCAGGCTGCTGCTCGCCGGATTCGTCGGCGGCGGCCGTGCCGCGCTGAAGGCGGTCGAAGGAGCGGGGTACGACGTACTGGCGGTTTCGCCGAAAGCCACCAAGCCCGGCCTGCTGCGCGAGGTGGGGTCGACATTGCGAAGAGAGGGGTGAGCCGGACCGTGAACGGTTCCGCCCACACGTCCGGTCCCGTGCTCGCGGCATACCGCTACTGCGAGGCTGTGACCGGCCACGAGGCCCGCAACTTCGCGTACGGAATCCGCCTGCTGCCCGCCGAGAAGCGGCAGGCGATGTCCGCGCTGTACGCGTTCTCGCGCCGGGTCGACGACATCGGCGACGGTGAACTCCCGCCGGAGGAGAAGGCCGAGCGGCTCGACGGCACCCGTGCGCTGCTCACCAGGATCCGCGCCGGCGAGGTCGCCGAGGACGACACCGACCCGGTCGCGGTCGCGCTCGCCGACGCCGGCCGGCGCTTCCCGCTGCCGCTGGAAGGGCTCGACGAACTCATCGACGGCGTCCTGATGGACGTCCGCGGCGAGACCTACGAGACCTGGGACGACCTGGCCGTCTACTGCCGCTGCGTGGCGGGCGCGATCGGACGGCTCTCGCTTGGCGTGTTCGGCACCGCGAATGGGCACGATCATGCCCGTGCCGCGGAATATGCCGACACGCTCGGCCTCGCCCTGCAACTCACCAACATCCTCCGGGACGTCCGCGAGGACGCCGGGAACGGACGGACGTACCTGCCCGCGCAGGATCTCGCCAAGTTCGGCTGCGCCGCCGGTTTCCACAGCGACACCCCGCCGCCCGGCTCCGACTTCGCCGGCCTGGTGGAGTTCGAAGTACGGCGCGCCCGCGCCCTGTTCGCCACCGGATACCGGCTGCTGCCGATGCTCGACCGGCGCAGCGGCGCCTGCGTCTCGGCGATGGCCGGGATCTACCGCAGGCTGCTGGAGCGGATCGCCGCCGACCCCGAGGCCGTACTGCGCGGCCGGGTCTCGCTGCCCGGGCGCGAGAAGGCGTACGTCGCCGTCCGCGGCCTGGCCGGACTCGACGCGCGGCGCACCGCACGCTCCCCACGAGGTGACGCGTGAGACCATCCCCCGACGGCGCGGGTCCGCGCGCACGGAACGGGGCACAGTACGTGGGCGACAAGGCAACCACCGGGACACGCACAGCGTCACTGCCAGCAACGGTTCACCGTGTTCGGTGCGGCGGGACCGAAGGGGGGAGGGACGCATGACCGTGGATCAGCACGACGGCCGGGGCGACAGTCGCGAAGACAGTCACCAACACGGCCGGGAACAGCGGGACATGAACCACGAGACAACCGCCGGCAGCGGCGGCATGCGGACCGCCGTGGTGATCGGCGGCGGCCTGGCCGGCACCACGGCCGCGCTCGCCCTGGCCGACGCCGGGGTGCGGGTCACCCTCACCGAGGCCCGGCCGCGCCTGGGCGGACTCGCCTTCTCCTTCAAGCGCGGTGAGCTGACCGTCGACAACGGCCAGCACGTTTTCCTTCGCTGCTGCACCGCCTACCAGTGGTTCCTGGACCGGATCGCGGCCCGCGACCTGGTCACCCTGCAGGACCGGCTGGACGTCCCGGTGCTGGCGGCCGACACCCTGCGGCTCGGCCGGCTCAGCCGCACCGCGCTGCCGGTGCCGCTGCACCTGGCCGCGGGACTGCTGCGCTACCCGCACCTGAGCCTGGCCGAGCGCGCCTCGGTGGGCCGCGCCGCGCTCGCCCTGGGCAGGCTCGACCTGGACGACCCGGCCCTGGACCGCACCGACTTCGCGAGCTGGCTGGCCGCGCGCGGGCAGTCCGCGCGCACCATCGAGGCGCTGTGGGACCTGGTCGGGGTCGCCACGCTCAACGCGCGGTCGGCCGACGCGTCGCTGGGTCTTGCCGCGAAGGTCTTCAAGACCGGGCTGCTCTCCGAGGCCGGCGCCGCCGACATCGGCTGGGCCTCGGCGCCGCTGGGCGACCTGCACGACGGCCGGGCCGGAGCGGCGCTGAAGACCGCCGGAGTGCGCACGATGCTGCGGTCGCGGGCCACCGGCATCAAGCCCGGCGTGGACGGCGGCTGGCAGGTCTCGGTCGAGACCGGCCCCGGCCGCGGTGAGCAACTCGACGCGGACATCACGGTGTTGGCGGTCCCGCAGCGCGAGGCGCACGGGCTGCTGCCCGAGGGAGCTGTCCAGGATCCGGAAAAGCTCTTGCGGATCGGCACCGCGCCGATCCTCAATATGCATGTGATCTACAACAGACAAGTGCTGCGGCAGCCGTTCTTCGCGGCTCTCGACAGCCCTGTCCAGTGGGTCTTCGACCGCACCACCAGCTCGGGGCTCACCGGGGGAGGCCAGTACCTGGCCGTGTCCCAGTCGGCCGTGGAGGACGAGATCGACCTCCCCGTGTCCGAGTTGCGCGCGCGTTACCTGCCCGAATTGGAACGGCTGCTGCCGGCCGCCCGCGACGCGGGCGTCCGCGATTTCTTCGTCACCCGGGAACGCACCGCGACCTTCGCGCCCACCCCGGGTGTCGGCGCGCTGCGGCCCGGTCCGGTGACCCGCGCCCCCGGCCTGTACCTGGCCGGGTCGTGGACCGCGACCGGCTGGCCCGCGACCATGGAAAGCGCGGTACGCAGCGGCCTGCACGCCTCCCGAGAAGCGTTGTCCGCGGTCGGGATGCCCTTCGACAACGGCGTCCTGGAGGCGGCATGAGTGCTATTGGTGCAACCAGAGGAGAGAACGTGACCGCTGCCGGCGTCATCGCACTGCTGGAGAACGGCCGCATCCTGACCACCCCGGTACTGCGCGCGGCCGTGGCCCGCCTCGCCCCCCCGATGGACACCGTCGCCGCCTACCACTTCGGCTGGATCGACGAGACCGGCCGACCCGCGGACGGCGACGGCGGCAAAGCCGTACGCCCGGCGCTCGCGCTGCTGTCCGCCGAGGCCGCGCGTGCCTCGGCCGAGACCGGCATCCCCGGCGCCGTCGCCGTGGAGCTGGTGCACAACTTCTCGCTGCTGCACGACGACCTGATGGACGGCGACGAGCAGCGCAGGCACCGCGACACGGTGTGGAAGGTGCACGGCCCCGCGCAGGCCATCCTGGTCGGCGACGCGCTCTTCGCGCTCGCCAACGAGCTGCTGCTCGAACAGGGCACGGCCGACGCCGGCCGGGCCACCCGGCGGCTGACCACCGCCACCCGCAAACTGATCGACGGTCAGGCGCAGGACATCTCCTTCGAGCACCGCGAGCGGGTCACCGTCCAGGAGTGCCTGGAGATGGAGGGCAACAAGACCGGCGCGCTGCTGGCCTGCGCCTCCTCGATCGGCGCGGTGCTCGGCGGGGCCTCGGACGCCGACGCCGACGCGCTGGAGGAGTACGGCTACCACCTGGGGCTCGCCTTCCAGGCGGTGGACGACCTGCTGGGCATCTGGGGCGACCCGGCCGCCACCGGAAAACAGACCTGGAGCGATCTTCGGCAGCGCAAGAAGTCGCTGCCGGTGGTCGCCGCGCTCGCCGCGGGCGGGTCCGCGTCGGAGCGGCTGGGTGAACTGCTGGCGGCGGACGCGAAGAATCCTGAAACCGGTGCCTTCAGCGAGGAAGAGTTCGCCATGCGCGCGGCGTTGATCGAAGAGGCCGGTGGCCGGGAATGGACCTCTCAGGAGGCCAGAAGGCAGTACGCGACCGCCATCGCCGCGCTGGACAAAATGGACATGCCGGATGATGTTCACCGTAAGCTCGTAGGTCTCGCGGATTTTGTGGTGGTCCGCGAGAAATAGCCGGAAAACAGAACGACAGAACAAACGTGGAGCGCTAACGTCGCCGGTCCCTCTCGTGTGACGGCGGACGGCCGCCCCAACACCGCAGAAGTCTCAACTGCAAAGGGGAAGCCATGACAGCGACGACCGACGGCAGTCCAGGTACGCCAGACCACCGGACACCTTCGGCCAGCAGCACCTCGGAGCCGGACCCTGTTCCAGCCGACGGCACCGAGGCGGCGGCGCAGCGTGCCGTGCAGCGCGCCGCAGACCACCTTCTGGCACGGCAGCACCCTGACGGATGGTGGAAGGGCGACCTCGAAACCAATGTGACGATGGACGCCGAGGATCTGCTGCTGCGGCAGTTCCTCGGTATCCAGGACGAGCGGATCACGGCGGCGTCGGCCCGCTGGATCCGCTCGCAGCAGCGTGCGGACGGCGCCTGGCCCACCTTCCACGGCGGTCCCGGCGACGTGTCGGCGACCATCGAGGCGTATGTCGCGCTGCGGCTGGCCGGGGACTCCCCGGACGAGGCCCATATGGCGCTGGCCGCCAAGTGGTCGCGCGGCGAGGGCGGAGTGGCCGCCAGCCGGGTCTTCACCCGGATCTGGCTGGCGCTCTTCGGCTGGTGGCGCTGGGAGGACCTGCCGGAACTGCCGCCGGAGATCATCTACCTGCCCAAGTGGATGCCGCTGAACATCTACTCCTTCGGCTGCTGGGCGCGGCAGACCATCGTGCCGCTCACCGTCGTCGGCGCCCACCGGCCGGTCCGCCCGGCCCCGTTCGGCATCGACGAACTGCACGTCGATCCGGCGCAGCCGCTGCCCAAGCGGCGCAGGGCGTCCATCAGGACCTGGGACGGCGTCTTCGAGCGGCTCGACCAGGCGCTGCACGTCTACCGCCGCTTCAGCCCGCGCATGGTCCGGCGCACCGCGATGAACGCCTGCGCCCGCTGGATCATCGAGCGGCAGGAGGCGGACGGCTGCTGGGGCGGCATCCAGCCGCCGGCCGTCTATTCGGTGATCGCCCTGCACCTGCTGGGGTACGAGCTGGACCACCCGGTGGTCAAGGCCGGACTCGACTCGCTGGATCGTTTCGCCGTCTGGCCCGAAGAGGGCGTCCGGATGATCGAGGCGTGCCAGTCCCCGGTCTGGGACACCTGTCTCGCGGCCATCGCGCTGGCCGACGCCGGCGTCCCCGCGGACGACCCGGCGCTGGTCAAGGCCGCCGACTGGATGCTCGGCGAGCAGATCACCCGGCCGGGCGACTGGTCCGTGCAGCGGCCGGGACTGGCCCCCGGCGGCTGGGCGTTCGAGTTCCACAACGACATCTACCCCGACATCGACGACACCGCCGAGGTGGTCCTCGCGCTGCGCAGGATCCAGCACCCGGACCGGGCTCGCGTCGACTCCGCGGTCGAGAAGGCCGTCCGCTGGAACGTCGGGATGCAGTCGCGCAACGGAGCCTGGGGTGCCTTCGACGCCGACAACACCAGTCCGTTCCCCAACCGGCTGCCCTTCTGCGACTTCGGCGAGGTCATCGACCCGCCGTCCGCCGATGTCACCGCGCACGTGGTGGAGATGCTGGCCGCGCTCGGTCTCGAACGCGACGACCACACCAAGCGGGGCATCGACTGGCTGCTGGCGGAACAGGAGGACAACGGCGCCTGGTTCGGCCGCTGGGGTGTCAACTACATCTACGGCACGGGGTCCGCGGTTCCCGCGCTGGCCGCGGCCGGGCTGCCGGCCGACCACCCGGCGATCCGCAGGGCGGTGCGCTGGCTGGAATCGGTGCAGAACAACGACGGGGGCTGGGGCGAGGACCTGCGCTCCTACTCCGACCGGGAATGGGTGGGCCGCGGTGTCTCCACCGCCTCGCAGACGGCGTGGGCGCTGATGGCGCTGCTGGCGGCGGGCGAACGCGACAGCGACACGGTCGCGCGCGGGGTGCGCTGGCTCACCGAGACCCAGCTGCCCGACGGGTCCTGGGACGAGCCGTACTTCACCGGTACCGGCTTCCCCCGCGACTTCTCGATCAACTACCACCTCTACCGCATGGTCTTCCCGCTGACCGCCCTCGGGCGCTACGTCCGCGACGAGCCGTTCGGTACCGCGGGCGAACCGGCCGTCACCGCCGGCAGCGCCGCCGGAACCGGAAAGGGGGCCTAGTTCGTGGGCCGTACAGGACCGCCGCTGCTGGTGGTGTGCGCCCTGCGCATCGAGCGGACCGCGCTGCGCAGGGGAGCCGCCAGGAGCGGCGCCGAAGGGGTCACGGTGCTGCGCACCGGCATGGGCCCGACGGCCGCCGACCGGGCGGTCCGTGAGGCCCTGCACCAACCGGAGCTGCACGGCTCGGCCGTCCTCACCACCGGCTTCTGCGCGGGGCTCGCCCCCGGCATGCGGCCCGGTGACGTGGTCGTCGCCGAGGACGGTCACGAGAGCGAGGCGCTCGCCGCCGCGCTCAAGGCGGCCGGTCACACCGTGCACACCGGCCCGCTCGCAGAATCCGACCATGTCGTGCGGGGCGCCGAGCGCGCCGCACTGGCGGCGACCGGTGCCATCGCCGTGGACATGGAATCGGCCGCGATGCGGCGCGCCGCCCTCGCCGAAGGAGCGCGCCATATCGCGGCGGCCCGAGTCGTCGTCGACACGCCCGAGTTCGAACTCGTACGCGTCGGAACGCTTCGCACCGGGATCATCGCATTCCGGGTGCTCAGAGATCTTGTTCCTGCCTTTCTTGATTGGCACCGCACTACCGTGCTCCCCTGGAGGTGAGCTAGATGGCTATGCCGCTCCGTCAGACCATCCGTGTCGCGTCGTACCTCTTCGAACAGAAAATGGTCAGGCGCCGCGAAAAGTTCCCGCTCATCGTCGAGCTCGAACCGCTCTTCGCCTGCAACCTCAAATGTGAGGGCTGCGGCAAGATCCAGCACCCTGCCAATGTGCTGAAGCAGCGCATGCCGGTGGCCCAGGCCGTCGGCGCGGTGCTGGAGTCGGGCGCGCCGATGGTGTCCATCGCGGGTGGCGAGCCGCTGATGCACCCCCAGATCGACGAGATCGTCCGCCAGCTGGTGGCGAAGAAGAAGTTCGTCTTCCTATGCACCAATGCCCTTCTGCTGCGCAAGAAAATCGACAAGTTCACACCCTCCCCTTACTTTGCCTTTACCGTGCACATTGACGGTATGCGGGAGCGGCACGACGAGTCGGTGGCCAAGGAAGGCACCTTCGACGAGGCCGTGGCGGCGATCAAGGAAGCCCAGCGACGCGGTTTCCGGGTCACCACGAACTCCACTTTCTTCAACACCGACACCCCGCAGACGATCATCGAGGTGATGAACTACCTCAATGACGATCTGAAGGTCGAGGAGATGATGCTGTCTCCCGCGTACGCCTACGAGAAGGCGCCCGACCAGGACCACTTCCTGGGCGTCACGCAGACCCGCGAGCTGTTCAAGAAGGCGTTCGACAACGGCAACCGGCGCAGGTGGCGGCTCAACCACAGCCCGCTCTTCCTCGACTTCCTGGAGGGCAAGGCCGACTTCCCCTGCACGGCCTGGGCGATCCCCAACTACTCGCTCTTCGGGTGGCAGCGCCCCTGCTACCTGATGGCCGACGGCTACGTCCCCACGTACCAGAAGCTGCTGGACGAGACCGACTGGGACAAGTACGGCCGCGGCAAGGACGAGCGCTGCGACAACTGCATGGCGCACTGCGGCTACGAGCCGACCGCCGTCCTGGCCACGATGGGCTCGCTCAAGGAGTCGATCCGCGCCGCCCGTGAGACCGTCGCCTCCAACCGGGCGAAGTGACCTCACCGTGACTGCGGCCGAGCCCGTCGCGCTCGGCCCGTCATCCGTACCGGCCGGGCCTTCCCCGGCGCACCGCCCCGCGCGGTGCGCCGGGGCCGGGCCGGCCGGAGCCGTAGGAGCGGTCGGCTGAACACAGCAATCCCGGCAGGGGGAACGAGGTCCACGTATGTCGATGCTGGAGAACATCAAAAGCCCGCGCGACCTGAAGGCACTGCCCGAGGGCCGGCTCGACGAACTGGCCGCCGACATCCGGCAGTTCCTGGTCCAGGCCGTGGCCAGGACCGGCGGCCACCTGGGACCGAATCTGGGGGTGGTGGAGCTGACGATCGCGCTGCACCGCGTCTTCGACTCGCCCGCCGACCGCATCCTGTGGGACACCGGCCACCAGTCCTACGTCCACAAACTCCTCACCGGGCGCCAGGACTTCTCCAAGCTGCGCAGCAAGGGCGGCCTGTCCGGCTACCCCTGTCGTGCCGAGTCCGAGCACGACGTGATCGAGAACAGCCACGCCTCCACGGTGCTCGCCTGGGCCGACGGCCTGGCCAAGGCCAACCAGGTCAAGGGCAGCGACGACCATGTCGTCGCCGTCATCGGTGACGGCGCCCTGACCGGCGGCATGGCCTGGGAGGCGCTGAACAACATCGCCGCCGCCAAGGACCGCCCGCTGATCATCGTCGTCAACGACAACGAGCGCTCGTACGCCCCCACCATCGGCGGCCTCGCCAACCACCTCACCACGCTGCGCACCACCGACGGCTACGAACGCTTCCTGTCCTGGGGCAAGAACGTGCTCCAGCAGACCCCGGTGATCGGCCAGCCGCTGTACGAGTCGCTGCACGGCGCGAAGAAGGGCTTCAAGGACTCCTTCGCCCCGCAGGGCATGTTCGAGGACCTGGGCCTGAAGTACGTCGGTCCGATCGACGGCCACGACACCGCCGCCGTGGAGTCCGCGCTGCGCCGCGCCAAACGCTTCCACGGCCCGGTCCTGGTGCACTGCCTCACCGAGAAGGGCCGCGGCTACCCGGCCGCCGAGCAGGACGAGGCCGACCGCTTCCACACAGTCGGCGCCATCAACCCGCTCACCGGGCGGCCCATCACCCCGGCCGGCGGCCCTTCGTGGACCTCGGTCTTCGGCAAGGAAATGGTGCGGATCGGCGCCGAGCGGCCCGATGTGATCGCGATCACCGCGGCCATGCTCCAGCCGGTCGGCCTGGAAGCCTTCGCCAAGGCATACCCGCACCGGGTCTTCGACGTGGGCATCGCCGAGCAGCACGCCGCGACCTCGGCCGCGGGCCTGGCCACCGGCGGCCTGCACCCGGTGGTCGCCATCTACGCGACCTTCCTCAACCGGGCCTTCGACCAGGTGCTGATGGACGTCGCCCTGCACAAGTGCGGGGTCACCTTCGTGCTGGACCGGGCCGGGGTCACGGGAGTGGACGGCGCCTCGCACAACGGCATGTGGGACATGTCGATCCTCCAGGTCGTGCCGGGCCTGCGGATCGCCGCGCCGCGCGACGCCGACCAATTGCGGGCACAGCTGCGCGAAGCGCTCGACGTGGACGACGCGCCCACCGTCATCCGCTTCCCCAAGGAGACCGTCGGCGACCCGCTGCCCGCGGTCGGCCGGGTCGGCGGCATGGACGTCCTGCACGAGCCGGGCGACGGCGAGGACCGCGATGTGCTGCTGGTCGCCGTCGGCGCGCTCGGCGCCACCTGTCTGTCGGTCGCAGAACTGCTCGCGGGCCGCGGTATCGGCGTCACCGTCGTCGACCCGCGCTGGGTCAAGCCGGTGGACGACGCGCTGCCCGAACTCGCCGCGCGGCACCGGATGGTGGCCGTCGTGGAGGACAACGGCCGCGCCGGCGGGGTCGGTTCGGCCGTCGCTCAGGCGCTGCGCGACGCGGGAGTGGACGTCCCCTTGCGCGACTTCGGCATCCCGCAGCAGTTCCTCGCCCATGCCAAGCGCGCCGAGGTGCTGGCAGACATCGGCCTGACCCCGGCCGAGATCGCCGGGCGGATCGGCGCCGCCCTGACCCGCCTCGGCGGCGCGCCCGGCACGCCGCGTACGGTGGCGGTCGGGGAGCGGGCCGACACCGCGGGCGACCGGCCGCGCGCGGCCGTACCCCATCACGCACACAAGGAGCAGGTGAGCGATGACATCGTCTGAGAGCGGCGCGGCCACGGGCCGCGGCGCGACGGATCCCGACGCCACGGGCGCCGAAGTGCCCGGTCCGGCCAAGGGGTTCGACCTGGCGACGCTGCTCGCCCAGCGCGGCGGTGAGCGCTACGAGCTGCACGGGAAGCACCTCAACCACCAGCTCCCGCGCATGCTGCACACCATCGGCTTCGACAAGGTCTACGAGCGGGCCGAGGGCGCCCACTTCTGGGACGCCGAGGGCAACGACTACCTCGACATGCTGGCCGGCTTCGGCGTCATGGGCGTCGGCCGGCACCACCCGGTGGTCCGCAAGGCGCTGCACGACGTGCTCGACGCGGGCCTGGCCGACCTCACCCGCTTCGACTGCCAGCCGCTGCCCGGACTGCTCGCCGAGAAGCTGCTCGCCCACTCGCCGCACCTGGACCGGGTGTTCTTCGGCAACAGCGGCACCGAGGCCGTCGAGACCGCGCTGAAATTCGCCCGCTACGCCACCGGCAGGAAGCGCGTGCTGTACTGCAAGCACTCCTTCCACGGCCTGACCACCGGCTCGCTCTCGGTCAACGGAGAGGCCGGCTTCCAGGACGGCTTCGCGCCGCTGCTGCCCGACACCGAGATCGAGGTCGGCGATCTGGACGCGCTGGAGCGGGAGTTGAAGCGCGGCGACGTGGCCGCCATGATCGTCGAGCCGATCCAGGGGCACGGCGTCTACATCCCGCCGCCCGGATACCTGCGCGCCGCCCAGGAGTTGCTGCACAAGCACAAGGCGCTGCTGATCTGCGACGAGGTGCAGACCGGCATCGGCCGCACCGGCACCTTCTACGCCTACCAGCAGGAGGAGGGCGTCGAACCGGACCTGCTGACGGTCGCCAAGACACTCTCCGGCGGCTACGTACCGGTCGGCGCGACGCTCGGCAAGGACTGGATCTTCAAGAAGGTCTACTCCTCCATGGACCGGGTGCTGGTGCACTCGGCGAGCTTCGGTTCCAACGCCCAGGCGATGGCCGCGGGCCTGGCCACCCTCTCGGTGGTCGAGGACGAGCGACTGGTCGAGAACTCCCGGGCGATGGGCGACCTGCTGCGCACCCGGCTGGCCGCGCTCGTCGAGAAGTACGAATTCCTCAAGGACGTACGCGGCCGCGGCCTCATGGTCGGCATCGAATTCGGCCGCCCCAAGTCGCTGGGCCTGCGCAGCCGCTGGACGATGCTCCAGGCGGCGCGCAAGGGCCTGTTCGCGCAGATGGTGGTGGTGCCGCTGCTCCAGCGGCACCACATCCTCACCCAGGTCTCCGGCGACCACGTCGAGGTCATCAAGCTGATCCCGCCGCTGGTGGTCGACGAGGCGGACGTCGACCGCTTCGTCACCGCGTTCACCGCCGTCATGGACGACGCGCACGGTGGCGGCGGCCTGATGTGGGACTTCGGCCGCACCCTGGTCAAGCAGGCGGTCGCCAACCGCTGAGCCCTCCGGCCGACCCTGGAGCGCCCCGGCCGACCGCTGAGTGCCGCAGCCGACCGGGGCGGCGCTCAGCCGGTCAGGAGCGCCTCGCGCAGCCGCTCGCGGCGCTCCTTGGTCAGGCCGAGGCCCTCCTCCAGATAGCGGTCCACCGAGCCCCACTCCTGCTCGATGGTGTCGAAGGCGGTCCGCAGATACTCAACCCGCGCCTCGAACAGCGGGTTGAGCAGTGCCATCACCGCCGGGTCGATCTGCGCGCCGGTGCTGCCGTCGCCGCGGCGCACCCGGTAGCGGCGGTGCTGGGCGTTGCTCTCCAGGTAGTCCGCCTCGATGGCGGACCGCTCGACGCCCAGCGCCAGCAGGATGATCGCGATCGACGTACCCGCCCGGTCCTTGCCCGCGGCGCAGTGCAACAGCGCGGGGACGGCGGGGGCCACCGGCTCGGTAAGCAGCTCCAGCATCCGCGCGTGCTCGGCGGTGCGCTCGCGGATCAGCTTGCGGTACGAGCCCGCCATCCGGTCCGCGGCGCGGCCGTCGCCCAGCAGCGCCTCCAGCTGCTCCAGGTTGCCGTCGCGCACCGTCCGCCAGAAGTCGGCGTTGTCGCCCAGCGCGGGGTCGGACAGCGGCAGATTGACGTTCACGGTGCCCGGCAGGGCGACGTCCGGGCCCTCCAGCGCGATGTCGTCCCGATTGCGGAAGTCGAAGACGGTGTGCAGGCCGAGGCCCGCGAGGAACGCCGTGTCGCCGGCGTCGGCGTGCGCGAGATGACCGCTGCGGAAGAGCACGCCGTGCCTGACCCGGCGGCCGTCCGCGGTGGGCAGGCCCCCGACGTCCCGGAAATTGCGCACACCGTTCAGCTCGGGCTCGGACGCGGGCCCCGCCGTGGACGGCGGTATCGGCTCGGTTCCGGTCGGGTCGGTCTGCGGCAGTTCCTGCGTCACCGGGGTCCTCCTACCTCTCATACGGTGCCTCATACGTTGCGAGCTGGGGCACTGCCGACGATACGGCAGCGCGGGGGACCACGTACCGGTCGGTATGTGTCCTCGCCCGCCGACGGCCCGGATGCCGCCGTATTCCGTCCGCGCCGGGTTTGACCTGGTGGGATGAATCACGTCGCGTCAACCCCTCCTTACGGTCGCGTAGGTCACAGCCGGAGGAGAAAGATGGTCCGACGTGGCTGACGATGCGCAGACAGATCCGCAGACAGAAGACAAAAGTGCGATCGGGTCGTACACCGCGGTGGGGGACAGCTTCACCGAAGGCGTCGGCGACCCCGGTCCTGACGGCATGTACGTGGGCTGGGCCGACCGCCTGGCCGTACTCCTCGCCGACCGGCGCGAGGAGCACACTTTCGGCTACGCCAACCTCGCGGTCCGCGGCCGGCTGCTCGACCAGATCGTGGCCGAGCAGGTGCCGCGCGCCAAGGAACTCGCCCCCGACCTGGTGAGCTTCTGCGCGGGCGGCAACGACATCCTGCGCCCGGGCAGCGACCCCGACGCCATCGCCGAGCGCTTCGAGGCCGCCGTCGCCGACCTCAGCGGCGCCGTCGGCACCGTCCTGGTCTGTACCGGCTTCGACACCCGCGGCGTGCCCGTACTGCGGCACCTGCGCGGCAAGATCGCCACGTACACCGCCCATGTCCGGTCCATCGCCGACCGCTACGACTGCCCGGTGCTCGACCTGTGGTCGCTGCGGTCGGTGCAGGACCGCAGGGCGTGGAGCGGCGACCGACTGCACCTGTCGCCCGAGGGGCACACCCGGGTGGCGCTGCGCGCGGCCCAGGTGCTCGGTCTCGACGTGCCCGCCGACCCCGACCAGGAGTGGCCGCCGGAGTCGCACCGGGCGCCGTCGGAGGTGCGCAGGGACAACATCCAGTGGGCCCGGGAGTATCTGGTGCCGTGGATCGGCCGCCGGCTGCGCGGGGAGTCCTCGGGCGACGACGTGACGGCCAAGCGCCCGGATCTGCTGCCGCTCTGAAGCCCCGGAGCCGCCGGACCCCTGATGCCTTCAGGCGCCGCTCTACGCGGAGGGCGCGTGGTGCGCGGCCAGTTCGGCCCACACCACGCGCCCTGTTCCGTTCTCCGCGGGATCCGATCCCCAGGCCAGCGCCAGCACGCTCACCAGGAGCAGTCCGCGGCCGCCTTCCGCCTCCGTGCCCGCGTCGCACGGTACGGGTTCCTGCACGCCCCTGCCCTGGTCGGTCACTTCCAGCCGCACCACCGCGCCGCGCTCGCGCAGGACGCAGGTGATCTTCTCGCTCTCGGTGTGCCGGACGGCGTTGGTGAACAGCTCCGTGACCACCAGGCTCGCGTCGTCGCACAGCTCCGGGTCCGCGTCCCACTCCGCCAGCCGCTCGCGTATCCGGCCCCGGGCGTCCGCCACCGAGGCGCTCAGCGCGGGCAGCCGGAAGACGTCGTGACGGTCGCAGCCGTCCACGATGTCGTGGCGCTCGCGTCGGAGTGCGTCGGGTGAAGGAACCACTCCGTAACTATGAGGCTCGCCCGGGACACATGGCAAGGTCCGTTCTGTAATTTGCAAATTCAACAGAACACACTGTTGCTGTCGCTGACGGCATGCCACACTGCTTACGAGTCAAGGGAGTTGGAGGTCGAGCCAGGTGATGGACCCACGGCCGGGCGGCGCCCCGACTGTCCTGCGCATGGTGCTCGGCAAGCGGCTCCAGGACCTCCGCGAGCGCGCCGGGCTCAGCTTCGAGCAGGCCGGGCAGGCCCTCGATGTGACCCACGCCACCATCCGGCGGATGGAAAAGGCGGAAGTCGGGCTGAAAATCCCTTATGTCGAGAAGCTCCTGGTCACCTACGGAATCACCGCTCCCGACGAGATCGGCGGCTTCCTGGCACTGGCCCGCGAGGCCAACCGGCCCGGCTGGTGGCACAGCTTCCGCGATGTGCTGCCCGACTGGTTCAGCGCCTTCGTCAGCCTGGAGGGCGAGGCGTCCGTCATCCGCGCCTACGAGCCGCACTACGTCCCCGGCCTGCTCCAGACCCCTGCCTACGCGCGTGCCGTGCTGCGCGCCGGGCTGCCGCACGCGGCGGCCGACGAGATCGAGCGGCTGGTCGCGCTGCGGGTCGAGCGGCAGGCGCTGGTCCGGCGCACCGAGAAGCCCCCGCTGCTGTGGGTGGTCATGGACGAGACCGTGCTGCGCCGCCCGATCGGCGGCCGGCAGGTCATGCGCGAGCAGATGGACGCCCTCGCCGCCGCGACCGAACTGCAGAACGTACGGCTGCAGGTCATGCCGTTCGCCATGGGCCCGCACCCCGCGATGTACGGGCCGTTCCACATCTTCCGGTTCCAGCTCCAGGAAATCCCGGACATCGCCTACTCCGAGAGCCTGGTGGGCGGCGTCTACTTCGACGAACGCGACGACGTCACCACCTTCCTGGAGGCGCTCGACCGGATGTGCGCGCAGGCCGCGCCGGCACAGAGCACCAAGGCCATCCTCGATGGCATGCGCAAGGAGATCTGAACCATGGATCGCGTCAGCAACGACGACATCTACAACGGAATGCCCGCCGCCGCACTGGGCCCCGACGGGTGGCGCAAGCCATGGAGCGGCGGCAACGGGGGCTCCTGCGTGGAGGCCAAGCGGCTGAACGACGGACGGGTGGCGCTGCGCCAGTCGACCGACCCGGACGGCCCGGCGCTGATCTACACCAATCACGAGATCACCACCTTCATCCAGGGCGCCAAGGCGGGGGACGCGGATTTCCTCCTCGGGTGAGCACGGTGAGCACGGCGGCACAGGCACCACAGGCAGTACGAGCACCACAGGCAGTACGAGCAGTACAAGCGGTGAAAACCGCGGAACCAGCGGAAACAGCACGGAAGCACGGATGCAGATGGAAGCGGAGGACGGCGTGACCGACCAGGGATTCCCCGTCGACGAGATAGACACCAGCAGGCCGCACCCGGCTCGTATGTACGACTACTTCCTCGGTGGTTGGGACAACTACGAGGTGGACAGGGAAGCGGCGCAGCGTGTCCTCGATGTCGCCCCGGACGTGGTCCTGGGCGCCCGCGCCAACCGTGAGTTCCTGCGCAGAGCCGTCCGGTACCTGGTCGAGGAATGCGGGGTGCGGCAGATCATCGACATCGGGACCGGCATCCCCACCTCGCCGAACACCCACGAGATCGCGCACGAGGTCTCGCCCGACGTGCGGATCGCCTACATCGACAACGACCCGATCGTGGCCACGCACGCCGGCGCGCGGCTGATCGGCACCGGCAACACCGGCTTCTTCCTCGGTGACATGCGCGAGCCGCGCACCATCCTGGAGCACCCCACGATCAGCGAGCTGATCGACTTCGACGAGCCGGTCGCGCTGCTGCTGGTCTCGGTGCTGCACTTCGTCACCGACGAGGAGGACCCGGCGGGCATGCTGGCGACGCTGCGCGAGGCGCTGCCGGCCGGCAGCTACCTGGTGCTCTCGCACGCCACCGCCGACTTCCACGCCGAGGTGGCGCCGGAGGTGATGGAGGTCTACAAGAAGGCCACCGCCTCGCTGACCGCCCGCAGCCACGCCGAGGTGCTCGCCCTCTTCGACGGATACGACCTGGTCGAGCCCGGTCTGGTACAGGTCCCTCTGTGGCACCCCGAGGACGGCTCCGAGCTGACGCCGGAGGAACTGCGGCGGATCGGCGTCTACGGAGGTGTCGCCCGCATACGGTGATTTGCCTCTGGGGCAAATTTTTTGCCCCACGGGTAAGACGTGCTGTTCCATGGACGCATGGACGCCAGCGACAGCACGGACACCATCAGCTCCGTGGGCAGCGCGCCACCCCCGGGTGCGCTGCCCACGGACCAGCTCGTCCTCGCCCCGAGGCTGCGGGACCGGCGGCGCGCCGGCGGACTCACGCTGGAGACCGCGGCGCGGCGTCTGGAGCTGTCCGCGGCGCATCTGTCCCGGCTGGAGTCCGGCCTGCGCCAGCCCTCACTGCCGGTCCTGCTCGGCCTCGCCAGGCTCTACGGCACCACCGTCTCCGACCTGCTGGGCGAGACGGAGGCCGAGCCCGATCCCATCGTACGCGGCGACCTGATGACCGCCGTGCCCGCCGGCGGCTGGACGTACTGGCGGGCCGGCGGCACCGGGCGCGCGATGCAGGCCCTGCGGGTGCACGTCCCCTCCGGCGCCCAGCGCGCCCTGGTGCGGGTGCACCCCGGCGAGGAGTGGCTCTACGTCACCGGCGGCACGCTGCGGCTCAGCCTCGGTGACCGCGTCCACACCCTCGCGCCCGGCGACTCCGCGCACTTCGACTCCCTCGTGCCGCA
This sequence comes from Actinacidiphila alni, assembly GCF_900112845.1. Taxonomy (GTDB): domain Bacteria; phylum Actinomycetota; class Actinomycetes; order Streptomycetales; family Streptomycetaceae; genus Actinacidiphila; species Actinacidiphila alni. The sequence continues at coordinate 335,960 of NZ_FONG01000001.1, forward strand.
CCGCCTGGAGGCGGCCGGGACCGGGGGAGTGGACCTGCTGTTCGTCCACACGCTCATGCAGAGCGAGACCTCCGCCCTGTGCATCGGCACCGAGACCACCCGAGGAGAACGGTGATGAGCACTCCCGCACCCAGCCCCGCACCCGGTCCCGCGCCCACCCCGGCGGCCGGTTCCACCCCTCCGCCCGCCCCCGAGCAGCCGCAGCCGCGCTACTCCTCCGTGGTCGGCACCACCAACGGCAGCGAGAGCCGCAAGGAGCGCGGCGTCGTCCTGCGCGTCCTGATGTACGTGGTGGTCGCCCACCTGCTGGCCTTCTTCATCTGGCTGCTGTTCCTGGTCGGCGCCCGCGGCTGACCCGCCGCGGGCACCGGCCGGGCGGCGTCAGTACGCGCGTACGCCCGGCACCTCGGCCGTCATCTGCGGCAGCGTGCGCCCGGCGATCGACCCCGACGGCACCCGGCCGACGGTGACCGCGCCCATCGCGCGGTAGAAGGGCTCCGCGTTCGGGTCCGCGTCGATCGAGATCCGCGCGCAGCCGAGACCGGCGGCGACCGCCACCGCGTGCTCGTACAGGAGCCGGCCCGCGCCGCGGCCCATCGCGGCCGGGTCGACGAAGAGCATGCCGAGCACCGCCTCCGGCGCCCCGCCCTCCAGCGTCACCAGGCCGATCACCCGGCCGGTCGCGCGGTCCAGCGCCACCGTGGTCCTGCGGGCCGCGACCGCGTCGGCGGGGAGCGTCAGCTCCGCGCGGCAGGCGGCCATGAAGGCGTCGTCGTAACCCCAGTGCGCCTTGGAGCGCAGGGCCAGCTCCGTCAGCTCGTCCGCCTCGTCCGGGCGCGCCGCGCGCAGGACGACCTCGGCCTCCGGCACCCCGCCGCCGGTCATGCCAGCGCCTCCACCGAGACCGTCACCTCGTCCAGTTCGCCCGCGAAGTCCGCGCCCAGGGCCAGCGACGGGGTCTGGAAGCCGGTCGGCAGTCCGGGCAGCCGCGGCATGATCCGCAGCACCGAGTCGACGGTCATGCTGTACGGATTGGGGCCGGTGAGGGTGGCGGTCACCGTGTTGCCCGCCGCGTCCCTGGTACGGCCCCAGACCTCGCTGCGGGTGCCGCCGAGCGCGCGTTCGCCCGGCCCGCGCACCAGCTTGCCGAGGGCGCCCGCCAGCGCCCCGCGCACCGGCCCGAGCCGCAGCAGCCTGCTGCCGGCGAGTGCGGGCGACGGCAGCGGCACCCAGGTGTACGTGGTGATGTCGGGAATGCCCGTCGAGTAGTACGCGGTGCTGACGTCGCCCCACGGGATCGACACCACCTTGCGGGTGCCGGACGGAAACCCGGCCTGCAATTGGCGCGAACCGATCGGCACGGTCCTGATCTCGCCGCCCGCCCGGATCTTGCCGCCCTCCGCCGAGCCCTCGATGAGGGTCCGCGCGGTGCCTGGGCTCGGTCCGCCGCCCATGAAGAAGGCGAGGTCGAGTTCGGTGGCGTCGGGCAGCCGGGCGGCGAGCAGCGCGGCGACGCAGTCGGTCGGCACCACGTCGAAGCCCGCGCCGGGCAGCAGCGTCACCCCGGCCTTCTCCGCCCGCGCGTCCAGCTCGTGCAGCGACTCGAAGACGGGGATCTCCCCGGTGATGTCCACGTAGTGGGTGCCGGAGTCGATGCAGGCCGTCGCCATGGACACCGCGGTCCGGGTGAACGGGCCCGCGCAGTGCGCCACCGCGTCCACCCCGTCCAGGCCCTGGCGTATCGCGGCCGCGTCGTCGAGGCCGAACACCCGGTGTTCCAGGCCCAGTTCCGCCGCCAGCGGTACCAGTTTCGCCGCGCTGCGGCCGGCCAGCACGGGACGCTGTCCCAATGCCGCGGCCCGGCGGGCGATCAAGCGGCCGGTGTAGCCGGTGGCGCCGTACAACAGCCAGGTCATGAGTGGCATCCTCCCCGGAAGTGGTGAACGGAACCGTACACGCGCCGCGCGCCCCGGCGATATCGGGTGGGCCCGCGCCGCCCGGCGTGCGACTCTGGTGGCATGACCGACCAAGAGCAGGAGACCACCGTGGCCGCTGAGTCAGCCGGATCAGCACCGCAGGACGCCGCGGCGGCACCGGAGGCCGCTCCGGCCACCGAGCCGGAGTCCGGATCCGGGCAGGCGCCGGACGAGGACGAGGTGAAGCGGAAATTCCGCGAGGCACTGGCACGCAAGCAGGGCGCCCGCAAGGGAGCCGGCGCGGGCGGCACCGGCCAGTCCAAGATCCACGGCGCGCACGGCAAGGCCGGCGGGCAGCGGGAATTCCGCCGCAAGAGCGGCGGCTGACCGGCCGGTCCCGCACCGGCACCGCATCCGCGCCCGCACAGGCCACCGACCTGGGCGGGCGCTTCTCCTTGTCCCGTGCCGGCCGGCCGCAGCGCGGCGAAACCTCCCGGGCGCCGCGGCGCCCGCCCGCCGCCATGTGCGCCTGGCCGCCCCGGGGGCCGGGCGCCGCGTAGGGTCGGTCGGGTGACGACGAATCCGTTCCTGAACCCGAGCCCGCTGCCGTACGAGCTGCCGCCGTTCGCCGAGATCGAGGACGCGCACTATCTGCCGGCCTTCGAACAGGGCCTGGCCGAGCACCTGGCGGAGATCGAGGCCATCGCGGCCGACCCGGAACCGGCCACCTTCGAGAACACCGTCGTGGCGATGGAACGCGCCGGCGCGCTGCTCGGCCGGGTGCGGGCCGCCTTCTTCAACCAGGCGTCCGCGCACATCACCCCGGCCGTGCAGGAGACCGAGGCGCGGATCAGCCCGCTGCTGGCCGCGCACAGCGACGCCATCCGCCTCAACCCCGGCCTCTACGCCCGGATCACGGCGCTGTACGAGGCCCGCGAATCGCTCGGCCTCGACCCGGAGTCGCTGCGGCTGCTGGAGCGCTACCACACCGACTTCCGCCGTGCGGGCGCCGAACTGGACGCCGACGGCCAGCGGCGGCTGCGCGAGCTGAACGCCGAGATCGCCGCCGCCTCAACCGCCTTCGGCCAGAACATCGTCGCCGCGAGCAAGGCAGACGCCCTGGTCCTGGACGACCCCGCCCAACTGGCGGGCCTGTCCGCGGGCGCGATCGCCGCCGCCGCGGAGAACGGCACCGCGCTCGGCCACGACGGCTCGTACGTGCTGAGCCTGCGCAATTTCTCCAACCAGCTCGAACTGGCCGCCCTCGACGACCGCGAGGTGCGCCGCCGGCTGCTCACCGCCTCGCTGGACCGCGCCCAGGACACCAACGGACCGCTCGCCGTCACCATCGCGACCCTGCGCGCCGAACGCGCCGCGCTGCTCGGCTACGACAGCCACGCCGCCTATGTCGTCGCCGACCGCACCGCGGGCAGCACCGCGGCCGTCACCGACCTGCTGAACCGTCTGGTGCCGCCCGCGGTGGCCAACGCCGAACGCGAGGCGGCGGCCCTCGCGGAAGCGGCCGGCGGACCCATCGAGGCGTGGGACTGGTCGTACTACGCGGAGAAGGTCCGCAAGGAGCGCTACGACATCGACGACGCCGAACTGCGGCCGTACTTCGTGCTCGACAAGGTGCTGCACGACGGTGTCTTCCACGCCGCCCACGAGGTCTACGGCATCACCGTCACCGAGCGTCCCGACCTGACCGGCTACCACCCGGACGTGCGGGTCTTCGAGGTGTTCGACGCGGACGGCAGCCAACTCGGCCTGTTCCTCGGCGACTTCTTCGCCCGCGAGTCCAAGCGCGGCGGCGCCTGGATGAACGCGCTGGTCAGCCAGTCCGAACTGCTCGGCAGGAAAGCCGTGGTGGTCAACAACCACAACATCGCCAAGCCCGCGGCCGGCGAGCCCGCGCTGCTGACGTTCAGTCAGGTCGACACGCTCTTCCACGAGTTCGGGCACGCGCTGCACGGCCTGTTCTCCGCCGTGCGCTACCCGTACTTCTCCGGCACCAGCGTGCCGAGCGACTTCGTCGAATACCCCTCCCAGGTCAACGAGATGTGGTCGCTGTGGCCCTCGGTCCTGGAGCGCTACGCCGTCCACCACGAGACCGGCGAGCCGATGCCGGCCGATGTCGTACGGCGGATGCGGGAGGCGGCCCGATTCGGGCAGGGCTTCGCCACCGTCGAATACCTGGCGGCGACGCTGCTCGACTGGGCCTGGCACACCCTGCCCGCGGGCCAGGACCCGGGCGACGCGCTGGAGTTCGAGGCCGCCGCCCTGAAGGAGACGGGCCTGGCGCTGCCCGCGATCCCGCCGCGCTACCGCACCACCTACTTCCAGCACATCTTCGCCAGCCAGTACAGCGCCGGCTACTACTCCTACATCTGGAGCGAGGTGCTGGACGCGGACACCGTCACCTGGTTCGAGGAGAACGGCGGGCTGCGGCGCGCGAACGGCGACACCTTCCGGCGCGAACTCCTCTCCCGGGGCGGCAGCGTGGAGCCGATGGCCGCCTTCGCCGCCTTCCGCGGCCGGCCGCCGCGCACCGAACCGCTGCTGGAACGCCGGGGTCTGCTGCCCGGGTGACCCCGGCCCGCTGCCCCGGGTGACCCGGCCGCCCGGAAAACGGTGTGCGCCCGCCGCGCGCACCGGGCCACCCTACGCGGGCGCCGTCACCACCGCCGTCTGCCGCGCGGCGCGCGCCGCGGACGCGCCTGTGTGACGCGGGGGACTGCCGGGGCGCGCCTCCCAGCGCCGGTACCGGCGACCGGCCGCCCCGGCGCGCCGGCGGCGCCGCAGCATAATGGGTGGTGGCGGAACCCCGCCGTTCCTCGTCACCTGCCCTGGAGGACCCGTGACCGGCGCCGGCCGACAGCCGTCCCGCCTCGTGAAGATGCGCCCACCGTCGTTCGGCGCGGACCCCACGGGCGCCCGGCTGGAACGCATCCTGAAGTCACCGAATTACGCCGACGGGGCCTTCGTCAACCCGGTCGGCGCCCGCAGCGTCCCCAGCGGCGACATGCTCAGGTCGCTCCCGGCCAACCTGCGCAAGGAGGCCCGGCGTTCGCGCAAGCCCGCCGGGACCGTCCCCGTGCACCCCACCACCCTCGCCGACCTCGCCGTACCGCCCGCCTCGGGGCTGCGGCTGACCTGGATGGGCCACTCCACGGTGCTCGCCGAGATCGGCGGCAGGCGGGTGCTGTTCGACCCGGTCTGGGGCGAGCGCTGTTCGCCCTTCGCCTTCGCCGGGCCCAAGCGGGTGCACCCCGCTCCCGTCCCGCTGGAATCGCTGACCGGCCTGGACGCCGTGGTGATCTCGCACGACCACTACGACCACCTCGACATGCCGTCGATCATGGCGCTGGTGCGCAGCGACGCGGTCTTCGCCGTGCCGCTGGGCGTCGGCGCCCACCTGGAGCACTGGGGCGTCGCAGCCGAGCGGCTGCGCGAACTGGACTGGAACGAGTCCACCGAGATCGCCGGGCTGACCCTGACCGCCACCCCCGCCCGGCACTTCTGCGGGCGCGGCCTGCGCGGCCGGCAGCAGACCCTGTGGGCGTCCTGGGCGGTCACCGACGGCACCCACCGGATCTACCACAGCGGCGACACCGGCTACTTCCCCGGCTTCGCCGAGATCGGCGCCGAGCACGGCCCGTTCGACGCCACGATGATCCAGATCGGCGCCTACAGCGAATTCTGGCCGGACATCCACATGACCCCGGCAGAAGGCGTCCTCGCGCACACCGATCTGTCCGGCGGCACCCCGGCCGGCACCCTGCTGCCGATCCACTGGGGCACCTTCAACCTCGCCCAGCACTCCTGGACCGCGCCTGCCGAGGGCTCGGTGGCCGCGGCCCGCGAGGCCGGCGCGAAGATCGCCACCCCGCGCCCGGGCGCGCCCTTCGAGCCCGCCGACGAGCAGCCGGAGGACTGGTGGTGGCGGCAGGTCGCCGTCACCCCCGCGGGCGGTTGGCCCGACCGGCCGGAACACGTCGAGGGCAGCGGCTGGACGGCCGCCGCCGACGCCGTGGAAGGCGCGGCGGCGACCGCCGAGACCGGGGGAGAGACGGCGGAGAAGACCTACGACGTGGCGCGGCCCCAGTAGGCGGGCTCACCCGCGTCCGGCACCGCGGCCGCCTCCGCGGTGCCGGTCAGCGGCGTGAAGGTGAAGGCGAAGGCGGCCGGCGCGGCGAACAGCTTGTGCTGCGGCAGTACATCCGGGCCGCAGGCGTGACTCCCGATGCCGTGCAGCGCGTGGTCCAGATGGACCCACAGGGTGCCGGAGCGGACCAACTCGTGGGTGTGCTCGGCCGCGTCGAGTTCCTCGGTGCTCCACGGGCGGACGGTCAGCGAGAACGGCGGCTCGCCCGCGACGGCCAGCCCCGTGCCGTCCGGGCGGCGCAGCCGCGCCCACCGAACATCGGCGCGCGCCCCGTTCTCCTGCGGCCGGACGTACGGCGTCTGGAGCGCTTCCACGGTGCTGGTCCAGCGGCCGGTCCGGGAGGCGGCGCGGGTGTCGACGTACGCCTCACCGGGCCCGCCGCCGTACCACTCGACCTGCTCCAGCGTCGGGCACAGGCCGAGCCGTACGCCCAGTCGGGGCAGCGGCAGCGTCCAGTCGCCCTCGGGCGTGACCTCGACGGCAAGCCGCAGCCGGTCGCCGGCCGCCGTCCAGGTGTAGACGGTACGCAGCGCGAGGTCGGAGGCGGCCGGGGCGACCCGGGTGGTGACGGTGAGCGAATCCTCGCCCACCGCCACCTCCGCGATCCGGTGCCGCATCCGGTGCAGGCCCAACTCCCGCCACTGGTGGTCGAGTCGGCCCTCCGGGTGCCACTGCGTGCCGCGGTCGTTGTCGGTCGGGGCGCGCCACACGTCGAGCACCGGGCCGGTGACGGCCGCGCCGCCGAGGTAGCGCAGGGTGCCGGTGGCCGCGTCGAAGACACCGGGACCGAGCACGACAAGACCGCCCTCGGCGCGCCGCGGGGTGTGCCGCTCACCCTCGGGCGCCGCCTGCGGCGCGGGGACGGCGGGCCCCGCGAACTGCGCCCAGGCCACCTCGTGCCCGGACGGCGCCCACGCGGTGTCCTCGGCGAGCACCGCCCGTACCGTCCACCACGCCTCGCCGCCCTGCCCGCCGCCCGCCCCGCCGTCCGCCCCGCCGTCCGCCTCACTGTCCGCCCCGGCGTCGTCCGCGGCCCGCAGCTGCGGCAGCTCCACGACCGCGCTCCGCCCGGGGCCGAGCGCGGGCACTGTGAAGCGGCCACTGTCCAGGGCGCGGCCCGCCACTTCGTACGTCCAGCGGAAGGCCAGATGCGACAGATCGGCGAAGTCGTGGCCATTGGTCACGGTGACCGTACCGGCCGCCGTGTCGCCGACGATCGAGACCGGCTCGACGACCTTCTTGTACTCCACCAGGCCGGGCGAGGGTGTCCGGTCGGGGAAGACCAGGCCGTCGCAGACGAAATTCCCGTCGTGCAGCTCCTCGCCGAAGTCGCCGCCGTACGCGAAGTACGGTGTGCCGTCGGCGGTGCGCTGCCGCAGACCGTGGTCGATCCACTCCCACACGAAGCCGCCCTGGCAGCGCTCGTACCGCTCGAACAGCCGCTGGTACTCGCTCAGCCCGCCGGGTCCGTTGCCCATTGCGTGCGCGTATTCGCAGAGGATGAAGGGGAGTTCGCGGCGCCGCTTGTCCAACTCCGGGTCGTCCAGCGGCGGTTCCTCGCGGCGGCCGATCAGCTCGGTCTCGTCGTGATGGGCGTACATCCGCGAGTAGACGTCGGTGTCGGCGCAACTGCGGTCGCCCTCGTAGTGGATCGGCCGCTCCGGGTCGCGCCGCCGGATCCAGCCGGCCATGGCGGACAGGCCCGCGCCGGTGCCGCACTCGTTGCCCAGCGACCACATGATCACCGACGGGTGGTTCTTGTCCCGTTCCACCATCCGCTCCGCCCGGTCCAGCAGCGCGGGCGTCCACCGCTCGTCGTCGACCGGATTGCCGCGCCAGTCGACCGCCAGGAAGCCGTGCGTCTCCAGGTCGCACTCGTCCATCACCCACATGCCCAGCTCGTCGCACAGGTCGAGGAAGGCCGGATGCGGCGGATAGTGGCTGGTGCGCACCGCGTTGATGTTGTGCCGCTTCATCAGGACCAGGTCGCGGCGCATCGTCTCGGCGTCCACCACCCGCCCGTGGTCGGGGTCGAACTCGTGCCGGTTCACCCCGCGCAGCAGGATGCGGCGGCCGTTGACCTTCAGCACGCCGTCCTCGACCGCGACCGTACGGAAGCCGATCCGCAGCGGGATCCGCTCGCCCTCGGTGGCCAGCTCCGCGTCGTACAGCCGCGGCAGTTCCGCCGACCACGGCTCCACCGGCACCGTCGCCTCCTCGCCGGTCGCGAGGTCGAGGCCCAGCTCCGGCACGGACACCGTGCCGCCCGGCTCGCAGTCCACCCGCAGCGTTCCGTTGCCGGTGGTGTGGTCGTAACCGCAGTGCACGAAGAAGTCCCGCACCGCGCCCTCGGGCCGCTCGATCAGGGTCACGTCCCGGAAGATGCCGGGCAGCCACCACTGGTCCTGGTCCTCCAGATAGCTGCCGGACGACCACTGGTGCACCCGCACCGCCAGCACATTGCCGCGCGGCTCCAGCAGTTCGCCGATCTCGAACTCCACCGGCAGCCTGCTGCCCTTGAAGGTGCCCAGCTCGTGGCCGTTGAGCCAGACCCGGGCACAGGAGTCGACGCCGTCGAAGCGCAGCACCGCGGCGCCGCCCGGCCAGTCGTCCGGCAGGTCGAAGGCGCGCAGATGGTCGCCGGTCGGATTCTCGGTCGGCACGAACGGCGGGTCGACGGGGAAGGGGTAACGGATGTTGGTGTACGCGGGCCGGCCGTACTCGTGGCCGGGCGCGTGTCCCTGCAACGGCCAGTGCGACGGCACCGCCACCGCGCCCCAGCGGGTCGCGTCGAAGCCCGGCCGGGCGAAGGAGTCGTCCTCCGCGTCCGCCCGCGGCGACAGCCGGAAACGCCAGGCACCGCCCAGATTGACCCGCCGGGCGTCGGACGCCGCCCACCACGCGCGCGGCGCCAGCGCGCCGGTGCCGGGCGACACATCCTCGTAGTACGGAACTACCCCGGACCGTGACGCCTCGCGCATCGTGCTGCTCCTCATGAGGATGCTGTTGTCTGCCGCTGTCTGCCGCATGTGTGTAGTCGGACGGTCGTTGCCAGGGATGTGGTTGACCGCGGAAACAATTCTCCAGAGGTCGGGGGCCGCGCCGCTAGTCGTATCGATCAACGAAATCGCCCTCGTGGTGTGGCGCGCGGCACGTGCGGGGCGGCGGCGGTCCGGACCGCGGCGGCCGGCTCGGCGCGCTGTTTCCTTTGCCCGTAAGGGAGTTGGCGTACGCGGGCCGGCTTGACCGGCGTACGGTGACGCTGCGACCATGCCCGGCCGGACGCGGGGGACGGCCGGCGGACGTACTGCGGATCGACCCGGGGGGACGCACTTTCACCATGACCGAACTCACGACGGCGCACGCGGCCGCGCCGGCCGCGGGCCTTTCCGCGGCGGCCGAGCCGATCAGCGGGCTGCACGGCGGCTCCGCGCTGCTGCTCATCGCACTGGTGGTGGTCGCCGTCGCCGTGGTCGCGGTGATCCCGCTGATCATGGACGTCCGCAGGGCCACGGCCTGGCGGCAGCAGATCACGGACCGGCTGATCGACGACGCCGCTCACGACCACGAGGTGCGGGACCTGCTGCGCGATCTGCGCGAGCCGCGCGGTGTGCGCGGGCTGACCCGCAGCGTGATTGCGATCCTCATCCTCGCGCTGGTCGCCTTCGCCCTCGCCGTGGCGATGCTGTCGTCGGGCGCCGACTCCGGTGACCTCCGCAAGACCATCGTGACGTCGCTGATGACGGTGCTCGCGACCGTCTCCGGCTTCTACTTCGGCTCGCTCGGCGCGCAGAACAGCGCGGAGGACGCGCGGCGCCGGACGACGACGGCCAGGCCCGGAGCCTCCGGCGGCGGCAAGGCGGTGGTGCGGATCGGAGGTCCGGGCGACGGCCCGGGTGACGCGGCCGGAGGCCCCGGGGGCGGCACGCCACCGGGTACGGGACCGAGTACGGGACCGGGGTCGGCCCCCGAGGCCGATCTTCCGGCGCAGGCGACCGTCACCGCCACGGCGTCCACCCCGACCGCGGACGAGGACGGCTGAAGGGCGCGGGCGCGCATACGCGCTGTGGGGTATTCGTGCGCCCGGCCCGTCGCACCCCGCCCCTTCAGACGCCCAGAAAAGCGTTGATCCGGGCGCGCAGGCCCACCGCGTCGAGGCCGTGGGCGGCGACGTGTTCCTGCCAGGTGCCGTAGCGGCGGAGTTCGGCGCGGCGGGTGCCGAGGGCGAGGACCCGGTGCGGGACGTCGGCCAGGGCCTCGGCGGCGTGGGCCGAGGAGGTGCCGGTCAGGTACGGCTCGACGATCACCAGGTCGGTGGTCCCGGCCCGCGCGGTCGCCGCCCGGAGCGAGGCCGCGTCGAAGGGCCGGACGCTCGCCGCGTACAGCACCGTCACATCGCGCCCGCTCGTCGCCGCGAGCACGGCGTCGAGCATCGGTCCCACGGCCAGTACGACCCCGGCCCGCCCCTCGCGCAGCACGCGGAAGCGGCCCGGCACCACCGGCTGCGGCGCGGAGTTGGCGTGCTCGCTGAGCCGCAGGTAGACCCGGCTGTCGCCGTCGGCGGCAGCGTGCCGCAGCAGCGTCTCCGCCTCGTCGGGGTGCCCGGGCACATGCACCGTCCAGCCGTCGAGCGTGTCGAGCAGCGCCACATCGCCCGGCGCCTGGTGCGTCCGGCCGCCGGCGGCGACGTCGTACGAGGCGCCCGCGCTGACCAGCACCGCGCCCACGCCCTGGTGGCCGAGGTCCAGCTTGACCTGCTCGAACGGCCGCTCGACCAGGAAGCTCGCGAAGGTGTGCGCGATCGGCCGCAGCCCGGTGAGCGCCAGCCCGCCCGCCGCGCCGACCAGCAGCTGTTCCCTGATCCCCACGTCGATCACCCGGTCCGGGTGGGCGCGTGCGGCGGGCGTGAAGCGTTCCGCCGAGATCACGGCGAGCACCAGCGCCAGGCGCGGGTCGGAGTCGAGCAGTTCTGTGGTGACGGCGGCGAAACGCTCGCGCATCGTGTCCATGGGTTCCCCAGTCTTCGGGAGGGCGTACGGCAGTCTTCGGAGGGCGTACGGCGGTCGGTGCGGCCTGCGGCGTTCCCGCAGAAGGCGGCGGCTCAGGACTCCCGCGGCTCGACACGGGCGACCACGGCGTGCGGCCGTCCCGGGTGCGGCGCGGTGAACGCCTCGTACAGCGCGCTGTGGTCGCGGCCGTCCACGGTCACCGCCGACCACCCCTCGGCGGCGAAGCGCGAGGCCAGCCCGCCGCGCCAGCCGTACGTGGCCGAGGCGTTGTCGACGGCCACCACATGGAGGTGTTCCAGGCCGACGGCCCCCGCGTACTGCACGGCCTCGTGATTGCTGCCCTCGTCCATCTCCGCGTCGCCGACCAGCACCCACACATCGGTGTCGGTCAGCCCCTGCGCCCGCAGCCCCAGCGCGCTGCCCACCCCCAGGCCGAGCCCGTGCCCGAGCGACCCGGAACCGATCTCCACCCCGGGTACGAGGGTGCGGTCCGGATGGTGGCCGAGCGGTGAGTCGTAGCCGCCGAAGCCGGGCAGCCACGCGTCGGGGACGAAGCCCTTCGCGGCGAGGACGGCGTAGTACGCCATCGGCCCGTGGCCCTTGGACAGGAGGAAACGGTCCCGGGCGGGGTCGTCCACGCGGTCGGGGGCGACCCGCAGCACCCGGTCGTACAGCACCCACAGCACATCGAGGGTGGAGGTCGAGGCGGGGCCGTGCTTCTCGTCGCCGGTCATCCGCGACATCAATTGCCGCAGGTCGGCGTAGCCGTACGGGCCGGGTGCGGAGCCGGGCGCGTACGAGGCGCCGGCCGCCGTGTCAGTGGTCGTCATGGGACGAGCGTGCAACTTCAAGCCGACTTGAGGTCAAGCGTATGCTCGGGCCGTGTGACGCTCTCCACCCGTGATCTGCTGCCCATCGGCGAACTGGCGGCCCGCAGCGGCATCGCCGCCTCCGCGCTGCGCTACTACGAGGACCTCGGACTGATCCACGCCGAGCGCACCTCCGGCGGTCAGCGCCGCTACCGCCGCTCCACCCTGCGCAGGCTCGCCTTCATCCGCGCCGCCCAGCGCATCGGTCTGTCCCTGGACGAGGTCGGCGAGTCCCTCGGCCGGCTGCCCGTCGACCATGTGCCGAACGCCGCCGAGTGGAAGGGTGTGGCCACCTCCTGGCAGCGCCGTATCGACCAGCAGATCGAGGAGCTGGAGCGGCTCAAGGCCAAACTCACCGGCTGCGTCGGCTGCGGCTGTCTGTCGCTGACCCGCTGCGGCCTGTACAACCTCGACGACGCGGCGGGCGCGGCCGGCCCGGGCGCCCGCTATCTGCTGGGCGACAGGGCCCCCGCGCCGCCTCGCAGCCAGGACCCGCCACCGCGACCACCCACGTACTAGATCCCCTCCACCTTGAACGGGTCGTGCTCGGCGAGCAGCTTGTCCAGCCGCGCCTGGTCCACCCGGCTCACCACCTGCCCGACCTCCTGCCGGTCGCGCACCACCTTCGCCAGCGTGAAGGCGGCCGTCACCACATAAAGCAGCCCCACCCCCAGGAACGCCCGCTCCCATCCCCCCACCGGCAGGTAGGCCACCCCGACCACCATGGCGCCCAGCGCCACCGCGAACGAGATGGCCGCCTGCGCCGCGTAAGCCGCTGTCGTCTGCTGCTGAATCGGTTTCGTCATGCTCCGACGATCCCGCCGCCGTGCCCGGCCCGCATGAGTACCGCTACTCACCCGGGCCGGACACGGCGCTCATAACCTCTCCGTACGCCGGACTTCCGACCGGCAGCCGAATGCGGCTGACACGCGGCCCGTCGGCGGCCGGCCGGCGGATCATTGCGGAGTGAGGGTGAAGGACTGGGCGGGGCCGCCGGTGCAGGTCCACTGCTGGAGGCGGGCGCCGTCGGCGGTGGAGACGTCCGTGACGTCCAGGCACTGGGCCGGGTTGCTGCGCGGGCTCAGCGTGTAGGTGCCATTGGCGCCGGGGACCGGCTTCCACTGCTGATTGCTGCCGCCGCCGTACGCCCACAGCTGGATCTTCGCGCCGCTGCCCGCGCCCGTTCCGCCGGTGACGTCCCAGGCCGCGGTGGCCGAATTCCTGCCGACCACCGTGTAGTAGCCGCTGTCGGTGGGCTGGAACCGCCACTGCTGATTGGCGCTGCCTGCCACGCAGCTCCACTGCTGCACCGCGGCGCCGTTGGCGGTCGAACCGGCCGCGTCGTCCACGCACTTGCCGCTGTTGGTGTTCTTGACCGTGTACCAGGCGGCCGGGTCGACGGGCCCGGTGGGCGTGCCGCCGGAGTCCGCGCCCGGCCAGATGTAGGTGCCGACGGTCTTGGCGGGCAGCGTGGCGCCGATCTGCCGCGCGCCGACCCGCAGCGTGAACGGCTGATCGGCACCGGTCTGGTTGACGACGACGGTCACCAAACTCCCGTCCGGGTTGCGGAAGGCGACATTGGTGACACTGCCGCTGGTGCCGTTGTTGGTCTGCACCCGGGTGGCGCCGCGCGCGACGAACTTCGAGAACTGGCCGATGATGTAGTACTCGGGCAGCGCCCAGTAGGTGTCCGGACTGTTCGGCGACTGGACGAACATGGTCGGGTCGGGCGCGCCGGACCACTGCTCGGGGCTGCGGTTCTGGTCGAGCATGGTGACCCAGTCCTCGTACATGATCGACTGGTTGCGGAAGTACTGGACGATCCGGTCGGCGCCCGAGGTGCCCCACACGGCGCGTTCGGTCATCGCCACGTCCTTGGTCGGATAGGCGGACTTGATCTGCGACATGGCCGTCGGGTCGCCGCCGTAGTCGTGGAAGGCGACGCCGTCGACCGAGGTGAACGCGCTGCTGGGCGAGCCCGGGTTGCCGAGGACACCGGCGGCGTATGCCGGGCCGTCACCGAAATTGTGGTCGAAGGCCCAGATCTTGGTGGCCGAGGCGCCGTTGGCGTTCAGCTCGCCGCGCAGCGCGGTGGCGATCCGCCGTTCCTGGTCGGCGGTGAGCTTCATGCCCGGGTAGTCCGGCGGCGAGAAGAGCGGCTCGTTCTGCATCGTCACGGCGTACAGCGGCAGGCCCTGGCCCGCGTAGGCGGTGACGGCCTTGCGCAAGTACGTCGCCAGGACAGGGATGTTGGAGTCCGGGAGCGTACCGCCGATCAGACTGTTGTTGGCCTTCATCCAGGCCGGCGGGCTCCACACGCTGCCGAACAGCAGCAGATCAGGGTTGATCGCCTTCGCCTCCTTGAGGACGGAGACGATGTGGTAGTCGATGTCCTTCTGGATGGAGAAGCGGGACAGCGTCGGGTCCGCTGCGCCGTCGTCGTAGGTGTAGAACTGCCGCGAGGTGAAGTCGCTGGTGCCCAGGGGGATGCGGGCGATGTTGAAGCCCGCGCCGGTCACCGGGTCGACCAGCTTGTGGAGCGCGGCGGTCCGCGCGGCCGGGCTCATCCGGGACAGGTTGTAGATCGTCGATTCCTCCAGCGAGGAGCCGACGCCCAGGACGGACTGGTAGCGGGTGGCGGTGTCGGCGGTGATGGTCGCCGAGCCGGCGGCCGCGACGGGGGTGATGTCGGCCTGCCGTGACAACTGGTAGCGGGTGGCGGCGAGTCCGGTCGCCGGGTCGCTGAACCAGTTGGCGCTCGCCGGGCCGAATCCGGCGGCCGTCGACTCCGAGCTGAGGTAGACCTGTACGGGCGCGTCGGCCGCCCCCGCCGTCGGCGCGTTCACGGTGGTCAGGGCGATGGGCGCGAGCAGCGCGCCGAGCGCCGTCGCGGCCAGCGCGAGGGTCGTGCGCCGGCCGCGCGCACGCCGGCCGCGCGGACCTCCCGGATGTCTTGGATGTCCCAGAGGTCGCAGAGGCATGGCATCTCCTGATCGCGGTGGGGGAGCGCCGATACGGCGGCGCGGACACGACTGCGGCGAATGCGTCAGTGGGCATGACGCGTTTGCTTCACGCCTTTTTACAAGTCGTGAAGTTAAGGGTGTGCCGGAGTGGCGTCAACCCCCGCGTCAGGACGAGCCGTTGGACCGTACGAGCGGCGCGGCTTCGCGTACGGGCGCGGTGGAGTCGCGAACGACCAGGGGAGTGGCGAGTTCCACGTGCAAGGTGTCGATCGCGTGCCCGTCCAGCAGCCGCATGAGCAGCGAGACCGCCATCCGCCCCATCTCCTCCAGGGGTTGGCGGGCGGTGGTGAGCATCGGCAGGATGCTGCGGCCCAGTTCGCTGTCGTCGAACCCGGTGATCGACAGATCCTCCGGAACCCGCAGCCCCCGCTCGCGGGCCGCCCGCAGCGCGCCGGCCGCGGTCTTGTCGTTGAAGGCCACGATCGCGGTCAGCGCCGGATCGCCGGCGAGCAGCGACAGCGCCGCGCGGTAGCCCCGCTCGGTGCTGGGCTCCTCGACGTAGCGCACGAGCGCCGGGTCGACGAGCACCCCGGCCTCCGATAGCGCCGCCGCGTGCCCCGCCATCCGGCTGCCGGTCACCTGCCAGTCCCGCGGGCCGCCGACGAAGCCGATCCGGCGGTGCCCGAGCGAGGTGAGGTGGCCGGTCAGCCGCCGCGCCCCGGCCGTGTGCGCGGCCGACACCGACGCCACGTCCTCCGGCAGTTCGGTGCGCGGATCGACCACCACCAGCGGATACCGCTGCGCGTGCAGCGCCCGCAGATCCTGGGCGGAACTGGGCGGGAGCACCAGGACGGCGCCGGCCACCGTGGCGCGGCGGGGGAGGTCGAGCAGTGAGGGGGCCCGCGTCTGCGCACTGCTGCCGGCCTGCACCACGGCCTCCCGGCCGTGCAGGGCGAGCGTCTCCAGCACCGAGGTCACGATCGGCCCGAAGTAGTCCGTGAGCTGGTACGGGCAGTAGACGAGGACCGGACGCGCCGCCGGATCGGCAGGACCCGACGGTTCGGGCACCGCGCCGCCCAGCCGGCGGGCCGCCCGGCGCACCATCTCCTGCGTCGCGGGCGCCACCGCGTCACGGCCGTTGATCACCCGCGAGACCGTCGCGACCGAGACGCCCGCCTCGTCGGCGATGGCCCGCACCGTGACCTTCGCGCCAGGACGCCTACCCACCCGGTACAGAGCTCCGCCTCATGGCGCGGAAGTCTACCCAAATGCCGTGCCCACCAGGGATGTTCACCCTCGGTGTCCCTGTGGGGCACGGCCGGCCGCCACCGTTCAACTCCTGTACGGGCGGGCGCCGGGAATGCCAGAACTTTGCCTGGGCGCGGCCGACTTGTGAATGCACAGGTCAGAGCGAGCCGCGTCATTCCGGTGCGTCCCGATGTAACGGATCGTTGGTTAGGTTTCCTGCCTAAAAGCTTGACGCGGTTGTCCGTACACGCGCAAACTCCCGTTCTGCCTGGCCGAGTTCCTCCCCACATCTCCGGCCCCATGGAGTCAGCATGCGCGTCAAACGCGGCATCATCGCCGCTGCAACGACAGCTCTCGCCGCGACCGGCGCCCTCGTCGGCGCCGGCGGTGAGGCCCACGCCGCCGGTCCGGCGCTGCCGGCCCACTTCGCGGCTCCGTATCTGCAGGTCGACGGCAACAGCATCAACGACATGGCCGCGGACATGAACGCCACCGGCCTGAAGTACTACACGCTGGCCTTCCTCATCCCGCGGTCCGGCTGTACCCCGTACTGGGAGGGCAGCGGTGACTCGGTGGGCGCCTACACCTCGCAGATCAACGCCCTCAAGGCGGCCGGCGGCACCGTGATCATCTCCTTCGGCGGCGCCGAGGGCGGCGAACTCGCCCAGACCTGCACCTCCGTGTCCTCCCTGACCGCGGCCTACGCCAACATCGTCAACACCTACGGCATCAACCGCCTGGACTTCGACATCGAAGGCGGCACCCTCGGCGACACCGCCGCCAACCAGCGGCGCAACCAGGCGCTGGCCGCCCTCCAGGCGCAGAACCCATCCGTGCAGGTCGCCTACACCCTCGCCGTGGACCCGGGCGGGCTGCCCGGCCAGGAGTACAACGTCCTCAGCGACGCCAAGAACAAGGGCGTCAACGTCAGCGCCGTCAATCTGATGACGATGGACTTCGGCGACGGCGAGAACGCCCTCAACGACGCCGAATCCGCCGCTCGCGGCACCGCCAACCAGCTCGCCGGCCTGTACGGCATCTCCACCTCGGCGGCGTACGGCCGCATGGGCCTGACCCCGATCGCGGGACAGAACGACGACAACGAGTACTTCTCGCAGTCCGACGCCCAGACCCTGGAGAGCTTCGCCGCCGCCAACGGCATCCAGGAACTGTCCTTCTGGGAGGTCGACTACTACGACAAGGGCACCGGCTACGCCTACTCCCGCATCTTCAACAAGCTCACCGGTGGCAGCACCGGCGGTGGCGGCACCGGCTCAGGCAAGACCGGCCAGATCACCGGCTACGGCAACAAGTGCGTCGACATCGCCGGGGCCAACAGCGCCAACGGCACCGCGGTGCAGCTCTACGACTGCAACGGAACCGGCGCCCAGCAGTGGACCGTCGGCACCGACGGTACGGTCAAGGCGCTCGGCAAGTGCCTGGACGTGGCGTCCGCGGGCACGGCCGACGGCAGCAAGGTGCAGCTCTACGACTGCAACGGCAGCGGCGCCCAGGCGTGGCAGCACCAGTCCAACGGCGAACTGGTCAACACCGGTTCCGGCAAGTGCCTCGACGCGACGGGCCCCAGCTCCGCCAACGGGACCCGGCTGCAGATCTGGACCTGCTACGACAGCGCCAACCAGCAGTGGAACATCCCCAGTTGAACCACCCGGGGCCCGGCGCCCCACCCCCTGTCGGCCGGGCGGCGACCGCCCGGCCGACGGCCGCCGGATTCTTCTGTCATGTCCCCCACCTGCCCCGGCCCCCGATATGCGTCGGCGGAACATAACCCGTGATCATCGGCGGCGCGAGTAACGGTCTGCCGCGTTACCCGGCCGCGGCCTCCTCCGCCAGTGCGGCCAGCCGCTCGAACGTCCCGTTGAGCACCGCCCGGCGCTCCGCCTTGTACGCGGGTTTCGGCCCCAGCCCGTCGATCGACCGCTCCCACACGGCCATGAACGTTTCCTGCCAGCCCCGGATCACCCCGGCCGCCGGCAGCGTCACGCCCACCCACCCCCGCTCGCCCAGCATGACGAGCAGCTCCAGATTGCAGGGCACGGCCACCCCCCAGTACTCATCCGGCTCAAGCTCCACCGGATCCCCGCCCATCGCCCCCGTCACCTCGCCCACCAGCCGGTCGACCCACTCCGCCAGATGATCCGCGGCAGTATCACTGTCAAAATTCCCGGCCCCCCACGTCCCCACGGCCCCGCCTCCCACACACCCGATCGCTTCTCCGTGCGATCACCCTATGCGCGCGCCCGGCGGAGCCGTCCGCGCGCCGCGGTCTCGTCGTCCCGGCCGGGCGCGGCGTCACATCATGGCGAGGAACATCAGCGCCATGCCGAGAGCCATCGCCCCGTGGCACGCCGCGTCGGCGGACGCCGCGATCGGCGCGTCGGCGCGTGTCCGTGGCGTGCCGAGGGAACGGGCGAGCCACCACAGGCCCATGACGGCGAAGAGGACGATCAGGGCGGCGGAGATCTGGCGGGCGGCGCCGTCGAGGTGCATGGCCATGCCCGGCATCCTCGGCATCCCCTGCATGGCGTGCGTCGGGCCGGGGCCGCCGGAGGCCGTGGGGTGCGAGGGCATGTCCATGGTGGGCATGACCGCCGCCATCCACGCCATGCCGGCCATCATCACGGCGTGCGGTACGGCGTGGGCCGGTGGATGCGGCGGGGCGCCCGTATGCCGCGAGCGCACCGGCCCGAGGGCGAGCGGGACGAGGAACCACACGGCGGCCAGGCCGAAGAACACCGCCTGCGGCGCCGCCGGGACGTGTGCTCCCCAGGGCCACACCATGACCGTCATGGCCAACGCCATGCAGGCGTGCAGGAGATGGGTCGGCCGGTCCGCGGCCCGGCCGCTTCCCGGCGGCCCGGGGCGCCGCGCCCGGGCCGCACCGAAGGCGGTCAGGATGCCGAAGAGGACGGTGAGTATCCAGCGCAGCCCGTGCGAGGCGATCACGCGGCGGCCCCCGCCGGGGTGCTGCGTGCTCGTCGAACGCGTCGCGCCGCCCGTTGCGCTGTGCCGCCGCTGCCCATGCTGTGCTCCCGCCGCTCGGTCCCGTTGACCTATACGTCGGGCGCGGAGGCGTGCGAGTTCCTGCGGCGGCCGGTCAAAGGCCGCGCCTCAGGCGGCCGTTGGTGTCCGCGTCATGCTCCGGCGGACCTCCCGCAGCGCCCCTGACCAGGCGATGACCTGATCGAGCATGCCCGCCACTGCGGTGTCGAGGCCCTCCTGGGGACGCGCACCGCGACGCGACCGGGACGGGCCGACCGTAGAAGGGGACGGCTGCCGGGTCGGGCCGCGCGACCGACGCTAGAGGACCGCCCGCTCGGCCGGGAAGTGGCAGGCGGCCGTGTGGTCGCCGCCTTGCGGGGCGAGCGCCGGCGCCTGTGTGGTGCAGCGTTCTTTCCGGCCGGGATCGAGAGCCGCGAAGACCTGGCAGCGGGAGCGGAAGGGGCAGCCGGACGGGCGGCTCGTGGGGCTCGGCGGGTCGCCGGGCAGCAGGATCCGGGTGCGGGCCCGTTCGCGTACCGGGTCCGGCAGCGGCACCGCGGACAGCAGCGCCTGGGTGTACGGGTGCAGCGGCCGCGCGAACACCTCGGCGACGGCGCCTGTCTCGACGGTACGGCCCAGGTACATCACGCCGACCCGGTCCGCGACGTGCCGGACCACGGACAGGTCGTGCGACACGAACAGGTAGGCCAGGCCCAGTTCGGCCCGCAGCCGCAGCAGCAGATTGAGGATGCCGGCCTGGACCGAGACGTCGAGGGCCGAGACCGGCTCGTCCAGGATCAGCAGTCGGGGGTCGACGGCGAGGGCGCGCGCGATGCCGATCCGCTGCCGCTGGCCGCCGGAGAACTCGTGCGGGAAGCGGTCCGCGTGGGCCGGCTCCAGGCCCACCCGGCGGAGCAGTTCCGGCACCCGGCGGGCGACCAGGGCGCGGTCCGCGTGCTGCGCGCGCAGCGGTTCCGCGACGATGTCGCCGACGGGCAGCCGCGGGTCGAGGCTGGCCATCGGGTCCTGGAAGACGATCTGCACGCCCGCGCGCAACGCCCGCGCGTCCCGCCGGGTGAGCCCTTCCACGCTCCGGCCGAGCACCTCGACGCTGCCGCGCTCGGGCGGTCGCAGCTCCAGGATCTCGAACAGTGTCGTGGACTTGCCCGAGCCCGATTCCCCGACCAGGCCCAGCACCTCACCGGCCCGGATGTCCAGGTCGACGCCGTCCACGGCGTGCACGGAACCGACCCGGCGTTTGACGATCGCCCCTTTGAGCAGCGGGAACGTCCTGGCCAGGTCCGTCACCCGCAGGACGTCGTCCGCGACCGGCCGTCCGCCGCCCGGTCCTGCCTTCCGCAGGGCGCCGTCCGTGCCGGGGACGGGGAAGACGTCGAGCGGCCGGAGCGCACCGACCTCCTCCGCCCGTACGCAGGCCGCCAGATGCGCCGGGTCCGCGGCGCCGGCCGGGTGCGTCGCCTTCCCGGCGCGCCCCGCGGCCGTCAACAGCGGTTCCGTCTCCCGGCACCGGTCCTCGGCCAGCGGGCAGCGCGGCGCGAAGGCGCAGCCGGGCGGCAGCGCCCCGGGCGCGGGCGGGGCGCCGGGAATCGGCACCAAGGGCTCGAGCCGTCCTTCCGCATCCGCGTCCAGGCGCGGCACGGCGCCGATCAGGCCGAGCGTGTACGGCATGCGGGGAGCGGCGAACAGCGCGTCGACCGGGGCGGTTTCGACGATCCGGCCCGCGTACATCACCGCGACCCGGTCCGCCATGCCCGCGATGACGCCGAGGTCGTGGCTGACCAGGAGCAGGGCCGCGCCGGTCTCGCGGCGCGCGGTACGCAGCACGTCGAGGATCTGCGCCTGCACGGTGACGTCGAGCGCGGTGGTGGGCTCGTCGGCGAGCAGCACGTCGGGGTTGTTGGCGACGGCCATGGCGATCATGGCACGCTGCCGCATGCCGCCGGAGAACTCGTGCGGGAAGGCCGCGGCCCGCAGCCGCGGCTCGGGTATGCCGACCAGGTCGAGGAGTTCGACGGCCCGCGCGGCGGCCTTCTCGCGGGACAGGTCCTGGTGGGTCCGTATCGCCTCGACGATCTGGTCGCCGATCCGGTACACGGGGGTGAAGGCCGACAGCGGGTCCTGGAAGACCATGGCGACGCGATTGCCGCGCACCCGGGACAGCGCCTTGTCGCCGGCGCCGACCAGTTCGGCGCCGTCCAGCCGTACGGATCCGCCGACGTGCGCGGCGGCCGGCAGCAGGCCCATCGCGGCCAGGGCCGTCACCGACTTGCCGGAGCCGGACTCGCCGACCAGGCCGAGGACTTCGCCGCGGCCCAGGTGGAGATCGACGCCGCGGACGGCGGGCACGCCGCCGAAGTCGACGGTGAGGCCGCTGATGTCGAGCACGGGATCGTTCATCGGGCCCGCCTCCGCCCCGGCCGGCGGCGCGCGGAGGTCGGGTCGATCGCGTCGCGCAGCCCGTCGCCGACCAGATTCACCGCGAGGACGAAGACGACCAGCAGCCCCGCGGCGAAGAAGAACATCCACGGATAGGTGATCGCGGCGCCGGTGCCGTCGGCGATCAGGGTGCCGAGCGACACGTCGGGCGGCTGCACCCCGAAGCCGAAGTACGACAACGCCGTCTCGCTCATCACCGCGCTGCCGACCGCGATGGTGGCGTCGATGATGAGGAAGGACGCGACATTGGGCACGATGTGCCGCGCGATGATCCGCAGCGGTCCCACGGCCATGTAGCGGGCGGCGCGCACGAATTCGCGCTCGCGCAGCGAGATCGCCATGGACCGCACCACCCGGGCGGTGATCATCCAGCCGAAGAGGGCGAGCAGCAGGGCGAACACCAGCCAGCCGCCGCCCTTGAGGCGCGGCGAGACGACGGAGATCACCAGAAAGCTCGGGAAGATCAGCAGCAGGTCGGTGACGAAGGTCAGCAGCCGGTCGGTCCAGCCGCCGAAGTAGCCCGCGCACGCGCCGACCGTCGCCGCCCCCGCGGTGGCCGCGACACCCACCAACAACCCGATGATCAGGGACTTCTGCAGACCGCGCACGGTCTGCGCGAAGACGTCCTGGCCGATCCTGTTGGTGCCCCACCAGTGCCGGGCGGACGGCCCGGAGCGCAGCGCGGTGTAGTCGATGTCGCTGTAGCTCCACCGGGTCAGATGCGGTCCGGCGAAGGCGAGGACGAACAGCAGCGCCACGACGGCGAGTCCGGCCACCGCGGTGGGGTGGGCGAGGAAGCGGCGCAGGGTGACCCTGGCCCGGCTCGGCGGGCGGGCCACCAGGCCGTCGTCGGAGGCGGCCTCGGCGAGCAGGGCTTCGGGGGCGGTTGCCATGGCGGTGTGGTGGGGTTCCTGTCAGGAGTGGCGGATACGCGGATCGAGCGCGGCGTGCAGCACGTCTGCGACCAGGCCGGAGAACAGCACGACGACGGCCGCGAAGGAGCTGACGGCGACGACGGAGTTGACGTCGTCCTTGCCGATCGAGCCGACCAGCCATTCCCCCATGCCGTGCCAGCCGAAGATCGCCTCGGTGAAGATGGCGCCGGTGAAGACGGCGAGGAAGTTGTAGGAGAAGAAGGTCGACATCGGGATGAGCGCGGTGCGCAGCCCGTGCTTGAGCAGGGCCTTGCGGCGGGTGAGGCCCTTGGCCTGCGCCGTGCGCAGATAGTCCGAGCCGAGCACGTCGAGCATCGTGCTGCGCTGGTACCGGCTGTAGGTGGCGATGGTGATCAGGCCGATGGACAGCGACGGCAGCAGCAGGTGCACCGCCCGGTCCTTGGCGTGGGCCCACCAGCCGCCCCGCAGGCCCGGCGTCGTCTCCCCGGTGAAGCGGATGAGGTCCGTGCCCAGCGCCTGGTTGAGCCGGATCGCGCCGATCTTGAGCAGGACCGCGAGCAGGAACACCGGTGTGGACAGCAGCAGGAAGGAGCCGACGGTGACCAGCCGGTCCGAGAGCCGGTACTGCCGTACCGCCGTCCACGCGCCGGCGAGGATGCCCAGCACCGTCCCTGCCAGGGTGCCGACCAGCAGCAGCCGCAGGCTCACCCCGACGCGACGGCCGAACTCGTCGTTGACGGAGGTGTCGTCGATGGTCCGGCCGAGGTCGCCGCGCACCGCGTGCGCCGCCCAGTGGCCGAACCGGTCGTAGAGCGGGGTGCGGTCGTCGATGCCGAGGGCGGTGAGCTGGGCGTCGACGGCCGCGGGCCGCGGCGGCGGCTGGCGGGCCTCGAAGTACGCCCGCGGCTGGAGCGCGGTGGCGGCCAATGTGTACGAGAGGCATACCGCCACCAGCAGCAGCGCCACGTAGTAACCCGCCCTTCTGGCCACATACGCCGCCACGTCCGGGTCCTCTCCTCGGGGTCTTCGACGATCTTCGTGGCCACGTGTTGCAGCAACATGAAGAGAACATGCCAGCATTACTACAGGGGCGGATGTGGCCTGCGATGCGGGCTAACCTCGGCGCGCAGCACCGATCCCCGTGGGGCACGCGGTGCTGCTGTGCTGTGCTCGACGAGGGAGGGACCCCATGCCCAGGAAATACGCCGGACCCGTCACCGCCGCCGCCGTGACCCTGTCGGCCACGCTGGTGATGGCGGGGTGCAGTGGTTCCTCCGACGACTCGGACACACCGAAGGGCGGCCACGCGTCGAAGGGTTCTGCGGCGCCCGCGGTCGGCTCGCAGCAGATCAACCCGCAGCCCGCGAGCAGGGTCAAGCAGGGCGGGACCTTCAAGACCGGGATCCAGCAGTGGATCACGCAGTGGAACTTCTACCAGGTGGACGGCACCCAGGGGGACGGCCAGAGCATCGTCTCCCAGGTGGAGCCGAGCCTGTTCACCTACGACGCCCAGGGCGTCTCGCAGCTCGACAAGGACTTCCTCGTCTCGGCCGAGGTGACCTCCACCAGCCCCCAGGTGGTGACGTACACCCTCAACCCGAAGGCCAAGTGGTCCGACGGCAAGCAGCTGAGCTGGCAGGACTTCGCCACGCAGTGGAAGGCGCTCAACGGCAAGGACGACCGCTACCGGGTCGCCGACACCAGCGGCTACGACCGGATCTCGGCGGTCACCCGCGGCACGGACGACCAGCAGGTGAAAGTCACCTTCGGCACGCCGTACGCCGACTGGAAGCGGCTCTTCCGGCCGCTGCTGCCCGCGCCGGCGATCGCGACACCCGACCTGTTCAACAAGGGCTGGCTGGAGAAGATCCCGATCACCGGCAACTCCTGGAAGGTCGGCTCGTACGACAAGACCGCGCAGACCATCACCACGGTGCCCGACCCCGCCTGGTGGGGCGTCAAGCCGAAGCTGGACTCGATCATCTACCGGGCGCTGGACGCCTCGGCGTACACCGACGCGTATCTCAACAAGGAGATCGACTACGCCCCGGCGATCCAGCCGGAGGACTACAAGCGGCTGGTGAAGGACCCCGGCACCGACATCAGGAGCGGCGCCCGCTGGGACGAGGTGCACATCACCTTCAACGGTGCCCGCGGCCCCCTCAAGGACCTGGCCGTGCGGCAGGCCGTGGACCTCGCGATCGACCGCAAGGGCATCCTCGCGTCCTTCTCCAAGGACCTGCCCTTCCCGGTCCAGCCGCTCGGCAACCACTTCTTCATGCCCAACCAGGAGGGCTACCGCGACAACAGCGGGAAGTGGGGCCGCTACGACCTGGCCGGCGCCAAGAAGCTGCTGGACGCGGCCGGCTGGAAGGACAACGGGGCGGGCAAGCCGCGCACCAAGGACGGCAAGCAGCTCGTGCTCCAGTACGTGATCAGCGCCGGTTCCAGCTCCTCGGCCACCGACCAGGCGCAGCTGGTGCAGGCCCAACTCGCGGCGGCGGGCGTCACGGTGAAGATCCAGACGGTGCCGACCGACGACTACTTCACGAAGTACGTGAACACCGGCGCCTTCGACCTGGTCAGCTTCCGCAATGTCGACGCGGTCTTCCACACCCTGCTGTACTCGACCTTCCAGACGCCCAGCGCCACCCAGGTCTACGGCAACTTCGGGCGGGTCGCGACCCCGGAGATCCAGCAGCTGCTCGACAAGGCCGCGGCGACCACGGACCAGAGCGCGTCCGACGCCCTCTACAACCAGGCGGACGCGGAGATCTGGGAGCAGGTGCACTCGATCGAGCTGTACCAACGACCGCAGATCCTCGCGGTGCGCAAGGGCCTGGCCAACTTCGGCGCCTCGGGCCTGGCCGACACCGACTACAACACGATGGGCTGGACCACCGGCTGACCGTTTCGGAAACGTGGCATTTCGCCGCAAACCGGAAGGGGTGTGATATCTGGTCGGGGATGACGAAGAACGCCGTGCCAGAGGGACCGTCGCGGCCGGTGGCGCGGTGGCGGCGGGCGGGTCGGCTGCTGAATCCGGTCGCGGCCGGACGGCAGGTGTGTCGGCCGTCGCGGCCCGACCGGGTGCACGATCCGGTGGTGCGCCGGATCCAACTGCTGCGCATGGTGGTCGGCTTCGCCGCGATCGTGTGGATCCTGGTCGCGTACCGGCTCGCCTCGGACCCGGCGGCCGTCGCCTCGCGGCGCTTCGACCAGGTCGCGGACCTGGTCGCGCTGCTCGCGGTGACCTTCCCCGTCACGGTCGGCGCGTTCGTCGTGGCGAGCCGCCCGCACCTGCGGCGGCTGTATCTGCGGCGGTCGCTGAAGCCGCTCGGGGCGCTGCTGGCGCTGGGCGGCGCGGTCGCGTACGTCGCGCTCCTCGCCTCGGGCGCGCTCACCGAGGGGGAGTTCTGGTCGGTGCCGGATCGCGACCGGCCCGGCGCGGACGACGACCTGACGCTCGCGTACCACCTCGTCCTGTCCGCCGTGACGGTGTGGGTGGTCGTGTTCCTCTTCTACGGGACCGGCCTGGCGCTGGCGTACATGTTCAGGACCGCCGACGTCCACGAGATCCTCCCGCCCGTCATCGCGATCGCCCTGACGTGGGAGAACGCGGTGCAGGACCTGGTGACGAACCCGTACGCGGGCGCCCCGGCGGCGGTGCGGTTCGTGGCGACCTTCGGCGGCCCGCTGTCGATCACCGCGGTGAGCGTCTGGGAGACGCGCCGGCTCAGGACGCGGCACGGCCGCACACTGCGGCGGGCGCTCGGGCGCTGAGCGGATCCCGACCGGGCGCTCCGGTCAGGCGCGCGGACCGGTCGACCGGGCGGCGGGCGGGCGCCAGCCGTTGGCGAGCAGGTCGAAGACCTCGCCGACCGCCGCCGCGCGGTCCTCGCGTGCTTGCGCCAGGGCGGGGACCTCCAGGACGAACCGGGCCAGCGCCGTACAGGCGAGATCGCCGCGGGGGACGCCGCACTCGTCCGCGATCGCGGCGGCGAGGGTGTCGGTGTGCCGGGTCCACATCCGTTCCGCGTACGCCCGCAGGGCCGGGGTGGTGTCGACGAGCCGGGTGAACGCCTCGTGCTCGGGGTGTTCGGCGATCGGCAGCCAGGTCGCGAGGACATGGGCGCGCAGGGCGTCCAGGACGCCGAGGCCCGCGGGCCGGTGCCGTACGGCGGCGACGAGTTGTGCGTCGGTGCTCTCCTCCCGGTCGAAGACCAGGGCCTCCTTGCCGGGGAAGTGCTTGAAGACGGTGGCGGTCGAGACATCGGCGGTCTCGGCGATGTCCCTCATGCTCACGTGGTCGTAGCCGCGCTCCAGGAACAGCCGGAGGGCGGCGTCGGCGATGGCCTGCCGGGTGGCGGCCTTCTTGCGCTCGCGACGGCCGACCGCGGTCGCGGTGGTGTCCGACGGTTCACTCATGATCTGCGCCACCTCCATGACGTCCTCGCCTCGCCCCGGCTCCGCTCCGGGCTTGCCCTCTCAAAGGTAGCATCCGTAAAAAAGTTGTGTCACTTCACTTTTCTTCGTACTCTACTTTCAGAGCCGGTGGCCCGACCGGGGCCGCCACGAACGAAGGACACCTCATGACGTCTCCCACTCCCGCGTCCGCGCGGATCACCGTCGTCGGGGCCGGCCCCGGCGGGCTGACCTGCGCCCGCATCCTCCAGCGGCACGGCCTGACGGTCACCGTCCTGGACCGCGACGCCGGCCCGGACGCCCGTGACCAGGGCGGCACCCTCGACCTGCACGCCGACAACGGCCAGATCGCGCTGCGCGAGGCCGGTCTGCTCGACGAGTTCTTCCGGCTCGCCCGGCCCGAAGGACAGGAAATGCGGCAGCTGGACCCGGCGGGCACGATCACCGCGCACCAGATGCCCGGCCCCGACGACCTGTTCAAGCCGGAGATCGACCGCGGCGTGCTGCGCGACCTGCTGCTCGGCTCCCTGCGGCCCGGCACGGTCCGCTGGGGGAAGGGCGTGGAGCGGGTCGGCGGGCCCGAGGCGGGGCCGCGCGTACTGCACCTCACCGACGGCACGACGATCGAGTCCGACCTCGTGATCGGCGCCGACGGCGCCTTCTCCCGGGTGCGGCCCGCGCTCTCGCCCGCTGTTCCCGCGTACAGCGGCGTCAGCTTCCTGGAGGCGTGGTTCACCGACGTCGAGGCCCGGCACCCCGAGATCGCGGCCCTGGTCGGCCAGGGCGGCGCGCACGCCGCCGACGGCGAGCGCGCCATGTTCGCCCAGCGCAACGGCGGCGACCACATCCGCGTCTATCTGATCCAGCGCGTCCCGGCCGACTGGATCGCCGCGAGCGGCCTGTCGCCGCAGGACACCGACGCCGTCCGCGCCCTGCTGCTCCAGCGGTACGCACACTGGTCGCCCGCCCTGCGGCGGATGATCACCGACAATGACGGGCCCTACGTCGACCGCCCGATCTTCGCCCTGCCCGTCCCGCACGCCTGGGCGCACCACCCGGCCGTGACGCTCCTCGGCGACGCCGCCCACCTGATGCCGCCGCTCGGCGTCGGCGTCAATCTCGCCATGCTCGACGCGAGCGACCTCGCCCTCGCCCTCGCGAACGCGGCCACCGTGGACGACGCCGTCCGCGCCTACGAGAAGACGATGCTGCCGCGCTCGGCCGAGCACGCCCGCGTCCTGGACGGCGCCGCGGAAGACCTGCTCTCCGCCGAGGTCCCCGACTTCGGCGACGACGCCCCAGCGCCGGGGCGGTGAGCGGGTCGCCGGGGCGGCACCGGCGGGCCGAAGTCCCGTGGTGGCCTCGGGGGTACGCCGATCGGCGGCGCAGCGCGACACGGGAACACGTACCGTCGATGACGCTGCGGGTGGAGACCGCTGCGGATAGCATCGCTGTGGTCGTCGGCCTGTGCGCGACGGGCGCCGCCGCACCGTACGAGGGACACCGTACGAGAGACGTTGCGACCTGCCGAGGAGGCGGAGCATGCCCCATCAGCCCACCCGACGGACCGTTCTGCACAGCATGGCCGCGGGGGTGGGCGTCATCGCCTTCGACCCGACGGCCCGCTCCTGGATCGCGGGCCCGGGCCGCCCGCACTCCGCGGACACCGCACACACCGTGGGCAACAAGCTTGCCGGCGTGCCGAAGCTGGACGGCACGCTGCTGACCGACCCCGCCTCGCTCGCCGCCGACGCGGAGGACTTCGGCCACACCGTGCACCGTCGCCCGGCCGCCGTCCTGCGGCCCGGCTCGGTCGCCGACATCGTGGCGATGGTCCGGTTCTGCAACACCCACCACATCCAGGTCGCCGCCCGCGGCCAGGGCCACGGCACCAACGGCCAGGCGCAGGTGGCCGGCGGGCTGATCATCGAGACCGGGCCGCTGGACACGATCGGACCGGTACGAGCCCTGGCCGGCGGCACCGGAACGGTGACGGTCGGCGCCGGCGCCGTATGGAGCGCGGTCGTCCGGGCCACCCTCGCGCACGGCCTCACTCCGCCGGTCTTCACCGACTACCTGGAACTGTCGGTCGGCGGCACCCTGTCGGTCGGCGGACTCGGCGGCCAGTCGCACCGGCACGGCGCGCAGGTGGACAACGTCACCGCGCTCCAGGTCGTCACCGGCGCGGGGGAGCTGGTCAGCTGTTCCCCGACCCGCCGCCCCGACCTCTTCCGGGCGGTGCTCGCCGGACTCGGCCAGTGCGGCATCATCGTCTCCGCGACGCTGCGGCTGGTCACCGCCCCCACGTCCGTACGGCACTTCCTGCTGCCGTACACCGACCTGGCCACCTACCTCGACGACCAGCGGCGACTGGTGCGCGACGGGCGGTTCGCCTATGTGGAGGGCTCGATCGCCCCCGACGCGACGGGGGCGTTCACCGGCTACGTCATCGAGGCGACCGCCTATGGTCCGCCCGCGGGACCCGAACCGGACGACACCGCGCTGCTGCGCGGCCTGCGCTACGACCGGTCCGGCGCGGTCACCGCCGAGACCCTGGGCTATTTCGACTTCCTCAACCGGCTCGCCCCGGGCGTCGCGGCACTGGAAGCGGCCGGCGTCTGGGCCTGGGCGCACCCCTGGCTGAACCTGCTGCTGCCCGGCGACCGCGCCGCCGCGCTCGCCGCCACCCTGCTGGACCGGATGGCCGGACAGGACACCGGCCCCGGCGGCGTCGTCCTGCTCTACCCGCTCTCCGCCGCCCGACTGCACACCCCCTTGCTGCGGACGCCGGACGACCCGGTGCCGTACCTCCTGGCCGTCCTGTGGACCCTGGACCCGGCCGACCCCGCCGCGGTCGCCGCTCGCGTCGCGGCCAACCACGCGATGTACGAGACGGTCCGCGCGGCCGGCGGCACCCAGTACCCGGTGGGCACCATCCCCATGAGCCCCGCGGACTGGCGCAGCCAATACGCCAGGTCCTGGCCGGAGTTCACCGCCGCCAAACACCGCTACGACCCCTGCGCCCTCCTGACCCCCGGCCAGCACATCTTCCCCACCCCGACCGGCACCCCGGCCTGAGAACGGCCACAAGAACGGTCGGAACACGGAACTCTTCGTCCGAAAGGCGGCCAGTGGGTTCCTGGCTGGGCTCCATGGCGTCAGCGTATCGGCGCGTTGGCCGGCGCGTCAGGGCTCGCCGTCGTCCTCCGGCTCCACCACGGTGGGCGGCAGCCAGTCCCGCAGATCATGTCCGCCTGTCGGGCCCGCTGCACCTCGGCGATGGTCGAGGGGCGCTCGCCGAAAGCACTTTTCCGGCAAGCACCACCGTCACGGTCTGCACTTCCTCGCCATGACCGACGACAAGAGACGCCTGATCCGGCTTCAAGGCCACCTGCTACCGCAAGCTCGCCGCAGGCAGAAGGCGGTGAACCGGGTTCTGGCTGCTGGCCGCTGGCCGCGTGCCGTCGAAGGCGGGTTCGCCCACCTGGAGAACTGACGGATCCTCACCAAGCTCCGCGCTGAGCCCGACCGCGCCACTCACTGGGACAAGATCGCCTGTCTCCTCCCCACCGGCAGAGGCCAGGTCCGCTGGACCATGCGCTGGAAGACCGTGCTCAACGCTTTCGACATCACCTTCGACGGCCGCCTGTCGGCAGCGCATCACTCGCCTCGACTACCCCGGTCACACCACTCGTTTGACAGACGCGGCCCCGGCCCCCGGCGTTCATTCCTGTGTCGGGCCGAGGTCGGGTGTGTCGCGCAGGTCGACGGAGGGTTGGGCTGTGGCGTGGAGTTCCAGGACGGTGATTTCGTTGTCGCCGCGCCGCATGACCGGTCCGGGCACGTAGAGGCGCTGTTGGGGCCCGCGGGCCCAGTAACGGCCGAGGTGGAAGCCGTTGATCCAGGCGTTGCCCTTGGTCCAGCCGGTCAGGTCGAGCCAGGTGTCGGCCGGTTCTTCCACGGTGAAGGTGCCGCGGTGGAAGGCCGGGCCCACGGGCGGGTGGCCCGCGGCGGCGAAAGGCAGGTGGCCGAGGTCGGTGAGGTCGAGGCTGCGGTGCGTCCACCCGGTCAGGACAGCGCCGTTGACGCGCACGGCGCCGAGGATGCCCTTGCGGTCGTGGAGAGCGGCGCCGTAGTTGACGCGCCCCTGGTTCTCGACCAGGACGTCGATGCGGGCGCCGGCGCGTGGGGTGGTGAAGGTGAGCGCGGTGGAGTGGTGCTCGCGTTCCAGCACGCCGACCGGGCTGCCGTCGACGAACACTTGCGCGCGGTCGGCCACTTGGTCGATCGTCAGGTGCGTCGGGCCGGCCGCGGGTAGTTCGCTCGTGTAGTGCACGAAGCCGAAGTCCTGCCCCAGTTGCTCCATCGTCAGGGGCTGTTCGGCGACGCGGTGTCGGTGTCCGTCCGGGGCGGTGTCGTCGAGCAGCGGCGCGGTCTCCGACAGGGGTACCCCCAGCATGGTGAGCTTCTTCGACGGTGTCGGCAGTGGCCCGTCGGGGACGGCGGCGTGCCGTGCGATGACGTCCCTGAAAGCGGCGAATTTCGGTGTCGGGTCGCCCGCTTCGTCCAGGGGCGCGTCGTAGTCGTACGAGGTGACGGTCGGCCGGTAGGTGTGCTTGTCGTTGGCGCCGTTGGTGAAACCGAAGTTGGTGCCGCCGTGGAACATGTAGAGGCTGACGCTCGCACCCGCGGACAGGATCGCGTCGAGTTCCCGTGCCGCGTCGGCGGCGGGGCGGACGGTGTGCGGGCCGCCCCAGCGGTCGAACCAGCCGTTCCAGAACTCGGTGACGAGAAGCGGCTGTTCGGGGCGGAGGGCACGCAGCGCGGGCAGGTGGCGTTCGGCGCCGCTGCCGAAGTTGACGGCGGCGAGAACGCCGGGGATGCTGCCGCGTTCCAGATCGGCGGGCTGGTCGCAGGTGAACAGCGGCACATCGACATGGTGGCGGCGCAGCAGGCCGGTCAGGTGGTCGAGATAGGCGCGGTCCGCACCGTAGGCGCCGTATTCGTTCTCCACCTGGACGGCGATCACCGGGCCGCCACGGGTGGCCAGGTACGGGGTGAGCAGCGGCAGCAGCCGTTCGAAGTAGGCGTCGACGGCGGCCAGGTAACGGGGGTCGGTGGTGCGCAGACGGATGCCGGGTTCCGCCAGCAGCCACGAGGGGAGACCGCCTCCCTCCCACTCGGCGCAGATGTACGGACCCGGGCGCAGCAGGACACGCAGACCTGTCTCGGCGGCCAGGTCGAGAAAGCGGAGGAGATCGAGCCCGCCGTCGGTGCGCAGCTCTCCCGGTACCGGCTCGTGCAGATTCCACGGGATGTAGGTGTCGACGGTGTTCAGGCCCATTGTCCGGGCCTTGCGCAGCCGGTCCTGCCAGTGGGCGGGGTGGACCCGGAAGTAGTGGAGGGCGCCGGAGATGATCCGGAAGGGTTCGCCGTCCAGGCTGAAGCCGTCGGACGTGACCGCGAGTGGAGACATGATGGTGTGCCTGTTCTCCGGAGGTCGCTCCGGTGGTGGTGTCCGGAGACCGCTCCGGACGTCGGGGTGCCGGCCCGGGTTCGAATGTCGAGTGGGGCGACGCGGCGCTGCGTGGCCCGGCCGGACCGGCGGGTCAGGAAATCGGCGGCGGGGCGGTGCTGTCGCGCACGACGAGCCGGGTGGCGACCAGGGTGGTGCCGGTTTCCTCCTGGTCGTTGCGGATCTGCTGGAGCACGGACTGCACGCACTGGCGGCCGACTTCGGAGAAGTCCTGGTGCACGGTGGTGAGGGGCGGCAGGAAGGACGCGGCCTCGGGGATGTCGTCGAAGCCGACGACGCTGATGTCGTCCGGTACTCGCCGGCCGCGTTCGTGCAGGGCGCGCAGGACGCCGAGCGCCATCTGGTCGTTGGCGACGAACACCGCCGTGCAGTCCGGCTGGTCGGCCAGGACCGTCCCGGCGCGGTAGCCGGATTCGGCCGACCAGTCGCCGCGCAGCGGTTCGGGGGCGGCCCGGCCGTTCGTGCGCAGGGCGTCGCGCCAGGCGGTGACGCGGCGTTCGGCGGCGAAGGACTCGGCCGGTCCCGCGACGTGCCAGACGGTGCGGTGTCCGAGGTCGAGCAGGTGCTGTACGGCGGCGTGGGCGCCGCCTGCCTGGTCGGTGTCGACGACCCGGTAGCGGTCGCCGGCGTTGGAATCGGCGACGACCACGTGGGTCCTGGGCGGGAGCGCGACCGTGGCGGCGTCGAGCAGGTGGACCTCCATGAGGATGACGATGCCGTCCACGGCCAGTTCGCCGAGCCGGGTGAAGGCGCCGCGGACGCTGTCCTGGGTCGGTACGGCGACCGGCAGCAGTGTGGTGGCGTAGCCCTCCTGGGCGGCGGAGGTCGCGATGGCCTCCACGGTGCGGGTGTTCCCGGTGGTGGAGAGGTTGAAGGTGATGACGCCGATGGTGTGGAAACGGCCGCTCTTGAGCGCGCGGGCCGCGCTGTTCGGCCGGTAGCCCAGTTCCTTCATCGCGGCCAGTACCTGCTGGCGGGTGGTCTCCACCACGCCCTCGTATCCGTTGGACACCCGGGAGACGGTCTGCGCGGACACGCCGGCCAGCCGCGCGACGTCTCCCATGGAGGCGCCGCGCTTGCGGCGCCGGGCGGTGCCGTCGCCCGCCGGTCCGTCGCCGGCCGTGTTGTCGCTGTTGTCCACGTCGCTTTCTGCACCTCATCCGCGGTTTCGCCGCTGTGGCCGTGAACCGGATTCTAGGACCCGGGGGACGCCGGTCCGCGTCCCCCGGGCCAGGGTGGACGTGCGGCCTCAGCCGACGCCGAAGCCCTGCTGCTTGCCGTACGCCACGGATTTGTCCTGCCAGGCGCGCAGACCGTCGGTCAGCGACGTGCCGGAGACGTACGCCTTCCCGACCGTGTCGTTGAAGATCGAGTTGGCGTAGACCTGGTACGGCAGGTACGACCAGCCGGGCAGGACGTCCTTGGCGGCGTCGGAGAAGATCCGGTTGGCCTGCTGGCCGCCGAAGTACGGGAACGTGGTGTCCAGGAAGGCGGGCGAGTTCAGGTCGGCGGTCGTCGCGGGGAAGGCGCCGCCCTTGATGCGGGCCTGGACGCCGGGTCCCTGGTTGGCGTACTGGAGGAAGGCGTATGCCAGGTCGTGGTTCTTGCCCGCCTTCATCACCGCGAGCGAGCTGCCGCCGTTCTCGGCGCCGGCGTGCGCGCCGGTCTGCCACTGCGGAAGCGGCGCGGCCCGCCAGTCGCCGGCGGCGGCCTTGACGCCGGAGGCGAAGTTCGCGGGCATCCACGCCCCGGTCGCCAGGGTCGCGATGGTTCCGTCGCCGAGCCCCTTGTACCACTGGTCGCTCCAGCCGGGCACGGGCGCGAGCAGGTGCTCCGAGACGAGCTGCTGCCACACCTTGGTGTACGCGGCCGTGCCGGCGTCCCGCGCGAAGTCGACCGTGACCTTGGTTCCGTCCACCGTGTACGGCTTCCCGCCGGCCTGCCAGATGAGACTGGTGGTCAGCCCGGCGTCGCCGGTGTCACTGGTGATGTACGCCTTCGGGTCGGCCTTGTGCAGTTTGCGGGCGTCGTCCAGGTACTGCTCCCATGTGGTGGGCACGGGGAGCTTGTACGTGTCGAAGACCTTCTTGTTGTAGAACAGCGCCATGGGGCCGGAGTCCATCGGCAGTCCATAGACGCCGCCGTTGATGTTCACCGCGTTCCACGGACCCGGCGAGTAGGTCTTCGACAGGCTCTTGGCGCCGTAGTCGCCGAGATCGGTGAGCGACTTGCCGAGCGCGAACTGGCTGAGGGCGTAGTACTCGACCTGGGCGACATCGGGTACGCCCTTGCCCGCCTGAACTGCGTTCTGCAGTGCGGTGTACTGGTCGTTGCCGGTCCCCGCGTTCACCAGGTTCACGTGCACCTTGGGGTACGCCGCCTGGAAGTCGGCCACCACCTGCTTGAGCGTGGGCTCCCAGGCCCACACGGTGATCGTTCCGCCCTTGGCGAGAGCCGCCTTCGCCGCGGCGGCCCCGTCGGCGGCTTTCGCCGACCCTGAGCCCGAACCCGAGTCCGAGGAGCCGCAGGCGGCCAGGACCAGGGTCGCGGCGACGGCCGCGGCGGCTGCGTGCGCCCAGCGGCGCCGAACGATGTACGTCATCTCATGTCACTCCGTTGTGCGAGGTGGATGTGCGGGTGGGTTCCGGATCAGTGCGGCAGGTGGCCGCGCCGGGTCGGTGTGCGCGCCGCCGCCGGGCTATTCCTTGACGCTTCCGGCGGCGAGGCCGGACTGCCAGTACCGCTGGAGGAGCAGGAAGGCCGCGATCAGCGGGACGACGGTGAGCAGCGCGCCGGTGATCACGAGGTTGAACACGGGCTGGCCGCCGGCTGTCGCGGCCTGCTCGTTCCAGGCGTTGAGCCCGAGCGTCAGCGGGTACCAGTGCGGGTTCCTGAGCATGATCAGCGGGAGGAAGTAGTTGTTCCAGGTCGCGACGGTGGTGAAGAGCAGGACCGTCACGATGCCGGGTGCCAGCAGCGGCAGGCTGATCCGGAAGAAGGTGCGGATCTCGCCGGAGCCGTCCATCCGGGCCGCCTCCAGCAGTTCGTCCGGTACGGCCTCGGCGGCGAACACCCACATCAGGTAGAGGCCGAACGGTGAGACCAGCGACGGGACGATGACCGCCCACGGGGTGTCGGTCAGGCCGATCCTGCTGAACATGAGGAACGTGGGCACCGCCAGGGCCGCGCCCGGCACCGCGACGGCGCCGATGACGACCGCGAAGATCGCCCGGCGGCCGGGGAAGACGAATTTGGCCAGCCCGTATCCGCCGAGGACGGCGAGCAGGGTCGCGCCGCCGGCCCCGGCGACCACGTACAGCAAGGTGTTGAGCAGCCAGCGCACGAAGATGTGGTGGTCGTGGCCGAATGTCTCGCGGATGTTGTCCCAGAGCGCGAACCGGCCGCTGAACCACAGTCCGAAGGAGTCCAGGAGCCGCGGTTGGGTCTTGCAGGCGTTGATCACCAGCCAGACGAGCGGGAGCAGCGAGTAGAGGGTGACCACGGCGGTGAGGCCGGTCAGCAGCGGGCTGCGCCGGGAACGCCGGTCCGTACGGCGCCGGACGCGGACGGGCAGCGGATACGGACGGCGGCGCGGGGCGGCGGCTCCGGCCGCCGGTCCGGCCTCGCCCAACCGGGCGGGAGCGGTCATGCGCTCACGCCCCCTTGCGCATGCCGCGCACCTGGACGGTGTAGGCGACGGCCATCGTGACGAGGCCCATGACGATCGCGACGGTGGCGGCGTAGTTGTGCTGCTGGCCGGCGAAGGAGAGCGAGTAGGTGTAGAGGTTCGGGGTGAAGTAGGTCGAGATCGCGTTCGGCGCCAGCGCCTTGAGGATGCTGGGCTCGTTGAAGAGCTGGAAGGTGCCGATGACGGAGAAGACCGTGGCGATGACCAGCGCCCCGCGGATGGCGGGGAGTTTGACCGCCGTGATCACCCGCCACTGTCCCGCGCCGTCGATCTCGGCCGCTTCGTAGAGGGCCTCGGGGATCACCCGCAGAGCCGCGTAGAAGATCAGCATGTTGTAGCCCGTGAACTCCCAGGTGACGATGTTGCCGATGGCGGCCGTCACCCAGCGCGGGCCGAGCGGGTCGGGGATCGAGGTGTGCAGGTGCTCGTTGAGGCTCGCCACCAGACCGAAGCGATTGCCGTACATGAAGCCCCACATCAGCGTCGCGACCACCGCGGGCACCGCGTACGGCAGGAAGATCGAGACGCGGAAGAAATTCCGTCCGTACAGGCGCCCGCTGTCCAGCGCGAGAGCCGCCAGCAGCGCCAGGCCGAGCATGACCGGTACCTGGATCACCAGGAACAGCCCGACCCGGCCGAGCCCGGACCAGAACTCGTGGTCGGTGAACGCCTGCCGGTAGTTGTCGAGGCCGACGAAGTGGTTCCCGCCGATCAACTGGTCCCGGTACAGGCTCAGATACACCGAGTACGCGATCGGTGCCAGGAAGACCAGCGCGAAGACGATCAGGAAGGGGCTGACGAATCCCAGCCCCGTCCAGCGCGGACGGTGCCCGGGACGTCTGCGCGCCGGCCGGCGCCCGGTGCCCGGGGGTGACAAGAGGGCCATGAGAGAGGTTTCTGGTCGTGACGGCACGCGCGAGCCCAGTCGGGTCGCGTGATGGTTGCGTAAACATTGCGCTGCGCACGGCACCGACGTTTACGTAAACATCGGTGCCGGCGATCGTTGCAGCCGACGCAGCGCGGCGTCAAGGGACGTGCACGGATGCGAGGTTCAGCGCGCGGTTTCGCGGAACTGCTGGTTGGCGCCGCCGCCGCACGTCCACTGGATCAGGCGGGCGCCGTCGGCGGTGGAGGCACCGGTGACGTCCAGGCACTGGCCGCTGTGCCGGGCCTGGAAGCGGACGTAGCCGTTGCCCTGGTCCTGGGGCAGCCATTGCTGGTTGGTGCCGCCGTTGCAGTAGTACTGGTTGACGTAGGCACCCGCGGCCGTTGAGGCGTCGGAGACGTCCAGGCACTTGCCGCTGTGCTGCGCGACGATCGTGACGTAGCCGCCCCCGGCGTCGGTCGGCCGCCACAGTTGGTTGAGCCCGCCGTTGCAGGTCCACTGCGCCGCCGTGGCGCCGTCGGCCGCCGAATTGTCGGCGACGTCGAGGCACTTGCCGCTGTGCCGGGCGGTCAGCGTGTCGTACGGACCGCCGCCGGCACCCGTGACGGTGCCGGCCGCGGTGTCCACGGCGACCTGCGGGTACCAGGGCATGTCCATGGTGGTCGCCGTGGGGAAGGTCAGCGGCAGCCACACGTACTGCGAGTCCTCGACGGAACCGCCGATCGAATTGCCCCACCGGTCACCCATGTAGAGGTAGGAGGTGCCCGAACTGCCCTGGACCGGAAGGACGTAGGCGGTCTGGGAGCCGTAGGCGGTGTGGTCGCCGACGTCGGTCATCGGCGTCCAGGGCCCGGCCGGGCTGGTCGCGGTGGCGTACCGCTGCTGGTTGGGGCTCCAGCCGCTGTTCGCCGAGGTCAGCATGAAGTACACGCCGCCGCGCTTGAAGAGGGCGGGGGCTTCGCGGTACGTGCCGGGCCAGGGATTGGCGACCAGGCTCGCGACGCCGGTGTAGTCGGCGGTGAGCTTGAAGATGTCCAGGTCGGCGTTCTCATTGGCCGACGAGACCAGGTAGGCGCTGCCGTCGGTGTCCTGATAGAGCGTCATGTCCCGCGAGGTGATGCCCAGCGGCCGGAAGCTGCCCAGGTAGGTGTAGTCGCCGTCGACGGTGTCCGACTCGGCGACCGCGACCCAGGCCTGCGAGTAGTCGGCGGAGGTCTCCTTGTGCATCCACATCACGTACTTGTGCGTCGTGGCGTTGTAGATGACCTTCGGGCGCTCGATGTTGGCAGTGGCCAGTTCGGACGCACTGGACTGGGCGAGGACGTTGTTGCGGAACTCCCAGGTCTTGAGGTCGGTGGACCGGTAGACCGACACGTAGCGGAAGGAGTTGTCGGCGTTGCGGTTCTCACCGAACCAGTAGTAGGAGGAGCCGACCTTGATCACCCCTCCGCCGTGGGCGTGCACCACCGCTCCCGACGTGTCGGTGAACTGGGTGGCGTTGGTGACGGTGACCGGCGCCGCCTGAGCGGGTACGGCGGCGAAGAGCAGGGCGAGCACGCACGCCAGGACGGCGAGGACGAGTGGTCGCGGGCGAGGAAGCACGGGAGGACCTCCGAGGTAGGGGGCTGAGGTTGCCGGATGTCCGGCACGGAAGACCGGCCAGAACACCGACGTGCGCCATGTGCGATTCCGTTTGCTTTTGAGGGAGCACCGTAGGCGTGGGCCACCCCACGGTCAACGGATCGGACAGACAACGGCCATCGGATGATTCGGCCGGCATGCGTGCCGCTCAACTCCTCTTGCCGCGACGGACCTTCGTTCAAATATTCTCTTGATCTCCGAGAATTTTTGCCCCGACTCTGGACATCGTCGGCCCAGCGGTCGTTAATTCATCCGATGACTCCTGCGTCTCTCGGCGTCATGTTCGCGTAACCATGCAGGAACGTTCCCAGTGTGCGTAACCGAGCCGCCCCCGCCCACACCCTCGGCAACCTTCCGGATGTGTGGCTCTCTGTTCGTTTGAGGAGATCGCCGTGCCCCAACACCTCCCGACTCGCCGCAGTGTGCTCACCGGCATTGCCGCCGCCACGGTGGCTGCTGCCGTCGGCCGCCTCGCCCAAGCGCCTCCCGCCATGGCGGCGACCCCCACGGCGCAGGCGATTCCGCTGCTGCCACCGCGTATCCCCGTGTCCGACATGGGCCTGGCCCAGCAGCCGGACAGCAAGATCGCCTGGTTCCAGGACGCCCGGCTCGGCATGTTCATCCACTGGGGTGTGTACTCCGGCCCCGCCAAGGGCGAGTGGTGGATGCACAACGCGCCGGTCACGCCGTCCGACTACCGCACGTACGTCACCGACGCGACCAGTGAGCAGTTCACCGCCGACGCCTACGACCCGACCGCCTGGGCACAGCTCGCCACCGACTTCGGCGCGAAGTACACCGTGCTGACCACCCGTCACCATGACGGATTCGCGCTGTGGCCGCTGAATCATCCCAACGCCTGGAGCGCGGGGCAGGCCCCGCTGAGCCGCGATTTCGTCAAGGACTACGTGGCCGCGGTCCGGGCCGCCGGCCTGCGCGTCGGCCTGTACTACTCGCCGATCGACTGGCGCTACCCGGGCTATTACGACGTCACCGGCACCAACTGCGCGCCCAACCCGTGGAATTACACCACCGACCCCGCGCACAAGGAGAACGCGCGGGTGATGAAGACCGAGGTGTACGAGTCGGTGAAGGAACTCGTCACCCAGTACGGCACCATCGACGACCTGTGGTGGGACGGCGGCTGGATCGCCGAACAGGGTTCGGACGCCGACGGCGCCTTCTTCTGGGAGCCCGGCCAGTACCGCGACACCTCCAACCAATGGCCCGTCGACGCGGCCTACGGGGAGACCGACAGCGCGGGAAGGCCGCTCGGGCTGATGGGCATGGTCCGCAAGCACCAGCCGGACATCGTGTGCACCTCACGCTCCGGATGGGCCGGCGACTACGCCAGCGAGGAAGGCGGATCGGTGCCCACCGGCCCGATCCGCACCGGCGCGACAGAAAAGGCCTTCACCGTCGACGGCTCCTGGGGCTACAACTCCTCGGCCACGGTCATGGCGTACGGCACCGCCATGAGCGTCCTTGTCAACTCCTGGATCCGCAACATGACGGTGATCGTCAACGTCGGACCCGACCGGCACGGAAC
Organism: Actinacidiphila alni; assembly: GCF_900112845.1. Lineage (GTDB taxonomy): Bacteria > Actinomycetota > Actinomycetes > Streptomycetales > Streptomycetaceae > Actinacidiphila > Actinacidiphila alni. The sequence continues at coordinate 376,211 of NZ_FONG01000001.1, forward strand.
CATATCCGACGGCCAGGCGAGCCTGCTGCGGAAGATCGGCACCTTCATGAAGGCCTGCGGCGACGCGGTCTACGGCACGCGCGGTGGCCCCTGGCAACCGGTCGACGGCCAGTACGGCTACACCTACAAGAACAGCACCGTCTTCGTCCACCTGCTGCCCGGCTACAGCGGCACCTCGTTCACCAGCCCGTCGATCGGAGACGCGCAGATCAGCAAGGTCTACGACGTCGCCACCGGCAGCGCGCTCCCCTACAGCCTCGGCAGCGACAAGCGGGTGACCGTCAGCGGCGTCAACCGCACCCGTTACGCGGACGACAGCGTGATCGCGATCCTCCTCGACCGTACCGTCCAGCCCGCCGACATCGCCGCCGGGCACACCGCGACCGCCAGCAGCCAGCAGTCCGGCAACCCCGCATCCAGCGCGGTCGACGGATCCACCGCCACCCGCTGGTGCGCGTCGAGCGGCAGCACGGGACAGTGGCTGAAGGTCGACCTCGGCTCGGCCCGCGCCGTCACCGGCGCCCGCATCGCCTGGGAAACCGCCGCCGACTACCGCTACCGCATCGAGAGTTCCACCGACAACACGTCCTGGACGACGCTCGCCGACTTCACCGCGACGCCGCTGTCCGGGCAGGTGCAGTCCGTCGGCTTCAGCGCGCAGACACGGTACGTCCGCGTCACGGTCACCGGGCTCCCCGCGGGCACGTGGGCCTCCATCAGGTCGCTCGAGATCTACGACCGGCCCTTCACCGCCGACCTGGGCACGTACCAACTCATCAACCGCAACAGCGGCAAGACGCTGGACGTCAACGGCGCATCACTCGACGACGGCGCGGTCGTCATCCAATGGCCCGCCACGGGCGGAACGAACCAGCACTGGCTCCTGCAGGCAAACAGCGACGGATCGTACCGACTGCTCAACTCCCGCAGCGGCAAAGTCCTCGACAGCCCCGGCAGCTCCACCCAGGGCGCCGCCCTCGACCAGTGGACCGACACCGCCTCCACCAACCAGTCCTGGAAACTCGTCCCCTCCGCGACCAGCGGCTACTACCACCTGGTCAACGTCCGCACCGGCTGGTGCGCCGACGTCGCCAACGCCTCCACGGCCGACGGCGCCGCCGTCATCCAATGGGCAGTTACCGGCGGAGCCAACCAGGACTGGCGCCTCGTTCCCCTGTGACCCCACTACGCGGCAGCGCCGCGCCCGGAGGAATTCCGGCCGGTCGCTGTTGCGGTCAGTCCCCGTCGTGACAGTCGGCGGGACCGGCGAGAATCCGCATACCGACGGATGGCCCGTCAGCGGAGCAGAACCGCCGCCGCAACGCCGCTTCGGAAAGGGGCTGCGTTGATCTGGCACACCAGGAACACGAGCCGGGCCGTGGTGAGCGATTGCTCGGCGGTGAGGCGGCGCACCGCGGTTCTGCGCTGGTGGAGATCTACCAGGACTGTCCGGTCTTCAACGACGGCAGCTTCGACGTACTGCGCCGTCCGGACGAGCGCGAGGCGCGGCTGATCCCGGTCCGGCACGGCGAGCCGATCCGCTTCGGCACGCCGGACGCCGACGCTGGGCTCAGTACACTCGGGACCACGGCCTTGACCAGCGCGGACCGGCGAACGACGTGGGCCTGGCAAGGGGAAGGAGGGACGGGTGATTCGCCTCGAACAGCTGCGGCATCTGCTGTATGTCGTCGAAGCCGGATCGTTCCGGAAGGCCGCGGACGTCCTGGGCCTCACCCAGCCGGCCCTGAGCAATTCGATCGCCAGGCTGGAGGAGGACCTGGGGATGCCGCTGCTGGTCCGCTCCCGGGCGGGCGTGGTGGTCACGGCGCTCGGCGCCCAGATCCTTCCGCACATCCACCAGGCCCTCGGTGCGGTGGACGCCATCTACGCCAAGCGCGATCTGGCCGCGCGCCGCGAGGGCGGCCGGATCGTCGTCGGCACGGTGCCCGTCGGGTCGCGGGCGCTGTTCCGCCCGGCGCTGATGCGGCTGCGCTCGGAGCTGCCGGACATCGAGGCGAGCGTGCGGGAGGGCGGATCGCACGCGGTGCTGCGGCTGCTCGTCTCGCACGAGATCGACTTCGGCATCGTCTCCTCGCGGGATCTCGCGCCGTCGCTCGACGCGGTGGTGGTCGCCGAACCGCTGCTGTCCGACAGCTTCGTCCTGTGCATGGCGCCGGACAACGAACTCGCCAGGCTTCCGGCGGTGCGGCTCGACCAGGCGCTCACCCAGCGCGTCATCGGCTATCACGAGGGGCTGCTCGTCCACGACTTCATGCAGTCCACGTTCGGCTCGCGGCTCGGCGCCGCCGGCGACACCACCGACCGGATCGAGTCGGCGAAGTGGATGACCGCCGCGGGGCTCGGAGTGACGGTCATGGCCGCGCTGGCGCTGCGCGACGACCCGTACGTCGCGGACGGGTCCATCGTCGGCCGCCCGTTCGCGGACATCGACGACGCGGTGCACTTCCTGCTCATCCGGCGGCGCAACGAGCAGTTGTCCCGGGCCGGACGCGCCTGCGTCGGGCATCTGCACGACCTCGCCTCGGAGCTTGGGCCGGGACGGTGACGGTCGGCGGGGCCGTCGCCCGCGCGCCGGCCGAGGCCCCGCCGTCCGGCGCGCGCCGCCCTATCCGGCCGGCGTCGCGCCGCCCCGCGGCAGCTTCGGCGCCGCGGCGATGAGCGCCTTGGTGTAGTCGTGCCGCGGACGGTCGAGCACCGTCGCGGTGGCGCCGCGTTCAACGACGCGCCCGTCGCTCATCACGATGATCTCGTCGACGACCGCCCGCACCGTTCCCAGGTCGTGCGTGATGAGGACGACGGCCGTGCCGTACTCGTCACGGGCGCGGGCCAGCAGCCGGAGCACGGACAGCCGGATGGACACGTCCAGGGCCGAGACCGGCTCGTCCGCGACGATCACGTCGGGCCTGGCCACCAAGGCGCGGGCCAGGGCCACCCGTTGCCGCTGACCGCCGCTGAGCCGGTCGGGCGTGCGCGTCAGGAACCGGCCGGGGTCCAGCTCGACGTGCTCGAGGGCCGCCGCCACCAGCTCCCGCCGCCGCGCGCCCGGCGGACCGGACGGGCCGAGCCCTTCTGCCACGCTCCGCTCGACGGTGAAGCGCGGATCGAGGGCCTCGAAGGGGTCCTGGTGGACGACCTGGACGCGCCGCCTCAGCACGGCGCGGTCGGCCCGCCCGAGCGCGCGCACCGGCCGTCCGTCCGAGCGTAGTTCGCCGCCGGTCGGCCGGTCGGTCATCGCCAGCAGACGGCCGACGGTGGACTTGCCCGCCCCGCTCGCCCCCACGATCGCGAGGATCGACCCGGCACGCACCTCGATGTCGACGTCCCGGACGGCGTCCGTACGGCGGCGGCGCCAGGGAGTTCCGCCCCGGGCGCGGAAACTCCTGGACGCGGCGCGCAGTTCGAGCACCGGCGGCGGCAGGACATCGGCGGCGGAGGCGCTCTTCACCGTCACCGCGCCGCTGTCCCTCCCGGTACGGGCGACGGCGGCGGAGGCGACCGAGTCGACCGAGGCGGCCCCGTCCGGGGCTCCCGTCCGCGGTGGGAGCGGCTGCGGCGGACGGTCGACGGAGGGGTAGGACTCGACCAGGCGGCGGGTGTAGGGGTGGACGGGCGAGCGCAGGACATCCGCGCCGCGCCCGGACTCGACGATCCGGCCGTCCAGCATCACCGCGACGTCGTCGCAGTATTCGGCGACGACCCCCAGGTCGTGCGAGACGAAGACCATCGCGAAGCGCAGCTCCCGCTGCAACTCGCGCAGCCGGTCCAGGATCTCCGCCTGCACGATGACGTCGAGGGACGTGGTCGGCTCGTCGACGAGCAGCAGCCGGGGCCGGCCGAGCAGGCTCATCGCCAGCATGACGCGCTGCCGCATACCGCCGCTCAGCTCGTGCGGGTAGGCGGTGAGCACGCGCGACGGGACGGACACCATGTCGAGCATGTCCGTGATCCGCCGGTCGGCCTCCTGGCGCGACCGGACGTCCAGCCGGTGGCGCAGCACCTCGCGGAGCAGGGAGCCGACCCGTATCACCGGGTTCAGCGCGTGCATCGCGCCCTGGAAGACGATGGCGATGTCACGCCAGCGCAGGTCGCGCAGCTCGGGGGCGGGCAGCGTGAGTAGATCGACGCCGTCCAGGCGCACGCTCCCCGACTCCACGGTGGCCGACGCCGGCAGCAGCCTGGCCATCCCGTAGAGCAGAGTGGTCTTGCCGGAACCGGACTCGCCGATGACGCCGAGGCTGGAGCCCGCGGCCACCCGGAATCCGACGTCCGACACCGCGCGGGTCCCGGAGCCCGCATAGCCGACGGAGAGATCGCTGACGGTCAGAAGCGGTTCAGACAATGTCGGCCTCGTTTCCGCCGCCGAGGACTCGGACGGCGACATCGCCCAGGGTGTGCAGCGAGAGCAGCAGGACGGTCAGTGCGGCGCCGGGACAGACGATCGCCCAGGGCGCGGTCTGGAACGAACCCTGCGCCTCCTGGATCATGCCGCCCCAGGAGATCTGGGAGGGGTCGCCCAGACCTATGTAGCTCAGGCCCGCGGAGAGCAGTACGGCCTCGGCCATCTGCATGCTCGCGTTCGCGACGACCGGCCCGAGACCGTTGGGGGCGACATGGCGCACGATGACCCGCAGACCGCCCACGCCGGCGATCCTGGACGCCTCGACGAATTCCCGACCGCGCAGCCGCAGCGCTTCGGCGCGGGCCAGCCGTGCCGTGACCGGCCACATCGTGAGTCCGAGGACGACCACCACGACCCACCACTGGTTGCCGAGGAACGCGACGAGCAGGATCGCCAGGAACAGGTGCGGGATCGTCAGGAACATCTCGACGAGCCGGGAGACGGCGGTGTCGGTCCAGCCGACGAAATACCCGGCCAGCAGGCCGAGTACGGTCCCGACGACGAGCGACACCGCGGTCGAGCCGACGGCCAGCACCATGGTGTAGCGCGTCCCCGCCATGATGCGGCTGAGGACGTCGCGGCCGAGCGAGTCGGTTCCGAAGGGGTGGGCGGCGCTCGGTGACGAGTTCGGCGCAGCCAGCGACTTCGTCGGATCGTCCGGGGTGATCGCCGAGTGCAGTGCGGCCAGCACCAGCGCGAGGAACATCACGGCGCAGGCCACCGCGACCACGGTGGTCCGCACCGAGGGGCGTCGGCCGGCGGCCCGGAGGATCGGGCCACGGGCGGAGAGTGCCTGCTTCATGTGAGCCTCACCCGTGGGTCGACCACCGCGTACAGCACGTCGGTGGCGATGGTCGCGAGGACGACGGCGACCGCGACCACCTCGAACACGCCCATGATCAGCGGGAGATCGCGCTGGCCGATGGCGCCCGCCATCAGCGTGCCGAGGCCGGGCCAGGAGAAGACCGCCTCCGTCAGCAGGGCCCCGCCGAGGGACTGGCCGAGGGTGAGGCCGGCCATGGTCAGCACCGGGAGCAGGGCGTTGCGCAGCCCGTGCCGGAAGAACACGCGCCGTTCGCCGAATCCGATCGCGCGCGCCGTGCGGATGTACTCCTCCGTCATCACCGCCGACATGCGCGCCCGCGTCAGCCGGTAGTAGACCGGGAAGGTGTAGAGCGCCAGGGCGACGGTGGGCAGTACCAGGTGCCGCAGGCCGTCGCCGACGGCCGCCGCGCCGGTGGGCCGGGGGAAGCTGTACTGGCCGCCGGCGGGCAGCCAGTGCGCCTGGATCGCCAGGAAGTAGACCAGCAGCAGACCGAGCCAGAAGATCGGGATCGAGTACAGCGTCAGGCCGACCACGTTGAGCACCGCCTCGCGGACCGTACCGGCCGCCCGCGAGGCGTAGGCCCCGAGCAGGGTGCCGCCGCCGATGCCGAGCAGCAGCCCGCAGGCCACCAGTTGCAGCGAGGCGCCGATCCGTCCGGAGATCACCGTGGTCACCGGCTCCTGGAAGCTGTACGACATGCCCAGGTCGCCGCTGAACAGCCGCCTGAAGTAGGCGCCCAACTGACCGAGCAGCGGCTGGCCGAGACCGTACTGGTGACGGATCTGCTCGATGTACTGCGGTGAGGCGTTGTCCCCCGCCAGGGCGTAGGCGGGGTCGCCAGGCGCGAGACGGACGACCAGGAAGGTCATCAGCACGAGGAAGACCAGCGTGGGGACCGCTTGGCCCACCCGGATCAGTGAATAGCGCAGCATCGGTCGCTCCTGGGCCCGGACGCGGGCACTCAGTCCCAGACCTCGCCGAAGACCCGCATCCAGTTGCCGCCGACGATCTTCGCGATGTCGGCGGAGGCGTAGCCGCGGGCCGCCAGTCCCGCCGCGACCTCGGGGAACCGGGCCAGCGACTCGAAGCCGTCGGCGTACACCGTGTCCCAGGTGTACTTGCGCACGAGGTCGGGGAAGCGCCGTCCCGAATTGCTCATCCACCGGACCGCCCAGTGCTCGGCGATGTCCGTGCCGATGGCGACATGGCCGGGGCCGACCAGCTGTACGGCGTGGTCCACGTGGTCGAGGAAGTCGTCGAGCGTGGGGCGCTCGCCGGACGCGGGCTCGACGAACGGCGCGTACGGCGATATGCCCACCAGCCCGCCGCGTTCGGCGATCAGGCGGATCTCCTCGTCCGACTTGTTGCGCGGCGACTCGGTGAGGGCGAGGCATCCGGTGTGCGAGAACACCGCGGGCCTGGCCGAGTACGCGATCGCGTCCATGCCGGTGCGGTGCCCGACGTGGGAGAGGTCGATGAGGATGCCCGCCCGGTCCATCTCCTTGATGACCTGCTGCCCCATGGTGGTCAGGCCGCGGTTCTCCGGTTCGAAACAGCCGTCGCCGAGCCGGTTGCGCTCGTTGTAGGTGAGCTGGATGATGCGGACGCCGTTGCGGTAGAAGAACGGAACGAGATTGACCGGGTCGGCCTCGACCGGCATGCCGTTCTGGAAGGCCAGCACGATCGCGAGCTTGCCGTCCGCCTTGGCCTGCCGGATGTCCTCCGAGGTCGTCGCGATGACGCAGCGGTCCGGGTAGATCTCGGCGAGGTTGTAGTAGACGTTCATCTCCTGGACCGCGTCGAAGAATCCGCCGACCTGCTGGGCGCCGACCTGTGCGGACAGGGAGACGCAGACGGCCGTGACTCCGGCCGCGCGGATCTTCTCGAAGAAGCTGTCGGATCCGATCCTGGGCGTGCAGCCGTCGACGACGATCATTTCGTCGTAGCCGATGTCGCTCATGACGCCGTTGGTAACGGGTTCGGTGGTTGTCGTCACGGTGAATTCCTCGGGTTCGGGCCGGGCCGCGGCGAAGCGGCCCGGCCGGTGAAACGGGTGGAGTGGGTGTGCGGAGCGGCGCCCGTGCGTCGCGCGGGGGCGCGCGGCGGGTCAGCCGGAGGCCGTCACCTGCGCGTAGTCGTCAGCGGGCAGGTCACCCGTCGTGTTCTGCCACCAGAAGCCGGAGTACCGGGAGTCGTAGGCGAACTGGTAGTTCCACTGGAAGAGCGTGTACCGCGGCAGGTCCTTCGCGACGATCTGCTGGATCTTCCGGTAGTCCTGGCTGCGGACGCTCGCGTCGGAGCTCTTTGCCGCCTCGTCGAAGAGGCGGTCGACCTCCGGATCGGAATACCGCATCGCATTGCGGTTGCCGCCGGTCTTCACGTAATTCGCGAAGGTCTGCGGGTCGGGTCCGTGCGGTCCGCCCGACCAGGTGATGTCGAAGTCGTGTTGCTGCATGATCTTGTCGGCGAAGATCGAGAAGTCGTAGTTCTCGACCTTGAGGCCGATCCCGACCTTTGCGAGCTGCTGTTTGAGCACCTCGCCGATCTGCTGCGCGCCGGCCAGGGACGCGGTGAAACCGGTGTAGGTCAGCGAGAACCTGGTGCCCGACTTCTTCGGGTAACCCGCCTGGTCGAGCAGTGCGTTGGCCGCCGCGACATCGTGCGCGGGCTGTCGCGCCGACGCGTCGTAGTCGCGGGAGGAGGGGTCGTAGACGGTTCCGCTGACCTTCTTGGTTCCGCCGTAGACGAGGTCGTTGATCTCCCCGGGATCCAGGGCCTGCGCTATCGCGGTCCGCACCTTGAGGTCGTTGAGCGGTTTGCGGGCCAGGTTGAAGCCGAGCCAGACGTCGGTCGGCGGCGTGGCGGCGGCGGTCTCGACGGTGATTCCTGCGGCCTTCTTCAGCGTCGGGACGGAGGCGTAGTTGGGCGCGTTCGCGATGAACTGGATTTCGTGCGACTGGAGAGCCGTCACCGCGGCGTCCGGTGAGGAGAAGAAGCGGAACGAGAGCGCCTTTGTTTTCGGGGCCCCGCCGAAATAGCCGGGATTGGCCTTCAGTTCGACGTGTGAGCCGGGAGTGAAGGAGGTGACGACGAAGGGGCCGCTGCCGACCGGTTTCTTGTTGGCGGGATTGCTGGTGACGTCGGTGCCGTCGAAGACGTGCTGCGGGAGGACGACCCAGCCGTAGCGCTGCGCGAGCTGGTCGAGGAAGGAACTGTTGGGCTGCGCCAGCTTCATGACGACCGTCTGCGCGTCCGGCGCGGTGACGGCGGACACTCCGGCGAGCGCAGCTGCCCCGTACCCCTTCTCCTTGATGATGGATTTCGCGGTCCACATCACGTCGGCGCTGGTGAGGGGCTTTCCGTCGGACCACTTCACGCCGGAGCGCAGGTGGAAGGTGTAGGTGAGGCCGTCGGCGCTCTTCTGCCAGTTTCTGGCCAGGTCGCCGTGGACCTCGTCGTCGTACCCGTAATTGACCAGCCGACTGTAGATGTTGTCCATGATGAAGTAGTTGGCCGGGTCGTACGCGTAGTCGGGGTTGAGTGTTTTGGGTGCGTAGGTGAGTCCCACGACCAGGGAGTCCGATCCTCCGGCATTCGTGGACCCGCTCGTCGAGCAAGCGGTGAGAACAATTGCCGATGCCGCTACCACGAATGCCTTGAATTTCATTTCTGGCTTCTCCGTGACGTTCTCGAATGCGATGCCCCGACGGCTTCGCCTCGTGTGATGGAGAAGAACCTACTGTCGCTCGGTGTAGCGAGCAACAGTAGGTCTCTATAAAATTGAGGAATGTGACGATAGGATTCGGAAATCATCACCGAACAATGTGATCGATGTGTTTCCGACGATGACGCGTGCGTAAAAAATCTTCGGGTCGTCACACGTGCCGGGGGCCGGCGTCCGAGGGCCGGGGAGTGGCCAGGACGTCGAAGCGCCAGTGCCGCAGCACCGGAAGACTCGCCCGCGCGTGGTCGATCTGCCGGTGCGAGATCCGCGCCAGGATCAGCCCGGGATCGTGCCCGGTGGACGCGAGCACGGACCCGAGCGGATCCACGATCATCGAGCGGCCGACGCAGGTCGGGCCGCATTCGCCGCTGGCGACGACGGACACGGTGTTGTCCAACGCCCGTGCGCGTACAGCCAGTTCCCACTGGTCGGCCTTGCCCGGCCCGTCCGCCCAGGCCGCCGGGACCGCCAGGATGTCGGCGCCGCGCAGGGCCAGCAATCGGGACAGCTCGGGGAACCGCACGTCGTAGCAGGTCAGCATGGAGATGCCGAAGCCGCCCAGCCGGAGGACCGGCGGGATCTCGTCGGCGGCCAGCATCCGCGCGGACTCGCCCCCGTCGAACGCGTCGTAGAGATGGAGCTTGCGGTAGCGCGCGATCACCTGCCCGGCACGGACCACGACCAGCGTGTTGTACGGCAGGCCGCGCCCGGACTCCTCGTATACACCCGCCACCACCACGACGTGCTTGCCCGCGGTGGCGGCGCGCAGCCCGCCGACGAACGCACCGTCCAGCGGCTGCGCCGCCGCGACGGCTCTGTGCTGCTCGTGCTTCGGGAAGCGGGCGAGCACCCCCTCCGGCAGGACCAGGAGGTCCGCGCCCGCCGCCTCGGCACGGTCGACCAGCGCGCGGGCCTGGCCGAGGTTGGCGCTCCACGACTCCCGGACCGCGAACTGCCCGGCCGCCAGCAGCAGCGAGGGCACGGCGGGCGACGTGCAGGAGGACGTGACGGCGTCGGTGGCGTTCGGGTGTTCCGAGGACATGGGTCGGCCCAATCTCTGGAAGAACGACGGTCGGGGGTGCGGTGCTCGCGGTTCGGGCCGGGGCCGGTGGGGTCCTTCGGGCTTTGCCGTGTCGGGCCGGCGTCAGGACGAAGGGGGCGGCGCGCGGGGGAGAGGCGCGCAAGTGCAGCCGCGACGCGTGAGACGGTCGCGGGTCCGGCCGGCTCACTCGTCCGCCGGGGTGGCTCGCACCCGGACAGCGGGTCGTGGCGGGCCGTCGGGTACGCCACAGTACCCGGCGCCGCGGCGCCCGAACAGTGGGCGGGGCGCTGCCGTCGACGGTGGCGCGGTGGCGCGGTGTCGCGGGAGGGAGCCGAGAGAAGAAGCCTTACGAAAAAGGAGCGGGTCGCGTGTCCGGCACCGAGAAGTGCCGGACACGCGACCGCGCGTCGGTGCGGAGCCATCGGCCCCGCGTGCTGCCTGTGGGTGTCAGATGCCGCAGGAGGAGGCGTGCCAGTAGCGGGAGCCCTGGTCGCCGAGGTGTGCGTGGGTGCTGTGTCCCGGGTAGCCGGGGCCGAGGATCTCGTTGAAGCCGTGGTAGCGCGCCTCTTGGACGATCCGGCAGAAGCTCGGGGAACCGGTCAGGTCCACGGCACGGCCGTAGAGGTGGTTGCTGCCCGACGCTCCGCCGACCGCGCTGTTGCACGAGTAGGAGCGGAAGCCGCTGCTGGTGGTGAGCGGGCTGTCGCCCAGCGCGTGCCGCAGCGCCTCCAGCTTCCACATCAGCCGCAGGGCGTTGTCGCGCGCGGTCGCGGCGCTGACGGCGCCGCCGGTCCAGGTGGAGTTGCAGCGGTTCAGCTCACCGAAGGTGAAGTGCACGGGGGTGCAGTCGCTGTCCTGCAGCGCGCCGATCTTGCCGAAGGTCTGCGGCCCGGCGATGCCGTCCGCGGTCAGGCCGTACGCCTGCTGGAAGCGGACGACGGCGGCCTTGGTCGCGGGCCCGAACTGCCCGTCGACCGCCAGGACGGCTCCGTATCCGGGGTATCCCGCGATCCGGATCTGGAGCTGTCGCACGTCTTCGCCGCTGGCGCCCTGCGAGAGGGTGCGGCCCCAGGAATAGCATCCGGCGGCGTGCGCGGAGCCCGCGGTGGCGGCCGACCCGATGAACATTACTGACGCAAACATGACAACTGCGAGTAATGTGCGGGCGTAACGTCTCAGCATTGTTCCTCCACGTGGGGGACTACTGGATCTCCGAGCGTGCCCGACGCTGTCAACGCGCGTCAACCACACCTTGGCCTCGTCTTTCTCCTGAGCGCGTCTTCGCCGCCGCCGGTCGCCGCTGCGGATGCCGGGAGCGTGGGCGTGGGGGACCATCGGAGGGTGGACGGAGGTGGCGTGGGCGCGACAGGGCCAGTGTTCGGCATGGCGGACGTGACCGGTCCGGCGGTCGGAGTGGGCGTCGTCGCCGATACCGATCTCGTCCTGGTGGAGTGCGATCCGTACTTCCGTGAGGTCTTCGGCGGTTGGGCAGTCGGCGAGCCGGCGCGGGCGGCACTGCCCGGAAAAGTGCGACGGCCCCTGGTGGCCGTTCTGGCCGATGTCGCCCGGCACGGTGGTCCGCGGCAGTCCGTGGTTCCGCTCGACGGGCCGTCGCGTGAGGGCGGGGCCGGGCGGTACTGCGTCGTGAGCTGTACCAGGGCCGGGTCGGGGCACGGGTCGGCCACGACCGTACTGGTCAGCGTGTTCGACGGCCTGCCGGGCGCGTCCGCCACGGATCCCGGCGACGCGGGCGAGGGCGCCGGGCCTCCTGAGCGGGACCGGGCGCTGGAACGCTACGAGGCCCTGCTCTCGGGAATCCCCCAGGTCGTGTGGTCGATGTCCGCCGAGGGCCGGGTGGACATCCTGGTGGGGCGCAGGGGCGATCTGGGTGACTTTCAGCAGCACGACGCCGCGGCCGGAGCGTGGATGGAAGCGGTGCACCCCAAGGACCGGGCGTGGTTCGCGCCGCAGTGGCAGGCCACGGCTGAGGGGCAGGCGATCCTCGACGCGGTGGTCAGAGTACGGCAGGGACGGCAGTCGAACGAGTACTCGCACGTCAACATCGTCGCCGTTCCGGTGATGCGTGACGGCCGGGTGACCGAGTGGATCGGGACCGCGGCGGACGCCGAAACGCAGTGGCGAGCGCGGATGCGCGAGCGCCTGCTGTCCCGCATGGTCGCCGTGCCGGCCGCACGGGATCTGCAGAGCGCCCTCGCGACGGCCGCGTCCGCGGTGGTGCCCGACGTGGTCGACGTCTTCGCCGTCTTCCAACTGTGGCAGGGCGGGCGGGTCGGCTTCGATCCCAGGCGCGGCGCGCCGATCTCGGTGGCACGGGCGGGTATGTCGGTCGCGGACGGCCTTCCGACCCCTCCCGCGCTCGACACGGGCTTCCACCTCGGACCGCTGGCCCTCAAGACGATCACGGACCAACAGGTCCAGCGTGTCGTGTTCGCCCCCGGCAACCCTCCCGAAAGCGGGCTGTCGGACGAGGCGCACGCATGGATGCGCCAGGCGAAGGCGTCCGGGGTGACCATGATGCCGGTCGTCATCGACGGGCGCACGGTCGCCCTGGCGGGCGCCGCGAACTGCGGGGACAACCCGCCCCCGAGCGACACGGAACTCGCCCTGCTCGGGGAAGTCCTCAACGAACTCGGCGGACCGCTGCGCCGCACCTTCGAACTCGAAACGGCGCGTACGACCGCCCTCACGCTCCAGCGGTCGTTCCTGACCGGTCTTCCCACCGTCGACGCGGTGGAGATGGCGGCCCTCTACCAGCCGGCGGACGCCGCCGCGGAGGTCGGCGGGGACTGGTACGACGTGACGCCGCTGCCGGACGGGGCGATCGCCCTGACCATCGGCGACGTCGCCGGCCACGACCTGGCGGCGGCCACCATGATGGGCCGGGTCAACAGCATGCTCCGGGGGATCTCCTACGTCAGCACGACAGGACCGGCCCACGTGATGGGCCGCCTCGACGAGGCCCTGCACAGCCTCACGGCCCACACCATGATCACCGCCGTCCACGCCGTCGCCGCCCGGGACCACGACGGATGGTGCCTCACCGTGTCCAACGCCGGTCATCCTCCGCCCCTGATCATTCCCTCCGACGGCGCGCCGTCGCGCTACCTCCACCCGGACCACGCGCCGGACCCGCCCCTGGGCGCGGGCTTCGCCGGCCCGCGCCACGAGCACCGCCACCGCCTCGCGCCGGGCGACATGCTGGTCCTGTACACCGACGGACTGGTCGAGGAGCACACCGCGGACATCACCGACCGGCTGAGCAGCCTTCTGCGCCACGCCGACGCCGTACGCGACGACGCCCGCACCCCCGACGAACTCCTCCCGCTCCTGCTCCGGCACGCCGGCACCCCCACCGACGACATCGCCATGCTCGCCTTCCGCGTCCAGGACCCGAGGCGAGCGCCCGCACCGCGCTGATCGCCCTGAGCGGGTCTGCCGTGTTCCGCAAAGGAGGACCTGTGCGGGGCGACGAGCACGCCCGCCGGCTGGATCGAGGTGAAGTACTGGGACAGTTTCTCCTGCGGGGCCACCGGCGGTGGCATGTACAACACGAAGCGGATCGTGGACACCGGCGGTGTGGGGGCCGGCGGCGCGGTCGAGGCGTGTACCTACAGTCCTGTCCCGGCCGGGTTCTTCATCACCGCGTACTCGTCAGTCTCCGATTGCGACCGCACCAGCGCCACCAGCGACTACCACAACCGCGTCGCCCTGGTGAGACTCACCGGACTTCCGGCCGGTACCACGACGACGGTCTGCGGTCTGTCTCCGGTCCCGACGGGATGGAGCGTGGTCAGCCGGTCGAAGTCGGTTGCCTGTCAGCAGTACAAGTACGGCATCCCGGCCAACGACAACACGATGACCATCCGCAAGTCCTGACCCGGGCGGCGTCACTGCGGTTGGAGTGCCGTCCACTTCTGGGCGTTGGTTCCGTTGCAGTCCCACAGCTGCAGCTGGGTGTTGTCGACGGTGCTTGAGCCGGGGTCGTCCAGGCAGCGGCCGGACTGCGGGTTCTTGTAGCCGCCTTCGTACGGCTGCCAGACCTGGGCCCCGGTTCCGTCGCAGTCGGCGAGCTGCACTCGGGTGCCGTCAGCGGTGCCGCCGTTCGCGGCGTGCAGGCATTTGCCGTAGATCCGCAGGGTGTTGTCGGCGGTGCGGCTCCACCACTGCGCGTTGGTGTTGTTGCAGGCGCGTACGGTGACCGGGTTGCCGTTGGCGGTCTGGGCGTGGAAGTCGTTGAGACATTTCCCCGCGATGCCGGAGCGTACGACGCCGCTGGGGCCGGGCGTGCCGATCCAGCCGGCCGCATCGGCCTGCTGGAGAGCGGAATTGAAGGCATCGGCCATCTTTTGGTATCCGCCGTCGTTGGGGTGCTCCGAATCCGACAGATCGGCGGCGGTCAGCGCGCTCATGTCCACGAAGCGGACGTGTTTGCCCGCGGCCTGCTCAGCCTGCGCGATGCCGGGCACCGCCGCGTTGTACGCGGGCCGGTACTGCTCCACCGCGGGGTTGGTCGACACGATCAGCGACGCGAGCAGGACCGTGACGCCGGGGTCGTCGGTGGTGATCCGGTCGACCAGCGCGTGCAGCCGGTCGGCGGCGGTGGACACCTGGTGATTCTGGTTGAAGTCGTTGGTGCCGATCATCAACGTGACCACATTGGGCCGGTAGGTGCGCAGTGCCGAGTCGGCGATGCCGGCGATCTGGTCGATGCGCCACCCCGGGTGGCCCTCGTTGTCCGGGTCGGCCATGGTGCCGTGCTGCGTACCGCCGACGAGGTCAGGGAAATGGCCCTCGTCCGTCAGCGCGCCGGCCAGCGGCCCCCGGAAGCCGTTGCCTGTGCTGCTTGCCTGACCCCATGTGATCGAGTCGCCGAGGGGCAGCAGTCGCACGGTGGCGGGCGTGGGCGCCGCGTCGGCGGCTCGGTACCGCGCCGCCGACGCGGGCGGGGCGCCCGCGCCGATCGCGCAGAGGGCCGCTGTCGCCGCGGCAGCGGCCGTGATCGCGGTCGGCAATCGCCTCATCGCTGACCCTTCTTTCGCATGAATCGATTCAATAAGCCGGTGGTGTTCGGCCACGGCCTGAAGTCCTTCGGGTGTATGGGAGCGCTCTCACGCGCCGGGCATCAGTGTGGGGGGAGGGTGTGTCCGCGTCAACACCCCGAGTTCGGGCCGGTGTCGGTATGTGAACCGTGAATCCGGCCGCCGTCGTCCCCCCTGTGCCGTGTGCGCCGCGAGGGTTGACCGTGTGGCGGCCCGGGGCTACCTTCGCTCCGGATCATCGTTCAGATCACAGATTGATGTTCATATACGTGACCTACGCCGGGTCGCGCTCCCCCCGGTGTGCCCCGCGGCGGATCATGTGGCCGCCTCCGGGCGTGCCCCCTGACGGGAAGGCATCGCATGAACGACTCCCTCAGCCGTCGACAACTGCTGGGCACCGCGGCGGGCGGTGTCCTCGCCACGTTCGCCGGGGGCGGCGCCGCGGCGGCGCAGTCGGCCGCCGCGCAGACGTACAGCCCACCGGTCCGGCGCACGTGGATCAGCCTCGACCCCGGCTGGCGGTTCACCAAGGGCGACGTCGCCGGCGCCCAGGCGCCCGGGTTCGACGACAGCGGCTGGCAATCGGTCAGCGTTCCGCACACCTGGAACGCGGCCGACGGTGGGGACGGGGGCGGCGACTACTACCGGGGCGTCGGCTGGTACCGCCGCCATGTGACACTGCCCGCCTCCATGGCGGGGAAGATGCTCTTCCTCCAGTTCGCCGGTGCCAACCAGGTCGCCGACGTGTGGATCGACGGCGTTCACATCGGCCAGCACCAGGGCGGCTACGCGCGCTTCAGGTTCGGGGTCACCGGAAGTCTCACGCCGGGCAAGGACAGCGTGATCGCGGTCAAAGTGACCAACGCGAGCAACGCCGACATCGCGCCGCTGAGTGCCGACTACACCTTCCAGGGCGGCATCTACCGCAACGTCAGCCTGTGGGCGGTCGACAAGCTCATGGTGCGGATGCTCGACTACGCGGGCCCCGGCCTCTACGTGCGACAGCGCAGCGTCACCGCGGCCTCGGCCACTGTCGACGTGACGGCGAGACTCTTCAACAACGACGTCACGAGCCGCTCGGTGACGGTACGCGCCGTCGTCACCGACGCCACCGGGACGATCGTGGCCGAGCGCGGCAGCGCGGCGCGGTCGATCGGAGCGAACACGGCGCTGGACGTGGTGCAGACCCTCACGGTGGCCGGCCCCCGGCGGTGGAACGGCGTCACGGATCCCTACCTGTACAGCGTCACCGTCGAGGTCAGGGACGCGGCCACCGGCTCGATCACCGACGTGGTCACCGAACCGCTCGGCCTGCGCAGCTTCGGGCTCGACGCCGCCACGGGGTTCTCGCTCAACGGCACCCGTCTGAGCCTGCACGGGGTGAACCTGCACCAGGACCGTGCCGGTGAGGGATGGGCGGTCAGCAACAACGACCACAGCCAGGACTACGCGCTGATCAAGGAACTCGGCGCCACCGCCGTACGGCTGGCCCACTACCAGCACGACCAGATGGAGTACAACCTCGCCGATGCCGCGGGGCTGGTGGTCTGGGCCGAAATCCCCCTGGTCAACTCGGTGACCAACTCGGCGGCGTTCACCGCCAGTACGCAGAATCAACTCCGGGAGCTGATCCGGCAGAACTACAACCATCCCTCGATCGTGTTCTGGGGCATCGGCAACGAGCAGAACACCGACGATGCCGCGACCAACGCGTTGCTGTCGAGCCTGGCGGCTCTCGCGGCGAGCGAGGACCCGGACCGCATCAGTACGTACGCCAACGACCTCGGCAACGATGCCGGGGTCGCCGGTCACGCCGATACCACGGGTTTCAACAAGTACTACGGCTGGTACACCGGCTCCGCGGCCGACCTGGGTACGTGGGCCGACAGCCTGCACACGGCAGAACCGGACCGGACCTTCGCGATCTCCGAGTACGGCGCGGGCGCGAACACCGCGCAGCACGCCCTCAATCCGGCGAGGCCGGTCCCGGGCGGCCCGTCCCACCCCGAGGAGTACCAGGCCATGCTCCACGAGGCGTCGTGGAAGCAGCTCGCCGCCAGGCCCTACATCTGGGGTTCGTTCGTGTGGACCATGTTCGACTTCGCCTCCGACGGCCGCAATGAGGGCGGTCAGCCCGGCATCAACGACAAGGGCCTCGTCACCCGGGACCGGGCCATCCGGAAGGACGCCTTCTACTGGTACAAGGCCAACTGGTCCACCGCCCCGGTCCTCCACCTCACCAGCCGCCGCTGGACCACGCGCACCGACGCGTCGACCGAGGTGAAGGTGTACTCCAACAGTACGGCGGTGACCGCCGCACTCAACGGTGTTCCCCTCGGCACGCTCACCGGAGCCGACCGGGTGTTCACCTGGACAGGTGTGACGCTGCGTCCCGGGGTGAACACCGTCACCGCGACCGCGGTCATCGACGGCGCGACGTACACGGACACGGTGACCTGGACCCTCACGTGACCCCGGCCCTGGGCCCGTCGCAGGCCGGGGCCGCCGTCTCGCGGCGCGGAGAACTCCGTGTGCGGCGCGGAGTCCTGGCACGTCCGCTACACCGGAGGCGGTCGCAGAGGTCGAGCCCCGGACGCGGCCGGGATCGTGGACTGGTCGGTGGCCAGCGTGGACTCCACGATCGTGCGGGCACACCAGCACGCCGCCGGAGCCAAAAAGGGGGCTGCGCGTCGGCCGGTCAGGCGCTCGGCCGTTCCCGGGGCGGGCTGAGCACCTACCTGGACGCCACCGGCTGGCAGCCGACGGTGTGCGACGGTGCCACGGCCGGTACGACCGGGAAGGGCCGGCCGATCAAAGCCCTCGACATAGCCTGGAGCGGTGGTGTCGGGGGTGGCGGCGGCACGCCGCGGATGGAAGTCGGCGGTTGGCAGACGGGCGTCTGGCCCTCGGTCAAGGACAACGCCGATCTCTACATGGGGACCACGGCCGGCAGCGATGCCATGTCGGGTTTCACGATCGGCGTCAAGGCGGGCACGATCTGTCAGACCGTTCACGTCCACAGCGTCGGCTGGATGAGCAAGCGCTGCACCACCCCGGGCAAATGGGTCTACGCGGGGACGAACGACCTCTCGCTCTGGACCGAGGCCGTCAGGTTCACGGTCTGAACCGGTGTAGGCCCGTCGCAGTACGCACCCGCGCGGTCGGCGCACGTGCTCGCCGCCGGTCCGCCGGGCCCGCCCGGCGGGCCCGGCGGGGTTGGCCTACGCTGTCATGCCGCGTGGGTGGGTGCGCAGCACGTGGCTACGACGATGTCGATGGGGGACGAGCCGCTGGGGTTGGCCACGTATCCGATGTACTGGTTCTTGTCGTTGGACGGGCCGACGAGTTCACCGCCGGAGGCGTAGGCGGGAGAGGTGCCCTTGATCTTCACGTTCCCGCTGGTGGCGCGTGAATGGGCGGGGCAGATCTTTCCCGGGTAGGCCTTGTTCACGGTGCCGCCGGGGACGGTGTACTCCTGGTAGACGCCGAACACATACCCGACGCCTTGTGTGGCCGGGTCTCCCTTGGGTCCGGTGTCGCCCTTCGGTCCGGCGGGTCCGGTGGCTCCGGTGTCGCCCTTGGGTCCGGTGTCGCCCTTCTCGCCCTTGGGTCCGGCGGGTCCGGCGGGGCCTGTGTCGCCCTTCGGCCCCTGGGGGCCCTTGTCGCCCTTGTCGCCTTTCGGTCCCTTGGGGCCGGGCGGTCCGGGCAGCGGCTTGGGCGCGTTGCAGGGCTGCACGGGACCGCTGGTCGTGAGATAGCGCCCGCTCATCCAGCCCTTGCCGACCTTGAACCACTGGTCGTGACCCTGCACGACCTGCCCGGTGGCGCTGCACCGCACCGCAACGCGGGCGCCCGGCGGGTACACGCGCAGCGACGCGGAGGCACTGGTCGGCCGCTCGCGCAGATGCTGGCCGATCCGGGAGACGACACGCCCCGTGCCGGTGGCGGCGGCCTCGACCGTCCGGGCCGCGCGCGTGGATCCCGCGGCGGCTGGAGCGGCCACTGCCGCTGCCGCGAGGCTTCGTGTTGGGGACGGGGTGCCCTTCGAGGACGGTGCTGGTCCGTACGGATCGTGCGTGTGTCCTCTGCGGTGCACAGGACACCGCTCGTAGCTCTTCCGGTTCGTCCCGGAATGCCGTGACCGACCGGCCGTGTGACAGTGACCCGTGTATCGGCCATCGGAAATCCGGATCGCTGGGAGAGGTGCGTGTCCATGACGGTGACGGCCGGCAGGAAGCCCTTGCTCGCGTCCTCGGCGGACGCCGGCCGGCAGCCGGGTCCGCTGCGGGCCGTACTGGTGGCAGCGGTGTGTCTGGCGGTGGGTCAGGCGCTGGGGTGGTGGGTGGTGCGGGAGACGGGCCTGCGGTCCGACTCCCACGGCGCGAACGCCGTCTTCAACGTCGTGGCGTTCGCGCCGACCGCCCTCCTGCTGGTCCTGTGGGTGACGCGGTGGGAGCGCCGACCCTTCGCGAGCCTGGGCTTCCGCGGGCCGCGCGGGCTGCGCCGGGCCGTGGTCGGAGTGATCACGGCGATCGCCGGCCTGCTCGTACTGAACCTCGCTGTGTCCGCGGTCGGCGGTGGCGGTGACTCGGGGTCGGGTGCGACCGCGACCGCGGTTCAGGCCGCCTTCCTGCTCGCGTCCTTCGCCGTCCAGGCCCCCACCGAGGAGTTGCTGTTCCGCGGCTATCTGCTGCCCGCCTTGGGCCATCGGTGGGGAGCGACGGGCGGGGTGCTGTTCAGTTCGGCCCTCTTCGGCGCGGTACACCTGGTCAACGCCGGCGCGACCCCGCAGTACGCCCTGCTCACCTTCCTGCTCGGCCTGTGCCTGGCGTACTGGGCCCTGGCGGACGGCAGCCTGTGGCGGCCGGCCGCGTTCCACACCGTCTGGAACTGGGCTCCCAGCGCGCTCTCCTCGGGTGACACCACCGAGAACGGGAACGGGGCCAAGGGCCTGGACGGCCCCACCGTCACCGCGGCGGCGCTGGTCCTGCTGCTCATCGCGGCGACCGCCCTGTGGTCGTACCGCAGGGCGCGTCGGCGGCCGATGGCGGCCGGCGCCGACGCCGTCGCCCCCGGTCACTGACCGCCGGCTTGTCTTCAGGCCGCGGCGCCGTCGTATTCCTGTGCATTCCGGCCCGGAGGATCCGCATGAAGTCGGCTGTGGCGTTCATTCCCACCGTGCTGTTCGCGCTGGCGCTGGCGTACAGCGTCCGGCAGGACCGCAGGATGTTCCGGAACGCGGTGCTCCTGGGACTGGTGGTCTTCAGCGTCGGCGTCGCGCTTCCCGTCGCGCTTCCCGCCCATCGCGCCGAACCGCTGGTCGTCGGATACTTCCTGCTGGTCGCTTCCGGCGGCGTGGCGCTGGCCGTTCTCCTGACGGCCAACGGCGTGACCATGATCCGCAAGGAGGGCCGCCGGGCCGCCAACCTGCTGTCGCTGCTGCTCGGCCTGGCCATCGCCGCCCTGTTCGTCCTTCTGGGCCATCTCGTGGAGAGGGGGGAATCCGCCGCGTCCGCGACAGCGGGCGCCCTTGTGCTGGTGGGGGCGTACGTGTCGTTCCTCTTCACCTGTTTCCTGGGATACGCCTTCCTGTACGGGCGGATCCGGGTGCGCGCTCCCGTCGACTACGTACTGATGCTGGGATGCGGGCTGCTCGGCGGCGAACGCGTCTCCCCCCTGCTGGCTTCACGGCTGCGGAAGGGAATGGAGGTGTACGAGCGGCAGACCCGCGAGGGCTGGCCCGCCCCGGTCATGCTCACCTCCGGCGGTCAGGGACCGGACGAACTGCTCCCGGAGAGCGAGGCCATGGCGCGCTGGCTGGTGGACCACGGCATCCCCGCCACGCACGTGCGCCAGGAGAACCGTTCGCGCACCACGGAGCAGAATCTGCGCTACAGCCGGGAGATCATGATCGCGGACGATCCCGACTACACCTGCGTCGTCGTCACCAACAACTTCCACGCCTTCCGTGCCGCCGTCACCGCGCGCCGGGCCGGTGTACGGGGACAGGTGACCGGTTCCGCAACGGCCCGCTACTACTGGCCCAGCGCCACCATCCGCGAGTTCATCGCCATCGTGTGGGAACACCGCGTCGCCAACGCCGCCATGGCCGCACTGCTCACCGCCGCCGCCGTATACCTCGCCGTACCGTAACCCCCCCCGCCGCGAGCGCGGACCGCGCGCCGAGCCGTACCCCACTCAGGGGAATCCGTAGGACAGGTGTTTCGCGGCCGAGGGGAGGCGCCGCAGGCTTCGACGGGACGGAAGGAGAGAGGAAGTCCGTCCTTCGTCCCCTGCTCCGCCGGTCACGGACCGGCTGCCACGTCACCTCCCGGCGGCCAGGGGGAGTGCGCGTGGGTGTCGATCAGAGGGGTCTCCGCGCTCTGGGCGCGTCCGCTCCGCCCGAGCGCGCCGCTGTGCGGCTCGCGCGCGCTCATGCGAGGAATCCCTTGAGGGCGGTGGCGAGGGCATCGGGGCGGTGCTGCGGGATGATGTGGCCCGAGTCCCCGATCACCAGGCCCGCACGTCGTCCGCGATGGGCTGGATCTGCCGGTGGGTGGCCTCACCTACCGTCGCGCCGCCGATCGTCAGCGTCGGGGTCACCCACCGCGCCCGCCCGGCCGCCTTGGCGATCTGTCGGGCGCTGTCAGGGAAGGCGCGGTAGTACGCGAAGGCCGCCGACAGGGCTTCGCGCCCGCGGTAGGCCTCGTGGACGGCGGCGCGGAACGGTCCGGTCACGCCGTCGCCGAGTGTGCCGCCGCGCAGGAAGAAGTCGAGGTACTCGGGCTCGTGCCCGTGCAGGACGCGCTCGCCCAGCCCGGGCACCGCGTGAAAGCCGAACCACCACGGCGGTCCGCCGCGCAGGAACTCCTCCACACCGGGCAGGTCACCGACCAGGCCCTCCATCAGCACCAGCCGCCGAATCCGGTCAGGTCGGGCGATGCCGGCCATGAACGCCACCGGCGTACCGAGGTCGATGCCGACCATGTCGGCCCGCTCGATCTCCAGTGCGTCGAGCACGCCGAGCACATCGGCCGCGACTGCGCCCGCTGTATATCCCGCGCTCGGAGCGGCCGACGCGCCCAGGCCCGGAAGGTCCGGCGCGATCACCGTCATGTTCTCGGCGAGAGCGGGAAAGACCGGCTCCCAGATCCGCCACGCGCCCGGACGCCGTGGTATCCCGGCTCCGGCGCGGTGAGGTTGGCTGATGGCGCTGACCGGTCCCCTCCCGCGGTGGACCGGCGCCGCGGGACGGCCCTTCCCGGTCCCGGAAGCCGTCGGGTGTGTGAGGAGCCGCTCGTGCCCATCGGCGAGGGCGCGCGATCCCTCTCGTCAGTGGGCCGTGGCGTCCTGACGTTGCAGCAGTACGGCGACCCGGACGTCGCGGACCCGGGTGAGGTGGTCCCGCATGAGTTCGCGGCGCCGCCGGCGCCGCGACCGCTGAAACCCGGGTCTCGGCCGTCGCTCTTCCTCCACTTTCCGGCCACCTGAAAGCCTCCTGGAATCCTCCCAGTATTCTCATGCGGCCCTCATGTTCCCTTGGTTCCGTGTGCGAATCCGGTTCGGTCCGCAGCACATGAGCAGGGAGTCGCATGGTGTTCCGTTCCAAGTCAGCCACCGCGCGGGCAGGTCGGAGTGGTGCGAGCCGGGGCCTGGCGGTCCCGGCGGACGGCAGCGGAGAGCTGCCGGATCGCCAGGCAGCGGATGAGGAGCAGCCGGTTGTGGGACCGCCGGGAGAAGCGCGGCCGGACGAGCCGCTGCATGTGGCCAGCCGGCTTCACGCGTTCAACCGGTTCGAGCTGAAGTACCTGGTTCCGGTCGAGCAGGCGGCTGAGATCCGTGACGAGTTGGCCGAGCGGATGGACCGCGATCTGCACAGCCCGGTGGGTGGCTACGGCGTGTGGAGTCTGTACTACGACACGCCCCAGCTTCGCTTCTACTGGGAGAAGATCGACGGTCTGAAGTTCCGTCGCAAGCTGCGCATCCGCTACTACGGCGACCTCGACGGGATCACCGACGACTCGCCGACCTGCGTGGAGATCAAGCAGCGCGTCAACAGGGTCACGCAGAAGCGCCGCATCACCCTTCCCTACGGTGCGGCCCGCCGGCTTTGCGACGACCGGGAGATGGTCGACCATTCGGCGGGAGAGAGTGCTTTCATCCAGGAGGTTCTGGAACTGAGCGTGCGGCTGAACCTGCGGCCCACCGTGATCACCGGGTACCAGCGCGAGGCCCTGGTCGGACGGCATGCCGACACCGGTCTGCGGGTCACCTTCGACCGGCGGATCCGTGGCCGGGACCGGGACCTCCACTTCGGGATCAACGGCCCGGAGAACCGGTTCACGATGCCGCCGCACCTGTCGGTCATGGAGATCAAGGTCAACGAGCGCACTCCGCACTGGATCACCGACCTGACCGCCCGGCGCAACCTCAACCTCATCCGGGTCTCTAAATACGTCCAGGCCGTCGAGGCGTTCGGCCTGGCCCCGCGCTCGATCTTCCACGTCAACGACGAGGACCATCCGGCGCCCACCCCCACAGACGAGCAGCCGCGCCAGCGGCGGCCGACGCAGAGCGATGCGTCATTGAAGGTAGGAGCACAGTGAACTTCGATCTCCAGGAACTCAGCGGCACGTTCAGCGTGGCCGACGTCGCGGCGGCGATGGTGTTGTCGTTCGTCCTGTCGACGCTGATCGGCTACGTGTACCGCTATACGCATCGCAACGTCTCGTACAGTCAGTCCTACGTGCAGACCCTGGTCATCGTGGGCATGATCGTTGCCCTGATCATGCTGGTGGTCGGTTCCAACCTGGCCAGGGCGTTCTCACTGGTCGGCGCGCTCTCGGTGGTCCGCTTCCGTAACGCGGTCAAGGAGACCAGGGACGTCGGCTTCATCTTCCTGGCCATGTCGATCGGTATGGCGTGCGGCGCCCGCTTCTACACGCTGGCAGCGGTCGGCGCCGTGGTGATCTGCGTCGTGATCGTCGTGATGTTCCAGTTCAACTGGTTCGCACTCAACGTGCAGCGGCAGGTCGTCAAGGTCCAGGTCCCGGCCGGGGACGACTACACCCCGCAGATCCGGGACGTGCTGATCAAGTACACCAGCGAGTTCGAGCTGGTGAGCACCGAGTCCATTCGGGGCGGAGCCCTCAGCGAGGTGTTCTACATGGTGCGCCTCAAAGCGGGTGCGGAGCCCGGCGACCTGGTCAGCGCGCTGCAGGAACGGACGTCCGGCCAGCGCGTCACGGTACTGACCGGTTATGACACCACGGACCTGTGATGAGCGGCCCTGTGACGAACGGTGAGGCCGCCGCGAGGCGCGATCGGCGGCTGCGGGACCGGCTCCCCGTCCGGCTGCGCCACCACTGGAAGCCGGCGGCCGCGCTGAGCGTCGGGCTCGCCGCGATGGTCGCCCTCCTGGGCAACACACGGGTGACTCCGTATGTCACGTCGACCTCGCGGGTCGAGGGCGACCCCATCACGGACAATGTCCGCGGAGACAAGGGCCTGTTCGACGCCTCCGTCGCTCACTCGATCCAGCTCACCTACAAGCAGACCGACTTCGACAAGATGATGAAGGACTTCAAGAAGGACGGGACAAAGGACTACATCGAGGCCGATCTCGTCATCGACGGGGTCTATCTCAACGACGTCGGTATCCGGCTGAAGGGCAACTCCACGCTGTCGTCGCTGAGCGGCGGGGGCGTGCCCGGAGGGTTCGGGAAGCGCCCCGGTGGGGCAGGAGGGGCTCTGCCCGGTGCGCCCGGCGGAGGAGACGGGACCGGCGGCCAGGGCGCGGCGGCGGGCGGCGGCCCCGGTGCCCGGACCGCCGCGGGCCAGCCGGGTGGCGGAACGGGCGTCGGCGGGGGAGCCCCGGGCGGCATGGTCCAGTACAACCTGTCCGCGAAGAAGCCCGAGGAGCTGCCCTGGCTGGTCAAGATCGACGAGTTCGTCACAGGCCGCGCCTACCAGGGCCAGCGGGAGCTTTCGCTGCGCCCCGGCAGCAACGGCCAGGTCCCGTTGAACGAGGCGCTGTCCCTGTCGCTCACCCGAGCCGGCGGACAGGAGGCGGAGAAGTACGGCTTCACCACGTTGAAGATCAACAACCGGCCCGTGACCACTCGCCTCATGGTCCAGGCACCCGACACCGACTACGCCGACTCCGTCTCCGACGGCAACGGCGTGTTGTACAAGGCGAAGGCAAGCGGCACCTTCGCCTACCGCGGTGACGACCCCAGTAAGTACGACAGCTCGTTCGAGCAGCTCAACAAGTTGGGCAGCCAGGACCTCGAACCGCTGATCAAGCTCATCAAGTGGGCGAACAAGGCGTCGGACAAGGAGTTCGCCAAGGACCTCCACAAGTACGTCGACGTCGATTCGCTGGCGGCGTACATCGCCTCTCAGAACCTGCTGCTGAACTCGGACGACATGAGCGGCCCCGGCAAGAATTACCTGCTGTGGTACGACCTGGACACGAAGAAGTTCTCCGTCCTGGGCTGGGACTACAACCTCACCTTCGGCGGGGACGCGACGGCCGGGCCGAAGGACTCGGTGGGCATGGGCGGCGGGATGCCGGGCGGCATGCCGGGTGGCATGCCCCAGGAGATGCCGCAGGGCGCGCCCTCAGGAATGCCGGAAGGCGCGCCCGGCGGTGCGGCGGCCGGCGGACAGGGCGGTGGTAACGGCCAGACGGTGCCCGGCGGAGCGATGCCCGGCCGGGCAGGCGGCGCCGGCGGCAAGGGCGGCCCGGGAGGGATGGCGCAGCAGGTGCTCAAGACCAAGTTCCTGGCGTCGGAAACCTTCGACGGCGTCTACATGAAGGCGTATCGGGAGCTGTACCAGAAGTTCTACGGGTCGGGCTCGGCGAAGGAGGAGTTGAACGCCATCGCGCAGCAGGCGCGTGCGGCGGGCGCCGATCCGAAGACGCTGGGCACCGCGGTGTCGCAGTTGGAGAAGACCATCACCGAGCGCGCCGACGCCCTGGCCAAGAACAAGCAGGTGACCGGTTGACGACTCCGGCATCCTGGGCCGCCCCGCGTCCGGGGGCACGCCCGGAATGCCGGAGCAACCGTACCCGCTTCCGTCAGCGGCGTCTGAGCCTGCCATCGCACCGCCACCGGGAACCGCTCGTGCGGTTCTGCCCATCCGTAGCTTGAGGTGCCAGAAAGTGATCGGCCCGAACGCACGCTCACGCCCGCCCGCGGGCGGGCACACCGTCCTGGTGGTGGAGGACGACGCCAGCATCCGCACATTGCTCACGTCTGCGCTCAGCGCGGCGGGTTACGCCGTGGCGAGCGCGGGCGGCGGGCAGGAGGGCATGTTCGAGGCGGGCAGTCGCAGACCCGATCTGATCGTGCTCGACGTCATGCTGCCCGACACCGACGGCTTCCGCTTCACCCGTGAGCTGCGCGCGCAGGGCGTCTACACACCGGTGCTGTTCCTCACCGCCCGTACCGGGGTCGAGGACCGCATCATCGGCCTCAGCTCCGGCGGCGACGACTACGTCACCAAGCCCTTCCACGTCCAGGAGGTGCTGCTGCGTGTCAGGGCCATCCTGCGCCGCAGCGGAGCGGCCGCCTCGCCCGTCGGCGCGCGCCCGCTCCTGCAGTACGCCGACCTCGTCCTGGACGAGAGCACTCGTGAAGTCCGGCGCGGCGACTGCCTGTTGAAGCTGTCACCGACCGAGTTCCGGTTGCTTGCCTGCCTGCTGGCCCGCCCCGAGCGGGTGCTGGAGAAGGCGGAGATCCTCCAACAGGTCTGGCAGTACGACTTCTCCGGCGACACCCGCATCGTCGACAGCTACATCAAGAACCTGCGCCGGAAGGTCGACCGATCCGCGCCGCCGCTGATCCACACGGTCCGCGGGGTGGGGTACTGCCTGCGGGTGCCGCGTGACGAGACCGGCGCGGCGCCGCGATGAGGTGCCCACGCCCAAGGCTGCCGGGCCGTCTCCGGCTTTCCGCCACGCGGCTTCGACGCCCGCGCTTCCTCCCGGAGCGTCTTCCGCGTCCGCGTTCGCTGCGCAGCCGCCTGGTCCTGATCGCCGGCCTGCTGGCCACCAGCGCGGTCCTGCTCTGCCAGCTCGCCGGCCTGGCGGTGCTGCGCGGCTGGCTCACCGACCAGGTGGACAACCGGCTCTCCCAGTTCCGCCCACCGGCCGGGGTCTACACCGACCTTGCCGAGCACGGAACGCTGCGGCCGCCGAGCGTGGACAACGCACTGCCGTCGGACTACCGCGTCTTCTTCTACGACGGCACCGGCCGTCTTCTGCCCACCACCTTGGGCAGCGGTGACGGCGCCGGGCCGAAACTGCCCCGGCGGGCAGCCGAACTGCACCTGACCGCCGGGCGTCCCAGCACCGTTCCGGCGAAAGACGGCGCCGGCGGCGCTGGATGGAGGGTGATCTCCTACACCGGACCTGACCGTATGCGCACCGTGGTCGCGCTGCCGCTGAGCACCGTCGACGGCGCGACGACCAAACTCCTGTGGCTCAGCCTCGGGCTAGGCGTGGCCGTCGCCGTCGGGGTGATCGCTCTCGGAAACGGTGCGGTCCGCTTGGGACTGCGTCCGCTCACCCGCGTCGAGCGCACCGCCCAGCAGATCACCGAGGGCGCTCTGGAGCTCAACGTCCCCGTGACCGACCCGGACACCGAGGTCGGCCGGCTCGGTCTCGCCCTCAACACCATGCTCGACCGTCTGCGCACCTCCCTGCACCGCACGGCGAGCTCCGAACAGCAGTTGCGCCGCTTTCTCGCGGACGCCGGCCACGAACTGCGCACCCCGCTCACCGCGATCCAGGGCTTCGCCGAACTCCTCCTCGACGAGGCCGACATGCCGCCACGGCGGCGCTGGGAGGCGCACGCCCTGATCGCCCACAACGCCGAACGCATGAGCCGCCTCGTCGACGACCTGTTCCTCCTCGCCAAGCTCGGCGACACCCCTGCAACGTACCGCGAACCCGTCGACCTGCTCTCCGCGGCGGCCGACGCCATCGCCACCACCGCGATCCGCCACCCTCAGCACGCCATCACCCTGGAACCACTCACGGACCGTCCCGCCGACGCCGAACGCGATCTCGACATCATCGAGACCCCGGGCGACCCGCACCAGTTGGCCCAGGTACTGGGCAACCTGCTGTCCAACGCCTGCGTGCACACGCCCGCCGGCACTCGTGTCTCCGTCCGGGTCGGCGCCTCCCGCACCCGCACCGCAGCCACATGCGGGAGCGGACCGCCGCTGCCGCCGGGCACCCCCGTATGCGTGGTCGAGGTCACCGACGACGGCCCCGGCATCAGCGCGGACGAAGCCCCTAACGTCTTCGACCGCTTCTACCGCGCGACCCCGCTCGGTGGGTCCGCCACACCGGACTTCGGCGCCGTCCCGGGGGCCGGACCCGGAACGGATCCCGGCTCAGGACTCGGGCTCGCCATCGCCTCCGCGATCGCGGCAGCACACGGCGGCCGTCTCGAACTGGACAACCGCCCCGGCGAAGGCTGCACCTTCCGCCTGCTCCTGCCCGACACGGCCACCGCCTCGCCGGACACCCACGGGCCGTGGGACCGTCCCAGCCGCCTGTGAGCCCAACTCCGGGAGGCCGTAGGCCCTCACGCCCGTGGCAGGGGGCTTTCGGCCCGCGGTGACACGGCGGAGAGCACGGCGGGTGGGCAGCGGACGCCCGGCAGGACGAGGACGCCCGCCATTCCGCGGACTGGCATGAGCCCGTCCCCCTCCCGCCGGCCTTGGGGGAGACGCCCCGCCGCGTCGGGTTGGCCCGAGAGGGCGTGACAGGAGAACCGCCCTCTCGTGACCGGCGCCGAGCCCGCTGGGCCCGGCCCGGCTCTCGGACCGGAACGCCGCACTTCCAGCCGCGAGTACGAGGCGCGGATCGTGGCCGAGTACGGCGTCGCGCCGAAGAACGAGAGGGGTGCGACCGTGTGCCGGCCGACCGGGCGCTTCCGGGCGGCCCACTTCCGTCGGCCGCGGCCGACGCCATGGCCGGGCCCCGCTCGCCGCAGGTTCAGCCCTCGGCTCTGACGGCCGACGGGCGGGCTGCGATAGCGGAGTTGATGAACCACGAAGTACATGGCCGGCTGTGGCGGACGGTTCGACAGCCCCGCCGAGCAGGGGAACCCGCGCCATGAACCCCATGGCGTCACGACCATCTCATCGCATGTGAAATCCTCCGGTCCCCGTACCTGCCGTCCAACTCCGTATGACCCCGTTCGATCAGTGGCATGTGCCGCTCGTCGCGGAGTCGGCGGGCCGCGCGGTGTGGCTCTGGCCGCGCGGCCGCCATTGCGTCAGGACCAGACTCGGACGTAGTCCACGTACATGTCGGCCTCGTTCTCCTGCTGGCTCAGGTCGATCGGCCACCCCGATCCCATGGCCAGGTCGAGCATGAAGAAGAGCGGCTTCTTGGCGGAAGCGTCGGCCGGGGTAGTAGCTGTGGACCGCGGCCCCGTCGATGTGATGGTGTTGCCGTGACCCGGACACCGTAGGTGTGCCAGGTGCGGCCGGCGTCGGTGGTGTGGTCTTCCGGCCGCCGCGCCGCGCGGCCACGACCCGGACACGAAGACGGCGAGACGGAGGGTGCCGCGCGCGTACGGGCCGGGGGAGGTGCGACGCGCCCATGACGTGTGCGGTCCGGTGGCCGGGGAGGCGACGAAGAACGCGGTCTCGCTTCTCGCCCTGTCCCGGTTGCCGTCTTCGCGCGGAGTGAAAGTGGGGGACGAGTCCAGGATCAGCCGCACCAGCGACGGCTCGTACCGGGCCGCGGACCTCCACGTACGGAACGTGCTCGTGCGCGTCCACTACAGCCGGTGGGGCAGTCCTTCCCCGGCGGCTCTGGAGGAGTCCGCCGTGGACGCTTCCCGCGCTGTCCTGACCGATCTGGGCGATCGCTCGCCTTGAGCGGGCGGCATACGGTCCGGCGCGGACTGCCGCGCAGGGACTCGGAGCTGATGCGGAGTTCCCGGGCGACGGCGGTGGCCGTCTTCCCCGAGGCATCGGTCCAACGGGAGTGCGGGACAGTCCTCGGGCGATCTCTCGTGCGCGCGCCGCTTCTGGCGGCGGACGGGGAAATGCCCTGCCGTACGGGCGCGGAACACGGACGGGGCCGTGGCGCGCGGTGCGCGGCACGGCCCCGGTGGGGGGATGCTCCGGGGGTCCGGGTCAGGAGCCGACGAGGGCCTTCCAGGTGTTGGGGCCGACGATGCCGTCCACGGTGAGGCTGTGGGCGGACTGGAAGGAACGGACCGCCGAGTCGGTGGCCGGGCCGAAGGCGCCGTCGACCGTCAACGAGGAGCCGTGCGCGTTGAGTTCGCGCTGGACGGCCGAGACGGCCGAGCCGGAACTGCCGTTGCGGACGGTGATGATCAGCGAGCTCCAGGTGTTGGGGCCGACGATGCCGTCCACGGTGAGGCTGTGGGCGGACTGGTACGTGCGGACCGCTGAGTTGGTGGCCGGGCCGAAGGCGCCGTCGACCGTCAACGAGGAGCCGTGCGCGTTCAGCAGGTACTGGACGGCCCGGACGGCCTCACCGGACTGGCCCTGCTTGACGGTCGGCCAGTCGGCGGAGGGCGGCGGAGGCGGGGGAGTGCCACCGGTGCCTTTGGCGAAGGCGGTGAGGTCGGCGGCCGAACCGTTGAAGGTGTTCTGGTCGCCGGGGAAGGTGCCGGAGTCGGCGTACTGCCAGATCGACTGGGCGGACCAGCCTGCCGGGAGGGTGCCGACACCGCTGGCGTAGCGGGCGACCCACAGCGGATTGGTCGCGCCGAAGCCGCTGGTGTTGCCGGTGCAGGTGGTCCACCAGTCCGTGGTGGTGTAAATGGCCGGGTAGCGGCCGGTCTTGGCGTGCACCTCGTCGCTGAAGCTCTTGATCCAGGCCACCATGGCGCTCTGGCTCAGGCCGTAGCAGGTGGCGCCGTAGGGGTTGTACTCGATGTCCAGCGCGGGCGGCAGGGTCTTGCCGTCGGCGGACCAGCCGCCGCCGTGGGCGACGAAGTAGTCGGCCTGGGCGGCGCCCGTGGAGTTGTTCGGGATCGCGAAGTGGTAGGCGCCACGGACCAGTCCGGCGTTGTAGGCGCCGTCGTACTGCCCGCTGAACGATGAACTCGTGTACGTGGTGCCCTCGGTGGCCTTCACGTAGGCGAAGGTCGCGCCCGCGCTGCGGACCGACGCCCAGTCGACCGTGCCCTGCCAGCCGCTGACGTCGAGGCCGGGCAGACCGGAGACCGCGGCGGTGGTGACGGACGACGAACTCTCGGGCGTCAGGCCCGCGGCGGCGGCCTTCCTCTGGATTCCGGCGCCGGCGAAGTCGGCGTTCGGGTGGGTGATGGCGGTGGGGGCGGGGCCGGAACTCCGCGGCGCGGCGGCGCCGGCGGGGCCCGCTGCCAGGAGCATCAGGGCGCCTGCGGTGAGGGGAACAGCGATGCCGAGCAGGCGGCGGCCGAATCTGCTGGTCGAGGGCATGGGCATCCCTTGGAAGTATATTGACGCGGACATGTCATGGACAATGTTACGCGCGTAGCGTGTTCCAGGGAAAGGCTTCCCCGGGCGAACGTCCGGTGAACGTCCAGACCGGGAAAGCCGTTTCGGTACCTCTGGGATCCCCCGTCCGAGGCGGGAGCCGCGCGCCGTGCCGGACCCGCCGTCCGACAGGTCCGGCACGGCGCGGGTGATCAGCCCAGCCCGATGGCGAAGACGTGCAGGCTCGTGTTGTCTGGCAGCGTCACGCTCTTGAGGTGCTTGCCCGTCGGCACGGTGAACGGTGTCGTCGCGAACACGTACGCCGCCACCCCGGTCTTGTCCCGCTCGTTGCGGTGATCGGTCTTGGCCACAAGCGAGTTGCCGAGCACCGGATCGGTTCCCTTGCCCGGCAGGGTCCAGTCGCCGAACGACAGGTCGGCCGTCGCGGTCGTCCCGTCGGTGAACGTCACCTGGGCGGTGCCCTGCTGGTCGCCGTTGGTGGCCGAGCCGACGAACAGCAGTCGCGAGGCGTCCGCCGCGCCGTCACCGAGGTCGATCCTCTGGCCGTGGGCGGCGACGTTGTCAGGCCGGCCGGACGGGGCGTCCGGCCAGGTGAAGGAGGTGCCCGACGCCTTCATGGTGGCACCGCTGTCCAGTCCGGCCGCCGCCAGTGCCTCACGGGAGTAGCTGCTGCCGCCGCCGTCGAAGTCCGCCGACGCGCGGTCGCTGTCGGGCGAGACGCCTACGTTGTCGTACCCCGCCTGGAGGCTGTTCTCCGCGGCCACCAGCACGGTGGCCGTCGTGGTCACGGTCGATCCGCCGCCGACGCCCGCCTTCACCGTCAGCGGGATGTCGTAGTACCCGCCGGGAGTACTGCTCGCGGCCCGGACGGTCAGCGCCACCGTGCCCGCCCCGGTGGCCCGGTCGAGCCGCACCCGGCCGCCGGACGGGGTGACGGTGAGACCGGCGGGAGCCTTGGCGGTGACGCTGGCACTGTGCGCCCCGGCCAGGCGCTGGACGTGAACGGTGAGCTGCGCGCCGTCGCCGCCCGGTGCGACCGTGGACTGGTTCGGGGTCGCGGTGGCCAGGATGTTCTTCTCGCCGGTCCGATACGAGGGCGCGGCGTCCTTCGAGGACGCCGCCCAATGGGTGTCCGGCGTGTCGGACAGGGAGAAGTCCAGGACACCGCCTGTGGCCGTCACCGAAGCGGGCAGGTAACTATGCTTCCAACTCGACCCGTTGAGGGCCAGCCGGTGGACATATGGCGTGCCGGCCGACGCCTTCGGCGCGCGGATGTCCAAGTCCTGTCCGTTGCCCGGCAGATCGATCACCGCGCGGGTGAACAGCGGGCTGTGGACGGCAAGATCGGCCGTACCCGGAGTCGCCGGGTACACGCCGAGCGCCGCCCACACGTACCACGAGGACTGCGCGCCCAGGTCGTCGTTACCGGGTTCGCCGTCCGGGGTCGGGCTGAACAGGGACGTGGCGATCGACCGCACCGTGCGCTGCGTCTTCCACGGCTGGCCCACGTGGTTGTAGACCCATGGCACACCGAAGTTGATCTCGTTGCCCGCCCACATGTACGGCACGTTGGGGCCGGCGTTGAGTTCGCCGAAGAAGGCGTCGAGCCGGTCGGCCGCCGCGGACTCGCCGCCCATCGAGGTGATCAGGCCCGCCACGTTCTGCGGGACGAGCCAGTTGTACTGCGCGGCGTTGCCCTCGTCGTACCCGTCCTGGCCGAACGAGCCGTCCGCGGGCGCCTGGAAGCCGGTCTTGTCGGGGAACCGGCCGTCCTCGCCGCGCGGTTCGAGGTAGCCGCTCGCGGGGTCGAGGATGTTCTGCCAGTTCTGGCCGCGCCGCGCGAACTCGGCGGCGATGGATTTCTGTCCGGCCGCCCGTGCCAGTTGCGAGATGGCGAAGTCGTCGATGGCCCACTCCAGCGTCTCCGACGCGCCGGTGTGACCGTGGTCGGCGAGGGAGGCGTCGTTGTTGGGGGCGTAGCCCCGCTCGACGTAGTCGGCGACTCCCGGCCTCTCCTGGTACGCGCCTGGAGTGGTGTCCACCGAAGTGGCGCCTTTGACCAGGTACTTCAGCGCCGTCTTCAGGTCGAAGTCGCGGGCGCCGTACGCGTAGAGGTTGGCGATCAGCGGCACCGAGTTGTCGCCGGTCATCTGCCCCGTGGTGGAGTTGGCCAGTGGCCAGCGCGGCCACCATCCGCCCTGCACCGCGTCGTTCACGAGTGACTGGGCCATGTCGCTCGCCTGCCGGGGGAACAGCATCGCCTGGAGCGGGGCCAGTGAGCGGTAGGTGTCCCAGTCGGAGAAGTTGGTGTACTGGGCGTGTCCCTTGGGCAGTGTGCGCACCTTGCCGTCGAAGCCGATGTAGCGGCCGTCCGCGTCGTTGAAGGTGTTCGGGTGCATCAACGAGTGGTAGAGCGCCGTGTAGAACGTCTTGAGTTCGTCGGTGTCCTTGCCCGCGACCCGAACCTTGCGCAGCGCGGCCGTCCACTCGGCGCGGGTCTGTTCGCGCAATGCTTCCAGGTCCCAACCGGGCACCTCGGCAGCCATGTTGGCGAGGGCGCCGGCCACCGAGACGTACGACATCGAGACTTTCGCGCGGACGGTGCGGGCCCCGCCGTCACCGAAGGTGAGGTAGGCGCCCGCGTGCGCGCCGTCCGCCGACGACGAGTCCTCGTTCACCGTCGAGCCGTCCCAGGTGCCGTGCGCGGTGAACGGCTGGTCGAACTCGATCGCGTAGTGGACGGTGTACTCGTTGCCCTTGTCGCAGAAATTGCCCGTGGTCACCGATCCGGTGACCTCGCGGTCGCCGACGATCCGCACGTCGGCGTCCTTGTCGCCGTTGAGGCTGCCGCCGCTCTTGACCAGCAACTGGGCCGAGGCCGCGTTCGCGGGGAAGGTGAAGGAAGCCAGGCCGGTACGGGTGGCGGCCGTCAGTTCCGCCTGTACACCGGACGCGTCCAGGGTCACGGCGTAATAGCCGGGATCGGCCGTCTCACCGGTGTGGGTGAAGTGCTCGGTCAGATCCCAGGGGTGGTCGCCCACGGCGCCGGTGATCGGCAGGATCGGTACGTCCCCGAAGGCCCGGCAGCCGACCGAGGCGTGATCGACGCTGAAGCCGCGGATCTGGTCGTCGTGGTACTGGTACCCGGCGTAGGAGTTCGAGGTGTCCGGCGAGAACTGCATCATGCCGAACGGGGTGGCGGGACCGGGGAAGTTGTTGATCTCGCCCACGGTCGAGCCGCCACGGCCGGTGCCGATGAGGGGATCGACGTACGCGGCCGGGTCGGCGACCAGGCCGGTGCTGGAGGAGGTTGCGGTGGACAACGTTGTCAGAGCCGATGACGGCCCAGCCGCCACCATGGCGAGCACGGCGCCGAGCCCTGCTGCCACGGTGGCGCGTGCCACTCTTCGTCGGTTCATGCGGGTGCTCCTGAAACTGTCGAGGGTTGAGGGGCGGGAGTTGAGGGCCGGGGCGGTCGCAGCGGTCGGCTGTCGGTGGGGGCCGGGGCAGGGGAGCCTTCCGAAGGGTCCTTGAAAGGGTCCTTGAGGAGGGTTCTTGACCGGTGGCGAAATGCCGTGCCCGGCCCGGCGGTTCAGCTCTCGGCGGCGTTCAGCAGGTCGACCGCGCTGTGCTGGCAGCCGTTTCCGGTGCCGGTGTAGTCGCCCGCCCAGTGCGGGCCGTACTGCGCCAGCGTGTTGCGGTCCTTGGCCTTGAGGGTGGCGGCCTGTCCGTCGAGGTAGTCGCTGTACGGGTGATCGCTCAACTCCTTGTTGAGGATGCCCAGTCCGCGGATGTACTCGCCCTTGAACGAGTCCCCGTTGGACACGCACCCGGTGCCGTCCGGCTCGTAGGGCTCGTGCAGTGTGCCGCCCGGGTTGAGGTAGGAGGAGGATGTGGACGCGTCGGCCAGGGTACGGGCCGCGGTCAGCAACGAGTCGTCACCGGTGGCCCGGTGCAGTTCGGCGAGTCCGCCGAGGATGACGCCCTGGTTGTACGTCCAGGTGACCTGGTTGTTGTTGACGCAGCCGCTGGCGAGGCCGTCGTTGATCGTGTTCCCGGAGTTGATCATCCCGCTGTCCTTGAACCACGACCACTCGTCCTCGGCCCGCTGGAGATACGTGGTGTCGCCGCTGATCCGGTTGTGCAGCGCCGCGGTGAGCTGGAGGTACAGCTCGTTGCTGATCGCGTTCTTGTAGTCGGAGTTGGTGCTCCAGACCACTCCGCCGCCGCAGGTGGAACTGTCCCACATGGTGGCGATGTGGTCGGCGTCCGCCTTCGCGGTGTCCAGGTAACGGGTGTCCCCGGTGACGTCGTACGCGTCGACCCAGGCCAGTCCCCACCAGCCGGTGTCGTCCGCGTACTCGTTGCGGAAGTCGCCCCCCTGGGCGGACTTGAGTTTGTCGTATGTCGTGGAGATCGCGTACTTGTAGCTCGTCATGCCACTGGTACGCACGTTGTCGATGATCGAGGTGAGCGCGGTCGCCGAGGTCCACCAGCCGTTGAACTCGCCGGTGCCCTTGTCGTAGTCCATCATCAGCGCGGTCGCGGCGGCGGTGCTGTCGCTCCAGGCGTTGCGGTTGACCCGGGCCCATCCCGTGCAGACGGTGATGGACGCGCCGTTGGTACGGGCACAGGCGCGGAGGGCCCCGACGCCGGCGTTGTTCCAGTCGTCGACGTTGTACATCTGGCTGCGCCAACCGGCGCTGCCCGTCGGCGTCCAGGTGTCACCCAGCTTGCTGCCGTCGTCCCAGCTCCTGCCGCCGTCGTAGGACCGGTCGAGCCAGAGTTCGTCGCCCGTCGAGCTGCTGTCTATGGAGGCCCAGCCCATGACATCGTTGTCGGACAAATGCAGGGTGATAGTGCGGCCGTTGCTGGTGGCGGTGACCGCCGACCGGTCGCTGGTGGCGTGGCTCGGGTCGCGCGCATCGCAATAGATGTCGCACACCGATGAGTTGGCCGCGCGCGCGGCGGGGGCCAGGCCGACGACGGAGCCGATCAGCGCCAGGACGCCGAGCGCGGCCGGGACCACTCGGCGACGCGGTCGCGCCGTGGCGGCGGGCTGCGGTGTTGGGGGCATGCTCCTTCTTCCTTCGGGATGAGGCGGGCTGTGCCGGGGTGTGCTTCGCGTGCGAGGTGTGCGATGCAACGGTGCGAAGCGGAACACTGGTGTCAGGAAAGCCCATTGGGCTGGGGACATGTCAATGGTTTCGGCGGAACAGAATGATCGAAGCCGATCCGAGGGCGGCTCGTACGGATCGTCGAGCGGTCCGTGGGAGCGACTTGGGAATGTGGACCATGTGGGGCAGGCGCCGACGGACCCCGGGGGGGCGACCGACAAGAAATGCCAGGTCACGGTCACGATCCAGAGTCTCCACCGGACTCGGAACGGTTCAGTCCGAGTTCGTGGCTGTCTAGGACAGGATCAGACCTGTCTCGTACCTATCGTTGTTGTCCGCAACCGACTTCAGCGAAAGGACCGCGATGCCCGAGCAGACCAGCGCCGCGCCGGAGGGCTATACCGCCGTTGCGCCCTGGGTCGTCACCGACGACACGGGGGCCTTCCTCGACTTCGTCACCCAGGCGTTTGGTGGTGAGGAACTCGGGCGGGTGTCGACCGAGGACGGCTTGATCGGTCACGCTGAGATCCGAGTCGGCGACACCGTGGTGTTGGCCTTCGACCGACACGCGGACTGGCCGACCATGCCGAGTCTGCTGCGTGTTTTCGTCGCCGATGCGGACGAGGCGTTCTCGCAAGCCGTCACAGCCGGAGGCCATGTCGTCACTCCTTTGGCGGACAACGCTTTCGGACAGCGCGGAGGGCGTATCAGGGACCCCTTCGGCAACATCTGGTGGGTGGTCAGCCGCATTGAGGACGTTCCTGAGGACGAGATGTGGAAGCGGCTGCAGGAGCCGGTGTATGCCGAGGCCATGCGTGTGGCTCAGGCGACACTCGACGCCGAGCTCAGCGGTCGACGTCACGGACGCAGCAGCGCGCCTGTCGAAACAACCAGCTGACGGGTTCACGGTCAAGATCGCCGCCCTGCTCGCGGCGGTCCGGTAAGAGCCGTCGCGGTGCGTTGTTCCCCGAGCGCACGGGAAAGTCGGTCACGGAGTTGTCGGTTCTCCTCGGAGAGCTGCCGGACGCGGGCGTTCGCTGCTTCGAGGCGTCGAATCAGGGAAGCGTCGGAGGTGCGCTGCCGTGCGGGAACCGAGGAGTCTGGGCCGCGACGGTGTGCTGTCCGTAGGCGCTCGATCTCCGCGCGCAGGTCCGGCTGGGTATAGAGCCACGAACGGGACACATCGGCCTGTTTCGCGATGCTCTCGAAGGTGACCGGCTCGCCCGCTGCGTCGAGGGTGCGGAGGGCCTGGACGGCCTTGGCGCGGGTGTACTCGCCGCGGCGGCGGGCGGCGTCGATGATGTGCTGGTTGTTGTCAGCTCGCATCGGCGGTTGCCTCCGCCTGTCCCGGGTCAGATTCCAGACCGGTGATGATCTTCTCCAGGTTTCCGAGGACCTGGCGGTTCGTCTCGACTGCGCGCGCCTGGCCGCGGGCCTCGGCGGCGGAGACGATCTGCAGCAGTTGCTGTCGTTGTTCTCGGTGCTGCGGCAGGAACTCGGGGGCGGTGACGAACATCGGGCATGTCAGGCAGGCGTTGGCATGCCGACAGACTATGCCTTCGCCGCCTCCCAACTTCATTCTCCAATGATCAGCAAGGGGTGCTCGCCAGCTGGGTAGCAGTGCCGTCGCCTCGGTCAGGGCCTCAGCGAGGTCGAACGTCAATGCCGGGCCAGTCCGTGGGTCTTCGCTCCGCTTGTGGCCGGCGTGACCCTGCTCGCTGCCTTCGTTGGGGGAGGAACCACGCGGCTAGTGCTGTGACCGCGAAGGTTCGCCGGGTTGCTGGGGCTGTCCTTGATCGCTGTCCAACCGGCGGCACGTGGTACGTCTCCAGCGAAGTGTTGTCGTGTTTCCGGTGTAGCGTCCGGGCCGAAGTCGGGTTGATGTTCTGCGGTTGACGGAGGCGGGCGGATGACGAGTACGGCAGGCGTCGGAGGACAAGCGCGGCTGGTGAACGCCGAACTCGACGCGCTCAAGGGTGCCCTGGACCACCAGCGCGCGCACGTTCTCGGGATCCTCGAAGGGCTCTCGGAGGATGATCTGCGGCGGCCGGTGTTGCCCAGCGGTTGGAGCTGCCTGGCCTTGCTGCGCCACCTCACCCTGGATGTCGAACGTTTCTGGTTCCCCGGGGTGATCGCGGGCGAGCCGG
Source organism: Actinacidiphila alni (assembly GCF_900112845.1). Taxonomy (GTDB): domain Bacteria; phylum Actinomycetota; class Actinomycetes; order Streptomycetales; family Streptomycetaceae; genus Actinacidiphila; species Actinacidiphila alni. The sequence continues at coordinate 415,035 of NZ_FONG01000001.1, forward strand.
ATGTGGCTGGGCAACTCGCGGCAGGGGCGGAGGCGCACTGGTACGTACCCGAGGGGATGACCAGCGGCGAGGTCTTCTCCGACTATCGGGCGGCCATCGCCCGCGCGGACGCGGTACTCGCCGCTGCCGGCCTGGAGCAGGAGCCCGCCGCGTGGCCCGTGGAGATCTGGCCGACCTGGCGGCTGCCTGACGTGCGGCACATCGTGATCCATGTGCTCACCGAAGTCGCCTGCCATTGTGGCCACTTGGACGCGGCACGCGAACTCATTGACGGCACCACCTGGCTCGGCGGCAACCCTTACGCCGGATAGTCCTGTGACCGAGTGAGGTTCGTCGGGTCGTCGGGCCGCAACAGCGAGCGGGCGTCCGCCCCATCGGATGCCCCTTTGGCTTCGGACGCGGGCGCGTTCTTTGCGTTCGGCGGCCAGGACATCGTGGTGGCGGGCATTGGCGTTGCGCCGGCGCAGGTAGGCGTGACCACCTGCGCCGATGGCTCGCCCAGCGCGGCGTCTGCCACCGCATCGCCCGCAGAGGCATCGAGTCCTCCCAGCGCCTGGGACGCCACCGCTGGGTGGTGGAACGCACCGTGTCCTGGCCGGCCGGTTGCCGCCGGCTCCACCGCCGCTACGAACGCAAAGCCGAACACTTCCTCGCCTTCGCCGGGATCGCCGCAGCCCTCATCTGCATACGTCGGCTGAACAGGTGAGGGGGGCCAACAAGGGACTCAGTCGGCGAGCAGCGCGCAACCGACGATCGCTTCCAAGCGAGAGAGGAGAACTGGCGTGAGATCTTCCAGACCTCTGTCCTGGTCACGTACCTCGATCGTCACCCCAGGCCACACTGACCACGCAGCTGCGCGCAGGCAGAACCTCCAGCAGCCAGAATTTGATCTTCAATACCTGCTCTTCATTGAGCTCAAGGCTGTCGTCCTGCGCGATGAGTCGGATCACTCAGACACAGTAAAACGCCAAAGGAAACGGCGTCTTAGCAGTATGGGTTGCTGCTGAAGACCCGGGTGTCTTCCAGACTGACTCAGCGGCTGGCGACACCGGCGCCCACGCGGATCCGCCGCCCGACAAGTCGACCAGTTTTGCGGAAAGGGTGCCGGCCGCCGCCGATAATACGGACACTCCCTGGACATATGTCGTGAGATCGTGCCCTTGACGGCGTGATCAATGTATCCGAATGCCCCTGCTCCGCTCGAATGAAGGGCAGTTGCGGCCGTACGGAAGGTGCCGGAAGTCCGCACGGCCACGCAGTGCCGTTGGTCCGCTCACAGCAGACACGGCGGAATGGGTCTGAGGTCATGAGGTCGCGGCAACCCTCAGCCACCACCTGGCCGGCGTTCCTGGACTTCCCTCGCCGTCCTCCGGCATGTCCGCGACCCTGCGCAGACCGTAGGAGCCGGACAACTCCGCACTCGGCTGAAGGAATCGTGGTCCCCGGCGGAATCGCGCTGACCTGCGGTTTTTCCGTAGTCGTGGTCCCCAGGTGGTCCCAAGGGTCGTGACGCCCCATCACATGGAAACGGTTGCCGACAAGGCGAAGGGCCCGCTGACCTGGCCAAATGCCAGTCCAGCGGGCCCTTCGTGCACCGTCGGGACGACAGGATTTGAACCTGCGACCCCTTGACCCCCAGTCAAGTGCGCTACCAAACTGCGCCACGTCCCGGTGCTCGGTCGGTCGGGGCGGGCCCCGGTGACCTTGCACGAGAACGATACCGCACCTCCGGGGGTGTTTGTGCGCACAGGTGGGTGGGCGGGTATTCGGTTGCGGGCGGGCGGGGCGGGTGGATAGGAAGCTCGCATGCTTCGAGGCGGCAAGGTCGGGCTGCGGGCCCGGCACGAGGAAGACATCCCGGTCCTGCGGGCCGAGCTGTACAACGACGTGGTCAACTCCTCGCGGGCGGAGAGCGGGCCGTGGCGGCCGGTGGCGCCCGGGGCGAAGGATCCGCGGCTCGTGGTGGACGACAACAAGGAGCAGGGGAGCGTTCCCTTCTCCGTGGTGGAGCTGGCGGGCGGCACTCTTGTGGGGACGGCGACGCTGTGGGGGATCGACACCCACAACCGGTCGGCGCACCTCGGTCTGGGGCTGCGGCCGGCCGCCCGCGGCAAGGGCTACGGCACGGATGTGGTGGCGGTGCTGTGCCACTACGGCTTCGTGGTGCGCGGCCTGCACCGGCTGCAGATCGAGACCCTCGCGGACAATGCCGCGATGCTGCGCTCGGCCGAGCGCAACGGCTTCGTCCGCGAGGGTGTGCTGCGCGGCGCGGGCTGGGTGATGGGGGAATTCCTCGACGAGGTCGTGCTCGGACTGCTCGCCGAGGAGTGGAAGCCCGCCCCGGGGGACGCCGCGGGCTGAGGCGTCAGAGCAGGTGGCGGCCGCCGTCGACGTTGAGGGTCTGGCCGGTGACGAAGGCGGCGTCGTCCGAGGCGAGGAAGAAGACCGGGCCCGCGATGTCCTCGGCGACCGCGTGCCGTTTGAGGGCGCGGATGAGGCGCTGTGACTCGCGTACGGGCTCGGGGACGGACGCGATGGCCGCCGGGGTGAGGGTGAGGCCCGGGGTGATCAGATTGACGGTGATGCCGTAGTCGCCGAGATCGCGGGCCAGGGTGCGGGTCAGCCCGCTGATACCGGCCTTGGAGGCCACGTACGCGGACTGCATGGGGGTGCCGCCGAGCGCCGAGCCGGAGCCGATGTTGACGATACGGCCGCGGCTGCTGCCCTTCAGCAGCGGTACGAATGCCCTGGTGACCAGATAGGTGCCGGTGAGATTGACGTCCAGGACCTCGCGCCACAGCTCGACGGTCATCTGCTCGAAATGGACGGTCGGGAAGATCCCGGCGCAGTTGATCAGCACGTCGACGGGGTCGGTGTGCTGCCGCGCGGCCCCGGCGAGCGCGGCGACGCTCTCCTCGTCGGAGATGTCCGCGGCGACGGTGTGCAGCGACGGATGCCGGCCGCCGGACGCGGCGGAGTCCCAGCGGACCCGCCAGGCGTCGAGCGCGTCCTGCGCCAGGTCGGTGGCCACCACGGTGTCCCCGTTGGCCAGGAAGCGGTCGACGATCTCGGAACCTATGCCGCCCGCGGCACCGGTGACGACAACGGCGCGTGCCGTGCTGATGACGCTCATGACGTGCCCCCCAAGCCCGATCGTCAAGCCTGATCATCAAGCCCGATCGTATGGAAACCAAAGTTTCCCGGCACCCTACTACCGCGCGTCGTAGGCCGCCCGCGCCTCGTCGATCCGGGCGAGATGCGCGACGCTCCACTCCAGCAGCGGAGCGGTGGCCTCGCGCAGTGTGCGGCCCATCTCGGTCAGCTCGTAGCTGACGTGCGGCGGCATCACGCCGTGCACGGTGCGGGTCAGGATGCCGTCCCGCTCCAGGCTGCGCAGCGTCACGGTGAGCATGCGCTGGCTGATCCCGTCGACGGCCTTCTTCAGTTCGGTGAAGCGGCGCGGCCCGTTCCGCAGATTGCGGACCACGAGCAGCGACCACTTGTCCCCGACGATGTCGAGCACCACCCGGGTCCGGCACGCGTCCCCCGGCGCCACCGCCGGTACCGGCCGTGCGGCGCCGCCCGCCCTGTCGTCCATGGTTACCTCCGGAGAACCGAGGCACCGAAAAGTGCCTTATTGCCCACGGTGAGTCATGTGCACCAGCATGCATGAAGTACCAGAACAGTACCGAGGCACAAAAGGGAACCGCCAGCACCGCAGGTCAGCGGGGCGCGGCCCACCGTGCTCTCCTGCCGCTACGACGAAGGACCGCATTCTCATGTCCACATTCCTGCTGGTGCACGGCGCATGGCACGACAACCGCTGCTGGGAGCGGGTGGTCCCGCTGCTGGAGGCGGCCGGGCACTTGGTGGTGGCGCCGTCCCTGACCGGCTACGGCGACAAGGCGCACCTGCTCGGCCCCGACGTCGGGCTCGACACCCACACCGACGACGTGGTCGGGGTGATCACCGAACGCGATCTGCGCGACGTCGTCCTCGTCGGCCACAGCTACGCGGGCCTGGTGATCTCCGCCGTCGCCCATCGGATACCGGAACGCCTCGCGCACCTGGTCTACCTCGACGCGATGGTGCCGCGCGACGGGGAGTCCGCGGCCGATGTCATCCCCATCACCCGGCAGTTGATCGAAGCGGCCGAGCGCTCGGAGAGCGGCTGGCGCGTACCGCCGATGCCCGAACAGCCCGCGCCGTACGGCCTGTTCGGCGTCACGGACCCGGCGGACGTGGCCTGGCTGCGCGGCATGCTCTCCGACCACACGGTGCGCTGCCTCCAGCAGCCGGTGCGGCTGGACAATCCGGCGGCCGACGCGATCGCGCGCACGCACATCCACAACGAGGGCGCCAGGCCGCCGGGCATCACCCGCCGCCCCGTTCCCCCGATCCAGCCCAACGGCACACCCGCGCAGGTCCACACGCTGCCGACCGGCCACGACTGCATGATCACCATGCCGGCCGAACTCTCCGCCCTGCTGCTCGCGCTCGTCTGAGCCCGGCCCCGTCCTCCAAGGTGGCCGGAGAGCATCTGTTTCGGGGCCGGAAGGCCCCTCCGTAGCGGCGCCGTAAGCGGGAAGATGGAGGAGTGGAGACAACGGCGCCCCTGGCGCTGTCGGGCCACCCGCGAAGGAGGGACCGATCATGAGGCGCAGGTCATGGTTGTGGCGCGTCCGGCCGAATCCGCTGCGGCGGCGTTCGTACGCCGTCGAGGCATGGGTCTTCCTCGCGGTCGGCCTGCTCGCGCTGGCCGGTGCGGTCCTGGCCGGCACCTTCGTCGCCCAGGGACTCGACCACCGGTACGGGCAGGAGCGCGCCGCCCGGCACAGCGTCGGCGCGGTGCTGACGAAGGACGCCCCGGCCCACTTCGGCGCCACCAAGGTGGAGGTGCCGGCGAGCTGGAAGGCCCCGGACGGCACGGCGCGCACCGGCACCGTCAAGGCCGGACCCGGCTCGTCCCGCGGCGCCGTCGTCCAGGTCTGGACCGACGACCGGGGCCGACTGGCCGCGCCGCCGCTGGCGCGCTCCGTGGCGCAGTTCCAGGCGGGTGTCTTCGGCGGCCTGTCGGCGCTCGGCGTGTGCGTCGTGGCCGGGCTCGGCTGCGTGATCACGGACAAGGTGGTCGGCCGCCGCCGGTCGGACCGCTGGGCGGCCGACTGGGCGGCGGCCGACGCCCGTTGGGGTCACCGCAACGTCTGACGGTGGCCCCGTACGGGCGACGGTGGGCGCGTACCGGGCCCAACTCGCAGCGTCGGGGCACTCGTTCGCCCCGGCGACGGCTCAGCTCACGAACGTCCACTGCTGTGCCGCGGTGCTGTTGCAGTCGAAGATCTGGAGCTGCGTCCGGTCCGCCGTGGAGCTGTTGGGGTCGTCGAGGCAGCGGCCCGACTGGGGGTTGACCAGTGAGGAGCCCGGACCGGGCACCCAGCGCTGCGCGCCGGAGCCGTTGCAGCTCCACAACTGCACCTTCGTGTAGTCGGCGGTGCCGCCGCCGCTGACGTCCAGGCACTTGCCGAGCGCGCGCAGCGCGCCGCCGGCCGTGGGGGTGTACGTCCACTTCTGCGCGGCGGTGCCGTTGCAGCCGTAGAGCTGGACGGCGGTGCCGTCGGCGGTCCCGCTGTTGTTGATGTCCACGCACTTGCCCGCGATGCCCGAGTGGACGGCGGCGGTGCGCAGTTGGCCCGCGGAGACGAGCGCGGACTCCACCAGGTTCGCCGCGTTGCGCATGCCCGCCTCGTTCGGGTGGTACTGCGACCGCCCGGCCGGCGGCCGGCCCGTCTCCACCCACGGGTCGGCGGAACAGGCGTCGTGACCGTGGCTGGCGGCGGCGAGGTCGACCAGTGTCGCGCCGGCCACGCTCGCCGCGGTGGCGGTCGCGTCCGCCAGCCGCGAGGCGATGCTGCGCTCGTACGCCAACTGGTCGGCGGTGAGCGGCACATCGGTGCACGCGCCGGAGTCCGGAAGGATCGTGAAGTAGTTGACCAGATAGACATGCGCCTGCGGCGACGCGCTGTGGACGGCGTTCACCACATTCTCCAGCCGCCCGGCGAGCACACCGAAGGTCTGGTCGATGGCGCCGCGGTCCACACCCGCGCAGTTGGTGCCGCCACCGCTCTGGCAGGTGTAGGCGTCCAGACTGCCCAGATAGTTCACGTCGTTGCCGCCGATGGTGATCGTGACGGTGCGCGTGGCGCTGGTGACGGCGTTGACCTGCGGCGGCTGGCCGGCCTGACTGACGGTCAGCAGATTCGCGGTCGTCGCGCCGCTGCACGACGCGTCCGTGAGATTGGCCCCGGTCTCGCGGGCCACGATGCTGGAGTAGTTGTTGGCCGACCGGGCGCAGGCCGAGGCGCCGCTGCCGGACTGCGTCGGCGGGATTCCGGGCCCCGCGGCGAAGGAACTGCCCATCGCCACATAGTCGAGCCCGGAAGGGGTGGCGGCAGCGGCGGCCGTGGCCTGCGCCGCGGTGACCGGGACGGCGGCCACCGCCAGCGTCGCGGCGGCGGCGCACAGCGCGAGCCTGCCGCGCCGCGGAGCGGTACGGGCCCGGGCCCGTACTCGGATCCGGGCGGCGGCGGCCCGGGCGAGGGAGCGTGATCGGGTTCCGGCGGAAGGGTGGGGACCTGGCATCGGATACCTCCACTACGGCGGGACGGTTCCTGATGGCGTGCGTGACGACGTGCCTGATGGTGTGCCTAATGGCGTGGGCATGGCAACGTTGTCGGCCCCTGAATGTAGCCGCCCGGGCGGAAGCCGCCAAGAGGGCGATCGCGCCCTCTTGGCGGCCCCGTCCACCGCCGGTCAGGACCCGGAGAGCTCCGCCCTGACCGTACGGGCGGCGCCGACCAGGTTCTCCAGCGAGGCCGCGGTCTCGGGCCAGCCGCGGGTCTTCAGGCCGCAGTCGGGATTGACCCACAGGCGTTCCGCGGGGATCGCCTTCAGGCCCTCGCGCAGCAGCGCGGCGGCCTCGTCGGCGCCGGGGACGCGCGGGGAGTGGATGTCGTAGACGCCGGGTCCCGCCTCGCGCGGGTAGCCGTGCGCGGCCAGTTCGCGGGCCACCTGCATATGGGAGCGGGCGGCCTCCAGGCTGATGACGTCGGCGTCGAGGTCGTCGATGGCCTGCACGATGTCGCCGAATTCCGCGTAGCACATGTGGGTGTGGATCTGGGTGTCGGGACGCACCCCGCCGGTGGTCAGGCGGAAGGCGTCGGTCGCCCACGCCAGATACGCGGGCCTGCCGGCGGCGCGCAGCGGCAGCGTCTCGCGCAGCGCCGGCTCGTCCACCTGGATCACCGAAGTGCCCGCCGCCTGGAGGTCGTGGACCTCGTCGCGCAGGGCGAGGGCGACCTGCCGCGCGGTGTCGGCGAGCGGCTGGTCGTCACGGACGAAGGACCAGGCCAGCATCGTGACGGGTCCGGTGAGCATCCCCTTGACGGGGCGGGCGGTGAGCGACTGGGCGTAGGACGTCCAGCGCACCGTCATCGGCGCGGGCCGCGAGATGTCGCCGGCCAGGACCGGCGGGCGGACGTAACGGGTGCCGTAGGACTGCACCCAGCCGTGCCGGGTGGCGAGGTAGCCGGTGAGCTGCTCGGCGAAGTACTGCACCATGTCGTTGCGTTCGGGCTCGCCGTGCACGAGGACGTCGAGTCCGGCCTTCTCCTGGAAGGCGATGACCTCCGCGATCTCGGCCCTGATCCGCGTCTCGTAGCCGGCCGTGTCGATCCGGCCGGCGCGCAAGTCGGCTCGTGCGGTGCGCAGTTCACCGGTCTGCGGGAAGGAGCCGATCGTGGTGGTCGGCAGCAGCGGCAGTCCCAGCCGGGCGCGCTGGGCGGCGGCCCGCTCCTCGTACGGCTGCGAGCGCCGCGTGTCGGCGTCGGTGACGGCTTCGGCGCGGGCCCGTACCGCCGTGTCGCGGGTGATGGGGGAGGAAGCGCGGGAGGCCAGGTCGGCGCGATTGGCGGCAACTTCGCCCGCGATCGCGCCCGGGCCCCGGGCAAGTCCCCTGGCGAGCGTGACCACTTCGGCGGTCTTCTGCCGGGCGAAGGCCAGCCAGCGCAGGATCTGCGGATCGATGTCCCGCTCCGGCGCGGTGTCCAGCGGCACGTGCAGCAGCGAGCAGGAGGCGGCGACATCGACGCGGTCGGCGAGCCCGAGCAGGGTGCCGAGGACGGTCAGCGACTTCTGGAGGTCGTTGATCCAGATGTTGCGGCCGTTGACGACGCCGGCGACCAGCCGCTTTCCGGGCAGGCCGCCGACGGCGGCCAGATCCTCCAGATTGGCCGCCGCGGCCTCGGTGAAGTCCAGCGCCAGGCCCTCGACCGGCGCCTTGGCGAGCACCGTCAGCGCCTCGCCGAGCCGGTCGAAGTAGGAGGCGACCAGCAGCTTGGGGCGGTCGGTCAGGCCGCCGAGGTCGCGGTAGGCGCGGGCGGCGGCGTTCAGTTCGGCCGGTGTGCGGTCCTGGACCAGGGCGGGTTCGTCCAGTTGGGCCCAGCCCGCCCCGGCCGCCCGCAGATCGGCGAGCACCTCGGCGTAGACGGGCAGCAGCCGGTCCAGCAGGGTCAGCGGCTCGAAGTCGGCGGCCACGCCCGGCGCGGGCTTGGCGAGCAGCAGATACGTCACCGGGCCGACCAGCACCGGGCGCGCGTCCAGGCCGAGCGCGAGCGCCTCCTTCACCTCCGCGACCTGCTTGGCCGAATCGGCGGCGAAGACGGTGTCGGGGCCCAACTCCGGGACGAGATAGTGGTAGTTGGTGTCGAACCACTTCGTCATCTCCAGCGGCGCCACGTCCTGCGTGCCGCGCGCCATCGCGAAGTAGCCGTCCAGCGCGTCGGTTTCGACGGCGGCGCGGTGCCGCTCGGGGATCGCGCCGACCATGACGGAGGTGTCCAGGACATGGTCGTAGTACGAGAAGTCACCGGTGGGCACCTCGTGGATGCCGGCGTCGGCGAGCTGCCGCCAGGCGGTGCGGCGCAGGTCGGTGGCGGTCGCCCGGAGGGCGTCCGCGGTGACGCGGCCCTTCCAGTACCCCTCGACCGCCTTCTTCAGCTCCCGGTGCGCGCCCTGGCGCGGGTAGCCGTACACGGTGGCCCGTGCTGCCGCGGCTGCGGACTTCGGTGTCACGGAAATCTCCTTCGCGAGACAACTCCCTGAATCCCGGCGACGGGACGCGGAGGCGAAGGGGTGACGAGCGGACGGCCCGGCGGCGCCCGCGAGAGGGGCCGCTGCTGTCCGAAGTGCACGCCGACCCGCCCACGAGGTCACCGGGAAGCCGTACGCGATCGGTCGCGTACGGGCAACGGGCAGGTCTTCGGACTCGCGGGCCCGCCCTCCTGACCGGAGGACACCTACTGGCCGTCGCTTCCCAGGCCCGGCACGGGCCCAGTGCGTATGACGGCGGTCGTTCCCGCTCACCGCTGCGGGGCAGTCCCGGATTCCCACCGGGTTCCCTCTTGCGACACCCTGCCTGGCGGGCAGGGCGAACCAGCTGCGCGCCCCACGATACGGCAGTCCCGGCCCGCGCCTTTCCGTACGGGACGGCTGCCTTCCCGCACGGGACGGCGGCCGGGGAGGACTCAGCCTGCGGGCGGCGCGAGCGGGGCCGGGAGCGAGGTGGTGAACAGCCGGGCGTCGACCTCGTCCAGCGCCAGCCGCAGCGCGCCCAGCGCCACACCCTCGTCGGCCAGCGTGGAGGCCCGGATCTCGGGGACGCGCAGGCACAGCCGCTGGAGTTCGCGCTCCAGCGGTTCGAGGATGATGTCGGCCGAGCGCGAGTAGCCGCCGCCGACCACGACCACATGCGGGTCGAGGGTCAGGACGAGGGCGGCGGCGCCGACGGCCAGGTCCCGGACGTAACGGCGGACGGCGGCCTTCGCGGCCTTGTCGCCGTCCCTGGCGGCGGAGAAGACCCAGGCGGCGGCGTCGTCCGGCGCGACCGACTCCGGCAGCCCCGGGCAGTTCTGCAGATGGGCGGGGGCGCCGAGCCAGCGCACCTGGCGCAGTGCCCCGATCTCGCCCGCGGCGCCGCCGTAGCCGCGCCGCAGCGTGCCGTCGATGATCAGGCCCGCGCCGGTGCGGATGCCGGCCAGCAGATAGACGATGTCGTCGGCGTCCTGGGCGACGCCGTGCCAGCGTTCGGCGACGGCGGCGAGCTTGCAGTCGTTCTCGACGCGGATCGGCGCGTCGAAGCGCGCGGCCAGGTGCTCGGCCGGATTGACGCTCGTCCAGCCGGGCAGCGGGGTGAACAAGGTGGTGCGGCCGGTCTCGTCGACCGGCCCGGTGACACCGACGGTGATGGCCCACAGATCGTCGCCGGAGAAGCCCGTCTCGGCCAGGCAGTTCGCGATGACGGTGTCCATCGCGGCCAGCCGGGACGCCGGATCGGCGTCGGGGGTGACGGCGACCCGCGTGCTGTGCACGACCGTGCCGTCGAGGTCGGCGAGCATGGCCAGGATCTTGTGGCCGCCGACGTCGATGCCCAGGACGTGGCCGGCGTCCGCGCGGAACTGGTAGCGCCGCGCGGGCCTGCCGACCACGCTGTTCGCGGCCGGTTCGACGACGGTGGCCCAGCCGTCGGCGACGAGGGCCTTGACCATCACGTCGGCCGACGGGCGGGACAGCCCGGTACGGGCGGACAGCTCGGTGACCGTGGACGGCGGGTTGCCGCGCAGCGCCCGGACGATGCTCAGCGAATTCAGCTCGCGGAGCCTGTTCAGGTCGGTACCGGTGCCTGCCATGTCGGTCAACGCGCAACCCCTCTCCGGGCTGTCCCCATGACCCCGCCGCCGAATATTGCTGGGGTCTTTACGAATTGTATCCGCTCCTCAGGAGATCGGATACAACTGCCCGGCGCCGTCGGGGCTCACCGCGGCGGTGAAATCGACTTCCCGGCCGTCCAGCGCGTAGCGGTACCTGCCCAGCTGACGCACCTCCGGGCGGCGCGCCAGGTACTTGATCATGGCGGCGCGCTCCTCCGGGCTGAGCCAGCTCGGCGGATCCGACACCCCGCGGAAGCCGCAGATGTCGGCCAGGTCGCGCAGCCACTCCAGCTGCTGGTCGGTGAGGAGATTGAGCCGCCGCCGGAAGTACACGACATCCGGGTCGACCTCGGCCAGCGGCGCCTGCCAGAGCCGGTGCACCGAGTTGGCCACCGCATTGCGCGCCATGGCGTCCGACGGGTCGTCGCTGGCGTAGTGCTGCCAGATCGGCGCCACATCGGGGCCGCTGCGCAGCCCGTCCAACAGGCCGAGCGACGGCAGCAGCACCGCGCCGCTGCCGAGCAGATAGACGTCCTCGCCCGCGATGGAGCGGATCAGCGTCAGCGCGTCCCGGTAGACCTGCTCCCGGTCGACCCCGTCGCCCCGCGGCGCCGGCGCGAGCGCGCCGTTGATGAAGTCCAGCTTGAGGTAGCGGAAGCCCCACTCGTGCACGATGCGGTGGATCATGACGGCGATGTGGTCGCGGGCCGCCGGCTTGGCCAGATCCAGCGCCCAGTAGCCGGTGCCCCAGTTGTAACCGGCCGTCACCGGCTGCCCGTTGGCGTCGCGGAGCAGCAACTCCGGCCGCTGCCGGGCGATGTCGGAGTCGGGCAGCGCGATGAAGGGCGCGAGCCACAGGCCCGGCACCATGCCCGCGTCGCTGATCCGGCCCGCGAGCGCGGCCATCCCCGAGGGGAATTTAGCGTTGGGGTGCCAGTCGCCGACCATGGTCTCCCAGCCGTCGTCCACCTGCACGACGTCGAACGGCAGCCCCCGCAAGTCCCCGAAGTCCTCGGCGAGTTGCTCCTCGGTGATGCCCTCGTAGTACGCGTACCAGGTGCACCACACATTGCCCGCCCGGCGGTCGCGGGCGCCGAGCCGATCCGCGAGGTGCCGGGCGTAGGCGGCGAACACCTCCTGCTCGGGGCCGTAGGCCAGGAACCATGGGGCGGCCCCGGTCTCGTACCAGCCGGCCAGGGTGTCGGTGTCGGCGGACAGCCGCGGCACGCCGAGGCCGAGCGAGCCGAGCAGCAGGACGTCGCCGTCCGGGCCCTGGAGCGCGGCGACCGCGGAGGAGTGGTGGCGGTGCGGGTCGTCCCACCGCGGGTCGTCGGCGGTGACACGTCTGCGGGGGTCGGCGATCCGCAGCGGCGCCTCGGACAGCCGCCGCCAGCCGCACGGGCTCCACGAATTGTGGCCGTGCCGGTAGAACAGCGTGTCGCCGAGGGCGTGCAGCACGGCCACCCGACCGGGCGGCAGCAGCACGCCGCCCTCGACCGGTTCCGGCGCGCCGGAACCGCCCGACTCCACGGCGAACGTCCGTCCGGCCAGTTCCACGAGCAACGCCATGACTCTCCTTAGGAGTGTGGTGAGTGAGTGCGGGGGACGGTCGCGGTGATCGGCAGGCGGCGCGGAGCGTCCCCCGGACCGCTCCGCAGCCGACCGGCGCCGCTACTTGAACATCCCGTTGACCGTGTCGTTCGCCTTCTTCAGCGCGCTCGCCGCGTCGCTCTTGCCGAGGATGACCGACTGGACGGCGTCCTGGACGGTCTGGCTGATCTCATTGCCGTGATCGGTGACCGGCAGGAAGTAGGTGCCGTTCGGCGCCGCGGCCTCGTCGGTGAACACATGCGCGTCCTGGCCCTTGGCCTTGTGCGCGGCCAGCGCCTTGGCGCTCGCCTCCTTGATCGCCGGGAACACCACGGCGTTCTTGGCGACGAGGTCCTGGCAGGAGCTGGAGCCGAGGAATTTCACCCACTGCCACGCCTGGTCCTTGTGCTTGGTGCCGGCGTAGATGGCGTTGGACAGGCCGTTGATCGGGGTCTTGCGGCCGGCCGGGCCGACCGGCAGCGGCGCGAAGGCGTACTTCTGCTTGGCGGTCGCGGACAGGTAGGAGTTGATGGTCCACGACCCCGCGACGGTGATCGCGCCCTGTCCGGCGTCCATCACCGCGTCCCGGCCGAGGGTCGACTGGGCGTCGAACTTCGGCGAATAGCCCTTGTCGATCAGGTGCTTGAACCACTCGATGGTCTCGGCGAGCTTCGGGTCGTCGTAGTTGTAGTGGGTGCCCCACGGATTCTTGTCGACGAAGGTGAAGCCGTTGCTGGCCGCGAGGTCGCCCCAGCCGTTTTGGCCCTGCGAGCCGTCGGCCCATTCCGGCAGGAAGCCGTAGACCTTGACGTTGTTCTTGTCGAAGGCCGGGTCCAGGCCGTTGTGGCCGTTCTTGTCGACCGTGGCCTTGGCGATGGTCTGCTCAAGGGTGCCGCCGTCGGACGGGTTCCAGGTCAGGTCGGTGAGATTCGACGCCTGGATGCCCTGCTTGCCCAGCAGCGTGGTGTTGTAGACCAGCGCCATGGTGTCCCAGTCCTGCGGCAGCCCGTAGCGCTTGCCGTCCTTGACCCACAGGTCGGCGAGCCCCGCCTGATACTGCGTCAGGTCGACCTTGTCCTTGTCGACGTACGGCTGGATGTCCAGGATCTGGTTGCTGGTGGCGAACTGCGGATAGTACGACGCCTGGTCGGTCCAGACGTCCGGGGCGCTGCCGGAGGCGAGCTGGGTGGTGAGGTTCTGCCAGTACTCGTTCCACGCGGTCTGGGTGATCTTCACCGTGATGTCCGGGTTCGCGGCGTGGAAGGCGTCGGCGCACGCCTGGTACGAGGCGGTCTGGTTGTCGTCCCACAGCCAGTAGTTGATGGTCGTCTTGCCGCCGGAGGCGTCGTCGGAGCCGCTGCCGCCGCAGGCGGCCGTGGTGCCGACGAGGGCGAGGGTCAGCACCGCTCCCGCGGCCTTCGCGGAGTTTCTCGCGGAGAGTCTGATGGCGTGTCTCATTGGGGGAGTCCTCTGTGTGCGCGGGTGGGTACGTCGGTGGTCGGGCGGGCCGCCGTCGTCTACTTGATGCCGCTGAAGTTGAGCGACTGGACCAGCCGCTTGCCCAGGAAGATCAGCAGGACGAGTACCGGCAGGACCGAGAGCGTGGAGCCGGCCATCAGGCCGGTCCAGTCCGGCTGGGTGTTGGGGGACTGCTGCAGAAAGACGCCGAGGGCGACGGTCAGCACCCGGGTGTGTTCACCGCGTCCGACCAGCAGCGGCCACAGATAGTCCTTCCAGGCCCACACGGTGGTGGTCAGCCCGATGGTGATCAGCGGGCCGCGGCTCATCGGCACGATGATCCGCCAGAAGGCACCCCAGCGGCCGACACCGTCGAGCACGGCGGCCTCCTCCACCTCCTTGGGGATGGAGAGGAAGAACTGGCGCAGGAAGAACACCGCGAAGGGCGTCATCAGCACGCTCGGCGCCACGAGTCCGAAGAAGGTGTTCATCAGGCCGAGGTTCTTGACCATCGTGAAGTTCGGCAGCAGCGTGAAGATCGGCGGGACCATCAGGGCCGCGACCAGGATGCCGAACAGGGCGTCCCGGAAGGGGAAGCGCAGCCGGGCGAAGGCGTAGCCGGCCATCGCGCAGAAGAAGGTCTGCGCGATCGCGATCACCGCGCTGTAGATGATCGAATTCAGCGTGTACCAGAGGAAGTTGATCTGCGCCCCGGAGCCGCCGGCGGCGCGCGCCCGCTCCGCGCTCGTCATGCCCAGTACGCGTTTGAAGTTGATCAGCGTCGGGTGGTGCGGCCACAGCGCGTGCGAGTCGGCGAACAGGTCGCCGGCCGGGGTGAGCGCGGTGCGCACCATCCAGTAGAACGGGAACACCGTCACCAGCACCGCGGCGATCAGGATCGCCCAGGCCATGCCGCGGCCGATCCGCGAGCCCCGTCTTGCTGACATCGAAGACATCGAATCTCCTGGCCTAACCGAGGTCCGAGCGCGAGGCGCGCAGCAGCCGCAGTTGTACGAAGGTGAGCAGGCCGAGGATGACCACGAGCACCATGGCGACGGCGGAGGCGTAGCCCATGTGGAAGAACGTGAACGCCTGCTGGTAGATGTAGAAGTAGATGACCCGGGTCTCCGGGATCGGCGAGCCGCGGTAGACGACGGCGACCGTGTCGAAGATCTGGAACGACCCGATCAGCGAGACCACCAGGACCAGTGCGAGGATCGGCCGCAGCAGCGGCAGCGTGATCCGGCGGAACATCCGGAACTCCCCGGCGCCGTCGACCACGGCGCTCTCGTACAGCTCCTGCGGGATCTGCAGCATCCCGGCGTAGAGCAGCAGCGCGGTGTAGCCGGTGTACGCCCAGGTGTTGACCAGGGCCACCGACGGCATCGCCCAGGTCGGCGAGTAGAAGGAGACCGTGCCGACGCCCATGCTGTGCAGCAGGTGGTTGGCGAAGCCGAGGTTGGCGTCCAGCAGCCACGCCCACAGCAGGCCGACGGTGACATTGGGCACCAGCCAGGGCAGCAGCAGCGTCGCGCGCAGCACCGCCGAGCGGGTCAGCCGGTGCATCAGGGCCGCGAGGCCGAGTGCCAGCACCGTCTGGGACACGATGTTGATGCCGACGTAATAGGCGGTGACCTTCAGCGAGTTCCAGAACTGGTCGTCGTGCAGCAGCTCGGAGTAGTTGTCCGAGCCCACGTACGACGGTGAGTTGAGAAGGCTGTAGTCGGTCACCGAGAACCACACGCCGCGGACGGTCGGATACACGTAGAAGACGGCGAATCCGATGAGGACCGGGGCGATGAACAGCGGCGCGACCCTTCGGTCGTCGCGCGGGCGCCTGGGTCTTCGGGCGGGGGCGCCGTGCCCGTCGCGGCTCGGGGCCGCCGCTTCGCCGGACGTCCAGCCGGTCAGCACGGTCATCGGGCCTCCTCTTCCGGTCCATTGCTCTCGATCATGGTTGTGACCCTTGCCACAGGCCGATCTGCACCTCAATAATGATGAAGCTCTTCGAAATTTTGTCAACACCTCCTCGTATCTACGAGGAAACAGACGAAGGGATTCCTGACCTGTGGTCACTCCCAGCCGCACACACCACACGGGTCGCACACGAAGACGGGGACTGTCGGTACTGGTCGCGCTGAGCACGCTGGTCGGCGGCGGCCTGCTGCTGCCGGGCGCCGCCTCGGCGCACGCCGCGCACCCGGGACGCCCGGGACATCCGGGATACCCGGGGCACCCGGCCCCCGCGTCCGCGCACGGCTGGCGGCAGCTCGCGCCGGGCGCCACGCCGGAGGCCAACCCGCTGGAGGGCTTCATCCCCTACGCGGGCGACTACAGCACCTTCCCGTACGCGATGGAGTGGTTCTACCTGCCGCTGAACGCGGTCATGACCGGCCCCGACACCTTCGACTGGGGCGCCCTCGACACACAGCTCGACACGATCGCCGCGCGCGGCCACCAGGCGGCCTTCCGCTTCTACCTGGACTACCCGGGCAAGCCCAGCGGCGTCCCGCGCTATCTGCTCGACGGCGGTCTAACCACGCACCCCTACCAGGACTTCGGCAACAACGGCGTCAGCGTCTCACCCGACTACGACGACCCCGCCCTGGACTCCGCGCTCGACCGGTTCATCGCCGCGCTCGGCGCCCGCTACGACGGCGACCCGCGGATCGGCTTCCTCCAGCTCGGGCTGCTCGGCTTCTGGGGCGAGTGGCACACCTACCCGCACGACGGGACGACACTGCCGGAGGACTGGTTCGCCTCACCGGCCGAACAGCGGCGCGTGCTGCGCGACTTCGACGCGGCCTTCGACACCACCAGGCTCCAGGCCCGCTACCCGAGCACGGACAACGCGGCGCTCGGCATGGGCTACCACGACGACTCCTTCGCGGTGGAGACCCTGCCCGGCACCGGCTGGCACTTCATGGACAAGGCGATCGCGGCGGGCACCACCGACAAGTGGCGCACCCAACCGGTCGGCGGCGAACTGCGCCCCGAGATCCAGGGCTGCATCTTCGACGCGACCCCCGACTGCCCGGTCGTCGAGGACGGCGCGGACAACGACTTCGCCGCCAGCGTCGCCGCCACCCACGCCTCCTGGCTGCTCGACCAGTACGCCTTCGCCCCCGGCCACACCGGCGCCGACCGCGACCGGGCACTGGCCGGCGCGCAGTCGCTCGGCTACCGGCTGCGGGTCACCGCCGCCCGGACACAAGCCGGCGGCCGCTCCCTCACCGTCGGCGTCCGGATGGAGAACACCGGCGTCGCACCGTTCTCCTACGACTGGCCGGTGCAGATCGCCGCGGTCGACAGCCGCGGCCGTATCGCCAGGACGTGGACCACGCCCTGGAAGCTGACCGCGATCGAGCCGGGCGAACCCCGGCAGCTCACCGCGTCGCTCGGCGCGTCCGGGCTGCGGCCCGGTACGTACACGCTGGTCATGCGCGCCGCGAATCCGCTGCCGAACGGTGTGCCGCTGCGCTTCGCCAACGCCGACCAGGACCGCACCGTGAACGGCTGGCTGACCCTCGGTACGAACCGGGTCCGCTGACGCCCGACCGCCCACCCGCCCCCCCCCGATCCGTACGACCCTCGCGTATCAGCTCCACGTCCCACCCCACCCCCCCCGAGCCGGGGCTCCGGCGAGCCGCACAGCCGGAGCCCGGGTCCGCCACGCCTTCACCAGGAGGTCGGTTCCATGCGTACCCTTGTGCCCCCACGTGTCCTGACGGCGGTGATCGCCCTGTGCACGGCCGTGGTCGCCATCGCCTTCACCGTGCTCCCGGCGAGCCCGGCCACCGCCACCACCGGCGCCGGCACGGCGGCGGCGAAAGCGAAAGCCGCCGCCGCGTTCACCGCCGTGCCGCACGGTGTCCCGGCCCGGCCCGCGCCGCCGGCCACCCCCGATCCGTCGCTCCAGGACCACGCGCTGGCGTCGGCCCCCGGCCCGGTGGACAACCCGCTGAAGGGCTTCGCGACCTTCTACTCGCCCGGCAGCGACGAGAACACCGGCTACCCGCACGCGCTGCAGTGGAGCTACTTCGGCCTGTCCGAGGTGATGACCGACCCGAACAACTGCGGCAGTTACAACTGGAGCATCGTCGACAACGCGCTCGACGAGATCGCCTCCTACGGCAACCAGGCCGCGATCCGCTTCTACATGGAGTATCCGGGCGGCACCGGCACCCACCCCGCCAACGCCATCCCGCACTGCTTCGACGGGCACGTCACGTACCGCACCAACACCCAGTGGGGCACTACCAGCCCCGACTACGACAGCCCGTACCTGCTCGACGCACTGGACGCCTTCATCGCCGCCTACGGCGCCCGCTACGACGGCGACCCCCGCATCGGCTTCATCAACCTCGGCCTGATCGGGCTGTGGGGCGAATGGCACACCTGGCCGTACGACACCGACACCTCCTCGGACAGCTTCCCGAACTACATGCCCACCGACGCGCACGCCGCCCGGGTCATCCAGGACTACGACAACGCCTTCCAGCACACCAAGCTGGAGGTGCGCTACCCGTCCTCCGGCGGCGGCGCCGCGAACGACCTGGACATCGGCTACCACGACGACTCCTTCTGCTACCGCGAAGGCAGCCCGCTGGCGGGCGTCACCCTGCCGCAGTCGCTCGGCGGCGCCGACTACTCGCAACTGCAGGCCGACCTGAACGAAGGCACCGAGAACAAGTGGATCACCGACTCCATGGGCGGTGAGGTGCGTCCGGAGATCCAGCCGTCCGCCTTCTCCTCCTGGCCCGGCGGCTCGGGCCAGGTCGACAACATGAAGGCGTGCATCGAACTGGAGCACACCACCTGGAAGATCGACCAGGGCAGCCTCAGCTACTCGCCCACCGACCCCAACGTCGGCGCCGCGGTCAGGCTGATGGGCTACGACCTCGGCGTCACCGACGCGTACTACAAGAACAGCGCGAGCGGGACGACGAACATCGGCGTCCGGATGACCAATGACGGTGTCGCGCCCTTCTACTACCCCTGGCAGGTCACCCTCGGCCTGAAGAACAGCAGCGGCAGCGTCGTCAAGACCTGGGACACCCCCTGGGACCTGCGGACCGTCATGCCGCAGAAGATCCGCGCCTTCCCCGACTGGGGCGTCGGCTCCGACCCCACCTACCTCGACTACGGCTACCCGCAGTATTTCCAGACCGCCGTCGACCTGTCGTCCGTGGCCACCGGCTCCTACCAACTCGTGCTGCGGGTGAAGAACCCGCTGGAGTCGGTCAGCGCCAACGCCAAGAAACTGCGCTTCGCCAACGCCACCCAGAACGCCGACGGCTGGCTGGGCCTGGGCGCGATGACCGTCGGCTCCGGCGGCAGCACCGCCTCCGGCAGCTACGAGGCCGAGGCGTCCGGCAACACCCTCACCGGCGGCGCGGTGACCGCGACCTGCGCGGGCTGCTCCGGCGGCGCCAAGGTCGGCTACGTCGGCAACGGCGCGACGCTCACCTTCACCGGAGTCGACGGCGGCAGCGGCGGCCCTGCCACGATCACCGTCCACTACGCGACCGCCGAGGACCGCACCGCCACCGTCGCCGTCAACGGCGGGACCGGGACGGCCGTCTCCTTCCCGTCCACCGGGGACTGGAACACCGTCGGTACGAAGACGGTCACGGTCGATCTGGCGGCGGGCGGCGGCAACACGATCACGATCGGCAATCCGTCCGGCTGGGCGCCCGACATCGACCGGATCACCCTGTCCTGAGCCAGGCCCCCGTTCCGCGCCCGGCGGCGGGACGCGGCGGCCCGCCCGCCCGTCCCGCCCCGGGCGCCCACCCACCGGAGCAGCCATGCTGGCCCGCGAACGGCACCGCACCATCCTCGCCCTGCTGGGCAGCCGCGGCGGTGCGAGCAATCACGAACTCACCCGCATCCTCGGGGTGTCGGAGAGCACGGTCCGCCGCGACCTGACCGACCTCGACCGGCGCGGCGCGCTGCGCCGGGTGTCCGGCGGTGCGCTCCCGCTCGACACCACCCGGGCCGACCTGCCACCGCCGCCGCCCAGGACGTACGGCATCGCCCGCGCCGCCGCCGCGGTCGCGGAACCGGGCTCGACCGTCGCCGTCTCCGGCGGCGCCCACACCGCCGCCCTGGCCAAGGCGCTCGCCAGGGTGGCGGACCTGACCGTCGTCACCACCTCGACGGCCGTCGCCGACACCCTTTTCGCGGCGGTGCCGGTCGGCGGGCCGCACCGCGAGCACATCGTCGTCGGCGGGATCAGCACCGGCGACGGGCAGGTGGGGGAGCTGGCACTGGCCGCGATCCGGTCGCTGCACGTCGACACGCTGTTTCTGGCGGTGCACGGTGTGCACGGCATCCTCGGGGTGCACGGCAGGCCGGGCGGCGGCGAGTTCACCGCCGCCTCGCAGCCGGCCGCCGAGACCGGCCGGGCGCTGGTCGCCGCCGCCCGGCAGGTCGTCGTGCTCGCCGACCACACCACGTGGGGGCGGGCCGGGACCGCCGCCGTCGCCCGCCTGGACCGCGCGGACATCGTCGTCAGCGACAGCGCGCTGCCCGCCGACGCCCGGGCCGTACTGACCGCCCACACTGGGCAGTTGATCCTCGCCGACCCGCGCGCGCCCCGGCAGACGCGGCGCCCCCGCACCCACCCCTCGTCCGCGCACCCGCACGGACCCACCCCGTGGAGAACACGATGAGCACCACCGGCACGACCGACCTCCGCCTGGCCGTCATCGGCCTCGGCGCCCGCGGCTATCTCGCCGACCTCGCGCACCGGCCGGGCCGCGGGGCCCGGGTGGTCGCGTGCGTCGACCCGCGGCCCGCGGCGCACGACGAGGCGCGGCGCAGGTTCGGCCCCGGTGTCGGGGCCCTCACCGACCACCGGGCGCTGGACCCGGCACGGATCGACGCCGCGCTCGTCCTGGCCCCCGACGACCTGCACGAACCGATCGCGCTCGACCTGCTCACCGCGGGCATCGCGACCTTCGTCGAGAAGCCGCTCGCCATCACCACCGAGGGCTGCGACCGGATCCTCGACACCGCCCGCACACACGGGTCACGGCTCTACGTGGGCCACAATCTGCGCCACGCGCCGTTCGTGACGGCCATGCGCGACCTGATCGCCGACGGCCGGATCGGCACGGTCACCTCGATCTGGTGCCGGCACTTCGTCGGCCACGGCGGCGACTACTACTTCAAGGACTGGCACGCCGACCGCGCCCGCAGCACCGGACTGCTGCTGCAGAAAGGCGCCCACGACCTCGACGTCATCCACTGGCTCGGCGGCGCGCCCGCCACCCATGTCAGCGCCTTCGGCACGCTCGGTGTCTACGGCGGCAACCCGGACCGCGCCGATCCCGCCGACCGCGACGGGCAGTTGATGCCGGACTGGTTCGACCCCGGTGCGAACTGGCCGCCGGAGCGGCAGCGCGGCCTCCACCCGGTCATCGACGTCGAGGACCTCAGCGTCGTCAACCTCCGCCTGGCCAACGGCGTCCTGGCCACGTACCAGCAGTGCCACTACACGCCCGACTACTGGCGCAACTACACCGTCATCGGCACCCGCGGGCGCCTGGAGAACTTCGGCGACCTCGACGGCGCCACGATCAAGGTGTGGAACTCCCGCCGCTCCGGCTACCGCGCCGACGCCGATCTGACCGTGCGGGTGCCGGTGGAGGAGGAGTCGGGGCACGGCGGCGCCGACGAGGCGGTGGTCGACGAATTCCTGCGCTACGCCCGCGACGGCGGCGCGACGGTCACCTCCCCGACCGCCGCGCGCGACGCGGTCGCCGCCGGATACGCGGCCACGCGGTCGCTGCGCGCGGGCGGCACCCTGGTCGAGGTGCCGCCCGCGCCGGACGGTTGGTGAAGTCGCCCTAGCGGCCGTGCTCCTGGCGCGGCACGGACTGCGTGGCGCCGGGCCGCGGCGGCATCGGCTGGGTCGCCGCCGTGGTCTGCGCCGCGAGGTTGGCCGCGGTGGTGGTCGGGTCGAACTGCGGGTTGGACGGGGCCGGTTTGCGATCGTTGAGCCGCAGCGCGCCGCTGAAGTCGCCGAAGGTCCGGCGCCGCCACGTACTGATGGGCGTGAAGGTGACGGGACCGTGCCCGGACAGGCCGCCCGCCGCGGTGATCGTCTCGATGAACTGCAGCCCCGAGGTGTGGTCGGAGACCTCGGAGAAGATCCGGCCGCCCACCGTCCACGGCGAGACGATGACACACGGCACCCGGAAGCCCGCGCCCACCGGCAGACCGCCGCCCGGCGTGCCCTTCGGCGACGGCACGGTCACGAACTCCTCAGGATATTTGCGGGGGTTCGGGACCGGCGGCGGTACGTGGTCGAAGAAGCCGTCGTTCTCGTCGTAGTTGAGGACGAAGACCGTCGAATTCCACAACTCCTCGTTGGAGGCGAGCGCTTCGAGCTTCGACGCCAGATACTGCGCGCCTGCCGCGGGCAGATTCGGCGGGTGCTCGTCGGCCTCGCTCGGCATGTACAGCCAGGACACATCGGCGAGGACACCGTTGGCGCAGTCCTCCTCGAAGCCCAGCGCGGGGTCGGAGGCGAGGGTCGGGCTGGTCGGATTGCCGACCCGGCCGGGCGTGCCGTCGCCGTACAGCGTGCCGCCGGTCATCACCGAGTTGTACAGGTCGACCGGCACGGTCGCCCGGTTCTTGAAACTGGCGAACCAGGAGAAGGCGTTGAAGCCGCTGCTCGCCCCGGCGAAGTACGTCTTCACGCTGTAGCCCGCGTCGTGCAGGATCTCCGCCGCCGACGGGTGCGTCATCGGGTTGGGCATCACCGTCTCCAGGCACGGCCCGCCGAATTTGCCCTCCGGGTCGTTCGTGCCGGACATCCACACCAGCCGGTTCGGGTCGGTCGGACCCAGGATCGAGCAGTGGTAGTTGTCCAGCAGGGTGAACGACTCGGCGAGCGCCCAGTGGAAGGGGATGTCCTCACGGGTGAAGTAGCCCATGGTGTACGAGCCGTTGACCTCGCCGTCGGCGGCCAGGTGGGTGGAGAGCCAGCCGTCCATCTTCCCCTGGTTCCACGAGGCGTGCTGGTCGCGCCAGTCGTGGGACAGCGACGGGATCGCAGCCGCGCCGGTGGTGATGGTCGACATGTGGAACGGTTCGAGATAGCCGTCCGGGTTGGCCGGATCGGGCTGCTGGAACACGGAGTTGCCGTTCGGCAGGGTGATGGCCGTCGGGTCGTCGAAGCCGCGGGCACCGGGGAAGGTGCCGAAGTAGTGGTCGAAGGACCGGTTCTCCATCATCACGTACACCACGTGCTTGATGTCGGAGAGGCTGCCCCGGGTGGGGCGGGCGGTCGCGGCGGCGCGGGCGAGGTTCTCCGGCAGGACGCCCGCCACACCGGCGGCGCCGGCCAGCGCCGCCGCCGTCGTGACGAACCGGCGCCGGGACATGCCGGGGCGGGCGGAATCGGTGTCGCTCATCGTCTCTCTTCTTCGTCTCGTGGGCGTCGGGCGGCCCGGTCGGGGATCGGGGGTCACGAGGCCGCGGGGGCCACGGGGCCCGCCGCGTCGCCGGACCGTGCGACGCCGAGCACCTGCGCGATCGCGCTGTTGTGCGTGTCGGCGATGTAGAGGAGGTGGGTGGCCGGGTCGACCGCGACCGCGTACGGGGTGTTGAGCTTCGACGCGGACGGCGCCGCGCCGCTGCTCTCCCCGCCGGGCTGCGCCGAGGAGTTGACGACCGTGGAGATGATTCCGTCGGGGCCGATCCGCCGGATCGCGTTGTTGAAGGTGTCGGCGACGAACAGGTCGCCCGCGCTGTCCAGGGCCACGCCCTGCGGGTCGTTGAGCCGCGCGGCGGTGGCGGGACCGCCGTCGCCGGAGAAGCCGCCGAGGCCGTCGTCGGCCCGGTCGGCGGTGTGGTCGCCGGCCACGGTGGTGATGACCCCGGTCGCCGCGTCCACCCGGCGGATCACGTTGTTGGACGAGTCGGCGATGTACAGATCGCCCTTCACGTCCAGGGCGATGCCGTTCGGCTGGTTGAGCCGCGCGTGGGCGGCCGCGCCGCCGTCGCCGGTGTATCCGGGGGCGCCGCTGCCGATCACCCGGGTGACCGCGCCCTTGGCGGAGACCACCAGCACCCGGTTGTTGTGGCTGTCGCAGACGTAGACGCTGCCCGCCGCGTCCACGGCGACGGCCGTCGGCCGGTCGAGCTGCGAACCGCGGGCGACGGACGTGACCTTGGACCCGGCGACGCCGGTGCCGGCGAACCGCTGGATGCGGCCGTCCGGGGTGACCTCGCGGATCACGTTGTCGCCGCTGTCGGCGATGAAGAGATTGCCCGCGGTGTCCACGGCGGTGCCGCCGGGCTGGTAGAGCGTCGCCTTGTCGGCCGGGCCGCGGTCACCGGTCTCGCCGTAGCCCTCCAGGGAACCGGCGAGGATCGTGGTGGCGCCGTTCCTCAGCTCCGCCACCACATTGTCACCGGTGTTGGACACGTACACCGAGCTGTCGCCGACGCTGCCCAGCTCGGCCCGCACGCTGGCCGCGGCCGGGGAGGGGTGCGTAGGGCCGGCGCCGACGGAGACGCCGAAGGGGTGATAGAGCGCGCCCGGGGTGACGTTCGGCACGACGGCGCCGGTGCCCGGGTCCACATGGGTGCCCGCGGAGTCCCCGACGGACGCGTACGGCATCGTCTGGAGGACCGGTCCGGTGGGCGCCGCGCTCGCGCCGATCGTCAGATCAAGGTCGTCGGCGGCGCCGTCGCTGTTGGCGCCGCTGCTGACGCCGACGGTGGCGACGGTGAGCAGCACCTTCACCGCGCCGTCGGGGACCGTGCCGTACCACGCCTGGTGGACGAGGCTGGAGATGTTGTCGCGCTGCGCCGCGGTGACCGGGCCGATGACGGCCGAGCCGAGCGTGCCGCCCTTGGCGTCCTGGAAGGCGGCGGTGACGGTCGCGTAGTCGCTCTGCGTCGCGTAGCCGCCGAGGTCGGCGGAGAGCCGGAACGGGCGCCCGCCGGCGTCGAGTCCGCCGAGGTCGACCGACTGGGTGCCGGTGGTGGTGACGCCCGGGATCGACACCGTGCTGGGGTTGGTGCCGCCGTAGAAGACCCGGCTGCCGGTGACGCCCGGATACGTGGAGGCCCGCGACTCCTGGGTGCCGTTGGGCGGGTTGAGCGGTGAGGTGCTCGTCCAGCAGTCGGCGATCGTCTGGTCGTCGGTGAGCGGTGCGCCCAGCGCGGTGGCCGTGGTGAAGTGCTCGGCGCCCGGATTGGCGATCAGATTGCGGTCGAGCGCCGGGGTGACCTTGTCGGCGTCCGCGCAGGGCGCCGTCCAGCTCTGGCCCGCGGCCTTGTGACCGATCGTCAGATTCAGATTGTCGGCCGTGCCGTCGCTGTTGGCGCCCGCGCTGACGGCCGCCGTGATGACCGTGACGAGGACCGTACGGGTGCCCGCGGGCACGGTCCCGTACGCCCCGTCCGTCAGCAGCCGCGAGGTGTTGCCGCGCTGGGCGGCGGTTGCCGGGCCGATGCCCGCCGTGCCGAGCGTGGCGCCCTCGGCGTCCTGGAAGGTGGCGACGACCTGGGCGAAGTCGGCCTGCGTCGCGTAGCCGCCGACCTCACCGGTCAGCTTGAACGGCTGCCCGTCGGCGTTGAGGGCGCTGATGTCGACGGTCTGGCTGCCGCTGGTGACCACACCGGGGACCGACACGGTGCTGGGGTTGGTGCCGCCGTAGAAGACCCGGCTGCCGGTGACGCCCGGATACGTGGACGTCCGCGACTCCTGCGTGCCGTCCGGCGCGGCGAGCGGTGAGGTGCTCGTCCAGCAGTCGGCGATCGCCCGGTCGTCGCCCGCGGGCGCGCCCAGGTCGGTGACCGCGGTGGTGTCCTCGGCGCCGGGATTGGCGAGCAGATTGGTGTCGAGGGCGGGCGTGACCTTGTCCGCGTCGGGGCACGGCGCCTGGTAGTGCTGGCCGTTGCCGCCGGAGATCGTCAGGTTCAGATTGTCCGCCCGGCCGTCGATGCCGTAACCGGCGCTGACCCCCACCGACGCGACCGTGATCATGATCTGCGTGGTGCCGGCCGGTACGCTGCCGACCGCCGCCTGCGGGACCAGGCTGGTGACATTGCCGCGCTGGGCGGCGTTGACCGGGCCGATGACGGCCGAACCGAGCGTCGCTCCCTGAGAGTTCTGGAAGGCGGCGGTGACGGTCGCGTAGTCGCTCTGCGTCGTGTAGCCGCCGATGGCGCCGGTCAGGGTGAACGGCTTGCCGCCCGCGTCGAGTTGCCCGACGTCGATCAACTGGGTCGCGGTGGTCGTGACGTTCACGATCGAGACCTGCGGGGAGTGGTAGTCGTAACCGCCGTAGAAGGTACGGCTGCCGGTCTGACCGGGGGTCGAGGCCGCGTACGACTCCAGGACGGCGCCGGGCGCGTCCATGGGCGAGCCGGCGATCCAGCAGTCGGGCACGTACTGCGGGTCGCCCGCGGGCGCGCCCAGGTCGGTCACCGCGGTGTAGTCCTCGGCGCCGGGGTTGGCGATCAGATTGGAGTCGAGGGCCGGGGTCACCACGTCCTGGGCGGGGCAGGCGGCGCTGTAGCGCTGACCGGTGCTGGCCGCGGCAGCGGAACCGCCGCCCGCGTCACCTCCCACGAGGCCGAACACTGTCGCCGCCGCGGCGACGACCGCCCCGGCGGCCGTCCAGCGGGCCTTCCTGTGAAGTCTCATGCCCCCCATTGGCGGAGAGGGCGAGGGATGCCGTGCGGCCCCCGGCTTTCCTGCGGCCGACCCGCGTGTGAACACTCGTCATGTGCACGCCGGATCAGGGGTGTTCGGGCGGGTTGAGGGCCATTTGGTGCCGGTGTGCGCCCTGCGTGCCGGTCAGCGCCCTTGTGCCGTATTGATCCTGCCGCGGACGTCCTCCAGCAGCTTCAGCATCGACATCCGGAAGACCTCGGCCTGGTGCTCGCCGAGGAATCCGGTGTGCCCGAACACCTCGAGGACGACCAGGCCGTGCAGCTGCCCCCACGCGCTCATCAGCAGCGCGGTGGCCGGCGCAGGCAGCCGCCCGCGGAGTCCTGGTGCCCTGGCTGCTCGGCCGCACCGCCTGGTACGCGCCCGGCTTCCTGCGCCGCTTCCACGACCGTTTCGGCCTCAGCGAGTCCGCTCCGGAACCGGCGCCCGCGGCAGGGCCCGTACCGGTCGGCCGGGCACCGTACGCGCCGGAGCCGCACCACTGACCGTGGTCCCCGGTCCCGGCCCCGGCCCCGGGACGACGATGTGCCCGCCTCCCCTGTCCCGGGGGGGGCGGGCACATCGCGCGGGCGGGCGGTCAGAGATACGTCGCCGCCGTCACGCAGAAACCGCCGAGGGCCACCAGCCAGACGTACGGCAGGGTGCGCGCCATCACCTGCTGCGGGGTCACCCCCGCGTACTGCGCCGCCCACACCGTCTGGGTGCTGGTCGGGTCGGCGACGCCGAAGACCTGGTTGTAGGAGGCGGTCAGGCCCAGGACGGCCAGGGGCGGGTAGATGCCGGCCGAGATCAGCACGCTGGCGATGCCCGCGCCGAGCCCGTACACGTTCAGCGGCCCGCGGTACAGGCACAGCGGCACCAGGACCACGAACACCACGACGAACAGCACCGGATTCTGCGGGCTGACGTCCTTCACCAGCGGGCGCAACGCGTCGATGGAGCCCGGCAGTTGGACCGCGGCCAGCAGGATGCCGATCGAGACGAACAGCGCGATGGGCGCGGCGGCGACCTCGAAGCCCGCGTAGAGGGTGCGCAGCAGCCGCTTGCTCATGTCCCGCGGCGGCGTCGTGGTGATCACCGCATAGATCACGCCCGCGAGCAGCGACGGAATGATCGCGATCTTGAAGCCGAGCGCGAGCACCAGCGGGACGACCGGGGTGAGCAGCGCGTACCAGCGGGCGTCGCCGAGCTGCGCGCGCCGGGCCGCGGCGCGGCTGTCGGCGGCGGGCGGCTTCGCGGTCGCGGACTTCAGCGCCCAGGAGTGCTCGGCCCCCCGGCGCCGGGTCTCGATCACCACGAAGAGGATCGCGGCGGCCAGCGCGAACGGGAACAGCTTGATCATGTAGCCGCGGACGTCGGAGACCGGCAGCTTCAGGGCCGTCGAGAAGAACTGCCACACCGGCAGCTCGAACGGCATGCCCGCCGCGATGCCCATCAGGATCGTGCCGGCGGCGGTGACCTTGGGGATGCCGACGGCGATCATCGCGGGAATCCCGATGATGCCGGCCAGCATCGCCGCGGGCGCCGAGCCGGTGACCGTACCCACCAGGGTGGACACGGCCAGCACGCCGAGCGCCACCACCACCGGCTGGTCGCCGCCGAATTCGACGATCTTGCGGACCAGCGTCCCGGCGATGCCCGTCTCGTCGAGCAGTTTGCCCAGCCACGAACCGAGGATGATCGCGATCATCGTCGCGGCGAGCATCGAGGCGCCGGTCTGGAGCACGGTGTCGGTGATGCTGTTCTCGCCCTTGAACGGCGCGCCCGCGATGACGGCGATGATCACGCCCAGGATGACGAGGGCGAAGGCCGTGGGGATCTTGCGGCTGAGCATGGCGGCGACTCCGGCCGCCATGACGAGCAGAATGAGGACACCCATGGTGTTACTTCTTTCTTCGGAGCGGGGACGCGGGCGGGGACGGGGAGTTGTGCGCGGCGGCCGGGCCGGACTCGGCTGCGCCGGCGGGTGGACCGGCGGTCGCGGAGTCGAGCACCGTGTCGAGCGCCGCCGTGAGCAGCAGCGGGCTGCGGCCGAGACTGCAGACCGCCTGGGCGTGCGCATGGGCGGCGATCTCCTCCGCGCCCGCCACATGCCCGTACAGCGCGCGGCCGCCGAGCGAGAGCAGCCGGTGGCCGAGCGCCCGGCGCAGCGCCGCGCGGCCCGGGCCGTGGTGCAGCTGCTCGTGCACCGCCTCGTGGGCCAGCGCCGCCTCGCGGACGCTGCCGGGTGGGAACCACGCGCGCCAGCTGAGGTCGTCGACCAGCCGCTCGGCGCGCGCCAGGACGTCGGTGAACAGCTCCACCGTCGGCGGCCTGGTCGTGTAGCGGGCGAGCAGGCCGTGGGCGAGGCCGCCGTCGCTCTCCACGATCCGGGCGGTGCCCGTCCGGGCGGGCAGTCCGGCCCCGTACGCGGCGGCCGACCGTGCCCACGACCGCAGTCGCGCGTCGGTGCGGCCCGGGTGCAGGCCGGTCGCCCGCAGCAGCCGCACCCCGAACTCGGCGTCGTCCAGCAGCGCCAGGTCGCGGGCCGCGGCGAGCGCCGCCGCTCCGGACGTACCGGACGTACCGGCTTTGGGGGCGCCGCCCCGGGTCCGGGTGGCGGTCATGACCTGACCTCCACCACCGCGACCACCTGCTCCTCCGCGGCCCGCGACCGCAGTTCGTTGCGGGCCAGCGCCAGCAGCGGCTGCGGGTCGAGCACCCCCGACAGGTCGGCGATCCGCGACCCGATCAGCAGCCGCAGCGCCGGGGCGCGCACCCCGCCGTCGCCGAAGGACGTGCTCTCCTCCACCAGCCGGGCCAGCGCCTGCGGCGCCTCGCCCGCGGTCGTCGTCGCCACCTTCGCGTCCGGCACGTGCAGCCGTACGATCCCGTCCGCGTCGATCACCCGCACCGGGTGCCGGACACCGCGGAACCGCTTGTGCACTTCCGTCCCGTACACCGTGTGCGCCGCCGTGCCCGCCAGCACCTCGACCCGGTCCGGGGCCGTCCTGAGGCTGGTCGCGGCGGTCGCCAGCAGGTCGTCGGCGGTCGCCCGGTGCGAGCGGTCCTGGGTGCGCAGCTCCGTCGCCCCCGTGGCGACCGCCCGCACCGTACTGGTCTGTGGGTCGACCGTCACCTCCACCTCGACGCTCTCGGCCGCCGCGCCCTGCGCGACCACGGCCTGCTCGGCCTCGGCGCGCACCGCCAGGATCTGCTCCTGCCGGGCGCCGGGCACGATCCGCTCGACCTGCTCGCGGATCAGCGCGAGCGCCACCCCGATCGGGCTGATCACCTCGCTGTGCCGCGCGATCCGGCCCTCGTAGCCGGTGACCGCGGCCAGGTGCGGGGTCACCGAGGCGGCCCCGCCGCCCCCGCCGACGAGCACCGCGCTCTCCTGGTCGAGCCGGTAGTCCTTGGCCATCGCGGCCACCACGCTCCGCACCTGCGCCACACCGGCGTCAAGGATGAGCGTGGCAGCGGCGGCGACGTCCACGCCGAGCGCCTTCGCCACCGGTGCGATCGCCGCCTGCGCGGTCCGCGGGTCGCTGCGCGCGAAATCGCCCTCCGGCACCCGGCCCAGCGCGTTGGCCGCGCAGGTCATGGTGACCGCGAACCGGCCGCCGGCCGCGTCCAGCACCGCGTAGTCGGCCGGGTCGCCGGCCATCGGACTGATCAGCGTGAGCGTCGCGTC
Organism: Actinacidiphila alni; assembly: GCF_900112845.1. GTDB lineage: Bacteria > Actinomycetota > Actinomycetes > Streptomycetales > Streptomycetaceae > Actinacidiphila > Actinacidiphila alni. Next base: position 445,225 of record NZ_FONG01000001.1, read on the forward strand.
CCGCAGATCCTCCTCGGCCGCGAAACAGGCGTAGGGCAGCCCCGCGATGTGCGCGCTGCGCGGCCCGACGGCCGTGACGGCGCCGCCGCCGATCCGCACCATCGACCCGCCGCCGACGCCGACCGTCCGCACGTCGAGCGCGGACAGATACGACGTCCTGCCGAGCATCGTGGCGTAGCGGACGGCGACCTTGCCGCCGCGCACCACGCTGATGTCGGTGGAGGTGCCGCCGGTCTCCAGGAACAGCCCCTCGCTGATCCGCTCCTGCATCAGCGCGCCCGCGACGCCCGCGGCCGGGCCCGACAGCACCGTCAGCAGCGGCCGGCGGCGCATCTCGTCCAGCGACATCACACCGCCGTCGCAGCGCATCACCATCAGCGGCGCGGTGACGCCCGCCTTGGTGATCGAGGCGTCCACCAGATCGGCGGTGGCCAGCATGCGCGGCAGGATCGCCGCGTTGACCACGGCGGTACGGGTCCGCTTGTGCAGCCCGTACAGCGAGGTGATCTCGTGGGCGGCGGTGGTCGGCAGACCGCGTAGGCGCGCCGCCGCGGCGACGGCGTCCTCGCCGTCCGGCGCGTCCACCGCGAAGGGCTCGGTGGCGACGACCGCCTGCGCGCCGGCGTCCGCGACGGCGGCCACCGCCGCCTCCACGGCGGCCGGGTCCGACGGGTCGGCGACATGCGCGTACGCCAGCGGCAGGTGCTTGCCGGGGACGAGTTCGAGCTTGCCGAAGGAGGCGAGGCGACGGGTGAACTGCGCGCCGGCGCCTGAGCCGATCCCGACCAGGCCGACGGTGGCGACGTCGCCCTCCAGCAGGGCGTTGGTGGCCTGGGTGGTGCCGTGCGCCAGGAAGGTCACGTCCTCGGGGGCGCGGCCGGTCTTCGCGAGCAGCTGGTCGAGGGCCTCGACGATGCCGTGCGCGACGCCGTCCTCATGGTGGTGGCTGGTGGGCACCTTCACCTGGCCGAGCAGTTCGAGGCTCGCGGCGTCGACGGCCACGGCGTCGGTGAAGGTTCCGCCCACGTCGATGCCGACGCGAATGCGGGCGGATGTCGGGCCGGTTCTCCGGTCGGTCTGCGGGTCGGTCGTCAAGGTCCTGCACCTCCTTGTGCGGGGGAGAGCTGCGGTGGGGGAGTGCTCGTTGCTCGTTGGGTGTTGCTCGTTGGTCGTGCGGGAGACGCGGTACGGCGACCCCGCCGTACGGTCAGTAGCCGCGGACGTCCGGCCAGTGCCGCTGGACGCCGGAGCGGTCCAGGACACGGGCGAATTCGGAGAAACGTTTCTCCTCTGCCTGGACCTGGTGCGGCTCGACACCGTCCGCCAGGCAGTGGGCGGCGAGCGCCCCCGCGACCTCGCCGATGTTCCACTCCACCGGATGCAGGCGGTAACAGCCGTTGGTGATGTGGGTGGTGCCGATGTTCTTGCCGGCCGGCAGCAGATTGCGCACCCGGCGCGGCAGCAGGGCGCCCAGCGGGATCTCGAAGGGCACCGAGCCGACGTCGATGTAGTTGTCGCCGCCGGTCGAAGGGTGCAGATCGATGCGGTAGTTGCCGATGCCGACCGAGTCCCGGTGGCGGGTGCCGCCGTACGGTCCGACGATGTCGATCGACACGTCGTGCTCGGTGATCGTGGTGACCGCCTTGATCCGCCGCGACTCGCGCACGTACGGCGCCTTCGCCAGGCCGTCGGCGGTGCCGGTGACGTCCGGCCGCAGCCGCAGCCCGGGGAAGCCCGTACCGCCGTCGGCGCGCGGCGCCTCCGTCTGCAGCCAGTAGGCCACCGACAGCGACAACTGCCGTGCCTCCGCGACCGCCTGACGGGACGTCTCCTCGCCCGCGCCGATCAGCGGCTTCAACCAGTAGTCGTTCAACGGCCAGTTGACGAGCGTGATGTCGGAGTCGAAGGAGCCGGGGCGGTGCATCCGGCGGGCCAGGATGCGGCGGAAGCCCCACAGCTCCTTGTCGCCCGCGTCGGCCGACTGGTCGGCGGTGACGTCCAGCGGGTCGAGGTCGGGGTTGGGCACGAAGGTGCGGGGAACCGGCTCCAGCGAGCGCGGGTCCGGCGCCATGAAGCCCAGCAGCGGGCCCGGCCAGAAGTCCGGCCGGTACGAGCGCCAGAAGTCGTACATCTCCGGCCGGTCGATGGTGTGGTCCTCGCCCTCGTGGTGCGAGAGCGCGAAACAGACCGTGATGCCCTGCTGGTTGAGCGGGTCGGCGGTCTCCGGGGCGTGCGGCTCGTCGAACTCCGCGCGCGCCTCGGCGCCCGACGCGTGCTCCACGGCGGCCAGTTCGAGCAGTTCACCGGTCTCGGTGGCGTCCACGACATAGCGCGCGGTCACCGTCCGCAGCTCGCCGGAGCGCAGGTCCCGCAGGGTGACGCCGCGTACGGTGTCGTCGTCGCCGGTCTCGGCGGCGACGGCGCGGTGCTCGGTGAGCAGCGTCAGCCGGCCGGCCGCGAGGTGCGGGGCGAGCATGCCCTCGAGCACCGCGAGGGCGACCCGCGGCTCGTGGCACAGCTTGCTGACCCGGCCCGCGCCCGGATTGAGGTCGGTGAGCCCCAGCGCCTCGGAACGCATCGGGTACCACTGGCGGTAGTACGTCCTGATGCCGTCGCGCAGCGCGCGGTAGCTCGCGGTCGTGCCGAACTGCTCGACCCACGGGTGCTCGTCCGGCGGTACGGCCTGGGAGGTGAGCTGTCCGCCCACCCAGTCGGTCTCCTCGGTCAGAACGACGGTGCGCCCGGCCCTGCAGGCCGCGAGCGCCGCGGCCACGCCGCCCAGCCCGCCGCCCACGACGAGGATGTCAGGTCCGGTCACCACAGATGTTCTCCTTGCGCTGTTCATACGTCGGATCAGGTCTCTTCGGGTTTCTTCGGATCGCTTCGGGTCGAACGGGTCATGTCGTGCGGGGCGCTCGCGCCGCCGGGCTCATCCGGCGGGCGTCGGTGGTGGGCCGACCGAGGCGCCCGGGCGGAAGGGACAGGCCACCAGCGGCTCCTGCGCCTCCTCGCCCGCGACCAGCGCGACGAGCATGCGGACGGCCGCGGCGCCGAGTTCGGTACGGGGGATGTCGAAGCCGGTGACGGGTGCGCTGTCGCGCTCCGGCGGGGGGCTGCCGAGGACCGCGAGCGACAGGTCGTCCGGCGCGCTGAGCCCGGCCTCGGCGACGGTGCGCTCCAGCGCCAGCCAGGCCGCACCGGTGTCGGTCTCCTCGGCGACGAGCGCGGTCACGCCGGCGTCCAGCCAGCCGCGCAGCACGTCCGGGGTGAGGGCGGATGCGGGGTCGGCGGTGCGGAAGACCGCGTCGGGTCCTGCGGGCAGCCCGGCCTCCTCCAGGCCCTTGAGGAAACCGTGCTCACGGTCGGTCGAGGCCGGCGCCTCGTCGTCCTCGCGGACCAGCACGATCTTGCGGTGACCGAGCGCGGCCAGGTGCGCGACGACCTCGCGGCTGGCGCTGATGTAGTCGGCGCCGACCCACGACAGGCCGTCCAGCTCGTCGCGCCGGCCGAGGTGCACCACCGGGAAACCGTCGTCCACCAGCCGCCGCAGCTCGGCGGCCGGTGCGTGCCGGCCGAGGAACAGGCACCCGTCCGCCAGCCGCACCCGGCTCAGCGCCTCCGGGCCCCCGGAACCGGCGCCGCCGGTGCTCGACCCCGTGAACAGCACCAGGTCATAGCCCTGCTCGGCCGCCTCGCACTCCACGCCCACCAGGAACGGGTAGTACGAGTGCCGCACGTCGGTCGGGAACGTCGCGGTGAAACTGAACACGCCGAGCATGTTGTTGCGCGCCGCCGCCAGCCGCCGGGCCGCCGGATCCGGCACGTACCCCAGCGTGCGCGCCGCCTCCAGCACTCGCCGCTGCGTCTCGGGAGCGATGCTCACCTTGTCCGTCCGCCCGGCCAGCACCAGCGAGACCGTCGCCTGCGACACCCCGGCCAGCCGCGCCACCTCGGCCTGCCGGGGCCGCCCCGTCCGATTCCCCTGCGCGGGCGCGCGCCCCGGCCGCTGCCGCTGCGGAGGTGTCTCCATCGTCGCTCCTCACTAGCTAATGCGTATTAATCATGCGCATTAACGAGCACTGTGGTCCTCGCGTCGGCGATAGTCAAGGGCGAACCCGAGATTTCGCCTGCGGCGGGCGGACGCGGACCGGCCTCGGCCCGAACGCGGACCGGTGCGCGGGCCCGGGGCCCCGGGGCGTTGCGGCTGCGCGCCGGGCGGGGTGCCGTGGCCGGCTGCGGGACGGTTTCCCTGTAGCGGGCGGCTCTCGGACACCGGGCGGTGTGGTGCGGCTGCGTGCCGGGCGGTGCGGCGGGGCCGAGTGCGGCGGCGGGTGTGCGTCGGATCTTGCGTCGGGGCGCGGGTGAGCCGTGGGCTGCGGGCGGGGCCGTCGGGCGGGGTGCATTGCGGCTGCCTGCCGGGGATCGGGGGGCGGGTCAGGAAGCGACTCTGTGCTGGGGCGCGGATGCGGGCCCGGTCCGCCAGACGGTCCTCCGAGGGCGTTGCAGCTGCGTGCCGGGCAGACAGGGCGGACCGGGCGCGGTGCCGTGGCCGGCTGCGGGACGGTTTCCCTGTAGCGGGCGGCTCTCGGACACCGGGCGGTGTGGTGCGGCTGCGTGCCGGGCGGTGCGTGGGTCGAGACCGGTGGCGTGTGTGCGTCAGGCTGCGGGGCGAGGTCGCCGAGCGGGACGTTTGCGCCCCGGTTCGGCTGTGGGCTGCTGTGCGGAGCGGATCGGTCCCGGGGGGCCGAGGGTGGCTCTGACCGGAGGGTGGGGGCAGTCCGGGATTGGGGCGCCGCGCCGGGCCGGCTCCATGCTGCCGGTGAAGCAACCGTGGGGCGTGGCCCTTGCTCCTGGCACGCGTGATCGACCTCGGACCGGTCCTCTCCCCGCGGCCGGCGCAATCCCGGCCGGCGGGTTGGGTGACGGCGCGTCAGGTCAGGATCGGGCCGCGCCGGATTGGGGTGACGGTGCGTCAGGACAGGTCAGGTGACGTCATGTCAGCTCTCGGGGATGCGGGTCAGGAGGGCGGCTGCTTCTTGGGTGCGGTAGTGGGTGGGGCCGAAGGTGGAGAGGCAGGTGGTGTGGGCGGCGGTGGCGCGGGTGCGGGCCTCGGCGGTGCGGCCGAGGTTCAGGAGGACGGTCGCGGTCACGACGTCGATCGCGCCGTTCTCCAGGCGACCCTGGCTGCCCTCGGGGAGGTCGCCGTGGATCGCGGCGGCACGTTCCGCCTCGGCCAGGGCCTCGTCGTGGTGGCCCTGGGCGGTGAGGGCGCGGGCCAGACCGAGGCGCAACACCACCGCGAACCGCTCGGTCGTACCGGGGTCGGCGAGGGCCTCGCGGGCCACCGCCTCGGCCTCCGCAGGACGACCCTGCGCGTTGAGTGCGTAGACCTGGCCGTTGCGGGCGGCGGCCACGAGTAGCGGCGCACCCGGATCCGTACCGCCGGCCGCGGCACGGGCGACGGCCGCGCACTCCGCCTCGGCCTCCGCGTGCCGGCCGAGCGCCGTCAGCGTCTGCGCACGGTCCGACCGCAGCTTCAGGGTCTGCACGTGCTCGGCCCCGAAGAGCCCGCCGAAGACCGGCAGCAACTCGTCGTACACAGCGAGCGCTTCGTCACGCCGGCCCTGCGCCCCCGCCGCCAGCGCGACGATCTGCCGCGCGAGCGGCGCGGTCGAGTCGTTCCTCCGCCACTCCCACGTCCGCGCCACGGACCGCGCTTCCGCCTCGGCCTCGGCGTAACTCCCCTCCAGGAACAGCTCGGTGGCCCGTGCCAGCGGCGGCTGTGTCAACCGTGAGCCGCCGTTCCGACGGCGCGACCCGAAGATATTCATGCCCGGAGCATACGGTCGCGCCGCACGCCCGTTCGACACGGGTGGTGGGCGCGACCGTCACGCCGCCAGGCGGCTCAGCTGCCGTAGCGCAGATAGACCGTGTCGCCGAGATGCACCGTCGTGCCGCGCGAGGCGGCGGTGAGGGAAGAGCCGTCAAGGGAGGACTTCCAGGTGGAAGTGCCGGAATTCGTCGTGCCGTTGAGGGCGGTGACGGTGCCGGCGCCGCTGGTCGGGCTGACGGCGGTGACGCAACCGGCGGGTGTGGCCGAGGACTTGGCGCTGTCCAGGACCGTGCCCAGCGTGGTGGCCGTACCGGTCGCCGCGATCGGCACCGAGCACACCTTCAGCGAGCCGGTGCCGTCGTCCACGACGAGGGCGAGCTTGCTGGTGGTACCGGAGGTGAAGGCCGAGGTGCCGACCCACTGGGGCGCCCCGGTGGTCACCGGGACCGGCGGCGTGGCGGTGAAGCCGCCGCCGGCGACGGCGCGGACAGCGTCGATCGAGGAGTACGCCGACGGGCCGGTGTCGGTCGGCAGATAGCGGAAGCCGCCGCCCGGCGAGAACTGCTGGGCGAGCAGGAAATCGATCGGCGTCTTGTGCGCCGCGGTGGTGAAGTCGGTGCCCTGCGGGTTGAATCCGCAGGCGTTGAGGCCGGAGACGGCCCAGCCGTTGGAATCGGTGTTGGCGCCGAACATCGAGTTGAAGGCGCCGGTGGTGTTGACGAGCTTGCCCTTGAGGAAATTCTTGCCCGCGACGACGGCCGCGTCGGTGTTGGGCACCCCGGCCGAGCACAGCGAGGCCAGCGTCGCGCCGGTCATGTCGATGTCGCTCGCGGTCGCGAGCTGTGTCGGATTGCCCGCGGCCTGCGAGTAGTTCCAGCCGCCATCGGTGTGCTCGTTGGCGCGGACGGCCGCGACCGAGGCGTCAAGCAGCACCTGCGGTACGCGCTGACCGCCGCCTTGCGTCTTCGCGCCCGCGAGGGCGAGCAGACCGAAGACGGTGCCGTTGAAATTGGCCGGCGGACCGTAGTAACCGGGCGCCGACGTCTGCCAGTACGAGGCGATGTCCGCGAACAGATTGCGGCCGGTGCCGACGCGGGCCGGGTCGATGCCCGCCGCGTAGGCGTTGAGCGCGCCGCGCTCGTAGTCCGTCACCACCGGTGAGGCGGACGGCCAGGCGGCGGTGGCGAGCAGATTCCGGTAGACGGTACGGGCGTTCTTGGTGGTGTCGCCGCCGGGGGCGACATCGGCCGCGGCGGTACCGGCGGCGGCGAAGGCGCTGAACGCCCACTCGTTGGACAGGCCGCTGCCCGCGTACGAACCATCCGCGGCCTGAAGGGACTTGAGGTAGGTGACACCGTTGGCCTTGGAGGTGGCGATCTGCGCCGGGGTCGACGTCGCCTGCGCGGGCGCGGTCGCCGCGAAGAGCAGGGCGCCGGCCGCCAGCGGTACAGCGACGGTGAGTGCCCGGCGGCGGTACGGGGTCCGGGTGGCGGCGACGGACCGGGCTGTGCCGGTGGTCGGGGTCGTCATGGGAAGGCAACTCTCCTTGGGTGGGGGCGCCGCGCGCCCCGGCCCCCGGGAAGTCTCCACGACCAGCCCGTGCCGGGGCGGTCGCCGCCCGATCGCGTGGTCAGGCTTCCGCACGTGCTGCGTCGCCGAGCGGGTGATCGGGCTCGGACCGCGACGCCGGACACCCGGCGAAGCGGCCCATACCGTTGCGCGTCAGCCCCGGATTCCCACCGGGTTCCCCCATTCGGTGACGACGCGAGGCTAGCGCAGCGCGACCCGTACGTAAGGGGCGCGGGGGAGTGGCGAAGGCAACTGTCCGCCACGTTGACGGCACATCCCGTGGCGTGGTGCTATGAAACGCATTTCCGATTCAGCAGCCAGGGGAAGCCGGTCGAAATCCGGCGCTGACCCGCAACCGTAGGCCCACCGTGAGGCGGGCGAGCCGGATTACCTGCGCTGAACAGCAAGTCACGATCGCCGTCGAGGACTACGGCACGGACGACAGGCCGGCCCGCGCGTACGCCCCGGGGCAGCCCACCTCCGTGGCCCGCCCCCTCGCCGGCCGACCCGGGGGGCCACCCGTGCTTCGTCTCGTCCCGCGCCGCCGTCCCAGACCGCCGCGTGTCCTCGTCCTGCTCACCGCCGCCGCACTGGCGGCCGGCAGCCTCGCGGCCGGACTGGTCACGACCGCGGCACCGGCCCACGCGGACCCGATCGGCGACTGCACCCCGACCTCCGGCGCGATCGTCGCCGTGGACTTCGGCCACTGGGACGGGCCGGTGCTGCGCGGCTGCGACGCGCACCCCACCACGGGCATGAATCTGCTGCACAACGCCGGTTTCACCACCACCGGCACCGTGCACGACGGCCCCGGCTTCATCTGCCGGATCGGCAACGACGGCTTCGACGGCGGCACCGCGTACCCGACGGCGGCCGACGAACCGTGCGTGCTGACGCCGCCGGCCGACGCGTACTGGTCGTACTGGATCGCGCCCGCCGGCCAGGACACCTGGACGTACAGCCCGCTCGGGGCGCTCGGCGACCACCCGCGGGACGGCGAGGTCGAGGCGTGGACCTTCGGTCCGACGGACATCGGCGGGACGACCGGCGGCCCGTCGTTCACCCCCGACTCGGTCCGCGCCCACGACACCACCCCGCCGACCACCCCTCCCACGACGCCGCCCACCACGCCCCCGACGAGCCCCGGCGGCAAGCCCGCCGACGTGCCCGCCGCGGCCGCCTGGCTGAAGGACCAGCTCACCGACGGCGACCACGTCTTCGACGGCTGGGGCACCGACTACACCGCGACGGTCAACACCGCGATCGCGCTGGCCGCGGCCGGCGGACCCGACACCACGATCCGCGCGATCGACGCCTACCTGACCGCGCACGCCGACGACTATCTGCTGCCCGACGCCACGGTCACCGTGCCCAGCCCGGCCGCCGCCGCGAATCTGGCGCTGCTCACCGAGATACTCGGCGGCGACCCGACGACATTCGGCGGACACGATCTGCTCGCCGACCTGACCGGCCACGTCTGCACCGAAGCCGGCAGTTCCGGCAACTGCACCGCGGCCGGCGACTTCTACGGCGCCTTCTCGCCCGGCACCCAGGCCCGCGCCCTGCTCGCGCTCGCCCGCGGCGGCGCCACCGTCCCGCAGCCCGCGATCGACCGGCTCACCGGCATGCAGTGCAAGGACGGCGGCTTCTCCGGCTCGATGCTCTCGCCCGGCGAGACCTGCACCTCCGACCCCGGCTCGACCTCCGACGCGGTGACCGCGCTCAAGCACCTCCCCGGCACCGGCGACGTCCTCGACAAGGCGCAGGCGTATCTGCTGAAGTCCCAGTCCGCGGACGGCGGTTACCTGCCCTACGACGGCGCCTCGTCCGGCGACACCGGCACCACCGCGGGCGCCGCGCAGGCGCTCTCCGTCCTGGCGCGGGCCGACGAAGCGACGGCGGCCCGCGGCTGGCTGGCCGCGCGGCAGACCGACGCGGGCGGCTTCGCGCCCGACGGCTCCGGCGGCACCGCCCCGGACCTCTACGCCTCCACCGCCGCCCTCGTGGCCGTCACCGGCGGCGACCTCGGCAGCCTGACCTACGGCGACGACCAGCCGACGACGCCTCCCACGACCCCGCCGACCACCCCGCCCACGACACCCCCCACCACACCGCCGACGACCGGACCCACCACCCCGGCCGCCGCGACCCCCGACCTCACCAAGGGCGTCGCCTACCTGATCAACCGCGGCAATCTGGTCGACGGCCACTACTACGAGGCGACCGCGGGACAGCACACCGGCTTCGCGGACTTCGGCCTGACCATCGACGGAGTCCTCGCGCTCGCCGCGACCGGCGGCGCAGACGACACCCTGGCCGGGATCACCGACTTCCTCCAGCACGGCAAGGACGGCGGCGGCAGGGGCATCGACGACTGGACACTGATCGGCACCGCCTACGCGCAGGGCGGCTCGCTCGCCAAGGAGGCCGTCGCCGCCGAGGTCACCGGCAACGACCCGCGCTCCTTCGGCGGCCACGACCTGATCGCCGCGCTCGACGGCACCATCTGCGCCGCGAAGGACACCTCCGGTGGCTGCGCCGACAGGAACAACTACGCCTACGCCACCTCCGTCTTCTCCCAATCCCTCGGCGTCATCGCCCAGTTGCGGGCGGGCGACACCGCGAAGGCCGCGGGGCCCGTCGCGTATCTGGAGAGCCTCCAGGACGGCGACGGCGCCTGGCCGAGCCTGATCCCCGGCAGCGACCAGGACGTGGACAGCACCGCGATGGCGATGATGGCCCTCGATCTGGTGCCCGGCGACACCGCCGCGAAGGCCGTCGCCAAGGGCGCCGCATGGATAGCGAAGCAGCAGCTCGCAGACGGCGGTTTCCACGGCGCGGCCGGCGACTCGGTCAACTCCGCCGCCCTCGCCGTCCAGGGCCTGAGCCTGGACGCCCCCACGTACGCGGCGCGGATCGCGAAGGCGCGCGCCTTCCTCGCCACGCAGCAGAACAAGGACGGCGGCTTCCGCGTCGCCTCCGACAGCGACCAGAAGCAGTCCGACGTCCGCGCCTCCACCCAGGCCGTCGGCGGCACCACCGGCACCTCCTTCGGCACGCTGCTGCGCGACCTCACCGACCAGAAGGCCGCCAAGGACGGCGCCGCCTATCTGGTGAAGCAGCTGGGCGGCAGCGACCACCTCGCCAACTCCTACGGCCCGGACTACGGATTGACCGCCGACCTCGCGCTCGCGCTCGCCGCCACCGGCGGCCAGGACCCGACGCTCGCCAAGGTCACCGGCTATCTCGTGGCCCACACCGCCGACTACGCCGACCCGGCGGGCACCTCCGCCTACCCGGGCCCGTACAGCGGCGCCACCGCCAAACTCGCCGTGCTCGCCCAGGTGATGGGCCAGGACCCGCGCCACTTCGGCGGCTTCGACCTGCTGGGCACGCTCACCGGCCACGTCTGCGCCGCCGCCACCGACGACGGCGCCTGCACCGCCCCCGGCGACTTCGGCCAGGCGTACTCGACGGTCTCGCAGGCGCTCGGCGTCCTCGCCCTGGCCCGCGCCGGCCAGGCCCCGCCCGCGGCCACCGTGGACCGGCTGCTCCAACTCCAGTGCGCCGACGGCGGGTTCTCCCCCACTCTCATCGCCAAGGGCGCCGACTGCGCCTCCGACGTGGACACCACCGGCTACGCGCTCCAGGCCCTGGTCCTCGTACCGGGACACGCCGACGCCGTCGCGAAGGCACGCGCGTACCTGGTCAAGGCCCAGCAGAAGAACGGCGGTTACCAGGGCGCCGCCGGAGTGAGCAGCAATTCCACCGCGCTCGCCGTGCAGGCGCTGCTGTCCACCGACAAGATCCGCCCCCAACAGGCCCGCGACGGACAGGAGTTCCTGCGCGGGACGCAGAATGCGGACGGCGGCTTCCGGGTCACCGACGCCAAGGGCGACTCCGACACCCGCTCCAGCACCCAGGCCGTCCCCGCCCTCGCCGGCACCCCGCTGACCACCCTCACCCACGCCCTCGCCCCCATCGCGCCCTCCGGGCACGGCGGTTCGTCCGGTGGTACGGGCGGCTCGGGTGACACGGGCGGCTCGTCCGGCTCCTCGGGCGGGTCCGGCGGCAGTGACTCCGACGGCGGTTCGCTGGCCGCCACCGGCACCGGCGTGCTGGCCCTCGCCGGGGCCGCCGCACTGCTGCTGGCCGCCGGCGGCGCGCTGACCGTACGGCGGCGGCGCACCGCGCACTCGGGGAGGCACCAGTGAGGGGCCCGCGGACACCGATACGCACCGCGCGGCGCGGCGGCCGGTCCGTGGTGGGCCGCGCCACCGCGGCCCTGGCGCTGGCCTTCGCCGCGGTGTGCGGCGGCCTCACCCTGGGCGCCGCGCCCGCGGCGGCGACACCGCAGCCGATGACCGCCTGCACCACCACCAAGGGCGTGGTGCTCGCGGTGGACTTCAGCCGCTGGGGCGGCCCGCTGCTGCGCTCCTGCGGCACCACGCCCACCACCGGCTACACCCTGCTCAATCAAGGCGGTTGGGCGACCACCGGCACCCAGCACGACGGTCCGGCCTTCATCTGCCGGATCGGCTACGCCGGTTACCAGAACGGCAAGCAGTATCCGACGTCCAAGGACGAGGCGTGCGTGCTGACTCCGCCCGCCACCGCCTACTGGTCGTACTGGCACGCCGACCCGGGCAAGAACACCTGGTCCTACAGCCAGTTGGGCGCCATGAGCTACCACCCCAAGCCCGGCAGCGTGGACCTGTGGATCTTCGGCGCCACCAACATCGCGGGCACACAGGGCCGTCCGACCTTCTCACCCGACAGCGTCCGGGCGCACAACACTCCCTCCGGCGGTACGACCACCCCGCCCGCGAAGAAGGGTGCGACGACCGGCGGCGCGGGCGCGCACACGACGGCGCCGCCCGTGAAGCCCACGCACCGCGCGGCGAACACCCCCACCGCCACGGCCGGCACGAAGTCCGCGGGCCCGAGCCCGACGGCGACCACGCCGTCCGCCAGTACGTCCACGGCCGCCGCCCCGGCCACCCCCGGCACCGCTTCCCCCACCGGGCCGCGAACCCAGGACGCGGAACCCACCGCCGCCGCGGGCCACTCCTCCGGCTCCGTGCTGCCCGTCGCGATCACCGCCGCGGTGGTGGCGGTGATCGCCGTCGCCGCTGCCCTCCGGGTCAGGCGGCGGCGGAACGCGGGCCACGCCCCGTGACCGGGGCTCCGGCACCGGAAGCCGCCGTCCCCGCCGTCACGGGCCGGGGGCGGCGGCTGCCGCGTACGCTGCACCCGGTCGCCTGGTGGATCTGGGGCATCGCGCTCGCCACCGCCGTCAGCCGCACCACCAACCCGCTGCTGCTCTTCCTCGTGCTCGCCGTCCTCGGCTACGTCGTCACCGAGCGCCGCACCGACGCCCCCTGGGCCCGCGGCTTCCGCTACTACCTGTGGCTGGCGCTGACCGTCGTCGCGATCCGCGTCGTCTTCCGCTGCGTGTTCGCCACCGGCATCACCCCCGCCGACCACATCATGTTCTCGCTGCCGCACATCCCGACCCCTCACTGGTACGCGGGCATCCAACTCGGCGGCCCGGTCTCCCTGGAGGCCACGCTGTCCGCCGCGACCGACGGACTGCGGCTCGCCTGCCTGCTGTGCTGCATCGGCGCCGCCAACACCCTCGCCAACCCCAAGCGCGCCCTGCGCGTACTGCCCGGCGCCCTGTACGAACTGGGCGTCGCCGTCACGGTGTCGCTCAGCGTCGCACCCCAACTCGTCGAGAGCGTCCAGCGGGTGGCCCGCGCCCGGCGGCTGCGCGCGGACGGCGCCACGGGGCTGCGGGCGCTGCGCAGCATCCTGATCCCCGTCCTGGAGGACGCGCTCGAACGCTCCCTGCACCTGGCCGCCGCCATGGACTCGCGCGGCTACGGCCGGGCCGGCACCGCCACCCGTGCCTCCCGCCGTACGACCGCCGCCCTGATGCTCGGCGGCATGCTCGGCCTGTGCACCGGCGTCTACGGACTGCTCGACGGCACCACACCGCGCGCGCTCGGACTGCCGGCCCTGCTCGGCGGATCGCTGCTGTGCTGCGCCGGACTCGCCCTCGGCGGCCGGCGGGTGCGCCGTACGAGCTACCGCCCCGACCCGTGGCGGGCCCCGGAGTGGGCGGTCGCGCTGTGCGGCGTCGGCACCGCCGTCGTACTCTTCCTGACCGTCGGCTACAACGCCGCCGACCTCAACCCCAGCCTGTACCCGCTGCGTTGGCCGACACTGCCGTGGCTGCCCGCCGCCGCGATCCTGCTCGCGGGCCTGGCCGCCTTCGCGGCGCCGCCCCCGGCCCGCACCCCCGCCGCCGCGCCTGCCGCGCCCGCGCGCGCCGCCGCACCGACCGAGAAGCCGAGCGAGGCCCTGCTGTGATCCGATTCGACGAGGTCAGCGTCGTCTACGCGGGCGCCGATCAGCCGGTGCTGCGGGACGTCGACCTGACGCTGGAAGAAGGCGAACTGTGCCTGGTCGTCGGCCGGACCGGCGCGGGCAAGTCCACGCTGCTGGGCACCGTCAACGGTCTGGTGCCGCACTTCACCGGCGGCACCCTGGCCGGCCGGGTCACCGTCGACGGCCGCGACACCGCCCACTTCCCGCCGCGTGAACTCGCCGACGTCGTGGGTGTGGTGGGCCAGGACCCGCTCGCCGGATTCGTCACCGACACCGTCGAGGAGGAACTCGCCTACGTGATGGAGCAGTTGGCGGTCCCCGCCGATGTGATGCGCAAGCGCGTCGAGGAGACCCTCGACCTGATGGGCCTGGCCGACCTGCGGCACCGCGCGCTGAGCGAACTCTCCGGCGGCCAGCAGCAACGCGTCGCCATCGGCTCCGTCCTCACCGCCCACCCCAAGGTCCTGGTGCTGGACGAGCCCACCTCCGCGCTCGACCCGACCGCCGCGGAAGAAGTGCTCGCCGCCGTCGTCCGGCTGGTACACGACCTCGGCGTGACGGTCGTACTCGCGGAACACCGCCTGGAGCGCGTCGTGCAGTACGCCGACCGCGTCCTGCACCTCACCGGCGACGGCACCGTCACCTCGGCCGCGCCGCCCGTCGCCTTCCGTACCGCCTCCGTCGCGCCCCCGGTGGTCGACCTCGGCCGCCTCGCCCGCTGGGACCCGCTGCCGCTGTCCGTACGCGACGCCCGGCGCGCCGCCGCGCCCCTGCGGCAGCAGCTCACCGGACGTCCCGTACCGCCCGCCCGTACCGCGCACGCCACCGACGGCGCCCCCGCGCTGACCGCCCGCGGCATCGTCGTCCGCTACGGCGACGTGGTCGCGGTCCGCGACGTCGACCTCGACCTGCGGGCCGGTGAGGTCACCGCCCTCATGGGCCGCAACGGCTCCGGCAAGTCCTCGCTGCTGTGGGCGCTGCACGGCGCGGGCCCGCGCCAGGCCGGCACCGTACGCCTCGCCGACGCCCCGTCAACTCCCGTGGAGAGCAAGGCAGTACGGAGGTTCGGCGCGCGGCGTACGACGAAGGCGGAACAGCGCCGCCGCGTCGGACTCGTCCCGCAGACGCCCACCGACCTGCTCTATCTGGAGACCGTCGGCGCCGAACTCGCCCAGGCCGACCGCGAGTCGGGCGCCGCCGCCCCGGACGGCGCGCGGGACATCCTGGACCGGCTCGCCCCCGGCATCCCCGACGACACCCATCCCCGCGACCTGTCCGAGGGCCAGAAACTCGCCCTCGTCCTGGCACTCCAGCTCACCACCGCACCCGATGTCGTCCTCCTCGACGAGCCGACCCGCGGCCTGGACTACCAGGCCAAACGGGCCCTCATCCGGATCGTGGACGCGCTGGCCGCCGAAGGCCGCAGCGTGGTGATCTCCACCCACGACGTGGAATTCGTCGCCGCGAGCGCCGACCGGGTGATCGTCATGGCCGAGGGCGAGACCGTCGCCGACGGCAGCACGGCCGACGTCATCGTCGCCTCACCGGCCTTCGCGCCGCAGGCCGCCAAGATCCTGGCACCACTGCCGTATCTGACGGTCGGTCAGGTCGAGGGCGCGCTCGCCGCGGCGGGAACGGGGACGCGGTGACGGCGACGGGGACGCGCGGCGGGGACGGGGGTCGTGCGACGGCCACGAGGACGCGCGGCGCCACCGCCGTACGGATGCACGCGACGGCCGTCGTCACGATCGTGCTCGCCGCCTTCATCGGCATCGTCGCCTTCTTCTGGCCCTTCGTCGTCGCCCCCGGCCGCTTCGGCACCTCCTACGCGCCGCCGCTGATCTTCGGCGTCCTGCTCGTCCTCGTCCTGGCCGTCGTCCTCGCCCAGATCGCCGACGGCGGCATCGACGCCAAGGCCCTGGCCATGCTCGGTGTGTTGTCCGCCGTCAACGCCGCCCTGCGCCCGCTCGGCGCCGGAACCGCGGGAATCGAGACCGTCTTCTTCGTCCTCGTCCTCGCCGGACGCGTCTTCGGCCCCGGCTTCGGCTTCACCCTCGGCTGCACGTCGCTGTTCGCCTCCGCCCTGCTCACCGGCGGCGTCGGCCCCTGGATGCCGTACCAGATGTTCGGCTGCGCCTTCGTCGGCATGCTCGCCGGACTCCTCCCGCGCGCCCGCGGCAAGGCCGAGATCCTGCTGCTCGCCGCGTACGGCTCCGCCTCCGGCTATCTCTTCGGCTTCCTGCTCAACCTCTCTTTCTGGCCCTTCTCCCTCGACCCCGGAAGCTCCATCGCCTACCTGCCCGGCCTGCCCTTCACCGAGCAGTGGCACCGCTACCTCGCCTTCGACGTCGCCACCTCGCTGGGCTGGGACACCGGCCGCGCCGTCACCAACTTCATCGCCATCCTGCTCGCGGGACCCGCCGCCCTGGTGACCTTCCGCCGCGCCGCCCGCCGCGCCAACTTCACCGCGCGCCGATCCGCTTCGCGCCCAAGGGGACGGTCCAAGGGGACTGAGGAGGCCGCCCACGGCTGACCCGGCGATCGGGCCGGCCCGGCCGGGAGCGGCGGCGAGGCGGCCGTTGTCGGTGGGGTGGCCTAGCCTGGCGGTTCCGACGGAAAGGAGAGTGCGGGCATGGACGGGGACATCGGGGCGGGCGACACCGAATTCGTCTTCGCCGGGCGTGTGGTCGAGTGGCGCGGGCCGGCGCCGTACTACTTCGTGCCCGTGCCCGACGAGGAGTCCGCGGACATCGCGGCGGTGGCCGCGCTGGCGACGTACGGGTGGGGCGTGATCCCGGTGCGCGCGCGGATCGGCGGCACCGCGTTCGAGACGTCGCTCTTCCCGAAGGACGGCGGCTATCTGCTGCCGCTGAAGAACGCCGTGCGCAAACCGGAGGAGCTGGCGGCGGGCGACGACGTCAGGGTGGAGATGGAGGTGCTGCTCCGCCGGCCCTGACGCCGGGCGCCCGCCCGCCCGTTCGCTCGGTCCGTGCTCAGTGGCAGCCCGCACGGAAGGTGTTGTTGCCGGACGAGGCCGCCGGGTCGCTGGAGACCGTCAGACCGATGTACGGGTGCTTCGGGTCGGTGGTGAAGGTGAACTGGTCGTTGAAGCTGTAGCTCTGCGCGCCCTTGGGGAAGTGGGCGGTCTGCGGCCTCAGGTCGACCGCACCCTGCGGCGAGCCGGTCGCGCTGCGCCACCATGTCAGGTGCAGGGTGCCTTCCGCCGTGCCGTCGTACATCACGTAGACCTTCGCCGTCGCGGTCCGGCGCTTGCCGTTGGTGCAGGTGAAGTCGGTGATGGCGAGGGACGCGACATGCGGGCCTTTCGCCTGGCCCGTCGTCTTCGTCGGGGCCGCGGTCGCGCTCGGACTCTGTGACGGACTGGTCGGCGCGGTCGCGGGCGGCGGCGTGGGACTCGTGGTCGGCGCCTGCGAGACGGTCCGCGTGGGGGAGGCCGTCGGGGACGGCGAGGTCGCGGTGGGGCTCGGGCTCAGCGTCGGCGACGGGGTGGCCGCGGCGGACGTCGGTGCCGGGGCCGCCGTCAGCGACGTGACCGCCGTCGGGGTCGCGTCGGCCTTCGTGTCGTCCTTCCCGCCGGTCGCCACCGCCGCGACGGCGACCACGCCCGCGACGATCACGGCTGCCGCCGTGGTGACGGCGAGGATCTTCGCGCGCCGCCCGAACCGGGGAGCCGGCGGCTCCCCGCCCGCGCCGCCGCCGCTCGTGGGCGGTGCCGGCGGGGGCGCCGGGATCTCCGAGACCAGCGGCACGATGACGGGCTTCGCTTCCGTCGTGGCCGTGGCCGACGCGGCCACGAGCGCGGCGAGCTGCTGCCGCCCCCGCTCCTCCCAGCCCTCGCCGTACGCCGCGACCGCCGCCGCGTCCACCTCGGCCGTGAACTCGGCCGCGCTTCCCGCCGGGCCGCGCTCCAGCAACGGCCGTACGGCCGCGACCGCCGCCGCGTGCTCGGGGCCGCCGAGGCTCTCGACGAAGACCGCTGCCGCGGCGGTCAGCAGGGCGCCTTCGGCGCCGTCCGCCTGGCCGGCAGCTCGACCGGTGTCCCCGGCCGCACCTTCCCCGGCGGGGCTCTCCTGGGCCTGGGGCTGCTCCTGCGGCTCGGGCTCGGCAGCGTCGTCGGGCGCGGCTTCGGCGGCGACGGCACCCAGTTTGGCCTGGGACTGATCCTGGGCCTCGGGCTTGGCGGTGCCCGGCGGCACGGCTTCAGTAGCGACGGCACCCTTTTGAGTCTCGGCCTGGGCCTGCGGCTGGGCCTCGGGCTTGACGGCGCCCTCGGCGGCGGATTCGGCGGCGGCGGTGCCCTGTTGGGCCCCGACCTGGTCCGGGACCTGGGCCTCTGGCTCGGCGGCGTCGGCCTGTGCGGCTTCGGCGGCGGCCGCCTCTGTCGGCGCGTCGCTCTCCGGTGCCTGGGTCTGCTCGCCGACGGGGGTAGTCGGGACAGCAGCCTCTTGGGCGGCCCCGGACGGCAGGGAGACCGTGCCCTCGGGGGTGATCAGGACGTCGGCGGAGGCGTAGGCGCCGGGGGTGGCGGCGAGGCCGAGCAGCGAACCCTTCAGGACGGCAAGGGCGGCCTCCGGGGGGAGGGCGCCCTGTCGGCCGACGAGAGTGGGGAGGGCGACAGCCTCGACCGGCTCGGGCTGCTGCGGGCCCGGGGCAGCCGCGGACTTCTTCGCCCGCTCGGCGGCGGTGGGCCGCGCTGCCTTCACCGTCGCGGGTGCGGCCGGCGCCTGACTCTCCGTCACATCAGCGTCGGCGACAGGCGTTTCGGCCTGGGCGGCCTTGGCCGTATGCGGCCGGGCGGGTGCTTTCTTCGCATCCTTGACGGGCGCGGCGGCCTTCCGGGGGCGCGCGGCCGCCTTCTTGGCACCTGCCGCGCCCGCGGCGGCCGTCGGACCGTCCGCCGTCGCGTCGGGGGCCGAGACCGGGCGCGCCGTCGCCTTCTTGGCGCCCGTCGCGCCCGCAGCAGTCGCCGGGCCGTCGGGCGTCGCAGCGGCCTTCGCTGTCCGGGTGCGTGGCGTCGTCTTCTTGGCGCCCGTCGCGCTCGCGGCAGTCGTCGAGTCGTCGGCCGTAGCGTCGGGAGCCGCAGCCGCCTTCGCCGTACGGGGACGCGCCGCCGCCTTCTTCGTACCCGCGGCCGCGGTCCTCGCGGTCGTCGCGGTCCGCGGCCGGGCCGCGGCCTTCTTGGCGCCGCCCGACGCGGTTGCCTGACGTTCCGTCACCCCGCCCGTGTCCGCGGCGGGTTCGGCGGGCTGCCCAGGGGGAGCCGTGGCCTCGCCGGGTATAGCCGTGCCGTTGTCGTCGTTCACCTGGTCCGCCCCTCGCGCTGCCCCTTGTGGAGGAACCGCCGTGCGGTTCCTCGGCGCCCTGTTCCGTGGTCGGAGGTCCCACCGGCGGCCGGGCCGATCAGCCGGGGGTCACGGTGCCGTCCGGCCTGCCCCTCGCACGCGAGGGTGAGCGCCGAAGGCGCGGGCAGGGCAGGGGACTTCCCCCGGAAAGCGGTACGGAGGCGCCGTGAGGATCACGAGAGTACTGGTGACCGGGCCCGTACGGGATATCGGGGCGTACGCCTTTCGGAGGGTCACGCGGCCGCCCCGGAGGGTCACGGAAACGCCCCCGGGAAGGCCGTGTTCGGGCGCATCCGTGCCCCCGTACGGCGGTGCTTACGGTTTGTGGGTGACCCAGAGCAGTTCCGCGGGCCAGCGGTGGGCCCAGTCGGGCGGGTCGGTCTCGTTGTAGCCGTTGGGGGTTCCGGGCTCGGGCCGGGGCTCGATCAGGTCGTCGACGACGAGCCTCGCGCCGCGCAGGACCCTGACCCAGCCGCCGTAGGTGAGCTGGTAGCTGGTGGCGCTGTCGTCCTCCTCGATGGTGCCGAGCCCGAAGTAGTCCTTCTGGAGCGTCGTGGTCACACGGCCGGCGGCCTCGTCGTAGCACGCCTCGAACCACGGGCTGGCGACGTTGAACACCAGGCGCCCGCCCCGGCGCAGGACGCGTGCGGCCTGCGGGACGGCCAGGTGCGGGGGCGCCCAGCTCAGGCCGCCGAAGTCGCAGAAGACGAGGTCGAAGGTGTCGGCGGCGAAGGGGAGTTGTTCGGCGGCGCCCTGCACCAGCGGGTAGCGGGCCGCTCCCATCGCGCCGGCCGCCGCGGCGAGCTGGGCCTCGGACAGATCGAACCCGACCACGGCGGCGCCCTCGGCGGCGAGCGCCCTGGACCACTGGCCGGCGCCGCAGCCGAGTTCGAGGACGCGCTTGCCGGTGACGTCGCCCAGGGCCCGCAGATGCGCGTCGGGGACGGAGTACATGCCCCACAGGCGCGGCGTCGCGCCGATCCGCGGGTCGTGCCTGTCCTGGTAGGCGCTGCTGATCCGGTTCCAGAGTCGCCGGTTGGCGGGGATGCTGTCCACGCGCCGACTCCAGCACCGCGCGCCGGGGCCGGTCAACACGATGAGGTCCGGGCCCGGGGCCCGACCCCCGCGGCGTCAGCTCTTCGGCTCGGAGAAGCGGATGCTGTTGCCGAACGGGTCGCGCAGCCCGCAGTCGGTGCCGTACGGCCGCTCGGTGGGCTCCTCGGTGAACTCGACGCCGAGGCCGAGCAGCGTCTCGTACGTCTTGCGGCAGTCGTTCGTGCTGAAGAAGAGCGAGCCGCCGGTGGCCCCCTTGGTGACGAGCTCGCGGACCTGGGCGGCGGTCTCCTCGGACATCGACGGCGGGCCGGGCTTCTCCAGCAGGATCTGCCGCTCGGGGTGGCCGGGGACGCAGACGGTGAGCCAGCGCATGAAGCCCAGGTCGATGTCGGCGCCGACTTCGAGGCCGAGCTTGCCGACGTAGAAGTCGAGGGCCTCGTCCTGGTCGAGGACGTAGATCTGTGAGTGCGTGATGGAGGTCAACATGGGAATCACGCTAGTGCGCGGGCGGCGCGGAAACTTATCCGAAACTGCTCACTCGTGCCGCCGGGGCCGCGCCCGCCGTCGCCGGCCACGCGGGGCGCCCGTCAGGTGTGCGGCCGGGTCCACGCCATCGTGAAGCACGTCGGCACGGTGGCCACCGTCGCCGCCTCCTTGCGGTACGTGCGCGGCGATCGGCCGACGATGTCGCGGAACGTCCGGCTGAAGGTGCCGGTACTGCCGAAGCCGACCAGGAAGCAGATGTCCGTGACGCTGCGGTCGGTCTCGCGCAGCAGGAACATCGCCCGCTCGACGCGCCGCCGCTGGAGGTAGCGGTGCGGGGTCTCGCCGAAGGCGGCCCGGAAGGTGCGGGTGAAGTGGGCGGGGGACACATGCGCGATCCGGGCCAGCGCGAGGATGTCCAGCGGCTCCGCGTAACCGCGGTCCATCGCGTCCCGGGCCCGGAGCAGCCGGCGGTTGGACTCCTCGGCGGCGCGGCTCACCGCGCCATCACACCACCGATCGCCGCCAGCTGCGAAACGGCCCGACGCACGTACCGTTGGACGGACCGCCGTACGACCCGACGCACGGACCGCCGTACGGGCTGACGCACGGACCCGCCGTACGCGATGACAAAAGGCCCTCCGGCGGACCGACGGAAGCCGCCCCCGCCGGCCGGGCCCGTCACCAGCCGCCGTGCCCGCCGCCCCCACCGCTGTCGCCGCCGTGCTGTCCGCCGTCCATGCCGCCGTGATGGCCGCCGCCATGGTGCTGTCCTCCGCCGTCCGACCACGAGTCGCCGTAGCCGCCGTGGCCCGACGCACCAGTGCCGAAGTCCTCGTACAGCTCGCGGAGTTCGCCGGACAGGCGGGCGCTGAGCAGGTCGGCGCCCATGACGATCGCGTCGGCCAGTTCCTCGTCCACGGCGGTGGCGGCCGCCTCCGGGGCGAGCGCGGCCAGCCTGCGGCGGGCGGCCCGGCCGCGCAGCCCGGGATAGGCGGCGTGCGCGAGACCCGCGGCCTGTACGAGAGCGGCGAGTACGCGGTCGGCGTCGGTGGCCGGCGGGTCGCCGGGTCCTGGCCCGAGAACGGCGTCGAGCCGGGCGAGCGCCGTACGGCGCCGAGCGGTGTCGACCGAGAGGAGATCGTGCCTCGTACGGCCGGTGCGGTCGCGCCACCGCCGGACCCGTACGGCCTTCTGGTCCGCCAGCCGGGACAGGTACTCCGTGGCGAGCGAGCGCGGGGTCTGCCGCAGCCAGTCCGGCAGGCGGGGCGGGGGAGAGGCCGTGGCCAGCGCGTGCAATACGTTGCCGAGGCGGCGGTCCGGCACCCGTTCCGTGTCGCGCACTTCGATGAGCCGGGCGCCGACGCTGATCCGTCCGGCCAGCTCCAGATCCGCCAACTCGGCCGCGCGCAGCGCGAACCGGAGCCGGCCGATGTCACCGAGACGCCGCTTGCCCGGGTCGATGGCGAGCAGCAGCAGATCGTCCCCCGTGGTCATGTTCCGAGGGTAGGCACGGCCGGGCGGCGGAGGGCAGCCCTCCGCGGACGTACTCCGGACCGGCCCTACTCCCGCGCGGCGGCGATCCGGTCGAGCCAGTCCCGCAGCAGCGCCTGCTCGTGCGGGCTCAGGGCGGTGGTGCCGGGGAGGGCGGCGCGCAGCGCCACGGCGGCGGTGACGGGTCCGGGGCCGGCGACGGCCGGGGTGTCGGTGGTGATCGCGGTGACGACCGCCTCGCGCGCCATGGCGGACAGTTCGGGGTCGCGGCGGTCGGCGGGCGTCGCGATCAGGGTGAGGGCGACGCCGTGGCCGGCGGCCCGCATGAGCTGGGAGGCGCGTTCCTCGCCGACCCGCAGCCGCCCGGCCTCGGCGACCCGCCGGATGTGCCCGGCGAGGATCTCCAGCCCCGCGACCTCCGCGGGCGCCGGCGTGGCCCGGGGTTCGCCGTACATCACCAGGTACAGCGCCGGGTTGGCCAGGGCGAAGCCGATGTGCAGGTCCCAGCCGGTGCGCAGGTCGGCCACCGGGTCCGCGGTGGGCTCCAGGTCCGTCTTGCTGTCCAGATAGGCGGCGAAGCCGTCGGCGGCGACCGCGTCGAGCAGGCCCTGCTTGTCGCCGAAGAGCCGGTAGATCGTCGGCGCCTGCACCCCGGCCGCCGCGCCGACCACTCGGGTCGAGACGGCCTCCCGGCCGCCCTCGGCGAGCAGCTTGGCGGTGACGGCGAGGATGCGTTCGCGCGGCCCGCCGTCCCGGGCGCCGGCGCCCTGCCCACCGCCGTCATGAGCCCCGGCCCGGTCCGCGTCGACCCCGCCCGCATCGGCCCCATCCGCGCCGCCGCTGTCGCCGTCGTACGTGCCGCGCTCCGCCGTACCGCCTCCGTCGTCCATGGTGACAACGGTAACAGGATCATTGTTAGCGCTGATCACGATTCCAGTGCTAGCGTGAAATGCGTTAGCACTGATTTATTGCACTCTGGAGGGCCTCATGATCATCGTCACCGGAGCCACCGGGCAGCTCGGCCGGGACATCGTCGAACGCCTGCTGTCGTACGTCCCCGCCGAGCGGATCGGCGCCAGCGTCCGCGATCCCGGCAAGGCGCGTGACCTGCTCGACCGGGGCGTCCGCGTACGGCAGGGCGACTTCGCCGACCCCGCGGGCCTGGCGCACGCCTTCGAGGGCGCGTCGCAGGTGCTGGTCGTGTCCGCGGGCACCACCGGCGAGGCCGCGCTCGCCCTGCACCGTGCCGCGATCGACGCCGCCGTCGAGGCGGGCGCCCGCCGCGTCCTCTACACCAGCCACATGGGCGCGAGCCCGACCTCGCTCTTCGCACCGATGCCCGACCACGCGGCCACCGAGACCATGCTGCGCGAGTGCGGCACGGACTGGACGTCGCTGCGCAACGGCTACTACGCCTCCTCGGCGATCATGCTGCTCGGCGATGCCGTACGGACCGGTGTGCTGGCGGCGCCGGAGGACGGCCCGATCTCCTGGACCGCGCACGCGGACCTCGCCGAGGCCGCCGCCCGTGTCCTCGCCGCCGACGGCGGTCCGGTGGGTCCGACAGCGCCGCTGACCGGCGGCGAGGCGCTGGACCTCGCCGCGATAGCCGAGCTGGCCTCCGAGCTGTCCGGGCGGAAGGTCGAGCGGGTCGTCGTCACCGACGAGGAGTACCGCGCGAATCTGCTCGGGCACGGCGGGTCCGCATGGCTGGCGGACCTGCTGCTCGGGATGTTCGCCGCGAGCCGGCAGGGCGAGTTCGCACACGTCGACCCGGCGCTCGGCGAGCTGATCGGCCGCCCGCCGACCCCGTTCGAGGACGTGCTGAGGGCGGCGGTCACCGCCGCGCGCTGACGCGCCCGCCCGCCGTACGGCCGCCTGACGTATGACCACCGACGTCCGGCCGCCCGCCCGTACGACCACTGACGTCCGGCCCGCCGCTCGCCGTACGGCCGCCTGCTTCAATGAAGGAATGAGCCTGGACGAACTGCGCACGCTCATCACCCGGCGGGTCCGTGACGGCGGCACGGACGCGCTCGACGGGGTGATGGTCTCGCTGGTCGACCGGGTCGCCGCCCCGTCCGACTCCACCTCCGGCACCGTCTTCGCGCTGATCGCGCAGGGCGCGAAGAGCCTGGCCCTCGGTGACCGGGTGCACGAGTACCGGGCGGGACAGTATCTGGTGGCCTCCCTCGACCTGCCGGTCAACGGGCACTTCACCGAGGCGAGCCCGCAGCGCCCCGCGCTCGGCTTCGGCCTCGAACTGCGGCCGTCCGCGATCGCCGCGCTGCTGCTGGAGGCGCCGGAGTCCGGGGACGCGGGCCCGCGCGCCCGCGGCACGGCCCCGGCGCCGGGCATCGCGGTCAGCGACGCGTCCGCCGAACTGATCGACGCCGTCGTACGGATGCTGCGGTTGCCGGACCACCCGCGCGATCTGCCGGTGCTCGCGCCGATGATCGAGCGGGAGATCCTCTGGCGCTTGATCACCGGCGAACAGGGCGCCACCGTACGTCAGTTGGGTCTCGCGGACAGCGGCCTCGCGCACATCGGCAGGACGGTCCGCTGGATCCGCGAGCACCACGCGGAGACGATCAGGGTCGGTGATCTGGCCCGGCTGTCCGGGATGAGCGTGTCGGCCTTCCACCGCAACTTCCTGGCGGTGACGGCGATGAGCCCGATCCAATTCCAGAAGCAGATCAGGCTCCAGGAGGCCCGGCTCCGCCTCGTCGCCCGCCCGGACGACGTGGCGGGCGCCGGGCACGCGGTCGGTTACGACAGCGCCTCGCAGTTCAGCCGCGAATACCGCCGCCAGTTCGGTACGTCGCCGGGCCGCGACGCCGCCCGGCTCCGGGCGGAGAGCACCGCCTGACCGCGCCCGCCCGGACGCCGGTCCCGGCCTCACGTTGGTTGTCAGTGGGGTGCGCCATCATGGCGCGCATGGAACCCGAGATACTCATCGGCGCCTGGCGGCGCCTGCTGATCAACCCCCGTGCGACATGGGTGCTGTTCGCCCACGGCACCTGCGTCGTGCTGACCGCTCCCGACGGGGACCTGGCGGAGCAGGCCGTGCGGATCCTCCGGGACAGCGGACCCGTGCACGCGGGTTCCCCCGCCGGGGACTTCTCCGTCATCACCGCCGAGGACGGCGACGGCTGGGTGGTCACCAGCCACCACCCGGATGTGCTGACGTATGTGGCACGCGACGAGGTCGAGGAGGGCGGCGATCTCGCCGTCGGGCTGTTCGGCCGCTCCAAGCGGCACAGCGACGGCACGGAACTGACCGTCGTCCACGTCGAGGACAAGCGGGACGAAGCCGCTCAGGCGTGAGCGGAGCCCGCGCCTGTCCTGGAACTCAGGCCCGGTCGAGGAACGAGGCGAGCGTCGCGGTGAAGCGGGCCGGGTCGTCGAGCCAGGGGAAGTGGCCGGCCGCGGCCTGAACGGTCAGGTCCGCGTGCGGGAAGAGGGCGGCGACCTCGGCCGCCGCGGGCGGCGGGGTGTTGAGGTCGGTCTCACCGGCCAGGACGAGGACGGGGGCGCCGAAGGCGGCGAGCGCCGCGCGTGTCGCGTCCGGGTCGAAGGCGTCCTCGGAGGCGAAGACCGCGCCGGCCGCCTCGTTCCGGTACGTCTCGCCCGCGTCCCGGTGGGCGCGGGCCGCGTCGTCCCAACGGCCGTAGAAGAAGGGGTCGATGGCGCGGAAGGTGGCGTCGTCGCCACGGCCTGCCACGACCGCCTCCAGGGCGGCGAACGCCTCGGGGAACCACGGCTCCGCCGCCCGCAGCCGCGCCGTCGCGACGCGCTGCTCCCCGGTGATCGTGACGCCGACGGCCCGGACGCTGGGCGTGATCAGCGCGAGCCGGCCCACCCGTTCGGGGTGGCGGGCCGCGTACAGCACGGCGAGATTCGTCCCCGCCGAATGCCCGAGCAGATCCATCCGGTCAAGGCCCAGGTGCTCGCGCAGCGCCTCCACGTCGGCCACGACCAGATCGCAGCGGTAGGACGCCGGGTCGTCCGGGACCGCGGACGCGCCCGTGCCGCGCAGGTCCAGCAGGATCAGCCGCCGCGCCGCGGACAGCCCGCCGAGGTCGCCCAGATACGCGGACGCCTGCATCGGCCCGCCGGGCAGGCAGATCAGCGGCGGCCCGTCCCCGTCCCCGAGCACGTGGTACGCGAAGCGGGTCCCGTCGGGCGCGGTGAAGGAGGGCATGCGGCCGACTCTGTCAGCGGCCTCCGGGCCGGTCAAACGGCTTTCGGGGCCGACGGGGCGGGGCGTGACGCCCCGCCCGCGTGCGGGCTCGCTCACGTACGGGCCCGCTCGCGTATGCACCTGCCCGCGTACGCACCTGTCACGTACGGGCTCGCTCATGTGCGGGCCGGCGTCTCGGGCGCGGGACCGGTCGCGGTCCCGAGCCCGGTGGTGGGTCCGACCTCGGGTCCGACCTCGACCTCGGGTCCGGCCTTGGGCTCGGGTTCCGGCCGCGGCTCCGGCCCGGCCGGCCCGGCACCCTTCGTCCCGGCCCGCCACGGCAGCAGCAGCGGCGTCGCCAGCACGCACAGACCGGCGATCCCGATGGCGACACGGGGGCCGGTGAACGCGGCCAGCACCCCCCACAGCGCGGTCTGCGCGGCGATGCTGGCCTTGGTGGTGACCGACCACGCGGACAGTGTGCGGGCCACCCGGTCGGTCCCGGCGTGCTCCAGCCGGTAGGTGGCCAGCACCGGGTTGAACAGGGCGCACGCGGTGATCAGGCCCAGCTCGACGCCGATGACCAGCACGATCCCCGGCAGCCCCGGCCGTACGAAGACGAGGCCGAAGGACCAGACCGCGCGCAGCGTGCCGGACACGAGCAGCGCCTTTCGCTGCCCGACCCGTGCCACGAGACGGCGAGCCAGTCGCGAGCCGACGAGGCCGCCCACGCACGGCGCCGCGAAGACCAGGCCGTACTGCCACGGCGCGAAACCGAGGTCGCCGAGCAGCAGCACGGCGAGCGACGGTTCGGCGGCCATGATCAGCCCGTTGAAGACGGCCGTGTTGAAGAACAGCGGCCGCAGCCGCGGGCTGCCCAGGATGTACCGCCAGCCGTCCAGCAGGTCCCGGGCCCGGAACCGCTCGACGGGCCCGGCGCGCTCCGGAAGCGGTTCGCCGCCGCCGATCGCGCCCAGCCCGAGCGCCGAGAGCAGGAAGCTGACGGCGTCGGCGAGCACTGTCGTCACCGGCCCGAGCAGCCCGATCGCGGCGCCGCCCAGCGGCGGCCCCAGCATCGTCGTCGTCCAGGACGTCGACTCGAACCGCCCGTTGGCGACGAGCAGGTCCTCGCGCGGCACGAGCGACTTCAGATACGCCCCGCTCGCCGTCGTGAACGCGATGTCGGCGGCGCCGACGACGACCGAGACGACCAGCAGCTGGGCGAAGCCGAGGCGGCCGACGGCGTACGCGACGGGGATGCTGAGCAGCAGCCCGCTGCGGACCAGGTCCATCGCGATCATCACGGGCCGCTTGCGGCGGAATTCGATCCAGGGCCCGAGCGGCACCGCCACCAGTGCGCCCACCGCGAGGCCCGCGGCGGCCAGCACCGACACCTCGGTCGTCCCGGCGTGCAGGACGACGATCGCGATCAGCGGGAAGGCGCCGAACGCCAGCCGGGTGCCGAGGGCGCTGACGCCGTACGCCGCCCACAGCCAGCCGAAGCGCCGCCCCAGCGCGCCCGGCCGCCGCCCCGTCGCCGTCGCCACCGTCCCCGTCGTCATGCCGAGCGCACCCTTCGCCGTCACGTCCACCGGTCACCGGTCACCGCCGGCTTTCCGCCCGTCGGCGGGACCGGCGTGACCGTAGCGAGCCGCGGAGCACCGGATCAAACAACCGACACGCGGCCCGGCACAACGCGGCGTTGTGCGACGGCGTCCCCTGTGGACGGACGGCGGGGGAGTGTCGTACCCCGCGGCTAGGGTCGGTCGGCGTGGACCTCGATGCCGTACGCACCTTCGTCGCCGCCGCGGACGCGGGGCAGTTCCAGCAGGCCGCCGCCGACCTGGCGGTCACCCAGCAGGCCGTCTCCAAGCGGGTCGCCGGCCTGGAGAAGGAGCTGGGGGTGCGGCTGTTCACCCGCACCGCGCGCGGCGCCCGGCTCACCATCGACGGGCAGGCGTTCCTGCCGCACGCCCGTGACCTGCTGCGGTCCGAGGAGCGGGCCGCCGCTTCCGTACGGCCGGGCCGGCGTGCGCTGCGGGTCGACGTGATCGGCCGGCGTCTCGCACCGGCCGCGCTGCTGCGCGATTTCCACCGGGCGCACCCCGGTACCGAACTCGACGTCGTCACCCTCTTCGACGCCGACGCGGCCGTCGAGGCCGTCAGGGCCGGCACCATCGACGCGTCCTTCCGCGCGGTCACCCAGCCGGGACGGCGGCTGCCCCACGGGGTGGTGGCCGAGCGTGTGCACAACGAACCGGTGCAGCTCCTCACCGGTCCGGCCCATGAATTCGCCGGCGCGGGACAGGTCGCGCCGGCCGATCTCGCCGGGCGGCGGATCTGGATGCCCGGCATCGTCCCCGGCACCGAATGGGCCGCCTATTACGCCGACCTCGGCGACGCCTTCGGCATCACCGTCGACCGTATCGGCCCGCACTTCGGCCTCGAACCGCTGCTCGACGTGATCGCGGACTCCGCGGCGCTGGCGACCTTCGTCGGCGACGGCACCCGGCTCGTCTGGCCCGCCGACCACGGCCTGCGCCGGATCGACATGCGCGGACCGACACCGGTCTACCCGCACTCGCTGGTCTGGCACGCCGACAATCCGCATCCGGCGCTCGCCGCGCTGCTGAGCCATCTGCGGGCGGCCTGGCCGTCCCGGCGCGGCGCGGGCATCTGGACCCCGGACTGGGTCCAGCCGCCCGCCGTCGGCGTCGCGTCCTGAGCCGTACGGGGCCCTCTGCGCCGGGCTCTCCGTACGGGGGGTCTCCGTGCGGAGCCGGACACCCGTCCGACCTGGGCCGACCGGTGCCCGGCCCGGACGGCGGCGGGCCCTCGCGAGCGTATTCTGCGGATACCGTGACCGGCCGTCCGAGGGAGCCGTCGTATGTCCTGGTGGACCAGCCGCCTTCTGCATGTGCGGCGCGCCGAGGGCGAGACGTTCCTCTTCCGGCGCAAGAAGACGTACGCGATCGATCCCGCCTTCGGCGACGCGCGCCTCGTGGCGATGCGGACGGCGGCCAAGGAAGGCATCGGGCAGTGGCCGGTGATCCGCGGTCACCTGGCCGCCGCGGTGGGCGACGGCGAGGATCTGACCTTCCTGC
Source organism: Actinacidiphila alni (assembly GCF_900112845.1). GTDB lineage: Bacteria > Actinomycetota > Actinomycetes > Streptomycetales > Streptomycetaceae > Actinacidiphila > Actinacidiphila alni. The sequence goes on from NZ_FONG01000001.1 coordinate 474,703, forward strand.
TGGACGGCCTCGCGACCGTCTCGGGGCCGGAGCGCTGGCTCGGCGAGGCGGCCGCGGCGGCTCCCGACGACGCGCTGCCGCTGCTGGCCTCCGGCGCCCGGCACGTGGAGTGGGCGTGGCACGCCAGGACCGGTCTCGCGGCGGAGTACGTGTCCGACGAGCAGTGGAAGCTCTTCCGCGCCCGGCTGACGACCGCCGAGGAGTTGCTGCTCGACGTCGCCGAGCGCGAGCCGGAGTGGGCCGCGCCCTGGTACTACCTCCAGATCTGCGGGCGCGGCCTCCAGGTCGCCGACGACGTCGCCGAGAGCCGCTTCGCGGCGACGCTGCGCCGCTCGCCCGGCCACACCGCCGCCCACCGGCAGCACTTGCAGCAGCTCAGCGCCAAGTGGGGCGGTTCGCACGAGCGGATGCACGCCTTCGCCCGTGAGGCGATGCTCGGCGCCCGTGCGGGCAGCCCGCTCGGGCAGCTCGTCGCCCAGGCCCACCTGGAGGAGTGGCTCGACCAAGGCGGCGACCCGGAATCGCCGTACCTGAGCGGTACGGAGGTGCTCGCCGCTCTCAACCAGGCCGCCGCACGGTCCGTCTACCACGCGGACTTCGTCCGCCGCCTGGACTGGCCGCGCGCCTTCAACACCTTCGCGATGGCCTTCGCGCTGGCCGGGGACGACCGGCTCGCGCGGCCGCTCTTCCGGGTGCTGGGCGACCGGGCCACCGAGCTGCCCTGGGCGTATCTCGACGGGCAGTCGCCGATGGTGCCCTTCCTCGCGTGGCGCGGGCGGGTCGGCGCCTGAGCCGTGGGCCCGGGAAAACCGCTGTTCCGCGGAGCGGCGCTGCGGTAAGTCTGCTGGGTCGTGCGGGACACGCCCGTCACCGTCTGTGGAGGATGAGATGTTCGCGATGTCGCTGGGGGACGGGGCCGAGCTGGGACCGCTGGAGCCCTGGCAGGCCGAGGAGTTCCTCGCCCACATGGACCGCGGGCGCGAGTACGTCGGACAGCACATCGGGCTCGCCGACGCCACCGCCGACCTGGACTCGACCCGGGCCTGGCTCCAGTCCTACGCCGACAAGACCGCCGCCGACGCCGGCCGGCTCTACAGCATCCGGCTGGACGGCGTCCTCGTCGGCGGCGTCCTCTTCCGGCTCTTCGACGCGAAAGCCGGCACCGCCGAGGTGGGCTGCTGGCTCGAACCCGCCGCCGCCGGCCGCGGCCTGGTCACCCGTGCCGCTCGCGCCATCATCGACTGGGCCGTCCTCGAACGCGGCATCCACCGCGTCGAATGGCTCGTGTCCGCCGCCAACACCCCCAGCATCAACGTCGCCAAACGCCTCGGCATGACCCGCGACGGCGTCCTCCGCTCCAACTACACCCACCGCGGCACCCGCCAGGACACCGAGGTCTGGTCCGTCCTGTCCCCCGAATGGCGCGAATCCCGCTCCGCGGGGGCCTGAGCCGAACTAGGCAGCCGCGATCGGCACCGCCCGGAGGCCCGGCTCGGCCGGTCGAGGCCGACCCGCTTGCTGTCGTCGGTCGCGGCCTCGCGCCGATGCGGGCGGTGCGGCCCGGGGTGTGGGGCGTGCGCGGGTCCGGCTCCGACGGACCGGCGGCCGGGCGTGGGAGACTCGGCGGATGCTGCCGATCGACGCCGCCCGGCTTGCCGGGCGTTATTTGGCCGCCGCTGATCGGTTGTTGCCGGGGCGGATCAGTGGGTTCTATGTGGTCGGGTCGGCCGCGCTCGGGGCGTGGCGGGCGGGGGTCAGTGATGTGGACTTCGTCGCGGTCGTGGACGGCGGCCTGGCCGGGCGGGAGATGCGGCGGCTGCGCGTCCTGCATCCGGTCGGCAACGCGACGCCCGCCGTACGGGCGGTGCTGCGGGGGCGGGTGACCGTGCCGGGGACGGTGAACGGGGTGTACGTGGCGGCGGCCGACCTCGGCAGGCCGGTTACGTCGATCCGCCCGCTCGCCTCGCACACCGGGATCGCGTTCGCCGCCGGGCGCGGCTTCGACGTCAACCCGGTGGTGTGGACGGTGCTGCGGGACCGCGGCATCCCGTTGCGCGGTCCGGCGCCCGGCACGCTCGGCCTCGATCCGGAGCCGGACCGGCTGCGCGAATGGAATCTGGCGAATCTGCACGGCTACTGGCGGTCCTGGGCCGACCGGGCACTTGCCGGACGGGCCCCCGGCGAGCCACTGGCCGTGGTGCCCTCGGCCGGGCGCACCCTCACGGCCTGGGGCGCCCTCGGCGTGTCCCGGCTGCACCGCACGATCGCCACCGGCGAGATCGTCTCCAAGGAGGACGCGGGCGCGCACGCCCTCACCGCCTTCGCGCCCCGCTGGCACCCGCTGCTCCACGCCGCCCTCGCGTACCGCCGCGGCGAACCCCTCCCGGCGGCCCTCGCCGCCGACCCCGACCTCGCGACCACCCGGCGCCGCCTCCGCCTGACCGGCGCCTTCGTCAGCGACGTCATCGCCGCCGCCGACCGCCTCTGACGCACCACCCCCGGCGAACGGGCCGGCCGTCCCGGCGGCACGCCATGACACCTATGTCGAATAGCTATGTAACATAGCTCTTATGGACGATCGCGATGTGAGCCGGTTCCGGGTGCAGATGAAACTGCTCCAGCGGCGGCTGCGCCGCGAGTCCCTGCCCGCGTACGGGGTGTCCAGGACGGCGCTGCAGGTGATCACCGCGGTGGTGCGGCTGCCGGAGGGCGTGCAGCCGCGCCGGATCGCGGAGGAGCTGCAGATGACCAGCTCCAACGTGGCTGCGGCGCTAAGGGAGTTGGAGGGCGCCGGATACGTCCGCAGACGCAAGGACGCGACGGACGCGCGCCGCGTCGCGGTGCTGCTCACCGACAGCGGCCGCACCATGGTGGCGGACGTCCGCAGCGAGCGGGACACCTGGCTCGGCCGGGCGATCACCGGCCTCCTGGACGAGGACGAGCAGCGGATCCTGCTGGCCGCGGGCGCGCTGATGGAGCGGCTCGCCGCGTTCGAGCGGGCGCCCGAGGACGCGGGCGGTCCCCCCGCGGCCCACGAACCCGTACCGCCGTACGAGTCCGCACCGCCGTACGAGTCCGCACCGCCGTACGAGCCCGTACCGGCAGGAGACCGCGGCACGGCGCGAGGCGCGTCATGAGCCCCGGGGCGCACCAGGCAGCCGCGGCGCCGGGCCGCCGCCCCTTCGGCCGGATGCTCGCGTCCCTGTCGGTCCGCAACTACCGCCTGTACTTCTGGGGTTACGCCGTCTCCGTCGCGGGTACCTGGATGCAGTCGCTCGCACTGGCCTTCCTCGTGCTCCGACTCACCGGCAGCGGCAGCGACTTGGGCTTGGCCACCGCCGCCCGCTTCCTGCCCTTCGTGGTGCTCGGTCCGGTCGGCGGCCTGATCGCCGACCGCTACGACAAGCGGCGCCTGCTGTACGTGACCCAGTCGTCCTCGGCCCTCATCGCCGTGCTCTTCGCGCTGCTCACCGCGCTCGACGTGATCAACGTCGGCATGGTCATCGGCCTTTCGCTGGCGCTGGGTTCGCTGACCGTCTTCGACAACCCGGCCCGGCAGAGCCTCATCGGCGAGCTGGTGCCGCGCGAGCAGCTGGCCAACGCGGTCACGCTGAACTCCGTATCGGTCAACCTGGCCCGGGTGTTCGGCTCGGCCGCGGGCGGCGCGCTCGTAGCCGCCGTCGGTCTGACGACCTGCTTCGCGCTCAACGCGCTCTCCTTCGCCGCGGTCATCGCGAGCCTGGCGATGATGCGGACCTCCGAGGTCGACGCGGCCCGGCGGCCCCCGCGCAGCAAGGGCCAGATCCGAGAAGGGCTGCGCTACACCCGCAGGACCCCGGCCCTCCTGCTGCCCCTGCTGATGCTCACGGTCACCGGCATGATGGCGTACGAATTCCCGGTCACGCTGCCGCTGGTGGCGCGCGGCGCCTTCCACGGCGGGGCCGGGACGTACGGGGCCATGGCGACGCTGATGGCCGTCGGCGCGGTGGTCGGCGGCCTGGTCAGCGCGAGCCGCGGCAATCGGCGCGCCGTCTCCCTGGCCTGGGCGGGCATCGGGTGGGGCCTCGCCATCCTGGCCGCCGCGGTCGCGCCGAACCTCGGCTGGGAGCTGGTCGCGCTGCCGTTCGTCGGCTACGCCGCCATCACCTTCAACTCGCTGTCCAAGACGGCGATGCAGCTCGCCGCCGACCCGTCGATGCGCGGCCGGGTGATGGCCCTGTGGGCGATGGCCTGGGGCGGCACCACAGTGATCGGCGGCCCCCTGGTCGGCTGGATCGCCCAGCAGTTCGGCAGCCGCTGGTCGCTGGTGGCCGGCGGGGTGCCGACCCTCGCCCTCGGCCTGCTGATGTGGCCGGCCCTTCGCCGTATCGACACCGCCGCCGCCTCCCGCACCATTCCGGCCCCCGCCGATCCCGCTCCGGAGGGTTCGCCGGCGACCTGACGCCGCCCCTCGCGTGCCCGAACCCTCGCGTGCCCCCCTGTGTGCCCGAACTCCCGACGACCGTCCGCGAAGCCCCCGGAGCCGCGCGCCGCCGCAGGTGGCACCCCTGTCACCTGTCAGGAGCGGCGCCGCGGGCGGCGCTCCTACCGTGCTCGTGTCCGGCCCGCGACGGGCGGGCCGCCGGGAACGGGAGTCGTGATGGCGATGGATGTCCGCAGGAGAACCGCGTGGGCGGCGGGGATCGCCGCCGTTGCCGCGGCGTTGTCCGGGCCCACCGCCCCGCCGGCGCACGCGGACCGGCCGACCGACGCCGACGCCAGGGCGGTCGTCCCGGCCGTGACAGTGCCGCCGGGCGTCACGGCGGGCGTGGCCGTCTTCGACCGGCAGACCGGCACCTTCACCGAACAGCTCAACGCGGACACGCAGTTCCGCTCCGCGTCCGTCGTGAAACTCCTGATCGCCCTCGACGCCATGTGGACGGGCGGTGTGCCCGCCGACCACACGCGGCTGGACGCGATGCTGCGCAGCAGCGACGACGACGTGGCCAGCAGCCTGTGGGTGCAGGACGGCGGCAGCGCCATCGTGACCCGCATGGTGGCCAGGCTCGGCCTCACCGACACCGCGCCGCCGCCCGCCGCGTATCCGGGGACCTGGGGGTACACGGCGCTGTCGGCCGCCGACACCGTACGGATCTACCGCTATCTGCTGGACAGCGCGCCCGCTCCGGTACGCGACCTGGTGATGGGGGACCTGCGGCAGTCCACGCGCTGCGGCGCCGACGGGTTCGACCAGCGGTTCGGCATCCCGACCGTCTTCGACCGGCCGTGGGCGGTCAAGCAGGGCTGGTCCGGCTTCGGAGCCTCGGGCGACTGCTCCGACACCGCGGCGACCGCGACCACGACCACGAGCCGGACGGTGAAGGACGCGGCCCCGGCCCCGGCCTCGGTGGACATCGACCAAGTGGCGCTGCACACCACCGGCACCGTCGGCGCCGGAGACCGCTCGATCGTCGCCGTCTTCACCCTCCAGCCGCACGGCACCGCCTTCGGCGCCGCGTACACCAACCTCGACCGGCTGGTGCGCACCCTGAACGTGCCCGGCGGCGCGGTGCGTCCCGGCAGCTGGTTCGGCACCTGGGGCAGCGGCGTCCACGTCAGGGCGGGCACGACCACGGGATCAGCCGTGCTGACTAATCTGCCGCCCGGCGTCGAGACCCTCGTGTCCTGCCAGAAGCAGGGCGACACGGTCTCGGTGCCGCCGTACACCAACGACTGGTGGGCGTATCTGCCGCAGTACGGCGGCTACATGAGCAACATCTACATCAGCTCGCCGGACAATGAGCTGCCGGGCGTGCCCGTCTGCTGACCGGGACGCGGCCCGGACGAGCGATGCGGACACGCGGACCGGCAGGCGCGCCCACCGGTCCGCGTGCCGTCGCTGACGGGCCGTCAGGGACGGTCGAGGGTGATGGAGTTGACCGGCCCGAGGTCGTACACCCAGCCGCTGCCCGCGGCCAGGCTGTCGATGACCGAACCGGTGCCGTTGTAGCCCGACCACAGCCGCATGCCGGCGCCGCCGTACTGATTGTTCAGGACCTCGTGGACGCCCGTCTGATTGACCAGGTTGTGCGCACCGTAGCTCCAGTACACGAAGCTCGGCCGGTCGTTGTTCCAGTCGAAACCCGGGTAGATGCACACGGCGCCGGACGGGCAGCCGTGCACCGAACCGGCGGCCGTCGCCGCTCCCGCGTCGGCCGCGCCCACGGTGCCGACCGCCGCCACCGACAGCGCCAGTGCCGCCACGCCCCGCATGACCTTGCCCATGTCGCTCTTCCTCTCCTCGCGCGCGTCCCCGCGCGTCCCCCGTACTCGTGGACCGGCCCCTTCGGGGCCGCCACCAGCACGGTAGGAAAGGGGCACGGCCCGCCGCTCCTGACAGATGACAGGACAGGGGCGGGCCGTAGCGCGGGCCCGGAGGCCCGCACCGTCAGCCCAGGCAGCCCACATGGGCCAGCGCCTGCTTGAGCAGCACCCCGCGGCCGCCCGGCATCTCCTGCTGGAGCTGCGGCGACGACGCCTCCTGCGGGGTGAACCAGACCAGGTCGAGGGCGTCCTGCCGCGGCCGACAGTCGCCCGCCACCGGTACGACGTAGGCGAGCGAGACCGCGTGCTGCCGCGGGTCGTGGTAGGGCGTGACGCCCTGCGTCGGGAAGTACTCGGCGATGGTGAACGGCTGCGGCGAGGCCGGAATGCGCGGCAGCGCCACCGGACCGAGGTCCTTCTCCAGGTGCCGCAGCAGCGCGTCGCGCACCCGCTCGTGGTGCAGCACCCGGCCGGACACCAGGGTCCGGCTGATCGTCCCGTCCGGGCCGATCCGCAGCAGCAGCCCGATGTGGGTGACTTCACCGCTGTCGTCGACGCGCACCGGCACGGCGTCGACGTACAGGATCGGCATACGGGCGCGCGTCTGCTCCAGATCGTCGGGAGCCAGCCAGCCGGGCGTGGTTTCGGTCGTGTCAGCCATTCGCTGATCGTACGACGCCGGGCCGCGATCCGACGGGCCGGTTCCGCGACCGGCGGTGCGGCCGGTTCCGTGGCCGGTTCCGTGACCGGGTGCGACCCGGACCTGCGCGCTTGCCTGACCGGCCGCCGGACGGGCCACCCGACCGGCCGCCGACCGGTGGCGCGCGGCGGGTCAGCCGGCCTTGCGGCCCACGCCCGCGTAGACCCAGTATTCGGACGGGTTCTCGGGCACGTCGTCGGCCGGATCCGGCCGCCACAGCGGCACGTAGACCAGGCCGGGCGGCACCAGGTCGAAGCCGGTGAACAGCTCCGAGATCCCCTCGTAGGAACGGGCGGTGACCGGCGAGGTGGCCTTGGAGCGGTAGAGCTTGCCGACGGCGGCGGCGGTGCCCGGGCGGTCCTGGTCGGTCGCGTGGCTGAGCGCCAGCCAGCTTCCGGCGGGCAGCCCGTCGCGGTAGGCCGCGACCAGCCCCGCCGGGTCCTCCTCGTGGGTGATGAAGTGCATGATCGTGATCATCAGTATCGCGACCGGCTCGTTGAAGTCGATCAACTTCCGTACCTGCGGGGCGTTCAGCACGTCGGCCGGACGCCGGATGTCCGCGTTGACGATGTCGGCGTCGGGATTGTCGGCGAGCAGCGACGCGCTGTGCGCGACGGCCACCGGGTCGTTGTCCACGTAGATCACCCGGGTGCCGGGCGCGATCGACTGGGCGACCTCGTGCACATTGCCCTGGGTCGGGATGCCGGACCCCAGGTCGATGAACTGCCGCACCCCCGCGTCGACCAGATGGCGCACCGCCCGGCCGAGGAACGCCCGGTTCGCCCGGGCGAGCGCCCTGACCTGCGGGTCGATGGCGGTGAAGGCCGCCAGCGCCTCCCGGTCTATGGCGAAATTGTGCTCGCCGCCGAGCATCGCGTCGTAGATCCGTGCCACGCTCGCCTTCGCCGGATCCACGCCCTCGGGGACCTCTTCGCGCCCAGTCACCACAAGTCCCTTTCGACGGCTGCCTCTTGAGGGGCCATCATAGGATCCCGGCGATGTGGCGCAGCGGGGTGCGTACGTCGTCACCGGGCGGTTTCGGCCGCCACCCGCACCGGCCCGGCGGAAGGCATGACCCTGCGACACGAAGCACATGACGCGCGTGAACCACACCAGGCGCATGACGCCCACGACATGCGCGAAGCACACCAAGCTCACGAACACCGCGAGGACTCCACGGGCGACCCCCTGCCGAGCCTCCCGGCTTTCCCGGCCCTCCCGGCCCCGCAGGTCGCGCCCGAGACGAGGTCCGCAGCCGTGTCCGAAACTGTTCCCGGCGCCGTGTCCGCGGCCGGGCCGGAAGCCGTGTCCGCGACCGGGGCGGAACCCGTGTCCGCGGCCGGGGCGGTCTCCCCAAGCTTGCTCGGAAGCGTCCCCGGAGCCGCGCCCGACCTCATGTCCGCGGCCGGGCCGGGAACCGTGTCCGCCGCCGCGCCTGGAGCCGCGCCCGGCACGGCGTCCGCCGTCCGCGACGAGCCCGCGGCGCGCCGCCGTCGGCAGGTGGCGGGCGGCCCCGCCGCCGACATGATCGGCTCGGAACTCGATCTCCACGTGACCGGAAATCGCGTCGTCCACGCCCTGACCCCCGGTTTCTGCGACGCGGCCTCCGTCTACCTGCTGGAGCGCTGGCTCGTCGACGAGAGCACCGGGTCCGCCGCCGACCCGCCGCAGGTCGAGGCGCGCCGGCTGGCGCTGCGGATGGGCGCGGAGGCGGCGGAGGGCCGCGACGGGGCGCTGCCCATCGACGAGGTGCTGGTCTTCCCGCGCCGCACCCCGTACGCCCGCGCGCTCGCCACCGGGCACGCGCAGCTGCTCGACGCGGTCGACACGCACACCTTCGACCGGCTGGCCGCCTCCGGCGACGACGACGGCCGAGTGCAGGACCTGTTGCGCACCGCGTCCTTCCTCGTCGTGCCGATCCGGCTGCAGGGCGCGGCGATCGGCTTCATCGCCTGCACCCGTGGTCCGCACGCGCCGCGCTTCGGCCTCGAGGACATGGCGGCCGTGGAGTCGCTGGCGTCGCGGGCGGCCGTCGCGCTGGACAATGCCCGCCGGTACGAGCACGAGCGCCGTACCGCGCTCGCCATCCGCAACAGCCTGCTGCCGGACACCCACCGGACGGTCGAGGGCTGCCTGGTCGCGCACGGCTACCGGCCGGCGGGCCGGAACGACATCATCGGCGGCGACTGGTTCGACGTGCTGCCGCGTTCGGACGGCCGGATCGGCCTGATCGTCGGCGACGCCATGGGCCACGGCCCGGAGGCCGCCGTCGCGATGATCCAACTGCGCACGGCGGCAAGGACGTTGGCCGCTCTGGACACCGGCCCGCGCGACATGCTGCAACGGCTCGACGCCCTCGCGGCCGACACGCCCGACGCCTCCTTCGCCACCTGCGTGTACGCCGAGTGGGATCCCGTGCGGCACCTGTGCACGCTGGTCGGGGCCGGCCATCCGCCGCCGCTGATACGCGGTCCGGGCGACGCCGCCCGGCAGGTCCCGCTCGGCGCCGGCCTGCCGCTCGGGCTCAGCGCGTGGAACGGCGAGGCCGTGGTGATCGAGGTCCACCGGCCGACGCTGCTGCTGCTCTACAGCGACGGCCTGGTCGAGAGCCGCCGCTCCGACATCGATGCCGGGATCGCCCGGCTGGCCCGCGCGCTCGACTCCGGCCTGGCCGGGGGCGGGAAGCGCGGCGCCGCGAGCGGGCCCGAGGGCTCCGAAGTCGACCTGGACCAGGGCGAGTTGCAGTCGCTCTGCGACGACCTGCTGGGCAATCCGCCCGCCGACGCGACCACCGACGACCGTACGGTCCTGCTGGCCGCCCTGCGACCCGCCTGAAACCGGCCACCGCGCACCGCTCACGCACCTCGGCCGCCCCATTGACGTGCACATGGCCCACTGGCTACGGTCGGCGCGCCGCTGTCCGCCCGGAACATGACAACGCTGTCATCCGTGCCGCAAAAGGAGAGTGCCATGGCCGTCCTCCGCAGGCTCCGCAGATCGGTCCGGCTCACCCGGCCGCCCGTACGGGACTCCGGGCGCGGCGCGGAGGCGCGCGCCCGCCGGTCGACGGCCCGGTCGTTCCCGGACGCGGACGGCGGCCGCCGTCCGGCGCCCCGGGCGGACCACCCCGCCGTGCGGCGCGCGGAGGGCGACCATCAAATCGACCAGGCTGTAAGGAATGTGACGAGCCGTCAGGACGGTCGGTACATGCGCCGGACGCGGGCCGTGCTCCCGGGAGCCACGCTCGCGATCGGCACGGCGCTGCTGCTGACGTCGCTGCCCGGCGGGGTCGCGGTCGCCGGGACGGCGGTGCCGCAGGTGCGCGTGATGCCCCTCGGCGACTCGATCACCTGGGGCGTCGGGAGCCCGAGCGCGTCGTCGTACCGCGCGCCGTTGGCGGCGCTGGTGGGCCAACAGCCGTCGTACGCCGTGCAGTTCGTCGGCTCGCAGAATTCGGGCACGCTCACCGACCAGTCCAACGAGGGCCACAGCGGATATGTGATCTCACAGATCCGCGACGGGATCGACGACTGGCTGTCGGCCGCCCGCCCCGACGTGGTGGTGCTGCACATCGGGATCAACGACCTCGACCGCGGGATCGACGTCCCCAACGCCCCGGCCAGGCTGGCCGATCTGGTCGACCGCATCCACACCGACCGCCCCGGCGCCGCCGTCGTCATGCTCGGCCTCATCCCGACCACGCCCGGCCTCGGCACCCAGGTGGCGGCGTACAACGCCGCCCGCCGCGGCTGAATCCCGGAAGCCTTCCCTCCGTGACGTCACGTCCACCCGGAGGCCGCATCCCCGTCGTCCCGGCGAGCGGGTCCGGTGGTTCGGGCGGGAGTCATGCGGTTGTTGACGTTCGTTCATGAGGGGTTATCTGACCTGGTCGGATGGGCGCCTACCGTGATCGGAAGTGCTGCCGGGCAGAGAGGGAACTGTGGTGAAACGGACACAGAATGTTCCTGACACGCCGTCAGGCGGTGGGGCGAGCGGCTTAAGAGCCCCGTCCGCGGCGGGCGGTGAGCTGGCGGCGGCGCGGCTGCGCGGGGAACGGGAAGCGCTGCTGCGCTATGTGGTGAAACTGCTCGCGCCCGATCTGCGGCACGCCGAGGACGTCGTCCAGGAGACGCTGCTGCGGGCCTGGCTGCGCGCCGACCAACTCGACTGGCAGGAACGGCCGATCAGGCCCTGGCTCTTCCGCATCGCGCACAATCTGGCCGTCGACACCTGGCGCAAGGACCGCGCGATACCGGTCGGCAGCGCGGCCGACGTCCGGCCGGACACGGCCGACTGGTACGACCTCGCCGACCGCGTCGTGGACCGCAGATGGCTGCAACTCGCCCTGCGCAGGCTGCCGCGGGCGCACCACGAAGTGCTGGTCCATGTGCACATCTACGGGCGCGGCAGCGAAGAGGTCGCCGACGTCCTTGGCATACCCCGCGGGACGGTCAAGTCCCGTACCCACCACGCGATGCGCTCGCTGCGCCGCGAGCTGGGCGTGGCGCAGCGCACCGTGGCGCAGAACCACGTGGCGCAGGACAACGAGGAGACGGCCGCATGACACGTTCCGGACCGGCCGTCGTGGAGCTGGCCGGCGGGCCCCTCCAGGTGTTCACCGACCACCGGGGCGGCATCAGTACGACGCTGGGCCTGCTCGGTCTCGTCGTCGCGGCACTGGTGATCGCCAACCGGTCGGTCCGGCGGATCGGCGGCTGGCGGGTGGTCCGCCGCAGGCTGCGGCGCGAGAGCCGGCTGACCGCGAACGCCTTCACCGCGCCGCTGCGCGGCTGGGTCCGCTACCGACGGCAACTCCGCCTATTGGGACGGCTGTTGGACGACCCGGGAGTGTGGCGGACCGGGGAGCGCGCGCTGCGGGCCGCCTACGCCGCGGCCCCCGGGCGCTGCCGGCCGTACGGCGTGCTCGTCGGCGACGGCGCGGACGACGGTCTGGTCGGCGTCCTCGTCGCGGGCCGCGACGTCCCCGAGCCGCCCCCGCCGTGGATCGCCGACGACCGCGACCCGCGCGTGTGGTGGAGCGCGTACGAGGAGTGGCACGACCTGCGGCCCGCCGCCGGCCTCGGCTGGGAAGAGGCGGAGGAGTCCGCGGCGCCGCCCGTACTGATCGCCGCCGTCGGCGTCGACGGGGGCCGCGCCGTCTTCCTCGACCTCGCGGCCGGAGCGCCGGTCACCTCGCTTGACGGCGACGAACGCGTGGCCCGCCCGCTGGTCCAGGCGCTCGCCGCGCAGCTCGACCGGCGGCTGCCGCCCGGCGCCGTCACCGTCGCCGACGGCGTCCACCCGCGGTACGCGGGACCATCCGCCGCGCAGGCGCTGCGGGATGCTGCCGACTGGAGCGCCGGCCACGACGAACCCGCCTTCGTCGTCTGCGCGGCCCCGCTGCCGGACATGGCGGGCGATGGGCCGCGCGTGCTCGCGTACGGCCGCACCCACGGGCGCGCCCGTCTGCTGACCGTCGACCGGGACGGCCTGCTGACCGTCCACGGCACGCCGCTGCGGGTCCGCGCCACCTCCCTGCCGCGCGCCGTCGCCGCCGCGATCGGCTCCCTGCCGCCCTACGCGCCACCGCCGCAGCCGGCCGCCGCGCCGCCCCTGCCGTACGCGGAAGCCACCGAGGAACCGGGCCTGGCCGGCGTCTCCGCGATCGCACCCGCCGCGCGGGCCCAACTGCCGGAAGCGGCCGGTGCGCCTGCGGTGACGGCCCGTCAGGCACGCCCGAGTGAGGCCGAGTCGGGCCCGCTCGGCGTCTCCGCCGCCGCCTCGGCGGGCACGCCGCCGTCCGGCGGCGGCGTCCCGGGGGAGCAGCCCGGCACCGAGCAGGGCAGGCCCGCCGCGGCCGAACCCGCTGCCGCGAGCGTCGCGCCCGCACCCCGCAACGACTGAACCGCCGTCCTCGTCCCATGGGTTGGACATCGTGAAGCTGACGCTTACCACCGTCGACGGAGTCGACGGGGCCGCCGGTGCCGTGCACCGCGACCATCTGCTGGAACTGCCGGACGGCTGCACCGTGGCCGACCTCGCCGAGGCGCTGGGCGTACGGGAGGAAGGCGATCCGGCCGCCGCGGGGCGGCCGGGCGGCGCGCCCGGGTCCGCGCCGGGGCGGCCGGCCGCGGACGGAGGGATCGCCCTCCACCTCGGCGCGGAACCGCTGGCGGCGCAGGCGCCGGTGCGGGGGAGCGGGATCAGGGAGGGGACGGTGCTCGGGGTCGGCAGGACGCCGCCGGACCCCGACCCCGCCGCCGGGCGGACCGTCCCCGCGCCCGGCGAGCCGGTGCTCGCCGAGGTTCACAGTGTGTCCGGGCCCGGCGCGGGCCGCAGCTGGCCGCTGGCGCAGGGCAGTTACGAGATCGGCACCGACGCCCGGTGCGCGATCCGGGTACGCGGCGCCGACGCTCCCGAGTCCGGCCTGTGGGTCACGGTGGCGGCGGACGGCACCGCCTACTGGCACCGCGAACGCGCGGACGGCCGGATCGACAGCAGCCCCGTACGGCTGTGCGTGCCCGTGCCGCCGTCCGATGTGGACCCGCTGACCGGGACCGCGCCCGACCGGACGACGCCCGAGGAACGGATGGACGCGGCGCGCGCCGTGGACGAGGCGGAGAAGGCGGCCCGCGCGGCCAGGAAAGCGGCACGCAAGGCGGCCCGCGGCGCCGGCCCGCGTACCGCAGCCGCCCGTACCACCAGCACCGTCACCGCCGACGACAGCGACGCGCGGCCGGCCGACGGCCGCGTCCCGTGGCCGGTCGACGTCGACCTGGCCGTCGGCACGACGCTGCTGCGGCTGGTCGCCCCGGTGGAGCCGGACGCCGCCGTCACCGGCTCCGCCGACGGCGTCGGCCTGGACTTCAACCGGCCGCCGCGCATCGCCCCACACCTGGACGCCGAGTCACTGCGGCTGCCGACCCCGCCGGGACAGCGGATACGGGTGCCCTTCCCGCTGCTGATGATGTTCGCGCCGGTGGTCCTCGGCCTGGTCATGGTCGGCATCTTCCACTCGTACTTCTACCTGGTGTTCATCCTCTTCACCCCGCTGATGGCGATCTCCAACTGGGTGATGGGCCGCCGCAACAACCACAAGACGCACATCGAGTCGCGCCGCCGCTACCGCGCCCGCCGCCGGGTCGTGGAGCGCGAGATCCGCGAGGCCGTGGTGCGCGAGCGCTGGGTGCGCTGCGACACCGGCCCCGACCCGGCGGCCGTCGGCCTGATCGCCACCGGGCCCGGCAGCCGGCTGTGGGAGCGCCGCCGCCGCGACCCCGACCACCTCGTGCTACGCGTCGGCACCGTCGACATGCCCTCGGTGAAGGCCGTCGAGGACCCGGCGCAGGACGAGAACCACCGCACCGTGCGGTGGAATCTGCCCGACATCCCGATCGGCGTGGAACTCGCCGAGCTGGGCGTCGTCGGCGTCGCGGGCGGCACCGCGCCCGTGCAGGCGCTCGCCCGCTGGTGCGTGGCGCAGGCCGCGGTGCTGCACAGCCCCCGCGACCTGCGGATCGTGGTGCTCACCGAGCCGTCCAGGGCCCAGGAGTGGGGCTGGACGCGCTGGCTGCCGCACCTGCGGCCCGCCCAGCAGGGCGGCCCGGTCGTCTCGATCGGCAACGACCCAGAGAGCGTCGCCAACCGCGTCACCGAACTCGTCTCGCAGATCCAGGCGCGCCAGCGCGCCCTCGGCTCGTCCATCGGGCGCGCGATGTTCACCGCGCCCGACATCCTCGTGATCGCCGACAGCGCACGGCAGTTGCGCGACGTGCCGGGCATGGTGCAGATCCTCACCGAGGGCCCGCCGGTCCGGGTCTTCAGCCTCTGCCTCGACGAACAGGAACGGCTGCTGCCCGAGGAGTGCGGCGCCGTCGTCACCGTCTCCGCCACCGACCTGACCGTCCGCAGGACCGGGCTGCCCGAAGTGACGGGCGTACGGCCGGATTTGGTGGCCTCCGCCTGGTGCGACCGGGTCGCCAGGGCGCTGGCGCCGCTGCGCGACGTCAGCCCGGAGAACGACAGCGGACTGCCCGACGAGGTGCGGCTGCTCGACCTGCTCGGCCAGGAACCCCCGGACGCCCGCCTGCTGGTGGACCGGTGGAGCCGCCGCCCCGCCACCACCACCTTCGTACTCGGCACCGGCTACGACGGGCCCATGTCGCTGGACCTCGTACGGGACGGACCGCACGGCCTGGTCGCCGGCACCACCGGCTCCGGCAAGTCCGAACTCCTGCAGTCCTTCGTCGCCTCGCTCGCCGCGGGCAACCGCCCCGACGAACTCACCTTCGTCCTGGTCGACTACAAGGGCGGCAGCGCCTTCCGCGAGTGCGCGAACCTGCCGCACACCCTCGGCATGGTCACCGACCTCGACGCGCACCTCGTGCAGCGCGCCCTCGACTCGCTCGGCGCCGAACTGCGGCGCAGGGAAAGGATCCTGGCCGAGCACGACGCCAAGGACCACCCCGAGTACCGCGCCAAGCGCGCGGCCGCCGCCGCGGGCGAAGGGCCGAAGCTGCCCGCACTGCCCCGGCTGCTGCTGGTCATCGACGAATTCGCCACCCTGGTCCGCGAAGTGCCCGACTTCGTCACCGGACTGATCAGCATCGCCCAGCGCGGCCGGTCGCTGGGCATCCACCTCATCCTGGCCACCCAGCGCCCGGCGGGCGCGGTCACCGCCGACATCAAGGCCAACACCAATCTGCGCATCGCGCTGCGCGTCACCGACATGGTGGAGAGCCAGGACATCATCGACACCGGCGACGCCGTGCACATCTCGCCGAGCACGCCGGGGCGCGCCCTGGTCCGCTACGGACACCGGGCGGCGATCCCCTTCCAGTCCGCGTGGGTCGGCGCCGAACGCCCCGCCGAGGAGGGCGAGGAACCGGACGGCGGCCCGCGCCCCGCACAGGCCCGCCCCCGAGTGCGCGCCGCGGAGCTGTCCTGGACCCGGCTCGGCCGCCCCGCCGTCCCGCCCACCAGGGAGGACGACACCCCGGAGGAACAGGGCCCGTTGGCGCCCACCGACCTCCAGGCGCTGGTCGCGGCGCTGCGCGAGGCCGCGGACCTGCTGGAGGACTACGCGCCGCAGCCCAGCCCCTGGCTGCCCGCGCTGGAACCGAAGGTGCTGCTGGAGGAACTGCCGCACGTCGAACGCCCCGCCGCCACCGGGCAGAAGACGCTCCCGCCGCCCTTCCCGTACGCCCTGGAGGACATTCCGCAGCTCCAGGAGCGGCGGGTCGCGACCGTGGACCTGGCGACCTTCGGCCACCTGTATGTGATCGGCGCGCCGCGCTCCGGCCGTACCCAGGCGCTGCGCACCATCGCGGGCTCCGCGGCCCGCCACGCGCGGCTGAGCGATCTGCACATCTACGGGATCGACGCGGCGGGCGGGGGCCTGGCGGCCGTCGCCGCGCTGCCGCACTGCGGCGCGGTGGTCTCCCGGCACGACTTCGAGCACCTGGAGCGGCTGCTCGGCCGCCTCATCCGGGAGTTGACGCAGCGTCAGGAAGCGTGCTCGGCCCGCAGCTGCTCCGGGCTGAACGAACTGCGCGAACTGCTGCCGGAGGCGGAGCGGCCCGCCCACATCCTGCTGCTCATCGACGGCTGGGACGCGCTGTCCCCGCTGATCGACGACTACGACAACGGGCGGCTGCTCGGCGACATCACCCGGCTGCTGCGCGAGGGCGCCGCCGCCGGTATCCATGTCGTCGCCACCTCCGAGCGCTCGCTGATCGCGGGCCGGATCGCCGCGCACAACGACCACAAGCTGCTGCTGCGCCAGGCCGACCGCAGCGACTACAACCTGATCGGCATGCTGCCGAGCCAGGTGCCCGCCTCGGTGCCCGACGGCCGCGGCTGGCACATCGTCAGCCGCACCGAGACGCAGATCGCGCTCCTGGACGCCGACGACAGCGGCCAGGGGCAGGTCGACGCGCTGCGCCGGATCGGCGCCGCCGCCGAACGCCGCGGCGCGCATGTCCCGGCCGGGTGGCGGCCGTTCGCCGTCGCCCCGCTGCCGCCGATGGTCGAATTCGCCGAGGCGTACGAGAAGGTGCCCGCCGAACTGCGGCGGCCGATGTGGGGCCTGCTCGGCGTGGGCGGCGACGACGCCGGTGTGGTCGGCGTGGACTTCGCGCAGACCGCGCCGTCCTTCCTGGTGGCCGGGCCGCCCGGATCGGGCCGCAGCAACACCCTTGCGTGCTGCGCCGTTTCGCTGCTCGCCGCCGGCACCTCGCTGGTCGTACTGACCCCGCGCGAGTCGCCGCTGCGCGCGCTGGCCCGGCACCCGCATGTGCGGCTGCTGGACGAGCCCGACCCGTCGGCCGACGTCGTACGGGAGGCGCTGGACGCTATGCCCGGGCCGCGCGTGGTGATCGTGGACGACGCCGACCTGGTGGCGATGGGCTCCGCCGAGCGGATCCTGAAGGACATCGCGGTCGCCGGCCGCGAGCGCGGCATCGGCCTGCTCGCCGCCGGGCCCGCCGACTCCCTGTCGATGGGCCTGGGCAGTTGGCTCACCGCCGCCAAGCGGGCCAGGCGCGGCCTGGTGCTCGCCCCGCGCAACATGTCCGACGGCGACCTGATCGGCGCCCGGCTGTCCATCAGCGCGGTGCGCTCGCACGTCCGCGCCGGACGCGCCTGGACCTCGGGCCCCGGCGGCACCGCGCTCACCGTCCAGGTCCCGGTCACCACCCTCAAACCGCAGTAGTACGAAGGCGGTTCACGCAAAAGGGCGCCCGCCGGCCCCTCGTCCACCACGAGGGACCGGCGGGCGCCCGTACGCGCGGCGGGCGTCAGCCGTTGGCCGCGTCCCGGATCTTCTTCGCCAGGTCGGCGTCGTTGTCCGCCATCGACTTCTTGATGCCGCGGAACTGCTCCGCGAAGTCCTTGATGCCCTTCACCGCGAGCAGCAGGCTGGAGTTGAACTTCTCGTACGACTCCTTCAGCGCCGCACTGGACTGCTCGAAGACCATGCCGTCGTCCAGCAGATTGTTCACATCGGTGCGGAGCTGGTTGAGCATCGGGACGATGTTCTCGTTGGCGGTGTCCAGCTTGGACGAAGTGGTCTCGATCTTCTCGTAGTCGAGGGAGATGTTGGGCATCGCGGGTGTGCTCCTCGCAGGCTAATAGCCGATGTAGTCGTAGCTCGGGTCGGGTTCTTCTTCGCTGTCCACCACACCGTCGCCGTCCTCGTCACCGACGAGCTTCCACTGCGCGCCCGTACCGGTGCGGGTGTAGTCGCTCTTCTTCCCGTCACCGTCGGTGACGGTCATGGTGCCCGAGCCGTCCTCGTTGATGTGGACGTCGGAGTGCGCGGTGCTGTTGTCGGCGTACGTGGTGTCCGTGACGTAGGACCGGTGGTCGTCCTGGTACGTGGTGGTGGAGGTGTACGTCTGACCCGCGCCGGTGGTGACGGTGGTCTTCTCCGTGACGACGTTGTAGTCGCCGTCCAGCGTCAACTGGGTGTGGACGGTGCCGCCGTCCGCGGTGGTCAGCGTCTTGTCGGTGGGCGGCGGCCCGGGGTCCTTGGGCTCGGGGCCCGGGTCGAACGCCTTGCAGAAGTCCGGCGCCGTCTGCCCGTCCGAGACGTCACAGGCATCCGGATTCGCCTGGTACTGCTCCCACAGGTCGTGGTCCTTGACCCACTGGTCGTGGCCCTCCCACGCCTTGTGCTTGCCGATCCAGTCGCTCAGCCCCATGTCGGCGCTCATGATGCCCGCGCCCTCGGCGATCTGCGCGTCCATGTTGAAGAAGCCGTCGGCGACCGCGCCGAAGGTGTCGCCCAACTGCCGCAGGTCGTCCTCGGCCTTCTCCATCGGGTGCTTGGAGCGGTAGTACAGCGTGCTGAAGGCCGCGGTGAGCTGCGCGTCGCCGAACACGTCCGCGGCCTCGCCCGACTCGTCGTTGCCGAGCGTCGCGTAGTCGCTGCTCTTCAGCGTCGGCCCGATCTTGTCCGCCAGGTCGTGCAGATCCTTGCGGGCGGTGTGCAGCACCGTGTAGTCGAGTGCGAAATCGACCAATGACCTCTCCTCCTTCGCCGGACACCCGTGCGCCGCCGGGACCACCGCGGCCGACCGGTCCGACATGTTCACGTACCGGCGGTCCCGGCGGTTCACCCAGGTCGGGGACTTCCCGCCACGGACGCCGGGACCGCGCCGCAGTGAACCGCGCGGCCCGCTCGTACGTGAATGCGGTGACACGGCGGTACGGCAGGGGAGGAACCGGAATGCCACGCCCCACGGACTGGGACGCGCTCGGTGTGAGCGGCGATCCCACGCCCGGCGACCCGGTGCGGATCCACACGGTGGCCACCTCGATCGGCGACCTGGGCCGTACCGCCCGGGAGATCGACACCGCGATGGAGACGGTCCTCAACAAGACAGGACCCGAAGCCTTCAGCGGCGAGACCGCCGAGGCGCTGCGCGACCAGATCAGCGGCAGGCTGCGCGGCTTCGTGCAGAGCATCGCCGAGGCGTTCGAATGGTCGAGCAGCGCCCTGACCACGTACGCCGACGCCATGTCGACCGCGCAGAGCAAGGCGGACGCGGCCCTGGACCAGGGGCGCGGGCTGGCCAAGGACGACCCGAACCTGGAGACGCTGGCCGCCACCGCGCGCGACGCGGGCCAGACGCAGAAGGACGCGGCGAGCGCCGCCACCACCACGCTCCGCAAGGCGTCCGGCAACATCAAGTCGCCGGTGTCGGGCTGCGCGGAATTCTGGGAGATCTTCCAGTGGATCGCGATCGCGCTGATCCTGCCCGCGCTGATCTTCGGCGGCCCGATCGCGCTGGTCGCGATGGCGGTCAACCTCACCATCTTCATCAAGACCGCCGTGGACTTCGCCCAGGGAAAGGTCGGCGCCCTCGACCTGTTCCTGTCCGCGCTCGGCCTGATCGCGCCCACCACCCGCGCCGTGCCGATCTTCTCGCTGATCGCCAAGGGCTTCAAAATGGGCTGGCAGGCGATCAAGGCGGGCGGCATCGCCACCCTGACCTTCCTCAAGGACATGCTGACCGGCATCGCCAAGCCGTTCGTCGCACTGCCGTCCTTCAGTGAACTCGCCCACATCACCGGGAGTTGGACCAAGGCGGGCGGCCTGTGGCTGTCCGGCGTCGGCAAGGGCATCGGCCAGATCGGCGCGAACGTCCTCAAGGTCGGCTCGCTCACCGTACTGACCGGCATCAAGGGAATCCCCGGCTTCTTCAAGGGAGTTCCGGAATTCGTCACCACCTTCGGGAAGAACAGCGCGGCCTTCTTCAAGGGAGAGTTCGGCGGCGCGAAATGGCTGCGGATCTTCCTGCCCGCCGAGGGCGACGAGATCGGCAAGTTCGGCGTCATGGGCGCCATGAAGATCGCGCTCATCGACCGCGGTGTGTTCGGCAAGTTCAAGTACGGCGCGGTGGACGCCGTACGCCCCACCGTGCAGGCCGTCGGCAGCGGCGTCAGCCATCTGCCGACCCCCGACTTCACCCCGCACACCACGCCCGGCCTGTTCGTCCCCGACCCGCCCAGGCTCAGCCTCGACCTGGGACCGAAGTTCAGCGACACCATGACCTTCAGCTTCCAGGCGGTCATGGGCAGGGACGCGCTGCTGGACACCCCGATCAGCGAGCTGTCGCAGCTGCACCTCGGCGAATGGGCGAACGTCACCCACACCCCGACCGGCATCACCTTCGACGTCAACTCCGCGGCCCACAGCCTCCCGCAGGCCATCGTGCCGACCCCGCCGCCGCTGCACATCGACTTCGCCGGCGCCCACGCCCAGGCGGGCGCGCCCTCCTTCAGCGTGCCGACGACCGGCGCGAACGCTGTGCCGAACCACATCGTCACCCAGGCCACCGACCTGGTCGCCACCCCCAAGACGGTGGTCTCCGCGATCTCCGTCCCGCAGATCAACCCGGCGGCGGTGACCGTCACCCCGCCCGCGGGCACCGTGCACGCCGTCACCCCCACCGCGACCCCGGCGACCACCGCGCATCTGACCAACCCCGCCGCAGCGGTCGCCACCCCGCCGCCCACCGCCGCCGTGACGGTCAACGTCAACGCCGCGAGCACGGTCGCGATACCGCCGCCCGCGACCACCACCGCCCTGGCGCACACCGTGCCCGCGCCCGCGCTCCCGCACCTCGCGGGCGACGGCGCCGCCCACTTCCAGCCGGCCGCGGTCCCGGTCACCGGGCACGTCCCCGCGACCTTCACCGGCGCCTCCCCGCACCTGGCCGACATCCCGCACACCGGCTCCTTCAACGCCCTCGACCTGCTGCACACCGGCCCCAACCCGACCGCCGCGCACGTCCTGGCGCCCACGCCCAACGCGCTGATCACCGGCACCGCCGCGAACATCGCCAACAGCCACACCATGGCGACCCTCGCCCAGCACATCTCGGTGGACCTCGGCCCGGCCCACGTCGTCGGGCGCGCCGGCAGCGACCTCACCCCGCCGCCGGCCACAGCTCTCACCGCGGCCCCGCCGCCCGCCGCGGCCCTGTCCGTACCGCCGCCGGCCGCCGTCACGCATGTGCCGCCGCCGAGCGCCGTCGCCCAGGTCCCGCCGCCCGCCGCGGTCGTCCAGACACCGGTCACGGGACATGTGCCCGCCGGTACGCACACGCCCGCCACCTTCGACCCGGGCGCACTGGGGTCGATCGGCGACAAGGGCAAGGCGCCCGAGGTGTTCACCGCGAACGGCACCGGGGCCGGAGCGGGCGTCGCGGTGCGACTGCCGCCCGCGCACCGCTTCGACGCCGCCATGGACCTGCTCGACCATGGCCCCTTCGGCCGCCCCGCGCCCCTGCCGCACCCCGCCGACGCGCACGGCACCGGCGGACCCGCCTTCGCCGGTACGGCCACGCCCGGCCTCGGCGACAAGGCGTTCGCGGGCGCCCCGGCCCGCACCCCGGAACCGGCCCACGTCCCGGAACCGGCCCACGTCTCCGATCCGGCCCACATCCCCGAACCCGCGCACGTACCCGAACCGGCACACATCCCCGAGACCGGACACGTACCCGAGTCCGGGGCCGTCCCCCCGCCCGCCCAGGTGCCGGCGACCGCCGCCCCGCACACCCCGGGCGACCTGCGGCCCGTGGGGCCGCCGCCGCGGCTGACCGGCAAGGAACTCGACCGGGCGTGGGCCGCCGACAGCGAACGGATCGGCGCGCTGTTCGGCGCGGCGACCGACCCGGCCCGCCCGCTGCGCTTCGACGCCTGGAGCGCCTTCACCCTCGCCCGCTACGACCTCGGCCGCCTCGAACAGCACCTGGACGACCTGCGCGCCATGCCCGGCGGCCCGTCCAGCGGCGAGTCCCGCGCCGTCACCGAGGTGACCACCCGGATCACCGCCGCCCGGCAGCAGTACGGCGCGGCGCTGCGGGACCTGCGCGAGCACGGCATCAACCCGGCCGCGATCGACCAGCACATCACCGACCTCAACCTCCAGTCGCTGCGCGACCGGCCCCGGCTGCTCGGCGGCGCGGTGCCGCCGCCGGTCATCCGCGTCGAGGGCACCGACGCGGGGCGGCTGATCGAGGAGTCGGTGCCGCTGAGCGACCCGACGGGACTGCCGCACGGCCTCAGCGTGCAGATCACCTACCGCGCGGACGGCGTGGACCTGCGGCTGCTGGACGCCGACGGAGCGGAGCTGGGCAACGGGTCGCACCATGTGGTGCAGACGCCCGGCGGCGGACTGTCCGTGCAGGACGTGACGACCGGTATCCGGCAGACCTTCGACTCCCGCGGCTCGCTGCGCGCCGAGACCATCCCCGTGCACGGCCCGCAGGCCCCCGTCGGCACCGGCATCGCGGTCACCTACGACCAGGCCGGCGCCGCCACCCACCACCTCACCACGGGTGGCGGCATCGACGCGGGTGCCACCGTCACCCGGCTGCCCGTGCCCCGCGACGGCTTCCGCGTGGACCGGCCCGCCGCGCCCGGCACCGCCGCCACGTACCAGCTCTTCGACTCGCGCGGCCTGCATCTCGCCGACGGCCACGGCATCCAAACCCCGGCAGGGGTCGGGCAGTTCGTCGAATTCCCGGCCCCCGGCCGGGGCGGCGGCGCCCAACTCCTCGACGCCGGCGGCGCGCCCGTGCCCGGCTTCACCCCGGTCCGCGAGACCGACGCGGCAGGCGCCACCGTCACCGTACGGATCGACCAGGACGGCGCGGACGGCGCCTTCGTCCGGCACGGCTTCCCCGGCGGCGCGCCCGTCGAGACCGGTACGCCGCTGCGGCTGGCCGGCGGCGCGGCGGACGGCAGGCTCGTGGTTCGCCCGGTCGGCGGCGGCGCCCCGCACATCGAACTGCCCGGCGGCGCACGGCCGAACGGCGTACAGGCGGTCGACCATCCCGGCGGCGGCCTGCGCGTGGAGCGGACCGGCGGCCCCGGACAGGCCATGACGTACGACCGTTTCGGGCCCGACCATGTGCTGGCCGGCGGTGGCCGCGGCCTCATCGGCGGCGACGGCAATCCGAGCGGCGCCGTGGACGTCCCCGCGGGCGGCGCGGCGCGGCACCTGGACGGCGCCTGGCAGCCCGTGCCGAACCACACGGTGCGGGTCGACGTCGACCCGGCCACCGGCAATCCGACCAGGATCCGTGTCACCGACACCGCGAGCGGCGACCACTGGACGCACGACCACACCAGCGGCGCCCTCGGCGACCACGCCGTCATGCTGCACGGCCCCGGCGGCGCGCCGCTCCATCAGTTCGGCGTCACCCGCTACCCGGCGCCCGGCACGATGGGCGCCGCCCAGCGCCTGGCGCTCGACGCCAACGGGCTGCCGCTGCCGCACATCACGGCGCACGGCACCGGCTGGCGGATCACCGACACCACGACCGGCGTACGCGGCGGCGAATACCGGCAGTTCGGCGCGGACGGCAGCCTGACCGGGCAGGCGTTCAACGTCACCCGCGACGGCGTGCGGGTACCGAACCGGCAGTTCGTCCTCACCTTCGCGCCGAACGCCAGGACGTGGCAGCTGATGGACACCGCCGCCGGCGCCCCCTTCCGCGGCGCGGGCCGCGGACTGCTGCACTCCGGCACCGTCGAGGTCGCCACCGACGCGGGCCACGTCAAGCTCGTCGCCAAACCCGGCAAGGACGCCGTGGAGATCTTCGAGCACCGGCCGCTGCCGACCGGCGGCGCCCTGGACTCGCTGCGCCGCACCGACGCCGGCGGCTTCGGCCGGCTCTCCGGCCAGAACACCCGCTGGACCCAGACCGACCCGGCAGGCAACGTCGTCAACTGGGGCCTGCGCAATGTCGGGACGCTCGACGGGAAGGCGTGGCGCGGCCTGGACCACAACGGCGTGCTGGTGCACGAATTCCGCAAGGGCATCGACGGCGGCAGCGTCCTCGGCATCCGTGACACCACCGGCGACGGCTGGACATGGGTGCGCTACGACGCCGGCCAGCGTCCGGTGCTCGGCGGCGTCCGCACCCTGGACGCGGACGGCGGCTGGACCGACCACCTGTGGCAGGGCGGCGAGAACGTCGTCGTCCAGCGGCAGTGGGGCCCAGCCCACCTGCCGCAGAACAACACCGGTCACTACCGCGAGGCCGTCCTCGACCCCGCCAACGGGCACCTGCCCAAGACCGTCACGGTCGACCCGGCGGGCGCCAACACCACCAGGCAGCTGTGGAAGGAGCAGTCGGAGCACGGCAAGCCGACCGGCGCCCTGGACAAACTGCCGGACAACAAGATCCTGGAGACCCACCGCTGGTCCGAGCAGCGCCCGCCGCAGTGGGTCCGCAAACATCTGATCGGCATCGGCGACGCCGTCTGGGACGCGCACGGCTTCCTCAAGGGCGACACCCGCTTCCAGATGTCCACCTGGACGAAGACCGACCTGGCGACCGGCGCGCGCACCGACGGCTTCCGCTTCACCGCCATGAACGAGAACGTACTCGACATCGCCGCCGACGGCACCTTCACCCGCGCGGTGATCAAACTGGACCACGGCAACACGCTCACCGTCGGCGACTCCGTCGCGCTGCCGGCCGGTGCCGCCCCCGTCGCCGGGCACCTGCCGTGGACCGAGGGTGCGGGCAAACTGTCCGGTTACCGTGTCCAGACCCCGGGCGGCGCGGGCGGCCGGATCTGGGAGGACCGCTTCAAGGTCCACCAGGGCGGCGACTGGTACACCCCCGACGGCACCCCGACCCGGGTGGCGCGCGCGGGCTACGCCGACGGCACCATCGTGGAATTCCGGCCGGTGCCCGCCGGCGGCCTCGTCCTGGACGGCGGTCCCGCCGTACGGGCCGGCGCCTTCGAGGGCAACGGCGGCGCCTCGGTCACCCGCAATGTGCACGGCGCTCCCGTCGGTGACGTCCACAGTTGGCCCAACGCCGACCTGCGGCCCGGCAACGACCACGGTCCGCACACCGTCACCACCAACGCGCCGCGCTCCCGGCTGTGGGACTGGTCCGGCTACAACGGCCGTACCGACACCCGCCATTGGGCCTGGGACAGCGTCGACGGCGCGGGCAACCGGGACACCGGCTTCACCGAATTCGGCCGCGGCTTCAGCGGATCGAGCCCCTTCGACGACTCCTTCCGCGCCTACATCCGTACCGACGACGGCCCCTTCGCGATCCGCGGCCGGGACATGCTCGGCGGCGGCGACCACGTCGACGCCTGGCGGATCACCAACGCCGACGGCACCCACCGGTGGCAGTGGGCGAAGTACGACACATTCGGCAACGCCGTGGACTACCGGGGCACCGGAGTCCGCGAGTGGTGGAATCCGCGCGCGGGCGGCGGGAACGGCGCCTATGTCGCCGACTGGTTCCCCGGCGCCCGCTCCTTCCGCGACCGGGTGGACCTCGGCGGCGGCGCCGCACCGGTCACCGTCCGCGAGGTGCCCACCACCAGCACCACCGGGCGGGTCCGCGAATACCTGCCCGACGGCTCGCTGCTCGCACCCGGCGCCGCCAACCCGGTGGACCGCAACGTGTGGAAGGAGTTCGACCACAACGCGGCCGTCGTGGAGAGCAAGGTGACGGGCAATCAAGTCCTCACCACCGACGCCTGGCGCGGCCAGTGGGTGCGGCACGACGGCAACGGCGTCATCCACGCCCAGGGCTCCGACAGCGGCTACATCTTCGAGGCCGACACCTTCGGACGGCTCCACCTGACCGGCCGCGGCGTCGACTTCCGCGGCCCGGCCGCCGAACTGCGCGGCTGGGGACGGCGGATCCGCGAGGCCAACCGCATGCAGTGGAAGACCGACCTCGACGGTATGGACATCTCCCGGATCGGCGACGGCCTCTACCAGCCGCAGTGGAAGCTGATCATGGAGAAGGCCGCCATCGAGTTCTTCCAGGAATTCATCCTGGAGTTCACCGCGAATCTCGCCGTCAACGCCATTGTCGCGGACATCCAGAACCGGCCGTTCAGCGGCAAGGACGCGCTCAAGGCGTTCGCCAACGCGAGTGTCAGCGCGGGCGTCAAGACCGCGGTCGGCACGCTCGTCCACGAGAACAAGTTCAGCGGGCTGCAGCGCACCGGCGACTGGCGCAACGGCCTGGCCAACACCGACAGCGGAAAGCCCTGGTACCGCAAGCCGATGAACCACGACAAGCACTGGTCCAACGAGTGGGCGGGCAACGAGACGCCCACCCGCTGGCGCGGCGGCACCTACGACTTCACCTACAGCGTCGGCACCTCCACCCTGGCCGGCTGGGTCAACGGCAGCATGAACGCGGCCGTGTTCGGCATCACCGACGCCAACGGCGACACCGTCTACCTCAGCGGCGGCGCCGCGGCCCTCGACGGGCTGATCAACGCCGCGTCCGCGATGACCGGCGCGGTCAGCGTCGGCGCCATGAAGAATCTGTTCATCATGGGCGGCGGCAGCCGCTTCTTCCACCGGCAGGGCTTCGCCGAGTTCTTCATCCAGTTCGGCTGGAAGATCCCCGAGAAGGTGTTCACCTCGCAGCTCACCAACTGGTACCGCGACAGCATCAACCCCTGGTGGTACCAGGGCGGTTACGGCGACAGCGGCACCGACCAGCCGGCCGGGCAGCAGCCGTGATCGTCGACCGCGGCACGGCCGCGCACCCCGACCGCGCCGAACACACCGTCCAGGTGGCGGCGAAGGGCCGCGGCACCCACCGGACGATCGCCGCCGCCGTACGCGCCGCCCGGCCCGGCGCCGTGGTGCTCGTCGAAGCCGGCGACTACCGCGAATCGCTGACCCTCGACCGGCCGGTGGTGCTGCGCGCCGAGCACGGCGCGGGCAGCGTCACCCTCTCCCCGGCCGCGGGCCGCAGCGAGGCGCTGGTGGCGGGCGCGCACTGCGCCGTGTACGGCTTCACCCTGCGCGGCGCCGACCCCGAACAGCCCGCGGTGCGGGTCGAGGACGGCGCCTCGCTGGCGCTGCACGACTGCGTCGTCCTCGGCGGCCGGGTCGAGGTGACCGGCGAGGACACCGAACCCGGTTCCGGTGTACGGGAGTTGACCACCCCCGACCCGGACGGCCTGGACTTCGACACGGACAACGGCGCCGACCCCGACCTCCCGCCGGCCCCGGAAGCGGGCCCCGCGCTGCTGCTGCTCCGCTGCCGGATCGCGGGCGCGGGCGGCGCCGGCCTGCGACTGTCGGGCAGCGCCCGGGCCCGCGCCGACGACCTGCGGATCGAAGCCGTGGACGGCACGGCGGCCGTGCTGTCCGGCGCCGCCCGGCTGTCCGCGGAACGCCTGCGCGTGCACGGCACCACCGGCGCGGGCCTGCGGATCCGCGGCCGGTCCGCCCTCGCCCTGATGGACAGCACACTCCGCGACACCGGCGGCAGCGGTGTGCTCGTCGAGGACGACGGCGCCCTCGTGGCGGGCGAGACCCGGATCACCGCGGCCGGCGCGGTCGGCATCCGTCTCACCGGCGCCGCCACCGCGGAACTGGCCGACTGCCGGATCACCGGCTCCGCCACCAGCGGCCTCGTCGTCCAGGACACCGCACGGCTCACCGCCGCCGGCAGCACGGTCGCCGACTCCCGCGCCAACGGCCTGCTGCTGCTCGGCAACGGCACCGCCCGGCTCGCGGACTGCGTGATCTCCGAGACCGGCTACAGCGCCGTCCACCTCGCCGACGCCGCCCGGACCATCCTGCTCGACTGCCGGATCCGCGACAGCGCCGAGCACGGCCTGCACGCCGTCGGCACCGCCCACGCCGACCTCGCTGAATGCGGCCTGTCCCGGATCGCGATGACCGGACTGCACACCGACGGCGCCGCGACCCTCACCGCCCGCGGCTGCCGCCTCACCGACACCGCGACCGGCGTGCACGCCCTGTCCCCGGCCGGCACGGAACTGGAGCACTGCACCGTGCTGCGCGCGGCCAAGACCGGCGTCGAGGCCGGCGCGGGCGGCGGCGTACGGCTGGCGCAGATACGGATCGCCGGGGCGGGCGCCGCCGGGATCGTGGTCGACTCCGGCGCCACCGCCCAGGTGAACGGCGGCAGCGTGGAGGGAAGTTCGGGCTCCGGGGTCGTGGTGTGGACCGGTGCGGCGCCGGAGATCAGCGGCCTGCACATCGACGCGCCGGCCAAGAACGGCGTCTACCTCGCCGAGGACGCCGGCGGCACTTTCACCTCCTGCGAGATCACCGGCGCTGGCTTCCCCGCGCTCCATGTGGCACGCGGCGCGTCCCCGGTCTTCCGCCGCTGCCGGGTCCGGGACTGCGCCGAGGACCTCGGCCTGGAGGAGGGGGCGCGGCCCGCGTTCGAGGACTGCGCCTCCTACGACGTCCGCCGGCCGACGATGCCGCAACAGGGCGGGGGAGCTGTCCCGGCCCGCACGGTGGGCGGCTCTGCCGTGCCCGCACCGCCCGGCGCCCCGGGCGCGGCCGACGAGGAGGAGCCCGACCCGGACGCGCCCGAGGAGAACCTCGACGACCTGCTCGCCGAACTCCACGCCCTCGTCGGCCTCGACGGCGTCAAGGGCGACGTCGGCTCGCTGGTCAAGCTGATGCAGACGGTACGGCGCCGGCAGGAGGCCGGGCTGCCCGCGCCACCGCTCAGCCGCCACCTGGTCTTCGCGGGCAATCCGGGCACCGGCAAGACCACCGTCGCCCGGCTGTACGGCAGGCTGCTCAAGGCCCTCGGCCTGCTGCGCCGCGGCCACCTGGTGGAGGTCGACCGCAGCGCGCTGGTCGGCGAATACGTCGGCCACACCGGGCCGCGCACCACAGCGGCCTTCCAACAGGCCCTGGGCGGCGTGCTGTTCATCGACGAGGCGTACGCGCTGTCGCCGCTGCACAGCGGCAACGACTTCGGCACCGAGGCGATCGCCACTCTCGTCAAGCTCATGGAGGACCACCGTGACGACATCGTGGTGATCGCCGCCGGATACCCCGCCGAGATGGACCGCTTCGTCGCCTCCAACCCGGGCCTGTCCTCCCGCTTCAGCCGCACCCTGCACTTCGTCGACTACGACGCCGCCGAACTCGTCTCGATCGTCGAGCACCAGGCGGCCGAGCACCGCTACGAACTCAGCGAGCGGGCCCGTACCGAGCTGAGCGGCTTCTTCGCCCGGATGCCCCGCACCGAGGGCTTCGGCAACGGCCGCTCCGCGCGCCAGGTGTTCCAGGAAATGACGGAACGTCAGGCACAGCGGGTCGCCGAACTCGCCGACCCGCGCCCCGAGGACCTGGTGGCCCTCGAAGCGGACGACCTGCCCTCGCCGACCGCCCTCAGAACCTGACTTGCCCTCACCTGCCGTCCCCCACAGCAGCGTTGACCCGACACACCATGCCGCGACAACCGCCCAGATCCCCCCGGAGACCACCGTGCCGACACCCGACATCCCGCCGCCCGCCCCGGACGCACCCGCCGCCCCCGAGGCCCGCACCGGCGCCGCCTTCTCCGCGACCTTCGCCGAGCACGCCACCATGCCCCGCCGCGGCCTGCTGCCCGGTGTGCGGGTATGGGGCACGATCGGCGGGGCCGCGGCGCTCACCGCCGTCTGCGTCCTCGTCATCCCACTACTCGGCAGTGTCGGCGACGAGGGCAGCACCGGCGGCGGACCGTCCGCGGACACGGTGGTCGCCGCCGCCCGCACCTCACCGGCCGGCACCCCGACGCCGAGCGCCACCACCGCCGAGCCGCCGGTCACGGTCGCCCCGACGACCCCGCCGCCCGCCAAGCCCAAGGCCTCGGCCCGTACTTACGCCGCCGTCCCGCCGGTCGGCTCCGGCGGCGGGGTCCCGCACACCCAGGCGCCGAGGAAGGCCACCACCGCCCCGCCGAAGAAGGCCGCCAAGCCGCCCACGCAGACCAAGGCCACCACGAAGTCCACACCGCCGCCGGTCCAGCGCGTCGGCGACTTCCTGGTCAGCGGCCAGACCGGCAAGTGCCTGAACGCGTCCGCCGGTTCGGACGGCACCCACTTGCAGCTGTGGACGTGCAACGGCAACGTCAACGAGCAGTGGACCTTCAACTCCGACGGCACGATCCGCAGCAAGGGCCTGTGCATGGACGCCGCATGGGGCAGCACCGACGACGGCACCGTCATCCAGCTC
The DNA here is from genome assembly GCF_900112845.1 of Actinacidiphila alni. GTDB lineage: Bacteria > Actinomycetota > Actinomycetes > Streptomycetales > Streptomycetaceae > Actinacidiphila > Actinacidiphila alni. The sequence goes on from NZ_FONG01000001.1 coordinate 505,224, forward strand.
GCCTACTGCAGCGGCAACCCCGCCCAGCAGTTCACCCTCACCGGCGGCGTCATCCGGGGCGACCAGTCGGGCAAGTGCGTGGACGTGTGGGAGCGGGCCACCGCCGACGGCAGCGCGATCAAGCTCGGCACCTGCAACGGCGGCAGCAATCAGGCGTGGCGCCACAAGAGTTGACGAGGCGTCGACTGTGGTGACGGCGTGTCCTGCGCCGCGCGCGGGAGGTCAGGGCCTGGCCAGGTCGCGGATCTCCGGTCGCCGCGTGTAGCCGGCCGAGCGATAGGTGGTCACCCCCACCACATTGGCACTCGGGGTGCAGACCACCGCGCTCGACGAGCCCAGGTCGCGCAGCGCCGCCGCGGCGGCCAGCGAGATCGACCGGCCGTGCCCGTGGCCGCGGTGGTCGCGGTGCACACCGAGGGGTTCGAGCAGGCCCGGCCTGCCGGGTCCCGCGGACCAGACGGTCGCGGCCGCCACCGGGGTGCCCGCGGCGTCGTAGCCGATCAGGCACCGGGCGTCGGCGTACGCGGCGCAGGACGCCATCACCCGCCAGTGGTCGGCGGAGAACCTCGAACCGTCGAAGGAGGCCCGGTGGATCTCGGTGCGCAGCTCGGCCTGCTCTGGCCCGGCCACCTCGATCCGCAGACCGTGCGCCGGCACCGGCTCGGCGAGGTCCCGGCGCAGCGGCGTCCACGGCTCGTCCTCTGTCCAACTGTCGGCGGCCAGCAATTCGCGGACGAGGGAGCCGGCAGGGGCGTCGGCGCACACCTTCCCCTTCGAACCGTCGGAGAGGACACCGCGCTCCGGGTCGCTCAGATCCTCGACCAGGCGGTGCGCCAACTCGTCGTCCCGCTGGGCGTCCGGCGCGATCGTCAGCCGCAGCACCTCGTGGCCGTCGAGCAGACCGAGGGCGAGGATCCGCCCGTCCCGGCTCCACAGCCGCGTGGAGTCCGCGGTCGCCTCGGCGCCCGGCCGCCAGTTCCAGCCGATGTCCCCGGGATGCAACTGCGACGGCGCCCCGTCGTGCTGCCACTCGCGGAGCGCGTCCACCGCGCCGTTCAGCCCGTCGACGTCCGGTGTACTCAGCACAATCGCCATCCCCCGATCACACACCACGCGCCCGCCGCCCGGCATCCGGTTTTTCGCGCGATCAGCGGTCGGCGGCCAGCGACCTGTGACGGGCGACCGGCCGCCGGGACCCGTATGCGCGGGGCCCCGGCGGCGCGGCTCAGTCGAGGACCGCGACGGTGACCGTACGCAGCCGGCCGGGATCGGCGATCACGTCGATCGCGGTGATCCGGCCGGCCACGACGGTGAAGTCCAGGACGACCGTCAGACGGCCCAGCGGCGCCATCACCAGGCCGGGCCGGCCGTTGACCAGGGCAGGCTGGGACAGCCGTACGCGCTCGGCCGCCGCCGTCGCACCGCCCGCCACGGCGCGGATACCGCGCAGCACCACCGGTTCAGGACCGGGGAGCGCCGCCGCGTCGGCGCGCAGCACCACCTCCGGGTCGAGCAGCGCGAGCAGCGCCTCGAAATCGCCGTCCCGGGAGGCGGCGAAGTACGCCTCCACCACCTCGCGGTGGCGGGCCCGGTCCGCGGCGGCACCCTGACCGGCTCCGCCCTGACCGGCCCCGGAATCGGCGCCCTTGACGCGCCGCCGTGCCCGGCTGGCGAGCTGGCGCACGGCGGCGGGCGACCGTTCCAGCAGAGTGCCGATGCCGTCGAAGGGCACGGCGAACATGTCGTGCAGCACGAAGGCGACCCGCTCGGCGGGCGTCAGCGTGTCCAGCACCACCAGCATCGCCAGACCCACGGACTCGGCGAGCACCGCCTCCCGTTCGGGGTCGGCCGCCTCCGGCGGCCCGACGACCCGCCCGGCCGCGCCCGCGCCCGGATCCCGCTCGATCCGCCCGGCGTCCCCACCGCCCGCCCGATCCGGCGCCGGCACGTCCAGCGGTTCCTCGCGCCGCCGCTCGCGCGTCCGCAGCATGTTCAGGCACACCCGGGCCACCACCGTGGTCAGCCAGCCGGCGATGTTCTCGACGTCCTCGGTGTCCGCGGCGCTGACCCGCAGCCACGCCTCCTGGACGGCGTCGTCCGCCTCGCTCGCCGACCCGAGCATGCGGTACGCCACGGCGTGCAGCCGCTCCCCGTGCTCCTCGACGAGCCCGGCCGACCATAGTCGTACGTCCACGCGTCACATTCCCTTCCCGCCCGGTGTCAACGCAGTAGATCACCGAAACTTGGTGCCGGGGGATCCCGTACGGCGTCGAAGAAACCCCGTACGGGATCGCGTACGGGGTCGGCGCGGCAGCGTCCCGGCACCGGCACCGGCACGACATCCGAACGATGACGGAGAAGCAGCCATGACAGCACCCATCCTGGTCACCGGCGGTACGGGCACCCTCGGACGGCAGGTGACACCGCTGCTGCGGGAGGCGGGCGGCGAGCCGCGGGTGCTCAGCCGCACGGCGCGCGAGTCCGCGGAGGGCATCGAGTACGTCACGGGTGACCTGCTCACGGGCGAGGGCGTCGACGCCGCGCTCGACGGTGTGGAGACCGTGCTGCACCTCGCCGGCGACGCCAAGCACGACGAGGAGTCGACCCGTACGCTGATGCGCGCCGCGGCGGCCGCGGGCGTACGGCACGTGGTGTACATCTCGGTCACCGCCGCCGACCGGGTCCCGCTCGGCTACTTCCGCGCCAAGTCCGCGGCGGAACGCGTGGTGACCGGATCCGGAGTGCCGTGGACGACGCTGCGCGCCGCGCAGTTCCACGAACTGGCCTTCACCGTGGCCCGGTCGATGGCGAAGCTGCCGGTGATCCCCGTCCCCGGTGCGATCCGGCTGCAACCGGTCGACTCGCGCGACGTGGCCGCCCGGCTGGTGGAACTCGCCCTCGGCGAACCCTCCGGCCTGGTCGCGGACCTGGTGGGCCCCACCGTCTACCCGATGGGCGACTTCATCCGCTCCTACCTCAAGGCCGCCGGCAAGCGCCGCCCCCTGCTGCCCGTCCCGATGCCGGGCAAGGCGGGCCGGGTCTACAAGGCGGGCGGAAACCTTTCCCTGGACGGCGCCGACGTCGGCACCAGGACCTGGGAGGACTTCCTGACGGCGCGGCTTGGCTGAGCGGGGCCCGCGCCCAGCCGGTGGACGGGCCGGGCGCGCGGCCGGGACGCGCGGTGGTCACTTCCGGTCGGGCGCCCGCTCGGTCTCCGGCGCGATCGCGGGCACGTCCGCCTGGCCTTCCGCCGCCCCGTCCGCCGGTTCGGCCGGCTGCCCGGCCGCACGCGCCGGGGTCGCGCCGGCGACGCGGGTGCTCGTACGGGCGGCGCGGGTGCCGGTCGTCGCGAAGGGCGAGTAGCGCGGCACCCACCGCAGCAGCGCGCCCGCCGCCGCGACACCGACCGCACCCATCACCGCGATGCCGGTGGCAAGGCTGCCGAGGGAGGCGGCGGCCGACACGACCAGGGGTCCGCCGGCGGAGCCGGAGTCGGCGCACAGCCGCCACACGCCGAGGAACTGCGAACGGGTGCGCGGCGGCGCGACATCCGCGCCGAGCGTCATGAGGATGCCGCTGCCGATCCCGTTGCCGAAGCCCATCAGCATGGCGACCACGGTCAGCGACGCCAGGCTGTGCGTCAGCGGCAGCGCGGCCTGCGCCCCGCCGAGGACCAGCATCGACGGCACCGCGATCCACAGCCGTCCCGCCCGGTCCATGACCTTGCCCGAGGGATAGAAGGTCATGGTGTCGATCAGCCCGGCGATCCCGAAGACGACACTGGTGGACGACGGGCTGAAGCCGAGGTGGTCGGCCCACAGCGGGAGCACCGTCTGCCGGGTGGCCCGCACGGAGCCGACCAGCAGCACGGCGAGCCCCAGGGTCAGGAAGACCTTGCGGTGGTCGTGCAGCACCGACCGCACCGACGCGGTCTCCCGCGCGTCACCGGCCGCCGGATCGGCGACGTCCCGCACGGTGAGCAGCACCACGGCGGTGATCACCGTGCACAGCAGCGCCAGCCAGTAGATGTCGTGCACCGGCAGCCTGGTCAGCACGGCGGCGCCGAGGAAGGGGCCGACGAAGGCGCCGACGCGCGACATGCCGCCCAGCGTGGACAGTGCCCGCGCCCGCAGCGCGGTCGGCACCACCTCGGTGAGGTAGGACTGCCGGGCCAGGATGAAGACCGCGTTGGACGCGCCGGTCACGGTCACGGCGAGCGCGAGCTGCCACACGCTGCGGGCCAGCGCGCACGCGGTGAGCGTCAGCGCGGTGACGCCGGAGGCGACCAGCATCGCCTTGCGGTCGCCGAGCCGGGCCGCGAGCGCGCCGGCCGGCACGTCGCCCAGGATCTGGCCGACGCCGAGCAGGGCGAGCACCAGGCCCGCGGTGCCGACGTTCGCGCCGAGCGCTCTGCCGCTGAGGGCGAGCACCGGCGCGAGGGCGCCCATGCCCGTCTCGAAGATCAGGACCGGCAGGAACACCGCCGGAATCAGACTCCGCAGCGACACAGGACGCGTACTCACCTGCTGGTGCCTCACCTCGGGGGACGACCGCCGGACCGGGGCACACCGCCGTACGACGGCAACCCGTCCGCCATTCAACAACAGGCGGCGCGCCGTCCGTACGGTGGTCAGGAGGTCCGACGGTAATACGGTCCGATGGTAGGACAGTCAGGGAGCCGGGTGGTCGGCCGGGGCGTACAGGAGACCGTGGCCCGGTCAGTGCGCCCGCAGTTCTGCCAGCCGGTCCAGGAAGACCCGCTGGCCCTTGATGATCCGCTCGTGCGCCCGCGGCAGCCCGCACCACTCCAGCCGGTCGATCTCCGGGAATTCCCGCAGCGTGCCCGAGCCCTTCGGCCACTCCATGGTGAAGGTGCCGGGAACGGCGGTCGCCGGGTCGAAGTCGGCCTCCAGCGCCCAGGCGGTGACGACCTTGCCGCCCGACTGTTCGGTCTCGCCGAGCGGCAGGAGGTCGCCGTCGGGCAGCGGATGGCCGACCTCCTCCGCGAACTCCCGCCGGGCCGCGTCGAGCGCGGCCTCCTCCGGCCCGTACTCGCCCTTGATCAGCGACCAGGCGCCCGCCTCGCGCCGGGCCCAGAAAGGGCCGCCCATGTGCCCGAGCAGGACCTCGATCCCGCCCTCGCCGGTGCTCGCGCCCGTGTCGCGGAAGAGCAGGACGCCCGCGCTGCGTTTGTTCGCCACGCCGTCAAGTGTGCCCGTGCCGCCGCCGACCGGACGGCAGCGGCACGGACAGCGACGGCCGCGGCACGGGCGTCGAACGGGGAAGACGCGTCACGGCCGCCGTACGTCCGAGGTCAGCCGGCCGTGCTCGGCGGTCAGCGTGCGGTCGTAGCGGCGGCCGGTGTCGGTGGTGCCGCGGTAGTGCTCGGCGCCGGTGCCGTCGGCGGACACGACCGTGCCGCCGTCCCGGGCCAGCACGCCCGTCGCCGTCACCGTGTCGTCGGTGGCCGCGAACGGCCGCCACGGTCCGGTGGACCCGGCGCGGGCGCTGTCGGTCAGCACCCGCTGCTGCCTGACCGAGCCGCGCAGGTCGTAATTGTCGCCGTCCACATAGCGCGGGATGTCCATGGTGACGTCGATCGGGTACGACCACGTGTGCCGCACGGCGTGCGTCCGGCCGCCGCCGTGACCGCGCGGCCGTACCGTCGTGGTGACGACGGTCGTGCCCGCGTCGCGCTGGGCCACCACCTGGTGCCGGCCGCCGTCGGCGACGGTGTCGTCATTGGTGTAGGCGGTGTTCTGGCTGACGCGCGTGGTGATCCGGCCCGCCGAGGTGTCGACATAGCCCTCCGTGGACCAGTCGCGGCCCGCGGTCGTGCGGATCGCGGTGGCGCCGTCCGCGCCGGGCGTCCGCGTGCTGGTCACCCGCGGGTCGGCGGAGAGCGTGTCGGCGGTCAGCGCGCCGGACGTGCGCGCCCGGTGGTGGTCGGTGGTCAGGAAGAGCGTGCCGTCCACCGTCCAGGTGTCGGCGGCGCCGTACGGCGTGATGGTGACCGTGTGCGGGCGCCCGTCCACGAGTTCGCCGACGAAGGGCGTCAGATCGATGTCGTACGGCAGCGTCAGGAACTGGTCGACGGCCGGGATCGGCCGCCACAGCGTCGGTACGAGGCCGCCCGAGTAGACCACCGGATACGGCTGGGCCAGGCCCGCCGGCCTGCCGTCGACCGCCACCTGCACCTCACGGTACGGGCCGCCGCCGCACAGATAGTCCGGGTCCTGCGCGGCGAGGTCGCTGGGCACCGCGTCGAACCACTGCTCGTCGCAGCCGCCGCCGCGCGCGTACGCCTCCAGCCGCGCGGTGGTCAGATTGCGCGGCAGCACCACCGACTTCGACGCCGAGGCGCCGGGCGCCAGTTCGTACCAGCCGGGCGAGGCGTCCCCCGACAGCGGCAGCACACGGTCGGCCACGGCCGGGGCCGGATGCCGGCGGTCCGCCGCGTAGTAGGTGAGCGTCAGCGTCATGTGATAGGTGCCGGTGTACGTGCTGTTGACGATGTTGCCGAGGTCGGCGACGAGCGGCTGCGGGTCGCGCAGCAGTGGGGTGAAGGACGTGATGTCCTTCTCGACGTTCCAGGTGATGCCGTCGTCGTCCGGCTCGGGCGTGCTGGTGCGCAGCACCTCCGCGCCGCCGATCCACACCCCCGCCAGCCGGTCGTACTGGCGGCCCGCGACGCTGCCCGACCAGTCGAGGACGACCTTGGACCAGGGCCCGGGACAGTCCTTGGGCGGGGTGACCGTGCCGGTGAACGGCTGCCCGTAGGAGTTGGCGAAGTCGTGCCGCATGACGGTGACCGCGCAGTGCCGGGTGTCCGGCCTGCTCACCGGCGGCAGCGCCGTCACCGGGTCCTGGTAGCCGTCCTCCACGTACGACGGGGCCGGCGCGGGGGAGCCGGCCGGGGCGGCGGCCGCGGTGCCCGCGGTGGTCAGGGCCAGGATCGCGCCGACGGACACGGCGGCGGCGAGCAGGGACCGCGCCAAGGCGCGCCCGCGCGGGGAGGTCTGATCGCGCATTCGGTCACTTCCTCGGGGGAGTGGGGAGGACGGGCGATGCGGAAGGTGTGAGAGGTGCGGGACGTACGGGAGTTGCCGGGGATCAATCTGCCGTGACCAGTACGGCCGTGTCGAGACGTCGTCGCCGGTCCCGGCCTGTGAGGGCGCCGTGCCGGGCACGGGCGCGGGCTTTGCCGAACGGCTCTCCTCAAGGACGTGAGGCGCTGCTATGTTGAGAGTTCGGAAGGTTAACAAACTCTGACGCGCGTGGGCCCGCGAGGACGCGCGGGACACCGCCGCGCGCGGCGGGTCCCGGGCAACTCCCGTACGTCCCCCCGCGCTTCGACCGTGTCGCCCCGGAGGCCCGCCATGCCGACCCCATCCACGCCGCAGCCCTGGAACGGCGCCCTCTTCATCGGCGGGGCCTTCGTCCCGGCCGAGGGCGGGCGGACCTCCACGGTGTACGACAAGGCCGCCCAGGTACCGCTCGGCGAGGCGGGCCTGGCGTCACCCGCCGACCTGGACCGCGCCGCCCGCGAGGCCGCCGTCGCCGGCCGGGCCTGGGCCGCGGCCGACTTCGGCACCCGGGCCGACGTGCTGCGCGACGTCGCCGCCCGGCTGCGCGCCCGCGCCGACGAATTCGCCGAACTGATCGTCCGCGAGACCGGATCGATCCGCGGCAAGGCCGACTACGAGGTCGCGGGCGCGGTCGACGAGCTGCACCAGGCCGCGGCGCTCGCCGGACACGTCCGCGCCGAGACGCTGCCGTCGCGCGCGCCCGGCCGCGAAAGCATTGCTGAACGCGTACCGCTCGGCGTCGTCGGCGTCATCACCCCCTGGAACTTCCCGCTGGTGCTCGCCATGCGGGTGCTCGCGCCCGCGCTCGCCGTCGGCAACTCCGTGGTGCTCAAGCCCTCGCCGCACACCCCGCTCAGCGGCGGCCTGCTGCTCGCCGACCTCTTCGCCGAGGCCGGACTGCCCGCGGGCGTCCTCCAGGTGGTGCCCGGCGGCCAGGACACCGGCGAGGCGCTCACCGCCCACCCCGACATCGCCATGGTGCACTTCACCGGGTCCAGCGCGGTCGGCCGGATCATCGCGCGGGACGCGGGGGAGCGGCTGAAGAAGGTCTCCCTCGAACTCGGCGGCAACAACGCGCTGATCGTCCTGGACGACGCCGACCTCGACCAGGCCGGACAGATCGGCGCCTGGTCCGCCTTCCACTACCAGGGCCAGACCTGCATCACCGCAGGCCGGCACATCGTGCAGCGGCCGGTCTTCGACGCGTACGTCGCCGAACTCGCCGCCCGCGCCGGGCGGATCACGGTCGGCGACCCGACGGGCGACGGGGTCGGGCTCGGGCCGATGATCAGCGTCGAGCAGCGGGAGCGGGCGCGCAAGCTGCTGGACGAGGCGGTCGGGGCCGGCGCCACGGTCGTCGCCGGCGGCGACGGAGACGGACTCTTCCACCGGCCCACCGTCGTCACCGGGGTCACCCCGCAGATGGCGCTGTGGACCGAGGAGATCTTCGCGCCGATCGCGCCCGTGCTCGCCGTCGACTCCGAGGAGGAGGCGTTGGCCGTCGCCAACGACACGTCCTACGGTCTCGTGGACGCCATCGTCACCGGCGACCTCGCCCGTGGGGGGCGCCTCGCCGCTCGGCTCGGGGCCGCCATGGTCCACGTCAACGACTCCACGTGCCTCGACGAGGCCCATGTCCCCTTCGGCGGGCGCGCCGCGTCCGGCCTCGGCGGCCGGGCCGGCGGGGAGTCCAATCTCCACGAATTCACCGAACTCCGCTGGCTCACCTACCAGCACACCCCCATCCACTACCCGTACTGACCCCTCTCCGGGGCGTGCCCGAGCCCCCCGCGGGGTGGGGTGCCTTTTCGCCTGACGGCGAGTGAGGTCTTCCAGGGGCGCGGGGGCGCGCCGGCGGAGTGCGGTAACCCTCAGGGGCGCGGGGACGCGGCGCTGCGCTGGCGGAAGTGGGTGCCCGATAGGGGCGCGGGGAACTGCGCGCTCAGCCCCCACCGGCCCGGTGGTCGCACAACAACAGCGTCTGCCCCGCTGGGGGCGGTTTTTTGCCTGCGGCCTGGCGTGGGCTGAGCGCGCAGTTCCCCGCGCCCCTAACGAACCGCACTCCGCAGGAGATCACGCACCGCACTCCGCCGGCGCGAGCGCAGCGGCTACGCCATGGAATCCAAGGCCCGGCCCACTGCCAAGTGAACCGCCCCGAGGAGGGTGGCGCGGTCACCGAGACCGCCGACCGTCACCTCTGTGTCCCAAGCCAACTCCCGGACAACGCGCCGCACTTCGAGAAGGACGAGCTGGTTCTGCCCGACGCCGCCGCCGAGGACGACAAGCCCGGGGTCGAGGAGGGCGACGACTCCGGCGACGAGCCGTCCGATGTCGGCGGCGTGCTGATCGACCACCCGCCGGGCGGCGGAATGCCCCGAGGCGGCGGCCTCGAAAAGAGCCTTGGCGTCACGCGGCACACTCCCCGCCCCGGCCGGAGGCCACGACGCCGCGCACCGCTCCATCAGAGCGTCGGAGCCGAGGAACCGTTCGAGCCCGGCCCGCTCGGGCCGGTGCGACGGCGACCAGGGGAAAGGCAGCATCGCGGCCTCACCGGCCGCCCCGTTGGCGCCCTGCATGAGCCGTCCGTCGACCACGATCCCGACACCGATCTTCACGCCGACCTGGATGTACGCGAACATCTGCTCGTCGCGCGCCACGCCGAACCTGTGCTCGGCGACGGCCGCGCAGTTGACGTTGTTCTCGACGGTGACCGGCACCCCGGCCGGCACGTCGAGCGCGTCGGTGATCCGTACGGTCCCGTCGGCCTGGAGGCCGCCGTCGGACGGGCCGGCCGAACCGCCGCGCCCCCGCCCGGTGGTGGGCAGTGTCGGCGCCGCGACGACCACCTCGCGCAGCGGCCCGAAGCGCGCGCCCACCTCCGCCCGTACCGTACGGACCACGCCCGCCGCGGCGTCCGCGGCCTCCGGTGTGACCGTCGGCTGGTCGGCGGCCAGCCGTTCCTCGGCGGCGCCGATCTCCCGGCCGTCGAGGGTGTACGCGGCGGCCCGTACACCGGTGGCGCCGATCTCGACGCCGAGTACGTGCCCGGCGCCGGCCGCCAGTGAATAGAGCACGGCGCTGCGCCCGGTGGCGCCGCGCGAACTGCCCTGCCCGGCGACCAGCCCGAGCCGGGAGAGTTCGGCCATGGCCACCGACATGGTCGGCCGGGACAGCGCGAGCGCCGTACTGAGCTGCGGCCGGGTCGCGGGACCGTCCACCGCGAGCGCCCGCAGTACGGACCGCGCGCTGGCGGGCAGGTCGAAGCGGTCGACGGCGACGGTCGTGTCCATCCGGTAAAGTTACCCGATCGACGCCCCGGCCTCCCGTGGAGTTCGGCCGGTTGACCGAAGTGTCCGGCCCGCCGCACGGCGGACCCACAGGGACCTCACACGCTTCTCCAGGACCTGACAAGTCTTGACACCCTCCAACCCCCGGAGGAACATCTACTGTTGATCGTTTGACAACGTTGTCGTAAGCGATGCATACGAAGGGTGGGAATCGTGTCGGACAAAGCAGCGCGGCCGACGGGCAGAGACAGAAAACGATGGAGAGGCCGCGGCGTGAGCGCGGTGGCCGCGGTGGCGACGGCCGTCCTCGGTGTCAGCCTCGGACTCGGCGCGGGCCCGGCGAGCGCGACCCCCGGCTCCGCCGGCGGCCACGGCGCGGCACCGGCCGCCGCCGTCAACCCCCTCATCGGCTCATCGAACGCCGGCAACACCTACCCGGGCGCCGTCACCCCGTTCGGCATGCTGGCCTGGAGCCCGCAGAATTCGACGGGCAACCAGTTCTCCACGCCCGCCCCCGGCGGCTACCAGTACGACGCGACGCGCATCCGCGGCTTCAGCCTGACCCACCTCAACGGTGTGGGCTGTTCCGGCGCCAACGGTGACATACCGATCATGCCGTACGTCGGCGACGTCGACTCCTCGCCCAGTTCCGACACCAAGGACGCGAAGTACGCGTCGACCTTCTCGCACGCCAACGAGACGGCGCAGGCGGGCTATTACAAGGTCGGCCTGGACAGCGGCGCCAGCGCCGAACTGACCACCACCGCGCGCACCGGCACCGGCGAGTTCGGCTTCCCCGCCGACAAGCCCGCCAGCATGCTCTTCCGCACCTCCAACTCCGAGAGCGGCAGCGCCGCCGCCGACGTCACGGTCGACGCCGCGGCCCGTACCGTCACCGGCTCGGTGAGCGCGGGCAACTTCTGCGGCCCGCAGAGCGCCAACAACCGGCACGACGTCTACACCCTTTACTTCACCGCGCACTTCGACCAGGACTTCGCGAAGGTCGGCACCTGGACCGACGGCACCCTCAACCCGGGTTCCACCACGGCCTCCGGCGGCACCGGCTACAACTCCAGCGGCAACGCCACCGCGGGCAAGGGCTCCGGCGCCTACGTCACCTTCGCGCCCGGCACCAAGCAGGTGCAGGCCAAGGTCGCGATCTCGTACGTCAGCGCGCACAACGCGGAGACCAACCTCGCCGCCGAGAACCCGCCGCACGCGAGCTTCGACTCCATCAGGTCCAAGGCGACCGCCGCGTGGAACAGCGCGCTGGGCAAGATCCAGGTCTCCGGCGGCTCCGCCGACCAGACGAGCACCTTCTACACCGCGCTCTACCACTCGATGCTGGAGCCGACCCTCACCAGCGACGTCAACGGCCAGTACCTGGGCGGCGACCGCAAGACCCACTCGCTGGCACGCGGACAGCACGCGCAGTACGGCACCTTCTCCGGCTGGGACCAGTACCGGGCCCAGGTGCAGCTGCTGACCCTGCTCGACACCCGGGTCGGCAGCGACTACGCGCAGTCGCTGTACAACTATGCCCAGCAGCGCGACGGCGAATGGGACCGCTGGCTGCTGGAGAACGGCAAGACCAGCATCATGTCCGGCGACCCCTCGGACGCGGCGCTGGCCGGCATCTACGCCTTCGGCGGCCACGGCTTCGACGTCAAGGGCGCCCTCGCCTCGCTGGTGAAGGCCGCCACGGTGCCGACCGCCAACGACTCCGACAGCTCCGGCTGCAACGTCGAATGCGTGGGCCAGCGACCGGCGTTGGACAAGTACCTCCAACTCGGTTACGTGCCCGCCGACAACTGCCACTGCTGGGGCGGCGCCGCCGAGACGCTGGAGGACGCCGCGGCCGACTTCGGCATCTCGGAGCTGGCCGGCCAGGTGCACGACCGCAAGAACCAGAAGAAGTTCGCCGAGCGCAGCGGCAACTGGACCAACGTCTTCGACCCGAACGCGACCGCGCAGGGCGGCTACATGCGCGACCGCAGGTCCGACGGGTCGTGGTCGGGGGCCAACTTCAGCCCCTCGACCGGCAGCGGCTTCGTCGAGGGCAGCAGCGCCCGCTACACGTGGATGGTCTACTCCGACGTCGAGGGCCTGGCGAAGGCGATGGGCGGCAACGCCACCGCGATCTCCCGCCTGGACGCCTTCTTCCGCAACCCGGACGGCACCTTCGACTTCTCCGCCCGCGACCAGACCCGCTACGACGCCACCAACGAGCCCGACATCAACGCGCCGTACCTGTACGACTACCTGGGCGCCCCGTACAAGACCCAGGAGACCGTGCGCGCCGAGACCGACGGGCTGTGGACCAACACCCCCGGCGGCATCCCCGGCAACGACGACGCGGGCACCATGTCGTCGTGGTACGTCTTCTCCGCGCTCGGCATGTACCCGCAGGTGCCCAGCCGCGCCGACCTGGTGCTGTCCGCGCCGGTCTTCCCGCACGCGGTGATCCGTACCGGCCTCGGCAAGAAGATCACCGTCAACGCGCCGCAGGCGTCCACGAAGAACATCTACATCCAGGGCCTGCGCGTCAACGGCAAGAAGTCCGACAATCCGTGGCTGCCCGCCTCCTTCGCCACCCGCGGCGGCACCCTCGACTACACCCTGGGCGGCACCGCGAACACCAAGTGGGGCAGCTCCGCCAAGGACGCGCCGCCGTCCTTCCGCGACGGCGAGGCACAGTTCTTCGCCTCGACCGCGCCCGGCCAGGTCAAGGTCGAGCCGGGCGGCACCGAGACCAGCACGCTGAAGCTCACCACCATCCAGGACAAGACGATCGACGTCCGGTGGAACGCGAAGGCGCCGGCGGGCATCAGCCTCACGCCCGCGTCGGGCCGGGTCCGGGTGCCCAAGGAGGGCGCGGCGGACGCGAAGCTGTCGGTGTCGGTCGCCAAGGACACCAAGCCCGGTGTCTACACCGTCCCGATCACCCTGACCTCCTCGCACGGCGGCACCGCGCCGCCGGTGTCCCTGTCGGTGACGGTCGGAGTGCGCGGCACCATCACCTGGTACGTCAACAACGCCGGCATCTCGGCGGACGACACCAATCCGGCCGCCAACTTCGACGGTGAGGGGTGGAGTTACTCGGCGGCGGCGCTGGCCGCGGCCGGTGCCACCCCCGGCGGCACCGTCTCAGCCGCGGGCTTCGACTTCACCTGGCCCCAGGTGGCGCCCGGCGCCCCCGACAACATCGTGGTCGGCGGCGAGGACCAGGTCCTGGACGTCTCCAAGACGTCGGCCGGCGCGACGAAGCTGAGCCTGCTCGGCAGCGCGAGCGAGGGCCAGACCACCGGCACGGTCACGTTGACGTACACCGACGGCACCACCCAGCAGGCCGACATCGGCTTCAGCGACTGGACCCTCGGCGGCGGCGCGCAGCAGCCCTCGTACGGCAACGTCGTCGCGGTGCACACCACCTACCGCGACGTACAGGGCGGCGGCAAGGACCCGGTGGGCACCGAGGTCTTCGCCACCGCGCCGATCGCGCTCCAGGCGGGCAAGCAACTGGCCAGCGTGACGCTGCCGTCCAGCACGGACGGCGGTGACATGCACATCTTCTCCGTGGCGACGGCCTGACCCCGGCGGTCCACCGCGGAGAGCGCGGGGCGGGTACGACCGGCACGACCGGTGGTACCCGCCCCGCACCCATGTGCGCACCCGACACCTCAACGCCCCACCGCCCACCCCCTGTTCAGGGCGAATTGGCCGGGGTGCCGTGGTGCGCGCGGCCCGTCCGCCGCTAGGGTCACTGCTGTCACAGGGCCGTCCCGAGCCGCGGGCGGTCCAACTGCCGAGACCGGGAGTTCCGTTGACCGCAACCGCCGGCGCCCTCAGCCGCCGCGCCGCCGCCCTGCTGCTCGCCACCGCCGCCCTGGCCGCCGTCGGCACCTCGACGGCGCACGCCGACTCGCCCGGCGGCTGGACCGCCGCCGGCAGTTCGACGCTCAGCACGCTCACCGCCGGCGAGGGCATCGCCACCCGCGCCGACGGCTCGGTGCTCACCCGCGGGCTCGGTTCGATCCCGCTGCGCCTGCGCGTCGCCGGCTGGAACCACATCGGCGACCCGGACATCGTGGGCGGCTACACCTACGACGCCTACCAGGGCGGCGACGACGCCACCTCGAAGATGTTCGAGGTCACCACGCCCGACGGGCACGCCTACGACTACACGCACCCGCTGGACCCCGGCGAACTGCTCAACAACTCCTTCGCGACCGTCTCGCCCGACGGGCAGTGGCTGGTCGAGGGGGAGTGGAACACCGTGAACCGGCTCCAGGTCTTCCCCGCTCCGCTGACCAACCCCGCCACCCCGGCCACCGGCGGCACCCTCCCGCAGGCCGGCCAGATCACCTTGAGCACGCCGGTCACCGACGTGCAGGGCTGCGACTTCGTCTCCACCACCCGGCTGGTGTGCGTCTCGGACGACGATGCCAAGGACGTCTTCCAGGTGGACCTCCCGCACGCGCTGGACGGCACGCCGGTCACCGGCCAGGTCAGCACCCTCTTCCAGGTGCCGAAGAAGAGCATCTGCTCGGGCTCCTTCGAGACCGAGGGCGTCGACTACGACCCGGGCGCCAAGGTGCTCCGCGTCGAGATCATCTCGCCGAGCGTGTGCGCGGTGACCACCACCTCGTACAGCTATCGCCCCACCACGGGCTGACGGGCCCGTCGCTCCTGTCGCGTCGCCGCACTCACCGGGCTTGGTCCAGACCTATTGACGAGTGGTTGAGACCACTTTACGATCCGGTCCACCACGGCCCTGTGAGTGCGCGACGACACCACGAGGAGCACGACATGATCGGTCGGCGGTTACGTCTGCTGGGCATCGGCCTGGCCATGGCATTCCTGACACAGATCCCGGCCGCCGCGGCGGCCCACGCGGCACGGCCGGCGTCGGCGGCGGCCGACACCTGCGCCACCAAGGCGAAGCCCTCGGGCAAGGTCCTCCAGGGCTACTGGGAGAACTGGGACGGCGCCGCCAACGGCGTGCACCCCGGCCTCGGCTGGATCCCCATCACCGACAGCCGCATCGCCGCCCACGGCTACAACGTGATCAACGCGGCCTTCCCCGTCATCCTCTCCGACGGCACCGTGCTCTGGCAGGACGGCATGGACTCGGGCGTCAAGGTCGCCACCCCGGCCGAGATGTGCCAGGCCAAGGCCGCGGGCGCGACGATCCTGATGTCCATCGGCGGCGCCACCGCCGGCATCGACCTCAGCTCCAGCGCGGTCGCCGACCGCTTCGTGAACACCATCGTGCCGATCCTCAAGCAGTACAACTTCGACGGCATCGACATCGACATCGAGACCGGCCTGGTCGGCAGCGGCAGCATCGGCACCCTGTCCGCCTCGCAGGCCAACCTGGAACGGATCATCGACGGCGTGCTGTCCCGGATGCCCGCCGGATTCGGCCTGACGATGGCCCCCGAGACGGCGTACGTCACCGGCGGCAGCATCACCTACGGCTCCATCTGGGGCGCCTACCTGCCGATCGTGAAGAAGTACGCCGACAACGGCAGGCTCTGGTGGCTCAATATGCAGTACTACAACGGCAGCATGTACGGCTGCCACGGCGACTCGTACGAGGCCGGCACGGTGGCCGGCTTCACCGCGCAGACCAGCTGCCTCAACACCGGTCTCGTCGTCCAGGGCACCACCGTCCGGGTGCCGTACGACAAGCAGGTCCCGGGGCTGCCCGCCCAACCGGGCGCGGGCGGCGGCTACATGGCGCCGAACCTCGTCTCGCAGGCGTGGAATTCCTACTCCGGCGCGCTCAAGGGCCTGATGACCTGGTCGCTGAACTGGGACGGCTCGAAGAGCTGGACCTTCGGCAACAACGTCAAGGCCCTGCAAGGGCGTTGACGCCTGGCCGGCGCCGGGGCGACACCAGGACCCGGGGCGCCCGTCCGCGGCGGGCGGGCGCCCCGGCACCACCACCGGCGGCGGGCTCAGCCGGTGATCAGGGCCGGCGCCAGCCGCCGCCACTCCTCCAGCGGCAGCGGACGCGCCGGGTCGCCGTTGATCACCTGGACGGCCAGATGGTCGGCGCCCGCGGCGAGGAATTCCGCCGCACGCGCCGCGACGGCCGCCTCGTCGCCGAGGACGAAGACCGCGTCCACCAGCCGGTCGCTGCCGCCGCCCGCCAGATCCTCCTCGGTGAAGCCCGAACGCAGCAGATTGCTCGTGTAGTTGGACAGCGCCAGATACATCGCCAGGTGCTCGCGGGCCTTGCCGCGGGCCGCGTCGAGATCGGTGTCGAGCACCACTTTGACCTCCGGCGCCAGCAGCGGCCCGTCGCCGAGGATCGCCCGCGCCTTCGCGGTGTGCTCCGGCGTCACGAGATAGGGGTGCGCGCCGCCCGCCCGGTCCCGGGACAGCTCCAGCATCTTCGGGCCGAGCGCCGCCAGCACCCGGCGGTCGGCGGGCACCGGTTCCGGCGCCTCGTCCAGGCCGGTGAGATAGTCGCGCATCGCCGAGTACGGCTTGGCGTACCGCTCGACGGCCCGGCTGTGACTGACGCCGAGCCCGAGCAGAAACCGTCCCGGGTGGGCGCGCTCCACCGCGGCCCGCCGGGCGGCGACATCGGCCGCGTCGTGGTTCCAGATGTTGAGGATGCCGGTCGCCACCGTCAGCCGCTCGGTGGCCTTCAGTACCGGTTCCGCGGCCTCCACCCCCGGACTGCTGCCCAGCCAGACCGCACCGTAGCCCAGCGCCTCGACCTCGGCGGCGGCCTCCTCGTACGCCGGGGTCCAGGTCAGGCCCTCACCGCAGGCCGCCCTGCTCCAGGCGCTGTTCCAGATCCCGATCCTGCCCAGGCGGTCGTACTGTCCCATGTCCGGCCTTCCTCGATCCGTGCGCGTGCTGACAGCAGTGTCAAGCCGGAGGGCGGCCCGTCTGTTCCGCACCCTGTGGTCCGATCGGGTGCGAAGCGGCGGACCGCCCTCGGCGGACGCGCTCCTGATGCGGCGCGCCCGTGGTGCTACGGCGTCGGATCCACTGCTACGGCGTCAGCTCCACGATCCGGCTGAAGCTGTTCTGCGCCGCCGTCACCACCACCCGGACCTGTGTGGTGGTCACCGGTCCCGCGAAGGGGATCCAGCGGTACTGATCGGTGTTGCCCTTGATGTCGGCCCGCGTCACCCACTGACCGCCGTCCCAGGTCTGGACGGTGAAATCGGTCGGCACACCGTCGCTGTGCGAGGCGAAGCCCACCCCGTTCAGCGCGACCGGGTCCGGCGCGGTGACGGTGAGGGTGTCCGGGTACGCCGAGTCGGTGTCGTCGTTCCAGAAGGTGGTCAGATCACCGTCGACGGCATTGGACGCGGTGTACGTACGGGTCGCGCCGTCCACTACATTCGGCGCGTGCTCGCTGGACGCGGTCGCCTTGGTGCCCTGCGGCCAACTGCCGAGCACCAGCACGTCCACCGTGGCCTTCGCCGTCGTGCCGCCCGGAGCCTTGACGGTCACCGTGACCGGATACGTACCGCTCTTGGTGCCGCTCGGCGGGGTGACCTTGACGTTCGCCAGGGTCGCGGTCGCGGCCGGGGTCAGCGGGACGCCCGTCGGCGCCGCCGCGACGGTCCAGCCGGCCGGGACGTCGGCGCCGACCGTCGCCGTGGCGCCGGACGCGGTCGAGCGGCCCTCGATGACCGCGCCGATCGTCGTACCGTCGCTGCCGCCCGCCAGCGCCGGGGCGGGCGCGCCCGCGGAGACCGACAGCTGGGTGAAGGGTGTGCGCGGCGCGCGCACGGTGAAGGTGTAGTCACCGGAGCCCGCGGTCAGGGTGAGCGCCGAGTCGTCGGCGGTGCCCACGCTCAGCCCGGGGTCGCTCTGCCCGCGCCTGCCGCCCGCGAAGATCGTCCGGCCGCCCTCGGTGACCGTCGAGCCCTTGCCGCCCGGCAGCGGCACCTTCACCGTCGCCGTCGAACCGACCGGCACCACCGCGTGGTAGGTCAGCGTCGACCCCTTGCGCTGCCACGAGCTGACGACGGTGCCCCGCACCGTCTCCTGCCGCGCCGAGGCGTGCGTCAGATCGCCCACCACGCTCGGCGCCAGCGTGAAGGTGCGGTACGCCGCGCCCGCTGGCGAGGTGTCCGGCTGGATGCCGCCGAGCTGCTGGTAGTACCACTGGCCGATCGAACCGGCGAGACCGATGTGGTCCTTGGACGACGTGCCGTCCGCCGCCGAGGAGTTGGGCCACTTCTCCCAGATCGTGCCGGGGCCGTTGGTGACCATGTAGCCGAAGCTCGGGAAGTCCGTGCGCTCGGCGACCGCCAGCGCCACGTCGTTGCGGCCCGCCATGCCCAGCGCCTGGTAGACGAAGGACGTGCCGACGAAGCCGGTCGTGACGTGATTGTCGTGCTTGGCGATGTCCTGGACCAGCCGGTCGACGGTCTGCTGCCGGTGGCCGTCCGGGACCAGCCCGAGCACCAGCGGCATCGCGTACGCCAGTTGGGTGCCGGTGCTGTACACACCGGTGTCGGCGTTGAAGAACCGCTTGGTGAAGCCGGCCCCGATCTGCCGCGCCAGGTCGGTGTAGTGCGCGGCGTCCGCGGTGTCGCCCACCACGGCGGCCATCTTCGCCAGCAGCGTCGCGTCCAGGTAGTAGTAGCCGGTCTGGAAGAAGACGTGCGGGGTGCTGACCGACGCCACCCAGTCGTCGCCCCAGGAACCGGGCGCCCTGGTCACGACGTGATCGCTGTCGCTGATCGTGCCCAGGTAGTCCACCCAGGACTTGACCTGGGCGTAGTTGGCCCGCACCAGGCCCGGGTCGCCGTACTGCGTGTAGGAGTCCCAGACGATCTGCGGGTACGCCGAACCCCACGCGGGGTCGGTGAACCAGTCGTTGCTGCCCTGGGTGGGCGCGACCGAGGGCAGGCTGCCGTCGGCGTGCGCACTGGTCCTGATGGTCTGCGTCCACTGCGAGTAGAGCGCCTGCATGTCGAAGTTGCTCATCGCCTCGACGTCGGTGTCGCCCGCGTCGCCGAGCCAGCCGTGCTTCTCCCGGGTCGGGCAGTCCAGCGGAATCGACTGGAGGTCGTTCAACTGGGTCTGCACGACGGCGTCCTGAATGCTGTTCAGCAGGTCGTCGGACGTGTCGAACCGGCCGGTGGTGGCGACGTCGGAGTGCACCTCCTGCGCGGTGATCGTGAGCGTGGTGCCGTCGGGGACACCGGTGAGCTGCGCGTAACGGAAGCCGGAATAGTTGAAGTGCGGGGCGTACGTCTCGGTGCCGTGTCCCGCGAAGGTGTAGTGCTCGGTCTGCCGGACCGGATCGCCGGAGCCGAAGCTGATGTTGGCCGTGGTGACCTGGCCGTCGGGGGCGAGGATCTCGCCCTTCTTGATGTCCACCTCGGTGCCCGCGGGGGCGCTCGCGCGGATCGTCGCCCAGCCGACGATGTTCGTGCCGAAGTCGTAGACCTGCGAACCCGCCACCGGACGGGTGACCTTGACCGGCTTCAGGGTCCTGGTGATCCGGGTCGGCGGTGTGGTGTCGGCCTGGAGCCGGGTGATCCCGCCGTAGACGGTCGCCGGGTGTGCGCCGTACACGCCGAGTTCGGCGAGCCGGAAGCTGCACCCCGAGCCGTTGCAGTACAGCTTGGTGGCCGTGACCCGCAGATAACGGGCCGTCACCGAGGCCGGGATGCTGACCACTTGGGTGCCAGGGTTGGGCTGGTCGGCGTCGGTGCGGTCCACGATCGTGGTGGCGGTGGCGAAGTCCGGGTCGTCGCTGGCCTGGACGCGGTAGCGCACCGGGAAACCGGCGCCGGGCAGATCGCCCGCCGTGTCATTGGTCGGCCGGGCCGGGAACAGCCGCACCGACGAGATCGGCTGGTCGGAACCCAGGTCCACCTGCGCCCACTTGGTGCTGTCCGCGCTCTGCGCGATCGCCGAGTGGTAGCCCTGCGAGGCGTCCGTCGAGCCGTCCACGCCGTCGGTCAGCGCGGCCGGCGACCAGCCGCAGCAGGACGTGGTGTCCAGCGTGGTCACCGGCTTGCCCTGGGCCAGGCTCTGCGGGTGCGACGCGGCGGCGACCGCGATCACCGGCTTCCACCCGCTGTCGTCGAAACGCGCGGTGTCCCAGCCGGTCACCGCCTCGCGGGCGTCGTAGGTCTCACCGAGGTAGAAGTCGTCGCCGGTCACCGGACCCGCGGTCGTACGCCAGTCCTGCCCGGTGCCGAAGGCGGCCGATGTGCCGTCGGCGTAGGTGACGTCGAGCTGCGCCACGAAGGTCGGCTGCCCGGAGAACTGACCCTTGCCCGCCATGAAGGCGACCGCGTTGCGGCCGCGCACCAGGTCCTTGGTGACGTCGAAACCGCGGTAGAGCACGCGCTTGGTGTAGTCGGTGACGGTGGAGTTGAGCACCTGGTCCGGTTCGACGACCCGGCCGTTGACATGCGGCTCCACGATGCCCTGCGCGCCGAAGTACAGCCGGGCGCGGGTCACCTGCTTGGGCAGGTCGATGTCACCGCGGACGAGGGCGCCGTCGGCGACCCGCAGCCAGGACGCGTCCCAGTCCGCCGGGTCGAACAGCGCGGTGTCGAAGTGCGCGGGCGCCGACCAGTTCGAGCGGTCGCCCGCCCGGTCCCAGGTGCGCACCCGCCATGTGTACGTCGTGTCGCTCGCCAGCGCGGGACCGCCATAAGAACGATTCACCGACTCCGCCGAGCGAACCCGCCCCGAATCCCACACCCGATGCGCGTGACCGCCCCTGCCCGCGGCCGCCGCCTCGACGACCACCTGATAGGCCGTCTGCGCCTCCGACCGGCCCGAGTCGTTCACCACCCATGACAGCGTGGGCCGCTGACTGTCCACCAGCACGTCCGAAGGATGCCCGTCCACCTGCAACGACGTGGGTGCCAGTGCGTGACTGCGCGGCGCCGACGCCTGGGCCGGAACCGCCGCGCCGACCGCGGGCATCAGCGCGCCGACGGCCACCGTCACGGCGAACAGCGCCGTACGGCGCCCGGGGCCAACACCCTTGCGCGGGGCCCGAGTCGGCCGCCTCACAAGGCTCTCCCATGATGAGATCGAAACGTTTCAAGATGCATGGGTAGATTCATACGGCGTGTTACGGGCTCACGACAAGGTGTGCGACAGCGATTTCTGCGCGGGCCCGGTGGCGGGGTGCCGGCGCGCCGGCGCTTGTGCGCCGCGCGGCGGCGGGCGCGATCAGCCGCCGGAGTCCGCCGGGGCGCCGCGGACCAGGGCGCGGCTCGCCGCCGTCGCGAGATCCGCGGTGCCGTCGATCCCCTCGCGGCTGCCGACGCGGCTGAAGAGGCCGCCGGAGTGCAGAGTGGCGTAGCCGTGGGCGGCCGTCACGTGCTGTTCCAGCAGGGTCAGCGCCGCCTGCGGGCTGTCGGTGCCGAGGCCGGTGCCGAGCGCCTGCCGGGCCAGGTCGAGCAGCAGGTCCATCAGCGCGCGGCCCGCCTCGGCGAGGTCGCGGTCCTGGAGCGGCTCCAGGTCGCGCGCGAAGATCACGTCGAAGCCGGCGCCGCGGGCGCCGACGAAGCGCACATACGCCCCGGCGGTCGCGGCGAAGCGTTCGACCGGATCGGGTCCGGCGTCCTGTGCGGCCTGCCGCAGCCGTCCGGCCAGCTCGCCCGCCGCCCGCGCCGCGACCGCCGCCATCAGATGGTCGCGGTCGGGGAAGTGCCGGTAGGGCGCCGCGGTGCTCACCCCGAGCCTGCGGGCGACCTGGGCGACCGAGAAGGCGGCGGGGCCCGACTCGGCCAGCAGATCGAAGCTTGTCTCGATCAGCGCCGCCCGCAATTCGCCGTGGTGGTAGCGGCGGCCCCGGCCGCCGCCCGAGGGCTCCGGCCGTGGGTGCTCCGGCATGGGCCGCCTCCTGACGCGCTGGACGTGATAGCCCTCTTACCGTACCGTGGTGATAGCCCTCTTACATTGACAGGAACGGAAAAGCCATGCCGGAAATCAAGGACACCGAGCGAACCGGCCCCGACGCCATCGCCGACACCGCCGTCGCCGGACCCGACGCCATCGAGGGAAAAGTCGTCGTCATCACCGGGGCCAGCAGCGGAATCGGCGAGGCCACCGCGCTGCTGCTCGCCGGACGCGGCGCGAAAGTCGTCCTCGGCGCCCGCGGCGCGGAGAAACTCGCGGATCTCGCGGCGCGTATCGAAAAAGCGGGCGGCGAGGTCGCCCACCGCGTCACCGACGTGCGCGAACGCGCCGATGTCGCGGCGCTCGTCGGCCTGGCGACGACACGCTTCGGACGGCTCGACGTCATGGTGAGCAATGCCGGGGTGATGCCGATCTCGCTCCTGGACGAGCTGCGCGTCGAGGACTGGGAGGACATGATCGACGTGAATGTGAAAGGCGTGCTCTACGGCATCGCCGCCGCGCTGCCGGTCTTCCGTGCGCAGGGCTCCGGCCATTTCGTGCACACCGCGTCCACGGCCGCGCACCGTATCGTGCCCCGGCAGTCCGTCTATTCGGGCACCAAAATGGCCGTCCGCGCCATTTCCGAAGGGCTGCGCCAGGAAGCGGGGGACAAGCTGCGGGTGACGGTGATCTCACCCGGGATGACGCTCACCAATGCCGAGGTGCGCGCCTACGTCGCCGCCGCGGGCGTGGACGGGGCGATGCCGCCGGCGGCCGTCGCCCGCGCGATCGCCTTCGCGATCGAGCAGCCGGCCGGGGTCGACGTCGGTGAGATCGTCGTCCGCCCGACCGCGCAGAGCTGACCGGGCGGACCGGGGCGGATCGATTCCGCCGGCCGGCCCGGCCGTCCCTGCGCGGTACCGGAAGGGATCAGGCGGTCGCCGTCGTGATCTGACCGCTGCCGCTGTTCTGCAGCCACTGCGACCAGGACAGATTGAAGTCGGCGTAGCCGTTGTCACCGGCGGCCTTGCCGCGCGGGGAGCCGGTGATGGTCACGGGGTCGCCCTGCTTGACGAAGTTGTAGTACCACTTGGCGTCCGCCAGCGACAGGTGCACGCAGCCGTGCGAGCCGACGCTGTGGCCCGGGTACGGGTCGCCGTCCGAGTAGTGGATGTACGTGCCCGAATTCGTCAGGTGCACGTCCCACGGCAGCGTCAGGTCGTAGTAGTCCTTGTCCTTCTTGTCGCAGCTGATCCCGACACTGCACGAGGTCATGTGGACCTTGGCGGCCTTGTCGATGACGGCCATCGTGCCGTCCCAGGACGGCCAGTCGGAGCTGCCCGCGTCGATCGGCAGCGTCTTGACCACCTTGCCGTTGTGCGTGACCTTCATGCTGTGGCCCGGCACCGAGACCGTCGTCTCGTTGTCGTCGCCGATGGTGAAGGCGTGGTGGTAGCCGTGCGTGCCGTACCGGCCGTTGCCGTTGGGCACATCGGTCATCTCGGCGTCGACCGTGACCTGCGTACCGGGCTTCCAGTACGTCTCGGGCCGGAAGTCGACCCGGGTGCTGCTGAACCAGTGCCAGGCGCCGGTGGTCGGCACCGACGTGGCGATCTTGATGTGCTTCTCGATGTTGGCCCGGGCCGAGGTCGCCACCGGGTCGGTGAAGATCACCGAGACCGGCATGGCCACCCCGACCGTGCTCTTGTCCATCGGGGTGATCGTGTTGAGCAGCATCGGCGGACCCTTGGGGGTCGGCTTCGTCGGTGAGGGCTTCGCGCTCGGCTGCACCGACGCCGAGGCCGACGGCTTTCCGTCGCCGGCCGACGACGCGGCGTCATGGCCGTCGTGGCCACCGCACGCGCTCGTGCCCACGAGTATCGCGCCGGCCGCCAGCGAGATGCCCAAGCTGCCCCTGAACCGCGTCATCACCCTGCTCCGCTCATATCCCTGAACACCGACTGCGTCCTGACGGACAACCGTGTCCTGTTCCCAACCTACGTCCACTACAGACCCCTGCCCGACCACGGCGGTTGCAGGCCCCGCGTAAAGCGCGGGCCAAGCCTGGGCCCGGGGCGGGGAAGCGGGGCAGGGAGTGGAGGGTGTGCGAAAGGGTCGCGGAAGCTTCCGAAATCTTCCGACAGCACCTGTCTCGGGCCGCCGCGCGTCGCGATAATGCCAGGCATGGGGTCGGTGATCACCGTGGTGTCGGTCGCGCTGGTGGTCGCGGGCGCCGCGGCGGCACTGTTCTGGCTGGTCCGCGGGCGCCGGGGCTTCGGCACCCCCGCCGACCGGGCCGCCTACGCCACCCTGCACTCCGCGTCGCTCGCCGCGCCCCCGCTGCGCGACGGCCTCGACCCGGAATCCGCCCGCCGCGCGGCCCGCCACCTGCGGGAGCTGCTCGGCACCCCCGCGCTGGCCGTGATCGGCGACGGCGAACTGCTGGCCTGGGAGGGACCGGGCCGCAGGCACGCGGCGCAGGCGGTGGCGCACGCCAAGGACGCGACGGACGCCGGGCGGCCCTGGGTGGTGCCCGCCGAGGAGATCCACTGCGGTGACGACCGCTGCCCGGTCCGCAGCGCCGTCGTCGTCCCGCTGATGGTGGACGGGCTCGTCGTCGGCGCGCTGTCGGTGTACGCGCGCCAGGTCTCCGCCGGTCTGGTCAGGGCCGCCGGCGAAGTCGCGCACTGGATGATCTCGCAGCTCGAACTCGCCGAGCTGGACCGCTCCCGCACCCGGATGATCGAGGCCGAACTGCGGGCGCTGCGCGCCCAGATCTCCCCGCACTTCGTCTACAACTCGCTCACCGCCATCGCCTCCTTCGTCCGCACCGACCCCGACCAGGCCCGCGAACTGCTGCTGGAATTCGCCGAACTGACCCGCTACAGCCTGCGCAGGCACGGCCAGTTCAGCACGCTCGCCGAGGAGTTGCGCTCGGTCGACCGCTATCTGCGCCTGGAACGGGCCCGGTTCGGCGCCCGGCTGCGCGTCGACCTGCTGATCGCGCCCGAAGTGCTGCCGGTCGCCGTGCCGTTCCTCTGCCTCCAGCCGATCGTCGAGAACGCCGTGCGCCACGGGCTCGGCCCCAAGCAGACGCCCGGCCGCATCACCATCAGGGCCGAGGACACCGGCGCCGAGTGCCGGATCAGTGTGGAGGACGACGGGGTGGGCATGGACCCGGAGGACGTCAGGATGCGGCTCGCCGGAGAGGACGACGGCGACTCGCTGGGCCTGGGCAATGTCGACGAACGGCTGCGCGCGGTGTTCGGCGACGAGTACGGCCTGGTCGTGGAGACCGCACCGGGCGCCGGGACGAAGGTCAACGTCCGGGTGCCCAAGTACCGGAACGGAGTGCGCGCATCGTGAAGCCGCTGCAAGTCCTGGCCGTCGACGACGAACCGCCCGCCCTGGAGGACCTGACGTATCTGCTGCGCGGCGACCGGCGGGTGGGCCGGGTGCTCGCGGCGGGCAGCAGCGACGAGGCGCTGCGGCTGCTGGAGGACGGTTCGGTCGAGGCCGTCTTCCTCGACATCCGCATGCCGGGCCTGGACGGCCTGGACCTGGTGCGGGTACTCGGCCGCTTCGCCCGCCCGCCCGCCGTCGTCTTCGTCACCGCCTACGAGGACTTCGCCGTGGACGCCTTCGCCCTCAAAGCCTGCGACTACCTCCTCAAACCGGTCGGCCGCGAGCGGCTGGCCGAGGCGGTGCGGCGGGTGGCCGCGGTCATCGAGGGCGGTGCGCCCGCGACCGCCGCGGGCCCGGCGGTCGGCTTCGGCGCGGGCACGCCCCTGCCGGCCGGACCGGCGCCGGCGGGCCTGTCCGCCGAACGCATCCCGGTCGACCTCGGCGGTGTCACCCGCTTCATCCGCCGCGAGGACGTGGCGTACGCCGAGGCGCAGGGCGACTACGTACGGCTGCACGCCGGCGGGCACACCCCGCTGGTCCGGATCGCGCTCGCGGTACTGGAGGACCGCTGGGCCGCGCACGGCTTCCTGCGCATCCACCGCGGCTATCTGGTCTCGCTGCGCCATGTCGAGGAGCTGCGCTCGGGCGCCGGGCACTGGACGGTCCGGGTCGCGGGCCGCGAACTCCCGGTCAGCCGGCGCCACTCCAGGGAGCTGCGGGACCTGCTGACACAGTGGTCGCCCGCACCGGGCGGGGAGCCGTCATGAGTAGTACGCAGCCGCCGCGCCGGATCGCCGTCACCGCGCCGCGCCGCAACCGCACCGGCGGCTGGTCCGCGCGGGCCCGCGCCGAGGACCTGCACGCGCAGCCTCGGCTCGGCCAGGTCTACGTCCGCTCCCTGGTCAGGGACCAACTGCGGCTGTCGCTCGGTGTGTTGACCGTACTGACGGTGGTGCTCGGCGGGCTGCCCGCCGCCTTCGCGCTCGCGCCCGGGCTGCGCACCGTGGACGTCCTCGGGGTCCGCCTGGCCTGGTTGCTGCTGGGCGTCGTCGCCTATCCGCTGCTGGTGGGCGCGGCCTGGTTCCACGTACGGTACGCCGAGCGCGTCGAGCGGGACTTCACCGAACTGCTCAACGCCCCAGGGTCCGGGGCGGGTCCGGCCCACGACGGGACCGCGACGGGCGACGCCCCGGGCCCGGGGGCCGGATGAATCCGGCGCTCGGCTTCACCGCCCTCGCCGTCGTCCTCGTGGCGACCGTCGCGGTCGGGGTGTACGGCCTGCGGCTGTCCCGGGCCACCTCGGACTTCTACGTCGCCTCCCGGGAGGTCTCCCCGCTGTGGAACGCCTCGGCGATCGGCGGCGAATACCTGTCGGCGGCCTCCTTCCTCGGCGTCGCGGGCCTGCTCATGGCGTACGGCGTCGACATGCTCGCCTACCCGGTCGGCTACACCGCCGGATATCTGGTCCTGCTGCTGCTCGTCGCCGCCCCCCTGCGCCGCTCCGGCGCCTACACGCTCCCGGACTTCGCGGAGGAGCGGCTCGGCTCCACCGCCGTACGGAAAGTGGCGAGCGTCTTCGTCGCCGTCATCGCCTGGCTGTACCTCGTCCCGCAGTTGCAGGGCGCGGGCCTCACCCTGGAGACGGTGACCGGCGCGCCGCGCTGGGCCGGCGCCGTGGTCGTGGCCGCGGCCGTCACCGGGGTCTCGGCGGCGGGCGGCATGCGCAGCGTCACCCTCGTCCAGGGCTTCCACTTCTGGCTGAAGCTCACGGCCATCGCCGTGCCCGCCGTCTTCCTCGTCCTGGCGTGGCGCTCGGCGGGCACACCCTCGCTCACCGCACCCGACGTGCCGCGCTTCCCCCGTACCACCGCCGTCGACATCGACCAGCGTGTCACCTTCGACGTCACGGCGCCCGTCACGATCACCGTCAGCGGCGGCCTCGACGGCACCTCGTACGGCATGGAGCACGCGCCCGGCGGCGGCCAACGGCTCGTGCGCGTACGGCTGGTGGCCGGTGCGCACACTGCGGCGGCGGGCAGCACGCTGACCTTCCCCGAAGGGGTGCCCGTACCGCACAAGGCAGGCACGGAGCCGGCCACCGGGGCGAGGTGGGCCAGCCCGCTGTCCGGCGCGGGCGGGCGGGGGCACCCGCTGTACGCGGTCTACTCCGTCCTGCTTGCCACTTTCCTCGGCACGATGGGACTGCCGCACGTCCTCGTCCGCTTCTACACCAACCCCGACGGGCGGGCCGCCCGCCGCACCACCCTGCTCGTCCTCATCCTGCTCAGCGGCTTCTACCTGCTGCCGCCGGTCTACGGGGCGCTCGGCCGGATCTTCGCGCCCCAACTGCTGCTCACCGGGCAGACCGACACCGCGGTGCTGGTGCTGCCGCAGATCACGCAAGGCGGCGAGGCCGGGCGGCTGCTGGGCGCACTGGCCACCGCGGGCGCCTTCGCGGCCTTCGTGTCCACCGCCTCCGGGCTGACCGTGTCGGTGGCCGGGGTCGTCTCACAGGACCTGCTGCGCGGCTCGACCCGGGGTTTTCGCTGGGCGTCGCTGGCCGCGGCCGTACCGCCGCTGGTGATGACGGTCGCCACCCCCGGACTGCCGGTGGCCGACGCCATCGGCCTGGCTTTCGCCGTCGCCGCGTCCTCCTTCTGCCCACTGCTGGTGCTCGGCATCTGGTGGCGCGGTCTGACCGATCTGGGCGCGCTGCTCGGCCTGGTCGCCGGGGGCGGCCTCGCGGCCGTCGCGGTGGTGCTCACCAGTGTGCGCGGCACCGGCGGCGGCTGGAGCGCCGCGCTGCTCGAACAGCCCGCCGCCTGGACGGTGCCGATCGCCTTCGCGGTCATGGTCACCGGCTCGCTGCTGACCCGCGGGCGCATCTCGGCCGCGGCCGTGGACCGCGTCATGCTGCGGATGCACCTGCCGGAAGAGGTCGGCGCCCAGCCGGAACCCGGCCGCCCGGGCGTCCCCGTTCACCGCGTCTGACGGACCGTTCGGCGTACCGCCGGGACCGTCCGCCGCCCCGACCCGACCGCTGGGCGACGCCCGGTGCACGGCGCTGGCCGCTTGTCGGCGCCCTTCCTAGCGTGGATGCGGGCCCCGGACGGCCCACAGGGCAGGCCGTCCGCCCGCCGCTGTTCCTCGACGAGGAGGGATCCCTCTGATGAGCACCCCCGCCACGACCGACCGGCCGGCACCGGACACCACCGCGGACCCCGGGCCGCTCGGCCTCGCCGGATTCGCCGCCACCACCTTCGTCCTCAGTTCCTTCAACGCACACCTGATCGACCAGAATCTGCTCACGGTGGTACTGCCGCTCGCGCTGTTCTACGGAGGGCTCGTCCAACTCCTCGCCGGAATGTGGGAGTTCAAGAAGGGCAACACCTTCGGCGCCACCGCCTTCGGCTCCTACGGCGCCTTCTGGCTGTCCTACGCCGCCTATGTGAAATTCGTCGTCGGCGACCTCCCGCCGGACACCGCCAACCAGGCCACCGGCCTCTACCTGCTGATCTGGGCGATCTTCACCGTCTACATGACGGTCGCCGCCCTGCGCACCAACGCGGCGCTCTTCGCGGTCTTCGTGGCCCTGTCGGCGACCTTCATCGTGCTGACCGTCGCCGAGTTCGACACCAGCGTCGGCATCACCAAGGTCGGCGGCTGGCTCGGCCTGGTGACCGCGGTCCTCGCCTGGTACGCCTCCTTCGCCGTCGTCGCCAACAGCACCTGGAAGCGCGCCGTCGTCCCGGTCTTCCCGCTGATCGGCGCCCGCCGGGCCGGGCCGGTGGAAGAGGCCCACTCATGAGCGAGGAGACCCTCTCCAATCTGCTCAGAGAGGAGCGGCGCTTCCCGCCCCCGCCCGAACTGGCCGCGCACGCCAATGTCACCGCCGCCGCGTACGAGGAGGCCGCGGCCGACCCCGAGGCGTTCTGGGCCGCGGCGGCGCACCGGCTGGACTGGGCGCGGCCGTGGACCCAGGTGCGCGACTGGAGCGGGGCGCCCTTCGCCCGCTGGTTCACCGGCGGCCGGCTCAATGTGGCCGACAACTGCGTGGACCGGCACGTAAGGGCCGGGCTCGGCGACCGCGTCGCCTTCCACTGGGAGGGCGAGCCCGGCGACACCCGCACCCTCACCTACGCCGATCTGAAGGACCAGGTCTGCCGCGCCGCCAACGCCCTGCTGTCCCTGGGCGTTCAGGCGGGCGACCGGGTCGCGCTGTACATGCCGATGATCCCCGAGACGGTCGTGGCGATGCTCGCCTGCGCCCGGATCGGCGCCCCGCACACCGTGGTCTTCGGCGGCTTCTCCGCCGACGCGCTGCGCGGCCGGATCCTGGACTGCGACGCGCGCGTGGTGGTCACCGCGGACGGCGGCTACCGCAAGGGCGCCCCTTCCGCGCTCAAGCCCGCCGTGGACGAGGCGCTCGAGGGTTGCCCCGACGTCCGCAGCGTGCTGGTGGTCCGCCGTACGGGACAGGACGTCGGCTGGACCGAGGGCCGGGACGTGTGGTGGCACGACCTGGTGGACGCGCAGGACCCCGCGCACGAGGCCGAGGCGTTCGACAGCGAGCACCCGCTCTACATCATGTACACCTCGGGCACCACGGCCCGGCCCAAGGGCATCCTGCACACCACCGGCGGCTACCTCACCCAGGCCGCCTGGACGCACTGGGCGGTCTTCGACGTCAAACCCGACCAGGACGTGTACTGGACGGCCGCCGACATCGGCTGGGTCACCGGCCACTCGTACATCGTCTACGGCCCGCTCGCCAACGGCGTCACCTCGGTGCTCTACGAGGGCACCCCCGACACCCCGCACCAGGGCCGCTGGTGGGAGATCGTCGAGAAGTACAACGTGACGACCCTGTACTGCGCGCCCACCGCGATCCGCACCTTCATGAAGTGGGGCGACACGATCCCCGGCCAGTACGACCTGACGTCGCTGCGGCTGCTCGGCTCGGTCGGCGAGCCGATCAACCCCGAGGCGTGGATGTGGTACCGGCACGCCATCGGCGGCGACCGCTGCCCGGTGGTCGACACCTGGTGGCAGACCGAGACCGGCGCCCAGATGATCAGCCCGCTGCCCGGCGTCAGCACCTGCAAGCCGGGCTCCGCGCTGCGGCCGCTGCCCGGTATCGCGGCGGAGGTCGTGGACGACACCGGCCGCCCGGTGCCCAACGGCTCCGGCGGCTATCTGGTGCTGACCCAGCCGTGGCCCGGCATGCTGCGCACCATCTGGGGCGACGAGCAGCGCTACATCGACACCTACTGGTCGCGCTTCCCCGGCTGGTACTTCGCGGGCGACGGCGCCAAGAAGGACGAGGACGGCGACATCTGGCTGCTCGGCCGGGTCGACGACGTGATGAACGTGTCCGGGCACCGGATCTCCACCACCGAGGTGGAGTCCGCGCTGGTCTCCCACCCGCTGGTCGCCGAGGCCGCCGTGGTCGGCGCCACCGACGCGACGACGGGCCAGGGCATCGTCGCCTTCGTGATCCTGCGTGCCGAGGGCGAGAAGGCCGCCGAGGAGGCGGGCGGCGACGACGTGGCCCGGCAACTGCGGGCGCACGTCAGCAAGGAGATCGGGCCGATCGCCCGGCCCCGGCAGATCCTGGTCGTCGCGGAGCTGCCCAAGACCCGCTCCGGCAAGATCATGCGCCGGCTGCTGCGGGACATCGCGGAGCACCGCGACCTCGGCGATGTGACGACGCTGACCGACTCCACGGTGATGGACACCATCCGCGAACGGCTGCCCGGCGGATCCGCGGGCGGCGGGACGGAGGAGGAGTAACGGCGGACCCGTACGTACACGGCCTGACGAAGGCGAACGGCCCGCGAGCGGTCTCCCCACCGCTCGCGGGCCGTTCGGCGTGTCCGTGGCGTCCTCCTCGCCGGTGCTACCGCCTGTGGGTGGCCAGCGTGTGGTGCCCCGCGCCCACCCCGCTCACGTACACGTACCGTCCGTCACCGCTGACGCGGGCGTGGCCGACCGCCTTCGTGCCGTCCCAGACCGTCCGCCCGTCGAGGGTGACCCGCACCTTCGCGCCGCCGGTCGGCACCGCGAGCCGTCCCGTGGTGCCGCGCGGCGCGTCGGTGCTCAGCGTGAAGCCGCGGCCGTCGACCCGCCACGACGCGCCGATCGCCCCGTGCGGGGTCGGCACCTTGCCCTGCGCCCACGTGAGGTCGCCGGGCGTCGGCACGATGTCGTACGAGGAGAAGCCGGCGCCGGTCGGCGTGACACCCAGGACCTGATTGGTCAGGCTGACCGTCGGGCCCGACGCCCAGCCGTGCGCGAGGCTGGTGAACTGCGAAATGCCCGGCTGCCCCTGGAGGTTGGCCTTCTCCCAGAAGGTGCCGCCCGGGTCCTGCGCCAACTGGTAGCCCCAGAAGGTCCGGATCAGATCCAGGCCGCCGGTCTGCTGCGCACCGCTCGCGTCGGCCAGGCCCAGCCGCGCGCTCGCCTCGAAGCCGCTGGGCAGCGGCTCGTAGAAGGGCGAGATCGAGGCGTTGGGCGTGCTCGGCGCCACGGTCAGCGCGCCGTAGGTGCTCCAACTGGTCCTGCGCAGATAGTCCATCGCGCTGCTCGCCCGCCGCTGGTCGGCGACGCCGGTGAGGGCCGCCGCCGCGTTGGCGTCCTGCGGATAGGCGTTCGGGATCTCCCGCGACAGCCGGTACGCGCCGACCGCCGGGTCCCACAGCTGCTCGTTGATCGCGTCCTTGACCGCGGTCGCGCGCGTGGCGTAAGTGCCGGCGGCGGAGCCGTCGTGCCGGGCGGTCGCCATCGCCGCCATCTCCTGGAGATTGCGCGCGTACAGCGCGTTGACATACGTCTCGTGCCCGCAGTCGCTGTAGCCGTAGTGCCCGCAGGAGTTGACGGCGCCGAAGGAGATCAGACCCTGCGGGTCCTGGGCGCGCACCGACTCCAGCCACGCGGTGGCCTTCGTCAGCGCGGGCCACCACCGGTCGAGATAACCGCGGTCACCGGTGTAGAGCCAGTGCTGGTACTGGTTGTAGACGAACCACGTCACGTACTCGCCGTAGGTGCGGATCTCGTCCTGATTGTGCGGGCCGACCAGGCTCTCGCCCGGCATGTAGCCGTCCGGCAGCTGCTGCGCCGCCAGCGAGGACAGCGAATTGTCCACCGCGTCCGTGTCGTTGGTGCTGAGGTAGGTCACCGGGGCCTGTACGGCGAGGTCGCCCTGCCACACGATGCGGTCGCGCTTGGCGCCGTCGAAGATGACCTCCTTCGTCGGATCGGCGTACGGCACCTGGCTGTCCGCGTGATCGCCCTCGCCCGCCGCGTACGGCCAGCTCTTGGCGGTGTCCGACATCCAGGTGTCGAGCTGCACGGTGTAGGCGCCCGCGTACCAGATCTTGTTCAACTCGTCGTCGCTGGACAGGAACCAGCCCTGGTACGCGGCCGGTGACGCCTGCTTCGGCGCCGCGTCGAACGCCACCGACACCGCGCCGAGGTCCACCCAGCCGGGGCCGTCGAGGAAGATCGTCGCGTAGCGGAATCCGCCGCGCAGCTGACCGTCCGTCAGGGTCGCGGGCAGCTTCGCCGTGTCGAGGCTGATGGTGTGGCTGTCGGCGTCATAGGTGTACGGCTGGCCCGGGTAGCCGTTCCAGATGTTGGCGGTGTCGCAGCCCGGTGCCTGGGCGGCCTCGCCGTTGTTGTCGCCGGGGTCGGTGGCCGCGTACTGCTGCGACTCGCTGAAGCACACGTGCAGTCGGGGCGGCGTCTTGGACGCGCCCGCCACTTTGATGCTGATCCGGCCGCCGACGTCCTTGCCGAAGTCCAGGGCCAGCAGCGGTGATTGGGTGCGGTCGCCGGTACTGACCAGCCGGACCGACCGGTGCCCCTTGCCGAGCACGGCCTTGGGGTCGCCCTGGATCGACCCGCCGCGCGCGGTCGCCGACAGCACGCGCGCCGGCGTCACCGTATGACCGGTGGGGGCCAGGACGTACGGCCGCCAGTCGCCGGGCCGGGGCGTGTAGCCGTCCTGCGTCCAGGGATTGCCGGCCGTGCGGTGCGAGGTCGGCTGCGCGTCGGCGCCGAAGGCCGAGCCGGGCAGCAGACCCAGCATGACGGTCCCGGCCGCGACGGCCGCCGCCGTGGCGCGGCGTTTGCGGACGTGAATGGGCATGCGTCGAACCTTTCTGTTTCCCTCGCGGGGGAGCGGACGCTGCGATCCGCGATGGCGGTGTGGGCGCGGCGCACGGTGTCCCGGGGGGTGCACCGTGCGCCGCGGATGCCGCTCGGTGCGTCAGTGGCGGCGCACGGACACCTTGCGGGTGCCGGCCTGCACACCGGTGATCCGTACGTAGCCGCCGGAGAAGGTCACCCCGGAGCGCCGGGCCGACCGCTGCCAGACCACACGGCCGTCGAGGCGGACGACTTGGCCGTGCGGATCCGCCACCGGGACGGCGATCTCGTCCACGGCGCCGGAGGGCGCCTTCACCGTGAGGTCGAAGTCGCCGCCGCCCCGCTGCTGCCACGAGGCGCCGATCACACCCTTGGCGGTGGTCAACTGCCCCTGCGCGAACCGCTGTTCACCAGGGTGCGGCTCCACTCGGTGGCCGCTACCCGTGTCGCCGCTCGGGGCGATGCCCAGGAAGCGGTAGGTCAGCGCCGAGGTCGGCCCGGTCGACCAGCCGTGCGCGGCGCTCATGTACGAGCCGGAGTAGTCCGAGGTGCCGTCGGTGCGGTAGCCCTCCCAGAACGTACTCGCCGTCCCCGTGGGCGCGTTGAGCATGTAGCCCCACTCGCGGCGGATCAGTTCCAGCGCCGTCGCGTCCTGCCCGGCCGCGAAGTGCGCGTGCACCTCCATGCCGCCGGGGAAGGGGTGCACCGAGGAGGCGGTCTTCTCCGGGGTGAGCGCGCCGACCGCCGTCCACCGCCAGGCCAGCGCCCGGCTGATGGCCGCCGCCCGGTCCGCGGAGTCCGTCAGACCGAACCACACCGCCAGCGCGTTGCCGTCCTGCGGATACAGCGAGGCGCCGCCGCCGGACGGCTTGTCCCGGTACAGGCCCATCGCCTCGTCCCAGTAACCGCCGCTTTCTATCGCGGACTTGAGCTTCGCGGCGCGCGCCGTCCAGTCGTCCGCGGACGCGTCGTCGTCGAGCGTCCCGGCCAGGCCGGCCGCGGTCACCAGCGCCCGGTACATGATCGCGTTGGCCTCCAGATTCTTGCCGTCGGAGTCCCCGCGCGCCCAGTCCGCCGAACCCGTCACACTGAGCAGCCCGTCGGCGGCGTCGATCTTCCCGACGATGTACGCGACCGCCTTCTTGAAACCGTCGTACGCCGTCCGCGCCCACGCCGTGTCACCGCTGAGCTGCACATAGCTCGCCGTGCCGATGAGCGTCCACAGGTGGTAGGCGTCCGAGTTGCCGATGAAGTTCACGGCCGGACCGGCGTACGGCAGCGCGCCGTTGCCCGCCTGGTGGTTGTAGAGGGTCTGGAGCGAATTGCGCACGGTCACCAGGTCGCCGAGCGACACGTAGTCGGTGAGCACCGAGATGCCGAGGTCGCCGGGCCACACCGTACGGTCCCGCTTGGCGCCGTCCACCAGCACGGTGTCACCGACCTCGCCGACCTTGGCGCTGTTGTCCCAGCCGAGGTCCGGCGGGCCCCACACCCGGCCCTGGTCGGCGGCGATGATGTTGGTCTGCACGGTGTAGGCGCCCGCGTACCAGACCCGGGTGAGCAGGTCGTCGTCGCAGTGGAAGTAGTTCGGGTACGCCGACAGGTCCGCGGCGTTGGGCGCGAAGGTGATCCGCACCGAGACATCGGTGAGGTCCACCGCGCCGCCGGACTCGTTGACCACCGTCAAGTAGCGGAAGCCGCCGCGCAGTTGGGACGCCGGGTGGGCCGTCGCCGTCGGCCCGGCGCCGGCCGTGGGCGTGTCCTTGTCCGTGCTGATCCGGCCGCCGGGCGTCACCGCGTACTGCACGGCGGGCTCGTTGTTGCTGCCACCGTTGGAGCCGTCGCTCGACGAGGCGCTGACGAAGTTGGACAGTTCGGCGTACGTCAGGCCGATCGTCTGATTCGTTTCACCGTCCCGGCCGAAGCTGAGAGTGACGAAACCGCCGACCTCCTTGCCGAAGTCGAAGGTCACCGAGGACCCCTTGCCGGTGATCCGGGTGGCCTTCGCCGCCCCGTGCCCCTTGCCCACCAGCGCCTCGGGATCGCGCACCGTGCCGGTCAGCGTGTAGACCGCCACGGGCCGCACCGTACGGGACGCGGGCGACAGATTGAACGCGTCCCAAGCGCCCGACGGCGCCTTTCCGCCCGGCCGCGCCGCCGGCACCGACGCGCCCGCAGGCACCGCCGGCGCCCCGTCCGGCCCGGCGCCAGCCCCCGGCTCCGCGGCGACCGCCCGGCCGCCGCCCACCTCCGTCGCGGCGACGAACGCCGCCGCCAGACCCGTCGTGACGAGTACGCGCCGTGTCGGTCCCTGCACTTCGTTGTGCGGCATGGCTCTCCTGAGTGAATCGTTTCAAAAACGCGGACAAGAAGACCCCCACTGATCCTCCTGGGCCGCCGAGCACACTACGGCGCCCTTTCGCCGCCCGTCCATACCCGTGCGCGCACTTGTGCGGCGGCCCGCGCCCGTCGCCGGGGCGGCGGAAATTGCGTCGACGCGGCGACAGGCGCGGGGCAGAGTGGCCGCCCATGACCAGCAGCGAGCTGTGGACCCGTGCCAACGCCGAGCGCTACGACGCCGAGGAGGCCGAGAATTCCTCCGCCGAGGCGCTGGGCCCGACCCTCGACTTCCTCGCGGACCTCGCCGGTGACGGCCGCGCGCTGGAGTTCGCGATCGGCACCGGACGCGTGGGCGTCCCCTTGCGGGAACGCGGCGTGCCGGTCGCCGGGATCGAGTTGTCCGAACCCATGGCGGCGGTCCTGCGGCGCAAAGTGGACGAGGCGACGCTGCCCGTGACCATCGGCGACATGGCCACCACCGTCGTGCCCGGCGAATTCAGCCTGGTCTATCTCGTCTACAACACCATCTCCAACCTGCTGACGCAGGACGAACAGGTCAAGTGCTTCCGTAACGCCGCCCGCCATCTGGCACCCGGCGGCCGGTTCGTCATCGAGCTGGGCGTGCCGCCGCTCCGCTCCCTGCCGCCCGGACAGAGCGCCGTGCCCTTCGACGTCTCCGAACGGCATCTCGGCTTCGACACCTTCGACCTCGCCGAACAGATCCTCGTCTCGCACCACTTCACCCGCGAGGGCGACGACGGCCACTACCGCCGCGACAACTCCCGCCACCGCTACGCCTGGCCGGCCGAACTGGACCTGATGGCCCGCATCGCCGGCCTCACCCTGGAGCGACGCGTCGCCGATTGGACGGGGGCGCCCTTCGGCCAGGACTCACCCAAACACATCTCCGTCTGGCGCAAACCGGTGTGACGCGGCCCGAGCCTTGCCGTCATGCGGTGGGTGAGGTCTTCGTCAGGGGCGCGGGAAACTGCGCGCTCAGCGCACGCCTGGCCCCCTGACACCACCAGGGGGCAGCGGGGCCAGGGCGTACCGTGAGGGCGTGGCAAGCGAAGATCTGGGACGTACGCTCCGGCGCCTGCGCCGTCTGGCCGATCTCACGCAGGAGGAACTGGCGGAGCGTTCGGACGTGTCCGTCGACGTCATCCGACAGCTTGAACAGCGGCGGAAGCATTCGGCGCGGCTCCCCACGCTGCACGCGTTGGCGAACGGTCTGGGCGTGGAGCTGACGACGCTTCTCGGTGATCCGCCGGCGGTCGCCTCGGGGGAGAGCGACGGGCCCCGTTTCGTCGCCGTCCGCCGTGCGATCGTGCCCGTGCTCTGGGGGTCGCCGCAGCAGCCCGTCGGCCCGGACTTTTCGCTGAGCGGGCTGCGTGATCGGATCGCGGACGCGTGGACGCAGTATCACGAGGCTGAGTTCGACACAGTGATGAAGTCGCTTCCCGACCTGATCTCGGAAGCGCGTTCCGCCTCGGTGTCCGGCAGCTCGGACGACCGGGAAGCCGGGTTCGCCGCCTTGGCCAAGGCGCTGCAACTCGGCGGGCACGTCGCGGTCCGCATGGGCAAGACCGACCTCGCCCTGACAAGCCTGGAACGCGCGATAGGGGCCGCGGAGAAGTCCTCCGATCGACTGCTCGTGCCCATGATCGTCAACTCGACGGCGTGGACCTATCAGCGCCAGGGCCGCCTGGAGGACGCGCTGGCCATCGCACTGCGTGCCGCCGCCGACATGAAGGAGGCGGGTCGTACGGGCACGGCCGACGGGCTCAAGGTGTGGGGCGGGCTGATCATGAGCGCCGCCACGTCCGCTGCCCGGAGCGGGGATTACGAGCAGGCGGCAGTGATGATGGAGACGGCCGAGGCGGAGGCGAGCCGCGTCTCCAAGCTGCCGGTCGGCAGTGACAACCGCATGATCAGCGTCTTCAGCCCGTCCTCGGTCCGTATCGAACGCGTCCGCCTGGCCGTCCAGTACGGGCATTCCGCGGAAGCCCTGGCCCTGGCCAAGGGCATGCGACTGTCGAAGGACACGCCACCGTCATGGCGTACGTGGCTGCTTCTCGATGTGGCTCGGGCGCACTCGGACGTCGGGGACGCCCCCGGGGCCGTCAAGACGCTTGAGTCGCTGCGCCGTGTCGCGCCGACGTGGATGCAGCACCACACCCTGGCGGTGGCCATCGTGCGGGATCTGTGGGCGCTCCCCAATCACCCGCCGGGCCTGCGGTCGTTGGCGGAGTTCCTTGGCGTCGCGGATTAGCGTCCCGAAAGTAGGACGCTGCGTCACTGTCGCAGCACATAGCGCTCCGTAATCCTGGCCGGGAGGACCCCGTTCCGCCGTCGCGGCAC
Source organism: Actinacidiphila alni (assembly GCF_900112845.1). GTDB lineage: Bacteria > Actinomycetota > Actinomycetes > Streptomycetales > Streptomycetaceae > Actinacidiphila > Actinacidiphila alni. The sequence goes on from NZ_FONG01000001.1 coordinate 543,712, forward strand.
CGGGGTACGGCCGACACCCGCGCAGGAGCGCCGACATGACAGAACCCGAACACCACGCACCTACGTCCTCGGAGACCGCAGGGTGACCGCCCGTATGTCGGCAGCCGTGGCCGAAGAGCCTTCTTCTGTTGTCGTGAGGATGTGGCCGCACGGTCCCCGTTCGGTGGGCAGGGCACGGCGATTACTGGTCCACCACCTTGCCGCCTGGGACCTGGCCCACCTCACGGACACCGCCGAACTGATCGTCTCGGAACTGGTGACCAACAGTGTCAACCACGCGCGTGAGCCTCGTGGACGCCTGATCGCCACGCGCTTCGAGCGCGTGGACAGCGGCGTACGCATCGAGGTGCACGACGCCAACGACCACAAGCCGGAACGCCGGGAGGCGCTGTCCGACGAAGAGTCCGGACGCGGCTTGGCCCTGGTCGATGCCCTCACCGATGGACGCTGGGGTGTGAGCGACCGCCCTGGCGTCGGGAAACTCGTCTGGGCCGTGTGCGCCGGGGGCGGCGTCGAAGAGGTGTCGGGGTGAGCGTGTGGACGGTCCTACGGCCACGGGGGAGGCGCGGCTACTGCGAGCACATCGCGAGGCGGGGCTGTTGGGCGGGGCGCCTGGTGTGCGCGGGTGTCAGCGTCGCCTGAGCCCACTCGACGGGGGCTCGCTCCGGCCGATGCCGGCGCTCACCTCGCTGGGGTGGGCCCCGGCTGCGGCGTAAGAGCCGGACCGGGCAGTCACACCCCCGCCACCAGCAACTCCTCTCCGCTCGACGTCCGCAACCCGTCCGTCCGCCCCGCGAAATAGCGCTCGTTGAGGGCCGTCGCCGAGACGTGGTGGGCGTCGGGGAAGCCGGCGGTGCGGGCGAGGGTGAGGGCCTCGGCGGGGGAGTAGAAGGTGATGAAGGGCGTGCCGGAGGCGCGGGCGCCGCGTTCGGCGGCGGCGCGGACGGCGCGTTCGGCCGGGGGGAGGAGGCCCAGTGGGGGCTGGAAGGTCATGACGACGGTGGAGCCGGGGGCGAGGGCGGACAGGGTGCGGAGGGTGGCCGCGTTGGCCTCGTGGGTGAGGTACATGCTGACGCCTGCCGAGGCCACGACCGCGGGCCGGGCCGGGTCGAAACCGGCCGCCACGAGCCGGTCCCACCAGGAGTCCGCGCCCTCGAAGTCGACCGGGACGAACGTCGGGCGGCCGGGGGCGTCGAGGCCGAGGTCGGCCAGCCGCCGCCGCTTCCACTCCTGGGGCTCCGGCCGGTCGACCTCGAACACCCGCAGCCGGTCGGCGAGATCGGGCCTGCGCTGCGCGAAGGTGTCCAGGCCGGCGCCGAGCAGCACGTACTGCCCGACCCCCGCGGCCAGCCGTTCCAGGACCAGGTCCTCGATGAAGCGGGCCCGGGCCAGGACGCCCGCGCGGTAGCGGCTGGTGCCGTCCGGGTCCATGTCGCCGCGCTGCCGCCAGCCGTCCTCCGGGTCGGCCAGCCGCAGGCCGATCCCGTCCTCCAGGACGTGCGGCGGCGGATCGCTGAGCAGGTGGACGGCCCGCCACAGGGCGACCCGTACGGCCGTGCTGTCGGGCGCACCCGTCCCAAGGTCCGGGCCATCCATCACGCGCCCCCGAGCGGGGCTTGCAGGCTCCACAGCCGCCCGTCCGGATCACGCACCGTCATCTCACGCGTCCCGAAGTGCGTCTCCGTGAAGGGCTCGACGACCTCCACACCCGCGGCCGCGCGGAAGGCGTCGCCGTCGGGCACCTTCAGCACCAGGCGTGGCTCCCGCAACTCCTGTCCCTCCGGCACCTCGGCGATGAAGAGGGACGGGCCCACGGCGTTGCGCAATTGGCCCGAATGATGATCCGTGGCGAAGTCCAGTTCATAGCCGAGCCCTTGAAAGAATGTGGCCGCCTTGCCCCAATTGTGGGTTTCCAGGAATACGGCCTCGATGCCTTCCGTCGCCATCTCACGTCTCCTTGTCGCTCGTCCGTCGCCGCGCCCCGCGCGGCTCCTCCGGCTCGTCGAGATACGCGCGCAGCGCGTCGGCCACGAGGGCCGACAGTGACCGCTCCGTCTCGATCGCACGGTGCTTGACCTGCTTGATCAGCCCGATCGGCAGGTACACGTTGAACTGCTTGACGTCATCGTCTGCCACGCCGCCAATGCTAGCAATCTAGCGGGCTAGGTCACGCGGAAGCCGCGGCGACGCGCGCGGAGCGCCACGCCGCCGCGGGGCGTTTTCAAGTGATTGACCAATGAATGCCCGCCATTGGTGCGAAACGCACCCTGTCAACGATCCGTCAGCGCTGCACCATTGACGCCGGGGTGGGTTCGGGACAAGATTCCTGAACGTCTCACCGGCATGCCCCCGTGCCGCCCCTCACCTGCATCCCAGGTGTGCTCTGACAACGTTGTCAAAGGAGTAGAGGACACAATGACTCCACGGATGCCGCGGCTGCGCTCCGCGGCGGTCGCGGCGCTCACCGCACTCCTCGCGGCAGGGGCGGCGACGCTGCCCGCGCAGAGCGCGCACGCCGCCGGCGGCTCCGCCGCGTCGGCGGACGGCGACCTGACCCACCTGGTCAACCCGTTCATCGGCACGCAGAACGACGGGAACACGTATCCCGGCGCCGCCGTGCCGTTCGGCATGGTCCAGCTCTCCCCGGACACCGGCCACAACACGGGCTACGACTACAACCAGGACCACATCCGCGGCTTCAGCTCCGTGCACCTGTCGGGTGTCGGCTGCGGGCTCGGCGGCGACCTGCCCGTCCTGCCCACCACCGGCGCGATCACCAGCACCGACGACGCCGCCTACGCCGCGCAGTTCAGCCACGCCGACGAGACCGCGTCGCCCGGCTACTACAAGGTGAAGCTCGGCACCGGCATCACCGCCGAGCTGACCGCGACCACCCGCACCGGCTGGCAGCGCTACACCTTCCCGGCGACCGACCAGGCGAACGTGCTGCTCAACTCCGGGCAGGCGCTGCACCAGATCACCAGCAGCAAGGTGACCGTGATCGACGACCGTACGGTGCTGACCACCATCACCGGCCGCGGCTTCTGCCAGGACACCCAGCCGTACACGGTGTACACGCAGACCCGCTTCGACCGGCCCTTCACCTCCTTCGGCACCTGGAACGGCAGCACCGTGACCGCGGGCAGCCGTACCTCCACCTCCACCGGGCTCGGCGGCGCCTACGCGCGCTTCGACACCACCAAGGACCAGCAGGTCACCGCAGTGACCTCGCTGTCGTGGGTGGGCCCGGACGGCGCCGCGAAGAATCTGGCCGCCGAGGGCGGCGGCACCTTCGACCACGCGGCCGCCGCCGCGCGGCAGGCATGGCAGCAACGGCTCGGCCAGATCCGGGTGCAGGGCGGCACCGACGAGCAGCAGCGCACCTTCTACTCCTCGCTCTACCGCTCCTTCCTCGCCCCGAACGTCGGCAGCGACGTGGACGGCCGCTACACCGGCTGGGACGACAAGGTGCACCCGGCGAACGGCATCACGTACTACCAGAACTGGTCGCTGTGGGACACCTACCGCACCCAGCAGCAACTGCTGTCGTTGCTGGCGCCCGCGGAGTCCCGGGACATGGCGCTGTCGCTGCTGCGCGTCGCCGACGAGAGCGGGCAGCTGCCGCGCTGGGGCTACGCGACCGCCGAGACCAACATCATGACCGGCGACCCGGTCACCCCGTTCCTGGTGGACGCCTACCGGCAGGGGCTGCTCAAGGGCCATGAGGAAGAGGCGTACCGGGCGCTGAAGAAGCACGTGGACACCGTGCCGCCCGCCTCCTCGCCCGCCGCCGGCCGGCAGGCCGACGTCGAGTACCTGGCGAACGGCTATGTGCCGTACGACCCGGCCAGGCCCGGCAAGCCCGGCGACAACGACTACCAGCACGGCCCGTCCGCCACGCTGGAGTACGCGCTGGCCGACGCCGCCGTCGGCGGGATGGCGCAGTCGCTCGGCCACGGCGCCGACGCCCGCCGCTATCTGGCCCGCGGCCAGAACTACCGCAGCATCCTCGACCCGAGCACCGGCTTCTTCCGCGCCCGGGACAACGACGGCGCCTTCGTCGGCCCGGACGACCCGGCCGCGAGCGTCGGCTTCCACGAGGGCACGTCCTGGCAGTACATGTGGCTGGTGCCGCAGGACGTGCCGGGCCTGGTCGGCCTGATCGGCGGCACCGACACCGCCAACACCCGCCTGGACTCCTTCTTCGCGTACGACCAGCTGCTCAAGGACCCGGCCGGGACCGCCCGCGACGTCTGGGTCAACGGCCCCTACTCGTACTACAACCAGGACAAGTACAACCCGCAGAACGAGCCGGACCTCAGCGCGCCCTACACGTACCTGTCCACCGGACAGCCGTGGAAGACCACCGACGTGGTGCACGCCGCGCTGACCCTGTTCACCAACGCGCCCAACGGCGTCACCGGCAACGACGACCTCGGCACCATGTCGTCCTGGCAGGTGCTCTCCGCGATCGGCATCTACCCGACGACGCCCGGCACCGACCTGTGGGGCCTGTCCACGCCGATCTTCGACAAGGTCGACCTCACCCTCGACCGGCACTACTACCCGCGCGGAAAGCTCAGCATCACCGCGCCCGGCAGCAGCGACACCGACCGCTACATCCAGTCCGCGCGGCTCGGCGGCAAGAAGCTGCGCACGACGTACATCAGCACCGCCGACATCCGGGCGGGCAAGGACCTCGCCCTCACCGTCGGCTCCACGCCGTCGGACTGGGGCACCGGCAAGCACGACGGACCGCCCGCGCCCGACCACGTCTACCCGACCGTGCGGCACACCGCCGCCTCGGTCTCCCCGGCCGCGCCCGGCGTCCTGACCGGCAGCGAGGGCACGACGCTGGACGTCTCGGCGATCCTCACCGCGCCCGGCAAGGCGTACGGCACGGTCACCGTCAGCGCGCCCAAGGGCTTCACCGCGCAGCCGCGCAGCACCGGCTTCAAGGTCGACTCGGGCACCCTGCCCACCACCCACACCGTGCCGGTGCGGCTCACCGTCCCCAAGGGCACACCCGACGGCACCTACCAGGTCACCGTCAAGGTCACCCAGAAGGGCGGCCCCACGGCGACCAGGACCGTACCGGTGTCGGTGGCGACCTCCAGCTGTGAGGGGAGCAGCGGCTTCTGCGCGCAGGACCTGTCCGCGCAGTACGACGTGGACGGGGTGAGCACCGCGGGTGCGACCGGCGCCGACTTCGACGGCACCGGGACCAGCTTCCCCGCCGAGGAGCTGCCGGCCCCCGGGCCCGGTGTGCTCGGCGGGCGGGCCTACACCTTCCCCGACACCACCGGCAGCGCCGCCAACTTCGCCACCGCGCACGGCCAGACCGTGCCGCTGGTGCAGCGCGCCTACTCCGCGCTCGACGTGCTGCTCACCGCACACCACGGCGACGTGACCGGCACCGCCACCGTGCACTACGCCGACGGCAGCTCCGCGCCGGTGACCCTGACCGCCACCGACTGGGCCGCCGGCGGCCCCCGGCTCGGCGAGGACACCGCGATCCACGCCGACACCCGGTACGACAAGACCGGTGCGCGCGACGGCGTCGGCGTCAACATCTGGCACCTCGCCGTGCCGCTGGACCGCACGAAGACCGCGGTCTCCCTCACCCTTCCCGACGACACCCGGCTGGCGCTGTACGCGGTCAGCGGGCGTGACGCATGAGGCATTCCGAGCAGGACCCCGGAGCCGCAAGGAGAAAGGCAACACCCATGAGACGTGGCCCACTGCGCCGCACCCTCACCAGAACCGCGCTGGCAGGCGCGGTCTCGATGGCCCTGACCGTGCCCGTCACCGCGCTCGCGCACGCGGACACGGCGAAGTCCGGCGGCGGCACGCCCGCCCCCGCCTTCACGACGTCCTTCGAGTCCGGTGACGCGCAGCCGACCTGGACCGACACCGCCGAGACCGACGCCAAGGGCAACCCGGACGTCTCCGGGGTCACCGCGGGCACCCTGCCCGTGCTGGCCGGCAGCATCAAGGACAAGATCGCCGAGGTCACGGCCAGTTCGGACAACCCGCCGAACGAGGTCGCGAAGAACGCCGCCGACGAGGACCCCAACACCAAGTGGCTGACCTTCGCCAGTACCGGCTGGGTGCAGTACAAGCTGTCCGCGGACGTGACGGTCAAGAAGTACGCGCTCACCGCGGCGAACGACTCGCCGGAGCGCGACCCGAAGGACTTCACCCTCCAGGGCTCGGCCAACGGCACCGACTGGACCACCGTCGACACCCGTAGCGGTGTGAAGTTCGCCGGCCGGTTCAAGAGCAACATCTACGAGGTCGCCGACCCGGGCGCGTACCGCTACTACCGGCTGAACGTCACGGCCAACACCAGCGGCGACATCGTGCAGCTCGCCGACCTGATCCTGTCCGACGGCTCGGCGCTCCCGCCGCCGGTCTCCGGCATGACCACCGAGGTCGGCAAGGGCCCGTCCTCGGGCCCCAACGTCAAGCCGAGCGTGGGCTTCACCGGCCTCAAGGCACTGGAGTACGCGGGCAGCCACACCCAGTCCGGCGCCGTGCACGCGTACAACAAGCTGTACGACGTGCACATACCGGTGAAGCGGGACACCCGGCTGTCGTACGACATCTTCCCCGAGCTGACCGGCGGGGACCTGAAGTACCCGAGCACGTACGCCTCGATCGACCTGCACTTCACCGACGGCAGCTACCTCAGCAAGCTGCGGACCCCGGCGCAGGACCAGAACGGCGTCACGCTCAGCCCCAACGGCCAGGGCGCCGCGAAGATCCTCTACGCCTCGCAGTGGAACGCCGTCGCCTCGGACATCGGCAAGGTGGCCGCGGGCAAGACGATCGACCGCATCCTGCTCGGCTACGACAACCCGGCGGGCACCGCGCAGGAGGGCTCGAACACCCAGTTCAAGGGGTGGATCGACGACCTGACCATCGGCACCGCCCCGGCGCCGGACCGCTCGGCGACCTACGCCGACCACGTCGACACCCGGCGCGGCACCAACGCCTCGGGCTCCTTCTCGCGCGGCAACAACCTCCCGCTGACCGCCGTCCCGAACGGCTTCAACTTCTTCACGCCGGTCACCGACGCGGGCTCGACCAGCTGGGAGTACAGCTACGCCGCGCAGAACAACGACGACAATCTGCCGACGCTCCAGGCGCTCGGCATCAGCCACGAGCCGAGCCCCTGGATGGGGGACCGCGACACCTTCCAGGTGATGCCGTCCGCCGCGTCCGGCACCCCGGACCTGAACCGGAGCAAGCGCGCGCTGGCCTTCGACCACAAGGACGAGGTCGCCAAGCCGCACTACTACGGCGTCACCTTCAAGAACGGCATCAAGGCCGAGATCGCGCCCACCGACCACGCCGCGGAATTCCGCTTCACCTTCCCCGGCGACACCGGTGACGTGCTGTTCGACAACGTCAACAACAACGGCGGTCTGACCTTCGACGCCGCCAAGGGCACCCTGGACGGCTACTCCGACGTCAACATCGGCGGCGGCGAGGCCGCGACGCGGATGTACGTGCACGGCGAGTTCGACAAGACGCCCGGCACGGCCACCAAGGTCACCGGCCAGGGCCGCGACAATGTCACCGGCTACGCCCAGTTCGACACCTCGGGCTCCAAGACCGTGACGCTGCGGATCGCCACCTCGTTCATCGGCGCCGACCAGGCGAAGAAGAACCTGGACCTGGAGATCCCGCAGGGCACGTCCTTCGACACCGTCGAGAAGAACGCCGAGCGGCAGTGGAACGCCAAGCTCGGCAAGGTCGAGGTGCAGGGCGCGAGCGAGGACCAGCTCACCACGCTGTACTCGAACCTGTACCGGATGAACCTCTACCCCAACTCCGGTGCGGAGAACACGGGGACGGCCGCGAAGCCGGTGTACAAGTACGCCAGCCCGTTCTCGAAGGCCACCGGCACCAGCACGCCCACCCAGACCGGCGCGAAGATCGTGGACGGCAAGGTCTACGTCAACAACGGCTTCTGGGACACCTACCGCACCGAGTGGCCCGCCTACTCGCTGCTGGAGTCCAAGACCGCCGGTGAACTCGCCGACGGCTTCGTGCAGCAGTACAAGGACGGCGGCTGGACCGCCCGTTGGTCCTCGCCTGGCTACGCCGACCTGATGACCGGCACCAGCTCCGACGTGGCCTTCGCCGACGCCTTCGCCAAGGGCGTCGACAACTTCGACGCCAAGGCGGCCTACGAGGCTGCCGTGAAGAACGCCACCGTCTTCCCGACGGCCGGCGGTGTCGGCCGCAAGGGCCTGGACACCTCGGTGTTCAACGGCTACACCAACACCTCGGTCGACGGCAGCGTCTCCTGGTCGCTGGACGGCTACATCAACGACTACGGCATCGGCCAGATGGCCGCCAAGCTCGCCAAGGCCCCGCACACCTCCAAGGCCGACCGCGAGCGCTACCAGGAGGAGTCGGCGTACTTCCTGGGCCGCGCCCAGAACTACACCACGCTGTTCAACTCCAATGTCGGCTTCTTCGAGGGCCGCAAGGCCGACGGCTCCTGGCGCGTCCCGGACGCCTCCTACGACCCGCAGCAGTGGGGCAACGAGTACACCGAGACCAACGCCTGGAACTACGCCTTCACCGTGCCGCAGGACCCGAACGGCCTCGCCGCGCTCTACGGCGGCCAGAGGGGCCTGGAGAAGAAGCTCGACGCCTTCTTCGGCACCCAGGAGACGGCCGACGGTGACGCCGGCGGCTACGGCGGCACCATCCACGAGATGCTGGAGGCCCGCGACGTCCGGATGGGCGAACTCGGCCTGAGCAACCAGCCGTCGTTCGGCATCCCGTACATGTACGACTACGCGGGCGCCCCGGCCAAGACCCAGGCCGCGATCCGCGAGATCCAGCAGCGGCTGTTCACCGGCAGTTCGATCGGCCAGGGCTTCCCCGGCGACGAGGACAACGGCGCCACCGCCACCTGGCAGATCTTCAGCGCGCTCGGCTTCTACCCGCTGCAGGTCGGCAACGACAACTACGTGATCGGCTCCCCGCTGTTCACCAAGGCCACCGTCCACCTGGACAACGGCCGCAGCATCGTCGTCAACGCGCCGAACAACAGCGGCAAGAACATCTACGTGCAGTCGCTGCGGGTCAACGGCAAGCCGTGGAACAAGGTGTACCTGACGCAGAGTCAGCTGGAGTCGGGCGCCCGCCTGGACTTCACCATGGGCTCCAGGCCGTCGAACTGGGGCACCGGCAAGAACGCGCTGCCGCCGTCCCTGACCAAGTCCGGCGACACCCCGCAGCCGCTGGCCGACCTGACCGGCGCCGACCAGGGCACCGCGACCGCGGCCGACGGCACCGATGTGACCAAGCTCTTCGACAACACCTCGAAGACCGCGGTCACTTTCCCGGCCGCCGACCCGACCGTGCAGTACACCTTCGCCGGTGACACCGCCAAGAAGTCCGGGCAGAAGGCCACCTTCTACACCCTGACCTCCGGCAGCACCGCCGCCCAGGACCCGAAGAGCTGGCAGCTCCAGGGCACCACGGACGGCAAGCACTGGCGCACGCTGGACTCCAGGAGCGGCCAGACCTTCGACAGCCGGCTGCAGACCCGGCCGTTCGAGATCGACCACCCCGGCACGTACACCTCGTACCGCCTGGTGGTCACCGCGAACGGCGGCGACGCGTCCACCACGCTCGCCGAGGTCGAACTGCTCGCCCAGCAGCCGGGAGGCCACGGGCACCACTGACCCACCGTCAGTTCCGCTGCCGGTACGGCCGGCAGGACCCGCGAAAAGCCGGGGGCCGCGACAACCGTCGCGGCCCCCGGCCGCGTTGGCGGGTGCTCGTGATTTCTCCGGGGAATCCACCGGGGGAGTTCCGGGGTGGAGTTTTCTGTAGTGGCCCGGGCACCTTTTCCACCCTGCGCGTGCGGTGCCGGGCACCACCTCGATTCGGATGCGGGCCGCAATGACCCGGGACCCCGCCGCGCGGGAGAGTCGATCACGTCACCGTGACCGCGGTGGCGGACCGGACCGGTCGATGACGGGGAGTCGCAGCGATGACGGATCTCACGGGTTGCACACGCAGGAACATGGTGCGCGGCGGCGCCGCGGCGGCGGCCGGCGGCCTCGCCCTGCTGCACGGCGCGACCGGCGCGCAGGCCCGCTCCGGCGCGGCGGCCGGCCGGAGTGCCGCGGGCCGCGGCGACTTCACGCCCTACCCCTTCCTCAAGGGCGCCTTCGCCCCGGCCACGCAGGAGATCACCGCCCACCACCTGCCGGTGACCGGCCGCATCCCGGCCGCCCTGGACGGCCGCTATCTGCGCAACGGCGCCAATGTGCTGGGCCTCGAGGACCCGCGCACCCACCACTGGATGCTCGGCGACGGCATGGTGCACGGCGTACGGATCAGGGACGGCCGCGCCGAGTGGTACCGCAACCGCTGGATCCGGTCCTCGAGCGTCGCCGCCAAGCTGGGCGAGCCCTACCACGGCCCCGTCCCCGACAACGACTTCCCCAACAACACCCACGTCATCCCGTACAAGGGCAAGGTGCTCGCCGTCCAGGAGAGCGGCCCGATGCCGTACGAACTCGACGAGGAGCTGAACACCGTCCGCCCCTACGACTTCGGCGGCACCCTCAGCGAGGCGTTCACCGCGCACTCCAAGTACGACGAGCGGGCCGACGAACTGCACGCGATCACGTACTACCCGACCTGGGACCATGTGCGGCACCTGGTGATCGACCACACCGGACGGGTGGTGCGGACCACCAGGATCCCGGTCGCCGACAGCCCGATGATGCACGACTTCGCGCTCACCGAACGCTATGTGATCATCTTCGACACCCCGGTGACCTTCGACGCGGCGGCCGCCGAGGCGGGCGCGCTGGTGCCGTACGTCTGGAACGACAAGCACCCGTCGCGGATCGGGGTGATGCCGCGCAGGGGCGGCCGGGTCCGCTGGTTCGAGGCCGACGCCGGCTCGTACTACTCGCACACCCTCAACGCCTACGACGACGGCCGCTCGGTGGTGCTGGACTACATCACCTTCCCCACGCCCTTCTCCGCCGCCGGCCGCGGCCATTGGAGCGACGGCCCCTTCGCGCTCGGCACACCGCGCCTGGACCGCACCACGATCGACCTGGAGCACGGCAGGGCCCGCAGGACCCGGATCGACGACCGCCCGCAGGAATTCCCGCGGATCAGGGAGAGCCTGGTCTCCCGCAAGCACCGCTACGGGTACGCCGCCACGGCCGCCGCGATGTGGACGGCGTACGAGACGCTGGACGGCGTGCCCCCGGACACCCGCTTCACCAACGCGCTGATCAAGCACGACCTGGAGCGCGGCACCACCCAGACGCACCGCTTCGCCAAGGACGCCGCCGTCAGCGAGCCGGTGTTCGTGCCCGCGCACGACAACGCCAGGACGGAGGACGACGGTTACGTGCTGTCCTACGTCCACAACCCCGAGCGCGGCGCCACCGACCTGGTGATCCTTTCCGCCCAGGACTTCACGGGCGCGCCGCTGGCCCGGATCCACCTGCCGGCCACCGTGCCGCTCGGCCTGCACGGCAGCTGGGTGCCCACCGCCTCCTGAGCCCCTCGGGCGGGCCCGGCCGGGGGAGTTGGGCCGCCGCCGTCACCGCCACTCGGTGCTGTGGCTGAGGCGGTGGCGGCCTGAGTCGTACTCGTCGACGGAGACGATGGAGCGGGCGGCCGGGACCGCGACCACCCAGGCCCGGTAGGACGTGCCCGGGATCGTGACCGCGTGGCCCGTCAGATCGCCGCCGTCGTCCAGCCGCACCACCCCGTACGACACGTCGGGACCGGTGTTGCTGACGAACAGCCGGGTGCCGGAGGCGCCCTTGTCGTGCAGGCCGCGCAGCGCCATCTCGCCGCCGAAACTGCTGTCGTCCGGGCCGCCGACCGGATCGCATCCCGCCCACGGCCCCGCCTGATGGTCCACCAGCACCCCGCCGATCACCGGCCGCTGGCACACCAGCGGCACCCCGTCCGGCGGCGGCAGATCCGCCGGGAGCGCGCTCTCGTCCGGGTAATAGGCCATGGTCAGCGACCAGGCCGTGCCGTCCACCGTGCCGTGCCCCGCCGTCACGGTGACGGGCTCGGTGGCGGGCGTACGCGTCGGCTTCGCGGTCGCCGACGGCGTGCCGTCCGCCGGCATCTGCCGCACCGAAGGCGCCGGCTGCGCCGACCGCAGCAGCGGTACGGTCACGGCGGCGGCCACCACACAGGCCGCCGTCGCGGCCATCGCCAGCCTGCGCCGCCTGCGCCGGGCCCGCCCGGCCGCCACGATCCGCTCCACCGGGGCGGGGGAGGCGGGCCGCGCCGCCACCGAACGGGCCAGCGCGGCGCGCAGCCGTACGGCGCCCGGCTCGTCGCCGTCCTGCTCTGCGGTCATCACCGATCTCCCAGTCGCGTGGCCAACGGATGCCCGACGAGCGCGCGGTGCCCGCGCAGCTTGGCGAGGGCGCGGGACGCCTGACTCTTCACGGTGCCGACCGAGCAGCCCAGGGTGCGGGCCACCTCCTCGGCGGGCAGGTCCTCCCAGTAGCGCAGCACCACCACCGCGCGCTGCCGCTCGGGCAGATCGGCCAGCGCGTCGATCAGCGCGTCCCGCTCCTCACCGGCCCCGAGCCCCCCGCCGTCGGCGGCCAGGGACTCGGGCAGCGCCGCCTGCAACAGGTGGACCACCCTGCGCTTGCGGTAACGGCTGCGGTTGGCGTTGACGAGCGCACGCCGCACGTACTGCTCGGCGGTGTCGGGGCGCACCCGGTGCCAGTGCGTGTAGACCCGCGCCAGCGTCGTCTGCACCAGATCCTCCGCCTCGTGGAAGTCCCCGGTGAGCAGATACGCGGTGTGGGTCAGCGCACGCCAACGGGCGGCGACGAACCTGCTGAAGCGCTCGTCGGGTCCGCCGTCGGCCACGCTGTCGCGAGGGTGCTGCACGAAGAGGTGCCCCGCTCCTGTTCCGGTCTCAGTGCCACTCGGTCTCGTGGGTCAGCCGGTGGTGGCCCGCGTCGTAGGTGTCCACGGACGCGATGTACTTCCCGTCCGGGACCGCCACCGCCCACGCGTGGTAGTCGGTGCCGGGGACGGTCGCCGCCCGGCCCGTCAGCTTTCCGCCGTCGGTCAGCCGGACCACACCGTAGGCCACCTCGGGCGCGCTGTCGCCGACGAACAGCCGCGAACCGGTGGTGCCCTTGTCGTGCAGCCCCCACAGGCCCTCGCTGCCGCTCCAGCTCGGGTCGTGCGCGCCGGTCAGCGGCTGGCAGTCGGCCCACGGGCCGCCCTGGTGGTCGATCCGCACCCCGCCGATCACCATCCGCTGGCACAGCAGCGACGTCGGGTCCGGCTTCTGCGGCGTGCCGGGCGGCGGCGGCTCGACGGTGTACCCGGCGGGCAGCGTCGGGTGGAACTCCAGCGTCACCGACCACGCCTGGCCGTCGACCCGCCCGCGCGCGACGAGTTGGCGCACGGGTCCCGCTTTGTGCGTGGTCTTGGGCGCGGCTTTGTGTACGGCCTTGTGCACGGGGGCGGCCGCCGGGGCCGCGGCCGGGTGCGCGCCGGGCTCGGACGCGAACGCCGAGGCGCCGAACGAGATTCCCCCGATCGCCGCCGCGGCCGCGCCCGCGGCGGCGATCTTCTTCATACGGCTGAGGCCCACGGACTCTTCTCCTTGTGTCGGGGTACCGGACGGTGCCGATGCGCTCGGCTGCCCGTAGGTACTCCCGCCCGCCGGGGCGGGGTTGCACGATTCGGAGAAGTCGCGCCGTGCGGCGCCCTTCGGCGGACGGGGCGACCCCCGTACGACCCGTCCGCCCGGGGCGTGCGCCGTCGACGCTACGTGCCCTGCGGGCGGCACGGAAGGGGACTGCTGTCGCAGTCCGGGTGGACTCCTGTCGACCCGCACCCTTCCCTCCTGCGGAGTGCGGTGCGTGATCCCCTGTCGGGGGTGCCTGATCTCCTGCGGAGTGCGGCGTCTTCTCGCCTGACGGTGAGCGAGGTCTTTTTAGGGGCGCAGGGAACTGCGCGCTCAGCCCACGCGGGCCTTCAGACAAAGAACCGCCCCCAGCGGGGCAGACGCTGTTTGTATCGCGACCACCGGCCCGGTGGCAGCTGGTCGCGCAGTTCCCCGCGCCCCTCTCAGGCACCCACTTCCGCCGGCGCAGCGCCGCGTCGGCGCACCGCGCGAGCAACAGCCCCCACAGCGCGGTCGCGTCCCGCGCATGTACGCCCTCGGCGGGCACGAACACCGGTACGGTCGGTGACCGCGCCGCCCGTTCGGCGACCGCGTCGTCGCCGACCACGACGATCCCGGCCGCGCCCACCGGACCCCCGGCTTGCCCGAGCCAGGTCTCACCGGCGTCCGCGACCAGCAGCGCCCCGGCCGCCCCCGCCCACCCGGCTGCCGCCGACTCGCGGGCCAGCAGCACGCGTCGCACGCCGGACCGGCCGACGGCACCGGCCGCCGACCCCGCCGCGCGCAGCAGCGGCGCGGGTCCGGCGACGAGGTCTTCCCACTCCAGCATGGAGCCAGCATTTCACGGGGTGTGATCGAACTCGCTTGTGGCGTATGCCTCCGGCCCACGATACTGGCCGCACATACACCGGACGGGCGGGAACGCCCACGGGCCACGCCGAGCGGGAACCGCCGTGTCGGCGGTCGCGTCTTGCCCTCTTGGGGCCGGACACGGGGTCCGCCGGGTGCGGTGGGGACGTGCGAGGGGCGGTGATCCCGCCCGCTGAGCAGGGGGGATGCACCATGTCGTGGGACCAGCAGGGAGCGGGAGGCGGCGGTACGCCGGGCGGGTTCGGGCCGCCGGTGTGGCCGCCGGCCCCGCCGCCGATGCCGCCCGTACCGCCGGTGCCGCCGGCCCCGGCGAACGGCCCGCGCGCGCTCGTGGTCGGCCTGCTCAATCTCAGCGGCCTCGGTATCGGTTACGCCCTCACACGCCGCTGGCTCGCGCTGGCGGTCAGCCTGGTGGCGACCGCCATCCTGCTGTTCGTCGCGCTGCCCGCCGACGCCGACGGCGTCTCCGGCGGCGTCCTGATCGGCTATCTCGCATTCCTCGTGCTCGCCGCGCTGCACGGCGCCTACCGGGCCTTGCGCACCCCGCTGTCCTGGCCGCCGCGCACCCCGCTGGCGATCGTGCTCGGCGTCGTCCTGCTGGCCGCGCCCGTCGGCGCCGTCGCGTACTACAACAGCGCGCAGGACGAGGCGACGCAGAAGATGCTGCTGGACCGGCTCGACACCGCCGACCAGCTCGTCCAGGGCGCGAAGAACAAGCCGTTCGAGGACGCGCGGACCGACTACACGACGGCGCTGGCCGCGTACCGCGACCTCAACGAGCACCACCGCGGCTCCCGCGCCGCCAAGCGCGTGCCCGACCGGATGACGACGTACTACTCGACGGTCGGCGCGCCCTACGCGCAGAAGAACTACTGCGACGCGATCGAGCCGCTCAAGTACCTCAAGACCGTGCCCCAGCACTACAGCAAGAAGGACCTCGGCCCCCTCGTCGGCTGGCCCGACGACCGGCTGGCGACCTCGCTGTACGAGTGCGGGACGACCGATCTGGCCAACACCACCAGCGCGGACGCCGGCGACGGCTACCTCCAGGACCTGCTGACGACGTATCCGACGTCGCCGCAGGCCGCCAAGGTCGAGCCGGCCTTCGGGGCGGCCATCGACAAGACCGCCCAGGGCATCGAGGGCGGCGACCCGTGCGGGGCCACCGACAAGGTGCGCGCCCTCGGGGTGCGGGCGGGCAATCTCAAGGACAAGGCGAGCAATCTGTCCGGCGCCTTCGACAAGGACGTGAGCAAGGCCGACAGCTATGTGCAGTCGGGCAGTTACACCTGCGCCGTCCACGAGTACAAGGGCCGTGACTTCGACAGCGCGCTCAAGGACATCAACGACTTCGTGAAGAAGTACCCGCGCGACAAGAACACGCCGTACGCCAAGAAGATCGCCATCGCCGCCGAGATCGCGCAGGAGGTGCCCGACGCCGGCAAGAAGCTGCCGACCAAGGCGTCCGGCGGCAGCATCTCGGTGACGGTCAGCAACGACAGCCCCGACCAGGTGGAGGTGCTGTTCACCGGCCCGGTCACCGGCAGCTTCACGCTCAAGGGCTGCGGCTCGTGCACCACATACGCGAGCGAGGCGTCCGCGCACACCCAGGCGTGCAACAACAGCGGCAAGAACTACCCGAAGAAGACCCTCTACCTGCCGACCGGCACCACGTACTTCATGCACAAGTCGACCAGTTCGGGCAGCTCCGCGACGCCGGGCAGCGACACCGCCACCCTGCGCAGCGGCTACATCTACACCGAATGCGCCTACGTGGTGCGCAGTTCGACCTTCGGCACCTACTGACGCGGGAGGCGCGGGCGGCGCGGGTCGCTGCCCGCGCCCCTGCCCGCGCCCACCGTCGTGCCGCTCACTCCGCGATACCCCGGGTGAGCAGCACGACGGTGATGAAGGTGCGGTAGAGACGGATCGGATCGGTGTCGGTCATCCGGACCGTCGAAGCGTCGGCCGGATCCCGTTCGACCCCCGTGATCCAGGTCGCCATCTCCGCCAGATCCGGATTGCGCATCCGCACCGTCAGCGTGGCGGGCAGCTCGATCCGCGGCGGTTCGGCCGACGGCAGCGCCTCGACGGCCGTCCGCGCGGCCTGCTCGATCACCTCGCGCGCCGCCTCCGGATGCAGACTGTCGGCGGCGAAGCGCGACACCGAGGACTTCACCACCGCGGCCACCGCGCCCGGACAGAACGGCTCCAGCTCGGCGGCCGTGGTCTCGTCCCCGGTGACCAGCAGCACCGGCACCCCGTGCCCGAGCGCCACCAGCGCGTTGATACCGCTCTCGCCCGCGACCACACCATTGAGCCGCACTTCGGCGATCGCCAGCGGATTGTAGGTGTGCGACAGGGTGGCCCGCTCGCCGGCCATCGAGCCGTGGTAGGAGACGAAGAAGACGCCGTCGAAGGACGCGTCCAGGCCCTGCATCATGTACAGCGGCTTGTGGCGACCGGACAAGTAGCGTGCCCGCCCGGCCAGTTTGTCCGGGCGCAGATTGGACATCGTGGAGTGCGAGTCGTTGACCAGGAAGTCGTCCGCGCCGCCCGCCATGGCGCCCTCGATCGCGGCATTGACCTCCGCCTGGAGCAGCGTGCGGTAGTACGCGTACTCCGGCTGGCCGTGCCGGCACTGCGACCAGTCCACCACGCCCGCGGTGCCCTCCATGTCGGAGGAGAGATAGATCCTCACAGCACGCTCCGCGGCCGGAATTCGGGCTCGGTGGAGGAGTCGGTCATCAGCGCGTAGACGCTGCCCTCCTGCCCGGCCGCGCCGCCGTGCCGGCCGTCCGGCGTCAGGGCGAGCGCGCGCAGCTCCGAGCGGAAGTCGTCGGGCAGCAGCGCCGCGTCGGCCAGCGCGTCGCGGCAGGCGTCGGACGGGTCGCGGCCCGCCGCCAGCAGGTCGACGATCGTCCGCGCGGTGCCGCCGCGCATGCTCAGCTCGCCGCGGCCGGTACAGGCCGCGCCGCCGGACCGCAGATCGCACCAGTTGCCCGCGCCCGGCAGCGCCGAGTCACCGACCCGGCCCGGGTACTTGTACGGGTAGCCGGAGGTGGACACGCCGACGCACATCTCGCCGGAAGCGTCCAGCGCGATGATGTTGATCGTGCCCCACGGGCCGTCGTGCGGGGCGAGGCGGCGGATCAGGGCGAGGGCGCTCTCCCGGTAGCGGGCGTCGCCGTCGGTGGCCGCGGTGTTCTCGCCCTCCACCGACTGCTGCGAATCGGCGACCTGCTTGCGCCACTGCTCGCGCGACGCGTCGGTGAGCAGGTCGGCGGTGCTGAAACCGCACTCCTCGGCGAACAGGGCGGCGCCCTCGCCGACCAGCAGGCTGTGCTGCGGCAGCTTCTCCAGCACCGCGCGGGCCACCGAGATCGGGTTCGGGTAGCCCTTCAGTGCGGCGACCGCGCCGAACTGCCGCCCGGAACCCAGCATCAGCGAGGCGTCCAGCTCGACCTCGCCGCGCGCGTTGGGCAGTCCCGCGGTGCCCACGTAGTGGTCGGCCGGATTGTCCTCGCAGCGGCGCATCGCGGCCTCGACCGCGTCCAGCGCGGAGCCGCCGCGCCGCAGCACGTCCATTCCGGCCGGCAGCCCGGCCTCGCTGCGCTCGCTGCCGATGATCACCGCTTCGGGCATGGTCCTCCTGTCGGTGCCCGGCCGCCGGGCCCGCGCGTACGTCGCCGTACGCCCGGCCCCGCCGCCCTGCGCGTCCGCCCGCCGGTACGGCGTACCGGGGCGTATCCGTACGGCGTGCCGCCGGACGTCTCCGCAGTCTGGCACTCGATGTCCGGACTCCGGAACCCGGTCCCGGCCGGAAAAAATCATGCCGGGCCGGACGGGCGCAGGGGGGAGACTGGGGCACGTGGACACGATGACGCGATTCGGCCGGGCGGTGGTGGACTGGGCGGCGGGCGGCCCGGCGTCGGCCGGGGCGGCGGTGGCCGCCCGCGAACTGGCCGCCGTCACCGAGGTGCGGACCGTCGTCCTGGTCGAGGGGGTCAGCGACCGGGCGGCGGTGGAGGCGCTGGCCGCCCGGCGCGGCCGGGACCTGGCCGCCGAGAGGACGGCCGTCGTGCCGCTCGGCGGCGCCACCAGCATCGGCCGCTTCCTGGCCCTGGTCGGCCCGCAGGGGCTCGGCATCCCGGTGGCCGGCTTGTGCGACGCGGCGGAGGAGGGTTACTTCATGCGGGCCCTGGACCGGGCGGGCATCGGCTCGCCGCGCACCCGCGCCGAGCTGGCGGCACTCGGCTTCCACGTCTGCGTCGCGGACCTGGAGGACGAGCTGATCCGCTCGCTCGGCACCGACGCGGTACGCGAGGTGGTGGACGAACTGGGCGAGGGCCGGTCCTTCCGGATCTTCCAGAAGCAGCCCGCGCAGCGCGAGCGGGCGGTCGAGGGGCAGCTGCGGCGCTTCATGGGCACGCACAGCGGCCGCAAGGAGCACTACGCGGGTTCGCTGGTCGGCGCGCTGGCCGCGGACCGGGTGCCGGAGCCGCTGGACCGGCTGCTGGCGCACGTCTGAGGGTTTTCGCCGCGGAGGCGGCCAAGGGGGCAGGACCGTCGACCACTCCTCCAGCGTCGACAGGGTTTCGCCGCGGAGGCGGCTACGGGCGAGGGCCCGTCCAAGGGCGCGGGACGGAAGCCGCGGCACCGAATCCCGGCACCGAATCCCGGCATGGCGACAACGCATGTTGTCGGCCGGACGCCTGTGTCCCTAGGATGCGGGCATGCCGCACGACCTGGCCGAGCCGTCCGATCTGGCCGAACCCGCCGACCCGGTGGCGCCCTCCGACCTGGTGGAGCCCGCCGGCGCCGCCGCGCCGTCCGAGGACGTGCTCGCCGCACTGGCGGACACCGCCGTACGGGAGCTGGTCGGCGAGCTGACCGTGCGTTTCGCGCGGGCGGCCCCTGACGACCACCCGGCCGGACCCGAACCCGGACACGGCACCGGACCCGGTCCCGGTGCCGGCGCGGAACAGGGTCCCGCGGCCCCGGCGCTGGCCCGGCTGCGCGTGCTGGCCCAGCTCGCCCGGGCCGTCGACCGGCACGCCGCCGAGGAGGCCGTCACCGCCGCCCGGCTCGGCGCCAACTACCCGCGCCTCGGCCAGGCGTGGGGCATCACCCGGCAGGGCGCCCGGCGCCGATGGCCGGGCCTCGTCTTCACCTCGCATCCCCCCTCCAGGCCCCTCATGATCAGGAGCGACCCCATGAACGCCCTCTCCCCGCGCCGCACTTACAGCGTCCTGCTGGTCGAGGACGACCCCGCGGACGCGATGCTGATCGAGGAGGCGCTGTCGGCCGGCGGCATGACGCGGCGCCTCTCGCACGTCGGCGACGGGATCGAGGCACTGGAATTCCTGCGCGACCCGGAGCGCGAGCGCCCCGACCTGATCGTGCTCGACCTCAACATGCCGCGGATGAACGGCCGCGAATTCCTCGGCGTGCTCCAGGAGGACTCCGACCTGGCCTCCATCCCGCTGGTCGTGCTCACCACCTCCGCGGCGCCCGACGACATCGCCGACGCCTACCGCAAGCACGCCAACGCCTACGTCACCAAGCCGGTCAATCTGGACGAGTTCCTTGAGGCCGTGCAGCGGATCGACGCCTTCTTCCTGGAGACCTCGGCCCCGCTGCCCGCGCCCGGCGAGTGAGCGGTACGGCCCCGGGCGGCCGCCGATAATCGTTCGGAGACCGACGGCCCGCCCTCATAGGGTGCAGGGATGGCCGACACCTTCTCCCCGCCCGCCGCCGGGGACATACGGAGCCCTGTCCGCTTCCTGTGGTGGCTGGTCAGGAGCCAGCCCTGGCGGGTGGTGGCCGGGGCGACGTACGGCACGGTGTGGATGGTCGGCCTCGCGGTGTCGCCGTATCTGCTCTCCCGCGCCATCGACGACGGTCTCGGGCCGCACCGTACGGGCGCGCTGCTCGGCTGGACGGCGGCCTTCCTCGGCGTCGGCGTGGTCAACGCCTTCATCGGCCTCGCGCGGCACCGCACCATGACCCAGGTGCGGATGGACGCCTCCTTCCGCGTCGTCCGCGCCACCGTCCGCCGGGCCACGGAACTGGGCGCCGCGCTGCCGCACCGGATGAGCGCGGGTGAGGTGGTCGCGATCGGCATGGGCGACGTCACCGTGATCGCCCAGTCGCTGACCGTCACGGGACCGGGTGTCGGCGCGGTCCTCGCCTATCTCGGCGTGGCCGCCCTGCTGCTGTCGATCTCGCCGCTGCTCGCCGTCGTGGTGCTGGCCGGCGTCCCGACGATCGCGGTCACCGTCGGCCCCCTGCAACGCCGGCTGCAGAAGGTCGGCACCGGCTACCGCGAGGAGCAGGGCGAGCTGACCGCGCTGCTGGTCGACGTGGCGACCGGTCTCCCGGTGCTCAACGGACTCGGCGGCAAGGACGTCTACGCCGCCCGCTACCGCGACCGCTCCCGGGCGCTGCGCACCCAGGGCTACCGCGTCGGCTCGGTCACCAGCTGGGTCGGCGCCCTCGCCGGCGGACTGCCCGCGCTCTTCCTCGCCGTGGTGACCTGGCTCGCCGCGCGGATGGCCGCGGACGGCACGCTGGCCATCGGCGACCTCGTCGCCGTCTACGGCTACACCGCGATGCTCGTCGTCCCGGTCTTCTTCTTCATCGAGGGCGCCAACGACATCACCCGCGCCCTGGTCGCCGCCCGCCGGGTGACCGGCTTCCTCGCGCTGACCCCCGACCACGCCGACGGCCCGCACCCGGTGGCGGGACCCGCGGAGCCCGCCGCGCTGCGCGACCCGGCGTCCGGCACCGTCGTACGGCCCGGCCTGCTCACCGCGGTCGTCGCGGCCCGGCCCGCCGACAGCGCAGCCGTCGTGGAACGCCTCGGCCGCTTCGCGGCCTCCGACGCCGAGTGGGGCGGCATCCGGCTCGACACGATCGGGCTGCGCCGGGTGCGGGACGCCCTGCTGGTCGCCGACAACGATGCCGCGCTGTTCGGCGGCACCGTCCGGGAGGTCGTCGCGGGCCGCGGCGACGCCGGCGACGAGGCCGTGCGCGCCGCGATCCACAGCGCCGCGGCCACCGACATCGTCGACGGCCTGCCCGCCGGTCTCGACTCCGTGCTCGCCGCGGACGGCCGCAATCTCTCCGGCGGCCAGCGGCAGCGGTTGCGGCTGGCCCGCGCGGTCTGCGCCGACCCCGAGGTGCTGCTCGCCGTGGAGCCGACCTCCGCGGTGGACACCCACACCGAGGCGGCGATGGCGGACGGCCTGCGGGCCGCCAGGACCGGCCGGACGACCGTGGTCACCACCACCTCACCGCTGGTGCTCGACCGGGCCGACGAGGTGATCCACCTCGTCGACGGCCGGGTCGCCGCCGTCGGTCCGCACCACGCGCTGCTGCGCACCGAATCCGGCTACCGGGACCTGGTCTCCCGGGGCGCCCAGGAGGAGGCGACCACCGTATGACCACCGCACAGCCCGCCGGGGCGGGGCACGGGGACGGCGGCTCCGCGCCGCTGCCGATCGCCGACCGGGCGGTGGTACGGCGCGCCGCCATCGCCGAACTGGCCGCGGACAAGCGGGCGTTCACCGCGGTCCTGGTACTGAACGGACTGGCGGCGGGTGCCGGGCTGGTCGGCCCCTGGCTGCTCGGCCGGATCATCGACACCGTACGGAAGTCCTCCGGACACGGCACCGTCGACCGGCTCGCCGTCGTCATCGTGGCCGCCACCGTCGTACAGATGGTGCTGTCCCGCTACGCGCTCAATGTCGCGGCGCGCTTCGGCGAGCGGGCCGCCGCCCGCATCCGTGAGCGCTTCGTGCACCGTACGCTCGCGCTGCCCGCCGCCGTCGTGGAGCACGCGCCGACCGGCGACCTCGCCGCGCGCGGCACCACCGACATCGACGTCGTCGCCACCACGCTGCGCAGCGCCGTGCCCGATGTGCTGGTCGCCTCGGCGCAGGCGCTGTTCATCATCGGCGCGGTGCTGCTGCTCGACCCGCTGCTCGGCCTGTGCGGCATGGTCTGCCTGGCCGGGGTGGTGCTCTCCACCCGCTGGTACCTGAACCGGGCGCGCGCCGCCTATCTCGCCGAGGGCGCCGCCAACTCCGCCTTGGCCGAGGTCCTCGCGGCCACCGCGAGCGGCGCCAGGACGGTGGAGGCGCTCGGGTTGCAGCGGCGCAGGACCGACACCGCGGAGACCGCGATCGCCGAGGCCCGCCGTACCCGCTTCGGCACCCTGTGGCTGCGGTCGGTGTTCTTCCCGAGCGTCGACATCTCGTACACGCTGCCGGTGGTCGGCGTGCTGCTGGTCGGCGGCGCGCTCTACGACCACGGCGCGGTCTCGCTGGGCACCGTCGTCGCCTCCGCGCTCTACCTGCGCCAGCTCGTCGGCCCGCTGGACACGATCTTGATGCGGATCGAGCTGCTGCAGAGCAGCAGCGCCTCCTACGCCCGCGTCGAGGGCCTGGCCGCGCTGCCGCGCACAGAACCGGACGCCGGCGCCGGGGCGGAGCCCGCCGACGACCGGATCGAGGTCAGCGGGGTCCGCTACGCCTACGGCCGGGCCGGTGACATCCTGCACGGCGTCGACCTGGACGTGCGGCCGGGGGAGCGGCTGGCCGTGGTCGGGCCGTCGGGCGCGGGCAAGTCGACGCTCGGCAGGCTGCTGGCCGGGATCGACCGGCCCCGGGCCGGCGCGGTGACCGTCGGCGGCGTCCCCGTCGCCGATCTGCCGCCGGACCGGCTGCGCCGGCAGATCGTGCTGGTCACCCAGGACCACCACGTCTTCCGTGACACGCTCCGGGACAATCTGCTGATCGCCCGGCCGACCGCCACCGACGAGGAGCTGCGCGCCGCCCTGGAAGCGGTCGGCGGCGGTTGGGACGAGGAGCTGCCGGACGGCCTCGACACCCCGCTCGGCGGTGACGGCCGCCATCTGGACGGCGCCAGGGCGCAGCAGCTCTCGCTGGCCCGGGTGATCCTCGCCGATCCGCACACCGTGATCCTCGACGAGGCCACCGCCCTGCTCGACCCGGCGACCGCCCGCAATACCGAGCGCGCGCTGGCCACCGTCCTGGACGGCCGTACGGTCATCGCCATCGCGCACCGGCTGCAGACCGCCCACGACGCGGACCGGGTGGCCGTCATGGCGGCCGGCCGCGTCACGGAGCTGGGCACCCATGACGAGCTGGTCACGGCGGGCGGCGGCTACGCGGCGCTGTGGCACTCCTGGCACGGCGACGGGCCCGGCGGGGCGGACGTACCGGACGAGCCGGACGGTGCGCCGGACATGGACGCCACGGATACGGACGGCCCGGACGGCAGTCCCGCGGTCACCAGCGCACCGGCAGCGTCTCCGGCCCCCTGATCAGCAGGCCGCCGCGCCACGGGACGTCGGCCGGGTCGATGTCGAGGGCGAGCCCGGGGAAGCGCTCCAGCAGGCCGCGCAGCGCGACCTTCGCCTCCAGCCGGGCCAGCGGCGCGCCCAGGCAGTAGTGGATGCCGTGCCCGAAGGCGATGTGCCCGCGGGCGTCCCTGCGGATGTCGAACCGGTCCGGGTCGGGGAAGCGGGCCGGATCGCGGTCGGCGTCGGACAGCGCGACCAGCACCAGCCGCCCGTCCCCGGGGATCACGGTGCCGCCGACCTCGACCGGCTCGGTCGAGAAACGGTAGGTGGGCGTCTCGACCGGGCCGTCGTAGCGCAGGATCTCCTCGACCGCGCCGTCCAGCAGGCCGTCGGGGTCGGCGCGCAGCGCCGCGAGCTGCTCGGGGTGGGTGAGCAGGGCCAGCACCCCGTTGGAGATCAGATTGACCGTGGTCTCGTGGCCCGCGACCAGCAGCACCCAGGCCATGCCGAGCAGCTCCTCGGCATTGAGCCGGTCGCCGTCCTCGTCCGCGGTGTGGATCAGGGCGCTCATCAGGTCGTCGGCACTGCGCTCGCGCTTGTCGGCCAGCAGTCCGGTCAGATACGCGGTCATCGCCCCGGTCATCTCCGTGCGCACCTGCGGGGAGGAGGTGGTGAAGGCGGTGTTCGACCAGTACCTGAAGCGGTCGCGGTCCAGGAAGGGCACCCCGAGCAGCTCGCAGATCACCGAGATCGGCAGCGGGAAGGACAGCGCCTCCACCAGGTCGGTCCGGCGGTCCGGCTCCTTCGCCATGGTGTCCAGCAGGTCGTCGGTGAGCGCCCGCACCCGCGCCGCCATCGCCTCCACCCGGCGCGCGGTGAATTCGCGCGACACCAGCTTGCGCAGCCGGGTGTGCACCGGCGGATCGGTGCTCAGCATCGACAGTCCGGACGCGAGCTGCTGGACACCCAGCTCCGGCGCCGCCGCGGACCAGATCTTCGACAGCCGCGGGTCGTTGAGCGCCCCGCGGCCCGCCTCGTACCCGACGATCAGCCATGCCTCGTGCCCCTCGGGGATGATCACCCGGTGCACCGGCCCCCGGGCCCGCAACCCCGCGTAGACCGGATACGGGTCGCGCCTGAACTCCTCGCCCAGCGCGGCGAGATCGACGACGGCTTCGGTGGTCATGGAGCCTCCCCGCGGACGCCGGCCGGCGCGGGCGGCCGGACCCTGGTCGGCGTACCTGGCCGGACACTACGTCGTCGCGGGCCGCCCCGCCGCGGGTACGAATCTTCCCGCCGGAGATCGGCGCGATAGGGCCTCTTGCGCACCTGTGGCCCCGTCCGGCCCAGGACCGTCCTTAATTGGCACCATAGGTCGGTGACGTACGCTTTTGTCATGGACGTCGTACCGGCCGGACGACCGCTCCGACCAGTACGGCGGAGGGTCGCACTCACCTCCCTCGCGCGGGTGGTGCCCACCGTCGCGCTGGTCGGGGCGGGCGCCGCGATAGCGGGAACCAGCCCCGGCGGGCACTTCGGCCTGGTGCTCGCGGTGGTGCCGTTCCTGGCCGCCGCCGTGCACTCGATGGCCGTCACCGCGCTGATCGGCGCCCTCACCGTGACGCTCTACGCGGTGCTGCGGCACTGGCTGACCGCCGACAGCACGGATGTCTGGCTGATCAAACTGGGCTTCCTCGTCGCGTCGGCAGGCGTCGCGGTGCTGATCAGCCACGCCAGGGCCAAGCAGCAGCAGCTCGAACGCAGCCGTGATGTCGCGCTCGCGCTCCAGGAGGGCCTGCTGCCGCAGCGGGTGCCGCGCAACAGCGCCGTGGAGACGGCCTACCGCTATGTGCCCGCCGACACCGCGGCGGGCGTCGGCGGCGACTGGTTCGACGTGATCCCGCTGTCCGGCACCCGCGTCGCGCTGGTGATGGGCGACGTCGTCGGCCACGGCATCCACGCCGCCGCCATGATGGGACGGCTGCGCACCGCCGTGCACACCCTCGCCGACCTCGACCTCGCGCCCGACGAACTGCTGTCCCGGATGGACGACCTGGCCGTCCGGCTCGCCGACGACGACGCCGACCGCGAACTGGGCGCCACCTGCCTCTACATGGTCTACGACCCGATCTCCCGGCAGTGCACCGTCGCCAGCGCCGGCCACACCCCGCCCGCCCTCGTCCACCCCGACGGCACCGTGGAATTCCAGCGGCTCACCGAGAATCCGCCGCTGGGCGTCGGCGGCACGCTCTTCGAGAGCACCGAGGCCACCCTCGCCGAGGGCACGGTCATCGCGCTGTACACCGACGGCCTGCTGGACCTGCGCCACCAGGGCACCG
Source organism: Actinacidiphila alni (assembly GCF_900112845.1). Taxonomy (GTDB): domain Bacteria; phylum Actinomycetota; class Actinomycetes; order Streptomycetales; family Streptomycetaceae; genus Actinacidiphila; species Actinacidiphila alni. Next base: position 569,939 of record NZ_FONG01000001.1, read on the forward strand.
ACACGGCGATCGCCGCCCTCGCCCGGGCGCTGCGCCCCGCCGGAAGCGGCCTCGACGCCCTCTGCGACCGGGTCTGGGCGGGGCTGCCCACCGAGCACGACGACGACGTGGCGCTGCTGCTGGCCCGCACCAGGACCCTGCCCCCGGACGACGTGGCGGCCTGGGAATACCCCGCGCGCCCCGAGAGCGTCCCCGCCGCGCGCGCCGCGGTCTCGGCGCGGCTGGCCGCGTGGGACCTGACCGCGCACACCTTCGCCACCGAACTGGTGGTCAGCGAACTGCTCACCAACGCCGTCACCCACGCCCGCGGCCCGGTCGGGCTCCGGCTGATCAGGGACGGGGCGCTGATCTGCGAGGTCTCCGACGGCAGCGACACCGCACCGCACATCCGCCGCGCGGGCCCGCTGGACGAGGGCGGCCGCGGCCTGTTCCTGGTCGCCGAGCTCGCCGACCGGTGGGGCACGCGCTACTCCCGGGACGGCAAGACCATCTGGGTCGAGCAGCGCTTCGACTCCCGCCCCTGACACGGGCCGTGCCCGCTGACCCGAACCGGACGGCACGGACGAGCGCCCCCCGCCGGCCGGAGCCGGCGAGGGGCGCTCGTTCCTCACTGGTGGAACAGAAGGACCGTTCGGTGACTACCAGCTCGTCAGACCGGCCCCGTACGCATAGAGCGGATTGCCGTACGTCGTCGGCACCGTCTGCCCGGCGTCGATCTTCGCCCGGATGTCGGCGCGTTCGGCGGCGGTGGCACCCAGGTCGTACGGCAGGTCCCACGCCTCGTTGGCGTCGGCCTGATTGTCGCCGCCACCGGGCTTGAGCACCTGGTCGAGGCTGCGCGGCAGCTGCCAGGCCAGCTTGCCGTGCGGGGTGTAGTCGCCGAAGAGCAGACTGGCCGTGGCCGGTCCGACCTCCTCGCCGCCGCGGTAGGTCACCACGATGGCGTCGGCGATGTTGTTCCAGTCGCTGATGACGATGGGTCTTGGCAGCGTCAGCACGACCACCACCGGAATGCCCTGGTTCTTGTAGTTCTGGATCAGGGCCACTTGGTCGGCCGGCAGATACGGCTGGGTGTCCGGCCACGCGGTGGCGTGGGTGTACGAGGGCTCGCCGACGTAGACCACCGCCAGTTTCGGCGTCGGTCCGGTGCCCTGGTAGACGTTCACCCCGGCCTTGGCGGCTCTCGCCTTGAGCGCGTCGAGCTGGTCCAGCGAGCCGTAGTCCGGGTGGAAGTAGCTGGACCAGATGCAGCACGCCGCCCCGTCGGTGGCCCGGTCGCCGGCCACCACGATGTTGTCGCCGGAGTTGAGTTTGACCGGCAGCACACCGTCGTTCTTCAGCAGCGTGTTGGACTCCCGCGACGCCTGGTTGGCCAGCGCGGTGTAGCTCGGCTGGTGGAAGCGGTACGGGCCGTTCACGGGGTCGCCGTACGGGTGGTCGAAGATGCCCAGCTCGAACTTGAGCGTGAGGATCCGCGTCACCGCGTCATTGATCCGGGCCAGCGGCACCCCGTTCTCGAAGCTCGCCATCGTGAAGCCCTCGGCGCCCGGGTCGGCGCCGCCCATCACGTCGGAGCCCGCGTTGGCCGCGTTGATCCACGCGCCCGACGGCAGCCAGTCGGTGGTGATCAGACCGGTGTAGCCGAGGTTCTGCCGCAGGTAGGTGAGGATCTTGGCGCTGTCGCCCGCGCCCGGACCGCCCGGGTCGAGGTACGAACTGCCCGCGTAGCCCGGCATGATGTTGACCGCGCCCGCCTCCATCGCGGCCTTGAACGGGATCATGTGGTACTTGATCGTGACCCCGTCGTAGACGATGCCCGCCTCGCCGCCGGCGCCCTCGCCCGGCCAGTGCTTGACGGTGGCCAGCACGGAACCGGGGTTCAGCTCCGGGCCGCCCTGCAGGCCCGCGACCAGCGCCCGCAGCTGGGCCGCCGCCACGTCGGCGTTCTCGCCGCCGCCCTCCTGGATGCGCGGGTACAGCACCTTCGTGCCGACCTCGGCCAGCGGCGACAGGGTGCCGCGCGCGCCGACCTCCAGCTCCTCGCGGCGCTGCATGTCACCGAGCTTGTAGTCGAGCGGATAGTCCTTGCCCGCCGACAGCGTGCTCTGCAACGGATACGTGGTCTGGTAGCCGGCGGTGGTGTCGCCCGCGGACACCGGCGGGATGCCCAGCCGGGTGGCCGCCGTGGACTTCAGGACATTGTCCAGGTCGGCGGGTTGCGCGGGACCGAAGTGCCAGCCGGACATCGGGTACGACTGGACGTTGTAGAACATCTGGAAGGCCTTCTCCTCCAGCGTCATCCGCCCCAGGAGATCACCGACCCGGGTGCTGACCGGCAGCCGCCAGTCCTCGTACGGCTCGATCGTGCCGTCCTTGTTGAGGTCCCGGGCGCCGTTGATGATGTTGACGCCGTCCGCGACCTGCTCGACGTCCGGCAGATAGACGCTGAAGGTGCGGATGTTGGAGGTGGTCCGCGCCCCCGAGCCACTGACCGCGACGACGTACCACTTGTACGTCCAGCGGTCGGTGATGTCCCAACTCGGCGTGTAGCTGGTGCCGGTGGGCTCGGCGACCTTGGTGTAGAGGTCGAGCAGATTGCCCGACGCGGTGAAGTCGTAGTCGGTCCGGCTGATGTTCAGCCACACCTCGTAGTGGGCGGTGCCGCCGACCGCGTTCCAACTCAGGGCCGGGCGGCGGGTGTTGGTGACCATCGCCTTGTCGGCGGGGGCGGCCAGCTGGAACTGGTTGAGCGTGGCCGGGGCCTTGGTCGGTCCCGACAGCAGCGGCGGCGTCGCGGTGGAGGCGTCCACCGTGCCGTACACCTGGAACTCCCAGAGCGAGTAGCCGTATCCGGTGGCGCGGGCGGTGCCGGTCAGCCGGACGTAGCGGCCCTTGCCGGTGACGGGCAGCCGTTCGACACCGCCGGGTCCGTTGGTGGTGGAGTAGATCGGGGTCCACGCCGTCCCGTTGTCTGAGACGTCGATGTGGTAGCCCTTGCCGTACGCGGACTCCCAGTTGAGCACGATGCCGCTGATGGTGCCGATGTTGCCGAGGTCGACCTGGAGCCACTGGTCGTCGGTGGCCAGGCTCGACCAGCGGGTGGTGGTGCGGCCGTCGAGTGCGGCGGCCGGCGCGTTGCCGCCCTCGTAGGAGGAGGCCGACACCTGCTTGTAGGCGGAGATCACGGTGCCGGAGAAGTCACCGTCGCCGCCGGTCGGCGGGGGAGTGGTGGTGCCGCCGCCCCCGGTGGTGAACACCTGGAACTCCCACAGGGAGTAGCCGTATCCGGTGGCGCGCGCGGTGCCGTTCATCCGGACGTAGCGCCCGGTGCCCGTCACATTCAGGCTCTGGGAGCCGCCCGTGCCGGTCGTGGTGGAGTAGACCGTCGTCCAGCCGCCGGTCCCGGTGTCCGAGACCTGGATCTGGAAGCCGGTGGCGTACGCGGCCTCCCAGGTCAGCACGACCTTGCAGACCGACGCCGACGCGCCGAGGTCGACCTGGAGCCACTGCGGGTCCGAGGCCGCGCTCGACCAGCGGGTGCCCGGGTCGCCGTCCACGGCGGCCGAAGCGGGAGTGCCCGCGTTCTCCGTGGAGGAGGCGGTCGCCGTCTTCCCCTGCGCGGCGTTGGTGGTGCCGCAGGCGCCGCCGGTGGTCCCGATGCTGCCGAAGACCTGGAACTCCCACAGCGAGTAGCCGTATCCGGTGGCCCGGGCCGTCCCGTACATGCGGACATAGCGGCCGGAAGCGTTTACGGAGAGCGCCTGCTTGCCGCCGGGCCCCGTGGTGGTGGAGTAGACGTCGGTCCAGGCCGTGCCGTTGTCCGACACCTGGATCTTGAAGGCGGTGGCGTACGCCGTCTCCCAGTTGAGGGAGACCGAGGTGACGGTCGCCGACGCGCCGAGGTCGACCTGGAGCCACTGCGGGTCGGACGCGGCGCTCGACCAGCGGGTGCCGACGTCGCCGTCCACGGCGGCCGAGGCGGGTGTGCCCGCGTTCTCCGTCGAGGACGCGGTGGCCGTCTTCCCCTGCGACAGCAGGGTGTCGGCGGCGTGCGCGGTGCCGGTCGTGGTGCCGAGGGCACCACCGGTGGCCAGGGCCGCCGCGAGGGCGACCGCGACCAGCGGTCTGCGCCGCCGGACGGATCTGAGGAGTCTGGACAGGAGGCTCATGGGCATCTCCACGTGGGGGTGTGATGACTCGATCACCGTGGAGGCCGTCGCCGGAGCGGCGACGAGCGACAGGCGGCGGCATCCACGGTGGCGGCTACGGGGGCTCCGGACTCGTCGCGCAGTGGCCGGAGATGACGACGGAGAGCGCTCTCCGGGGGAGTCTCATACACAGCTTGAACACTGTCAATCCTTAGGACAGACACCGTCGCGGCCGGGCCGGATAACGTTTTTCCGGTGCTGGTACGGGCCGGACCGCGGCCGGTGCCGCCGTCGCTCCCGGGGCCGGCCGGGTGCCGAACTCCCTTGTGGACGCGGCCTGTTGACCTCTCGAACGGTCAGCCCGCGTGGCGGGCGCGCTCGGTGATGTTGCGGGCCATGCCGCTGAAGACCACACCGTGGAAGGGTTTGACGGACCACCAGTACAGATGGCCGGCCAGGCCGCGCGGGTGGAACAGCGCACGCTGCCGGTAGCGGGTCCGCCCGCCGCCCGCGTCCGCCACCGACAGCTCCAGCCAGGCGGGACCCGGCAGCCGCATCTCGGCGCGCAGCCGCAGCAGCCGGCCCGGCACGATCTCCTCCACCCGCCAGAAGTCCAGCGAGTCGCCGACCCGCAGCCGGTCCCGGTCGCGCCGGCCGCGGCGCAGCCCCACCCCGCCCACCAGCCGGTCCAGCCAGCCGCGTACCGCCCAGGCGAGCGGGAAGGAGTACCAGCCGTTCTCGCCGCCGACCCCCTCCACCACCCGCCACACCGCCTCCGGACGGGCGGGCACCATCAGCTCCCGCACGTCCTCGTACAGGCTGCCGCCCGCCCAGTCCGGGTCGGTCGGCAGCGGGTCGCTGGGCGCGCCGGGCAGCGACGCCGACGACCAGCGCGTCTCCACCCGGGCGTCCTTGATCCGGCGCAGCGCGAGCCGGACCGCGTCGTCGAAGCCCAGCGGACCGCCCGCCGGATCCGGCACGTACGCCGTGATGTCGTGCTCGCCGCACACCACCTCATGGCGCAGCGACTCCACCAGCGGCCGGGCGATGGAGCGCGGCACCGGCGTCACCAGGCCCACCCAGTGGCTGGACAGGGCCGGTGTGAGCACCGGCACCGGCAGCACGAAACGGTGGCCGAGCCCGGCGACGGCCGCGTAACGGGTCATCATCTCGCGGTAGGTCAGCACATCGGGGCCGCCGATGTCGAAGGTGCGGTTGACGTCGGCCGGCAGGTGCGCCGCGCCCGACAGCAGCCGCAGGACGTCGCGGACCGCGATCGGCTGGATGCGGGTGCCGACCCAGTTCGGCGTCACCATCACCGGCAGCCGCTCGGTCAGATAGCGCAGCATTTCGAAGGACGCGGAGCCGGAACCGAGGATCACCGCGGCCCGCAGCTCGGCGGTCGGCACCCCGGACCCGCGCAGGATGCGGCCGACCTCGGCGCGCGAGCGCAGGTGCGGCGACAGCTCGGCGGCCGGGACACCGTACGGGGTCAGCCCGCCGAGGTAGACGATCCGGCGCACCCCGGCCCGCGCCGCGGCCCGGCCGAAATTCCGTGCCGCCTCGGCGTCGGTCCGCTCGAAGCTTGACCCTGTGCCCAGCGCGTGCACCAGGTAGTAGGCGACGTCCACCCCCTGGAGGGCCGCGTCCAGCGTCTCCGGGCGCGTCACGTCCCCGGTCACCGGCTCGACACTGCCCGCCCACGGCTGGTCCCTGATCCGCGCCGGGTCCCGGACCAGACAGCGCACCGCGCCGCCGCGCGCCAGCAGCACCGGCACCAGCCGCCCGCCGATGTAGCCGGTCGCCCCGGTCACCAGATACCGCGTCGCCGCCCCGCCCCCGGAACCGCCGTCGTCCGTGCCCACCAGCGAGCCACCTCACATGCCGTCGATACGTCCGTCCGGCCATTCTCACCCGATCCGGACGTTTCGGCTTCACGAGGCGGTCCGGCCGGGCCGGTCAGGCCGTGTCGATCCGCAGGTACGCCTCCGCCAGCCGGCCCTCGGGCAGGCCCGCTGTACGGGCGAGGGCCGCGAGCCGGGTGCGCATCGTGGTCTCGAAGTCGTCGGACTGGCCGCCCTGGCTGCGGTGGGCGCGGATCGCGGCCATTTTGAGGGGGAAGGTGTCCGTGACGTCGACGTGGTGGTCGATGGCCGGACCGCCGCGTACCCACACCTCCGGCACCGTCCAGGCGGCGAGTCCGTCGTCGCGGATCAGCTCGGGGAAGGCGCACGGATTGCGGGCGTCGGGGTAGACCGCGTCCAGGACGGCGGAGCCGACCGCGCGGTGGTCGGGGTGGCTCGCCTTGACGTGCACCAGGTCCCGGTCGGGGCTGTGGGTGAGGACCAGGTGCGGGCGGGCCCTGCGGATCGCGCGGGCCAGGTCGCGGCGCAGCCCCAGGCCGGGCTCGACACAGCCGTCGCGGTAACCGAGGAAGCCCACCTCGCGCACCCCGACGATCTCCGCCGCCGTGCGCTGCTCGGCCCGCCGGGTGGTCGCCAGCCACGACCGGTCGACGTCGGGGTCGTCCGAGCCCGCGTCGCCGTCGGTCACGACGCAGTAGGTGACCAGGTGCCCCTCCGCCGTCCAGCGCGCCACCGTGCCCGCGGCGCCGTAGTCGACATCGTCGGGATGCGCCATGATCACCAGGATCCTGCGCGGCTTCTGGTCGCCGTCGTCCATCATGAACTCCCTTGGTCGGACGGGGGTTTCGCGGGGCCGGGGGTCGCCTGCCGGTTGGGCTCCGCCGCCCGCCCGCCGGTCAGCCGGTAGACCGGCAGCGCGAGGACGACGACCGCGAGCAGCGCCATCACCCCGTACAGCTCGGTCAGCCGGTGGTGTTCGTGCAGCCAGCCCGCGAGCGCCACGCCCAGCGCGCCGCCGAGCCCGTCGCCCACCGACATCGCGACGCCCGCGAAGGAGAAGCCGACCATCCGCTGCTGCGGCTGGAGGGTGCGCGCGGTCATCGTGTCCAGCGTCGGCATGATCAGCATCTCGCCGAACGTCCACAGCGTGACCGACGCGTACGCCATCCACCAGCGCGGCGCGGCCCACAGCAGGACGAAACCGGTGAGGAAGAGCGCGTAACCGGCCAGCACCACCCGGTGTTCCGGGCGCGCGGTGCGCTGCAGCCAGTGGCCCAGCGGGATCTGACCGGCGATCACCAGCACCGCGTTGAGCGTGAAGTACGAGCCGCGCAGCCCCGGCCGGTCCAGGCCCTCGGTCACGAAGTACGGGAGGGTGCTGAAGAGTTGGGAGTAGAGGAAGAAGCCGACCACGGTGAGCATCAGCACCCGGCGGAAGCCCGGATCGGCGAGCACACCGCGGCTGGTGCGCCGCCAGGTCGGCCGCTGCCCCGACTCGTGCGCCGACGCCGGGACGAACAGCGCCAGGACGGCGGCGGCCGCGTAACCGAGCGCCGCCAGGGCGAAGACCCAGCCGACGCTGTGCGCCGGGTAGAGCGCGGCCGCGATCAACGGCCCCGTAGCGGCCGCCAGATTGAGGCCGGTGCTCAGCGACGCGTAGCGCAGCAGCGGCGAGTCGGTGCCCGGCGTCAGCTCCGCGGCCAGTGTCTTGACCGACAGCGCGTTGGTCGCGCCGCCGACCCCGATCACCAGCAGCAGCGCCGTCACCAGCAGCGGGGAGCGGGTGGCGGCGAGGCCGAGATAGCCGGCCGCGCCGACCAGCAGGCCGCAGAAGACCGCGGTACGCGGCCGCATCCGGTCGATCAGCGGCGCGAGGAAGATCCGGTTCAGCCGGAAGGCGATCGAGGTGACCAGGACGAGGCTGCCCGCCGCCCCCGGGCTGAGGTGCAGCGAGGTGAGGAAGTACAGCGAGAGGATCGACTGGACCGCGTAGTAGCCGACATTGGAGACGCTCCACTCGCTGAGCAGGAAGCCGAACCAGCGGCGGGCGCGCCGCAGTTCCCGGTGCCGGTCCGACTCCCGCTGCTCCGGCTTCCGCTGGGCCGACTCCTGCTGCTCCGGCTTCCGCTGCTCCGGGGTGCTGCTGCCGACGGCGGTGCCCGTCACCGCTGCCCGTCGGGCCCGCCGGCCGTGGGCGCGCCCACGGCGGGGGCGCCGAACTCGTCGATGATCTTCACGGTGCTCTCGGTGTGCTCGTCCACATGGGCCGCCTCGAATTCGAGCAGGTCGAGCACGCTCAGCTCCTCGGTCGGCCGTCCCAGGATGTTGACCGCGATGTTGTACTGCCGTCCCGGCCTGGTCAGTTGGGCCGCGTCGAGACCGGACGCGGTCACCATCAGCCGGCCGAGCTGCTCGTTCAGCTTGGCGATCGCCTCGTACCAGGGCCGGCCCTGGTAGTCGCGGTCGGCGGCCCACTCGTCGGCGTCGAAGCGCAGCAACTGCGGGCCGTCCTCGGTGAGCATCGCGCGCAGCCGGATCGTGGTGGCCTCGAAGGCGTCCGCCAGATGCCAGGTGTTCTGCTTGATCGACCAGACGCCGGGCGCCGGCTGGACCTCCAGCACCGCCGGGTCCTGCGCGGCGCACCGCGCGTTCCAGGCCCGGATGCCCTCGGTGATCCGCCGCAGGCTGTCCGCGTACCGCTCGTCGTACCGCTCGTCGCTCATCGTCGCCTCCCGGGCGTCGGATTCGGGTGAACCGGCCGTCCCCGCAACGGTGTTGGGCACATCTGCGGCCCCGGCCGCATCGGGCACCTCGGTGACGTCCGCGCCGAGCGTGCGCAGATCGTCGAAGAAGCCGCGATAGGTCTGGCCGACCGCGTCGCAGCCGCGGATCGTCAGCCCGCGCTCGCTGCGCAGCGCGATCGTCGCCATCGCCATGATCACGCTGTGGTCGTGGTGCCCGAACACCTCGGTGCCGCCCGCCACGGCGCCCCGGCCGTGCACGATGATCGCGTCCCGCCGTTCCTCCACCGCGACGCCCGCGGCGGCCAGTTCGCGGCAGAAGTCGGTGATCCGGTCGCACTCCTTGAAGCGCAGCGTCTCCACGTTGGAGAACACGCTCGTGCCGTCCGCGAAGGCGGCGAGCGCGGCCATCGGCAGGATGCTGTCCGGGCAGGCGGAACCGTCCAGTTGGATCGGCCGGACGGTCCGCGCGCCGTGGCAGGTGAGGACGGAGCCGCGCCGGTCGATCCGTACGCCCATCGTGCCGAGCGCGTCGATCATCGCCGCGGTGCCGAGGTCGTCGCCCGCGAAGCCGCTCACGTCCGTGACCGAGCCGGGTACGGCAGCGGCGGCGGCGAGCAGCCCTGCCACGCTGGACGCGTCGCTGGCGACGGCGAACTCGGCCGGACGGTACCGCTGGCCGCCCGCGATCCGGTACAGCAGGTGGTCGTCCGAGACGTCCACGGTGATGCCCGCCCTGGCCAGCGCCGTCACGCTGGTCATCGCCATCGGGACGGAACTGAGGCCGTCCACCACCTCGATCTCCACGTCCGAGCCGACCAGCGGCGCGAGGAACAGCAGCCCGGACAGGAACTGGGAGCTGCGCCTGCCCGACACCGTGACCCGGCCGCCGCGCAGCCCCGCGCCGCGGCCGACGACCAGCGGCGGGCACGCCTCGTCGCCCCGGCCCACCGCCCGCGCGCCGAACTGCCGCAGGGTGTCGATGATTTCGTGATTGCCGCGGCGGCCGAGCGAGGCGGCGTTGCGGGTGCCGACCGTGCAGTGCGGGAGCGCGGCGCCGACAGCGGTGAGCAGCCGCAGCACGATGCCGGAATTCCCGGCGTCCAGCTCGGCCGTCTCCGGCAGCCGGTGGTCGACGCCCTCGACCGTCCAGGTACGGTCATCGCCCTCGTCGATCCGCGCGCCCAGCAGCCGGCAGGCGGTGGCCATGGCCCGGATGTTGTCACCGGACCCGGCGTTCTCGATCCGGGTGGTGCCGGCCGCCAGGGTGCCGCACAGCAGCGCGCGTACGGTGCCGCTCTTGGCACCCGGCGGGCGGATCGCGCCGGTCAGCGGCGTGCCGGGGCGCAGGTACAGGGTCTGGCTGGAATTCACCGTGGACTCCGTTTCCGGTGGGCTGGTGCGGATGTCTGCGAGCCGCGCGGGCTTCGCGGGCCCGCGGCCGTGCGCCGTGTGTCGCGTGCCGTGTGTTGTGCGCCGTGCGCCGATCAGGGCCGCCCGGCGTCGGTGACCAGGGCGCCGTCCGTGCCCCGCCGCCCCGCTGCCAGGCCCCGGAAGCAGTGCAGGAAGTCGGCGAAGGACGTCGAGAGGGTCTCGGCGCCCGCCACGGTGACCGTCTCCGGCAGCGCGAGGCCCGCGATGTGCAGCGCCATCACATTGCGGTGGTCGCCGTGGCCGTCCACGTCGAGCGCCGCGGGCGGCCCGGCCGGCAGCGTCTCGAAGCCGTCCAGCGCGCCGTCGCGCAGCACGGGCGCGAGTGGCCGGCCGAGCCGGGCGAGCTGGTCCATCACCACCGCGAGCCTGCTGGTCTTGTGGTGCCTGATGTGCCGGGCGCCGGTCACCCGCAGCCCGGCGGGCAGGTCGGAGGCGACGGCGGCCAGCGCGGGCACCAGCGTGGGGATGCCGGTGGCGTCGATCTCCAGCGGCGCCGCCGGCGGCGGGCCCGAGACGATCCGGATGTCCGGGCCCTCCCGGTCGATCCGTACGCCCAGCCTGCGGCCCACCGTGACCACGTCGTCCAGGAACGGGTGCCGGCCCAGCGGCACCTCGCGCACCACGATGTCCGCGTCGGTCACCACGGCCGCCGCGATGAAGTAGAAGAGCGAGGTCGCGTCCGGGCCGACCAGGAGATCCCGGCCGCGGTAGCCGCCGGGGCGCACCTCGATCCGCCGCAGGTCCGCATCCGGGCCGATGCCGCCCGGCGCGGGCGGTTCCCCCGGCCCGTACGGCAGCCGCACCCGGGCGCCGAATTCACGCATCATGGCGACCGTCATCCGGATGTACGGCGCGCCGACGACCGGCGCCGGGACCTCCACCGTCACCGGACCCGACGCGTACGGCGCGACCAGCAGCAGGGCACTGGCGAACTGCGACGTCTCGTCGGCGGGGACGCGTACGGTGCCGCCGGTCAGGCCGTGCTCCCAGTTGACCAGTGGCAGGCCGAGCCCCGCGTCGGCGGTCTCCAGCTTGCCGCCCAGCTCGGTCAGCGCGTCGAGCAGCGGGGTGAGCGGGCGCTGCGCGAGGCGCTGGTCGCCGGTGAGCACGCACGGCCCCTCGACCAGGCTGGTCACCGCGACCAGATGGCGCAGCGCGAAACCGGAGCCCGCGGCGCGCAGGATCGTGGACGGCCGCAGCGGAGCGCCGCCGGTGCCCGTCACCACGATCCGGTCGTGCTCGGGCTCCGCGACGAAACGCGCGCCCAGTTCCGCGCACGCCTCCTGGAGCACCAGCGACTCCGAGCACACGTTCGGCCGCGTCACGGCCGTACTGCCGGTCGCCAACGCGCCCATCAGCAAAGCGCGTTGAGTATCGGGCTTCGATGTCGGGATACGGACGGAGCCGCGCAGCACACGACGGTCACGGCGCACAGCGGCCTCCGGGTCGGTCGAGGGGGATGTCATGGTCGAGAGGGATGCCCGGACGGACGCCCGCGCCGAGGCGGTGGGCACCGGTGCCTCCGCCCGGCGCCCACCGGCGCGGCGCGCTCACGCGCCGGCCGTATCGGGCCGCGCCGTATCGGACGCTGCCGCGTCGAGCGCTGCCGTATCGGACGCTGCCGTATCGGGCGCTGTCGCATCGAGCAGTGCCGAGGTGAGCGCCGCGACCTCGTCCGCGGTGTGGAACCAGCCGACGCAGGCGCGGACGCAGTCGTAGCCCTGGATCGTCCGCACCGTGAAGCCGCGCTCCGCCATGCGCCGCACCACCGTCTCGGCGGGCACCTCGGTCCGTACGGTGAGCAGCCCGGTGTGGTCGTCGGGAGTGAGGACGGTCAGACCGGGGCGCCCGGTGAGCGTCTGCCGGGCCTCCTCGGCCAGGTCCGCGGTCCGCTTGGCCGCCCACGCGGTGCCGACCTCCTCCAGGTGCCAGGACAGGGCGGCGGCGAATCCGGCGATCTGCGGCAGACCGCGGGTGCCGACCTCGTACCGGCTCACATCGGGATTGGGTACGAAGTGCCCGTCCAGCTCCCAGGTGTCCACCGACGCCCAGCCGACCCAGGTCTGCGCCACCCGGTCGAGGCCGCGCGGATGCAGATACAGCGCGCCGGTGCCCTCGGGACCGCACAGCCACTTCTGCCCGGACACGGCGTACGCGTCCGCGTCCAGCGCCCGTACGTCGACCGGCAGGACACCCGCGGACTGGGCGCCGTCGACCGCCACGAAGGCGCCGTGCCGGTGCGCGGCCTCGATCACCGGCGCGAGGTCGAGGACCCCGCCGTCCACGTAACTCACATGGGAGAGCACGACCAGCCGGGTGCGGCCGTCGATCGCGGCGGCCAGTCTGCGCGGCAGTTCGCGCTGCGGCTCGCCCGGCGTCCAGTCCACGGTGCGCAGTTCGACGCCGCGCCGGTCGCGGAGCACGCCGAGCGGCAGCAGACCGCCCTTGTGCTCCACCTTGGTGGTCACCGCGTTGTCGCCCGGCCGCCAGTCCAAGCCGTGCGCGATGACGTTCATGCCGTCGGTGGTGTGATGGGTCAGCGCCACCTCGTCCTCGGCGGCGCCGAGCAGCCGGGCGACCCGGCGGCGGGCCGAGCCCTGCACCGCGTCGCGGATCGCGCGGGCCGCCGCGCCCATCCGGCCGGTGCCGAACTCCCGCGCGCTGGTGGCGACCACCGCTTCGTGCGCGGGCGCGCACAACGGCCCGGTGTAGCCGCTGTTGAAGTAGCCGCCCGCCGCGATGACCGGCAACGCGGCGCGCAGGGTGGTGAGTTGGGGATCGGCGCTCATGCCCTGGCCTCCTCGGCGGTGCGGTCGGTGGTCCGGTGCGTACGCGTGGGGCCCGTGGCCCCCGGATCGGTCCCGGCCGCTCCGCTGCCCCCGCGCGCCGTACGCGCGGGGCCGGTGGCCGGTGCGCCGACGGCGTCCGGTGGTTCGGTGCCGATCGTGACGGCGGCGCACAGTTCGGCCGCGGCGGCGACCGCCTCGGCGCGGTCCGCGCCCGTCGCGACCACGAAGCCGGGGCGGTCGTCCGACGAGGTCAGCGGCGGCACCACGGTGCCTTCGCGCAGGCCGAGTTGCCCGACGAGCACGCGCGGATCGGCGCGCACGGCGTCCCATCCGGTCACCGACGCGACCCGGCCGGGTGGTGGCAGCAGGAAGCGGATCGCGGCGCCGCCGCCCGCCGCCGCGCCGCGCAGCACGCCGCCGCGGGCCCGCAGCAGCACCGCCGGGTCGACCCGGCGGCCGATCATCTGGTCGAAGACGGTGCCGTGCAGCGGTACGCCCGTGATGTGCTGCGTCATGGTGTGGATGTGGTCGCCGCCCGGCCGGTTGTGCACCTCGCCGAGCACCACCCGGTCGCCGTCCACCCAGCATTCGACGTGGAAGACGCCCCAGCGCACCCCGAGCGCCGCGAGTGCGTCCCGTACCGTGTCGACGATGAATTCGGCGGTGGCGGGCGGCAGTTGCGCGGGCAGGCTGTGCGCGGTCTCCACGAAGTGCGGCGCGCCCGTGGTCTGCTTCTCGGTGATCGCCAGGACATGACCCGCGCCGTCCACGCAGACGCCCTCGACGCTGTACTCGCGGCCCGGCTGGAAGGTCTCGATCAGGATCCCGGGTCCGGAGGAGGCGCCCGTCAGATGGGCGAGCGCCCGGTCGAGGCCGGCCGCGTCCGCGAGCATGCTGACCCCCGAACTGCCTTGGCCGACCGGGGGTTTGACCACCCAGGGGCCGCGCGTCGAGGCGAGGAAGGCCGCAACCCGGGTCCGGTCGGCGGTGACGAGCGAGGCGGGCTGCGGGAAGCCGTGCCGGCGCAGCGCGCCGCGGCAGGCGTGCTTGTCCCGCAGCAGCCGTACGGTCTCCCGGCCGTTGCCGGGCAGGCCGAGCCGTTCGGCGACGGCGGCGACGGCCTCCACGGCCTGCTCGCGGAAGCCGTACACACCGGCGAAGCGCCGCGTGGCGCCCTCGGTGTCCGCCCAGGCCAGGCAGGCGTCGACATCGGTGTGGTCGAGCGCGACGACCCGCTCGGCGCGCGCGGTGAGTTCGGGACACGCCGCGAGGTTCGCGGGTGTGTCGGCCAGCCATACGGACAGGCCGCGGGCCGCGGCCTGATCGAGACTGTCGCGTCCGGGCGCGGCGCTGGCGCCGCCCAGGAGCAGCAGCGGATGTTCCATTGTTGATCCCCCGTGGTGATGAAGTGGCACCGGTGGTCCGCCGTGTGTCCCGGGCCCCCGGCCGTGCGCCGCTCAGTCGATACGGCACCTCAGGACGCCCAGCGCGTCCTCGGCCCTGCGGACCGCTTCGTCGGCGTCGGCGCCCCGTGTGACGACATGGGCGAGCTGGTGGGCGAAGAAGTTCTCCGGCGGCAGCGCGACCGGGTCGCCGGCCTTCTTGAGGACGCCCAGTTCGACGACGCCCGGCATGCCGCGTGCCTGGTCCAGCCCCTCCCAGGCCCGTACGGTGCCGGGCCGGTCGGCCAGCAGATAGCGGTTGCAGGAGCCCGCGTCGGGCCGCGCGCCCAGCAGCACCGGGCGGCCGGTCGCCGCGTCCAGGGCGGCGGCCAGCAGATCGTCGCCGCCGGCCAGCGGCACCAGGTGGGAGGCGATGAAGCCGCCGCCGAGCCGGGCGTTCACCTCGATGACCTTGCCGCCCGCCGGGGTCAGCATCACCTCGACGTGGAATCCGCAGGCGTCCAGGCCGAGCGCCGCCACCGCGCGGGTCGCGATGTCCACCGCCTCCCGGCGCTCGTCCTCGGACAGCCGGGCGGGAAAGGAATTCTGGTACTCGGTGAAATAGGCGTCGGCGGCCACCACCTTGTCCGTGACACCGGATATCCGAATGT
The DNA here is from genome assembly GCF_900112845.1 of Actinacidiphila alni. Classification (GTDB taxonomy): domain Bacteria; phylum Actinomycetota; class Actinomycetes; order Streptomycetales; family Streptomycetaceae; genus Actinacidiphila; species Actinacidiphila alni. The sequence continues at coordinate 584,969 of NZ_FONG01000001.1, forward strand.
CTCCGGCACTCACCACGCCCTCGACGCTGACTTCGCAGCCGGTCACGTACTCCTCGTAGACGAATTCACGTGGGAAGTACGCGAAGAAGGTGTCGGCGTCGGGCGCCGCGTACACCGCGGCCTCCTCGTAGACCGGAAGCAGCCGGTCCGCGGAATCGACGCGGAAGATACCGGCGCTGCCCGCGCCGCCGGTCGGTTTGTAAATGGCCGGATATCCGATGCGGCCGGCCGCCGCGGCCAATTGCGGCCAGTCGCTGACCCGGGCCGAGGCCGGGCACGGCACATCGTGGGCGGCCAGGCGTTCACGCATGGCGGCCTTGTTGCGGCCCGCCCTGGCGCAGTCGACGGCCTGCCCGCCGGGCAGGCCGAGCGCCGCGGCGATCTCCGCGGTCGGTACGACACCGTGGTCCCAGAAGGTCACCACACCGTCGAACGGGTCGATGGCGTGGCAGCGGCGTAACTCGTCCAGAGCCGCGGCCATTTCCGTGACAGTATCGGTGGCCACCTTGACGTGCCCGGACACGAAGGGCATTGCCCATTCGGGCAATTCAGGTCCGATGACGGTGATGCGGTGGCCCAGGCGCCGCGCCGTGGCATACGCGCTGATCTTCTGCTCGTACATGGCGTGCACAAAACCTATGTGAGCCAACGCGACTCCGATGCAGGGCCTGCGGCGCGGGACGTCTGGAACTTAACGACCCCGGCGCGGCGCTGTCAATGTTGCCGTAACAAACCGGCCGCCCCCGGGAAATGGTTTTCCCGGGGGCGGCCTGGTGGTGCGGGCGGTACGGCGGTACGGCGCTCAGCCCTTGCTGGAGCCCAGCGAGAGACCGGCGATGAACTGCTTCTGGAGCAGGACGTAGACCACCAGGGTCGGCACCGCCGCGATCATCGCGGCGGCGGCGATCAGATTCTGGTTGGACACGAACTGCCCCTGGAGGTTGGCCAGCGCGGAGGTGACCGGCCGCTTGTCGCCGGACGACATCAAGGTGATGGCCCAGAAGAAGTCGTTGTAGATCCAGGTCGTCAGCAGCGTCGCCAGCGCCGCGAGCGCCGGACGGCACAGCGGCAGGGTCAGCTTCCAGAACCGGGTCCACAGCCCCGCGCCGTCCACCAGGGCGGCCTCGTACATCTCCTCGGGGATCGACTTCATGTAATTGCTCAGCACGAAGACGCAGAAGCCGAGTTGGAAGGCCACATTGATCACGACGAGGCCGAACAGCGAGTTGTACATCAGCCCGCTGCCGCTGAGGAAGCCGGGCAGGTGGATCTTGAGGTAGATCCGGTACAGCGGGGTGATGATGACCTGCTGGGGCAGCAGATTGCCCGCCGTGAACAGGATCAGCAGGGCGACATTGAGCTTCACGTTGACCCGGGTCAGCACGAAGGCCACCCCCGACGCCAGCGCCAGCACGATGATCACCGCCGGTACGGTGATCAGCACCGAGTTCCAGAAGAAGTGCCCCATGTCCGACTGCGTCCACGCGTCACTGAAGTTCTTGAACGTGATGTGGTGCGGCATCGAGACATAGCCGTACTTGCGGGTGTCGCTGTACGGGCGGACCGCCACGTACAGCGCGAAGGCGATCGGCAGCAGCCACAGGATCGAGGCGCAGATCAGGAAGACCTGGGAGGCGATCTGCCCCCAGGGCTTGGGCTTGCGGGGGCCCGAGGGCCCGGCGGCCGGTTCGGCGATCGGCCGCGACAGGGTATCGGTGGTCATCGCGATTCCTCACGGCGGAACGTCTGGTACAGGAAGATGCTGATCGGCACCAGCGAGATCACCAGCAGCACCACGCCGAGCGCGGAGCCGAAGCCGACCCGCTGGGTCTCTCCGACGATGTTGGAGGTGACCAGCACCGAGAGCAGTTCCAGGCCGTTGATGCCCTTGTTGGTGATGTACACGAGGTCGAAGGCGCGCAGCGACTCGATGACGGTGACCACCATGATGACGATGTTGATCGGCCGCATCACGGGGAAGATCACCCGCCAGAAGGTCTGCCACGCGTTCGCGCCGTCCATCAGCGCCGCCTCGCGCAGCGTGGGGTCGACGGCCTTGAGCCCGGCCAGGTACAGCACCATCACATAGCCGGCCTGCCGCCAGGTCGCCTCGACCAGCACCGCCCACAGATTCAGGTGCGGATTGCCGAGCCAGTCGATGGCGTTGTCATTGCCGTTGCGCCCGATGACGGTGTTGATCAGCCCGAAGTTCTGGGAGTACATGAACTCCCAGATGATCCCGACCAGCGCCAGCGACAGCATCACCGGCAGGAAGAGAATGCTCTGGTACATCCGGCTGCCCCGGATGCCGCGGTCGATCAGGACGGCGAAGAGCATGCCCAGCGGGGTGGCGATCAGGACGAAGACGGCCAGCCAGATGAGATTGTGCCGGACGGCCGGCCAGAACTCCGGATAGATGGTCGCGGCCTGGTGGTAGTTCTGGACGCCGTACCAGCAGCCATTGTTGAGGATCGACGGCATGTTCGGCTGGCAGGTCTTGGTGTGCAGACTGCCGACGCCGTTCCACTTGGTGAACGACAGCAGCACCGTGCCGATCGCCGGGAACCAGACGAAGACCAGGTCGAGCAGGAGCGGTATGCCCAGCAGGAGCGCCACGACCACCCGGTCGCGCGTGTTCAGCCTGCGTATGCCCCGGCGGCGGCGGACCTTCGGCTGGGCCGGAGTGACCGCCGCCGCCGGGGCGGGCGTCTGGGAGGTGGAACTCATCAGGAGTAGATCGCCTTCGCCTGCGACTCGGCACTCTTCTGCAGCGAGGCGATGTTGCCCGTGCTCGGGTCGTCGATGAACTTCTGGATGATCGAGATCATCGCGGTGGCCATCGCCGGGTCGGCGTCGCGGTCCATGAACTGCGCGACCGCCTTGCACTTGGCGATCTCGGTGACCGACTTCTTCTGGATCGCGTTGTACGTCGGGACCTGCAGGCCGGTGGCCAGACCGACGTCCCACTGGTCGGTCTTGAGGAAGTCCGACTCGGCCTGTCCGGTGCCGATGTACTCCAGGATCGCCTTGGCGGCGTCGGGGTTCTTGGCCTTCTTGCTGAGCATGAAGCCGTCGGTCGGCGCGTCCATGTAGTCCTGGCCGTACGCCGGGTTGATCGCCGGGAAGGTGAAGAAGTCCAGGTCGTCCAGGTTCGCCTTGTCCGAGACGTACTGCGCGGCCACCTGGTTGGTGCCCTGGAACATCATCCCGGCCTTCTTGGTCTCCAGCGTCTTGGCCGCGTCCTGCCAGATCCGCCCGTTCGCGCCGGTCTGCATGTAGGGCATGATCTCGGCCCAGTGCTGGAAGACCGTGTGCACGCCCTGGTCGGTCCACGGGATCTCGTGCTTCATCAGCTTGACGTGGTAGTCGTAGCCGTTGATGCGCATGTTGAGGATGTCGAAGGTGCCGAGCGCCGGCCAGCCGTCCTTGTCGCCGAAGGCGATCGGGACGATGCCGTCGCCCTTCATCTTCTTCGCCAGCGCGATGTAGTCGTCCCACGTGGTGGGGATCGAGTAGCCCTTGGCCTTGAACTGGCTCTTGTTGTAGAAGACCACCCACGGGTAGTTGTACAGCGGCACCAGGTACTGGTGGCCGTCAAGACCGGTGGAGAGCTTCTTGGCGGCGTCGCCGAAGTTGCCGCCGATCTTCTCCCACACGTCGTCGAGCGGCTGGGCCAGGCCCTGCGCGGCGAAGTACTGCATGCGGTAGCCCGCGAACCAGGTGAACAGGTCGTCCGGCGTGCCCTGGAGGTAGCTGGTGATGTTCTGCTGGAACGTGTTGTGGTCCACCGTGTTGATCTTGACCTGCGCCTTGGTGCTCGCGGCGGCGGCCTGGGTGAGCGCGGCGAACGCGGCCTTGGGGGCGGCGTCGGAGTAGTTGGAGCCGAAGGTGACGGTGCCGCCCACGGTGCCGCCGGAGGACTTGCTCGGGCTGCTCTTCTTGTCGTCGTCGCTGCCGCAGGCCGCGAGCAGCCCGCCGGCCATGGCGACGCCGGCCGCACCGGCCACGCCCCTCAGTACGTTCCTGCGCGTCGGTGACACACCGGCGTTGTTGCCGCTTCCCGCTGATTCGACGTCCGACATGGTGCCTCCATGTGTGTGTGGCCGTTCCGGATGCGGCAGGCGAACGATGGCGGAGTGGACGTTTCTGGAGGGCCTGCGACCTATCGATTTCCAACAGAAGTCACCAAGATGAAACGCCATCTCAACCGCAGGGGTAGTTCTACGCCAGATACCCAGGGGCGTCAACGCCCCATTACGGATGCGTTGCCGGACCGTGATGTGCAGGTGGCGCGGACATTGGCCGTTCGTTTTCACCGTCGCGGCGCGCGCGTCGGCCGGTTCAGCGTAGCGGCCGGATCATGGCTGTTCGGAGGGGGTGCGAGCACGATCGAACCGGAAGGCACAACATGCACCAAAGCGTCGGTCGGGCCTGGAGGTTCGGCTCGCCGAATGTTTGATATTGCGTGCTTCCGGTGCGGCTTCGGTGTCGCGGCCGGTTCAACGGGTATACGTGGGCGGCTCGCGGCCCGTCCGGCGCCCGTGGTGGATCTCGATCCGGTCGCGCGACTGCCCTGCGTGGCCGGTCGATGCCAGGCTGTCCCCATGATGGGCCACATCCCGGAGGAAACCACCAGTTTTGTGGGCCGGCACGAGGAGTTGGCGCGGCTCGACACCGCGCTCGCCACCCACCGGCTGGTCACGCTCACCGGCACCGGCGGTGTCGGCAAGACCCGGATCGCGCAGCGCGCGGCGGCCCGCACCGCCGCACGGGCCGCGCCGCGCTTCCCCGACGGGGTGTGGTGGGCCGACCTGTCGACGCTGGACAACGCGGATCTGCTGCTGGCCACCGTCTCCGACGCGGTCGACCTGTCCGACCACTCACCGCGCATGCCGGTGGAGGCGCTGTGCGAGTGGCTGGCCGACAAACGGCTGCTGCTGGTGCTCGACTCCTGCGAGCACCTGATCGACGAGTGCTCCGAGCTGGTCGGCGAGCTGCTCACCGCCGCGCCCGGCCTGACCGTACTGACCACCACCCGCAGGCCGCTGCGTCTGGCGGGCGAGGACCTGGTCGAGGTCGGGCCGCTGGACGTGGACGGCGAGGACGCGCTGACCCTGTTCACCCGCCGGGTGGCCGACACCGCCCCCGACGCGCTGACCGCGCCCGGCGCCGCCGAGGCCGCCGTCGCGCTCTGCCGCCGCCTGGAGGGCATTCCGCTGGCGCTGGAGCTCGCGGCGGCCCAGGTCGGCCCCGCGGGCGTCAAGGACGTCGCCGCCCGGCTCGGCCGCCGCTTCGAGGTCCTGGCGCGCTCCGGCTTCGTCTGGCCGCCCCGGCACCGCACCCTGCGCACCACCATCGGCTGGAGCCACGAACTGTGCGAGCCGCTCGACCGGCTGCTGTGGTCCCGGCTCACCGTCTTCCGCGGCCCCTTCGACCTCGCCGCCGCCCGCGCGGTGACCTCCGGCGGTCCACTTGCCGAGCACGCCGTCGCGGCCGGCGTCGAGCGGCTGGTCGCCCAGTCGGTGGTCCGCAGGGACGGCCACCGCTACCGGATGCTGGAGACCATCCGTGAGTACGGCCAGGAGTGGCTGCGCGAACTGGGGGAGGAGCGGGAGCTTGCCGACCGGCACGCCGGGCACTTCCTGGCGATGGCCCGGCGCGCCGACAATCTCTGGTCGACCGGTGAACAGGCCCGCTGCTACCGGCAGATAGACGAGGTGCACACCGATCTGCGCACCGCGCTCGACCACCTGCTGGTCGCCGAGCCGGCCCGCGCGGCGGAACTGGCCGGCCTCCTCTGTTTCTTCTGGACCTGCTGCGGCCACCTCAAGGAGGCCCGCCGCTATCTGGACCGCGCCCTGGCCGCCCACGACACGCCCGGCCCCGAACACACCAGGGCGCTGTGCGCGCTCGGCGTGACCGTCACCCTCCAGGGCGAGTACCCGGCGGCGCTGCGGATCAGCGACCTGGCCACCAGGGCCGCCGCGCACGACGGCGACAAGGAGGCGCAGTTCGCCGCCGCGTACGTCGCCGGGCTGCTGGCGCTGCTCACCGGCCGCGCCGAGGACGCCCTCGACCTCGTGGACGCCTCGCTGGCCGCCGTACCCGGCTGGGCGTTCGACTCGTCCTCCCGGCTGCGCTGCCACCTCGTCGGCGTCTTCGCGCTCACCGGCCTCGGCCGGCTGCCCGAGGCCCGGGCCCGCGCGCTGGAGCTGCGGCAGCACTGTGCCCAGCTCGGCGAGGTGTGGACGCTGTCCTATCTGGAGTACCAACTCGCCCTGATCGCCCTGTTCCAGGCCGAGCCGCAGGAGGCGGCGGGCCACGCCCGCACCATGCTGGAGAGCAAGCGGCTGCTGGGCGACGCCTTCGGGATCGCGCTCGGCCTCGACCTGCTGGCCGCCGCGCTCGCCGCCCAGGGCCGGGGCGAACAGGCCGCGACCGTCTACGGCGTCGGCGAGACGTACTGGCGCAGCGTGGGCCATCCGCAGCGCGGCACACCGGAGTTGCGCGGGGTGCGCGAGCAGTGCGAGAGCGCCGCCCGCGCGTCGGTCGGCGACGCGGCCTACGACCGGGCGTACCGGCGCGGCGCCGTGGAGTACGGCCGCACCGCGCTGGCCCGGGCGATCTCCGACGAGCCGCCCGCGCAGCGCTGACCGCCGCGACCGGCCGAGTGGCCGATACTGCTCGGTAACAGAATACGATGCCTTCAAGGGGCTGGCTCGGTCGCTTCACGATATGCCATTGATGTCAATTGCCCTTTCGGCGGAACCCCCGTGCGCCATATGCCGTTTACCGCACGGGATTAGTTCCGCAGGACGCGCCGCAAGGGGGGTGATTCAGCCGTGGGAAGGACCGTGCCGGTACCGGGACGGACCACGAAGTCCCATGTCAGAGCGGTGGGAGCCGAGTTGACATGGTGCCCCACCGTCGATTCCAGGCCACCTCTGGATGTGGACGAAGGATTGCTCTTCTTTCCTGATGAATCGGCGGGATCATTCGTATGGTGACCCCGCGTTCGGTGGCGTGTACCGCGTCGAGGACGATGGGTCACTGCCTGATCCAAGGTCTGACCCCCATCCATGGCCGATGGCCTGAAAGGCTCCCATGAAAGCTGAGATCGCCGTGCCAGACGGCGCACGGCACACCCGAATTCTCGGTGTCGGCGCGTACCGGCCCCGGTCGGTCGTCGACAACCACGAAGTCTGTCGATACATCGACTCGTCGGACGAATGGATCCGCTCCAGGACCGGCATCGTCACCCGCCGCTGGGCCGGTCCCGACGAGACCCTGGGTGTGATGGCCGAGCACGCCGCGAGCAAAGCGATCGCGGCGGCAGGTCTCACCCCCGACCGGATCACCTGTGTGATCGCCGCCACCTTCACCCACCTGATGCAGACACCGGCGATCGCGACCGAGATCGCCCACCGGATCGGCGCCACCGAAGCCGCGGCCTTCGACATCACCGCGGGCTGCGCGGGCTTCGTGCACGGCGTGGTGCTCGCCTCCGACGCCGTACGCGCCCGGGGCGGCCACGTCCTGGTCGTCGGCGTGGAGCGGATGACCGACCTGCTCGACCTCAGTGACCGTTCGACGGCATTCATCTTCGGCGACGGCGCGGGGGCCGTCGTAATCGGCCCGTCGGACACCCCGGGCATCGGCCCGGCGGTCTGGGGCGCGGACGGCTCGCAGGCCGACGCGATCGAGCAGACGGCACCCTGGGACGTGCTCAAGGACGACCCCACCCACAAGTTCCCCGCACTGCGGCAGGACGGGCAGCGGGTCTTCCGCTGGGCGGTCTACGAGATGGCCAAGGTGGCCAAGGAGGCGCTGGACGTGGCGGGCATCGGCCCGGCCGACCTCGACACGTTCATCCCGCACCAGGCGAACGAGCGCATCATCGACAGCATGGCCAAGTCCATCGGGCTGCCGCCGGACGTCACGGTCGCCAAGGACATCGTGACCAACGGCAACACCTCCGGCGCGTCCATCCCACAGGCCATGGAGGCCGTACTCGCCTCGGGCGCGGCGCACTCCGGGGACACCGCCCTGCTGCTCGGCTACGGCTCAGGACTGTCCTACGCCGCGGTCGTCGCGACCCTGCCGTGACGCACGGCGCGGCCGCCGGCTCCCGGCCGGCCGCGCGCGGCACCCTGCACCGGCCGCCGCTCCCTCACCGAGGGGGCGGCGGCCGGCGCCGTCACGGCCGCCGTCCGCGTCACAGCGTGCCGGGCGATCGGCTCTAGATACCAGGAGGACAAGCGGAATCCCACTCATGACATGTGACGTAGAAGGCGAGTAGCCGATGAAAGCCCTGGTCACCACGGACAGCCCCGACTGTGCCTTACGGCTCGACGCGGTCGCGGAGCCCGAACCGCTGCCGACGCAGGCGCTCGTCACCGTCAGCGCGGTGGCCGTCAACCGCGGTGAACTGACCGCGATCGGCGAACTCCCGCCGGGCGCCCGGCTGGGCCGGGACGTGGCGGGCACCGTACTGCGGGCGGCGGCCGACGGCTCGGGTCCTGCCGCGGGCACCCGGGTGGTCGGCCTCGCCGACGGCGACGGCTGGGCGGAGCGGGTCGCGATCGACACCCGCAGGCTGGCCCGGCTGCCGGACACCGTGGACTGGGCCGCCGCCGCGGCGCTGCCCGTCGCGGGGCTCACCGCGCTCTACAGCCTCCAGCGGGCCGGCCGGCTGCTCGGCCGCACCGTACTGATCACCGGCGCGGGCGGCGGCGTCGGCCGCGCGGCGGTCCAGCTCGCCTCGGCGGCGGGCGCCCATGTGATCGCCTGGGTCGGCTCGGCCGACCGCGAGCACGGTCTCGCGGAACTGGGCGCCGATGTCGTCGCCGTCTACGGCACCGACCCGGAGGAACCGGTCGACATCCTGCTCGACAGCTGCGGCGGCGACGTCCTCACCCAGGCGTTCCGCCCGGTCGTGGCCGGCGGCAGCGTCGTCGCCTTCGGCAACACCGCGGGCGCGGAGCTGCGGCTGCCCCGCGACTGGGGGCGCGCCCGGCCGGGCGTCAGCCTGCACTACGTCTTCCTCATCGACGAGATCGCCCGGCACGACGTCGCCCACGACCTGGTCTTCCTGCTCCAACTGGTCGTCGAGGAACGGCTGGACCCGCAGGTCGCCCTGGTGGCCTCCTGGACCGACCCCGAGCCCGTGCTGCGCGGCCTCGGCCGGCGGAGCGTCAACGGCAAGGCCGTGCTCGCGCTCTGACGGGGCGGGGGCCGCCGCGGGTCGGTGCCCCGCGGCCGCCCCGCCTCCGGCCGCGCGTCCGCTCCGCGGCCGGAGGCGGGAGTCGTCAGGAGCGGGAGAACTGCCCCCAGGGCGAGTTCTTCTCGTACTTCGGACGCCAGGTCTTGCGGAAGAGCAGCCTGATCGGCCCCGGGACCAGAGCGAGGACCTTCTGCTCGGTGGCGGCAGGCGCGCTGTCCAGTAGCCAGGGAAAGAACGAGGCGGCCCCCTTGGTGCCGACCCGCCTGCGCTGTTCCTCGCCGAAGGCGTCCCAGTCCTTGGCGCTGACGACGGCGTCCACCAGCGGCAGACCCGCTTCCTCCTCATGGTCGAAGTGCGCCGTCAGCGCCTCGCGGAGCGCCGTGACGTCCGCCGGCAGGCCGGTGGTGTCGCCGGCCGCGAGCCGCGCGTCGACCGCCGCGACCAGCGGGTCGAGCACCGCGTGCTCGGCCTCCATGGCGTCCAGCAGCGCCTTGCGTTCGGGATCGGAGCCGACCTTGCCGCGCATCGGCGGCCACAGGACGGTGTCCTCGGCGGTGTGGTGGATGTCCAGGTAATACGTGAGATTCGCCCAGCCCGCCTTGAAAGCCCGCAGGCTCCCGGTCCGCGGGTCGGCCGCCGCGACCAGCCGCCCGAGGTCGCGCCGGAAGGCGTCGTGCACCGCGTACATCATGGTGAAGTCGAGCCGGGTATGCGCACTTGAACGGGTGTCGGTACTCATGCGTGCCTCCAGATGAGTGCGTGCGCGGGTACGTGATCAGATGGTGGCACCGACGCCTGTCACGGTACTGACGTCCTGGAAAACCTGTACGAAGCGGCCGTGCGACCGCCGTCCGCGGTCCCGGAGGGGGCCGGGCTCAGCCGCCGTCCGCGGCGGCCCGCAGCGCCGCCTCCAGCCGCGGTCCGACGAAGTCCCGCACCCGGTGCAGCTGTTCGCCCACGGTGCCGCGCGGCACCCCGCGCGGGCCAGCACCGCGCCGACCGCCCCCGTATCGACAGCCCCCGCGTCGACAGCCCCCGCGCCGGCCGTAGCCTCGTCCGGATCCGCCATCCGCCCTCCCCGTTGGCCGGACCCCGTGGCGGACCGTGCTCGTATCCGCCTCGGGGTGTGTCGTGGCCGCACCCTACGTGGTGGCCAGGCCCCAGCAGAGCGCGCCCACGGCGGCGGCCACGTAGGCCAGGGCGGCGGCGAGCACGATCCGTTGCCGTACGGCCGGCGACCAGGAGGTGCGCGACAGCAGCCAGGCCAGCGCGGGCAGCACCAGCACCGCGTGCAGGCTCACGCCGTGCAGCGGCTTGAGGTCGCCGGTCGAGTGATACGCCTCCTGCTGGTGCCCGGTCCTGGTGTCCACGACACCACGGGCGATCATCGCGGCGCCCGAGAGCAGCCCGACCATCAGCAGCGCGAAACCGGCCCGCAGCGCGAGGGCCATCCCGGCGGGCCCCGCGGGCGGCTCGCGGAAGGCCGCCGCGGCGAAGACGGTGAGGACCACCACCAGCAGCCCGCCGCCGACGGCCAGCGACATCGCGACCGCGGTGTTCACCGGGGTCTCCATGTCGAAGTGCGACGGCACGTGCCGCCACGCCTGCACGGTGATCCCGGTGACCTCCAGGACGCAGTCGGCCGTGAAGAGCGCGAGCAGGACCGTACGGGTCCGCTCGCCGACCGTGAGGTAGGACGTCACCCACGCGAGGGCGATCAGGGTCAGCCCGAAGGAGACGCCGAAGGTGAAGGGCTTGCGCCAGGACACCGGGCCGTCCCACGGCCCGCCGTCGACCGCGAAGACCGCCAGGTGGAAGAGCCCGGAGCCGACGAGGACCGCGCCCACCGCGTACGACAGGCGCTCGGCGCCCCGGACCGGGACGCGGCGGGATACGGCGGTGGCTGCTGCTGCCGTGGCGGACATGGTGCCGGACTCCTGACCGGGGAGGGAGCGCCGGACGCGGGGGCGCCCGGGCCCGCCCACGGTAGGCGGCGGCCGGTGGGCGGCGCGTCGTCGTGGGGAAGGCGGGCCGGCTGCTCCCGGGGGAGTAGGCCCGGCCCCCCGGCGTCCCCCGCATGCCGCTGATCGGCCGTCAGGCGCGTGCGGCGGCCGGGTGTTTCCGCGCGTGCCGCGATTGGGGGAGTCGTCAAACGGTCATAGCATCTGAAAATAGTCTTAAAAGGTCATCGCAGCGCCGCATGGGCGGCGCGGGCGGTAACGACGGCGAGGAGCGCCATGACCCAGCAGACGGGCGGGCAGATCGCGCAGCGGCGGGACGACGCCGACTCCGCGGAAGCGGCGGGCGGGGGCGGCGGCCGGCCGCGCCGCAGACGCCTGCTGCCCTGGAAGCACAAACGCGACCTGACGGCGGTTCAGCTGCGCCGCCGCAAGCTGGTCACCCGCAGCGCCCTCGGCGTCTGCGTGCTGTGCGCCGGCACGGTGGGCTGGTCGGTCGGCCAGGCGCTGACCTACCCGGGCAAGGACAGCAATATGGCCAGGCTCGCCGAGTGGGCGCGCGACCACGAACTGGGCTTCGTGGTCAACAAGCTGGAGGACGTGCAGTACAACATGCATCCGCCGAAGGTCGGCGGCACCCTGTCGGCCGACGCGCTGGCCCGGATGAAGGCCACCGCGCCCGCCACGACGGCCGGCGCCGCCCCGAAGGGCGCGCCCGCCGCGGCCCCGGCGGCCCCGGTGATCCCGCTGCGCGCCCCGATGCGCCCGCTGGTCACCCCCGGCCTGCCCGGCGAGGGCGTCTTCCGTACGCTCTCCAGCGCGCACGGCCAGCCGATCGTGCAGGGCACCTACGTCCGCCCGGACGGCGACCACACCTCGTACGAGGCGGCCGTCGCCTGGATCAGCGGCAAGCACGCCCGCTTCCAGCTGCACCCCGGATTCCGCGAGCCCGGCGGCACCTTCTCCGTGCCGCCGACCATCCCCAAGGGGCAGCGCACCGGCCTGGTCGCCACCTGGAACGGCGGCTTCCGTGTGACCGACGGCGGCTCGCGCGGCGGCTTCTACCTCAACGGCCAGACGGCCGGCGACCTGCGGGACGGCGCCGCCTCCGAGGTCTTCTACAAGGACGGCTCGATCCGTATCGGGGTCTGGGGCCGCGATGTGCACATGACCAAGGACGTCGTCGGGGTCCGGCAGTGCCTGGAGCTGATGGTCGACGGCGGCCGGGTCGTGCCCGACATCGGCGACGACTCCAAGTGGGGCGTCACCGACCAGAGCAAGATGTTCGTCGAGCGCTCCGGCGTCGGCGTCACCGCGCAGGGCGACATCATCATGGTCGTCGGGCAGGCGCTGTCGGCACGGACGCTGGCCGAACTGATGCAGCGTGCGGGCGCGGTCCGCGCCATGCCGCTGGACATGAACCGGGCGTGGCCGTCCTTCATGTCCTACGACGGCAGCAAGGACCCGTCGAATCCCAAGCCCACCAACATCCTCGACTTCGAGGACCCGCCGGACCGCTACTACGTGCAGGCCACCCGCGACTTCGTGGCGGTGTACGCCCGCTGACGGCCCCGGGGGCCGGGCGGGCGCCCGCTCACGCCATCTGGTCGACGGCCGCCGCCTCGGTGAAGGCGCGGATCCGCGCGGTGGCCCGCGAGGTGCGCCAGACCGGCCCCCAGTCCAGCGGCGGTGTGTCGTGGAAGGGCACGTACGTCACATCGGGCGGGGTGGGCGAGCGGGTGACGTGCGCGCCGACGGGGAAGACGCCCTCGCCCGCGCCGACCAGCGCGAGGATCTCCTGGAAGGTCGCGGCCGTCCGGCCGAGTGGGATCGCCAGGCCCGCCGGGGTCAGCCGGGGCGAGCCCGGTTCGCGCCAGTGGTCGGGCAGCGAGCAGGGCGCCTGGAGCACATCGGCGTGCGCCAGGTCCTCCACCGAGACCGAGCCGCGGCGGGCGAAGGGGTGCCCGGTGGGCACCGCGAGCATCCGCGGCTCGGACAGCAGCACAGGACCGTTGGCCAGGTCGGGCCCCGACAGCGGCAGACAGGCGATCAGCAGCTCCAGCGCGTCGGCGCGCAGCCGCTCCAGTGCCTCGGCCATCCGGACCTCGCTGATCTCCACCTCGCAGCCGGGGTGCCGGGTGCGGAAGCGGTCGGTGGCCCGGACCAGCAGCCGGCCGGCGGCGGCGCCGACGAAGCCCACCCGCAGCAGTCCGGTGACCCCGCGGCCCTCGGCCACGGCCGTCGCGAGCGCCGCCTCCAGCCGCTCGAAGGCGGGCCGCAGGTCGTCGTGGAGCCGGCGGCCGATCGGGGTGAGCGCCACACTGCGGCTGGTGCGCTCGAACAGGGGGGCGCCGACGCGGCGTTCGAGCCCGCTGATCACCTGGCTCACTCGCGCGGTGGTCACCCGCAGCCGCATCGCGGTCCTGCCGAAGTGCAGTTCCTCGGCGAGGGTCAGGAACGTCTCCATCTCGTACCGCTCCATGCAGGCCCCCTTCCGCGCTCGCCGTTAAATGCTACTTAACGATCATTCCATGAACCGGAGTTGATCCTCCCGCATCCGGACCTGATCGTGGCAACCATGTCCCAGCGCCCCTCCGGCGGGGCGACCGGCGCCGAAAGCCGGTTGACATGAATCGGCGGCGCTGCCTAGCGTCGCGCCCGTATGTGACCGTGGTTCAGGTGGCGGAACGCCTCGATGTGCGGGGCGGGCGGGGAGCGGGACGTGACGGAACAGCAGCGGCGCCGGATCGTGGTGTCGGGCGGCGGCACCGGAATCGGCCGGGCCACCGCGGCGGCCTTCGCCGCCGGCGGCGACCGGGTGACCGTGCTCGGCCGGCGCGAGCACGTGCTGAGCGCCGCGGCCGACGAGGTGAACTCCGCGTACGGCAAGGGTCTCGTCGACTTCTTCGCCGCAGACCTGAGCGAGCCGGAGCAGGTCCGCGCGGCCGCCGCGTTCATCACCGCGGACGGCCCGGTGGACGTCGTCGTCACCAACGCGGGCGGCAATGTCGCCTCCGGCGACGACGGCAGCCTGGAGGGCATCGCGGCCGGCTACCGCGCGAATTTCGCCGCCAATGTACTGACCGCGGTGCTGCTCACCGAGGCGCTGCTGCCGCACCTGCGGCGGCCCGGCGGCCGGATCGTGCACCTGTCCTCGATCGCGGCGCTGCGCGGCCCCGGCTCGTACGGCGGCGCCAAAGCGGCCGTGCACGCGTACACCTTCGAACTCGCCCAGCGGCTCGGCAAGGACGGCATCACCGTGAACGCGGTGGCCCCCGGCTTCGTCGGCGGGACCGAGTTCTTCGGCGACCGCGGCACCCCGGAGTTCATCGCCTCGCGCGTCGCCCAGACGCTCACCGGACAGCCCGGCAGGCCGGGCGAGATCGCCGCCGCGATCAAGCACCTGGCCGCGCCCGAGGCCGCGTACACCACCGGACAGATCGTCCACGTCAACGGCGGTGCGATGCTGGGCCGTTGACCGGCGAAGGCGGCGCTACGCGGCCGACCGTACGGTGGCCGACGGCAGTTCGTGGGACAGGTCCTCGGCCAGCAGGCGCTTGGCGATGGCGTCGGCCGCCGCCCGCAGATCGGCGCCGCTGGGGCGGCCGGTGTCCTTCTCCAGCCGCTCGTTGAGCCACTGCGCCCAGGCCGTGGTGAGGGTCTTCGCCTCCCGCTCGCCCTCCGGCGTGGTGGCCAGGAAGGTGCCGTCCCGGGTCAGCCAACCGTCCGCCACCGACCGGTCGAAGGCGGGCAGCAGCACCTCGGGCGGCAGCCGGTGCCGGGCCGCGATCAGATTGAGATTGGCGTGCCCGACCATCCGGACCAGCAGCACCACCTGCATCACCGTCCAGGCGCCCGCCATGTCGAGCCGGGTGTCCGCACCGCCGAGGATCCGGCGCGCGGTGTCCGCGTCGGACTTGCGCATGATCTTCGCGACCGCCAGCTCCAGCAGCTTCGCCGAGTCGCCGCTGCCCGGCTGCGCGAAGCCCTCGCCCATGTCCATGGACCCGGCCCGCGCCGAATCGCGCAACGGCACCTCCTTGAGGAAGAGCGCCACCACGAAGCCCACCGCCGCCACCGGCACCGTCCACAGGAACACGGTGTGCAGCGAATCCGCGTACGCCTGGACGATCGGCGCGGCCTGCGCGGCGGGCAGCTTGTGCAGCCCCTCGGGGCTCTGCGCCGCCTTCGCCAGTGTGTCCGGCGCCGTCCCCGCCACCCGAGCCGCCTCGGCCACGCCCTGGGAGAGGTTGGGCCGCAGCGCGTTGGCGTAGATCGTGCCGAACACCGCGGTGCCGAAGGAGCTGCCGAGGGTGCGGAAGAAGGTCACCCCGGAGGTCGCCGTGCCCAGATCGGCGTACGCCACCGTGTTCTGCACCGCGATCGTCAGCACCTGCATCGACAGGCCGATACCGACGCCGAGCACGAACATGTACAGCGACTCCAGCCAGGTGCCGGTGCCGGGGCCCATCCGGGACAGCAGATACAGCCCCGCGGCCATCACCAGCGAGCCGACCACCGGGAAGTAGCGGTACTTGCCGGTTTTGCTCACCACATTGCCGCTGAACACCGACGCGATCAGCAGACCGATCACCATCGGCAGCGTCCGCACCCCGGAGATCGTCGCCGAGTCGCCGTTGACGTACTGCAGGAAGGTCGGCAGGAAGGTCATCGCGCCGAGCATCGCGAAGCCCACCACGAAGCTCAGCACCGAGCAGACCGCGAACACCGGATTGCGGAACAGCCGCATCGGCAGCATGGGTTCTGCCGCCCGCGTCTCGGCCAGGCAGAACAGCGCCAGCGCCACCACGCCGGCCGCGAACAGCCCGAGGATCACCGGCGAGCCCCAGCCGTACTCGTTGCCGCCCCAACTCGTCGCCAGGATCAGGGCGCTCGCGCCGACCGCCACCAGTGCGATGCCCAGGTAGTCGATCACCGGCCGCGCCGCCGAGCGCACCGCGGGGATCGTCCGGGCCGCCGCGAACACCACGACGACGGCGATCGGCACATTGACGTAGAAGGCCCAGCGCCAGGTCAGGTGGTCGGTGAACAGGCCGCCGAGCAGCGGGCCGATCACCGTCGCCACCCCGAACACCGCGCCGATCGCGCCCTGGTACTTGCCGCGCTCGCGCAGCGGGATGACGTCCGCGATCAGCGCCATCGCGGTCACCATCAGACCGCCCGCGCCGACGCCCTGCATCGCCCGCCACGAGATCAGCAGCGTCATATTGGTGGCCAGGCCGCACAGGAACGAGCCCGTGATGAAGACGACCGCGGAGATCTGGAAGACCACCTTGCGGCCGAACAGGTCGCCGAATTTGCCGACGAGGGCCGTGGCCACCGTCTCCGCCAGCAGGTACGACGTGACCACCCACGACATGTGGGCCGCGCCGCCGAGGTCGGAGACGATCGTCGGCAGCGCCGTGCCCACGATGGTCTGGTCGAGCGCCGCGAGCAGCATCCCGAGCACGATCGTGCCGAACACGATGTTGCGCTGCCGCACGGTCAGCGCGGGTGGCGGCACCTCCTCGACGAGGGGGCCGGTCTCACTGGCGGTCGTCACATCAGCACCCTCACACCCCGCGGCGTGCCGCGCACGCGCAGCCGTCCGCCCAGGTGAGGCCGGTACGGCCGCGGACGGCGCGGAAAGGGGAGGTGATCGCGGGCCGCGGAGCCGTAGGCTCGGGGGCATGGCTGGAGACGAGGGGAAGCCCGCGAACGGCGGGAGCGCACGGGTGGACAGCTGGATCTGGTGCGTACGGCTGACCAAGACGCGCTCGACCGCCGCCGCTGCCTGCCGGGCCGGACACGTCCGGGTCAACGGGGAGCGGGTCAAGCCCGCCCAGGCGGTGCGCCCGGGCGACGAGGTACGGCTCTTCCACGCCGGGCGGGAGCGGATCGTGGTCGTCTCCAAGGTGATCGGCAAGCGCGTCGGCGCGCCGATCGCCGCCGAATGCTACGTGGACAACAGCCCGCCGCCGCCCCCGCGCGAGGATGTCCTCGCCCTGGGCCTGCGCGACCGCGGCACCGGCCGCCCGACCAAGCGCGACCGGCGTGAGCTGGAGCGGCTGCTGCACGGCAGCGCCCGCCCCGGCGACGGCGGCGCGCGCCCTCCGCGTCCGCAGCGCGACGGCGGCGCCCGGCGCCGTACGTCCGACTGAGCGGCCGGGCCGCCCGTGGGAGCCACCGCCACCGACACTCCGGAAGCCGTCTTCGAGGAGCACCGCGGGCTGCTGCTCGGCCTCGCCTACCGGCTGCTGGGCAGCATGTGGGACGCCGAGGACGCCGTCCAGGAAGCGTATCTGCGCTGGACGCGCACCGACCGCGCGCAGGTCCGCGAACCGCGGGCCTTCCTGGTCACCGTCGTCTCCCGGCTCGCCCTGGACCAGCTCCGCTCGGCCCGGGTGACCCGTGAGGCGTACGTCGGGCCCTGGCTGCCCGAGCCGGTCGACACCGCCGCGGTCGGCCCGCTCGACACCGCGGAGCTGCGCGACACCCTCTCCTTCGCCACGCTCCATCTGATGGAGCGGCCGACGCCGCCGGAGCGCGCGGTGTTCGTGCTGCGCGAGGCGTTCGAGCTGCCCTACGACGCCATCGCGGCGATCGTCGGCGCCACGGCCGCCAACTGCCGCCAGCTGCACCACCGGGCGGCCAAACGGCTCGCGGACGGACGCGGCGCCGACGCCGGCGCCGTCCCGGCGGCCGGCCGCTTCCAGCCGTCGGGAGAGGAGCACTCCCGGCTGCTGACCCGCTTCATGAACGCCGCGCGGGACGGCGACCTGGCCGCCCTCACCGAGCTGCTCAGCGAGGACGTCACCGCCTGGAACGACGGCGGCGGCAAGGTCCGCGCGGCCCTGCGCCCGATCGTCGGCCGCGACGCCGTCACCGCCTTCGTCCTCGGCCTGGCCGCCCGCTACCCCTTCGAGCACCTCCGCATCGGCGAGGCCAACGGCCAGCCCGCGCTGCGCGTCTCCCTCGAAGGCCGCGAGCAGGTCACGCTGCTCGACGTCCGCGACGGCCGCATCCGGGCGATCTTCGCGGTGCTCAACCCCGACAAGCTGACCCGGCTGGCGCCCTGAGCCGACCGGGACCTCAGTAGGACTGGAGCTCCACCAGATTGCCGTCCGGGTCGCGCACATGCGCGGTCCGCATGGTCGGGCCCCACTGCGGCCGGTCTGCCGGCCCGGCGACCGGAGCGGCGCCGTGCCGCAGGCACAGCTCGTAACCGGCGGCCACGTCGGGCACCCGGCTGACGAGCATCGTCCGGTCCTGCGCGGGCGAGCCGTCGGCCGGCAGCCCCGCGGTGCCGGTGACCTCGGCCATCGCCGCGCGGTCGAAGAGCATCAGGACGCCCTCGGCGCCGATGTCCCAGCTCGCGTACGGGCCGTCGGGGCCGCCCCTGGTCAGGGCCGCGCCGACCAGCGCGGGCAGCACGGCGTCGTAGAAGCGGAAGGTGTCGGCGAACCGGCCGACGAGCAGGCGCGGGTGGAGCGCGTCCATCGGAAGACCTCACTGGAAGTGCGGGGCGGGCACGGCGTACCGCGCCCGCCGTCAATTGATGGGTAAACACCCATCATTGGTGTCAGCCTACAATGGGCTCATGACCGGTACACCGCCCACCCTCGCCGCCCTCACGACCTATCTGCTGTCGAAGACCGGCAAGGCGGCCCGCGGCCGGCTCGCCGCGCACCTCTCCGGTGAGGGGCTGCGGCTGTGGCACATGGCGGTGCTCGCCGCCCTCGCCGACTTCGGCCCGCAGGCCCAGCGCGACCTCGCCGCGCGGCTGGTCATCGACCCCAGCGACATGGTGAAGGTGATCGACGAACTGGCCGCCGCCGACTGCGTCGAACGCGCCCGCGACACCGCCGACCGGCGGCGCGTCCGGGTCGCCCTCACCCCCGCGGGACGCGACCGCCTCGCCGCGCTCACCGCCCGCGCGGAAGCGGTCCAGGACGAGGTGCTCGCCCCGCTCGATGCGGCGGACCGTGCCACGCTGCACGCCCTGCTGCTCCGGGTCCACGAAGCGCTGCCCGCCGGACCCGAATGACGCCCCGGGCGCCGGAGCCGGGCGCGGCGCGCACCGGGAACGGCGGCGGTCCCCTTGCCGGGGAGGAGGGCCTCGCCCTCGTAAACTTGCGGTGCTAGTTTACGAGCGTCGCCCACCCCGGGACGCCGCCAGGAGGAGCACACGATGCGCCCAGTCCACTTCGCCGCCGCCCGCCGCACACCCATCGGCAAGCTGCGCGGAGCACTGTCCACGGTCCGCCCCGACGACCTCGCGGCCACCGTCCTGCGCGGCCTGCTGGACGGCGTGCCCGCACTCGACCCGGCCAGGATCGACGACGTCTACTGGGGCGCCGCCAACCAGGCGGGCGAGGACAACCGCAATGTGGCACGGATGGCCGTCCTGCTCGCCGGACTCCCCGACAGCGTGCCCGGCGCCACCGTCAACCGGCTCTGCGCGTCCGGCATGGAGGCCGTCACCGCCGCCGCCCGCACGATCGCCGCGGGTGAGGCGGACATCGTGCTCGCCGGCGGCTCCGAGTCGATGAGCCGTGCCCCCTTCGTCCTGCCGCGCCCCGACGACGCGCTGCCGCACACGATGCAGACTTACGACACCCGGCTCGGCTGGCGGCTCACCAACGACCGGATGCGCGAGCTGCACGGCGTGCTCTCCATGGGCGAGACCGCCGAGGAGGTCGCCGCCCGGCACGGTGTGAGCCGCACCGACCAGGACGCCTTCGCGTTGCGCAGCCACCGCAATGCCGCCGCCGCCCGCAAGAACGGCCTCTTCGACGCCGAGATCCTGCCCGTCACCCGGCCGGACGGCGTGGTCGTCACCCAGGACGAGTGCATCCGCGAGGACACCACCGCCGAGCGGCTGGCCGCCCTCAAACCGGTCTTCCGCAAGGACGGCACCGGCACCGTCACCGCCGGCAACGCCTCGCCGATGAACGACGGCGCCGCCGGGCTGCTGCTGGTCAGCGAGGAGGCGCTGCGCGACCTCGGCCTGGAGTCGCTCGGCCGGTACGCGGCCGGCGCCAGCGCCGGCGTGCACCCCGACGTGATGGGTCTCGGACCGGTGCCCGCGACCCGGAAGGTGCTCGACCGGCTCGGCAGGGACATCGGCGGCATCGAGGAGGCCGAGTTCAACGAGGCGTTCGCCGCCCAGGCGCTCGCCTCCGTACGGGCGCTGGGCATCGACCCGGACCTGGTCAACCCCGACGGCGGCGCGATCGCCCTCGGCCACCCGCTGGGCTGCTCCGGCGCCCGCATCCTCACCACCTTGCTGCACCGCATGAACCGCACCGGCACCCGCCGTGGTCTGGCCACGATGTGCGTCGGCGTCGGCCAGGGCAGCGCCGTCCTGGTCGACCGCGACTGACGGCCGCGGGCGCTCCGCGGCGTCCCGGAAGTGACGCGAACCACCTCCGTGACACCCCGGAGCGGGCCGGAAAGCCCGCCGCCGTCCCGCGCCGTCTGGGAGAATCGACCCCGTGCCCACATCACTGAACGGACGTACCGGCCGACGAGTTGACGTGACGTGAGCGGCGCCGGGGACGGCGGGCCGCGGCTGCTCGCGATCAGCGATCTGCACGTCGGATACGAGGCCAACCGCCTCATCGTGGAGCGGATGCGGCCGGAGACCGACGAGGACTGGCTGATCGTCGCCGGCGACGTGGCGGAACGCTCCACCGACATCCTGTGGGCGCTGCGCACCCTCAAGCAGCACTTCTCCACCGTCGTCTGGCTGCCGGGCAACCACGAGCTGTGGACCCCGCCTGACGACCCGGTGCAACTGCGCGGCGACGCGCGCTACCGGCACCTCGTGGAGCGGATCCGCGGCCTCGGCGTCATCACCCCCGAGGACCCGTACCCGATCTGGGAGGGCGAGGAAGGGCCGGTCGCCGTCGTCCCGATGTTCCTGCTGTACGACTACACCTGGCGGGACGGCACACCCGGCGCCACCACCAAGGAAGAGGCGCTGGCGCACTCCCGGGACCTCGGCGTGATCTGCAACGACGAGCGTTTCCTGCACCCCGACCCGCTGCCCGGCCTCGACGACTGGTGCCGGGCCCGCGTCGCGGAGACCGAGGCCCGCCTCGAAGCCCTCGACCCCGCGCTGCCGACCGTGCTGGCCAACCACTTCCCGCTGCACCCCGACCCGACCCGGATCCTGCGCTACCCGTCCTTCGCCCTGTGGTGCGGCACCGAGCGCACCGAGCAGTGGCACACCCGCTTCCGCGCCACCGAGGTCGTCTACGGCCATCTGCACATCCCGCGCGTGATGTGGCGCGACGGCGTCCGCTTCACCGAGGTCTCGCTCGGCTACCCGCGCGAATGGGGCCGCCGCGAGGCCGGGCCCGCCGGGCCGCGGCGGATCCTGACCGGACGGCAGGGCGTACGCCGGTGATCGAGGACGTGGTGCCGGCCGCCGTCCGCACCCGGGCCGCCTACGGCGCCGAGCTGGACGGCGCCCCGCTGTTCCCCGAGGAGGCCGCGGCCGTCGCCAAGGCCGTCGCGCGGCGCCGCGCCGAATACGCGGCGGGCCGCGCCTGCGCCCGCGCCGCGCTGGCCGCGCTCGGCCACGAGCCGGGGCCGATCCCGCGCGACCCGGACCGCGGCGCGCCCGTCTGGCCGGCCGGTGTCGTCGGCAGCATCACGCACTGCGACGGCTACCGGGCCGCGGCCGTCGCCCGCACGACGGATGTGCACACCCTCGGCATCGACGCGGAACCGCACGGCCCGCTCCCGGACGGCGTGCTCAAGGTCGTCACCGCCACCGGCGAGGAGACCGCCAATCTGGAGCGGCTCGGCAAGGAAGCACCCGAAGTCCACTGGGACCGGCTGCTGTTCAGCGCCAAGGAGACCGTCTACAAGGCGTGGTATCCCTTCCACCGGAAGATGCTCGGCTTCGAGGAGGCCGAACTGCTCTTCACCCGCGACCCCGGCGCCGAGGACCGCGGCGGCTACACCGCGCGCCTGCTGATCCCCGGCCCGCTGCTCGCCGAGGGCGTCGGCCCCGACGTCTTCACCGGCCGCTGGACCGTCCGCGACGGTTTCGTGGTGACCGCCATCGTCGTCCCCAACGAGGCGGCCGCGCCCCGGAGTTGACCGAACTGCGGCGGCACCGCACGACGCACCGCGGGCGGACGCCGACCGGCGTGTGCTGCGGCGACAGCGCGTACTCGGCCGATACGGAGGCCCGGCGCCGCGCGACCTCCGGTGCCGTCAGGCGGACTCGCGGCGCACCAGCGTGGTCTTGAAGATCACCGAACGGGTCTGCTGCGCCGGGTCGTCCATCAGCGCCATCAGCAGCTTCGCCATCTCCGCCGCCATGTCCTCGACCGGCTGGCGGATCGTGGTGAGCAGCGGCCGGGAGGACAGGGCCGCACTGCTGTCGTCGAAGCCGATCACGGCCACGTCGTCGGGGACGCGCCTGCCGTGGTCGCGCAGCACGAGCAGGGCGCCCTGCGCCATCAGGTCGTTGGCGACGAACACCCCGTCGGTGTCCGGCTGTTCGGCGAGCAGCTGCTTCATCGCGCGCTCGCCGCCCTCCTGGGTGAAGCTGCCCTCGACACTCGGCACATACGCGAAGCCGTGCTCGGCCATCGCCTCGCGGAAGCCCGTCAGACGGTCCTGGCCCGCGGGCGAGTCGGCGGGGCCCGCGATCGTGGTGATCCGCCGGCAGCCGCGGCCCAGCAGATGTTCGGCGGCGAGCTTCGCGCCCGTCTGCTGCGCGATGTCGACGTAACTGATCGGGAGGGGTGTGGCGGGCCGGGCGAACAGCACGGTCGGCACGCCCGCCTCGGTGAGCATCGCCGGCAGCGGGTCGTCCGGCGCGATCGACACCAGCACCACGCCGTCGATGTGCTCCTGCCGCAGATTGGGCACCAGGGAGCGGCGTACGCCCGCGGAGTCGGCGAGCATCAGCACCGGATGCACACCGCGCGGCCGCAGCACGGTGAGCAGACCGCCCACTATCCGGCCGAAGAACGGGTCGCTGAAGACCTGGCCGAGGAACGGGTCGTCGGCCGCGTGGTGGTCGGGGACGGAGAAGACCAGCGCGACCGAGTCCGTGCGCCGGGTGACCAGCGACCTGGCGGCCCGGTTCGGTACGTAACCGGTGGCCGCGACGGCCTGCTGCACGACCTTCTGGATCTCCGGGTCGACATTGCGCGTCCCGTTGACCACCCGGGACACCGTCGCCCGCGACACCCCCGCGGACCGGGCGACATCTTCCAGGGTGGGCAGGCGGGGCCCGGCCGGACGGCTGCTCGTCATGGTGCAGTTATACCACGCACGGAGAGCGCTCTCCCCGGGTCCTGCCACGACAACACGCAGATGGGGCGGGGTACGGCGGCCCCCCACAGGCCCGCCGCGCCCCGCCCCGGTCTCAGCCGCGCGCGCCGCTCACGCGTACACGCCGAATTCGTACAGCGAGTACCCGTACGCGGTGCCGCGCTGGGTCAGGTTCAGCCGCACATAGCGGCCGGACCCGTTCACGTCGAGCGTCTCCACGCCGCCCGTCCCGGTGGTGGTGCTGTAGACGTTCGTCCAGTTGGTGCCGTCGTTCGACACCTGCACCTGGTACGCCTTCCCGTAGGCGGACTCCCAGCCGAGCTGGATGTGCTTGATCGTGGTGGTCTGCCCGAGATCGACCCGCAGCCACTGCGCGTCGGTCCAGTCGGTCGCCCACCGGGTGTCCCAGCGGCCGTCGACGGTGTTGGACGGCGGGTACGGCGCCCCGTTGCCGGTCTGCTGGTACGACGAGGCGGTGGCCGACTTGCCGAGCGCCACATTCGTGCCGGGCACCGTCGGCGCCACCACACGGAAGGACTTGGTCTCGATGCCGACATTGCCGTGCCCGTCGTAGGCGTAGACGTAGACCTTCCACACCCCGAGCGTCTTGGGCGCGGTCACCTTGAACGTGCCGTTGCCGGTCTGGGTGAAGGTCACCTGTTGCAGGCCGGTGCCGCTGTCCACGTACTTGGTGGAGTACATGAGCTGGTAGCGGATCGCGTCGCCGTCCGGATCGCTCGCCGTCGCCGACACGTCGAAGGTGCCGCCGGCCGGGACGGACGTGCTGTTGCCGACCGTCATCGAGCTGATCACCGGCGGGGTGTTCGCCTGCGGGGTGCCGCCGTAGTCCTTGGCGACCGAGTAGTACATCAGCCGGTTCCAGCCCGCCGGGCGGACGTTGAACCACACACCGCCGAAGTCGTTCTCGTTGCCGTAGTGGAAGATCGTCGCGCCGAGCGCGACCCCGGTGTGGCCCTTGATGCAGTTCCACGCCGACAGATACGCGTCCCGCTTCTGGACGTCGGTCGGCTCGGTGGGCACCCCGTTGGCGTCGTTGGGCACCTCCCACTCGCCGGCCTCGCCGGTCTCGGTCACGATGTACGGCTTGCTGTAACCGCCGTTGATCCAGTCCTGCTTCACATTGCAGACCGCGCCGTAGGAGTTGACCGCGTAGAGGTCGAGCGACGGCGTGTACTGCTTGTAGTACGGCCACGCGCCGGTCCACGCGTCGGTCGACGTCACCGGGTGGTTGGGGTCGATCGCGTGGATCGCCTGCACGACCTGCTCGACGTACTTGGCGTAGGCGATCCGCTGCTGCTCGATCTGGTCGCCGGAGTAGTGGTCCTGTGTGGTGAGGATGACCTCGTTGCCGACGTCCCACATCAGCACGCCCGGGTGGTTCTTGTAGGTGGTCACCCAGTTCTTGATGTCGTTGAGCGTATTGGTCTTGTACGTCGTGTCGTTGACGTAGTCCGCGCCCTGGTTGAGCCAGAAGCCGTTGACGACCTTCAGGCCGAACTGCGCGGCCGAGTCCAGCAGCGGCTTGCTGCTCGCGTCGGTGCCCCAGGTGCGCAGGGTGTTGACGCCCATCGCCTTCAGGTCGCGCATGTGCGCGTTCGCCGTGTCGTTGGACGGACCCCAGGTCATGCCCTTGACGGTGTACGGCGCCCCGTTGACGGTCAGCTGCCAGTTGCCCTGACTGCCCGTCACGTGGACGTTGCTCGCGCCGGTCGGGACCGGCGGGTCGGTGAGCGGCGCCGGGACGCTGCCCGGTGCGGTCTGCGAGACCGTCACCTTGTCGATGCTCAGCACACCGCCGGAGGAGGTGTCGGCGGCCGGCGACGTGCAGCCGCAGACCGCGTTGGGGTACGAACCGCCGATCCGCAGGCTGAAGTCGACGAAGACGCCGTGGTGCACGGCCGCGTCCCAGGTGGCGACGCCGACCTGCGACTCGCTGACCTGCCACACCTGATTGCCGTCGAGGTAGTAGCGGATCTGCTCGTCGGACGTCGTGCGGTCGATGATCTCGGAGTACGTGTGGTAGCCGGTCTGGCAGCCTGCGCAGGTCGCGAGACCGCTGGTCTTGCCGTTGTACTCGTCGCAGTTGCCGCCGGGCGCGGTGCCGCAGTGGAAGGTCGCCGACAGCTGCGAACGGCCGTTGACGTTCTCCATGATGTCGCTCTCGCCGACCGCCGGCCAGGCGCCGGTGTTGCCGCGGAAGGCGGCGCCCATGGCGCGGAAGGACGGCCAGTAGCCCAGCGCCTTGGCCGGGTCGGGCTGCTTGAGGGTGGCGGAGATCTGGAGCCGGCCGCCGGCCGGGGCCTGGAAGTCGGTGCGCTTGCTCTCGACCCGGCCGGACGTCCAATTGGTGCCGGACTTCAGGGCGGTGAGATTGAGGTGGCCGCCGCCGTCCAGGCCGACGTTGGCGGGGGAGTCGGTGGCGGTGTCGACCTCGCCGGTGCCCCAGTTGGCGGGGCCGCCGGGGTAGGCGGTGCCGGTGTCGATGATCCAGTTCGCACTGCTGGGCGAGCTGCCGGACGCGCCGTTGAAGTCGTCGTTCCACACGGTGGTCCAGTCGCCGGGCGGCGGGGTGCCCGTACCGCCGTTGTCGCCGCCACCGCCGGTGGTGCCGCCCGTGGTGCCGCCGGAGCCCGCGGTGCCGTAGACCTGGAACTCCCACAGCGAGTAGCCGTAGCCGTTGACGCGCGCGGTGCCGTTCATCCGGACGTAACGGCCGGTGCCGCTCACATTGAGGGTCTGACTGCCACCGTTGCCGCTGGTGGTGGAGTAGACCGTCGTCCAGCCGCCGGTCCCGGTGTCGGAGACCTGGATCTGGTACGAGGTCGCGTAATTCTCCCAGTTCAGCACGACCTTGCCGATCGTGGCGGTGGCGCCGAGGTCGACCTGGAGCCACTGCGGGTCGCTCCATGCACTGGCCCAGCGGGTGCCGGCGTCACCGTCCACGGCGGCCGAGGCCGCGTAGCCGGCGCCCTCGGTGCTGGAGGCGGTGGCGGGCTTGCCCTGCGAGAGCAGGGTGTCGGCGGCGTGCGCGGGCGTGGTGGGGACGGCCAGCGCGTACAGCGCGAGGCCCACCGCCAGCATCAGCAGCAGGGCCGCGCGCAGCGACGGGGGAAGGGATCTGAGCCGGGCGGTCGGTGGGGGTGAGGCTCTCATGCCGGTCTCCTGCGGGGGGAGGGTGAAGGAGGAGGGCGCGGCTCTCCGGGACGGCGGCTTCCAGGCATGGAGCATCGGGAGAGCGCTCTCTCAGTGCGCCGATGGTGACGGTCCGGTTTCCGGCGTGTCAAGGCATCGGACGCGGGACGGCGACCTCTCCCGGGCGTGATGCCGGACAACTCCCGTATTGTGGATGTCTGTTCCGCCCACCCGTGGGCCGTACGGGCCGGGATCGCGGGCGGATCGGGCCCCCGGGTCTTGACACACGACCCTGCGGGGCGTGAATGTACCGGCACTGGGAGAGCGCTCTCCCATGTCAACTCTTGTTCCTTGCCTGTTCCTTGCCTGCCATCGAATCCGAGGAAGTCCCATGAGCGACACAGGAAGCAGACGCAGGACGTGGCTCGCGGGAGGCGGCGCCGTACTGGCCGCCGCGCTCCTCGCCACCGGCTGCGGCAGCGACTCCACGTCCAAGTCCGGCTCCGGCGGCGACGCCAACGCCAAGATCACGCTCACCGTGAACCTGTTCTCGGACTTCGGCTACAAGGACCTCTACGCGCAGTACCACAAGCTGCACCCGAACATCACGATCAAGGAGAACCGCGCCGACCTCGGCGCCCACCACCAGAATCTGCACGCCCACTTGGTGGCCGGCAGCGGCACCGCCGACATCGAGGCGATCGAGATCGGCCAGGTGGCCGGCTTCCAGTCGCAGGCGAGCAAATTCGTCAACTTCCTCGACGAGGGCGTCGACAAGAACCAGTGGGTGCCGTCCAAGACCGCCCCCGCCTCCAGCCGCGACGGCTCCTCGCTCTTCGGCCTCGGCACCGACATGGGCGGCATGGCGCTGTGCTACCGCGCCGACCTGTTCAAGAAGGCCGGGCTGCCCACCGACCGGGCCGCGGTCTCCTCGCTGGTGGCGAACTGGGACTCCTACTTCGCCACCGGGAAGCAGTTCCTGGCCAAGAGCCCGGACAAGAAGGTCAAGTGGTTCGACGCGGGCAGCAATGTCTTCTCCGCGATGACCGCCCAGGCGCCGCAGGCGTTCTACGACGCCGACGGCAAGGTGATCGCCGACTCCAACCCCGCGGTCAAGCAAGCCTTCGACGCCGTCGCGGGCGCGATCAAGGACGGTGAGTCGGCGGGCATCGCGGCCTTCACCCCGGCCTGGGACACCGGCTTCCGCAAGAGCCAGTTCGCCACCGTCACCTGCCCGGCCTGGATGAGCTACGAGTTCAAGGCCAATCCGCCCGCCGACGGCGGCAAGTGGGACATCGCCACCATCCCCGGCGGCGGCGGGAACTGGGGCGGCTCGTATCTGACCGTGCCCAAGCAGGGCAAGCACACCAAGGCCGCCGTCGAGCTGGCGAAGTGGCTGACCGCGCCCGCCCAGGAAGCCTGGCTCTTCAAGAACAAGGGCTTCTTCCCGTCCGACCAGGCGCTGTGGTCCTCGCCCGACATCGCGAACCTGACCGACCCGATGTTCAGCGGCGCGCCCACCGGCAAGATCTTCTCCGAGTCCGCGAAGAACCTGAAGCCGCAGCCGCTCGGCCCGCACGGCGCCGACATCGGCAACATCTACGGCAACGCGCTCGTCTCCGTCGAGCAGGGCAAGGCGGGCACGGACAAGGCGTGGAGCAACGCCAACGCCGAGATCAAGAACATCGGCGAGTAGCGCCTGCCCGGCGCCCGGGCCCCGAGCCCGGGCGCCGGGACCGACGTGGCCGCCGGATCGCGGCCGGCGGCCACCGGCGCCCGCCGCCCGTGCGAGGACCGCCGTCCCGGGCGGCCCGCGCGGGCGGCGGGGCACACACCACGTGAGCCGGACCCGCTCGCGTCCCATGACGGGCCGGCGGGGGCTGCGCACCCTTCCCACTCCCCGCCCACCGCGTACCCCCGCCGGCCACCACCCAGGAGCAGATGCATGGCCGTCTCGACCGGCACCCCGCCCGCAGCCTCGCGGAGCAACGTCCCCCGCGGACCGGAACCCGGCGCCGCCCCCGTACGGGGCAACCGCTGGCACCGGGCCGAGCGCCGCCTGTCGCCGTACGCCTACATCTCGCCGTTCTTCATCGTCTTCGGCGTCTTCGGGCTCTTCCCGCTGCTCTACACGGCGTATGTGTCGCTCACCGCGTGGCGCGCGGACACCGACGGCAGCCAGCACGACTTCGTCGGTCTCGACAACTACCGCACCCTGCTGCACGACCAGTTCTTCTGGAACGCGCTGCGCAACACCCTGGGCATCGGTCTGCTGTCCACCGTCCCGCAACTGCTGCTCGCGCTGGGCCTGGCCCATCTGCTCAACTACCGGCTGCGCGGGCGCACGTTCATCCGGATGGGCGTGCTGCTGCCCAATGTCACCTCGGTGGCGGCCGTCACGATCATCTTCGTCCAGCTCTTCGGCCGGGACTTCGGTCTGATCAACTGGTTCCTCGGCCTCTTCGGCGTCCCGCACACCGACTGGCAGGCCGGCACCTGGTCCTCCTGGATCGGCATCTCGACCATCGTCACCTGGCGCTGGACCGGCTACAACGCGCTGATCTACCTGGCCGCCATGCAGGCCGTCCCCTTCGAGCTGTACGAGGCCGCCGCGATCGACGGGGCCAGCCGCTGGCGGCAGTTCAGATCCATCACCATCCCGGTGCTGCGCCCGACCATCCTGTTCACCGTCATCACCTCCACCATCGGCGCGCTCCAGATGTTCGGCGAGCCACTGCTGTTCAGCGCCAGCCAGACCCCGATGGCGGGCGGCTCGCAGCACCAGTTCCAGACGATGGCGCTGTACTCGTACGACCAGTTCTGGGGGAAGTTCAAATACGGTTACGGCGCCGCGATCTCCTGGGCGATGTTCCTGGTCATCGTGGTGATCGTCGCCGTCAACTTCCTTCTGGCCCGCCGCATGAAGGGAGTCGAGGCCGCATGACCACCCTGCCGCTCGTCAAACGCCCGCGCCGCAGGTCCGGCCGGGACCGGCAGCTCTCGGCGGGCAAGGGCGTCTACGTGGCGCTCGCCGTCGTCGTGGCCCTGTCGGTCTTCCCGCTGTACTGGACGCTGGTGGCCGCCTCGCGGGACAACGCCTCGCTCAGCCAGGTGCCGCCCGCGCTGCTGCCCGGCAGCCACCTGTTCACCAATCTGCGCCGGGCCTTCGACCAGGCCGACATGCAACTGGCCCTGGTCAACTCGCTGATCGTGGCGGGCACCGTGACCGTCTGCGTCGTGCTGACCTCCACGCTCGCCGGATTCGCCTTCGCCAAACTGCGGTTCCCCGGCCGCGGTCCGCTGCTGGGCTCGGTGGTGGCGACGATGATGGTGCCCACCCAGCTCGGCATCATCCCGCTCTACATCATGATGGCGAACTGGCTGCACTGGGCCAATCACCTCCAGGCGCTCATCGTGCCCGCCGCCGCCAACGCCTTCGGCGTGTTCTTCATGCGGCAGTACCTGGTCACCGCCATCCCCGACGAACTGCTCGACGCCGGACGGATGGACGGCTGCACCACCCGGGGCCTGTACTGGCACATCGCGCTGCCCGCCGCCCGCCCGGCGATGGCCGTGCTCGGCATGCTCACCTTCATGGCCAGCTGGAACGACTTCTACTGGCCCAAGGTCGTCATGACCCAGCAGAACCCCACGGTGCAGCTCTCCCTGTCCGAGCTGGCCAGTGGCTACATCCAGGACTACTCCCTGGTGCTCACCGGGGCGCTCGTCTCCAGCCTGCCGATCATCGCGGTCTTCCTGCTGATGGGCCGTCACATCCTGGACGGCATCATGCAGGGGGCCATGAAGGGATGACCATGATCACTCCCGAGCCCGTTTCCGCTCCCGCTCCCGCACCGGCTCCCGGCCGGGGCACCGGGGCCGCACCCCGGCCGCCGGCCGGACCGGAACCCGGCCCGTCGGACGCCGGGTCCGGTCCCTCGGACGCCGGATCCGGCCCCTCGGACGCCGAGTTGGACGCGCTCGTCGCCAAGCTCGACCTGTCGGCCAAGGTCCGGCTGCTGTCCGGCGCGAGTTCGTTCAGGACGCAGGGCGAACCGGCCGTGGGACTGCGGGCGATGGGCGTCTCCGACGGGCCCGCGGGGGTGCGCGGCGAGCGCTGGGACGAACGCGACACCGCCCTCGTACTGCCCTCGCCCACGGCGCTCGCGGCGAGCTGGGACGAGGATCTCGTCGGCGAACTCGGCGGCCTGCTCGCCGCCGAGGCGCGCCGCAAGCACATCGACATCCTGCTCGCGCCCACCCTCAATCTGCACCGGACCCCGGCCGCTGGGCGGCACTTCGAGTGCTACTCCGAGGACCCGCTGCTGACCGGCAGGATCGCGGCCGCGTACATCGGCGGTGTCCAGGCGGGCGGGGTGGCCGCCACCGCCAAGCACTACGTCGCCAACGACTCCGAGACGGAGCGCCTCACGCTCGACGCCCGGGTCGACGAACGCACCCTGCGCGAGCTGTACATGGCGCCCTTCGAGACGGCGGTGCGCGCGGGTGTGTGGGTGGTGATGTCCGCCTACAACGGGGTCAACGGCGTGACCATGTCGGAGAGTCCGCTGCTGGCCGAGCCGCTGAAGGGCAGTTGGGGCTTCGACGGTGTCGTGGTCTCCGACTGGGGCGCGGTTCGCTCGACCGAGGCCGCGGCGCTCGCCGCGCAGGACCTGTCCATGCCGGGGCCGAACCCCCTGTGGGGCGAGCCGCTGGAGGCCGCGGTGCGCGAGGGCCGGGTGCCGGAGGCGGCGCTCGACGACAAGGTCCGGCGCATCCTGCGGCTCGCCGCGCGGGTCGGCGCGCTGGAGGGCTTCCCGGGCGCGGTGCCCGGGCCCGCGGCCCCGCCCGAACCCGGCGCGGCCCGCGCCCTGCTGCGGCGGGCGGTCGGCGCCGCGACCGTCCTGCTGCGCAACGAGGGCGGGCTGCTGCCGCTCGGCCCGGCGGCGGGTATCGAGGGGCCCGCCGCCGGGACCGCCACCGCGCCGGCCGCCGGTACCGGTGCTGATGCCGAAGCCGGCGACGCAGGGACCGTACGTACGCCGCGGATCGCCGTCCTCGGGCCGAACGCCGCCGCGGCCCGCGTCCAGGGCGGCGGCAGCGCGGCCGTCTTCCCGGTCGAGGTCGTCTCGCCGCTCGACGGCATCAGGGACGCGCTCGCCGGTACGGCCGAGGTCGTGCACGCCGAGGGCGTCGTGCTGACCACCCGGCCCACCCCGCTGCACCCCGGCAACTCCCGCGACCCGCGCAGCGGCGAACCCGGTGTGCTGGTCCGCTACCTCGCCGCCGACGGCACCGAGATCCACGCCGAGCACCGGCTCAGCGGCCGGATCCTGGAGTCGGGCGACGCACCGGAACTGGCCGCGACCGCCGCGGCCGTGGAGGTCAGCGCCCGGATCACGCCGGACGTCACGGGGGAGTGGCGGTTCGCCGTCGTGGGCCTGGGCGCGGTCACCCTGCGGGCCGACGAGGAGACCCTCATCGACACCTATGTGGCGCCCGAATCCCGGGACCCCACCTATGTGCACGTCACGCCGTCCTTCCGGGTGGCCTCCCGGCAGGTGACCGCCGGCCGGGAGCTGCTGCTGGTCGCCACCCGGCACTGGGAGGCCGACGACGGCTTCGCGGTGGCGCTGGCCGCCGACCCGCCGCGCCGCGACGAGGACGAGTCGATCGCCGAGGCCGTCGCCCTGGCCCGCGACGCGGACGTGGCCGTCGTCGTGGTCGGCACCACCGACGAGATCGAGAGCGAGGGCTTCGACCGTACGTCGCTCGCGCTGCCGGGCCGCCAGGACGAACTCGTCGCCGCGGTCGCCGCCGCGAACCCCCGCACCGTGGTGATCGTCAACTCCGGCGGGCCGGTCGAACTGCCGTGGCGGGAGAGCGTTCCCGCGGTCCTGCTGAGCTGGTTCCCCGGCCAGGAGACCGGCCACGGGCTCGCCGACGTCCTCCTCGGCCACGCGGAACCCGGCGGGCGGCTCCCCACCACCTGGGCCGGCCGCGCCGAGGGCGCCCCGCTGCCGTCCACCACACCCGAGGACGGGGTGCTGCCCTACGGGGAGGGGCCGTATATCGGCCATCGTGCGTGGCGCGGGGCGGGCGCGGAACCGGCGTACTGGTTCGGCCACGGGCTCGGCTACACCACCTGGGACTACCGGTGGATCGAGCTGCCGGACGACCTCGCCCGTACCGTCGAATCCGCAGGTGAGGACGGGCTCGCCGAGGTGACGGTACGGGTCGCGGTACGCAATACCGGCAGCCGCGCCGGACGCGAGGTGGTGCAGGTCTACCTCGGTACCGGGCCGGACGGGGACCATGACAACGGTGGACCGCGATTGGCCGGATTTGCCGCGGTCCGGGCCGAGCCCGGCCAGGATGTCGTGGCGGAAGTGCGCGTAACGGCGCGGTCCTTCCAGCGGTGGTCCACCGCGGAGGGACGCTGGCTGCGCCGCCCGGCCCCGTACACGCTGTACGCCGGCCCCTCGGCCGACCGGCTGCCGCTCTCCGCACCGTCCGCGTCCTGACCGGACGGACCGAGACCGGGGCGCCCCCCTCACCTGACAGTCGGGGGCGTCCCCCGGGCGGAGCCCGGAGATCGGGGCCCGAGACCCGGCGGACGGGAAACGGTGACGGCCCGGAAACCGGTGTCCCGGCCCCGGCACATCGGGGATTGATCACCCGGACCGGCGAAACGTAAGGTCAACGCGATCCGGCAACACATCCGATGTCTTGTCTCGCGAGGACACGCCCATGCCCATGCAGCCCTGGTTCGCCGACGCCAAACTCGGCATCTTCGTCCACTACGGGATCTACGCCGTCGACGGCGTCCCCGAGTCGTGGTCCTTCTACACCGGGCAGGTTTCCCGGGAGCAGTACATGAAGCAGCTGGCCGGCTTCACCGCCGCCGCGTACGAACCGGCCGACTGGGCACGGCTGTTCGCCCGCGCGGGCGCCCGCTACGCGGTGCTGACGGCCCGTCACCACGACGGCGTGGCACTGTGGGACACCGCCCGCGAGGACGGCCTGTCCGTCGCCCGCGACACCCCCGCCCGCCGCGACCTGATCGGCGGCTACGCCGACGCGCTGCGCGCCGAGGGCCTCAAGGTCGGCCTGTACTACTCCCATTCGGACTGGTCGCACCCCGACTACCCGTCCGTCCGGCACCCGCACCCCGACCCGCAGCAGGTCGCCGTCAACGACAATCCGCTCAGCGCTCCCGCGCCCGGCGCGCAGGACCCGGCCGCCTGGCACCGCTACCTCGGCTACCGGGACGCCCAGGTGCTGGAACTGGCCCACCGCTACCGGCCCGACCTGCTGTGGTTCGACGGCGAGTGGGAGCGCTCCGAAGAGCAGTGGGGGATCGACGCCCTGGCCGACGCCGTCCTCGCCGTCCACCCCGAAACCGTCTTCAACGCCCGGATGTTCAGCCGCGGCGACTACGCCACACCCGAACAGGGCGTCCCGCTCCAGGCCCCCGAGGGCCCCTGGGAGCTGTGCCTGACGGTCAACGACTCCTGGGGCTTCCAGGGGCACGACGACCACCACAAGTCGGTCGGCCAGATCGTCCGCTACTTCACCGAGACCATCGGCGCGGGCGGCAATCTGCTGCTCGACGTCGGCCCCCGCGAGGACGGCACGATCACCGCCGAGCAGAGCGCCCGCCTGACGGGCCTCGGCGACTGGATCGCCCGGCACGACGCCGCCGTGTACGGCACCGTCGCCGGGCTGCCCGCCGGCCACCACTACGGCCCGAGCACCCTGTCGGCCGACCGCCGCACGCTCTATCTGACCTGCTTCGACGCGCCCCGCGAGACGGTGTCGGTACGCGGGCTGCGCAATGCCGTGCGCCGTGTGACCGTCCTCGGCACGGGCACCGCCCTCGGCCACGAGGTCACCGGCGGCCTGCACGACGTCCCCGGCGTGCTCTGGATCGACGCGCCGCCCGCCGCCGACGTGGACCCGTACGCGACCGTCCTGGCCGTGGAGCTGGACGGCGAGCTGGACCTCTACCGGGGGACCGGACGGGTGTGAGGGGGCGCGGGCGGCGGAGCACTCGGGGCACGGCGCGTGGGCCAGGCGTGCCGGGTGCGCAGGAGGGAGCAGAAGGTGCGGGTGGTGGCTTCGAAAGCATCGGATGTCTGGGGGAGCGGCCTTGGGAAATCCACGTGAGAGCGCTCCCCGGCCAGGGAATCCGCGCGGGCGATCTGGCACTATGTGCCCTGTACTGCGACCTCCCGGGTGTGGTGCGGACCGACAGCGTGAAGGGAGCCCGGTGAAGCGCGACGTGGGCCGGACGACGAGGGATCTCCGTCGGCACAACCGCACGTCCGTACTGACGCGGCTCTATCTGCACGGCCCCGCCAGCCGCTTCGACCTCATGCGGGCCACCGGTCTCAGCTCCGCCACCGTCAGCAACGTGGTCACCGACCTCGTCGCCGACGGCCTGGTCGCCGAGGCGGGACTGCTCGACTCCGACGGCGGGCGCCCGCGCACGCTGCTCGAAGTGCGGCCCGGATACGCCCAGGTGGCGGGCGTCGACATCGGCGAGACCCATGTCCAGGTCGGGCTGTTCGACTGGACCCTGGACACCCTCGCCACCGCCACCTATCCGATGGACACCGGCCGCCCCGACCCCGGCGTGCTCGCCGGCCTCGTCACCACGGGCATCGAGGAGGTCACCGCCAAGGCCGGCGCCGACCCGGCCGCCCTGCTCGGCGTCGGCGTCGGCGTCCCCGGCGCCGTCCGCCCCGACGGCGCGGTCCACGCGCCGACCCTCGGCTGGTCCGGCGTGCCCTTCGACGCCCTGCTGCGACCGCACATCGCGGCCCCCCTGCACCTGGACAACTGCGCCCGCACCCTCGGCCAGGCCGAGATGTGGCGGGGCGCGGGGCGCGGCGCCGACCGCGCCATCGTCGCGCTCCTGGCGGTCGGTGTGGGCGCCGCGGTCGCCACCGGCACGCCCGGCGGCGTCGCCAGCACCACCAGCGAATGGGGCCACACCGTCGTCGAGGCGGGCGGCGCCCCCTGCCGCTGCGGCTCCCGCGGCTGCCTGGAGGCGTACGTCGGAGCCGAGGCGATCCTCGACCACTACGGCAGCCTGCCCGGCGCCCCCGAACTGCGCGGCGGCGGCACCGAGGCCAAGGTCGCGGCCCTGGTCGCCGACGCCGCCCGCCCCGGCGCCGCCGCCGACACCGTCCGGTGGACGGCCGAATACCTCGGCATCGGCATCGCGAACCTCATCAATCTGCTCAGCCCGGACCGGGTGGTCCTCTCCGGCTGGGTCAGCGGCGCCATGGGCCCGGCGATGCTCCCGGCGGTCCGCGACGCGGTCCGCCGGCACGCGCTGGACTACCTGGCGGCCGGCACCGTCCTGGAGCTGGGCCGGCTGGGCCCGGACGCGGTCGCCCTGGGCGCCGCGACGCTGCCGGTGCACGGGCTGCTGGCGGCGGGGGAGCGGACCGGCTGAGGGGCGCGCCCCCTCCTCCCGCGGTCCCGGCGTCCTCCGGAAGCGTTCCGAAAAAACCTTGCGCGACGGATTGACCGCCCATCGATCGCTACTTAGTTTAAGTCCGAGAAAAAGACGGGCCGGGTGTTCGGCACCGCCCTCTTCGGAACACGTGGGAGCACGCATGGCGTTGGGTCCCGGCGACGGCCGGCTGTACATCGACGGAGAGTTCACCCCCGCGGCCTCGGGCCGGACCGGGGTGGTGGAGGAGAAGGCGACCGGCCGCCCGATCGGCAGCTACGCGCTGGGCGCGGCCGAGGACGTGGAACGGGCCGTGGCGGCCGCGCGGGCGGCGCAGCCCGGATGGGCCGAGCTGTCGGCGCCCGCGCGCGCCGGACATCTGCGCGCGCTGTGCGGATACCTGGAGCAGCGGTACGCGGAACTGGTCGAGCAGAGCATGCGCGAGACCGGCGGCGTCCGCGCCAAGGCGGAGGACGAAGTCGGCACCAGTATCCGGCAGTTGGCGCTGTCGGCGGTGCAGGTGAGCGAGAACGCGGGCGACATCCTGCCGCCGTACAAGGCGGGCAAGCTGTCGCTGTCACGGACCGTGCCGCTGGGTGTACTGGGGCTGATCACCCCGTGGAACTACCCGATGAATCTGGCGATGCGGGCCCTCGCGCCGGGCCTGGCCTTCGGCAACACCGTGGTGCTCAAGCCCGCGGAGCTGACCCCGGTGATCGGCGGACAGGTGCTCGCGGAGGCGGCGGCGCACGCGGGACTGCCGCCGGGCGTGCTCAATGTGGTGACCGGCGACGGCCCGGACGCCGGCTGGGCGCTGGCGCGCCACCAGGGCGTGGACATGCTGGACTTCACCGGTTCGCGCGAGGTCGGCCTGGCGATCAGCCGGGCCGCGGCCGGTGAACTGCGCGACATCCGCCTGGAATTGGGCGGCAGCAATGCCTTCGTGGTGCTCGACGACGCCGACGTGGAGCTGGCCGCCGACTGCGCGATGGTCGCGTCCCTGGAATTCCAGGGGCAGACATGCATCAGCGCCTCGCGGCACATCGTGCAGCGGTCGGTAGCCGACGCGTACACCGAGGCGATCACCCGGCGGGCTGCTGCACTGAAGGTCGGCGACCCGTTCGACCCCGGCAACGCGCTGGGCCCGCTGATCAGCCCGGCGCAAAGGGACCGGCTGCACCGCACGATCGTGGAGCCGTCACTGGCCATGGGCGCGCGGCTGGTGACCGGCGGGACGTACGAGGGGCTGTTCTACCGGCCGACCGTGCTGGCCGACGTCACACCGGCGATGCCCGCCTTCCGCGAGGAAGTCTTCGGGCCGGTGCTGCCGGTGACGGTGGTGGACACCCAGGAGGAGGCCGTCGCGCTCACCAACGGCCTTCCCATGCTGATGAATTCGGTCTTCACCCGGGATCTGATCCGCGGCCTGTCGGTCGCCGAGCGGCTGCAGGCGGGCGAGGTGCACGTCAACGACGCGCACGCCCGGCACGGCGCGGAGAACCAGATGCCCGGCTTCACGCGGCGGCAGTGGATCGGCCTCCAGCGGACCCCGTTGCACCTTCCCGACTGGGCCACCGCGCCCGCGACACGAGAGAGCTGACAACCATGGGCATCATCGAGGAAAGACGTGCTGCCGCCGTCCTGCTGGCGGCCGGACTGCTGGTGACGACGGCGGCGTGCGGCGGCGGCTCGGACAAGAAGTCCGACGACGGGACGGGGACACCCGCGGCCAAGGACAAGGGCAAGACCGTCGAACTGAGCTTCTGGGACTGGGACCCCAACATGGACAAGGTGGTCGCCAAGTGGAACGCGGCGCACCCCGGGATCCATGTGAAGCTGTCGAACCCGGCGGGCGGCGACCAGTTGGTGGCCAAGATGATCACGGCGCACGAGGCGAAGAACGGCCCGGACATCGCCAAGGTCGAGTACCAGTCGCTGCCCGCGCTGGTCTCCAAGGGCGTGGTGCGGGACATCACCGAGTACACCAAGGACACCGTCGGCAAATTCGACCAACCCACCCTGAAGAGCACGGTGTTCGAGGGCAAGGTGTACGGCATCCCGCAGGACGTCGCGCCGCTGATGCTGTTCTACCGGGCGGACCTGTTCAAGAAGTACGGGCTGGCCGTGCCGACGACCTGGGAGCAGTACGCGGCGGAGGCGAAGACGCTGCGGAGCAAGGCGCCCAAGTCCTATCTGACCAACTTCGACGCGGCCGACCCCGGCTGGTTCACCGGGCTCGCCCAGCAGGCCGGCGCCGACTGGTGGACCACCAGCGGCACGACGTGGAAGGTCGACATCGCCGGCGCCGCGACCGCGAAGGTGGCGAACTACTGGCAGGGCCTGGTGGACGACGGCACCATCGCCAAGAATCCGTCCTTCAGCCCGCAGTGGAACAAGCAGATGAACGACGGCACGCTGCTCACCTGGATCTCCGGCGCCTGGGCGCCCGCGCAGATCGGCGGCATCGCGCCCGCCACCAAGGGCAAGTGGGCGGTCGCCCCGCTGCCGGCGTGGACCGCGGGCGACGCCACCACGGGCATCTGGGGCGGCTCCGCGACGACCGTCACCAGCGACTCCGAGCACCCGGCGGAGGCCGCGGAATTCGCGTCCTGGCTCAACACGGACGACGCGGCGGTCACCGAACAGGTCAAGCAGATCAATGTCTACCCGGCGGCCACCGCGGGCCGTTCGCTGCCCGTGCTCCAGGCCGCGCCCGCCTTCTTCCCCAACCAGCCGGACTTCTACGCGCAGGTGAAGAAGGTCGCGCCGAGCGCCCGCAGCTTCCAGATGTGGGGCCCGAACGTCACGGTGACCTTCACCGGCTACACCGACAACTTCGGCAAGGCGCTGCAGAACGGCAGTTCGTTCACCGGGGCGCTGTCCGCGATGCAGAACGCCACCGTCGCGGACATGAAGAAGCTCGGATTCACGGTCGGCTGATGGCACGCCGGAGAACTGCCGCGCGCGGGACCGGCGGGTTCCCGTACCTGCTGGTCCTGCCCGCCGTCCTGCTCTTCGCCGCCTTCGTGGTGGCGCCCGGGGTGTACGCGCTGCTGCTGAGCTTCCAGCGCCGCAAGGTCAACGGCGGCCTGCTCGGCGGCGGCACCCACACCGTATGGGCCGGACTGGCCAACTACCGTGATGTGCTGGGCGATTCCGACCTGTGGTCGGGGGTCGGGCGGATGCTGGTGCTGGGTGCGATCACCGTGCCGGGCACCGTGTTCTTCGCGCTGCTGTTCGCGGTGCTGCTTGACATGGAAAGGACCCGGCTCAAGCGGGTCACCCGGCTGACGATCTTCCTGCCGTACGCGGTGCCCGGCGTGATCGCCTCGCTGATGTGGGGCTTCCTCTACCTGCCCGCGACCAGCCCGATCGGCGGCGACCGGGTGGACTTCTTCGGGAGCACCGCGGTGTTCTTCTCGGTCGCCAATGTGGCCGTGTGGGGCGCCGTCGGCTTCAACATGATCGTGATCTACACGGCACTGCGCGCCCTGCCCGCCGAACTCTACGAGTCGGCGCGGCTGGACGGCGCCACCGAGTGGCAGATCGTGCTGCGGATCAAGGTGCCGCTGGTGATGCCGGCCGTGGTGATGTGCTGCCTGTTCACGGTGCTCGCCGCGCTCCAGGTGTTCAACGAGCCCAACACCCTCAAGCCGCTGTCCAACGCCGTCACGTCGACCTGGGTGCCGCTGATGAAGATCTACGACGACGCCTTCGGCAACTCCGACATCCACACGGCGGCGGCCACGTCCGTGGTGCTGACCGTCGCGGCGCTCGCCGTCTCCTTCGTGACCGCCCGCGTCATCCAGTCCCGGGTCCAGCAGGAGGCCAAGTGACCGCCGCGCCCGCGCGGGCGCCGCAGCTGGACCCCGCGGGCGGCGCCCCGAAGCCGCGCCGAAAGGTCGCGCTCCTCCCTACCACCGCGCTGGTGCTCGGCGCGCTCTACTGCGTCGTGCCGACGCTGTGGATCCTGATCGCGGCCACCAAATCGCGTACGAAACTGTTCTCCACCGCCACCTACGTCCCCTCGCTCGACCTCGGGATCTGGCACAACATCAAGGACCTGACGGACTATCAGGACGGCATCTTCTGGCGCTGGATGCTCAACAGCTTCTTCTACGCGGCGGTCGGCGGCCTGCTGGCCTCCTTCGTCTCCGCCGCCACCGGGTACGCGCTCGCCAAATACGCCTTCCGCGGCCGTACCGCCCTGTTCAACACCATCCTCGCGGGCGTGCTGCTGCCGCAGATCGTGCTGGCGGTGCCGCAGTATCTGCTGCTGTCCAAGGTCGGCATGACGGACAGTCTGATCGGCGTGCTGCTCCCGCAGTTGTTCAATCCGTACGGCATCTACCTCTGCCGGATCTACGCGGCCTCCGCCGTGCCGGACTCGCTGTTGGAAGCGGGACGGATCGACGGCGCGGGCGAGGCGCGGCTGTTCTTCTCGGTGGGGCTCCGGCTGATGGGCCCGGGGCTCGTCACCGTCTTCCTGCTCCAGTTCATCGCGATCTGGAACAACTTCCTGCTGCCGTACGTGATGCTCACCAGCGACGACAAATTCCCGCTCACCGTGGGCCTGTACAGCCTGCTGCGGCACGGCGCCGACGAGGCGTCGCTGTACTCGCTGGTGGTGACCGGCACCCTGCTGTCGGTCGTCCCCGTGATCGCGCTCTTCCTGTCGCTCCAGCGATTCTGGCGGATCGACCTGGTGACGGGAGCGCTCAAGTAGGGCCCGCGGCTCGCGCCTGTGCCGGGGGTCCAACCCTTGTGCGGGCTTCATTACTTGAAGCCCGCACAAGGGATTGACGCCGCCGCGCCATGAGGAGTTAATTCTTCTGATTGGTCGTGGGAGCGCTCCCATACCCGTGCTCGCACGCGCGCTCCCGAGCCGTGTCCGTACCGTCGCAGCGTCCGAACGAGGAGTCCCCCCGCATGCCCGCACGCGTCAGCGCACGTACCGCCCGTACGCTCACCGCCGCCGTGGCCACCGCCGCGCTGGCCGCACTCGCCGTCGCCCCGGCGCAGGCGACGACCGCCCACCGGCCGGGCGGTGAGCGACGGCCGCCCGCC
The DNA here is from genome assembly GCF_900112845.1 of Actinacidiphila alni. Lineage (GTDB taxonomy): Bacteria > Actinomycetota > Actinomycetes > Streptomycetales > Streptomycetaceae > Actinacidiphila > Actinacidiphila alni. The sequence continues at coordinate 626,139 of NZ_FONG01000001.1, forward strand.
GCGCTCTACACGCCGCCCGCCAACGCGGACGCCAACCGGCAGATCGTGGATCTGCTGCGGCACGGGAAGCTCAGGGACGCCGCCGGGGTGCTGGCGATGACGCTGACCCCGCAGGCCGTCTGGTACGGCGACGGGACGCCCGCGCAGGTGGAGTCCTCGGTCCGCGCCACTGTCACCGACGCGGCCCGCAAGCACGCCCTGCCGGTGCTCGCGCTCTACAACATCCCCGGCCGCGACTGCGCCCAGTACTCGGCGGGCGGCGCCGCGAACACCGCGGAGTACGAGGCGTGGATCGACGCCGTACGGCGCGGCATCGGCGACCGGCCCGCCACCGTGATCCTGGAACCGGACTCGCTGGCGCTGCTCCCCGCGGACTGCGGCGCCGACGACGCCCAGGGCAGCCTGACCGCCGCGCGCTACACCGAAATCCACTACGCCGTCGAGGCGTTGGAGCCGCTCGCGGGCACCAAGGTCTATCTGGACGCCGGCCACAGCGGCTGGCACAGCGTCAACGACATCGTGCCCAGGCTCGCCGAGGCGGGTATCGCGGACGCCAGCGGCTTCTTCCTCAATATCTCCAACTACCGCTCGGACAGCGAACTGGCCTGGTACGGCAAGCTCATCTCGTCCTGCCTGGCCTACACGGCGACGGGCGGCGCGGCGGCCGACTGCCCCAATCAGTTCTGGCCGGTCAACGACGCCCAGGGCTGGCTCGACGCGCATGTGCACACCGCGCCGTCCGCGATGAAGCACTTCGTCACCGACACCAGCCGCAACGGCCAGGGCCCGTGGACACCGCCGGCCGGTGTCTACAGCGACGCGCAGGACTGGTGCAACCCGCCCGGACGGGGTCTTGGTGCCCGGCCGACCCTGAACACCGGTGATCCGCTGCTCGACGCGAAGCTCTGGGTGAAGATCCCGGGCGAGTCCGACGGCCAGTGCACCCGCGGCACCGCGGGCCCGAACGATCCGGAGCGCGGCTACCCGGATCCGGCGGCGGGCGCGTGGTTCACGCAGCAGGCCCTGGAGCTCGTGCACGACGCCAACCCGCCGCTGCTGCCGCACTGAGACCGCCGGCCGCTCTCCCCGCCACCGCGCTCTCCCCGCTCGCGGCAGGGCGGGGAGAGCGGCCGTGCGCCGCACCCCGCGTGCGGCCGGACGTCGTCAGGCGTCGTCGCGGGTGAAGCGGGCCGTCACATTGATCGTGGCCGGACCCCTGAGCATGCCGAGCTGATTCCACGTCATGCCGAATTCGGCGCGGTCCACGGAGACTTCGGCCTCCAGCGTGACGGCGTCGGCGGCGGCCGACAGGACGCGGGCGGGGAAGGCGAGGGCCAAGGTCTTCTCGCGGACGGTGAGTTCGCCGGTCACGGTCACGGCGTCACCCTCGCCGGGCGTCACGCTCGTGGCGGTGAAGGCGAAGGACGGGTGCGCGTCGGCGGCGAAGAAATCGGCCGAGCGCAGGTGGGTGTCGCGCTTGGCGTTCTTGGTGTCGAGGGTGGCCGCCTCGATCGTCAGCGTCCCGCGCCCGGTCCCGTCGGGCAGCACCTCGCCCGCGCCGGATATCCCGGTGAACACCCCCGAGACGGTCGCCAGCCCCCAGAAGGTCTTGCTGCGGAAGCGCACCGCCGACGCGGCCGGGTCCAGTGTCCAGCGCCCGGCGCCGACGACGGCGGTGGGGCGGGCGGAGTCCGGTGCGCCCGAGGCGCCCGAGGTGTCGGTGGTGTTCGGCACGGTGGTTCCTTTCCTGGGACCGGCGGGGGGAACGGGTGACTGCGCCGCCGATGTGATTGAGCCTTCAAAAGGCTACCAGATATTAGCTCGCCAGCGAGATAATAACGGTGAAGGTACCCTGGAATCCGGCCGCCGGGCCCCATGGTCCGACGGCCTCACCAGGGACAACGCCGATCGGGCGCCGAGGACGACAGCGCCGGCGGCACCACGGACCACGGGAGCGCGGGGCATGGCGGAGGCAGCGGGGGACGGGGACGGACGCGCCGCGCACGACGGCGCGACGGCGGCGGACGAGGCGTGTCCGAACGCGCGTGAGCTGGCCCTGCTCCACCAATGGCACGCCCTGCACACTGGTGTGCGGCGGCTCAACGACGGCCTGCTCGCCGATGTCGAGCAGCAGGCGGGCCTCGCCCCCTCGTCCTTCCAGGCCCTGCTCTTCCTGATGACCGCGCCCGGCCAGGCCGCGCCGATGAACCAGCTCTCGCAGGCCCTCGGCTTCTCCACCGCGGGCACCACCAAGGTCGTCGACCGGCTGGCGGAGGCGGGCCTGGTCGAGCGCCGGCCCTCCGCGGCCGACCGCCGGGTGATCTTCACCGCCCTCACGCCCGGCGGCGCCCGGAGCGTCCTGGCCGCCTCCCGCTCGCTGGCCGGGGCCGTACGGAGCCGGGTCGTCGAGCCACTCGGTGAGGACGTCTTCGCCTCCCTCGCCGCCGCCGTCGGCTCCCTCGACCCCGAACCCGATGCCTGCGGCTGACCGCTCGCGGGTCGTTGCACGTGGGACGGGAGTGACGCTTTCGCCGCCGTGAGCGCTGTGGGGAGTAGAGCCGCGCACCGCTCGTCCCGACGCGGTCGGCTCACCGAGCGGAGGCGGCATGCGAGGCGCGGCAGTCGTACCGGCGACGTACGCCCACGGGCGCGCGTTCGGGCCCGGGTACGCGCTCGGGTACGCACTCGCGTCCGTGCCCGGGCACGCGCTCGGACACGGTCACGGCCGTCGCGCCGTACCCGGACGGCACGCGCGGTGACACCTGCCGCAGCCGCGACGCTGTACGAGACGGGACGGCCGTCGAACGGAACCGGCCGCCCCGGGGGCATGGGCACGATGCGCGGTGCCGCGACGTACGAAGAGGACGCGGTGGTCAGGGCCGGTGCGCGGCGGCGCGGGCGGACGGACGGCGGGGATCTCGGCCGCGCGGTGACCCGCGCCAGGGCCGGGGACGAGGCCGCCTTCACCGTGGTCTACCGCGAGGTGCAGCCGATGCTGCTCGGCTTCCTGCGCGGTCTGGTCGGCGACGACGCCGACGACATCGCCTCGGACACCTGGCACGACATCGTTCGCGACCTGCACGCCTTCCGCGGCGACGGCGCCGCCTTCCGCGGCTGGGCCGCCACCATCGCCCGGCACCGGGCCCTGGACCACATCAGGCGGGTGAAGTCCCGGCCGCGCACCACCGTGCTCGACCCGGCGGCGGTCGAACCCGTCGCCGTCCCCGACTCCGCGGGCACGGCGCTGGAGAATCTCTCCACGGCCCGCGCCCTCGCGATGATCGCCGAACTCCCGCGCGACCAGGCGGAGGCCGTCCTGCTCCGCGTGGTGATCGGGCTGAGCGGTCCCGCGGCGGCCGACGTCCTCGGCAAACGCCCGGGCGCCGTCCGCACCGCCGCCTACCGCGGCCTGCGCCGCCTCGCGCAGCAACTCGGCGGCACGGCAAGGGACATGACCCGCGACGCGGACCCGTCGGCGGTTCCGGCCGAGGACGTACGGGGCGACGCGGCACGGCCGGGCGCCGTACGACAAGGCGGCGGTTTACGGCGGGACGACGTGGCGTCGGGCGCGGAGCCGCGGGGCGACGACGACGGGGCGGCGGACCCGAGCGCGGACGCGGACAGGGAGACGGGCGCGGACACGGAGGTGGACGCGAGCAAGGACGCGGACGGCGACACGGATACGGATGCGCGGGGCGACGGGGGACTGGGGCGCGGCGGCGCCGGGACGGTGGCGAGTGACGATGCCGGGGAGAGCTGAGATGGACGACGCACGGGAAGACGGCGGCTGGCCGGACCCGGCGACCGCGGAACGGCTGCTGCGTGCCACCGCCGCGGCCGATCGCCCCGCCGATGACCCCGGGGTGCTGGGCGAGATCGCCGACGCCCGGTTCTTCGCGCTGCTCCGGCTGCTCTCCACGGCGGCCAAGGGCGCCGAGCTGGACGCCGACCGCGAGCAGGCCGCCGTCGTGGCATTCCGGGCGGCGCGCCGTACCGGAGGCGCCAGGCAGGGGCGGCGGCTCGTCCTGTCAGGACGGTCGGCGAAGGTGCTGGCCGGGGGACTGGCGGCGGTCTTCGCCGTCGGCGGCGTCGCCGTGGCGGCCGGCACCGGTGTGCTGCCGGGACCCTTCCGCGGCGGCGCGTTCCACGCCGGGCCGCTCACCGCGGGCGGTACCGCGGGGGCGGACGAGGGGACCGGCGCCCCCACCTCCGTGCCGGCGACCACCGCGCCGCCCGCTCCCGAGGGCGACGCGCCGCGCGACGACGTGCCCGATCCCGCGGACGACGGCCACGGGCACCGGCACGGCGACACGCGCGGACCGCACCGCTTCGGCCCGCCCCAGGCACCGGACCACAGCCGGCGGGCCGCCGTCCGCGCCCTGTGCCGCGGCTATACGGAGGCCACCCGGCACGGCGGACACGCCGACCCGTGGCTGACCGCCCGGCTCCAGCGGGAGGCGGGCCGCAAGGACCGGATCGCGGCGTACTGCCGGCGGCTGCTCGCGCACGGGCGGAGCGGCGACAACGGGCCGGGGGAGACCGGCGGGCCGGGGCCTTCTATGCCGCCCGCGTCCGGCACAGGGAAACCGACCGACCCGGCGACGTCCGAGCCGGCCGCGACACCCACGTCGTCGCCGTCCTCGTCGCCGTCCCCGACCGCGTCGCCGACCGGGTCCACCGGCGCGCCCGCCCAGCAGCACGCGGGCGACCTGGACGACCTGGACGACCAAGGCGGCGGCCTCGGCGATCGGAGCATCGTCGGCACCGGCAGACCGGTCATCGCGGCGCGCACGTCCGGCAAGGCGGCCGGGGCCACGACATACGGCGGCGCGCCGTATGTGAGGTGACCCCACGGGTGCCGATCCGGCACAGTTGCGCCATGCTCACCGATGTCCCCTTGCCGCACGACCCGCACGTGCGTCACATGCGACAGCTCTTCCTCGCCGTCGTCACCGGAAGCTTCGTCTTCCTCATCCCCTGGATCGGCTATCTGTCGGTGAGCCTGCCGACCCATCGCGTCGTGAGCCAGTGGCGGTTCGCCTGGGTCGGCTTCGACGGCGCCCTGATCCTCGCGATCGGCGTCACCGCGCTCTGCGCCTGGCGGCGGCTGCAGATCTTCATCCCCTGGGCGATCGTCACCGCGACCCTGCTGCTCTGCGACGCGTGGTTCGACGTGGTCCTCGACTGGAACAGCGGCGACAGGACGGGTTCGCTGCTCACCGCGGGTCTCGCGGAACTGCCCATGGCCGCACTGCTGTTGTACGTCGCCCGGAAGATGATCAGACTGACCGTGATCATCGCCTGGCAGCGGGCGGGCCGCACCGACCCGGTGCCCGCGCTGTCCCGGCTCTCGCTGGTGATACTGGCCGGCCACGGACACCATAGGCCCGCCGCCGAGGGCGGCGGCACGGGCACGGAGGGGGACCACCGGTGAGCGACGTCACGACCACCACCACACCAGCGGCAGCGGCGCCGGGCGACGGGGCCGCACAGGGCGACGAGACGGACCGGGAGCAGGCGTACGACGTGCTGGTCGTCGGCGGCACCGGCGTCGACACCATCGTGCGCGTCGACGACCTCGCGATACCCGGCGGCGACTCCGTCCTCGTCCCGCCGATCCGCGACTATGTCGCGCACACCGGCAACGGCGTCGCCCTCGGCTTCCACGCCCTCGGCCTGTCGACCAAATTCATCGACTTCCTCGGCGACGACGCGCAGGGCCGGACGATCCTGGAGCGGTACGCCGACGCCGGGCTCGACTTCAGCCATCTGCCCGCGCCCGCCGGGACCCCGCGCAGCGTCAACCTCGTCGACCGCGAGGGGCGGCGCTTCTCCTTCTACGACGGCCGCCACCCGGCCGATCTGCTGCTGCCCCGCGCCTTCTACCTGCCGTATCTGGCCCGCGCCCGGCATGTGCACATCTCCCGCTCCGGCCACGCCCGCGAGGTCTTCGCCGAGGCCACCCGGCTCGGCCGTACCGTCTCCACGGACCTGCACGCCTGGGACGGCGAGGACCCGTCGGCACACCCGTGGGCGTACGGCGCGGATCTGGTCTTCCTCAGCGCCGCCGCGGCCGGCGACCGGATCGGCCACGTCATGCGGCGGATCGCCGCGCACGGCAGGGCGTCGCTGGTCGTCGCGACGGACGGCGCCGCGGGCTGCCATGTGCTGCGCCGCGGTGACGAGGCGCCCCGGCACTTCCCCGCCGTCGTACCGGAACGCCCGGTCGTGGACAGCAATGGCGCGGGCGACGCCTTCCTCACCGCCTTCCTCCAGGCCCGCTTCGCCGGACGCGGCCTCGAGGAGTGCGTGCTCGCCGGTTCCGTCTCCGGCGCCTACGCCTGCGGCAGCCACGGCACGCACGAGGAGATCATCGGCGCCGCCGACCTCGCGGCCGCCGTGGCCCGGGCGCGTACGGCCGCCACCGACGAGGCCCCCGCCGCCACCTGACGGCGCGTCATTTCCGACGCACCGTCAGGAAGCGGTGCACGTCGGGCCGTTACGTCGCCTCGATCCGCCGTACCGCGGTGTCGAGCGCCGCGTCCTGCGAGGCATAGACCTCGCACACCGGGTCGCCGCTCGGCGTGCGGGTGTGGTCGATCTCCCACAGGCTCAGCTCGCTGCCGTCCAGCAGCAGAAAGGCGTGCTCGTACAGCGACCACGACACATGGCGGCCGGCGACCAGGGTGCTGCGGCGGGTGACGATGCTGATGTCGTGCGCGATCGAGGCGCGCAGCCTGCTGCGGACGTCCTGGCCGGGCGCGTTGGCGTTGGTGGCGCGCCGCAGCAGCCGCCGGGCGTGCTCGGCGGAGTCGCCCTCGGTGTAGGCGCGGCGGAAGGCGTCCGGGGTGTCGGCCAGCAGGCCGGTCGCCGCCGCGGCGGACAGCGCCTCGCCGTACGGCGCCGCGAGCGTGTCGGGTACGAGGTCCTGCGGGCCCGGTGCGCCGCCGAAGGCCGCGTCGACCTCCCACTCGGCGAGCGTCAGCTCCTCGCGCTCGGCGAAGACCGCGCAGTGCACCGCGCCGTCGTCGGGACCCGCGTTGTGTTCCAGCTCCCACAGCACGCGCACCTCGCCGTCGGGCAGCAGGAAACTGTGCCGGAACGTACGCCGGTTCAGCCGGCGCGGCGGACCCTTGGTGTGCCGGCAGGACTGCAGCCCGCAGTAGTGCATCAGCGCGCTGCGCACCTCGGCGGCCAGGACCGGTTCGACCTGGTCCGCGTTCTCGGCGCGGCCCAATAACCGGTCGAGCTGTTCCGCCGGTCGGCCACCCGACCGTACCGGCTCCGTGCCGTCCGTAGGCTCTGCGTCCATCCGGCCCTCCCGGCCCCGCCTCGCCAACCCCGCGGCGACTCAGGGTAGTAGCGCGGTAGCCGATTGCGCCCGCGAACGCCGAAGTTCGCGGCGCACGGTTGGTCCCCGTGCGCCCGGCCGGTGCCGGACCCGCCGTGCCGGTCGCCGTCCCGCCCCTGTCGTTCCGGCCGGCGGCGGTCGCTGCCGCCCGCTGCCGCGGGCTGCCGTCAGCCGCCCGCCGCGGTGTCCCGGTCCGCGCACCACAGCAGCGCGCCGCGCAGGTGGGCGCGGAAGTCGGGGTCGGCGTAGGCGGCTTCGCGGTGCCCGAGCGCGGTGTAGAAGGAGCGGCCCGCGCCGGTCCGCCGGCACCACACCAGCGGGTGTCCGGCGCCCATGGTGCCCCCGCGATAGCCGCTCTCGTCCACCGTGGCGAGCACACGGACACCGCCGGCCGCGCCCGGCCGATCCGAAGCGCGGGGATCGGCGCGGAAGTTGTACCACTCGTCGGTCCACGCCCAGCGCTCCGGAAGATGTGCCGTCGCCGGATGGGCGCGGTCGGTGACCGTGATCTCGGCGGGCTGGATCTCCGGATGGCCGGCGAAGCGCGCGCCCACCAGGTGTTCGTAGTACGGCCATTGCTCCTCGGCGCAGGCGGCGGCGTGCACACCGAGGAAGCCGCCGCCGTCGGTGACATGGGCGCGCAGCCGCTGCCGGGTGACGTCGTCGAGGACGTCACCGGTGGGCGAGAGGAAGACGACGGCCGCGCAGCCGGAGCGCAGCAGCGAACCCAACTCGGCGGTGTCCTCGGTGTGGACGACGTTCAGCCCGTGCGCCACCGCGATCTCGGCCAGGGCGGCGGCCCCGGCCGGTATCGAGTCGTGCCGGTAGCCGGCGGTGGCGCTGAAGACGAGGACGCGCGCGGGTACGGACATCGCGAGGGCTCTCCTGGCGGGAATGCGGGGTCAGTCGGTGGCGGTGCCGGAACCGGTCGGGGCGGGCGCGCCGGTGTTCGCGTCGGTGCCCGTGGTGAACGGGGTGCCGCAGCGGGCGCAGGCGGCGGCCGTCATGTCCTCCCGGAAAGCACCGCATTCGTCGCAGACACGGTTCAGCCAGCAGACGGGGTCGCCGCCCTCGGTACGCTCCTCGGCCTCGCTCATGGCGTTCCCTCCTCGTGCCGGGCGCTCGCGCGGCAGGTCCCGCGACGGGTCCTACTCATGGCGTTCCTTCTCGCGGGCGCGGCGCGGCTCCTGGGCGCGCTGCTGTTCGCGCGCGTCCCAGCGGTTCATCGCCCGCCGCAGCGAACGGGACTCCGCGAAGCCGAGCCTGGCGGCGCGCTGGGCCGAGCCGCTGCCCGCGTGCCGGGGGTCGGCGGACCGCTCCTGGCGTACCGCGTCGAGTTCGGCCCGCCAGGTGGTGCCCGACTCGCCGAGCCTGCGCTGAAGAGTCCGCGGGCTGACCGCGAGCCGCCGGGCGGCGTCGGACAACGACGGCCGCCCGTCCGGCAGTTGGGCGATGATCGCCTCGCGCAGCCCCGGTACGGCGCCGCCCGCGTCCGGCCGCGGCACCCGTACGGTCTCGGCGGTGCGCGCGATGATCGCGGCGAGCGCGGGGTCGGCGGTGACCAGCGGGCGGTCCAGATCGCAGCGGTGCAAGGTGATGGAGTCCGCCGGGGCGCCGAAGTCCACCGCCGCCCCGCCGAAGGCCGCCGCGTAACCGCCGTGTCCGCGCGGCGGCCGGTGCGTGAAGGAGACCCGCAGCGGGGCGAGCGCGGAACCGGTGGCGTGCCGCAGCTGCGCGACGACCACCGCGAGGGCGAATTCGGCGACCACACCGCGCAGTTCGTCGTCGCCGCGGTGCACCGCGTACTCCACCGACACCTCGTCGTCCGACACGGTGCTGGTCAGCACGGAATTGCTGCTGACCAGGTGGATGAAGGAGCCCGCCTTGGCCAGGCCCTCGCCGAGGGTGGGCGCGGTGCTCAGCAGATAATCGAAGAGGTCGAGCTGCCCCGGCCGGTAGCCCGCGGCGGCCAGCAGTCCGGCGTCCGGGCGTTCGGTGCGCGCCAGTACCGCGCCCCACAGCCGGTAGGTGTTCGCGGACGGGGTGCGCGCGGTCTCCGGTGCGCGCAGCACCGTGGGCAATCCGGCGGCCTGCACGAGCTGTTGTGCCTCGCGGGGGCTGAACGTGGCGGCGGTGGCGATGAATCGCGGCACGACGACGCACTCGGTGAGACGGTCGGCGGCGGCGGGTCCGTACGGGTCGGTCGGCGTCGCGGTGGGGGGCATGGCCGGCTCCTCGGGCAGTCGGCTCGTCGGTTCTGCGGAGGCGTCTCCGCAGCATACGCGGTATGTGGCGTGTTGGGTCCGGTGCGTGGCGCGTTATGACCTCCCTTGGCACCTCCTGTCCGGGACATGATCGGGGGCATCGGTGCCCCTGGGGCACGGGAGTGTCCCGCGTCGGGGGAGGCGTGGGCACAACGGGGGAACGGGGAGTGCGGGGGAGGGCCGGTGCGGATGGATTCCCATCCGCACCGGCGGCATGCCCGGGCCCGTACGGGCGGGCCGTTCCGGTGCGTGCCGGCGCCGGTCGTCACGGCCGTCAACCCCGCGTCGCGGCCTGCCGTACCGCCGGATCGAGCCAGTGCAGCCGCCCGATGCTGATGATCCGCAGCCGCAGCCGGGCGGCGTGCGTGATGCGGTCGTGGGCGGCCGGATCGTCGGGCGGCGCCTCCAGGAAGGCCGCGGCCGTCATCACCATGTGGTCCACGTACAGCTCCGCCAGCACATGCAGATCGTCGGCCGGCCAGCCCTCGGACGCGGGCTGGGCCCCGAGTCCGGCGGCCACCTCGTCGGCGAAGCGGTCGAGTTCCGCGGCGATCGCCGTACGGACGGCCGTGACGCCGCCGTGCCGCTCGCGCGCGATGAAGCGGACGTGCGGGCGGTGCTCGGTGACGTACGCGGCGGTGATCGCCACAGTGCGGTCGATGAGTTCGTCGGCGTCCGCGGTCTCGGTCAGCACGGCCCGGATGACGGTGTGCAGGCTGCCGAGCGCCTCGTCGACCAGCGCGACGCCGAGGTCGGCCATGTCCGGGAAGTGCCGGTAGAAGGCGGCGGGCGAGACGCCGACCTCGCGGGTCAGCTCGCGCAGCCCCAGGCTGCTGAGGTTCTGGTGCTCCAGCAGCCGCAGGCCCGCGTCCAGCAGCGCCTGCCGGGTCTGCTGCTTGCGTGCCTGGCGGACTCCTGAAGTGTGACTCATGTCATTCAGTAAACAACCGTTCTCCGACTTTGACCAGCGCCGTGCGGCGCTACACTGATGAAGTCAGTGAACAAGTGTTATCCGAAACGTCAACTCCCCGGAGGTGGAGCAGACATGAGTCTCGTCGTCCTCCTGCTCGGCATGGGCATCCTGATGGGCGCCGCCGCCCACACCCCGCTGCCGGTCTTCCTCGTCGCCGCCGGCGCCATCGCCGTGTGGCTGTTCGGCTTCGCGGTCCGCGAGCGCATCGCCCGGCACCGCGGCTGACGCTCCGGCGACCCGCGCACCCACCCCAGCCCACCACGACAGTTCCTGGAAGGAACACCGTGAACACCGCAGCCCACCCGGCCGCGGCCGGTACGCCGGCCGCGACGTCCCGACCCGCCCGCACCGAGCGGTCCGCACGCTCCACCCGTGACGCCGACGGCATGGCCGTCGCGTCCTTCCTGCTCGGACTCCCGGGCCTGCTGGTCCTCAACCTCGTCCTCGGTCCGGTCGCGATCGTGCTGTCCCTGGTCGCCCTCAGCCGCGGCACCCAGCGCCGCGGGCGCGCGCTGCTGGGCTTCGCCCTCGGCGTCGCCGACCTGCTGATCGTGCTCGCCCTGACCATCGCCAACCACGGCGTGATCTGGCAGTTCGGCTGACCCCGGCGTACCGCGGACATGCGAGCGGCCCCCTCCTCGACGGGAGGGGGCCGCTCGCATGTGTGCCTGTCGTGCTCCGGGCGGATCAGCTCAGGTCGATGCCCGGGTAGAGCGGGAAGCCCGCCAGCAGATCGGCGGCGCGCTTGGCGACCTGCTCGGCCACGGCCGCGTCGAGCACATGGTGCGCCTTGGACGTGCCGCCGTTCTTCGCCGGCGCGGCCGTCGCACCGGACAGCACCGTGTCGATCAGCCCGGCGATCTCGTCCATCTCGGCCGTGCCGAGACCGCGGGTGGTCAGCGCCGGGGTGCCGATCCGGATACCGGAGGTGTACCAGGCGCCGTTCGGGTCCTGCGGCACCGAATTGCGGTTGGTGACGATGCCCGCGTCCAGCAGCGCGGCCTCGGCCTGGCGGCCGGTGAGACCGTAGCCGGAGACGTCGATCAGCACCAGGTGGTTGTCGGTGCCGCCGGTCACCAGCTTCGCGCCGCGGGTCAGCAGGCCCTCGGCGAGGGCGCGCGAATTGTCGACGATCGCCTGCGCGTAGTCCCGGAACTCCGGCCGCGCCGCCTCCGCGAGCGCCACCGCCTTCGCCGCCATGACGTGCGGCAGCGGACCGCCCAGCACCATCGGGCAGCCGCGGTCCACGTGCTCGGCCAGCGCCTCGTCGCACAGCACCATGCCGCCGCGCGGGCCGCGCAGCGACTTGTGGGTGGTCGTGGTGACGATGTTCGCGTGCGGTACCGGGTCGAAGTCGCCGGTCAGCACCTTGCCCGCGACCAGGCCCGCGAAGTGGGCCATGTCCACCATCAGTGTGGCGCCGACCTCGTCGGCGATCTCGCGCATCAGGCGGAAGTTGACCAGCCGCGGATACGCGGAGTAGCCCGCGACGATGATCAGCGGGCGGAATTCGCGCGCGGCGGCGCGGACCGCGTCATAGTCCAGCAGGCCCGTCGCCGGGTCCGTGCCGTAGCTGCGCTGGTCGAACATCTTGCCCGAGATGTTGGGGCGGAAGCCGTGCGTGAGGTGGCCGCCCGCGTCCAGCGACATGCCGAGCATCCGCTGGTTGCCGAACTCGCGGCGCAGCTCGGCCCAGTCCTGCTCCGACAGGTCGTTCACCTGCCGCGCCCCCGCGCGCGCCAGCGCCGGGCTCTCCACCTTCTGCGACAGCACCGCCCAGAACGCCACGAGGTTCGCGTCGATCCCGGAGTGCGGCTGCACATAGGCGTGGTCGGCGCCGAACACCGTACGGGCGTGCTCGGCGGCCAGCGTCTCGACGGTGTCCACATTGCGGCAGCCCGCGTAGAAGCGGCGGCCCGCCGTACCCTCCGCGTACTTGTCGCTGAACCAGTTGCCCATCGCCAGCAGCGTCGCCGGCGAGGCGTAGTTCTCGCTCGCGATCAGCTTCAGCATCTCGCGCTGGTCCGCCAGCTCGTTCGCGATCGCGTCCGCCACCCGCGGCTCCACACCGCGGATCACGTCCAGCGCGCTGCGGAAGGCGCTTTGCGCCGCTTCGGGATTCGGGGTGCGGTTGCCGGTGCTCGACGGCTCGGCCATGGGAGTCCTCCTGCTCGCGACGGGACGGCCCAGGCGCACGGCTCTTTCGCTTCCAGCGAGGACCGCTTCCCGATGGTTGACCCCATCTCAGCGCGCCAGTCACGGCCCGCCCGCACGATACCCTGCGGGCGGCCCGCTGTGTTATCGGTCCGCCCGGTGGTCGCACCCCGGTTCTCCTGCCCGGGGGCTTGCCGTGTCCTCGCCGTCGCGGTTCCGGCGATCTGCGGTGTGCCGCGCCGTCGGGGGCTGAGCGCGCAGTTCCCCGCGCCCCTGTTGGGGCGGATCGCCGTCGTCGTCCGCCCGGGCGGAAGCGCCCCAAAGGGGCGCGAGGAACTGCGCGAACGTCCCCCACCGGCGGCCGGACCGGGAACGGGCTCAGCCGCCCGAGCCGTCCCCGGAAGGGGCGCGGGGAACTGCGCGCTCAGCCCCCGCAGGCGGGCGGACCGGGACGAGGGGCGAGCCCTCCGCCCGGTCCCGGCAGGGGCGCCGGGCGCCGGCCCGGTGGTGGGGAGGGCCGGGGCCCGAGGCCGTCTGTTTGGATGGGAGAGCCCCGCCCGGAAAGGGCCAGGTGGAGCTGGACGTTGGGAGCCGTATGGAAGCCGCAGAACCCCCGGTGAGGACCCGCCTCGGCGGAGGAACGGCCGTGATCGACCTGGACCGCCCGAAAGCGCTGAACGCCCTGGACCTGACCATGGTCCAGCAGATGACCCGGGCCCTGGAGGGCTGGCGGACCGACCCCGCCGTCACCTCCGTCGTCGTCCGCAGCACCTCACCGAAAGCCTTCTGCTCGGGCGGCGACATCCGCGCGGTCCGCGCCGCGGCCCTGCGCGGTGACGACGCGGCCGTCACCGCGTACTTCACGGCCGAATACGCCCTCAACGCCCTGATCGCGCGCTACCCGAAGCCGTACACCGCCCTGATCGACGGCTACGCGATGGGCGGCGGCCTCGGCATCTCGGTGCACGGCTCGGCCCGCGTCGTGACCGAGCGGGCCTCGCTCGCGATGCCGGAGACGTCGATCGGCTTCTTCCCCGACATCGGCGCGAGCTACTTCCTGCCCCGCCTGCCGGGCGCGGTCGGCTGGTACCTGGGCCTGACCGGGGCCCGCGTCACAGGCGCGGCGGCGGTGGCGTGCGGCCTGGCCACGCACTACGTGCCCGCGTCCGCGCTGCCCGCGCTGGAGGAAGAGCTGACCGGGGCGGCGGGTCCGGCCGCGCTCGACCGGTACGCCACCGCGGCCCCGCCCTCCGAGCTGTCCGCGCACCTCCCGGCGATCGAGCGCTGCTTCGCCGCGCCCGACCTCGGCGAGGTCATGGCGCGGCTGGCGGCCGAGGACGCCGACCGGGAGTGGGCGGACACGACCCTCGACGTACTGCGCCGCGCGTCCCCCGCGAGCCTGCGGATCACCTTCGACCTGCTGAAGCGCGGCGCCCGCGCCGCATTGGAGGAGTGCCTGGCGGACGAGCTGGAACTGGCCCGCAGGACGGCGTTCACACCGGACTTCGCGGAGGGCGTGCGCGCGGCGCTGGTCGACAAGGACCGCAAGCCCGCCTGGTCACCGGCACCGTAACTCACTATGTGAGATACGGGTGTCATGATGTGGACGTCGGGCGTAGCGTCAGCACTGAACCCGCCGTGCCGCGGCGGGAACTGACGGCCCGAGGGCCGGGGAACGGAGCGCCGCGCCATGCCGAGGGAATGGGACGCCAAGACGTACGACTCGCTGCCGCTGCCGCATCTCGGCTGGGGCCGCCGTACGCTCGCCCGGCTGCCGCTCGAGGGCGACGAGCGGGTGCTCGACGCGGGCTGCGGCACCGGCCGCGACACCGCGGGCCTGCTCGACCTGCTGCCGCGCGGCCGGGTGGTCGCCGTGGACGGTTCCGTCCGCATGCTGGACCAGCTCCGCGAGCGGCTGGCGGGCCGGCTGGAGCGCGTCGAGGTCGTCCACGCCGACCTGACCCGCCCGCTGCCCTTCGACGGCGAGGTCGACGCCGTCTTCAGCGTCGCCGCCTTCCACTGGATCGACGACCACGCCGCGCTCTTCGCCTCGCTGGCCGGGCGGCTGTGCCCGGGCGGCCGGCTGGTCACCGAATGCGGCGGCCGCGGCAACATCGCCGCCGTCAACGCGGCGGTCGCCGACGTCCTGGGCGGCGACGCCCCCGAGGTGTGGGACTTCGCGGGAGCCGCGGACACCCGCGAGCGGCTGGCCGCCGCCGGCTTCACCGACGTCGAGGTGGGCCTGCGCCCGGACCCGGCCCGTTTCGAACCCGGCGAGCAACTGGAGTCCTACCTGGCCACCGTCGTCCTCGGCGCCCACCTCGACGCGATGGCCGACGACGACCGCGAGCCCTTCGTCAAGGCCGTCGCCGCCCGCCTCGCCGAGCCGGTCGTGGACTACGTACGGCTGGAGATCTCCGCGACCAGGGCGTGAGCGTGACGCCACCGCGTGCGGGGCGTGAACCGGTTGAGGACGCGGCCGCGGGCGAGCCCCGTCCGGCTCCCCGTAACGCCGTGCCCGTACCGGTTCAGCGTTGTTAAGGTGAGCCGATCGCACCGGTCAGCCCCGCGCGGGCCCTGTCGCCGTGAGGCCGAGAAAGGCCGGGAGAGCCAGTGAGCCCAGTGAAGCGTCCCACCATCGCCGACATCGCCGAGGCCGCGGGCGTCTCCAAGGGCGCCGTCTCCTACGCGCTGAACGGCAAGGCCGGGGTGTCCGAGCAGACCAGGGCGCGGATCCTGGAGATCGCCGGGCGGATGGGCTGGCACCCCAGCAGCGCCGCCCGCGCGCTGTCCAACAGCCGCAGCGGCGCGATCGGCCTGGTCGTCGACCGGCCCGCCTGGGTGCTGGGCATCGAGCCCTTCTTCATGCAGCTCATCTCCGGTGTCGAGGCCGGGCTCGCGTCCGGCGGCACCGCGCTGCTGCTCCAGGTCACCGAGGACGCGGGCGCCGAGGAGGCCGCCTACCGCCGCTGGTGGGGGGAGCGGCGGGTGGACGGGGTGCTGCTGGTCGACCTGCGCGAGGACGACCCGCGGCTCGGCCTGCTGCGCGAGCTTGAACTGCCGGGCGTCGTGGTGGGCCACGCGACGGGCGTCCCCGGCATCCCGTCGGTCTGGCTCAACGACGCGGAGGCGGTCCGCGAGACGCTGGCGTATCTCGCCGCGATGGGCCACCGCAGGATCGCCCGGGTCGCCGGTCCCGCGCGCTTCGTGCACACCCGGGAGCGCGGCGCGGCCTTCGACGCCGCCGCGGCCGAACTCGGCCTGACCGGCGGCGTGAGCTGCGTCCACACCGACTACTCCGGCGAGGACGGCGCCCGCGCCACCCGCCGCCTGCTGTCGGACGCCGAACGGCCGACGGCGATCGTGTACGACAACGACGTGATGGCCGTCGCCGCGCTCAGCGTCACCCAGGAGATGGGCATCCGCGTCCCGGCGGAACTCTCGCTCGTCGCCTGGGACGACAGCGAACTGTGCCGCCTCGTGCACCCGGCCCTCACCGCGGTCAGCCGCCGGGTGCCCGAATACGGCGAGCGGGCCGCGGAAGCGCTGCTCGCGCTGATCGACGGCCAGGACGTGGCCGACCAACTGCTGGAGGCACCCGCCCTGGTGCCGCGCGGCAGTACGGCGCCCGCCCCGCGCTGACCCCCGAACGTCCCCTTCTCCCTGCCTCCGGGCCCGCCGTGTAGGGAGCGCTCTCATTTCCTGCGGTCTGGACCAATGCTGCAGGTCACCCGTCCCGGTGCCGCAGAAAGCCGTGCGCGACGCATGGATCTTTCACGGCTGTTTCATCGTGTTACAGCGGTCCGTACGGTGTCGGATCCCTTGACGGCCTTGGGTCCCACGAGTTAAATCACGTCGCGATATAAGTCGTGAAACAAGGTGTGAAACAGGTGGGCACTCCACCTATGCCCACTTGATCATGTCAGGGCCATGCCATCTCAGTCGCAGAAAGGCAACCGGACCCATGAGCGCAGCAACCCGCCCCCACGCGGGCAGACGCCGCTTGCGGCGCACACTCGTCGGGATGCTCGCCGCCGCCGCGGCGGCCGTCACCCCCATGCTGGCCGTTCCGGCCACCGCGCACGCCGCCGGAGAGAGCGTGCAGGTCTATCTGACCACCACGTCCGACTCCGGCGGCCGCAACGTCGTCAAGGGCCTCGAACAGCAGGCGCCGATCTCCTTCACCACCGGCACCGGCGGCTCGGGCCAGAACGTCACCGTCGACGAGAACACCACCTACCAGCAGTTCACCGGCGGCGGCGCCTCGTTCACCGACACCGCCGCCTGGCTGATGAACTCCAGCGGCGCGCTGTCGGCGTCGACCCGCAACACGGTCATGCAGAAGCTGTTCGACCCGGTCAACGGCATCGGGCTCGGCTTCCTGCGCAATCCGATGGGCGCCTCCGACCTGGCCCGCGGCAACTACACCTACGACGACATGCCGGCCGGCCAGACCGACCCGTCGCTGGCGCACTTCAGCATCGCCCACGACCTGGCGGACGTGCTCCCGCTCACCAAGCAGGCCCGTCAGCTCAACCCCAACGTCAAGGTCATGGGCACCCCCTGGACCCCGCCGCCGTGGATGAAGGACAACGACGCGTACAGCCAGGGCTGGCTGGAGTCGCAGTACTACGCCGCCTACGCGCAGTACTTCGTCAAGTACCTCCAGGCGTACCAGGCGCAGGGCGTGCCGATCGACTACGTCACCGTGCAGAACGAGCCCACCTGCTGCGGCGGTTACCCGTCGGCGCAGTGGAACGGCTCCGGCCTGGCGTACTTCACCAAGACCAATCTGCTGCCCGCGCTGCACGCGGCGGGCCTGTCCACCAAGGTCCTGGCGCTGGACTGGAACTGGGACACGTACGACAGCTACGCGGCCCCGACCGTCACCGACGCGGCCATCCGCAACGACCCCAACTTCGGCGGTCTGGCCTGGCACGGCTACGGCGGCGACGTCGGCGAGCAGACCACGGTGCACAACCAGTACCCGAATCTGCCCGCCTTCGACACCGAGCACTCCGGCGGCACCTGGATCGGCAACCAGCAGAAGGAGGACATGCACAATCTGATCGACTACACCCGCAACTGGGGCCAGAGCTGGGTCAAATGGAGCCTGGCGGTCGACCAGAACATGGGGCCGCACAACGGCGGCTGCGGCACCTGCACCGGCCTGATCACCGTGCACAACGGCGACAGCCGCAGCGGACAGGTGGACTACACGATCGAGTACTACACGATGGGCCACCTCACGAAATTCGTGAAGCCCGGCGCGTACCGGATCGCCTCCACCGCCAACAGCAGCGTGCCGAACGTCGCCTGGCGCAACCCCGACGGGTCCAAGGCGCTCATCGCCTACAACGACACCTCGTCCGCGCAGACGATCCGCGCCAACTGGGGCAACGAGAACTTCTCGTACTCGCTGCCCGCCGGCGCCTCGGCCACCTTCACCTGGAACGGTACCCAGGGCACGGGCGGCGGCAACACGGGCGGCCACACCGGCACGATCACCGGCTACGGCGGCAAGTGCGTCGACGCCGCCGGGGCGAGCAGCGCCAACGGCACCGCGGTCCAGCTCTACGACTGCAACGGCACGAACGCCCAGCAGTGGACCGCCTCCGGCACCACTCTCCAGGTGCTCGGCAAGTGCCTCGACCTGACCAGCGGCGGCACCGCCAACGGCACCAAGGCGCAGCTCTACGACTGCAACGGCTCCGGCGCCCAGCAATGGACGCGCGGCGCCAACAACACACTGGTCAACCCGCAGTCGGGCAGATGCCTGGACGCGACGGGACCGAGCTCCGCCAACGGCACCCGGCTACAGATCTGGGACTGCACCGGAGCCGCCAACCAGCAGTGGAACGCGCCCGCCGCGTGACCACTGCCCGACCGTCCGGATCGGCGCCGGCGCCTGTGCCCGTACGGCGCCGATCCGGCACTGTCCTGACCGCGACGTAGGCTGTCGGCATCCAGCATCCCCGCTGATCACGAGCCGATCCCCGCCGACCGGCCGCCGATCGGCCGTCGCCGACGGAAGGCAGCCGCCGTGTTCGCCCTGCACGCACAGTGGAGAGCGGACCGGCGGCTCGCCCTGTGGGCGGAGCGCACGCCCGCACCCGACGACCCGGCCGCCGCGCCCGCGCACCCCTTCGCCGTGCCCGCCGCCGATGTCGTACGGCTGCTCGGCCCCGGCGGCCCCGGGCTCGCCTGGCTCGCGGGACGGGCCGCGCACGGCGCCCTCGACCTGCTGCTGCCCACTGCCGCCGGCCGCCCGTGCCCCTCGCCCGAGCTGCGCCTGCCGGCCGACGGGCGCCGCACCGCGCCCGTGCCCGCGCCGTGGACCGTGCCCGCCCTCCTCCTGCCGCCCGCCGAGGCCGCCCAGCTGCTCGGCGAACTCTCGCACGCCGGCCTCCCCGACCTGCCCTACGGCGCTTCCGTACGGTGGCTGGTGGCCGCGCACGACCTGGCCTGGCGCCTGGTCGGCCGTGGCAGGCTGCTGCCGGAACTCACCCGCGAGGACGGCGCCGCGCACGCCCGCTGGCGCCCCGCACCCGACGCCCCCGGCCACCAGGAGCTGGCCGGGCTGACCGCCGCGGTGCCGCCGATGCTCACCGCCGGACACGTGCCAGGACCGTCCGCCGCCGTACGGTCCGCGGCCGGGCTCACCGCGGACGTCGTGGGTGTGCTGCTGGACTGCGAGGCACGCGCGGCGCTCGACGACCTCGGGCCGCTGGTCAAGGGCGGCCGTACGGGCGGCGCGGCCGAGGCGTGGGCGGCGGCGCTCGGCACCGCCGACGGCCGGCTCCGGGAGGCCGACCCGGGGGAGACCGCCGCGCTCGGCGACCGGCTCGCCGCCTGGCACACCTCCGCCGCCGAGGACGACCAGCCGCTGCGCCTGTGCTTCCGGCTGACCGAACCGCACGGCGGCGACATCCGTACGGGCGAGCGCGGAAGCGACGTCAGTGGCGAGCGGGATGGCGATGAACATGTCGGGGGAGACGCCGATGACGACGGCTGGCGGCTGGACTTCCTGGTCCAGGCCGTGGACGAGCCGTCGCTCACCGTCGAGGCCGCCGAGCTGTGGACCCGCGGCCACGCCGTCACGGCGCTGTCGCGGTATGTGGACGACCCGCCGCAGACGGTCCTCACGGCGCTGACCCGCGCGGCCCGCACGTATCCGCGGCTGCGGACGGCCCTGGCGGGCGACAGTCCCTCCGGGCTGTGGCTCGACCGGGCCGGGGCGCTGGCCTTCCTGCGGGACGCGGCACCAGGGCTGGCCGGAGCCGGGTTCGGGGTGCTGGTCCCGTCCTGGTGGCAGCGCAAGCCCGCGCTCGGCCTGGCGCTGACCCTGCGGGAACCCCAGCCCGGGACGGTCGAGACGTCGAGCGTCGCCGACCGGGACTCGATCGTGGCCTTCCGCTGGCGGGCGGCGCTCGGCGACCTGACGCTCACCGAGAAGGAACTCACCGCGCTCGCCGCCGCCCGGCAGCCCCTGGTCCGGCTGCGCGGCCAGTGGACCGAGGTCGATCCCGCGCGGATCGCCGCCGTGCTCGCCTTCCTGGAGCGGGCGGGCAGCGGTGTGATGACCACCGGTCAGGCGCTGCGGATCGCCCTGGACCCGACCGCGGCCGAGGCGGGTCTGCCCATCACCGTCGTCCGGGTGGAGGAGGCGGCCGAGGAGTCCGCGGGCCGGGCCCGACGGCTCGCCGGCCTCGACGCGCTGCTGCGCGGCGGCGCCGACCACCGGCCGCGGCCCGTCGCCGTACCCGCCGGCTTCACCGCGACGCTGCGCCCGTACCAGCAACGCGGCCTCGACTGGCTCGTGTTCCTGTCCCGGCTCGGCCTCGGCGCCGTGCTCGCCGACGACATGGGGCTCGGCAAGACCGCGCAGACGCTCGCCTTGCTGGCCGTCGAACGCGGCCAGGACACCCAGGACATCCGGGACACCCAGGACATCCGGGACGTCGGGGACGCGCCGGACGCCGGAGCCGGAACGCCGTACGGGCCGACCCTCGTCGTCTGCCCGATGTCGCTGGTCGGCAACTGGCGGCGCGAGACGGCCGCCTTCGCCCCCGACCTGCGGGTGTACGTGCACCACGGTTCGGGCCGGCGCAGCGGTACGGAGCTGGCCGCGGCGGTAAGGGGCGCCGACCTGGTGATCACCACTTACGGACTGGTCCAGCGCGACCATGAGGCGCTGTCCGCCGTCACCTGGCGGCGGCTGGTCGTGGACGAGGCGCAAAGCGTCAAGAACAGCGCCACCCACCAGTACCGCGCGCTGCGCGCGCTCCCCGCACGCCACCGCGTCGCACTCACCGGCACCCCCGTGGAGAACCGGCTCGCGGAACTGCACGCGCTGCTCGACCTGGTGAACCCCGGGCTGTTCGGCAGCGCCGCCGCCTTCAAGGAGCGGTACGCGATCCCGGTCGAGCGGGACGGCGACGCCGCCGTCGCCGCCGAACTGCGCCGCCGCACCGGGCCATTCGTACTGCGCCGGCTGAAGTCGGACCCGGCGATCGCCCGCGAGCTGCCCGAGAAGCAGCGGATCAAGGTGGTGTGCAATCTGACCGCCGAGCAGGCCGCCCTCTACCGCGCGGTCGTCGCCGACATGCTGGCCCGGATCGACGAGACCCGCGGGCTGCGCCGCCGCGCCCACGTCCTGGCCGCCCTCGGCAGGCTCAAACAGGTCTGCAACCACCCCGCGCACTTCCTCGGCGACGGCTCCGCTCTGGCGGGGCGCTCGGGCAAACTCGCCCGTCTGGAGGAAACCCTGGAGGCGGCGCTCGCCGCCGGCGACAAGACGCTGTGCTTCACCCAGTACGCCGCCTTCGGCACCATGCTGCGGCCCTATCTGGCCCGGCGGCTCGGCACCGAGGTGCTGTTCCTGCACGGCGGCGCCCCGGCGCGCAGCCGTGAGGAGACGGTCGCCCGCTTCCAGGACGCCGAAGGCCCCGCCGTCTTCCTGCTCTCCCTCAAGGCGGGCGGCACCGGCCTCAATCTCACCGCCGCCCGCCAGGTCGTCCACATCGACCGCTGGTGGAATCCCGCCGTCGAGGACCAGGCCACCGACCGCGCCTTCCGGATTGGCCAGCCCCGCGACGTGCAGGTCCGCACCTTCGTCTGCGCCGGCACCGTCGAGGAGCGCATCGACACCATGATCGAGTCCAAACGCGCCCTCGCCGACGCCGCCGTTTCCTCCGTCCCCGCCGCGGACGCGTCGGCCGCCTCCTGGCTGGCCGACCTCACCACGGCCGAACTCCGCGACGCCCTGGGCCTGTCGGAGGAGGAGGCGGTGAGCGAATGACACCCGCACGGCGTGTCGTCGGACGCCCGCCCGCATCCACTCGGCGCCGGGCCGGCGTCGCGGGACACGGGGCCCGGACATGAGCGGCGCACGCGACAGCGGCCACGCCGGGCGCAGTTGGGCCGACCGGCTCGGCGCGCGCCTCGGGCACACGGGCGGGCCAGGGACCGGGCGGGTGAGCGGGCTCGCCGTGGCGCCGGGCCTGGTGACGGCACTGGTCGAGGACGGGGCGCCGCGGCCCTGGACCGTACGCGTGGAGCTGCCGGTGCTGAGCGACGACGAATGGCGGCGGGCCGCGCGCGCCCTGGTCGCCGACAGCGACGCCCGCGAGGAGCTGCTGGACGGCGAACTGCCGCCGGACGCCGACGCGGTGTTCGCCCGCGCCGGGCTGCCGCTGCTGCCGGTCGGTGCGGGCGAAGCGCACATGGTGTGCGACTGCCCCGGAGGACCGCTGCCGTGCGGTCACCTGACCGCCGTGCTCACCGCGCTCGGCGCCGCCTTCGACGCCGAACCCTTTCTGCTCACCACCTGGCGCGGCCGGGACCGCCGCGCCGTCCTGGACGCCGTACGCAACGGACCGTCCGCCGCGCAGGCGCAGGACCCGGCGGGCGACGGCGATGGCACCCCCGAGGACTTCTGGGGCGGCGGCGACCTGCCCGACCGGCGCATGGCGGGCCCGGCACCAGCGGTCGCCGAACTGGGCCGGCCGGCCGTGAGCGTACGCGGCCGGACCCTGTCCGAGACCCTCGCACCCGCGTACGAGGCGTTTCTGACCTGGTGACCCCCGGGTGAACGGCCGGGCCCCGGGTACCTCTCCCGAGCCGGTCGGGCGGAAGGCGGGAGTCACCCGACCGGGGACATGGCGACAGGCACGGTCTGCACGCCGTTCACCGGGCGCGGGCACACTCCAAGCGGGTCCTGACCCCCAAAACGGCCGGGAATCAGGCCCCTTGGCCGACCGTCACCGTCCCGCCGCCCGGGACCGGCGATTGACCCGGGTGGCCCTGTGCCGGTACGACGCGGGCCCCGCCGACGCCTAGTCTGGACAAACCGTCCCACTTCCCGCACCGCACCGACCCGCTTGAGGACCGTCCCGCTTCCCGCACCCAGCCACCTGCCGCACCGTCCCGCTCCCGAACCTTCGTACCGACCGCACCGTCCCGCTTCCCGCACTGCTACGCGTACCGTCCCCCGGCGGCCCCGGCCGTCGTACCGCATGCGACGAGGAGTCCCCCGTGTCCATCGCCCGCGACGAGGTCGCAGTCTGGCAGCGCAATTCCGTGCGGTCCGCCGCGATGCTGCTGCCGGTGGCCGCGGTCGCGGTGCTCGCCGCGAGCAAGTGGCCGATGATCGGCTCCAGCGCCGGCCGGCTGGGCGAGGCGGACGCCGCGTGGATGACCGTCGCGGTCTTCTTCGCCTGCATGACATGGGTCTGCTCGGCCACGGCACAGCAGGGCGCGGTGGTGCGCGCCCTGCCGCCCGGGCGGCTGCTGGCGGCGCAGTTCGCGGCCTCCGCGGCCAATCACGTGCTGCCCGCGGGCGTCGGCGGCAACGCCGTCAATCTGCGGTTCCTCGTGCGGCACGGCATGACGCCGTCGCGCTCGCTCGGCGCCCTCGCGGTCCGCGCGTCCGCCGCCGCGCTCAGCCGCGTCGTCCTGCTCCTCGCCCTCCTCGCGCTCTTCCCGAACGCCCTGCAACTGCACCGGGTGGCCCCGGACGGCTTCGTGCTGCCCGCCGACCCGATGGTGATCTCGGCCGTCGCGCTCGCGGTGCTCGTGGCCGGCTTCGTGGTCTGGCGGTACGCGGGCCGGGCGCGCGAGCGGGTGCGCGTCTTCCTGGCCTCGGTGGCCGAGGACGTGCGGACGCTGCACCGCGACCGGGCCCGGATCGCGGCCCTGTGGGGAGGGTCGCTGGCCTTCCCGATGATGCACGCGCTGGTGGTGGTCGCCGTGGTCCGGGCGGTGCACGCGCCGGTACCGGTCAGCGGCGTCCTGGTCGCGTACTTCTTCGCGAGCACCGCGGCGGGCTGGATGCCGACCCCGGCGGGGCTCGGGTCGCTCGACGCGGCGCTGGCCCTCGCGCTGGTCACCGCGGGCGCGGGCGGGGTGGCCGCGACCAGCGCGGTCCTCGGCTATCGCCTGGTCACGACCTGGCTGCCGCTGATCCCGGGTGTCGTGATGCTCGCCGTGCTCGTCAAGCGCCGCGAACTTTAAGGTACAGACCTTTGCCGGAAGCCTTGACTCACCTATGTGCCGCCATTTAAATCACGTCCTGAACTAAGACGTAAGCGAAGTCTCCCGGGGTGCTCCCGCACCTCGCTGTCTGTCAGGAGCATGCCCAAAACCGATTTCTGACGACCCTACCGAGGAGTCCGGCAATGTCGGCATCACCCCCCACCCGACGCATACGCCCCCTCGCGCTGCTGGCCGCCGCCGTCCTGCTGCTCTGCGGCTGGCTCCAGCAGACCGCGGCACCGCAGGCGGGCCACAGCGCGGCACGGCTCGACACCGCCCCCGCGGCGGCCACCGCGACCTTCACCGACGACTTCAACGGCCCCGCGGGAAGCGCGGTCGACAGCTCCAAATGGGGCTACGAGACCGGTGACAACGTCAACAACCACGAACGCGAGTACTACACCAGCGGTACCCACAACGCGGCGCTCGACGGCCAGGGCAACCTCGTCATCACCGCCCGCAAGGAGAATCCGGCCAACTACCAGTGCTGGTACGGGACCTGCCAGTACACCTCGGCCCGGCTGTCCACGCCGCAGAAGTTCACCCAGGCGTACGGCCACTTCGAGACCCGGATGAAACTGCCCCGCGGCCAGGGCATGTGGCCCGCCTTCTGGATGCTCGGCGGCGGCAACTGGCCGACCGACGGCGAGATCGACATCATGGAGAACGTCGGCTTCGAGCCGGGCAGCGTGCACGGCACCATCCACGGCCCCGGCTACTCCGGCGCCAACGGCATCGGCGCCGGATACACCCTGCCGAACGGCCAGAGCTTCTCCGACGGCTTCCACACCTTCGCCGTCGACTGGGCGCCGAACTCCATCAAGTGGTCCGTGGACGGCAACGTCTACGAGACCCGCACCCCCGCCGACCTCGGCGGCAACCGCTGGGTGTTCGACCACCCCTTCTACCTCATCATGAACCTCGCGGTCGGCGGCTACTGGCCCGGCGACCCGAACTCGAGCACCACCTTCCCGCAGCAGCTCGTCGTGGACTACGTCCATGTCACCACCGGCGACAGCTCAGGCGGCAACCCCGGCACCGGCCACGCCATCACCGGCATCGGCGGCAAGTGCGTCGACATCGCGGGCGCCAGCAGCGCCAACGGCACCGCCGTCCAGCTCTACGACTGCAACGGCACCTCCGCCCAGTCCTGGACGGTCGGCTCCGACGGCACGATTCGCGCGCTCGGCAAGTGCCTGGACATCACGGCGGCCGGCACCGCCAACGGCACCAAGACGCAGCTCTACGACTGCAACGGCACCAACGCCCAGAAGTGGACCGTGACCGCCGCCCACGACATCGTCAATCCGGCGTCCAACCGATGCCTCGACGCGACCGGCAACAGCTCCGCCAACGGCACCAGGCTCCAGATCTGGGACTGCACCGGGGGCGCCAACCAGAAATGGACCGTGACCGGCTGATGCGCAAGACCACCACACTCCTGGCCGCCGGCGCCCTCGCCGCAGGCACCCTGACCGCCCTCGGCATCAGCCAGGCGTCCGGCGCCGACGCCACCGGCGCGATCACCGGCTACGGCGGCAAGTGCGTCGACATCGCGGCGGCGAGCAGCGCCAACGGCACCGCCGTCCAGCTCTACGACTGCAACGGCACCTCCGCCCAGTCCTGGACCGTCTCCTCCGACGGCAGCCTGCGCGCGCTCGGCAAGTGCATGGACGTGACCGCGGCCGGCACCGCCAACGGCACCAAGGTGCAGCTGTACGACTGCAACGGCACCAACGCGCAGAAGTGGACGGCGAGCAACGGCGCGCTGGTCAACGCCGGTTCCGGCCGCTGCCTGGACGCGACGGGCCCCAGCTCCGCCAACGGCACCCGCTTGCAGATCTGGGACTGCGCGGGCTCCGCCAACCAGAAGTGGACGCTGCCCACCGGCGGCGGCACCCCGCCGACCACCCCGCCCAGCGGCGGCACCGGCGTCCAGGCGGTCGCGCCGTACCTCTACAACGGCTGGGGCAACCCGCCGGACCCGACGACGATCATGAACGCCACCGGCGTGAAGTGGTTCACGCTCGCCTTCGTGCTCAGCAACGGCTCCTGCAACCCGCAGTGGGACGGCGGCCGGGCGCTGACCGGCGGCGTCGACCAGAACACCATCAACAAGATCCGCGCGGCCGGCGGCGACGTCGTCCCGTCCTTCGGCGGCTACAGCGGCAACAAGCTGGAGGAGTCCTGCACCAGCGCGAGCGCGCTGGCCGGCGCCTACCAGAAGGTCATCAACGCCTACGGCCTCAAGGCGATCGACATCGACATCGAGGCCAGTGCGTACAGCAACGGCACCGTCCAGCAGCGCACGGTCGACGCGCTGAAGACCATCAAGGCCAACAACCCGGGCATCGTGGAGTACGTCACCATCGGCACCGGGCAGAGCGGCCCCGACACCGGCCTGATCAACAAGGCCGCCGCCTCGGGGCTGACCGTCGACAGCTGGACGATCATGCCGTTCGACTTCGGCGGCGCGGGCCAGAACATGGGCACCCTCACCACCCGGGCCGCCGACGGCCTGAAGAACGCCCTGAAGAGCGCCTACGGGTACACCGACGACCAGGCGTACCGGCACAGCGGCATCTCCTCGATGAACGGCATCACCGACAACAACGAGACCGTCACCGTCGCCGACTTCCGCACCATCCTCGGCTACGCCCAGCAGCACCACCTGGCCCGGCTGACCTTCTGGTCCGCCAACCGGGACCGGCCCTGCCCCGGCGGTTACCCGAACGACGACACCTGCTCCGGCGTTTCGCAGTCGGCGTGGGACTTCACCCGCACCTTCGCGCAGTACGGCGGCTGACCCCGCCCCTGGGCCGCGGGTGGCACCCCCGCGATGGCTCTCCGCTCCCCGGCCGTGTAGGCATGGTTCCCGCGATGCACCATGCTGCGGCCGGGGAGCGGAGGCACGTCACCGATGACATCCATGGACAGCGCACAGCCGGGCGGCCCGGGACCGGGCAGCGTCATGGTCGTGGACGACGACGCGGCGGTCCGCCGCTCGCTCGGCCGCGCCCTGCGGCTGCGCGGCTTCACCGTCACCGAGGCCGACGGGGGAGCGGCCGCGCTCGACCTGCTCGCCCGCACCCCGCCGGACATCCTCGTCCTGGACATCTCCATGCCCGATGTGGACGGCATCGAGGTGTGCCGGACGCTGCGCGCGGGCGGCGACGACCTGCCGGTCCTGGTGCTCTCCGCCCTGGACGAGGTCGCCGACCGGGTCGCCGGACTCCAGGCGGGCGCCGACGACTACCTCGTCAAACCCTTCGCCCTCGAAGAGCTGGTGCTGCGGCTGCACGCCCTGCTGCGCCGCAGGCCGCCACGACCCGACGGCCAGGTCCGCGCCTGCGGTCTCGTCCTCGACCCGGCCGCCCGCACCGCCGCGCGCGACGGCGAACCGCTGGAACTGACCCGCAGGGAGTTCGAACTCCTGGAATTCCTGGTCCGCAACGCCGGCCTGGTGCTCACCCGCGACCAGCTCCTCGACCGCGTGTGGGGGTATGACTTCGACGTCCGCACCGACGCCGTCGACACCTTCGTCAGCTATCTGCGCAAGAAGCTGGAGGCGGGCGGGCGCCCGCGCGTGCTGCACACCGTGCGGGGCGTCGGATTCGTCCTGCGGGACGACGAACGCGGGAATCAGGGCGGCCGTGAGCGTGGCGACGACCGGTCGCACGGCGACGGCCGGGGGAGGACCCCATGAGGCTGTCCACCCGGATCGCGCTGGCCGTCACCGTCCTCGTGCCACTGCTCGTCCTCGCCTCCGGCTGGATCATGGTCCGGCTGGTCGGCCACGATGTGCACGCCCAGGCCGACGCGCACCTGCGGCAACGGGCCGCGGCCGTACGCCCCGACGCCCGCAATCTCCTGCGGGCCATGGCCAACGACCGGTCGGCCGCGGTGGAACAGGCCAAGCAGCGCAAGCTGTTCGCCGCCGCGCTCGACGTCGGCATCCGCGTCACGGGCACCGAGGGCACCGTCACCGAAGGTCCGCAGCCCGCGCTCGACCGGCCGCTGCCCGCGCCCGCCGACGCCGGCCACCCGGTCACCTTCCGCGCCGACGGCGCCAGCTGGCGGGTGCTCGCGGTACCGATCGGCGTGGTCAAGCCCGCCGCGAAGGGCACGCTGTGGCTGTTCTCGCCGGACACCGCGGGCCAGGAGCAGATCAGCCGGGTGCGCCGCAGGATCGTCACCGTCGCCCTGCTCACCGCGTCCGTCGCGGGCGCCGCGGCCTGGCTCGCCGTCACCCGCGCCGCGCTCCCGCTGCGCCGCCTCCAGCGCCGGGCGAGCGGCATCGATCCGCGCGTCAGCTCCGCCCGCCTCGACCACACGCCCACCGGAGTCACCGAGGTCGACGAACTGGCCCACAGCCTCCGGACGGTCCTGGCCCGCTACGACGAGCAGGCCGCCCGTACCGAGGAGGCGCTGGCCACCGCGCGGTCCTTCTCCGCCGCCGCCTCGCACGAGTTGCGCAACCCCCTGATGAGCATGCGGATCAATCTCGACGTGCTGGACGGCGGCCCCGAGCCCGGCGCGACCGAACGCGCCGAGATCGTCGCGGACCTGCGCGCCGAGCACACCCGGCTGCTCGGGCTGCTGGTCATGCTGCGCGCCCTGGCCCAGGGCGACCTCGTCGAGGCCGACGCCTTCGTACCCGTCGACCTCGCGGACCTGCTGCACGCCGCCGTCGCCGACCTGCGGCGCGAACACCCGCACGTCCGGGTCGCACTGCACGCCCCGCCGGGCCTGCGGGTGCACGGCTGGCCCCAGGGCCTGCGCTCGGCCGTCGACAATCTGCTGCTCAACGCGGCGGTGCACGGCGCCGGAGGCGCGCGCGACGGTACGGGCGGGGCCGGTGCGGAATCCGGCGGTACGAGGGCCGGTGTCGGGGGGCAGTACGGCGATACGGCGCTGATCGAGGTCACCCTCGCCCCGGGCACCGACCCGGCGGCGCCCGCGGCGGTGCTGACCGTGGACGACCACGGGCCCGGGGTGCCGCCCGCCGCCCGGCAGGAGATCTTCCAGCGCTTCCGGCGCCGCCCCGACAGCCCCGGCTCCGGGCTCGGCCTCGCCCTGGTGGGGCAGCAGATCGCGCTGCACGGCGGCCGGATCACGGCCGGCGACCGGCCGGGCGGCCCCGGCGCACGGTTCACCGTGGTGCTGCCGCTGCGGCCCGCCGGGGACCCGCTGCCGGGCGGGCGCGACTGGCTGGCGGGCGCGTCGGCGGGGGAGCCGCGATAACCGGAGAAAGCCCGGCCCGCCCGCCCACAAGGTTTCCACAAAGACGCTTCCTAACCTCCGGCACGACCGGTGGACGCCGACACAGCGGCGCCCGCCGGCCGAGCACTGCACACCGGATACCGACGCACCACGCAGAAACGTCCCGGAGGAAGCCATGCGCACCACCCGTACCGCCGTCGCGGCAACCGCCGCCGTCGCCGCGCTGCTCACCGCGGCCGGGACCGCCGCCGCGGACACCGCGAGCCCCTCGACCACGCCGTCGGGCGCGCCGTCCACCGCGCACAAGGCGCAGAAGGCACCGAAATTCCGCAAGGCGCCCACCGGCGACGGCGCCCGCGCGCTGTGCAAGCGGGTGCCCAGGATCGACGCACGGATCGACCGCGCCCTGGCCCGGCTGAACGGTCCCGACACCGAACTCGGGTCCGTCGCCCGGCTGCAGAAGCGGGTCGACAACGCGAACGCGGCGGGCGACACCGCCGTCGCCACGTATCTCAAGGACAAGCTGACGTACCGCAAGTCGCTGGTGCCGACGCTGAATCAGCGCAGCACGGACCTGGACGCCGTCCGCACCTGGTGCGGCACGCAGGACTTCACGGCGAAGGGCGCCACGAAGTGACCGCGTCGGCCCCTTCTTCGGCCACCTCCTCTGTCCGCCGGGCCGGGGCCCGGCTCCGGGCGCGTACGGCCGTCGCGCTGACCGCCTGCGCGGTCGCCGGGGTGCTGGTCACCGGCTGCGGCGGCTCGGGGAGTTCGGCTGGGCCCGCGCCGTCCGGCACCCCGGCGGGTGCGTCGGCCGGCGGCTCCACCGGGACGGGCGCCGACTCGCCCGCGCCCTCGGACGCCGACCTCGCCCGGATGAAGAAGCTGGTGGACAGCGCCGATTCGGCCGCCGCCGCGGCAGAGTCCGACGCGGCGGGCGACAAATGACGCGGCGCGGCACCGGCCGAAGGGCCGCGTACGGCGGCTACTTGGCGTCCGCGTAGCACCGCACCGCGTGCGTCTCCAGCGGGAACGGCACCGGAGCGGCGCCGAAGACCAGGCGGCGGGCCTCGTCGCCCGCCGCCGTCACGGCCGCCTCGACCGCGGGCGCGAGCGCGGCCGGGGCGTGCACGATCACCTCGTCGTGCTGGAAGAACACCAGCCGTGGCTCCGGCCCGATCGCGGTCAGCCGGCGGCGCAGCGACGCCAGCATGGCCAGCGCCCAGTCCGAAGCGCTCGCCTGGATCACGAAATTGCGGGTGAAGCGGCCCCACGAGCGGGCCGCCCGCCGGTCCGGCGACGCGCCGTCCCCCGGGTCCGCCGTCTCGTCCAGAAACCGGTCGGCGGACGGCGCGGGCGACGTACGGCCGAGCCGCGACCGTACGATCCCGCCCGCCTCGCCGGTCCGCGCGGCGGCCTCCACCAGGGCGAGCGCGTCAGGGAAGCGGCGGCGCATCACCGCGAGCAACTGGCCCGCCTCACCGCTGGTCTGGCCGTACATCGCGGCGAGCAGCGCGATCTTGGCGCGCGGCCGGTCGCCCGCGAAGGCGTTACGGGCCAGCGCCGCGTACAGATCGCCGTCGGCGGCGGCCGCCGCCAGCCCCTTGTCGCCGGACATCGCGGCCAGTACGCGCGGCTCCAACTGCCCCGCGTCGGCGACGATCAGCCGGTGCCCGGGGTCGGCGACCACCGCGGAGCGCAGCAGCCGCGGGATCTGCAGCGCGCCGCCGCCGCGGGTCGCCCACCGCCCCGACACCACACCGCCGACCACGTACTCGGGCCGGAAGCGGCCGTCGCGCACCCAGCTCTCCCGCCAGGCCCAGCCGTGCGCGGCATGGATCCGGGACAGTTCCTTGTAGCGCAGCAGCAGGGCCGCTGCCGGATGGTCGACATCACGCAGCTCGTGGGAGCGGGTCGACGTCAGATGCACGCCGACCCGGGCGAAGGCGGGCAGCATCTGGGCGGGGGAGTCGGGATTGACCGGACGGCCCAGCGCCTCCTGGATCCTGCCCGCCAACTCGCTCAGCAGCGTTGGCCGTACCCCGCCGGCGGGCCGCGGGCCGAGCAGGCCGGTCAGCAGCGCGTCGTGCGCGTCGGCGCTCCACGGCAGCCCGTCGCGGCCCATCTCGACGGCGGCCAGCGCGCCCGCGGACTCCGCGGCGCACAGCAGCCGCGTCCGGTCCGGATGCTCGCCGCCTGAGATCCGCCGCTGCTGCGCGGCGTGCACCTCGACCAGCGCCGCCAACGGGTCGAGATCCTGCGGCAGATGACGCCGGTCGGCGGCGAACAGCACCGGCTGGTCGTCCGCGCCCGGCTCCGGCGCGTCCTCCGGCTCCGGCAGGCCGTGCAGCCGGGCCCACGCCGCCCCGAGCGAACGCGGCCGCCGGTGCCTGCCCTCCTGGCCGAGCAGCAGCGACTCGACGAGCTTCACGTCGTGGCAGCGCGCGGGGCGCACCGCGCCGCGGTCGAGCAGCCACGGGTAGACCTCGTCGGTGGCCGCCCACACCCAGCGCGGCGCCTGCGCCGCCTCCAGCCGCGCCACCTCCGCGGCCAGGTCGTCCACCGCCGTCACCTGCCCGGCCGACGCGCCGTCCTCCGCGAGCGCGCACAACCGGCCGCCGGACCCGACCGGATCGGGCACCACGGCGATCCGCGTGACGGAGGCGACGGCTGTACTCACCGTTCGAGCGTAGGCGCGACCACTGACAACGCGGCGTGACGCGTCCGCCGGCGCGTACCGGGCGGACCGGCGTGAGTAGGGTCGTGACCGTGAGCGAACCGGACTTCATACGGACCGCCAGAACCTCCTACGACACCCTGGCGGCGGATTACGCGGACGGATTCCGTACGGAGCTGGATGCCAAACCGCTGGAGCGGGCGATGCTCGCTGCCTTCGCGGAGCTGGTGCGTGTGGGCGGCGGCGGGCCGGTCGCCGACATCGGCTGCGGCCCCGGACATGTCACGGCGCATCTGCGGCGGTCGGGCCTGGACGCGTTCGGCATCGACCTGTCACCGGGGATGGTCGCGGCGGCCCGGCGGGACAACCCGGGGCTTCGCTTCGAGGTCGGCTCGATGACCGGCCTGGACCTGCCCGACGGCGGGCTCGGCGGCATCGTGGCGATGTACTCGGTCATCCATCTGCCCACCGACCGGCTCCCGGCGGCCTTCGCCGAATTTCACCGGGTGCTGGCGGCTCGCGGCCTGGTGCTGCTCACCTTCCAGGTGGGGGATCAATCGCTGCACAAGTCGGAGATGCTCGGCCGGGACGTCGACCTCGACTACTACTGGCGGCGGCCGGAGACACTGGCCGCGGCGCTGGCGGAGACCGGTTTCGACATCGTGGCGCGGCTGGTCCGCGAGCCGGTCGCGGACGTGGAGGCGATGGACCGGGCCTGCCTGATCGCCCGCAAGCGCGGCTGAGCGGACGTCCTGGCCCGGGCCCTGATCCTGGTCCTGCCGCTTCGGGCGTGCGGCATCCCGCATCCCGCGTGCGGCGTCCCGGCTTCTGTCGCGCCGGCGTCCGGACACGGCGAGGCCGCGCCCCGGCCCGGCGGTCGGTGTCGTCCGCCGTGGGCCGGGAACGCGGCCTCGCTGTGTGTCGTCGGCTTCGTGCCGCCGTGCGGTCAGGGCGCTCCGCCGTCAGCTGCGTGCGGCCCCGGAGCGGCGGTCAGGAATTCTGCTGGGCCTCCTCGACCGACTTGCGCACCTCGTCCATGTCGAGGGCGCGCGCCTGCGCGATGACGTCCTCCAGCGCGGGCGCGGGCAGGGCGCCCGGCTGCGCGAAGACCGCGACCTTGTCCCGGACGATCATCAGCGTCGGGATCGACTGGATCTGGAAGGCGGCGGCCAGCTCGGGCTGCGCCTCCGTGTCGACCTTCGCGAAGACCAGGTCCTGGTGGGTCTCCGAGGACTTGTCGTAGACCGGCGCGAACATCTTGCACGGCCCGCACCAGTCGGCCCAGAAGTCGATGAGGACGAAATCGTTCGACGACACGACCTCGTCGAAATTCTCCTTGGTCAGCTCCACAGTGCTCATGCCCCCACAACGGGTGGCGGTCGCGGGAAATTCCTGGCCCGGCGCGGCGTGCGACGGACCTGCGGGAGTTCACTCATACGAGTGGTGGGGGCGGGCGGTGCAGTGGCGTCCCGGCGGCCCGAGTCGTTGGTCGGGCTATGGCAGCAACGCAATGGATCCCGGTAAGTCCGGACATCCCGGAAGACGACAGTGCCGAGAGCGCGAGCGGCGCGCAGCAGATGTGGCGTCCCTCCCGTGCGGGAACGGTTCTGCAGCAGAGCGTGGACGCCCCGGTGTTCGCGGAACTCGCCGACCAGTGGCGGTCCGCGGGCCGGATGGTCCCCGGCCAGACGGACACCGAATGGGCGGAGCTGGTCGGCCGCATCCCGCGGCTGACCGGAGTCTGACGGGCCCGGCCCGGCTCCGTACGGCTTCCGCTCCCGGGCCGGTACGGGGCCGGTCCGCCGCGTCCGCCGCGTCCGCCGTGTCCGCTGTGTCCGCTGTGTCCGCTGTGTCCGGCGTGCGCGGCTTCACGGCAGCGGCCGGGGCGGCGGCGGACCCTGGTACGTGCCGCTGAGCCGCATCCGCAGCGGGCGTTCCTGGTACTCCTCCAGCGCGTGCGCGATCCAGCCCGCCGTGCGCGCCACCGAGAAGACCGTCTCGCCGGCCTCCGGGGGCATCGCGGCCGACACCGACAGCACCGCGAGTGCCAGGTCGACATTGGGGAACAGCGGGGTGTGCCGGGCCGCCGTCGTCCCGATGTCACGGGCCGCCGCCAGGGCGTCGGCGGCGGCGGGCACCCGGCCGAGCAGGTGGAACAGCAGCCGGGCTCGCGGGTCCTCGCCCCGGTAGAGCCGGTGCCCGAGGCCGGGGACCCGCTGCCCGGCCCGCAGCCGTTCGGCCACCACCGGGCCGGCACTGCCGCGCTCCAGCACCTCGGCGAGCATCCGGTGCGCCATTGCGCTGGCCTGGCCGTGCAGCGGCCCGTCGAGCGCGCCGAGCCCCGCCGACACCACCGCGTAAGGGTGCGCGCGGGCCGAGGCCGCGACCCGCGCGGCCAGCGTCGAGGCGGCCAGGTCGTGGTCGACGAGCAGTGCGAGCGCCGCGTCCAGCACCCGCAGCGACGCCTCGTCCGCGGGCAGCGCCGTCAGCCGCGACCACAGCCGCCAGGCCAGCCGTCCCTCGCCGCGGTGGGCCCGCCCGGCCTCGGGCAGCGCGCCCACCAGCGTCGGGATCAAGCCGCGCGCCGAGCCCAGCACGGCGTCCTGCGACAGGTCGAAGCGCAACGGGTCAGCGGTGGCCGCGGCGAGGACGGCGACCCGCAGCCGGTCCATCGGGCCGCAGCCCGCGGGCAGCGCGTCGCCCGCGCTGCGGGCCGCCGCCAGCAGCGGTTCTGGCGCCGTGAAGCGGATTCCGCGGCGCAGCTCCCCGGTCCACAGCCATTCGGCGACCTCCTCGAAGCCGTACGCGGAGGCGAGCCCCGTCGCCTCGACGCCGCGGAACCAGAGCGCGTCGCCCTCGATCAACGTGATGCCGGTACGGATCCGGCCCCAGCCGCCACCGCCGTCCGGAGCGGCGTCCTGGCCGGCCGCCGCGGGCCGGGCGCGGGCCGCGAGCGCCGCGACCTCCGCGGGATCGAAGGTGCTGCCCCGGCCGCCCTCGGCCCGGCGGCTGGTGAGCAGGCCGCGGCTCACATACGCGTACAGCGTCTCCGGCTTCACGCCGAGCCGCGCGGCGGCTTCCCGGGTGGTGATCCGGTCCGCGGACTGATCCGTCATGGCCCCACCGTATCTGGACCGGACGACGAATACACATTGATTGAATCAATATTGACAGCATTGAAATCAATGATGGACAGTCGAGTCCATACCCAAGGAGGACAAGCGATGCCGACCACCGGGCAGAACGCCCCGATCGACGTACCCCGCGGTCTCAAGGGCGTGATCGTCACCGACACATCCATCGGCGACGTCCGCGGGACCGAGGGCTTCTACCACTACCGGGAGTTCTCGGCCGTGGAACTGGCCGACAGCCGCGGCTTCGAGGACGTCTGGCACCTGATGTTCCACGGGACGCTTCCCGACGCCGCCGAACGCGCCGCGTTCACCGCGCGCACCGCCGCCCTTCGGCACCTGCCCGCCGACGTGGCCGACGCCCTCCCGGTGATCGCGCGCGGCAGCGTCCTGTCCGGGCCGCTCGCCGGGCTGCGGACCGCGCTGTCGCTGACCGGCGCCTCGGCCGGCTTCCGGCCGCTGTACGACATCGCGCCCGACCGGCGCCGCGCCGACGCGCTGGCCGCCTGCGCCGTCGTACCGACCCTGCTCACCGCGCTGTACCGGCTCGGCCAGGGCCTCGCGCCGATCGAACCGCGCGACGACCTGCCCTATGCGGCGAATTACCTCTACATGCTGACCGGCGAGGAGCCCGACCCGGTGCGGGCCCGCGCGATCGAGCGCTATCTGATCTCGACCGTCGACCACGGCTTCAACGCGTCCACCTTCACCGCCCGCGTCATCGCCTCCACCGGCGCGGACCTGGCCGCCTGCCTGGTCGGCGCGATCGGCGCGCTGTCCGGGCCGCTGCACGGCGGCGCCCCCAGCCGCGCGCTCGACACGCTCGACGCCATCGGCAGCCCCGACCGGATCGACGGCTGGCTGCGCGAGCACATCGAGGCGGGCGACCGGATCATGGGCTTCGGCCACCCCGTCTACCGCACCGAGGACCCGCGCTCGCGGATGCTCAAGGGCATCGCACGCGGCTTCGGCGGCGATCTGGTGGACTTCGCCGTGCAGGTGGAGGCGCGCGCCGAGGCGCTGCTCGCGGAGCTGAAGCCCGGCCGCGAACTGCACATCAATGTCGAGTTCTACGCCGGTGTCGTGATGGAGCTGTGCGGGCTGCCGCGCGAGATGTTCACGCCCACCTTCGCCGCCGCCCGCGTCGTCGGCTGGAGCGCCAACATCCTGGAGCAGGCCGAGGACAGCAAGATCATCCGGCCGTCCGCGCGCTATGTCGGCCCGCCGCCGCCCCGGCCGGTGGCCGCCGCCTGACCGGAGGGGGCGTGGGAGGGGGCCCGGCCCAGAGCGAACCGGGGGAGGGGTGTGCCGGGGGGAGGGGTGTGTCGCATACCGACCAGTCGGTAATATCTGCTCGGTCAGGATGTCACCACCACCCCGAGGAGTCGACGTGCGCGCGATCCAGATCACCGAATTCGGCGGCCCCGAGGTGCTGCGCGAGACGGAACTGCCCGACCCCGTCGCGGGCCCGGGGCAGCTCCTGGTGGACGTGGACGCCGCCGGCGTCAACTACGCCGACACCCACACCGTCGAGGACTCCTACCTCGCCCGCTCCGTGCTCCCGCTGGTCCCCGGCGCCGAGGTGGTCGGCCGCACCGCCGACGGCCGCCGCGTCGTCGCCCTGACCGACCACGGCGGATACGCCCAGAAGGCCGTCGTCGAGGAACACCTCGCCCACGACGTGCCCGACGGCGTCACCGACGGTCAGGCGCTCGCGCTCGTCGTCCAGGGCCTCACCGCCTGGCACCTGCTGCGCACCTCGGGCCGGCTCGCCGAGGGCGAGAGCGTCGTGGTGCACGCGGCGGCCGGCGGCACCGGCTCGCTCGCCGTGCAGCTCGCCAAGGCGTTCGGCGCCGGCCGGGTCATCGCCACCGCGTCCTCCAAGGACAAGCGCGACCTCGCGCTGGAACTCGGCGCGGACATCGCCGTGGACGCGGACCCGGAGGGTCTGAAGGACCGTCTGATCGAGGCCAACGGCGGCAAGAAGGTCGACATCGTGCTGGAGATGACCGGCGGCCCGGTCTTCGACGCCTCGCTCGCCGCGCTCGCGCCGTTCGGCCGTCTCGTCACCTACGGCATGGCCTCCAGGACGCCCCCGACACCGGTGCAGGCCGCGCAGCTCATGGGCCGCTCCCGGGCCGTCGTCGGCTTCTGGCTGATGCACTGCCTGGGCCGCCCGGGGATGTACCGCGAGCCGATGGCGGAGATCCTGGCGATGACCGCGGCGGGCCGCCTCGTCCCGCGGGTCGGCGGCGTCTATCCGCTGTCCGAGGCCGCCAGGGCCCACCAGGACCTGCGGTCCCGGCAAACCTTCGGCAAATTGGTGCTCGATGTACGGGCCTGAGCGGAACCGACGGGCTCGTCGTAGTCGTTGAACCGGGTGCACACTCGACATCGAGGCACGACGGACCGTCTCCAGCGGTCCGCGCCCCGTACGTCTCGGGAGGGGCCATGGACCGCAACTGTTTCGCCGACGACCGGGGGCTGACCACCCGCATGGTGGTCACGATGTTCCTGATCGGTCTGCTCTACGTCGTCTTCGTGGGCGCCCTGCTGGCCCTGCTGCGCGGATCCTGGCCGCTGATCCTGGTGATCGCGGGCATCCTCTTCGTCGCGCAGTTCTGGTTCAGCGACCGCATCGCCGCCTTCAGCATGGGCGCCAAGGAAGTCACCCCGGAACAGGCGCCGGAGCTGCACGGCGTCGTGGACCGAATCTGCGCGCTCGCCGACATGCCCAAGCCCCGTGTCGCCATCGCCGACTCCGACGTGCCCAACGCCTTCGCCACCGGCTGCAATCAGAAGAACACCACGGTGTGCGCCACCACCGGACTGCTGCGCCGCCTGGAGCCCGACGAGCTGGAGGGCGTCATCGCCCACGAGCTGTCCCATGTGGCGCACAAGGACGTGGCGGTCATGACGATCGCGTCCTTCCTCGGCATCCTCGCCGGCGTCATCACCCGGATCGGGCTCTACGGCGGCTTCCGCCGGGTGCGCGGTCCCGGCACCGCCGTCATAGCGATCGCGATCCCGCTGGTCAGCGCCGTCGTCTACGCCATCAGCTTCCTGCTCACCCGGATGCTGTCGCGCTACCGCGAGCTGTCCGCCGACCGCAGCGCCGCGCTGCTCACCGGCCGCCCCTCGGCGCTGGCCTCGGCACTCACCAAGGTCACCGGTCAGCTCGCCGCGATCCCGACCAAGGACCTGCGCAAGGCCGAGCCGTTCAACGCGTTCTACTTCGCGCCCGCGCTCACCTCCGGCGCCGGCTCCCGCTTCTCCCGGCTGCTGTCCACCCACCCCACCCTGGACGCGCGGCTGGAGCAGCTCGGCCGGATCACCCGTGAACTGGACCGCCACTGATGGGACTGCTGGACGTCCTCCTCGGCCGGAGCAAGCCGGTCAGGCCCGATCTCGACCAGCTCTTCGGCCTCAGCTCGGCGGCCATCACCCTCGAAGCGGCGAGCGAGCTGCGGCCCACCGGTCTCGGCTCGGTCTGCTTCGCGGCCGTCGAGGGCGGCGCCTTCGCCGAGATCCAGCAGGATCTGCGGGCCCTGGTCGGCGCCGAGGCCAGCCAGGACTCCTACGGCTACACCTGGCTGCTCGCCCGCCGCGAACCGACGGAGATCATCGATCTCGTCACCGATCTGCACGCCGTCAACTCCGCCTTGGAGGAACGCGGCTTCGGCCCGCAGTTGCTCTGTTCGCTGCTCGGCTTCAAGGACGCCGCGGGCCACTCGCTCGCGCTCGTCTACCTCTACAAGCGCGGCTCCTTCTACCCCTTCGCGCCGCTGCCCGGCGAGAAGCGGGACAACGCGCTGGAGCTCCAGGTCAAGGCCCTGGTCGCCAACGACCTGCGGGTGGAGAACGACCTGTCGCGCTGGTTCCCGGTGTGGGGCGCGCCGGGCCTGTGACCCGCCGCCGCATCCCGCCGTCGCCGTCCTAGGCTGATCCCCGGATCCCCCGATTCCTGCCGAACCACCAGGAAAGGTGCACACGTATGACGTCCTACGATCCCGCCAAGGTGAAGGTCAGCCCCGAGCAGTGGGTGGCCGACCAGGCCCGCCTCTACGAGGAGTCCGACGGCACCGAAGGCACCGACCTCAACGGCTCGCCCTGCCTGCTCCTGGACTACCAGGGCCGGCGCAGCGGCGACTGGCTGCGCACCGTGCTCATCTACGGCCGGGACGGCGACGACTATCTGATCGTCGCCTCGAAGGGCGGCGCCCCCGAGCACCCCCTGTGGTACCTCAGCCTCCAGGCCAACCCCGAGGTCCACGTCCGCGTCCTCGGTGAGCGCTTCACCGCCCGCGCCGAGACGCTGTCGGCGCAGGACAAGGCCCGCGTATGGCCCCATCTGCTCGATGTCTACGCGCCCTACGCCGACTATCAGAAGAAGACCGACCGCGAGATCCCGGTGGTCCGCCTCAGCCGGGTCTGACCGCAAGGCACGACGCGTAAGGGGCGACCACCCAGGTGGTCGCCCCTTACGCATGTGCCGCTCACCGCCGGTCAGTGCGCGGACCTCGTGCGCCGCAAGCCGATCGTCAGCGCCGCGAGGGCCAGTTCGAGGCCGAGCAGGAACGCCAGCCCCAGACCGAAGGCGTGCGGGTAACCTCCGTGCGCCCCGTCGCCGACCGCGCCGTAGAAGATGATGCCGATCACGGCGATGCCGAGCGCGCCGCTGATCTGCTGGATGGTGGCGACCACCCCGGAGGCCGAACCGACAAGACCGGCAGGGACGGTGGCCAGCGCGTCATGGGTGAGCGGGGCGATGACCATGCCCATCCCGACGCCGTCCACGACGAGTCCGGGGACCAGCTCCCACAGGCTGCCCGTGCTGCCCGAGCGGTGCGCCGCCGCCCACAGCAGTCCGAGACCCGCGGCCATCGTCAGCGCTCCGGCCGGGACCGTACGGCTGCCGAGCCGGGCGGCCAGCCGGTGCGCGGTGGTGGAGGTCAGCAGATAGCCGCCGCCGATCGCCAGGAACACCGTCCCGGAGTGCAGCGCGTCCAGGCCGCGGCCCGCCTGCAGATACAGCGCGAGGATCAGGAAGAACGAGCCCTGCCCCGACCAGAAGAGGAACTGCGCGAGCGCGCCGGGCCCGAAGCCGCGCTGCCGGAACAGCTCCATGTTCAGCACCGGGTCCCCGCCGCGCCGGCCGAGCCGGTCCTGGTGCCGGAAGAAGACGGTGAACACGGCGGCGGACGCGGCCAGGCACAGCCAGGTCCACAGTGGCCAGCCCGCCGTGCGCCCCTGGATCAGCGGCAGCACCAGCGCGACGACCGCCGCCGTGGACAGCACCACACCGACGAGGTCGAGCCGGGGCCTGCGCGGCGCCCGGGACTCGGCCAGCGCCCGCGGCACCAGGGCCAGTGCCAGCAGGCCGACCGGCAGATTGATCAGGAAGCACGCGCGCCAGCCGAGCCCGAACACGTCGGCCTTGATCAGCAGCCCGCCGATCAGCTGCCCGAACACCGCACCGATCCCCATCGTCAGCCCGTACATGCTGAAGGCACGGGCCTGCGCCTTCCCCGCGTACGCGGTCTGCAGGATCGACAGCACCTGCGGGCTCATCAGCGCCGCCGACAGACCCTGGAGGACCCGCGCCGCGACCAGCGAACCGGAGGTCGGCGCCAGACCGCAGGCCGCCGAGGTGACGGTGAACAGGGCGAGGCCGACCGCGAACATCCGGCGGCGGCCGAAGATGTCGCCGAGCCGTCCGGCGGTGATCAGACCGGTGGCGACCGCGAGCCCGAAGCCGGCGACCACCCACTGGATCGCGGCGGTGCTCGCGTCGAGATCGCTCTGCACGGCGGGGATCGCCACATTGACGATGAAGATGTCGAGCGAGGTCATGAAAGTCGCGGCCAGCAGGACGAGCAGGCCCAGGCCGGACCGTTCGGCGGCCGGCGGGCCGCCCCGGCGCGCGGGCGGGGTGACGGTGGTGGTGGCCGAGGCCATGGCGGAACTCCTGTCGCGGTGAAGGGGAGTGAGCGGCGGGCACGGGGGGAGGGGCGGTTCCCGGCGGACACCGCCCCTCCGGTCGGCTCAGGCGCCGGCCGGGACCTTGTCGAGGAAGCCCTGGACGCTGTGCACGAGGCCGTCGTCACCGATCTCGACCACGTCGAAGCCGATCACCGCCGACTCGCCGCCTGCCGGCCCCAACTCCCAGGTGAAACGGGCCAGGTGGTGGTGCGTGTCGACGGCGCCGAGCGTGAGGACGAAGCCGGGGAACTGCTCCTGGACCGCGGCCACCACCGCGTCGAAGGCGGCGCGGCCCGTGACGTCGGCCAGCGGATCGGTGTAGCGGGCGTCGGCGGCGAGGATCTCGTCGACCAGAAGGCGCCGGGCGGCCGGGTCGGTCTCGTTCCAGACGGCGATGTAGCGCTGGACCAGGTGCTGGTTGTCACTCATGACTGATGTCTCCCTGCGTTGTGCGGCGTCGGATCGCGCCGTGTTCTCGCAGGTCAAGACGGTACGGACGGGCTCGCGTCGGCGAATCAGTCATCGTTGGGTACTTCGGCGGCCGGTGACCGGTCATGACCGCCGGGGCCGCGCCCTCGTATGGGTCACGCGGACGCCCAGCGCCCCGGGGAGCGGCCCGCCCGGCGGGCCGCCACGGAGGCGGAGATCAGCGCGCCGCGTCCAGCCGGACCTTCAGCGCGTCCAGGGTGTCGGCGATGCGCGGCGAACCGCACAGCCGGGACAGCCGCGCCGCCTCGCGGCCGAGCGACCGCGCGCCCTCCAGATCGCCGGTCAGGGCGCGGGCGGTCGCGGCGCGCGCGGAGTACAGGCAGCGGTCGCGGACGTACGAGGCGTCCTGCATGGCCAGCGCCTGTTCCAGCAGCGGCCTGGCCTCGTGCGCGTGCCCGAGGTCGAGCAGCGACTGGCCGCTCTGCGCGGCCAGTTCCACGGTGTCGAACCAGTAGAGCCAGGACGGCCCCGACTCCCGCTCCGCCAGGTCCAGTTGGCGTTCCGCCTCGGCGACCGCGCGCCGCGAGGGACCGTCGGCGCCGACCGCGGCGTGCGCCCGGCTGAGCCTGCTGGCGGCCAGCGCGCGCACCGCCGGGGGAGCGCCGCCGGCCGCCCGTACCCCCGCCTCTGCCGCGGCCACCGCGTCCCGCGGCCGGCCCGCGATCACCGCGTGCAGCGCGAGGCCGCCCCACAGCGCCACCGCGAGCGAGCGGTCGCCCGCGCTGTGCGCGAGCCGCAGCCCGGTCAGATAGTGCCGCTGCGCGGCGCCGTGCCGGCCGGTGTCGGTGGCCGCCCAGCCGCCGAGCTGCGCCAGATCGGCGGCGACCCGCAACAGCCGTCCCTCGTGCGCCCGTTCGTGCTGGCCGCGGTGCAACAGGCCGCGCACCATCCGCAGATCGGCCTCCACGCGATGCCGTACGGACGCGCCGCCGAGCCGGTCGTCGAGCTTGCGCAGCCCCAGCACCCCGGCCTCGAGCCACTCGATCACGGGCCGGTCCACCACGGCCGCCGCCAGGGTGGCGTCGACAGCGTTGTCGGGAAGCGCCGTCGCGGCGGTCGCCTGCCGCGGTACGCGTTCCGGCCGGGGGGCGGGTATCGCCTCGTCGTCCCAGTGCCCGGCCACAGCGGCCGACGCCGTACCGCGGTCCGTGCCCTTGCCCGTACGCCGGGCCGCCTTCGCCGGATCGGTGACCGCCTGGCCGCCGGGATGCGCGCCGGCCGGGTGCACGGCCGTGCCCGTAGTCCCGCCCGCGCTCGTCGGCCGGCCCGGGCCGGGGCCCGTGTCCGCGCTCGGGCCCGCGGAACCGGCCGCCGTGCCTTCCGCGCCTGCCGCGTCCCAGTCCGCGATGGCGTCGAGCAGCGCCTGCTCGTCCGCGATGGGGTAACCACGAGGGTCGCCCGTGCCGTTGTCCAGCAGCGCGGTCAGCGCGGTGAGGCTGCCCTCGGTGGTCCACGGCAGCCCGTCCGGCATGCCGCCGTGCGCGGGGAGCCAGCGCGGCCAGGGCCGCAACTCCAGTTCCCTGGCCGGGATTCCGAGCGCGCGGGCCAGCGCGCGCTGGCTGTCCGCCTCCGGCACGACACCCCAGTGCTCCCAGCGCCAGACCTTCTCCCGGCGGGCCGCCATCGGCACTCCGAGGATCCGCGCGTTGTCGGCTATGACCCGGGCCAGGTCCTGGTAGCTCCAGCCGTGTCTTCGCCGTACATACGCCAGCGGGTGAGTGGAGGCGGCAGCACTCTGCCGTTCCTCCGCGTCCGCACCGCTCACGCTCCCGCCGTCCATGTCACCTGGTCCCCTGGTCCCCGCCGCGCGACGCCGCAACACCTTGATCGGCCTGACGAATATCAGGAGTACGGCCGCCCGCGCAGCCGAACCCCCGCATCCTTCCCGTTCCGTGTCCCAAACCCCCGCCACCCTACGGGACTACAACGAGACAACAGGCCCGGCCTTGATGCCACC
This sequence comes from Actinacidiphila alni, assembly GCF_900112845.1. Classification (GTDB taxonomy): domain Bacteria; phylum Actinomycetota; class Actinomycetes; order Streptomycetales; family Streptomycetaceae; genus Actinacidiphila; species Actinacidiphila alni. The sequence continues at coordinate 669,875 of NZ_FONG01000001.1, forward strand.
CCGTGCCGACCGATTGGCTGTGCGTGATCACATGACGTCACGCGCGCCGTGGAGGGCTACCCGCGGATGACCCCACCGCCGCCACCCTTCCGCTTCTCACGCGGTAAGGACGACCTGGCTTTCGATCCCGCGCTCGACGACGAGGAGTTGGTCGCCGCGCGGGCCGGCCTCGCCCACGGGCGCTGGACGGAGGTCCGCGAACTGCTCGCCCGCACCGGGGAGAACTGGGACCGCCGCGGACACCGGCTGGTCGTCCTCGGCGAGGGCAAGAGCGCCGCCGCCTGGGCGGGCGAGTGGCTGCTCGCCGAGCCGGAGAGCACCGACGCCGTCGCGCTGGCCGCCTTCGCCGCCGTCTTCCGCGCGACCGCGGGCAAGCAGAGCGCGGAGTCGGCCCGTGAACTGTGCCTGCGCGCCGCCCGGATGACCCCGCGCGACCCTTCGCCGTGGCTCGCGTTGCTGGTGCTGGCCCGCCGCACCGGCACCGACGACGACCAGGTCCGCGCCTTCGACCAGGCCCGCGGCCGGCACCGCGGCCACCACCACGCGCACCATCTGATGACCCAGTGCCTGGCGGAGCGTCAGAAGACCGACGGCGAGGACCCGTTCCACGAGGTCTACGAATTCGCCGAGTGGGCCGCCGACGAGGCCGGCCGCGGATCCCCGCTGACCGTCCTGCCGTTGGTCGCGCTCGTCGAGCGCTACCGGGTGCTGGCGGCGGCCCGCGTCCTGCCGGAAGCGCCCGACAACCTCCCGTACTGGGGCAGTCCGCGTGCCCGGCAGAGCGTGCGCACGGCCTTCGACTGGTGGCTGGAATGGGACGGGTCCGACCACTCGCGGCTGCTGCTCGACCTGAACTACCTTGCGTACGGCAAATTCCACGCCGGTGACACGGTGGAGGCCGCCGCGCTGTTCAACCGGATCGGCTCGGAAGCGACCCGCATCCCGTGGTCGTACCCCGACCGCGACCCGAAGAAGGCGTTCCGTGCCGCGCGCAACTACGCGCTCGGTTTCGGCAGATCGTGAATCCCGGCAGTTGGCACTCCCAGCAGTTCGCGAGTGATCGGCTCGTACGTTCTCGCACGTCCCCGCAAAGCCCAAGCAAGAACCGAACCACGGACCACCGGAAGGACACCGCAGCATGCTGACGGGCAGTACCACCGAGATCAGCACGTTCAAGGGCGAGCAACGCGCATTGCGCGCGGACCGGATCGGCGCACCGGCCCTCCTGCTCTCGGTTCTCGCCGCCACCGCGCCCCTGATGGTGGTGGCCGGGGTCATCCCGACGACGTTCGCCACCATGGGCGTCGTCGGCGTGCCGCTGCTGTTCGTCATCGTCGGCCTCGTGCTGATCCTGTTCAGCTTCGGCTACGCCGAGATGAGCCGCCACGTGCACAACGCCGGCGCGCTGTACGCGTACATATCCCGGGGCCTGGGCGGCACGATGGGCGCCTGCGCCTCCTATGTGGCGCTGTTCGCGTACAGCATCATGCAGGTCGGCCTCTACGGGATCTTCGGCTACGAGATCTCCAGCCAGATCGCCCAGCACTGGAGCCACAACGTGGCCTGGTGGATCCCGGCGCTCGGCGGCGTCGCGATCACCGCGGTCTTCGGCGCGCTGAAGATCGACCTCAACGCGAAGACGCTCGGCGTGCTGCTGCTGGTCGAGACGGTGCTCACCATCGTCTTCGACATCAGCTTCCTGTCCGACCCCGGCCCGCAGGGCGTCTCGGTGCACGCCTTCGACCCGGGCACGCTCAGCGGCGCGGGCCTGGGCACCGCGCTCTGCTTCACCATCGCCGGCTTCGTCGGCTTCGAACAGGCCCCGGTCTACGCCGAGGAGACCAGCGACGCGCAGCGCGTGGTGTCCAAGGTGATGTTCATCGCGATCGGCTTCGCCACCCTCTTCTTCGCCTTCAGCGCGTGGGCGATCACCGTGGGCACCGGTCCCGACCACGTCGTCGGCGCCGCTCAGGAGCAGGGCCCGAACCTGATCTTCTCGCTCAACCAGGCCCGGCTCGGCACCGCGTTCACCGACACCCTGAACATCTTCTTCATCACCGGCATCTTCGCCTCGATGCTGAGCTTCCACAATGTCGTCGCCCGCTACGCCTTCGCCATGGGCCGCGACGGTCTGCTGCCCTCGGCGGTCGGCCGCACCTCGAAGTCCAGCGGCGCCCCCGCCGTCGGCTCCTTCCTTCAGACGCTGGTCGCGCTGGCCGTCGTCATCGCCTTCGCCGCCACCGACGACGGCAAGTTCGACCCGAAGTTCGGCCCGGACCCGACGGCCCCCGTGCTGCGCATGTTCACCTGGGCGGGCAATGTCGGCGCGCTCGGCATCGTGCTCCTGATGGCCACCGCCGCCGTCGCCGTCATCGCGTTCTTCGTCAAGCGCGGCGCGGCCGGGCAGCAGGCGTGGCGCCTGGTCACCTCGGGTCTGGCCGCGATCGCGCTGGTGGTCATCGCCGTCTACTCGGTGAAGGACTTCTCGGTGCTGCTCGGCGCCAACCCCGGCCACGGGCTGCGCTGGATCCTGCCCGGCATCATCGCGCTGGCCGCGGTCATCGGCCTCGTCTACGGCCTGGTGCTGCGCAGCAAGCGGCCCGAGGTGCACGCCAGGATCGGCCAGGGCAACGAGGCGTTCCAGCTGGAGAAGGCCGCCTCGCAGGCCGCGTCCTCCTGATCCGCGGCGCTTCGGCCGTACGCCCGAACGTACGCACCGACGGCCCGCCGGACCCCGACCAGGGGCCCGGCGGGCCGTCGCCTTTCCGGGCGGCACCCCGTTCGGGGCGGTCAGTGCGGCGAACTGAGCGAGCGCTCAGTCAGCCCTTGCCAAGAGTGGAACGTGTTCCTAGCATCACTGATGTGACATCGGAACTGTCAAACCCCGCGGGCCCGCTCGCGGACGTCCGCGTCGTCGAGCTGGCCGGTATCGGTCCCGGGCCGTTCGCCGCGATGCTGCTGGCCGACCTCGGCGCCGATGTCGTACGGGTGGACCGGCCGGGCGGCGCGGGTCTGGGCGTCGCCCCCGAGCACGACCTGACCAACCGCAACAAGCGTTCCGTGCTGGTCGACCTCAAGGCGGACGGCGGGTCCGCGGCCGTACTCGATCTCGTCGCGCGCGCCGACATCCTCGTCGAGGGCTACCGGCCCGGCGTCGCCGAACGCCTCGGCGTCGGCCCCGACGCCTGCCTGGCCCGCAATCCGCGGCTGGTCTACGGCCGGATGACCGGCTGGGGACAGCAGGGCCCGCTCGCCGCCACCGCGGGCCACGACATCGGCTACCTCGCCGTCACCGGCGCCCTCGGCATGACCGGAGCCGCCGACCGCCCGCCGGCCGCCCCCGCCAATCTGCTCGGCGACTACGCGGGCGGTTCCCTCTACCTGGTCACCGGCGTGCTGGCGGCCCTGCACCACGCCCGTACGCACGGCGAGGGCCAGGTCGTCGACGCCGCCATCGTCGACGGCGCCGCCCATCTGAGCACGATGATCCACGCGCTGCTCGCGGCCGGCGCCTGGCAGGACCGCCGCGAGGCCAATCTGCTGGACGGCGGCGCCCCCTTCTACGGCGTGTACGAGACCGCCGACGGCCGGCACATGGCCGTCGGCGCCCTGGAGCAGCGTTTCTACGACACTTTCGCGACGCTGCTGGAACTGGCCCCCGCGGACGCGGCCCTGCGCGCGGACCCCGCGCACTGGCCTGAACTGCGTGCAGCGGTCGCCGCCCGTTTCCGCACCCGCAGCCGCGAGGAGTGGACACGCGTCTTCGAGGGGTCCGACGCGTGCGTGGCGCCCGTACTCTCGTTGCGTGAGGCCCCGGAGCACCCGCATCTGGCGGCCCGCGGCACCTTCACGGAGGCGGCGGGCACGGTGCAGCCCGCGCCCGCCCCGCGGCTGTCCGCCACCCCCGGCGCGCTCCGCCGCCCGCCCGCGCTGCCCGGCGCGCACACCGCGGAAGTGGCCCGCGACTGGGACGCCCCGGCCCTGCTGGAGCCATGAGTCCTCTGCCGATGTGATCAACCGACCCCGCTGAATCCCGCGCCGCCGACCCGCACCGCCCACCCTCCAGAAGGCCCTGCCGGAAGCCCTCTCCAAGCCCTCCAGAAAGGCACGACGTTGAGCACCGAGGCCTACGTCTACGACGCCGTACGCACCCCGCGCGGGCGCGGAAAGGCGAACGGATCCCTGCACGGCACCAAGCCGATCGACCTCGTCGTCGGCCTCATCCACGAACTGCGCCGCCGCTTCCCCTCGCTCGACCCGGCCGCCATCGACGACATCGTGCTCGGCGTCGTCAGCCCGATCGGCGACCAGGGCTCGGACATCGCCCGGATCGCGGCCATCGCCGCGGGTCTGCCCGACACCGTGGCGGGCGTCCAGGAGAACCGCTTCTGCGCCTCCGGCCTCGAAGCGGTCAACCTGGCCGCGGCCAAGGTCCGTTCCGGCTGGGAGGACCTGATCCTCGCGGGCGGCGTCGAATCCATGTCCCGGGTCGCGATGGGCTCCGACGGCGGCGCCTGGGCGATGGACCCCATGACGTCGTACGAGACCGGCTTCGTCCCGCAGGGCGTCGGCGCCGACCTGATCGCCACCCTCGGCGGCTGGACCCGGCACGACGTGGACACCTACGCCTCGATGTCGCAGGAGCGCGCGGCCGAGGCGTGGAAGGAGGGCCGCTTCGCCCGGTCCGTCGTGCCCGTGCGCGACCGCAACGGCCTCACCGTGCTCGACCACGACGAATTCATCCGCCCCGGCACCACGCCCGAGACGCTCGCCAAGCTCAAGCCGTCCTTCGCCGACATCGGCGACCTCGGCGGTTTCGACGCCGTCGCGCTGCAGAAGTACCACTGGGTCGAGGCCATCGACCACGTCCACCACGCGGGCAACTCCTCCGGCATCGTGGACGGCGCCGCCCTCGTCGCCATCGGCAACCGCGAGATCGGCGAACGCTACGGCCTCACCCCGCGCGCCCGGATCGTCTCGGCCGCGGTCTCCGGCTCCGAGCCGACCATCATGCTCACCGGACCCGCCCCCGCCTCCCGCAAGGCGCTGGCCAAGGCCGGGCTGACCGTCGACGACATCGACCTGATCGAGATGAACGAGGCGTTCGCCGCCGTCGTCCTGCGCTTCGCCTCCGACCTCGGCGTCAGCATCGACAAGGTCAACGTCAACGGCGGCGCCATCGCGCTCGGCCACCCGCTCGGCGCGACCGGCGCGATGATCCTCGGCACCCTGATCGACGAACTGGAGCGCCGCGACCAGCGGTACGGGCTCGCCACCCTCTGCGTCGGCGGCGGCATGGGAGTCGCCACCGTCGTCGAACGCCTCTGAACCTGCCCCCGCGTGACCCCTGCGTGACCCACCACGTGCCCCCTCACGGAACCGACGGAGCCCGAAGACCATGAGCGAGTCCACCACCATCCGCTGGGAGCAGGACACCGACGGCATCGTCACCCTGGTCCTTGACGACCCGGCGCAGTCCGCGAACACCATGAACGCGGCCTTCGCCGACTCCCTCGACGCCACCCTCGACCGCCTCGACGCCGAACTCGACGGCGTCCGCGGCGTCATCGTCACCTCCGCCAAGAAGACCTTCTTCGCCGGCGGCGACCTGCGCGACCTGATCCGCGCGACCCCGGAGGACGCCGCCGACGTGCTCGCCGGTTCGATGCGCATCAAGCGCCGGCTGCGCCGCCTGGAGACCCTCGGCAAGCCGGTCGTCGCCGCGATCAACGGCGCGGCGCTCGGCGGCGGTTACGAGATCGCGCTGGCCTGCCACCACCGCATCGCGCTCGACACCCCCGGCACCAAGATCGGCCTGCCCGAGGTCACCCTCGGCCTGCTGCCCGGCGGCGGCGGAGTCGTCCGCACGGTCCGGCTGCTCGGCATCGCCGACGCGCTGCTGAAGGTGCTGCTCCAGGGCCGGCAGTACTCCGCTCCGCGCGCCCTGGAGGCCGGTCTGATCCACGAGGTCGCCACCGACCGGGACGCGATGCTGGCGAGCGCGCGGGCCTGGGTGCTGGCCCACCCCGAGGCCCGCCAGCCCTGGGATACCCCCGGCTACAAGATCCCCGGCGGCACCCCCAAGAGCCCCGCCTTCGCCGCCAATCTGCCCGCCTTCCCGGCCAATCTGCGCAAGCAGCTCGCGGGCGCGCCCTACCCGGCGCCACTGGCGATCCTGTCCGCGGCCGTCGAGGGCTCCCAGGTGGACATCGACACCGCCACCCTCATCGAGGGCCGCTACTTCACCGAACTGGCCTGCGGCCGCACCTCGAAGAACATGATCCAGGCGTTCTTCTTCGACATGCAGGCCGTCAACTCCGGTGCCAGCCGCCCCGAGGGCGTCCCCGCCCGCCAGGTCACCAAGGTCGCCGTCCTCGGCGCCGGAATGATGGGCGCGGGCATCGCCTACTCCTGCGCGCGGGCCGGCATCGACGTCGTCCTCAAGGACGTCAGCGCCGAGGCCGCCGAGCGCGGCAAGGCGTATTCGGCGACTCTGCTCGACAAGGCGCTGGCCAAGGGCCGCACCACCCCCGAGAAGCGCGAGGCGCTGCTCGCCCGGATCACCCCGACCGCCGACCCGGCCGACCTCGCGGGCTGCGACGCCGTCATCGAGGCGGTCTTCGAGGACGCGGCCCTCAAGCACAAGGTGTTCCAGGAGATCGAGCACATCGTGGCGCCCGACGCCCTGCTGTGCTCCAACACCTCCACGCTGCCCATCTCCGCGCTCGCCGAAGGGGTGCGGCGGCAGGGCGACTTCATCGGCCTGCACTTCTTCTCGCCGGTCGACAAGATGCCGCTGGTGGAGATCATCAAGGGCGAGCGGACCGGCGACGAGGCACTGGCCCGCGCCTTCGACCTCGTACGGCAGATCCGCAAGACACCGATCGTCGTCAACGACTCGCGCGGCTTCTTCACCTCCCGGGTGATCGGCCACTTCATCAACGAAGGCGTCGCCATGATCGGCGAGGGCGTCGCGGCGGCCTCCGTCGAACAGGCAGCGGCGCAGGCCGGCTACCCCGCCAAGGTGCTGTCGCTGCTGGACGAGCTGACGCTCACCCTGCCGCGCAAGATCCGCCGCGAGACGCGCGCCGCCGTCGAGGCCGAAGGCGGCAGCTGGCAGGAACACCCGGCCGAGCGGGTCATCGACCGCATGGTCGACGAATTCCAGCGGCCCGGCCGCAGCGGGGGAGCGGGCTTCTACGACTACGCCGACGGCCGCCGCACCCGGCTGTGGCCCGGTCTGGCGGAGCACTTCGGCACACCCGGCACCGAACTGCCGATGCGCGACATGCAGGAGCGGATGCTCTTCGCGGAGTCGCTGGACACCGTACGGCTGCTGGAGGAGGGCGTGCTCACCTCCGTCGCCGACGCCAACATCGGCTCCATCCTCGGCATCGGCTTCCCCGCCTGGACCGGCGGCGTGCTCCAGTACATCAACGGGTACGAGGGCGGCGTCGCGGGCTTCACCGCGCGGGCCCGGGAGCTGGCCGCCACCTATGGCGACCGCTTCACGCCGCCCGCCCTGCTGGTGGCGAAGGCCGAGAGCGGGGAGACGTTCACCGACGGGCACTGAGGCGGGCGCCGGACGCTACGAGGGAGGCCGCGGGTCCCCGCCGGGATCCGCGGCCTCTCCCTCTTCCCGGATCCCGTCCCGCTCCTGGCCCGGCTTCGGCGCCGGCCAGGCCCGTAGCTCCTCCTTCAGCGACCGCTGGAAGGTCGTGACCAGCGCCTGCACCACCAGCGGCTGCATCTGGGCCGACAGCGACCGCATCCGCTCCGGGCGCTCCGGCTCCCACACCTCGTCGAGGAAGATCCGGCCCAGCTCGTGCGCGGCGGCCCGCGCGTGCTCCAGCATCACCGCGCGCGCCGCCAGCACCGTCTCCACCCGGAAGGGCACATCGAGCAGCCGCACCCCCAGGTGCAGGATGCCGGGGTCCACCCGGAAGGCGTCCGGGTCCTCGGTGCGCTCCAGCACGTCCATCGCCGCCAGCCGGTCCAGATCGGCGTCGTCCAGCGGCCGGCCCGCGCGCCGCTCCAACTGCTCCCGGTCGATCTCCTCGGTGCCCTCCGGCAGCCAGGACGCCACCAGGGCGCGGTGGATCGCCAGGTCGTGGGCGCTGATGTCGGCCGGGAGCTGCTGCAGATAGCGTTCGATCGCCGCCAGAGTGAGGCCCTGGTGCTGCAACTCCTCGATCAGCGCGAGCCGGGACAGATGCCCGGGCCCGTAATGGCCCACCCTGCGCGGGCCGATCTCGGGCGGTGGCAGCAGGCCGCGGGCGCTGTAGAAGCGGACGGTACGCACCGTCACCCCCGCGCGGGCGGCCAGCTCGTCAATGGTCAGCGCGGTCCGGTGCACTCGAACAGTATCGCTGTCGCACCAGCACTGTGAAAGTCCTCGCACGCCGTACGGTCGACGCAGCCGACGCAGCCGACGCAGCCGACGCAGCCGACGCAGCCGACACGGCGGACACCCTTGGGTGCCGCCCGGCACCGTACACCGCCCCGCCTCGTACGCTGGCCCGCGTGCGCCTGTCTCCGCCGCGCCGCGCGGCCCCGACCCTGCTGCTCGCCTGCTGCCTGAGCCTGACGGGCGTCGCCTGCTCCGGTGGCACGGCCGGCCCGGACCGTACCGCCGCCCCGGACCGTACGGCCGCCGGTGACATCGGCGCGCCAGGCGTCGGCGACCGGCTCTTCCCGCAGGCCGGCAACGGCGGGTACGACGTCGCGCACTACGGCCTCGACCTCGACTACGACCCGGGGTCCGGGAAACTGCGCGGCACCGCCGTCATCACCGCCACCGCCACCCAGCCGCTGGCCCGCTTCGACCTCGACCTGTCGGGGCTGACCGTCACCCGTGTCACCGTCGGCGGCCGGGCAGCCGCCGTGGACCGGGCGGGCACCGAACTGCGGGTGCGGCCCGCGGCACCGCTGCGGGCCGGCGCCCGCTTCGAGACCACGGTGGCGTACGAAGGCGCCCCGGCGACCCTCACCGACCCGGACGGCTCGCACGAAGGCTGGTTCCGCACCGACGACGGCGCGCTCGCGCTCGGCGAGCCGGTCGGCTCCATGGCGTGGTTCCCGTCGAACAACCACCCCTCGGACAAGGCCGCCTACGACATCACCGTCACCGTCCCCGACGGCCTGACCGCCGTGTCCAACGGCGAACTGGCCGACCGCCGCAGCGCGCACGGCAGGACGTCCTTCCACTGGCGCAGCAAGGAGCCGATGGCGACCTACCTGGCGATGGTCGGCATCGGGCACTACGACGTCACCACCGCGCGCACCGGCGCGGGCGTGCCCGTGTACGTCGCCGTCGACCCGCGCTCCGCCGATCCGCGGACCGCCGCGGCGCTGCGCCGTATCCCGGAGATCGTGGACTGGGAGAGCTCGCTGTTCGGGCCGTACCCCTTCTCGTCGGTGGGCGCGGTGGTCGACCACCTGCCGGCCGGCCGGGTCGGCTACGCGCTGGAGGTCCAGACGAAACCGGTCTTCCCCGGCGACGGCGCGCCCGGCGATCCCGCGGTGCCGCTGGACACACTGGTGCACGAGCTGTCCCACGAGTGGTACGGCGACTCCGTCACCCCGGGCGCCTGGCAGGACATGTGGCTCAACGAGGGCTTCGCCACCTACGCGGAGTGGCTCTGGCAGGAGCACGAAGGCGGCCCCACCGTCGAGCGGAGCGCGCGAGCGGCCCTCGCCCGGCAGGCGAACAGCGCCTTCCCGCCCGCGTCGCCGCCCGCCGCGTCGCAGATCTCGGCCGCCCCCGTCTACGGCGGCGGCGCCCTCGTCCTCTACGAGCTGCGCGAAGCCCTGGGCCCCACCGCCTTCGCCACCCTGCTGCGCACCTGGCCCGCCGCCCACCGCCACGGCAACGCCACCACGGCCGACTTCACCGCCTTCTGCCAACGCCTCACCCCCCACGACCTCACCCCCCTGTTCGACACCTGGCTCTACGCCGCCCGCCATCCGGACTCCCTCTGACGGTTCGCCGCAACGCGGTTCGGCCGTCACGGTCTACGACCACGACGGCTGAACCGCGTACCGGAGGGGGAAGTGCGGGGGAGCGATGAGGGGTCAGGCGGTACGCAGGGGGGCGCCGACGTCGTGCATGTGGGTGAGGGCTTGGACGTAGGAGTCGATCAGACCGGTCTCGGTGTACGGGATGCCGAGCCGGCGGCAGTGGGCGCGGACCAGCGGCCGGGCGAGCCGGAGGTGGGGGCGCGGCAGACTGGGGAAGAGGTGGTGCTCGATCTGGTAGTTGAGGCCGCCGAGGAACCAGTCGACGACACGATTGCCGCGCACATTGCGCGAGGTGAGCACCTGGCGGCGCAAGTGGCCCCAGCGCGAGCCCTCTTCGGGCATCTCCATGCCCTTGTGGTTGGGCGCGAAGGAACAGCCCAGATGCAGCCCGAACAGCGCGTGGTGCACCAGCGCGAAGACCAGTGCCTGCCCCACCGGCATCGCCAGCAGCAGCATCGCCGCGTACCCCACCAGGTGCGCGATCAGCAGCGAGCCCTCCACCAGCCGCTGGCGCGGCTCCTGCCGCTTCAGCTCCCGCAGGCTCGCCACCTTCAGGGCGAAGCCCTCCAGCAGCAGCATCGGGAAGAACAGCGCGGCCTGATGCCGGGTCAGAAAGCGGGCGAAGCCCTCGCGTTCGACCGCCTGCGCCCGCGTCCACACCAGCGCGCCGACCTCGACGTCCGGGTCCTTGCCCACATGGTTGGGATTCGCGTGGTGCCGATTGTGCTTGTCGGTCCACCAGCCCGCGCCCATGCCCAGCAGCAGATTGCCGTGGAAGAGGGCGATCAGCCGGTTGGTCCCGCGGTCCCCGGCGATCTGCTGGTGTCCCGCGTCGTGCCCGATGAAGGCGGTGCGCGCCCCCAGCACCGCCGCGGGCAGCGCCAGGGCCAGCACCCACCACGAACCCGTACCGCCGACGAGGACGACCGCCGACCACACCGCGGCCACGGCCAGCAGATTCAGCGCGATCGACTTCGCGTAATGGTCCGTCCGGCGCCGCAGCAGCCCGGCCGCCCGCACCTCCCGCAGCAGCGGCGCGAATTCACTGCCCGCGCCCCCGCCCGTACTCGTATCCGCGTCCGTACCCGTACGCGTATCTGCGTGCCCCGGGGCTTCGACGAGAGTGCTGCTGGCTGCGGGCATGACGGCTCCTCGGGTCCGGCGACGGCCGGTTCGGCTGCGGATTTCGGGGCCTCACCGGCCACACCACGACGCTATGGACCGCCACCCGTGCCGGGCCATGGCGCCATCACCCGGACACCACGGGGCGGCGCCCCCGGACCGACGGGGGGATAACCCCACCCGTCCGCCGGCCGGGGAAGCGGTCGCGCCGACCTGTGAGGAGCGGCGGGCGGCGGCGTCTAACATGCAGTGAACAGCCGAGCACATGAGGAGCGAGATCATCAGCGGGAACGGATCGGTCGAGCGCAGGATCGCCGAGGAACTGGGCGTACGCGAAGGACAGGTGCGGTCGGCCGTCGAACTGCTCGACGGCGGGGCGACCGTGCCGTTCATCGCGCGGTACCGCAAGGAGGCGACCGGCACCCTCGACGACGCGCAACTGCGCCTGCTCGAGGAACGGTTGCGCTATCTGCGGGAGCTGGACGAGCGGCGCGCGGCCGTCCTGGAGTCCATCGAGGCCCAGGGCAAGCTGGACGACGCGCTGAAGGCGCAGATCATGGCCGCCGACTCCAAGGCGCGCCTGGAGGACATCTACCTGCCCTTCAAGCCCAAGCGGCGCACCAAGGCCCAGATCGCCCGCGAGGCGGGCCTCGAACCGCTGGCCGACACCCTGCTGTCCGCCCCGGACACCGACCCGCAGACCGAAGCGGCCGGCTACGTCAGCGCCGACAAGGGCGTCGAGGACGCGGCCGCCGCGCTGGAGGGCGCCCGCGCCATCCTCACCGAGCGGTTCTCCGAGGACGCCGACCTGGTCGGCGAGCTGCGCAGCCGGATGTGGACGCGCGGCCGGCTCGTCGCGGCGGTGCGCGAGGGCAAGGAGGAGGCGGGCGCCAAATTCTCCGACTACTTCGACTTCTCCGAGCCCTTCACCAAGCTCCCCTCGCACCGCGTGCTCGCCATGCTCCGCGGCGAGAAGGAGGAGATCCTCGACCTCACCCTGGAGCCCGAGGAGCCCACCGAGGGACCGTCCAGCTACGAGCGGCGCATCGCCCAGCAGTTCGGTATCGCCGACCGCGGCCGTCCCGCCGACAAGTGGCTCGCCGACACGGTGCGCTGGGCCTGGCGCACCCGCTTCCTGGTCCGGCTCGGCATCGACCTGCGGGTCCAGTTGCGCCAGGAGGCCGAGGACGAGGCGGTACGGGTCTTCGCCGCGAATCTGCGCGACCTGCTGCTGGCCGCGCCCGCCGGCACCCGCGCCACCATGGGCCTCGACCCGGGCCTGCGCACCGGTGTCAAGGTCGCCGTGGTGGACGCCACCGGCAAGGTCGTCGCCACCGACACGATCTACCCGCACGTGCCGCGCAACAAGTGGGACGAGTCGCTGGCCACGCTCGCCCGGCTCGCCAAGGCCCACCACGTCGACCTGATCGCCATCGGCAACGGCACCGCGTCCCGCGAGACCGACAAGCTCGCCGCCGACCTGATCAAGCTGCACCCGGACCTGAAGCTCACCAAGGCCGTGGTCTCCGAGGCGGGTGCCTCGGTCTACTCCGCGTCGGCCTACGCCTCCGCCGAACTCCCCGACATGGACGTGTCCTTGCGCGGCGCGGTCTCCATCGCCCGCCGCCTCCAGGACCCGCTGGCCGAACTGGTGAAGATCGACCCGCGGTCGATCGGCGTCGGCCAGTACCAGCACGACCTGTCCGAGCAGAAGCTGTCCCGCTCGCTGGATGCGGTCGTCGAGGACTGTGTGAACGGCGTCGGGGTGGACGTCAACACCGCCTCCGCGCCGCTGCTGCGCCGGGTCTCCGGCATCACCGAGGGACTGGCGGGCAACATCGTCGCGCACCGCGACGCCAACGGCCCCTTCCGCACCCGCAAGGACCTCAAGGAGGTCGCGCGGCTCGGCCCCAAGGCGTACGAGCAGTGCGCCGGCTTCCTGCGGATCGTGGGCGGCGACGACCCGCTGGACGCCTCCAGCGTGCACCCCGAGTCGTACCCGGTGGTGCGCCGGATCAGCGGCGCCGCCAAGACCGACATCAAGGCGCTGATCGGCAACGGCTCGGTGCTGCGGGCGCTTCGCCCGCAGGATTTCGTGGACGAGTCCTTCGGTCTGCCGACCGTCACCGACATCCTCGCCGAACTGGAGAAGCCCGGCCGCGACCCGCGCCCGGCCTTCAAGACCGCCACCTTCAAGGACGGCGTCGAGGAGATGAAGGACCTGCGGCCCGGGATGCTGCTCGAAGGAGTGGTCACCAATGTGGCCGCCTTCGGCGCCTTCGTGGACGTCGGCGTCCACCAGGACGGCCTCGTCCATGTCTCGGCGCTCTCCGACACCTTCGTGTCGGACCCGCGCGAGGTCGTCAAGCCCGGCGACATCGTGCGCGTGAAGGTGCTCGACGTCGACCTGCCGCGCAAGCGGATCTCGCTGACGCTGCGTCTTGACGACGAGCCCGGCGCCGGGCGGCAGCAGCGCGGCGGCGCGGGCGGAGGCGGCGGCGAGCGGCGCGGCGGACCGCCCCGGCAGGGCGGCGGCCGCGACCGGCAGGGCGGTCAAGGCCGGCAGGGCCAGGGCGGCGGACGCGGTGGCGGCGGTCGGCAGCAGCCGGCGCCCGGCGGCGCCATGGCCGACGCACTGCGCAGGGCGGGCCTGACCGGCGGCAAGTAACGCGGGCGGGCAACCGCTGATCCGGCGCGAGTGACGTCGACGAGCAATCCGCTGGTCCGCGGCAAGTGACCCGCGGCGCACACGAGTCGGGGCGGCGGGGACGACGGTCCCCGCCGCCCCGCGCGTCACGGAAGTCACGTCACGCCCCCTGTTGACGTGGTCCGGTCAGGCGCTAGCCTCGGGCGTGCTCTCACACACGCGGGCTGCCCGCTTCCAGTGGATATCCGTGGTGGTGGCGGTACTCGCCGCCCTGGCCGCCGTCCTCCTCGCCCCCGCCTCCGCGCACGCCGACACCGGCAGCGCGAGCCGCGGCACCGTACGGCACGGCCTCAGCCAACCCGACTACTCCTACGCCGACGCGATCCGTGAGGCGGTCTGGGTGGACACCGGACTCGACGGCGACGGCGACGGCCGCACCGACCGGGTCGCCGTCGACATCGTCCGCCCCTCGGAGCCCGCGGCGGCCGGCCGCAAGGTCCCGGTCATCATGGACGCGAGCCCGTACTACTCCTGCTGCGGGCGCGGCAACGAGAACCAGCTCAAGACCTACGACGCGGCCGGGAAGATCGTCCAGGCGCCGCTGTTCTACGACAACTACTTCGTGCCGCGCGGCTACGCGAGCGTCCTGGTCGACCTGGCGGGCACCGACCGTTCCGACGGCTGCGTGGACGTCGGCGGCCCCTCCGACGTGCAGTCCGCCAAGGCCGTCGTGGACTGGCTCAACGGCCGGGGGCGCGGCTACAGCGCCCGCTCCGGCGGCCACCGCGTCACGGCCGGCTGGACCAACGGCAAGGTCGGCATGATCGGCAAGAGCTGGGACGGCACCATCGCCAACGGCGTCGCCGCCACCGGGGCGCGCGGCCTGAAGACCATCGTGCCGATCAGCTCCATCTCCTCCTGGTACGACTACTACTTCCACCAGGGCGCGCCGCTCCAGGACGGCCCGGAATGGCTGTCGGACTACGTCGAGAGCGACAGCGCGCACGCCTCCTGCGCCGCCGCCCAGCAGAAGATCATCGACGGCTCGCCGCGCACCGGCGACTGGACGCCCTTCTGGACCGCGCGCGACTACGTCAAGGACGCCGGCAAGGTGACCGCCAGCGTCTTCGCCGTCCAGGGCATGCAGGACCTGAACGTGCGCACCAAGCACTTCGGGCAGTGGTGGCAGGCGCTGGCCGCGCACGGCGTCGAGCGCAAGGTGTGGCTGTCGCAGACCGGCCACGTCGACCCCTTCGACTACCGGCGCACCGACTGGGTGCCCACCCTCCAGCGCTGGTTCGACCACTATCTGCTGGGCGTCGACAACGGCATCCAGAAGCAGCCCATGGCCGACATCGAGCGGACCGTCGACCACTGGACCACCGACCGCGTCTGGCCGCCGGCCGGCACGCACACCGCGGCGCTGAGCCTGACCCCGTCGGCCACCGACGGCCTCGGCACCCTCGGCACGAAGCACGCCACGCGCGGCAGCACCGAGTCGTTCACCGACGACCCGAACCTGTGGGAGGAGGACTGGGCGGCGGCCGCCGACACCGCGACCCCGGCGAAGACCGCCTTCACCACCGGTGTGCTGACCAAGGACCTGCGGCTGTCCGGCGGCGGCACCTTCACCGTCACCGCCACCTCGTCCACCACCAGCGCGCACCTGTCGGCCGTCCTGGTCGACCTCGGCCCGGCCACCGTCCGGAATTTCCTCGGCAACGGCGAGGGCATCAAGACGCTCGGCACCCGCTCCTGCTACGGCGAGAGCACCCCGGGCGACAGCGCCTGCTTCCTGGACACCGCCGCCGACACCACGACCGGTGACCACACCGTCTTCAGCCGCGGCTGGGCCGACCTCGGCCACTACGCCTCGCTGGCGCACGGTGTGCCGCTCGTGCCGGGCAAGCCGTACACGATGACGATCCAGCTCGCCGCCACCGACCACGTCGTACCGGCCGGACACCGGCTCGCGCTGATCGTCGCGGGCACCGACGGCGGGCTCATCCTGCCGCCCGACACGACCCCGAAGGTCACCGTCGACCTGGCGCACTCCGTGCTGCGGCTGCCGCTGGTCGGGGGCACGGGCGCACTGTCGGTCCGCGCGGGCGCCGCGCCCCGCACCACGGCCGCGGCGGCCGACGGTACGACCGCGTTCCGCCCCGCTCCCGCGCCGTCCGGCACCCCTGCCGCCCGGCTGGGCTGACCCCCGTGCCGCGGTTCCTCCGATCCCCTAGGGGTCTTCCCCTCGGGGAAACAGGGGGAACCGCGGCCGTCTGCGGCGCGTTCGACTGGGTAGTACGGTGAGGACGCGGCGCTTGCCGCCGTGAACGGAGGCGGGGAAATGTCGACACGAGCGAAGATCATTATTGGTGGCGTGGCCATAGGGCTGTTCCTGTGGATCTGGATTCCCTTCTGGGCTGTCGTCCTGGTCATCCTGGGCGTGCCCGCTATCGGCTACTTCTCCCTCGACTCCTCGCAGCGGCGTCGGCTGCGGCGGGTGAGTCGCCGGCAGATCAACCGCTGACCCGGAGCGGCACCAACCGGATGACGACGGAGCCGAGGTCCACCCAGGACCTGCTGGACCACACCGGTGGCCGGCTGAAATATCTGTACTTCTGGGGCCACCACCCGCAGCGCGACGGCAGCGTCGGCGCGGGCTGCCTCAGCCAGTGGTGGCCCGCGCCCTTCACCGTGGACGGCGTGACGTACGCGACCGCCGAGCACTGGATGATGGCGGGCAAGGCCCGGCTGTTCGGTGACGCGGAGGCGGAGCGGCGCGCGGTCGCGGCCGGCCACCCGAAGCAGGCCAAGAGCGTGGGCCGCGAGGTCCGCGGCTTCGACCAGGCGGTCTGGGAGCGGGAGCGCTTCGCGCTCGTCACCGAGGGCAGCGTCCACAAATTCCGGCACCACCCCGACCTGCGGGCCTTCCTGCTCAGCACCGGCAAGCGGGTCCTGGTCGAGGCCAGCCCGATGGACCGGGTGTGGGGCATCGGGCTGGCCGCCGACGACGAGCGCGCCGCGAATCCGGAGACCTGGCGCGGTCTGAATCTGCTCGGCTTCGCGCTGATGGAGGCGCGCGCCCGGCTCGCGGCGGAGTGACGCTTCACCCCGCCGCGAGCCGGCTCCGTACCGCGTGAACTACTTCAGATACGGCCCGTCCGTGCCGATCTTCCCCGGCGCCGCGTTGCTGCCGCCGAGGTCGAGGACGTACACCCGCATGTCGCCCTTGCCGGGCGCCGCCACCGACAGCGTCCCGTCCGTCACGGTCCGCACGTCGCCCGTGACGGCGTCGACGTAACGGCCGTTGGGGACACCGCTGAAGGCCGCCGCGTCCGTCACCGTGACCAGCGCGAAGCTGTCCACGCCGGACGCGGTGTCGGTGTAGCGGCGCTTGAAGGACATGCCGCCGCCGCTGACCCCCTCGGTGCTGTACTGGCCCATCTGCAGTGCCGGGATCGCCCGGCGGATCAGATTCAGCCGCTGGAGGTGTTTGACCAGCGGCTGCGCCAGAGTGGTGGCCACCGGACCGCTCGCACTGTCGGCCTTCCCGAAGTCCGACGCGGTCACCGTGCCCTCGACATGATCGCCGTAGTACGCCCGTCCCGTCGTCGCCAGCGGGCAGCTCGGACCGCAGTCGATCGTCTTCCCCGCCTGGAACTGGATCTCCGACCCGTAGTAGAGCGTCGGAATGCCGCGGAAGATCCACATCAGCGCCATGTTCTCCGCCCACGCGTCCTGACCGCCGGCGTAGCGGACCGAGGACTTGTTGGGCCCGTAGTCGTGGCTGTCGACGTACACCACGTTGTACGTGGCGTCGTTCGTCGAATCGTCGGAGTCCTTGCCGTTGGTGAAGGCGTTGTGCGCGTCACCGAAATTCATGTGCATGCGCATGTCGATCATGTTCATCCCGGAGAATTTGCTGTGGTCCGGGGTGTGATAGGCGTTGCCGTCCAGGAAGGCGTTGGTGGACGCCGGCTGATTGCCGGTGCCGAGCTGCTCCTCGTAGTCGTACTGCTCGATGGCGGCGGTGGTGTCGTCCGGGCTGTATTCCTTGCGCTCCTTCCAGGTGTAGAACTGCGCCGAGTGATTGACCGATCCGCGGTTCCATTTGTCGTTGACGAAGGCGCCGACCTCACCGAAGACGAAGAAGTCCTGCGCCTTGTCCGGTCCCCAGTCCTGGAGTTCGCGCTGCTGGATCGCGGGCAGGAAGCGGCGGTTCCAGGTGACGCGCGGAATGTGCACGGCCGTGTCCACGCGGAAGCCGTCCACCCCCATGTCGATGTACTTGTTGTAGGCGCCGATCAGATAGTTCTGCACCTGCGCGTTCTCGGTGTTGAAGTCCGCGAGGTCGTCGGCCAGCCAGCAGGACCGGGAGTCCTCGCCCTCCCAGTTGCCGATCCAGCACTGGTGGTAGAGCGCGGCGGGGAAGAGCTTGTTCGTCGGTCCCGGCCACTGGCAGTTGTGGATCGTGTAGCCCTCGGGGCTGTGCTGGCCGTTGGGCTCGCCCCAATTGAGGCAGGTGTTGCCGGACGGTTCGGCCGTCGACCACAGATCGCCGTTGTAGTACGACTTCCCTGTCTTCGGATCGACGGTCAGGCCGTCGTACTCGAAACCGTCCTCCTTCTCGTCGTAGTACCAGGACCACTGCGCGTCCCGCACGCCGTAGACGGTCGGCACGAACAGGCCCTTGGCGCCCCAGCGGGAGCTGTGGTTGTAGACGACGTCCTGGTAGATCTTGATGCCCTTGGCGTGCGCGGCGTTGATCAGGTCCTGGTACGACGCCCCGGCCGACTCCAGGCGCGGGTCGACCCGGTAGAAGTCCCAGCCGTGGTAGCCGTGGTAGTCGTAGTCCGACCGGTTGAGCACCACGGGCGTGATCCAGACCGCCGAGAAGCCGAGCGCCTTGATGTAGTCGAGCTTCTGCACAAGCCCCTTGAAGTCACCGCGGAACATCGGGTCGTTGTTGGCGGCGTTGCCGGAGGCGACGTCCTGGTTGCCGCCCCGGTCGTTGCTCGTGTCGCCGTCGTAGAAGCGGGCGGTGAGCACGAAGTAGATCGGGTCCTTGCGGGGGTCGGTGCCGATCGGGGTGCCGGGCGTCGCGGGCGGCGGCGCCTGGCCGGTGGTGGCGCGCGCCGCGGCGGAGGCGGCCGAGACGTTGCCCGCCGCGTCCAGCGCCTCCACGGTGTACGTGTACGTGGTGTCCGCCTCCAGGCCGGACTCGGAGAAGACCGTCGAACCGACGCTGGTGACGGTGGTGCCCTTGCTGCCGCCGGTCCTGGTGACCCGGTAGCCGGTCACCGCGGTGTCGTCCGTGGACGGATTCCAGGTCAGCACGATCGAGGTGTCGGTCGCGGTCGCCTCGACCCCGCCGGGCACGGTCGGCGGTGTCGTGTCGGGGACGACGGCCGCGCAGGGGTCGGCCGCCCCCGTGGTGACCTTGGTGTCCTTGACGGTGCTGACGCCCGTGGGGAGCGCGTAGTTGGCGCCGTTGTTGTTGTCCCACGTGCCGTTGCCGTTGTTGAACGTGGCGGCGAGCCCGGTGGCGCCGCCGAGGTCGACGGTCTTCTTCACCCAACCGGTGCAGGCCGCATCCATGCCCACGCCCGGCACGGTCGTCCAGGCCCCGCCGTTGGGCGCGTAGTGCAGATTGACCGTGGTCCAGCCGACGGTGGCCGTGGAGTAGAAGACGGTGGCCGACGCCGTTCCCGTACCGCCGTCACCCGGGTCGCCGGCGTCCGCGCACGGGTCGCTGTGGGCGATGGCGCCGTTCTTGACGGTGATGGTGCCGGTGCCCAGGGCGTAGTTCTTGCCACCGTTGTTGTCCCAGGTGCCCTGGCCGTTGTTGAAGGTCGCCTGCCAGCCGGTGGCCGACCCCAGGTCGACGGTCTTCTTCACCCAGCCGGTGCAGGCGCTGTCCATGGCGACGCCCGGCACGGTCGTCCAGCTTCCCCCGTCGGGGGCCCAGTGCAGGTTGTACGACGACCAGCCGGCCGTCTCGGTGGAGTAGAAGACGGTAGCGGTGCCGGAACCGGCGGCCGGACCGGCGGCGTGCGCGGCGGGGCCGGTGGCGAGGGCGGGGATCAGCATCGCCAGCAGGCCGAGGACGACGGCGAGTACGGCGGTCAGCAGGCCGGGGCGGCCCGGTGGATATCTGCGGCGCGAAGCGACGGTCACGTCGGTCTCCTCGAACGGGGCCGCAGGAGCGGCCGGTGCGGGGAGGCCGTACGTCCGCGCGCCACGGAACGAACGGCCGGAAGAATTACGCAAGTTACTGCAACAACTTGCTGCGGGAACGGTCGTGAGATTACTGGTACATGCCAGGGCCGTAAAGGGATCCGACGCGGACCGTTCACAGGAACCCGCCGTGCCGCCCGCCGGAGCACGGCGACCGCCCCGTAGGGTTCGGCGAGGCGGACCCGGACGGTCCGGTCCCCGGCACGGACACGGACACCGGAAGCGGAACGGGAACGGAAGGGGACTCACGCGAGATGACGGAGCGTCTGGTGGTCATCGGCGGTGACGCCGCCGGAATGTCGGCCGCGTCCCAGGCCCGCCGCCGCAGGGCCGCGGACGACCTGGAGATCGTCGCGTTCGAACGCGGCCGGCACACCTCGTACTCCGCCTGCGGCATCCCGTACTGGATCGGCGGCGACACCACAGGACCCGACGCGCTGATCGCCCGCACCGCCGGCGAGCACCGGGAACGCGGCATCGACCTGCGGCTCGGCACCGAAGTCGTCGACATCGACACCGCCGCGGGCCGGGTGCGCAACCGAGACGCCGAGGGCCGTGAGCAGTGGACCGGCTACGACCACCTCGTCGTCGCCACCGGCGCCATCCCCGTACGCCCGGCCGTCCCCGGCATCGACGCACCAGGGGTGCACGGCGTGCAGACGCTGGACGACGGCGAGCGGGTGCTGAGCACCCTGGAGCGGCCCGGCGTACGGCGCGCGGTCGTCGTGGGCGGCGGCTACATCGGCGTCGAGATGGCCGAGGCACTGCTCAAGCACGGTCTCGACGTCACGCTCGTGGACCGCGCCGAGCAGCCGATGAGCACGCTCGACCCCGACATGGGCCGGCTGGTGCGCAGGGCGATCGAGGGCCTCGGCGTCCGCGTCGTCTCCGGCGCGGCCGTAAGCGCCGTGCTCACCGGCGACGACGGCCGGGTCCGCGCGGTCGCCACCGACGACGCCGAATTCCCCGCCGACATCGTGATCCTGGGGGTCGGCGTCCGCCCCGGCACCGCGCTGGCCCGCGACGCCGGGCTCCCGCTGGGCGCGCACGGCGGCCTGCTCACCGACCAGGCCATGCGCGTACGCGGCCACGAGCGGATCTGGGCGGGCGGCGACTGCGTGGAGGTGCGCAATCTGGTCTCCGGCGACCTCCAGCACATCGCGCTCGGCACCCACGCCAACAAGCACGGCCGGATCATCGGCACCAACATCGGCGGCGGCTACGCCACCTTCCCGGGCGTCGTCGGCACCGCCGTGAGCAAGGTCTGCGACGTCGAGATCGCCCGCACCGGACTCAAGGAGTCGCACGCGCGGCGCGCCGGCCTGGAGTACGTGACTGCCGTCATCGAGTCCACGAGCAGGGCGGGTTACTACCCGCAGGCGGCACCGATGACCGTCAAGATGCTGGCAGAACGCGGCACCGGGCGGCTGCTGGGCCTCCAGATCGTCGGCCGCGAGGGCGCGGCCAAGCGGGTCGACGTCGGGGCGGTCGCGCTCACCGCGCGGCTGACCGTCGATCAGATGACCGGCCTCGACCTGGGCTACGCGCCGCCCTTCTCCCCGGTGTGGGACCCGGTGCTGGTGGCCGCGCGCAAGGCGGCCGACGCGGTGGCGGCCGACATCAGGGCCCGCTGAGACGGGGCCCGTTCACCGTGCGGCGGCCGTGCCCGCCGCCAGCCTGCTCAGGGCTTCCAGCAGCGGCGGCAGCGCGGCGCCGCGGCCGACCGGCAGGACCTCGCCCGGCGCGTCGTCCAGCAGGACGAAGGCGATGTCGTCGGTCCTGGCCACCAGGCTCCACCCGGGCCCGTCCGCCCGTACCGCCCCGCCGTGGCCGGACCGCACCCGGCCGGGCGGCGGCGGATTGCGGACGTACTCCTCGGCGCTCTCCAGGACGTGGCGGATGCCGGAGTGGGAGATGGGGGGCGGTGCGGCGGCGGGGGGCTCGGACCGGTCCTCGGCAGCGGTCGCGGTCGTGGCCGGTGGCGTATCCGAGTCCGTATCCGTATCCGCAGCCGGGGGCGTATCCGTACCCGCGTCCGTATTCGCGTCCGCGGTTTCGGCTACGGGCGCGGCCTCGTCGGCCGATGACGGCGACGCCGCCGGGCCGCCGAGCTGGTCGCGCCACTCGAACCAGCGCACCGCGATCTCGTCGGCGCCGAGCCGCCGTTGGGGCGGGCCCCAGACGGAGACGTCGGGCGGTGCGAGCGGCGGGCGGCCGGCTTCCTCCTCGGAAGGGTCGTGCGGGGCCGGGATGTTCGGCACCGCGACGGCCACCGGCAGCGGCCAGCCGGGGAGCGAGGCCGCCAGGCAGTTCTCGTCGGGCGCCAGGTCGTATTCGAGGCCGCAGTCCCAGGCGGCCAGCGCGCACGCCACCGTCACGGTGTCCGTGGTCACGACCGTCCACCGGGCGCCGCCGCCGTCCTGGCCGAAGACCAGGCCGTAGCCGCCGGCCAGCGGTTCCAGGCCCAACTCGGCGCACGCCGCCGGGTAGTCGTCCCCCAGCACGCCCGGGAACTGCCCCGGCGTCAGCATCGCGGCGGTCAGCACGAACAGCTCGTCGCCGTCCTCCGGGTTCTCGGCCGCGGTCATCCGCAGGGTCCCTCTCGTCTCGTCCCGCCGTCTGTCGTCCGCGCACCTTAACCAGCGGGTAACCTCCGCGTCGAGAGGGTGCGGAGCGCCAAAATCCGGTAGGGCGGCCGGGCCCGCGCGTGTCCGGTGCCGTCGTCCGTCAGCCCGCGGCGTCGAGTTCGGCCAACGTCGTGCGCAGCCAGCCGAGTTCGGCCCGGGTGGCTGCGGCCGCCGAGGCGCTCAGCGGCGCGGTCGGGGCGGCTGCCTGAGACCGGGCGGGCGGGGCCGGGCCGGCCGGGGGTGCGCGGGCCGGGAGCGGGCCGGTGGTTCGACCGGCTGTTCCGGCGGCTGACCGAGCGGCTGCCTCAACGGCGTACGGCCAGCGCCAGATAGCGCTCCTCGGAGTCGTCCAGCGAGACCAACTCCCAGCCCGTCGCGGCCAGCAGTGGGCCGATCCGGTGCCCGGCCCGCAGATCGTCGGGGTCCAGGGCGTGACCGCGGCGGGCGGCGAGCGCGGCGCGGCCGATCGGATGGAAGAGCGCGAGCCGGCCGCCGGGCGCCGTCACCCGCGCCCATTCGCGCAGGCCGTCCGCGGGGTCCGGCAGATGGTGCACAAGACCGGCGGCGAGCACCGCGTCGAAGGCCGCGTCGCGCAGCGGCAGCCGCGCGCCGTCCGCCTCGATCAGCGCGCCGTCCCGGTGCCGGCCCATGCGGGCGGCCTCGCGGAGCATCTCCGGTGTGAGGTCGAGCCCGACGACGGTGCCGGTGGCGCCGACGGCGGACCGCATCAGGGGCAGCGCCCGCGCCGTGCCGCAGCCCGCGTCCAGCGCGCTGCCGCCAGGCCGCAGCCCCAACTCGCCGACCGCCGCCGCGTAGGCGGGTGTGTCATGGGGGAACTTCTTCTCCCACCCCACGGCCTTCGCGCCGAAGAACTCCCTGACCTGCTGCCGTCCGCTGTCGATGGTGGCCATGCATCATGGTCGCATGATCACGCTCCGCTCCATCGGCCTCTTCGTCCTCGCCGCCGTCCTGGAGATCGGCGGTGCCTGGCTGATCTGGCAGGCGGTGCGCGAGCACCGCGGCGCGGGCTGGGCCGGTGCCGGGATCGTCGCGCTCGGCCTCTACGGCTTCGTCGCCACCCTCCAGCCCAACGCCGACTTCGGCCGCATCCTGGCGGCGTACGGCGGGGTCTTCGTCGCCGGATCGCTGGTGTGGGCGATGATCCTCGACGGCTACCGCCCGGACCGCTTCGACGTGGTCGGCGCGGTCATCTGCCTGGTCGGCGTCGGCATCATCATGTACGCGCCGCGCGGCGGCTGAATCCCGCCGGTCGCGGCCGCCGGTGCGGTCGGCCGCGTGCGGCGCGGGCCGAGAGGGGGTTGCCGAAGCGGGCCCGGCAGGACAGGCTCGTACCCGCAGCGGATACGGGAGGTGGGCAATGGCAGTGGGCAAACCGCTCGCATGGCTGCTCGACGACCTGACGGAGCGTGTGCCACATGTGAAGCACGCGCTCGTCCTGTCCAACGACGGCCTGGTCACCGGGGCCAGCGGCAGTCTCGACCGGCCGACCGCGGAGCACCTGGCCGCCGTGTCCTCGGGTTTTCACAGCCTCGCCAAGGGTGCAGGGCGGCAGTTCTCCGTCGGCGGGGTGCGACAGACGATGGTCGAATTCGACGACGGATTCCTTTTCGTCACGGCCGCGGGCGACGGCAGCTGCCTGTCCGTGCTCAGCGGCATGGAGGCCGATGTCGGGCAGGTCGCCTACGAGATGACGCTGCTCGTGCACCGGGTCGGCGAGCACCTGGGTGTTGCCCCGCGGCAGCCGACGTGAGCCGTCCGTAAGTTATCCACAGGGCTCGAACGGGCGGCCGCTTTTCCGCGCTAGATTCGTCACTGTCAGTGATCGAACGGTGTGGGGGAGTGATGACAGTGAAGACTGCCAGGACGGCGACGAGGGCGACGAGGGCGACGAGGGCGACGGCCAACGGGTCGGCGCGGCCGAGGGCGAATGCCGCGACCGAGGCGCGGAAGGTCGCGAAGAATGCTCACGCACAGCAGTTGGCGTGGACCTCGGGCAGTACGGCCGGGCCGCCGCATGCGTGGAGCCAAGGGCCGGGCCAGGGAGCGGGGCACGGGCGAGCGGCGCCGGAGACGGAGACGGTGACGCTGAACCGGGCGCGCGAGGAACTCGGCCTGGACTTCTCCCTGTTCGAGCTGGCGCTCCAGCTCGGTGAGATCCGTACGGTGCCGCGCGGAGCCGGCCAGTGGCGCGTCCCGGTGGACGAGGTGACCAGGCTGCGCGACGCGCCGGGACATCCGCAGGCGCTGCTCGACCGGCTCGCGCTGGTGACCAGCACCGAAGGCGCGGCCTTGATGGGCGTCAGCCGCGACCGACTCGTCCGGCTGGCGAGACTGGGGATGATCCGGCCGGTGCGCTGGTACATCAACCGCTACCGGGCGCTGGTATGGGTGTATCTCGGCCATGAATTGCGGGAGTTCGCCGCCGCGAGCCCGGCTCTGCTGGAGGGCAGGCTGCCCGCGGGCCTGCGCGCGACGCTGAACGCGGGGGAGGACCAACGCGCCCGCGGCTGGCGGTCCCGCCGCGTCGCCCAGCTCGTACGGGACTGCCACGACGCCTGGGAGGAGGCGGCCGTGTGGGCGGCGCTCCTCGGGCCCGAGGTGACCGACGACGCCGTGCCGGATCCCTTCGAACGGGCCAGGCTGCGCGGCATCCGCGCCGCGCTGCCACCGGGGCGACCCGGGGCGCTCGCCACACCCGAGGTCATCAGGAAACTCACGACCGCCGACGATCCGGACGAGATCACGCTCGCCCTCGTCGCCCTCGCCGACGCCTTGGGCCGGGCCCGCGCCGAACAGCCCGTACCGCGCCCGGCGTTCGTCCCGGAAAGCCGCACTCCGGAGGGCCGGGCTCTGGAGAGCCGCACCCTGGAGGAGCGCGCTCCGGAGGACCGCCTTCTGGAAGACCGCACACCGGAGAGTCGCACGCCGGCGAGCCGTACACCGGAGGTCGCCGTGCCCGCGGACCGGGTGCCGGCCGGCGTACGCGGCGGGCTGCCGTCCCGGCCGTCCCGGTCGCCCCGGCGGGGTCTGCTGGGACGGCTGCGCGGGCGCAGATCAGCCGCCGATCTTGCGGAAGAGCCCTTCCTGCATCACCGAGACCAGGAGGTGCCCGTGCCGGTCGAAGATCTGACCGCGCGCCAGACCGCGGGCGCCCGTCGCGACGGGTGACTCCTGCTGGTAGAGGAACCACTCGTCGGCACGGAAGGGCCGGTGGAACCACATGGCGTGGTCGAGCGAGGCCATGTCGAAGCCGCGCGGCCCCCACAGGGGCTCGATCGGCACCCGCACCGCGTCCAGCAGCATCATGTCGCTGGCGTAGGTGAGCGCGCAGGTGTGCACCAGCGGGTCGTCGCCGAGCTGTCCGACGGCACGCATCCACACGGCGCTGCGCGGCTCCGCGCCCTGGATCTCCTCGGGCGTCCAGCGCAGCCGCTCCACATAGCGGATCTCGAACGGCTGGCGTCGGGTCATCCGCTCCAACGCCTCGGGCAGCACGTCCAGATGCGACCGCAGCTCCTCGCCGAGCCCCGGCAGGTCCTCGGGCTCCGGCACGTCGGGCATCGGCAGTTGGTGCTCGAACCCCGGTTCCGGCTGATGGAAGGAGGCCGTCAAATTGAAGATCGTCCGGCCCTGCTGGATCGCCACCACCCGGCGGGTGGTGAAGGAGCGGCCGTCACGGACCCGTTCGACCTGGTACACGATGGGCACGCCCGGCCGGCCCGGCCGCAGGAAGTACGCGTGCAGGGAGTGCACAGGACGTTCGCCGTCGGTGGTGCGGCCCGCCGCGACCAGCGCCTGCCCCGCCACCTGTCCGCCGAACACCCGCTGCAAGCGCTCCTGCGGGCTCTGCCCGCGGAAGATGTCCTGCTCGATCCGCTCCAGATCGAGCAGGTCCACCAGCCTCTCGGCCGGATTCGTCATCGCGTTCCCTTCCTCGCCCACCGGATCACAGCTCGCCGACGTCGGTCAGCCGGATCACCGCACGGCCCTCCTCGTCGGAGGCCGCGAGGTCGACCTCCGCCGAAATGCCCCAGCCGTGGTCGCCGTTGGGGTCGGCGAAGGTCTGCCGGACCCGCCACAGGCCGTGCTCCGGCTGCTCCTCGATCTGCAGCAGTTTGGGGCCGCGGGCGTCGGGGCCGGTGCCGAGGTCGTCGTACTCGTCCCAGTACGGGTCCATCGCCTCCGCCCACGCGTCGGCGTCCCACCCGTCCTCGCCGTCCAGCTCGCCGAGCTGGTGGTACTTCTCCAGCGCCACCAGCTCGACCCGGCGGAACATCGCGTTGCGCACCAGCACCCGGAAGGCGCGGGCGTTCGCGGTGACCGGCTTGACCTGGTCGGCCCGCTCCGCGGCCTCCTCGGCCGACTCCTCCTCGGGGTTCGCGAGCTGCTCCCACTCGTCCAGCAGACTGGAGTCGACCTGGCGCACCAACTCGCCCAGCCACGCCGTCAGATCCTGGAAGTCCTCCGACTTCAGGTCGTCCGGCACCGTGTGCTCCAGCGCCTTGTAGGCGCCCGCCAGGTAGCGCAGCACGATGCCCTCGGTGCGGGCCAGCTCGTAGTAGGCGGTGAACTCACCGAAGGTCATGGCCCGTTCGTACATGTCACGGACGATGGACTTGGGCGACAGCGGATGGTCGCCGACCCACGGGTGGCTCTGCCGGTAGACGCCGTAGGCATGCGAGAGCAGCTCGTCCAGCGGCTTGGGGTAGGACACGTCCTGGAGCCGCTCCATCCGCTCCTCGTACTCGACGCCGTCCATCTTCATCTCGGCGACCGCCTCGCCGCGCGCCTTGTTCTGCTGCGCGGCCAGGATCTGCCGGGGATCGTCGAGCGTGGACTCCACCACCGAGACCATGTCCAGCGCGTAGGACGGGGACTCCTTGTCGAGCAGGTCGAAGGAGGCCAGCGCGAAGGTGGACAGCGGCTGGTTGAGGGCGAAGTCCTGCTGCAGCTCGACGGTCAGCCGGATGATCCGGCCCTCGGCGTCCGGCTCCGGCAGCCGCTCCACCACACCGCCGTCGACCAGCGACCGGTAGATGGCGATGGCGCGGCGAATGTGACGCAGCTGGTGCCTGCGGTCCTCGTGGTTGTCCTCCAGCAGCCGGCGCATCGCGTCGAAGGCGTTGCCCGGGCGGGCGATCACCGACAGCAGCATCGTGTGGGTGACCCGGAAGCGCGAGGTGAGCGGCTCGGGCTCGGCGGCGATCAGCCGCTCGAAGGTCTGGTCCGACCAGTTGACGAAGCCCTCCGGCGGCTTCTTGCGGACCACCTTGCGGATCTTCTTCGGGTCGTCCCCGGCCTTCGCGAGCGCCTTCTTGTTCTCGATCACGTGCTCGGGCGCCTGCGCCACCACGAAACCGGCGGTGTCGAACCCGGCCCGTCCGGCGCGCCCGGCGATCTGGTGGAATTCCCTGGCCCGCAGCGTCCGCACCCGGGTGCCGTCGTATTTGGTGAGCGCCGTGAACAGCACCGTGCGGATGGGCACATTGACCCCGACACCGAGGGTGTCGGTGCCGCAGATGACCTTCAGCAGGCCCGCCTGGGCGAGCTTCTCCACCAACCGCCGGTATTTGGGCAGCATCCCCGCGTGGTGCACACCGATGCCGTGCCGCGCGTAGCGCGCGAGATTGCGGCCGAAGGTGGTGGTGAAGCGGAAGTGGCCGATCAGATCGTTGATGGCCTCCTTCTCCGCCTTGGTGCACATGTTGATGCTCATCAGCGCCTGCGCCCGCTCGACGGCCGCCGCCTGCGTGAAGTGCACGATGTACACCGGGGACTGCCGGGTCTCCAGCAGCTCGGTGAGCGTCTCGGTCAGCGGCGTCGTCACGTACTCGTACGACAGCGGCACCGGCCTGGTCGCCGACCGGACGACCGCCGTGGGCCGGCCGGTGCGCCGGGTCAGGTCCGTCTCGAAGCGGGAGACGTCACCCAGCGTCGCCGACATCAGCAGGAACTGCGCCTGCGGCAGTTCGAGCAGCGGGATCTGCCAGGCCCAGCCGCGGTCCGGCTCGGCGTAGAAGTGGAACTCGTCCATCACGACCTGGCCGACATCGGCGTCCTTGCCGTCGCGCAGGGCGATCGACGCGAGCACCTCGGCCGTGCAGCAGATCACCGGGGCGTCCGGGTTGACCGACGCGTCGCCGGTCAGCATCCCGACGTTCTCCGTGCCGAACAGCTTGCACAGGTCGAAGAACTTCTCCGACACCAGCGCCTTGATCGGCGCGGTGTAGAAGGTGACCTCGTCCCGGGCCAGCGCGGCGAAGTGCGCACCCGCCGCGACCAGGCTCTTTCCCGAGCCGGTGGGGGTGGACAGAATCACGTTCGCCCCCGAGACCACCTCGATGAGCGCCTCCTCCTGCGCAGGATAGAGGGTGATCCCCTGCCCCTCGGCCCACGTCGAGAACGCTTCGAAGAGGGCATCGGGGTCGGGCGCGGGAGGCATCTGATCGATAAGGGTCACCCCACCATCTTGCCTGCCCGGGCGCCGCCCGGCGGAACCGGAGCGTGCACCCGTGATCACCGGCGATAGTGTGTGCCGTCGAACGATGCGTCAACTCCGCCTGCGGGCGGCCGTGTAGGGGGCTGAGCACCACCATGATGGGACCTGCGCACTCACTGTCCGGAGCGGCGGCCTGGCTGGCCGTCGGAGCCGTCGCGGCGGGCATGGATCACGCCATGCCCTGGCCGACGCTCGTGGTCGGTGCGCTCATCTGCGCGGGCGCGGCCCTCGCCCCGGACCTGGACCATCAGGCGGCGACGATCTCGCGCGCCTTCGGCCCGATCTCCCGTCTGCTGTGCAAGGTCATCGAGCACCTGTCGCACGCCGTCTACAAGGCGACCAGGAAGGCCGGCGACCCGCGCCGGGCGGGCGGCCACCGCACCCTGACGCACACATGGTTCTGGGCGGTGCTGATAGGCGGTGGATTCTCGGCGGCGGCCGTCTACGGCGGCCGGTGGGTGGTGCTCGGCATCCTCTTCGTGCACATGGTGCTCGCCGTCGAAGGACTGCTGTGGCGGCAGGCCCGGATGTCCAGCGACATCCTGGTCTGGCTGCTCGGCGCCACCAGCGCCTGGGTGCTCGCCGATGTCCTCGACGACCCGGGCAACGGCAAGGACTGGCTGTTCACCGACCCCGGCCAGCACTACCTCTGGATCGGCCTGCCGATCGTGCTCGGCTCGATCGTGCACTGCCTCGGCGACGCGCTCACCGTCTCCGGCTGCCCGATGCTGTGGCCGCTCCCGATCGGCCGTCGCCGCTGGTACCCGATGGGCCCGCCCCGCTTCATGCGCTTCCGGGCCGGCAGCTGGGTGGAGCTGAAGGTGCTCACCCCGGTGTTCTTCCTGGCGGGCGGCGGCTGCGCGCTCGGCGCGCTGGGCGTCATCGGCTGACGGCGCCGACCCACGGCAGCGGGGCCCGGCGGCACTGCCGCCGGGCCCCCGTCGGTTCAGCCGTGCCAGGAACGCCACAGCGCCGCGTAGGCGCCGTCGGCGGCCACCAATTGGTGGTGGCTGCCCAGCTCGCTGATCCGGCCGTCCTCCACGACCGCGATCACATCCGCGTCATGGGCGGTGTGCAGCCGGTGCGCGATGGCGATCACCGTACGGCCGTCCAGCACGCGGGACAGCGAGCGCTCCAGATGGCGAGCGGCCCGCGGGTCGAGCAGCGAGGTCGCCTCGTCCAGCACCAGCGTGTGCGGGTCGGCGAGGACCAGCCGGGCCAGCGCGAGCTGCTGCGCCTGCGCCGGGGTGAGCACCGCGCCGCCCGAGCCGACCTCGGTGTCGAGGCCGTCCTCCAGGGCACGGCCCCAGTCCTCGGCGTCCACCGCGCGCAGCGCCTGCCACAGCTCCTCGTCGTCGGCCCCGGCCCGCGCCAGCCGCAGATTGTCGCGGAGCGTGCCCACGAAGACGTGATGCTCCTGATTGACCAGCGCCACATGCTCGCGGACCCGTTCCGCGGGCATCCGGGCCAGCTCCGCGCCACCGAGGGTGATCTCGCCCGCGCGCGGCGCGTAGATCCCGGCGAGCAGCCGGCCGAGCGTGGACTTGCCCGCACCGGACGGGCCGACCAGCGCCAGCCGGGTGCCCGGCGGCACATGGAGGCTCACCCCGTGCAGCACATCGCTGCCCGCCCGGTAGCCGAAGCGGACCTCGTCGGCGGCCACCTCGCGGCCGTCCGGCGTGACCGTCCCGTCCGACTCGGCCGCGGCGACCTCGCGCACCCCGACCAGCCGGGCCAGCGACACCTGGGCGACCTGCAGCTCGTCGTACCAGCGCAGGATCAGATTGACCGGGTCCACCAGCATCTGCGCGTACAGCGCGCCCGTGGTCAGTTCGCCGACCGTCACCCAGCCGTTGAGGGCGAAGGTCCCGCCGATCATCAGCACCGCGGTCAGGATCAGCGCGTGCGTCAGATTGATTACCGGGAACAGCACGCTGCGCAGCCACATCGTGTACCGCTCCCAGGCCACCCACTGACCGATCCGGGTCCTGGACAGCCGCTCGCGGCGGTCACCGAGACCGTGCGCTTCGATGGTGCGGCCCGCGTCCACGGACTCGGCCAGCACGGCCGCCACCGCCGCGTATCCGGCGGCCTCCGAACGGTACGCCGACGGTGCGCGCCGAAAGTACCAGCGGCAGCCGGCCAGCAGCAGCGGCAGCGCGACCAGCACCGACAGGGCCAGCGGCGGCGACGTCACGGTCAGCGCGCCGAGCAGCAGCCCGGCCCAGACCAGCGCGATGGCCAGCTCGGGCACCGCCTCGCGCATCGCGTTCGCCAGCCGGTCGATGTCCGTGGTGATCCGGGAGAGCAGATCGCCGGTGCCCGCCCGCTCCAGCACGCCGGGCGGCAGCCCCACCGACCGGACGAGGAAGTCCTCGCGCAGATCGGCCAGCATTTCCTCGCCGAGGATCGCCCCGCGCAGCCGCACCAGCCGGACGAAGTACGCCTGCACCGCCAGCGCGGTCAGGAACAGCACCACGGTCCGCCCGAGAGGGATGTCCCGGTGGCCGTCGGACAGATCCTGCACCAGCCCGCCGAGCAGATACGGCCCCACCATCGAGGCCAGCACCGCGACGGTGTTGACGGCCACCAGCACGGCGAAGTCGCGACGGTGCCGCCCGGCCAGCTCGCGCACATAGCCGCGGACCGTCGCGGGGGAGCCGACCGGCAGCGTCGCGCTCTGCTGCGGCGCGGCCGGGTCGTACTCCGGCGGTCGCACGCCGATCATGCGGACTCCTCCATCGCTTCCAGCGGGGTGCGGGCATCGGGCCCGGCGGTCTCCGGCCCGGCAGGACCCTCGGCACCGGTCTCCGGCCCGGCGGGGCCCTCGGCACCGGTGTCCGGTTCGGTCTCGCGGGTGACCACCGCCCGGTAGCGGGGGTCGATGCGCAGCAGGTCGTGGTGCCTGCCGCGGGACGTGGCGGTGCCCTCGTCGACGAAGACCACCAGATCCGCGCGGTCGAGGACGAGCGGGCTGGAGGTGAGGACCACCGTGGTCCGGCCCGCGCGCAGCTCCTTGAGGCCGCGGGCGATCCTGGCCTCGGTGTGCGCGTCGACCGCCGACGTCGGCTCGTCGAGCACCAGCACCTCCGGGTCGGTGACCAGCGACCTGGCCAGCGCCAGCCGCTGACGCTGCCCGCCGGACAGCGACCGGCCGCGTTCGGTGATCCGCGCCGACATCGGGTCGCCCGCGACCCCCGCCGGATCCGCCGCGGACTGCGCCAGCGCGTCCAGGACGTCCGCGCACTGCGCCGCCTCCAGCGCCTGGTCCGCGGCGACCTTGCCGGACGAGGGCACGTCGAGCAGTTCGGCCAGTGTCCCCGACAGCAGTACCGGGTCCTTGTCCTGGACGAGGACGGCCGCGCGGGCCGCGGCCAGCGGCAGTGCGTCCAGCGCCCGCCCGCCGAGCAGCGCGGACGGCTCGCCCTCGGCCCGGTCGGGGCTGTGGCCGCCGAGCCGGTCGGCCAGCACACCCGCGGCGTCCGGGTCGCCGCACACCACGGCCGTCAGCAGCCCGGCCGGGACGCGCAGCCCGGACGCCGGGTCGTACAGCTCGCCGACAAGTGCGCCCGCCTCGTCGGGATGGATGCCCGCGGAAAGAGCGGGGGCGTGCTCCGTGGTCCCGTCCGGATCCGTCGCGCCGCCGCCCGCCGACTCGCGGCTGAGCGCGAGTACCCGCGCCGCCCGTTTCGCCGAGGGCCGGGAGAAGGACCAGGCCATGGCGATCTCCTCGAAATTGCGCAGCGGGAACAGCAGGAAGGCCACCGAGCCGTACACGGTCACCAGCGCGCCCACCGAGATCCGGCCGTCGAGCGCCAGCCGGGCCCCGTCCCAGGCGACGGCCACCAGCAGCAGCCCCGGCAGCACCACCTGGACGGCCGAGATCAGCGACCACATCCGGGCGCTGTGCACCGCGGCGGTCCTGACCTGCTGGGAGGCGTGCCGGTAGCGGTCGAGGAAGAGATCCTCGCCGCCGATGCCGCGCAGCACCCGCAGCCCGGCGACGGTGTCGGACGCCAGCTCCGTGGCCCTGCCCGCCTTCTCCCGCTGGAGATCGGCGCGCCTGGTCGCGGCCGGGAGCAGCGGCAGCACGGCGAGCGCCAGCACCGGCAGGGAGGCGGCCACGATCACGCCGAGCGCGGGCTCGTAGACCACCAGCGCGACGGACACGCCGACGGTGGCGAGCAGTGCGGACGTGAAGCGCGCCAGTGCCTCGACGAACCAGCCGATCTTCTCCACGTCGCCGGTGCTGACCGCGACGACCTCGCCCGCCGCGACCTGCCGGGTCAGCACCGAGCCCAGCTCGACGGTCTTGCGGGCCAGCAGCTGCTGGACGCGGGCGGCGGCGCTGATCCAGTTGGTGACGGCGGTGCGGTGCAGCATCGTGTCGCCGAGCGCGGTGAGCACACCGAGCAGCAGCATCAGGGCACCGGACAGCGCCAGCCGGCTGCCGGAGCGGTCGACGACGGACTGCACGGCCATGCCGACGGCCGCCGGGAACGACGCGACGGCCGCCATGTGGAGGGTGCCCCACGCGGCGGCTGCCACCTGGCCCCGCCACTGGCGGATCTCCAGCCAGAGCAGGAAGCGGAATCCCGACCGCGCGTCGGGGACGCCCGGGTCGGAGAGCGGAAGCTTGCTGAGGGACGGCATGGTGTCCTGGGGTCGGTGCGGACGGCGAATGGCGGCTGGCGAATGGCGGCTGGTCGGCTGGTGGCTGGTCGGTTGACGGCGTCGCAAGGGCAGGCGTCCGACGACATGTCGAGATGTCGCCATGTCGTCGGATCGCGATGTCGCTATGTCGGGATGTCGTGTTCTGAAAGCACCGGACGCGGGCGGCCGGGCCCGCGTGACCGCGCCGCCGGAATCCGCCCGGAGAGGTGCAAGGCTCGCCTCGCGGGCCGTAGCGGGTCAACCGGTTTTCCGTCGCGCGGCAGCACCGGCGACCGGAACCCGCCATGAAGTACGAGGCCGCGCGCCGCCGTTCACGGTGGCAAGTGCTTTCAGCAAGTCGGCGAAAGACCTTCCGCCGACATCTTGACGCGTACGCAGAGACGGCGGGAAGCTCCTGGGCGGAACCCCGCGGCCCCCGGACCGCGGCGCTCCCACCCCCCACCCGGCGGCCAGGCGCGTGGCTGCCTTCGAGGGCAGATCCCTGCCCGTACACCGAAGGAGCCGCCCATGAGATCCCGCGTCCTGAACGGCGCGCTGGCCGCTGTCGTCGCGGCAGCCGGCCTGTTCGCCCTCTCCTCGCAGCAGGCGCACGCCACCCCGCCGGGCGGCAAGGACGTCACCGCGACACTCTTCCAGTGGTCCTACGACTCGGTGGCGAAGGAGTGCACAAACACCCTCGGCCCCGACGGCTACGGCTACGTCGAGGTCTCCCCGGCCTCGGAGCAGATCCAGGGCGACCAGTGGTGGACCTCGTACCAGCCGGTCAGCTACAAGATCGCCGGACGCCTCGGCAACGAGGCATCCTTCCAGCACATGGTCAGCACCTGTCACAGCGCCGGCGTCAAGGTCGTCGCCGACGCGGTGATCAACCACATGACGTCGGGCTCGGGCACCGGCACCGGCGGTTCCGGCTACACCAAGTACAACTACCCGGGCTACTACCAGGACCAGGACTTCCACACCTGCCGCAGCGACATCACCAACTACGGCGACCGGAACAACGTCCAGAACTGCGAGCTGGTCGGCCTCGCCGACCTCGACACCGGCAGCGACTACGTCCGCTCCACCATCGCCGCCTATCTCAACCACCTGCTCACGCTCGGCGTCGACGGCTTCCGGATCGACGCGGCCAAGCACATGGCCGAGACCGACCTGGCCGCCATCAAGGCCAAGCTCAGCAACCCGTCCGTCTACTGGGCGCAGGAGGTCATCTACGGCGCGGGCGAGGCCGTACAGCCCGGCGAGTACGTCAACACCGGTGACGTGGACGCCTTCCAGGGCGCCTTCGACCTCAAGCGGATCTTCATCGGCGACAAACTCGCCTCGCTCAGCAACTGGGGCGCCTCGTGGGGCGCGGGCTATCTTCCCAGCGACAAGGCCCGCACCTTCGTGGACAACTGGGACACCGAGCGCAACGGCTCGACACTCAGCTACAAGAACGACGCCACCTACACCCTCGCCAACATCTACATGCTGGCCTGGCCGTACGGCTCGCCCAACGTCTACTCCGGCTACGAGTTCTCCAACAACGACGCCGGTCCGCCCAACGGCGGCACCGTCAACGCCTGCTACTCCGACGGCTGGAAGTGCCAGCACGCCTGGCCGCAGATCGCGGGCATGGTCGGTTTCCGCAACGCGGTCTCCGGCACCGCCGTCACCAATTGGTGGTCCAACGGCAACAACGCCATCGCCTTCGGCCGGGGCAGCAAGGGCTATGTCGCCATCAACCACGAGGGCGGGTCGCTGACCCAGACCTTCACCACCTCGCTGCCCGCCGGCACCTATTGCGACGTGCAGCACAGCGGCGCCACCTACACCGTTGGTGCGGACGGCCGCTTCACCGCCACCATCGGCTCCAACGACGCGGTCGCGCTCTACACGGGTGCGCCGTGCGCCAGCGGCGGCACCTCGACGGGCGGCACCACGGGCGGATCCACGGGCGGCAGCACCGGAGGCAGCACCAACCCCTCCACCGGCGCGTCCTTCGCGGTGAACGCCGACACCGTCTGGGGGCAGAACATCTACGTCGTCGGTGACAACGCGACGCTCGGCAACTGGAACACCGGCAGCGCCCTGCCGCTGTCCTCGGCGAGCTACCCGGTGTGGAAGCTGGACGTCGAGCTGCCCGCCGGAACGTCGTTCCAGTACAAGTACATCCGGAAGGACTCCGGCGGCGGTGTGACGTGGGAATCCGGCGCCAACCGGACGGCGACCGTGCCGTCCACCGGCACCGTCACGCTCAACGACACCTGGCGGAACTGACCGGCCGACCGCGATCCGATCAGCCGATTACCCCTCTGCCGTCAGGAACGGCACACTGTGGTCTTCCGAATTCCTGACCACCGACCTGACTACAGAGGGGACCCCCACCCATGAGAGGCTTCCGGACCTTCCTGCTGCGCGGCAACGTCGTCGATCTCGCGGTCGGCATCGTGATCGGCGCGGCCTTCACCGCGTTGGTGACCGCGTTCGTCAAGGCGTTCCTGACGCCCCTGATCGGCCTCGCCTCGGGCGCCACGGGCAACTTCGCCGCCCAGAAGTTCACGGTCTCCGACGTGACCTTCCCCTACGGCGCGTTCATCGACGCGGTGATCAGCTTCGTCATCGTCGCCGCGGTGATCTACTTCCTGGTCGTGCTGCCGATGAACCGGCTGCAGGAGAAGTTCTTCCCCAAGGCCGCCGCGGCCCCGATGCGCGAGTGCCCGGAGTGCCTGACGGCGATACCGACCGCGGCCACCCGGTGCAGCGCGTGCACCGCGAAGGTCGGCCCGCAGATCGGTGGCCAGACGGCCCCCGCCGACCTGGCGGAGTGATCCGGGGCGGCTCGGCCGCTCAGTCGGTCCCCTCGTCGAGCGCGGCCAGCAGCGCGGTGAGCGCCGCGCGCTGGCCGTCGTCGAGCGGCGCGAGCAGCTCGGCGGCGGCGGCGCGGCGGACCCGGCGCAGCTCCAGCAGTGCCGCCCCGCCCGCCTCGGTCACCTCGATCCGGATCACCCGGCGGTTCGCCGGGTCGGGGACCCGCCGCACCAGCTCCTGCGCCTCCAGCGCGTCCACCAGCGTCGTCACCGCGCGCGGCACCACGCCGAGCCGCTGGGCGAGGTCCGCCATCCGCGGCGGCTCGTCGTAGTGCGCCAGGGCGCGCAGCAGCCGCCCCTGGGCGGGTGTCACGCCCAGCGGCTCCATGAGGTCGCGCTGGGACCGGTGCAGGCGACGGCTCAGCCGGATCAGCTGGTCGGCCAGCCGCCCGGTGATCTCGTCGGGTCCGGCCGTGACGGTCGCGCCGGAGGTGGCGGCGGCGGGCGCGGTCGTGCGGGATTCCATGGGTCGAGCGTATCAGGACAATGTCCATTGTGAGTATAGGTAACAATGACCTATACTCTCTACGACAGTGCTTCCCTGAACCTCCAAGGAGTCCTTTGCGCCCCGAACACGAACTCGCCTCCCGGTGGACGCCACCGAAGAAGAATCCCGACACTCCCACCGACGTGCGCCGCATTCTGCGGCTGTTCCGTCCTTACCGCGCCCGCCTCGCCCTCGTCGGCGTCCTGGTGGGCCTGTCCTCCCTCGTCTCCGTCGCCTCGCCGTTCCTGCTGCGGGCGATCCTCGACACCGCGATCCCGCAGGGCCGCACCGGGCTGCTGAGCCTGCTCGCCCTCGGCATGATCGCCACCGCCGTCGCCTCCGGGGTCTTCGGCGTCCTCCAGACGCTGATCTCCACCACCGTCGGCCAGCGCGTCATGCACGATCTGCGCACCGCCGTCTACGAGCGGCTCCAGCGCATGTCGCTGGCCTTCTTCACCCGCACCAGGACCGGCGAGGTGCAGTCCAGGATCGCCAACGACATCGGCGGCATGCAGGCCACCGTCACCTCGACCGCGACCTCCCTGGTCTCCAACCTCACCGCCGTCGTCGCCTCCGTCGTGGCCATGCTCGCGCTCGACTGGCGGCTGACGATCGTCTCGCTGCTGCTGCTCCCGGTCTTCGTCTGGATCGCGCGCCGTGTCGGCCGCGAACGCAAGCGGATCGCCACCAACCGGCAGCGCCAGATGGCCGCGATGTCGGCGATCGTCACCGAGTCGCTGTCGGTCAGCGGCATCCTGCTCGGCCGCACGATGGGCCGCTCCGACTCCCTGACCCGCGACTTCGCCGACGAGTCCGAGCGGCTGGTCGACCTCGAGGTGCGCTCCAGCATGTCCGGCCGCTGGCGGATGGCCATCATCGGCATCGTGATGTCGGCGATGCCCGCGCTGCTCTACTGGGCGGCGGGACTGACCATGTCCAACGGCGCCCCCGCCGTCTCGATCGGCACCCTCGTCGCCTTCGTCTCGCTCCAGCAGGGCCTCTTCCGCCCCGCCGTCTCGCTGCTGTCGACCGGTGTGGACGTCCAGACCTCGCTCGCGCTCTTCCAGCGGATCTTCGAATACCTCGACCTGCCCGTCGACATCACCGAGCGCCCCGACGCCAGGACCCTGGACACGGTGCGCGGCGACGTCCGCTTCGAGCACGTCGACTTCTCCTACGAACCCGGCTCCGGCGAGCCGACCCTGCGCGACATCGACCTCACCGTCCCCGCCGGCAGCAGCCTGGCCGTCGTCGGTGCCACCGGCTCCGGCAAGAGCACCCTCAGCTACCTGGTGCCGCGGCTGTACGACGTGACCGGCGGCCGGGTGACGCTCGACGGCACCGATGTGCGCGACCTGACCTTCGACACCCTCGCTGACGCGGTCGGCGTCGTCTCCCAGGAGACGTACCTCTTCCACGCCTCGGTCGCCGAGAACCTGCGCTTCGCCAAGCCCGACGCCACCGACGACGAGATCCGCGCCGCCGCCGAGGCCGCGCAGATCCATGACCACATCTCCCGGCTGCCCGACGGCTACGACACCCTTGTCGGCGAACGCGGCTACCGCTTCTCCGGCGGCGAGAAGCAGCGCCTGGCCATCGCCCGCACCATCCTGCGCGACCCGCCGGTGCTCATCCTCGACGAGGCCACCAGCGCGCTCGACACCCGGACCGAGCACGACGTGCAGGAAGCGATCGACGCGCTCTCGGCCGGACGCACCACCATCACCATCGCCCACCGCCTGTCCACCGTGCGCGACGCCGACCAGATCGTGGTCCTCGACGCCGGCCGGATCGTCGAACGCGGCACCCACGACGACCTGCTCGCCCGCGACGGCCGCTACGCCGCCCTCGTACGGCGCGACTCGCAGCTCGCCACCACCGGGT
Source organism: Actinacidiphila alni (assembly GCF_900112845.1). Taxonomy (GTDB): domain Bacteria; phylum Actinomycetota; class Actinomycetes; order Streptomycetales; family Streptomycetaceae; genus Actinacidiphila; species Actinacidiphila alni. Next base: position 708,945 of record NZ_FONG01000001.1, read on the forward strand.
CGTGACCGGCGGCCGGTGCACCCGCCGCCCGGACCTTACCCACGAGTAAGGTAGGGGCGCGGCGGGACCCGCCCGCCCGCTCAGGAGGTGCCCGGTGACCGCACGTTCCACCCGTCTGCTCGTCGGCCTGCTCGCCGGCGCCGGAGCCACGCACTTCCTCGCGCCCGCGCCGTACGACGCGATCGTGCCCGAGGCGCTGCCCGGCAGCCCCCGCGCCTGGACCCGCGCCAGCGGTGTCGCCGAACTCGCCCTGGCCGCCGCCGTCGCCCATCCCGCCACCCGCCGCGCCGGCGCGCTCCTCACGGCGGGATTCTTCACCGCCGTCTTCCCCGCCAACGTCAAGATGGCCTACGACTGGCGCCACCGCCCCGCGCCCCTCAAAGCCGCCGCCTACGCCCGGCTCCCCGTCCAGGTCCCGCTGGTGATGTGGGCACTCAAGGTCAGCCGCTCCGCCGCTCCACGAGGATGACGTCGAGGGTGCGGGGGCCGTGGACGCCTTCGACGCGGTCGAGTTCGATGTCGCTGGTGGCGGAGGGTCCGGAGATCCAGGTTTGTGGGTGGTGGGGGGTGAGGCGGGGGAGTGCTTGGGGGACGGAGTCGACGATCTGGTCGGGGGTGTGGATGACGCAGATGTGGTGGTCGGGGACGAGGGTGAGGATACGACGCCCCTGGTCGGGACCCGCGTCCAGGACGATGGTGCCCGTTTCGGCGATCGCCAGGGCGCAGCCGGTGATGACGGTGTCGATGGTGTCGAGGTCCTGGGGGGTCTGGGCGGGGTCGTCGGTGTGGCGGTGGACGGTGTCGGGGACGGCGTCCAGCCAGCCGGCGGGCAGGTCGTGGGGGACGACGATGCTGCGGGTTCTGTGGTCGGCCAGGAGTCGGGCGATGGTGGTGGGGAGGCCGGCGGCGGTGGTGTGGTGGACGTGGGCGCGGTAGTCGGTGAGGTGGTCGGCGAGCAGGTCGGTGGTCTGCTGGGGGGTGCGGTGGGCGTGGGTGGTGAGGTAGTCGCGGG
>NZ_FONG01000043.1 GCF_900112845.1 Actinacidiphila alni
CCGCCTCCGCGATCCACCACGGCGTCACGACGGCCGTGGCGGTCAACGCGGCACTCGTGCTGCTCGGAGTCGTCCTCGCCGCGAACTTCCGACGCAGGGCAAGTTGATCCAGACGGCGAGGGTGAGGGTGATGCGTTCGCCGGCATCGGGCATCAAGGTGACGCACCCGGTGTCGGCAAGGCGCTTTACGATCTCCCAGCCGCAGCCTCCGGCGGCGCCCGGACCCCGGTCCCGGGCGGTACCGTGCCGGCGTCGTAGGGAACCAGACGCAGCCGCCGGGAAGCGGGGCTCGAAGCGGCAGAGAACCCGGTGAGACTGTTGCGGCGCCGCCGCGCGTTCGACACCAGCGCCATCGCCAACAGGGCGTCCACCCCACACCGGGCGGTGTCGGCCGGACATGTGCTGAGCACCACGGACACTACCGCCCGAGCCCCCGCCGCCAACGCGACCTTGTCCCCACCGGCGGTGCGGGGGCCGGTGGCCGTCCTCGACACCGCCGTCCACGACATGGTCAGCACGATCCGAGTCTGACCACCGCCCCGCTCGGCGCGAAGGCGACCGTCGTCATCGCCCGGATCACCCGCCGGCTTCCTCGGTGCCAACACTGCCGGTGTGCCAGGTGACGGCGTCCTCAAGGACGGCGCGGCTGGTGCGGAACGAATTCACCGGGGCATCGAGGTCGGCGTAACCGAAGGAAATGCCCGCCACCACCCGCCGGTGGTCGGGGATGCCGAAGTGCTCGCGCAGGAAGTCCGGGTACGAGGCGAGGGCGGCCTGGGGGGCCGTGGCGAGACCGAGACTGTGCGCGGCGAGCAGGAAGGTGTTGATGTACGCGCCGCAGTCGACGGCGCCGTAGATGCCGAGGTCGGCCTCGGTGGTGATGATCGCGGCGTGCGGGGCGTCGAACAGCTCGAAGTTGCGCAGCAGTTGGCGCAGCCTGCCCTCCTGGTCCTCCTTGCGGATCCCGAGGCTGGCGTAGAGCTGGTAGCCGCACTCGCGCCGGCGCTCCCGGTAGACGCCGGTGTACTGCGCGGGGAACGGGAAGTCGGGCTCGGCCGGGTGGCTCTGCACGTGGTCCAGGAGACCGGTGCGCAGACGCTCGGTGGCCGCCCCCTCGGTGAGGTGCACGTGCCAGGGCTGCGCGTTGCACCAGGAGGGGGTGCGCTGGGCCATGTGCAGGAGCTGCCCGATGACGGTCCGAGGGACGGGGTCGGGGCGGAACTGCCGGCAGGTCCAGCGTTCGGCGAGGATCCGCGGCAGCTCGCCGCCCGGGGCCGCGTCGGCATCGGTGTCCGGCGGCGTGTGCGTCGTCGTCATGCAAGCCTCCACGGTGCGGTCTCGTTTCGAGACCACGCTACGCGGGCTGGTCTCTTTTTGGAACCGCGGAGTTAGGCTTCAGGTGTGCGTTACGAAGACCTGGCCGACCTGCCGTGTTCGATCACCCGTCCGCTCGTGGTCCTCGGCGACCGGTGGACGCTGCTGCTGCTGAAGGCGTCGTTCGCCGGGGTGCGCCGGTTCAACGCGTTCCAGAGCGCGCTGGGTATTTCACGCAGTCGTTTGCAGGACCGGCTCGGCCGCCTGGTCGAGCACGGCATCCTGGAGCGCCGTACGGCTCACGACGGCGACCATGTCGAGTACCGCCTGACCGCCAAGGGGCACGCCCTGTATCCGATCCTCATGGCGATCAGGGACTGGGGCGACACCTACATGGCCCCGGACGGTCCGCCTGCCCACTACCGTCACCGTGACTGCACCGGTGAGGCCCACGTCCAGCTCACCTGCGACGCCTGCGGCGGGACCGTCACCGCGCGGGATGTCGCACCCGAACCAGGACCTGGGCTCCAGGCGCACCTTGGCCGACCCGAGACTGCGGCCGAGCAGCAGCGTCAGTGATCGGCGGCCCGGCGGGCGGGTACGGGAATTCGGTCTGCTTCGGTGGCCGTGTCTGCCGTCCAGCTCAGCAGGATGCCCAGAGCCTCGGCGGATCCGCGCCGGGGCAGGTAGGTGAGCAGGGTGCGGTCGGGGCGGGCGGGTACGGCGAGGGCGTGGTAGTCGAAGCTGAGTGTGCCGACGGCCGGGTGCAGGATGCGGGCGACGCCCAGGCGCTTTTCCCGGACGTCTCCAGTCGCCCACAGGATCCGGAAGGGTTCGCTGCGTATGGCGAGCTCGCCCACGAGCGCCGCGAGCCGGGTGTCGTCGGGGCGGCGGCCGGTCAGCAGGCGGAGCTGGGCGACGGTCTCGGCGGCGATCGCGTCCCAGTTCGCGTAGCGCGACCGCGCCTCGGGATGCAGGAAGAGCTGGCGGGCAGCGTTGCGCGGCTCCGGCATGCCGGACACGTCGAAGACAGCCTCGGCCGCGCTGTTGGCCGCGACGATGTCGAGACGGGTGTCGAGGAGCAGGGCGGGGGTGCCGGTCATGGTGTGCAGCAGCCGCACCAGCGGCTCGTCCGGCACCGCGCCGGATCCCTTCCCCGCCCTGCCTGGCGAAGCGGTGTCCCGCGCGGGGCGCGCGAGGTTGCGCAGATGCTCCGCCTCGGTGTCGGAGAGTGACAGGGCCTCGGCGACGGCAGTGAGCACCTGGTCGGACACGTGGGGTGCGCGGCCCTGTTCCAGGCGGACGTAGTAGTCCGGGCTGACCCCGGCGAGAAGCGCCACTTCCTCACGCCGCAGCCCGGGCACCCGCCGCCGGGTATGGCTCGGCGGGAGCCCTGCCTGCTCAGGCGAGATGTGCCCGCGCCGGGTGCGCAGGAACTCACCGATCGTCGTCTCCACCCCATCTACGCTACGACGCCGCAGCGGGCTGAGCCTGGTCCTGCTGGGACCAGGTAAAGCCGGCCCTGGCTCACCGCCCGCCGCTCGCGCACCGTCATAGGTGATCTCGTATTCCGCTGCACGAGCGCAGGTGGAACGGGCTAGCAGGAAGGCAGTGGCAGATGCGTGCGGCAGTGGTGAAGAGGTTCGGCGGGCCCGAGGTCCTCGAAATCGTCGAGACGCCCGCCCCCGAGGCGGGCCGTGGAGAAGTGCTGGTCAAGGTGGCCGGTGCCTCGGTCAATTTCGCCGACGTCCTGGTACGCGAGGGCCTGAACGTGCAGTACGGCGCCGTCGCTCAGCGCGGTCAGTACGGCCTGGGCGCGGACGTGGCGGGCACCGTCGCCGCAATCGGCGAGGACGTCACCCGGTTCACCGCCGGTGACCGGGTCGTCGGCACCCAGGAGCGCCTGGACCGCGATCTGGGAACCCAGGCGGAGTACGTCCTGCTCAGGGACTGGGAACTCGCCCCGGCCCCAGCGGGAACGGATCTCGTGCGGCTAGCCACGCTCGGCCTGAACGCCACCACCGCAGACCAGGCCCTGGACGCACTGGCCCTGGAGCCGGCCCAGTGGCTACTGGTCACCGGCGCCGCCGGCGGAGTCGGCCTCTACACCCTGGAGCTCGCGCGCCTGCGCAGTCTGCGCGTCATCGCTCAAGCAGGGGCGGCGGACGAGGAGCTGGTACGGAAGGCGGGCGCGGAGCTGTTCGTCCCGCGTGAGGAGGACCTCGTACCGGCGGTCCTCTCGTTCGTGCCGGGTGGCGTGGACGGTGCGATCGACGCAGCCAACCTGGCCGCCGGCGCGGCGGACGCGGTCCGGCACGGCGGCTCCTTCGTGTCGCTGCTCAACTCCGCCCCCATGGCCCGCCGCCAGGTGCGGACGACCAACCTGGCCTGGCACACAGACGGGGAACGCCTGGCCAAGCTGGCGGCGTTCGCCGGCACCGGTCTGATCACCCTGCGGGTGGCCAGGACCTTCCCGCTGGAGGAGATCGCCCAGGCCCACCAGACCCTCGCAGGGGGCGGGTTGCGCGGACGGCTCGTCCTCGTGCCGTAGCACCACAGCCGGGGCGCAGCACCGTGACGGGCGGCCCTCGTTACCCGGCCCCGCGGCCGGCGGTCCGGGCGGCGAGCGCGGCCACGCTGCGCAGTTCGACGTCCGGGACGTCGGCCCGGCTCAGCACGGCCAGGGACTGATTGACCGCGACGACGTACGTGGCCAGATCGTCCAGCACGTTGCTCTCGGCATCCAGACCGGTGAACGCCGCGCGTACGCGCTCCCGTTGGGCGTCGAGCAGTTCGCGCACGTGGGCTCTGCTGTCCGGCGGGAGCATCGGCAGCTGGGCGAGGGACTGCGCGATCAGGCAGCCGGCGGGCACGGCCGGGTCGGCGATACGGCGCAGGGTGACGGCGAGAAACGCCTCGACGAGGCGCGCGGGCTCGCCGGGGTACGCACTCAGGGCCCGCTCGTACTGCGCGCCGTAGAAGGTCGAGTAGCGGTCGAGGCACTTCCGGAAGAGGGCGTCCTTGCTGCCGAAGGCGCCGTAGAACGACCCGCGGCCCAGGCCGGTGGCCGAGCCGAGAGCGTCCAGGGACGCGTCCGCGTATCCGCGCAGCCAGAACACCTGCATGGCCTGCTCGACGGCCGTGTCGACGTCGAACTGCTTGCGTCCGGCCACCGCCGACGCCTCCTTGCCGCTGACCCGTGGTGCTTCTCAACCACCCTATCCCCGTGTTGGATCGATCGGTACAGTAATCTTGTACTGATCGATCCAAGACGGCCGGTCGAGGAGCTTCCCGCCGGTCGAGTGCCCGGAGAGGAAACGTCGCATGCACCTGCCGTCCGCCCCGCCGGACCGGCCCACGGGCCGAGGGTCCGTCGGCCGGGTCCCGCGCCTTCCTGCCGGATTCACCGACACCTTCACCAGCCGGTACGTCGATGTCGACGGCCTGCGCCTGCACGCGGTGACCGGAGGCGAGGGCCCGCCGCTGCTGCTGCTCGCCGGCTGGCCGCAGACCTGGTACGCCTGGCGCCTGGTGATGCCCGCCCTCGCCCGCGAGTTCCGGGTTGTCGCGGTCGACGCGCGCGGTGTGGGGCTGTCCGACAAGCCCGCGACCGGCTACGACACCGGCACCCTCGCCCGTGACATGGCCGGCCTGATGACCGCGCTCGGACACGGGACGTTCGCCGTGGTCGGACACGACATCGGCATGTGGACCGGCTATGCCCTGGCTGCTGACCACGGCGAGCGGGTCGAGCGACTCGCAGTCGCGGAGGCGGCCGTCCCCGGTCTGACGCCGTCGCCGCCGCTGTTCAGTGCCGCAGAGGTCAACGACCGCCTGTGGCACTTCGCCTTCAACCGCCTCGGCGGGATCAACGAGAAGCTGGTCGAGGGCCGTGAGCACCTCTTTTTCGGCCACCAGTTCACCGCGAAGGCCGCACGGCCGCTGCCCGACCACGCCGTGCAGCACTACGTCGACACCCTCGCTGCCGATCCCGCCGCGCTGCGTGCCAGCTTCGCCTTCTACCGGTCTCTCGACGAGACCATCGCCCAGAACGAGCAGCGCGCAGCGCGCCGTCTGACGCTGCCCGTGCTGGCCGTCGGCGGGGCGCAGAACCTCGGTGCGGCGGTCGCTGCGACGATGGACCGGGCCGCGGACGACGTCACCGGCGTCGTCATCCCCGGCTGCGGCCACTTCCCGCCCGAGGAGACGCCGCAGGAACTGCTGTCAGCACTGCGGCCCTTCCTCGCACCCTACCGCGACCAGGCCGTTCATCCGCCCCGGATCGCCGCGGCCACGGTCCTCGGGGACTCCGACTGAGGGAAGTGCCCCGCGTCCGCGAGCGCGGTCACCCTCGCCTGCGGCAGCAGCCGCCTGGCCCGTTCCAGGACGTGTGCGCCCGAGACCGGGTCGGCCAGCCCCCACATCAGGTGAAGAGGACCGTCCCACTCGCGGAGGGCGGCCTCCCACCGGGCGTGGTGCAGGTCACGCTCGGTGTTGTAGCGGATCAGGCGATAGGTGAGCTTGTGCCCGTTGTCGCGGGACATGCCCAGCCACAGGCTCTCGAACTCGGCGTCGGTCAGCTTCGCGGTACCCCGGACCGCGTCCAGTCCGGCGCGGGCGCGCGAGGGCGTCACCCGCGACGCGACAAAGTGCCCGAGGACGGGTTTGACGAGCAGCTTCTGAAGCGTCGTGGGGCGGTAAGCGCTGTAGACAATCGCGCAGTTGAGGACCGTCACGCTGCGGACGGTGAAGCCGAGGGCGTCGTGACGGCGGCGGTCCAGGAGTTCCTGGCCGACGATGGCGCCGTAGTCGTGGACGACCAGATCGACGCCGCCCAGCGAGAGATGCGCGACCAGCTCCTCGACGATGTCCGCAGACTCGGTGACGGTGTAGTCGTACGGATCGGGCTTGTCCGAGACCCCGTACCCGAGGAAGTCCAGGGTGACGACGTGGTGGTCGGCCTCGAGGTCGGCGGCCACCTCGGCGTAGTCGTAGGACCAGGTCGGGAAGCCGTGCAGCATCAGCACGGCGGGACCCTGACCTCGCCGCCGGTACGCGATCCGGTGCCCGGCGCTTGTCGTGAGCGTCTCGGACTCCTCGATCCACTGCCGCGCGCCGGCCGGGACGCCGCCCGCAGCCTGCCGTCCGTCCATCGTGCTGACTCCTCTGATCTGAACAGCGGGACTGCCGCCCACGGCGCAAACCCGCCTCCTACAAGACGGACATGCCGCCGTCGACGGGCAGGTCGGCGCCGAAGACGAAGGATGCCGCAGGTGAGGCCAGGAACGCGATCACGTCGGCGACCCCCTCAGGCCGTGCGGGACGACGAGCCGGTGTCGCCCGTGCGAACTGCTCCGCCTGATACCGGAGTTGCTCGTCCGCGGGGTGAGGACCACGCCCGGACTGACCGTGTTCACCCGCACGCCCGCCGGTGCGCACTCGGCGGTCCAGCCTCGCGTCAGCGACTCCACACCGGACTTCGCCGCGGAGACCAGCACGATGCCCGGCACCGCCTTGTTCGCGGCGGCCATCGACACGTTGACGATCGACCCCCGGCCCCGCTCCGCCGTCCTCGGACCGATCAAGGCGACGAGCGCGAGCGGGGCCTTCACCTTGACGGCAACCGACCGGTCGGGGTCGGTCCCCGAACTCTGCGCGCTCGGGGCGTACTGCTGCGCCAGGAACGCGTTGTTGACCAGGACGTCGAGACCGCCGGTGCGTTCCTCCGCCTCGTGCGCGAGACGGGCAGCCTCCTTCTCCTCCGACAGGTCGGCCAGAATCAGGTCCGCCCGCCCTCCCGCGGACCGGATCGCATCGACGACCGCACGGCCGCGCTCGCCGTCCCGCCCGTGAACAACAACATGCTGGCCGGCGCGGCGAGCGCGGTCGCCCTACCGATGCCGCTCGTCGATCCGGTGACAAGCGCCGTGCGCAGGACGGGACGAGACACAGACATAACAACCCTTCGTGAACAACGCGCTGTTGAGCGGGGCCGCCGTCGCCCGCCGGCATTCGGCCGACCGCCGGCGTGCCGTCTCAGCTCAGCCGGCGAGAGACGCCTTGGTCTCGCGGGTCTCGTCGTCGGCGAGCACCTCAGGCGCCCCGGCTTCCAGACCGTCGAGGGCAACCCGCACGACATCGGCCGGGTCGTTCTTGGGAAAGTCCCAGGCGGCCATCATGTCGGTGTCGGTCGAACTGAGGTAGAGGCCGGTGACCTGGGTGCCCTGCCCGGCCAGCTCCAGGCGTACTCCGTTGGTCATGCTCCACGCGGCGGCCTTCGAGGCGGCGTAGGCGTTGACGCCGGGAAAGGAGAGCCAGGACATGCGCGAGTTCACGTTCAGGATGGCTCCCCCGCCGTTGCGGGCCAGGACCGGTGCGAACGTGCGGATCATGCCGAGCGGGCCGAAGAAGTTGGTGTCGATCTCCTGCCGGATCGCGGCGAGGTCGCCGGTCACCAGGTCACTGCCGGTGGCGGTGCCCGCGTTGTTGACCAGCAGCGTCACATCGGAGGCGATGGCCGCGGCAGCGGTCACCGCGTGCGGGTCGGTGATGTCGAGCGCCAGCGGAATCGCGCCGGGCACGTCGACGGCCTCCGGCCTGCGGGCGGCGGCGTACACCTTCGCGGCGCCCCGGTCCAGAAGCTGCTGGACGAAGTGCCGGCCGATGCCGCGGTTGGAGCCGGTGACGAGTGCAATGCTTCCCTTGATGTCCATGACTGCAACGCTAGAACCGAGCCATGCGAGCCTCAATGGCACATATTCTCAATTTGATACCTGAAACGCTCATCTATCTGAGATGCTGAGTGTATGGATGCCTTGAGTGGACTCATTGATGCCCAGCTGGTGCGCGGCGTGCTGGGCGCGCGGATCGCCGCCGGGGACGACTGGGGGTGGTGGTCGGCCGAGCAGCCGGGTGCCGCGTTCCATGCGGTGACCTCGGGCACGGTGTGGATCGCCCCCGAGGGCTCAGATCCGCTGCAGCTGCGGGCCGGTGACGTCCTGCTGCTCCCCGGCGGCCGTGCGCACGCCCTGGCGGGCGGCCCCGAGGCGCTGGCCCGCACGACGCCGCAGCGCTCCGACGGGTACACGCTCGCGGCCGACGGCACGGTCCGCATGGGGCACGGGCAGGCGCACACCCGCATCCTTTGCGCGCACTACACGCACGACCCCACGGCCTCCGGATCCTTCCTCACTGCGCTGCCCGACACCGTCCTGCTACGCGGACAGGGCGACGGCGGCGGACTCGCCGAGACCATCCGCCTGGTGGGCCGTGAACTGACCGCACCGCGGCCCGGAAGCCAGATCGTCCTCGCCCGCCTCGTCGACGTCCTGTTGGTCCAGGCCCTGCGGGACTGGCTCGAACGCGGTGACGACAGTGCGGTGTCCCCGCTGCACGCCCTGCGCGACCCCATCGTGTCTTCGGTCATGGCAGTGATCGACGCGGAGCCCGGCCGCCCTTGGACGGCACAGGAGCTTGCCCGCGCGGCCGGCGTCTCGCGGGCCACGCTTGCCCGCCGTTTCCCGGCAGCCCTGGGCGAGACACCGGCCGCCTACCTCACCCGACGCCGCCTGGACCTTTCCGCACGTCGCCTGCGGGACTCCGACGATTCCCTCGAACGCATCGCCCAGGACGCCGGCTACACCTCGGCCTACGCCTTCAGCCGCGCCTTCCGCCGCGCACGGGGCATTCCGCCCGGCAAGTTCCGCACCACCTCCCGCACAGCCCGCTAGGGGCAACCGACGGAATTCGTTGACCAGCCGGTACGTGGCTTCCGTCGCGCTGGGTTCCCGCGCAAAGGCGCCCACGTACCCGCCCCTGAGCGTCGGCGCCGACGTGAACGCGCTCAGCACCGATGGGTCCGCCGAACCGGCTCGCGTTTCGTCACACGGGGCGGCCCATTTCATCGGTAGCCTGCCAGGGCGGTGGTCGATCCGTTCCTGCCGTGGTGGGTTTCGGCGCGCGTACGCGGAAGGAGTACGTCCGGGACCGGTGCCGCGTCATTCGTTGAGGAAGACGATCTTTCCGCGTGCGTGCCCGCTCTCGCTCAGCTCGTGGGCTGCCGAGGCGTCTTCCAGCAGGAAGGCGCCGGCGATCGGGATGCGCAGCTTGCCCCGGTCCGCCAGTTCGGCGGCGAGGGCCAGACCGTGCACCGCCAGCGGATCCGCGGCCGGTCCGATCGTCTTGCCCTCCTCGTCGGCGGGTGCGCCGTGCGAAAGGTGCACGTTGTATGCGGCCGCATTCATGAAATCGGCGATGGTGACCACCCGTGTGGCGTCGCCCGCGATGGTGATCAGATCGGGCAGGGAGCCGCCTGCGCAGTCGAAGACCGCGTCCACCCCGTCCGGCGCCAGGGCACGGACGCGTTCGACGATGCCTTCGCCGTAGGTGGTGGGTGTGGCGCCCATGGAGCGCAGGAAGTCGTGGTTGTGCTCGCTGGCGGTGCCGATGACGCGGGCTCCGCGGGCCGCGGCCAGCTGGACGGCGACTGTGCCGACGGCGCCCGCCGCACCCTGTACGAGGACCGTGTCGGACGCTCCGACCCGGAGTCGGTCCAGGACGCGGGTGGAGGTTTCCACGCTCCCGGCAGCACCGCCCGCCTCGGGCCAGGACCAGGCAGCAGGCTTTCGCGCCCACGAAGTGAGCACCGCAGAGTCGGAGTTCGCGCCGCGCGCCCGCGTGGTGGTCATGCCGAACACCTCGTCACCGACCGCGGTGTCCGTCACGCCTTCTGCGACTTGATCCACGACGCCGGCCGCGTCGAACCCGGTCCGGTAGGGGAAGCCAATGGCCATCATGTCCTTCAGCCGCCCGGAGCGCACGTAAGCGTCCGCGGGGGTGAAGCCGGAGGCGCGCACGGCGATGCGTACCGTTCCCGGGCCCGCCTGTGGCTCGGGCGCCTCGCCGACTTCCATGACAGAGGGCGGACCGTACCGGGAAAACTGAACTGTTCTCATGTGCTCGACCGTAGGCCGCCATCGTGACGCACCTGCGTAAAGTGAGAACGGTGGGTGCGGAAATGAGAACCGGGGAGCGCTCGGACGCGCGGGACAACCGGCTGCGCATCCTGGCCGCCGCCCGGCGCACCGTCGCCTCCGCAGGGCCGCAGGTGTCCGTGCGGGAGATGGCTCGGCGGGCCGGGGTGAGCGTCGCTACGGTCTACCGCCACTTCCCGTCCAAGGACGACCTGCTCGCCGAGGCGTTCGCCGAACAGTTCGCGACGTGCCATCAGATCGTGGAGAACGGACTGGCCGCCGCGGATCCCTGGGAGGGCTTGCGCCTCGTCATCCAGGACCTCATGGTCCTGCACGCACACCACCAGGATTTCGCCCGTACCTTCGGCGCGCCGTCGATCCCGTCGGCCGAGCTTTCCGATGAGCGCGACGAAACACTGCTTGGTCTGTCCGTGCTGATGCAGACCGCGAAGGAGGAAGGTGCGCTTCGCCGGGACGTGACGCTGACGGATCTCAGCATGGTCCTGATGGCCAACAACGGCATCACCGCGTCCTCGACGGCCGCCAAGGTCGCAGCCGCCCGACGCTTCGCCGCCTTCGTCACGCAGTCCTTCGCCGCAGGCCCGCACGCCGAGCCCCTCCCGCCGACGCCGCGGCTCACACTCCGCGCAGCCAGCTGAACACTCGTTGCTCGGACCGATCCCGCTCGAACGGCACGACGTGGTGATTCGCCGGAACCGGCGTTCTGCCGCACGCCAACGGAATGGGCTTCCCTCTCTCCACGGCAGTGCTAACTCCACCCGCGTTCGATACCCGCGGCGCGTTACGGGTGCCGGTCGCGGGACGTGAGGCGTGAATCCCCTGTCGCCTCCGTGTGCCGGGGTGTGCCGGTCGTGCAGTGACCCGCGGCCTGGCCGGTCTTGTCGCGGCGCATGGCGGTCAGGTGGAGATCGGCCAGGCGGGGCGACGGGGCGATGTCGATGGGTTCGGCCAGGTGCAACAGGCCGCGATCGTCGGTGGTGGCGGCCCAAGCCCGCAGATTGGAGCCCGGGTGGGCGGTGCTGACGCCGATTTCTCCCTTGGGGAGGACGCCGTTGAAGGGTGTCGCGATGCGGTGGGTGTTCCAGTAAGACCAGGCTTCGAGGGCTTTGGCCTGCTCGAAGACCGGATAGAGCTGGGGGTAGCGGGGCAGGATGCGCATCTCGCGGAAGAGCGTCTGCCCTAGCAGGCCCGGGGCGTACGCGGCCACGTCCTCGAAGGTAGCGGGCTGGGCGAAGGTGACAGAGGTGGCGTCCTGTCCGGGGTGGAGGGCGACGGCGGCGAACAGGTGGGACAGGCGGTCGCGGGTGTAGGTCGCGGCACCGTCGGCGAGTCCGGGTTCGATGCCGGCGATCAGACCCCGGAGGGTTTGGCTGTCGGGGTGGAACAGGGCGAGGTCGAACAGCTTCGCCATGCCGGGGACGGCGGTGAAGGCCAGGCGCTTGTAGAGGAGGTTGTTCATCTCGCCGTGCTCGGCGCAGGCGGCGGTCTCGGTACTGGTGGAGTGGAGCATCAGGTATTCCGACAGGACCTCGAAGTACAGGTATCCGAGGAAGGGGAATCCGGGGACGGCGGCGGCGAGGCGGTCGACGAAGGCGGCCGGGTCGGTTAAGCGGCCGGTGGCGTTGGCCAGGAGCATGTCCAGGAAGGAAGCGGTGGCCCGGATACGAGACACGGCGGCGGTGCGCAGCTGGTCGTCCTCCTGCGCGGTGAGAAAGCTGCGGTGCTGCTGGTAGGTGCGCAGGTGAACCGGGCCGAGCCGGAGGTAGTCGATGCCCCGGGCCGCAGCGGGCGCGGCGGGTGTGATCTGGAGGATCAGGGTCTGGGTGTGGGGTTTGGTCTGCCGGAGGTAGGCGCCCAGGTTGTGCGGGCGCAAGCCCCCGGCCACCGGGGTCAGGGGCGCGCAGTACACGGCGGCGACCAGGCATCCGGAGGAGGCGTAGAGCTGGCCGCTGGCGCGGATCGCGTCCAGGGCGTTGGTGGTGTGCATCAGGTGGATGGGTTTGCCGCTGGTCATCGTGGTGGTCATGGCGTTGTCGGCCAGCAGCCAGCCGCCTGGGGTGGTGGTTTCCAGCCGGGTGCGCCAGTCGGTTTCGGATGCGGTCAGTCCGGCCGGGGCGGGCCGGTTCGGCGGCCGGGTGAAGTCGGTGTGCGCGCGGTCCCATTCTGCGGCGATGCTCTTGTCCATCGGGCGTGTCTCTTCCTACCTGGGGTTGGTGGCGTGGTGGAGGGCAGCGGCGTGGGTGGCGCCGTCCAGGCGGGCGGTCTCGGAGCGGATCACGAGCTGAGCGGCCAGGCCGTGGCACCAGGGCCGGACCGTGGCGCGCAGGTGTGAGGTGTCGGGCCACCACCGCCGCAGCGGCAGCCGGTAGCGGTCCAGGCAGTCGGCGGCTTTGAGCAGGTCCACCACGACCGCCGCGTGCCGGTAGGCGCGGGCCTGGGCGGGGGTGAAGTCGCCGTACGGAACGTCGTGGAGGGCGATGGCGACCGCGGCCCGGCGCACGGCGGTCTCCGGGAGCGCGACGCCGAGACCTTCGGTGACGGCGGCCGTGGCCTGCAGGAGCCAGTCGGCGGCCCGCCGGCCGTGGCCGGGGTCGTGCCGGTCGTCGGCGCGGCGGCAGTCGTGGACGGCCCCGGCCACCCGCAGGGCGTCAGTGTCCTCGGGCCCGAGCCGGTGTTCGGCGGCCAGCACCGCGGCGAGCAGGCTGACGCGGGCGTTGTGCCGGACCCCGTGCGCGCCGTCGGCGAGCGCGGGGGCGGTGAACCAGTCGGTGTCCGGAATCAGCAGCGGAAGCTGCTGCGGGTGGCACGACGCCGGTAGGGTCGGTGTTCTCGGCGCGTTCATTTCGATCCAGCCGAGTGTTTCCCTGTCCATCATCTGGTGGTCAGGCAGTCGGCGGGCCAGGGCCAGGTCGCGCAGTGTCGCGGTGCGGGTCATGGGTGCCTCGAAAGGTTCGGGTGCGGCGGTCGTGAAGCTGGGCGTGGCGATCTTGACGATGGGCACGCGGCCCAAGGAGCTGGCCGATCTGCTGGCCTCGGTTGCCGGGCAGAGCGTCCCGGCGGCGCGGACGGTGGTGGTTGCCAACGGGTGCGCGCTGCCGGATCTGCCGCCGTGGGTGGAGACCGTCGAGCTGCCGGAGAATCTCGGGGTGACCGGCGGCCGTAATGCCGCACTGGACCGGCTGCGGGACATGGATCTGGTGCTGGATCTGGACGATGACGGGCTGCTGGTCGCGGACGATGTCTTTGAGAAGATCACCGGCCTGTATGAGGCCGACCCCCGGCTGGGGATCGTGGGTTTCCGGATCGCGGACGAGACCGGGTTGACGCAGCGGCGGCACGTGCCGCGCCTGAGGGCTGGTGATCCGATGCGCGGCGGGTATGTGACCGGTTTCCTCGGCGGGGCGCACGTGCTGTCGACGGCGATGCTGACCGAGGTCGGTGACTGGCCGGAGTCGTTCTTCTTTGCGCATGAGGAGACCGACATGGCCTGGCGGGCGGTGAACGCCGGATGGAAGGTCCTGTACGAGCCGGATCTGCTGCTCCAGCACCCGCGGACCTCGCCCGCCCGGCACTCGTTCTTCTACCGGGTCAACGCCCGCAACCGTGTCTTCCTCGCCCGCCGCCACCTGCCGGCGCCGCTGGTGCCGGTCTACCTCAGCACTTGGGTCGCCCTCACGATGGCCCGCACCCGCACGGCCGCCGGGCTCAAGGCGTGGTTCGCCGGGTTCGCCGAGGGGTGGCGCACTCCGTGCGGGCCGCGCCGCCCGATGCGCTGGCACACCGTGTGGGAGCTGACCCGGCTTGGACGCCCGCCCGTCATCTGACCCCGGGTCAGGCTGCCTGTCGGCGCAGCCAGTCCGGGATCGCCTCCGGCGTCCGCTCCAGCCACCGCAGGTAGTCGGTCACCCCGTCCTCGATGCCGGTCCGCGGCTCCCACGCCAGTACGTCCCGCATGCGGGTGATGTCGGCGCAGGCGCCCAGCGGGTCGCCCTGCGGCAGCGGCGCGCTCTCGATCCGGGTGCCCGGGTGGTAGGCGGCCACCATCTCCGCGATCTGCCGGA
This sequence comes from Actinacidiphila alni, assembly GCF_900112845.1. GTDB lineage: Bacteria > Actinomycetota > Actinomycetes > Streptomycetales > Streptomycetaceae > Actinacidiphila > Actinacidiphila alni. The sequence goes on from NZ_FONG01000043.1 coordinate 14,369, forward strand.
TGGACGTGGCCCGCCCGCTGCCGATGTTCACGGTGGCGCGGTGCGCCGCCGGCTCGACCGCGGCCAGCATTGTCGCGGTGGCGATGTCGTCGACGTGGACCATGTCGCGGACCTGCACCCCGCCGCCGTTGAGGACCAGCGGCAGACCGAGCGCGGCGCGCATCCCGAACCACGCCACCACCCAGCTGTGCGAGTTCGCTTTGACCACCTGCGGCTTGCCGTAGACGGAGAAGTACCGCACCACCGCGTACGAGGCGTCGGTGCCGCCCAGAGCCAGCGCGGTCTGGTGCTCGCCCCAGATCTTGGAGTTGGCGTACACGCTGACCGGGCGCAGCTCGTCGTCCTCGGCGAACCGGCCCGCCGAAGCGGTGCTTCCGCCGAGCCCGTAAACACTGGCGGAGGAGACGAACACCAGCCTGGCCAGTGTCCCGGCGTGGCGGGCCGCGGCGTCGAGGACGGCCTGGGTGCCGGCGATGTTCGCGCGGACGGCCGCCTGGGGGTTGCGGGTGCACTCCGCGACGTCGGCCAGTGCGGCGGCGTGAATCACGAAGTCGCCGCGCGAGACCAGATCGTCCATCAGCGCGGAGTCGTGGATGTCGCCCGCGATCACATCCGGATCGGCCGGCTGCAGGCCGAACAGCGACGTGCCCGCGTCGCCGTAGGCGTCGCGGCGGCCCACCGCCAGCGGCTTGGCCCCGATCTCCCGGAGCCGGTGCACGATACGGCTGCCGACCAGCCCGAACGCACCGGTGACCACCACGGTCCGCCCCGACAGCGCCATCAGCCTGTCATCACCAACAGTCATCACGAAACCTTCTTCCTGAACCGGCCGCGCGGCCACGCGGCGCCGACAGGCACAGGACAACACCACGAACCGCGTGCTTGAAGGGGGCAACTGTGTGCCCGGTGTGTGTCCCGCGCCGAGGCGCCCTCCCCCATCACCGGGCGGGTGCGGCATGGTGGATCCAGGCGACAACCCGGGGGGGAACCGTGGAGCTGGAAGACCACCCGCTCACCCACATACGGCGCACCAGGAACTGGTCGATGGACGACCTCGCCCGCGCCCTGCGCCGGCACGCCCGCCAGCTCGGGCTGCGCAGCGGCGCCGACCGCAACCGCGTCTGGCGGTGGGAAAGTCGCAGCGCGATACCCAATGCCGAGAGCCAGCAGCTGCTGGCCGGCCTCCTCGGCGTCCCCCTGTCGGTCGTGACCCAGCTCGGCTGGCCCTACTGGCTGCCCGCTTACCACGAGCCCCACCCGCTCAGCCCGTCCGGAAGCCGCGCCGCCCTCCGAGAGATTCAGGCCACCCCCATGGAACGACGGTCCTTTCTCGTCCTGCCCACCGGCACCCTCGTCGGATTCGCCGCCCACTGGGCCGCCGTCGAACCCGGGCGTCTCGACCGTGCCCTTTCCGGACACCGCGTCGATCCCGAACTGCTGGCCTGGCTGGAAGCACGCACCGGCGAACTGCGCGCCCTGTCCGCAGCCGGCGGCCCGATGCTGCGGAAACTCGTCGACGCCCATCTGGCCACCGCCATCGACCTCATCGACCAGGACAACTACCCCGCCGCAATACACCGGCGCCTGCACACGGTGGCCGCCGACCTCGCCCACCAGGCCGGGTGGATCCGCTTCGACGCCGGCCAGCACGCGCCCGCCCAACACCGCTGGGAAGCCGCCGTCCACGCCGCCCACCAGGCCGGCGACCGGGACCTGGCCGCCGTTGCCCTGTCCGATCTCGCCTACCAGGCCACCTGGTTGGCCCGCCCCGCAGACGCCGTCGCCATCCTCGAATACGCCCGCTCCCGCACACCCGCCCCCGCCACCCGCGCGCTGCTCGACGTGCGACGCGCCCGAGCCAGCGCCGTCCTCCAGGACCGCACCGACGTCGAACGAGCCCTGCTGTCCGCCGAAGCCGAACTCGACCGCGCCCGCCCCGGCACGACCCCCGCCGTGGTGTCCTGGATGTCGGCCAGCGACATCACCGCCGACGCCGGCCGCTGCTGGCTCGACCTCGGCGACACCACCCGGGCCCGTACCGCGATCGCAGGCGGGCTCACCGAACTTGACCCGCAACGCCGCCGAACCCAGTCCATCTTCCTCACCTACTGGGCCGAAACCACCCTCCACCACCACGACGCCGCCGCCATCGCCACCGCCGCCAAAACCGCCCTCGACGCAGCCACCCACACCCGCGCCCCCCGCTGCATCGACCTCGCCCACACCCTCCTCGCCCGCCTCGACAAACGCACCGAACAACCCATCAACGACCTCCGCGACTACGCACACACCCTCCAGCCCACCTGAGCAACGCCAGCCCCAGCCCACGGCGGTCCCGACCGACCAACCTCGAACTCTCAATCAGCTTCAGCTGAGCTGCACGCGACAACCGGCGTAGCCCTGCCATTGACGCCGCTTCACTTCTTGAAGGCTGCGCTTCCTCTTGACGCCGGACGGCTGACGTCGCTTCCATACGGTTACGAATGGGAGCGCTCCCATAAGCGGTCCCGTCGGAACCCCCACCACGAACTGAAGCGTTCCGTCCCCCCACCGAGAGGAATCGCCACCGTGGTCACCGTCCCGGACTCCCCGAGTCCCCTGAATACCCCGGGCCTGTCGCGGCGTCTGAGCCGGCTGCGGGTCCTGCTCGCCGCCGCCGTCGCGGCGGCCCTGCTCGCCCTGCTCTCACTGGCCGGCCAGACGCACGCCACCGCGGCGGCCGCACCGGCCGCCGCCCCCGCCGCGGGGGAGGCCGCGAGCGGCTACTGGCACACCAGCGGCCGGCAGATCCTGGACTCCACCGGCAAGGCCGTCCGGATCGCGGGCGTCAACTGGTTCGGCTTCGAGACCAGCAACTACGTGGCGCACGGCATCTGGTC
>NZ_FONG01000044.1 GCF_900112845.1 Actinacidiphila alni
CAAGAGTCGCCCGCAGCGGCGAGGCGTACTTCTCCTCGCGCTTGGAGCAGTCGCCGCAGTCCGTCGAGAGGCAGTTCGCCACCAACGTCTTCGGCGTGTTCGACGTCACCAGGGCCGTCCTGCCGGTCATGCGCGCCCAGCGGTCGGGGCACGTCATCACCATCTCCTCGCTGTCCGGCATCATCGGCATCGCCGGCTCGCCCGTCTACGGCGCGACCAAGTTCGCCGTCACCGGCTGGTCGGAGGGGCTCGGGCGCGAGCTCGCACCGTTCGGCATCCACGCCACATGCGTACACCCGGGGATGTTCCGCACCGACTTCCTCGACCCGACCTCCGTCGGACACGCGGACGTGGAGATCGACGACTATGCGCCGTTCCGCGCAGAACAGCGGGCCTACCTCGACGCGAGCAGCCACACTCAGCTCGGCGATCCAGCGAAATTCGGTCCGGCGATCGTCCGGCTGGCGGCCCTCGGCACACCTCCCGAGCGGTGGGCGGCGGGCAGCGACACACTCGCCTCGTTCACCCAGCGATCCCGGGAACTGGCCGACAGCGCCACCGAATGGGAGGAACTCTCCCGCTCGACCGACATCCCCCAGGACTGACCTGGCCACGGGGCGCGAGCGCGCGAGCCGTCCACCAGACGGAGGTGCGGGGCCAGGGCGCGCCCGACCGGCGGTCCCCTGCAGGGTGGTTCTACAGGTGTGGAGCGCCGTATTTGCCGGTGAGGTTCTGGGTGGTCCAGCCGTCGCCGATGGCGGGCAGATAGGTCTCCTGGAGGTCGCCGCTCGACCTGTCGGCGGTGAAGACGCTGGTCCAGGTGAGGCCGCCGGCGGTGTCGTAGTGGAGCAGCGCGGCGAGCGGGTCCTGGGTGGGGGGCGTGCCGTACTTCGCCGACAGGTCCTGCGTGGACCAGTCGTCGCCCATCGCCGGCAGATAGGTCTCCTGGAGGTCGAAGCTGCCCGGGTCGACGGAGTACACGCTGGTGTAGCCGGTGTGGTGGAGCGCTGTCAGCGGTATCCCGCCCACCGGTTGGGGGGCGCCGTACTTGGCCGACAGGTCCTGGGTGGCCCACGCGTCGCCCATGGCGGGCAGGTAGGTCTCCTGGAGGTGGCCCTTGGTGGTGTCGTCGCCGTTGGCGTCGATCGTGTAGACGCTGACGTACCCGTCGTGGACGACCGCGGTCGGGGAGGAGAGGATGTTGACGGCCGGGGTGCCGTACTTCGCCGACAGGTCCTGCGTGGACCAGTCGTCGCCCATGGCGGGCAGATAGGTCTCCTGGAGGTGTTCGTTCACGGCGTCGATCGTGTAGACGCTGGTGTACCCGTCATGGGTGACGGCGACCGGGGACGTGAACGCGTCGACCGACGGGGTGCCGTACTTCGCCGACAGGTTCTGGGAGTGCCACGGGTCGCCGGGGAAACCGGCGCCGGGCAGGTAGGTCTCCCACAGGTCGCCGTTGTCGCCGTCGGTGGTGTAGACGCTGGTGTAACCGTCGTGGAAGGCGGCGGTGGGCGTGGTCGTGGACGCCGGGGTGCCGAACTTGTCGGAGAGGTCCTGGGTGCTCCAGCCGTCGCCGATGGCCGGCAGGTACGTCTCCTGGAGGTGGCCCGATTTCGCGTCGACGGTGTAGACGCTGGTGTAGCCGTCGTGGGTGAGGGCTACCGGCGCGGTGGCGTCCATGACCTTGGGGGTGCCGTACTCCGCGGAAAGGTTCTGGGCGTGCCACGGCTGGCCCATGGCGGTCAGGTAGGTCTCCCACAGATTCCCGCTGGAATCCACCGAATACAGGCTGGTGTAGCCGGAATGGACGGCCGACGCGCCGGCTGTGGGGGTGTCCGTCGTCTCGTCGGGCGGGGTGCCGTACTTCGCCGACAGGTCCTGGGTGACCCACGGGTCGCCGGGGAAGCCGGCGTTGGGCAGGTAGGTCTCCTGCAGGTGGTCGCTGAACTGGTCGATCGTGTAGACGCTGGTCCAGTCGAGGTTGCCGCCGGTGTCGGGGTGGAGCAGCACGATCGGGGTGGTGACGGTGGACGGGGTGCCGTAGTTCACCGACAGGTCCTGGGTCTTCCAGGGGCCGCCGATGGCCTGCAGATAGGTCTCCTGGAGGTGGTTGCTGCCCTGGTCGACGGTGTAGACGCTGGTGAAGCCCATATGGACCAGTGCGACCGGGGCCGTGTCCGCCGCCACGGCGGGGGCGCCGTAGTTCGCGGAGAGATCCTGGGTGTGCCAGGGGTCGCCGGGGAAGCCGGCGTTGGGCAGGTAGGTCTCCTGCAGGTGGTTGTCGGACGCGTCGACGGTGTAGACGCTGGTGTAGCCGCAGCCGTCCGTGGCACCGGACGCGCCGGCGGAGTGCACCACCGCGGTCGGGGTGGTGGTGGTGGACGGGGTGCCGTAGTTCACCGAGAGGTCCTGGGTCTTCCAGGGACCGCCGATGGACGGCAGGTAGGTCTCCTGGAGGTGCTGGTTGCCGTCGACGGTGTAGACGCTGGTGAAGCCGCAGTGGACCAGGGCCACCGGCGAGGTGCCTGCTTCGACGGCGGGGGCGCCGTAGTTCACCGACAGGTCCTGGGTGTGCCAGGGGTCGCCGGGGAAGCCGGCGTTGGGCAGGTAGGTCTCCTGCAGGTGACCGTTCCTGTTCACGGTGTAGACGCTGGTGTAGCCGCAGCCGTCCGTGGCACCGGACGCGCCGGCGGAGTGCACCACCGCGGTCGGGGTCTCGGCGGTGGACGGGGTGCCGTAGTTCACCGACAGGTCCTGGGTCTTCCAGGGGCCGCCGATGGCCTGCAGATACGTCTCCTGGAGGTCGCCGCTCGCGGCATCGACGGTGTAGACGCTGGTGAACCCGCAGTGGACCAGGGCGACCGGCTGCGTGCCCGGCATCACCGTCGGGGTGCCGTACTTCGCCGACAGGTTCTGCGTGGACCAGTCGTCGCCCATCGCGGGCAGATAGCTCTCCTGGAGGTCGCCGCCCGATGTCACGGTGAAGACGCTGGAGTAGCCCGCGTGCGCCGCGCCGGTCGCCCCTGCCGCGTGGACCACAGCGGGGCCGGCCGCGCTGGGGGCGGTGCTCGCGCCAGCCGGGTCGGTGCTGCCGCTGTATCCGGCGGAGACGATGTTGGCCTGTACGGCGTCGGCTGCGGCCTGACTGGGGTCGCCCGCGGTCATGACGCCCTCAAACCACGAGCCGACGTCCCAGTTGCTGTTGTCACCGCCGGTGCCGAGGATAATGCCGCCCTCCTGTTTCATCGGCGCGTAACCGGTTGGGAGGGAGCCGTTCCACCAGGTCGAAAGGCCACCGGAGGTCGAATCGCCGCCGTTGAGAGAGAAATTGTCCTGCCCGTTGTTGCCGAGCATCGCGGTGACGAACGGGGTCTTGTTGCCCTTGTTGTTCAGGTTGGAGCCGTTTCCGCCGCCCTGGAACAGACCGTTCTCCAAGTCGGCCTGCACCCACGGGCCGCTGCCGCTGCACGGTGCGAAGTAGCACGTGGTGGTGAGGGTCACCGCGTCCATGTGCGCGTCGCCGGTGTCACGGCTGTTGGCCTCGGCGTTGCCGAAGTCGAAGCAGCACCGGTCGTTGACGTGGGTGCCGCTGGCCACCATGTACATGCCTTCAGGCTGGCCGTCGGTGGCCACCCCGAGGGTGGTGTTGTTCCGGTAGCCGGTGGAGGGCTCGATGTCCACGCCGTACGCCTTCTTGCCGCCGACCTTGATCGGCAGTGCGTCGGCGACGGCGCCCTGGTCCTGTCCGCTGGCGCCGCCAGGGCCCGCGATGGTCAGGTCATTGCCGGCCGGCGACTGGTCGTAGATCTCCGTGATGATGCATGTGGTCTTGGCGCAGAACGAGTCCTGCTGGGAGGCGTCCGCGATCCCGCCGGCGCTCAGGAGCCCGATGTCCTTCGTCGTCCCGTCAGACCCCCGTTTCACCTGGTAGAGCGGTCCGTCGTAGTCCGCGTACATCGCGCGTGTCGTGGCGTACGCCGCCACGCAGCCGGTGTTGTGGGCGGCGTAGATGTCGCAGGGCTCGGCGACCGGCTTCCGCCAGTTCTGGGCCTGCGAGCCGTTGCAGGGGTAGAGGTCCAACTGAGTGCCGGCGGCGGTGTCGAGATTGGGGTCGTCGAGGCAGCCCCCGCCCGCCTGGTTCACCAGCGCCCCGCCCGACTGCGTCCACTGCTCGTCCGAGGAGCCGTCGCACGGCTCCAGCGTCACCAGCGGGCTGCCGATCGACGAGGTGCCGCCGCCCGGCGCCACGCACAGCCCGTAGAGCCCGATCGCGCCGTTGGGGTAGTAGTCGAAGTCCTGGTTGGCACTGCCGTCACAGGCGTTGATCGCCACGGCCTGCCCGGGGTTGGCGCTCCCTCCGGCCGCCCCGTAGGCGTCCATGCACAGCGGGACGGCGAACGGCTCGCCCACGTCGGGCAGCGGCAGCAGTTCGAACTCCCCGCTGGCGACCGGCGCCACCCCTCCCAACTCGGGGTCGAGCGCGGGCATCCGGCTGCGGAACAGGCGCACCACCCGCGCGAAGAACCTCGCGACCCCGGCGGCGACGGCATCCCAACTGCCCCCCGCGACCCAGTTCGACACGAACCTGATGATGCCCGACAGGGCCCTGCCTATGCCGTTCAGGGTGGACACCACGGCCTGGGTGAAGACGGGCGTCAGGACGGGGCCGAGGACCGCGCCGCCGACGAAGGCGGCCAGGGTGGCGCCCAGGGCACCCCACCAGAAGTCGGCGTCGAACGGTCCTCCGGCCAGCCATTGGCCGACGATCGTGGCGACGAGGGTCCATGAGGCGGCGCCCATGCCGGAGCAGAACGCGCCGCCCAGGGCCGTCAGGACTAGCGTGCCCGCGGGTCCGGTGGTGACCAGGGCGGCGGCGGAGCTGGCGATGAGGGCTGCCGCGCACAGGCCGAAGGCGGTGACGGAGGCGAGGGCGCCAGCCACTTGGGCGAGTACGCCCCGCAGCCAGGCCGGCAATTGATTGGCCTGGACGTCGGCGGCGGGGATGTCGACGGTGATGGTGCTCCCGCCGGAGCCGTCGGAGGCCACGGTGATCGAGCCGCCGTCGAAGGTGGGCGGGTCGGGGAAGTACGGTGCCACGATGCCGGAGTCCGAGCGCCATGTCGCCTGGAACAGGTCGCTGAGCGACGCCCCCGGTGACAGGCCCACGCCCTTCGGCCACAGGGTGGTCACGAAGTCCTGCGCACTGGCCGGGTCGACGCCGGCGGCGTCGTAGGTGGCCACCATGTCGCCGCCGGGCCAGGTGACCGTGACCGCCCCGCCGGAGGTCACCGTCTGGTCCGCCCGGGCGGGCAAGGGGGTCGCCACGAGGGCGCCTGTCGCCACGACCGCCAGGGCGCAGACGAGGGCGACCATACGTAACAGGCCCAGGCGCGACCGCTTCCGGAGTGCGGGAATCAGGATCATCGCAGGTATCTCCACAACCGTTGCAGGGCTGGGCAGGCTCCCCCGGGTTCCACCACGCGGCTCGCTCACCGCCGCACGCCCGGCGCTCCTCGGAGCGCTGTCCTTCCTCCGGGCGTGATCACTCGGTGACCGAGTGCGATCGAACTATTCTGTGATGGGCGGCGCTCTGTCAATGCCCCGTACGCGATTCCGCGGACGGCCCGGCCGAGACCGCTCGCCCGCCGCCTGCGCGGTGCGGGCTTCGCTGCCCGTTACCCCCTCTGACGTGCCCGGTTCGATCCGCGGCGATCTCCGGCGGGCGGCCTCAAAGCGGGCTCCGGGCGGGGCGGACCGCCGTACAGGCCTGCCCGGGTCGGTACGAAGCCAGGTGCTGAAGGCGGCGGTCCGCGGCACGGCTTGGCCCGAATGGGACCGGCGGATCGCGTCGACCGGACACGAGGAGAAGAACGAGAAGAAGGAGAAGAAAAACAGCGCTGCCGCCTCCGCGCGGGCCGAGGAACCGGCCGAAGCCGGCCGAAGACCCGACGCCGAGCCGCCGAGTCGTCCTCGTGATCCACGTCCCCGCGGCCGGCGGGGCCGTTTCCCGACGCGCCGGGGTCCGGCTCAGCGGCTGACGCCGTTCCACGCCGGGAGGGGCGCGCCGCGCGCGCCCGGGCGCGCGGCGAACAGGCCGCCGTCGGGGCCGCCCGCGGTGATCAGCAAGGTGGCGAGGTCGGGCCCGGCGAAGGCCGCGCTGGTCGGGTGGGCGGCGGGGACCCGTACGGTGACCAGGTGCCGCGCGGTCGGCGAGTAGCAGCGCACCTCGCCCGCGCCCCAGACCGCCAGCCACAGGTTGCCGTCGCGGTCCGCGCACAGGCCGTCCGGCAGCCCGTCGTCGATCGTGAGGAAGTCCCGGCGCTCGCCGGTACGGCCGTCCGCCGGGTCGTACGCGCGCACCCGGACCAGGCCGGGGCCGGTGTCCACGCTGTACATCAGCCGGCCGTCCGGCGACCAGGCCGGCCCGTTGGAGCAGGTCAGATCGGTGTCGAGGACGACGGGCCGCCCGTCGCCCGCCAGTCGCACCAGGACGTCCCGGCCGTGGCGGCCGTCGAGCGCGCTGCTGCCCACCAGGAA